>NZ_CP086119.1:0-1625000 GCF_021028635.1 Streptomyces huasconensis
ACGGTGAATGGCCGTCGACTCGGCAGTCGAATCCTGGTCATAGCGGTTAAAGACCCACCGGTCGTAGGCGCTGGAGTAATAGAGCTGGAACGCGCCGACCTTCGCACCGTTTTGGTTGAGGACAGTCGCAGTCGAAGACTTCGAGTCGAGCTTGGCCCACGCCGAGACGGCAAAGCTCTTCGTGGTGTCGACCATAGGGCCCGAAGTGGCGGCGGTCGCCGTGCCGTCGGCCTTGAACCCGGCGCCGTTGCGTGCCTTGGCCGTCCATGCCGCCTTGCTCAGACGCAGAGCGTTGCCATCACCTGCGGCATTCGCTGCTGTGGTCCCGCTGTTCTCGTCGAACTTCCATACACCGACCGGATCAGCCGCTTTGGCGACGTTGAACAGGTAGTCCGTGGTGCTGCCGGCGTTACCTGCCGCATCGAAGGTCTGCACTCGCAGTGTGTTGGTGAGCCGTTTGTCCGGCGTCACTTTGACGTCGTAGACCGGCATGTTGACGGTGAACGTCTTGCTGCCTGCCTTTACCCCGTTCAGCCACCAGTCGTAGCGACGCACATCACCGGAGCCTGTGATCCGGAATGTGCCGGTCATCCCGACACTGCCGTCCTGGGCGTCTCCCTCGCAGGTATCGCCGACGCACTCGGTGTAGACACTCGAAGTGATCTTCGGCGCGGCCGGGCCGTGTGTGTCAGCCCTGAAGTAACAACTGCTGGACCAGGGGCCGTAGAGGTAGTCCGTCTTGCCGCCGTAGCTGTACTTGTACTCCGTGCGGGCGCGGAACCGATACGTGGTGTTCTCGGCAAGGGCCGAGGTGACCACGGTGCCGGCTGTACCACTGGCCGTCCACGCCGAGGGCTTGAGCGTGGTCGCCGTGGAGCTGCCGTCCTTGTACAGCTCGAAGTTGGGCCTCAGAGTTGCATTCGATCCATCGGCCGAGGTCGGAGTTGCTGTCAGTCGCGGCGTTGCGTCCCTGATCATTGCGGGGCTTCCTGACGCCGAGCAAGACACCTTTGGATCGGACATCTTGACTGACGAAGGCTTCGCGGTCGGCACCGAAACATAGGTGATCGACAGGCGGGGCTTCTTCGACGACGTCGCGTCCTTGTCGGTCGGCGACATGAACTGTTTCCACGCGATCGGGTCCGACTCGCTGGCCCGCAGGCCGAGCGTGGTCAGCGTGGCTTTGGCCTTGGCCGTGTACGCCACGGCAGACGTGGCATCGAACTCCACATCGCCGTCCGGACACGACGAGGAGTGGCCCTTCGCGGCCGAGACGGTGTCCACCTCCGACTTCCACGAGGGCTGGTCGCTCCAGGTGGTCGAGCCGTAGATCTGCCCCGTACGCCACAGTTCGACGTTGCGCTTGTCGCAGTTGGCGGACCAGATCTCGTACGCCGTGAACGTGGCGTTGATGATCTTTTTCCCGGACACCTTGCGGGTGTCGAACTGGAAGAACGAGCGCGCCTTTTTGTTGTCCACATAGGCGTCGTAGCCCACCCCCAGCGCGTGGGAGGTCTTCCAGAAGCTCGTTTTCGGGGAATCGGACCACACGGTGGTCCAACTGGTCAGCGTCGCCTTGACCGCAGGCGGATCAAGCACCACCGGAAAGACCCGCTTCTCGTCGGCCAGGAACTGCTGATCCGGCACGACAGTGAGGGAGTCATCCGCAATCGTCACATCCATGACCTCGGTCCGGGAACCTGCACCGGCGCTCAGCGCGTCGGTCGTAGCACCAGTGGCCGCGCTGGACCGCAGGGCCTTGAGTGGAGCCGGAGAAGGAGGAGTAGCGGGAGGCGCGGCCGAGTCCCACATCAATGCCGCACCGCTGTGCACCACAGGCCGGCCGCCCGAGTCGACGAACGCGGCGGACCCTTCCGACGTCGCACGGGACGAGAGGCCCTTGGCCGTCACGGGGAACTTGACGGACTTCAACTCCGCATTGGCCGCTGCCTTCCGGGAGTGCACGACCAGGTGATACGTGAAGCCATCGGAGGTGACCGTCACGGCAAGGTCCACGTCCGGCAGCACGGAGGCATACACCGCGGTCGCCCCCTGAACTGTCGGCTTCGGCAAGTCCCACGGCGCAGAAACCGCAAATTCCTTGCCGTTGGCTGCCAGCCGGGCCAGTGGCTCGCGAGTGCCGCCACCGGACAGTTCGATGTCCTCGCCCGCTCGCGGGGCGAGAGAGCCGTCTTTGCGCTCGATCAACGTGGTGTCGATCGGTACCCATGCATCGCCCTGACGGACGCGCTCCGGTTCGGCAGACGCCTCCACCGTGAATGTGCCATCAGGATTGGCGAAGAGCTGACTCGTTGCCGTGGTCAGCGACTTGACCTCAGCGCGCTGCCCTGAGGAGACGGCAGCCCGAGACGCCTTCTGCTCCTCGGACACGGGCGGAAGCCCGTCATCCTCCCAAAACGCCTTGCCGCGATGCGCGGCGTCAGCGGGATCGCGCGAAGCCGGCTCCGCGGCCTCCGCTCGCTCATCGGCGGCACTTGCCGCAGAAGCCGCGCCCATTGCGGCCTCCCCGGTGAGTCCAGCCAGCGCGAGCAACGCCGCGGCCGTCACACCCCGCGACGCTCCCCAACGGCGTCTTCGCCGTGCCATGTTCCCCCACAATCTGAGAATTTAATGAAGATCACTCGAAGATGTGAAGATATCTGGGAGGATGGGTCTAGACCAGATGCCAGTTTGTGGATCAAGGGATGCGGAGGGGGCCATTCCGGACACGTGGTCCGCGTGACGTGCACCACGGTCGTATATGCAGGCGGATGTCTGACGTTTTGGTACGCGCGGCCACACTGCCGCCATCGGCGTCGTCGCGCGTGACTGACCCTGGCAGCGCTGGAAGTGGACGGTCAACTGACGTCTCCGCGTCGAGTCCTGCGGGGGTCGATTCCCTGAGGTTCCCGCTCGGTCCCGGCCATCGGCCGCGAAGAACGCGAACAGCAGTCGGCCGGGCCCGCCATGCATCCCGATGCCCAAGCTCAGGACTTGATGGCGGCAAGCGCCCGTCCAGCACTACCTCAGCACCGGCGCTCCGTAGTTCTTCCGCGGTGCTGCGCCCTGTGGCGACCGCGACGATCCTGGACGCCGGCGTCCATCTCTCCCGCGACGTCCGCCGTTGTATGCCCAGCGACACAGCACGCTCAGGCCTGGTGGATGAGCGTGCCAGGGCCACGCGCAGCAATTCCTCCGGCGTGACCGACGAGGGGTAAGGGTTCATTGGGCCTGTGCAGGCAGTCCGCCGTTACCTGCGGCGGGTGTGTCTGGGTGCGCGTGGATCCAGGACAGGCCACCGAGGTCGAGGCATCTCCGGGCTCGGGTGACGGCGACATAGGCGAGGCGGGCTTCGTCTTCGTCGATCGGGCCGGGCAGAGGCTGGCCTTGGTCGTCGCGCTCCTGGCTGTCCTTGGGCGGGGCGAAGTCGTCTGCCACTTTTACCTCTGCCCATTCGCGGCCCTTGGCCTTGTGGGCGGTCGAGACGGTGACGTCTGCCTGCTCCTCGGGGGTGAGCTGGGCGACGGCGGTGAGGATGGCTTCGGGGCCGTGGGTGTCGATGAGGTCGACCAGTGGCTGTAGGTCGCCTCCGGCTGGGTCGTATGCGGCGTAGTCCTGCAGTTCGCCCCAGCAGCTGAACAGGACTAGTTCGGGGTGGCCGGTGCGGCGTCCTTCCTTCAGGTCGCGGGCGGCCAGGGCTAGGGCGCGCAGGCCTTCTCCTCCGCCGACTAGTGCCACGCGGTGTCCAGCGGTCAGCAATGTCATCACTTCGGCCAGGGCGCCGACGTTGGTGCGGCACAGCACGGCGTCGGGCCGCGAGAGGGGGCCGAGTTCGGTGGGAACGGTGTCAGTGCCGGTCAGACGGATGGGGGCGCCGACGATCTGGAGCCAGCGGTTGGCTTCGGCGGCGAGGTGAGGGCCGAAGCGGAAGGACTGCGACAGGGTCAGGGCGGTGCCGTCGAAGCCGGTCATGACGTCTTTGGCGCCGCGCCAGCCGTAGATGGCCTGAGCAGAGTCACCGACCATCACCAGCTGAGCGTGACTGCGCTGGTTGAGGAAGACCTGCTCGACGACGGGGTTGGTGTCCTGGGCCTCGTCCAGGAGAAGGTAGTCGGCGCTCAGGGTGGGCTGGGTGAGGGCCCAGATCTTCAGGTAGTGGTCGTGCTCGAAGCGGACCACTCCGTCGTCGGGATGCTGCAGGTCGGCCCAGGCTTTGCGGGCGAACGGCACGATCGCGTCCGTGAGTTGGGCGTGGTGGTCGGGGTCCTCCAGGCCTCGCAGGCGGGGTACGTGGTGGCGGGTGATGGCCGGGTCGGCGGAGTGGCAGAAGCGGGTGACGGTGCGCAGGGTGGCGTAGGAGAGGGTTCGTGGTGTCACGTCGCGCTCTCCCAGGCGGGTCGGTTTGGTGATGCCGAGGGCTTGGCCGATCTGTCCGGCGGGGCGGCGGGGCGCGTTCAGGCGTCGGGTGTAGCGGTGTCCGAGGGCGGCGTAGGCCAGGGCGTGGGCCGTCTTGCAGGTGACGGTGGGCGGGAAGCGTGTGGTGGCGTCGCGGGCGATGGCACGGTTGTAGGCGAGGTAGCGGCCGCGGCGTCGGGTGGCCTGGGCAAGCAGGGTCAGGGTGGTGGTCTTTCCGGTTCCGGCGCCGGCCTGCAGGACCAGGTGGTCCCCGGCGTGGAAGGCATCAGCGGCGGCAGTCTGCTCGTCGGTCAGGGTCAGCACGGCGGTGCTCCGGGGTGAGGTGAGGCGGGCGGGAACGCCTGGAGTTGAGGGTTGTTGGCAGCGCTGGGGCATGTCGCGTGTCCCGCGGTCGAGAACGGCGGGGTTCAGGCAGTGCTGCCTGCAGTGGGCGTGCGGTCTTCACCGGGTCAGCGGGGCCGGGCAGGCCAGGAGGGTCTTGAGGGCTCGCGGCACTCCCCCGCCGTACGGCGGCCGCTGGGCGGAGGCGCGGGCAGGTGGGTGTGGATGAGGTGGTGGTGCAGCAGAGGGTCGAAGACCTGCCATGTCGTCAGGGCGAGGTCGGCGGCGCTGTGGGCGGTGGCATGTGCGGGGCAGCGTTGGGTGCGCCAGCGCAGTTGTTCGATGTAGGGCAGGTGGCTGAGGTCGTAGATGGCCATGAGCCCGTCGGCCAGGGCGAGTTGGCGGCGGGTGGAGCGAGGGTTGGCGGGCAGGAGGGTCCAGGCGCCGGCCGGGGCTGTGGGGTCCAGGATGGGGTGGGGGCAGCGGTGGCGGGTGCGGGTCTGGGCCACGCACCGGATGGTGTGGAGCGGGTGGTCGGCGAGGTAGCGGGTGTAAAGGAGCTGGACGACCGGTCGGGTGATGTGGCTGTCCGGGGCCGTTTCGCGCGGGGTGAGTGTGGGTGCCGGTGCGGGTGGGGTGAACAGACCGGTGTCAATCAGGGTGCGGGTGCGGACGGCGAGTTGGCGACGGACGTTTTGCAGGTGGGGTGTGAGGCGGGTGGTGATGGTGCGCCGTGGGCACAGGATGGCGTGCGGGGTGCGGCACCAGGCGCTGTGGTCGCTGTGGCGGTAGGCGATGCCGCCGCTGAGGTGCCACCGGCAGGAGTCGGGTACGTCGGTGTTGGCGAACTCGGTCGGGTGCAGGGCGATGGGGCGGTGGTTGTTGCGCTGGTACCACTCGATGCGGTTGCCGCATGTGTGGCAGCGGCTGTGCTGCCCGGTGCGCAGCAGTCGGCTGGGGCTGGTTGCGGACACGCGTAGGGAGCGGTGGCGGCGGGTGGCGAGGGGGCTGCCGTCCCAGTGGCGGGCCACGGTTGGGGGGTGGGGATGCATGGGAGGGAACGTGCCAGGCGGCGCGCCGCGGACCTGGGGGCGGCGGTGGTATCTCCTGCGAATGGCCCAGCGGATGGGGGCGGGTGTACGAGATGGGGAGTGTTTGTTCTATTGCGATTGCCCGTTTGGGTGGCGTCTTGACGGCTCCGGCCAGGGCGGGGGGCCAGCCGGGAGGTCAGGTGCCGGGTGGGGTGTGGTCGTCGCAGAGGGTGCCCAGTAGGCGGTCGACGGGGACGTCGAGGGCGTGGGCGAGGGCGTGCCAGGTCTTGAGGCTGCCGATGGTGCGGCCCTGCTCGATCTCGATGAGGGTGCGGCGGGCCAGGCCACTGCGTTCGGCGAGTTCGTCGTAGGTGAATCCCCGCTCGGCCCTCAGGCGTGCGAGTTCCAGGCGCAGCGCGGTGAGGTTCGGGTCGGGCGGGAAGATCGTCACTCCACCATCCGAAGGTGCAGCACCCTGCCCTGTCAGTGCAGACCTCTGCCCTATTTCCGCAGGTCGGCACCTCTGCAGCAGGGCAGAGGTCTGCACTAGCGTGTGCGCTCGTCATCCGATGGCGGCGCGATCAGGCGGGAGGAGCGCACCCAATGAGGCTCTGCACGACGCATGTGAGGGTGCGGCGCATCTGGAGCGTGGAGCTGCGGCCCGGGGCAGGCGGGCCGGTACTGGTGTGCCCGCACTGCCCCCATGACTCGCGGCCCCTTGCGGCCGGCTCGGCACGCCCGGCAGTGCTGGCTCATCTGGCGCGGCACGCCCGGCGTGACGTGCTGCCGTCGCATCTGCGGACCTGCCAGTGCCACGAGCGGGGCTGTCGGTGGCATCCACGCCATCGCGGCTGCTCCGGCTCTGTACGACTGGTGCTCACACGAGCCCAGGGCGGGCGCCTGTGGCGCCTGGCCGATACCTGCGCAGGGTGTGCGGGCGCGACTGCGCAAGCCGCGGTGGTTCCCGACGCCTTGCTCTCCGCCGCCCCGCCTGTCACGGTCTCTCCCCCGCCGCGTGGGCGTTCGACCGCCCCGTCACCGGGTGCTGACGCGCGCGTGCGCGTAAAGGAGATGCTTACCTATCTGTCCGCAGCGCTGCCCCCCTTCTCCTCCCCCACGGCTCGCCTTCTGGCTCTGCAGTGTGCACTGCGCTCCGACAGCCAAGGACGCGTTGATCTGCCGGCCGGGTTCCTGCGCAGCATGCGCCTGGCTTCCCACGCCACTCCCTGGCATGAACTCGAGCACGCCGGATGGCTGCGCTGCACCCAACGCGGTCATGGATCCGCCGAGGCACAGCTGCTGGACGTAACGGTCCTGGCTCAGGCGCCCGGCCGTGAGCGGCGGGCACGCGCCGCCCACTGGGCACTACACCCCATTCCCCTGGCGGCGCCTCGCCGGGCTCCCCCGTCTATCCATCTGGCCGCCCTGGCACTGGCGGCGCACACCGAGTCCCGCAGCGGGAGCGCCGATGCCGAGGTCCTCACCCGGCTCTGCGCGACCGCGCCCCTATCCCTTCAGGACCTTCTCGACCAACTCGTCCGCACCAGCGCTTTGGCTTCTTGGCGCCCCGACATCGAGGCGGGCGAAGTCTGCTGGCAACTACCGGAGCAGGCCTGAGCGCGGTCACCGGATTGCCGCGGACATTCTGCCCCCGGTGACCGCCCACGAGCCCGTCCCACTAGCCGGCCCGGAAGCGACAGCCAGATGTCACTCCATGAGCGCAGCGGACGGGTCCTGCGGCGGTCACCGGAGGCGGGAGGGGTCATCGGGCTTTAGAGGATGTCGTCGTTGGAGTCGAACTCGTGCTCGTCGGGGGGGAACTCGTCGAAGTACACCGAGTCCGTCTCTCCTGTCAGGACGGACAGGAGGAAGGGCACGCACTGGGTCGGGTGGTGTTCCCATTCGGGCCCTCGTCCCTCGTTGAACAGGACCGTCCACTCCTCAGGGCTCTGCCCCGGCCTGCGCAGCCAGTACAGCATGGCGCCGCTTCCCTCGATGTAGGCCCAGGGCAGAACCTCGGCCCCCTCGTCCTGCAGAAAATGCGGCTTGGATCCCACCTGCCACAGCTTGGCAAGGATCTCCGCGCTCTCCTTGGCCTGGTCGATGAGGTTGTAGCCCGGTCGAGGGCATGCGGGGTCCAGGAGCCAGACGGTCTCGTCGAAGACTCCGCCCCCGTAGGTGTCGACGAGCTCCTTGTAGTCCTGTGGCAGGGCAGTGCCCAGCTGCTCCTCTACGGCGGCCCAGTCGCGTGAGCGTTGGGGACCGGCCGGAGGGACGAGTGCGGTGAGGCGAACTACAGCGGAGTGCATCCGGTTCGGTGTCCTTGTCTCTTCGGTGTCAGGTGGGCTTGGCGACGTTCAGGATGGTGACGCTGTTGGTACTGCTCCCGCCTTCATAGGGGGTGAAGGAGAAGCCGCGGTTCCCCTGCGCCTCAAGGTGGAGACCGAGTGGGGTGACGTCGCTGGGGTCATTGGTCCGGTAGATGGGCGTGACCTTGTAGTCGATTTTCTCACCTGAGTCGACTGCCCTTCTGATCTGCTCTTCGACGTGCTTCATGACCGGCGTGTTGGCGTTTCGGTGCATGGTGACGAAGTTGCGCAGGTCCTTGTTGGAGCCGCCGATCTGAGCTCCCAGCAGATGCGTTTTGTGTAGTTCTTTGTACTTCTCGTAGCCAGGGATCCACTTGGGGGGCTTCGTTCTCCCTCCCGTCATGTCGGACTCGAGCCGGGCTTGCATGCCGGTGGCCCGGCCGCCCGGGCCAGGTGCGCCGTACTGGACGCGGCCGCCCCAGGTGACGTCGGCCTCGTCGCAGGGCGAGAGCCCGAGCGGATCGCACTGGGTGTTCGGGTTGTCGACGTAGGTGGCCGGGTTCGGTGCAGGGTCCACGCCCAGCGGGTCCAGCGTGAGGTAGCGACCCGTCTCAGGGTCGTAGTGCCGGAAGTAGTTGTGGTGCAGACCGGTTTCGGGGTCGTAGTACTGGCCCGGGAAACGCAGCGGGGTGTAGGCCGTCGCGTCCTGGTTCCAGGCAGTGGTACCCCAGAGCGTGGCCCGGGCCCGCCAGGCGACGTGGCCGTCCTCGTCGATGAGTTCGGTGGGGGTGCCGATCTGGTCGGTGACGATGGCGAAGAACCGCTGATCGATGACGTGCTGCGGCGCCTCGGCCAGGGACTTTGTCTCTGTCTGGGAGAGGGGCGCCAGGCCGTCGTGGTCCCAGGTGAGAGTGATGAGTTCGGTGGAGCCTGCGACCTGGGTCGACTGCTCGGTGAGGGTGCTGCCGTCCCAGGTGAACCGGGTGTCCTCCTCGACACTTCCGTCGGTGGCGAGCCGCTGTTTGGCCAGGCGGCGTCCGAGCGGGTCGTAAAGGTAGCGCCACCGGATACCGTCTGGGGTGGTGACGAAGGTGAGGCGGTCCTCGGCATCCCACGCATAGCGCCAGATGTCCGGTTTACGCGAAAGGCGGTGCTTGCGCCGCTGGATGGTGCGCCCTGCCGCGTCGTATTCGAAACGGGTGTAGCCGGCGTTTGTCAGGCGTGTTCCCTGGTAGGTGCGCTCGCCGCGGGACTGGCCTGCGGGGTGCTGGTCCGGCCAGGAGGCGTGAACCTGATTGCCCGCCTCGTCGTAGGCGTAAGTCTCCCTCCAGTTCGCCGCACTGACGGTGGTGACGCGTCCGGCCTGGTCGAGTGTGAAGGTGCGGTGGCCGGTGTCCTGGTCGGTGATGGCGGTCAGGTGCCCGTCTTCGCGGTGGGTGAAGGTCCGCTGGATCCGCGGCCGGACGGTGCCGGGGACGGTGAGGGTCTGGCCGGCCAAGTGGTTCTGCCCGTCCCAGGCGAAGGCGAGCGTGAAGCGGTCGCCGAGGCTGCGCTGGATTTCACGGCCCACGGCGTCGTGCTGGAGGGAAAAGACACGGCCCGCCACAGTGAGGGCGTCATAGTTGCCGCAGGTGTCGTAGGAGTAGGTAGTCGTGATGCCGGCGGGCGTGGTGCGCCGGGTGCGGCGTCCCGCAGCGTCGCAGGATGTGGCGAGAGTATGGCCGTTGACGGTTTCCGCCACGAGGCGGCCCACAGCGTCATAACGGAACTCGAGGACGGCCTCAGGGCTGGCGGCCCGCAGCAGGCGGCCGCACAGGTCGTTCTCGAACACGGTGACCTGACCGTCGATGGATTTCTCGACCATCTGACCGATGGGGTCATAGCGGTAGGTGACGGTCTGCCCGGCGGCGTTGTTGTTCCGGGTGAGCCGGCCGCCCGCGTCGTATGCATAGGCCCTGGTGTGACCGTCGAAGTCGCTCTCCCCGACGAGTTGCCCGGCGATGTCGTAGTGGTAGGCCCAGGTCAGTCCCTGCGGGTTGATAACGGCGGTCAGCCGCCGCTCGGTGTCGTAGGTGAAGGTGAGGCGCGTGCCGTCCGGTCCGGTCTGGGCCGTCAGCAGGTCGAAGTGGCTGAACTCGGAGCGGACCGTCGCACCGAGCGGATCAGTGTGGCGCACGCAATTGCCCTCGCCGTCGAAGGCCCAGGTCTCAGTCGTGCCGTCCGGGCGGGTGCGGGACAGGAGCTGGCCCTCGACCGACCACGTCAGCCGGGTCTGCCCGCCTGCTGGGCCAGTGGTGGTTACGACCCGTCCGAAGGCGTCATAGGAGTGGTGGCTGACCGCGCCGGCGGGGTCAGTGACCCTCACAGGCAGTCCGGCCGCGTTGCTGATGGCCTCCACACGCTCGCCGAGCGGGTTGGTGACGGCCTGCACCGAGCCGCGGGGCCCGATGGTGTAGCGCGTGGTGTCCCCGTTGGGGTCGGTGAGGGCGGTGCAGTTTCCCGCCTCGTCATAGGTGTACTGCCATATGGTGCCGTCGGGCAGCTGGACGGCGGTGGTGAGGTGGAGGTCGTTATAGGTGAAGCGGGTCGTGCCGCCATCGGGCCGGGTGACCTTCACCGGCATGCCCAGATCGTTGTTTTCCAGTCTCGTGGTGTACCCGAGCTGATCTGTCGAGGCGATCACGTGCTGGTGGGCGTCGTACTCCGTGATGACGGTGGCACCCAGCGGATCGGTCTCAGCCACAACCAGGCAGTCGTCGTTGACCACGTACCGCCAGGTGGCGCCGCCGGAAGTGGTGACGGCGGTGGTGCGGCAGTCCGGCCAGCCCTCATCGATTCCGTCATAGGTAAAGGTGTTGGCGAGGTGACCGGCCTCCCCGCCCTGGGCGACGCAACGGTCCTGCTCGTCGTAGCGGTAGTAGTAACGGCTGTGGTTGGTGTCCTCCCACGATGTGACCCGCAGACGCTCGTCATAGGTCAACTGCAGCGGCAACCCGGCGGAGTTGGTGACCTCGGTGAGGTTGCCGTCGGTGTATCCGTACCGCTTGATCACGGTGTCGGAACCGTCCTCGCCCGCACCCGCCAGGCTCAGGGCAGTGACCCGTTCATCCTCGACTGCGAGGACCAGGTGGTAGCCGCCACTGTGGCGGATCGCTAGCGGGGTGCCCTCGGCGTCGTAGTCGAAGTCAACGGTGTTGTGGTTGCGGTCGGATATTCGCCTCAGGAACGCCACGTCGTCAACAGGTGGCGCGAAGTAGCGGCAGTGGCCGGCGACGGGGTCGGTGAGGCGGTAGCCGCCGTCGTCGAGACGCTCCAGCGGCCATCGGGGACCGCCGTCAGGCAGTACGGATGCATCCGAGCCCTCAGCATGGGGGTA
Organism: Streptomyces huasconensis; assembly: GCF_021028635.1. Lineage (NCBI taxonomy): Bacteria > Bacillati > Actinomycetota > Actinomycetes > Kitasatosporales > Streptomycetaceae > Streptomyces > Streptomyces huasconensis. The sequence goes on from NZ_CP086119.1 coordinate 11,454, forward strand.
GGCCAGGAGCATGCCGTCCTCGGTGACGAAGACGACGCCGTCCTCGTCGACTTCGAGGCGCTGGTCGAGGGTGGAGGTCCAGGTGGGGCCGAACCAGCCGCCGCTGCGGTAGCCCGAGGCGACCCGGCGTGTGAAGACCAACGGCAGGGTGCCGGGCAGCATGACATCGGCCGCGGCCAGGAACATCTGGCCGGTGGCCACGTCCACCGGGTCGCCACAGCCCTTGACCTTGCTCTTGACCCGGCTGTACGCGCCCTTCGCACCGTCCTTCAGCGCGGTACGGGCCGACTTGAAGCCCTTCAGCCCACCCTTGAGACCCTTCAGCCCCTTGCCGAGCTTGGCGGCGGTAGTCAGGCCCTTCATGCCGGGAACGCAGTCCAGGGCGGCGAATGCGACATCCATCAGGCCTGCTTGGCCTTTTCGGTACTTGTTGAGGGTGTCGGCCAGGACGATGGCTCCGGCGACGATGACAATCGCGGCGAGGATCGGCCCGCCAACGATCATCGCGATGATGCCGACGACGGCGACGACGACCTTGCACACCGCAACGATGGTGTCCCAGTTGTCGGAGACCCAGTCCCCGACCTCCTCCCACCACTTGCGGTTGGGGATCCCCGCGTCGGACGCTTCGTCGATCCTCCGCTTCGCCGTCCCGGCGGCCTCCTGACGCATCGTGCGCGCGTCCTCGGCCATCTTCTTCGCCGCGTCCAGCGAGCTTTTGGCGGCATCCACATCACCCTGCGCCGACTTCTGAGCCTTCTCGGCGGAGGCCGCGTTGCGGGTAGCGGCGCGGACCTTCGACTCATCCGGCTTCGGCACATCCTTGCCCGAGCCCTTGTCGTCCTTGTACTTGTCGGCCTCTTTGCCCGCCTTCTCCACCCAGGAATCAGCCGACGACAGGCTGGACTTGGCGGAGGCGAGATCGGCCTGCGCCTCGCGTCCCTTCACCAGCGCCTTGTCCGCCAGGGCCTGGGCGCGCTCCAGCTCCGGCCAGTACGCGGCCAGCGCGTCACCGGCCATCCCGTAGGACTTCTTGAGCTTCTTCAGCTTCTCCGGCGCCTTCTCGAACTTCTCCGTGAAAGCGTCGGCCGTCTTGCCCGCCCACCGCAGGATCGCGTCCTCGCCCGCCATGCCCTTGATGTCACGCAGCACCTTGCCGACATCATCGGAGAAGTCATGCAGATCCTTGGCCAGCTTGCGCACCCGGTCGGGATCACCCGGCGTCGGATCCTTGTCCAGATCCAGGACATGCCAGTCCTTCGGGCGGTGTGCCACGTGCAATCCCCCGTTGTATCAGCCCTTTGCGATCAGGGCACCTGCTGTGGTGATGTCAGTTCAGCGGTTGATGGACTGGATTTCCTGGACGTTGATGTCCTGGGTGGCCTCGAAAGTGCCGTTGGGCAGGTCGCCCTTCGCTCCCCCGGTTCCCCTCCAGGAAATTTCCCAGGTGACGGAGGCCTTCAGCTGGTAGGGCTCACCGCCAGTGGCGCGGAGGTAGGCGATACCGCACGGCGGTTCCTGCTGAGATGCACCCTTGGTGTAGGGGGCGCCGACGGAGCCGTCCTCGTTGACCGGACAGTCGCCGGAGGCAGGAAAGGTCTTCGCGTCACTCGTGCCCGGATCCAGATGCAGCGTCACCGGCTTGGCAGTCGTCACCGCATACAGGTCGGTGTGGGGCAAGGAGGCGCGCACTGTGACGTCCTTGAAGACGGCCTTGTCCAGCCACACCCAAGTGGGCAGGTTCACCGTCGACTTGCCCTGCGGCTTGAGCTCCACTTCGGTGTCCGGGACCCGGATCTTGTCGTAGGCGTAGGCCGCGAGCACTTCGGGGGTGGGGGCGTTCGGGTCGTCGGGGACGGTGCCGGCCTTCTGCCAGAACAAGTTCTTCGAACAGTCCAGGATTTCTGGGTCGTTCGCGCGGTCCTCGCGGGCCACTGCCCGCCAGAACATGCCCTTCTTGCCGACGTTGTAGTTCTTGGTCGGAGTGTCGGTGAAGGTGGCATCGCCTTTGTCGAACGCGTCGACGAGGAGGTCCTTGCCCCAGCGGCGCCCGAAGTTAACGGAGAACAGGTCGCCTTTGTTCATCTTCTCCGTCGCGTCCTTGAGCTGTCGCGAGGTGGCAAGCGGTTCGTACCAGCAGGCCGGGGGCTTCCAGTTAGGGTCGACAGCGGTCAGTCCGCCAGCGGACGGCTTAACCGTGCCACCGCCGGACTGCGTGACGACGATGCGGGTGCGGGTGACCTCGGCCCCCAGTTCCGTTCCGCTGGCCGTGCCCTTGGCACTGTCCTTGGCGGGCGGTTTGGCGCCCTCTCCCGGGTCCGTTCCCCAGGCGAAGGCGGCCGATGGTGTAAGCAGCGTGATCGCCAGGGACGCTGCGGTGAGCGTCACCGCGCGAGGGGGCGGCGTCCTCACTTGCAGGCTCCTCGCTCCGTCTGAACCATCGTGGTCTTCCAGACGCCGTCCTTGGTCTTGCGCAACTTGGTGCGGTAGAGCACAAGGGCGTCATCGGCGAGGGTGGCGGTGACCTTGCCGGTCTTGGTGTCCTTGGTGGATCCCTTGCCCTCGTCCACGCAGTAGAAGAGCGTTCCGGAACCGTCCGGGCTGATGCGGGGCTGCGGCTGGAAGACCCGGCCCTTGCCGATCAGGACGAGGTTCTTGTCCGTGAACCCCTTGATCCACTCGGTGCCGGTGCGCAGCGCGTCGCTTTCGCTGTAGAAGGTGAAGGCGTCGTCCTGCGGGTCCTTGTTGTTGATCGCGGCGTAGGAGGCACGGAGTCGTTCCTTGCCGTCGTTCAGGATGGCCTGGAGTTTCGGATCGCTGTTCGTCCAGCCGTCGAAGGTGACTTGGAAGGCCTTGGGCAGCGTGATGTCCGGTCGCTTGGCTGCACCCGGCTTCGCCGACGGGCCGGCGGATGCCGAACTGTCCGTGTCTGCCCCGGCACCCTTGATCTTGTCGGGTGCGTCGTCGTCACCGTCGCCCGAGCTGCAGCCGGTCAGCAGCAGTGCGGTACTCGCGGTGATGGCGACCGCAACGGACAGGAAACGGCGAGTCACGTCTGAACTCCTGGGAGGTGTGGGGTTTGTGGGTAGCTGACGCTACCTGCGGTGCAGATGGTTTCACGAGGGTTTTCCCCCGCCCGAAGCCGGGGTCGCAGAGTGGCCGAGAACCGTCGCGTCCCAAGTGCACAACCCGCTCATCACCACTCGGACGGGACAACAACGTTCCAGAAGCGAACGACTCAGCAGGCCGTGTCAGTGAGAACCGGGCGAGACCGGCTGACGATCTGGTAGCGGTCGTCCTGCGCCCACTCGGTGGTGCTCGCCTCGGCGGGGACGGGCCGTCCGGCCAGGCGGGAGTGGCGGAAGATCTCTCCTGTGCCGGTCCACTTCACCGTGGTCCGCCAGCCGTAGTCCATCCAGCGTTCGGCGGCCTTCTCGTAGCGGGGCCGGTGAAGCCGTCACGGCGCGGAGCCTCCTCGATCCGCCGGTCGGTCTCCAGACGGGCGGCACGGGGCCGACGGCTGTTCTCGGGTAGAAGTGGTACCCACCAGGGCCTGTTCAAGACTCATCAGACCGGCCGGCCCAAGCTCCGCCGACTCCGGTTCCTAGCCCGGCGACCTTCCGGCGGTGCTTCTCTCCTAGCCTTATCCGGCACATTCGCTCCCTCGCGTCGGTCACTGTCCCGCGGCTCTCGCCCTTGCCTCACGCACGAGGTCTTAGACACGCCCCATGGATCTCCCCCACCTCGGAGGCGCCTGTCTTGCCGCTACTCTCCATGATTCACATCACGCGGGGGCAGTCGGCGGGTCAGCCGCTACAGCATCAACGACCACGGCAGGCAGCCTCCCAGGCTGACCAACACCCCAATACACGCTCGGAGTTGATGTTGAATCCCCTGGAGCGGAACCAGCCACTGCTCGGCGCACGTGCCGCGATCATCCTGCTGCCCGGTGTCCTTGCCGGACTCGGTGCGGGCATCCTGACCGTCCTGGACAGGAAGAGTCCCGTCCACGGCGTCCTCGCCGACGGAGCCGCCTTCGCCGCAGCGGATCCCATGCAGTACTTCTGGGAGCAGTTCTAGTGAGACCACGCGAAGGCGATCTGGTATCGCAGTTCCAGCGCGTGGCCCGGGCAGCGGGGCGGGTCAACCCCCCGTTGCCCGGGGCTGCCCTGCGAAGCTGGGACGAAGTGGTGAAGCTGTGCACGGAGGGCTACGACCTCGACGTATCCGAATACCTCAACGACCTGTCCATCCGCGAGCTGCTGCAGCACGTCATCGATGACCCGGTCGTGCGGTCGCTGCCTGAGTACTCGTGGTTCTCAAACGAACTCTCCCGTATCGACGAGGGGTTTCGAGCACTCTTGCAAGATGGCCCGTCGGTTCGGCCCAATGAGAGCCGCTGGTGGTTCCGCTCACTCCCAGCACGGGGACAGCAGGAGTTCGCGGACGATGTGCTGGAGCGGTACGGCGTCGAGCTCGAAGTGATCGAACCGGACGGCTGAAGGCCTCTCTGTAGGCATCCGTTTGACGGCCGCGGGCGGGATACTTCTGCCCGCGGCCGTTGTCTTCCGGCATACGTCAGACCGCCCGCTTCTTAGGAAAGCTCCCAGGGCAGCAGTCAGGCCAATGAGCTGTTGGCATGTAGTCAGCGCGGGCGCCAGGTGCGTACCTCGAGGTGGTTGATGTGCGCGTCTGGGTTGATGCGGCCGCTCTCCGCGAGCCATTGGTGGACCGCAGCGGTAACGTCGCCGCCTGCCGCGTCCACCCGCCGGGCGAAGTCGGTGGCGTCGAAGCCGCCGGTGGCGGCTGAGCCGTAGGAGCGTTCTTCGGTGTGGTCGGCGCGCTGGATGACGTCGCGGCGGATGCCGGGTGAGTCGGTGCGGCTGCCCGAGGCGTGGAGGTAGCCGGTTTTGGCGAGGCGGACGGTGAAGGCCAGGCGGAGGTTCTGGCGGGCTGCTTCGGCGATCAGGGGGCGCAGGCGGGTGGAGCCGGAGGCGATGGCTTGGGCACCGACGCGGCCGGTTCCGGTGCCGGTGGGGGTGATGAGGACGGCTTTGGTGCGCACGCGGGCGCGGTTGCCGGAGGTGGTGGTGCGGCGGGTGATGTGGGGTGCGGCGAGGGCGGCGAGTTCGTTGGTGTCGGTGATGCCAGCGGTGTGTACGGCGGTCAGGACGTGGGTGAGGGCGGGGACGAAGGCGGCGCCTTTGTTCTTTGTGTAGAACTGGGAGACCAGGGAGGGGTCACGGTTGATGATGCGGGCGATGTCGCGTTTGGTGTAGCCGGCGGCTTGGAGCTGGTCGGCTAGTTGGGCGGCTTCGTTGAGTTGCCGCGGAGGGCTGGGGCGGCGGGTGCTGGGTGGCATCAGGCCCCCGTGGTGGTGTGGGTGAGGGCGGTGCGTCCGGCGTCACGCAGCGCGAGGAGGTCTTCTTCGCTGGTGGGCGCGGTCAGGGGGCCGGTGAGGTGGCCTTTGAGGAGGTAGTCGCCGGGCTGGTGGTGGTAGGGCCAGTTCTGGAGCTGGGTGAGGTAGAGGGCGTCGGTGCGGAAGGCGATGACGCTGCCAGGTGGGGCGTGCAGGGCTCCGGCGTGAGTGTTGTCGTCGCGGTGGCGTTGGGTGAGTAGGGCGGCGCGGGCGCCGGACCAGATGGCAGCTGCCCATTCGGGGTGTGCGTTGGGGTCGCGGGAGAACCCGGTGGGCTTTTGCCAGGTGATCAGGTCGTCGTCGAAGCCGATGATTTCGGCGTCTGCTGGGACGTCGCGCTCCAGGTGGCGGGGAGTGGTGCCGGTGACCGTGCGGGGGCGTTGGGCGAAGGAGCCGATGCCGTACAGGAGGATGGCGCGTACGGCGCGGGAGGCGAGGTGGGCGGCGCGGGATTGCTGGGGGTCGGTGTGGAAGTGGGCCTGGGTGGCGAGGTTGGTCCAGGCGTCTTTGAGTTTCTTGGCCCAGTCGTCCAGGGGTTTGCCGTCGTCCCACAGGATGCCGTCGAGGATTTCGACCTTCCATGGGGTGAGGGGGTTGGTGAGGGCGGTGTGGATTTCGGGGCCGCCGGCCCAGGTGGTGAAGGTGGTGCCGGGGGCGGCCGGGTAGTGCCATGCGCGGTCGCCGGGGGCGGGCGCCGGGAGGAGGCCGACGTGGTTCCAGCCGTCGGGGACGGTGACGCGGACGTGCCAGTGGCCGCATCCGTACAGGGCGCGCATCTGTTCCTTCTCGCTCCAGGCGGCGAAGGTTGGGGCGGTGATGCGGCGGGGGGTGCCGACGGGGGATTTCCAGGTGTGCTTGGCGTAGGCGAAGGTGCGGTCGTACTCGACGAGTTGGGGCAGTTGCTCAGGGACGCGGGGCGGGGTGAGCAGTTCGTTGCGTCCCTGTCCGGCGGTGGTGTGCAGCAGGCCGCGCAGTTCCTCCGACAGCACGGGGAAGCCGTCGGACCACTGGCCGCGGGTGGGGATGGTGCGCGTCCACAGGTCGCGGCCGGTCTGCGAGGGGGAGCCCATGAGGACGGCGTCGCTCCAGTGGCGGCGCAGGGCCTGCCACAGCAGCACGAATGCGTCGCGGACGGTGTGCGGGTCGTCTCCGTCGATGTCGAACCACTCCCCCACCGAGCGGATCTCCACGTGGCTGTCGCCGATCTCGCGCTGGTAGCGGCCGACGGGGTTGCGGGCGTGGACGAAGTGGCCAGCCATCCGGTCGCGGCCGCGGCCGGTGTCGGTGCGCCAGCCCGGTGTGGGCGCGTTCAGCCAGGCGGCGACCGCGTCGCGCAGGTAGGGGTAGCGGTCGGTGTCGCGGTGCCAGGGGTCGCCGGCGGTGATGTAGATCCGTTCCACGCCCTTGGGGAGGGTGTGGAAGACGGCGGTGAGGATGTCCGCGGCGGAGGCGGCGCCGAGGTCCAGGTGGTGGGTCTCGTTGCGGTGGACCAGGATGCCGGTGTTGGTGTCGAGGAAGACGGTGGAGCGGGCCTGCTGGGTGAAGTTCGGCCGGGTGGATGCCAGGCCGGGCGTGTGGGTGAACCAGGTATCGCCTGCGGTGCCTTCGGCAATGGCGGGCAGGCTGCGTGGCGTCTGGGGTTCTGCAGGCGGAGCCGGGGCTGTGGCTTCGGCCGGGGTTGGTGAAGCAGGGCGGGGATGTTCGGTGCTCTTGGCGGGCGCTGCGGCTTCGGGTTGCGGGGCTGGCTTGGGGCCGGTCTCGTCGGCGGCCGTCGTGATCGCCTCGGAGGGGGCCGGGGACTGCGGCGCGGTTTCGCTGTCTGCTGCCAGGCGGTCGGGGGCCAGTGCCGGGGCAAGGGTGACGACGTCGGCCACGCTCAGCCCGGACGCCGGGGCGATCCGCTCCGCCTTCGCCTTCTCGTAGGCGGCCAATTGGACGACTCGCTTGTCCCGGTCGCTCTCCAGTCTCGTCAGTTCTGCCCGGGCCTTTTTGATCGCATCCCGCACGGTCCGCAGCTCGGTGAGGGCGGCGCTGTAGCTGTGGGCGTCCATCGGGGCTTCCTTGTCCGGCCGGTTTCAGTCGGCGGTGTGCGTGGTGACGTAGGCGATGGCCCCGCCCGATTGAGAGGCGAGCCGGGTGCCCAGGAGAAGTCCGGCGAGCCGGCGGTCGCCGTCCTGGCCAGAGGTGATCACTGTATGCGGGGCGGCGAGGTCGGTGACGTATCCGGCCAGGCGGGCATCGGGGAAAGCGTGGCGGCCATCGGCGTTCTTCTCCCACCGCTCGAGCCCGGTCAGCACGGCTACCACATAGCCGGACAAGGTGACCGGGAGTACTCCCCCGGCTGCGACGCTCGCCGCGTCGCACCGCCACCAGCCCCGCAGCGCCTTGATAAGGGCATCGGGGGTGAGGCTGGCTGCGAAGCCGATCCAGTCGCGGTCGGGGTCCTCGGAGGGCTGGGCGGTGTCCACGCGCAGGACGGCTATCTCCCTGGTGTCCAGTTGCTGCAGCGGGGCAGTGCGGCGTGCGCTGAGGGCCTGGACCGCACTGAGGGGAATCATGACTCGCACTCCGCGGCGGGACAGCCCGGGAAGCAGTCCGGCCCGCACAAGACGTCTGAAGGTCGTGATGGCACAGCCGAGTTCTTCGGCTGCCTGCCCGGTCGTCAGCAGCAACCCCTTCAACCTCCATCCCTCATCTGATATCTGATTTGGCATGCAGGTTACTCAGTGGGTGAGGGGGCGTCAAACCGCTACCGGCAGCGCCGCCGCAGAACACGCACCGGGCGGACGGTTCGGCCTGGCCGCCTGCTAGCGCTCGTCAAGGCCCGCAGGTGCGGCCGCCGACCGCGGCGGCCGCACCGACGACGGTGGCGACGCCCCTGCCTGATGCGAGGATGCGAACCTCGTCACTCCAGAGCAGCCCGCCGGCGTCCACCACCCCTGGGGCAAAGGTCACCACTGCGGCGACGGGGAAACCGTCAGGGCGTGAGGCCGCAGGAGCCGGCGGCCAACGGTGGGGCTGACCTCGCTGTGGCCGGCCCGCACAGCGCATCGAGCGGATCTTCGCCAGATCTTCCCCGCCCCTCCGAGGGGGCGGCCGGGTGGTGCAGCAGGCCGGGCGCGCGCCCGCAGCCGCGCCAGTGCGTCCTATCTGATTTTTCACGCGGCAGCAGACGGTGTATCAGAAACCTTTCAGGCAGGACCGATCATTTTCGATCACGCCTGGCCGCCTTTCGGCTTTGGGCAGGCTTATTCGAGCAGATCCTTGCATTCCAGGGTTATTTCGCACATCGATACGGCTGGATCTTCGGTTAAGGCCTCACTCTATTGGCCGCGCGATCCATGAGCACGCTAGGGTCACGGCGAGATAGGGGCCCTGGACCAAAGGATGGCACCAGCAGACCAGGACCCCTTCGCATTTTGACCAGCCGTCAATTCTGTAAAGGGAGAACGATGACTGACCCCAATGTCGCCCGGGGCACCGTGGTGTCCGGGACGCGTCTGGACGGTAGCAATGCCGACCGGCATTACGCACGCTTGCGTGCCCTGGTTGTCACGGTCGGCCTGGGCCCCGTCGTGGTGCTGGCTCTGCCCTTTGTCCTGCCATCCGCCGGCCAATGGACCGCTGCCGCATCTGTGGCGTTCGCCGCGGTCGCGGCGGGAGCAGCGCGCACTTCGCGGGTCGAATTCCTCTGGGCACGACGGGACTGATCTCCATTCCGGGTGGCCGGCCTGCGAAAGCCGCCGTCGGCCACCCGGAGCCCGGTGTTCAAAAGCGTCGGCGGTGCGGTCCGCCCGTGGGGGATACAGGAGAGGGGTTTCGAAGGTGCCTACTGATCTGTCGCAGCCGGAGCGGTGTCCGGTTTGTGAGGGCCCGATGGTGCAGAACACCGGGGCCGGGCGGCGCCGCCGCTATTGCAGCACCGCCTGTCGTCGGCGGGCCCAGCGCAATCGGCAGGCACGCAAGGCTCCGGTCGTCGCCGTGCAGGGGCCTGTCGGCACCGCGGTGGCGGCCGAGGTCCGCAGGCTGGCCCAGCAGTTGCTGGACAGCGAGATGCGCCAGGAGGAGCTCGGCACGCTTTTGGAGAGAGCCGAAGCAATCCGCCGGGAGCTGGATATCTATACCGCGGCTGCGGTGCAGGACGCCCGCCACCGGGGTGAGAAATGGGAATCGGTAGCTAAGGCCGCACACGTAGCTCCGGAGACAGCACGGGCACGGTGGGGACCCGAGCGGGTGGCCCGGATGATGGATCTCCACGCCAACGAAAAACGGGCCGCGCCCGCCCGGTGGCGTGGCTTGCAGACTGCCCGGCCTGCCGACGGACCCGAGGACACGGCCGACGACCTTGGCGGTGAAGTGGTCTCCCCCGCCAGCCAGCTGGCGTCAGCCCTGACGCAACTGCAGACGGTCAGCGGCCTGACAATCCGGGAAGTGGCCGACTCCACGATGCTCTCGCCGTCGTTCATCTCCCGCGTCCTGTCAGGAGACCGGCTGCCCACCTGGGACCTGACATGCTCTCTGGCGATCCTCTTCGGTGCTGACCCGGCCGAACTGCGCGTGCTGTTCGAAGCGGCCCACGGCATGACGGCGCACGGGCGCCAGCCCGTTGCTGCCGCCATCGCGCAGTTGCACGCTGCCGTACGCGGGCTCTACCTGGCGGCCAAGTCACCCCCTGCGGAACGGATCGAACGCCTCAGTGCGAAAACGGTGAGCGCGCTGCAGGCGCGTCGCGTCCTGGCGGGCATCGACGTGCCGGAATGGGAAGTGCTGGCCTCCCTCGTGTGCGTGCTCGGGGGCCGTCCGCTCGATTTCAAGCCGTTGTGGGAGGCAGTGCATTACACGTTCCTGATGTGCGACGACCCCCGCCTGCCGGAAGGCAGAGCGCACATCGTCGTACCGGAAGAGGAGCCGTGAACGGGCCCCGCCCTGTCGACCGCTGCCCGGAGGCGGCAGCGGTCAGCGCAGGGCCGCACACCCGTATTCGCCCGTCACAGGACCGGACCCAGCGCACCGCGCTGACGGCTTATACAGCCTTCCGTGAACGCCACTACGAGCCGTATCTGCAGTACGCGGCGCTGCGCATCGGCCGGAGCGCCGCGGCCGAAACGGCCGTCCTCGCGGCGTTCACCGAACTGGCGGTGTCCTGGACCGCGATCCTGGGCGGCACCGGCCCCGCCGCCGCAGCCTGGCGCATTCTGCACGACCACGTCGACCGCGCCCTGGGACGTGGCCCGGCCACCGTCCCGGCCAGTCAGCTTGTCCAGACACTGCAGCACGATGCGCACTTTCTGCACGAGCAGATGCAGCTGAGCCCCGAGCGCATCGCCGAGGTGCTCGGGGTACGCCCGGGCGACCTTCCTACTCTGCCGCCGCGCTCCCCGCAGGAGTGAGTTCCGGCCGTTGCCCAGCGTGCCTCCGCGGCCTGTCCCTACACTCCGTCGATAAGGGAGCACGCCCTGAGGGCGTGTGGGGGCAGGAGGGAATGCGCGTGAGCTTGCCGTACGGGGTGGACGTGACGATTCCGAGTGTGGCCCGCATGTACGACAGCCTCCTGGGCGGGCAGGACAACTACCCCGCGGACCGCGCGGCCTGCGAAGAGCTGCTGCAACACGTGCCCAGCATGCGGGAACTGGCCTTGAACAACCGGGAGTTCCTGCGCCGCGTGGTGCAGGTGCTCGCAGCTGAATACGGCATCCGGCAGTTCATCGACCACGGCTCGGGACTGCCTACGCAGGACAACGTCCACGAGATCACCCAGCGGGTGGACCCTGCCAGCCGGGTGGTCTACATCGACAGCGACCCCATCGTCCGCACGATCGGCGGCGTGCTGCTGGCGAGCAATGAGAACACCGCTGTACTCCAGGCGGACATGCGGGATACCGACGCCATCTTCTCCAGCGAACCGGTGTGCCGGCTCATTGACCCCACCCAGCCGGTAGCGGCGCTGTTCGTGTCAGTGCTGCACTGCATCCCGGACCGCGACCGGCCGGCGGAGCTCATCGCCCGGGTCGCCAACCGGCTGCCGCCCGGCAGCATGATGGTGGTCTGCCAGCTCGTCAGCGACTCCGCCCAGGTCCGCGACTTCGTCAGCCGTTTCATGGACGAGCAGACCCAGGGCCACTGGGGCCGGGTGCGGGAGAAGAAGGACGTGGCCGACTTCTGCGCACCTCTGGAGTTGATCGAACCGGGCCTGGTGGAGGTCTCCACATGGCGCTCCCGCCCGGACGACGTGCCCGCCCAGCTCAGCTGGGAATGGGAGGAGTACGGCGGAGTGGGCTTCGTCAGGCGCTGAGCCGGGTCGAACGCAAAGCTGGCCTGCCGCGCGTGGGTGTCAGCGCCAGGAAGCCAGTGCCTGTTCCAGCAGCGCCGGTGTCTGTTCGGCCGGGTTGGCCACGCCGCACAGGTTGTTCAGGATGGCCTGGTAGCGCTCGGACTCCGAGGGTTTCTCCCGGTAGACGGCTCCTTCGTACTGCTCGAGGTAGACCAGGTCGGGCAGGTATTCCGGGGTGAAGAACCGCAGGTGTACGACCGGGTGCCCGATGGCCCCGGCGGCGCCCACGCTCAGCGGTGCGATCTGGAGATGAAGCTGATAGGGCAACTCCTCCAGCAGTGCGAGCAGATGCTTGATCTGCCGGTACATCACCCCTGGCGTGCCGACCTGGCGGCGGAAAACCTCGGAGTCCATCACGGCCAGCAGGACCGGCGGTGTCTCGGCGCGGCGCAGCATCTCGACACGCTGCATCCGCAGGGCCACCCGTTCGGCGATGTCCCTGGCCGGCTTCGTCGGGTGGGCGGCTCGGATCACGATCTCGGCGTACTCCTCGGTCTGCAGCCAGCCCGGCACCAGTTGAGGTTCATAGGAGATGATGCGGCGGGCGGCCGGTTCCATGGCCAGCAGCGGACGCAGAGCCGGCGGTGCTGCATTGGCGTAGGGCTGCCAGACCTCCGGTTTGGCCGCTTCCTGGACCAGGTCGGCGATCCTGGCGCGTTCGAGCGGATCGCTCACGCGGTAGGCGTCGAGGAGCTGCTCGACCTCTGCTTGCTTGAAGGCTATCCGGCCGGTTTCCATGCGGCTGATCGTCGCTTCAGAGGTGTGGATGCACCGGGCGGCCTGTCGGGGCGCGATCCCGGCGTGGTCTCGGCAGCGGCGCAGGTGCCCGGCGAGCGCCTTGCGATGTGCTGCAGGCCCCCACTCCGGGCGGTGCTGGAATCCGAGGATCGACGGCGCCTGACGGTCGGCTGCCATACGGGCACTCCTATGGGACTGTTGAGAGCCTTGAGTATGGCAGCCGGAACTCACCCCTGTCAGCGAGTGGCCATATCTCTACTGTCGGTCACGCAAGGGTGAAGTCGAACTCGCCGTCCTTGACTCCACCGAGGAAGGCCTCGATCTCCCCACGGGTATAGACGAGGACCGGACCGTCGGGGAACCGGGAATTGCGCATCGCCACCTGCCCGCCGGAAAGACGGGCTACTTCCACGCAGTTGCCGTTTCCGCCGCTGCGACGGCTCTTATACCAGCGCGCCCCTTCGATCACGCCTGCACTGACACCGTTTTCCAACCGTTGCATATTTCACCGTGCCCCTCCGAGCCATACCCGACGCCGACAGGCACTCGTCCGTCGCGGTCGACAGCCGGGCCGACTGTCTGTACGAATATCCGGGCTCTGCAATTGCAGAGCCGCGCTTGCAGGAACGAGGAGCGGGCCGGAATAGTGACGGGTACGACGGCACGTCGTGCTATCAAGCACGGCACCAGTTCCGGGGGACGGACGATGACGCCACCACACGAGGGCACATTCCAGCCACAGTCCACACCTGCCGCGCACGAGGGCCGACGACGGCAACTGCTGTTCCTCGGCGAACCACTGGCCCCCACGCCCAACCTCGCCGTCCGTTCGGGCCTGGGCAGCACGCCCTTCGCCGCCCGCCGCATTCCCGTCGCCTCCCACCACTGCTGCTACATTGCGCGGCAGTTCACCCGGCAGACCGTGCGCCGCTGGAACCTGCACAGCATCTGCGACGACGCGGTCCAGATCGCCTCCGAGCTCGTCGCCAACGCCGTGCGCCACGGCCGGCCAGACACGGCCACAACCGACAGTGAGCAAGCTGGGGTATGGCTGGCTTTCACTCTGCGTCCGCGCACCCTGCTGTGTGTCGTACGCGATCCCAGCCAACTCAGCCCCAGACTCACCTCTCCTCAGCCATTGGCCGAACGCCACCGCGGACTGCCCATCGTGAACGCCCTCAGCCACACCTGGGGCTGGACCACAGCCCCCCAAGCCCAGGGAAAATCGGTCTGGGCACGCGTGGCACTGCCAGCGGCATAACGGGCTGGGAGTCAGCCCGGCACATCGGGGTACCGAAGACCGTCACGTTGTCAGGCCCCAGGGCCGAGGAGTTACGTCTGGGAGCGGTAGCGCGCCAACCGCTGGCGGAAGGCAGCGGGGCGGCCGGTGGAGCAACTGGCCCAGGCGCTGATGTCGCTGGCCGACAGTCGGGTCAGCGCCCGGGCCCGCCATCAGGTGCAGATCGAGCCCGGCGGAAGGCCAACTGGCGGTGCAGGCCTGCGCGCAGTGATCAGCCGGTGGCGGGTGCCGTCGGAGCGGTGGCGGTGTGTGCCTTCCACGGGCTGCGGACCTCGACGGCCCCCGGGCTTCTTGTCCCGATCGTCCCGTGCGGTGAGGATTTCGTATCCTCTGGGCCTCAGCAACCGGGCTAGAACTTTCTTGAGAAGCCACCCACGCAGGGCAGCCTCTATGATCGCTCCCGGACCTTATCCGCCTGGCGGCAGCGGCCCGTTGCAGGCACGCGAGGCCCCTGAGCTTGGTCCCTGCCTATAAAGACGGCCGCCCTACACCAGCTCTTGCTGTGGCGGCCTCGGAGGTTGACCCCATGGCTGTTGCCGTTGAGCCGCCTATCGGCATGCAGGGCACACGTTGTCGTCGTTGTCCTCGTATGGAATGTCGGACGGAGCAAGGTGGGTGGTTCGGCACGAGGTGCACAGGTCTCCCCCGCAGCTGCGACAGCCCACGTAGCGCCCGCCCGCGTACTCGTAGCGCCGCTTCTCGATATACGGGTCGTTGCAACTCTCTTGAGGTTCCGGGGCGGCCTCGGGGTATAGCGCTGCTACTTCGTAGGTGTCCTTCAGTTTGACCTGGCCCAGGTCTCGGCCTTCCCGGAAAGCACGTCGCCACTCTCCTTGCAGGTGCAGCTCGGCAGTGCCGCACACCCGAACGAGCGTCAGACCTTCGGTGTGTGCGTTGTAGGCCTTGGACCACAGATTGGCGAAGGCTTGTGAGCGGATGATGTGCATCCAGTCGGGGCGGCGCAGACCCCTGTTGAAGGCCGAATCACCTAGGGCGGAGACGAACTTGACGTACAGGGCCTTGACATACTCCAGTGTGACGGTGTCACCGTCGCCGAGGGCGCGGGCCCGGGCATCGCGCAAGGTGGTGCGGAACTTGTCAAGCAGGTTCTCGGTGGATCCGGACGTGTAGGACTCGTGGATAACCGGCGGGTCGCACAGCGCGTGCCGGGAACTCGATAGGCGCAGCAGGAGACGCAGGGTGGGTTCAGTGATCCAGACAGGTCCGGGCTCAAGGCGCGGGCCGAGGGGGTTTGGCAAGTAGGTGCCGTGTTCCCAAGCTGGCGGGGTGATGAGGTGGAGACCGGCACGACGCCGGTCGTGACGGCAAGGGTCAGCGGGTTGGAGCTGGCCGAGCGGAAGATGAGTCTTGAAGGCGGCCAAGTAGGCACCGCTGACGTCGAGTGCTGCCACCGGGTCCTTCTGTTCTGGCGCCTGCGGGCGCTGCCACTCGGGGCGCGCCTCCCAAATGCGGTCAGGTGCTTGCGGGGACAGCTTGCGGAGTATCTCGGGTAGTGCAGGGTGGCGGACAATGTCGTACCGGGCACCGACTCGGCACGCCTCGAGCAGACGCAGCGCGTCGGGAATTGCGCGTGCGGTAAGTGCTGCGATGGCTCGGCGCTGATCTCCGTCGTGGACAGTCAGAGCCGCGGCGACCGTCTCCCCGATCGGGTCCTGGCGGGTGCTGGAGTGTTGCGAGGCGCCTGAGCTTGAGTACGCGATAAGGCGCTCGGGTGTCGCGTCGGACCGGGGAGGACTGTGGGCCGGCGCGGTGGTGGCTGCCTCGGCGCACTCGGCAGCGGTGAGGTGTTGCGGATAGCCGTCCACTTGTTGGGTGGCCGGGCTTCCGCACAGCACGCAAGAAGCTTGCGGTGGCGAGATTTCGGTGGAGGTGTCGGCTGCCGGTTGGTTGGTGGGGTGCGGCTCGGCGGCGGCGCAGGTGCAGGCGCGAGAGAGGAAGTAGGCGTAGGCGTCGTGGGCAGCTCCCTGCGGTTCGGCGTGTCCCTCTTCCCACGCATGGAGCGTGGCGGGGCTGACACCGAGCGCGTGGGCTACTGCATCAGCAATGAGGTCGAGGCTGGTGCGCAGACGCCTGCGTTCAGCTGGCGCGGGCAGAGGACGGCGCGTGGCGAGGAGGTCGTCGATCGCGGGGTATCCGCTCATCATCTGGTCTTTCTCGATACAGCGGGGCGGCCGGGTTGCAAGGAGTGTTGGTGGCGTGGGCGGTGCCGCCCCTGTCTCAGGTCATCACCCGGAATCTCTTGTCGGCGCCGCTCACCAGGACTCGTCGGTGGTGCTGGTCCACCAGGGCGGGTCGGTGTCCGGGGCGGGAGGTGCTCGCCGAGGACTCGGACGAGGTGAGGTAAACGGGCGCGGCAACCAGGGAGTAGATGGTCTATGGCCGGGGTAGCCCGCCTCGCTGGCTTCTATCGACTTCCTCGCATTGTTGCCGTCGCGTACAGCGCTGCCAGGGGCGAATCTGTCACGGGGTAGTGAGCCGGCGTGTAGGCCAAAGATGAGGGCCAGGGCCGCGGTAGCGGCCTTGGTGCCCATCGGGCGGACGTGTCAACGCACGTACGGATCCGACGTGCCCTGGCACGGGTGACGTGTCGAACACGTCTCGAATTTAAGGCGGCTCGCAGTGCACCGTGATCCTTTCGGTCATTTGCCCGCATGGAATTGCCGGGACTCAACGCGTGTAGCACGACGTCATCCGCCGTCTGTCTTCCGGTTGCCGGGCCCTTGTCGGATGTCCGTCTCGCCGTTGGCCACCGGCGGGATGTTCGCCTCGTCGCGTTGCTTGCAGCACCATCGATGCAGGTTGCAGCACTCTTTTGCCGGGCAGGCTGCGAGCTCAGGCCCGCGTCTTCGCGGAGGGGCCGGGGCACTGTAGGGGCAGGGTCTGACAATGCGGCCGCGCGCGGCTGGTGCGGCGAGATGGCGTGAAGTTTCGGCTACCGCTCGGTACCAGACTGGACGCCGCATGCACTGCCCGGCAGGTGAGCCAGGATGCGTTCATGAGTCTCACCTCGTGCCTCAAGGACCCGATGTCGCCGATGTCGCGGTTCCTCACCGAGCATCTGCCGGACGTCGATGGTCTGTTGTCCGACTACCGCAAGCGCCTGGCCCGCTATCCGGCACCGGTGCACCCTCCTACCAGGGCGGGGCAGCAGCCGGAGTACCGCATGCTGGGCCACACGATCGACCACCGGCTGCGGATCAGCCTCGGAGCACCCACCGGCCAGCCGATCAAAGAAGGCCTCGTGCGGGCGGTCATCGACGACGGCGGCTGGCCGGACCCCGATGTCATCGACACGGTGCAGGCAGCAGGGGCGGTACTGCTGAAAGAACTGGAACAGTACGAAAGCAGCGACGGTCTGCCGTTGGCGCTCGACTCCGAGAGGGAGGAGCGTCTGGTACGGCTGTGTCACGTCGCCTCGAGCTTTGAGGCGATCTTCCGCCACGTGGGATGGGTTCGGGGCAACAGCCTGGGCTCCAGTCGGCCCGGAGCGACGCTGGACGAAATCGTCGATGCCGTGCCGCCCTACGTCACCGACGACATTGGCCAGCAGAAGGCGTTGGCGGCGCATCCCGGGCCCTTCGACGGCCTACGGCAGCTGCCCGCCGCGCAGCGCGTCTGCGGGCCCGTCTTCGACGGCAGCCCCCATGTGGGAGGAGCCGATGCCGACTTCATCCTCCGCGGCCAGTTGATCGACTGTAAGGCCACTATCCGCCCCGAGCGGATGGGCCGCGCTGAGCTCTACCAGCTTGCTGGCTACCTTTTGTTGGACTACAGCGACAGCTACTCCATCGAATCCGTGGGGCTGTATTTGTCCCGCCAGGGCGCCCTCATCGACTGGAACGTCGCGGACTTCCTTGGCTTCATGGGCGCACAGCTCGAGCTGCCCAATCTGCGCGCTGCTTGCCGGTACGCGCTCACTGACGGCGCGGCCGGCACACCCCCACCGCCGGAGGACCAGCGTCGACCGCTCCCCCGCTCGCGCACTGCACCGCCAGTCCAAGACACCCTCTTTGGCGACCTGGCCTGATCCACTGCGGGTACTCCAGCTGACCCTACGGCAGCTGACCAGCATGAATGGCAGCGAGTGGAATGGCCCTTGCCTGCCTCCCGTGAACGCTCAAGCCGACGGCCGTTGCACGACAGGAGCTGCTGGGCGCCCGGTCCAGGACGAGGAACTCACGAGAGCGAATGCCTTGGCGGGCATGCCCCATCGAGTGACGCGCAAGGTCCGTCACGAACGGTGTTATGCCGTGCTCAGAACTCATCATGTCTGATCCTGCTCCAAAGGCCGCGGCCGGTATGCGGCTGAAGGAAGGCACCACTGCGGCAAAGGCGATTGGGCGCAACCTGCAGCCGATCAGACGGAAATCCTGCCCGGTGATCCGGGCGGCGACAGCGCTCCCATCGGTGATGGCGCTGGTGCCGCTCTGCTTCCGCCTTCGTGTAGCCGCGCGCCTTGTTGGTGTGAGCGTGGCATGCGAGCCACGGCTCGCCGTCGCGGGTCCGACTGACGTCTCCACTGAGTGTGTTCACACGCCTGTCCCGCCTTCCAAGCGGTGCCCTTTGTTCCGATCGCCCCTGCATACATGAGAGTTGTTAGTGATCCCTCTGTCTTTCGAAGCACACCAGCAAGCTGATTCCCCACCGTCACTGAGCATCGGTCGTCGCTTCGCTGATCCGGCGCACATGACCGCACGGTTCATCCGCCCCGACGGCACCGAGTATGAACTGCCCTGGCTGGAGACAGCTGGAGAACAACGGCTGGAGGAGTGCCTGCCGGTACGCCGGTTCCCCGTCTGCAAAGGACGGCGTTCGGCGCCGGGTTGGTACTGGTCCGCGACCGACAGGCGCCTGGTGCACCACGGGTTCAAGGCCATGCGCACACAGCTCATGATGCTAGACCACGATCCGGTGGTGACGGCTCTGGCCTGCCGGCCGGTGGAGCTGACGTGGCGCGGCCGGGGCGGCAGGGCCGTGTCGCACGCGCCGCACCTGATGGCGCGTCTGGCGGACGGCAGCGGACTACTGGTGGACTGTGCGAGCCGGTTCGGGGCGGGACGGCGACTGGTTTGGCGGGCCGCCCACCTGGAGGTTGCTGCGGCCGCCGCAGGCTGGGCCTATCGTCTGATCGGACCGCCGCCGCCGGTGGTGGAGGCGAATGTGCGCTGGCTTGCCGGTTATCGGCATCCGCGGTGCGCGCAGGACCGGTTGCCGGACGTGGCCGAGTGTTTCCGGACGCCGACGGCGCTGGCCGAGGGGGTGCGGCTGCTGGGTGATCCGATCGCGGTGTGGCCGTCGGTGTTCCACGCGCTGTGGGTGGGCGTGCTGAGCGTGCCGCTGGAACGCCCGCTGCACGAGCGGACCGTCGCGGTGGCATGCGCGGAGGACGGGCGGTGAGCCAGCACCTGCTCAGGCCCGGCACCGGCGTGCGCTTCGGGGGCCGGGAATGGACCGTCACGGGTATCGAGGGAACCTCGGTGTCCGGTGCGCGGATCTGGCTGTCCGGGACGGAGAAGAAAGACGGGCAGGACACGCTGGCGGTGTTCGGGCTGGCGGAGCTGCTCGACCATGCGTCGTTCGAGCTGGTAGGAGGGCCGCCGCGTCTGCGGGTACCGCAGATGGGCCTGCTGTCGACGGTGTCCGAGGGCGAGCAGCGGCGTGCGTTCGAACTGGAGCGGCACGTCCGTGAGGTGGAGACGGGGCGCCCCACCCCGGACGGGACGGCGTCGGTGAGACCTGAGTACGATCCCGCATCCACCACGCTGGCCCAGCGTGAGCAGGCGAAGGCCGATGAACTGGTCGGGCAGGGCTGGACGGACGTGAGCCGGGCGACGGTGCGCAGGTGGCGTGCGCGTTACCGCGCCGACGGGGTGTGGGGGCTGGTCAAGAAGCGTCGCAGATCGGCGCGGCTGGTCCGCGCCGATCCCCGGGTGGTCGAGGCGCTGCGCGTCCTGCTGTCTGTGGAGGCTTCCCGCTCCCGGTCGCGAGGGTGGAAGACGCGGATGCGGGGGGAGGTGCAGTGGTGGCTGGACGAGCGCCACGGTGAGCCCAGCCAGCGGACGGTCGAGGTGCCGCCGCAGTCCACGTTCAACAGGCTCCTCGACACGGTGGAGGCATCCCTCGGGTTGCAGGGGACGGTGGCGCAGCGGCGTGCCCGCGCCGCCCGTCCGGTCCCGCCGTTCACCCCGACGCTGGCGCTGCGTCCGGGTGAGATCGTGATGCTGGACAGTTCGCCGCTGGACGTGTTGGTGGTCCTGGACGACGGGGTGGTGGGGCGGCTGGAGCTGACCATCGCCGTGGATGTGGCCATGCGCGGTCTGTGGGGGGTGCTGCGGCCGGTAGGGAGCAAGCTGACGGACGTAGCGGTGTTGCTGGCGCAGATGATGACGCCGATGGTGATGCGGCCCGGCTGGTCCGCGGCGCTGTCGATGGCCTCTTCGGTCGTGCCGTACGAGCGGCTGACCGGCATCGACGAGCGGGTGAAGGACGCGGCAGCCCGTCCGGTGATCCTGCCCGAGACGGTCGTGGTCGACCAGGGCAAGGTGTTCGTCTCCCCCGCTACCCGGGCCGCGTGCGAGAGCCTGGGGATCTCGCTGCAGCCGGTGCCTCCGGCCAACGGACCGGCTAAGGGCCATGTGGAGAGGCCCTTCGGTTCGATCAATTCGCTGTTCTGCCAGTGGCTGCCCGGTTACACCGGCTCGAACGTCAGCGAGCGCGGTTCCAAGGTCGAGCAGGAGCCGCTGTGGAGTGCGGCTGAACTCCGGGCCCTGTGGGAGGAGTTCCTCGTCCACTGGCACCACCGCCCGCACGCGGGACTGCGGCATCCACTGATGCCGAAGAAGGTTCTCACCCCGAACCAGATGTGGGCGGCGCTGCTGCCCGTCGCCGGATACGTGCCGGTGCCTTTGTCGTCGGACGACTTCGTGGAGCTGCTGCCGGTGCGCTGGCAGCCGATCACCGATGCCGGTATCCGGTTCGACTACCGCACCTACGACGGCAACTGCCTCAACGGACACCGCGGGCAGCACTCCGAGGTACTGGCGCAAAAGGGCCTGTGGGAGGTGCATTACAACCCCTACGACCCGGTCCGCATCTGGGTCCGGCTGCCGGAGGGCTTCCGTGAGGTGGCGTGGATCCACACCACCTCGGTCGCCCTCCCGTTCACACACCACGTCTGGGAACACATCTGCAAGGTGGTCGAGCGCACCGGCTCACGTGAGGAACACGAGGCCGAACTGGCCCTGGCCCTAGACGCCTTCCTCCGGCGGGCCGCAGGTAAAGAGGAACTGTCCACCGTGGAGCGGCGGGTGATGGCGAAGTCCCGCGCCTCTGAGACCACTGTGCCGGTGCCCGCGGGAGAGATCAACGTACTGGACGTGCTCGCCCCGTCGTTCGGGCTGGCCGGCGTGTACGCGGCGCCCGATCCCGACGACGAGACCCTGCCGGACGAGGACGAGGACGAGGACGAGGACGGGCTGGAGGCCGGCCATGTCCCGGGAGGGTCTCTCGTCCTCAGCGACCAGGACCTTGAGGAGGACCAGTGGCTGCCGTAACTGCTCTCGTAGGCGGCGACTTCTCCGACGGCGATGCCACTCCCGGCGCGGTCACGGACTGCGTCCGGTGGCAGGAGTACGTCTGCCATCTGCGAGTAACCGCCGCGCCGGTGGAAGACCCGTCCTGGAACCGTACGAGGCTGCTGGATTACCACTCGGAGTTCGTCACCCTCAAGACGCCCTCCATGGAGCGGGCGATGGCGGAGCTGAGAGTCACGCTGCTGGTGAACAACAAGCAGCCGGGCACCGCCCGGCGCGGATTGATCGTGTCCGGCCCGCCGGGGGCGGGAAAGTCGACCACGCTCATGGAACTCGGCCGATCCTTCGAACTGAGCGAACGGCGCCGCCGGCCGGGACTGGAGGGCTCCATGCCCGTGCTGTTCGCTTCCGTCCCGCCCACCTACACGCCCAGGAACCTGGCCAAGGTCCTCGCTCGGTTCGCCGGTATTCCCGTCCACGACCGGATGACCGAACACACCATCACCAACGCCGTGTGCCACGTCATGTTAGAGCGGGGTACCCGGCTGGTGTTCATCGATGACGTACACCTGCTCAACACCCGTACCCGGCCTGGCGCTGACACCTCCGACCAGGTCAAGACCCTGATGGAACGAGTACCCGCGACGTTCGTGCTGGCCGGTGTCAACGTGGAGGACTCACCGCTGCTGACAGGGCCCCGCGGTGCCCAGCTCGCCGCCCGCTGCAAACTCCTGCGCACTCCCCCGCTGCTCAACGGCACCCCGGAGCAGAAGAAGATGTGGCACTCGCTCCTGGGCGACATGGAGGGGGCGCTGCGGCTGGCCCGCCACCGGCCCGGAACCCTGGTGCGCCACGCCGCCTACATCCATCTCCGCACCGGCGGCGTGATGGCCAGTCTCTCCCTCCTCGTCAGGGAGGCCGCGATCCGTTCCATCCTGGACGGAAACCTCGCGATCACGAAGAAACAACTGTCGCAGGTACTCCTCGACGTCCAGGCCACGAACGCGGCGCGCGCCGCCCTGCGGCAACGCCCCGGCAGATGACCGGCGTGGCGGAAGGCCCCGCCCATGCCTCCCCGCCACGGGCCAGCCCAGCCCCCTGCCCGTGCCGACGGGCGCTGCTCCATGACCGTGCTCCATGCCCCGCCTTCACCCCCCACACACACCAAAGGACGATGCCGGTGCAACCCTCCGCCTCCACGCTTGTTCGTATCCCTCCCGTGGCGAGGGAACTGACCGGCTCCTGGTTCCGGAGGATGGCCGCCCCTTACGGTCTGCCCGCGCAGGACTTGCTGCGGGGCATCCTGAGCGGCGCGCACCGGGTGCAGGTGAGGGGCACCCCGGGCAAGGGACTGGAACTGTTCCTCAACACACCCGCGCGAACAGCCCTGGCCCGCTCCACCGGTCTTCCCCTGACCCGGCTCACCCGCCTGCTGCCCTCTCTCGCCGCCCCACACGGACGGCTCGCAGATGACGAGAACCTGCGGGCGGCCTGGTACATGCCAGGCGAGGCATGGGTGGGGACCTGTCCTGCGTGTACCGGGCGGGCCTGGCGGCCCGGACGACCGGTGCTGGTGTACCCGGGAACGGCCGGGCACGTCTGCCGACGTCACCGGCGCTGGCTCCTCGCACATCCCGGGAGGCCGGCGAGCATTCCGCTGGAGACTCTGCCCGAGGTCCTCACCGCTCACCGACACCACTCCGCGCTCGCACGGGCCCATCCGCACGCGGCGGACGTGGTTGCCCTCGCCGCGGCGGTGGTGTGGTCGTGGCAAGTACAAGGGTGGAGATCCGAGACGGTCTGGCAAGACCGTGTACACCGGCTGGCCGCAGCCACGGGATCCATACCGACGGCGGTGGTACCACACGCGCTGGTGTCCTACCCCGAGACGATCGCCGTGGCCCGGCTGCTCGGCGCTCGGCACTGGCAGCAGCAGTTGCGCCAAACCGCCGCAGCCAAAGGGGTAGGCGCCGCAAGAGAATTGCTGCTCCAGGAAATCAGCCGCCGGGCCGACAGGCCATGGCTCGCGGACTGGCTGATCGCCTACACCCGCACCAGGCCCAGGACAGCCGCACAAACCGATCCCCTCGAACAGTGGCTGCGCAGGCTCACCGCTGCGGACAGCCCCGAAAGCAACGGCTTGTGGGCGGTGCACGGGACAGCTGTACGGCCCAGCGAATACAGCCACCGCGTCGGCTTCCTCACCGACCGCCGCCCCCGCAGCCTCTGCGAAGAGGCCGGGGCGGCCTTCCTCACCGGTGGCTGGGAACCGGTGCCCTTGCCACGGCCCGAGCCGGCGCCCTGCCCGTGACATCTCCTCAGCGGAGCGGTCGCCCCGTCGGCCTGCTCGGTGACTCGTCCATTGTCTCTATCAGCGATTTCAAGGAGCTGTGCCTCATGTGGCTTTCACTCCAGGCAGCACACCAAAGGCTTGCCGACCTCACCCACCACACGGCAGTCCCCGCCTATCTGGATCATGTGAACCGCTACACGTTCTCCGCTACCAGCCACGTGCTCATCGGTGATATGGCCGTGCCCGGCTACAAGTACCGGCAGCAATGGCGCTTCCTTGACCGGGACATCCAGAAGTCCGGCAAGCGGCTCGCCGGACTCGAGATCGACCCCGGCGACCTGGTCGACGCCGGTCTGGAGGCCAGCGAGCCGCACACCTGGCGCTCTCGCGTCTGGCAGTGGATCTCTCAGGCCACCTATGAGTCCGAGCTTCCTCGGATGCAGGGCCCTGGTGTCCTATCCAAGAATTTCACCGGGCAGCAGCTGCCCGAAGCTTTCACTCAGCGGACCATCGCGAGCACCCGGCCGTTGCCGCTGATGGTCTGGTCGGGGAAGGAGTGGCTGGTTCCTCGCGCCTATGCTGCTGTGCTGGACCGGGCCGAGGAGGTCGAAGCCGGCCTCGCAGCGCAGGACGACGTGTGCAGCGGCTGCGGAACGCCGGCCGGCAGCAAGCAGTGGCGTTCCTCCAGCGCCTCAGGATTCGTCGTCCTGTGCCCGTCGTGTGCTGCCCAGGCCGCCAGGCCCTACACCGGCCATCTGCGAGGCCGCCAGTACACGAAGGCGTTCGCCAAACGCTCTCCCGCCGAGGCTTTCCTGTGCCGGATGTGTCCTGAGCCTCGGCGAGCCCTGTACTGGGACCATTGCCATTCCCACGGTCTGTTCCGCGGGCCGTTGTGCGTGAAGTGCAACAACTCCGAGGGCACTCGTGGGTTCATCGACCGTCCTGGAGCGGTCGATCACCTTCTGCAGTGCACGGACTGCCGCGCTCAGCGGACCCTCCCCCTTCAGCACCACGCCGACATCGTCCGCTGCCTTGCCGTATTCGAACCACACGCGGCATGCACGCACGAGCTGTCCTGGAGGTGGTTCTACGTCGAGGACGACGGATCGGTTTTGGCCCGGTTCCAGTGCTATCAGCATCAGCCAGAGCTTGTATGGTCCGTCACCGTCCCATCGGACGAAGTGAAGCTTCTCGTACGCCAATTCATCGACGAAGTCATCGGCCCCGGCCTGTAGCAGGGACGTCGGGCATGTTGTTCGCGGCCGCCACCGGAGGCGTCTGGAAGTGGCGCACGTCCAGCAACAGCGGCTACACCGCCCTGTGCCCTACGTGCGCCTCCTCCATCGCCCACCCCTCAGGTGATTGGCCCCGCAGTCGGTGCACAGGTCTCCACTCCTGTTTCTGCAGCCGACGTATCGACCGCCGTCGTACTCGTAGCGTCACTTCTCGATCCCTGGATCGTCACAAGCCATATTCAGTCTCACTTGCGTCAAGATCGTCTCTACTTGGCCCAGCTCAACGAGTACACCCATGGGCGGTCACACGGTCTCGGGGCTGGATCCGAGGTCCTGGGATGGTTCGCCGGAACCCCATCCTGAGCAAGCCGGACAATCCCGCGTAACTCTGTCTCGCAGCCTGTACACCGCAGGCGATACTGCCGAGGGTGCGTGGAGCCAGCAGGACAAGGAGCAATGATGAGCGAGCGGACCATCCACCTCGATGCCGACCAGCGTGACTGGCGCTGCCGCAAGATCCGTATCCGGGCACATCGCTGGTACGCCCGGGTCGAACTCGAGCGTGACGGGTACGTGGACGCCGTGTCCTCACGAGGCGACACCGCAGAGTTGCCCACTGCGTACACCGATGTTGTCGAGAAGGTTCAGGACGCGGCCGTCGACCGCCTCTGGTACGACGGCTACCCGGGCAGCTTCACCTGGAGCAACGGGAGTCGCTGGGTCACTTTACCCGTTCCGTTCACGGAGGTTGAGGCTGCGGTCGGAGCGCTGCGTGAGGCGGAACTCCAAAACGACTACAGCGGGCTTGCGGCACTGGCCGGTCGGCTGACGCTGCCTATAGAGGACTGGCTGGCTCCGGGCGAGCGGGAGTTGCTGCGTGGAGTGGACTTCCATTCGCCGCCTGCCGTGTTTCTGCGGTTCCTGCGGGGCAAGGCCAGGAGCAGCGGGCTGCGTCTCAATGGCCGGGCTACGGCTGGGAGTGTGTGGGTGCGCCCCACACTGCCGACGGCCGAGAAGCAGCTGCGGGAGATGTTCCCTGAGCAGTATCCGGGTTGGGTGGACCGGTGGAGCGGTCATGTCGACTCGGGCGACACGCTGCACCGGCCCTGGGTGGGAGGCCGCGACCAGGACCTCAGTCAGCATGCCGCCCCCGTCCAGTTCCGCCTGCTGCAGCTTTCACTCGATCATGAGTGCCGGTGCGGGTACCGGGGGCAGAGCGGCAATGACGGCCGTGAGCACGCCGGCCACCACGCGACATGGGCGCTTGGTGTGCGGGTTCCCAAGAACCTCTCCTGGCCGGGTGACCTGGCCGTGGTGACGGCTCAGTCCCCCATCGCGTGGCGCAGGCTCGCCTACAAGGTGGCGGGGATGCCGCAGAGGGAGAATCACTACGACTTCCGCTCCTGGTCTCACCTCGGCGAGCCCGAAGAAACAGAAGACAACGTTCGGGCGTACTTGCTGAAATCGAACGGGCACGTTGTCGGCTACTTAGCAGCCCATGACACCGGTCACCATCGGCCCTGGGACCTCGTCGACGAATCCCCGCTCGGCGACGCAGACGACACCCTGCGGCCGCGGATCGACCTGATCTGGGTGGCGGCCAACTATCGGCGCCAAGGGGTGGGTGCCATGCTCGTCCAGGCGCTCGCCGACGACTTCGGCTCCCCCGTCGCTGAGGTGTCCTGGTCTACGCCGATCAGCCGGTCAGGGCTGCAGCTCGCGCGCCGCCTCTCGCCCGACGGCATCTGGGTGGGCTGAACCGCGCTGGCGAGCGCGTGACGGCGAAACCCAGGAGGCGCCTACTTGTTAGTTCTGCTGCTGGTCATGGTGTCGGTGGGGGAACGTAGGCTCTGCTGTTTCTCGTGGGGCTCCACGGGGCTGGTGCATCACAGACAAGGGGGCGGATCGGTTGTCCGGGGAACACGGGGAGGCGCAGTCGGTGGAGGAGAGGCTGCGGGAGTCGGTGGCCTGGGGGCGGCAGAGGCTGGAGGAGATGGAGGTCTTCGCAGCCGAAGACGGTCTGCGATGGGCTGCTGCTCATGGGCTGGTTCTGTCGGTGTGGCGGAACGGGCCGATCGAGGACGCGCACGCCGCACGGCCCACCAGCCGCCGCAAAGGCCTCTCGGACGGGGCGATGTTCGCCCGGAACACATGGCTCACGCGGCAGGCGTTCGATGTCCTGGGATCGGACGACCGGTACCGGCTGTACAAGCTGGAGGATCTGATTCTGGACCGTGAAACTGTCTGGCCGGGGTGTGGCGGAACGCTCACGGACTTCGGGTGGGGGTTCCTCGGGGAGATCCAGAAGCATGTGAAGAAACGAATCGACCAACTCGCCTACGTCGAAAAGGAAGCGGGGCCGGAAGACTTCCTGGTCTTCGCCGGCGCTCCCCAGATCGGCACGCATACCGATCACTACGGGATGCCGCTGTGGCCAGCATGCGTGGAAGCGGCCCTGCACCGGTTGCGGGGCGGGGACGCGGAGTTCTGGCGTGAGTGGGGTGAGCTGATGGAACGTGTCGGACCGGCCCCGGACAGCATCACCGCAGATCTCGAAACGGCAGGCAAACTCATGCTGGAATCTCCCTGGGAGCTCGGTTCCGAGGTTCTGGGCTGGTTCGCCTGGAACCCCATCCTGAGCAAGCCGGACACGACAGCCTAGCCATCTCCGCAACCAGCCCGGATTCTGACGGCGGCTACGCGCCTCCGTCAGAATCCGGGCACGGTCGGAAGTCTCATGCGCTCACGCACACCGGCGCACGGTGCCTGTCGTCGAGAACTCGTCCTCGTCTATCGCCATGCTTCCGGATCCGCCTTGACCGCGTCCCGAGCCGCCTGCAGGAATGCCTCTGTCTGCCGCTGAACGGAGCCCGGTCCCAGCGCGCTCAACGCCGCCTCGCCCCCAACCGCGGCCATGCGCTGATGCATCTCCACAGATGCCGACATGGAGTCCACCTCCAGGGCGTCCGTGAACTCCGCGGGCACGTCGCGCACGTCCTGGATCACCAGAACGAGCCGCTCCCGGGCGTAGCCTACGGTGCGGACCCGCCATCCGAGTTGGCGTGCCGCACGCCGCATCGCGGCACGGATCAGTTCCATACCTCCCAGCGCCTGGGCGTCCGCAGGGTGAAGACGGGCCTCCAGAGTCCCGCCGTAGCCGCCGGCCCCTTCGGGGCAGCTGGCCTGAAGCACCGGCGTCAACGCTACGGCCAGAGCAACACACCGCGGGTCCTTCGACAGAGCAGGCCGTTTGACCGGCACGGGTTCGGCTGTCTCCGTTGCGACGGCGGCCGGCTCGGCTCCGGAAGGGGTCCGCTTCGGCACCAGGTCGCCAAGGTTCTGCCGCAGGACGACCAAGGCCAGCTGCATGCCGGCATCGTCGAGCCGGGTCGGGAGAAGTCCCGCCTCGCTGCAAGCGATCACATGACTCAGAGCCTTCTGATAGGCCATGGGCTGGGCAGAGGCGAAGGCCCGGGCCAGGCGCGTGCGGTGAATACGACCGGACATCACGATCCCATCAAGGCCCGCACCATCGGATACACCCCACCGCACTCCGTACCCAGCAGGCCGTGGACGTGAAAGGTCAGATCCGAGCCGGAGTACATCACTGTGGTCCTGGCGGCGGCCGGGTTCACCCAAGGCGGTGGCCCTACGGGGTGGCATGCGCCCACAAGCGCAAAGCCAGTATGCCACCCCGGCTTCCCCTGCCGGGTCGATGGGCGCGCAGCGTTGTCTGGTGCTGATCTCGCGCGCCCAGGGCGGGACTCACGTTGTGACGTGGTGGACGGTCGGCACGTGTCCTTGGGGGTTGGTTTGCCGTTGCAGCAGCAGGGGGCTGAGCGAATGGGCAGGCGCATGTCGTACGGATACGGTGGCGGGCGGTCCTGGCCGAGATCCAGACCCGGCGGCGGGCTGAGGAGGACGCGGCCCGCGCGTACCGTGCGGCTGCGGCTGGCCGTGCCACGGCTGGTCGCTGGCAGGAGGCGTTCGAGGCTCCGGCGGTCCGGTTCGGGCGGCGGCTGAGCGTGGTGGCGCCGAGCACCGTGACGGTGGCCGGCGGTGTTCGCGCGGTCTCGGATGTGCCGGTCCAGAGTTTCGGCGAAAGCCTCGCACGCCGAGGAGGTCAGCAGGTGCTGCCAGCATGGCGCAGCGGCCGCAACACGCCAGGACCCTCGCAAGGGAGAGTCGCGGTGCCTCGGTCGGGGCTGCCGGGAGCGCGGCGGGCCGTACAACTGCCGGGCCGGGGCATGTCTCACACTGTCGAGGAGATGTGCGATCCGGACCAGGCATCCAGAATTCCGGCGACGCGGCCAGTGTGGCTCGCGAGACCTTCGTGCAGAAGGCGGGCGTCCGCCTCGGAGAAGTATGCGTCCAGCAGCCCGTAGAGCGGTTGGTGGAGCGACAGTTGCTCGTGCACGTTCCGTAGCGGCACGTAGTGGACCAGGGTGTTCCTGAAGCCGCCGTGGGCTTTCAGGATCAGACCCGTCATGGGGGCGTCGAGGATCTCATTCAGCACAGAGCGGTCGGGCAATCGAAGGCTGGCTCCGTACTGCTCATTGAGCTTGCTGAGACTGGAGAGCACATGGTGGAGCGTGATGTAGCGCAGTTTCCACAAGCTGACCGCTGAAGACTGCTCGGGCTCCTCGGCCAGGAGGATATCAAGGGTGTTCAGCGCGCAGGTCATGGCGGTCAGGGAGGCCTTGACCTCCTCAGGCAGAGAGGGGGCGAAGCCTCCCCGGTAGTGCTTCTTCGCCCGGACATTGTTCGCTGTCAGGTCCGGCTCGGCCACCGTGTCGAGGAAGGAAGGGCCTTGCCAAGGGAATCCGTCGGCCATGGTACTCACGTAGCGGCTCTGTTCCACTGCGATGTCGTATAGCACCGGGCCCAGTACTTCGGGTTTGAGGGACCGGGGGGGAAGGGCGAGGAAGAAGCTGACTGTGTGGGAGGTGGAGATGAGCTTGCCGCGGAAGCGCCAGAGGGCGAGGTCTGTCTCCAGTGGTCGCGCCAGCGGCAGCCACGTGTTGTTGAGATGCTCATGCCGGTGCTGCTCGATGATGCGCCGGAACTCAGCGCTCACCGCCACTGGCGTCTTGGCCTTGTCGTCGTAGAGCTTGACCGAGTTCCGTGCGCGCTCGATCGCCGGGGCGTGGTTGTAGGCGAGTGCGGCCGCGAGGTCGGGATCGATACGGCGGAGAGCCTTGTGGGACTCGTGGATGATCAGGCACATGTAGTTGTACAGGCAGAAGATCGGGACGACGGCCCGGTCTTGTGAGGTGGCGACCGCTTGGAAGAATCGTCGCAGGAACATGAGGTCCTGCGCGATCAGCTGCAGGGCGATGTCGTTGCCGGACGGGCGCGTGGTCATGAGTGCGCTGTACTCCCATTGCGTGTCGGGGGTCGCCTTCTACGGCATGCCAGAACCCACGCAGTCGAGAGCCAAGCAGTCGTTCCGAGGCATCGTGTCAGCAGTCCATGCCGGCGTACACCTGGTTTCTCGCGAGCATGAGTGGTGGCTGGTGAGGAGTTCGCCCCAGTGCACGGGCGGAGTGATGAAGTACTCCAGCCAGGTGGGGGTGTCTCTCACAACGCAGGCCGTCGGCCAGGTGTGGCCATCGATGTTGTCGAGGTTAGGGCTCCTCCTCCGGCAGTGACGTGCCGATGCAGGCCAGCTGGGGCACCCTCCGACCACCGAGACCCCTTACTCAAAACTACTTCTCGCACGCTCCGCGCCCGCAAGGACTGCCCTACGGCGCCGCGGTACTCATCCAGTGGCTTCTGCCGGCACCACCGCCCCGCCGGACGAAGAAACTGCGTCCCGTACACCGTGCCTCCCTGGCCCCCCACAACGTGCCAGCCGGCTGCGATGCGGTTTCGACCACTACACCGACGGCTCGGTAAAGCTGCGCAGCGTCCGCTCTCTGTGAGCAACACAGGCTGTACCAGCTCACAGGTCACAGAACGCAGGCCAACGGCACCACGTGTAACTCCATCGAAGGCCAGTCGAGGCCACCGCCAAGAACTCCTACCTAGGGGGTGCGCTCACAGACGTTGAGCAATGCCCAGCTCGGATTCCCCCACCTGCTCACCTTCACCCGAGCCGCCACAGCGGGCGCCGCGTCCGCCGCCGACATCGACGCGCTGTGCGAGCAGGGGCTGGGACATGCCGTGGGGCCGCTGCGCGCGGCTGATCGTGTGGGGCTCGACGTGGTGCACCAGGCACTCAGCCACCGTAGCCACACGGGCGGTGGAGGCGCCTTCGCCCCGCCGCCCGTGCTGACAGAGCTGGTCCGTGCCGGCCGTCTGGGACGCAAGTCGGGCAGTGGCTTCCACGACTACACCGCCACCGGTCCTGTCGCAGCAGCGCATGCCGCGTCCCCGCCAATCCCAGGAGATGTCTCCGCCCTTCCGGCAGAAGGCCCCGGTCGCCGATGAGCGAGGACACCCGCTACGACGCGGAGCGCATCCGGCGCCTGCTGGCGATGGACGGACTGGCCATGGTCTCCTCACTGATCGCTGACGGTGTGCCGCACTCACCGTTCACTGCCGGACTGTCGATGACGGTGACGGACGTCCGTCGTGGCCGGGTGGAGATGACGCTCGTGGCGCAGGAGCGGCACACCACGCATTCCGGGATCGTGCACGGCGGAGTCCTTGCCACGCTGTGCGATTCCGCCTGCGGCTACGCGGTGCAGTCCCTGCTGCCCGCGGGCCAGTACGCCCTCGGTGCCGACCTTCACCTGCGCTTCCTGCGGCCTGCCCGCACCGGTCCCGAACCGCTGCGGTGCATCGCCACGGCACGGCAACCGGTGGGGTCGAGCATCTTGGCCGAGGCCGAACTACTGGGGCCGCAAGGGGCCCTGCTGGCCCACGCGACCGCCACCATCCTGCCCCGCCATCCGGGGACGAACCCGGCCTGAGGGCCGCCGCCCCTGAGCCGAAGGATTCCCTGAAGTGACCACAGACGCCCTCCCCTTCCCGTACGCCGTCACCGGATCAGCAGTGGAACTCAGCGACCCTGTGCCGATTGCCGCATGGGCCGAGCAAGCGAAGATCCCCCACCGCAAGCACCCCGGCACCACCCTCGACGGTGCTCAGATCGAGGGAATGCTGGGAGTGCGGTCCAAGAGTTGGGACCGCGAACGCTTCGCCGGTCTCGGCGCGGTCAGTGACACCGCACGCGAGGTACTGGCAGCGACCGCGGCGGCACCCGCCGATCTAGACGCCGTGTTCGTCGTCACCTGCTCGCCACACCAGGTGATGATGGACCAGGACGCCTTCACCCTGATGCGCACCCTCGGCATCCCTGACCACATCCCGCCCCTGCAACTGGGCGCGGGCTGCGCCGGAGTGGCCCGAGCAGCCGCCCTCCTGGCCCGCTCCAAGGCCGACCGCGCCCTGATCCTGGCCTACAACCTCGCCAGCACTCACACCACCGACGCCGAAGGACAGGTCCGCCCCCATTACCTGCACAACGACCGCCACCCCTACGGGGCAGGTCTGTGGTCCTCACCCGCCCTCTTCTCCGACGCGGCCGCGGCGATGGTGCTGGAACGCGACGAGAACGCCGACGGCGTCCTGATCTATTCGCGTGACAGCCAGCACTTCGGTGACGGCCCGGGCCTGAGCGACCCGCTGGTGCACTACCCCGGGGGCGGCGCGGGCATCCCGCCGGGCGATGAGGCGGCAGCCGACATGTCCTGCTACGGAATGAACGCCAAAGACATCCGCCCCTACTACACCAAAGCCATGACTCTCAACCACCACGACCTCGAACACGCCCGGCCCGGTTATCTCGACCAGGTCCGACGCCTCTACACCCACCAGGCCAATCCTGCACTCGTCGCCACGTTCCACGACTGGCTCGGCCTGGGGCCGGACAAAGCGCCGAGCAACGCCGCGCGGCTGGGCAACACCGTCTCGCCCTCCACCATCGCGCTTCTCCAGGAGGACTGCGCCAACAGCGCTGTAGAGGACGGAGACCTCGTGTGCTTCTCTGTGGTGGGCTCCGGGCCTGAACGCGGGGCCTTTCTCGCTCCGGTCCGCCTGTCGGCACCGGCGCGCTGAGAGGTCTTTCTCAGCTGATCTGCTCCGCCTCGTCCATCTCGCGACTATCGCGCCACGCGGCGCTGCTCCGCCGGTCCGGGTAGTCCCACAGTTTTGCGACAGGCCGTGCCTGGGTGGTGCCGGGCGAGCGCGGCGCACAGCTCGGCGAGCGTCTGCGGGCCCTCGTGCGCCTGAAACGCACCGCCCGGCTGACGTGGCACCGATAGCGTCTGGGGCTCGGGCCTGCGCCGTACGCAGATGGCATAGTTCCGTGGCACGGACAACAGGTCTGCGTCCGACCGCACGCGCGTTCCAGCTTCCGTCCACGGAGTGGTCCGCCATTGAGCGTCTGTATGGACGCCTACGCGGTGATCTTGGCTCCGGATGGTCAAAGGTGGTGTGGGGACGGGAGATCGTCAGCGAGCGGGCGCACGGGGTGTCTACCGGTGGGGCGGTGATGCCCGGCAACCCGCGGCGCTGTCTCTGGCTGTGCGGCCCTTGACCCCGTTCGCCCTGGCCGAGGCGCTCCGCTCCGCAGATCGCGCTGATACGCCGTTCACGAGGACGGCTGCGGGCGTGGGAGGGGTCCCAATGCGGTGCCGAGCGCATGTGCGGCCCGCAGAACGAGGGCGTCGTGGTGACGGGCCCCGATGAGTTGCAGGCCGATGGGGAGACCTTCGTCGTCGAGGCCGCAGGGCAGGGTCGCGGCAGGCTGTTGGGTGAGGTTGAAGGGGTAGGTGAAGGGGGTCCAGCCCAGCCAGTCGGCGTGCTCGGTGCGCTGTGGCACGTCCGTGCCGGTTTCGAAGGCGGTCAGGGGCATGGTGGGGGTGACCAGCAGGTCGTATGTGGTGTGGAAGTGACCCATGCGGTGGCCCAGGTCGTGGCGGGCTTCTTCCGCTTCGAGGTGGTCGAGCGCGCTGAGGCCCGCGCCGCGTTCGGCCGCCTCACGCAGCCCCGGATCGAGCAGGGCACGCCGTTCGTCGTCCAGGTGGCGTGTGGCCCGCGCCGAGAAGCCTGACCACAGCGTGCGGAACGCGTCCTCCACGTCCGGGATGCCGGGGTCGGTCTCCTCGACCTGTGCACCGAGACCCGCCAGGTGTTCCACCGCGCTGCGGACTGCCAAGGCGACCGTCGGATCCACCGCCGCCTTGCCCCCCAGCGAGGGTGAGTAGGCGATCCGCAGACCCTGCACACCCCGGTCCAGGCAACCCGACACGGGCGGAACAGGGCCCATCTGGGTGCCGTCGCGCCAGTCCTCGCCGCTGATCGCGTCCAGGAGAAGCGCCGCGTCCGCCGCGTCGCGTGCCATCGGTCCCAGGTGTGCCAGAGCGCCGTAGGGGCTGTGCGGGTGGATCGGGACCCGTCCATAGGTCGGTTTGAGTCCAAGGACACCGCAGAAGGAGGCGGGGATGCGGATCGATCCGCCGGCGTCCGTACCCACCGACAAAGGACCCGCGCCCAGCGCGACGGCGGCACCGCTGCCCCCGCTGGAGCCACCGGATGTACGTGTCAGGTCATAGGGGTTGCGGGTGAGACCGGTCAGCGGCGAGTCGGTGACCGGCTTCCAGCCGAACTCGGACGTCGTCGTCTTTCCCAGCAGCACCGCCCCCTGGGCACGCAGCCGTGTCACACAGGGAGCGTCCTCGTCCCATACCTGCTGCGGGGAAAGGGTGCGCGAGCCGCGCAGGGTCGGGCCGCCCGCCTGAAGCAGCAGGTCCTTGACCGAGACGGGCACTCCGTCGAGCAGCCCCTGCGGCTCGCCCTTGCGCCAGCGTTGCGTGGACGCCACAGCCATGCCCAGGGCTGCCTCGGCGTCCACCCGCACGAACGCGTTGACCAGCGGCTGCATGCGCTCCATCCGGTCCAGGACCGCGCGGGTCACCTCAAGGGGGGAGAAGTCGCCGCGCCTATACCCGGCCAGCAGCTCGTGGGCCCTCAGGTCGGTCAGCTGTGTCGGCTCACTCATGTGACGAGAGGTACCACGTGGCACGGCCGCGTACGCTCCGCCGGGCGTGGCCACCCGGCGCCGTGTCAGTCTCCGGCCCCCCCCCGGCCGACGCCGCACCGGTGTGCGAGAGCCTGTCCGAGGCGGCCATGACTGTCGGTCATCTTCCTCGGGACATCGCAGACGTCGAGTCGCGGAAGATCTTCTCGCGGGTCCGAGCCGCCACGAATGCCCCTCGTGGCCCGGTCCAGCATGAAGTCACAGTCCTTCGGCGGCATGCCCTGTGGTTGAGCCGCCCAGGTGGTTTCTACGGTGTCTGCGGCCGGCCCCGCATCCTCCGGCGCGGGCGGGTTGTTAGCAGGGC
This sequence comes from Streptomyces huasconensis, assembly GCF_021028635.1. Lineage (NCBI taxonomy): Bacteria > Bacillati > Actinomycetota > Actinomycetes > Kitasatosporales > Streptomycetaceae > Streptomyces > Streptomyces huasconensis. The sequence continues at coordinate 46,675 of NZ_CP086119.1, forward strand.
CCGCTGTCTGGTTCGGGTGGCGGCTGCAACGGGTGCGTGGAGGTTGTCGGATGGGTGTGTCACGGCGTGCGCTGCTGCTTGCCGGCGCGGGAACAGCTGCCGCAACGACGGCGGGTGCGGCCGGGGCTGCGAGCCGTTCCCTCGCGGCTCCGGCTGCCGAGGGGGCGGGGCGTTCCGCCGGGGCGGAGCAGGCCACGGAGGACGACCTCTCGGACCGCTATCCGGATGAGCGCGGCTGGGTCAATGACCGCATCCGGCGGATCAGGGCTCTTACGTACGAGCCGACGCCGATGCTGGAGCTGGAGTTGCCGGGGCGCCTGCGTGGATCGCGGCTGCTGGTGAAGAACGAGTCGGTGCACCCCTCGGGGAGTCATAAGCACCGATTGGCCGAGGCGCTGTTCCTCAACGCGCTGGCCAACGGGTGGCTCAAGCGCGACAGCCCGGTCGTGGAGGCCTCCAGCGGGTCGACGGCCATCTCTGAGGCGTGGTTCAGCAAGTTGCTCGGCATCAAGTTCGTCGCTGTGGTGCCCTCGGGCACCACAGCGGAGAAGAAGCAGGCGATTCGCGAACTGGGGGGCGAGATCGTCGAGGCGACCGGCGCGACCATCTCCGAGCGGGCCAGGCAGGTGGCCCGCGATCGTCGCGGTCACTTCATGGACCAGTTCACCTACGCCGAGCGCGCCTACGACTGGCGCGGTGACCACGGAATGGCGGGCGAGATCCTCAGCGAGACGGACCCGGACTGGTTCGTCATGGGAGCCGGGACCGGCGGCACCGCGGCCTCGCTGGCCCGCTACGCGCGCTACACCGGGCACCGGGTGCGGGTGTGCGTCACCGACCCCGAGGGCTCCGCGTTCTTCCCCGGCTGGCGGGACAACAACCGTAAAGCGACGGCGAAGGGCTCTCGCATCGAGGGCATCGGCCGGCCCACCGTCGAACCTTCTTTCCTCTTCCCGCTGGTCAACCGGATGATCCGGGTTCCGGACCCCTGCTCCATCGCCACCATGCGCGTGGCCCGGGAGCGGCTCGGCCTCGCTCCCGGAGGCTCCACCGGCACCGGGCTGTACGGCGCTCTGAAGGTCCTGCGCGGACTGCACCGGCGCCACGAGAGCGGCACGGTCGTCACGGTGCTCTGCGATTCCGGCCAGCGCTACCTCGACACCTACTACAACGACGCATGGCTCAAACAGCAGGGAATCGACTTCCGTCCCTGGATGGACACCGTCGAGCGCTTCCTCGACACCGGTGACTGGACCCCGCCCAGATCCTGGAAGAAGCCCTCCGCGCCGCGCGGCCTCATGTGGAACATGTGACAGGCCCAGCCGTAAGCGCTCCGGGTACGGGTCACGGTGGGTGTAAGCACCACCATCGCGGCGTCGATGCCGCACGGAGGGCGAACTGCCGCCTCACGAGCGGTCACCCAGGACCGTATGGTCGGCCTGGTGCCGGTCGTGGTTGTGGTCTGCCGGGTGGTGAGGGTGATCGCTCCATGCCGCAGCCATGCCGTTGAGCTCTTGGCTTGTCATTTATGGTCCGACGTTGCACGCGACTCTAACTTGATCGGTGTTTTGGCAGTTCAGCGGACATGTAGGCGGCCTCCGTCTGATCCTGTGCTCCGTCGGTCGGGGCTTCTGCCCGGGTGGGTGCGCCGCCTCGCCGGACCATGTGACCAGAGTGCTCCAACGGCTGCGCCGCATCGGGCGCTCACGGCCGTCGGTGTCCTTCGCCCGGTGGCGCGGAGGAAGCGAGCGTACTTCGCCAGCTTGCCGGCGAGTTCCTCGGCCGTCTCGTGGCAGTTGTCGGCCTCGATGAACAGCAGCGGCACCCGGTCCTGCGGAGCGGTCACGACGGTGCCGGCCTGACCGCCGCCCTTGCCGGGCTTTCCACATGCCGGTGGCGGGCAGCGGTACTTCGGTCCGTACACGCGGTGCCGTTGGAGTGGCGCAGTAGTGGGAGGTGGCGCAGTACCTGGCCGACCAGTTGGGGTCGGGGCGTCTCGGTGCTGGCGGGGTACGGCGAGCGGGACGGTGGGGCCCGCTCACAGGCCGGGATGCAGCAGGACTGCGGTTGGAGCTGGGCGGTATGGCGCCAGACTCTCGGGGGCCGCAGCCGGGCACCTGGGCGCAGCTCCTCCCCGAGCAGCAGGAACGACTGACCAGGCTGGGCGTCAAGCCGCTTGAGGAGCCGTCTGCCGCCCGGCGGCCGAGCGCGCGGTGAGGACGCGCATGCCGAGCGCGTGCACCTTGACGATGGCGCCACGGTGGACTGGAACAGCCTCTACGGCTTCCCCGGCGAACGCGAGCAGGACTGCCGGCCCATCCTTCAGCAGATGCCGGCCCTGGCCCACCTCCAGCCGCCCGCGGACGCCACCCGTTGTCGCGCTGGAGCGGTTCAGCCCCTACTTCGAGCGCCCGGAACTCGGCTTCCCCCACCGCACCCCCGCCAGCCTCTACCAGCACGTCTACGACCTGCCCGAGGCCGAACCCGCCGCTGTCGCCTACCTCTTCGACACGCCCGCACAGGGCATCACCGGCCGGACCGAAGCAACGCTCCACGAGTGCGTGCGGCAGTGGCGAGCCGCCCTCCCCCCACTCAAGCCTGCTGCTCGCCGGCCAGGACACCGACCGGTACGTCATCCACGACCGCCGACACGGATGGCCCGAGCGCGACCACACACTCACCGGCTGGTAGGCCGCGGCCTACCACCTGCTAGAGCCCGGCCGCACACCCGCTGCCCTGACCCGCGCTCTGGCCGACGCCGGTCACCCGGCCCCCGACCAGGACACGAGCGCCTGGCTGCGCCGCATGCTCCGCCACGGCCTGGTCTTCGAAGACGGCAACCAGTACGTCACTCTCGCCCATCCCGCCACACCCGTACGCGTCCGGCCCAACGTCCCCGTCCCCGTCCCCGGAGGGGCCAGCCCATGACCCACTCCTCCCCCAGCCTCGACCACCTCACGGCCATGGCACGCGCCGCCGGCCTCACCGCCCGCCCGCGCCCCGCCGTAGGCCCTCACCGGCACAGCCGGATCTCGGTCGCCGCCGGTATCACCATCGGCACCGGCAGTGCGCCTCCCATCAGGTCGGCGTCGACTGGTCCTGCCCACCCGCCGCCGATCTCACCGGCCCCGCCCTACACCACCTCCCGCCTCCCGCAGCCCCTAACCACGCCAAGGCCCCGGACCCGCACGACACCTGGCGTCAACGCCACCGCTACGGCCTGTGCTACTTCCGCCGCGGCCCCGGCTGCGTGTCCGTCAAGGACTCGCGTGCCCCCGACGCGACTGCCCACTTCACCCTCGACGATCCCGGCCTGCGCACTGGCTTCCTGCACGCGCTGACCCCGCGGCCCGCACACCACCTCACGCCGCGCCAGCGCGAGGCCGCCCGACTCCTTGTGCACGAGAACCTCCTGTGGCAGTCCCCCGGCGGCCACCTCGTCACCCTGCCCACCAGGATGCTGCGCTGGCCCATCCCCGCCACCGCCGCCTGACCGCCACCTGTCAGGCCACCCCCTGTCTTTCGCGTGGATGGCGACGGAGATGGGTAGCTGCCGTGGGGACGGAGCTTGTGCGGTTCGTTCTTGTGAGCCCCCGCCGTATCTCAGAGGGGATACCGGCGCCGCTCTGCCAGCAGCAGAGCAGTGGCCGAACCGGGCCCGACGATCACTACAGTCCGGTCCCATGACGACGATTACGACGCGTCCGGTCGAGTATCCGGCCGACGGCCTGACGATGATCGGGCACCTCGCGCTCCCGGCCGGTGCCGACCGCCGTCCCGCGGTGCTGATCGGACCAGAGGGCATAGGGCTCAGCGATGTCGAGCGCCGCCGGGCCGACGCTCTGGCCGAACTGGGTTGCATAGCGCTGGCCTTCGACCTTCATGGCGGGTGCTATGTGCGCGACCCCGAGGAGATGCTGGCCCGGTGCCTGCCGCTGCTCGCTGATCCCGACCGGATGCGGGAGATCGGCCACGCGGCGCTCGACGTGCTGCGCGCCGAACCGCGGACCGACCCCGACCGGATCGCCGCGATCGGCTACGGCACCGGGGGCGCCATCGCCCTGGAACTCGGGCGCGACGGCGTGGACCTGCGCGCGATCGGGACAGTCAACGCAACGATTACGGGCCGACCGGGCGAGGCAGCACGCATCCGCTGCCCGGTGTGGGCCGGGGTCGGGTCGGAAGACCCGATCATGTCGCCCGCGCAACGGGAGGCGTACACCGCCCAGATGCAGGCCGCGGGCGTCGACTGGCGTCTGACGGTCTACGGCGGCGCCCTGCACGCCTTCCACCACCCACCGGTCGACCACACTGTGCGTCCCGGCGTCGGCTACCACCCGCGGCACGCGCGACGAGCCTGGCGCGACATCCTCGACCTGCTCACCGAGTGCCTGCCCGTGACGGAGGGGCTGGAGGCATGACCGCGGCCACGGCCTGGAACTCGTCCTTCCCTGCCTCCTGGACCAGATGGGCGCAGGATGAACCTAAGTCTCGTAAAACAAAGAAGTCCGTACACGCTGTGCGCGTACGGACTTCTGATCGAGCGCCGGGCAGGCCTTGCACCTGCATTTCCCCGCAGGAAGCGGGGCGTCTTTCCTTGGACCACCAACGCAACGCCGGTACCCCTGTGTTGGGGCGACCAGTTCAAGATCTACTGTATCCCATGATGGGCTGGGTACGGACACCGAGTGGTGCTGGGGTGTGCGGCCGGCAGGGCGGGTGCCGGCGGTCGCCTTCTCCCGGCGTACAACAACCGCTCCTCCGGTCGCGGTTTGCAGCCACACGTACTCCGGCAGCGGCTCGCGGCCGCCCCGGTCGCCGATCGTTCCGATCGGTGGTGTGATGCTGTAAGGACTCAGCCGCGCGCTGTGCGCGCCCGGCCGCGGATACCGCGGACGTCGATGTGCGGCCCGTGACCATAGCGCTCGCTTCGAATGAGCGGTGCAAGGCGGGGTATTCGAGCGCCCACGTAGCGGTTCGTACGGCATGAGAGGTCAAAATGAGCGAGCAGACCCCATCACAGGCTGAGGGCGAACGAGAGCAAGACACGCCGACGGAACAGTCGGCGTCTGACACCTCTGAAACACCCCGCACCACCCCCTCGCAGACAGAAGGCGAAGACACGGAAGAGGAAAGCCGCGACGCCCCGGAGCAGGACTGAGGGCGGGAGCCACAGCACCACGTCCACGCATACGAGCATCCAGCACCGGACGGTCGAGCAACCGGGGGGCAGCGCCAGCAAAGAGCGCCCCTACACATCCCCACCCCCGCCGTCCCCGGCGACCACCGGGTAACGCGCTGCTCGGGGTGCCGCTGAGCGGTTACGACCGTGCACGCGACCTGTTCGGCCTCAGCACTTCCGCAGCTGTGAGCAGAGCCGAAGCCGCCATGCTGACCGGTGTGCTCCTTTGCGTCGCCGCTGCCTGCGTGGCGGTGCGACGCAAACGGCAATGAGGTCGCCCATGGATGAGCCGCTCATGGATAAGTCGCCCATGAATGATGAGAGGAGGGGAGCTGCGGGTGGGAGGCCGGTTGAACGCGACAGGCGCCGCATCGCCCCGTGACGGCACCGGGGCCGCCGCAGAGCACCGGCGGGGGAAGCTGCCCGGAACCTGGCCGGTCTCCATGGAGGCCACATTCCGCCTGGTGGCCCGGCTGCGCGGGGCCCCGGCGCTGCATCCCCGGGGGCTGACGTGCACGGGCGATCTGGACGTCGTGGATGACGGGGGCGGGCCCTGGGATGTGCCATGGCTGGATGACGCACGCAAGCGGTACACCGCGACGGTCCGCCTCTCGCGAGGAGCCGGCCTGCCCCGGCGCATGCCCGACGCGCTGGGGCTGGCCGTACGGGTGGAACAGGTCGACGGCCCCGGCAGCCTCCTTGACCTGCTCCTGACGAGTAGCGGCCGGGGCCGGGTCACCCGCCATCTTCCGCTGCCGCGCGCGGATGCCCTCGGCGGTCCCTACTCCAGTCTGCTCACCTACCGGGTAGGTGGCGCCAGCCGCACCCTGGCCGCCTTTCCCCGTCGTACCCGCCAGGCGTCCGTTCACGGCGACCCCGAGAGTCTGGCCGAGGCGCTGGCCGCCGGGCCACTTGTCTTCGACCTGTGCGCCGAGACCACCGACCGGGCCTGGCGTCGGTTCGCCGTGCTCACGGCACGTACTCCGCTGCCCGTACCGCAAGAACAGAGCCTCGGCTTCGACATCTACGCGCACAGCGCTCCCGGATTCACACCGGGCAACGCCTTGGCCGCCACCCGCCGCGCCGCCTACCGGGGCTCACGCGCAGGCCGCCTAGGAACGTCCAGCCCGCCCCCTCGCGTTCCCTGACGGGGCAAACCCGTGGTCACAGCGTGCGGCAGTCCGCCACGCTGCTGCCGACCGACGCTGCCGCGCCGGAGCAGATGGAGGTCGCGCGATCGTCCGACGGCCCCCGGCGCCATGCACCGCGCGGCGGCCTCCCGTGCCACGGCCGTGACCAGGCCGAGCGGTACGGAGCCGCCCGGAACCACCTCGCCGAGCAGCTCCTCACCGGCCTCGAACTGCGCGCCACCCACCTCACCGTGAAGGTTGCCGTGCTCGCGCGTGACGCCGACGCTCCGCGCGGCCCGCTGTCTGCGATCTGCGCGCCGAGGCCCGTGACGCCGGTAGCACCGCGGATTCAGTTCGTCCTGCCCTGGCCTTCCACCACGGCGTCCTCGGTGAGGTGAGCGGGACACGGTCCGCGCCCTCATCGACCGCCCGCACGAGCTCGCGCCACCGGGCGATTGCGCCTACTACGCCGACATCGCCCGCTACACGGGCGGCCCGCCGGTAGTGGCGATGACCGTCACCTCGGAGTGGCCGGCCGCGTATTGGCAATGTGCCGCCGCCCAGGTGGCGTGCCGGGCCACGGCCAGGGCAGCCGAGAGGTCCAGCCCGAGCACGGTGACGCCCGGCATCGCGGCCAGGTGCTCCGCCTGCCCGCGGCCGGGCACGGCCGGTTTCCGCGAGCGCGCACGCTGGGGCGTACAGGTGCCAGCCGGCCTGGGCGGCATGGGGATAGCCGCCTCGCCAATCGCGAGCTCGGTGACGACTGGTCTAGACATTCGAACACATGCTCTATTGACGGCATGGTGCACAACAACCACTCCCCCGAACTCGTACAGACCCAGCGCGACTGGACCCGCACCTACCAGGCCCGCGCCGACCGCAACACCGTCCTGCGACGGCGGCTCATCGGCCTCTCCCGCCGCCTTGTCCAGGACGTACCGCGTGCCGAGCAGGCCGACCTGCGCCGCCGCGCCCAGGAGCCCTCATGACCCGCCGCTCCTGGACCATCACCGCCCGCCAGAGTTCGGTCCTGATCTACGGCAACAACGCGGGCCCGACCAGGCATTTGGTCCCGCTGCCGCTGTCCGTGCGCCGGGGTGGCTCTCACAGTTCGTCGCGCGTCACTCTCCGTCGGGCCAGACAGCCCACTCCCCAGATGACCGCGAAGATCGCCACTGTCCCCAGGCCTGCTGGCTTTCCGGCCACGGTCAAGGCGAGGCCGGAATTCAATGTGCCCCCGGGCTCACGGTCGAAGCCCACCGGCCGAGCCGCCGAGGCCTGCCCTCGACCGCGACGGCACCGAAGACGGCGAGAACAACTAGGGCTGGGCCGGGCCCCGGCCGGCTTGGTGACCGGGGCCCGGGAGTGGCTCAGTCGTCCTGGCTATTCGCGTGCCGAGGCAGGCAGAACATCAGCACCCACATCAGGGTCAGCAGGCCGCTGGCCCACCACAGCACGGTGACGAACGCGTCGCGGTTGACCGTGGCGTCGGGAGAGCCGCCGGTGATGGCGAAGAACAGCACGGCGGTCAGCGCGGTGCCCAGTGCGATACCCAGGTGAATGGCGGTGTTGAACAGGCCCGAGGCCGAGCCGGCGTCCTCGTGCGGGACTCTGGCCAACGACAGATCGGCGAGCGGCCCGGAGACCATGCCCAGGCCGAAGCCGATCAGCGTCACCGGAGCGGTCATCGCCAGAAGGGTCAGGTCCCCCTGGTGGCTGCCGACCTGAAGCCCGTAGGTGACCATCGCGGCGGTCGCGACGAGGGCTCCGGCCTGTGGCAGGCGGCGGGCGAAACGTCCGGCGGTCTTCGCCGCGACCGTCGCGCCGCCCAGTTCTCCCACGGAGAGCAGCACGAAGGCCAGGGCCGCGTGGAACGGGCTCATGCCCAGTCCGTTCTGCAGGTACAGCGTCCAGGTCATGAAGAACAGGCCGCACAGCAGGCCGTGCAGCAGGTCCGCGGCCATGCCCCCGGAGAACTGCCTGAGCCGGAAGAGGGTCAGGGTCACCAGCGGGGCATTGCCCTGCCTGCGCCGCTGGTGACGCAAGAAGACACCGAGGACGAGGACGCCGGCGGCGAGCACGACGAAGCACCACAGCGGCCACCCCTGAGCGGGGCCCTCGGTGAGCGGGAAGAGGACCAGGATGATGGCCAGGCCGGACAGCAGCATGCCGGCCACGTCAAGCCGGTCGGCCCTGCGGACGGTCGATTCGGGGACATATGTGCGTCCGAGGAGGAGTACGGCCAGTCCGACGGGCACATTGACCAGGAAGATCGGCCGCCAGGACAGCCCGAGCAGGTCGGCCTGGGTGAGTACGCCGCCCAGGACCGGGCCCAGGACGTTGGCGATGGCCAGGACGGCCCCGTACAGGCCGAACGCCTTGCTGCGGTTGTGGCCCTCGAAGGTGACATGCATGGTCGCCAGGACCTGCGGGATCATCACGGCCACGCCGACGCCCTGGAGCAGACGGGCGCCGATCAGCATGCCCGGGCCGGTGGCCAGACCGCACAGCAGCGATGCGGCGGTGAACACGACGGTGCCGATGAGCAGCATCCTGCGACGGCCGTAGATGTCGCCGAGCCGTCCGCCGGTGATCAGTCCGACGGCGACGGGCAGGGAATAAGCGGTGGTCAGCCACTGCACCGCGACCGGCCCGGCGCCGGTCGACTCCTGGATCGCGGGCAGGGCGGTCAGGACGACCGACTGGTCGAGCATGTTCATCAGCTCGGCGGTCAGCAGCGCCAAGAGGGCGATCCAGGCCGGCAGGGCCATTTTCGGCCGGTGAGGTGCTGGGTGTGGGTGAGGGCTTTGGGTGGTGTGCTGCGGCTCGTTGTCGAGCGCGGAGGAAGACACGACGGGAAACTCCTGATCCAAAGGAATCGGGGAGCCCTGCCGACAGCCGCACCGGGGCCGGAAGACACCAAAGCCCGGGGCAGACGGCAGAGCTGCACCCGGGAAAAGAAGACTGCGGGGATGGGTGACGCAACTCAGACCAAGCGCGACGTCCGCCCCCGGACACGTGCGACAACACAGCACGTGGGGAACACGGACGACTACATGGCCTGGTTGATAAGACGTCACCTCAAGATCGACACAGCGGGAACAGGGAGTCCGGTTCGCTGCCACCGACACGTCGGCACAGGAACCGAACCATCATACTCCGAGCCAGCCTTCGTCGCCGGCTCCGGAGAGCTTGCGGCGTAGGCCCGGTGGGCCTCCGGCCGGGCTTGCCGTCGGGGCTGCGCTCGGTGTCACCCGTCCGGAGCCCATGTGTTCGCCGTTCGCGTGCCCGGAACGCAATCTGACCATGGACGGGCCCGGGCCGACATGTGAGGGCCGAGTCTCACCGTGCAGCGGAGGAAGCCGGACGACTCAGTCGCAGGACGGGGCGCCCGAGGCAGTCCGGCGAGCCGCGGCGGCAGCCGACGCGGGGCGAACGGAGGAAGCTCGGAAGCTGCTCGGGGCAGCGCTCGCCCAGGATCGTGACCATGAGCCGGCCTGGCTGTGGCTGGCCGCGCTCGTCGACGACGACAGTGAGCGCCGCTACTGCCTGGAGCGGGCGGTGCGTGCCAATCCGGAGAGCACCGCCCGCACCCAGCTGCACGACCTGCGCCGGGTCGAGCCGCACCCGCCGGATGAGGCCGCCCCCTTCGCCGACCCTCCTCTGCCGCCCGACCCCGTCGGGCGGCGGCTCCCGTGGCGGCCCTGGCGCTCGCGCTGGGTCATGGCGCTCCTCGCCGCCGCCGTCACGGCGACCGCCGTCCTCGGCGTTGCGGCTGCTGGATTCAGGGGAGAAGCCCGTTCACATCGCCGTGGTGACGAGCACCAGCCCGTCCGGCGCCACCGGTGGGCAGGAGGTGTTGCAGGGCGTTCGCTTTCACGTGGACCGGATCAACGAGAACGGCGGCGTCGACGGCCATCCGATCGAACTGCTGATCTACGACGATCACGACGACCCGGGCAGAGCCCGCACGGTGGCACGTGACATCGTCGACGACGGTCGGCCGGCCGTCGTCATCGGACACACCAGCAGCGACACCTCCATCGCGGCCGGTGAGGTCTACCGGAACGCCGGGCTGCCCGCCATCACGCCCACCGCCACCGCCGAGAAGATCACCGCGGGCAACCCGTGGTACTTCCGCACGGCCTTCAGCAATCACGCACAGGGCACCTTCATCGCCGCGTACCTGCGTCACGCGCTGGACAAGTCGAAGGCCACCGTCATCAGGGCGGACACCGACTACGGCCGCAGCCTCGCCGACGGGTTCACCACCGCCTTCGACAAGACCGGCGAGGTACACCGGACACTCACCCTGGACGACCGGTCCGCGGACCCCGCGGAAGTGGCGCGGGCCGTGCGGGCGGCGCGGTCCGATGGTGCCGCGGGCGCCGTCGTACTGGCCCTGAACGAAAAGCCGGCCAAGGCCGTCCTGCGCGGTCTGCGTACAGCGGGGGTACGGGCCCCGGTGGTCAGCGGTGACATCCTGAACAGTGACCGTTTCGCCGACGTGCTCGCCCGAATATCGCGGCGGGAGCGGCCGCGAGTCCCCCTGACCGGCGGGTTCTACGCGGCGTCTCCGTTGATGACCGACAGTCTCAGCGGTGCCGCGCTGGAATGGGCGCAGTCGTTCCGGTCCGAACACGGAAGGCTGCCCTCCTGGCGGGCCATGGCCGCGCAGACCGCCGCCGATGTCGCGGTGCGGGCCCTCGCGCGCTCCGGCATGGACGCCTTGCGCCCCGACGCCCGCGAGCGCGACGCGGTCCGTGCCGCCTTGGCAGCGATGGACAGCCCGGCCCACGGGGTCCAGGGCATCCACGGCACGGTCTACTTCGATGCCACCCGCTCGCTGCGGCAGCCCGTCACCATCGCCGTGGCGGAGGACAACGCCATGGTCTCCGCCCCGCTCCAGCTCCAGCCCTACGCCGGTGATCCCGGCGTCGATCCCAAGGCGGAGGTCGCCGCCGGACGGGCGGTGGACTTCGACGGCCAGGTCCTGATGCGTCAGCAGATCGTGTCCACCGGCATCAACGTCAATGAGGTGAATGCCCTCGAAACACGCGCACGGACGTATCAAGCCGACTTCTTCCTGTGGTTCAGGTATTCCGGCAGCGACGACGTGACGGAGGTAGAGTTCGCCAATTCCATCGACCCGGACCTGGACAAAGGAAAACCGGTGCGGTCATCGGACGAGAACGGCATGAAGTACCGGCTCTACCGGGTCACCGGAACCTTCAAGGTCACGCTGGACTTCCATGACTTCCCGTTCGATCGACAGCACCTGACCCTCGCCATGCGCAACCGCTCCCTGCCCGACTCCCGCGTCATCTACACGATCGACCGCCGCCTGCTCGAACTGGACCTGAAAACTTCTCTGCGCAGCGGAAGCGACACCAACGTGTGGGCCGAGCGGCTGCCGGGCTGGACCGATCGGCCAGGGCACTCCCGGCATCGACTACGACCAGTACACGGCCGACATGACCATCGAGCGGGACGTCGCACCCTTCCTGGTCAAGAACCTGCTGCCCCTGCTCCTTCTGGTGCTGGTGACCTACATCCCGCTGTATTTGCCGCGTAGTTCGGGATACACGGGCGTCAGAGTCGCCTCCGGCACCACCGCCATCCTGTCCACCGCGGTACTGCTCACCACCGTCACCAGTTCCTTGCCGGATGTGGGCTACGGCGTGGCCATCGAATGGTTACTACGCGTTCATCCTGCTGGCCGCGCTCTGTGTGCTGCTCGCCCTGGTCAGCGGCCGGCTCGCCGAGGGAAACAACGTCGTGGGCTGGCGCAACCTCACCTTGGCCGCTCGGATCGCCTACCCGCTCTACTGTGCCGTCGTCGTCCTGATCTACGTATGGCGGTACTGCTGAGCACCGCTCGCAGGGGCCCCTTCCGGATCTTCCAGCAGGTGCCCTGTCTTACGGTGGGCCGATACCGGAGAAATAGTGCACTGCTGGGTCTTTGCGGTCAGCTGACGAGCACTCACTCCCTAACCGACACACCGGGCAAGTGACTTAGCATCTGCCCTGCCCTGGATCAGGCACTCAATCAGGTAGTCGCCCGTGTCCTCATCGATGGTCACGCCGTGGGTCTCGCTGCGGAAGCCCGGGAAGCGGCGGTCGAAGGACTCCAGAGCGGTGAGATAGCGCAGCAGCGGGCCGTCGGGTGCGCCGATGGACTCACCCGGCATCAGGACCGGGATGCCAGGCGGGGTAACCGTCACCATGGCGGCCGCCACCCGGCCCGCCGCCTCCGAGATCCGGACCCGCTCGGTGTCACCCCGCACCAGCCGCTGGTAACAATGCTGAGGTGGTGCCACGGGCTGTGGGAGCTGCTGGAAGGCCGTGTCCAGAAGCTCCACCAGGCGCGCTGAGCGCAGTTGCTCGTGCATCTCCTGGCACAGCCCGCGCAGGGTCAGACCCGCGTACCGGCGGGGATGAGCGGCGACGGCCTCCGGCAGGACGCGCTCCAATGGGGCGTCGGCGTCGTAGAGGGCCTTGAAATCCGTCAGGGCGTCCAGCAAGGTGCCCCACTTGCCCTTGGTGATGCCCATGGAGAACAGGATCAGCGTGGTGTAACTGTCGGTCTTCTCCACCACAATCTTCCGGGTGGCCAGATAGGCGGTGAGCACCCGGGCCGGGATGCCCTCCTCAGCCATCTCGCCGGTGGCGCTGATCCCCGGACAGGTCAGCGTGACCTTGACGGGGTCCAACATGCAGTGGTCCTCGGTCAGCCCGGGAAACCCGTGCCAGTCGGCGCCGGGCTCCAGCAGCCAGCAGGACTGCTCGGTGCGCAGCAGCTCCGGCGGGGCCTTCTCGAACGGCAGCCGTTCGCCGGTCGCCGGATCGGTGACCGTGTCCGGCTGCCACACCCCGAAGAACCACGGCGGCCGGTCCCCGGCGCTCTCGATCCGCCGTCGTAGGCGCACCATCTCCTGACGGAAGCGGATCGCCTCGGTCACCGCCTCGTCGATCAGCCACTCGCCCTGCGGGCCGTCCATCATCGCCGTCGCCACGTCGAGCGAGGCGATCATCGGGTAGAGGGGCGAGGTGGTGCCGTGCATCATCAGCGCCTCGTTGAACCGGCCATGCTCAACCGGTGCCCGCGGTGCCGATCGCATGTGCACCATCGCGCTCTGCGACAGCGCCGCCAGCAGCTTGTGCGTGGACTGGGTGGCGAACACGGTCGGGCGGTCCGGGCCGGGGAAGTTGACCTCGTCCACCGACATGCCGTAGCGGCCGGCGTAGAGCGGGTGGAAACGGGCGTACGCGAACCACGCCTCGTCGAAGTGCACCCGGGGCGTACTGGCGGCGAACGCGCGAGCGGTGGCTACGGCGTCGTAACTCAAGCCGTCGTAGGTGGAGTTGGTGAACACCGCGTACTGCGGGTGCGGGGACACCGCGCCCTCGGCGAGCGGATGCGCGGCGATCCGGGCCGCCACCGCGTCCGCGGCGATCTCCGCCGGGGGCAGCGGTCCCGCCAGGCCGTAGCCGTTACGGGTGGGGACCAGGTAGACCGGCCGGGCACCCGAGACGACCAGGCCGTGCAGCACGGACTTGTGGCAGTTGCGGTCCACCAGCGCGATCTCGTCGCGGGTGACACTGAAATGACCTACCAGGCGATTGCACGTCGAGTCGCCGTGCAGCACGAAGTAGGTGAGTTCGGAGCCGAACACACGGGCCGCGTTGCGCTCCGCCTCGCCGATCGGGCCGGTGTGCTCGAACAGCGAACCCAGCTCCTCGACCGAGATCGACAGATCGCTGCGCAGCAGCCGCTCTCCGAAGTAGTCGTGGAAGGCGCGGCCCGCCGGCGACTTGAGAAAGGCGACACCGCCGGAGTGGGCCGGGGTGTGCCAGGAGTATTCGTGGGCGTCGTCGAAGCGGCGCAGTGCCCGGAAGAACGGCGGCAGCACGGATTCCCGGTATGCGTGGGCGGCGGTGGTGATACGGCCCGCGATGAAGCCTGGGGTGTCCTCCAGCGGCCAGACGTAGCCCACGACCGACTCGGACACCCACAACGGAAGGTCCCCCAGGCCCTCGTCGGCCATCACCAAGAAGACGGGCAGGTCCCGGAACCGGTGCCCAATCCGGCGCAGCACAGCGCCGCCGCCCGGGGTCCCGTCGAGGGTGCTGCCCGGCCGGGCGAGTGTGCCTCCCGGCGCGGCGAGCGCGGCGCCGGGCCCGTCACCGGCGACCCTGGGGAGGTCCCAGGCCACCAGCGCCGCCGCCAGACCAGCCTCGGTGCGCAGTACCGCGTCCGCGTCCTTTGCCGTTACCGCCCACCGAACTTCGAAGCCGCCCGCCTCGATCGCATCCCGGATCTTCCGTAACTGCTGGGGTCCGGCGCCCTCTCCCCGGGGGTGTTCCGGTACCGCGACCAGGACCCTGCTGTCGGCCATGCGCTCTCCCGCCCTCCACGGCGGCGCCCCCGCCGCCCCCGCCAGTGTTCTGGCTGCGCACAGGGCAGAACGGCGGCCGGGAAGGCAAACCACCGTTATGGCGGAAACAGCCGTCTCGACGTTGACTTTCGCAACACGCCCAAGAACCCCCGCCCCCGCATCCGTGGCCCCATCCAGCCCGCCGAGGCCGAGGTCCTGCTGCGCGTCGGGAGCGACGGCGGCATCAACCCAGACGACGCCGCCCGGCGACAGGCCCTCCAAAACCTCGCAGCGATCCCGCTGTCATAACTTTGCGCACCCCGCTGACATCTACTCTGCGCATGACAGCCGCCGCATGGCCCCGGCCGTGCGTGAGGCACTCATGACGGTGACCGCGAGCACGCCGGCCCGGGCGACACGCAGGCGGCCGCGTGGCTGGACGCGCTGAAAGAACCCGGTACGTACGTCGAGGATGTGTGGGCGGGCTGACGTTCCCTCTTAGGACGGGGGCCGGTCCCCGCTTCGTACGGTGCGAAGATCCCGCGCCCGGTGATCGCCGGGCGCGTACCCGCTCAGACGGCGGGGCGGCGGGACACCTCCGGGGTGCCGCCGGCCAGCGCGACGGTGCTCGACAAGCACCTGGAAGCAGTGCCGTTCGGTCTCCCCGGCGGGGAGGTGAGTCCGTCGAAGGCGCCGAGGAAATAGGGGGCGACGACGACCCTGGCGCGCACCAGGCGGTGCCCCGTCCGTTCTGCGACCTCTTCGATCAGCGTGACGTCACCACCTCCACCTGATGGTGGTGGCTGTGCACAACAACTCGCCACCGCCCTCTGGATTACGGCCCGCGACAGCCCGCTACCCAGCAATCCCCCCACGAACGCGGCCTGTTCGCCCCTGGCCACCCGACGCTGCACGCTCTGGACGCTCTGGAGGCGGTCGACGAGGTACTGCGTGAGGGCGCACTGTACCGACCTGGTCGGTCGAAAAAGTCAGCCGCTCGGCCGGCAGGCGCTCAGGCCGTCCTCGCGGATTCTTACACCGCTTTGTCGTTGCTCTGCCGTCGCTGTGAAACGGGCCCGGCAATGTCGTTCTCGCAGCCGCGGGGCCCGTCCCGAGGCGCAGGAACCACAGCGAGCAGGAGCGGACATGACGTACACGAACAAGAAGACGGGGAGGCGGGCGGGGTTGGCCGTCGCGGCCACCGCACTGCTGGCCACCGCCGCGACCACCCTGCCGGTGAGTACACCTAGGGCCGCCCCGGTGGCCGCTTCCCGGACCGCGAGCGCCCCCACGTGGTGCCCCACCGTCCCCGGTCACCGGGTCGACTGCGATGCCCTCGACCGCCCGCTGGTCGCCGGCGAACCCGCCCTCGGCAGGGTTCAGGTGAGCTACGCGGTCGTACGGCACAGCGGCGCAGGCCCCGCCAAGGGCACGGTGGCCGTCAACACCGGCGGCCCCGGCGAGGTCGTCATCGACCGCGCCCCCGTCTTCGGTCACGCGCTGGGCGACCTCCTCAAGGACCACGACCTCCTCCTCGTCGACCCCCGGGGCGCCGGCCGCTCCGAACGCATCCCCTGCGGCGTCACGGACGCGGAGTACCGCTTCGGCACCCGCGCCCAGCAGCGCGCCGCCGTCGAGCGCTGCGCGGAGAACCTCGGGCCCAGGGCGGCCGGCTACACCAGCGCGGCCACCGCCGACGACATCGACGCCGTCCGCGCCCGCCTCGGCGTGCCCCAGCTCTCCCTCTACGGTCTGTCCTACGGCACCTACCTGATGCCGGTGTACGCCTCCCGGCACCCGGAACGGGTGCGCTCGATCGTGCAGTCCGGGGCCTACCCCCTGGGCTTCGACCCGCTGTCGCGCCCTCAGGCGCAGGCCGTCTCCCTGTCCCTGCACCGCGTCTGCGGGCGCAGCCCGCGCACGGCCTGCGACGGGAAGCAGGCCGTGAACGACCTCAGGACCGTCGCCGCCCGGCTGCGGACCCGGCCGATGACCGTGCCGGTGACCACCGGGCACGGCACGTACTCCGTACGGTTCACCGAGGGCAAGCTCGCCAATCTGCTGTACGAGGCGGCCAGCCGCGAGGTCGGGGCCGCGCCCGGCGAGCCCTCGCTGCTCGGCCGGCTGCCCGCGGCTCTGTCCGCGTTCACCCGTGGTGACACCACTCCCCTGCGCACGCTGGTCCAGGAGGACGGGGCGTCCGGCAGTACGGAGGACCAGGCGCCGTACATCGGGGTGGTGTGCAACGACTACCGTCAGGCCTGGTCGGCGAAGGCGCCGGTGGCCGAGCGATGGCGGCAGTACCGGGCGGCGCTGGCGGGTGCGGGACGCGGCGAGCACGGCGCGTTCAGTGCCGAGGGGTTCAACGAGGGGCCCACGGACGGCGGGGACGTCTGCATCGGCTGGCCGCGCGAGAACACCGCGCCGCACCGGCAACCCACGCACCCCAAGCTGCCGGACGTCCCGGTGCTCGTGCTCTCCGGCGACCTCGACGCCAACACGCCGGATGCCAACGGCATCCGGGCGGCACGCCAGTTCGACGACAGCAGGTTCTTCTCGGTGCGCAACACCGGGCACGTCCCGGAGTGGGAGCCGACCGGCTGCGTGACCGGCGTCTCGACCCGTTTCCTGCGCACCGGCGGCCCCGGTGACACCTCCTGTTTGCGCGGCCTGGAGCCGATCGCCGTCGAGCCCGTGCGCGAGTGACCACCACAGAGGGCCGGTACGGGCAACCGGACAGTCCCGTCGCAGTGGGGCGGCCCGACGCCGTGGCCAGGCACGGCACCGGTGAAGATGATCACATGAGAGACGCAACGGAGCACCCCCGCACGGTGCTCGTCGCCGAGGACGACCCCGGAGTGCGCAGCACCCTGGACCAACTGCTGCGCTTCGAGGGCTACAAGGTCCTGCTGGCCGCCGACGGCCTGGAGGCCCTCGGCCTCCTCGAAAGGGAGCGCCCCGACGTGGCGGTGCTGGACGTGGTCATGCCGAACCTGGACGGTCTGGGCCTGTGCCGGATGCTGCGCAGGCGCGGAGAGCGGCTGCCCGTACTGGTGCTGACGGCACGACACGAGGTCGGCGACCGGGTGGCCGGTCTCGACGCGGGCGCCGACGACTACCTGGCGAAGCCGTTCGCCACGGAGGAACTCTTCGCGCGGATACGGGCGTTGCTCCGCCGCGCCGAACCCGCCGAGGCCGGCGGAGCCCTCTCCCTGGGGGACCTGACCCTGGATGCCGAGGCACGCCAGGCCTTCCGGGGCGAGCGCCGACTCGACCTCACCAAGACCGAGTTCGACGTGCTGGAACTGCTGCTCCGCCACCCGGGCGTGGTCCTCACCCGCTCCCAGATGTACGAGAGCATCTGGGGCTACGACTTCGACACCACCTCGCGCTCCCTGGACGTCTACATCGGATACCTCCGCCAGAAGACCGAGCAGGCGGGCGAGCCCCGGCTGATCCACACCGTGCGCAGCGTGGGCTACACCCTGCGGGCCGCCTGATGGCACGGACACCGTGCCGGGCACGCCGCACGCTCCGTACGAAGATCACCGCGGTCGTGGTCGCGGCCGCCGCGCTCGCCGTGACCCTGGCGGCGGCCATGTCGTACCGCGGGGTCAGCGACCTCGTGGGCGAGGAACTCGAACGCGGCCTGGAGGACCGCATGCACACCGTCCACACGCTGGTCGCGGCGGGGCTGACCCCGCCACCCCAGCGGGGCGGCGCCGACCAGGTGGTGTCCGGTCAGGGGGCCGTACGCCGCCTTACCCCGTCCGGTCCGCGCCTGCCCGTCTCGGCGGCCGCCCTGCGAGTGGCTCGGACGGGGAAGGGCGGGCACCGGGAGGACCTGGTCGTCGACGGCACCGAGTACGGGGTGCTGACCCGGCCGCTGCCCGGCGGGGGCGCGGTGATGGTGGCCCAGAGCTACGAGGGGGCGGCACGGGTCGACGACGCGTTCCTGTGGCGCGTCACCGGCACGACGGCCGCCGCCCTGGCCCTGTCCGCGCTGTTGAGCTGGTTCGTCGTGGGCCGGGTGCTGCGGCCGGTGCGCAGGCTCGCGCGGACGACCGCGCACATCACGGCCACCCGGGATTTGACCACCGAGCTGCCGCCCGCCGGTTTTGACGAGGTGGGCCAGCTCACCCGGAGCTTCGCCGCCATGCTCGCGGCGCTGCGCCGCTCCCGGGACCAGCAGCAGCGCCTCGTCCAGGACGCCAGCCATGAACTGCGCACCCCGCTCACCTCGGTGCGCGGCAGCGCCGAACTCCTGCAACGGGGCCGCGGCAGACTCACCGCCGAGGACGAGGAGCAGATCCTGGGCACCCTGGTCACCGAGACGGCCGCCCTCGACTCCCTGATGCGCGAACTGGTCGAGCTGGCCACCGACCGGTACACCGACGAACCCCCGGCGACCGTCGACCTGGCGGTCCTCGCCGAGGACACCGCGCTCCGCCACCGTGCCCGTACCGGCCGCACCATCGCCGTCACCACGCAGGCCCCCGTCCCGGTACGGGCCCGGCCCGGGGCTCTCCAGCGCTGCGTGGACAACCTCGTGAACAACGCGGTGAAGTTCAGCCCCGCGGGCACCCCGGTCACCCTCCACGTCGAAGGGTGCCGTCTGTCCGTCCGCGACAGGGGCCCCGGCATCGACCCAGCGGACCGCGAGGCCGTGTTCGACCGCTTCTACCGGGGCTCGCGCACCCAGTCCACGCCGGGTTCCGGCCTCGGCCTGGCGATCGTGCACGACAGCGTCACGGCCGACGGCGGCACGGTGTTCGCGGCGGACGCCGAAGGGGGCGGAGCGGAGGTGGGCTTCGTCCTTCCGCCGGCCGAGCAGGCTTCGTACGCACCGCTCGACAGACGGCGGCTCCGGAAGGGGCCGAAGTCACATGCCCAACCAGTAGCTCGACCAGCACAACAACCAGACCACGGACCTGGACGGCCGATCCTGTGACTCGAAGGACCGCGTGACCGTGGGGGACTCCGTACGTTTCAGCCGAGCCACCGGACCAGGCAGCGGTGCTCCGCTGTAAGCCAACCCGTTCGGCTCGTGCACCCCCGACAGGGGCCATCGTAGTCCCGCGCCTTGCGGCGGGCGTTCATGCACCAGTCGATCGTACGCTCGACTATCCAGCGGCGGGGTAGACCGACGAGGCCCTTTGCGCCCTTGGGCGGAAACGATGAGCAGACTCAGCCGGAGGCGGTCGCGGGCCCAGTCCACGAGTTCGTCGGCGTAGCCGCGGTCAGTCCAGACCTGGGTCATCTGGTGCAGTTCGGCACCGTGGCCAGCATCCCGAAGGCCGACTCGTATGGCTGACCCATGCAACTGAAGTCGTGCAACGTCTGCGCCACGGATAAGCCCGCGACCTCCGCCATCATCGGCTTCTTCACCATGCTTCGAGTTGTCAGTGGTGATGATTCAGTTCCGTGATTTCGACCGTCAGAAGCGGAGTTGGATGAGAAATGCGGTCCTCTGGGTCCTCGTCCGCGACGGATGGACGGAGCTACACGTTCGCCCCGCTCACCGCTCTCACTGCTCTTGACAAACAGCGTGAGGAATCAGTCAGGCTGGCGCCGGGCGCCCCCAGTGACGCTGTGACGGAGCGGTGGGAAGCACCGCCGACGGTGCCCTCACTCCAAGGTGTCGAGGACCTCTTTCACAATGCCGGTGGTGGTGTCGGGGTGCAGAAAGACGAGGCGGGCCGCCGTCTGTCCCTCCCACCGGGTCGGGCATACGAAGGCGATCTGCCGGGCCAACAGGTCGGCACACCACCTCCGGTGATCGTCGGCGGACCAGCCGCGACGGCGGAACAGCACCACGGACAGCTCCGGTTCCCGTAGAAGCTCCAGCCGTGGATGTTGATGGATCAGGTCGGCGGTGTGCCGGGCGAGCCGGGATTCCGGCCTCCACCGCCCTGGCGTAGGCGTCGGTGCCGTGTACGGCCTAGGGAGAACCACAGTGGCAGTCCGCGGGCGTGTCGGCTGAGGTGGTGCGCGTAGTCGCTCGGGTTCCAGCGGACTGTGTCGTGCGCGTGGAAGATGTCGAGGTATTCGGCGTCCTGAGCGTGCACGGCCCGGGCGAGTTCCGGGTTGCGGTAGAGCAGGGCGGCGCAGTCGTATGGGGCCATGAGCCACTTGTGCGGGTCGACGACGAGAGAGTCGGCGCGTTCGATGCCGGCGAGCCTCCTCCGTACGCTCGGCGCGAGCAGGGCAGCCGCGCCGTAAGCGCCGTCCACGTGGAACCACATGCCGTGCTCCTGGGCGATGCGGCCCACGCCGTTTAGGTCGTCCACGATGCCGGCGTTGGTGGTTCCCGCGCTGGCCACCACGGCGATGACCGTGCCGGTGTCCCGTTCCGCGGCATCCAGGGCGGCACGTAGGGCGGGGCCGGTGAGGCGGTGGTCCTCCTCGGTGACGAGCAACGAGTCGAGGTCCAGCAGGCGGAGGGCGGACATGATCGAGGAGTGCGCCTGGTGACCGACTGCGACGCGCATCGGAGCACCGGTGGTGGGCCGGTCGCGCCTTTCTCGCGCGGTCTCCCGGGCGACTGCGAGCGCCGAGAGGTTCGCCGCGGTGCCCCCGCTGACGAAGCAGCCGCCGGCCTCGCGCGGCAGACCGGCCAGCCGCGCGAGGAGCGCCAGGACCTGGTTCTCCGCTGCCACGGCACCGGAGGCCTCCAGCCAGGACGCGCCCTGGACGGATGCGCTGGAGACCACCATGTCGAAGAGCACAGCGGCTTTGGTGGGGGCGGCCGGCATGAGGGAGAGGTAGCGGGGACTGTCGCAGGAGATCACCGCCCGGGACAGGTGCTCGTCGTAGATGCGCAGCACCTCGGCCGCGTCATGGCCCTGTGCCCCGATGAGTCCTGCGAGTCGGCCATGCAATGCGTCCTCACCGACAGGCTGGTCCAGCGGCACCGGGTCCAGCGTCAGCCGCTTTCGCATATAGGCGAACAGTAATTCCGCCAACCAGGGGTCGTAGGAGTGCATGCTCGGTCCATCTCCTTCCGAAACATTCGGCTAAGGCATTCGAGCACGGACGATCCCCTGCTACCCGGGTGACTCGCGCCCGCCCCACTGAACTTCCTGACTCGCCACAGGAGACAATGCTCCATTCCGTATGCCCAGAACGCTATGGTGCTGACCGCGCGCAGGGGAACGGAGGAGAAACCACTTCCCTTTCTCCACCTGACCGCGATCGACGATTACCCCATTCGCCGCCGCCGAAGTCGTTGGGCGACACCATGCTGACATCACACATCGAAGACCAGCAGCCCGTCACCGTCTGCGCCCGAGCGCTCGTCGTGGAGGACGGGTTGGCCTTGATGGTGCGCAACCACGCCCCCGAGATCGGCTACTGGTACGTCCTTCCCGGCGGAAAGCAGCACCGTGGTGAACGTCTCGACGAGACGGCGTGCAGGGAGACCCGTGAAGAGACCGGCATGAGTATCCGTGTAGGGGCGTTGTGGTGTGTCTGGGAATATCTGCCCGAGCGGAACACCATGCCGCACGGACAGCCCGATCAGCAGATCCACTTCGTCTTCCATGCCACCCGCCACCGGCCGTCCTCCTCACTTCCTGCGCGGGGGGCCGCTGTCTCCTCCCGCCCGGATGCACGGCAACAGGCGGTGGAATGGGTGCCATTGCGTGACGTGACCGCGGCTCAGCTGTATCCCGGCGCCCTGGCCGCGCGACTGCGCGAGCCGGATGCCGTCACCCGCGAACACGTCTACTTGGGGGACATGTGCTGAACCCCGTAGCCACCGCCTCTCGCCGATCCCGCGCCAGACAGCTGGGCAGACCCTCTCCGAAAGGCAGATCACTCACATGACCCGCACCGACGACTCGGCGAATCCTGCGCAACTCGTCCTCTTCAGCGGGGGCAGGGACAGCACACTGGCCGCTGCCTCCCTGATGCTCCAGGGCATCCCTGTCCATCTCTTCCATGTGAGCAGTGGACCGCCGGGCTCCACGCTGACCGCATTCCGCGTGGAAGAGCTCCGCCAGCGTTTCGGGGACCTCGTCGAGAAGTTCTTCATTGCGGATGTCGAGGGCACTTTCCGCAGCTTGGCCATGGAGGACCTCGAACAGGACATTCTCACCCATCGCAAGAATCTGATCCTGCTCGGCGACAAGCTGGCCATCTACGTGCACGCCGTCGACTACTGCACACGCAACGGGATCAGCGTCATCAACGACGGAATCGTCCGCTACCAACAGGATTTCCCCGAACAGCGCAACGTGTCCCGCGAGTTCTTCGAAAAATTCGTCGCGAGTTACGGCATCACCAGCCACAGCCCCATCTACGAGTACGCAACCTCGCAGGACCTCGTCAAGTACCGGCTGATGCAGCTGGGGTTGTCCACAAAATCCCTTGAGGAGAACTTGCTGTTCGGCGACTGCGCCTCCACTCCTTCTGACGACGTGGTCCAGGCATATCTCCGGCAGAAGGAGCCGAAGGCGAGAGACATCGTCGATTTCCTCATGGGAAAGCACATGTCGGCCCACACGCACGCACGTTGAAGTACAGCTCCACCGAACCGGTGGGAGCAACAGGCCCTGCCCGCCATCCGCACCGCGGAGGTTCGCGCGCAGGTGGCTTCGACGGTGAAGGGACGGCAACAGCCATGCCCCAGGACGGCCGCACGCCGACAGGAGGCGAAGGCCCGCAGACGGAATCGTCACCGGGGAGCGATCCAGGACATCTTTCGGCTCCCCAGCGACCGCAGGACGAGAGCACCGTCTTGCGGAGCCTGTGCGTGTTCTGCGGCGCCGGCACCGGGGCACGCCCCAGCCACGCACAATTGGCGGCCCAACTCGGCCGCACATGCGCAGGGCAGGGCATCCGCGTCGTCTACGGCGCCGGCGGTGTCGGCCTCATGGGCGCACTGTCCGACGCCGTGCTGGCGGAGAAGGGAAAAATCGTGGGGGTGATCCCGCAAGCGCTGATGGACCGCGAGTACGGCCGCACCGACTTGACCGACCTGCGCATCGTGCAGTCGATGCACGCCCGTAAAGCCCTGATGCACCGCTTGAGTGACGCCTTCATCGCGCTGCCCGGGGGCTACGGCACCCTGGAAGAACTCTTCGAGATCACCGCCTGGGCACAGCTCCGGTTGCATCAGAAGCCGATTGTCCTGCTGGATTGCGACGGATTCTTCGAACCGCTGCGCCGCATGCTCGATCACGCCCGCGACGAAGGCTTCATCTCCCCCGCCGACCGACTGCTCGTCCAGCATGCCTCCACGGTCAAGGACGCTCTGCGCAAGGCGGCCCAACTGCCGTACGCGTCCGCCGCGGCGGAGGGAGCACCGAGGCTCACACTCGACCAGACGTGAAGCCCTACGTCGTTGCCCTGCCCCCGGAGTCGGCACCAACTTCGTCTCCGACGTCATCGGCGGAACCCGCAGGTCGTCAGGCGGGCAGACCCCGTCAGAGGCGCCCTGCCACGGGCCGCGGCACGCACCGGCATGGCTACACGCACTGCCGTCGGTGATGACGAATTCGGTCCGCTCAACCTCCAGCCCCGGCTGGGCCGGCAGTGGGCCGAACAGGAGCGGAGTCAGTTGAGGGATGTGGTTGCCGTGACGGTGCCACGGCAGACGCAGGCGTGCTTTTCTTAGCGCGTGGTGACCGACCTGAACTGCTTTAATTCGTTGATCGCCCGTTCCGCCGAATTCCGTGCCCGGGAGCGGGGGCCTTGCCGAAGCCAGTGCACATCTCCGTGAGCGCGGTTCTCTCCCATTTCCCTGAAGGGGACGGCGGCTCCGCATCCCACACCTCGATGGTCAGACCTGCAGTATGAGTGTGCCCGCCGCTCGTGATATCCAGGCCCGGTCTCGCGCGCAGGACCGAACCTGCCTCCCGCCCCTCGGGAAACGGGACTGGAACTCACTCCATCCCCCTCCACGTGGTCGCCGGCAACCTACCGAGGAGGACCTGGGGTGCCCTCGGTCCGGTCAGGAGGCTGCTACGAGCCGGCCACCCGGCGTGGCCGGGTCAGCCGAATGCTGATCTCCTGCTCTGTGGAGAAGGGCACGACAGGCTGAAACATCCGCGAACAGCCTGTACTTGACCGGCAACTCCGCCACCATCCTCGATGATGGGGACCGCCCACGGCAACAGACCAAACAACGCTGGAAGGTACGCACATGACGGTGGATGCCGACACGCAGCAGGAGCGCGTCGCGGGACGGGTGTGGACGGTACGCCTGGACCCCTACGGCCGTCCCTCCGCCGGCACGGTCCGGCTCTCCTGCTCCCGCCCGGCCTGCCCCGATCAGCGTTTCACCGACGGCGCCGCCGCGGCCCGCAAAGCCGCGGTCGCCCACGTCAACCTGCACCTGGCCCGCATTCGCGCGGGCGGCGGGCCGCGCGACGAGGCGTGGTGCGCCTGCCGCGCCGCCGACTGCGCCTGGCACACCCCCGATGCGGCCGTTGGACCGCGCGGCAGCACACGGCCGACGGCCGAGTCGGGGACAGCACGGTGCGGCGGCCCGGTGGCCCTGACCGTGTACGCGGACCGGACCGGAAGGCTGTGGCGGATCGCGGAGATGTGCGCACGGTGCGCGGCCGCCATCGGTGACTGCCGTGTCCTGGACACCGCCGTACCCCCGGCCCGCACCATCCCGGCCGGGACGGACCAACCGGCACCGACACCGGCCGCCACGACGGGCGGTGGGGTGGCGGCGGTCTTCTCCGACCACCACCGCTCCCCCGCGACCAGTGCCTCCCCCGCCGCCACACCGGTCCCCTGCGCCCGCACCACCTCACCGGGCAAGGCGCCCCGGCGGGCGAAGAGATGGGGGAAGATCGCGCAGCGGATCGTGCCGCACGACCTCGAACCCGACGTCCTGCGCCTGGAACTCATCGACCTCGGGGACGCCTTCCGCGCCTACCAGAAGCGCACCGAGCCCGACCTCGCCCTCCTCGCCGACCTCCACGAGCGCAAGGCCCGCGCCTTCCGCCTGTGGGCCGACGCCAGCGGCGACGGCTCCCTGCGGCACGAAGCAGAACGAGCCGAGAAGGCCGCGCAGACCACCCGCGAGATGCACGCCAACCGTGGCGGCTGGCCCGCCGACGCCACAGCAGACGACGCCGGCCCGGTGGTGGAACGGCTGCTGACACGGCAACAGGCCGTGCATGCCCGTGCCGTGCTGGACTACGCCCAGGCGTATGCCCCGCGCCCGGAGGCCGAGGTGCACCTGGCGGTGCTCATGCTCACCCTGCGGGCCGCCCGCGCCGGCGTCGGGAACATCACCGGCCAGGACCTCACCGGCTGGCTCCAGGACGATGCCGAGCGGGTGCTGCAGCAGCTGGTCGACGCCGACTGGCTGCGCCTGCCCGGCACGGTCCCCGAGGTGATGGCCTCCCGCCCCGAGAACCCCGTCGCGGTCACCGTCCCCACCCTGCTGCCCGACCAACCTCGCCCTTTCACCTTCGGCAAGATCACCCGCGCGAGGATCTCCGGCTGGGCCCAGAAAGCGGCGGGCGACCGAAAGCTCCGCAAGAAGAAGGCCAGCGCGGCGACCCGGCTCCTGGCGCTGTACACCGCCGCCCACACCCGCCCCGGCGGACACCTCGGGCACGCGGAAGACGGAGGACTCCACCTGGACAAGGCCGCCGTGTTCTGCGCCCTGCCAACCGAACAGGTGGGCGACCACGTCGAGTTGCTGGTCGCTGCCGACTGGCTCGCTGAGGTCGACATGTCCGAAGGACGGCTGCGTGGACAGCTGGCCGAGCGCGTCCTGCCGCTGGCAGGACTCCTGTAGTACGCGCATCGGGGTCGGTCAGCCGTGTGAGCGACCGGATCGTGTGGGCTTCTCATGGTGGGGGCGCGAAGTCGGTGAAGCGTGCGTAGTGGGGCTGGAAGGCAATGCCGGCTGCGATCGTAGGCCGGGAGTTCCGTGCCTTTGCGACCACGAGGTCGCCCTCCATGGGCCGAGCCGTCCGGCGTACGCGTCCTCGCGGTGGACCAGGGCCGGGCCACGCTGTCCGTGGTGAAGGCGACTCCATGCTGTCCCATGGCCCTGCAGCTACGCGACCAAGAAATGAGCCTGCGCGACACATCAGGAAGCGGCTCGTCATCGCCACCGGAGCCGAGAAGGGGCAGCATCACTCCCCGGCGACCGTGCCGAGGATGTTGCGCGAGCACGACGAACACGGCGCAGCGATCTTGGCACCGCAGTAGACCCGTCAGTCGCCCAAGAGCTCTGAGGAGGACGCCGGGGGCCCACGTGGACATGTCGAAGGTGTACTCGAAAGGCTCCACCGCGCGGTACGGGCCCTCGGCCCGGACCGTGAATATGTAAACGCTCGGAAAACCGGTCTTCCACCGGTCGTGATCGTCGAATAGGAACGTCAGCGCCTCCCTGGCGGCATCGGGATGGGATGAGTCAGCACTCGCTGGAGCATTTCGGCCGACTCCCCCACCGCCCCGGGTCGCCCCCGAAGTCCGGGCCCAGACACCGGGGGGCAAGAAACCCGCCGGTAGTTCCGGGACTCCGCATACGCCGTGTACGACAGCAGTTGTAGCCGCCGCGTGCCTACCGCGCTGGTATGACTCCAAAGCCAAACCAGTGCGGGATGACGTCGCGCGAGGCCTATCGGTAGCTTCCTGGACCAGTACGACCACGGGCCGGCCGACCGCCGGCCGTTGCGTCCCGGAAGGAAACGGCACTCATGAAGATGCGTACGACCTTTGCCGCCGCCACTGCGGTGATCGCTCTCGGTGGCGGGTTGGCCCTTGCCCCCGCGGCCTCTGCCGCCTCCGCCGACGAAGTGGGCGCCCAAGCCATGTCGTGCTCGACGACGAGGATAAGCGACTATCGCGCGTCCGGCTGGTGCTCGGGTGGCAGGGACTGGCGTGTGGGCGTCAAGTGCACCGACGGTCAACACTATTACTCCGTGGTCAACAAGATCCGCGGAACGAAGTACGCCGCGTGTGGCAACGGAAAGATGACCCACCGGTGGATCGACCAGTGGTGACGTAGCACTTCGCATTCGCTCATGGCGACGAGATCCCGTCCGATCTGAATTGTCGGACGGGATCTCGCCGCTGTTGAAGCGGTAGCTCCTGATATTCAGTACACCGCGGGGACTTTACCGCCCCGCCACGGCATGCAATTCCTCGCCGGCGGGACAGGCCGTTTGGCCCCACGACAACCTAGACCGCGCGGCCTGCCGCCTACGCCACAGCCCGGGACCAGGCCGAGCAGCACGATAACGCCGGCGAGCGCGCCACCAGCCAGACCCAGCGCGTTTTCGTCTTGGCCCTCACCGACCCGGATGCCGCCGACGAACGCTCAGGGCCCTGTCTGCGCCCGGGTGCCGGAGCCGCCTTCAGATCTGCCGAGCCCACCAAGGCGCCGGCGGGTGCTCCGGGCGTCAGTGTCACGGCGTCAGGTTCAGGACGCGGACCGGCTCGCCGATCCGCCGGTCGGGGGCGGGGGTGGCGATGACCGCTCCGTCGGGGCGGGCCGGGGGGGCGGTCGGTCCGCGTACTGGCAGTGTGCTGCCGCCCAGGCCTCGTGCCGGGCCACGGCCAATGCCCCCGAGAGGCCCAGCTCGGGCGCGGTGACACCCGGCAGCGCAGCCAGGTGCTCCGCTGAACGCAGCCGGGCGGGGTCGGTTTCCGCGAGCGCGCACGCGGGGGCATACGGGTGCCAGCCGGCCTGGACGTGCGCGCTCGTGGATGAGGCGGGAGGCGAAAACGTTGCCCGGCCGCGGCCATCGCGGTGTCGTCCAGCACGAGGTGCGTGGCGTCGCTCGCCGGGGGCCGTCTGGGCCAGGCGGCGGTCCAGCTCGCTGCCGAGGTCCTGCTCCTCAGCATGGGTGGGCGCGTAGCCGTCGCACTCCTTGAGCGCGGCCCGGGCCTGCTCGGCCCGCGCGGCAGCTCGTCAGGAGCGAGGTGGGTCTTGGCGAGCCGGGCCAGGTAGGCGCGCAGCGACATGCCCTCCGCCGCTGCCAGCGCCGCGAGCCGGTCCCGGGCTGTCTCGGGAATGCGGGCCTGGGCGCCGGACACCACACCTAAGCACGATGCCCGTTTGCCTATAAGGCGTAGGTAGGTGCATGCTGCCCGTAGGCAACTCGAAAGAAGGTGATGGTCGTGGTTCGGGCGGGACTGACCCCGGAGCGGCTGACGCTCGCTGGTGCGGAGCTTGCCGATGAGGCCGGTTTCGGCGAGGTGACCCTGTCCGCGCTCGCGCGGCGTTTCGGCGTGAAGCCGGCGAGCCTGTACGCGCACGTGAAGAACTCACACGATCTCAAGACCCGGATCGCGCTGTTCGCGCTGGAGGAACTCGCCGACCGGGTCGCCGACGCCGTGGCCGGGCGCGCGGGGAAGGACGCCCTGACGGCCTTCGCGAACGCCTACCGTGACTACGCCCGGGCGCACCCCGGCCGGTACGAAGCAGCCCGCTACCGGCTCGACCCGCAGACCGCCGCGGCCAGCGCCGGCGTCCGGCACGCGCAGATGACGCGGGCGATCCTGCGTGGCTACGAACTGGCTGAGCCGGACCAGACACACGCGGTCCGCATGCTGGGCAGCGTCTTCCACGGCTACGCCTCCCTGGAGGCAGCCGGCGGCTTCGACCACACGGACATCGCCGCACAGCAGTCCTGGGCCTGGACCCTGGACTGCCTCGACACCGCGTTGCGGAGCCGGTCCGCCTCCTGACCTGTCGCGTCACCCGCGACGGCTGCTCTGTACCGACCCGGCAGCACCCCCACCCCAGAATGACAAGGCTTGAAGGCAATGAGCACCGAACAGAAGCTGATCACCACCCCCGTCACCGCCGACTTCCTGCGCGGGCACCTCGACGTGGAAGAGACCGCCCATGGCCTGCTGCCCCACCGGCTGCCTGCCCGGGCGCGCCGCCAGATCCCCGACGACCAGCTGGCCGTGGCCGAGGCCCAGCCTTCCGGTGTCCGGCTGGCTTTCCGTACCAACGCCACCACCATCCACCTGGACACCCTGCCCACCAAACGCGTCTACCGGGGCTTCCCGCCCCCGCCGGACGGCGTCTACGACCTCCTGGTCGACGGCCGACTCACCGCCCAGGCCACCGTGGACGGCGGGAACCTGCGCACCGTCACCGACATGCTGACCCAGACGGCGGAATTCACCCCGGGCCCGGTCGGCACCGCCCACTTCACCGACCTCCCCACCGGCGAGAAGGACATCGAGATCTGGCTCCCGCACGCGGAGATCACCGAGGTCGTCGCCCTGCGCAGCGACGCCCCCGTCGAGCCGTCCCCGGACCAGGGGCGCCGAGTGTGGCTGCACCACGGCAGCTCGATCAGCCACGGCTCTAACGCCGCCACCCCGAGCACCACTTGGCCCGCGCTGGCCGCCTCCGCAGGCGATGTGGAGCTGATCAACCTCGGCCTCAGCGGCAGCGCGCAGGTCGACCCCTTCACCGCCCGCGCGATGCGCGACACCTCAGCGGACCTGATCAGCCTCAAGCTCGGGATCAACGTCGTGAACGGGGACACCATGCGCCTGCGCGCCCTCGCCCCCGCCATCCACGGCTTCCTCGACACCATCCGCGAAGGCCACCCCGAAATCCCTTTGCTCCTGGTCTCCCCCGTCCTGTGTCCGACCCACGAGAACACCCCCGGACCTCTCATGCCGGACTTCTCCAGTGGAACCCTGAAGTTCAAGGCCACCGGCGATCCGGAGGAGACCGCCGCCGGACGGCTGACGCTCTCGATCATCCGCGACGTCCTGGCCGACATCGTCAAACAGCGGGCCGCCGAGGACCCCAACCTCCACTACCTCGACGGACTCGACCTCTACGGCGAGAGCGACCACGAGGAGTTTCCCCTGCCGGACGGGATACACCCCTGCCCCGAAGGACACCGCCGCATCGGCGAGAACTTCGCCAAGCTCGTCTTCACACACAACGGGCCCTTCGCCATCACGACTGGCTGAGCCAGAAACCTATGGCCGACAGGGAGAGGGCTCCGGTCGACCGACGGCCACGGCGCACACGTATCTCAGGAACCTGCGGGCCCGCCAGCCCCACCCCCGGAATCAGCCCAGGGCGGTGAGGTGCTTGATCCGGAGCAGTCGGACGAGGTGGCTGACGCCGTACCGTTTTGTATCCGTCGGAGCGGCGCTCCGGCTCGTCGAGCAGGCCGAGGTCGTGGTAGCGCCGTACGGCCCTGAGGCCGGTGCCGGCCAGCTCCGCCGTCTCCCGGGTGCTCCACGCCATGATCGGTGTCTCCCTCGCCGTCCGGTGCCGTCGGCGCGGTCGCGCCAAGGGCCCATGGAACCGTGACGCAACGGCAGACCCGTACAGGGGAGGGCGTATCGGCCGCGCTCGGCACGCTCTCGGTGATGGGTGCGTACGACGCCCACCGGAGCCTTCACCCAGTTCAATGGCCCGCTGCGGAAGCCAGTACGCAGTAGTGGAGATCCAGGTCGCGCACTCCTACGGGCCGAACACCGAACGCTTGCTCGCTGTGAAGTCCGCGGTCGACCCGGACTTCGTCTTCGCCGCCACTCCGCTCCCCGTCGGGAACGCCTACGCCGGTTCCATGCCTGGGTGAGGCGCAGCCGAGATCGCGGCCCCGCGCAGCGCCACCGCCCTCCTGACCGTGATGTCGCCTCGGTCAGGAGGGCGGCCGCCCGCTGTCACGGGTGATGCACGGAGATCAGGACGGGTCGCCGTACTGGAGGCCGCGGCCGTTGGTGCCGATGTAGACGCGGCCGTAGGTGTCGGGGTCGCCGGTGATTACGCCCTGGCTGCCGATCGCGCCCCACTGGTGGGCCTTGTCGTTGACGCGGGTCCAGGTGGCGCCCTTGTCGGTGGAACGGAAGACACCACCGGTGATGCCCTTGACCGTGCCGATCAGGTACAGCGTCTGGTACGAGGCGCGCGGCGCGGCCTTGCCGAAGCCGACCGCCGAGGCGGATGTCACCGAGGTGAGCCGGGTGAACGTGCCGCCACCGTCCGTGGAGTGGAACAGGCCCTTGCCGCCGGCCGCGATCCACAGGTCGCCGGCCCGGCCCGGGAGGGCCTTGAGGCGGCCGTCGGCGGGCAGGCCGGTCGCGCGGGCGGTGAAGGTCGCGCCGCCGTCGGTGCTGGCGTAGAGGGTGCCGCCGGTCAGGGAGTAGAAGGTGCGGGCGGAGGAGCGGTCGGCGACGACCTCTGCCCCCGTGCCGAGCCCCCGCACCTTCGACCAGGTCGCTCCCTTGTCCGTCGAGCGGTACGGGGACTGCCCGGACTGGGTCCACACCAGCGTGGAGCCGTCCGCCGCGAGGGCGATACGGCCGCTGTGGGCGTCGGCCACCGGTTCGGTGGCGAAGCCCCGCCAGGTGACGCCGCTGTCGGTGGAGTAGGCGCCGTCCTGCTTGCCGCCCGTACCGACCCGCGCCATCACCGACGGCTTCGACGCGGCGTAGTCGATGTCGGTGCTGTTGCTCATCAGCGGGTCCTTCATCCGCCCGGACGGCACCCGCGTCAGGTCGGTGTGACGGAATCCGCCCTGGTCGCCCATGGCGGTCAGGACGGTCGCGCCGCCGGGCGGGGCGATGGCGTCGAGGATCGCCGTCTCCTCAAGTCCCTTGGCCCCTGCGGTCCAGTGGCTCGTCCCTGCGTCGGCGTCCTCGCTCCGCCAGATCCCGTTGCCGGTGCCGTACAGCACATGCCCGGAGTCGAACGGGTCGATCGCGAGGGCCGTCATCCAGTGACCGGTGTGGGTGCCGACGTACGGCGCGCCGGAGGCATCCCGTACCGACTTGCCGGCGAGGGCCTTCCAGGTCGCACCGCCGTCCGTGGTGCGGTAGATCTCGTCCTCGGGGTACCAGCGGCCCAACGTCGTGACCATCACCGTGGACGGCTTGCGCGGGTCGACCGCGAGCCCCGAGAAGCCGTACGAGCCCTGCGAGGGAGATATGTCCTTCCAGCCCCCGCTGCTCGGCGTGTACTTACGGACCGAGCCGCCGGTGACGCCGTTGGGTCCGAGGTTGTCGGTGTACGTCACATACAGCGTGCCGTCGCCCGTGACGACACCGTGCTGTGGCAGCTGGCCGGTCGGCTGCCCGGCGACCGGCTGCCATGTGGCACCACCGTCGGTCGACCGGTAGAGGGACCGGTTCCTGTCGGCGACGCCGACGTACACGGTGCCGCTGCCCTTCGGCCCGTACGTCACGAAGGAGATGCCGGCACCGCTGCCCGCCCCGTCCTTGACCGGGAAGGACTCGACCTGACGCCAGGTCGCACCGTAGTCGGTGGAGCGCCACAGGCCGTTCTTACGGGAGCCGAGGAGCAGGGTGGAGTGGTTCGACGGGTCGATGACGAGGCGTTCCCCGGCGCCGCGGCCGTCTTCGTTGCCGCCGAGCTTGAAGGGCAGCTCGGTGCGCTTGAAGGTGCGGCCGCGGTCGGTGGAGCGGAGGATCGCGCCGTTGCCCGCCCAGTCGTTGGTGTACGTGCCCGCGCCGAGGTAGAGCCGGTCGGGGTCGACGGGGTCGGTGGCGAGGGAGTCGATGCCGAGCAGGTTCCAGTCCTTCTCGCCGAGCCAGTCGGTGAGCGGAATCCACTTCTCGGCGCGGGCGTTCCAGCGGTACGCGCCGCCCATGTCGGTGCGGGCGTACAGCAGGCCCCGCTCACGTTGGTTGAAGACGAGGCCGGAGACGTAACCGCCGCCGACGACCTGCGCGTTCTGCCACTTGTACGGTGCTGTCGCGGACGTCGGGGCCTTCGCGGCCTGTGAGTCGTCCTGCGTGAGGACCAGGTACGGCACGGCCGCGGCGGGCACCGCGAGCAGCAGGGCGATGGCGCCCCGGCGGCGGCGGTGCAGACCGCGCCGCCGGGAGCCCGTGCGGGTGGGGGGTGAGGTGTTCATGGAGGGGACTTGTGCTCCTGGTACGTGATGGGCCGGCTGTGCGCGGAATTGCTCAGCGCTTCAGGGTCAGAAGGCCCGGCCGGTACGGCAGCGCGTCGTAGGGGGCGTCCGACTTGGGGTCCTTGCCCTGGTAGAGCAGTTGGAGGTTGCACGGGTCGACGGTCATGGTCTGGTCCGGGTTGGAGCGGATCAGGTCACCGTGGCTGATGTCGTTGGTCCAGGTCGCACCGCTGTTGGCCTTGCCCGCGAAGGGGTTGGACTCGGTGGCGGCCTGCGGGGTCCACGTACCGTTCAGGCTGGTCGCCGTGAAGGAGCGGAAGTAGCGGTTCTCGTTGGCACCTCGCGCCTCGACGATCATCAGGTACTGGTTCTGGCCCTGGACCTTGTAGACCTGCGGTGCCTCGAAGAGGTTCTTGACCGTGTCGCTCATGACCGTCGTGTACGACGAGCCGAAGTTGCCGGGGAAGTTCCCGATCGGCATGGACGCCCGGTAGATCTTGCCGTTGTCACCGGCGAAGAAGAGATACATGTTCTTGTCGTCGCCGATCAGCGTCTGGTCGATGGGACCGGTCCGGGAGTCGGGCAGGCTGCCGGTGAACAGGGGCTTCGGCGCGGACCAGCCGTTGGGGTCGGTCGGGTCGGCGGAGGTGCGGTAGCTGAAGGGCGAAGCCCCCCACTGGTAGGTCAGCACCCAGATGTTCTTCGGCGCGAAGTAGAAGAGGGTGGGCGCGACCGCGTTCTGGCTCATCTTCGTCTGCTTGGCCGCCCCCATGCCGGACCAGTCGCTGAACGGGGCGAACGCCATCGAGCCGTACGAGGTGCCCGTCGACATCGAGCCGTAGACGAGGTGCTTGCCGTTGTATGTGGCGTGGGTGAAGTCCTTCAGCGAGGCCCAGCCGTTCGCGGGCTGCGCGAGGGCGCCGGTCGAGTTCCACTTGTACGTGGACGGCAGCGCGCACGTGCCACCGGCCGACCCGGAAGGGGCGGTCCATTTCTGGTTGCCGACGTCGGCGCAGGTGTACAGCTGGAGCTTGGTGCCGTTGGACGTGTCCGCGCCGATCGCGTCCACGCACTTGCCGGACTCGACGCCGGAGATCGAACCGTTGGTGTTGATGTTCCACCGCTGGTTCGTGCCGCCGTTGCAGTCCCAGATGACGACCTCGGTGCCGTTAGCCGTGCCCTTCGCCTTCGCGTCCAGGCACTTGTCGCCGAGCACCTTCAGCTGCTTGCCGGCGGTGTACGTCCAGCTCTGGTTCGACTGCCCGTCGCAGTCCCGCAGTTGTACGCGAGTGCCGTTGGCGGTCGAGGAGTCGGGGACGTCGATACAGCGGCCGGAGGGCACGCCCTTGATCTCACCGGTGCCGTCGCCACGGTCGGCCGGGGTCGTACCCGATCCGGCGCCGAACGCTCCCTTGACGGCGTCGTATGCGGGCTTCGGCTTGCCCGCCGCGTCGAAGAGCAGCGGCTTCTCGTCCGCGCGCCACGAGTCGCTGTCGCGGACGCCCCACACCGTGATGCCGGTGCAACGCCGCACGCCGAGGCAGGCGTTGACCGCGCTCGCGTAGTGCCGGGGGGACGCCTGGGCGATGTCCAGCTCGGTGATCTGCACGTCGACGCCGAGGGCTGCGAAGCTGTCGAGGGTCTTCTTGAAACTGGCCGGCGGCCCGCCCGCCCCGAAGTGGCTCTGGAAGCCGACGCAGTCGAGGGGGACACCGCGCGCCTTGAAGTCCTTCACCAGGCGGTACACACCCTGGGTCTTGGGGGCCGACCAGTCCTCGATGCTGTAGTCGTTGTAGCAGAGCTTCGCGGCCGGGTCGGCCGCGCGGGCGGTGCGGAACGCCTCCTCGATGAAGCCGCTGCCGAGCACCTTCTTGAACACCGACTCGCGCAGCGCACCGCTGCCGCCGTCCTGGAAGGCCTCGTTGACGACGTCCCAGGCGTAGATCTTGCCCTTGTAGCGGCCCATCGTGGTCTTGATGTGGTGGTTCGTGACGCTGCGCAGCGTGCCCGGGTCGTTGATCGCTTTCACCCAGTCCGGCAACTGCGAGTGCCACACCGTGGTGTGACCGCGCAGCCGCTTGCCGCGCTCAAGGGACCGGTTGACGATCCGGTCCGCGGCATCGAACCGGAACGTGCCGCGGGACGGCTCGATCGCGTCCCACTTCATCTCGTTCTCCGGGGTGATCATGTTGAACTCCCGGTCGGCGATCGTGGTGTACGTCGCGTCGCCGAGCCGCCCCGCGGCTATCGCGGTGCCGAAGTACCGGCCCGACGACGATGCCTCGGCCTCCAGGCTCGCGGCCCCGGCGGAGGTGGGGAGCAACGTCACGACACCGGCCACCAGTGCCGAGGCTGTCACGCCGATCGCCAGTGCCCGGCGGGGCCGACGGAGGCGGTGCAGACCTTTGCGGGGTTCGTCGGTGTGTCTGGTCATGGGGAGTGGCCTTCTTCAGGGGACAGGTCAGTGGGGGACGCCCGTGAAGGGGCACCCCTGAAGAGGAGGCTGGCGAAGGTGGGACGGCGTAACGAAAAATGTGCGCGCCCGCGCAGTGAGGGATCTCGCAGCGGAAAAACGTAATGCGGGGGGTGGTTGTGAAGTCAGCGGGTCCCCGCGCTCACCTCTGCGGCGCGCGGACGACGAAAGAGGCCTGGCCGGTGAAGGTACGTGTGCCGTTGAAGCCGTCGAGGCGGATCGATCCGTCGCGGGGGCGCAGGGCGGAGCCCGGGTAGTTGTGCGCGTGCAGGGTCACCGATCCGTCGACCGTCCCGGGACGCGGGCAGAAGGTGGCGTCCTCCCGGAACAACTGGCTGCCGTCGTCGGCGCTGAGGCGCAGCCGCAGATAGTGGTGGCGCAGATACCGGCCGTCCGGTGCCCGGAACGTGACACACCGGCTGTCGGCGAGCCCCTTGCTGACGGTGAAGGTGGCCGCACCGCTACTGAGCGTCGCGAAGTCTCCTTCGTACGTGAGGAATTGGCCGGGCCGGTCCACGGATTCGAGGGAGCGCACGCCCAACGGGACCACGGCCGGGTCCGACGGTGACGGCGTGACCGACGGAGCCGGGGTAGTCGATGGGGCCGGTGTGGCGGAGGGAGCCTGGGTGGCTGACGGAGTCTGAGTGGCCCAGGTGGTCGTACCGGCCGTCGGGGCGGCGGCGACACCGGGCGCCCGGGGTTCCGGTTCGGGCCAGGCGACGTACGTGGCGGCCCCGGTGACGAGCACCGCGCCGGTGGCGAGGGTCGCGATCGGATGGGCGGCGACCGCGTGGAGCTTGCCGAGCAGAGCGCCGCCCCCTGCCGACGTACCCGTGGCGCTCGCGGTCGCTGCTGCCGTCGTCACCGTCGTAGCCGTCATACCCGACAGCAAGCCCTTCGCGACCAGCGCGCCGAGCAGCGCCGTCGGCACCGCCAGCGGTGTGAGGCCGGACAAGAGCAACTCGGCCGGTACCCGATCGGCCGCCGTCGCCGTACATGTCGCGCAGTCGCGCGTATGCCGAGCGATCCGCTTGCGCCACACGGACGTTCGCGCACCGTCCCAGCCGGAGACGGTCGCGCTCAGCCCCGGACAGCGCGGGTCGGCCGCCAGCGCGGTGACGATCGTCCGGCTCAACTCCAGCTGCTCGCGCATGCGTTGCAGGCGAACCCCTGTGTGGGAGACGCCGAGGCCTGTCGCATCGGCGATGTCCTGGCGGCTGAGCAGCCCGGCGCACTCCTGCCACCACAGCGAAAGGAGCACCCGGTGTTCCGGGTCGAGCCACCGGCTGGCTTCGACCGCCTGTCCGCGCTCGTCCGACATGCGCAGCCGCAGGATCGTCGTGTCCTCCAGAGGGGCGGTGGTGTCCGGCACCGGGAGCGCCTCGTCGAGGAGCGTGGTCCGGTCGGCGAGTGTGCGCTGCCGCTGCCAGTACGTGTTGACCTGCCGGAGCGTGATCGACACCAGCCAGGAGCGGAAGCTTTCCGGGGCGCGCAGGGCGGGCAGGTCGCGCACCGCGCGCAGCAGCGTCTCCTGGACCACGTCGTCCACGTCGGCATGGCCGCTCAACGCCCGTCCCACGATGTTGTACAGCAACGGCAGGTACGCGGAAACCAGCTCCTCGCGCGCTCGCTCGTCACCGCGCTGCGCCGCGACGACCAGCCTTACGTGATCCGCGTCCATGAGCCCCAGTCCCATCTCTTCAGGGGAGTGATCCGCCGAGTTCGGCGGATCACCCTAACCGTGGGGAGCACGAGGTCATCCCCAGGGGTGACGATCGCGTCCGCCCGTGGCGGACAGGGAGTGGCTCTGAGAGGCCGGGGTTCGGGGGCGAGCCATGCAGTCAAAGACGTCCACGCCCCAACTGGCGCTACGGCGTTCGTCCACGCAAGAACTGCGGGCTACTGAGGCAGCGCAGTCGCGACCGGGTGGGCGTCTGTCCGGTGTGTTGTCCCACGGTACGGCGCCGATGTAGGCGCGGTCAGCAGGGATCGGGACGCCTTGGCCCCACGGTGCAGTGGATCAGAACGTCCTGGACGAAGCACTCCAGGGGCGGTGCGGCTGCTACCCGCAGGAATTCGGCGCCTACGGGGTTCCTGGTGTCACCGGTGCCGTCTTCCTTCGCCCAGGTTATCCAAATGTCCGAGCGTGACGGTTTTAAGCCGTACGAGAGCGAGAGGGACTTGCGCCAGGTCGGACTCAGTTTGCGCGACGAGGGCGATCGGCTCCGGGTGCTGGCACGTGTGGAGCCGTTGTTCGGATTGCCGCCGCGCCCGCGGCGGCCGCCGGCAGTGTGTCT
The DNA here is from genome assembly GCF_021028635.1 of Streptomyces huasconensis. NCBI lineage: Bacteria > Bacillati > Actinomycetota > Actinomycetes > Kitasatosporales > Streptomycetaceae > Streptomyces > Streptomyces huasconensis. The sequence goes on from NZ_CP086119.1 coordinate 84,983, forward strand.
GGTCCCGGGGCAGCGGGTGCGTTGGCAGTTGAACTATCGGTTCAGTAGTGCCGCCGGGATACGGGACTGGTCGTACTGGCTCGACACGTACAACGTTGCTTACGGGCCCGTCGACCCGAACGTGTTCCTGTCGGAGCCGACCGTTCTGGTCGATGAGTGTGGCCCTGTTCGATAGCCGTCCGTCAGTGATCGGCTGGTCATGGGTTCGACACGCAGACGCCGGAACCTCACTCGACGTGCTGCGCGACCTCATCGATCACGGCGGCCCCGCACAACTTAACCTCGAGGTCGTCGGCCGTCACGGAGCAGACTCCCCGTGCTTCCCGCCGACCTACGAACAGCGGTCGGCAAACCGTCTATTTCGGAGGCTGCACCGAACCCTCCTACGTCAGCCGGCGGTCACACCTGCCCGATCCGCTTCCATTGCTCCGGCTGCGGCCTCTACCGCCCCGACCCGTCCCACCGGTCATCGACAACAGCACCGCTCAGATCACCTCGTATGGGGAGGCCTCCGAAAAAATGCGCAAGCACAGGGTCGGCATACCGCATGACGAACGTGCCGAGCTGTAAAGAGCCGCTACGGCCCTCGCCGGGCCCGGGCTGGTGACAAGCGCAAAATGCTGCGCCTGACCGTGATCCAAGGGTCGTCCTCAGGCCGGGCACATGCCCTCGGGTTCTCGACGTGGGACTGGACGCACCAAACGTGCTCCAGCGGACCGTGGATGACGAGGCGGCCATCCCGGTTGACGCCCGGGGCCGTCTCGCCGATGCCGCTCGATACGGACCGCCGGCGTTTCCGGCGGCCAAGGGCAGCGCGGTGAGGACGGGGTACTTCAGGTCTCCGAATACCACCCGCCCGAGGCACACGCTTGACACCCGAAGAGTATGAGTGGTTGAGTACTCACATGGAGATGGAGCGACGCCGCCAACTGTCCACGGCCGACGAGCGCCGGGAGACAGTCCTGCGCACCGCCATCGGAGCCTTCGCGGCCCGGGGGTATTTCGGGACCACCACGTCCGAGGTGGCCAAGGCCGCCGGCATCTCGCAGGCGTACGTCTACCGCCTCTTCCCCAACAAGGAAGCCCTGTTCACCGCGGTCGTCGAGTACTGCTTCGTCCGGGTGCGCGCCGCGCTCGAAAGCGGCGCGGCGAAGGCCGAGAGCAGCGCGCCCGAAGCGGTGCTCGCCTCGATGGGCGACGCGTATGCGCACCTGATCAGCGACAACAACCTGATGCTGGTCCAGCTCCACGCCCAGGCGGCCGCCGTGTCCGAGCCGGCCATCCGCGAGGCGGTCCGGGCAGGGTACGCCAGGACCGTCGAGTACGTCCGCAGCGCGTCGGGAGGCAGCGAGGCGCAGGTGCAGGAGTTCTTCGCCGTGGGCATGCTCTGCCATCTGCTGGTCTCCATCGACGCCGGGGCCGTCTCGGCGCCCTGGACCCGCACCCTGACGGCCGGCATCATGCATTACTGATCCGGCCCCCCGAAAGGCGGCCGCCCAGGTCTGCGTACCAGCGGTCGCCTCTTTTGGCCCCAAAGAGTGAGTGGCTAACCACTCATACACTACCGTTGTTACTTCTCACGAACTTGAGGTGCGTGATGACGAGCAAGCCCTACCTGACCGGCCACTACTCCCCCGTCGCGGACGAGATCACCGCGACCAGGTTGACCGTGGAAGGCAGCCTGCCGCCCGACCTGACCGGTCGACTGATCCGCAACAGCCACAACCCCAAGCCCGGCATCGCCCCTACCCACTGGTTCAAGGGCAGCGGAATGGTCCACGGCGTCCGCCTCAGCGAGGGGCACGCCGAGTGGTACCGCAACCGGTGGGTCCACACCCCCGCGCTGGAGGGCGCCCCCTACATGACCGAGCGGGGACCGGATCTGACGGTCAGCACTGCCGGCACACACATCATCGAGCACGGTGGGCGCCTGCTGGCCCTGTCGGAAGCGGCCCTGCCCTTCGAGCTGACGGCCGACCTGGAGACGGTCGGCTCCTACGACTTCGGCGGCAAACTCACCTCCGCCATGACCGCCCATCCCAGGGAGGACCCGGCCACAGGCGAACTGCACTTTTTCGCCTCCTCGCCCTGCCCCCCGTACCTGATTCACCACGTCGCCTCCGCCGACGGCCAGGTGCTGGACAGTCAGGAGGTGCCTGGCGCGAGCGCCGCGCTGAAGCACGACTTCGCGATCACCGAGCACTACGTGGTCTTCCTGGAGGGCTCGGTCACCTTCGATCCCGCCGAACACTCCGGAATTCCGTACGGGTGGAACGACGCGCAGGCCAGCCGTATCGGCGTCATGCCGCGTGGAGCGGGCGGGGCCCGGCAGATCCGCTGGTTCGAGATCGGTCAGGGCTACGGCATGCACTTCGCCAACGCCTATGAGGACACCCGCGGACACATCGTCGTCGAGGGCCCCACGGTGGGCCGCGTGGGCTGGCAGCGGTCCTGGAACTGGTGGGTCGGCGCTCAGGACCGGGGCGCCGAACCGAACTCCGGTTCCCGCGGCCGTCGTTGGACCGTCAACCTGGCCGCCGGAACCGTCCGCGAGCAGCAGACCGACGACCTGACCGTGGAGTTCCCCACGATCAACGACAACTTCACCGGCAGCGAGCACCGCTTCCAGTACGCCCTGTCGTTCCCCGATGACCTCGGTGTCGGCAACCACGCCCTGGTGAAGTACGACCGCGTCACCGGCGGCCGCCAACTGCTGCCCTTCGGCACCGGCCAACTCCCCAGCGAGGCGGTCTTCGTCCAGGCGGACGGCACCACCGGCGAGGACGAGGGATACCTCCTGACCATCGTGAGCGACCTCAACACCGGCGCCTCGAAGATGCTCGTCCTCGACGCCTCCGACCTCACCGTGGCCCCCATCGCCACGGTCCACCTCCCCCGACGGGTACCCGCCACGATTCACGGCTCGTGGGTCCCGGACACCGCCCTGTGACCTTCCCTCCGCGCCCGATCCGACCCCGTACCGCCTTCCCCGCGACAAGGAGCTTTCCCATGAGCGACTCCCCCGCCCACACCCCCGTCTTCGCCTCGACCGTCACCGAAGCGGTGCTGCCGGGCGTGGTCGGCCCGGAGGGCATCCAGGTCCGCGTCCGGCCCGCTCGTCCGGCCGGCCCCGGCCAGGTGGTCCTGGCGATGGAGGCCACTGGAGTCTCCTTCGCCGAGCAGCAGATGCGCCGCGGTAAGTACTACGACCAACCGCCCTTCCCCTTCGTCCCCGGCTACGACCTCGTCGGACGGGTCGTCGACGTGGGAGAGGGCGTCCCCGGCGAACTGCTGGGGCGTCGCTTCGCAGCTCTGACCAAGATCGGGGGGTGGGCCGGCCACGTCACCGTCGACGCCGGCGACCTCACCGAGATACCCGAGTCCGTCGACTCCGCCGAGGCGGAGACCCTCGTGGTCAACGGCATCACCGCCTGGCAGATGCTCCACCGTCTCGCCGAGGTCCAGCCCGGCCAGGTCGTCCTGGTGCACGGCGCGAACGGTGGCGTCGGCTCCACCTTGGTCCAACTCGCCCGCATCGCCGGTGCCCGGGTCGTCGGCACGGCCTCGGCCAGGCACCACGACGCCGTCCGGGCGCTGGGCGCCGTCCCCGTCGACTACCGTGCCCCCGATCTGGTGGACCAGCTGCGTGCACACGCTCCGCAGGGCTATGACGCGGTGTTCGACCACGTCGGAGGCGAGGGGGTCGTCGCCTCGTACCGCCTGCTCGCCGCTCAGGGCACTCTGGTCTCCTACGGCACCGCCTCGACCCGCGACGTCCGGGGCTCGTCGAAGGCGCCGGTCCTCAAGTTGTTCACCCGCCTGATGTTGTGGAACGCGCTCCCCAACGGCAAGAGCGCCCGCTTCTACAACATCTGGGCCGGGCGGCGCCGACTCGCCCCTTTCCGGGCCAGGCTCCACGCCGACCTGGCCCAGGTCTTCGCCCTGCTCGCCGACGGCGCACTCCTCCCCCAAGTCGCCGCGCGCGTGCCGCTCACCGAGGTCGGCGAAGCGGTACGGCTCGCGGAGTCCGGCACTGTCGTCGGCAAGGTGGTCCTGGTGCCGTAGCACTATGGCGCTCGTAGCCACCGCCCCCTGGGGGGTTCGTCATCGCAGGCCAGGCGGCGGTGAGGTGTCAGCCGTCTGTTCCACCGGCCCAGGCGGCACGTTGCGCAGCCGTTCGCTCTCTGGTCACCGCTCTGCGGGACAGCACTATGGACAGCGCCGTCACGGCGGCCCATATCGGGCCCATGAGGACGTGCAGGAGCCCCAGCCAGGCGACCTCTCCCCAGTGGTACAGCCACACCTGTGCGGCCAGGCTCGCCAGACTCACCAGGGAGATCAGCATCGTGATCACCGCGTAGAAGCGGTGCAGTTTCCGGTGGGAGCGCCACTGCGATGGCCCGCCGACGATCCGGTTGGCCACCAGGCCGGCCAACGGTCGGCCGGCTACGAGCGACAGGAGGCACGCCGCCGTGGCAAGGGCCGGGAGCAGCATCGGCAGCAGGAAGAAGCCACGTGTCTGTCCCGTCCCGGCGGCGACTGCCGCACAGGCTGTGGCCAGCAGGGCACCGACGATGGCCTCCCGGACCTGCTGCCGGGCTCGTAGCCGCCAGGCGAGTACGAGCAGCGCGGTCAGGGTCGTGGCGGCGACCGCTGGCAGCAGGCCGCTGACCTGGTTCACGCAGAGGAACACGAGCGTGGGGGCCGCTGCCGCCACAGCAGCAGTTGTGGACGTCCCGCTTGGTGTTCTCATCGCTCGTTCCTGTCCGCGCCGACTGATGGACGCCGGCCGGTGACCTTGCGGGTGTGGAGGCGACCGGCCTTCGAGGTGTCGGTGAGCGTGTCGCCGCCGTCGCCAGTGAGACGAACGCCAACTCCAGGGGCACGATGACGCCGACGACCGGATTCAACCCGGCGGAAAACGCCACTGCGAACGCACATATGAGAAACCTTCGTCGGACCGTCAGGGACGGGGAGCCGACGACCGCCGGTTCCCGGTCCGACGCTACGAGCCAACAGGCGGGGCGTTCATAGGCGTAAGCGACACGTTGTGACGGGATCTCGCCATGGTGTGCCTCAACGGGCATGCGGGCAGCCCTTCCTACCTGTCGCCGAGACCGACGTGGAACCGTTCGCGGATGTCGGCCGTCAGCCCCGCAAGGGGTCAGCTGAAGGTGCGGCGATAGGTGTGGGGGCTCACACCGGTGGTGCGTTTGAAGCGGTCGCGGAAAGCTGTGGGTGAGCCGAAGCCGACCTGGGCGGCGATGCGTTCGACGGAGTGGTGGGTGGTCTCCAGGAGGTGTTGGGCCTGGCGGATGCGGGCCCGGTGGAGCCACTGGAGCGGGGTGGTGCCGGTCTGTTCGCTGAAGCGGCGTATCAGGGTCCGGGTGCTGAATCCGGCCCGGGCGGCAAGGTCGGCGAGGGTGAGGTCGCGGCCAAGGTTGTCCTGCAGCCAGGTGAGCAGGGGCTCGAGGGTGGAGCCCTGTGGAGTGGGCGGGTGGTCGTGGACGATGAACTGTGCTTGCCCGCCTTCGCGTTCGAGCGGCATGACGGACAGGCGGGCGGCGTCGGCGGCGACGGCTGAGCCGTAGTCGTGGCGGATCATGTGCAGGCACATGTCCAGGCCGGCGGCGGCGCCGGCCGAGGTGAGGATCTGCCCATTGTCGACGTACAGGACGTCCGGGTCGACGTCGACGTCCGGGTGTGTGGTGGCCAGAAGCTCCGCTGCGGCCCAGTGGGTAGTGGCCCGCAGGCCGTCCAGGAGTCCGGTGGCGGCCAAGGGGAAGGTGCCCGAGCAGATGGAGGCGATGCGCGTGCCGCTCTCGGCGGCTGCTCGCAGCGCCTCGCAGACGCTTGAGATGAGCGGGGCCGATGGTGTCGCGGTGCCGGGCACGATGATCGTGTCCGCGCCGCTGAGCCCGTCCAAACCCCAGGGCGCGCGCAGGGTGAAGGCACCGGCGTCGATCTCCGGTCGTTCGGCACACACGCGGATCTGGTAGCCGGGGCGCCCGTCCGGAAGCCGGGTGCGGGTGAAGACCTCGATCGGCGTGGAAAGGTCGAACGGGATCACCTGGTCCAGCGCGAGAATGGCGATGGTGTGCATGGCCGGACCATACCGCCCCGCAGGGCGCCAGATCCGGCCCTGGGTTCGCCCAGAACCCCACTTCGCCGCAGGTCAGCGACGCCACCTCCGCATTGGCACTTTTCCGTTGAAGGATGTCACTTACGCCACTGGGTGACGGGGCAGGAGCCCACTACGTTCGAAACGTATCCGGCGACCGGCCGGACCTCCCGGACCCCGAAGGGCCCCCTCAATGCACGTCCAGATCGTCTTGTTCGACGGATTCGATCCGCTCGATGTCATCGCTCCCTACGAGGTGCTGTACGCCGGCGGCACCGCGTCCGCAGGTGCGGTGAGCGTGGAACTGGTCTCCGCCGAAGGGCCGCGCGAGGTGGTCAGCGGCACCGGCGGGCTGGCCCTGCGCGCCACCGGCGCTCTCGACCCCGGGGTTGCGGGACTGGTCCTGGTCCCCGGCGCATCGGGCCGCATCGGAGAGCCCGGCGACGTCCCTGACCATGACGCGGGGGACGGGGAGTGGCAGCGGGACGAATCCATCCCCGTACTGCTGGGCCGCACCCTGACCACCGAGCTGCCCGTGATGCTGAAGGCCGCAATGGAGAATCCCGAAGTGACGGTCGGCGCCGTCTGCGGTGGCTCACTCGTCCTGGCGATGGCCGGCCTGCTGGAGGGTCGTCATGCCACCACCCACCACATGGGCCTGGACATGCTCGACGCCACCGGCGTCCACGCGGTGAACGCCCGCGTCGTCGATGACGGCGACCTCGTCACCGGCGCCGGCGTCACCTCCGGGCTCGACCTCGGCCTGTACCTGCTGGAGCGCGAGGTGGGCCCTCGGATCGCTCATGCCGTGGAAGGGCTGTTCGCCCATGAGCGCCGCGGCACGGTCTGGCGCAACAGGGGGCCGGTGCCCGCCCGGTTCTGATCTGATCCGACCTGACGCCCCCCTCCTGAACTGCCCTCTGTCACCAAACCCGTTAGGAAGAGCAGCAACATGTCCGTCGAAGGCACCTGGGATCTGTCCATCTCCACCCCCATCGGCAGGATCAAGGCCGTGACCGAGTTCCGACGTAAGGATGGTGTCCTCGTCGGGACTGCCCACGCGGCGGGAGAGGAGGTACCGCTCAGCGACGTCGTCCTCGACGTCGACCGGCTCACGTGGAGGCAGGCCACCACCAAGCCCATGCGGCTGAACCTGGCCTTCGCCGTCACGATTGACGGCGACACTCTGACGGGCGTCTCCAAGGCCGGACGTCTGCCCGCTTCGAAGGTTACCGGGGAACGCCGCAGCCTCCGCCAAGCGGGGACGGCGCACTGACCAGGGCGAATCTCTCTTCCTCCTTGCGCCTCCCGGCCGCCGGTGTGGCGCGGCGCGGCGCGCGACTGGGGCACCTCTCGAACCTTGCCCGGGTCCCACCGTCTCGGTCGGCTCGCCGTTCAGCAAGGGGCACATCGCTCCGACTGCCCGGCTGACCCAGCTCCTGGACATCCCGTACCCCTCCGTCCAGGACATCGGCGCCATCACCAACAAGGACCTTCGGCGCGAGCGCCTGCGGGACGGGGGCGTGGAGTCGGGGCGGGTTCGCGAGATGGCCCGGGTGGCGTACGTCGGTGACGCCCCTCGACCCTGTCGGACTGCCCGCGATCATCAAACCCACCACCGGCGCCGCCAGCAGCCACACCCTCTCGGCCGCCACCGAGTCGCAGTGCACCGCGCCCGTCGCCGCGCTCCTGGCAGACGACCGAGCCGGCAGCCCCTCGGCGCCAGCGACCACCATCGTCGAGTAACTCCTTGCCGACCGCCTTGTGGAGGCACCCTGGGGCCACTACCTCGCCGTCGACTGCCTCACGGCCGGCGACGACGTCCGCCCCGTCTCCGTCACCGGCAAGTTCGCGCTGGCCGAGCCCTACCGTGAGAGCGGCGAGTACGGGCAGCCATCCACCGTGCCCGCGCCCGAACTGGACGCCGCGCGTGACCACGCCCGCACGCCCTCGGCATCCGCACGGGCATCACCGACGTCGAACCGAAGCTGACCCTCGACGGCCGAGACGGCGCGCGAAGTCGGCGCGGAGCCGGAGCGCCTCGGGGTCGCGGCCCGCAACAACCACGCGGTTGGTCGCCGGATCGCAGGCGGGAGCAGAGGTGTCCCAGGCCCATCAGCACGCTCGGGCCGGTCGGCCGCCGCATGCCGCACGACGTCATCCAGTACCTGCTCGAGTCCGTCCGCCACGGTGTACACGCCGAGGTCGCACAGCAAACCACGCTGGTGCAGGCTTTCGATCAGCGCGACGAACGGGGGTTCCACGCGTGATCCAGGTGCACCAGGACGAGGGGGCACGCTCAGGACGCCCAGGACCTTCATGGAGATCACTTCGAGGACCTCGTCGAGCGTTGCCTAACCGCCGGGGAGCGCGGCGAACCCGTCGGCCGCCTCGACCATGCGCAGTTTGCGTTCCAGCAGGTCACCGGTGAAGACAGCCACTGTCCGGCAGTTCGTCCGCCGCCTGCTCCCGTACCTGGACGAAGTCCGGTATCAGTCCGATGATCGACCCGCCTTCCCCCGCGCCCACCAGAGGCCACCGCTCCCAGCAGGCCGCCCTTTCCGGCGCCGTAAACCATTCGGTGGCCGCGTCGGCCGAGGGTGCGCCGAGTTGTCCGGCCGCCCCCAGGTACCGAGGTCCCGCCCCGGGTGAGAAGCCGCAGAAGACGCAGATGGAGAGGGAGGCACTCATCGGTTCTTTTCACGCAGCGGCTCGCTTCCGTACGGGAGTCAAACGGAGGCTTGGCACCCCTCCTGCTCCGAGATTCCTCCGTCACTGTCACACCCGGCGCCTACGCTGTTCCCGACACTTGATCAAGGAGCAGCGCAGTGCGAATAGAGCGTCATCGAGTGGACCCAGCCGTCGTATCGGCTGCGCGCGAGGACTTCACGAACCGGATCGGTGGTCTGGTGCGGTCCATGTCGCGGGCCGACCGAATGGCCACTTACGAATGGCAGATGATTGCCGAGGAGTTCCTCGACTACCTCGGCGCCCTCTCCGTCGAGACACCCGACCTCGATACTCCGGAAGCCAGGGCCGCGCTCAAAGACGCCGCCGAGGCCGCGGTCGGCGCCGTCGCCTACGCCGCGTATCACCCGCACTGCACCTTCCAGGTCACCTTGCGATACGTGAACTTCGGCATGAGCTACGACCCGGGCGTGGACGCCCCAGCGGAGAGCGTCACGCCCTGGGAGTGGATCGACGCGCTCTGCTTGGCCGCGCTCGGGGACAAAGCCAAGTGGCACGGTGAAGCCTTCCACTTCGCCCGGCAGAAGTTCGCCGAACAGATGAGGGGAACGCCTGCTGGTGAGCTTGCCACCGGGCTGACGGCCGTGGTCCTGGGCGACACCGGCGACGACGAGGAATACCCACCGAGTGCCCAGGCCACGCTGGACGCCGTCGATGCGGCCCTGGCTCGGGTCCGTATCCGTGCAGAGGAAACCGACGAGCCGCTGATGGACCGGCCGGACAGCGTGGCGCTGCGTGCGTTGCGCGCCTTGGCCGCGGTGGACCGGGATGCCTTCAATGGCGCGCTCTACGAACTCCTGGTCAAGCACGCCTCCCTGCACGGCCCGTCGACCTCACCGAGATCATCCGGGTCACCAAGGTCACCAAGGACCCTTCTCCCGCTGGTTCCCCTCGCCCTTGCGGCGCTGGCTCACCGGACCCTGAGCTGGGCGCCTGCCGTTGACACCGACTACCTCCCGCACGCCTTGCTCACCGGCTTCGCGACCCGAGGGCCGCGAGTCGCGGGCTTCGGCCGTGGCCGGCGCCCGGACGCGGTCGCCGCGCTCGCCGTCGGCGCCCTGGTGGTGGAACGGCCGGACTGTGAGCGGACCGTGGACCCGGAGACCGAGGCCATGTATGAGGAGGAACTCCGCGAGGCGTTCACGTCCGCCGAAGGAAAGCCCCTTGACGTCTCGCAGCTCGCCTGGGCCCTGAGCGATCAGGAATGCCTGTTCAAGTGGCGCGCGGGTGACCCCGGCGGCGGTGTCACGGACGCCCAGCTCGCGACCTTGCGGCTGGCTTCCCAGACGGGGGCGGCGCTCTTCCGCATCGCCCTGGCGGAGCCGGGCACCGAGGTAGAGGTGACGATCGACGGCCGTACGTTGCGTTATCCGGCCGAACGGGGCGAAGAAGCCGGCGCCCACAACTGGCACAGAGCCACCGCCCTCGCCCTGATCACAGGGGTACGTGAGGACCTGGCTCCGCTGGTCCTGACCGGACCCGCCTTCGTCCGGCCGGACGGCTCCGCCTTCGCCGCGTACCGTGAGGCCCTCCACGCCTATCTCAAGGGCACCGAGCCCGAAGCGGCCGCTCGGCGGGCACTGGAGCAGGCGGAGAACGCGGAAGACTGGGGCTTCGCCATGCCGCCGGCCGTGCTTCTGTCGCAGCTCGTGGAGGGCGACGAGGAGAGCTTCAACCTGGCCTTGGCCGACGCGCTCGAAGCCCACCGCGACTACTACGAGGTCGCCGACCGCGCCGACCGCCCGGATGTCTCCATCAACCTCGACATCCTCGCCCTGACCTGCCACGCGCGTCGACGCGGATGGGCCATCCGCGTCGAGTCCCCCTATCTTCCGCAGAGGCTCCTGCGGCTCGCTCAGCCCCTTTGACACTCCAGCCACACGTCGTGATCTTCATGTCTGATTCGTCGTTTCTGATTCGCCGTTTTTCGACGGTAACGGCTGACGTGGGCGCGAACCTGGGCGCAGCGTCACCAGGCAGAGAACGGTGCCGGCACATTTCCTGACCCATGAGTGTGGCCGTGGCCTCCTGCAGCCATCGCCCGCGGAGAACTTGGCAGGGTGCCGCATCGCCAGACCCAACAACCCTTGGGGGTGTACGTGCGGACCGCTCGGCCCGATAGCCGTTGGCGCTTCGCAACGCGGGTATATCCGGGCCGACATCGGGGATGCCGCTCGTGTGCTGCAGCAGCTGCCGCACGGTGATGTGGCTGCCGCCGTTGCCCCGGACCACTCTCGGCAGCCACTAATCCACTACTCGACGGTGTCTTCCCGGGATCGTCATCCTTCGCCGACGAGTTGCAGCACAACTGTGGCGGTGAAGGTTTTGATAACCCTGCCGATCCGGGAGCTGCCGGTCCCTCCGCCAGCGTCGGCCTCCTTGTATTCAACGCCGCCGTCCCGGCGTACGCGTTTCAGGGACCGCCAGGCTGTGGCCCGACAACTAGGTCACACCCTGAACCGACAGTCGACGGCCATCCCACCAGCGGAGGGGGGATGCTGGGCCTCCCCCGGCCGGCCCCCGACCCGCAAGGTCACCCTCGACGGCTGGTGAGCGGGATCAGCACTCGTACGGTGGGAGGTCCCGCACGGTCAACAGCCCCCGAACGGAGCCCATCGCGTCCCGCGACGCCTCCGTGAGTTCATCGACGACAACGCTGCAGCCCAACCAGGTGGCACCGCACTCCTCGACCATGCTTCGAACGGCCGTAGCCTGGCTTCCGGTCTCGATCCAGTCGTCAACCAGAACGACACGGTCTCCCGGCGCCAATGACGAACGTTGGAGCCGCAAGGTGTGCCGAAGGTTTCTGTAATCAGGGGTAGATTTCCGCAACGGCAGCGGCACCACCCAGCAGAAATCCCCGCGACTCGATACCCGCAACGGCCGTGACCTGCTCGTCCCGGAACGATGCAGCGAGGGCCGTTACCACCACGGCCAGAGCCTCGGCGTCCTGGAAGATCGCCCACACATTCGCGTGACCGCCGATCCAACGGAAGTGCTGAAGCGCCAGATCACGTGCCGTCGTAGACATGAGCGGCAGTCTTGCGGTCGGCCGAGCATGACAGCAAATCGTTATCGAGCGTCAAAAACCCGGCGACGTCAACGGTCATCCCCGGGATACTGGTCGCCCGTGGATGAGGTCAAAGTCGTCGTCGCCCATTCCGAGCGCGCGACCCTGCGCGTCGGTGATGTGTTTCTGAAGGTGGACGCCGATCAGTCGCGCATCGACGTCGAGGTCGAGGCGATGTCCCTGGCGCCGGTCCCGACCCCGGAGATCCTGTGGCGCAAGCCGCCCGTGCTCGCGCTCGCCGCACTTCCGGGGACGACGCTCGGGCGCCTCGGTGGGCCGTCGACCGGGTCGCCGGCGGCGTGGGCCGCGGCAGGTGCCGCCATCCGGAAGCTCCACGAAGCGCCCCTGCCGCCCCGGCCGGGCCGAGCAGGCCGGAGCATCGCCGCGCTGGCGGCGGAACTCGACGCCGAGTGCGAGCTGCTCGTGACGAACGGTGTCCTGCCCGTGGACCTGGTCACCCGTAACCGCCAGGTCGCCGAGGCCGCACTCCGGCCGTGGACTGCGGCGTTCACGCACGGCGACCTGCAGATCGCACACGTCTTCGTCGCCGGCGACGAGGTCACCGGCATCATCGACTGATCCGAGGCGGGCCGAGGTGACGCCCTGTACGATCTCGCCACCTTCACGCTCGGACATGAGGAGCACCTCGAGGACGTCCTCGCCGGGTACGGCACCGACATCGACCTCGGTGTGATCCACGCGTGGTGGTCGCTGCGATGCCTGTTGGCGGTTCGCTGGCTGATCGAGCACGATTTCGACCCGTTCGCGCCGGGGTGCGAGGTCGACGTGCTGCGATCCCGCATGTGAGACGACGCGGACCTCCCACCTGCTGCGAGTGCGATCTGACGCATCGAGCAGCACCCCATCGACCGCCGTATCTCCTGCCGTGCGTCACCCGCCCTTACTCTGGAGGAAGTGCGGTGGGGAGCGTACGGCTCCGCACCGCGGAAGACCTAAAGCCCGTCCCACAGCGCGGCGGGCGGCAGCGAGCGCCCTCTGGAGCCGCCACGCCTCCAATTCCCTCACCTCGCCCGTCGCCCAGGGGCGGCGACTTGCTACCACGTATGCGGCGAGTGCGAGGACGCCCTGACGGCCCTGACGTGGGCCGCCACGACACGGGCCGCCACCGAGTGGCGCAGCCGGGCGCGATAGTTTCATGGCCGTGACGACGAACTCCCGCAGGCACACCGTGGATTCCGCCGACCATCCCGCCATATCCGCAGGCCAGGGGCGCACCGCCCGGGTGGCCGCCGATGTCACCGTCGCGCTGGCACCTGTCGTGATGTTCGCGGTACCCGTGGTCCTGGTCCGGGCCGAGGTGATCAGTGACGCATTTCTCTTCCTGAACATGGTGTCGCTGTTCGTCAGCGGCCTGGTGGCGGCCTATGCCCATATGGGCTGGCACGCCGGCCCGCACGACGGCGACCTCCTCTCCGCCCGTACCCTCACCGGCCGGCACACCGTCGACCTCGCCCGGCTCACCAAGGTCGGCCGCCTCGAAGTGCCGGGCCAGACGCGCACGGATGACCGGCTGATCCTGACGGACGCCCACGGCGTGCGGCTCATCCTGAACAACCTGCGCGGCGGAGACGACACCGTCGACACATTGGTACGCAACGCGCTCCTGAAGCGGCCCCCAGGTGCGGGAGTGGTCATATCGGACCGAGCCGCCGAACGCCTCGACCTGCAGGCCGAAATGGACCGCCCACACGGCCGCTTCCGGAGGGGCCGCAAGATCCGCGAGGGGCTCATCGGCTTCCTGCCCCTGCTGTCCGTCTTCGTGGTGGCCCCGGTGGCCATCGGCCTTCTTGCTCTGGCCCTGACGCTTGCCGACGTCATCTGAGCCGGGGCAGCACGCGCAGCGGGACCCGTGCCTGAGGGAGGGGTGGAGGTCGTCTGACCCAAGGCTTCCAAGAGTGAGGTGCGTTGCTACATGAACCTCACTCCACCAGAGCCGCACGGAGGAACTCGAGGATCTCGGCCTGTGGTTCCATGCCGTGGTCGACGTTACGGAGACGATGTTCGACTACGCCTCGATGGCGGAGTACGCGTACACCCCCACCCGGGCTCTGCCGCTACTGCGGTTCTTCCAGCAGCTTGGATACCCGGGCGTGAAGCACGGGTTCCTCGCCTTGCCCGGAGGTACAGATGCCTTGACATTGCATGCCGGGTCGTCGGCGCGCAGTCCTCGGGTTACGAGACGGCAGGGCTGGGCGCGGCGTCCGGCGACTCCGCGGAGAACACCTTCGGTGAGGTCGCTGCGTCGCGCTGACCCGCTTACCCGCAGGCCCCGGGTTCTCCGATCAGCACGCCGCCACCCTCCCTGGTTCGACGGGGGGGCACCCCACCGCCCCACACATGTGTCCATGCACGCTGCGGAGGTCTCAGGTTTCCACAGCGGGCCGCCGCTCCGTTCCGCTCTCTCCGCGCAGCCGACGGCGCAACGCCGCGAGCCGCGGGTAGCGCTCGCTGCGCTCCGCCGAACTGCGGTCCAGCTCCTGCATGAGACGCTCGGTGCGCTTGTCGAGGTCCAGTTCGTCGAGGATGCGGTCGACCTCCGCGAGCAGCGCGCCGTGCAGCTGCCACTGCCTGGGGTGTTCCTGTACGTCCTCCAGCAGCATCTCGGCGACCCGGTCACGGGTGGCCCGACTCGCGGACAGGGCGGCGGTCAGCCGCTCCTCGGCCTGCTCCGCGTTGGCGGCGACCTGGGTGGTGATCAGCCGGGCGAAGCTCTCGATGGCGTCGGCCAACTGCTCGAACAACTCCTGCAGGCCCTCCGACACGTCCGGCGGGAACAGAGACTCGTTCGTACGGAACTTCGCCAGGTCGGTCAGGCTGCGGGTCAGCACCCGCAGCACCACCGCGCAGATCTCCAGGGTGTCCAATCCCGTCCGTAGCACCACCCGGGACAGCAGCCCCTCCCGTACGCGCGGGTTCATCCGCAGGCTGTCCTCCGCCTGCCGCAGTGAGGCGTCGACCTCCACGATGTCGTGGTCCAGCCGCCGCGCCTCGTGCAGCCGGGCCGCAGCGTGCGGGAACGGGAGGTGGCCCTTGGCGATGTCCGCGCCCATGGAGCGGAACATGCTGCCCATCCCGCGGGCCAGCCCGTCGATGGATGCCCCCGCCGGCTGCGTCCACACCGGGGGCGCGAACAGCAGATTGAACAGCAGGCCCACCCCGGCGCCGATCAGCGTCTCCAGGACCCGGTGCCAGGCCGCCGATGTGGCCTGGGAGACGCCCAGGACCAGCATCGCGCTGATCGCCACCTCAGGAACGAACTCGTTCACCCGTACGAAACGACCGATGATCAGCGAGGTGAAGATGGTCAGCCCCAGGCTCCACCAGGTCAGCCCGACCAGGGCGGTGAAGCCGATGGCGATGAGGACACCGACGACGACGGAGTTCACGCGCCGGATACCGGTGGTGAGGGTCGCGTACAGAGTGACCTGCACGACGAGGAGTGCGGTCAGCGGGGCCGTCAGAGGAGCGGGTTGCGCGGGCAGGACCATCAAGGCGACGCTGAAAGAGATGACGGCGGCGGCCGTGGAACGCAGCGTCTGCACCGCGACGGGCTCGGTGGTCCGCCGCACCAGTTTGATTACGGGGGCTGATACATCCGGCATCCCATTCAGGTGCCCGATCATGAGCCCCTCACCACACTTCAGCCCCAGGAACCCCTCGAACGCCGTTTCGCACCACCCGTCACGTGTGGTCACGGCCAGGCGACGGCCGACACCTGATAGCCGGCCGCCCCCGGCCTCCTCACCACGGAGGCACGAGAAAACCGCCCGTGGGCCAGGGCGCCGCGGTGCCCCTTGATGCATCTCCTCCACACGCATCCGGCGCAGGCCCCGGGCCGAAACCGACGCCGAGCCCTCACATGTCACGTCGGCTCCGGCCCGAGGCGGGAACACCACGATCTGGTCCTCACGCCGGCAAGGAAGATGGCCGACATGGACATCCACGGAAGCCGGCCTCTCGAAGACCTCGTGCACTGGAATGGCGACCTCAGCGAACTCACCCGAAACACCCGGAGCGCCCGCCATCGCGGCGCCACTCCAATGGTCACCTTCCGTCGTGACCACGCCGTGGCCGCCGTGGAGAAGGTCCTCGCTGGACTTGCCAATCCGAGCCAGCTCGTCGATTGGGCGCAGGCCGCGCACTTCGAGGATCAGATGGATGTCGAGGAAGAGCACCAGGACCTGCTGACCCAGTTCCTCGTCGAAATTTCGACTCCGGAGCTGTTCGTACCGGTCACCCGTGAAGTCTGCCGGCGATGGCTGCACGTCCTACAGGCATCAACAGCTTTCGGTCGCGGGTCAGCCCAGGATGCGCTCGTCCGCCCACCTGCGCGGCAGGACCACGCGGTGGCCCGTACGCCTCTCCCGCCACGGTGAGCGGCGCTGCGGATGCCGCGCACGGCGGCGCGTAGGAGCATGACGCATTGGTTCAGGCAGTGCGTGGAGACGTCACCGGCCGCGGCTGACACCTGACTCCTCCGACCGCGGTCTCGCAATGTGTGAGCGCCGATCCTGCCGTGTGGGAACGGTTCGCCGCACACTGGGAAGGCCTGGCGACAGATCCGTACGCGGCAGAGAAAGGTACGCGCCGTCTCCGGTGTTACGGACGGTTCCTGCTGTCCCGGGCCGGGGGGGGCACGCCCTCGGACCACGAGACGTTCGCGCAGCCCGAGAACAGCAACCCCCTTCACATGGATGTCGACCCCGATCGTCGGTACGGCAACGGACGGGTCGCAAGGCGGTGGGGATACGTTCACGCCGTCCAGCATCGCGACAACACGGCGCCGCAGGGGCCGCCACGCGCATACAGGCATGGTGACGGCTTCTGCCGGCCGGGGGACTACTTCGTGCGGTGGAAGCCCGGCTCGATGTCCTCCTCGCGGCGGACGCTTGCGGGTCGTCATCGCTGGTGACGACCCACAAGGGCGCGCCGCCTAGCGTGTTCTACGTGATCGGGGGCGCCCGGTGGCGGCCTCGCGTTCAGCGGCAGCCCCGGCCTTCGGCGGGCATCCCGCCTTCCGGTCGCTCCCTTCACGCCGACACGGAGACCCCGCAGGCACATGACCAGATTTGGCATGCTCAGAACACTTCCAGGTCCGGTCGCCCCGGTGGCCCCCACCCTGCTGCTCGGCCTGTGGGGGATCACGCGCGAGAACAGCATGTGGCGCGACGAGGCTGCGACGTGGCAGGTGGCCCACAGGACCGTCCCCGAGATCTGGCATCTGCTGCACCAGGTCGATGTCGTCCATGGCCTCTACTACCTGTTCATGCACGGCGTGTTCACTGTTTGCGGAGACAGCCTCGTCGCACTGCGGCTGCCCTCCGTCCTCGCCACGGCCTGCGCCGCGGCTCTCGTCGCCTCGCTGGGCGCCCGGCTGGCCGGCCGGTGCGCGGGGCAGGCCGCGGGCCTCGCCTTCGCCCTGCTCCCGGCGGTCCAGCGGTACGCGCAGGAGGGACGGTCGTACGCTCTGGTCACGGTCTGCGTGGCCGCGGCCTGCTGGCTGCTCGTCGCGGCGGTCGACAGTCCGGGCACGGGCCGCTGGGCGGCCTACGGCGCGGCGGTGCTCGTGGCCGCGCTGCTCAACTGGTTCTCGCTCCTCGCACTGTGCGCCCACGCGGTGACGATCGCTCTCGCCCGGCCGCCCCGCGCGACCGTCCTGCGGTGGGCCGGCGCGGCCTCCGCCGCCGTCACCGGCGCGCTGCCCCTCATACTCGTGAGCGGGCAGCAGTCACAGCAGGTCGCCTGGATACCCCCCATCAGCCGCAGCACACTGCTCGGGCTGTCGCTGACGCTGCTCATGGGCGCGCTCTGCGCCTGGGCCGCACGGCGAGGACTCCGCCCGCCCAAGGGCACACGGCTCCCGCTCACCGCGCTCGCCCTGCCGCTGCTCGCGCTCCCTCCACTCCTGCTGCTCGGCGCCTCTCTTTCCCGCCCCATCTACCTGGACCGCTACGTCCTGTTCGCCCACCTCGGCCTCGCTCTGCTCATCGGCGCGGCCTGCCAGACACTGGCGTTGCGCCTGCGCACCCACCTGCCGCCCTACCGAACGACCGCCGTGCTCGTTACCCTCGCCTTTCTCGGACTGCTCCCCTCTCAGTTGTCGCTGCGCGGTGCGAGCGGCCGGATCGACGACGTCGTATCCACGGCCGAGAACGTCGCCGCGGTCCGGCGAGCGGGCGACGCCGTGCTGTTCATCCCTGCGGCCCGCCGCGACACGGCCCTTATCTCGCCGGGCGCCTTCACCGGCGTTAAAGACGTGGCCCTTCGGCACCGCCCTGTGGAATCCGGAACCTTGAACGGACAGGAGGGCACCCCTGACCAGATAACGCGCGCCCTGCTCACGGCAGGCCGCGTCGTGGTCATCAGTGACGCGGGCGCCGCATCGGCCGCCACGTCTCGCGACCGGGCCAAACGGCGCGCACTCGATGCACACTTCGTCCGCTGCGCCCAAACCAGCGAACGCGGGCGAACGGTGACGGTTTTCGAGCGCCGCGACAACAACCTCCCCATGAGGACTCATGAGGACGAGGGCGCGCACATCACTTCACGGAGCGTTCGTTCGGTCCGCGTGCCGCCTTTCCCATACGGGTGATCTCTGTGCACCCGAATGCCTCCCCGCCGGAATTCCCGCTGGTGGCAGTGGTGCTGGTCAGCGGGCGTGCCATGCCTTCGCGACCGACCTCGGCGGGCCATAAGTCTGTTCATCACCGCGCATGGCAGGCAGTCACTCCTGACAGCATCCGTGCTGCCGATGACGCCGCGCCGACCCACCCGAGGAATTCCCCATGGAGCGAAAGCCGCCGACTCAGGGGCTGAGCGAAGTCGGCCTTACCGCTCTCTGGGTCCTGCATCACCGCAGCGTGTACCTGCACGACCCCGTGGCCGAGCGCGTCCTGCGCAGCATCGAGGGCAGACAGGAAACCCTGGGGCCCGCCATGGGCGGTCGTACCGCGACCATGACCCACTACTTCACGCAGCGCGCCGCGCTCTTCGACGCCGAAATCCGACAATTCGCGTCCCTCCATTCAGATCCCCAGGTCATCGCCTTGGGAGAGGGGCTGGAGACGCAGTTCTGGCGGGTGGACGACGAAAGGCTGCGCTGGATCAGCGTCGACCTGCCTGACGTCATCCGCTTGCGGCAGACCGTGATGCCACCCTCGGAGCGGATCACCCACGTGGCCTGTTCCGTGCTCGACACACGCTGGATGGACCAAGCCCGGTGCGACCGGCCGCTGTTGATCACCGCCCAAGGGCTATTCATGTACCTGAAATCTCGTGAGGTCACGGAGTTGCTCCGCGCGTGCGCGCACAGGTACCCCGGTAGCACTTTCCTTTTCGACACCTCGCCGTGGTGGTTCCTCGCCCTGTCCCGGGTCGGCGGAGTGCGCTGCGGGCAGTTCCGCATTCCCCCCCTGCGCAGCAGCCTGTCACCGGCCGGCCTGGCGCGGCTGCGGTCACGTCTGCCTGCCGGCACTTCCGTGACGCATGTACCCGCGCAGAAGAGTCGTGGCCCCTTCCGGGTATTTCACCGCCACGGCCACCGAATTCCCCTCGTCAGTGGGTGCGTACCCGCGACCGTACGCATCAGATTCCCGGGAGTGTGAGGGATAAGGGGGGTGGGGCGTCCACTGTGGTCAGGCCGGTGCACCGCAGGTTGCCTGTGCGCCGGACTCAGCAGCACAGCCAGGTGCCCGCTCAACTCCCGTTCCCGCGCGGTCGCCACTTCCCATTGCCGATACGGCAACAATGCGATTGACGCCGCAGTGTCGTTCCTGAACCATTCTCGGCCGTGACGACGCACACCGTTCATGACGAATCCGCCCACGGGCAGAGTCCTTCTGCCGACCGCCCGCTCGCCCTGATCACCGGGGTGGGCCGCACCGTCGGTATCGGCGCGGGCATCGCTTGCCGGCTGGCCGCAGCGGGCTGGAACATCGCCTTCAGCTACTGGACCCCCTATGACGACCGTATGAGCTGGGGCAGCGAGCCGGGTGCGGCCGAAGTGATCAGCCGCACTCTCGCCGGACACGGCGCCTCCACCACCGCGATCGAGGCGGATCTCGCCGACCCGGAGACCCCGGCACGTGTCTTCGACGAGGTCGAGCAGCGGATGGGCGGTGTCACCGCGCTGGTGATGAGTCACTGCGAGTCCGTCGACTCCGGCCTGCTCGACACGACCGTCGAGAGTTTCGACCGGCACTTCGCCGTCAACGCGCGCGCCACCTGGCTGCTCATCCGCGAGTTCGGACGCCGCTTCGCAGCAGAACGGGGCACCGGCCGAATCGTCGGCCTCACCAGTGATCACACCCTCGGCAACCTGCCCTACGGGGCCAGCAAGGGGGCCATGGATCGCATCACCCTGGCCGCCGCCCACGAACTCGCCCACCTCGGCGTGACCGCCAACGCGATCAACCCCGGGCCGGTCGACACCGGCTGGATGCCCGAGGACGTCCGGGAACACTGCATCCGCAGCACCCCGCTCGGCCGACTGGGCACTCCACAGGACACCGCGCACCTCGTGGACTTCCTGTGCTCCACAGAGGGCCAGTGGATCAACGGTCAGCTCTTGATGAGCAACGGTGGCCTCGCGTAGCAGGGCCGGAACAAGGGCCGTACGTGTGTGCCTGTGTGCCTGCGTATCGAGCGCGTGTGGGTGGTCGGTGGCCAGGCCCACACGCCCTTCAGTGCCCTTCAGCACGTCTTCCTGTACGGGACTTCCGGAACGTACGTCTTCCAGTCGGCGGCCGGGACACCCCCGCCGGAGCGCTCGCACACGGCCTTGGCGACGAGACCGGGCTCGACGGGATACGTGTGGGGCCGGGTGTGCGTGCCGCGCGCCGTCAGGGTTCGTCCGTCGTCACTGAAGGTGAGGGACGTCGCCGTGTCCCCTGTGGTGAGCAGGCCACCGCCCAGGGGTTGGGTCGATGCGGTGTCCCAGAGTTGTACCGTGCTGCCGGCCGCGACGGCCAGGATGCGGCCGTCGGGTGAATAGGCCAGCGCGGAGATCGGCCGGGGTCCGTCCTGCCCCGCGTCGTCGGGGGTTCCGGCGAACATGCTGAGACGTCGTTCGACCGCCCGGTCCCAGAGCGTGACCCAGCCCGTCTCATCCCCGGTCGCCACCCGGTCGACGGTGTCCGGGCCGACCGCGACGGAGGTCAGCCGGCCGTCGGACAAGTTGCCCGCGCCATGGCGTGGGGGTGTGGTCTTCTTGTGGGCGAGGCTCCGCCAGCCGGGGTCCAGGGCGTCTCCGAGGTGGAGGGTGCGCGCCACCGAGGCCGAGGCGGTCTGTCGCTCCATGTAGCGGATCATCCTGCGGTTCGGGTCCAGACGTACCTCGTTGACGCTCCGGCCCTTGAGGGGGTATCGGTAGACCGGTTCGGCGAGGTCGCTGACGCGTCGTACGAGGATGTGCCGGTCGTCCACGGTGATCAGGAACTTCCCGCCGGGGGTGATGTGGAACGACCCGGTCTTCGGAACGGACGGCAGCTCTGTTCGCGTGGCCAGGTTCCAGGTCCGTATCCGGTCATCGAGGACGATCATCAGGGTGTCCCTGCTCGGGTGGAGAGGGAGAGGGGGGAGGGACGGTGCGCTGGAGGCATCGGCGTCCGCGCGGTCCCGTGGGCCGCAGGCGAGGCGGACGACGGAGGCCCACCGCCCGGTGGTGCGCAGCCGTCGGGTGCTGCGGCCGTTGACGACTTCCAGTTCACGCGGACCCGTGCAGACGGCGCGGAGCCGGTCGCCGGGGTGGTCGGCGGAGCGCAGGGCTTCTTCGGTCTCGCTCCGGGAGAGCTTGCGGTGCCGCCGCAGGTCCCACAGCCCGGTCCGACGGCTTTCGGACCAGAGGCTGAGCGTGTCGGTGGTCGGTCCGAACGTCACCCCGAGGTCGGAGAGGGAGGCCGGGAGACGGGTCGACGCGCCGGACGTCACGTCCAGCAACTCCCACCCGGCGTGCGAGAACAGCAGGAGACGCCGGTTGTCGGAGGAGACGCCGAACACGCCCTGCTGCCTCTTGATGCGTGCCGTGCCGGTCAGTTGCCGGGTGTCCAGGTCCCACACGCGTACCCGCCCCGAACCGCCAGAGACCATCGTGCGGCCGTCCGAGCTGAGCTGGCGGAGGTCGGCGGCACGTGCGCCGGGTTCGGCGAAGGCGTCCTGTTCGCGCTGGGTCATGGCGCCCATGAGCGCGGCTCGCGCCTCCAGCGTGGGGCTGATCCGCCACGCGGCGACGCTCAGGCGCATGGCGGTCAGCGGATCGGAGTAGCGCATGCTCTCGGCGGCCGACGCGAGACGGCGGGACGTGGCCTCGGCGAGCCGCTGCTCGCCGTCCTGGTTCCGCTGCCATGCCACCGCCCCCGCGAGTACGGCGAGCACGGCTGCCACGGACAGGGCCGCACGCAGTCGGCGCAACCGTCTGACCGTACGTCCTGCCAGGTGCTGCTCCTGAGCGCGCTGAGCGATGCCGGCCCTGAGGAACTCCCGCTCCACCGGCGTCAGTTCGGACAGGTCGAGCTGTTCCTCGGCCATGGTCAGACGGCTGCCTCGGTACAGCGCGCCCGGGTCCTTGCCGAGATCGGCCCAGGCCTCGGCCGCCTCGGTCAGCCTTCGGTGGACGCGCAGGCGTTCGCGGTCCCGCTCGATCCAGTCGCGCAGCCGGGGCCAGCCGGTGATCAGCGCCTCGTGGGCGAGGTCGACGGTGTCCTCGTCGAGGATGATCAGGCGGGCGCGGGCCAGCCGGTCGAGGACGAGTGGGACCTCGCCCGGTTCGTCGGCCAGGTCGAGTTCGGCCCGGGCGGCGGGGCGGCGGGTGTCCGGTGTGCCCTCGCCCGGGGTGATCAGCCGCAGCAGAATCCTCCGGGCGCACTCGGCCTGCCGGTCGGAGAGCTGGGTGCAGAGGTCGTCGGCGGTGCGGGCGAGGGCGCCCTGGATGCCGCCCGCCGCCCGGTAGGCGGCCAGGGTGAGCGCGCGGCCCGTGCGGCGGCGCCAGGTCTCCAGCAGGGCGTGGGACATCAACGGCAGGCCGCCCGGTGTGTCGCCGACGTCGTCGGTGATCCTCGCGGTCAGTTCGCGCTCGACGATCAGCCCCATGGCGGTGGCCGGTCTGACGACGGCCTGGCGGAGTTCGGCCGGGCTCATGGGTCCGACGAGTACGGTGGCGTCCCGCAACACCGCGGCCAGCGCGTGGTGTTCGGCGCAGCGGCCGAAGAAGTCGGCCCGCACCGCGAGGATCACCCGCAGCCGACGGGCGGGTTGCGCCGCCTGTACCAGCAGGTCGAGGAAGGCCGTGCGCTCACCGAGGTCGGCGCAGAGGGTGAAGAGTTCCTCCATCTGATCGACCACGACGACCGTGTCCCCGGGGCCCTGGGCTGCCGTCATCAACCCGGCGTGGGCGGCGAGAGGGTGAGGTCCCGGAGTCAGGATTCTGATGGCCGCCGGTCGGCGGTCCGGGGAGTCTTCCTGCTGCAGGGCGGGGATCAGTCCCGCGCGGAGGAGGGAGGACTTGCCGCTGCCCGAGGCCCCGACGACCGCGACCACCCGGTGGGCGCGCACCCGTTCGACGAGTTGAGCGACCAGCTGGTCGCGGCCGAAGAACAGTTCCTGGTCGCCGGGTTCGAACCGTGCCAGCCCTCGGTACGGCGCCCGCGCTTCCTCACCATGCGGGGGCTCCGCTGCCTTCTCCTCGGCCGCCGCGTGCCAGCGCCGCTCCCACTCGGCGGCATCCGCGTCACACGCCCGTACGTAGGCCAACGCGACCGGCAGGGACGGCAACCGCTCCCCGGCGGCTGCCCGCGACAGCGTGGCGACCGAGTAGCCCGTGCGCCGGGCCATGTTCCGGTATGTCAGCGCCCCGGCCTCCTGGCGCAGCTTGCGCAGCTCGAACGCGAAACGCTGCACCGATCCGGCCGCCGGGTCCAACTCGCCTTCGCGACGCCCCATCTCGACCTCCCCCGTGGTCAATACGCGCATGAGAGCGAGCGGCCACCCTCCCACCCCGTGCGGCCGGCCGCAAAGCTCTGAGCAGCGTGTTCCAGCCTATTGCGGCCGGTGATCGCGGGCGCCGGCTCTTTGTTGCACACGGCGCGAGGGGGCTGCGCAACAACGAACCTACGGAGAAACCTGGTGCCTGCCTCCCCGGATGCCCCAGGGAGGAATCCGTCAGACACGGGGGACGCCGTTCGTCTCCGCGGCCGCGATCCCCGCGTCGATGAGAAGGAAAGAGGAGAACCATGCGCTCTCACAGGAAGATCGCCACGGCTCTGGCCGTCGGCACTCTGGCCGCAGGTCTGCTCACCGGCGGCGCCGGTACGGCCTCGGCGGACGTCTCCCCGATGGCCTGCTACGACGGGGCGAAGAACTTCAGCACGACCAACAAGGTCTGGCCGGCCTACCCCAACTGGGCGACCACCACCACTGCCTGCGCCGACGTCAACGTGAAGGCGACGATCGGCGCGAACGTGCAGGCCTGCTTCTACCAGGGCGAGGGCGTGCCGCACAAGTGTTACCCGCAGCGCTGGCTCTCGCAGGGCGTGTGGGACACGGCCGTGACCGACGTGGCGAACGGCAAGAAGTTCTACCTGAAGTTCGACCGCAACACGAGCGGCAAGATCGCCTACTGACACACCCGGGGTGAGGGCTGTCGCGCGGCGGGCATGCGGCCGCGCGACAGCCTGCTGCGCGCGGCCGAGGATCCGGCCGCGCAGTCGGCCGAAACCCGCGGCAAAGCCGGTCAAGGCCCGCCGCTGTGGCCCCGGTTGGCGTCAGGCCGGGTGGCCGGCGGTGATATCGCCCGCGTCGTGCAGCGTGAGAGCGGCCTGGACGCTCTGGTCGTCCGCGGCCGCCTTGGTGTGGGCGGCGATCGGGTCGAGGACGAAGGCGACGTGGTCGCCTCCGTCGTACCGGTCGTGGATGCGCCCGGTGAACCACGCGAGGGCATCGGTCAGTACGAGGGCCCCCTCTGGGCCTTCGCGCCACGCGAGGCCGTCGAACTTGTCGGTTTCGGCGCTGCAGAGGGAGCCGAAACGCGTGGCGAGGTCGTGGCGGTTGCGCGGCAGCAGGTGGACGGTGAGACTGCGTGCCGCCAGGGCGACGCGATAGGTGTGGTTGGCCTTGGAGAGCCATACGGCGAACCGCACGGGCTGCAGCGAGCACTGGCTCGCGAAGCCGACCAGGCAGCCGGCTCGCTGTCCGTCCGCGGCCGCCGCGGTGACCACGTACACGGAGGGGTCCGCGAGTGCGGTGAAAGCCGCCATGTCCTCGTCGTCCATGTCCACCTGTCCCAAGGGTCGTTTCCGCCCGCCCGCTGACGGGCCGTTCACCGCCTACGATCTCAGCGTCCGCACGCCGGCGACGCCTGACACCCTTGTCACTCGGCTCACGTGGACGCTGGTGAAAGACGGTTGCCCCGGTCAGGCGTGGTGATGCGTACCGATCCGACAAAGGCGCCCCTCCCCAGGACGCAGTCGGACGACGTCATGTCCGGCGCTTGCGCGCCGAATCCGCGCCTCGCGGCGGTGTACGGGGCTATCCGGGAGGGCCCTGAGGGAAGCTTGACTCGTATTGACCCCTGTTGCGGCAGAGTTACTGCATTAGCATTTGCTTCATGAATGAATTAGATCTGCGGCAGGTTGAACGGAGGTACGGTGGTGCGACCGGTGCTGGATCGGCGCACCCGCTTGATTCGGCCAGACGTTGCCGCAGGGGTGACGAAATCGGGTCGGGCATAAATCCGCGATGTTCCCCGCCCTCTGCCCGCGACGGACGGGATCACTGCACGTGCCTGCGGGTTTTTCTCGTGGACAAGTATCCGGCCTTCCGGGCCGGAATTCGCGTCGGGATGGAGAGCGTTCCCGACATGGATCTGACGGGCGAGGCGCCGACCGGTGAACAAGCGCTGCGTGCGCTCGAAGACGACCCTCGGCTGCGGCCCGACGTGGTCCTTGCGGACCTCCAGTCGTCGGGCATGACGGAGAGCGCATTCCTGCGGGCCGCGGGTGAGTTGTCGGTCAGCAGCCCGATGCGTCTCCTGGTCCTCTCCGGCGAGGGAACCGATGATTCCGTGATCACCGCCATGAGCGCCGGCGCGCACGGAGTCATCGGGAAGACGGCACCGTGGGACGAGTTGATGCGGGCGATCCGGCTGGTCGCGGCAGGTGGAGCGGTGTTCGGGCCGGTCGTCGCGGCACGGATGCCGGTGTACTTCTCCGCCGTGCGCGAGGTGTGCGGGCAGTCCGCCTTCCCGGAGCTGACCGCACGGGAAAGGGAGGTACTCGACCTGCTGGCGCGCGGGCACGGGAACCGGGAGATCGCCCGGAGGCTCGTCCTCTCGGAGAAGACCGTCCGTAATCATGTGACGCATATTTTCGCGAAACTCCAGGTGCACGACAGGGCAATGGCGGTGGCTCGGGCGCGGAGTGCGGGCATGGGGCAGTAGTCCGCCTTCCGGCCACCGGTCATTTCCGCCTTCGGACACCGGAAATTCCACAGGAGGAAGTATGGCCGCGCAGGATCACAGTCGGCGACGCGCTCTCCAGATCTGCCTGGGAGCAGTCGCCCTGTCCGGGTATGCGACCGGTGGCACCACTGCTTTCGCGGCGGGTCGTCACCCAGAAGGGCATCACTTCCCCGAGGTCCCCGGAATGTCCGGTGACCGTCGGGCGAACGAACTGTGGTACCGGTTCAATGTGGCGACGCTCTATGAACAGTCCGCCGACGTCAAGGAGGCGTACGCCCAGATCAACGGTCACTTCGGCGGAAACCTCCCGGTGACCCTGCGCGAGAACTGGGCCGCCATGTACAAGGAACCTGAATATCCCCGCAACTACGCCGCTTTCATGGCGCCGGTGACACGGGCGCTGCGGATACTCTCGCGGGTGCAGCTGGAGGTCTTCGACACGTACTACCCGCACAGTCGGCGCTTGGTGGGGGCGTTCTCGGACTTCGGGCAGGGAACTTTGTTCGACCCGAGGGAGCGCCCGGGGCTCAGGGTGCACACCATGGACGCCCGCCCGGGCCAGGCACCCACGGCGTACCACACCTGGTATCTCTTCATGCGCGCGATGATGCTCCTCGGCGTCGACGTCGACCGCTGGCGGAGGACGGCCCCGATGCTGGCGTTCGCCTGGGCGGTGCAGAACACCGCCCTTCCGGCCATGGACGAGGTCAACCCTCCGCTGCCCGTGAACACCTTGCGGCGTCTCGCACGGACCTGGCTGCCGACCGGTTCCCGGCAGCTGGACGCGGCCTTCCAGTCGTTCCCCGCTCCGCCGGAGACGGTCCCGCGGCCCTGACCCGTCAGCCGGCCCGGCCCGGGGCGCCGCCCGCACGCGGCGACGCCCCGGGCCGGTGCCACGCCAGGAGGTCGGCGTCGATACGCCGCACACCCCGCGGCAGCCAGGAGGCCGCCACTTGTGCCACCGTCTCGCGCGGGAGGGGCGGGTTGACGGTCCGTGTGTCCGGTCTGGCGATCAGCTGGAGGGCCCACGCGAAACCGTTGACGGGGATCAGCGCCGTCCAGAACCGCCGGTCGATGTCGAGCAGGACGCTCGCGAACTGGTAGGCGTGCCAGGTGTGGTAGGCGAGAGGCGGGTCGCCGTTCATGGTGTGCACCTCCGACTGGACCGGTGCCCGGCGCGGGTCGAAGAGCACGCCCTGCGCGAAGTCGGACATCGCCCCGAAGATGCGGTCGTAGCGGTGGCCGTAGAAGAAGCGGAAGACCTTCACCTGGGCGTCGGAGATCACCCGCAGCGGGTCGCGGACCGGCCGCAGGAAGGCGGCGTAGGTCTCGGGGTATCCGGCGGTGGCCGTGCCCGTGCGGACCCAGGCGTCGCGTACGCCCGTCAGCGGATTTCCGCCGACGTGGGCGGCGACCGCCGCGTAGGCGTCCTTGAGCTGCGGCGTCTGCTGGAAGTACGTGGCCTCGTCGAACTGGTACCAGAACTCATTGGCCACCCGGTCCCCCAGCATCCCAGGGACGTCAGGCAGCCCGTCGGCGCCCGGGCGGGGAACCGCCGCCCGGGCGAGCGGGCCGGGTGCCGCCAGCGCCGTTCCGGCCGCGCCCGCGAGCCCGAGCGCACTTCGCAGCGCCCATCGGCGCCCGTACCGGTGGGGCGTACACCCGTGGGGCCCGTACCCGTCGGACCCATTGAGCCCACACCCGTCGGTCCCACGCCTGTTGGGCGGCGCAACGTCCATGGAAAGGTCCGTCCTTCCGGTCCGGGGGGAGGCAGCCCACCGGCCGCCGTGGCCATGCTGTGGTCGCCGCCTGTGCCGTGTCCACGCCGACGGCAGATCCGGGACATGGTCGGGACCGCTGACTCAGGCGTCCGGGACCGGCCGCCCCATACATTCGTTCGGCCTGCCGGGGCGCTGAACGTGGCGTGCCTGACGGCGTTCTCACACCGTTGCCGAGAGGAAGGGACAGGGAAACCATGAGCGACGACACGATGTACGAACCGCCGGCCCTGGTAGAGGTCGGGGACTTCGCGGAGATCACGCTGAGCCGTGGCACCTGGGGCTGGGACGACTTCAATCAGTGCTGGTTCCTGGGCTGCTGATCTCGTGGTGAAGGGTCCCTCCCGCCGTCGCTGACGGCCGCTGGAGGGAGGAGCCGTGTGTGTGGGGCGACGTCCGCGCCGCCCAGCACACACGGATTTCCTTGAGGAGTTCCGTCGTTCCGGCCAGTGGGGGGCAAGTGGAGTTCGTCGTTCTTCCCGACAACCAGGACGGTGCGGCGGTGGGCCGCGCGCTGCTTCCGGACCCCGAGCAGGCGAAGGTGGTCACCCACGCTTCCGGGCGTCCGTGGATCATGGGGACGTGGGGTGCCGAAGACATACTGACGGTCTCGCTCGGCCGCAGGAACCTGGTGCTGCTCGGCTGCTTCACCACGACCTCGGCGCAACTCCTGCGCTCCCTCTCGGGCAGCGGCGACGTCACCGCGCTGGACGTCTTCCTCCGGTCCGTCCCCGGAAGCCACCACTCGATCGCCTCCTTCGACGGGGAGATACGTGTGCAGGGTGCCCTGTCCGGTGTACGGGAGGTCTTCTACGCCACGATCGACGGTGTCACGTGCGCGGCCGACCGCCCGGACACCCTCGCCGCCGGGATCGGCGGTGACGTCGACGAGCGGACCCTCGCGGGACACCTCCTGTCGTACCGGCCCTGGCCGCTGTCCGGACGCCCGGTGTGGCGGGGCGTCGAGTGCCTCGCCCCAGGCCACTACCTGCGGATACGCCCCAACGGCAGCCACAGGGCGATGCGTTGGTGGGCTCCTCCCCCCGCGGAGCTTACGCTGGCGGAGGGCGCGCGCCGGGTGCGGGGCGCGCTGGACGGCGCGGCCACCGCGCGCACCAGGAACAGCCCGACCCTTGGCTGCGACCTCTCCGGCGGCATGGACTCCACGAGCCTCGCCTTCCTCACCTACCGTCAGGAGGGCTGCGGGCGGTTGGTGACGGTGCGCAGAGAGGCTCTGGACGCCGCCCACGACGACGCCCGGTGGGCTCAACGCGCCGCCGCGTCGATGCCGGACGCCGAGTCCGTCGTACTGGCCGCCAAGGAGCTTCCCCTGTCGTTCACCGGCCAACTCGCCTACGACGACGACCTGGAGGCACCGTACCCGTGGAGCCGGGTGAAGGCGGTCGCCGCCCACGTCGCACGGCAGCTGGCCGACCACGGCGTGTCACTTCAGCTCACCGGCCACGGGGGCGACGAACTCTTCAGCCCGGCGCCGTCGTTCTACCACGCGCTGGCCCGCAGTGAGGGGCTCCGCTCCGTGCGGAATCTGCGGGCAGCCCGCAGCATGTACCGCTGGCCGCTCGGCGCGATGGTGCGCAACCTGCTCCGTGCCCCGTCCTACCCCCAGTGGCTCGCGACGGCGTCCACATCTCTGACGCTGCCCGTCGGCGGGCCCACCGAGCCCTTCACCGGCTGGGGAGCCCATCCGAGGCTGCCGTCGTGGGCGACCCCCGAGGCGGTCGAACTGGCCGCCGGTCTCCTGCGGGAGGCTGCCGCCGGGAAAACCTCGCCGTACGCTCCGGAGGCCGTGCAGCACGAACTCTTGGAGGGCGTGCGGCAGTGCGGGGCGAAGATCCGCCTCACCGACCGGCTCACCTCCCGGTCCGGCGTGGCGTACCACGCCCCCTTCCTGGACGATCAGGTCGTGGACGCCGCTCTGTCCGTGCGTCTCGCGGACCGCGTCAGGGTCGAGCGCGCCAAGCCGGTCCTCGCGGCCGCGATGCGGGGTGTTGTGCCCGACCCGCTCCTGGACCGCACCACCAAGGGCGAGGCCAGTGCCGAGGTGTACGCAGGGGTCCGGCGCCACAAGGCCGAACTGCTCGCGCTGACCGAGGACATGCGCCTGGCCCGGCTCGGCCTGGTGGACGGCGCCGCCGTGCGCGCCGCGCTGCTGACGCCGCACGCCATGTCCCGCACGTTCATTCCCGTGGTCGCCACCCTCGCCTGCGAATCGTGGCTGCGCTCGGTCGAAGCGGCGCGGACACGTGTGCGCCGACAGCAAGGAGCCGCATGAGCTACTCACTCGCCCCGCATGTGACGGCGGCCGACACCGACGACGGCATGGTGCTGCTCCACGAGACCACCGGCCGGTACTGGATGCTCAACGCCACCGGAGCCGCGGTCGTACGGTCCCTGCGGGAGGGCAAGGGCATCGCGGAGGTCGTCGACGAACTCGGCGTCCGCTTCTCCCAGGACACCACGCGTCTGACCGCCGACGTCAACAGATTGCTCGAACACCTCCTCAAGGCAGGGCTGGTGACGGCATGAGCTTCTCGGTCGTACCGGAGCGGCGGACATGTGTCCCGCTCACCACACGTCTGCTCGCCCGAGCCGCCGTGACCGCGGCGTGGTTCCTCATCAGGCTCTCGCCCGCCAGGCTCCGTCGCGCCCTCGGCACCGCCGCGCGCGGGGCGCGTCCCGCCACCCAGGTGGAGGCGTTGCGCTGCCGCCAGGCCGTGGTGTCCGTGAGCAGCAAGTGCGCCGGCCAGGGCTGCCTGCAGCGCTCCGTGGCCACCGCGCTGATGTGCCGTGCCGCAGGGCACTGGCCGGACTGGTGCACAGGTGTGCGTACGCAGCCCTTCCGTGCCCACGCCTGGGTCGAGGTGGCCGGCCGGCCCGTGGGCGAGGGTGAGGACATCCAGTACTTCCGGACACTGATGCGGGTGCCCGCCCCCAGCGGGAACCGGGGGGACGCATGACGGACGAGCGAGAAGGCCTCAGGTTCGGCGTCACCCTGGCCACCGACCGGCACCCCGGTCAGTCGCCGGCCGAGGTCCTGGCCCGTACCGTGGAGGTGGCACGGCGGGCGGAGGAGCTGGGCCTGGACGACGTATGGGTGACCGAGCACCATTTCCTCGACACGGCCGTCAACCCCTCGGCGCTGACCCTCGCCGCGTACCTGCTGGCCAAGACCGAAACCCTGCGTGTGGGCACCGCGGTGACAGTGCTGCCGCTGCACTCGCCGGTGCACACGGCTGAACAGGCGGCGCTGCTGGACCAGTTGTCCGGCGGCCGGTTCTCGCTCGGCGTGGGTCGCGGCTTCCCGGGCGTGGAGTACGACGTGCTGGGCCCTGGGCTCGCGGCCTGGCGGGCGGGGCTGGCCGGTCCGCTGGACCGCCTCTTGGGCGCGCTGCGCGGCGAGGTGTCCGCGGACCCGGCCCTGAGTGCGGTCCGCCTCACACCTCCCGTGCACACCTCGTCAGGCCCTCCGGTGTACGTGGCGGCCGGCTCCCCCGCGTCGATAGAACTCGCCGCCGACCGGGGACTTCCCCTCATGCTGTTCTTCGACAAGAGCGCCGAGGCCAAGGCGGAGATGGTGGCCCTCTACGAACGCCGCCGGCTGAGCGGCGGACACCCGAAACCAGCGGCGGGTCACGCGTTCGCCGTGTTCACCCAGGTCTGCGACGCACCCGAGAACGCCAGGCGGCTCATGCGGGACCGTGCGCGCTTCATCCTCTCGTTGAACAACCACCCCAGCCGCCTCCTGGGGGACGCCGTTCCCGCACCGCCACCGGTCTCCGCCGCGAACATCGAGCACCTCGCGGACACACTCCTGTCGACACACCCCGTCGGCTCCGCCGAGACGTGCGTCGAACGGTTGGCGCACCACATCCGCACCTCCGGCTGCACGCGGGTGATGTGCCAGGTCGAGGCCGCGGCGGACACCGGAGACGTGCTGCACAACCTGGAGCGGCTGGCCACCGAGGTCTTCCCGGCCGTACGGCACCGGGTCGGCGCCGCCCGCGCCCGGATCACGGTCTGAGGTCCGGTCACCGTGACCACACACGTACGTGACACGGCGCCTGGTCCCACGAGGGCGGCGGCGCGACCGACGCCCGTACCCGCTCGTCTGACGGGCCGTGTGCTGCTGGAACACATGCGTCCGCACGGCCGACGTATAGCCCTGGGCGGGCTGCTCGGGCTCGCCGGGGCGGCGGCGGTCCTCACCCAGCCGCTCGCGGCGAAGGCGCTGATCGAGGACCTCTCACGACACGACCAGGTCGCGGGCACACTGACCCTGCTGACCGCGCTCGTCCTGCTGGGCGCCGCACTCAGGGCGCTCAGCCAGTACGTCCTCGCCCATACCGCCGAGTCGGTGGTGCTGCGGGCCCGCCACCAGCTCATCGGCAGGCTGCTGCGCCTGAAGGTGCCCGACTTCGAACGCGCCGAGCCCGGTGACCTCCTGGCCCGCGTCACCTCGGACACCACGCTGTTGCGGCAGGTCACCACCCAGTCGGTGATCTCGGCGGCCAACGGCACCCTCACTCTCGTCGGCGTGCTGGTCATGATGGGCCTGCTCGACCCCGTCCTGCTGTGCGTCTCGGTCGGCGTGACTCTCTTCGTCAGCGCGGTGGTCACCACGGCCATGCCCCGCATCTCCCGTGCCACCGTCCGGGCGCAGACCGCGGTGGGCGCCATGGGCTCGGCACTCGAACGGGTCCTGGGGGCGCTGCGGACGGTGAAGGCCTCCGGGGCGGAGGAACGCGAGACCGCCGCCGTCCGCCGGGCGGCCGACGAGGCGTGGCGGCACGGCGTGCGGGCGGCCAAGTGGCAGGCGGTGATGGGCACAGCGGCCGGGCTGTCGGTCCAGCTCTCGTTCCTGTCCGTCCTGGGAATCGGCGGAGCCCGGGTCGCCTCGGGTGCCATCGACGTGTCGACCCTCGTCGCCTTCCTGCTCTTCCTCTTCTACCTGACGGAACCGGTCTCCCAGCTCATCCAGGCGGCCACCCAGTTCCAGGTGGGAGCGGCGGCCGTCGCCCGACTGCGCGAGGTGGACCAGCTGGCCTGCGAGGGCGATGCCCCGGTGGCGTACCGCGGGCCGACCACGACCGCGGCGGCCGCCGTGACCGGTGCCCCGGTGGCCGTCGTCTTCGAGAAGGTCGTCTTCCGCTACCGGCCCGACCTGCCCGACGTCCACCGCGGCGTAGATTTCGCGGTGCCCGGCCGAGGCATGACCGCCGTGGTCGGTCCTTCCGGCGCGGGCAAGTCCACCCTCTTCGCGTTGCTGGAGCGCTTCTACGAACCCACCTCGGGCAGAGTGCTCCTGGACGGCAGGGACATCCTGGACATCCCGCTGCCGGAACTACGCGCCCGCATCGGATACATCGAGCAGGACGCCCCGGTGCTCTCCGGCAGCCTGCGCGACAACCTCGTGCTCGCCGCACCCGACACCACCGACGAGAAGATATGCGACGTTCTCGTCCGCACCCGCCTGGACATGTTCGTACGGTCGCTGCCGCAGGGGCTCGACACCCCGGTAGGTCACCGGGGAACGCGGCTGTCCGGCGGTGAACGCCAGCGTGTCGCCATCGCGCGGGCCCTGCTCCGCGGTCCGCGACTGCTCCTCTTGGACGAGGCCACGTCCCAGCTGGACGCCGCCAACGAGCAGGCGTTGCGCGATGTCATCGTGGAGGTGGCGCGCGAGACGACGGTCCTCGTCATCGCGCACCGCCTGTCCACCGTGACCAAGGCCGACCGCATCGTGGTCATGGAGTCCGGCCGGGTACGTGCCACCGGCACCCACGAGGAGCTGCTCGTCCAGGACACCTTGTACCGACGTCTCGCGGGCACCCAACTGCTTGTCTGATCCGTTGTCGGCCTTCCTCCTCACGTGCCTAGCGGACGGCGACGATCAGTATCGTCACCGCCGCCGCCAGCATCACCACGCCTGTGGCGCGCATCATCACGTACCCGGCGTGGGAGGGCTCGGTGGCGTCGTAGTCCTTGACGAAGGGGGCCTGGAGGGGCCGGTTCATCCTCCACAGCCACTGCGGCTTGACGACCTGCACCAGCCCCATCACCACGAACAGACTCAGGAACACTATGGTCAGCGCGCTCATCGAAGGTCCCCCATTCTCGCTCAACTTTCTTCCCGTATAACCAGGTTGAGCAGAACGCATGCCTCCGAAGGTTGGCTGGTTCTGTCGGGTGCCGGCTTCTGGGCACGCCTACCCGCTGTCGAATGGCGGGACTTCACCTACCCGCCCACCGCCCGGTGCGGCTCGATGTCGCCGGACCGGGCGTGGGGCGCCTGCCGCGGGTCAGGTGCCCGGCTTGCGGCCGTAGACGAAGACCTCGTCGCCCTTGCGCAGCGTGTTCCAGTACTTTACGGCGTCCTTCTTCGTCATGTTGACGCAGCCGTGGGAGCCCGGCGGGGACCATACGCTGATGCCGACCGAGTGGAAGGCCTGGCCGCCGTCGAAGAACTGGCTGTACGGCATCGGGACGTCGTACAGGCTCGACACGTGGTCGATGTCCCGCCAGTAGACCTTCTTGAGGCCCGTACGGGTCTCGTGGCCGTTGCGTCCGGTGCGTACCGGGACCGGGCCGTACTTGAGGTTCTTGCCGTCCTGAATCCAGCTGAGCTGGAGCGTCAGGTCGACACAGGCGATGCGCCCCTTGTCGGTCGGGCACTTGCCCGCCTTGTTGGGGTTGTCGCCCACCGCCTTCTGCTTGTTCATGAGGTCCATGACGCCCCAGGTGACGGGGCCCGCGTACCCGATGTTCGGGGTGATCTTGTGTGTCGTCTGGAAGGCCTTGATGGCCTTGCAGTCGGCCGCCGACTGCCTGCCGTCCACCGGGCGGCCCAGGAACTTCTCGATCTGCTTCTGGTACGGCCCGGTCTGCGTCGAGCACGACGCGGCCTGCGCGCTGCCCGCGCCGAGCGCCACCGTGAGCGGGGCCACCAGCGCGGTGATCCCCAGGGCCACGGCTCCTCGTCTGCGTATGTCCCCCACTGCTGCCTGCCCCTCGTTCGTCATTCATCCGCGGGTCGATCCCGCCTGTTGGACAACGAGTACCCACGGTTCGTTGCGCGACAAATTGAGACAGGTGTGTAACGGGGGCGATTTGCCGCCAGGCGCCGAGGACCGCATCGGCCGCCGGCCGTACCGGGGTCCGGCCACGCGTTCCGGCCCCGGGCGACCACGCGTAGCGACCTTGGTCGAACATGTGCGCTCCGGCCTGTGTCAGAACGCCCGCTTCCGCGCTCACCCGTCCTGTCCGTCCGCTGCCCACGGCTGTCGGCTCGGGTACCAAGCGACGACCAGCACCCCGACCGCCACCACCAGTACGGCCAGCACGCGCATCGCGGTGTCGAGGGCGTCCGTAAAGCCCGTGACGACGGCGTGCCGTAGGCCGGGCGAAGTCAGCCCCTGCGCGGCCAGGCGCTGCTCGGCGGCGGGAACGGTCGTCGGCGCTCCGGGCCCGCGCAGGGATGCGGGGAGGCCCGCGGTGAACGCCCCGGCCACCACGCTGCCGCTGACCGCCACGCCCAGCGCGCTGCCCAGCTCCCGCGCCAGGCTCTGCAGCCCGGAGCCCACCCCGGCCCGGTGCGTCGGCAGCGCGGACATCATGCCGTGCGACAGCAGCGGTGTCGCCAGGCCACAACCGGCCGCCGTGAGCGTCACCCCGAGCGCGTACAAGGAGTACGGGGTGCTCGGGCCGACCAGCGACACCGTGCCCAGCCCGGCCGCCAGCACCGCCAGTCCGAAGCCGAGCGTCCCCCGCGCGCCGGCGCGTCGCTCCAGGGCCGCCGTGCAGCGCGGCGCGAGCAGCAGCGCACCCGCCATCGGCAGCAGCCGCACCCCCGCCCCCAGCGGGGAGTAGCCCTTGGCGTACTGCAGATACTGCCCGTTGACGTAGAACAGGCCGAACATCCCGACGAACGCCAGTGCCATGCCGACCGCCCCTGCCCGCACCACCGGCACGGTGAACAGCCGGGGGTCCAGCATCGGATGCTCGCGCCGCAGCTCCCAGCCGGTCCAGGCCGCCAGCAGCACCACCGCCGACCCGAACCCGGCCAGTACGCGCGCGCTGCCCCAGCCGGACTGCGGACCGGAGACGATGCCCGACAGCAGCGCGAGGAACCCGGCCGTCAAGAGGCCCGCGGACACCATCGACACCGGCCGGTCATGCCGCGGTGGCGCCGGGGAGAACACCACCACCAGGATGAGTGCCGCCACCGACAGCGGTACCACACACCAGAACAACGCCCGCCACGAACCGAGCTGCACCGCCGCCCCACCGCCGACGTTGCCCAGCACGGCCGCCACACCTGTCATCGACGCCCACACCGCCACCAGCCGCGGCCTGCGGTCCGCCGCCGCACCGCCCACCATCAGCGCCAACGTCGTCGGCAGCACCGCCGCGGCACCCACGCCACTGACCACCCGGCCCGCGATCACGGTGCCGATACCCGGCGCCACGGCACACAGCATGCACCCGGCGGTGAACAGGCCCATGCCCGCGGCCAGCACCGGTTTGCGGCCGAGCCGGTCGGCGAGCGCGCCGCCCGGGATGAGCAGGCACGCGAAGAACACCACGTACCCGTCGACCACCCACATCACCGACTCGGCCGACGGGTGCAGCGCGCTGCGCGACAGCGCGGGGATCGCGAGGTTCACGGCCGAGACCATGCCCACGACCAAGGTGACGCACAGACACATCACGGCGACGGTTGACGGGCCGGGGCCTTGATGTGCGGGGTGTTGGGGCTGGGGGGTTTGGTTGCCGGGGGCGTGGTGGGCGGGGTTCTGGTGGACGGGGTTCTTGTGGGCGGGGGCGGGGCTTGCCGTGCCTTGCTCCGTAGGTTCGACGGGACCGGGCGGCGCCCCGCCTGTGGTCTCGGGGTCGGGATTCACCGTTCGGTTCCTGTCTGCCGTACGGCGCCGTTCTCCGGGGCGGCGGCGCGCACGAGTTCGGCGCGGAACGCCAGCCGGTCGCCGCGGATGCGCAGGTACTCCAGGTCCACCGGACGCCCGTCGGGCAACCGGGTCAGCCGTTCGACGGTGAACAGCGCCGAGCCGGCCGGGATGCCCAGCAGCTCACACGTGTGCGGGTCACCGCCCACCGCGTGCACGGTGACGCTCGCCGAGCCGAGCCGACCGCCGGTGGACTGCTCGATGAGTCCGAACACGTCCCGTCCGGCCAGGTCGGCGGCGAGCAGCGGCTCCCCGATGTCCGCGGCCAGGTAGGTCAGGTCCAAGGAGAGCGGCACGCCGTCCAGCAGCCGCAGCCGTTCGATGTAGACCACTCGTCCGCCGTCGGGTACGTGCAGCTTGCGCGCCACCTCGCCGGGCGGACGCATCAGGTTCGCGACCCGCACCTGATTGACCACCTCGCCATGGGTGCGCAGCGTTTCGGCCAGGCCGGTCAACCGCTCCAACGTGTGCTCGTAGGGCCGCCGCACGATCACCGTGCCCACACCCTGGCGCCGCTCGATCACTCCTTCGTCGCGCAGCACGCCCAGCGCCTCGCGGACGGTGTTGCGGGAGACCGCGAAGTCGGCGATCAGCACCCGCTCGTTCGGCAGCAGGCCTGCGGCGAAGGCTCCGGAGGCGATCTGCCGGCGCAGCACCTCCGCGACCTGCCGGGCGCGGTCCGCCCGGGTGCGTCGCCGGTTCTCCGGTGCCGAACCGGGCGCGGAGCGGCCGCTCTTGTCGGTGCCCAGAGGCGCGGGCTCGGTGGGCGAGGCGTTCATGGGACCTCCCTGCGCGTCGGGGCCGGGGACGGACGGGAGAGCACGCCGGGGCCGGTGCCCCTCGGCATCCGCCGGCCGTACCGGCCGGGCGTCCGGGATCGTGCCCGTACTCGGGGTGAAGCAGCATGGCCGACGGGACGGTCCGTCTTCGGCGGAGGGCCCGGCCCGTTCGGCGTCCGCTCAACCTAGGGCGCCGATGTTTCCTGGAAGTTACGCCACCCATTCTGACCTGCGGCGATGCTCGTGACGTGCGGCGCGGCACGCTACGCGGACCCGTTGCGCCACCCAGCCGCCACGTCGGCGCCATGGAGTGTGGCCGGTCAAGCGCTCGCCTCGAACCTCGCCCTCCATTTCCTTGTGTCGAAACTCTTGTTCCGCTTCCCGGACTTCACTTAGGGTCGGCGCCCCGGCTCGGCCGCCCGCGCGGCCGGGCCTCACCTGTGCGGAAACGAAGGAGCGTGCGGTGGTGCAGGAGGCGTGGCACAACGGGCGGTTGGACAAGGACGCGAGGCAAAGGGCCCAGGCAGCGGGCACAGGAGAGCCGTCGTCGACTGACACGAGATGCGGGAGCCAAGGGGCGGGTTCGGGACGGGGAGGCCAGGCGGTGGGCGCGGGGCCGACGCCCCCCGACTTCGAAGCGGCGGACGCGGAGGCAGGGGCGGGCGTGCGGCCGGAGGTGGAACGCGCGGATGGCGGGACGCGGGGCCTGGGGCGTCGCGGCTTCGTCGTCGGGGCCGGGCTGGCCGGGGCCGGCGGTCTACTGGGCGCCACGGGGGCAGCACCGGCGGCCGCCGCTGGAGGAGAACGTAAGGGCGTTCGCGAAGGTCGCGCTGACCGCAATGGTCACGGCGATCGCTACGCCCGTGGCGACGACGGCGCCCGTGCCGACGGCGGCGATCACGCCGACCAAGGCGCCTTCACCCCGGAGGACTTCCGTGCCAAGCGGCTGCTGCTCGTACCGGATGTGGTCCTGCTGCCGGAGGGCCCGGTCGAGGGCCGTGCGGTGCTCGTCCAGGACGGCACCTTCCGGGCCGTCGGGCCGGTCAGCAAGCTCACCGACGCGCACCGGGACGCCCGTACGGTACGGCTGAAGGGCCACCTGCTCATGCCCGGCTTCGTGGATGCCCACCACCACCTGACGCAGAGCTTCGGCAAGGCCCAGGCGTTCGGGCAGCCGTCGGAGATCTTCAAGACCGTCTGGGAGCCGCTGGAACACGCCCTGGACGAGGAGAGCGCCCATCTCTCGGCGAAGCTCGCGGCCTTGGAGGCGTTGCGCGGCGGGTTCACCACCGCCGCCGACGCGGGGACCCGCGCACCCGTCGACGTGGGCGTCGTCGCGAAGGCCACCGAGGAGGCCGGGTTGCGCTGCGTGCTGTCAAAGGTCGTCTCCGACGGCGAGGGCGGCAAGGAGCACCTGGAGCGCTTCCACGGTTCCCGGCTGATCCATCCCTCGCTGGCGATACCCGTCCCCGAGAACGCCACCGCCGAGGTGCTGAAGAAGACAGCCGACCTGTGTGCGGACGCCGGCGCGGTCTTCCAGATCCACGTCAACGAGCACCTGGCCTCCGTGGAACGCTCACTCAAGAGCGTGGGCCGCCGCCCGGTGTCCTATCTGCACCACATCGGCGCCCTCAACGCGCACACCCTCGGCGCCCACGCCACCCTCCTCACCCCCGATGAGATGCGCATGCTCGCCGACACCGGCGCGGCCCTCAGTTACAACCCGGTGGCCAGCGCCTGGAAGGGCAACGCCGTCGCACACGCCCTGATGTGGCGGGCCATGGGCATCCGCTTCGGTACCGGCACCGACGGCACCCGCGGTGACGGCTTCCGCCTGGTCGACGCCGCGGAGAGCACCCAACGCCTGGCCTACGGCATGATGTCCGGCGATTCCTCGTGCGGCGCCGGCAGTACGTGGCTCACCCACGCCACCGGCCTGAGTGCCGACGCCCTCGGCCTCGGCGAGGTGACGGGCGAGGTCGCCGTCGGCAAGGCGGCCGACTTCCTGCTCGTCGACCTCCGGGTGCCCGAACTCACGCCGTCCTACGACCTGTCATGGGAACTGGTCCGGCTGGCCGGCCGCGACCAGATCACCGCGGTCTTCGTGGACGGCAAGCTGCGGCTGTGGAACGGCTGGCCCACCGACTGGGACGGGCCCGCACTGGTCCGCGAGGCCGCCGAGGTGGGCCCGAGAGTCGTGCGGCGCGCCCGCATCCAGCGGGTCGACCCGGACCCGGACGGCACCTCCCGCCACCCACGGAGCCCCCGCCCCTGACGCTGGCCCCCAGCCTGGCCCGGCCGCCGACGCCCGCCTCGGCGACGCCCAGCCGGGCGAGGATCGTTGCCGTGTCCCGCCGAAAAATTGTCGCGACAGTCGGAGACCCGGCACGCTAACGTCCCCAGGCATGACCCCTGCACTTGAACGCCCTCCTTTTCATGCCGACGAACGCACCGCACTCATAGGCTGGCTGGACCTCCAGCGGCAGATTCTGCGATACAAGTGTGAGGGGCTGAGCGAGGCGGATGCGCACCGCTCCGTCGTACCGACCTCGCCGGCAATGACGATGGCCGGGCTCATCAGCCACATGCGATGGGTCGAGCACACCTGGCTGGAGGTGCTGTTCCTTGGTGGCGACGAGACGCGGAACCCGGCCTTCGACGAGACGGATGAGGACGCCGACTGGCGTACCGACGACGGCGTCACGCTGCAGCAACTACTGTCGGAATACGAGGTCCAGTGCGCCCGAAGCAACGAGATCGTGGCCGCGGCCTCCCTGGATGACATCGGTCGCCACCCGGGCTACCGCTCCGCCAACGCCAACCTCCGCTGGATGCTCATTCACCTCGTCGAGGAGACCGGACGGCATGCGGGGCA
This sequence comes from Streptomyces huasconensis, assembly GCF_021028635.1. NCBI lineage: Bacteria > Bacillati > Actinomycetota > Actinomycetes > Kitasatosporales > Streptomycetaceae > Streptomyces > Streptomyces huasconensis. The sequence continues at coordinate 125,805 of NZ_CP086119.1, forward strand.
TGCGGACATCGTGCGGGAATTGCTCGACGGCACGAAGGGGTACTACTAGGCCGTGTCCGGTGGGTCAGGGGCGGGCGTGCTCCCGGATCGTTCTGTCCCACATGGGGCGGGGCGATCTGACAGACCTGGAGTGGGTTCGACTGGAGCCGCACTTGCCGAAGAACGCAGGACGGGGCGGGCGGTGGAAGAGTGTCGCGTACCACGCCCGGCCGGCGGTCATCCTCGCACTCGGCGCGGCTACCTGAGCGTCGACAAGGCGTACAGCTCCCGCCGCAACCGACGTCACCTGCGCCGCCGACACATCAAGCACACCATTCCCGAGCGCCGGGAGCAGCGCACCCATCGACAGAAGCGTGGCAGCAAGGGCGGGAGACCTGCCGGGTTCGACCGGGCCAGTTACGCCCGCAGGAACGAGGCAGAACGAACGATTGATGCCCTCAAGGGATCACGCGCCGTAGCGACACGCTTCGACAAGCGCGTCTACGTCCTCCACGGCACGGTCACTGCCGCAACGATTCGGCTCAGGCTCCATTGACGACGCTCAGTCGAGAAGACGCATCACATGCCCGGAGCCAGCAGCCCGTCCGCGGTGCCGAAAAGCAAAGGACTGCCCTTCCTCCAGGGCAACAGGCCGTTCAAGCGTGATCGTCACGTCACCCCGGTGGAGAGGATGCAAGACATCCAATCTCCCGGCAAGCATCACGTCACCCGCTACAGCGGCGGTGCCGAAGTGGAAACGGAGTCGCTCACCAGTGCGAACTTCAGCAGCAACATGTTCGTCGGACAAGAGCGTGATGTCCGCAGCAAAACGGGCGTGTCCACTGATTGAACCAGGTGCCGCCAGCACCTGCCCCCGCTCCACCTCGCCGAACGCCGTCCCACGTATCAACAGGCCCACACTCATGCCTGCACTCGCCTTGTCGACATACCGGTGAAAAGCTTCGATCTGTTCGACGGCGACGAGTGCGGTCCCACCGAAACCGACGATCTCCACCGCATCGCCCTTACGAACCCGCCCGCGCTCGATCAGGCCGGTCAGTATGACCACCCTGCCCTGGCTCTGCCAGAAGATATCTCCGATATGCATCAGGAACGGCTTGCCCGGCGCTTCCATCTGGGCTCCCTTCCCAACGACCAGCCATCAACGGACTGCCGAGGCTAACAGCGATCAGCGGCCACCCTGTGCCCGATCGGCGCTGCGTCCCATCGGGCAGGCCCTAGCAACGACACACCGTGTGCGGCGCGTTCCGCGCGGCATGTCAGACCTCGGGGCCGCCTTCAAGCCCGTACAGGTAGGCCGCAGCCTCAGGAATCTGGTCCTCGCTGGAGGCCCGCACACCCGCCCGCGCGAGCAGCGCCGTGGTGACGCCGCGGCCGGGTACGCGCGTTCCCGCGAAGCTTCCGTCGTAGACCCGGAGGCTTCCGCAAGAGCGGCTGGATTCCTTCAGCAGTGCGACACGTACACCGGCCCCACGCGCCGCATCCAGCGCCCGGTGGGCGCCACGGACGAAGTGCTCGGTGACATCCGAGCCGGTCTCGGTGAGCACCCGGGCGATACCGTCCAGCACCGCCGAGCCGTCACCGCCGCCGATCTCCGCCGGCGGGCGCGGCACCGGCAGGCCGCCGGACAGGCACGCCTGGCAGCCAGAAGCCAGGAGCTGCACGGCAGCACACCAGGCAGGCAAGAGCATCTGTTCGCCTGCGGGCGGATCAACGCCGCGCGTGCCCCGCTAGGACGCGTCTCGCGGGGCACTCCTGCCCGGTGCGGGGATCGTCAGCCGGTCTTCGGCGTGACGCGCATGCCTACGTACACGCACCGCGTGCCGTCGGTGAGGGTGGAGAAGACGACCGGCATGTGGGCCCCACTGAACGCCGGACCGGCCCCCGCTCCCGCGAAGACCGTCTCACTGACCGGTATCAGTTCGATGTCGAGCGGCGGTGACATGTCCTTCATGCCGTCGACGAATTCGTACAACAAGTGGAGGCCCCCGTCCTCCTTCTGGCTGACCGTCAACAACACGCCTGCCCGCTGATACGTGCCCACCAGCGGCGCCATGTCCACGACGGGCGGGTGCGCGGCCGGTGCAAAGTCGTCCGGCATGCGTACGTCGGCCAGCTCGGCGAGGAGTTCCCGCAGCAGGTCCGCGTAGAGCATGCGGGCGCCGCCTCCGTTGGTCAGCAGCGCCACGGCGACGCCCGCGTGCGGCACGATGCGCAGGTAGGACTGCTGGGCGACGGCCGAGCCGTCATGACCGTAGCCGGTGATGCCGTCCCAGTCGTACAGCGTCCAGCCCAGGCCCCAGCCGTCGGAGCTGACCGTCCACTTGTCCGGGCAGTCGACCTCGCGGTGCTGCATCGCCGCGACCGACTCGGCCGACAGGATGCGGGTACCGTCGGGGGCGGCGCCGCCGTCCAAGTGCATCCGGGCGAACCGGACCGCGTCGCCCGCGGAGTAGATCACACGGCCGTACGGCCCCGCCGAGCGCGGCATGAAGTCCCAGACCGGCGCCGGGTCGGGGTCGACGCCCGGGTCACCCAGATGCCCCATCGCCACCCGGAACCGCAGCGCCTCCTCGGGCAGCGTCATGGTCTGCGCAAGGCCGAGCGGGTCCAACAGCCGCTCCCGCAGGGCCTCGTCCCAGGTCTGCCCGGTCAGCACCTCGATGAGGCGCCCGAGGACGACGTACCCGAGGCTGCTGTACGAGATCGCCGTTCCGGGCGGGCAGTCGAGGGCGACGCCCCGGGCGGCCTCGACGTACTTGGCGAGGCAGTCGTCGCCGCGTCCGGAGTCGTAGGTGAAGTCACAGGTCAACCCGCTAGTGTGGCTCAGCAGTTGACGTACCGTGATGGCTTTGGTGGCCTCCGCGTCCGGGGTGGCGAACTCCGGAACAAGGTCCGCGACACACGCGTCGAGGTCCAGTACACCGGAGTCGACGAGCTGCATCACCACCGTGGCGGTGTAGACCTTGGCGACCGAGCCGCTCAGGAACACCGAGTCGGTCGTGGCCTCCACTCCGGTACCGCGGTGCAGGACTCCACTGGCCAACTCGTGGACCTCGCCGCCCGTGAGTACGGCAAGAGTCGCACCCGGTACGCGATGAGTCTCGCGCAGCTCGTCGAGACGTGCCTGCCAACGGTCGAGCGAGAAGCCCTTCCCGCCCGAACCCGCGGTCCCCCAACCGCCCTTCGCCGTCCAGTTGCCCTCGGAATCCCAGCTGACATTGCTCGACAAGACGTCCTCCGCCGTGTTGCACATTCGGTCGAGACCGATCCTTGTCTGCCACTGGCAAGCGATCAACAGAGTTGTCGACAAAGTGGGAGCCGCGGACACCTGCCCACGGTCGGAGCCGCGGGAGTCGGCGCCGACGTATATGCGGGGGCTGATCGCTCCGTGGACGCGAACAGGCCGCCCCTCCGGGAAGGAAGGGCGGCCTGGAAGCGGGAAGCGTGCTGCGGGGTCACTTGCTCGGGCAGGTCTCCTGGGTCACCTTGCCGCCCGACTTGCCGGCGGTGGCCGGGTCCATCGACAGGCACAGGCCCGTCCAGTTGTTGACGAACTTGTAGGCCTGCTGTTCACCGTTCGAGGTGGTGACCTTGACCGGGACGATGTTCCACATCTGGCTGCCGGAGAACCAGCGGGTCTCGCAGTCCCACCAGAACATCTGGGTGCCGGAGCCGGGCGGGGTGCCGTTGTTGTAGGGCACGGTCAGGCACTTGCCGTTGCTCGCCTTGATCCAGAAGTGGCCCTTGTTGTCGAACGAGGAGGGCTTCTCGGCCCCCCACTGGTGGCTGCTGGGCGGGCTCGACTGGCACTCGCGCTGAGTGACCAGACCGCCGGACGTGGAGTCTTCGAACTCGGGGCCCCGCACCATGCAGCGGCCGTACAGCGTGTTCACGTAGGTCTTGTCGCCCTTGACCTGCCAGAGCATCCGGTTGCCGCTGCTGCGGGCATCGTCCTTGTTGTGGTCGATGATCGCGTTCACCAGGCCCCAGCCGGGAAAGTCCATCATGACGATGCCGACGCGGCCCTGGGTCTTGTTGAGGTACTTCATCAGGTGGTAGTTCACCCCCGGGACCTCGGTGCTGACGCCGCTCTGGACCTTCGTGTAACCGCCGGCGTAGTGACGCGGCGACCCCCCGCCGGGGACCTTGTTCGCGGACGTATACGTCACGTACAGGCCGGAGGTGGCGGACATGGCCTCGTCGACGTTCTTCTTGACGTAGTTCCACTTCTCCGTGATGTCCGAAGCGTTGTAGTGGTCCTCGTTGTGGCCGTTGAAGCCCGCGAGCCCGTAGTTCGAGTCCTCGACGCTGTCGAAGCTGCCCAGGACCAGCTTGCCGCGGACCTCCCCGAGCCTGGGGATCTCCGCCGGGCCGCTGCCCGTGATGGAGGGCGCCCAGAACAGGCCGGCGTATTCACTCTTCTTCGCGTAGGCGGCGAAGATGTTTTTGACGTCTTTCGGGGTCATCGAGCCCGGGTCGTGCTTGCACTCGTGCAGCGCGGCACCCGAGTAGGGGCACTCGGACTTCAGTCGCATCACGACCGTCTCGGTCGGGTGCGCCTTGAGGAAGGACTGCGTCTTTTCCAGGACGTCGTCGAAGTTGGCGTTCTGGTAGAACGCGGCGTGGTGGATCGCGAAGTCCTGGCCGCCGTTGACGACGCGGACCCGGATGTCGAGGGCGCGGATTCCGCGTTCGTACTGGGCCGCCAGCGTCTTCGCGCTGTCGCCGTAGTCCTCCTGCGTCTGCACGGCCGAGCCGCCGTGGAGGGAGAGCGTGTCATGGGTACCGGGGATGGACATCGCCGACAGCCGGGTCTCGCTGGCGACGCCCGACATCCACTCGGCCCGGTCCGGCTGCCCGAGGTTCTCGAAGGCGTCCCTGTTGGTCGACCCGGCCGCCCCTGCGGTCGTGGGCGTCAGAAGTGCCGCGCCCAGCGCGACACTGACCGTGATCAAACCTGCCAGTGTGCGGGACCGTCTGCGCGATCCCGCGCCGGCGGCGCGGGGGGTGGGGCTGGGCATGGGACTCCTGTCAGAGCGGGACGATATGTGCCCAGCTTCAGCCCTGCCGCTCACGTTTCTCTCATGTTTCGCTTACGTCCGCCTCAGAGATCCTCACAACGACGTCAAACGTGTCTGTGTGATGAGGAACGTGGCGAGGCCGAGCAAGGCCTCGTGGTTGTCATCGCGTCGTACTCGGCGAATCCGTAGGCGGCGGAAGCCGTGCCATCAGGCGGTGGTTCTCTCGCCGACACGTCGTCCAGGACCTCATCCGCGTCCCACTCGATCCGGTTCAGCATCCGCTGGATACGGTCCCGGCCGTCGTCACCGGCCTCCTCGGTCGGCGTCCAGCCGTTCTTGCGCTCGAGCGAAGCGACCGTTGCGGTACTAGTCTTCTGAGTCAGGAATTCTGTTCAGATATGAGGCGAGGCGTTCGAGGATCTCGTCTGCGGTCTTGGTCCAGATGGAGGGCTTGGGGTCGGTGTTCCATGCGGCGATCCAGGTCCGGATGTCCTGCTCCAGGGCTTGGACGGTCTTGTGGACGCCTCGCCGTATCTGCTTGTTGGTCAGCTCGGCGAACCACCGCTCCACCAGATTGAGCCAGGACGAACCGGTCGGTGTGAAGTGCAGGTGGAACCTGGGGTGGGCCAGGAGCCAGGTCTTGATGGCAGGGGTCTTGTGGGTGGCGTAGTTGTCCAGCACCAGGTGGACCTCGAGGCCGGCCGGGACTTCCTTGTCGAGCTTGCTGAGGAACTTCTTGAACTCCTCGGCCCGGTGGCGCTGGTGCAGTGAGCCGATCACCTTGCCGGTCGCGACCTCCAGAGCGGCGAACAGGGTGGTGGTGCCGGCCCGGACGTAGTCGTGGGTGGTCCGCTGCGGGACTCCGGGCATCATCGGCAGCACCGGCTGCGAGCGGTCCAGGGCCTGGATCTGTGACTTCTCGTCCACGCAGAACACCAGGGCCCGCTCGGGCGGGTCCAGGTAGAGGCCGACGACGTCGTGGACCTTGTCGACGAAGTACGGATCGGTCGACAGCTTGAACGTCTCCGAGCGGTGCGGCTGCAGGCCGAACGCCCGCCAGATCCGGGACACGGTCGACTGCGACAGGCCCAGTTCCTTCGCCATCGAGCGCGTCGACCAGTGGGTTGCGTTCTTCGGGGTGGACTCCAGCGTCCTGGTGACCAGTGCGGCCACCTGCTCGTCCGTCACTGTGCGAGGACCGCCCGGGCGGGGCATGTCGCCCAGGCCGGCGATCCGGTGCTCGACGAACCTCGCCCGCCAGCGGCCCACCGCGTGGGGAGTCGAGCCGAGGCGAGCCGCCACGTCTTTGTTTGAAGCACCTTCGGCGCAGGCCAGGATGATCCGGCACCTCAAGGCCCACGCCTGCGGTGTGGAACGGCGCCGCACCCACCCCTCGAGGGCGGTCCGTTCCTCACCCGACAGGATCAATTCGGCCTTCGGCCGCCCGGTACGTGCCACAGGCCAAGCTTATACATCTGAATAGAATTCCTGACTCAGAAGACTAGGGGGTGTCTGATAATTCCGGTCTGATCAGCGAGATTCGGCTGAGCTGGCAATCCGGAGGTGCGCCGATCGGCTGGGGGGATTGGGCAGTGGCTACGAACGGCGGGCCAGTAGATGGGCGTCGAGGAAGCCCCGGTCAGAGGATGGATCGTGGAGCAGCCGGGCGAAGGGATCGAGCCCAGCATCGCCCAGCAGTTCGGCGAGGCGATCCACCGGCCAGCTGTAGGCGGGCGCCACCTTGTGGTCGAACCGGACCGGTTCTTGTCCGTCGGTCCCGAAGAAGGAGACCAGGAGCAGACCGTCCGGTGCCAGGACGCGTATCTGTTCGGCGAGCAGCTCCGGTAGTTCCCCCGGAGGGGTGTGAATCATTGAGTAGTGGGCCAGTATGCCGCCGAGCGCGGCGTCCTCGATCGGCAGGGATTCCATCCGCGCCTCTTGGAAGCGCAGCGCCGGATGGGCCTGCCGGGCGTGGTCGACCATGCCGGGGGCAAGGTCTAGTCCAAAGGCGTCCAGGCCGAGTTCGTGCAGCATGGCTGTCAGATGTCCGGGCCCGCACCCGACGTCCGCTGTCCGCAGGTTGCCCGTCGCGCGCACCAGTTCGGCGAAGGTGCCGATCATCGCCCGGGAGAAAGGCTGTGTTTCCAGCCGGTTTGCGAACAGCGATGCGTACAGCTCGACGACACCGTCGTAGGCCGTCCTGGTCTCGTCCTGATAATTCGCCACGGGCAGGACTCTATAGCCGGTCTGATAATTGATCTTGTGGCAGGTCGAGGTGAGTTGACGGATGCGGCATGGAGGCGGATAGAGCCCCTTTTGCCTCAGGTGGACGGACGGGGCCGTCCGTGGCGTGATCACCGGCAGGTGGTCAGCGGGGTGCTGTGGCGGCTGCGGACCGGGGCTCCGTGGCGGGATCTTCCCGACCGGGTCGGGCCGTGGCAGACCGTCTACGAGCGGTTCGCCCGCTGGGAGGCGGACGGCACCCGGGCACGGTTGCTGGAGCACGTTCAGGTCCGCGATGACGCGGTGGGCCGGGTGGAATGGACCGTCTCCGTCGACTCCACCATCAACCGAGCCCACCAGCACGCAGTCGGCGCCCGCAAAAAGGGATGTGAACGGGGACGAACTGGAAGATCCGGGCCGCTCGCAGGCGCGCCAGGCCCTCGGCCGCTCCCGAGGCGGACTGACCACCAAAGTCCATCTCGCCGTCGATGGCCGGGGCCTGCCCCTGTCGATTGTGCTCACGCCCGGCAACGTCAACGACGCGACGGCGTTCGGCCAGGTCCTCGACGGCATCCGCACCCCGCGCCTCGGCACGGGCCGCCCGCGCACGACACCGGACCGTGTGCTGGGTGACAAGGCGTATTCCAGCAGGTCCATCCGCCATCTGCTGAGGCACCGGGGCATCGCTGCCACGATCCCCGAGCGCCGCGACCAGGCGGCGAACCGCCACCGACGCGGAGCCCTCGGCGGCCGGCCGCCGGCCTTCGACAAGGTCACCTACCGCGACCGCAACGTCGTCGAACGATGCTTCGCCCGCCTCAAGCAGCTCCGCGCGATCGCGACCCGGTTCGACAAGCTCGACGACCGCTACCGTGCCGGAGTTGTCCTGGCTTCCTTGATCCTCTGGCTCCGCGAGTCCACGGGGTAATCATTTGTCAGACAGGCCCTAGTCCCTGCGGTACTGCGCGGGCGACCTCTTCGTCCCCTCGTCCTCGTACGAACCGGCCTTGCCGCGGTCCACGTGGAACTTCGTCAGCGTCGTCACCGGGGAGTTCGGGTCGCGGCGGTCGCCGATCACGCGCATGTGGGTGGTGAAGCGCTCGGGCGTCACCTCGTACACGTCGTAGCCGTACCGGTTGCCCTCGAAGTACTTCAGGTGCGGGTTGGCCTTGCCCATGAGGGGGCCGTTGGCCGTGTTCCACTCGGGCGAGTACGCGCCGGAGGTCACCGAGTGCGCGGTGAACTCCGTGCCCACCAGCGGCGAGTCGGGCTGGTCGAAGTCGGTGCGGACGTCGTCGACGAACGCCGAGTGCCAGTCGCCGGTGATGACGACCAGGTCCTCCAGGCCGCTCTTGTGCACGTGTCCCAGGACCTCCTTGCGCTCGGCGAGGAAACCGTCCCACTGGTCGGTGAACATGTATGAGCCGCCCGGCCTCCCCCGCAGCTGGCTCAGCATGATCGAGTTGGCCCACACGTGCCAGGAGTCCGGGGCGCGGTCGACGGTGCGCTTGAGCCAGGCCTTCTGTTCGGCGCCGAGGATCGTGCCGTCGGGCAGGTTCTGCGCGGAGCGGTACGAGCGTAGGTCGAGGATGCTCAGTTCCAGCAGATCGCCCCAGCGGCGTACGCGGTGGATCTCGGGGTCGGGCAGGGCCATGCCGCCGAAGGAGTCGCGGTGCGGCATGTGCTCGAACCACGCCTGGTAGGCAGCTGCCCGGCGGCGCATGAACGGGGCTCCTCCCCCGGTCCCGCTGTAGTCGTTGACGACCTCGTGGTCGTCCCAGGTGAGGAACCACGGGTGGGCGGCGTGTGCCTCGCGCAGCGACTTGTCGCCCTTGTACAGGGCGTGGCGCTTGCGGTAGTCGGCGAGTGTGAGGATCTCCGGGCCGTCGTGGTCGCGTACGTGTGTCTCCGGTACGCCGCCGACCTGACCGTGCTCGTAGATGTAGTCGCCGAGGTGTACGACGAAGTCCACGTTCTCGCGGGCGATGCCGCGGTGCGCGGCGTAGTAACCGTCGTGGAACGCCTGGCAGTTGGCGGCGGCGAAGGTGACCTTGGAGACGCGGCCGCGCGGCGCGGTCCTCGTACGGCCGACGCGGCTGGTCCTGCCGAGTGCCTTGAACGCGTACCAGTAGTGGCGGCCGGGCGCGAGGCCGTCCACCGGCACGTGCACGCTGTGGCCGAGTGTCGCGGACGCCGGGGCGGTGCCGCGGGCGACGACGTGTCGCAGCCGGGCGTCCTTGGCGACCACCCAGTCGACCTCGACGACCTCGGGAAGTCTCTGCTCGGCGGCGAGGGGTTCGGGGGCGAGTCTGGTCCACAGGAGCACCGAGTGGGGCTGGGGGTCTCCGGAGGCCACCCCGAGGGTGAACGGCGCCCGGTCGTACTCCGCGCCCAGGTGCTCGGCGGCCTCCCGGGCCTGTGCGGGGGTGAGTCCCGCGGCCAGCGGCCAGGCGAGGTTCAGCGCGCCGGCGGCCGCGGCGGCCTTCAGCAGATCACGGCGGTTGACGGTCATCGGTGGCCTCCGTCGGCGTCGAGGGTGAGGGAGAGGGCGTCCGCGTAGCCGTCGTTGGAGGTGCCGCCGCCGCTGCGGGTGAACACGAGGAGGAGCCGTGCCGAGCGGGCCGTGGGCGGCACCGCGGCCTCGGCGGTGCGTTCCAGCAGGCCGGTGCGGCCCTCCCGGTCCGCGGCGCCGACGGGGCCGAGCACGCTCAGGGCGACCGGCGTGCCCTGGGCGTCACGGAACTCCACGGAGAGCCGTGCGCCGTCCTCCTGCCCGGCGTAGCCCCCGAGCCAGGCGGACAGGGTGTAGCGCACCCGTCCCGCGTCGACGGCCCGGCGCCCGGTGGGGCCGGTCCTGGGCAGGGAGATGTCCTGGACCAGGGCGGTACGCGCGCTGTTGCCGCCCGAGAAGAAGCGGCTGCCGCGCCGGGCGGGCCCGGGGTCCGACGCGGTGGGGTAGCCGCCGCCGAGGCTGTAGGCGACGAGCGCCGGGGCTCCCTGGGCGACCTGCCAGCCGCGGACCTCCGCGACGGGGTCGGCGGTGCCGCCCGCCCCGCTCTCCGCGTCGCCGTTGACGACCAGATTCACGCATGCCTCCTGTGATCGTTGGGGTGAGCGCGGTCAGCCCACCAGCCGCGCGTGAACCAGGAGAAGCGTTTCGGCGAATTCTGTTACGTACGCACTCGCGACGGCGGGCGGGCAGCCCTCCCCCCTAGGGCTTCACACCCGGACTCGTCCGTCCTGGCCTCGCCGTGCACCCAAGCCCCGCAGACGGCCTCCCACCCTCTTGCGCGCCGGCCACCTGCCCTGGCGGCGCCGCCAGTTGCCTCTTCCTGATCACGATTCCGCCCAATTCCCGGCGCCTGACAACCTCCACGCTTCGGCGCGCCTCCTTAAGGTCAACGGCTCTCGCTGACTGACCACCTGACCGGAGAGCCGAGGACAAGGAGGGGAACTGTGCGTACGCACAGATGGAGAAACGTCGCTCTCGCGACCGGTATAGCCGGGGTGCTCGCGGCCACGGGAGCCACGGCCATGGCCGAAGCCGACACCCCGGACGCACCGGCCCAGGTGCCCGATCTGCGCGCCGACGTGAACCGGGACGGCGGCGTCGACGTGGAGGGTACGAGCGACGCGGCGGGCGAGAACGCCTGGACGGCGCGGCGCGGTGCGATCGTGCTGCCGAACGTCGACGACGACGCAAAGCGCTGCCCGGTCAAGGACGCCCGTGGCAGGCCGCTGTCGGACAAAAAGCTGGCCCAGTGCAACGACGGGTCCGACACCAAGATCAACGGAACGCGTGACGCCGCCGACCTGGCCCGTCTGCGGACCGTGCCCCTGGCCGGGACTGCGGCGGGCAGCCACGGCACCGTCAAGGCGATCGGCGCCGGTGTCCGAGCCGGGAAGGCGCGCCTGTTCATCAAGCGCGACGGCCGCTGGTCCCTGCTGCGGCCCACCGACCGGTTGTCGGCCGCGGAGCTGCGTACCGGTGTCGAGTTGGGCGTCGAGGCCACGGACGTGGTGCGCGACGCGCGGAAGTGGAACGGCGAGGTGAAGGTCCGGTTCACGGTGACCGGCGGCGGCACGTCCCGCTCCGACGACGTCGTGCTGCGCACCGCGCCCGTCCTGACCCACCATCACCTTCAGCGGGCCGAGGAGGTCCTCGTCACCAAGGTGAAGGGCGCCGGTTCCTACGGCCGTGACCAGCGCGCGTTCGTCAAGGAACTGGCCGCGCAGGTGAAGGACGCCGGCATCGGCAAGCCGCTGACGACCTTCACCGAGTACGGCGACCCGTGGGCGCAGGACTTCGTCGAGCCGGCCTACGCGAGCATGCCGGGCCCCGGCGGGAAGCAGCACACGATGCGGGTCATGATCCGGTCCGCGCAGCCCGACCGTCCGGCGGGCCGCGAGCTGTTCGAGAAGCTGCGCGGCCCGGACGTGGGCGTGGTGCAGGTCGGCAAGCCGGCGGCGAACGAGGAGTGGACGCTCAACTCCATGGGCAACCTGGAGACCATTCCGCCGTACACGCTGAACGGCAAGAGCTACCCGGCGGGCCGCATCATCCAGGGCTACCGGGCGGACTCCGGAGCCAAGCCCGCCAAGTCGATGCGTACGTTCCTGTCCTCGCAGGGGGTGCAGGCGCCGCTGCTGCTCGACACGTCGTGGCTGTCGGTCGGGCATGTGGACGAGTTCGTGCAGTTCCTGCCCGCCGACACCGAGCGCGGCTGGCGCATCGGTGTCGCCGACCCGACCGCGGGGATGGAACTCCTGCGCAAGGCGAAGCGGGACGGGCACGGCGCCACGAAGATGTTCTCCGTCCCGCGCGGCAGCGACGTCCCCGCCCCGAAGGAAACCATCGACCAGGTGCTCGCCAAGGCCTCGTTCCGCTCCGACAACAAGGTGGCGGCCGAACGCATCGAGGCCAACCTGGCCATCCTCAAGCGGGAGACCGGCGTCACCGACGCGGAGATAGTGAGGGTGCCCGGCCTGTACACGCGGGACTCCTACGAGAGCGAAGGCCTCAGCGGCAGCCGCAAGCTGCGCCGCATGGGCCCGCAGACCCTGGAGCAGTTCAGCCAGCTGCGTGGCGCCGACGAGGCGCGCGGCGGCCGGGGCTCCGCGGACGGTGCCAGGGGCGCCGCCGCCGTCCGGCCGAACAGCGCCTATGTCCCCGGCGCGGTCAACGGCGTCCTGTTGAGCCCGACCCGCTATCTGGCGCCCAAGCAGTGGGGGCCCGTCGTCGGCGGCAAGGACATCTTCACGGAGGCGGTGAACTCCGTGTACGCGAAGGCGGGGTTCACGACGGCCTACATCGACGACTGGTACACGTACCACCTCGGCATGGGTGAGGTGCACTGCGGCACCAACACGCTGCGGGACGCCCGGGCCCCGTGGTGGCCCACGGCGTAACACCTTTCGGCGGGGCCGGTACACCGACATCGACATGGTTACCGGTCCCGCTCCAGCTGCACGGCTATGGGGCAGGTGTGTAGCCCCGGGTGCGGACGATGTCGTGGGTGAGCTGCGTGAAGGCGCGGGTGGCAGCGCTGCGGTAGGCCCCTTCACGGTGCTGGAGGGTGACGGTGCGGGCGGGAAGGGGCGGATCGAGGGGGACAGGGGTCAGGTGGGGGTGGTCGTGGGTGATGGCGTCGGGCAGAACGGTGGCCAGGCCGGTCCGCTGGACGATCTCGGTGAGAGCCTGGATGGAATTGGCCTCGACCGTGATACGTGGGGTGGCCCGGTGGCGGGTGAAGTACGCGTCGATGTGACCACGTGTGGCGAAGTCGCCGCTGAGCAGGGCCAGTTGCCGACCGGTGAGTTCCCTTACCGGTAGCGGCGAGGCGGAGTCGGCGCCGGGCTGACGGGTGCCGGTGACCAGTGTGAGTGTCTCGGTGAACAGCGCGGTGGCCCCGATGCCGGGGAGGTGGGGGCCGGCGAAGGCGATGCCGAGGTCGAGGTCGTCGGCGAGCAGGGCCGCTTCGATGCGGTCCTGGGTCGTCTCCACCAGGGAGAGGCTGACGCCGGGGTGGCGGGTGTGCAGCTCGGCGAGGAGTGGGCCGATCAGATAGGCGGTGAACGTCGGGGTGACGCCCAGACGCAGGTGGCCGCGGGAGAGATCTTGGACGTCGTGGACGGCGCGTTCCGCGGCGGCCAGGTCACGCAGTGCGCGCCGGGCATGGTCGGTGTAGACGACACCGGCGTCGGTGAGCCGCACCGTGCGGCCGGTGCGGTCCAGCAACTGCACGCCCAGGGACCGCTCCAGCTGCTTGATCTGCTGGGAGAGCGTGGGCTGGGAGATGTGCAGCTCTTCGGCGGCGCGGGTGAAGCTGCCGTGTTCGGCCACGGCGAGCAAGTAACGCAGGTGACGTAGTTCGAGAGCAGCCATGGACTCGACTATAGATGGGGTCGATGACTTCCATGCCCAGCATCTCTTGGACACTATAGACCCAGGTCATGCAAGGTGGTTGCACCGGCCCAGACGGGTCGGCACCACCCGAGGAGAGTGACCATGCAGGACCTCACCGAGGGCGTCGCCCGATTCCAGCGGGAAACCTTCCCGGCCAAGGCGAAGCTCTTCACGCGTCTGGCCACACATCACACCCCCCACACCCTGTTCATCAGCTGCTCCGACGCCCGCGTCGTCCCCGAGCTGATCACCAGCGCCGAGCCGGGCGACCTGTTCGTCATCCGCACCGCCGGCAATCTCGTGCCCGCCTATGCCCCCGGCGCCGACGGTGTCGCGGCGAGCATCGAGTACGCCGTCGCCGCGCTGGGCGTCAAGGACATCGTCGTCTGCGGTCACTCCGCGTGCGGCGCGATGACCGCCCTCGCCGAGGACCACGACCTCAGCGGTGCCCCGGCGGTCGCCGACTGGCTCCGGCTCGCCGCTGCCTCGGTCGCCCGTACCGCCGCGGACGGCGGCGTTCCCGCGCTGGTGCGACAGAACGTGCTCGCCCAGCTGACGAACCTGGCCACCCACCCCTCGGTCGCCAGGGCCCTGGCGGACGGGAAGGTGGCCTTGCACGGCTGGGTCTACGACATCCCCGCGGGCCGCGTCGACGACCTGACCGCCGCCCACGCCGCGTCCGCGGCCTGACCCCTCCCCCACTCCAGCACTCGTACCTGAGTGACGTTCCCCCGAAAAGGATGTATTGATCATGGTGCAGGCACAGTTCGAGCAGACCGCGCGTGAAGCCCTCGCCGCCGAGGCCGTCGCGGCGAAGACCCGCAGGAACCTTTCCTGGAAGCAGATCGCGGAGGCCTCGGGCCTGTCGGTGGCCTTCACCACCGCCGCTGTCCTCGGCCAGCACCCGCTGCCGGAGAAGTCCGCCCAGGCCGTCGCCGAGCTGCTGGGCCTGGACGACGACGCGGTGCTCCTTCTCCAGACCATCCCGGTGCGTGGCTCGATGCCGAACCGGATTCCGACCGACCCGACCATGTACCGCTTCTACGAGATGCTCCAGGTCTACGGCACCACCCTCAAGGCCCTGGTCCACGAGGAGTTCGGCGACGGCATCATCTCCGCGATCAACTTCAAGCTCGACGTGAAGAAGGTCGCCGACCCCGAGGGCGGCGAGCGCGCCGTCATCACGCTGGACGGCAAGTACTTGCCGACCAAGCCCTTCTGACTCGCGAAGCCGCCTGCCCTACTCTCCCCCGGAGGACCCCCATGGACTTCGTCCAGCGCACCATCGACATCGCCCGCCAGAACGTTGCCGAGGGCGGCCGCCCGTTCGCGACCGTCATCGTCAAGGACGGCGAGATCCTCGCCGAGAGCCCGAACAGGGTCGCCCAGACCAGTGACCCCACCGCGCACGCGGAGATCCTCGCCATCCGCGAGGCCTGCACCAAGCTGGGCACCGAACACCTGACCGGCACCACCATCTACGTCCTCGCACACCCCTGCCCGATGTGCCTGGGCTCGCTGTACTACTGCTCGCCGGACGAGGTCGTCTTCCTCACCACCCGTGACGCCTACGAGCCCCACTACGTCGACGACCGCAAGTACTTCGAACTGGACACTTTCTACGACGAGTTCGCCAAGCCCTGGCAGGAACGCCGGATGCCGATGCGCCACGAGGAGCGCGAGGACGCCGTCGAGGTGTACCGCCTCTGGCAGGAGCGCAACGGCGGCGAGCGCCGCGTGGCGGGCACTCCCACCGCCGCGTGACCCAGGTGATCGGGGCCGGGCGCCCACCGTCGTTGCTCGCGCGGCAAGCCACGCCAAGAGGCGATGAAGGGCATCCAATTCGCCAACAGGTCGAGATCAGCGGCGGAGAGGGGGTCCGGGAAGTCGAGAGCGAGCTGGAGTTCGTAAAGATCACTCATGCGGCAAAGCTACGTGTCGCCACCGCCATGAAGGGCTCGACACCCCCCGTACGCCCGCCGCCGAGCCCCGTCCCGTGAACACCACATGTCGCTCGGATCACAGACGTTCCCCCACACTTCACTTGGCACCGGAACAGCAACCTCCGTATCCCACTCGCGCACCGGTTCGTCGGAGAAAGTTGGCTTGCTCGTCCCTGCCCCTGCCCGGCCGGGGCCCCTACGGTCCCTGTGACCAGTCGGCGACGCCCGTCAACTCATCGTTCGTTTCCCGGTGTAGGAGTATCTGTGGACCGTCGCAACTTCCTGCGTGGTGCGGTGTTCGGCACCTCTGCCGCCGTCTTCGGAGGCACGCTCATGCACGGCGCCGCCTACGCGGCCCCGGCTCAGAACGGCCCCGGCCCCTACGGCGGCCTGCTGGCCGCCGACAGCAACGGCATCATGTTGCCGTCCGGCTTCACCAGCCGTGTCATAGCCCGCTCGGGCCGGACGGTTTCCGGCACCTCGTACACGTGGCACGGAGCCCCTGACGGCGGCGCCTGTTTCGCCGACGGTACGGGCTGGATATACGTGTCCAACTCCGAGCTCGCCACGGGCGGCGGGGCGAGCGCCGTCAAGTTCGACTCCTCCGGTTCCGTCACGAGTGCCTACCGGGTCCTGGCCAACACCCGCAACAACTGCGCGGGCGGGGCCACCCCGTGGAACACCTGGCTGTCGTGCGAGGAAGTCAGCCGCGGCTACGTCTACGAGACCGACCCGTGGGGCACGAAGGCCGCCGTCCGCCGGAGCGCGATGGGCCAGTTCAAGCACGAGGCGGCGGCCGCCGACCCGGTGCGCAAGGCGATCTACCTGACCGAGGACGAGTCGGACGGCTGCTTCTACCGGTTCACCCCGACCACCTGGGGTGACCTGTCCTCCGGGACCCTCCAGGTGCTCGTCGCCGGCGGCGGCACCTCCGGCTCCTTCACCTGGGCGAACGTGCCCGACCCGGACGGCTCTCCCACCTACACCCGCGACCAGGTGTCCGGCGCCAAGATCTTCAACGGCGGCGAGGGCTGCCACTACGCCTCCGACACCGTCTGGTTCACCACCAAGGGCGACAACCGCGTCTGGCGGCTCAACCTGCGTGACAGCACGTACGAACTCGCCTATGACGACAGCCTCGTCACCAACGGCAGCGCGCCCCTGACCGGTGTCGACAACGTCACCAGCAGCTCCTCGGGAGACCTGTTCGTCGCCGAGGACGGCGGCAACATGGAGATCTGCGTCATCACCCCCGCCGAGACCGTGGCCCCCTTCCTGCGCGTCACCGGCCAGTCCAGCTCCGAGATCACCGGCCCGGCCTTCTCCCCCGACGGCAAGCGGCTGTACTTCTCCAGCCAGCGCGGTACGTCCGGCAGCTCCTCCGGCGGCATCACCTACGAGGTCACCGGCCCCTTCCGCACCACCGCCTGAGCGGCCCCGCGCCCGGGTCAGCGGACGCGGCGGATACGGATCGGGCCACGGGCGTCCGCCGGGTCCACGGCCTGACCCCGCTGGGTGATCTCCACCTCGCCCGCGGTGACCAGGCGGCGGGCGGCGCGGCGGGCCGGCTCCATGAGGGCGCGCCAGCCGTCGCCGTCCCCTTCGTACACCGCCCGGGCGGCGTCGGAGGGGCAGATCGTCGCGGTGGGGCCGCGACGCGCCAGCAGCTCCAGGATGGCCCGTTCCAGGCGCCGGTCCGTCTGCCGCTCGCTGACCGTCTCGTTCACCTCGCCCGCCCCATCCGTCTCGTATGTTCCACCTGTCACGTCTGCCAGGGTACGAGCACCGTCGGCCTCGCGCCGCCGGTGTTCCGTACCCTGGCGGCATGCGTATGCGTCCCACTCTGAGCTGGACCCCGGACGAGGATCTGCCGCCGGGTACGACGGATCTGGAGCCGGTCGTCGAGATGCTGGGCGGCGGCGGGGTGCTGGTGCTCAGCGGGGCGGGCATCTCCACGGAGTCGGGTATTCCGGACTACCGGGGTGAGGGCGGAAGCCTGAGCCGGCACACCCCGATGACCTACCAGGAGTTCATTGCGGCCCCTGAGGCCCGGCGGCGGTACTGGGCCCGCAGTCACCTCGGCTGGCGCACCTTCGGCCGGGCCCGGCCCAACGCCGGGCACCGCGCCGTGGCCGCGTTCGCGCGGCATGGGCTGGTCGGCGGGGTGATCACCCAGAACGTCGACGGTCTGCACCAGGCCGCGGGCAGTGGGGAGGCCGTGGAACTTCACGGCAGCCTGGACCGGGTCGTCTGCCTGTCCTGCGGCGCCTTCAGCCCGCGCCGTGAGCTGGCCCGGCGGCTGGAGGAGGCCAATCCGGACTATGCGCCGGTGGCCGCCGGCATCAATCCGGACGGCGACGCCGACCTCACCGACGAACAGGTCAAGGACTTCCACGTGCTGCCCTGCGCGATCTGCGGCGGCATCCTCAAGCCGGACGTGGTGTTCTTCGGCGAGGCGGTGCCGCCCGCGCGGGTCGAGCGCTGCCGCGAAGCCGTCCGTGAGGCGGCTTCGCTCCTGGTCCTCGGCTCCTCGCTGACGGTGATGTCCGGGTTGCGGTTCGTCCGCCAGGCGGCCGAGTCCGGCAAGCCCGTGGTGATCGTCAACCGGGACGCCACCCGGGGCGACCGTTACGCCGTCACGCGGGTCGCGCTGCCGCTGGGCCCGGCGCTCACCTCCGTGGCCGACCGGCTGGGCGTCTCCGTCCCCGGTCCGGCCTGAAGAACGGGGCACTGAGCGGCGGGGCGCTGAAGGGCGGGGCACGGAAGAGCAGGGCGCTCCGAGTCGTCGGCCCGCCCTGCTCTCTGCCCGCGGGGGCGCTTCGGATCGGATTCAGATGACGCCCTGCGCGGACATCGCGTCCGCCACCCGCTCGAAGCCGGCGATGTTCGCGCCCGTCACGTAGTCGCCGGGGGTGCCGTAGCGCTCGGCGGTCTCGTGGCAGGTGCGGTGGATGTCGTTCATGATGCGTGTCAGTTCTTCCTCTACGCGCTGTGCCGGCCACGACGTACGGGCGTGGTTCTGGGCCATCTCCAGGGCGCTGACCGCGACGCCGCCGGCGTTGGCGGCCTTGCCGGGCCCGAAGGAGACACCTGCCTGCCGGAAAAGGCGTACGGCCTCGGGGGTCGTCGGCATGTTGGCGCCCTCCGAGACCGCCTTCACGCCGTTGCGGATGAGAGTGGCGGCATCGTCGGCGTCCAGTTCGTTCTGGGTGGCGGACGGCAGCGCGATGTCGGCCGGTACCTCCCAGACGCGCCTGCCGGGCACGAAGCGGGCCGAGGAGCCGCGGCGCTGGGCGTAGGTGTCCACCCGGGCGCGTTCGACCTCCTTGACCTGCTTGAGGAGCTGCAGGTCGATGCCCTTCTCGTCGACCACGTAGCCGGAGGAGTCCGAGCAGGTCACGGCGTTGGCGCCCAGCGCGGCCAGCTTCTCGATGGTGTAGAGGGCGACGTTTCCGGAACCGGAGACGACCGCCGTCCGGCCTTCGAGGGCCTCGCCGCGCTCGCGCAGCATCGCCGCCGTGAAGAGGACGTTGCCGTACCCGGTCGCCTCCGGACGGATCAGCGAGCCGCCCCAGGTCTGGCCCTTGCCGGTGAGGACGCCCGCCTCCCAGCGGTTGGTGATGCGCCGGTACTGGCCGAAGAGGTAGCCGATCTCCCGGCCGCCGACGCCGATGTCACCCGCGGGTACGTCCGTGTGCTCGCCGATGTGCCGGTACAGCTCGGTCATGAACGACTGGCAGAAGCGCATGACTTCCGCGTCGCTGCGGCCGCGCGGGTCGAAGTCGCTGCCGCCCTTGCCGCCGCCGATGCCGAGACCCGTCAGCGCGTTCTTGAAGATCTGCTCGAAGCCCAGGAACTTGATGACGCCGAGGTTCACCGACGGATGGAAGCGCAGGCCGCCCTTGTACGGGCCGAGCGCGCTGTTGAACTCCACTCGAAAGCCGCGGTTGACCCGTACGTGGCCGTGGTCGTCCTGCCACGGCACCCGGAAGATGATCTGCCGCTCCGGTTCGCACAGTCGCTCGATCAGTCCGGCTTCGGCGTACTCGGGGCGCGCCGCGATGACCGGTGCCAGTGTCTCCAGCACCTCGCGGGCGGCCTGGTGGAACTCCGGTTGGGCCGGGTTGCGGTGTTCGATCTCGGTGAGCAGCTGCGAGAGTGCCGGCTGCGCTGTCTTCGTGTCGGGTCGCGTGGTCAAGGGGGACCTCTCTGGCACGGCTGGCACCGGCGATCCGGTACGGGGCGCCGGTCGCCTCTGGTGCAGCCCAGGTGGGCGCTCGGCGCCGTTGCCGTGCGCGGGACGCTCAAGCCGCAAGTATGACGCGCATGTGAACACAGTGACCAGCCCTCAAGTCCAGAGAGCGCCCACTATGCGAGATCCGGCTTCCGCACGGCGACGCGGGCGGCCGGCTCGGCCGCCTCCGGAGCCTAGAGCCGACGCGCCTGGGGGCGGGCGCCGGACACGCTGCTCGTCCGGACCCGTGTCACCGTCGCGCCACCTGGGCGCGCAGTGCCGTCGCGGTCCAGGTCAGCGCGGGTGCCGGACTCTCGGGCGCGGGCCAGTCGTTGACGATCGCGAGCAGGGAAAGGTAGTGGTCCCGGCGCGGATCGTTCATCTGGTCCAGCCGGTCCGCGAGGCGGAGGCGAAGGTCATCAGGGTTCCGCGGGGCCGCGTCGCCGAGGATGTGCGCGTAGTGGGCCGCGAGGGCCGTGATGACCGGTGCCGCCTCGGGTGCGTCGGGCGCGATGCCCTCCGCGAGCGCCGGAGTGGCCTGTGCGCGGACCGCTTCGGCGAGGAGCCGGGGCAGGCCCAGGGAGTCGTCCGGAGCCCAATCGGCCGCCAGGTCCCGCGCCACGCCGTGCAGCGTGGTGCGGAAGTCGGCGTCCCGCATCAGTTCGGCCAACTCGACCCACGCCTCTATCTGTTCCGGTTCCGGTTCGTCCGGCAGCAGCGGGGTCAGCGAGCAGGTGACCGCCGCGAAGGCGGGATGCCGTCGCAGGCCACCGAACACCGAACCGAGGAAGTCGTCGACCAAGTGCTGCCGCTCGGCCTCGGACAGGCCGGCCAGTCGGTGCATGGCATCCATCTCCTGGGGGGTGGAGCCGCGCCTGGCCACGGCCGTGAGCACCGCGCGGCGGTGCCGCAGAATGCGGATCTGTACGTCCAGGGCCTCGGCGTGCGTCGCCGCGACGCGCGCCAGGGAGGCCTCCTGGGCCACGACCTGGCGGACCGCGTCCAAGCCGATGCCCAACTCGCGCAGCGTGCGCACGAGTTCGAGGCGGGCGGCGGCGTCGGAACCGTACAGGCGGTAGCCGGCCGCGGTGCGTTCGGTCGGTCGGTGGCACGATTCCCGTGTCGGAGTAGAACCGGATGGCCTTCACCGTCAGTCCCGTCCGCCGGGCCAGATCACCGATGGAGTAGAGCGTCGTCTCGCCGTTCATGCCCCTAGCCTCACCTCTCCCCCGACAGGAGACTCAAGTCCCTGCGGGGGCGGCACGGGTGCGGACCCGTGCTTCAGGTCTCTCCCTCACCGGCCCTGCGCCGAGCACGGTGCTGCCGGACGAGAAGGATGACGTACGCGGCGAGGGCGGCGGTGAACAGGGCTGCGGCCACGGTGTGCGCCGTGAACCACACAGGGCCCGAGAGATGCCAGATGGCGTCGATGAGATACAGCAGGACCGCCAATGAGAACGTGGCCCTCAGCCGGTTCTTCGCTCTGACTCTCGCTCTGATCCTCGCTGCGGCGATCTTGGAGGTGGGCATCGCGCGGCGATCCGTTCGACACATCGGTCGAGTATGACCGGCCCGGCCCCGGCGGTCAGCGGTGCGGACCGGTCGTTGTGGCCATCGCTCCTTCGCTGTACCGGACCGCTCGGCGGACCGATTCGGCGGAGGCGGCCAGCAGCGGCAGGCGAACGGCCGGGCTGAGGATGCGGTTCTGAGCGTGCAGAACTCCCTTGATCACCGTCGGGTTCGGTTCGGCGAAGAGTGCGGTGGACAGCCGGGCCAGCTCGGCTCCGAGGCTGCGGGCGGGTGCGGCGGAGCCGCGGCGCCACAGCGCGATCATCTCGGCGAAATCGGCGGTGCGCACATGGGCCGACGCGACGATTCCGCCGTGGGCGCCCGCCGCGACGAGCGGCGAGAGGACGACGTCATCACCGCCGAGCAGGGCGAAGCCCGGCGGGGGCGAGCCGAGCAACGCCATGGTGGTCGCGTCGATCGCGCCGGTCGCGTGCTTGATGCCGACGACCTCCGGCAGGCGGCCCAGTGCGGCGATGGTGTCGGCGCCGAGGGTCTGCCCGGTGCGATAAGGGATGTCGTACACGATGAGAGGGAGGCCGCCGTGCTCGGAGAGCGCGGTGAAATGCGCGAGGGTCCCGGCTTCTCCGGGGCGGATGTACGGCGGCGCGGGAACCAGCGCGGCGGCGACATCGCCTCGGTCCGCCAGTTCTCTCAGTGACGTGATGGCGGCGGCGGTGTCGTTGGTGCCGACCCCGACGATGAGCGGCGCCCCGTGGGCCCGGCAGGCGGACGCGCAGACGCGTACCACCGTCTCGCGCTCCTCCGCGCTCAACGTGGCGGTCTCGGCGGTCGTACCGAGGGCTACGAGGCCGGAGGCGCCGGCCGACAGTGTCTCGTCGGCGAGCCGGGCCAGCGCGTCGGGAGCCAGGCGCAGGTCGTCGGTGAACGGGGTCACCAGGGGGACGTACAGGCCGCTGAAGATCGGTTCGGGGTTCATGGTCCCACCCTGGACCACCTCCACCCGGTAGTTCCATTTCAGATTTCTGCCTTCACACCTAAGCTGAACTTATGCTTGATGTCCGTCGTCTTCATCTGCTCCGCGAACTGGACCGGCGGGGCACCATCGCCGCCGTGGCCGAAGCGCTGACCTTCACCGCGTCCGCCGTCTCCCAGCAGCTCGGGGTGCTGGAGAGGGAGGCGGGCGTGCCCCTGCTGGAACGCAGCGGCAGGCGCGTGATCCTCACGCCCGCGGGCCGCTCCCTCGTGGCGCACGCCGACGCGGTGCTGAACCGCCTCGAACAGGCGGCGGCCGAGCTGGCCGGTGCGCGGGACGGCATCGGCGGACCGCTGCGGATCGGGACGTTCCCCTCCGGCGGTCACACCATCGTTCCCGCCGCGCTGGCCGAACTGGCGCATCGGCACCCGGCGTTGGAACCGATGGTGCGGGAGATCGACTCCGCGCGTGTCTCCGACGGTCTGCGAGCCGGTGAGCTGGACGTGGCCCTTGTCCATGACTACGACTTCGTGCCCGCGACCCCGGATACGACCGTGGACGAGGTGCCCCTGCTCGAAGAGCCGATGTACCTCGTCTCCCATGCCGGGGGCGAGGCCATGAGCGCAGGCGATGCCGAGGCCCTGCGTACAGGCGGGGCCGAGGCTTTGCGTACAGGCGGGGCCGCGAAGTCCGGCTCGGGGGACACGCTGGCGGCGCTGCTCGGGCCCTGCGCCGAGGTTCCGTGGATCACCGCGCGGGACGGCACGACCGGTCACACGATGGCCGTACGCGCCTGCCAGGCCGCCGGGTTCCAGCCCAGGATCCGCCACCAGGTCAACGACTTCCGTACCGTGCTGGCTCTGGTCGCCGCCGGACAAGGGGCCGGGTTCGTGCCGGAGATGGCCGCCGTGCCGAGCCCCGCGGGTGTCATGCTGACGAAGCTGCCGTTGTTCCGTCGTTCGAAGGTGGCGTTCCGCGCGGGCGGTGGCGCCCATCCGGCGATCGCCGCTTTCGTGGCGGCGGCGACCACGGCGGTCGACGCCATGGCGGGTTCAGGAGGTCGGGTGAGAAACCCTGCGTGAACCGGCCGACCTCCGGGAACGTGTGTGCCGGGGCCGCAACATCCGTGCCCAGCTGTTGACGTCCGAACGAGAAGGCGATTTTCCGCGATGGCCGATGACGCATACCTGTTCCTCCTTCCTGACCGGCACCCTCGACTGGGAGCGGCCCTCGCTTCCGTCGGCGCCCCGGAACTCACGGAAACCCCTGCCGTGCACGGCTGGCTGCAGGCCCACAACGTCTCCGCCTCCTCCGAGCAGGTCAGGATTCTGCCCGCCGAGGCGGAGTCGCTCATCCCTGCGGACGCCGAGCGGTTGCCGGTGCCGTTGAGCGAGGAGGAAGCGCTGAAGGTGCAGCAGGAGTGCGCGCCTCAGGCCGTCACGGACATGGAGAGCGAACTGCTCGACTTCCGGGAGACGACCCAGGACTGGGAGGCTCTCGTCCACCGGGCCCTGACGGCGGGGATCGCCCCGCAGCGCATCGCCCAGCTCACCGGCCTCGACCCGCAGGAGATCGGCCGCCTGACGGCATGACCGGCTGACCGGTTGGCGGGTTGACCGGCTTCGGTACAGGTGGGCCCGGCCTGTGGTGCGAACGCAAGGCGAAGGGCGCTCGGCAGCCGCCCTTCGCCTCCGGAACCGAAACCGCCACTCACGAGCGTGTGGCGGTTCCGCACCCCGCTTCGCCGGCCTTCCGCTCGCGCGCGTCCATCGACGTGCTCCGGTCGTACGGGTCGACCTCTGGGCCCTTGCCCGAGTCTGCGGCAGCGCCATCCGCGCCGAACTGGGGGTTGAAGTATCCGGTGACGGCGCCGCAGCCGCCGTTGGTGTAGTCGACCTTGTACGAGGCAAGGGAGAACGTCCCCGGCTTGATGGCCACCTTCGCCGGGTCGTCCCAGCTCATCACGATCTCGCGGCGCGCGATCGTACGGGTGACGTCCTCGCTGCCCGCCTCCGCGCGTACGACGGGGTAGACGAAGGTGACGTCGGCGGTCACCTCGACCGCGCCGCGCTCGCCTTCCCGGAACGTGAGCCGTCCGCGCGTCTTGACCACATCTCCGTTGAGCCGCGCCTTCGACTTCTCGAAACGGCTGAACAGCAGCAGCGGATCGTTCTTCCGGCTGGGTGCGCGGAACGTGGCGGCCAGGTAGCCCTGGACGTCCTCCTGTCGCGGATTGATCAACGCGATCGCCTTGTCGGGCCGCTCCCCGCGCAACACTCCGGGGTCCAGACTGGACGCGGCGAGAAAGTCCCGGGACCGGTCGAGGGCCTGCTCGACCTGCGTACGGCTCATCCATCCGGTCGCTCGCGCGGCCGGCAGATGGATTCCGTCCACGCCGTCACGCCACCGCGCGGCGGGCGATCCCCTGAACGGCTCGTCCAGCGTGGGCCGTTGGGCTGCCGACATCGCCGGAGCCTGCCTCGGGCGCTCCGACTCGGCAGGGAGCGACGTGCCCCCGCCGCTCCCGCCGCCGAACCACCCCGTCACCCTTCCCGGATTCAACGCCACCACCAGGAGTCCGACCGCGACCAGCAGACCGACCACGTACCGCGCCTTGCCCCGTCGCCGCTGGGCCGGTCGGTACGTCCGCCACCCCTCCGGCCGATCCGGCTCGTCCCGCAACCGCCGCGCCACGAACCGGGCCCGCGCCGAAGGCTCCTTGGGGGCGCCCTCGGTTCCGGCCTCGGCTTCCTTCAGAAAGCGCTCCCACTCCTCGTCCGATATGGACCCATCCTTACCCACGCCGCGTTCCCGCCCCTTCTTCTGCGTCCGGTCCCTCCCGGGCCCAGACCGTCGTCACTGCATCATCACACAGCTCAACCGCACGCTTGTGCGGGCCAAACGGGGGGCAGAGGCGTCGGCGGCAACCGGAGTGACCCTGTGGGTGAAGGCGGCCAACAGGATGCCGTCCGAGGCCTTCAACGGCCATGTCGGCCAGCGGTCGTCGTGCCGCAGGAACGTGTCAGGACTGGGCGTCCAGCCATTCCTGAAAGGTGGGACCGGCGAGCTTGGCGTGCGGGCCGGGCAGGAACCCACCCGCCGCCGCGATCTCGGCATCGGGTACGCCGGAGCCGTCGACCTCGACGACCTTGACGCCCCGGCGGGCCCCGAGGAGTCCGGCCGCGTCGGCCATGGTCTCCCTGCGCGGCCCGGCGACCTGGGGAATCGGCGTTCCGGGGCTCGGCCGGGCGGGCGCGTCGGGGTCGGTGGCCAGGTCGACCAGCGTTTCGGCCACGGTGCGGCACGCCACGAGCTGGGTGGGCAGCGCCGGGACATAGGCGGTGTCGCCGTGCCGCCAGTCCAAGAGCTGCCCGACGAACTCGTGGAACTGCGCGGCGCGCAGGATGCGAGCGGGCAGCGGGCCGGACAGGTGGGCCTCTTCGTGCACCTGCTGGGCCGCGACGAACCCGGCGGTGGCCTTGTCCGCGCCGATGATGGACACGGCGACGATCCGGTCGACTCCCGCCTGTCGGCCGGCCTCGTGCAGGTTGCGAGTGGCGGTGCGGAAGAACTCCGTGGCGGCCTCTTGGTCGGAGGCGTGCCATGACGCGACGTCAAGGATGACGTCGACCCCGGTGAGCGCCTCGGCCAGGCCGTCTCGGGTGACGATGTCCACGCCGGTGGCCCGGGACATCGGCACGACCTGGTGCCCTCGTTCCGCGAGGACGTCCACGACGTGACGCCCCAGCCGCCCGGTCGCTCCTGCCACCGCGAACTTATAGGTGCTCATGCTCATGCTCGCGGGCATGCCCATGTTCGTACCTTTCGTAGGTGCTTACGTCTGCTACGGGCGCCACGGGGGGTTCGTTCCTTCGGCGCCCTGACGACCACGAGACGCCGCCGCCCCGCCACCCGTAACAGTCACCCGCGTGTGACACAGGCCACTGCGCGCGGGTGTTACGGAGCGGAGAGGGCCGGCGTCTAGTGCGTGGGACAGGGCCAGGAAGGAACGGGCAGGAGCCGGGCATGAGCGAGTGCGGCGAACGAACCACGGGCACAGCCGAACCGCTTGACTCTGCCGCCCGCGAGCAGGTCGACCCCGCCACCGAGGTGTTCGTCGCCCACCGCAATCTGCTGTTCACCGTCGCCTACGAGATGCTCGGTTCGGCCGCCGACGCCGAAGACGTCCTTCAGGAGACCTGGCTGCGATGGGCGGGCGTCGATCCGACCACCGTGCGCGAGAAGCGTGCCTACCTGGTGCGGATCGTCACCCGGCAGGCACTGGACCGGATGCGTGCGCTCGGCCGGCGCAAGGAGTCCTACGTCGGACCATGGCTGCCCGAACCGTTGCTGACCGCGCCGGACGTGGCCGAGGACGTCGAACTCGCCGACAGCATCTCGATGGCGATGCTGCTGGTGATGGAGACACTCGCACCGGTCGAACGGGCGGTGTTCGTGCTCCGCGAGGTGTTCGACCTCGGGTACGACGAGATCGCCGAAGCCGTGGGCAAGAGCCCGGCCGCGGTCCGCCAGCTCGCCTACCGGGCACGGGCACACGTCGCCGCCCGCCGACCACGCGGTGCCGTCTCCCCCGCCCAGACCCGGGCCGCGCTCCAGGCCTTCCAACGAGCGGTCGAAACCGGGGAGTTTCAGACCCTGGTCGACATCCTCGCGCCGGACGTCGTCGCTCTCAGCGACGGCGGCGGAGTCAGACACGCCCTGCTGCGGCCCATCGTGGGCGCGGACAAGGTGGCCCGCCTGCTGGCGGGCGGCTGGTGGCAGCGTGAGGCGGAAAGGTCCGTCGAGCCGGTGCAGATCAACGGCGGTCCCGGACTGCTCGTCCGCGTCGACGGTGAGGTCGACGGTGTCGTGGCCGTGCGGGTCGAGAACGGTTACGTCACCGGGGCCTACCACGTCCGAAACCCCGAGAAGCTGGCACGTGTGGCACGGGAGACCGCCGTCAGCCGCTGACTCCACTTCATCAACCGGTGGCGTCACTGGGTTTCGCCGCCCGCGTGCCCTCATCGCCGGCCCCCCGTAGAGGCGCTCGAACCCGGTGCCTAAGTTGCGGCTGCCGGCAGGAGCGCCGAGGAGTCGGGTTCCAGGCCCGTGGCGAAGCCGCCGAGGACGGCGAGCCGGTCCAGGTCGACGACGGCGATCCGGTTGGCGCCCAACAGGGATACGTAGGCCAGGGGCCGGGTCGGGTGCAGTGACACGGCGGCGGGGGTTCCGTCGAGTTGCAGGGAGCGGATGCGGCGCAGGTCGGTGCTCCAGACGGTGAGGGTGTTGCCGGCGATGTCCGTCACCAGCAGCCGTTCGTCGTCGAGGGTGTAGACGCGCAGGGGGTCTCCGCCCACGTCGCGGCGCCGCCGGATCTTCAGGGTGCGGGCGTCGAGGGCCACCAGCGAGGAACTCTTGCGCGCTCCGACGAACAGCGTCTTCTCGTCCCGGCTCAGGCAGCTGCTCTCGGGCAGCTGCCCCGGAGTCGCCAGGAGCGGCGGGGCGGAGGTGTCATGGGGGCGTACGAGGCTGACCGTGTGGGACAGGAGTCCGGTGACGTAGGCGCGTTCGCCGTCGCGGCTGAGTGTGAACAGGTGGGTCTTCACGCCGTGCGTGGGCACCGCTCTGGTCGGCCCTTGATCGGTGGCCGGGTCGTCGAAACCGAGCAGTACGGCCTTCTCCTCGCTCAGGGCGTACAGCCGGTCGTGTCGGTCCATGCACATTCCGTGGACGCGGTTGAACGGCCGGGTGTCGATGGTCCGGGCGAGGGAGCGCTCGGCCAGGTCGATGACGAAGACCGCGGCGCCGCCCTCACCGACGGTGGAGGACATGCGTACGCCGTAGTGCCCCACATAGGCGAACCGCCGGCGCGTGTCGACGACCATCTCGTGCGGGTGGTCGGGCAGGGGCACGGTCCGCAGGCGCTGTCCCGACGTGGTGTCGTAGAAGCTGACCGCGTGGCCGCTCTTCTCCACCACCACCAGGACGTCGGCATGTGCCGGCCGCGAAGCACCCGTCGCGTCCGCCGCACCGGCGGCGGGCGTGGTCAGGCCGCCCGCCAGGGTTCCCGTACCAGCTGCCTTGATCACCGTTCGACGTGTCACCACAGCCCCACACCTCGGTTTCTCGACAGTTCGCCGTCGCCGCCTGCACCGCCATGCCCCCCCGCCTCGAAGTGCGGTGGAGCGGGCCGGGTGAAAAGAATAGGGAGGGCGGGGCCGGCGTCGACAGGAGATGAGGAGCAGCGTGGAGATCGGTTACAAGCTGGCCGCCGAGGCGTTCGGGCCGGCGGAGCTGGTGAGGCAGGCGGTTCTCGCCGAGGAGGCCGGCTTCGACTTCGTCGAGATCAGCGACCACTACCACCCCTGGCTCGACAACCAGGGCCATTCGCCCTTCGCGTGGACGGTGCTGGGCAGCATCGCGGCCAAGACCTCCCGGATCGGGTTGGCGACCGGCGTGACGTGCCCGACCGTGCGCTACCACCCCGCGATCATCGCGCAGGCGGCCGCGACGCTCGCCCTGGTGTCGGACGGCCGGTTCGTGCTCGGTGTCGGTTCGGGCGAGCGGCTGAACGAGCACGTGGTCGGCCAGGGCTTCCCGGACTCGGTGCGCGTCCGGCACGAGATGTTCAGGGAGTCGCTGGAGATCATCCGGCTGCTGTGGAGCGGTGGGTACCGGTCCTACGACGGCACGTACCTGCGGCTGGAGGACGCCCGGGTGTTCGACCTGCCCGAGGAGTTGCCCCTGATCGCGGTGGCCGCCAGCGGCAAGGCGTCCGCACGGATCGCCGCCGAGCTGGGCGACGGCCTGTTCGCGACCGAGGACAAGCCGGAGATCGTCCGGCACTACCGCGACGCCGGGGGCAACGGCCCGCGCTACGCGGAGGTGCCGATGGCCTGGGCACCCGACGAGCACACCGCGGCGAGGGCCGCGCTGGACACCTCCCGGTGGGCCGTGACCGGCTGGAAGGTCATGAGCGAGCTGCCCAATCCGGTCAACTTCGACGCCGCGACGACGACCGTGCGCGAGGAGGACATCCTGGAGAAGTTCGCCTGCGGCACCGAGCCCTCCCGGTATCTGGAGGTGGCGCGGAAGTTCGTCGACGCCGGCTTCGACAGGCTGGTCATGCAGAACGCGGGGCCCGATCCGGACGGCTTCATCGACTTCTACAAACGCTCGCTCGACGGCCCCATGCGGCAGCTGAAGCCGGACAGCACGGAGAGCTGAGCCCCGCCGCTGGGTCTCGCCGGCGCATGGGGTCACGGGGGCGCCGGTCGGCGCGCCGCACGCATGCGGTACGAAGTCTTCTGTGAACGAACAGATTCAGCCCGCGACCGTTCGTGTGTTCATCGCCCTGGCCCCACCGGACGAGGCGAAGCAGGAACTGGCGCGGGCGCTCGGGCCCGCCTGGGACGACCATCCGCGGATGCGGTGGAACCGCATCGAGGACTGGCACATCACCCTGGCGTTCCTGGGCGAGGTCCCCAGGGCGGTCGTGCCGTCGCTGTGCCCGCCGCTCGCGGACCTCGCGGCGGCGCGTCGTCCGCTCACCCTGTCGCTGCGCGGTGGCGGGCACTTCGACGAGCGGGTGCTGTGGAGCGGGATCGACGGTGACGTCGAGGGGCTGCGCCTGCTGGCCGCCGACGTGCGTGCCGTGGTGAAGGGGTGCGGGGTCAGTCTCGTGGAGCGGGAGTTGCGTCCGCATCTGACGTTGGCCCGGGCCCGCCGGAACACTCCGTCGTGTGCGGTACGGGCGGCCGAGGGTCTCGCCGGGTTCACCGGCCGCCCGTGGCGTGCGGAGCGGCTGCATCTGGTCGCCAGCAACTTCGGCCGCGGGCCTGGGCCCATCCGCTACCGCGACGTCGACGCCTGGCGGTTCGGCGACGGCGCCGGGCGTTCTGCCGGCTAGGGCCTGTCTGACAATTCCCGTCGTCGCCCGGAGGGCGGCCTCGCGGCGTCAGGTGCGTGCTCTCGGCGTGCCGGGCGTAGGGCCTCGTACTGGATGTACTTGGCTCTGCGCCCGGTGCGGCGAGTGGGGGCACCCCCTGCTCGAAGAGCTCGGGGGAGCGTGCATGGCGTCGCGAGGCAGACGGGAATTGTCAGACAGGCCCTAGTCTTCTGAGTCAGGAATTCTGTTCAGATATGAGGCGAGGCGTTCGAGGATCTCGTCTGCGGTCTTGGTCCAGATGGAGGGCTTGGGGTCGGTGTTCCATGCGGCGATCCAGGTCCGGATGTCCTGCTCCAGGGCTTGGACGGTCTTGTGGACGCCTCGCCGTATCTGCTTGTTGGTCAGCTCGGCGAACCACCGCTCCACCAGATTGAGCCAGGACGAACCGGTCGGTGTGAAGTGCAGGTGGAACCTGGGGTGGGCCAGGAGCCAGGTCTTGATGGCAGGGGTCTTGTGGGTGGCGTAGTTGTCCAGCACCAGGTGGACCTCGAGGCCGGCCGGGACTTCCTTGTCGAGCTTGCTGAGGAACTTCTTGAACTCCTCGGCCCGGTGGCGCTGGTGCAGTGAGCCGATCACCTTGCCGGTCGCGACCTCCAGAGCGGCGAACAGGGTGGTGGTGCCGGCCCGGACGTAGTCGTGGGTGGTCCGCTGCGGGACTCCGGGCATCATCGGCAGCACCGGCTGCGAGCGGTCCAGGGCCTGGATCTGTGACTTCTCGTCCACGCAGAACACCAGGGCCCGCTCGGGCGGGTCCAGGTAGAGGCCGACGACGTCGTGGACCTTGTCGACGAAGTACGGATCGGTCGACAGCTTGAACGTCTCCGAGCGGTGCGGCTGCAGGCCGAACGCCCGCCAGATCCGGGACACGGTCGACTGCGACAGGCCCAGTTCCTTCGCCATCGAGCGCGTCGACCAGTGGGTTGCGTTCTTCGGGGTGGACTCCAGCGTCCTGGTGACCAGTGCGGCCACCTGCTCGTCCGTCACTGTGCGAGGACCGCCCGGGCGGGGCATGTCGCCCAGGCCGGCGATCCGGTGCTCGACGAACCTCGCCCGCCAGCGGCCCACCGCGTGGGGAGTCGAGCCGAGGCGAGCCGCCACGTCTTTGTTTGAAGCACCTTCGGCGCAGGCCAGGATGATCCGGCACCTCAAGGCCCACGCCTGCGGTGTGGAACGGCGCCGCACCCACCCCTCGAGGGCGGTCCGTTCCTCACCCGACAGGATCAATTCGGCCTTCGGCCGCCCGGTACGTGCCACAGGCCAAGCTTATACATCTGAATAGAATTCCTGACTCAGAAGACTAGCGCGCCCCCGCCCGCCTTGGGCGACCACCGTGCGTGATCGCGCTACGTCCGCGCCGCGTGCGTCTCGGTCACGCGGCGGCGTACGGAGAAAGTCGGCTGTCGGTACTGACCATGGGGCAGTGGGGGCGGGAGAGTTGAGTTACGAGCTGAGGGCAGTGATCGCGGAGAGCGCTCTGCTGGCCTCGGTGACCAGGGGTATGGACGCCGCTCGCGTTGTCGTTCTGCGGCAAGGTCTGGCGCTGCTGCCCATGTCTGCTGCCTTGTCGAAGGCGGTCACCGATGCCGCCCAGGCTCGTCGTGCCGACTTCTGGAATCTGCCGGCCGGCTTCGACCGCGTACTGGCCGACTGGTCGGAAGAAGGCCCCGTCGCCTATGTCGAGTCCGAGTACTTCGGTGGCGTGGGCGAAGAGAACGTGGCGGTCTGGCGCGACGGGCACCTCACTCTGGGACCGCTTCACCTCCTGGAGGATGAGCTGATGCCGCCCGAAGGCACCCCGGTCTGCCGGGCCTTGCGTGCACTCGGTGCCGTCGCCGGTGCCGGGGGCGATGAGTTCACGAGCGTAGGCCTTGGCGAGCACCGGTGGACCGAGAAGTGGCCGACATGACGGCCTGAGCGTTGCGGCTGCCCCGGTCCGGGTCGATCTGCCCTGCCGCGCCCGCCGTCCCCCGCAGGAGGCGTTTGTCCCCAAACCCTCGCGGATTTGTCCGTGATCGGTAACGAACGGAGCCCTCGGCCACCCCACCTCGTCCTGACATGTGGTCGCAAGGTGACCGGGGATCAGCGAGGGAATGCGCGAAAGGGGCGGACATGGCACGGCACGGTGGCGGGCGGAGCTGGTACGGCAAGGTCATCGGGGCGGCGCTGGGGGTGACGGTGCTCGCCACCGGTGCCTCGGTGTGGACCGCGCAGGCCGGCCCGGAGAGTGACTCCTCGTCGAAGGCGACCGCGCCGGCCAAGCCGGGCGGTGACGTCGAGCCGGTCGCGGCGACCATCGCGCACGCCTCGGAGCAGGGGAAGCGGGGCGTCAACATCACCATCGACGACGGCCCCGACCCCGTATGGACTCCTCAAGTGCTCGACGTGCTGCGGGAGTACGGGGTGAAGGCCACGTTCTGCATGGTGGGGACGCAGGCGCAGGCCCACCCCGACCTGGTGAAGAAGGTGGTCGCGGCCGGGCACCGGCTGTGCGACCACTCGGTGTCGCACAACACCGCCATGGACAAGGACACCGAGGCCTATCAGTCCCGGCAGATACTCGACGCCGAACGCATGATCACCAAGGCGTCCGGGGGTGTGCGACCCATGTATTACCGGGCGCCCGGCGGTGCCTTCACCCCGCACAGCCGCAAGCTCGCCGCCTCCCGTGGCATGCGCCCGCTGGGCTGGAACGTGGACACGAAGGACTTCGAGCGTCCGGGTACGGACGCCATCGTCGCCACCGTCGAGCGGGAGTTGCCCAACGGGCCGACGCTCCTCTTCCACGACGCGGGCGGCGACCGCACCCAGACCGTCGAGGCCCTGCGCCGACTCCTCCCCCGGCTCAAGGGGCAGGGCTACTCCTTCGGCTTCCCGGTGCGCTGAGCCAAGCCCTGAGCCCCGGCCGTGGTCGGCCTCCGCGAGCCCCGCGAGTTCCGTCCTCGCCCGACGGCATCCATCAGACGCGGGGCCCGAGGCACAGCAGCACGACCCGACGCCGGGTTGAGTATGCCTGCTCATCACGGCCTCACGAGCTACTCAACTCACACCAACACCTCGCGCTCCCACCCCACACGACCGAAACCCGGGAGCCCGCCGATACATACGTGTCAGCGGGCCGTCAGCACGAGCTGCGACGATCCGGTCCGGTTCGTCCGACGACCAGGGGTGGTCACCATGCGCAGTGGCAGTGTCCGTGCACGCCGATGGCCGCTCGTGTGGCTCGTTGTCACGGCGCTGTCCGTCGTGGCCGCCCTGCTGGCACCGCCGAGGGCCGCGACGGCCGCCCCCGCGGAGGCCGACGCGCCGGTCAACCTCCTCAACGTCCACAGCGGCAGGTGTATGGAGGTCGAGAACTCCTCCAGCGCCGACGGGGCGAAGGTCCGGCAGTGGGACTGCGACGGCCAGCCCGGCGCACGCTGGCTGCTCCGGCCCTCGGCCGCCTCCTCCGAGGCGGTCAACATCGTGAACGCCCACAGCGGCAAGTGCCTGGCGGTACGCACGGACACACCCGCGGGCGGCACGTCGGCGCCACGTGTCGAGCAGTGGGGCTGCGCCGGCTCACCGGGGATCGACTTCGTGCTGGACAGCCATGCGGAGTCCGCGTGGGTTCTCTCCCGCGCGACCACACCGACGCGCTGCCTGGAGGTGGAGAACTCCTCGGAGCGGCGGGGCGCGCCCATCGTGCTGTCGGCGTGCGCGAACCAGAAGGGGATCGCCTTCCAGCAGCGGCCGGCCCGCGCCGGCAACGACATCCGGCGCGACGACCTCTTCGCCCTGTACGGCTACGACAACGCGGCGGCCTCGCTGTTCCGCTTCCCCACGAACACGGCGGGCGGGTTCGAGCTCCCCGACGTGGCGTGGCACTCCCCCGCCAGTACGTGGAACTTCCCGCTGAGCCATGTCACCGCGGGGGACTTCAACGGGGACGGCCGCCGCGATGTGGCCCTGCTGCGCGGTCAGGGCGACGAATCGATCGCGCTGTTGACGATGCTCGGCACCGCCTCCGGCGGGTACGCCACCCCGTTCAAGTCGTGGGAGCGGCCGCCCGGCAACTGGTGGGGCGCCGCCGTGCAGTTGACCGCAGGCGACTACGACGGCGACGGCCGCGACGAGGTCATGGCGCTGTACGGCTACCACGACGGCAGCGCCGCCCTGTTCCGCTTCCGGACCACGGCCGAGGGAGCCTTCCAGGTCCCCACCACCCCCTGGAAGGTGCCTGCCGGTACCTGGAACTTCGCCCAGAGCCGGCTCACCACGGGTGACTTCGACGCGGACGGGCGCCAGGACGTGGCGTTGTTCAAGGGCACCGCGGACGGCGCCGCCGAACTGATCACCCTTGTCGGCAGGGCGGACGGCGGACTCGGTGCGCCGCTCACGTCCTGGCGGCGGCCGCCGGGCAACTGGTGGGGGGACCACGTGAAACTGACGGCCGGGGATTACGACGGCGACGGCACCGACGAGTTGGTCGCGATGTACGGCTACGACAACGGGGCGGTCTCCCTGTTCCGCTTCGCGACCACCACCGACGGCGGTTTCCAGGTGCCCACCGTGCCCTGGAGCGCCCCGCCCGGCACCTGGGCGTTCGCCCACAGCCACATCGCCTCCGGCGACTACGACCCGGACGGGCGGCGGGACATCGCGCTGTTCAAGGGCACCGCGGACGGAGCGGCCACGCTGCTCACGCTGTCCGGCACCGCGGACGGCAGGCTCACCGGACCGCTCACGTCATGGCAGCGGCCACCGGGCAACTGGTGGGGGGACCACGTGAGGCTGACCTGAACTGACGCCGTGGCCGGGATCGGTGACGTCGAGGTCGTCGTCTTCGACGTCCTGCCGGCCGGCCACGACGGGTCAGCGCTTGCCTCCTTGGGCGTGAGGGTGCACGCCCACCCCGGAGCGGCTGCCTTCGCGAGCGTGGTCCGGCTCCGGTAGGGGGTTTTTGGGCTTTCCGCCGGGGCGCAGGGCAACCACCAGCACGGCTGCCCCGCAGAGGGCGATGAGCATGATCCAGGCCGCGCCGACGTGCATGGCGTGGACAAACGCGTCGTCGGCGGCACCTGCGAGAGCGGGCCGGTGTGCTTCGGTGGCGACGCGCCTGGCCTGTTCGGCGGAGACCCGGGCCCGGTCCTGCACCGAAGCGGGCACGTGGTTCAGCGAGGGTTCGATCGCGTGCCGGTACACGATCGACATGATCGTGCCGCCCACCGCGATGCCGATCACGCTGCCGGTCTGCCGCACGGTGTTGGTGACGGCCGAGCCGGCCCCGGCGCGCTCCAAGGGCAGGGTGCTGATCAACGCCGCCGTCACCGGCCCGAGCACCATGCCGATCGTGAGCCCCTGGACCAGCAACAGGATCTCGATCCAGATGAGGGGGGTGTGCAGTCCGAACAGCCCGTACGCGCCCATGCTGAGCGCCGCCACCGTGAAGGCCGGTCCAGAGACGAGGCGCAGCGACCAGCGGCGGACCAGCCGCGCCCCGAGAGGCGCCCCGAGGACCGCGCCGAGCGCGGTCGGGAGACTGGCCAGACCGGCCTCCATCGGCGAGAGGCCACGCGCGCCCTGCATATAGAACGCGCTGTAGAAGGTGACGGCGGCGACGGCGAAGAGGAGCAGTCCGAGCGCCGCGTTGCCGCCGCCGAAGGCACGCTGCGCGAGCAGGCGGGGGTCGAAGCTGGGCTCCTTGCTGCGCAGTTCGACGAGTACGAAAGCCGTCAGCAGGACCAGTCCGACGGCGATCGGCGCCCAGACGTCCGTACGGCTCCAGGCGGTCACCTGCCCGGCGCGGATCAGTCCGTAGGCCAGCGCCGCGAGACCGCTGATCGACAGCAGCATTCCGGCCGGGTCCAGCGGCCGGGGGGCGGGGCTGCGGAAATTCGGGACCAGTGTGGCGATCCCGGCCAGTGCCAGGGCAGCGACCGGGACATTGACGAGAAAGACCGAACCCCACCAGAAATGGTCGAGGAGCAGCCCTGCGAGCACCGGGCCCGCCGCCATTCCCACACCGGCGGAAGTCGAGGATACGGCGATCGCGCTGGTCCGCGCCGGTCCTGTGAAGGTCCACATGAGGAGGGCCATATTGGCGGGCATGATCAGCGCGCTGCCCATTCCCATCGCGGCGCGAGCGGCAATCAATTGGCCTGCGTCGCTCGCGTATGCCGCCCACATCGACGATCCGGCGAAGACGAGGAGTCCGGCGACGAGCACGGTCCGATGGCCGAAGCGGTCACCCAGTGCGCCCGCGGTGAACATCAAGGTGGCGAAGGTCAGCGTGTAGGAGCCGGTGGCCCATTGCAGCTCGGCCGGGCCGGCGTCCAGGCCGCGGACCGGGTCCGCGAGGGTCTCCAAGGTGGTGCTCAGGACGGTGTTGTCCAGCCAGATGAGCAGCGAGCACAACATGAGTACGGCAAGGATCAACTGCTGCCTCGACTTCGGCAGCGTTGGAGACGCGGTCATGAATACCTTCGGGTGCGATCGGCAAAAGTGACGACTGGACCGTAGGCAATCGCCGCATCCTTGTCAATTAAAAAATTTGCGTTTCGAGTGGAGAGCTGGGGTCATATTTTTGCATCCCAGTCAATTCTCGGCGGGGCATAGTGAGGCGCCTCTGTCAATTTCTGCTCCCATTGTTTATGGGCATGAATTGCGGCGCGCTTCTTCGAGCTGGTCCTCGAGGACGATGATGCGGCAGGCGGCCTCTATGGGGGTGCCCTGGTCGACGAGTTCCCGGGCGCGGGCGGCGATGCGCAGCTGGTGGCGGGAGTAGCGGCGGTGACCGCCCTTGGAGCGCAGCGGGGTGACCAGGCGGTGTTCCCCCAGGGCTCGGAGGAAGGCGGGGGTGACGCCGAGCATGTCGGCGGCCCGGCCCATGGTGTACGCCGGATAGTCGTCATCGTCGAGATGGTCGACGGGACGGGAACGGGCAGGGGCCACAGAACCTCTCCTTCCGGAAACACGCCGACGGGCCCGGGCGCCGTACCGGCACCCGGGCCCCGGGATTTCACCGCCGTCCGCCGGCCGGTCTCGGCCGGCCTTCGTTTCTCCGCTGCCCTTCGCCGGGGGGAGACAGAGGGCAGCGGGAGGATCGCGGATGCGTGACCAGAGACCGGCACGGCAGTTCACCTCTGCCGTGCCGTCTTCGACCGGCCTCCTGACTGACTGCAAGAAAACGTTAGCCCCGGCGGAGCATGATGTCTACTGCGGCCACAGTAGATTTCCTTCACCCGGTCAGTGTTCCGCAAGGGAGTGGCCGGTCAGCAACTCAAGGCGCTGATACAGCACTTGGTGCCCTTCGGGCGTGGGGTGCAACCTGCCCTGCAGCAGTTCGGGGTGCCCCCGCAGCGGTTCCCACAGGTCGACGTGGTCGACCTGGTTCGCATCGCACCAGGCCTGGAGGCACTCACGCAGGGCCAGTGCTCCAGCGTCAGGTGTACGTCGAGGCCGCTGGCGGCGATCACGGCTTCGTCGGTGATCCGCAGCGGCCTGGTCGTGTAACCGTCCAGCGTGGCGGGGTGGTGGGGACGGCTCGGCCGAAGAGCGTCTTCTGGACGCGCTCGTCCAGCAGTGTGCCGAAGGAGAACAGGGTGTGTGAGCGAGATGCGGACACGGTGAGCCGCAGGGCCTTTCTTCAGGGAATGATCACCTCACCCTAACGGCCGGTATGTGTCGTCCCCGTTCGCGCTGCTCCATACCTGCCTACGTGTGCTGCGTGCCTGCGCATGTGTGCTTTCTGCCGAGGGCCGTCACGGCCCGGCGTGTCCGCGAAGGCCCCGCCCGACGCGCCCCCGCACCGGGTCGGCCGTAGCGTTACTGCCATGTGCTGGAGCGCGACGGCCGATCTCGTGGCGGGTGCGGGCATCGCCGCCGTGGGCGTCATCAGTACGGCCCTCGCCGTCCGGCGCCCCCGCGACCTGCCGCTGGCGGCGCTTCCGCTGCTCCTCGGCGTTCACCAGCTCGTCGAGGCAGCGGTCTGGCGCGTCGGCGGCGGTGCGGGGCCCGCCACCGTCGCCTGGGCCGTGATCGCCCTCCCGCTGCTCGCGCTGTGGGTTCCGGCGGGCGTGCTGTGCGCGGCGCCACCGGGCGCCCGCCGCCGCCTGCTGTTCCCGCTCGCCGCGGGGACCGTGACGGCGACGGCACTCGCGTACGCGCTGGCGACCCGTACCGTGACGGCCGACATCCGTGGCCACACGGTCGGGTACGCCCTCGGGCTGCCGCGGCCGGAACTGGTCGTCGCCGGTTACCTGCTCGCCACCATCGGGTCCCTGCTGCTGTCCGGCAACCGCGGTCTTGTCCTGTTCGGCGTGCTGGTCGCCGTCGGGGCCGCGGTATGCGTGGCGCTGTGGCGTCAGGAGTACATCTCCACGTGGTGCGCGTTCGCCGCCGTGTGCTCGGTGGTCCTGCTGGCCTGGGTCAGGAGACGCCGTCCGCCCGCGCCCGGGGCGTCGCCGCCTCGGAGTTACCGAGCTGCCTGAACCACGCCTGTGCCGTGGGTCGTTCGCGTTCCGGAACCGGTTGGCCCGGTGGGAGCAGACGCTCCCCGCGGGGCTCAGTCCTGCGCGGCGGCTTCGAACGTCGCCGCGCGGACCGCCTCGAACAGTGCGGTCACGTCCTGGCCGGTGAGCCCCGCCGACCGCGCCTGACGCATCCACTCCGCCAGGGCGGTCTGCAGCGGTGAGTCCGGCCCGGCCTGGGGGCGGGCGAGGGAGCGGGTGATGAAGGTGCCCGCCCCCTGGCGGACCTCGGCGAGGCCGGCGCGTTCCAGCTCGCGGTACGCCTTCAGCGTCGTGTTCGGGTTGACCTTGGTGGCCGCCGCGACCTGCGCCGCGGTGGGCAGACGGTCGCCCTCGACCAACGCACCCATGCGCAGGGCCTGTTCGACCTGCCGGACGATCTGCAGATACGTGGCCACGCCGCTGCGCCGGTCGATACGGAATTCGACCACTGTCCCCACTCTCTGCTCGCCTGCCGACACCTTACGTACCCGCTGCCCCGGCTCGCCCTAGAGGGGCCGCCGCGTCGCCCACCACAGGATAAAGACGGCCACGACGGCGGTGCCGCCGAGCAGCAGACCGGCTCCGGTCCACTGCATGCCGGGCATCTGGTCGTAACCGAAGTACTCGATGACGTTGTTGACGATGCCGTGCTCCTTGATGCAGGCGTTGGTGGCCCGCTCGGTCTGCTCGGCGCAGGTGCCCCATCCGTAGAGCTGTCCGTCCGCGGTGCCGATCCACCGGTCGGACTCGACCGCCTGGTCGAGGAAGGCCGGGCTGTCGGCGTTCAGCGGGTAGGTGAACAGCCGCGGTGTGGCCAGCCGGCCGCGGACCTCGCTCCAGGCGAGTTCGACGGCCATGGAGAAGAGGAAGGTCACCATCATCGCCGGCAGTACGCGGCGCAGGAGCATGCCGATCGCGATGCCGCAGGTGGTGAGGAAGAGGGAGAGCGCCGTCGGCATCGGTCCTGTCGAGTCGAAGACCTCGCCCTGCAGCCACTCAGCGGGGAGGGCCTCGCGGTAGGGCTCCCACCACCAGGTGAACAGCGCGCCGAGCACCGCCGTGGACACGAGCACCACCGAGAGGCAGCCGATCAGCTTGGCCGCGAGCCAGCGGCGGCGCGGCACCGACTGGGTGGTGACCAGTTGGGCGGTCCCCTGCTCCTGGTCACCCGCGATCAGCGGCGCGCCCAGGAAGACGCCGAGGATCACGGGCAGGCCGCCCAGGACCCCGGTCATGTACTGAAATCCCTTGGGGTCATTGGGGAGATGGACGTCCTTGCCGGGCCAGCCGAGCCGATCCAGCATGGAGACCATCTCGCCGCGCTGGTAGACGATCATGGCCGCGCCGAGCAGGGTCGCGGCGCCGATGAGCCACAGCGCGGTGCGGTGCTGGCGTGCGACGAGCCAGGTGACGCCGTGCAGCAGGCCCGGCCTCTTGGCGGACTTTCCGGTGCGCGGCCCGGCGGTCTGGGCGGTGGTGCTCATGCGGCGTGGATTCCTTCGGCCTCGATACGGGCGGCACGGGTGAACAGCGGTTCCGTGCCCGGTGAGCGGAGGTGGGCGAGCAGGACTTCCTCCAGGCTCGGCTCGGAGACCTCCCAGTCCGGGGCGAGCGGGCCGTGGGGCCGCAGGAGGGCACGGAACTGGCGCCCCGACACCCGGAATTCGACCACCGTGTGAGGGCTGAGGTCCGCGGGCGGCTTGCCGTCGGGCGCGAGTCCGGTCACCAGGGCGTGGGCCGGGACGAGTTCGTCGGCGTCGCCGGCCATCCGGAGTTGGCCGTCCGCGATGACCAGGAGGAAGTCGCACATGTCCTCCAGCTCGGCGAGCATGTGGGAAGACATCACCACCGTGGTGCCGCGCTCGACGGCCTCGGACAGCAGCAGGGAACTCATCTCGTCGCGGGCCACCGGGTCCAGGTCGGCCATCGGCTCGTCGAGCAGCAGGAGGTCGGGCCGCTTGCCGAAGGCGAGGGCGAACGCGACGCGGGTGCGCTGACCGCCGGAGAGCGTACCGACCCTGGCGTCCATGGGCACCGGCCCCGCCCGTACGATCCGCTCCGCCGCGGCCATGTCCCAGCCGGGGTTCAGCTCGGCGCCCATCCGCAGGGTCTCGGCGACGGTGAACCGCTTGAACAGCGGCTTGTCCTGAGAGAGGAACGCGTACCGGGGCATCGCGGCCGGGTCGTCCACGGGCACGCCGAAGACGCGGAGTTCGCCCTCGGTGGGGGTCACCAGGCGGGTGGCGAGCCCCAACAGGGTGCTCTTTCCGGCGCCGTTGGGGCCGACGAGCCCGCAGATCCGCCCGGCGGGCAGCCGGAAGGAGCAGTCGCGCAGCGCCCATCCGCGTCCGTAGCGCTTGCCCAGGCCGCGGGCCTCGAGCGCGGCGGCGCTCAAGGGGTCGCCGGCCTCGGTGATGTCGGCAGGGGTCATGTGCACCAAGCGCCTCTCTCGATTCCATTAAACAATTAATGGAATGATGATCTGTGGCGCCGTGTCTGTCAAACAGCGTCGGCAGCGGGCGCGGTGGCGGCGCACGCCTCGGCTTCCGCGCGATAGCGCTCCACCGGGCCGAGCGTCAGAAGGCCGCTTGCGGCGCCGGCCTCCTCGTCACGGGCCGCACCCAGGGCCGTCGCGGCACGCGCGGCCGTCTCGCGGTCGCCGAGGCGCACGGCGGCACGGGCGGTGAGGCACCAGAGGGCCTCCTGGAGGTGTCCGCGTGGCGGTTCGGGCGCCGCGGCGAGGGCGGTGCGCGCCTCCTCCGGCCTGTTCCGGGCGAGGAGTACGAGCGGTGCCGCCCAGGGCAGGTGCGGACCCCAGTCGTACTGGGGGTCGGTGGGAGCGGGGCGGTCGTGCAGCAGGCGCAGCCCGAGCAGGGCGAGCGGGAGGAGGCCGTGACGCAGCCCCGGCATCCCACCCGTCCTGAGGGCCTCGTCGGCGGCACGGTAGGCGGCCGCTGCCGCCGCGGCGGTGGGTCCGCCCGCTTCGGTGCTCCGGGCGGCGGTGACGCGGGCCCGGAACCACCGGGTGAGGACGGACACGAGAGGGGACTCGTGGACGGCGGCCAGCTCTTCCGCGGCGGTCGCGTGCGCGACGCCGCCCGTGAGGTCACCGCGGGCCGACGCGGACTGCATCCGTACGAGCCGACCCAGGATCGCGAAGGTCGGCAGGGCGTGGCGGGTGGCGAGCGAGACGAGTTCGGCCCCGATCTCGTCCCGTTCCTGCGCGAGCCCTGGACGCGCGAAGGACTGGAGGAACACGCCGTTGAGTGCGAAGGCGAGCAGCGCGGGATCACCCAGGTCCCGCGCCAGGGCTTCGGCCTGGTGTGCGGCTCGGCGCGCGTTCTCGGCGGCAGCTCCGTGGGTGTCCGCGCTGCGGCTCTCGACGGCGATGGTGGCGAGGAGCCGGGCTCTCAGGTCGGCGGGCCCGCCGGGGCCGAGCGCGGTGAGCGTGCGCTCGGCGGCCGACACGACGGCGCGCGACTGCTCGGGGTCGTCCGCGCGGCTC
Organism: Streptomyces huasconensis; assembly: GCF_021028635.1. Lineage (NCBI taxonomy): Bacteria > Bacillati > Actinomycetota > Actinomycetes > Kitasatosporales > Streptomycetaceae > Streptomyces > Streptomyces huasconensis. The sequence continues at coordinate 168,080 of NZ_CP086119.1, forward strand.
CAGATGGCGGGCACGTCGTAGGCGCCGATGACGCGGGCGGTCAGCGCGACGTCCCCGGTACGTTCGGCCGCCTCGATCGCCGCGAGGCGGTTGCGCCGGGAGAGGACGAGGGCGTCGCTGCCCGCGAGGGCGAGCGTGCGGGCGAGGTCCACGGTCGTACGGGGGCCCAGCCGGACGTCGGCGCCCGGCCAGACGCGAGGCGCCGCTTCGAGGCTCGTGGACCGGTTGAGGATGTCGGCCTCAAGGCGTCGCAGAGCGGTGCCGGGGTCGAGCCCCAGTTGCTCCACGAGCATCGTGCGGGCCCGGCGCAGCGTGGCCAGGGCGTCGGCCTGCCGCCCGGCGCGGTAAAGGGCGCGGGCGAGCAGCCCCCAGGCGGGTTCGCGCCATGGGTGCTCGGCGACGTGTGCGCCCAGTTCGGCGACGAGGTCGCAGCCCTGGCCGTCGTCGAGGAGGATGCCGGCGCGCAGTTCCACGGCCTGAAGCCGCAGCTCTTCGAGCCGGGTCCTCTCCCGCTGGGCCCATGCCGCGTCGGGCAGGTCGGCGTAGGCCGGCCCGCGCCACGGGGACAGTGCCTCGCCGAGGGCGGTCACACCTTCGGGAGATCGGCGTGCCTCTGCCAGGGCGTCCTCGAACCGGTGGACGTCCACGGCCGGGCGGGGCAGGCGCAGCGCGTAGCCCGTGCCTTCCGTGACGAGCACGCGGGGCGGGGTCCGGGGCGGCCGGTCGGGTTCGATGGCGCGGCGGAGCGCGGCGACGAACGTGCGCAGTGCGCCGAGGGCGCGGGCGGGGGGCGCGGGCCAGAGGTCGTCGACGAGGGTGTCCGCGGTGACCATCCTGCCCTCCGCCGCGACGAGCCGGGCGAGCACTTCGCGGTGCCGGGGTCCGCCGAGGTCGATCGGGCGGCCGTCGTCGTCCCACGCCCGTACCGCGCCAAGTACATCGATCCGCATGCCTCCATCGTCCGGCATCTGGTCCGAGCCGAGGCGCGGCGCTGATCGGCTGCTGATCGACGCCTCGCCACGCCGCTGCTGATCGCCGTCCCGCCATGCTGATCGGCTGCTCATCGCCGTCGCCCACCCTGAGCCCGTCAGTCACCACCCGGCTCGGGGAAAGGACCCCCACATGACACTCGGTATTCCCGGCTTCCGACACGTGCGCCTGCCCGGCGCGGACGGCGTGGAGCTGTCCGCGGCGATCGGCGGCGATGACAACGGCAGCCCGGTCGTCCTCCTGCACGGCTTCCCCCAGACACATCTGATGTGGCGGCACGTCGCGGCAAAGCTGGCCGCCGAGCACACCGTCATCTGCCCTGACCTGCGCGGTTACGGTGCGAGTGACAAGCCGGCGGCCACGAGTCCCGACGTGTACGCGAAGCGCGCGATGGCCGCCGACACCGTGTCGCTCGCGGCGGCGCTCGGCCACGACCGCTTCGCCCTGGTCGGCCACGACCGCGGTGCCCTTGTCGCTTTCCGGGCCGGGCTGGACCACCCGGAGACCGTCACACACCTCGGCGTCCTCGATGTCGTACCGACACTCGACATGTGGAAGGTGCTGCACGGCGTCTCCGCCGCCGTCGGCTACCACCTCTTCCTCATGGCGCAGCCACCGGGACTGCCGGAGACCATGATCGCCAACAGCGCGGACGCGTTCTTCGGCTCCTTCCTCGATGCCTGGGCACGCGACCCGGCCGCGATCCCGGACGGGGTGCGCGCCGAGTATCTGCGGGCGAGCGCCGCGGCCGTGCCCTCGATCGTGGCCGACTACCGCGCCTCCGCGGGCGTCGACGTCGCGCACGACCAGGCGGACTTCGACGCCGGTTCCCAGTTCGCGATGCCCGTCACGGTCATCCAGCAGGACTGGGGAGCCCGGCTCGGTTACGACGCCGCTCAGGTCTGGCAGGCCTGGGCGCCGGACCTCGATCACCGGCTCACCCGCGCGGGGCACTTCATGGCGGAAGACGCTCCCGACGAGATCGCGGAAGCGATCCGGGAACTCCTGCGGCGCTGACACCCGCTCATCCGCGCCGCCGCCGCCCGTGCACCTGCGCCGCCCCGCGCACATGCGCCCCCGTTCATATGCGTCCCCCGTTCGCGCCTTTGGTGAAGTTGATCCGGTTTTCGAACAGGCTCTACGCTTCCGGGCGGAACAACGGCTGCCGCGGGGACGCGGTGCTGCGGGGGTGGTGAGGGCATGGTCTGCGCGGAAGACGCCTGCCGGGACCGGGGGCGGCCATGACCCTGCCTCCGGCCGAGGACGGCACCGGGCAGGCGCTGCTCGGGCGGGACGACTTCCTGCGTTCGGTGCGCGCCCAGTTGGAGCGGACGCGTGGCGGTCACGGCGGTCTGCTGCTGATCACCGGCGAGGCGGGCATCGGCAAGACGGCCCTCACCGGTCGCGTGGTCCACGAGGCGGGGCGCGCGGGCATGACCGTCCTGCGCGGGGCGTGCTGGGGCGCCGACGGCACCCCCGGTTACTGGCCCTGGACGCAGGTCATACGAGGTCTGCGCAGGTCCATGCCGGCCGAGGCGTGGGAGGCCGCGCCGGAGGCCGCCCGGGTGGTGGGGCAGGTGCTGCCGGGCGGCGGCAAGGCGGAGGAGACGGGCCGGTTCGAGCTGTTCGACGCGGTCACGACCCTGCTGGTCACCGCCGCGCAGCACCGGCCGGTGCTGGTCGTGCTGGAAGACGTGCACTGGGCGGACACGGCATCGGTCGCCCTCCTGGAGTTCGCGGCGCAGCACGTATCGCTGGAGCGGGTGCTGATCGTGGCGACATGCAGGCTCGTGGAGGTCGAGCGGCCGGACCATCCGCTGCGCGACCGGCTCCGCTCACTGGTGACCCGGGCCACGACGCTCACGCTGACCGGGCTGGGAGCCGCGGACGTCGCCGAACTGATGCGCCGTACGGTGGGGTGCGCGCCGGACGGCGCGCTCGTGGCCGATGTCCTGCGGCGGACGGGCGGCAACCCCTTCTTCGTCCAGGAGACGGCACGCCTGTGGGCGGGCGGCCACCAAGTGCGCGGAATGCCGCCGGGCCTGCACGCCTCTCTGCAGCAGCGGTTGCACCTGCTGGACGGCGACGTCGCGGACTGCCTGGGGGCGGCGTCCGTGCTGGGGCGGCGGTTTCGCACCGACACGCTTGCGTCCCTGACGGGTACCTCGTCCGAAGAAGTACGCCGGTGGCTGGCTCAGGCCGCGGACGCCCAACTGGTCGCGCACGAACGCTCCGGAGACGTGCTCTTCAAGCATGACCTCGTACGTGAGACGCTCTACGGCGCCCTGGACGCGCGGCGCGTACGCCGGCTGCACGCGGCCGCCGTACGCGCGCTGCGGAGCACGGCGGTGCCGCAGGACGCCACTCTCCCGGTGGAACTGGCCCGCCACGCCCACTTGGCCTTCGAGGAGCTGGACCGCGACGAGGCCGTGGAACTGCTGCTCTCCGCGGCGCGGCACGCGGAGAGCCGGATGGCGCACGAGGAAGCGGCGGGCCACTACGAGCGCGCCATGGACCGCCTCGGCGAGGAGGCCTCCGCGCGGCGCGTGCTGCTCGGGCTCCACTTCGGTACAGCGCTCCAGATGGTCGGTGAGCACGAGCGTTCCTGGCGGGTGTTCACCGACGCGGCCGCCCTGGCGCGGAGCCTGGGCGATCCGCTGCTGATGGGGCGGACCGCCCTGACCCTGTACGGTTCCGACGGGCTCGGTGACACGACGGTGCTGAAGCCTCGTGTGCTGCGCTGGGCGTACGAACAAGGGCGCACCGCCTCTGAAGACACCTCCGAACTGCCCCTGTCGCAGACGTCATTGGCCCGGCACGTGGCGGCCGCGGTGGTCGCCGGGGCCCGCGCGGCGGGCGACGACGACACGTTGCACATCGGGTTGTGGGCGCGGCTGCAGTCGGAGTGGGGGCCGCGGGCGGCGGTCGACCGGCGGGCTCTGGCGGGTGAGCTGGTCGCGGTGTCCCGGCGCCGCGGCGACCGGTGGACGGAACACGTGGCGATGTCCATGCGCTGGGTCGCCGCACTCGAAGTGGGTGACCCGCGGTTCATGGAGGACTTCCACGCGATGGTGGCCCTGGGCGCCGCCGACGGCTCGGCCCGCCTGCGGCTGCACTCGGTGATCGACCACAGCATCATCCACGCCCTGACCGGCAGATTCGCCGAGGCGACACAGCTGCTCGACGCCTCGGAGTCCATGAACACCCCGGGCGCCAACTACTACCGGTACTTCAGCTCCCACCACCGCTGGAGCCTGCTCGTCCTGCGGGGCAGGTTCGCCGAGGCGAGGCGGCTGCTGGGCACGATGCGGGCCCAGCAGCATCCGTACGTCGACCTCGTCGAGGCCCTGACCGACCTGGAGGCCGGCGAAGGCCAGGGGGTGCCCGTTCCCCGGCCGGGGGCGGGCGCCGGCGGTGACACGGTGCTCCACCGCAGCGTCACCCCGCTGTGGCTGCGCCACCAGGCCCAGGCGGCCGCCGCGTCGGGCGACCCGGCGTGGTGCGAGACCGTCCGCGCCGCCCTGACCCCGTACAGCGGCCAGTGGCTGGTCTCCCTCTTCGGGTGGGACATCAGCGGCCCGGCGGCACTGTGGATGGGCGTCCTCGATGCCGCGCAGCAGCGGTGGGAGGCCGCGGTGCGTCACCTCACCGAGGCCCGCCGGTCCGCCGACCAGTTGCACGCGCTGCCCTGGTCACTGCGGGCCCGCCTCGAACTGGCGGCCGCGGTCTCGGCGCAGGAGGCCCACGACGAACGGTACGTGGCCGCCCTGCTGAGCGAGGCCGAGGCGCAGGCGCGCGAGCTGGGCATGACCCATCTGCTCGCCCGCGTCGGGCCCGCGGCCGCGCACCACCTGGGCGCGCCATCCGGCCGGGCCGCAGCGCCCCCCGCGTCCTCCGCGTCCTCCGCGTACGAGTTCCGCCGCAACGGCGAGGTGTGGCGGCTGACGTACGAGGGCCGCACCGTGCACATGCCCGACGCGAAGGGCCTGCGCGACCTGCACTGCCTGCTGAGCCGGCCCGGCCGGGACATCGCGGCCGTCCGGCTGCTGAACCCGGACGACGACACCGTCGCCACCGTGCACGGCATGGGGGCCGACGAGGTGCTGGACGACGAGGCCCGCAGCCGGTACCGACGTCATCTGGAGCGGTTGGAGGCCGAGATCGACCGGGCGGTCGAGCAGGGGGACGATCAGCGCGCGGCCGCTTACGACCGGGAGCGCGCCGACCTCCTGGAGGAACTGCGCCGCTGTGCCGGTCTCGGAGGGCGCCCGCGCCGCCTGGGCGACTCGCGCGAGCGGGCCCGCAAGAATGTCACGGCCCGCATCCGTGACACCTTGCGCAAGTTGGACCAGCGCCACCCGGAGCTGGCCGTCCACCTGCGCGGCGCTGTCTCCACGGGGACGATGTGCCGGTACGCCCCCGCGCGGGATCTCCGATGGCAGCTGTGACGGCCGGCCAGTCGGCCGACCGTCACGGAGGTGGCCGGGTCACATCGGTTGCCAGTCGTGCCAGGTGCTGCCCGGCTGGTGCTGCCAGCGGTGGTGTACGCCGCCGGGGTTGTTGGCGAAGATCTCCAGCCGCCCGTCGCGGTTGCGCAGGGCCTGGATGAAGTAGCCCCCGCCGCCGAAGTCCTGCCAGGTGCGCCACGTGCCCGAAGCGTCGACCTGGTAGTTGTGCTGGAGGACGTCATCGTTCATGGCGAACACCTCGATCCGCTCGTCATGCGACTCCACGACCGCGAGACGCGCACCCGCGGGACCGCCCAGCGGCCGCCACTCGTGCCAGTCACCGGCAGGCACGTTCTGCCAACGGTGGTGCACCCCGGACGAGTTGGTGGCGAACACCTCCAGCCGGCCGTCACGGTTCTTCCCCACCGTCAGTTGCTCGCCCCCCAGACCGAAGTCCACCCACTGACGCCACGTCCCCGCCAGATCGGTCTGACACGTGTGCCGGAAGATGTCATCGGTCAGCGCGAACACCTCGATACGGCCGTCCGACGCGGACCCCACGGCCAGCCGCGCGCTCGCGGGGCCTCCCAGCGGCCGCCAGTCATGCCACGGCCCGCCCGGTGTGTCATGCCAACGGTGGTGCACTCCCCCGGCGTTCGAAGCGAAGACCTCCAACCGGCCGTCATGGTTCCGCCCCACCGCCAGATGGTCTCCACCACCCCCGAAGGCATACCAGTCCGCCCACTCCCCCGACGCCTTCGTCTGGTACCGGTGCGTGAACGTCTCCGCGTTCATGGCGAACAGCTCCAGCCGTCCGTCCGGGGACGCGGACAGTGCGATCGTCGCCGACGCAGGACCGCCGAAGGCCCGCCAGCCCGACCACGCACCACCCGGCTGATGCTGATACGTGTGATAGATCTGATCGACCGCCGCGTGGAACACCTCCACACGACCGTCCGCCGACGTCCCCACCGCCAGCCGCTGCCGCCGGTCCGGCACCACGGACCCCTTCCACCAGCTCGTCTCCCTGCGGGCGCCGGCCCACGAGAAGCTGAAGTGGATGTGGTTGGTGTGCGGGTTGGCGCCCCGGTACGGCTGCCAGCCGGCGGCCGGGCGGTTGGCCATCCAGATGCGCCGGTTCCAGATCATGTACATGATGCCGAAGCGGCGTGCGAGAGCGTGCATGTTGCCGTGCCGGTCGGTGGCGTGCAACCAGTTGATCAGGTCGTCGGCCAGGTGCGCCTGCCCCTGTACGTTGACACCCCAGTCCCAGGCCCGTCCCTCCTTGTGCTCGCTCTGGCCGCCGCTGCCGCAGGCCCTGCTGATGCCCATGTCGGTCGTACCGGCGTAGGCGGCGAGTACCAGATCGCGGAAGTCGATCAGGCCCGGCTTGGCGTCGGGGTCGCAGTCGCGCTGCGGTTCGTAGGGCGCGTAGGGGTCGATGTCACGTGCGAAATCGGGTGCGGTGGGTGCCATGTCCGGCTCCTTCGGCCTGGCCCCTCGCCCGGTGCGAGAGGCGTCGTACCCGTAGGGCGCGTGATCGGAACGCGCGGCCGCCAGACGTGATCACGCGCCTGTTCCGTGGCAGGGCCCGGACAGCGGAGCCCGTGCCTCGTTCAGGTCGTCCCCGGTGCGTCCGCGCGCGGAGACGGGCGCCCACAAGGAAGGCTTCCGCCGTGACCCATCGCAGAACTGCCCCTCGGGCGGCCGTCGCGGCGACGGCCACCGCCCTGACGTTCACGGTGCTGGCATCCGCGCCGTTCGCCCCCACCGCGCGGTCCGGCCCGGCAGCGGTCGCCGAGGAGGCCCGGCGCGGCACTCCGGTCGACGCCACGACCGACGAGACGGTGCGCACCGACGCGGGTGTCGTCCGCGGCACCCGATCCGGCGCACACCGGATCTTCCGGGGCATCCCCTACGCGGGCGCCCCCAAGGGACGCCACCGGTGGGCGCCGCCCCGCCCGGTCCAGCCGTGGAAGGGCGTCAGGGACGCGAAAAAGCCCGGGCCGCTCTGCCCGCAGGTGCCGTCCGCCTACGCGCGCATCTCCAGCACGGAGGAGGACTGCCTGGTCCTGAACATCACGACGCCGCCGGTCACGACCCGGCGGCAGGCCGCGCCCGTGCTCGTATGGATTCACGGAGACGGTTCGGTGGGCGGGGGCGCCTTCTTCGACGGACGCCGCCTGGCGGAGCGGGGCCTGCTGGTCGTCACCGTCAACTACCGCCTCGGGGTCTTCGGCGGCCTCGCCCTGCCGGGTCTTGGTGGGTCCGGCACCTTCGGCCTCCAGGACCAGCGAGCCGCCCTCACCTGGGTACGGAACAACGCGCGCGCTTTCGGCGGTGATCCCGGCAACGTCACCGTGGCCGGTGTGTCGTTCGGCGCGTCCGCCGTGGCGGGACACCTGACGTCGCCCGCTTCCAGGGGCCTGTTCCACCGGGCCGTGATGGCGAGCGGTGAGGCCGTGATGGACATGCCGGCCGGTGCGATGGGGCCGGGCGTCCCGGGATATCCCTGGTACGTCTGGCGGACGGGCCGCGAGATGGAGGACATCACGGCCGAGATGACCTCCTCCCTCGGCTGCCGGGACCGCCGACCGGAGCGCACCCTCGCCTGCCTGCGGGCCCTGCCCGTGAAGACGATCCTCAAGGTGCCGCACATCATGAACGCCTTCCAGGCATTCGGATACGGCAACCCCACCCTCCCCGAGCTGCCGCCGACGGCCCTGCGCGCCGGACGTTTCCACCGCGTGCCCGTCCTGTCGGGCGCGACCCGCGACGAGCACCGGACGTTCGTCGGGATGACGTACGACGCGGTGGGCAGGAAGTTCACCGAGGCCGACTACCGGCGTGCGCTGCGCACCGCGTTCGGCGAAGCGCGGGCCGAGCGGGTGCGGTCCGAGTACCCGACCTCCGCGTTCCCGTCTCCCGCTCTGGCGTGGGCCACCGTGATCACCGACCGCATGTGGGCGCGCGGCACACACGACCAGCACGAGGCACTGGCCCGGCACACCCCTGTGTACGCCTACGAGTTCGCCGACCGCGACGCCCCGATGTTCCTGCCGCTGCCCGGCGACTTCGACTTCGGCGCCTTCCACTCGGGCGACATCCCCTACCTCTTCGAGGACGAGACGGCCGAGCCGCTGTTCACCCCGGCGCAGCGCCGCCTGTCGGCCACGATGAGCGGATACTGGGCCGCCTTCGCCCGCACCGGCACACCACGCGGGGCCGGTCTGCCCGCCTGGCCTTCGTACCGGCCGGGCCACGCCCGCCACCCGCACACCCAGTCGCTGGCACCGCGGCGGATCGGCCCGGTCGACTACTACCGGGAGCACAATCTCGGCTTCTGGCATCGCGAGCGCTGACGGATCGGGGGCTCGGAGTGGTCATGCGCACCCGTTCACCTGACGTAGGGTGGGGTTCACCGACGCGGGGTGGAGCAGCTCGGTAGCTCGCTGGGCTCATAACCCAGAGGTCGCAGGTTCAAATCCTGTCCCCGCTACGAGAACCGGCCCCTTCCGATACGACATCGGGAGGGGCCGGAAGCATCTGGTGTCCCTGATGTCCCGGCTGCGGGCTCTTCTGGTTCGAGGAACGCCGCACCCCCGAAGCCAGGTTCGCCAAGGCCATGGACCGGTTGCAGCCACTTCTTCGCAACTGGATGGCGCGCGATGGCACCTGGCGCACTCCAGGCGTCACCACCGCCGAGGTCCGGGTGGGGACATTGCTCTCAGCCCTGGGCGCGGGTGTCGGCCAGGCGGATACCCACCCCCCTGCGCGCCACCTGCTCAGCTCTCGCCCCGGTCCGCCTTGGAGGCGCGCCGTCCCCTCGTCATCGCCAGGACGCTGCCCGCGACGGCGATCACCGCGATGGCCAGGGCGATGCTGACGCCGCCCTCGGTGTCCCAGTACACGTCTTCCAGGCTGATCAGCAGCGCGGCCTCGTCGACGATGAGGGCGAGGCCCACCCCGTAGGCGAGGCCCATCCAGGCGCGCGCCCGCGCCGAGCGTTCGGCGAGGCCCGCCGCGCCCACCGCCGCGAGCAGCAGGATGCCCCACACGTAGTGGTGGAGGTGCACACCTCCGGCCTGGAGGTCCCCCACCCCGGCCACGTCGATGTGGATGAGCCAGGTGAGCAGGCGCATCCCGCCGAAGGTGAGGGCGAAGCCCCACCAGGCCAGGATGAATCCGCGGCGCTTCGGGGAGATGCCGGGCAGCAGGCGCAGCCAGGGCGAGGGGCGTTCCGAGCGCCGGGGCCGTGCCGGGTCCGACGTCGTTGAGGGCTTCATGAGGGATCTCCCAGCGTGAACTTCTCGATGAGCGCCGCCATGGCGTCCGGCGCGCTGTAGTGGGCCGCGTGGGCCGCGCCCGGAATCTCGGCCGTTCGGCCGTCCTGGACCGTACGCGCCACGCGCCGGACCCAGGCGGCGGAGGCGATGGTGTCACCCGCTCCCCGGACGACGAGCGTCGGCACGTGGACCTGGGTCAGGTTCCCCTCGAATGACTCGGCCGCGTCGCGCAGGGCGGTGCGGAATGAAGCTGCACAGCGCAGGAGCCCGGTCAGCAGGTAGTCCGTCGCGGCCAGCGGAATCAGGGAGAGGGGTTCTCGGGGCGCGTCCGCGAGAAGCCGGCCGACCTGGCGCCGCCCGGGTGTCCCCGGTTCGAGCGCCGGGCCGACCATGACCAGCCGGCTCACCAGGCGCGGGTGGCGGGCGGCGAGGGCAGCGGTCACTTGGCAGCCGACCGAGTTGGCCACCAGACAGGTCGGCCCCAGGGCCAGCCGCCGGTGCCAGTGCGCCAAGGCGTCGGCGAGCCGCTCGCCGTCGAGCGCGCGGCGCGCGGCGGCCCGGGAACGCGCGTTGCCCGGCAGGTCGGGAACCAGGACGGTCGTCCCGCTCGCGGCCAGGCGGCGCGCCAGGGGCACGAAGTACCGCCCCGAAAGTCCAAGTCCGTGTACGAGCACCACGTTCGGGGCACCGTCGCGCGGTGGCGCCCCGAACCCGCGGCTGAAAATTCCGGCGTCTATCCTTTGATCCACTCCTCCACCATCACATGGAACGCGTCGGCGTGGCCGACACGGCCCCGAGCCGGTGGACCGGCCCGCGCCCTCCCGTCCGGCTGTGGGCGCTGGCCCACCGGTTGCACCTGGCCGCGGCGGGGTGACTTCAGGCGAAGTCGACGGCGGCCAGCATGGGGCCGCCGACGGCCAGCACGTACTGCGCCCGGACCGTGCCGCGCCGGGCCGCGTGGCTCATGGCGGTGCCGGGCAGGCACAGCGCCGACAGCCCCGCGATCGCGGACAACGCCATCGCCAGCTGGGCCACGTCCACCAGGGGACCGCTCGCCCCGTCTCCGCTGTACGCCTGCCTGAGGACGATCGTGACAAACAGCACAGAAGTGACGGCGAGCAGCAGAAGGCCGAGGGCGGCGAAGACCCTGATCACTGACGTGGACGGCATGAACGGGTCGGTCGCCGCCGCGGCCGGAGCGACGCGGGAGGTGGTGTCGGGTGCGGTCATGACCACCACTGTGTCGCCTCCACACGGCCCGGGGCATGGGGGCGGGTACTCATGAGCAGAGGAACGCCGTACTCAGCGCTTCCGTGTGCTTTCGACTGCGACGCTCTGCCAGGAGGCCGTTTCGCCCAGGTATCGCAGGAACGAAACCTGTCGTGCGGTTGCCGACGACTTCGTCTGCGCAGGGCGGGGACGCTGCGGGCGGCCGCCACCAGCTCTTCTTCGGGGTGGGCGGAAGCGCTACCCGGTGGGCGTACCCGCCGCCGCGATCGCCTTGAGGTCCTGGGCCACGGCCTCGCCGAGCATCCGGGCGTCCCCCGGGCCCAGGTGGCTGACGACGGTGAGCGTGTAGGCGTCGGCGGTGTGGACGAGGCAGAGGTTCGCCGTGCCCGGCGGGGCGAGCTGGGACATGGGGACGACGCGCGAGAGGGGGCGGCCGAGGAAGTGGCTGGGACTGCCCCGCCACTTGAAGGCGGTGCACAGGCTCGTGGTCGCCTCGGGTCGGGCCAGGTTCCTGGCCATCACCCCCGCCAGCCACGGCACGGTACGGGCGATGGCCTGGAGTGTGGGCAGGATCGTGCGGTGGGCGTCGCTGCGGTGCTGGAACGCCGCGACCAGTTCCTGGCACGTCTCCAGGCGGGCGACGGGCGACTCGGTGTCGACGGGCAGCGGGACGCGCAGCGCGGTCACGCCGTTGCCGAGCCGTTGGGCGTCGGCTCGGGTACGCAGGTCCACCGGGACGGTGGCGTAGAAGGGGGTCGGTCCCGCGGGCCAGGAGCGCAGGGGGCCGTAACAGGCGCGGAGGGCACCGGCGTACGCGCTCAGCAGCAGTTCGTTGAGCGTCGCCCCGCGTCCGCCGGCCGGCTGGCAGCGCGCGGCGCGCATCACCTGCGGGTCCAGTTCGACCACGGCCACCGACGGCCGCGCCGCACCGTGGGGAACGACGGGGAGGCGCTGGCCGGGCACCCCGATGCGGCGCAACTCCCTGCCGATGCCGCTGTACTGGCCGCGCGACCGCTGCCGCGGCATCGCGGGCGGGTGTGCCGCGGCCTGGCCGGAGGCGGGGGGCGGTACGGCATCGTCCATCAGCGCCCGGAAGAGGGTCTCCAGGGACCGGCCGTCCAGCAGGGCGTGATGGGCGAGCAGCACGATGGCGTCCGGTGTGACCAGCAGCCGCCAGGGGGGTCGTCCGGGCGGCAGCGGGTGACCGACGCCGTCGGCGAACACGGATTCCAGTTCCTGGTCCGTGGCGGTGATGTGCGCGGCGGGATCGAACGGCCGGCCCACGGCCCACCGGTGGCCCAGCAGTGCCGATGGCCCGGTGGGGAGCTCGACGACCAGCCCCATCCGGTCCAGCCCGCCCCACCGCTCCTGGACGCGGGAGCGGACCTGCGCCAGGTCGAACCGCGCTCCGGGAAACACCGCGGCGATGCCGATCGTGCCGGGCAGTCCGTTGCGAAGGTGCCCCTCTTCGACGGCCGTCAGCCTCATGCTCCGCAGTCTCCTTCAGTACTCAGTCATGGGGTGCGTCGAACACGACGCAGGCGTTGTGGCCGCCGAAGGCAAAGCTGTTGCTGATCACCGGCCCGTTCGAGATCTTGCGCGGCTCAGTGGTGACGACGTCGATGGCGCACCGGGGGTCCTGCCGGGTGAGCGACGCGGTCGGCGGCGCGAGCCCTTCCCGTACGGACAGGGCCGTGATCACGGCCTCCAGCGCCCCCGCCGCCCCCAGGGCGTGCCCGGTCACCGCCTTCGGAGCGGTGACCGGCACCGCGGCGGGGCCGAACAGGGCGGCGATGGCCCGGGCTTCCGCGAGGTCGTTCAGCTCGGTGCCGGTGCCGTGCGCGTTGACGTGGGTGACGGCGTGCGCCGTCGTACCGGCGTCCGCGAGGGCCTGCTCCATGCAGACCCGGGCGCCCTCGCCGTCGGGGTGCGGTGCCGTGAGGTGGTGGGCGTCGGAGTTGCGCCCGTATCCGGTCAGGGTGGCGTGGACCCGGGCGCCCCGTGCCCGGGCGTGGTCCAGTCGCTCCAGGACCAGGAACGCGGCCCCTTCGGCGAGGACGAAGCCGCGCCGCGCGACGTCGAACGGCCGTGACGCGGCAGCGGGTTCGTCGGTCTCGGTGACCATCGCGCCGGATCGCCCGAAGGCCTGGGCCGTCGTGGGGGTCAGCGCGCTGTCATGTCCTCCCGCCAGCACGACGTCCGCGCACCCGGACCAGATCATCCGCATCGCCTCGCCTACCGCGTGCGTACCGGAGGCGCAGGCGGTGGAGAGCGTCAGGCTGGGGCCGGTGATGCCGAGCCGGGCGCCGACCCAGTAGGCCCCCGCGTTGTTCATCAGCCGGGGCACGTAGAGGACGTCGGGCCGCCCGATGCCGTCCTCCTGGCTGACCACCCCGCCGTAGGCCGTCCCGGTGACCACGGCCCGCCGCCCGGGCGGTACTTGGAGTCCTCCGGCGTCCTCCGCCGCGTCCGCGGCCGCGCACACCGCCAGCTGCGCCGACCGGTCGGCCCGCCGCACCTCCTTGGGCGAGAGGTAGCCGGCCGGGTCGAAGCCGGTCATCGCGGAGGCCGGGCCCACGACGGTGCCCTCGTCGTCGAACGTGTGCAGCGAGATCGCCGGACGGCGCGCGAGCAGGCTCTCCCACAGCGCCGCCGGAGTCGCACCGGCGGCGCAGCGGACGCCAAGTCCTGTGACGGCGACGGCCGGTCGGCGGCTCATCGGGCGAGGGGGCTGTGGGCCTCACACGCGCGCAGCCGCACGATGAGGTCGGCGACGTCGCCCACGGTGGACACCCCCGACTTGTCGGTGCCCTTGAGGGAGACCCCGAAGACCTCTTCGGTCGCCGCTTCGAGTTCGGTGATGTCCAGGCTGTCGGCGCCCAGGTCGGCGACGAGCCGGGCCTGCGGCACGACCGCCTCCAGCGGCACCGACATCACCCGCGCGCTGAGCGGGCGCAGCGCCGCCCATACGTCGCCGTGTTCCCCATCCATGCAACTGCCTCCATCCTCTGGTGCTGTCAGGGCCGGCTCAGACCGACGGTGTCTCCGCCGTCCGAGCCCATGTCTCGAATTCCGTGATGACCGCGCCGGCCAGTCGTCTCGCCTCGTCCGGGCGGGCGTTGCTCACCGCGGTGAGCGTGATCGCGTCCCCTGCCTGTACGAGGGCGAAGCCGGCGGTGCCGGGGTGCCGCAGAGGCGGCAGTCCCACCGTGCGCACGAGTCGGCGTCCCTGGAAGGTGCTCGCCCCGCCGGACCACTTCATGGCGGTGGTCGTGGTCGCCGCGAAGCATGAGCGCCGTCCGCTGCCGGTCATGAGCCTGGTCACCCATGGCCCTGACCGCCGAACCGCTTCCGCGGCGGGGAACAGCACGTCGGCGTGGACGGCGGCCCGTTGGGGGACGGTCGCCAGCGCCGCCTGGCCCGCCCTCAGCCGTGCGACGGGGCTGTCCACCCCGACGGGCAACGGAACCCGGACTGCCGTGAGGGTGTTGCCGAGCTCTCCCGGGTTGGCGCGGGTACGCAGGTCGCACGGTACGGCGGTGTAGACGGGCTGCTCGCGCTGCCGCCACCCGGGCACCGGCCCGTACTCGGCTCGCAGGGCGCCGGCCACCGCGCCGACCAGCAGTTCGTTGAGCGTGGCGCCGCGGCCGTCGGGGGGCTGTCGGCGGGCGGACCGGACCGTGTGCGCGGGCAGTTCACATACGGCCACCGAGGCGTACGTCTCCTGGGGCGCCCTGGCGGGCAGGGCCTGTCCGGTGGCTGCCATCGCCCGCAGCTCCTTGCCCGCGGCGCGCAGCCCGGTGCGGGTGAGCGGCGCCGGTCGCGCCGGTTCCCGTGTGGTCGCGGAAGTCGTGGAAGTCGCGGGAGTGTCCATCAGTGACCGCATCAGCGTCGACAGGGACCGTCCGTCGAGCAGTTCGTGCTGGGCCAGGAGCGCCAGGGCGAAGCTGCCGCCGTGCGCCGTGTCGGGCACCACGAAGAGCCGCCAGGGCGGGGCCGCTCCCCCGATCGGCCGGTCCACGCTCTGCGCCCACAGGTCGTCCAACTTGCAGGGGGCCACCTCGACTTGCACGGCCGGGTCGAAGGGTCCGGGCACGGCCCACCGTGCGCGTCCCCGCCGTCCGAGCAGTCCGCCGCGCCGCGTACCGGCGTCGCCGGGCGCGCGGTCGAGCACACAGTTCATCCGTTCCAGGCCGGTCCATCTCTCGGCGACGCGCGCCCGCGCCTGCTCCACGTCGGGCTGCTCACCGGCGAAGACCACCGCCAGCCCGATGACGCCGGGGCATCCGTTGAGCAACAGCATCTCGTCGGCACAGGACAGTCTCATGCGAGAGGTCGCCCTCCTTCCTGGGAACGAGAGCAGCCTACACGCACGGTTACCGTGCTTATCCGGTGAGTAACCTCGCTGGCGGGATGCCCGTTGTACAGGGCTGGCTCAACTGCCGCTCCGCGCCCGCGAGGTGGGATTCAGGGGCCGCTGATCCGCGCCCCGCACCTTCCCCACCAGGGCTGACCTGCCCACCGGGCCCGTCGGATCAGCACAACCGTCCGAGCCGTACGCTGCGTCGGACGGCAGAAGGGCCGCTCCGGTGGCGGCAGTTCGCGTACTCGTACTCATATGCGCGCCCGTGCGCGGTGGGAATCATGCCGCGGCCGGATTTCCGAGGCGCAGGAATTGCCCCGTACTCGGACCCCATGGATCGAGGCGCGGTGCCCATGGCAATCGGTCGGCGTGTAGTGCTTTTGGGCCCCTCCCGCGCCGAGTACGCTGCGCTTCGCGCGGTAGCCGCCTATCCTCAATTTCGCCGTTGCCACGGGGGGTTGATATGAGCAGGGGGCGGAACAGCAAACCACGGGAGTGCCGAGCGGGGCATTCCATGTCGACCGAGGCCGGAATCGACGTCCAGCAGGAGCTGGAGGACCGGATTCACGAATTCCGGACCAGTGACCCGCCGATGCCGGTCGTCGTGGTGCATGCCGAGGACGACGCGGACGACAGGGCCGTCTTCTCTCTGGTCAAAGAGCTGGCGGAGGTGCAGCGGGAGCACCGGAGCTGGTGTGCCGTGGTCGACCCCGAGGCGCGCGGGGAAGGGGACGATCCGACGGCGCGGGCGGCCTCGTTGCTGCGGGACCTGAGCGGCTGGGACCGCACCCGCACCCCCGGCCGCCGCTCGGCCCTCTACCGCCGCTACGCCTTCCCGCGATTGCACCTCATCCAGGCCATCGAGGACGCCGCCCGCAGCGAGGGCGGTGAGTGGCCGCGCGGCGAGGACGGGCGCCAGCCCCCCGAGTCGGCCGAGACACAGCGCAAGCTGCTCAAGCAGCTGGCGAAACAGCGGTGGCGCCCGGTCGCCGTGCCCGGCTCCCGCGCCCGGCTGCGCACCGGCTTCGGGCTGCGTTTCGTGGACATGGGGAACGTCCTGCCGGCGAGCGTGGTGGCCGGCCTCGGGGCGCTGTTCGCGCGCAGCGAGTGGTACGCCTCGCTGGCCTGGGGCCTCGGCATCCTGCTGGTGCTGATCCTGCTCAACCACGTGCCCGGCCGTGCGCCGCTGTTCCTCTGGCTGCGCAGGGAGAGCAAGTGGTTCCTGACGACCACCTTCCTCTCGGTGGCTTCGCGCGAGCAGCCCACGGACACGTCGATTCTGCGACCGGTCCGCTCCTGGAAGGCGATCGCGTCGCGTGCCTACGACGTCGCGGGGTGGCTCCTCGACGAGCGCGAGGGGTCCAGGATTCAGCTCTACGTCCTGGCCATGCTGGAGGATCTGCGCGACGGCCACACCCGGTGGAGCTGGGACCTGCGCGGATTCAAGCGCTCGCGTCCGCCGCTGCTGTTCCTGCCGCGCATCAGCGCCTCCAACGGGGGCATCGAGCTGATCCGGGCCATCAGCGACGTACGCAGTCGACGCAGCGAACTGGACCCGTTGCTGGTGCTGGCCGGGGTGGCGGTCCGCGACGTCGAACGCCTCAAGCCCCGCAGGGGGACCACGGGTGCCCCGGGGCTCGGGGTGGCGCGAGCCGAGGGGCTGAGCCGGATGCGCGTCCGGTACCGGGACTGGGCGGCGAGCCTGCGGAGCACTCAGTCGCCCAGCGGGGGGAGCACCCTGCCGTGGGTGCTGACGCTGCCGCTGCCGTCGCACGAGCTGCGAGTGCTGCGTGAGCGCGACCGGCACTGCGTCAAGGCGTCGAACCGCCCCACGGTGGCCCGAGTGGTCTGGGCCCTGCATTCGCTGGCACTGGTCGCGTGTGTCGCCGCGGCTCTGATGGGCTGGCGGGCCCTCTCGTTGGACAGGGAACACTGCTCCGCCGCATTCCTCACGGCGAACAAGTACACGGAGAAGAAGGAATCCGGGCGGGGCAATCAGATGGAGTGCATCGGGCTGGCCACCGGTGAGGTGCGCTTCGCCGACTGGCTCTCGGACAAGCAGGACGAGAAAGCGCCCGGGAGTGCCGGGGCCGGACCCGTCGCGTGGACCGTCGCCGAACTGGAGAAAGCCGTACGGGACGAGAACGAGGAAGTGGAGGAAGGCTCGGGTCCATTCGTGACCGTGGTGTACGCGGGCCCGCTCAGTTCCGATCCGGACGGTGCCCCTTCGCCCGTGAAGGGCATCGAGGAATTGGCCGGGGTGCATGTCGCCCAGAAGGCGATCAACGACACGTCGTCGCGCAAGCTGCGTGTCCTGGTGGCCAACGGCGGCGTGGACATGCAGCACCAGGTCACCATGGCCGACAAGATCGCCGCCTATGCGGACACCGACTCCTCCCTGATCGGGGTGGTCGGCATGGGGCGGAATCTGCGCTCCGGCAAGGAGGCCGTCGAACGTCTCGCGGAAGCCGGGCTTCCCGTGGTGTCGGGCACCAATTCCTCTTCCGAGCTGCCGAGGAAATTCGCCAACTGGTTCAGTCTCGCCGCGCCCGACGACTGGCAGGCCAAGCAACTCAGCTTGATCGCCCAGCAGTTGCGCAAGCACCGCAGTGAGCAATTCGCGCTCGTGCTGGCCCGGAAACAGCCCAACAAGGGGAACGGAACGCGCAAGGAGAGGGAGGGACGTACAGACGCCTACACACGGGACCAGGCCACATTCGGACGGCGGATGCTGGCCGACGAGGGTTTCACGATGCAGGCGACCCTCGAATACGAAGTGCCGAACGGCACGCCCCAGATGGGTGATCAGGCCGCGACCATTTGTCGAGGCCAGGAGCGAAAGGTTCCCACGGTCATCTACTTCGCCGGACGTGTCGAGGATCTCCGGTCGCTGATGAGTGAGCTGAGCGAGGAAAAGGGCTGCGACAAGGACATGACGATCCTCACCGGGGACGACCTCTCCAAGGCCCGATTCGCTCCTGACAGGGACCGGGTGGGCCCCAACGTGACGCTGTACCACGTGACCCTGGCGAAGTTGAGCGGCCGGGGGGAAACGGACTTCTACGCGGACACCGAGAAGGCGTTCCCCGAGACCTTCAGTGGCGAGGTCGACGAGAAGAACCCCCTGCTCTCCAGCGGACAGGCGGCCCTCTCGCACGACGCGACCAAGGCCCTGCACACCGCGGCCGGCAAAGCCCCGCACAACCGCGCGGCGACCTGGGTGAACCTGCGCAACGTCAGCGTGAAGTCCCTGGCCACGGGCACCATCGACTTCACCGAGGCCCCGCTGTACAAGGAACGCGAGGGGCACAGCATCGCGCTGGTGGAGGTCCGGCGCAAGAAGGGCAGCGACATGTACGACTCCCAGGAGGTGTGCAGCCGCAGTGCGGGCGACATCAGGCCGCTCACGCTGAAGCAGTGCCGCATCCCGGCGACGACGTCGCCCAAGTGATCGACACCGGAAGCGCGCGGGCCGTCTTGGATCAGGCGGGGCCGTGATGGTCGGGGCCGTGGTCAGGGCGTGTCGCCCGAGTGGTAGAGGCGGCACGTCGCCCCCGGGCCCGGCGTGCGGGGCTCGCCCGGGCGCGGGTCGTACAGCGCGCGGCCGCCGGGGAAGCGTCCGAGTTCGGTGGGCAGGGCGACGCCGTCGTCGATCTCCTCCGGCCGCCGGTCCTCGATGTCCAGCAGCAGCCCGTCCAGTGGCCCGCCGACCAGCGCGGCATACGCCCGGTCCGGGAGTGGGCCCGGGTCGTCGTCCTCATGATCACGGCCGTAGACCCGGCCGCGCAGCAGTTGCTCGTCTCCGTTCATCGCTCCAGCTTTACAGCCGCCACTGACAACCGGTCACGCGCCGTGAGCGACGGATCTCCTAGAACACCGACCAACCGGTCACCGTGGTGAAGTGGTCGAGTGCCGCCACTCCCGCCACGGAGTTGCCGTATGTGTCCAGGCCCGGACTCCAGACGCACAGGGTGCAACGGCCCGGGATGACCGCGACGATGCCGCCGCCGACGCCGCTCTTGCCCGGCAGGCCGACGCGGTAGGCGAAGCTGCCCGCCGCGTCGTACGTACCGCAGGTGAGCATGACCGCGTTGACCTGTTTCGCCTCGCGGGCGGGCAGCAGGCGCGTGCCGTCGTTGCGTACTCCATGCCGGGCGAGGAAGGCGGCCGCGAGGGCGAGGTCGCGGCAGCTCATGCGGATCGCGCACTGCCGGAAGTAGTGCTCGAGGACGGTGGTCACGGGATTGTCGAGGTTGCCGTAGCTGGCCATGAAGTGCGCGAGCGCCGCGTTGCGGTCGCCGTGCTCGGCCTCGGAGGCCGCCACGACTGGATCGAAGGCGACATCCGGGTTGCCGCTCTCCGCGCGCAGGAACTCCAGCATCGTGGTGCCCGCGTCTCCGGTGAGGCTCTGCAGCCGGTCCGTGACGACCAGCGCACCGGCGTTGATGAAGGGGTTGCGCGGGATGCCGTTCTCGTACTCGAGCTGGACCAGGGAGTTGAAGGGGTTGCCGGACGGCTCCGTGCCGACCCGGTCCCAGATCCGCTCGCCGCCTTCCGCGAGGACGAGCGCGAGGCTGAATGCCTTCGAAATGGACTGGACGGAGAACGGCTCCTGCCAGTCCCCCACCCCGTGCACCTCGCCGTTGACGTCGGCGACCGCGATGCCGAAACGTTCGGCGTCCACGTCCGCGAGTGCCGGGATGTACTGAGCCACCTGGCCGCGGCCCACCAGCGGCCGGGCGAAGGCGGCGACTTCTTGGAGAACGGCCTGGTAGTCCACAACCTGCGCTTTCTGCACGTACGACGCGGCCGATCCGACGGAAAAACCGCTGGTCGCGGGGTGGCGCCGTCGGCCGCGGCCACAGGATAGCCCCTGGCCGAGAGCTTCTTTTGTCCGGGATGTCGACTTCCGGCGTCAGGCGCCCGGCCTGACCTTCATCAGGCGGGTCAGGGCGGCGTACCCCGTGAGCGTCCCGGCGCCAAGCACGACGGCGGTCGGGCACGGGCCGCCGTCTACGTGAAGCTGCTGTGCCCTGCGCAGCAGGTGTGCGGTGAGTACGAGGGCGGCCACATAGGAGAGGGTGCAGGCCCCGCCATGCCGACCACCGCCCCTGTTCTTCTTCTGCCGGGCGGCGGTCCGTCCCGCCGGTCAGGTGGCGGCCGGTCGTACGATCTACTGGTGAATGAAACCCCGCGGCATTGGACCGTGCGCCACTTCTCGCAGGCCAACCCCGCCGGCCCGGGCTGCGACAGCGTTCCGGCGCTCTTGCGGCGGCTGGCCGATGCCATCGAGGCGTTGGGGCCCGTCGAGGTCCAGGACGTGGTGATCGAATCGGAGGCGACCGAGCACGGCCCCTGGCGGTCGGGGACCGTCTACTTCCGCCTGCCGGGAGACAGCTGAGCACCGGCCCCGGCGCCTACCGATGACCGCATCCCTGCCGCCCGGCGGTTCCGCACCCGATCCGCGCGAACTCGACGCCCGGTGGGTGGACGCCTGGCGCCCCGAGCAGGTCGCGGAGCGGTTGCGTGGGGTGAACGCGCCCTGGTGCGTCGCGGCGGGGTGGGCGCTGGACCTGTTCCGCGGGGAGCAGACGCGGCCCCACGGTGATCTGGAGATCGCGGTGCCCGCGGCGGCGTACCCGGAGATCCGGGACCGCTTCCCGGAGTACGTGTTCGACGCGGTGGGTTCCGGTCGGGTCTGGGCGGCAGCGGGAGCCGAGGCGCTGGCGGCAACGCACCAGACGTGGCTCCGCGATCCGGCGACCGGTCAGTTCCTGTTCGACGTCTTCCGTGAGCCGCACGAGGGAGGGACGTGGATCTGCCGGCGGGACGAGAGCCTGCGCCTGCCCTACGACGCGATCATCGAGCGTACGGCGGAGGGGGTCCCGTATCTGATGCCGGAGCTGGTGCTGTTGTTCAAGGCGAAGGCACGGCGGCCCAAGGACCAGGCGGACTTCGAAGGTGTGGTGCCGCTGCTCGGCCGGGCGCGGCGACGTGTGCTGAGGGAGTGGCTGGAGCGCGTGCACCCCGGCCATCCGTGGCCGGCCGAGCTGGGGACGTAGCCAGGCGAGCGCGGTGGAGAAAACGTGATCTTTCGGTGAATCTGTCCGGCGCGCGGTGGCGGCAGGACGCTGCCCGCCGCCGGGCGTCGAGACCGGTCTCGACGTACCGAAATGAGTCGAACTCCTCTACCACTGACACTTGTTCGAGGGGGCGAGATCACGACGAACTCGTCACCGGAGCGCGCTGTTCCACCTCCCCGGCCTGAGCGCTGCCCGGCATCGCTAGCATGGCGTGATGTGTGGTCCGGAAGATCGACGTCCTCTTGACGTTCCCCTCCGGTCCCGCGACCGACGCGGAGTCGGTCGGCCCGTTGTTCTCCTGCACTCAAGGACCGAGGGACCGCTGAATGTCAGTGCCTGCTCCTCCCAGCCCGCGCCGAATAGCGAAGGCGCGGCGCCCCGCGTGGACCGTGCCTCTGGTCGTGCTGGTCGTGACCGGTGGGGCCGGTGCCACAGCGGGTGCCGTCGCGCCCGCCGACGCCCGCGGCTGGACCCTGGCCTCGATCCTGGTCGGCTGGGTCTGTCTGGCCATCTGCCTGATCGTCAGTTCGTCGGCCGTCCGGCGGAGCCGTCGGACGGCCGAGGACGAGCGCGCCGACGCCGACGCGGTCAGGGCCCAACTGGGGCGCCAGGGTGCCGAGGCCGCGCATCTGGTGAACGTCACCCTCCCGACGCTCGTGAAGCAGCTTCGCGACGGCGTGGGCTCGGCTGAGGCCCTCGCGCACACCGTTGTGCCGTCGGACGCCCAACTGCGGCAGATCCTCCAGGTGTTCGCGTCCGTGGTGGAGGAGTCCGTACGGCAGGCCGGTGCCGTCCAGGCGCAGCGCGATCAGGCGCAGGGGCAGCTGGCGCAGTCCACCGAGGAGTTCGAGGAGCTCACCAAGGTCACGATGCCCGCCGCGATCGAGCAGCTGCGCGAGGGCGCCTCCGCCGACACGGTCCTGGCCGGGCTGCGGTGGCCGCGGAACCCGCTGCTGCGTGTGCCCGCCGAATCGTTCGTCCGCGAACTCGCCCACAGCGAGCGCCGCGCCGCCGCCGCGCAGGCCGCCTCCGCCAAGGCGCTCAGCCGCGTACAGGCCAAGTCGGTGAGCATGCTCGCCGACCTGCGCGACATGCAGGAGCGCCACGGCGTCGAGGTCTTCGGCGACCTGCTGCGGCTGGACCACAGCACGTCCCAACTCGGTCTGATGACCGACCGTTTGGCGCTGCTGATGGGCGGCCGGTCGAGTCGCGCGTGGAACAAGCCGATCGTGATGGAGAGCATCCTGCGCGGTGCCGTGGGCCGCATCTCCGCTTACCAGAGGGTGCGGCTGCACTGCTCGACGACCGTGGCGGTCGCCGGGTTCGCCGCGGAGAGCGTCATGCACCTGCTCGCCGAACTCATGGACAACGCGGCGAACTTCTCCCCGCCCATCGACGAGGTGCACGTCTACGTCGAGGAGCGCAGCGCCGGGATCGTCGTGACGATCGAGGACAGCGGTCTGAAGATGGCCGACGCGGCGATGCGCCGGGCGGAGGAGGCCGTCTCCGGGCAGGTGACGGACCTGGCCTCGCTCCAGGGCACCCGCCTCGGTCTGGCCGTGGTCGGCCGCCTCGCCGCCAAGTACGGCATGAGCGTCAACTTCCGCCCGTCCTCGCGCGGCGGTACGGGCGTCGTGGTCCTGCTGCCCCCACAGCTCCTCGCCCAGCAGCGCGATCCCGCCCCGCAGCAGCCCGCGGTCCGCAACGCCGGGCCGACGCCCGCGCCGCTGCCCGCCGAGCCCGCCCCGGCGGCCGAGGAGATCCCCGTGTACCCGCAGGCCAGCCCCGCCCCCGAGCCGCCGTCGGCCCCGGTGGCGCCCCCCGTACGGCCCGCCGTCCAGGCGGCCCCGCAGCCGCCGCAGGTCCGCCCCGCCGCCACGCCGAACGGCCTGCCGGTACGCGCCCCCGGTCGCACCATGGCCGAGGCGGACCTCGAACGCCGGCAGCGCAGGGCGGCTTCCGACGCGGCCGCCGCGCCCGAGGGCGGCGAGGCCGGGCGGCAGCCCCGTGACGCGGGTTCCCGTTTCGGGGCCTTCCACCGCGCGCGGCGTGCCGGTGGCGCGGCGCCCGGTTTCCCGACGGCGCCCGAAGCCCCGGCCGAGCCCGGTTTCCGCACCGAGCCCGGTCCTTCGCCCGCCGAGTAGAGCCAAGCCCCCGCACGGCGCCCGGGTCCGGCGCCGCCCCCTTCCCCCGCTCAAGATCGTAAGATTGGAGGCACGGGCCGGTGCCCGGGCATGCCCGCCACACCGCGCCCCACCTACCATGCAGACCACCGACAACAGCCTGACCTGGCTCCTGCAGAACCTTCTGAAGCGCACTCCCGGTACGCGGCACGCCCTGGTCCTCTCCCGGGACGGCCTGAAGCTGTGCTGGAGCGAACACCTGACGCTCGACCAGGCCGACCAGCTCTCGGCCATCTGCTCCGGTATCCAGGCCCTGGCCCAGGGCGCGTCCGCGGAGTTCGGCGACGGAACCGGTGGCGTCCGGCACTCCATGACCGAGTTCCACGGTGGACTGCTCTTCATCGTCGAGGCGGGCCTGGGAGCGCACCTGGCGGTCATCGCGGACGAGAACGCCGACCCGGGAGTGGTGGGCCACCAGATGACCGAGCTGGTCGAGCAGATCGGGGAGCACCTGCGTGCCGAGCCGCGCGCCCAGGACGCGGACAGCGGGGCCTCGTGACGCCGCGCAGGCCCGTGGACACCGGTGATCCGGACCGGCTCTACACCGTCACCGGTGGCCGCAGCCGTGCCGACGACGACTCCTTCGACCTGGTCACGCTGGTGGTGAGCGAGTGCGAGCCCACCGCCGGCATGCAGTCGGAGCATGTACGCATCCTCGAACTGTGCCGGCATCCGTCGGCCGTGGTCGAGATCGCCGCGGAGCTCAAGCTGCCGATCACCGTGGTGCGGATTCTCCTCGGTGACCTGCTGGCGATGGGCCGGATCACCGCTCGTCACCCCCGCGCGGCCGACTCGGTCGCCTCGATGCCCGATTCCGCCCTTCTCAAGGAGGTGCTCCATGGACTCCGCAATCTCTGAGCTGCCCTCCCGTACTCCTCTCTCCGACACGGCCGAGACCGGCTTGAAGATCGTCGTCGTAGGCGGGTTCGGGGTCGGCAAGACCACGCTCGTGCGGTCCGTCAGCGAGATCCGTCCGCTGAACACCGAGGAAGTGATGACGCAGGCCGGCGTCGGCGTCGACGAGACGTCCGAGGTGACGGGCAAGACCACGACAACGGTGGCCTTCGACTTCGGCCGGATCAGCCTCAACGAGCGCGTGGTCCTCTACCTGTTCGGGGCTCCCGGCCAGGAGCGGTTCTGGTTCCTGTGGGACCGGCTCTTCTCCGGCACGCTCGGCGCGGTGGTGCTGGTCGACACGCGGCGGATGGACGACTCCTGGTACGCGATCGACCGTCTCGAACACCACAAGACGCCGTTCCTGGTGGCGGTGAACCGGTTCGACGACGACCCCTTCACGCATTCGCTGGACGAGATCCGCCAGGCGCTCGCGCTGCCCGACCATGTGCCGCTGATCGACTGCGACGCACGGGTGAGGTCGTCGGGCAAGGACGTCCTGATCACCCTCGTGGACCACCTCTACGAACTGGCCATGGCCCAGGAGATGACACCGTGACCGAGCCGACCGGATTCCCTTTCGAGCAGAGCGCCCCACCCCCGGGGTGCCCCGCTCACGCGGGCGGCGTACGCCTGGGCGGGTTGGAGTACCAGCAGACGCCCGCGCAGTTGTACCGCGCCCTGCGCCGTGAGCACGGCGCGGTCGCACCGGTGCTGCTCGACGGGGACGTGCCCGCGTGGCTGGTGCTCGGCTACGCCGAGGTCAGCTATGTGACCAGCCATGACGAGCTGTTCGCGCGGGACTCGCGCCGCTGGAACCAGTGGGAGAACATCCCCGCCGACTGGCCGCTGATGCCGTTCGTCGGCTACCAGCCCTCGGTGCTGTTCACCGAGGGCGAGGAGCACCGGCGGCGGGCCGGGGTGATCACGGAGGCGCTGGAGGGGGTCGACCAGTTCGAACTCGCCCGGGACAGCGGGCGGATCGCCGACCGGCTGATCGCGGAGTTCGCCGGCAGCGGCCAGGCGGAGCTGATGAGCGCGTACGCGCATGCCCTGCCGATGCGGGCCGCGGTGCAGATGTGCGGCATGCCGGAGACGGGTACCGACACGCAGCAGCTCGTGGAGGACCTGCGGATCTCGCTCGACGCGGCGGAGGGCGACGACCCCGTGGCGGCGTACATGCGCGTCGGCGAGCGCATCCAGCGCCTGGTCAAGGAGAAGCGGGAGCAGCCCGGCGCGGACGTCACCTCGCGGATGCTGCTGCATCCGGCGGGCCTCACCGACGAGGAGATCGTCCAGGACCTGATCTCCATCATCGCGGCGGCCCAGCAGCCGACGGCCAACTGGATCTGCAACACGCTGCGGTTGATGCTGACCGACGACCGCTTCGCCCTGAACGTGTCGGGCGGGCGGCTGAGCGTGGGCGAGGCGCTCAACGAAGTGCTGTGGCTCGACACCCCCACGCAGAACTTCATCGGCCGCTGGGCGGTGCGCGACACCCAGCTCGGCGGGCGGCAGATCCGGGCCGGTGACTGCCTGGTGCTCGGTCTCGCCGCGGCCAACACCGACCCGCAGATCTGGCCCGAGTCACACGTCGGCCCGGAGAACTCCGCGCACCTGTCCTTCAGCCACGGCGAGCACCGCTGCCCCTATCCGGCGCCGCTGCTGGCCGACGTCATCGCCCGGACCGCGGTCGAGACGCTGCTGGAGCGGCTGCCGGATCTGGTCCTCGCGGTGGAGCCGGAGGAGCTGACGTGGCGGCCGTCCATCTGGATGCGCGGACTGACGTCGCTGCCGGTGCAGTTCACACCTGTGACGCACTGACGTCGGGCGGGGCGCCGCCCGCCGCGGATGGCAGGCGCCCCGCCCGCGGTCAGACTGCCGCGGGGGTGAACCGCACCGGCAGTGACTGCGGTCCGCGGGTGAACACGCCTTGTTCCACGGGGTCGAAGCCGTCGGCGAGCCGTACATCGGGCATGGCGTCGAGGAGTTGGCCGACGCCGATCTCCACCTCCGCCTTGGCCAGCAGGGCGCCCACGCAGAAGTGCCGGCCGAGGGCGAAGGCGAGGTGGTCGGCGGCGGCGGAGAACGCCGTCGTGGTGGTCAGGTCGTCGCGGAAGATGTCGAAGCGGTCCGGGTCGCGGTAGCGCCGCTCGTCACGGTTGGCCGCGCCGATCAGGCAGGTGACGGTGGCCCCGGCGGGGACGGTACCCCCGGACAGCTCCACGTCGGTCGCCGACTGCCGCATGATCATGTGGACGGGCGGGGTGTACCGCAGCGTCTCGGCGAACGCGCGGGCGATCAGCGTGCGGTCCTGCCGGACGGCTTCGAGCTGTTCGGGGTGGAGCAGGAGGTTGGCGAAGATACTGGCGATCGCCTTGTCGGTGGTCTCGCCCCCGGCGGCGAGCAGCAGACTGCAGAAGGCCTTGATGTCCTCGTCGCTCATGCGGACGCCGTCGACCTCGGCGGCGCACAGCGTGGACAGCAGGTCGTCGCCGAGGTGGTCGCGGCGCTCCCGGATGATCGGGATCATGTACTCGGCGAACTCCACCCGGGTCCGTTCGCCGGCCGCCGCGATCTCGGGGTCGCCCGCCAGGTTGCCGAGGAAGGCGATGACGGTGGTGTACCAGCCGTGGAACCGCGCGTGGTCGGCCTTGTCGAGGCCGAGCATGTCCGCGATGACGTTGACGGGAAAGCGGGTGGCGTACTCCTCGACCAGGTCCACGGTGCCGGTGTGCCGGAAGGTGGCGATGAGTTCGCGGGAGTTGCGCTCGATGACGGGCAGGAACTTCTCCTGCAGATCGCTGCCGCGGAAGGCGGGCGCGACGAGGGCGCGGCGCACGGCGTGCTCCCGGCCGCTGAGCTGGAGGATCGTCTTGCCGTGGACGGGTTCGATCTGCCAGTCGTAGTTGTCGGTGGTGAACTGCGCACCCTTGTCCTTGAAGACGCGCTCGACGTCCTCGTACCGCGAGATGATCCAGCTCTGTGTCGCCTCGTGCCAGAAGAGCGGTGCGCTTTCCCGCATCTCCCGGTAGGCGGGGTACGGGTCCCGGGCGAACTCGGGCGAGAGGATGTCGGGGGCCTTCTCGGGGACCTGCTGCGCGGCGGACATAGAGCTCCTTGGTCGATACAGGCAACGCGCACCAGGCTATTGATCACCACGGGGGCCAACCAGCCTTGTCCTGGCCGACTGTTGAGCACTGCACTAACGTTGGCCGAAAATCGCCCCCCGTTCTTCCCCTGCCGCTTGCCCTTCCTAGGGGCCCTAGGTTTAACCTAAGGCCCCTAGGAAGGGTGGAGTGCGCATGGTGCGGGCCGGACTGACGGCGGAGCGGGTGACGATCGCGGGCGCCGAACTCGCGGACGAGGTCGGCTTCGAGCGGGTGAGCATGTCTCAGGTCGCGCGGCGACTGGGCGTGAAGGACGCGAGTCTCTACTCGCACGTCCGCGGCCTGGAGGAGCTGCGCGGGCGGATCGCGCTGCTCGCCGCGGACGAGAAGACCCTCCGCATCGCGGAGGCGACCGCCGGGCGCGCGGGCAGGGAGGCGCTGGCCGCCTACGCGAACGCCTGGCGGGAGTACGCCCACCGGCATCCGGGGCGCTACGCGGCGACCCAGGCCGCGCTCCGGATCGACCCCGATCTGGCGGCGGCCGCACCCGGCCCGCGACGCGCGGTGGAACTGACCTACGGCATGCTGCGCGGCTACGGACTGAGCGAACCCGATCTCACCGACGCGGTGCGGTTGCTGCGCAGCACGTTTCACGGATTCGTCGCTCTGGAGGCCGCGGGCGGTTTCGCGCAGCAGCGCTCGCCGCAGCACTCCTGGGTCCGCTCCCTCGACGCCCTGCACACCCTCCTTGAGCACTGGCCCCCATCCCGAGACGGAGACTCCTCATGACCGCCCCTGCCACCGACAGCCTGCGGGTGAACGGCGCGACCCTGCACCACGAAGTACGGGGCAGTGGCCCGCTCCTGCTCCTGATACCGGGAGGGACGGGCGGCGCGGCCGCATTCGACGGCGTCGTGGACCGCTTGGCCGCCGCGCACACGGTGGTGACGTATGACCCGCGCGGCATATCCCGAAGCACGCTGGACGACCCCGAGGCCGAGCAACATGTGGCCGAACACGCCGACGACGCCCTGCGCCTGCTGGACCTGCTGTCGCCCGACGCTCCCGCGAAGGTGTTCGGCACCAGCTCGGGCGCGATCGTCGCCCTGCACCTGCTCGCCACCCGGCCCGAGCGCGTCGAACGTGTCGTGGCACACGAACCGCCGGTGGTGGAGGTCCTGCCGGACGTCGCCGCACATCGCGCGTTTCTCACACGTGTGCGAGAGACATTCCGCACGCAGGGGATCATGCCGGCGATGACCGTGTTCGCCGCAGGCCTGAAGAAGGAGAGCGACAGCACCGAGCCGGAGCCCGACCTCGAACTGCCGCCCCGGGCGGCGGCGCGCGCCGAGCGGACGGTGGGAGACCTGCCCTACTTCGTCGGCCGCATCGTGCCGAGCTTCATGGCGTACGCCCCGGACATGGACCGGCTGCGGTCTCTCGCGGACCGGATCGTGCTCGCCGGCGGCCGGGACTCGGAGGGCGAACTGCCCTGGCGCGCGACCGCGCGCCTGGCCGAACGGCTCGGTGTCCCGCTCCAGCGCTTCCCGGGCGGGCACGTCGGACTGACCACGCACCCGGCCGCGTACGGCGAGTTCCTCGCGGCAAGCCTCCGTACGCCGGTCCGAACCTGAGCGCACGCATCGCGGTCCGGCGAGCACGCTGCCCGGGAGGGGAAGTGGTCAGCTGCGCGCGGCCAGTCGGCGCAGGTGGCGGTTCAAGCTGTGCTGGACCGCCGTGGCGTGCTCGAAGAGGTAGAAGTGGCCGCCGGGGAACGGGGCCGTGCCGAGGAAGTCCGGGCAGTGGTCCTCCCAGGTGGCCATGCCGGAGGGCGGCGCGATCGGGTCCAGGGCCCCGCAGTACGCGGCGACCGGGCAGGGTGCCGGTTCGCCGTCCTCGCGCAGACTGCCGGCGACCAGGAAGTCGCCGCGCAGCGCGGGCATGATCGAGGCCAGGGTGGCGGGGTCGAGCGTCGTACCCTCCGCCATCAGGCCGAGCTGCGCCACCCGGGCGAGGAGTTCGGCGTCCGACATGCTGGCGACCGGGGCCAGTTCGGCGGCCGGTTCCAGGCCCGGGGCCCAGGCGGAGACGGCGAGGAGCGCGGGGGCGGGCAGCCCGTTCCACGCGGCGGCCACCGCCAGCCGGTAGGCGAGCAGCCCGCCGAAACTGTGGCCGAAGAGCACATACGGCCGGCCGTCGAGTTCGGCCTCGAACGCCTCAAGGAGCGCGTCCAGCAGCGGTTCCACCTCGGTGAACGGCGCCTCCCCCAGCCGCTCCTGACGGCCGGGCAGTTGCAGCGTGCGCACCTCCATGGTGGAGGGCAGGGTGGCCGCCCAGCTCTGGTAGGCCGGGGCCGTGCCGCCGGCGTGCGGGAACAGGAACACCTGGTGGTCGGCGTTCGGGTCGGCCCCGGCGGTGGCGAACCAGCGGGCCCGTCGGGTGGTGCCGGTGGGCGTCATGCGCTCTCCTGATCGGTGTGGCGGGCCGTGGACATGAGGACGTCCGCGATCTCCCGCAGGTGTGTCTCCGGTCGCAGTGATCCGATGCGGAGCACGATGTGGCGGGCGCCCGCGCGCACATAGTCGGCGAGACGCTGGGCGCAGTGCTCGCTGGGACCCCAGGCGCAGGCCTGGACCGCCGCCATCTGTTCCAGGGTGCGGCCGTGGCAGTGCTCCAGGTAGTCGTCCAGTTCGACCCTGGCCCGTCGCTCGTCCGGGCCCGGAGTGACCGTCAGATACAGGGCCGGGGTGACCACGCCCGGCCGGCGGCCCGCGCGTCGGCAGAGGTCCTCAAGGCGTCGCCGGGCGCGGCCGTAGGCCTCGGCCGAGGTGAGGAACGACAGCCACCCGTCGTAGAGGCGGGCCGTCCGTTCGAGCACCGGGGCGGTGTCGTCGGCGGCGAGCCACAGCGGCGGCCCGTCGGGCGCGGCGGGGCGGACCAGCCGGTCCAGGCCATCCGCCTGCCAGTGCCGGCCCGTGAAGCGGTGGGGCGCGCCGGGCCGAGAGCTGCTCCAGGCCGTCCGCCACAGCGCGGTGGTCTCGTCCAGCAGCTCGGCTCGGGTGGCCTGACCGGCCCCGGCGACCGCGGGGGCGCCCACGGCGGCTGTCTCCTCGTCGGTCTCCGGTCCCGGGAACCCCGGTCCCACGCCGATGACGAGCCGCCCCGAACTGACATGGTCCAGACTGCTGACCATGCTCGCGGCGACGAGCGGGTGGCGCAGCGCCGGGGCGAGGGTCGCGGTGCCGAGGAGCAGCCGTCGCGTCGCCGTGCCCACGGCGGAGAGCACCACGAGGGGGTCGAGGCGGGGGCGCGCGATGAGCGAGTCGCCCGTCCACAGGGAGTCGAAGCCGAGCGCCTCGGCCCGTCGCGCGAAGTCCAGCAGGGCCGAGACGCCGTACTCGCCGAGGATCGCCTGCTCCCGGGTCGGCAACAGGACGCCCACGCGGAACGGCTGACGGGCAGCCCCCATCGCACACCTTCTCTCTTGAATTTCTCGGGCCTCTTGGGTCTCTCGGTCTCTCGCGATGCAACCAGTGGCGCCTGACAGGTTCCTGATCGTCCGATGAAAGACGGCCGTGCACCACCATCGAGTTACTGAAAAATTGTTGATACGACGACCAAATCAGCCATGAGTGAGATCGAACGCGCCGAGCCCGGGCATGGAAAACGCGCACATTTACTGTCCGGTATGCACCCATCCACCCCGAGATCACCGACAGAAATCAAGCTTTGCCACCAGAAACGCACACTGGCGCGGAAACGACGCCTGTCGCTATGGGGCACTTGCGGCAGAGAAGGGTGCCGTAGTCAATTAAAGGAACCGCGCCAGCAGGAGGAAAAAGTGATCGCATATTCGCAGTTCGAGGATGCACGCCGGAAGAACGGTCAGAAGCGGTCGTCCGCGTCCGAGGCGCCGACCGCTTCCGGATCGACCCCGGCCTTCGCGTTCCTGGGCCCCTTGGAGGTACGTGCCAACGGCCGCACGCACACCGTCGGCGGGAACCGGCAGCGCACCCTGCTGGCGGCGCTGCTCGTGACGCCGGGCCGCCTGCTCTCCGCCGAGCAGCTGTACAACGAACTGTGGGGTGAGAACCCGCCGCCCACCTTCGAGAACTCCCTCCAGGCACACGTCTACCGGTTACGCCGGACCCTCCAGCAGGCGGCGGGCCAGGACGGGGCGGCGCCCGAGCTGCTCACGCGCTCGTCGGGGTACGTCCTGGAGCTGGGCGGCGCCGAGACCGACGCGGCGGCCTTCCGGCGGCTGACCGGCCAGGCCCGCGCGTGCACGCGGCACAGTCCCGCCGAGGCGCACCGGCTGCTCGACGAGGCGCTGGCGCTCTGGCGCGGCGCGCCCTTCCAGGACGTCACGCAGGGGCCGATGTCGCAGAGTGTGGCGCTGGCGCTGGAGGAGGAACAGCTGTCCGCCGTCGAGGACAAGCTCTGGCTGCAGATACAGCTGGCCGATCCGGTGAACATCATCAGCGAGCTGAAACGCATGCGCACCATCCACCCCTGGCGGGAGCGCCTCACCGAGATGCTCATGCTGGCCCTGTACCGGACCGGACGCCAGGCCGAGGCGGTGGAGACGTACAACAGCACGCGGCGCAGACTCTCGAGCGAGCTGGGTGTGGAGCCCTCGCTCCGGCTGCGCGAGCGGCTGCGGGAGATCCTCAACCAGGCCCCCTCGCTGGACGCGGCCGTGCCCGCTTAGCGCGCGGGGGACCGCGACGCAGGACGAGCTGCGGCAGTACGGACGAGGCTGCGGCGGTACGCCGGGAACCACCGGGGCGTACCGCCGCAGCCTCTTTCTCTGCCGCGTCAGCCGCGCGTCAGCGCGGCGCGGCAGAATATTCCACGGACAAACTCCCCGCAGAAAGTGGGACCCGAGAATAAGAAGCAGGACGGGAAGAGCTGATATCGGCGCCCCTCCTCCGTCTCGAAGAGACGTGTATTTCTCGCTGCCTTTTCTCAAGCAAACGCATCGTAGGCGTATTTGCGGCCTGCCTCGCGTGGCAGACAATTCCGCCCGTCCCAGTCGTCGCCCCAGTCGCCCCCCTGTCGAATTCCGGTCCATCAGCTGCCCTTCAGCCGTCGATCAGTCCCGCTGGCCAGGGTGGGTCACGGAAGAGGCAACCGTGAGGGAAAGGCATGACTATGGACGAGGACTTCGAGGTCGTCATCATCGGTGCCGGGATGTCCGGCCTCGGCATGGCCGCCCGTCTCAAGGAGGCCGGGCGGCACGGGTTCACGGTTCTGGAGAAGGCCGACTCGATCGGCGGGACCTGGCGCGACAACACGTACCCCGGTGCGGCCTGCGACGTGCAGTCCCACCTGTACTGGTACTCCTTCGGCGAGCAGCCCGACTGGAGCCGCACCTACGCCGGGCAGCCGGAGATCCTGCGCACCCTCCAACGGTTCGCCGCGCACCACCGGTTGGCCGAGCACATCCGCCTCGGCGTGGAGGTCACCCGGGCCACGTGGTCGGACGAGGACGGCCGCTGGCTCCTGCGCACCTCGCGCGGTGAGCGGCTGCGGGCCCGCGTGCTGATCACGGCGTGGGGGCAGCTCGACCGGCCGGCCTGGGCGCGCGTCGAGGGCGTGGACACGTTCGCCGGGACTCAGGTGCACACGGCGCGCTGGCCCGCCGACCTGGAGGTGACGGGCAAGCGGGTCGCCTGTATCGGCAGCGCCGCCAGCGCCGTCCAGTTGGTGCCCGCCCTCGCCGGGGCCACCGAGCGGCTGACGGTGTTCCAGCGGTCCGCCAACTATCTGCTCCCCCGCCAGGACCGGGCGCTGACGGACGACGAGCGCGCCGCGCTGCTCGCCGCACCGCACCGCTACGCCGCCCTGCGCGAGGACATGTACCGCGAACGCGACGGCTGGGCCGCCGGGCTGCGCGACGACGGCAACCCGGTGCGGGACGAGTTCCAGCGGGTGGCGGGCGAACACCTGGCCGCGCAGGTCGCCGACGACGGACTGCGCGACCGGCTCGCCCCCGACCACGCGTTCGGCTGCAAGCGGGTGCTGATCAGCGACGACTACTACCCGGCGCTGACCCGCGACGACGTCGAGCTGGTGACGGAGCCCATCGCCCGGATCGAACCGGAGGGCATCCGGACCACGGACGGACGGCGGTACGACGTCGACGTCATCGTGCACGCCACCGGCTTCCAGCCGCTCGACCGCACCGGCGGCGTGGAGATCGTCGGACGGAACCTGCTGGCGCTGCGCGAGGCGTGGAAGGAGGGACCGGAGGCGTATCTGGGCATGGCGGTCAACGGTTTCCCCAACATGTTCATGCTGTACGGACCCAACACCAACCTGGGGCACCACTCGATCCTGTTCATGGTGGAGTGCCAGATCGATTACGTGCTCCAGGCGCTCGGGGCGCTCGGCACCGGCGACACCGGCGGGGCCCGCACCCTGGACGTCATCGCGGAGGTGCAGCGGCGCTACAACGACGAGCTGCGGCGGGACCTCGCGGGTACGGCCTTCGCCGCCGGCTGCGGAAGCTGGTACACGACCGACCAGGGCCGCGTCGTCAACAACTGGCCCTCCAGCATCGAGAGTTACCGGGAGCGGACCGCGGTCTTCGCGCCGCAGGACTACCACGGATAGGTCGCCGTGGCTGACGAGCCACACACCAATGGCGGTGGCCCGCCCCCCTTCCGTGAGGGGGGGCGGGCCACCGCCATGCAAGCGAGCCGGTCAGCCTTTCGCGGCGGCGGCGAGTTCGTCGCGCACCGCCCGCCGCAGAACCTTCCCGCTGGGATTGCGGGGCAGCGCCTCGGCGAAGTCGTACGACGTGGGCATCTTGAAGTCCGCCAGGCGGCCCCGCAGGAACAGCAGCAGGTCCCGGGCCCCGGCCCGCTGCCCCGCCTCCAGGACCACCCGGGCGTGCACGGACTCCCCCCACCGCTCGTGCGGCAGGCCCACCACGGCCGCCCCGGCCACGGCGGGATGCCGGGCGAGGGCGTCCTCGATCTCGGCCGGATAGACGTTCTCCCCGGCCACGATGATCATGTCGTTGACCCGGTCGCGTACGTGGACGTATCCGTCCTCGTCCAGGTATCCGGCGTCGCCCATGTGCACCCAACCGTCCACCACCGTGCGCTCCGTGGCTTCGGGCAGCCGCCAGTAGCCGAGCATCCGGGCCGGTGTGCGCACACATATCTCGCCGACCTCTCCGGTCGGCAGCTCCTTGCCCTCGGGGTCCTCGACACGTATCTCGATGCCCGGGTACGGCCGGCCCGCGGCGCGCAGCAGCGGGCTGCCGGGGACGTGATCGGCGGGCGGCAGGCAGACGGCGAAGTTGCCGGTCTCGCTGCTGCCGTAGATCTGGAGGAAGTCGCAGTCCAGGACGTCGATCGCCCGGCTCAGCAGCTCCTCGCCGATCGGGGAGCCGCCGTAGACGACCTTGCGCAGCGAGCCGAGGGCGCCCCTGCCCGCGGCCGGTTCGGCAAGCATCAGCTCCAGCATGGCGGGGGCCACGATGGCGGTGGTGACCTGCTCCTCCTCGATCACGCGCACCGCGTCGGAGCTGATGAAGGCGGGCAGGGAGACCACCGTGGCACCGGCGTTGAAGGCCTGCATGCCGTAGGAGAGACCGCCGATGTGGAAGCCGGGCAGACCGATCAGGCTGCGGTCGCCGGGCCGCCAGTCGAGCCAGTCGAGGTTGTGGTCCTCCATCGCCTCGGCGACGTTGAAGAAGCTGCGGTGGGCGAGGACGACGCCCTTGGGCAGGCCGCTGGTGCCGCTGGTGTAGATCTGCACGACGGGGCTGTTCTCGTCGCCGCCCGCCGCCCCGTCCGTCGTCCCGCCCCCGGATGCCTCCGCGGTGGTCGCGGCGGACAGCGCGCTCTTGCGGGCGGCCAGGGACTCGGCGTCGGGGGCGTGGGCGTCCAGGCAGAGCACGGTGCGCAGCGTGGGCAGCCCCTTGCGCACCTCGGCGGCCACGGGCAGGTGCTCTTCGTCCACGAACAGCACCTCGGTGGTGGAGTCGCGCAGGATGTGGTCCACCTCCTGTGCGGTGAGGCGCCAGTTGACGGGGACGAGGACGGCGCCCGTCCGGGCACAGGCGAAGGCCAGCTCCCAGTACTCCACGGCCTCCTTGCCGAGGTAGCCCACGCGGGAGCCGGGCCCGGCCCCGGACGCGCGCAGCACCCGGGCCGTGCGCTCGCTCTCGCGGTCCAGCTCCCGGTAGGTGAGCGTCCGGCCGGAACAGACGACGGCTGGCTGGTCGGGACGGAGGGCCGCCTGCCGTGTGATCACTTCGTGCAGGGTCCGCGATCGCGGCGTCGCGGTCAGCGGTGCGTTCCCGGTGGTCATCGGTGTGTTGGCGGTGGTCATCGGTGTGTTGCCGGTGGTCGTCCAGGTGGTCCCGCTGGTCATCCGTGTGCTCCTGTTCGTGCCTCGTGTGCCGGTGCCTCCGCACCGGACAGCAGCTCTTCGATGTACTCGGTGAGCAGGTCCACGCTGGGCCGGTCGAAGGTGAGGGAGGCCGGCAGCGTGACCCGGAAGGCGGCCTCCAGCGAGCCGCGGATCTCGACCGCGTTGAGCGAGTCCATGCCGAGCGCGGCCAGTTCGGCGTCGGGTTCGAGGTCGTCGGCCGACTCGAAGCGCAGGACGTCCGCGAGCCGGGTGCGTACGATCGCGTTGATCCCGGCCGAGCGGGCAGCCCCGGAGGCGTCGGTCAGCGCGCCGGCGTCGGTCTGCGCCCCGTCCGCGGCAAGGGCCGGGACCAGCTCCGCGAAGAGCGCGCTCGGTGCCCTGCGGGCCACGAAGCGGTGCCAGTCGCAGTGGCCCATGAGGACGTGGGCACGCCCGGCGTCCAGCAGCTGAGGCAGCGCCGCGGTGGCCTCGTCCTCGTCCAGGAGTGTGATGCCCTGGCCCTCCCAGCTGCGGATCAGGGACGCACTGAGCTGCCGTCCGGGCTCCCGGGGCGCCCAGGGGCCCCAGTTGACGGCGGTGGCGGGCAGGCCCGCTCCGGCGCGCTGTGCCATCAGGTGGTCGAGGAAGGCGTTGCCGGCGCCGGCGCCGCTCTGGGTCGCCGCGCCGAGCAGGGTGCCTGCCGTGGAGCACCCGAGGAAGAAGTCGAGCTCGGGCAGGTGGGCGGTCGCCTCGTGCAGCAGCCAGGCGCCGTAGACCTTCGTACGGAAGACGGCGTCCAGGCTCTCCCAGGTCTGCTCGGTGAGCGGCAGGTCCCGGGCGGTCTCCTGCGCGGCGTGGATCACGCCGCCCACCGGGGGCGCGGTGTCGGCGAGTTGGGCCAGGACGCGGGTCACGTCCCGCTCGGAGCCGAGGTCGCAGGCGTGGACGGTCGCGGTGACGCCGTCCCCGAGGGCGGGCGCCGGGCCGCCGGTGCGGCTCAGCAGGGCCAGGTGGCGGGCGCCCAGGGCGGCGAGGCGGCGTGCTAGGGCCCGTCCGACCATGCCCGTCGCGCCGGCCACCACGTAGGTGCGGTCGGGGCGGACGGTGAGGGGCCGGGAGTCCGCGGGGACGGGGTCGGCCGTGCGCAGGCGGCGCACCCAGCGCTCGCCGTCGCGGTGGACGATCTCCGGTTCGCTCTCCCCGGCGGCCAGCCACTCCTCCACCAGACCGGAGGCGGTGCCGTCGTTGCCGTAGGCGCCGGGGTGCAGGTCCACGAGGGTCGTCCGGTATCCCGGGTACTCCAGGGCGAGGGCCCGGCCGAAGCCCCAGAGGGTGGCGGCGGCCGCGGGCTCGGTTCCCTTGTCGCCGGGCAGGTGTTGCGCGCCCTCGGTGACCAGCCACAGCCGCTGGCCGCGGCCGAAGCCCTTGCGGGCCAGGGTGTCCAGTACGGAGAGCAGTGTGCGGTAGTTGGCCTCGCACTCGGCGCGCAGCTGGGCCGCTCCGTTGTCGGCTGTGCCCTGGTCGGCCGCGCTCGTTCGCCACAGCCAGCACACGTCGGTGGGCGACTCGCCGTCCAGCGCGTCGGCCAGGGCCGTCGGGTCGGTGGCGACGGTGAGGGCGACACCGTCCGCGGCGGCCGCTTCGGCGAGCCCGCGAGGCAGCCGGGCCGTGTCGCCCACGACGAGGACGCGGCGCCCGTCGCGCCGCGTCTCGGGCAGGGCCTGGGAGACCCAGTGCTGCTCGTAGAACAGGCTGTCGTGCGCGCCCCGTTCGCCCTCCGGAGTCCGCGCCGCCTGCCGGGCGGCCTCGGCGGCCCGGCGCTGCGGGGTGGGCAGCCAGTACCGCTTGCCGTCGAAGGCGTACGTCGGCAGGGGGACCCGGTGCCGCGGCGCGCCCTCGTGGTAGCCGGCCCAGGAGACCGGGACGCCCGCCTCGTACGCCTTGGCGAGGGAGCGGCGGATCATGTCACCGTCGTGGTCGTCGCGGAAGGTGCTGCTCAACCAGACGTGGTCGGCGTCACCGGCCGAGGTCCTGACCAACGCGGTGAGCGCGGCGGAGGGGCCGAGTTCGACGAAGACGTGGCGTCCGCGCTGGTCGACCGCCTGGACGCCGGCCTCGAACCGCACCGGTTCGAGCAGATGCCTGATCCAGTACTCGGGGTCCGCCATCTGCCGGCCGCGCGCCACGCGTCCGGTCACGTTCGACACGACGGCCATGGTCGGCGTACGGAACTCGACGGTGGCGAGGACCTCGCGGAACGCGTCGACGATCTCGGCCATCAGCGGCGAGTGGTAGGGCACCGCGCCGCGCAGCGGGGTGACCTTGACGCCGCGTTCGGTCAGGCGTCGGCCCGCCTCCGCCAGCGACGCGTGGCCGCCGGTGAGCAGGCACTGGCCGGGACCGTTGACGGCGCCGATCGACAGGTCGGGGTAGTCCTCGACGAGGGGGGCGACCTCGGCGGCCGGTGCGCCGATCGCCGCCATGCCGCCCTTGTCGCGCACCGCTTCGCTCAGCCGTCCGCGGGCGGCCACCAGCCGGGCGCCGTCCTCGAGTGAGAACAGCCCGGCCACCGCGGCCGCGGCGAACTCGCCCAGGCTGTGGCCCATCAGCACCGAGGGGCGCACGCCCCAGGAGAGCCACAGCCGGGCCATCGCGTATTCGAGGCTGAACAGGGCGGGCTGGAGGTAGCGGGGTTCGTGGATGCGCTCGGGCGCCTCGCACTCGCCGCGGATCAGTGCACCGAGGGGTACGCCGAGCAGCGGGGTCAGGATGGCGTCGCACTCGTCGAGGGCGGCGCGGAAGACCGGGTACTGCCGGTGGAGCGAGGCGCCCATGCCGGGGTACTGCGTGCCGGTGCCGGAGAAGAGGAAAGCCACCTTCGGGACGCCGGCCGAGCCGCCGCCTCGGGTGGTGCCCGCCGTCAGGGACGCGGCGCGCCTGCCCAGCGCCCGGACGGCGTCGTCCCGGTCGCCCACGACTTCGGCGATGCGGTGACGGAAGTGCGCGCGGCCGGTGTTGGAGGTCCGGCACAGATCGGCGAGCGGGGTGTCGGGGTGCTGCTGCAGGTGGTCGAGGTAGCGCTCGGCGAGCTTGCGCAGCGAGGTGCGGCTCTTGGCGGAGAGGGTGAGTACGTCGCTGGGGCGCGCGTCGGCGGTCTCCTCGTCCGGTGCCGTGGCCGTGGCGGCCGGCGCCTCTTCGAGGATGACGGAGGCGATCGTGCCCGTGACCCCGAAGCCGTTCACCATGGCGCGCCCGGTGCCCGCGCCGGGCCAGGGGCGCAGTTCGGTCGGGACGGTGACGGGCGCCTCGTCCCAGGCGATGCGCGGGGAGGGGGTGACGAGGTTCAGGTGGGGGAAGACCGTCCGCTCCCGCAGCTGGAGGGCCGCCTTGATGAGCGAGCCGACGCCGGCCGCGCCCTCCATGTGGCCGATGTTCGTCTTCAGCGACCCGACCACCACGGGCCGGGCGTTGGTGTGCGAGTCGGCGAACACGTCGCTGATGGCGTCCATCTCGGTGGGGTCGCCGAGCGCGGTGCCGGTGCCGTGGGCCTCGACGTACTGGATGTCGCCGGGTTCGAGGCGGCAGCGGGCCAGGGCGGAGCGCATCACCTGTTCCTGGGCGGCGCCGTTGGGGGCCACGAGGCCCGCGCTCTCGCCGTCCTGGCCGACCGCGGAGCCCCGGATCAGGGCGTGGACGGTGTCGCCGTCCCGTCGCGCGTCGGACAGCCGCTTGAGGACGAGGACGCCGCAGCCCTCGGCGCGGGCGTAGCCGTCGGCCCGTTCGTCGAAGGTCTTGCACTGCCCGTCGGCCGCGAGGACGCCGCCGAGGGTCAGGATGGTGTGGTTGTGCGCGTTGTGGATGACGTTGACGCCGCCGCTCAGCGCGACCCCGCATTCCCCGCCGCGCAGGGCCTGCACGGCGAGGTGGGTGGCGGTCAGCGACGAGGAGCAGGTGGTGTCGACGGTCATGCACGGCCCGCGCAGGCCGAGGAAGTACGAGAGGCGGCCCGAGACCGCGCTGTGGGTCAGTCCCGGCGCGAGGTAGCCGTCGACGTCGGCGGGGGCGAGGTCGGTGGACTCGAAGATGTAGTCGAGGGTGGTGACGCCCATGAACACGCCGGTGTCGCCGTGCCGCAGGGAGACGGGGTCGAT
The DNA here is from genome assembly GCF_021028635.1 of Streptomyces huasconensis. Lineage (NCBI taxonomy): Bacteria > Bacillati > Actinomycetota > Actinomycetes > Kitasatosporales > Streptomycetaceae > Streptomyces > Streptomyces huasconensis. The sequence continues at coordinate 208,188 of NZ_CP086119.1, forward strand.
GCCCGCGTGCTCCAGTGCCTCCCAGGCCGTGTGGAGTGCCAGGCGCTGCTGCGGGTCGATGTAGGGGGCCTCTTTGGGCGAGACCGAGAAGAAGGCGGCGTCGAAGTGGTCGATGTCGCGTACGAAGCCGCCGGGCGGCGGGTCACCGGCGTGCTCTCCGCCGCCGGAGGCGCCGTCCTCTGCCTCGCGGTCCACGCCGTCCTGGGCCAGCTGACGGCGTTCGTCGGCGGGCAGCGGTCCGACGCCCGAGCGGCCCTCGCGCAGGAACCGCGCGAACGTGTCGACGTCGTTGTTCCCGCCCGGAACGCGCAGCCCCATTCCCACGATGGCTATGGGTTCGTATTTCTCGCGTTCCAGGGCGGCGAGCGCTTCCTCCTTTCTCCGTAGCGTTTCCTCCTTGCTCCGTAAATCGGCGAGTACGGCGGCCAGCTCGGCCGCCGTCGGGTTCGGTGCGTCCGACATTTTCCCTCCGGTCAGGAAGCGGTTCACGCGCAGAGATGGTCTATCAACTGACCGGCGGTCGGGTGACCGAAAAGAGCGGCCGTCGAAATCTCGCACTCCAGTTTCTTCTCCAGGGAAAGCTTCACCTCGCTCAGCCGAAGCGAGGTGAGACCCATGTCGAGGAAGCCCGTGTCCAGCGGGAACTCATCCTGCGGGGTCATGAAAAGAGCGCTCCTGAACTCCTCCACGACCAAGGTCTCCACGAGCTCCCGACGCTCGTGTTCGGGCAGGAGCCTCAGCTCCTCCATGGCGGGAAAATCATGCGACACCCACGTCACCGCCTCTCTGCGAATCGACTGCTGACCAAAATCGAAACAGCCGCCCCTGATCGTGACCTGATAGCCGACTGATGACGCCGGATGACGGCCGCTTCACATCCTCCGACTGGTTTATCCCTGTCGAATCGGTGTTATGTTTCCGGCATGAACGAAAATGAATTCGACTTGGTCGATGAATTAGACAGGACCCTCAAGACGCTGGGCCTCTCGCGCCATGACGCGGTCAGTGAACTCGTCGTGGACGGACAGGACCCGCTGGTGCCGTCCACCATTCGGCTCGGCTCGGCGATGGGCATCGCGCTGCTGTCCTCCGCCGTCGGAGCGGCCCAGATCTGGCAGGCCGCGACGGGCCGCCAGCAGCGGCTGGGGCTCGACCTCGGGCAGGCGCTGCACCAGCTCACGCCCTACCTCGGCGGCGGCAACACCCTGAACGGCTACGGCTCCAACATGGGCAGCGTCCTCGGGCTCGGCGGCACTCCCGCCCCCGCCCTGTGGGACCTGTACCGCACGGCGGACGACCGCTGGGCCATCCCGATCGCCTGCTACCCGCACACCCGCGACACGTTTCTCGACCTGCTCGGCACCGCGCACACCCGCGAGCACATCGGCGCGGCCATCGCGGGCCGGGTCTCGTGGGAGCTGGAGGAGGAGGCGGCCGCCCGGGGTGTACCCCTGGCGATCGTCCGCAGCCGGGAGGAGTTCCTCGCCCATCCGCAGGGCCGGGCCGTCCTCGACGAACCCCTCGTGGCCGTCGAGCGCGTGGGCGACGCCCCGCCGCGTCCGCTGCCGGCCGGTGACCAGCCGCTGTCCGGTCTGCGCTCCCTGCAGTTCACCCACGTCTTCGCGGGCACCGCGGCCGGCCGGGTCCTCGCCGAGCAGGGCGCCGACGTCCTGCACGTGTGCGAGCCGAACGCCTTCGACCACGACCTGTGCTGGAACGAGACCGGCGTCGGCCTGCGCTCGGCCCGGCTCGCCCTGGACGCCGACGGCGACGGCCGCCACGCCTTCGACCAACTGCTGCGCACCGCGGACGTCTTCGTGCACAACCACCGCCCCGCCAAGATGGCCCGGCTCGGACTGACCCCCGAGGAGTGCGCGGAGATCTCCCCCGGCATCATCCACGTATCCGTACGGTGTTACGGCCACAGCGGCCCCTGGCAGGACCGCGGCGGCTTCGACCAGCACGCCCAGGCGCTGACCGGCGTCAACTGGAGCGAACGGCGGGACGGGCGCCCTCAACTGCCCCCCGGCCGCATGCTCAACGACTACCTGGCCGCCTATCTCGCCGCCGCCGGCGTCATGAGCGCCGTCCTGCGCCGCGCGCGCGAGGGCGGCAGCTACCGGGTCCGGGTCTCGCTGGCAGGTGTCGCCAACTGGGCCTGGCAGCTGGGCACGTTCACGCGCACAGAGGCCGAGCGGCTGCTGCCCCCGACTCCGCTGCCGCCGCCCCGCCGCCTCACCCGGTCCACCCCGCTCGGCGACCTCTCCCTGGTCGCACCGCCGGTCAGCCTGAGCGACACCCCGCCCGCCTGGCGCGGCCACCTCCTGGTCCCCCGCGGCTCGTCGCAGCCGCGCTGGTACGACGACCGGGCAGCCTGACCCACCCACACCCGCCTGACCCACCCATCCCCCGCGCCGGCTCCCTCACACGCCGGCCCCTGCCAAGGAGTCCCCACATGTCCCGCATCCCGTGCCTCGACACCGAGGCCCTGCCCGAAACCCTGCGCTCCCTCAGCCAGGGGCGCGTCATCAACGTGTACCGGATGCTCGGCCACGCGCCCCGGTCGGTGACGCAGATAGCCCGCCTGGGCGCCGCGCTCTTCGCCGACGGCAGCCTCGGCGCGGTCGACCGCGAGCTGCTCATCCTCACCTACGCCACCGCTTTCGAAGCCGAATACGAGTGGGCGCAGCACGTCCCGATCTCCCGGGCCGCGGGTGTCACGGACGCGCAGCGCGAGGCCCTGCGCCACAGCCGGTACGACGCGGAGGTGTTCACCCCGGCCCAGCAGGCGCTCCTGGGCTTCGCCGCGGCCGCGGCGGCCTCGCCGCACGTGGACGACGCCCGCCACGCGGCCGTGGCCGCCCACTACACCGAGGAACAGATCGTCGAGACGCTCGTCCTGGCCGGTTTCTACTACCTCCTGGCCCGCGTCTGCACCGTCCTGGACATCGAGATCGACGCCCCGGAGACCGACGAGCTGGTCCGCATGGCGCAGACGATGCACAGTCACTGATCGTCGGGTGCGGCGCGGAGGCGGCCCCGGCGCGGGGCGGTGCGCGCGGGTTGAGTAGTTTTGTCGATCATCGACCCAGGAGACACCCGTGTACCGCCGCCCCAGCGTTCTGTTCGTGACCGATCTCGCCTATGAGGCCCGGGGGCGGCGCTACTGCGACGAGGACATTTTCCTGTCGTCGCGGCTGCGGGACGACTTCGACATCGCCTTGTGCCACCCGCTGGACGCCGCCGCGCTGATGGACGCCTTCGACGCGGTCGTGGTCCGCAACAGCGGCCCCGTGCTGCACTACCAGAAGGAGTACGACGCCTTCCGCGAGCAGGCCGCGGCACGCGGGACCCGGGTCTACAACCCGCTGTCCGGGCGGGCCGACATGGCCGGCAAGCAGTACCTGCTGGACCTGACGGAAGCCGGATATCCCGTCATCCCCACCATCGACCGGTACGAGAACCTGGGCGCGCTGCCCGAAGCCGACCAGTACGTGGTCAAGCCGAAGGCGGGGGCGGACTCCATCGGCCTCGACTTCGTCTCGCGGGAGCAGCTGGACGGCCTCGCCTACGGCGGCATCCTGGTCCAGCCCCGCGTCGACTTCCGCTACGAGGTGTCGTTCTACTACGTCGACGACGCCTTCCAGTACGCCCTCCACGCCCCCGACCCCGAGCGTCGCTGGGTCCTTGAGCCCTACCGGCCCACGGACGCCGATCTCGGTTTCGCCCGCCGTTTCATCGACTGGAACACCCTTGATCACGGCATCCAGCGCGTGGACGCCTGCCGTACCCAGGAGGGGGATCTCCTTCTGGTCGAGCTGGAGGACCTCAACCCCTACCTGTCCTTGGACCATGTCGACGACAGGACCCGAGCCGCCTTCGTCACGAGCACGACGGCTTCCCTCCACCGGTTCCTGGACGCCCCTCGCGCAGAGTGACGGTCAGCTGACGGAACGTAGTACTCTGACTTGCCGTCAGCGTCTCACCCGGGCCCGCCCCGTGGGCCCCGCTCGGAGGAAATCCTCATGCATCGCTCCCTCGTCAGTGCCTGTGCAGTGGTGTTCACCTTCGCGGCGGCCGTGCCGGCCGCCGCGGGTGGCGGGGCACAGGCTCCCCGAGCCGCCGAGTGCGGAAGCCACAAGGCGGCCTGGGCCGGGACGTACAAGGACGGGACACAGCGCGGCACCTTCGAGTTCCGGAAGAACGGCACGGCCACGCTCACCGCACGCAGCGGAGCCGCGCGCCCCTTCACGTTCCGGGTGGTCAAGTACGCGAACGACGACTGGCGCGCCCGGCTCTCGTTCGCCGACAACGGCAGGCACCTGGCGGACCTCGTCCCCCGGTGCAACTCCCGGCGCGCGCCCGCACTCGTCACCAAGTTCGACATGCTCGGCCGGGCCGACTTCGTGCGCGTCTGAGTCCGGGGCCGTCTCTTTTCGGCCCTTGCCGAATCCGGGCCACCGGGGCGGACGGCGATCGCGCAGAGTACTCCGTATGACGACACCCGCGGAGCTGCTCCGCTCCTTCGCCCGCACCCGCGCCTCGCTCGACGGTGAGGAGACCACGTACTGGTGGTGCGGAGACGTGTACTCCTGGGCGCCCGACGAGCCCTACCAGCACCTCTTCGGCTTCGAAGGGCTGAACGTCGCGCGCCTGGTCCAGGACGCCGAGGCAGGTCCCGATGCCTACCGGCTGCTCACCCGCGAGGCCGGCTTCTACCTGGACCCCATAGGCCGCGAGATCCTGGAGACCTGGCGGGACCTGCCCGTGGTGCACATATGGAACGACCCGGCGAACCAGAAATGGCGCCCCTTCCCGATCCCGACGACCGAACTCGGCGAACAGGTCTGTTTCAGCCTGGAGATACCGCTCGCCTACCCCTCACCGCTGCCGGTGGCGCAGTACCCCGTCCACTCGGCCGGTGACACGTACAAGGCCCTGGAGCTCTTCCAGTTCTTCGCCGACCGCACCGACCTGGCGGGACCGGCGCCGAGCGTGCCGGCCACCATGTCGTGGACCCGGATGTCCCCCTGGCTCCCGTGGATGGCGCGCGGCCAGCGGCCCGGCGGCCTCACCTTCCACTGCCGGGGCCGCAAGCTCGGCTCGTACGCCGAGGTCCCCGAGCGGACCCGGGCCTACGTCGCCGACCACCACCCCGAGTTCGCCCACGCGCCGGAACAGTGGAGTGAGCCGAACGAGACCAGCTGGACGTACTTCCGCAAGCTCAACCCGCCCGAGTGACCGGCGGGTTCCGCCCGCCGCCCGGCCGATGACGGCGGCTTCGCTCCTGCCTCAGGCGCGCTGCGCCCGGTCGTACACCTTCTTCGCGGTGGCGCCGAGCACCTCCGCACGCATCTCGGTCGGCGTCAGGGAGTCCAGCGCGCTGTTCACCGAGATCAGCACGCCCTTGCCGGTGGCTGCCTTGAAGTCGGCCAGCCACGGGCCGCCGCTGGAACCGCCGCTCATGTCGCAGGGGATGGCCTGCAGGCCGCTCGTCTTCTTCGCCGTGCCGACGCAGCGCAGGAGTTCCTCGCCGAGCTGCGGGCGCGTCGCGGAGTAGCCGAAGGCGGAGACCTTGTCACCGACGGGGCGGTGGAAGGCGACGGCCTGGCCGCCCACGACGTCGGTGAGCTTGCGCCCGTTCTTGTCGGCGTCGACGACCAGGGCGGACATGTCGTGGGTGGAGTCCGTCTGCCAGGTGCGCGGGGTCAGGGCCTGGCGGACGGCGAACACGCCGTGCGGCTTGTGGCCCTTGTGGTAGCCGGGGACGAACACCATCGAGCTGTTGGTGTTGTACGGGGACGAACCCCGCCGCACGCAGTGAGCCGCGGTCATGACGGCGGAGCGGTTGGCGCTCTTCACGGCGGTGGCCGTGCACCAGGTGTCGGCGCCGTTCGCGTTGACGAAGAAGAGCCGCCCGATCGTCTTGAGGGGGGTGCCGCGCCACGGCTTGGCCTTCGGTCCGGTCGGGCCGAGGTCCACGGACTTGCCGACGGCCTTCATGCGGGCGGGCGTCCAGTACGCAAGAGCGTCGCGGCGTTCGGCGACGGTGTACTTCATGACGGAGACGGGATCGGCCGCGGCGGCACGGGGGTGGCCGGCGAGGGCCGTCGCCGGGGCGGCCGGAGCGGCGAGGGCGAGCACCATGCCGGCCACGGCGAGCCCTGTGACCCGGTGGCGCGGACGTCGGGTCACGGAAGTGGGTGTCTCGGTCACAGCGAATGTCTCCTTGTACGGGCGCGGGGAGCGGACGTGGCCGTCGGGCCGCCCTGCAAGAGGAGGGAATGCGTCTGTTCGGTTCCGTTGTCGACGACCTGTGACCTGCGCGCCCGCGACTCGGTGCGCGGCTTCGGGCCCCGGCCCGTGTGCCGCCTCGGTTCAGGCTGTCCGGAGGTCGCCGGTGACGCGGAGCCCCTGCGCTCCGCCCGGTGTGACGACGGCGAGTTCGTAGTCGTGCCGAGTGCCGGGCTGCCACTGTCCGCCGGCCAGCGGCACGGTGGCGATGTTGGGCACGGGCCCGCTGGTCCAGTCGAGAGGTCCTGCGATGGTGTCCAGGCGGCTTCTGCCCAGGGCGGCGGCCACGGAGCGGCGGTCGGTGGGGTCGTCGGCGGTCGTCAGGGCGTGTGCGGCGACCTCGAACAGGGCGTAGGCGAGGCCGAGCGGCTGGAGCCACTGCCGTCCCGTCATCTGCTCGTAGGTCTCGGCCAGTTGGGCCGGGGTCGTGCCGTCGAGGGAGGAGCGGTAGGGGTGGCCCGGGGTCCAGTACACGAGGGTGGCGACATCGGCCTGGGCGGACTGGCGGCCGCTGATCGTGGAGGACGGCGGGTAGGCCAGCCAGCGTGAGCAGGTGATCAGACGGGGCTGCCAGCCGGTCTCGGCGGCCTGGGCGCGGAAGAGGGCCAGGTCCTGGCCGGTGGCCGCGCTGGTGACGACGGCGGCTCCGGCGTCCCGGAACTCGTTGATGTGCCGTCCGAGGTCCACGGCCGGCTCGCGGTAGGGCACGGGCTCCACCAGTCGGTGCCCGCGGTCACGGGCGGCCGGTGCGAAACCGTGCTCGGGGTGGCGCGACCAGTCCCCCTGGGGCCCGTCGTTCCACAGGCAGCCCACGGTCTGCCGCCCCGCGCCGCAGGCCTGTTCCCACAGGTCGGCGAAGGTCTCGGCGATGTCGTCCAGTCCCCAGCAGAAGTGGTACGTCCAGTCGAAGGGGCGCGCCGCGTCCGCTCCTCGCCCGTAGTAGTAGACCTGCCAGGGGAAGGTGCTCGACAGGCAGGGAACCCCGACGGACTCACAGGCGTCCGCGACGGCCGGCAGGACCTGTGTCCCGGCCAGGGTCACGATGATCGCTGCGTTCTCGTCCTGGACGAGTTCTTTCACCGCCTGCCGCGCGCCGTCGGCGGACGAACGGCTGTCCCGTCCCGCCAGCCGGACCCGGAAGCCGCGCGGGCCTGCCGCGGCCAGTTCGGGTGCCAGCAACGTCATGACGAAGTCCAGGGGGTCACCCAGACTGGTCAGCCGTCCCGTGCGGGCGACGACGACACCCACCGTGAGGACCCGCTCCCGCCCCACGCCCCAACCGCTGTCGCTCATGCTGCTTCCTCGCTGTGTGCGTCCCGTTCGACCCCACACTCCCCAGCGGCCGGCAGGCGCAAGAGGGCTGAACGAGTGATACATGGGGGATACGTGGGTGAGGGACGGGAGTGAAAGCGCAGGTCCTGGGCACTCGCGGAAAGAGGAAACGACGCACTGCGCGACCCCGGCGGACAACAGCCGGGGCGAGTTCCACGAGGAAAGGTGTCATCCGTGTCGCAAGTCGAGGAATCCATCGAGGTCGACGTGCCGGTCCGTACGGCGTACAACCAGTGGACCCAGTTCGAGACGTTCCCCGAGTTCATGGAAGGCGTAGAGCGGATCGAGCAGCGCACCGACAAGCTCACCCACTGGGTGACGAAGGTCGGCGGTGTGGAGCGGGAGTTCGACGCCACGATCACCGAGCAGATCCCGGACGAGCGCGTGGCGTGGACCACGGTCGACGGGGAGGCCAAGCAGGCCGGTGTCGTCACCTTCCACCGCCTGGACGATGCCCGTACGAAGGTCATGCTCCAGATGGACTACGACCCCGAGGGCCTGGCCGAGACGGTCGGCGACAAGCTCGGCTTCGTCAAGCGGCAGGTTGCCGGTGACCTGAAGCGGTTCAAGAAGTTCATCGAGCAGCGCGGCGGCGAGACCGGCGCCTGGCGCGGTGCGGTCTGACCGCTCGCCCACAGCAGAGGACACGACGTGAGGGGCCCGTCCGCGGTGAACGCGGACGGGCCCCTGTTCGAGCGCCGGGCAGGCCTTGCACCTGCATTTCCCCGCAGGAAGCGGGGCGTCTTTCCTTGGACCACCGACGCGCGTCCGGTCTCCGCGAGCCGCGGTGACCAGTGCATGATCAACTGTAGCGCATCGCCCGGCGGACGATTTGCCGCCTCTTCCGGTTCGGCCTAATTTGCGGTGATACAGCTTTTTCTCGGCCGACCAGAGGAGTAGAGCTCCATGGGGAAAGGCCTTCCGCGGGGAAAGGCCCGCCAGCCTCGTGGGCCGGAGGCGGATGCCACGCGCTCGTCACGATCGGCGACGGACCGCATGGCGCGTACGCTGCTGCGCCGCCGGAAGAAGGCGCTCAGCGCCGAGGACGTGCTGGTCTCGGACCGGCCCAAGGTGCGACGCGCGGTGACAGCCGCCGCGCTCGGCAACACCATGGAGTGGTTCGACTTCGGCGTCTACGCCTATCTGGCGGGCACGATCGGCAAGGTCTTCTTCCCCTCCAGCTCGCCCGGCGCCCAGGTCGTCGCCACCTTCGCCACCTTCGCCGCGGCGTTCCTCGTCCGGCCTCTGGGCGGCCTGGTGTTCGGGCCGCTCGGCGACCGCATCGGCCGGCAGCGGGTGCTCGCGGCGACCATGATCATGATGGCCGTGAGCACCTTCGCGGTCGGGCTGCTGCCCTCGTACGCGTCGATCGGATTCGCCGCCCCGCTGCTGCTCCTCGTCTGCCGACTGGTCCAGGGGTTCTCCACGGGCGGCGAGTACGCCGGTGCCACCACCTACATCGCCGAGTACGCGCCCGACCAGCGGCGCGGATTCCTCGGCAGCTGGCTCGACTTCGGCACCTTCATCGGTTACTCGCTGGGCTCCGGCCTGGTCACCGTCCTCACGCTGACGCTCGGGACGGACGGTATGGAGAGCTGGGGCTGGCGCATTCCCTTCTTCGTCGCGGGGCCGCTCGGGCTCATCGGCCTGTACATGCGCGTGAAGCTGGAGGAGACGCCCGCGTTCCAGCAGGAGGCGGCATCCGCCGCGGCCGAGCGGGAAGTCGTCCATCAGCGGGGCGAGAGCGACCCGGTCGAGCAGGCCCGCCAGTCCGGCCAGGGCCGCCTCAAGGAGATCTTCACGCGCCACTGGCAGGCGGTGCTGATCTGCATGGGTCTGGTGCTGCTCTACAACGTCACGAACTACATGGTGACGTCGTATCTGCCCACCTTCATGACGGTGACGCTGGGAGAGGGGCACACCACGGCGCAGTTGCTGGTGCTCGGCACCATGCTGCTGGTGGCGCTCGCCATCACCACGGTGGGCCGCAGTTCGGACCGGTGGGGCAGGCGCCCGATGTTCATGGCCGGCAGCATCGCCATGATCGCGCTCGCCGTCCCCGCGTTCCTGCTCATCCGGGAAGGCGGCATCCTCCTGCCCGCCTTCGGGTGCGTGATCCTCGGTCTGCTCCTGGTCTGCTTCGCGGGCACGGCCGCGGCGACACTGCCCGCCCTGTTCCCCACCCGGCTGCGGTACGGCGCCCTGTCGATCTCGTACAACATCTCCGTCTCCCTCTTCGGCGGCACCACCCCGCTGCTCGCCTCCTACCTGGTCGACGCCACCGGCAACACCCTGGTGCCCGCCTTCTACTTGATGGTGGCCGGCGCGATCGGCCTGGTGTCGACGTTCTTCCTGCACGAGACCGCCGGCCGGCCGCTGCGCGGCTCCGGGCCCATGGTGGAGACGCAGGACGAGGCCCGCGAGATGGTGGCGCGCAGCCGTGCGGAGGCGGGACGACACGCGCGTGACGTGTGGCTGCGGCTGTGGCATCCGCGGGGCGGGCGCGGGCGGAACGGCGGCAAGGGGTCCGGTGGGCGCGAGGAGTGACGGGGAGGGGCGGGTGTCGTCTAGCGCGGTTCGCCCGCGTCGATCCGCCATTCCTGACCGCGGTCGGGGCTTCGCTCCCAGAACTCCGCGAGTGCCGCGTCGGCGGTGACCGGCGGGCGGACCCCGAGGTACTGCCGCAGGAAGTGGTTGCTGAGCGCGTAGACCCCCGGGCTCTGTTCCTCCAGGGACCACCTCTGGTACGAGTAGCCGTCACACGTGGCCTGTTTGGCCTGGCTGCCAGGAGCGCCGTTCGTGTCCCGGGTGGCCATCAGGCACTTGTCGCTGTTCACGTTGACGATCGCCACGCTTCCACCGTCCAGCGCGACGATGCGCCAGGTCTCGTCGGCACTGCCCGAACAGGTCCGCTGCACGGCCCATTCCAGCTCCACGTGGCTCGCGTTGCGCATCCCCAGACACTTCCCGCTGGTGGAGTTCACGATCGTGGTACGCCACTCGTGCGGCGGCCTGCGCTGCTGGAACCGGATGCCCGCCGTGCCCGTGCAGCTCCACTGCCGCAGCTCCGCCCGGTCGGCCGTCGACGAGTCGGTGATCCCCACGCACTTGCGCGGGCTCGCCGTCATCGGCTGGAGCCAGGCGCCCTCCCCGCTGTCCACCATCCGGAAGTCGACGCCGGGTTCCGCACCGCAGCTCCCCTGCCGGACCGCCGCGCCGTCAGCGGAGCTGGAGTCCGCCACGGCCATGCACAGTCCGCTGGAGGGGTTGACGATGCGCACCAGGTCCGATCCCATGGGCGACTGCCGCAGCGTCCACAGAGCCCCGCGCTTTCCCGCACAGTTGCGCTGGCGCACCGGTTCGCCGCTCGCCGTGGAGCCGACTTCCAGACACATGCCGCTGTGCAGCGCGACGATGTTGATGTCGGCGTGGCTGTCGGCCGCGAGGGCGGAGCGGTCCGCGGCGGCCGCCGGGACGGACGGGAACACGGTGAAGGCCGCGAGGAGCCCGCCGACGACCCAGGCGACCATGAGGGCCCGACCGGGCGGTGACTTCCTGTGCTGCTGGTGCGTGTGCCTGCGCATCAGTGCGTCCCTTCGTCGGTTCGCCCCGGATCGGAACGACCCGGACCGACGCGGAGCGTAAGGGAGACCGTTGACGAGCCGCTGACGTCACCTCTGCCTGCGCACCGTCCTCAGGCCCGTCAGCCTCGGGCGACGTCCTCCGGTGCCGCTGCCCGGCCGAGTGTGTCCGCCACCGTCGTGCGGGCGAGGCGGGCCACGGAGCGCAGCTCGGTGTCCGAGGCGCCGGCGCGGCTCAGTACGGCCAGCGACTGGTTCACGGCGACGACGAACGTGGCGAGTTCGTCGAGCGTTCGGGCGTCGGCCGAGGGGTGCGTCAGCGCCGTACGCACTCGTTGGCGCTGGAGGTCGAGCAGGCCGCGTACCCGAGCGTTGTTCTCCTCCTTCAGGGTCGGGGACTGCGCGGCGGACTGTGCGATGAGGCATCCCATGGGGACGGAGGGGTCGGCGATGCGGCTCAGGGTGACGTCGAAGAATGCCTCGACCGCACGTACCGGATCACCGGAGTGGGCGGTCAGTGCCTGCTCGTACCGCGCGCCGTGAACCGACGCGTAGCGGTCGAGGCACTGGCGGAAGAGGGCGTCCTTGGTGCCGAAGGTGCCGTAGAGGGAGCCGCGGCCGAGGCCGGTGGCGGAACCGAGGGCGTCGAGCGAGGCGTCCGCGTATCCGCGCTGCCAGAACACGTGCATGGCCTGGTCCAGGGCCACGCCGACGTCGAACTGCTTCCGGCCGGACATGGCGTGCACCTCCCGTTTCACGGCTCGGCCCCGACCTTACCCACATCTTGGATCGATCGGTCACACTATCTTTGACCGATCGATCCAAGATGGCTAGCGTGGCGACGTGGCCCGTTCCTGAAAACCCGTCAACCACCGCCGCAAAGGATGACCGTGCGTCTGTCGTCAGCCCACCTGCCCACTCCCGAAGGGCTCGGTTCCGTCTTCGAGGCGCCCCACCTCCCGGCCGGGTTCACCGACACCTTCACCAGTCGGTACGTCGACACCGGCGATCTGCGCCTGCACGCCGTGACCGGCGGCGAAGGCCCCCCGCTGCTGCTGCTCGCCGGCTGGCCTCAGACCTGGTACGCCTGGCGGCTCCTGATGCCCGCCCTGGCCCGGGACTTCCGGGTCGTCGCGGTCGACGCGCGCGGTGTCGGACTGTCCGACAAGCCCCTGGTCGGGTACGACACCGGCACGCTCGCACGCGACATGGTGGCGCTGATGGACGCGCTCGGACATCAGCGCTTCGCCACGGTCGGTCACGACGTCGGGATGTGGACCGGCTACGCCCTGGCCGCGGATCACCCTGACCGGATCGAACGCTTGGCCGTCGCCGAGGCCGCCATTCCGGGCCTTTCCGCGACACCGCCTCTTTTCGGCAGCCGGGAGGCCAACGACCGCCTCTGGCACTTCGCCTTCAACCGCCTCGGCGACGTCAACGAGCAGCTGGTCCGCGGTCGGGAACATCTCTACTTCGGCCACCAGTTCGCCACGAAGTCCGCGAAGGCACTGCCTGACCACGCCGTCCAGTACTACGTCGACGTCCTCGCCGCCGACCCGGAAGCCCTGCGGTGCAGCTTCGAGTTCTACCGCGCACTCGATACGACCATCGAGCAGAACCAGCGGCGCAGGACCCGACCGCTGTCGCTGCCGGTCCTGGCGATCGGGGGTGCGGAGAACTTGGGCGCGTCGGTCGGCGCGACGATGCGGCTCGCCGCCGACCGCGTGGAGAGCCTTGTCCTGCCCGAGTGCGGCCATTACCCCGCCGAGGAAGCACCGGAGGCGATGCTGGCGGCGCTGACCGGGTTCCTGGCACCGTACCGTGACAGGCCGACCGCGTAGGGCTCGCGCAGACCCCCGCCAGACCCCGTATTAGGCTCCGTTGGATGCATGTAGTCGCGGTCCTCGCGCTCGACGGGGTGTCGGCCTTCGACCTCTCCATACCCTGCCAGGTGTTCGCCCTCGCGACCCGGCCCGACGGCTCGCCGGCCTATGAGGTGCGTGTCTGCGCCGACCGGTCCGTGACCGCCACGGCCGGCCCCTCAGAACCTTTCCGGCTCTCCTCCTCGTACACCTTGGACGACGCGCTCGGGGCGGACACCGTCGTCGTGCCCGGGCTCCCCGCCGAACGGGTGCCCGATCAGCGGGCGGTCCAGGTGCTGCGGGGAGCCGCGGCCCGTGGAGCCCGGATCGCGTCCATCTGCACCGGCGCGTTCATCCTCGCGCACGCCGGGCTGCTCGCGGGGCGGCGCGCGACGACACACTGGCGGTTCGCCGACGCGCTGGCCGAACGGTATCCGGATACACACGTGGACCCGGCGGTGCTCTACGTCGACGACGGGCAGGTGCTCACCTCGGCCGGCATCGCCGCGGGCCTCGACCTGTGTCTGCACATGGTCGGAGCCGACCACGGCGCCGCCGTCGCGGCCCACGCCGCGCGGATGCTGGTCATGCCACCGCAACGGGCCGGTGGCCAGGCGCAGTTCATCGAGTACCGCACCCCCGAGTGCGACTCCTCGGATCTGGGCCCCACGCTGCAGTGGATGCGGGACGAACTGAGCAAGCCTCTGGGCCTCGCCGACATCGCCGCCCACGCCATGATGAGCCGGCGCAGCCTGGCACGCCACTTCCGCGCCCAGACGGGCACCACGCCGTTGCGGTGGCTGCTCGCCCAACAAGTGCAGCGTGCGCGGGAGTTGCTGGAGACTACAGCGCTGCCGCTGACAAGAGTGGCGCAGGCGTGCGGGTTCGGTTCCCTCGAAAGCCTCCGTCACCACTTCGCCCGCCAGGTCGGCACGACGCCGTCCGCCTACCGGGCCGCCTTTCGGGCCGCCGTTCGGGGGTGAGCCGAACCCTCCCGTGCGGCCTGGCCGTCGCGCCTTGGCGCTTGGCCGTATCTTGCGCGCCTTGGGCACGCGCACCGGTGTCGTCGATCACCGGCCGCCGACAGACTGAACGCGTTCCAGCGTCCCGATGTTCCAGGTTCCACGTATCAGCGTTCCGATGTCCCAGTGGTCCAGTGTGTTTTCCGGAGGCTCCGTCGTGCCCACCCTGTCCGCGCCCCGCACATCCTCCTCGCCACCGCCGTCCGGTTCCCGCCGCTCACGGCCCCTGCGGGTGCACACCGTGCTCTATGACGGCGTCGAGGAGCAGGACTTCGCCGGTCACATCGAGGTGTTCGGCATCGCCGGGCAGGACCGGATCGCCCAGACCTTCATGACCGTGGACGGTGTCCGCCGCGTGCGAACGGCCTCCGGGATGGAGATCATGTGCCGGGCTCCGTGGGCGCCCCGTACGGCTGACGTGATCATCGTTCCCGGCGCGGGATACGGCGACGGCTCCGGGCTCCAGCGGGAGGTGCGGCGCGGTGTCCTGCCCCGCGCCCTGGCGGCGGCCCGGCGGGACGGTCTGGTGCTGGGCGCCGTCTGCTCCGGCACCATGCTGCTGTCCGCCGCCGGGATCACCACCGGACGCCCCTGCACCACCCACCACATCGCCCTGGACGATCTGCGGGCCCAGGGCGGGCGCGTGGTCCCGGGACGGGTCGTCGACGACGGCGACCTCGTCACGTGCGGAGGCGTCACGTCCGGCATCGACCTCGGGCTCTGGCTCCTCGAACGGTTCTTCGGGGCGGAGACGGCCCTCTTCGCCGAGGAGGTCCTCGAATACCAGCGCCGGGGAACCGTCCACGTGGCGTGAACCCCGCCCCGGCGCATGCCCGTTCCACCAAGTCCATCCCCTCGCGAAACGAGACGGCTTCATGAACCGACGTACTCTGCTGCGCACCACCGCGGTCCTGGGTGCCGCGGGCCTCACGACCGGCGCCTCCCTCGACGCGGCCACCGCGGCCACCGCCACCGGCACGTCCGCACCTCGACGCGGTGATCCGCTCCGCGTGCACGTCGTCCTCTTCGACGGCGTGGAGGAACTCGACCTCGCCGCCCCCTACGAAGTGCTCTCCGCCTCCGACCACTTCACCGACCGCGACGTCGAGGTCCAGTACGTCACCCTGGACGGCCGCCGCACCATCACCGCCGCCTTCGGCACCACGCTGCGCGTCGACCGGGGCTGGGCCCCGGAGAAGGCCGACCTCCTCGTCGTGCCCGGTGGCGGGTACGCCCGCAAGGAGGCCCCCGGGGTCTGGGCGGAGATCCGGCGCGGCGCCCTGCCCCGCGCCCTGGCCGAGGCGCGGCGGCCGGGGCTGACCATCGCCGCCCTGTGCACGGGCGTGATGCTGCTCTCCGCCGCCGGTGTCACGCGCGGCCGCCCCTGCACCACCCACCACAAGGCGCGCGACCTCCTCCAGGAGCAGGGCGGCGTGCTGAAGAACGCGCGCGTCGTCGACGACGGCGACCTGGTGACCGCCGGCGGCGTCACCTCGGGCCTCGACCTCGCGCTGTGGCTGGTGCGCCGCGAACTCGGCGTCGACGCGGCCCTGGGGCTGGAGGCCATGCTGGAGTACGAGGCCCGCGGAACGGTCTGGACGTCCGCCACGCGTTCCTGACCCGGAGCGGCTCCGCCGTCGGCGGAGCCGCGTACCGCGTGGTTCATCCCGTGACCGCCTCCTGGCCCCCTGGCGCACGTCCCGTTGGACGCGGCGGCCGAGCGCGACCTCGATCCGCACAAGCCCGTCGGCTCCGTCGGAGGCGAGCAACGGGCAGGCCTTTGCGGTTTCCGCAACTTCACTTGCCGTATACGTATCGCACGCGGCACGGTACGTCGTGTCAGGAACCCCACGGAAAGCATGCAGGAGGCCACCCGATGACCCTTCACGACACCGCTCGGTCCGCAGCCCGCGCCGACGGCGAGACGCCGCCCGGCAACCGTGTCCACCTGGTGCGGTCGACCGAACTGGACGGCTTCGCGGCCATCAGCGGCGGCACCGTCGGCTCCAAGAAGCTCTGGATGGGCAGGGTGGTGAACCCGCCGATGAGCGCGACGGACAACCACCATCACGGTGACTCCGAGGCGGGCATCTACGTGGTCAGCGGCCACCCCGTGTTCGTCTACCACGACGGCACCCGGGAGGTCCGTCTCGCCGGGAACCCGGGCGACTTCTTCCTCGTCCCCCCGTTCGTCCCGCACCGCGAGGAGAACCCGCACCCGACGGAACCCGCGGTCGTCGTCATCGCCCGTACCACCCAGGAGCCGGTCAAGGTGGCGGTGCCGGAGCTGTACCGGCACACGGTGGGGGAACCCGCCTAGCAGTAGCACCACCGGTCGAGGGGACGGCGCGCAACTCGACTGCCGTGGGGGCCGCCGAGGCCAGGGCCAGGACGTGGGCGTGGGGAGCGTCGGCGAGCAGGGCCGCGCAGGACAGGTCCGGGTCGGCGGCAAGGGGGGTGAGAGCGGGCAAGGCGCCACGTACGGGCGGCGGCCAGTGCTCGGGGACCGGCACCGGGCGGCGGAGGCCGCCGTCGCGGAGCCCTTGGCCGCGCGCCTTGCCGACCGCCTCTTTCTGCGTCCACAGCCACAGGAACGCCGTGGCTCTCGCGGCCGGGGGAACGCCCCTCAGCCACGTTGCCCCGGCGGCGTCCAGCCAGCGTTCGGCCAAGCGCAGGGCCGGGACGGGACGTACGGCCTCGACGGTCTCCACGTCCACGCCGACCGGCCCCGCCGCGGCGAGGGCCACGGCCCAGATGCCGCGGCCGTGACTGACGCTCACATGCGGCGGGGCGGCAGGGCCGGTCAGCCGGGGGCGGCCGCCCGGTTCGTGCGTCAGGCGGAACGCGTCGGCCGGCTTCCCGGTCAGCCGGGCCGCACCATGGAGCAGGGCGGTGTGTGCCGCGGCGCGCGCGTCACCGGCCGTGAGCCCCCACAGCACGGTCGCGCCCGCGTCTCCCACGCCGGCCTCAGGCTTCCCGGTGGATGTGTTCCAGTGCCTTGACCGCGTTCTCCGCCCCGTTCTCCCCCCGCAGACTCTCCGCCAGGCGGCGGGTGTTGGCGGCGATCTCCGGGTCGGTGAGCGTGTGCCGCACCGCCGCCACGAGCCCTTCCACGGTGAGGTCGTTGTACGGCAGGGGCGCCGGGGCGACACCGAGGTCCCGCAGGTGGTCGCCCCACATCAGCTGTTCCTTGTGGAAGGGGCAGGCGACTTGCGGGATGCCTGCCTCCAGGGCCGCGTTCAGGGTGCCGGGGCCTCCGGCGTGCACGGCGGCGCGGACCCGGGGGAACAGCCAGTCGTACGGCACGTCGCTCTCGACCAGGACGTTCGCGGGCGGGTCGGTGATGCTGATGCCTCCCCAGCCGGTGACGACCACCGCGCGCACGTCCAGGCGGCGCACCACCTCAAGCACCAGTTGCCCGGCCTCGTCCGGGTCGCCGTGGGCGAGGCTGCCGAAGCCGAAGAAGACCGGCGGCTCGCCGGTCTCCAGGAAGCGCAGCAGTTCCGCCGAGGGCGGCTGGTTGGCGGGCAGGGTCCAGAAGCCGGTGGTGTGGACCCAGTCGGGCCACTCCGGGGCCGGTTCGAGGACGTGCGGGCTGAAGCCGTGCAGGACCGGGGTGGGCCGGCCGTCGGGGCGGTGCCGGAAGTCCAGGTAGTCCTCGCGGGGCGGCAGGCCCAGCGTCTGCGTACGCCATGTGGAGATCATCTCGGCCAGCAGCGGATTGAGGGGTTCGCTGTGCGCCCGGGCGTGCTGCTCCAGGTTGTCCGGCCTGGCCTCCAGCGAGCCGAGCTGCGGGGGATAGCGGCGGGACGGGACGAGGTTGGGGTGGAGCGTGGCGAGCACGTTCGGGATGCCCAGTTTCTCGGCCATCTGGTGCATGACCTGACGTGAATGGTGCGAGTGGACGAGCAGATCGGCCCCGCCGCGTGCCGCGTCCCAGAACTGCCCGAGCAGGATCGGATACGTCCTGGGCATGAATTCGCGGAATATCGCCTCGCGGGCCTTTCGGTATTCCTCGGATTCCGGGTCCGTCGTCAGCAGCAGTCTGCGGACGTCCGGCCGCTGGAGGAGTTTCACGCCCTCGTCGGTCACCGGGGCGAATGCCACACCGTACGACTCCGCGAAGGGTGCGAAGACGCTCGGGCCGACGAGGGTGGCGGTGTGCCCGGCGCGGTTGAGGGCGTGGGCGACGGCCAGGTAGGGCTGCAGGTCGCCACGCGTGCCATGGGAGTAGATGAGCACCTTCACGCCGGTGACCTTAGGGGCGCCGGGCCGTGGCCGGCTGGACGCCGTCTGCACGCGCAAAGCTGCCTCTTGTCGGTGTCGTGGCGGTCGATGAGCATGACCGTGATCCACGTCGTCCACCAACGGAGGAGGCCGAATGAAGGCTCTGGTGTACTGCCACGGGAGCCGTGGGGACGTACAGCCGTATCTGGCCCTGGCCCACGCCCTGAATCAGGCGGGGCACTCCGCGACCCTGGTGGCGCCGAGGCTCTTCGCTCCTTTCGCCGCCCAGTACGACGTGGACTTCGCCGGTCTGGACGACTGGTCCATCACGCTGTGGCGCAGGCCCGAGGTCCGCAGGCTGCGCTGGACGAGCGACCGCCGCACGCCGGAGACGGAGCGCCGAAGGGCCGCCCTCAAGCAGGAGGCGATGGACCGCTATCCGATCATCCTGAAGGACATGTGGGAGGCGGCGGCCGACGGCGCCGACATCATCGTCCACTCGCAGGCGTCACGCGAACAGATAGCCCAGATCGCGGAGAAGCTGGGCGTGCCGAACGTGTTCGCGGTGCTCTACCCCAACTTCGTGGTCTCGCGCCGGTATCCGGCCTTCGGCCGGCTGTCGGACGTCTTCAGCGACCAGGTGGACGAGAGCGGGGCGGACCCGTACAGCTACATCCCGCCCCAGCTGATCACGGCGATCGAGCAGTGGCGGTCGCAGACGCTCGGGCTGCCGCCCCGCGAAGGGTTCCTGGACTTCCGCCACCGGGCCGACGGCAGTCCCACCCCGGTGCTGCACATCTTCAGTCCGCACGTGATCCCGCCCGCGGACGACTGGCCCGACACCGTGCACACCGCGGGCTTCTGGCATCTGCCGCCGGCTCCCGGCTGGCGGCCGCCGGACGATCTGGTGCGTTTCTTGGAGGCCGGTGAGAAGCCGGTGTTCGTGGGCTTCGGCAGCACCCTGAGCCCCGATCCGCAGGCGACGGCCAGGGTCGTCCTCGAAGGTGTCCGCGCGTCCGGGCAACGGGCCGTGGTCGTCGAGGGCTGGGGCGGCATCCAGGTCACCGACTACGGCGACGACATCCTCACCGTCAAGGACGTGCCGTACGCGTGGCTGCTGCCCCGGGTGCGCGCGGTGGTCCACGCCGGCGGGCCCGGCTCGTACAACGACGCGCTGCGCGCCGGAATCCCCCAGGTCATCTGCGCGTTCGAGACGAACCAGCGGATGTGGGGCGAGCACCTGCACCGCCTGGGCGTCGCACCGCCCCCTGTCATGCAGCGCGAACTGACGCCCGAGGGGCTCGCCGCCGACATCCGGCACGCGGTGACGGACCCGGGGATCGCGGCCGCGGCCGCCCGCTTCGGCACGCTGCTCGGCGCGGAGGACGGGCTGGGGGCGGCGGTCCGCGTCCTGGAGAAGGTGCACGCCGAGGGGGTACGGGGGCGCTGACGCCGCCCCGCCGTGAGCGTCAGGCCGCACGTCAGGCGGGCGTCCGTACCCGGTGACCTTGCAGGGACCCCCCGGCCGCCCCGCCCGTGACCGGCCTGACGCTCACGGGGAGAGCTGCACCTTGCAGTGGTCGCCGAGGACGAGGCGGTGCGTGGCGGGAGCGGCGGGGGTGACTTCCACATGGCGGCCGATGAGGGACGCCTCGATGCGGCCCACGCCGGTGATCGAGGAGCCGGGAAGCACGATCGAGGACTCGATCTCGCTGTCCTCGACGTGACACCGCTCGGCGATCGCCGTGTACGGGCCCACCCGGCATCCGGTGATCACCGTGTCGGCGCCGACGGCCACCGGGCCCACGATCCGCGAGCCGCGCACCACGGCGCCCGCCGCGATCCGCACCCGGCCGACGAGTTCCGTGGCCGCGTCCACGTCACCGGCCACCAGGGGCTCCACGGACTCCAGGGCGACCCGGTTGGCGTCGAGGAGGTCCGCGACGTTGCCGGTGTCCTTCCAGTAACCGGCGTGGGTCGTGGAGCGGACGTCCGCGCCCTGGTCGATCAGCCACTGGAGGGCGTGGGTGATCTCCAGTTCGCCGCGCCAGGAGGGGACGATGGCGCGCACCGCCTCATGGACCGCCGGGGTGAACACGTACACGCCGACGACGACGTGGTCCCCCTTGGGCGCGGCCGGCTTCTCCTCGAGGCCCCTCACCCGTCCCGCCGCGTCCAGTTCGGCGACGCCGAAGCCGGCCGGGTCGTCCTCGCGGGCGAGCAGCAGCTGCGCGGCCGGCCGTGCGCGGCGGAAATCGGCCACGAGGTCCGTGATGCCGCCGCGCAGGTAGTTGTCGCCGAGGTACATCACGAAGTCGTCGTCGCCGAGGAAGTCGCGGGCCGTGAGCACGGCGTGGGCGAGTCCCAGCGGCTCCCCCTGGGGGATGTAGGTGATGTCGAGGTTCACCGAGTCGTCGGCCGCGACGGCGGCGCGGATCTCGGCCGCCGTTCCCCCGACGACGACACCGACCTCTTTGATGTCGGCGTCCGCCACGTCGCGCAGGACGTGGAAGAGCACCGGCCGGTTGGCGATCGGGACCAGTTGCTTGGCGGACGAGTGGGTGAGCGGCCGCAGCCGCGTGCCCGAGCCGCCCGCGAGGACGAGGGCCTTCACCCGTGGTTCTCCCCGCCGCGCCGGTGCCGGGGAGTCACGTCCATGAGACCACCGTGTGGTCGTCGATGAACCCGAAGATCCCCGCCAGCGACGTGCGCCTGCTGCCGGGGTCGGCGTTGGGCTCCACGGCGTGCACATGGGAGCCGTTGAAGATGTAGACGTCTCCCGGGTGGACGTCGATCCGCCGGCACTCGATGCCCTCGAGGGTCCGGGGCGGGTACGGGGAGCCCGTGTGATGCAGGCCCAGCCGCCGCTTGGACGCGTCGTCCGGCTGGATGTTCCACACCAGCAGCCGGCC
Source organism: Streptomyces huasconensis (assembly GCF_021028635.1). Lineage (NCBI taxonomy): Bacteria > Bacillati > Actinomycetota > Actinomycetes > Kitasatosporales > Streptomycetaceae > Streptomyces > Streptomyces huasconensis. Next base: position 229,418 of record NZ_CP086119.1, read on the forward strand.
GCCGTCGCCGTTCTCCAGGCAGATGTTGAGGGCGCAGACCTCGTGGTCGACCACCCGCTGGATCTCGAAGTCCGCCTGCCGAGGCTCGGTGCACTGGGAGCGGTCCTCGTGCGGGTCCAGGGCGTACCGGCCGTCGCCGTGCCAGGAGCGCAGCAGGCCGCGGGAGGCGGCGCGTCCCCGGTGACGGGCGAGCCGCACGTCCACGCCTGCGGGGGCGAGTTCGTCGGCCAGCCCCGTGTAGAAGACGGTCAGCGGGTCGTCGGGCAGGTCGAGCACCTTGTCGAGGGCGGCGGCGGCGCGTTCGGACTCGTCCAGGTAGTGCTCGGTGGTCTTGTGGTAGTGGTACGCCCCGAGGTGGTGGCTGGGCGCCTCGGTGCTGCGCCGCTCCCGGTCCGGGCTGTCCCAGAACCGGTCGGCGAGTTCGGCGCAGAGGTCGCGCGCGACCATGCCCCGGAAGATGACGCCCGCGCGGCGGCCGCGCAGGACGTCGACGACCAGCCGGGGGCGGAAGTCGCGGTGTTCGGGGAAGCTGAAGTAATCGGCGTCGCCGCTCCAGCCGGTGACGGTGCGGCTCGGCGGGGCCTGGAGCGGCCCGTCCCCCGCCCCTGTCATCGGCCGCCCATCTGCTCGATGAGGCTCTTGGGCCGCATGTCGGTCCAGTGCTCCTCGATGTAGTCGAGGCAGGCCTGGCGGCTGTCCTCCGCGTGGACGACCGTCCAGCCGTCCGGCACCTCGGCGAAGACCGGCCAGAGCGAGTGCTGGCCCTCGTGGTTGACCAGCACAACATACCGGCCGTCAGGGTTCTCGAACGGGTTCGTCATGCGGGCACTCCCTTGGGTCTGTGTCCTGATATCGCGAGAGTCATGGAACGCGAGGGTCGTGGAACGTGATGGTCATGGAATTCGAATGGTGCCCGACTCGGGTGTGTTCCGGCTGTACCCGGCCTGTACGCGGAACTGCCGTCGAAATCCATCGACATTTCTGCCAACATGACGCTCCGGTACGGGAGTTGCCGCCCCGTGGGCTCTGCCGCCCCTCCCATTCCGCGATCAGTGCGACCGCGGCCGCGTGGAATGGAAAGGCGAATATACAGGGGAGCGTTGTGAAACTGACCACCGGCGATCTCGCGATATTCGGCGGCGTGCACGCCTTTCTGCGGCCCTTGTACGTCGGCTCCCCCAACGCGGTCGACCGTGACCGTCTGTTCGACCGGATCAGCTGGGCGCTGGACAACCAGTGGCTGTCCAACAGCGGTCCGCTGGCCGTGGAGTTCGAGGCCAGGACCGCCGAACTCGCCGGTGCGCGCAACTCCGTAGCCACCTGCAACGCGACGGTCGCGCTCCAGATGCTCTGCCATGCCTTGGAGCTGACCGGCGAGGTGATCATGCCCTCGCTGACGTTCGCCGCGACCGCGCACGCCGCGCGCTGGGTCGGGCTCGACCCGGTGTTCGTGGACGTCGACCCGCTGAGCGGTCAACTGGACCCCGCGCTCGTGGCCGAGGCGGTCGGCCCGCTCACCTCGGCGATCCTCGGCGTGCACCTGTGGGGCCGGACCTGCCGGGCCCCGGAGCTGGAGAAGGTCGCATCCGACCACGGCCTTCCGCTGTTCTTCGACGCGGCGCACGCCATCGGGTGCACGCTCGACGGGCAGCCGGTCGCCTCTTTCGGCGTCGCGTCGGTCTTCTCGTTCCATCCGACCAAGGTGGTCGCCGGGTTCGAGGGCGGCGCGATCGTGACCGACGACGACGCCCTGGCCGGGCGGTTGCGCAGTCTGCGCAACTTCGGGCTGGGGCCGGGGGCCGGAAGCCCGGCGGGCGGCACCAACGGCAAGATGAGCGAGGCCGCCGCGGCCATGGCGCTGACGTCGCTCGACGGGTTCGAGCGGGCGGTGGCCCACAACCGGTCGAACTTCGACTCCTACGCCGCGGGCCTGGACCGCGTCCCCGGCGTGCGGCTGCTCCCGCACGACCCGTCGGAGTCACGCAACTACCAGTACGTGATCGTCGAGATCGACGAGTCCGTGGCGGGGATCGACCGGGACCTCGTCCTGAGGATTCTGCAGAGCGAGAACGTCATGGCGAAGCCGTACTTCTCCCCCGCCTGCCATGAACTGGAGCCCTACCGGTCCGGCCGCACCTTCCGGCTCCCGCACACCGAACGGTTCGCCGGGCGCGTACTGGCCCTGCCCACCGGCACCGCCGTGTCGCGCGAGAGCATCCGCAGGATCTGCGACGTGCTGCGGCTGGTCGTCTCCCGCAGCGATGAAGTGACCTCCCGTTGGCAGCAGATGAAGGGACGACCCGCATGACGTCGGCACTCGATCCGCGTACCGGGGCGGTGGCGCTCTGCGCGTCCCCCGGTCACGACCCGGAAGCGGCGGCGGCCGCCGTGCGGCACCTGCTGACGGAGCGCCGCCTGTGCCCGGCGGACGAGGCGGACGGCGCCGCCGGACATCTCGTCGCCCTGGCGCGGCACTACGGCAACCGGCCGTTCACGCCGCTGGACGCGGTGCGGCGGGAACGGGGGCTTGACACCGACCGGTTCCGGCGGCTCCTCGACCTCTTCGAACGGCTTCCCGAACTGCGGGAGGCGGTGATCGCGGGCCCGTCGGGCCAGTACTGGTCGAACACCGTGCTGCCGCTGGAGCGGCGCTCGGTGTTCGACGCCGTCCTGGAGGGCGCCCCCGTCCACCCGCACATCGTGGGCCTGTACCCGGGGCCGAGCTGCATGTTCCGGTGCCACTTCTGCGTACGGGTGACGGGGGCCCGCTATCCGGTCTCCGCGCTGGCCGACGGCAACGCGGCGCTGGCCTCGGTCATCGACGAACTGCCCGCCGGTTCCGCCGAGTCGCTGTACGTCTCCGGTGGCCTGGAGCCGCTCACCAACCCCGGGCTCGGCGACCTGGTGCGGCGGGCGGCGGGGCGCGGCTTCCCCATGACGCTGTACACCAACTCCTTCGCCCTCACCGAACAGACCCTGGAGCGCCAGCCGGGACTGTGGGACCTCGGCGCCGTCCGCACCTCGCTGTACGGGGTGTCCGACGAGGAGTACGAGGCCACCACCGGCAAGCGGCGGGCCTTCGGCCGTGTGCGGGCGAACCTGCTGCGCTTCCAGCGGCTGCGGGCCGTGCGCGAGGCTCCGGTGCGGCTCGGGCTGAACCACATCATCCTGCCGGGCCGGGCCCGGCGGCTGCTCGACGTGCTCGACTTCGTCGCCGAGCTGGACGCCGCCGCGCCGGGCAGGCCGGTGGATTTCCTGAACCTGCGCGAGGACTACAGCGCCCGGCCGGACGGGGCGCTCTCGGCGGCCGAGCGCACGGAACTCCAGGACATCCTGCTCGCCTTCGAGGAGAAGGCCCGGCGCCTGACCCCCGCCCTGCGGATCGACTACGGCTACGCGCTGCACGCCCTGAAGTCGGGCACCGAGGCGGAGCTGGTGCGCATCCGGCCGGAGACGATGCGGCCCCGCGCGCACCCGCAGATCGCCGTCCAGGTCGACGTGCTGGGCGATGTGTACCTGTACCGCGAGGCGGGGTTCCCCGGCCTCGAGGGCGCCGACCGCTACATCGCCGGACGGGTGGGGCCGGGCCGTTCCCTGTCCGACGTGGTCGGGGAGTTCGTCACGGCCGGAAGGTCGGTGGCGCCGCGGGCCGGTGACGAGTACTTCATGGACGGCTTCGACCAGGTGGTCACGGCGCGGCTGAACCAGCTGGAGGCGGACATCGCCGCCGGCTGGGCGGCGCACCGCGGGCTGCTGCGCTGACGGCGAGCGGGGCTCAGGTGCCGGTCATGCGCCGCACGACCGGCACGAACTCCTTCCACCGCGCGGCGGGCAGCACCCAGTAACTGATCCCGAACCGCTCGCGGCGCTCCCGCAGCCGTGCGCAGATCTCGTCGGCGGTGCCCGCGAGGACCACGGGCGAGTCGAGCACCTCGCCGGGCGGCAGGCCGAAGCGGGGGGCGAGCCGGCGTGTGGCGTACTCCTCGGCGTCGGTGACGACCGCCGCGTCGATCAGCAGGCACTGCAGCTCCGGGGCGCGGGCGCGGCCGGCCTCGGCCGCGAACTCCCGGACCCAGCGCACCCGTTCGTCGAACCGCTCGGCGCGGGCATTGTCGCCGAGCGGCGTGTCGCGGCGGCCGGAGGAGAGCCGCGCGGTCAGCGAGACGATGTCCGCGTGTGCCACGGCGGTGCGCAGCATCCGGGGGCCGCCGCCGCCCATGACCCAGGTGGCCGGGCCCGGCCGGGGCGCGCCGATGGCGTCCACGGCCGAGCAGTGGCGGCCCTCGTAGGAGATCGCCCCCTTCTCCCACAGCTCCTTGAGGATGTGCGCGGTCTCCGCCAGGCGTTCGATGCGGATGCCGGGCGGGGCCATGGGGAGGCCGGCGCGTGCGAAGTCGGGGGGGTACCAGCCCGCGCCGAGGCCGATCTCCAGGCGGCCCGGTGCCGCTTGGTCGAGCGTGGCCAGGTCCTTGAAGAGCACGGCGGGGCGCCTCAGGTCGGCGGCGAGCATCAGGGTGCCGAGGGCGATGCGTGAGGTCCAGCCGGCCGCGAGGGCCAGCGAGACCACCGGCGACCAGCGTTCGTCCAGGTGGTCGGGGACGAGCAGGGAGGCGTAGCCCGCCTCCTCGGCGCCCACCGCCAGCGTGCGCAGGGCGTCGATGCCGGAGAGCGCCCCCGCGTACACGCCGAACCGGAACGGGTGCCGTCCGGCCGGTGGGCCGCCGGTCACGGCATGCCCGTCAGGCCGGGGCCCGGGGCGTTCACGAGGACCGCGGTGTTGCCCGCCGCGTGCCGGTTCTCGTACACCTGCTGGTGGGCGCTGCCGATCTCCTCGAAGGGGACGGTCTCGCTCAGGCAGGGATCGACGCGTCCGGCCGCCACCAGGTCGATGATCGCCCTGGTCTCGCGCACGTTGGCCGCGTGCGAGCCCTGGAGCCGCTTCTGGAACATCCACAGGAAGCGCAGGTCGATGTGGCCGAGGTAGCCGCTGGTGCCCGCGCAGGTCACCACCATGCCGGCGTTGTCGCAGACGTACACCGACGTGGCGAGCGTGTCCCTGCCCGGGTGTTCGAGGACGATGCGCGGTGAGCGGCGCTCGCCGAGGACTTCCCAGAACCGCCGGCCGAAGGAGCGCGCGCCGTCCAGCCACGCGCCGTACGCCGCCGTGTCGTCGGGGTCGGGCAGGCCGCCCCAGTGGGTGAACTCGCGCCGGTTGACCACGCCGTGGGCGCCGAGCCGCATGCAGTGGTCGCGCTTGGCGTCGTCGGAGACGACGGCGACGGGTATCCCGCCGAAGTGGTTGACGATCTGGATGGCCATCGAGCCGAGGCCGCCTGAGCCGCCCCAGATCAGCACCGGGTCCCCGGGCCGCACATGGTGCGGGTGCCAGCCGGTCAGCATGCGGTACGAAGTGGAGCCGCCGCCGAGGAAGCAGCCGGCCTCTTCCCACGTCAGCCGCGGCGGCTTCGGGTGGCACTGGTACTCGTCGACGACGGTGAACTGGGCGAAGGAGCCGTGGTTGAGTTCGTAGCCCCAGGCGCGCTGCGAGCGGGAGGCGGTGGGGTCGGTGCCCAGCCGGATGTCGGGCGCGGACTCGTCCCAGCGGACGCCTCCCACGATCACCTCGTCGCCGACTCCGTACTGGGTGACGCCCTCGCCGACCGCCCACACCACGCCGGCCCCTTCGGAGCCCGCGATGTGGAAGTCGTGCGGGTCGCCCTGTTTGCGGCGGGCCGCGATGACGTCGGCGGGCGCGCCGAGCGCGGCCCACACGCCGTTGTAGTTGACCCCGGCCGCCATCACCAGGAGCAGGATCTGCCCCCGGCCGACCGGCGGCACCTCGGTCTGTTCGATGCGGATGGCGTCGGCGGGCGCGCCGTAGCGCTCCTGGCGGATCATGGCCGCGTGCATGTACCGCGGTACCTCGCCCAGTGGCGGTATCTCGCCGATCCCGTAGATGTCCTGGCCCATCAGCGGTCCGTTCCCCTCTCGGTGCGACGCAGCCGCGTGGTGACGATCCGCCCGATCTCGGCGAGCGGCTCCGGATTCATCATGTGTTCGTGGGTGCAGCGCACCGGGTGGGCGTGCACCCGCCCTGCGACGTACGGCTGCCAGCGCTCGGCACGGCCGCGGGCGTCGGTGCCGTCGGGCAGGGCCGCGAAGAGCAGCGCGTCCCCGCGGAACACCCTTGGCACGAAGGCGTGGCGCAGGTCCACGTGGTCCTCGAAGGCCTGGAGGACCGTGTCGAGCCGGTCGGCGAGCAGTTCCATGAGCGGGTCGCCGAGGGCGCGCAGCGCCTCGGCCGCCTCCTCGCGGGTGATGGCTTCGCCGCCGGGTGCGGAGGGCGCCGCGTGCGTCACCTCCAGCAGGGCGCGCAGCAGTTCGCCGCCGTCACCGGCCTGCTGGGGCGGCGCGGTGCCGGCTTCGGCCGGGTAGGCGTCCAGCAGGGCGAGGGTGGCGACCTCGTCGCCGTCGTCCTGGAGCCGGGCGGCCACGGCGTGGGCGACGAGGCCGCCGAAGGACCAGCCGATCAGGTGGTAGGGGCCGGTGGGCCGTACCTTCCTGATCTGCTCGGTGAAGTCCGCGGCGATCTCCTCGATGTCGGCCGGCCGGTGGCCCGGCGTGCTGTAGGCGCGGGCCTGGAGTCCGTAGACCGGGTGTTCGGGGGGCAGGTGCCGCAGCAGGCCCGCGTACCGCCAGCTCAGTCCGCCGCCCGCGTGGAAGCAGAAGACGGGGGCCGCGTCCCCGGTGGTGCGCAGCGGGAGCAGGACCTCCAGGCCGCCGTTCTCGTCGGGGCCGGTGTCCGGCTCCAGCCGACGTGCCAGCGCCGCGACGGTGGGCGCGGTGAACAGCGCCTGCACGCTCAGCCCGGAGCCCAGGGTGGCGCGGATGCGGGTGACGAGCGCGGCGGCGGTCAGGGAGTTGCCGCCCAGCATGAAGAAGTCGTCGTCGAGGCCGACTTCGGGCACGCCGAGCGCGTCGGCGAACAGGCCGCACAGCACCTCTTCCTGCGGGGTGCGCGGCGGGCGGGTGCGCTCGGCCCGGTGGTCGGGGGCGGGCAGCGCCGCCCGGTCCAGCTTGGTGTTGTCGGTCAGCGGCAGCCGGTCCAGGACGACGAACGCGGACGGCACCATGAACTGCGGCAGCAGACCGGCCAGCCGCTCCCGCAGAGCGGCCGGGTCGGGGTCCGGTGAGCCGGTGTCCGGCACGACGTACGCGACCAGGCGCTTGTCGCCGGGGCGGTCCTCCCGGACGAGCGCGACGGCCTGGCCGATGCCGGGGTGGCCGGTGAGGGCGACCTCCACCTCGCGCAGCTCCACCCGGAACCCGCGCAGTTTGACCTGTTCGTCGGCGCGTCCGGCGAACTCCATGAGGCCGTCCGCGCGCCACCGGACGAGGTCGCCGGTGCGGTACATGCGGGTGCCGGGCGGGCCGTAGAGGTCGGCGACGAAGCGTTCGGCGGTCATGGCCGGGTTGTTCTCGTACCCCCGCGACACCCCGGAGCCCGCCAGGTACAGCTCGCCGACGACGCCCACCGGCACGGGTTCGAGGCCCGGGCTGAGGACGTGGGCGCGGGTGCCGTCCAGGGGGCGCCCGATGGGGACGCTCTCCGGCACGGGGTCGCCCGCGCGCATCGAGTGGCGGGTGGAGAACACGGTGGTCTCGGTCGGCCCGTACCCGGCGGTGACCACTGTGTCGGGGCAGGCGCGCAGTGCCCTGCGCACCGCGTCCGCGGGGACCACGTCGCCGCCGGTGCGGACCTCGTTCAGGCCCGCGAAGCACTCCGGGTGTTCCTCGGCGAGCAGCCGGAACAGGCCACCGGAGGCCCACAGTCCGGTGATGCGCTCCTGGACGACGAGGTCGGCGAGGGCGTCGAGGTCGAGTTTGCCGGGCGGGGCGACGACGATCTCGCCGTGGTCGAGCAGCGGCACCCACCACTCCAGGGTGGAGGCGTCCCAGGCGTGCGGGGAGTGGAAGAGCACCGTCGGGCGGCGGTCGAGCCCCCACCAGCGGTCCGCCGCGAGTTCCACGACGTTCTGGTGGGTGACGGCGACGCCCTTGGGGGTGCCGGTGGACCCGGAGGTGTAGATGACGTAGGCCAGTTGGCCGGGTGCCACCTCGATGGGCGGTGCGGTGGTGTCCTGGCCGGGCAGCCGGGGGTCGGTGTCGACCGCGACGACCCGTACGTGCGCCTCGGGTCCTGCGGTCCAGGCGGGCGTGAGGTCCTCGTGGGTGAGCAGGACGGGCGCGGCGGTCTCGGCGACGAGCAGTTCCTGGCGCCGCTCCGGGGTGTCGGGTTCCAGCGGTACGTACACGCCTCCGGCCTTCAGGACGGCGAGGACGGCGACGACGAGGTCGACACCCCGGTCGAGGAGCACCGCCACGCGGGTCTCGCGGCCCACCCCCAGCTCGCCGAGGAGCCGCGCGAGCCGGTTGGCGCGCTCGTCCAGTTCCCGGTAGCCGAGCTTCTGGTCGCCATGGCGGATGGCGGTGTCCTGCGGTCCCTGGGCCACGGCGTCGGCGAACCGGCCGTGGATCGTGGCGGGCCGGGCGGCCGCCGGGGTGAGGGCCTCGCCGTGCCAGCCGCCCAGGAGCTGTCGCCGTTCGGCCGGGCCGAGGACGTCGATCCGGCCGACGGGCCGCGCCGGGTCGCCGACGACCTGTTCCAGGACGCGTACGAGGCGGTCGAGCAGTTCCTCGGCGCGTGCGCGGGCGATGAGTTCGGGACGGTACTCCAGGCGCAGCCGCAGTCCGCCCGGTGTCATGTTGGCGATCAGGGCGAGCGGATAGTGCGCGGCCGCGCGGCCTTCCCTTGCCTTGGCCCTCAGCCCGGTCTCCTTCGACTCGCGGGAGGCGGGGGCGGGGAAGTTCTCGTAGACCACAAGGGCGTCGAAGAGTTCGCCGACGCCGGCCAGCTGCTGGATGCGGGCGAGCCCGAGCTGGTGGTGGTCGCCGAGCGCGCTCTGCTCGTGCTGGATGCGGGCCGTCAGCTCCTGCCAGGTCTCGTCGAGGCGCAGGCGGACGCGGACCGGGATGGTGTTGATGAACAGGCCGAGCATGGACTCGATGCCGGGTATCTGCGGCGGCCGGCCGGAGACCGTGGTCCCGAAGACCACGTCGTCGCGGCCGAGGAGCCGGCCTGCCAGCACCGCCCACGCGCCTTGCAGGAAGGTGTTGACGGTGGTCGCGGAGGTCGCCGCCTGCTCCTGGAGCGCCGTGGTGAGCGCGGCGGGCAGGTCACGGGCCACGTTGCGGGGCATCTCGGTCGGCGGGCCGGGCTCGGCGCCCGCGAGGAGCGTGGGCTCGCCGACACCGGCCAGGGCCTCGCGCCAGGCCGCCTCGGTCGCCGCGCGGTCCTGGCGGGAGAGCCAGTCGAGGTAGCGGCGGTAGGGGACGACCGCGGGCAGCGCGTGCCGGTCGCCGTGCCGGTAGAGCGCGAACAGGTCGCGCATGAACAGCGGCACGGACCAGCCGTCGAGCAGGATGTGGTGCTTGAGGATCAGCAGCCGGTGCTGTTCCTCGCCGAGCCTGATCAGCGTGAACCGGATCAGTGGTGGCCGGCCGAGGTCGAACCGCTCGGCGCGTGCGTCGTCGGTCAGCCGGGTCAGCTCGGCCTGCCGGGCGGTCTCGTCGAGCCCGGACAGGTCCACCCGCGTCCAGGGCAGCTCGGCCCGGCGGGGGATGATCTGGACGCTGTCACCCGCGCCGCGGTGGCGGAACCCGGCGCGCAGGTTGGGGTGCCGGTCCAGGAGGCCCTGTCCGGCGGCCCGCAGCGCCGTGGCGTCCAGCGGGCCCGTCAGGTCGAGGGTGGTCTGCATGGTGTAGACGTCGGGGCCGGTGCCCGCGAACAGGGCGTGGAAGAACAGTCCTTCCTGGAGCGGTGAGAGGGGCAGGACGTCCTCGACGCCGTCGGGTTCGGCCTCCCAGGCGTCGATCTCCTCCTGAGTGACGGTGACGAGCGGCAGGTCGGCGGGGACGAGGCCGCCGCCGGACCGCCCGGCCGCGTCGGCCAGGGCGTGCAGCGCCCGCAGCCAGGTGTCGAGCAGGTCCTTCGTCTCCTCGGCGCGGAACAGGGCGGCGGGCCAGGCGCAGCTCACGCTGAGCCGCGGCCCGTCGGCCGACTCCCTTACAGCGGCCGTCAGTTCGAGGGCGTGGGCGAACGGCAGGTCGCCGTCGGACGGGTCGACGCCGGCGGTGAGGTCCGTGCTGACCGACCATTCCGTGGGGGCCGCGTGCTCACCGTCGAGGGCGGTGCCGTTCATCCGGCCCAGGTAGTTGAAGCCGATCTGCGGGGTGCCGAGCGGGGCGAGGGCACCGGCCGTGTCCGGGTTGAGGTAGCGCAGCAGACCGAATCCCAGGCCGTTGTCGGGGAGTTCCCGCAGGCGGCTCTTGACCCGCTTGAGGGCGTCGAGCACCGCGGACTCCCCCGTCGGCGCCTGGTCCGGGTCCGGCTCGCCGGGGTCGAGCCGCAGCGGGAACACGCTGGTGAACCAGCCGACGGTGCGGGAGAGGTCGATCTCCTCGGCGATCTCCTCCCGGCCGTGGCCCTCCACGTCCAGCAGGACCGTGCGGTCGGCGTGGTCGGTGCTCCAGCCGTGCCGCTCCCGCCACTCGGCGACGGCGTGCGCGAGCCCGGTGAGCAGGATGTCGTTCATGCGGACCTGGAACGCCTCCGGTACGGAGGTGAGCAGCGTGCCGGTGAGGTCCGCGGGGAGGGTGGCGCTGACGAACTCGGCCGTGCCGCGGGTGTCCCGGGCGGGCCTCGGCACTCCCGTGCCGATGCGGGGGTCGTCGCCGTCGAGCATGTCGGCCCACAGGTCCAGTTCGGCGGCACGCTCCGGGTCCTGGGCCTCGGCCAGGAGGAGTTGGGACCAGCGCCGCAGCGAGGTGCCGACCGGGGCGAGCCCCGGTTCGCCGCCGGTCGCGGCCGCCCGGTATGCCTGGGCGAGGTCGGGCACCAGGATGCGCCAGGACACGCCGTCGACGACCAGGTGGTGGGCGACCAGCAGCAGTCTGCCCGGGCGTTCGGGTCCCGCGTCGAACCACACCACCTGGACCATCGCCCCGGCCTCCGGGTCGAGGCGGTCCCGTGCGGCCTCGCCCTCCCGGGCGAGGAGGGCGGCCAGCTCCGGGGAGGTGTCCAGGTGGGCGGTGATGTCGACCCGCCGCACGTGCTCGCGTGCCGGGACGGCGCCGCGCGGGGCGATCTTCAGGCCCCAGGTGACCTTGGTGGCGCCGCCGACCAGGGTGGCCCGCAGCGCGTCGTGGTGGTCGAGCAGACTCTGCACGGCGGTGACGAGTGCCTCGGCTCCCAGGGCGGGCACGGTCAGCAGGACCGACTGGTTGAGGTGCTTGACCGGGCCGCGCCGCTGGGCGAGCCAGCGCATGACGGGCGTGGCAGGCACCGCGCCGACGCCGTCGTCGCGGTGCCCGTCGTCCTGTGGCGCGGACTCGCGTACGGCGGCGGCGAGTTCGGCCACGGTCTGGTGCCGGAAGAGGTCCCTGGGGGTGAGGGCCAGCCCGGCGGCGCGGGCCCGGCTGGCGACCTGGAGCGCGGTGATGCTGTCGCCGCCCAGGGCGAAGAAGTTCTCGTCGACACCGACCCGGGGCACCGCGAGCACGTCCGAGACCACCTGGCAGAGGAGTTCCTCGCGGGGGTCGCCGGGGCGGCGTCCGGTGCCGGCCGTGACCGGTCGGACCGCGGGCAGGGCCGCGTGGTCCACTTTGCCGTTCACGGTCAGGGGGATGCGGTCGAGCACGACCACCGCGCCCGGCACCATGTGCGCGGGCAGGAGGTCGGCGACCCGGGCACGGATCTGCTCGGGGTCGACGTCCGCTTCGGTGCCCGGCGCCGCCGGGGTCACATAGCCGACCAGTTGCCGGCGGCCGGGCCGGTCCTCCCGTACGACGGCGACGGCCCGGCCCACGCCGGGGCAGGACGCCAACGCGCTCTGCACTTCCCCCGGTTCGATCCTGAAGCCACGGATCTTCACCTGGTCGTCCGCGCGGCCGGCGAACTCCAGTTGGCCGTCGGCCCGTCGGCGCGCCAGGTCGCCCGTGCGGTACATGCGGCTTCCGGCGGGGCCGTAGGGGTCCGCCACGAAGCGTTCCGCGGTGAGCGCCGTGCGTCCCAGGTAGCCGCGGGCGACGCCGAGACCGGAGACGTACATCTCGCCGGGTACGCCGACCGGGACGGGCCGCAGCCGGTCGTCGAGGACGTACACGCGGGCGTTCGGCAGGGGTCCGCCGATGGGCGGTACGCCCGGCACGGCGGGCAGTGGTCCGGCCATGGTGCAGGAGACGGTGGTCTCGGTGGGGCCGTACGCGTTGAACATCCGGCGTCCGGTGGCCCACTTGGGCACCAGGGAGGCCTGGGCCGCCTCGCCCGCGATGACCAGGTTCTCCACGGCGGGCAGGCTGCCGTCCGGGAGCTGGGCGAGGACCGCGGGCGGCAGGGTCGCGTGCGTCACCCCCAACTCCGCCATGAGGGAAGGCAGTTGGTCCGCCTGATCGAGCAAGTCGGCGGGGCCGAGCACGAGACAGGCCCCGGCGCTCAGCGGTGTGCAGATCTCGGAGACGGCCGCGTCGAAGCTGAGCGAGGCGAACTGCAGCGCCCGGCTGCCGGGGCCCATGCCGTACGCCCCGATCCTGGCCAGCACGATGTTCGGGATGGAGCGGTGTTCGACGACCACGCCCTTGGGCCGGCCGGTGGAGCCGGACGTGTAGATCACGTAGGCGGGGGTGCGCGGGGTGAGCGGGGCCCGCCGGTCGGCGTCGGTGAGGTCGGCGGGCGAGCGGCGCGACAGTTCCTCGGCGGTGGCCGGGTCGTCGAGGACGATCCGGTCGACGGCGGACGGCAGGCGGTCCGCGTTCGCGCGGGTGGTCACGGCGAGGACCGGACGCGCGTCGCCGAGCAGGTAACGGACCCGGTCGGCGGGGTACGCGCTGTCCACCGGCAGGTACGCGGCGCCGGACTTCAGCACGGCCAGGACGGCGACGATCATCTCCACGGAGCGCGGCACCATCAGGGCGACGACGCTCTCGGGTGCCGCGCCCCGCTCGACCAGGAGGCGGGCCAGCCGGTTGGCGCGGGCGTCGAGTTCCGCGTACGACACGGATTTCCCGCCGCGGGTGACGGCGGGGGCGTCCGGAGTGCGCGCCGCCTGCTCCTCGAACAGATGCGGCAGGAGCAGTGGGGGCAGCGGGCGTTCGGTGTCGTTCCAGCCGTGGAGCAGCCGGTCCCGCTCGGCCTCGCCAAGGATGTCCGCCGCGCCGATGGGCCGGCCGGGGTCGGTGACCACGGCTCGCAGCAGCCGGACGAAGCGTTCCGCGATCGCCGCGACCGTGGGCCGGTCGAAGAGGTCGCAGGCGTAGGCGATCGATCCGGCCAGCCCCGCCGCCTCTCCGTCGGCCGCCCGCTGTCGCTGCACCAGGCGCACGGAGAGGTCGAACTTGGCCCGGCCGGTGGACGCGGGCGGCGGCTCCACGGCGGAGGGGGCGGGAGCGTCGTCGTTCGCTGAAGCGGTGCCGCCGAGCCCGTCCGGTCCGGTCTCGGGGCGGGTGAAGTCGTCCAGGACGAGCATGACCTGGAAGAGGGGGTGCCGGGCGAGGGAGCGCGCCGGGTTGATCTCTTCCACGAGCCGGTCGAAGGGGACGTCCTGGTGGGCGTAGGCGGCGAGGTCCGACTTCCGCACGCGGTCGAGGAGTTGGGCGAAGGCGGGGTCGCCCGAGGTGTCGGTGCGCAGCACCAGCGTGTTCACGAAGAAGCCCACGAGGTCGTCGAGGGACGCGTCGCCGCGCCCGGACACGGCGGCGCCGATGGGCAGATCCGTTCCCGCGCCGAGGCGGGTCAGCAGCGCGCCGAGCGCGGCGTGCAGCACCATGAACGGGGTGGCGCCGTGCGCACGGGCCAGGTCCAGGAGCCGCTTGTGCAGTTCCGGGTCCACCTCGAAGGGGACGACGCCGCCCTCGTGTCCGGCCTCCGCGGGGCGGGGGCGGTCGACGGGCAACGGCAGCTCCTCGGGGAGGTCGGCCAGGTGCTGTCGCCAGTGGGCGAGTTGGCGGTTGAGTTCGCTGTCCGGGTCGTCTTCGTCGCCGAGCATGTCGCGCTGCCAGAGGGTGTAGTCGGCGTACTGGACCGGCAGCGGCTGCCACCGCGGGGGCTCGCCCGCCCGGCGTGCCGCGTAGGCCGCCGACAGGTCGCGGACCAGCGGCCGCACCGAACCGGCGTCCCCCGCGATGTGGTGCAGGACCAGGACCAGGAGATGCTCCTCCGGTCCGAGGGCGAGCAGTCCGGCCCGCAGCGGAGGTTCGGCCGTGAGGTCGAAGGGCTCGGCGCGGACGGCGTCGACCGTGCGCTCGGCCTCCTCGGGCCGGACCTCCAGGACGCCGAGGCGCGGGCGCGCGGTGTCGGGGTCCAGGATCACCTGGTGCGGCACACCGTCCGTTTCGGGATGGATCGTGCGCAGGCTCTCGTGGCGTGTCACCACGTCGGCGAGCGCCGCCTCCAGGGCGTCCCGGTCCACGGCGCCGTGCAGCCTGGTCGCCAGGGAGAGGTGGTAGAGGGGGCCCGTGTCGGCCAGCTTGCCGAGGGCCCACAGGCGTCGTTGGGCGTACGACAGGGGAATCACCGCCGGACGCTCCCGGACCCCCACACCCACACGCCCACCGACCACTCCCGACTCCACCCACCGGGCAAGGCCCGCCACCGACGGCGCCTCGAACACCGCCCGCACCGGCACCTCCACCCCGAACACACTCCGCACCCGCGACACCAACCGCGTCGCCAACAACGAATGACCCCCCAGAACAAAGAAATCATCCTCAGGCCCCACCACACCCACACCCAACACCTCACCGAACAACCCGCACAACACCTCCTCCACCACCGACCGCGGACCACGCCCCACACCCACACCCACACCTGACATCACCGGAACCGGCAACGCCGACCGATCCACCTTCCCGTTCGGCGTCAACGGCAACTCCTCCAACCCCACCACCACCGACGGCACCGCATACCCCGGCAACACACCCGCCACCACACCCCGCACCACCAACGGATCCACCCCACCCGACACAAACCCCACCAACCGACCCCCACCATCCGGACCCACCACCACCGACGCCACCGCACCCGACACCCCCTCAACACCCCGCAACGCCGCCTCCACCTCACCCAACTCCACCCGGAAACCACGCACCTTCACCTGACCATCCACCCGACCCACGAACTCCAGACCACCCACCGTCCACCGCACCAGATCCCCCGTCCGATACAACCGCCCCCCACCCCCACCAAACGGATCAGCCACAAACCGACCCGCCGTCACACCCGCACACCCCACATACCCACGCCCCACACCCACACCACCCACATACAACTCACCCACCACACCAAACGGCACCACACCCAACCCACCATCCAGCACATACACCCGCGTATTCCACAACGGACCACCCACCACCACGGGTTCACCGGACACCACGGGAGCGGAGGTGGACCAGACGGTGGTCTCCGTCGGGCCGTACATGTTCCGTACGGACAGCGCCCTGTCCGAGAGGCGGGCGGCGAGGGTGTCGTCCAGGGCCTCGCCGCCGACCAGCACGCGCAGTCCGTCGGCGGCGTCCGGGGCGGCGTCGAGCAGCGTCCGCCACAGGCTCGGGGTCGCCTGCATCACCGTGACACCGGCGGTGCGCAGCAGCCCGGCCAGTTCCGAGGGGTCGCGGACGGCGTCGCGTCCGGCGATCAGTACGGTCGCTCCCGAGAGCAGCGGCAGGAAGACCTCCAGCAGACTGATGTCGAAGCCGAAGGTGGTCACGGCCAGCCAGCGGTCGCGCGGGGCCAGCGGCACCAACGCGCCCATTGACGCCAGGAAGTTGTTCAGGGCGGCGTGCGGGATCACGACGCCCTTGGGGCGGCCGGTGGAACCCGAGGTGTAGAGGATGTACGCGGCGCTCTGCGGGAGGGCCGGGGCCGTGGCCGTCCAGTCGGGGCGCGGCCGGGCGTCCTCGATCAGGACCGTGGGGACGGCCGGATCGGCGGGCAGTTCCGCGGCCGTCTCGCGCGTCGCGAGCACCAGTATGGGAGCGGCGTCCTGGAGCACGAAACGCACCCGCTCCGCGGGGAAGTCGACGTCCACCGGCAGGAACGCGGCACCGGTCCTGGCGACCGCGAGCATCGCCACGACCGCGTCGACGGTCCGCGGCACGGCGAGTGCCACCACCGCCTCGGGGCCCGCGCCCCGCTCGGCGAGCATGCACGCCACGCCGTTCACCCGCTCCGTCAACTCCGCGTACGTGAGCGTGATCTGTCCGTCCGTCACCGACTCGGCGTGCGGGGTTCGCCGGGCCTGCGCCTCGACGAGCCGATGCACCGGTGTCCGCGGCACCGGGTGGGCGGTGTCGTTGCGGGTCACCAGCAGCTCGTGCCGCTCGGCCGGGTCGAGGACGTCGAGGGCGCCGAGCCGGATGCCCGGGTCGTCCGTCACCGCGACGAGCACCCGCTCCAGGCGTCGGAGCAGCGACTCGACCGTCGAGGCGTCGAAGAGCTCGGCGGAGTACTCGGCGACGCCGTCGAGTCCGGCGGGCGCGCCCTGCGCGTCGCGGCGTTCGCCCAGGGCCAGGGAGAGGTCGAAGCGCGCCCACAGGGTTTCGTTCGCCACCGCCTCGACCGTGAGGTCCGGGAGCGCCAGCTCGGCGCCGGCGCCGCTCTGCACGGTCAGGGCCACCTGGAAGAGCGGGTGCCGCGCGAGTGAGCGCGCCGGGTTCAGCTCCTCCACCAGCCGCTCGAACGGCAGTTCCTGGTGGTCGTACGCGGCGAGGTCGGTGTCCCTGACCCGGGCGAGCAGTTCGCGGAAGGTGGGGTCGCCCGAGGTGTCGGTGCGCAGCACCAGGGTGTTGAGGAAGAAGCCGATCAGGTCGTCCAGGGCCTCGTCGGACCGTCCGGTGATGGGGGTGCCGATCGGGATGTCGTCGCCGGCGCCGGTCTTGCCGAGCACGGTCGCGAACGCCGCCTGGACGACCATGAACAGGCTGGTGCCGGTGGCGCGGGCCAGGTCGAGGAGCCGCCGGTGCAGGGCGGCGTCGCAGGAGAAGGGGGCGCGGGCTCCGCGTTGGGGGCCGGTGGCGGGGCGCGGCCGGTCGGTGGGCAGTGCCAGTTCCTCGGGCAGGTCCGCCAGCGCCTCCTTCCAGTGGGCGAGCTGGCGTGTCAGCTCGCTGTCCGGGTCGCTCTCGTCGCCGAGGACCGCGTGCTGCCAGAGCGTGAAGTCGGCGTACTGGACCGGCAGCGGCTCCCACCGCGGGGCGCCGCCCTCGCGGCGCGCGGCGTAGGCGGTGGCCAGGTCCGCGCCGAGCGGGCGCATCGACATCGCGTCGCCCGCGATGTGGTGCAGGACGAGGACGAGCACGTGGTCGCGCTCGCCCAGCGCGAGGAGGGTCGCGCGCAGCGGCGGGCGGACCGTCAGGTCGAAGCCTTCCCGGGCGGCCTCGGCGACGGCTTCGCCGAGGCCGGCCTCGGTCACCGTCGTGGTGCGCAGCAGTGTGCCCGCGAGGGACGCGGGGTCGAGGATGCGCTGGCCGGGTTCGCCGTCCCGCTCGGGGAAGACGGTGCGCAGGCTCTCGTGGCGGGTCACCACGTCGGTCAGCGCGGCCTCCAGGGCGGCACGGTCCAGCGGGCCGCGCAGCCGCAGCGTGATCGGCAGGTTGTACAGGGGGCTGTCGGGGTCGAGGCGGTTGATGAACCACTGGCGGCGCTGGGCGTAGGACAGCGGGAGCGGGTCGGGGCGGTCGGCGGGGGCGAGCGCCGGGCGGGGGCCCGGGCCGGAGCCGCGGACCACCTCGGCGAGGCCCGCCGGGGTGGGCGTCTCGAAGAGGGTGCGGATGGTCAGCTGGACGGAGAAGACCCGGCGGATCTGGCTCAGGAGCCGGATCGCGAGGAGCGAGTGGCCGCCGAGCGCGAAGAAACCGTCGTCCGGGCCGACGTCATCGGTGCCGAGGACGTCGGCGAAGAGGCCGCGAAGGATGTCCTCGTGCGGGGTGCGCTGCCCCGGGGTCCGCTCCCCCGTGCCGTGGCGCGGCGCGGGCAGGGCGGCGCGGTCCAGCTTGCGGTGGGCGGTGAGCGGCAGCTCGGCGAGGACCATGACCGCGGCGGGGACCATGTACTCCGGCAGCTGCGCGGCGGCGAAGCGGCGCAGGACAGCCGGGTCCGGCGCCTCCTGCCGTCCCGCGCCGGTGGCGTCGGCGGGGACGCAGTACGCCACCAGGCGCTTGTCCCCGGGGCGGTCCTCGCGCACCGTCGCCACGGCCCGGCCGACCGTGGGGTGCGCGGCGAGCACGGCCTCGATCTCGCCGAGTTCGACGCGGAACCCGCGGATCTTGACCTGGCCGTCGGCCCGGCCGACGAACTCCAGGTTGCCGTCGGCGCGCCAGCGCGCCAGGTCCCCGGTCCGGTACATGCGCTCGCCGGGGCCGTCGGGGCCGGTGAAGGGGTTGGCGACGAACCGCTCGGCGGTCAGCGCCGGCCGGCCCAGATAGCCGCGCGCGAGCTGCGGTCCGGCGAGGTAGAGCTGTCCCACGGTACCCACGGGCGCGGGTTGGAGCGCGTCGTCGAGGACCAGGACCCGGCAGGTGCCCCGCGGCCTGCCGATGGGGACGTTCCCGTCCGGCAGGGCGTCGCCGGGCGCCACCCGGAACTCGGTGCAGTTGACGGTGGCCTCGGTGGGGCCGTAGGCGTTGACGACGGTGGCCCGCGGGTGGCGGCGGCGCCACTCCGCGAGGTCACGGCCGGTCAGTGCCTCGCCTCCGACGACCAGTTCCGCAGAGGGGGAGAAGCCGTCGTGGAGGGCGGTCAGCAGCGGAAGATGGCTCGGTGTGACCTTCATGAAGGAGGTGAAGCCCGGCTCGGGTGTCACCTCGGGTCCGGGGCCCGAGGCGCCGAAGAGATCGACGACGCGTACGCGGCCGCCGCGGACCAGGGGCGTGTACAGCGCCGTGACCGTGAGGTCGAAGGAGACGGGTGAGTGCACCGCCGCCACCCCGCGTGTGCCGGGGTGCCGGGCGGCGGCCCAGCCGACGTACTCGCGCAGCGAGCGGTGTTCGATCACCACGCCCTTGGGGCGGCCGGTGGTTCCGGAGGTGTAGATGACGTAGGCGGGGTGGCGCTCGGTGAGCGGCGCCGTCCGGTCGGCGTCGTCCGGGTCGTCCGCCGGTCGGGTGGCGAGCGCGGCGCGGGTCGCGGGCGCGTCCAGCCGGATCGCGGTGTCCGGCAGCGGCACGGTGACGCCGTCGGCGGTGACCACCTGGACGGGCGTGGCGTCGCCCAGCATGGCGGCGACGCGTTCGGCGGGCAGGTCCGGTTCCACGGGGAGGTACCCGGCGCCGGACTTCAGGACCGCGAGCAGGGTGACGACCAGGTCGGCGCTGCGGGGCAGTGCGACGGCCACCAGCCGTTCGGGGCCCGCGCCCCGGTCGATGAGCAGTCGGGCCAGCCGGTTGGCGCGGGCGTTCAGTTCGGCGTACGAGAGTGTGGTGTCGCCGTCCGTGAGCGCGGGCGCGTCCGGTGTCCGGCGCACCTGTCGCTCGAAGCGGGCGGGGAGCAGGGCGGCCGGGTCCGCGTCCTGCGGGCCGCCGTCCCCGGTGCCCCATTCGGTGAGGAGCCGGGTGCGCTCGTCCGGGTCGAGCAGGTCGAGGCCGCTGAGGGGGCGGCCGGGCCGGGCCACGGCGGCGCGCAGCAGCCGCCGCAGGCGTTCCATGAGGGCTTCCACCGTGGCGTGGTCGAACAGGTCCGCGTTGTACTGCGCGATGCCCTCGATGCCTTCTGGGCTGCCGTCGGCGCCGCGCCGTTCCCGCAGGTTGAACAGGAGGTCGAGCTTGACGGCGGCGCCCGGCAGCGGCTCGGCGGCCACCTCCAGGCCGGGCAGGGCCAGGTGCGCGTCGGGGGCGTTGTCGAGGGTGAGCGACACCTGGAAGAGCGGGTTGCGGCCGGGCACGCGGTCGGGGTTGAGCACCTCCACGAGCCGCTCGAAGGGCAGGTCCTGGTGCGCGTAGGCCGCCAGGTCGACGGCGCGCACCCGGTCCATCAGCTCCCGGAAGCTCGGGTCGCCGCTGGTGTCGGTGCGCAGGACGAGGGTGTTCAGGAAGAGCCCGATGAGGTCCTCGGTCGCCTCGTCCGTGCGCCCGGCGATTGGGGTGCCGATCGGGATGTCGTCCCCCGCGCCCAGCCGGCACAGGAGTGCGGCCAGACCGGCCTGGAGCGTCATGAAGACGGTCGCGCCGCGGGCGCGGGCGAGCGCGGCCAGGCGGCCGTGCAGCTCCGCGTCGAGCGTGAAGCGCACGGTGCGGCCGGGTGTGCCCTCAGCGGCGCGCCGGGGCCGGTCGAAGGGCAGGTCCAGGCTGTCCGGGAGGTCCCGCAGGGTCTCGGTCCAGTGGGCGAGCTGGCGGCTGACGCGGCTGTCCCGGTCGTCCTCGGTGCCCAGGTGGCGGTGTTGCCAGAGCGTGTAGTCGGCGTACTGGACGGGCAGGGGGCGCCACGCGGGGGCACGCCCCTGGCAGCGCGCGGCGTAGGCCGTCCCGAGGTCCCTGGCGAGCGGCGCCGCCGACCAGCCGTCGCTGACGATGTGGTGGGTGACGAGGACCAGGACGTGCTCGTGCGGCGCGAGGGCGAGGAGCCGGGCGCGCAGCGGGAGTTCGGCGGCCAGGTCGAAGCCGCGGCCGACGCACTCGGCCATCTCCCGGGAGAGCCCGGCCTCGTCCGTCTCGACCACGTCGAGGGCGGGGACGGCGTCCGCGGGGTCGAGGATCACCTGGTGCGGTTCGCCGCCGGTCTCCTGGAAGAGGGTCCGCAGCGTCTCGTGCCGGGCCACGACGTCGGCGAGCGCGGCGCGCAGCGCGTCCGGGTCCAGCGTCCCGCGCAGGCGGACGGCCACGGGGATGTTGTACGCGGAGGCCTGGCCGCCGAGCCGGTCGAGGAACCACATGCGGCGCTGGGCGGACGACAGCGGCACCACCTCGGGCCGGGCCACCGGCACCACGGGGTCGGCCGTTCGTTCGTCGGCGTGCGCGAGCCGCTGTGCGAGCGCGGCCACCGTGGGCGCCTCGAAGAGCGCGCGGACCGGCAGTTCGGCGCCGAGCGTGGCCCGGACCCGGCTCACCAGACGGGTCGCGGACAGCGAGTGCCCGCCCAGGTCGAAGAAGCCCTCGTCGACGCCGACCCGGGCGACGCCGAGGACCTCGGCGAACAGGCCGCACAGCGCCTCCTCCCGCGGGTCGCGCGGGGCGCGGGCGTCGCGGCTGCCGGTCAGCTCCGGCGCCGGCAGGGCCGTGCGGTCGACCTTGCCCGTGGCGAGCTGCGGCAGGGCGTCCAGGGGCATGACGGCGGCCGGGACCATGGGGGCGGGCAGCGCCGCGGCGGCGGCCCGGCGCAGCGCGTCGGGGTCGAGCACGGCTCCGGGGCGCGGTACGGCGTAGGCGACCAGCCGCCGGTCGCCGGGGGCGATTTCGTGGGCCACGACCGCGACCTGGGCGAGGTCGCCGAGGCCGCGCAGGGTCTCTTCGACCTCGCCGAGTTCGACGCGGAAGCCGCGGATCTTGACCTGGTCGTCGGTGCGGCCGAGGTACTCCACGACGCCGTCGGCCCGCTGGCGCACCAGGTCCCCGGTGCGGTACATGCGCTCACCCGGGCCGTCGGGGCCGGTGAAGGGGTTCGCGACGAACCGTCCCGCGGTCTGCGCCGCGCGGCCGAGGTAGCCGCGGGCCAGTCCGGCGCCCGCGATGTACAGCTCGCCCCGGGTGCCCGGCGGCACCGGCTGGAGCCCGCCGTCGAGGAGGTACACCCGGGTGTTGTCGATGGGGCGTCCGATGACGGGCCGGTCGTCGTCCTGGAGGGAGGCGACGAGGGAGTCGACGGTCGTCTCGGTGGGCCCGTAGAAGTTCCCGCCCAGGACGCCCGCGGCCCGCAGGTCGTGCCAGAGTGTCTCGCCGACCTGTTCGCCGCCGACCATGACGCCTCGCAGGCCCGATTTCAGGAGCCCCTGGGAGAGCAGGAGTTGGGCGTAGGTGGGGGTGACGTCGACGATGTCGGCCCGGTGGTCGGCGACGTACCGGCAGAGCGCCTGGGCGTCGCGCCGTACGTCCTCGGGGACCAGGTGCAGTTCGTGTCCGGCGATCATCCACAGCAGGGGCGGCCAGAGCGCGTCGGAGGAGAGGCCTGCGGTGTGCGCGACCCGCAGCCGTTCCCGTCCGGCGCCGGCCGCGGTGGGCGCGAAGACGTGCCGCTGGTGGCTGAGGAAGAGGTTGGTGAGGGCGGCGCGGGGCACGACGACGCCCTTGGGGGTGCCGGTCGAGCCCGAGGTGTAGTGCACGTAGGCGGCGTGGCCGGGGTGCACGGGGCGGACGAGGTGGGCGGGTCCGGGGTCCGTGGCGGCGCACCGGCCGAGGGCGGCGGCGGTGTCCGGGTCGTCGAGGAGGGTGACGGGGATGGCGGTGGCGGGCAGGTGGCGCAGCGGCCCGGACTCGGTGAGGAGCAGGGCGGGGCGGGCGTCGGCGAGGAGTGCAGCGACACGGTCCGCCGGGTCGTCGAGGTCGAGCGGCAGGTACGCGGCACCGGTCTTGAGCACGGCGAGCAGGGCGGCGACGGAGCGCGGGGAGCGGGGCAGGGCCAGGGCCACGATGTCCTCGGCGCCGATGCCGAGGCCCGTCAGGTACCGGGCGAGCCGGTTGGCGCGGGCGTTGAGGCCGGCGTAGTCGGTGCTCTCGCCGTCGTGCACGACGGCCGGGGCCGTGGGGGTCCGCGCGACCTGCCGCTGGAAGAGCTCCACGAGCCCGTCGCCGGGCAGGGGGCACGCGGTGTCGTTGAAGTCGTCCACCAGGACCCGGTGTTCGTCGGCGCTGAGCACGCCGACCCGGCCGGTGGGCAGGTCGGGGGTGTGTGCGAGGGCTTCGAGCAGCAGCCGCAGGCGCTCCATGAGGGCCTCGGCGGCGGCGCGCGGGCAGGCGTCGGGGCGGTGCTCCAGGCGCAGTTCCAGGCGTTCGCCGGAGAGCGCGGCGATCAGGCCGAGGGTGTAGTGGGTGGCGTCGTGCCCGTCGGCTGAGGTCAGCCGCACGCCGGCGACGGAGCGCTCCAGCGCCTCCCGTTCGACCAGGAAGTTCTCGGTCACCACGGTGGTGTCGAAGAGGTCGCCGTGGCCCGCCGTCCGCTGGATGTCGCCGAGGCCGATGTGCTGATGGTCCATGAGCAGCGCTTGTTCGCGCTGTACGCGGGTGAGGAGGCCCGCGAAGGTCTCGGCGGGCCGCAGCCGTATCCGGACGGGCACGGTGTTGATGAACAGGCCCACCATGCTCTGTACGCCGTCGATCTCCGGAGGCCGGATGGAGACCGTGGCGCCGAACACCACGTCGTCCCGCCCGGTCAGCCGGCCGAGGAGCAGCGCCCAGGCGGCCTGGACCACGGTGTTGAGGGTCACCCCGTGCTCGGCCGCCCGGCGCTGGAGGGCCGCACCGAGCCGGTCCGGCAGCTCCGCGGTGAGCTGCTCGGGCGGGACCGGGGGCGCCGCCTCGCGCCGGGGGGCCAGCAGCGTCGGCGCCTGGAGCCCGTCCAGGGCCTCGCTCCAGACGCGCAGCCCCCTTTCGGTGTCCTGCCCTGCCAGCCAGCGCAGGAAGGTGCGGTAGGGGGTGACGGCGGGCAGCCGCGCGGTGTCGCCCCGGTGTTCGTACAGCGCCATCAGATCGCGCAGCAGCAGTGGGCCCGACCAGCCGTCCATGAGGATGTGGTGGTTGGTGAAGATCAGGCTGTGCAGCTCCGGTGCCTCCCTGACCAGCAGGAAGCGGATGAGTGGCGGCCGGTCGAGGTCGAAGCGGGTCGTGCGCTCTTCCTCGCGCAGGGCGTCGAGTGCGGCCGCGCGCCGGCCGGGGGCGAGGCCGGTGAGGTCGGTGCGGCGCCAGTGGGGTTCGGTGCCCCGGCGCAGGTACTGGACCGCCTTGCCCGAGCCGGTCACCCGGAAGCCGGCCCCGAGGTTGGGGTGACGGCGCAGCAGCGCGCGGGCCGCGTCGTGCAGCCGTTCGGCGTCCAGGGGTCCGGCGAGGCCCACGGCGAGCTGGACGGTGTACACGTCCGGCCGCCGGTCGTCGTACAGGGCGTGGAAGAGCAGACCCTCCTGGAGGGCGGTCAGCGGCAGTACGTCGTCGAGTGCGGGCCGGGCGTCGCCGGAACGTGTCTCGCGGGTCACTTGTCGTCCTCCAGGCAGTGTCGCACTCGGCGGTACGTCGTGGTCGGGCGCACGGGCGCGGGTCCGGCCCCCGCCCGCCCGCGGTGGGCGGGCCAGGGGCCGTGGCCCAGGCGGGGTGCGGGATCAGAGGTAGGCGTTGGCGGGGTTGAAGCGGTCGCCGAACAGGCGGACGCAGCGGTGGCCGCTGATGTCGAGGTTCGAGCCGTCGAAGGTGTCGCCCGTGACGCGCTGCGGGTACACCCAGGTGTCGCCGAGGGTGTAGCGGGCGTTGACGGCCAGGCGCATCTTGGCGTTCGGCAGCGAGGCGCGGGAGCGGTGCATGCAGCGCTCGCTGAAGATGACGTACTCCCCCGCCTTCATCGGCATGGTCTGGGTGTCGCCGGGCTTCAGTTCGAAGGGCTCGGTGACGACGGCCCGCAGCTGGTCGACGTGTGCGGTCAGGATGTCGAACAGCTCGTCGAGCGAGTGCCGGCGCGGATCGACGCCCTCGTAGACGCGGCGGGTGTCGATGTCGAGGACGAGGCTGTTGTCGGCGGCGCGGGCCAGCAGCTCCTCCTTGGTCCTGATCCGGTTGCGCGGGTCGACGAAGGCGCCGGAGTCGGTGAGCTTGACCATGCGCTTGGGGTAGGCGCTGCGCTGGGAGCCCTTGACGTACTCCATCACGCCGTCGTCCTCCGACACGTCGGTCAGCGCGAGCCAGAGCGTCCAGTCCCACTCGCCGGACGAGCCGAAGGGGAAGAGGGCCGGGCGGTGGCCGCCGACCTCCTCGCCGTCGAAGTAGCCGTACTCCTGGTGCCAGTCGATCGCGCCGTCCCCGGGGTACTTCTCGAAGAGCTTAGTGCGCCAGAGGATCATCGACTCGGCACCGGTGGCGCGTTGCAGGTTGGCGAGGAGTTCCGGGGCGGTCAGCAGTTCGCGCACCTTGTCGTTGACCAGGTGCCAGTCGCGTACGGAGTACCTGTTGTAGAGGGGCTGCACGGGCGGGTTGTCGAGCATGTCCTGGTAGAACGCGGCGATCTCGGCGATCGTGTCCTCGTCGGCGAAGCGCGGGAACGGGCCCACGAAGCCGTCACGGGCGAGCGCCTCACGGGGCGTCGGGGCGGGCGAGGTCGGTGCTGACACGTGCGGTCCCTTCTTCATGGTCGAGCGGGTCGACCGGTGCGGTCTTCGGGGGGAGCGGCGATCGGGGCCGCCCGCTCCCCGGTGGGTGGCGCGTCCGCCGGGCCGCGACGGCGTTCGAGCCGGGCCGTCAGGGCGAGCCCGGGCGCCGTCAGGACGGTGGACAGGACGGCCACGATCACGAGCTGGGTGAACAGCGTCTGCGTGAGCAGCCCGGCCTCCAGGCCGATGTTGAGCGCGATGAGCTGGACGAGGCCGCGGGTGTTCATGAGGACGCCGACCCGCAGCGCCGGCAGCCAGCCGGGGTCCTGGAGCCGGGCCGCCACCGTGCAGGCGCCCAGCTTTCCGACCACCGACGCGGCGAGGAGCACGCCCACGCCCAGGAGCAGCGGGCCCGCGTCGAGGGCCTGGATCTGGGTGCGCAGCCCGGTGTAGACGAAGTAGAAGGGCAGCAGCACGCCGACCGCGAACGGCCGGACGGACGCCTCCCAGCGGGACAGCGCCTCGCTCTTGGGGAAGGCGAGGCCCAGTACGAACGCGCCGATCACCACGTGCAGGCCGAGGAACTCGGTGGCGGCGCAGGCCGCGAAGAGCAGGGCGCACACCAGCGGGAGGAAGCCCTGCCCGCCCCGGCCCAGGGAGGTCGCGAGGAAGCTGCGGAGCCCGCGGCGCACCACGGTGAACAGGAGGGCGACGAACACGGCGAAGCCCGCCACGGTGAGCAGCGGGTCGGTGTGGCCCGCCCCGGTGAGGGCGAGCATCAGCCCGATCCCCACCCAGGCGACGACGTCGTCCACGGCGGCCGCGCCGAGGGCGACCGTCCCGGCGCGGGAGCCGAGCAGCCCCTCCTCCTCGATGATGCGCGCGAGCATCGGCAGGGCGGTGACGGAGGCGACGACCCCGGCGTACAGGGTGCCTTCGATGAGGCCCTTCTCCGGTACGGCGGCGGGCTGGGCCCTGAAGACCGCGTAGGTGGCGGCGATCCCGAGTACGAACGGGGCGGCCATGCCCGCGAACGACACCGACACGAAGCGCCGGGCCAGGCCCGAGCCCCGGACGAGGGAGCCGCTGAACTCCAGCCCGACCAGGAACATGTAGAAGGCGATGCCCAGCTGGCCGAGCGCGTACAGCACCGGTGTGTTGGCGGCCGGGAAGACCCATGCCTGGGCGTCCGGCAGCACCAGCCCGAAGAGTGAGGGCCCCAGAGCGATGCCCGCCACCATCTCGGCGACGACGGGCGGCTGGCCCACGCGGGCGGCGAGCGCCGCGAGGACCCGGCAGAGCACCATCATCACGGTGGCGCACACCAGAAGGCGGGTCAGCAGGTCGCCGCTCACAGCTCCGCCTCCAGTGCGTCGATCTCGTCCTGGGTGAGGTCGACCAGGGACAGGTCGGAGGGGGTGTGTCCGCCCGCGGCCGGGTCCGCCGCGTGCCGGCCCAGCGCGGCGAGTGCGGCGAACCAGAGGTCGGCCAGGGCCTGGACCCGGGGCTCGTCGAGGAGGCCCGCGGGCCAGGTGAGCGTCGCCCGCAGCCGCGGCCCTGACGGGGTGTCATGGGTGATCGCGCTGATCTCCAGCGCGTGGGCGCACGGCATCTCCGGGTCGGCGGAGGCGATGCGGACGTCCTCGGGCGCGCCTCCCCAGCGCTCGGCACCGGCGTCCACCCGCACCCGCCCCAGGTAGTTGAATCCGATCTGCGGTGTGGCCGCCCCGGCGAGCCGGTCGGCCGACTCCGGGTCGAGATGGCGCAGCTGGCCGTGGCCGAGGCCCTTGCGCGGCACCGCGCGCAGCTGCTCCTTGACGGCGCGCAACCCCTCCCCCGCGGCCGCGGCGTCGCCCGCGCGCCACAGGACGCCGGGGTCGACCGCGACCGGGTACAGGGTGGTGAACCAGCCGACGGTGCGGCTCAGGTCCGCTTCGTCGTCCGTCACGTCGCGGCCGTGGCCCTCCAGGTCGACGAGGGCCGCGGTGTGCCGGGCCGGGCCCCGCGTGCGCGGGGTGGAGTCGTCGTCGGCCCGCCAGCGCCCGAGGGCCAGCGCGAAGCCGCTCAGCAGGACCTCGTCCACGGTGGCGCGGAGCACGGTGGGCACCGTCGTCAGCAGCGGCGCCGTGTCCTCGGCGGACAGGACGGCGGTGACCCGGCGGGTGGTTCCGACGGTGTCCCGCGCGGGGTCCAGCGGCCGGTGGCCGAGCAGCGGGTCGGGGGTGGCGGCCACCGCCTGCCAGAAGGGCAGCTCGTCGCGCACCTGGGGAGTGGGCGCCTGCTCGGCGAGGCGGTGGGACCAGCCGCGGAACGAGGTGCCGACGGGGGCGAGTGCGGCGGCCGCGTCCGCCGTGCGGTCGTGCCAGACCGACATCAGGTCCGGGGCGAGGACCCGCCAGGACACTCCGTCGACGACCAGGTGGTGGGCGATGATCAGCAGGCGGCCCTCGTGGTCCGGGCCCGCGTCGAACCAGACGACGCGCGTCATGACACCGGCGTCGGGATCGAGTTCGCGCCGTGCGGCCTCGCCGTGGTCGGCGATGATCCGGGCCCGATCGGCCTCCGCGTCGGCGGGCGGCAGCGCGACCCGGCGTACGCACTCCTCGGCGCGCACCGCGCCGACGGGCCGGGTCTCCAGCGCCCACCGCCCGTCCTGCGAGCGGGACAGGACGGCGCGCAGCATGTCGTGCCGGTCGAGGACCGCCTGGACGGCGCGGACCAGCCCGGCACGGTCCGGGGCGGGCGGTACGCGCAGCAGCAGGGACTGGTTGAAGCCGGCGTAGGGGCCGCCGCGTTCGCGCAGCCACGCCATGATCGGGGTGACGGGGACGGTGCCGACGCCGTCGTCGGCCGGTGTCCGGGCGGTGCCGACGTCCCTGGCCGCCCGCGCCAGGGCGGCCACGCTCTGGTGCTGGAAGACGTCGCGCGGCGTGATGAGCAGGCCGGCCTGCCGGGCCCGCGCCACCAGTTGGATGGAGACGATGCTGTCGCCGCCGACGGCGAAGAAGTTGTCGTCGACGCCGACTTCCGGGAGGCCGAGCAGTTCCGCGACGAGTGCGCACAGCACACGCTCACGGGCGTCGCCGGGTGCTCGCCCCACCCCTGCCGTGAACTCCGGTGCGGGCAGCGCGGCCTTGTCGAGTTTTCCGTTGCGGCTGAGCGGCAGGGCGTCCAGGCGGACGAAGGCGGCGGGGACCATGTAGTCGGGCAGCTCCGCCGCGACCCGGCGGGCGAGCGCGGCCTCGTCGAACGCGGCCGGTTCGGCCACCACGTACGCGACCAGCCGCCGGTCCCCCGGCCGTGCCTCATGGGCGACCACCACGGCCTGGGCCACCCCGGGGCAGGCGGCGACGGCGGACTCGACCTCGCCGGGTTCGATGCGGAACCCGCGGATCTTGACCTGGGTGTCGGTGCGCCCGGCGAACTCCAGGACGCCGTCGTGGCGCCACCAGACGCGGTCGCCGGTACGGTACATGCGGCTTCCGGCGGGTCCGAACGGGTCGGCGACGAAGCGTTCGGCGGTGAGCCCCGGTTGTTCGGCATAGCCGCGGGCCAGGCCGGAGCCGGCGATGTGGAGTTCGCCGGTGACACCTGGCGGCACCGGGCGCAGGCGGTCGTCGAGGACGTAGACACGTGTGTTGTCGAGCGGCCGTCCGATGGGCATGGAGCCACGCGCCACGTCTTCTGCCGTCAGGGCGTGGTGGACCGCGCACTGGGTGCACTCGGTGGGTCCGTATGTGTTGGTCAGCCGCGCCGTCCCTGCGTGGGTGAGGACCTTGCGCACGGCGGTGGCCGATACGGCGTCACCGCCCACGTAGATGTCGCGCAGGCCCGCGAAGCACTCCGGGTGGTTCTCCGCGAGGAGCCGGAACAGCCCCTCGCCGAAGAGGCCCGCCGTCACGCGGTGGGCGGTCATGGTGCGGGCCAGGGCGTCGATGTCGCCGGCCTCGCCGTCGAAGGCGATGATCCGCGCGCCGCGCAGCAGCGGCCCCCACAGCTCGTACGTCGAGGCGTCGAAGGAGACCGGCAGATGCATCAGTACGCGGTCGTCGGCGCCGTGCCCCCACCAGCGGTAGTGGACCATGTCGACGACGCTGCGGTGGGAGACGGCGACCCCCTTCGGCACACCGGTGGAGCCCGAGGTGTGGATGACGTACGCGAGCTGGTCGGGGTGGACGGGCACACGTGGTCCGGGGCTCTGGGCGGTGGGCACATCCGGTTCGTCGGCCCGGACGAGCGTGGCCTCGCCGTCCGGGACGTCCGCGAGGGTCGTGCGGTCGGCGACGACGGCCACGGCCCGGGCCGCCGCCAGGATGTGCCGCAGCCGGGCCTGGGGGCTGCGGCCATCCAGCGGGACGTACACCCCGCCGGCCTTGGCCACGGCGAGGACCGCGACGACGTGCCGGGCCCGGCTGCCGAGCAGCAGCGCCACCCGGTCCTCCGGGCCCACGCCGCGGGAGGTGAGCGTGGCCGCGAGGCGGTCGGAGCGCTCGTCCAGTTCGCGGTACGTGAGTGTGGTCGTCCCGTCCTCGAAGGCGACGGTCTGCGGGGTGCGCGCCGCCTGGGCGCGGAAGAGGTCGGGCAGGGAGCCGTCGGGGCAGGCGTGCGCGGTGTCGTTGCGGACGGCCAGCAGTTCGTGCCGCTCCTTCTCGTCCAGCACCGGGAGCGCGTCGACGGTGAGGCCGGGGTCGTGGGCGGCGGCGGTGAGCAGCCGTTGGAAGCGGGCCGCGAGAGTGGCGGTCGTGGTCCGGTCGAACAGGTCGACGGCGTACCGTATCTGGCCCTGGATGCCCTGTGCCTCGCCGTCGTCCCCGTACCGCTCCCGCAGACTGAACGACATGTCGAACCTGGCCACCGGGGCCTGTGCCCCTTCGACGTGTGCCGCCAGCCCCGGCAGGTCGACGTCCGGCTCCGCGGTGTTGTGGAGGATCAGCATGACCTGGAAGAGGGGGTGCCGGGCGAGGGAGCGCGCCGGGTTGATCTCTTCCACGAGGCGGTCGAAGGGGACGTCCTGGTGGGCGTAGGCGGCGAGGTCCGACTCCCGTACCCGCGTGAGGAGTTGACGGAAGGTCGGATCGCCCGAGGTGTCGGTGCGCAGCACCAGGGTGTTGACGAAGAAGCCGACGAGTTCGTCGAGCGCGCTGTCGGTCCGGCCGGCGGTCGGCGCGCCGAGCGGGATGTCGGTCCCGGCGCCCATGCGGGTCAGCAGTGCGGCGAGGGCCGCCTGGAGGACCATGAAGACGCTGACTCCGTTCGCCCTGGCGAGCTGGACGACGGCGGCATGCTCGGCGGGGCCGAGTCGGATCGGCACGCTGTCGCCGCGGTGGGTGGCCAGTTCGGGGCGCGGGCGGTCGGTGCGGTACTCCAGCCCTTCGGGGAGGCCCGCCAACCCCTGTCTCCAGTAGGCGAGTTGGCGGTTGAGTTCGCTGTCCGGGTCGTCTTCGTCGCCGAGCATGTCGCGCTGCCAGAGGGTGTAGTCGGCGTACTGGACCGGCAGCGGCTGCCACTGCGGGGGCTCGCCCGCCCGGCGTGCCGCGTAGGCCGCCGACAGGTCGCGCAGCATGGGTGCGTGTGACCAGCCGTCGCCGGTGATGTGGTGCATGACCAGGACGAGGGCGGCGGTGTCCGGGCCGGTGGTGAGCAGCCGGACGCGCAGCGGCGGTCGCGTGGCCAGGTCGAAGCCGGGCAGGACGGTTTCCTCGACGGCCGCTCGGAGCGCTTCGGGAGCGACCTGTGCCTCTTCGAGTTCGGGGGCGCCTGCCACCGGGTCGAGGACGTGCTGGCAGGGCACTCCGTCGTGCTCGGGGTAGACGGTGCGCAGGCTCTCGTGACGGGTGGTGAGGTCGCGCAGGGCCGCGCGGAGGGCGGGGCGGTCGATCTCACCGGTGAGACGCAGGACGAGCGGGACGTTGTAGGTGGCGCCGGGACCTTCGAGCCGGTCGATGAACCACAGGCGTCGTTGGGCGTACGACAGGGGAATCACCGCCGGACGCTCCCGGACCCCCACCCCCACACGCCCACCGACCACTCCCGACTCCACCCACCGGGCAAGGCCCGCCACCGACGGCGCCTCGAACACCGCCCGCACCGGCACCTCCACCCCGAACACACCCCGCACCCGCGACACCAACCGCGTCGCCAACAACGAATGACCCCCCAGAACAAAGAAGTCATCCTCAGGCCCCACCACACCCACACCCAACACCTCACCGAACAACCCGCACAACACCTCCTCCACCACCGACCGCGGACCACGCCCCACACCCACACCCGACATCACCGGAACCGGCAACGCCGACCGATCCACCTTCCCGTTCGGCGTCAACGGCAACTCCTCCAACCCCACCACCACCGACGGCACCGCATACCCCGGCAACACACCCGCCACCACACCCCGCACCACCAACGGATCCACCCCACCCGACACAAACCCCACCAACCGACCCCCACCATCCGGACCCACCACCACCGACGCCACCGCACCCGACACCCCCTCAACACCCCGCAACGCCGCCTCCACCTCACCCAACTCCACCCGGAAACCACGCACCTTCACCTGACCATCCACCCGACCAACAAACTCCAGACCACCCACCGTCCACCGCACCAGATCCCCCGTCCGATACAACCGCCCCCCACCCCCACCAAACGGATCAGCCACAAACCGACCCGCCGTCACACCCGCACACCCCACATACCCACGCCCCACACCCACACCACCCACATACAACTCACCCACCACACCAAACGGCACCACACCCAACCCACCATCCAGCACATACACCCGCGTATTCCACAACGGACCACCCACCACCACGGGGCCGTCGTCGAGAGGTGTTCCCGCGGGGATGGTGTGGTCCAGGCAGCCCACGGTGGTCTCGGTCGGACCGTAGTGGTTGACGACATCCGCCTCGGGGTGCGCGGCGCGCCACGCGGCCAGCTGGTCGGCGCGCAAGGCCTCGCCACCGATGACGAGTTGGGCGGTGGGCGCGAACGCCTCCGGTGTCAGTTCCAGGATCGGCAGGTGTGACGGGGTGACCTTGGCGAAGGTGAGGCCGCCGGGTACGTCCAGCCGTTCGTCGAGGTCGGCGACGTACAGGCAGCCGCCGGCGAGCAGTGTGCCGTACAGGGCGGTGAGTCCGAGGTCGAAGGAGAGCGGCGAGTGCAGCAGGGTCCGCCCGGCGAGGCCCGGGTAGTCGGCCGCGCAGTGCAGCGCGTAGTTGACCAGGGAGCGCTGTTCGATCACGACGCCCTTGGGGCGGCCGGTGGAGCCCGAGGTGTAGATGACGTACGCGGCCTCGTGCCCTCGCCCGCTCCCCCGCGGCGGGGCGTCGGGCCGCCCGGCCGGCGCGGCATCCGGGTCCGTGACGTCGGCTTCCTCCACCGCCCCCTCTGCGTCCTCCGTGTCCAGAAGGTTCTCCGTGTCCAGGAGCAGCAGCGGCACGTCCGTCTCGGTCAGCGCGGGTGTGCCGGCCAGCGTCCCAGTGGTGGTCACCAGGAGCGCCGGCCGGGCGTCCGCGAGGATCATGGCCAGTCGGGGGCCCGGCTGGTCCACGTCGAGCGGCAGATACGCGGCGCCCGCCTTGCCCACGGCCAGCATCGCGGCCACCGCGTCGGCGGACCGCGGCAGCGCGAGGGCGATCAGTGTCTCGGTGCCGGCGCCCCGCCCGGTCAGCTGCCGGGCGAGCCGCTCGGCGCGCGCGTCGAGCTGGGCGTACGTGAGGCGCAGCGGGCCGTCCACGACGGCGGGGGCGTCCGGGGCGAGTGCCACCCGCTCCTGGAACAGCTGCGCCAGCGTGGCGTCCGGCACCCGGTGGGCGGTGTTGTTGCGGGTCACGAGCAGCTCGTGCCGCTCGGCCGGGTCGAGGACGTCGAGGGAGCCGAGCCGGATGCCCGGGTCGGCAAGGACGGCCTCCAGGAGACGGACCAGGCGGGACGCGAACGACTGGGCGGTGGAGCGGTCGAACAGGTCGGCCGAGTAGCCCAACGCCCCTTCCACGCCGGAGGGTTCGCCGCGCTCGTCGTACGTCTCGGAGAGGCTGAACTGGAGGTCGGCCTTGGCCGTGTCCGGGTCGTGGTCCAGCGCTTCGGCTGCCACGTGCGGCAGCGTGAAGTCGGCGCGGGTCAGGTTCTGCAGCAGCAGCTTCACCTGGAAGAGCGGGTGCCGGTTGAGCACGCGCGGCGGGTTGAGGGCCGCGACCAGCCGTTCGAAGGGCAGCTCCTGGTGGGCGAAGGCGGCGACGTCGGTCTGCCGGACCCGCTCCAGAAGCTGCTCGAAGGTGGGGTCGCCCGCGCTGTCCACGCGCAGCACGAGGGAGTTGATGAAGTAGCCGACGAGGGGGTCGAGGGCCTCCTCGCCGCGTCCGTGCACGGAGGTGCCCACCGGAATGTCGGTTCCGGCGCCGAGCCGGGAGAGCAGCGCCGTGAGCGCGGCGTGCAGGACCATGAACGGGGTGGCACCGCGGTCCCGGGCCAGCCCGAGCAGCGCGCGGTGGGTCTCGGCGGTCAGCCGGAAGGCGACGCGGCCGCCCGGCAGCCCGGCACCGGTCGGCCGGGGCCGGTCGCGGGGCAGCGGGAGTTCCTCCGGCAGGTCCGCCAACGCCTGCTTCCAGTGCGCGAGTTGGCGGCTGAACGCACTGTCGGGGTCCGACTCGTCGCCGAGCAACTCGTTCTGCCACAGGGCGTAGTCGGCGTACTGGACCGGCAGCGGCTCCCAGGCGGGTGGCGTGCCGTCGAGGGCGGCGGCGTACGCCTTTGACAGGTCGTCGGCCAGCGGCGCCGCCGACCAGCCGTCCCCGGCGATGTGGTGCACGACGACGACCAGCACGTGTTCGCGCTCGCCCGTCCTCAGCAGAGTGGTGCGCAACGGCGGTTGCGTGACGAGGTCGAAGCCCTCCCCGGCGGCCCGGGCGATCGGCGCGGCCGGGTCCTGTCCCACGGCGTCGACGACGGTCAGGGCGGGAGCGGCTTCGGCGGGGTCGAGGACGACTTGGCGGGGTTCTCCGTCGACCTCCGGGAAGACGGTCCGCAGGCTTTCGTGGCGGGCCACCACCGCGGCGAACGCCGCTTCGAGCGCCCGCGTGTCCAGCTCGCCGGTCAGCCGCACCACGAAGGGGATGTTGTAGGTGCCCTGCGCGGTCTCCAGCCGGTTGATGAACCACAGCCCGCGCTGGACGGGCGAGAGCGGCAGCGCCTCGGGCCGCTCGCGGCGCGCCAGCGCCGGGCGGGGCGCGCCGGTCGCGCCGAGGCGCGCCGCCAGGGCGGCCGGGGTCGGTGCCTCGAAGACCGCGGCGACGCGCGCCTCCAGGCCGAGTGCCGACCGGATGCGGGAGACCAGGCGGGTGGCGAGCAGCGAATGTCCGCCCAGTTCGAAGAAGTTGTCGTCGGCCCCGACCCGGCCGACGCCGAGGACGTCGGCGAAGAGCATGCACAGCAGTTCCTCCTGTGCGGTCCGCGGAGCCCGGCCCGCCGCGGTCGGCGCTGTGGGTCCGCCGGCCGTCACCAGCGCCTTGCGGTCGGTCTTCCCGTTGGGGGTGAGCGGTATGGCGTCCAGCGCGTGCACCGCCGAGGGCACCAGGTGGTCGGGGAGGGCGCGGGCCATCGCCTCGCGGACCGCGCGGGGGTCCGCGTCGCCCACCACGTGGGCGATGAGCCGCGGGAGGCCGCCGGGGCCCTCCGTCACGGTGGCGACGGCGTCCTTCACACCGGGCTGTTCGCGCAGCCTTGCCTCGACCTCGCCGAGTTCGATGCGCCGTCCCCGGATCTTGACCTGGTCGTCCCGGCGGCCGAGGAACTCCAGCCGGCCGTCCGGCAGGTACCGCACGCGGTCTCCGGTGCGGTAGAGCCTGCCGCCCTCGCCCCCGTACGGGTCGGCCACGAAGGTGTACGCGGTCTTGGCCGGGTCGCCGAGATAGCCGCGCCCCACGCCGACGCCGGCCACGTACAGGTCGCCCACCACGCCCACGGGGACGGGCTGGAGCCGGTCGCTGAGCACGTACAGGCGGGTGTTGCGGATCGCCCGGCCGATCGGCGCGGTCGTGCGCCCTGTGTCCTGGTCGCGGGTGAGGACGGCGTGGGTGACGTCGTCGGAGCACTCGGTGGGTCCGTAGGCGTTGACGACCGGGATCGCCGGGAAGCGGGCGGACCAGCGGCGGCACAGCTCGCCGGGCAGTTCCTCGCCGGTGACGACGAGCCACCGCAGGTCCGGCAGGGCGGGCACAGGGGTGTCCTCGTCCCAGGCCTCCAGCGCGGCGCGCAGCAGCGAGGGCACCACTTCCAGGACGGTCGCCCGCTCGCGGACCACGCGCCGGAAGAGTTCGTCGGGGTCCGCCGCGACCGCCCGGCCCACGGCGAGCGTCCGGCCGCCGACGAGCAGCGGGGAGATCATCTGCCAGATGGAGATGTCGAAGGTCAGCGGGGCGTTCTGCACGACGGTGTCCGTCGCGGCGAGCCCGAGGTCCACGACCTTGGCCAGCAGGTGGTTGTTCATGCCGCGGTGGTGCACCATGGCGCCCTTGGGGCGGCCCGTGGAGCCCGAGGTGAAGAGGGTGTACGCGAGCTGATCGGCGGCCGGGGCCGCCACTGATCGCGCCGGGGCGGTGGTGGCGGCCTCGTCCGGCCGCAGGACCGTCACCGGGCGCCCGGCTGCGGCCGCGATGGCGTCGGCGAGGCCGGTGTGCTCCGGACCGGCCAGCAGCAGGGGCGCGTCCGCGTCGGTCAGCAGCTCCGCCGAGCGTTCGGCCGGCGCGTCGGTGTCCAGCGGGAGGTAGGCGGCCGAGGCCGCGAGGGCCGCCAGGAGACCGATGACGGGGAGGCGGCCGCGTTCGGCGAGGACGGCGACGTGGGACTCCGGGGCGGCGCCCGTCTCCTGGATGCGGGTGGCCAGGGCGTCGACCTCGTCGATGAGTTCGCGGTAGGTCAGGTCGCCTTGTCCGTCGGTGACGGCGACGGCTGTCGGTTGTGCGGCGGCCAGCGAGCGGACGCGGGCGACCACGTCCTGGAGGGTTTCGGCCGCGGCGGTCTCGTTCCACTCCCCCAGCACGCGTCGGCATTCCTGTGCGTCCAGGAGGGGGACATGGCCGATCCGGGCGTCGGGGTCGGCGGCCACCGCACGCAGCAGGCGGCCGTACCTGGCCAGCAGCCCTTCGGCGGTGTCCTGTTCGAAGACGTCGGCGCGGTACTCCAGGGCGATCAGCAGACCGTCCGCGGCGCCGTCGGCGGTGAGTTCGCGGACGTTGAGCGACAGGTCGAACTTGGCGTTGCCCGCGGGCAGGTCGAGCAGGCCCAGTTCCAGGCCGGCGACGGACGGCAGTGCGCGCCGGGAGCTGTCCATGGCCAGCATCACCTGGAAGAGCGGGTGCCGGGACATGGAGCGCGGGGGGTTGAGGGTCTCGACGAGCCGTTCGAACGGCAGGTCCTGGTGGTCGTAGGCGGCGAGCGCGAACTCCCGTGCCCGTGCCAGCAGTTCGCGGAAGGTGGGGTCACCGGAGGTGTCGGTGCGCAGAACCACCGTGTTGGTGAAGAAGCCCACCAGATCGGCGAGCGTCTCGTCGGGGCGGCCGGCCACCGGGACGCCGACCGCAATGTCGTCGCCCGCGCCGTGCCTGCTCAGCGTGGCCGCCAGCGCGGCCTGGAGCACCATGAACGTACTGGTGCCGGTGGCGCGGGCGAGTTCGGCGATGCGGCGGTGCGGCTCCGCGTCCAGGCGGAGCAGCAGGTGCCCCGAGGGCACGGCGCCCGCGCCCGCGGGGTGCGGCCGGTCGAAGGGCAGGTCGATGTGGTCCGGCAGCCCGGCCAGTGCCCGCTTCCAGAAGTCGGCCTGACGGGCGACGACGCTCTCCGGGTCCCTCTCGTCGCCGAGGACACGGCGCTGCCAGACGGCGTGGTCGGCGTACTGCACGGGCAGGGGCGCGAGGTCCGGCGCGTGGCCGTCGCGGCGCGCCGTGTAGGCGGCGGTCAGGTCGCGCAGCAGCGGGCCGAACGACTCGGCGTCGGCCGCGATGTGGTGCAGCAGCAGGAGCAGCACATGCCGTTCGGGGGCGAGGGAGAACAGCGCGGGACGCAGCG
Organism: Streptomyces huasconensis; assembly: GCF_021028635.1. NCBI lineage: Bacteria > Bacillati > Actinomycetota > Actinomycetes > Kitasatosporales > Streptomycetaceae > Streptomyces > Streptomyces huasconensis. Next base: position 266,806 of record NZ_CP086119.1, read on the forward strand.
GGGGTTCGGCGGCGAGGTCGAAGGGGCGGGCCGCGGCCGCGGTGAGCGCGTCGTACAGCCGGTCGTCGTCGGCCTCGACCCGCGGCAGCCGCGGCCGGGACGCGGGGCCCGCGGCGAGGATGTGCTGGACCGGTACGCCGGCCCGCTCCCGGTAGAGGGTGCGCAGGCTCTCGTGGCGGTCGGTGAGGTCGCCGAGCGCGGCTTCCAGCGCGCCGGTGTCCACGGGGCCGTCCAGGGTGAGGACGAGGGGGATGTGGTAGGCGGCGCTGGGGCCGTCGAGGCGGCTGAGGAACCACAACCGGCGCTGCGCGTAGGAGAGTTCGAGGTCGCCGTCGCGCGGTACGGGCACCGGTCCGGTGGGCGCGTCCGCCGCCTTCTCCTCTCCCGTGAGCCGGGCGGTCAGCTGACGTACGGTCGGCGCGTCGAAGACCGCCTCGACGCCGCAGTCGACGCCGAGTTCGGAGCGGATCAGCAGGACCAGGCGGGCCACTTGGAGGGAGTGGCCGCCCAGATCGAAGAAGTTGTCGTCGATGCCGACCCGGTCGGTCTTGAGCACACGGGCGAAGAGGGCGCACAGGGCGCTCTCTTGTGCGGTGCGCGGCGCGGTGGCGGAGTGGCTCTCCGCGGTGAGCGGGTCGGGGAGCGCCTTGCGGTCGGTCTTCCCGTTGGGGGTGAGCGGTATCGCGTCGAGGACCGTGCAGGTCGCGGGGACCAGGTAGGCGGGGAGCAGCTCGGCGAGTGCGTCCCGTACCGCGCCGGGGTCGAGGGTGGCGCCGGCGTTCGGCACGACGTACGCGGCGAGCGCGGGGGCACCGGTCGCGTCCGGGCGTACGACGACGGCGGCCTGAGCCACGCCGGAGAGTCGCAGCAGGGCGTTCTCGGCCTCGCCGGGCTCGACGCGGTAGCCGCGGATCTTCACCTGTTCGTCCGCGCGGCCGACGAACTCCAGGTCGCCGTCCCGGCGTTGGCGCACCAGGTCTCCGGTGCGGTACATGCGCTCGCCGGGGGTACCGAAGGGGTTGGCGACGAACCGCTCGCCGCTGAGGGCGGGGCGGCCGAGGTAGCCGCGGGCCACTCCGGGGCCCGCGACGTACAGCTCGCCCGGCACGCCGGGGGGCACCGGGGCGAGCCCCGTGTCGAGCACGTGCAGGCGGGTTCCGTCGAGGGCGCCGCCGATGGGCGGCTCGCCGTCACCGGTGAGCGGGCCGCTCATGGTGGCGGCCACGGTGATCTCCGTCGGGCCGTAGGCGTTGACCATCAGGTGCCGGGCCGACCAGCGGGCGGCCACTTCGGCGGGGCATGCCTCGCCGCCGACGAAGAAGGCCATGCCCGGCGGCAGGTCGTCGCCCTCCGGGTCCAGTACGGCCAGGGAGGACGGCGGGAGCAGGGCGTGCGTGATGCCCGCCTGCCGGGTGAACGCGGCCAGCGGGTGGCCTGGCAGCAGCGTCTCCCCCGGGGCGAACACGAGCGTCGCCCCGGTCAGCAGGCTCATGCACAGTTCGAGGACCACGGCGTCGAAGCCCATGGACGCGAACTGCAGCACCCGGCTGCCGGGCCGCACCCCGAGGTGTGCGACGACGGCCCGGGTCAGGTGCGGGATGCCGCCGTGGGTGACGACGACGCCCTTGGGCCGCCCGGTGGAGCCGGAGGTGTAGATCACGTACGCGGGGCAGGCGGCGGTCAGCGGGGCCGTGCGCTCCGTGTCGGTGAGGTCGTCGGCCGCGTACCCGGCGAGCGTGGCCCTGGTGTCGGGGGCGTCGAGCACGAGGGCGGGGGCGGCCGTCCCGTGCGTCAGGGAGGCGGTGCCGTCCGCCACCACGACACAGGTGGGCGCGGCGTCGTCGAGGATGTGGCCGATGCGCTGCGCGGGGTAGCCGGGGTCGACGGGCACGTATGCGGCGCCTGCCTTCAGCACGCCGAGCGCGGCGACGGCGAACAGTTCCGAGCGGGGCAGGAGCAGGGCGACCCGGTCCTCGGGGCCGATGCCCCGGGCGGCCAGCAGACGGGCGAGCCGGTTGGCGCGGGCGTTGAGTTCCGCGTAGTCGAGGGTGGTGCCCTCGCACTCGACGGCGGTGGCCGCGGGTGCCCGGCGCACCTGCCGCTCGAACAAGGCGGGCAGGGTGGGGTCCGGCTCCCGGGCGGCGGGGAGGCGCGGCACCGCGGCCGTGCGCTCCTCGCCGGCGAGGAGGCCGACGCGGCCCACGTAGGTGCCGGGTGCGGCGCACGCGAGCGCCATGCGCCGCAGGAAGTCGACGTAGCGGTCCTGGTGGGCGGCGAGTTCGTCGGCGTCGTACAGCTCGGGGTGGACGTCGAAGTCGACCCGGATGCCGTGGTCGCCGACCCTGTCGTAGACCGATATGGCCAGGTCCTCGATGAGGCGCTGCGACATGTTGTAGGCGTCCGCCCGGCTGCCGGCGAAGCGCACGTCGTAGTCGAACGGCACGATGTTGAGCTGCGGTCCGAAGTACCTGCGGTGGTCCCTGGGCAGGCCCAGGTCGGCGCGGAGTTCCTCGCCCCGGTAGCGCTGGTGGCGCATGACTCCGCGCACGGCGGACCGGGCACCCTCCAGGAGCGCCCCAATGGTCGTCGCGGGGTCGACCGGGACGCGCAGCGGCAGGACGTTCGCCGCCATGCCGGGCGCCTTGAAGGACCGTTCGCTGGTCCGGCCGGTCACCGACAGGCCGAGGATCACGTCCGGGTTCCCGGTCATCCGGTGCAGGAACGCGGCGGTCGCGGCGACGATGATCCGGGACCGGGAGACACCGGCCCGCTCGGCGGCCTCCGTCAGGGCGCCCTGGACCTCGGCGGGCAGCTGGACGCTGCGCCGGACGAAGTCGGCGGTGGGCCGCAGCGGGCGGGGCGCGAGGGCCACCGGGTCGGGCCGGTCGGCGTACTGCCCGAGCCAGAACTCCCGGTCGGCGGCGAACTCGGGCGACCGCCGGTAGGCGAGGTCTTCGGCGAGCAGGGTGCGGACGGACTCGAAGGGCGCGGGTCCGGGGTCCCGGCCCTCCGCCAGCGCCGTGTAGACCTGCGCGACCCTGCGGACGAGCAGCCCGGCGCCCACTCCGTCGAGGAGGATGTGGTGGTAGGCGTGATACCAGTACCAGCGGTCCGCGGCGAGCCGGAAGAGCGCGTAGGTGAACAGCGGCGGCTCGGTGAGTTCCATCGGCCGGCCGAGGTCCCGCTCCATCCACTCCACGGCGGCGCGCCGCGGGTCGGGTTCGGCGGAGACGTCGACGACGTGCAGCCGCCAGTCGGGCCGTACGCCGATCCGCTGCCGCGGTCCGTCGGCGGTGTCCAGGAACGCGATGTGCAGGGTGTCGGTCTCCTCGACCACCTGGCGCAGGGCCCGTTCGAAGAGCACGGGGTCCACCGCCCCGTGGATGTCCAGGTATTCGGAGGCCCGGAATATCACCAGGTCCGGATCGACCCGCTGCGCGAACCAGACGCCCGCCTGTGCACCGGTCAGCGGGAGTTCCCGCGCATCGGCCGGCGTGAGTTCCTGCTCGGCATCGGCGAAAGACCGCGATCGATCCATAGCTCCTCGACATTCACCTGATGGAGGGGGCAACTCAAGGATGACGGGGGCTTTCTCCGCCGTGGCCACGCGCACGGTGTGGAGCGGGAATCAACCGTGCCGCGTCACGCGGCCCGGTCATTCGATTCGAACTCGCGCCGACCGGCGCCCGTCCACCCCATGACGCACTGCCGTGACACTATCCAGGGGGTGATCTGTATATCTGGACAGCCGCTATACGGATATCTGCCGCGCCGGGAATTCCACGCGGCGTTTGCCGGGCCGGGGCGTCCGGCTAGTCCGACATGGCCACCAGCACACGGCGTCGCCCGCTGTAGGGCCGACGGCCGTGTGCCGCGGCCACGTTGTCGACCAGGAGCAGGTCTCCCCGGCGCCAGTCCACGTCGACCGCCAGGCGGAGTCCGGTCTCCTGGACATGGGTGATGTACGCGGCGGGGATGGGGCTGCCGTCGGCGAACCCGACGCTCTGCGGCAGCTCCTCCTCGGGCAGCATCTCCGCCAGCAGCGCCGCTTCCTCACCGGTGCCGGCGGGGTGCCACTGGTCGGCCTGGTTGAACCACACCTCGGCTCCGGTGACGGGGTGTTCGACCGTCGCGGGCGCGGTCCGGGTGATGCGCAGCGATCCGTCGGCGCGCCACTGCCACTGGGCGCCCGTGCCGTCGAGGAACGCCTCGACCTCGGCGCGCTCCTCGGTCTCGAAGGTCGCCTGCCAGCTCTTGCCGAACCCCATCCCGTCGTGGAGGTTCTGCGTGTAGCGCACGCCGGACGCGAAGGCCGCGCGCACCTGCGGGTCCAGGGACGCGAGCCAGAGCGCCCCGTCCACGACGGGTGTGGCCCCGCCCGTCGCGGCGGGCAGGGCACAGCAGAACAGGATGCGCCGGGGCCACCTGTGGCTGTACGACATCTCGTTGTGCATGGAGATCTGGAACTCGGCCGGGTACTCGGTCGAGGTGTAGACGTTCCTGCCGACCTTGGTGCGGGGCGAGTTGCCGTGCACGTACGCCAGCCGGTTCGCCAGCAGCAGATCGGCGGCCATGTCGTACGACGCCGACTCCGCGTCGATCCCGAATCCCCGGAAGATTACGGCTTTCTCCCGGGCCAGCAGCCGTGTCACGTCCTGTCCCCGCAGGAACTCCGCCAGCCCCTCGGGGTTCGACGGCACGCCGGCGCCGCCCGGGTCCACCTCCAGGGGCCGCCAGGTCTGGGCGGTGTCGACCATCAGTTCTCCGTAGGTGTCGTTGATGCAACCGGTGTCGTGGGTGTCACCGGTGTCATGGGTGCCGCAGGTCCGCCGGGCCGCGTCGAACGGAAGGCGGCGACGGCCTGGCGGAGCCCGGGGGACCCGGCGGCCACGGTCTGGAGCGGCGCCTCCCGTTCGAGGGCGACGGCCAGCGACGGCGCGTCGGCGTTGGCCTGGAGGACGCGCTTGGTCAGGGCCACGGCGACAGGGCTGTGCGCCGCGATCCGCCGGGCCAGGCCGAGGGCGGTGGTGTGGAGTGCGTCGGGGGCCGTGACGGTGTTCGCCAGGCCGTGGCCGAGGGCCTCGTCCGCGGCCACATACCTGCCGGTGAGCATCATCTCCGAGGCGAAGCCGAGGCCGGTGAGCCGCGGCAGCAGCCAGGAGGCGCCCATGTCCCCGCCGGACAGGCCCATGGTCACGAAGGAGGCGCGCAGCCGGGCGCGGGTGGTGACGACCCGCAGGTCGGCGGCGAGCGCGAGGGAGAGCCCCGCCCCGACCGCGACGCCGTCCACGGCGGCGACCACCGGCTGCGGGATGTCGCGCAGCCCGGTCACCGCGGCCGCCTGCCGTTCGAGCAGGCCGAGCAGTTCGGCCGGGGGCAGGGCGGCGATGCGCCCCGCCTCGTCGAGGTCGTAACCGGAGCAGAAGTCGGCCCCCGTCCCGGTCAGGACGAGCACGCGCGTGCCGGTGTCCTTCCGCAGCCCGGCGCACAGCTCCGCGAGCGCCTGGAACATCTCTTCGGTCAGGGCGTTCTTCCGATGCGGCCGGTGCAGCGCGGCGACAACGATCTCCGGGGAGGGGCGGGTCACCTGGAGCGGGCCCTGTCCCTCGGTCGCGCCGCTCATACCTGGGGACTGAAGAAGTAGGTGTCGCGCCGGCGGATGAGACCGTCCTCGGCGACCCGGAAGAAGTCGGCGAACCGCACACGCACATCTTTTCCATTCTTCAGCAGACCCGCGAAATCACCGTGCACCGCGATCAGTTCGCGGTCGGTCACGACATCGCGCAGAGAATGCCTTCCGGATTCGATGACACGGTCCTTCCGGTAGAACCGCTCCAGTTCCCCGATTCCGCGCAGCGGCGGATATCCCGGCCGTTCGTACACCACATCCGCCGCGAACAGCGAAACGAGGCCGGGAATGTCATTCCGGTCGACCAGGTCGTAGTACCGCTCGACCATGTGTATGGCTTCTTCGACGGCGATCACGCGGCAAACACCCCGTTCACAGTTGTTCCACAGCAGTCGCTCCTGAAAGATGACGCGTCACGAAGGCCAGCGACGCGGGCAGCGCGCGGTTCACGAAGTCCCAGTCGTGGCCGCCCCGCCGCTCGTGGTACTCCGGCCGCCAGCCCCGCTCGCGCAGCGCGTCGCGTGTGCGGCGGTTCATCCCGAGGACGCGGGCGTGGTCGCCGCTGCCCACGTCGAGGTAGAGGGCCGGGCGGGGGCCGTCGTGCGGCCCGTCGGCCAGCCGGCGCGGGTCGTAGAACCGGCGGGTGGCGCTGCCCGGCGGGCCCCAGACCCGCTCGTGGACTTCCCGCGTGGGCATGGCGAAGCCGGGGTCCCCGCGGAACGCGGCGTACGGGTCGCCGACGCGCGTGCCCGCCTCGAAGGCACCGGCGTGCGCGGCGGCCGCGCCGAAGAGCCCGCGGTGTCGCAGCGCGAGGAACAGCGCGGCGGCGCCTCCCATGGAGAACCCGCCGACCGCCTGGCCCTCGCGGCGGCCGACCGTGTTGAACTCGTCGTTGACGCGGGCCAGCAGGTCCTGGACGAGGTAGTCCTCGTACCGCTGCCCGGCGTGGTCGTTGATGAACCAGCGGCGGCCGCTCTCCGGCAGGATGACGATCAGCCGGCTGCCCGCCAGGGCCCGGCACAGCACGGAACGGCGCAGCCAGGTGTCCCGCCCGCCGCCGTAGCCGTGCAGGAGGTACAGCACGGGGTGGGCGGGGCCGCGCTCGGTGTAGGTGTCGGGCAGCACGACGTTCACGCGCTTGGCGCGGCCGAGGGCCCGGCTCGGCCAGCACGGGGTCAGGACTCGGGTGGGCACGGCCCCTCCTCGCTCCGGGCGGCCGCGTCGGCGAGCGCCCTGCGGTCGGCCTTGCCCGTGGACGTACGGGGCAGACCGTCCACGACGGCGAAGCGGGCCGGGACCATGTAGCGCGGCAGGGTCAGGGCGCAGTGGTGGCGCAGCCGTGCCTCGTCGGCGGACGCCCCGGACCGCGGCACCACGAACGCCTCCAGGCGTACGTCGTCCTCCTCCGCCCCGACGGCCACGCAGACCGCCTCGTGGACCTCGGGCAGGGCGAGGAGCGTCGCCTCGATCTCCCCCGGCTCGATCCGGTAGCCGCGGACCTTGACCATGTGGTCGCGCCGTCCGGCGAACGTGTAGGTGCCCGCTCCGTCGGACCTGACGATGTCTCCGGTCCGGTGGACCGGGGCGGGTTCGGCGGGCGGGCCCGCGGGAGTCCAGTAGCCGAGCATCACCGAGTCGCCGCCGACCGCGAGTTCGCCCTCGGCGCCCGCTGAGTCCGGCACGACCCGGCCGTTGGCGTCGAGCACGGTGGTGGTCGCGTACGGGCAGGGGGTGCCGATGGGGGGCGGCGCGACGCGGTCGGGTGCCAGGTCGGCGTCGGTGACCCGGTGGAAGGTGCAGACGTTGGTCTCGGTCGGCCCGTAGAGGTTGTACAGCTCCGCGCCGGGGAGCGCGCCGCGCAGTCTCCTGAGGTGTTTGAGCGGGAACGGCTCACCCGCGAACAGCACCGTCCGCAGCCCGCTGGAGGCGAGTTCGGCGCTGTTGCGCGCGTCGAGCATCCGCACCAGCGCGCCCGGCACCGAGTACCAGACGCTGATCTTCTCGGCGACCACGAGCCGGTTCAGCGCCATGCCGAGGGCCTTGTGGTTCTCGGGGACGAGGACGAGACAGGCTCCGGTGGCCGCCGCCGCGAAGAGGTCGAGGACCGACAGGTCGAAGTGGACGGGTGCGTGGGAGGCGAGCCGGTCCTCGGAGGTGACGCGGAACTCCTCGACGGCCCAGTCGACGAAGGCGCGGGCGTTGCGGTGGGAGAGCATGACGCCCTTGGGGACGCCGGTCGAACCGGAGGTGTAGAGGATGTAGGCCAGGTCGCCCGGGGTCACGGGGGTGGGCCGGAACCCCGCGGGAACGGGCCGCAGGGCCGCCCGGGCCCAGCCGAGGCGCGGGAGGACGGCGGCGGGCGGTGCGGCGGAGTCCGCGGCCTGCCGGTCCACGGTGTCCACGGTGTCCTCGGAATCGCCGGTGTCCTCGGCGGTTTCGCCGTCGACGACCACGACGAGCCGTACGGCGGCCGACCAGTCCCCCGTGCCCGGCCGTTCCCCGCCCGGCCCCCGTGCGTCCGGCGCGAGCAGGTCGAGGCGGCCGCGGTCCGTGATGAGGCAGGCCACGGCGCAGTCCTTGAGGAGGTACGCGGCACGGGCCGGCGGCACCGCCGGGTCGACCGGCACGTACGCGGCGCCGCACTTGAGCACGGCGTGGACGGCCACGACGGTCTCCACCGACTTGCCCAGCCACAGCCCGACCCGGTCGCCGCGCACCACGCCCGCCTCGCGCATCGTGGCGGCGAGGGCGCTGCTGGCGCGGTCGAGACCGGCGTAGTCGAGGGAGCGGCCGCGCAGTCTGACCGCCTCGCCCGTGGGGTGCTCGGCCGCCGAGCGCGCCAGGGCGTCAACGAGCGTCGGCACGCCGCTCACCCCCGGCCCCGGTAGTGGCCGGTCGCCGCGGCGGCTGCGTGCGGCGTGCCCGGGCCGTGATGCCCATCTTCTCGGCCATCAGCACCCGTTGGAGGTCGGAGGTGCCCGAGGAGATGCGGGTGCCCAGGGCGTCACGGAGGTTGCGCTCGATGTCCGTGCCGGTGGTGTAGCCGAGCCCGCCGTACACCTGCATGGCGTCGAGGAAGGTGGCCACGGCCGCTTCGCTGGTGGTGAGTTTCGCCGCCTCGGGGGCGTACGAGGCGTCCGCGCCGCCCAGCTGCGAGGCCGCCCGGTGCGTCAGCAGCCGTGCCGCGTCCAGCCTGAGCTGCATGTCGACGATCCGGTGCGCGACCGCCTCGAAGCGGCCGATGTTCTTGCCGAACTGGCTGCGGCTCCTGGCGTACTGCACGCACTGCTCGATCTGGCGCCGCATCGTGCCGAGCAGCGGGGCCAGGATGAGCGAGCGCTCCCAGGCCATCGCCCGGGCGAGGATGCGCGAGCCCTGCTTCTCGGCGCCGAGCCGGGCGCCCGCCGGGACACGGCAGTCGCGGAGGGTGATCTCTCCCCACGGCGAGGTGCGCATCCCCGTCTTCTCGAACCGGCTCTCCACGGTCAGTCCCTCGGTGTCCCGGTCGACGAGGAACGCGGTCACGCCGGTGAACCCGAGAGCCGGGTTGACTGTGGCGTAGACGAGGGTGACGTCGGCGATCGGCGCGTTGGTGACGAACCGCTTGGTGCCGTCGAGCACATAGCCGTCCCCGTCGCGGCGGGCCCGGGCCGTGAGCGCCATGGCGTCGGAGCCGGCCTCCTGCTCGGTGAGCGCGTGGGCGCCGACCATCCGGCCGTCGCACAGCGCGGGCAGGTAGCGCTCCTTCTGTTCCTCGGTACCGAACTCCAGGACCGGGATCTCGACCGCCCAGATGTGCGCGCCGAGGGAGAGCAACAGGCCGTTGTCCCGGCAGCCGTGGCCGAGGCCCTCCATGGCGACGGCGCAGCTCAGCGGATCGAGGCCGAGCCCGCCGTACGCCGTCGGCAGGGGCAGGGCGAGGATGCCGGCCCGCGCGCACCGCTCCCAGTCGCCCGGCTGGAGGCGGTGGCTGCGCTCCCGTGCCTCGACGTCCGCGCCCAGCCGTGCGGCGCCCAGGTCGCGCAGCCGCCCGGCGAGAGCGAGTTGCTCCTCGGTGGGGCTGAGGTTCATGAGGCCGCGCCGGCGGGCTCGGTGTCCGGGAGGGCTGCCAGCGAGGCGGCGATCTGCTCGTCGGTGGCGGTGTGGTCCTTGAGCGTGCCGGCGAGGTACTGGTCGTAGGCGGACAGGTCGAGCATGCCGTGGCCGCTGATGTTGCACAGGATGACGGTGGAGCGGCGCTCCTCGCGGGCCCGCAGCGCCTCGTCGATCACGCCGCGGACGGCGTGCGCGGACTCGGGGGCGGGCACGAGGTTCTCGGTGCGGGCGAAGAGGGCGCCCGCCTCGAACGCGGCGTTCTGCCCGACGGCCACGGCCTCCATGCGCCCGTGCCGGTGCAGCAGGCTGACCAGGGGCGCGGCCCCGTGGTAGCGCAGTCCGCCGGCGTGCACCCCGGGGGCGACATACGTGTGCCCCAGGGTGTACATCTTCGTCATCGGTGTGGTGCCGGAGTAGTCGTTGTAGTCCCAGGCGTAGCGCCCTCGGGTCATCTTCGGGCAGGCCTCCGGCTCCACGGCGACCAGCCGGGTGGCCGCCCCGGTGCGCAGCTTCTCCCGGTAGAAGGGGAAGGCCAGTCCGGCGAAGTTGCTGCCCGCGCCCATCGAGGCGATGACCACGTCGGGGAACTCCCCCGCCATCTCCATCTGGCGCAGCGCCTCTTCGCCGATGACGGTCTGGTGGAGCAGTACGTGGTTCTCGCCGCTGCCGACGGCGAAGCGTCCGCCCGGCACGGACCGGGCGTGCTCGATCGCCTCGGCGTTGGCGATGGCGAGGCTTCCCTCGCTGTCGGGGGTGGCGGCGAGCAGGGCGCGGCCCGCCTCGGTGGTGCCGCTCGGGCTCGGGATCACCCGGGCTCCGTTGAGTTCCATGAGCACGCGGCGGTACGGCTTCTGCTCGAAGCTGCACCGGACCATGAAGACCGTGCAGCCGAGGCCGATCGCCTGGCAGGCCATCGACAGGGCGGTGCCCCACTGCCCGGCCCCGGTGCCCGTGGTCAGTTCCTGTACGCCCGCCTTCTTGTAGTAATACGCCTGCGCCAGCGCGGAGTTGAGCTTGTGGCTGCCGGCCGCGTTGGCGCCCTCGTACTTGTAGTAGATGTGCGCGGGGGTGTCCAGGGCCCGCTCCAGCGCGTGGGCGCGCACCAGCGGGGTCGGGCGCCAGCGCTGGTACTGCCGGCGCACCTCGTCGGGGATCTCGACGTGGCGCCTGCCGCCGACGCTGTCCCGGTACATGGACAGGGGCAGGTTCGGCGCCTGCCGGTCGGCGGCGGCCGTGGGTGCGTTCGGGGCGGGACGCGCCTTGCGCACGCCCTCGGTCGGGACGTCGAGGTCGGCCAGGATGTTGTACCAGTGGGTGGGTACGTCGCTCTCGTCCAGCAGGTACTGGTTGCGGTCCGCTGTCACGCGCCGGCCTCCGAACGGTTCTCCCGCACCTGCCGGGACACCAGGCCGATGAGGTCGCCGACGGTCTCCAGATCCGCTTCCATGACGTCCTCGTCGTCGATCTGGCCGCCGAACTCGTCCTCGACCGCCAGCAGCAGTTGCAACAGGTTCAGGGAATCGAGCTGAATGGTCGGGGAGTAGAGCGACATTCCGTCCTTGATCTCCTCCGGACTCAGCCGAAGGTCGAGCACGTCCACCATGAGCTTCCGTACGACGCCCGCCAATTCGTGGTCATTGCTTTCCATCGTGGGTTCCCTTCGCACTACCGGGCGCGGACCGAAGTCAGCCGTGCAGCGATATCGGCGACGAGTTCCGCCTGCCGATCCTGCAGATAGAAATGACCGCCGGGAAGTGAGCGCGCCGTGAATTCCGCCGCGGTGAGGTCACGCCATGCCTGGATGTCGCCGAGGGAGACCTCTGGGTCGGCATCGCCCACGTACGCCGTCACCGGAATGTCCACCCGGTGCGCCTGGGTGCGCCGGTAGTTCCGGATGAGCCGCATGTCGGACCGCAGTGAGGGAATCACGAGTTGCCGCAGGTCAGGGTCGGCGAACACCTCCTCCTCCACGCCTCCGAGGGCGCGCAGCCCCGCCAGCAGGCCCTCGTCGTCCCGCAGATGCAGGTCCTGGCCCTCGCTCCGGCGCAGCGGTGAGGCCTGTCCGGACACAAACAGCGCGACTGGGCGCATCTGGTGACGGAATATCAGGCGTAGTGCGACCTCGTAGGCCACGCTCGCGCCCATGCTGTGCCCGAACAGCGCCAGCGGCCGGTCGGCCAGGGGCAGCAGTGCCCGCGTGATGTGGTCGGCCAGCGTGCCCATCTCCGTCACGCACGGTTCGCCGAACCGCTCCTGGCGGCCCGGGTACTGCACGGCGACCAGCTCCACGTCGGCGGGCAGGTCCCCGGTCCAGGCGTGGTAGGCGCCCGCCGTGCCCCCCGCGTGCGGCAGGCAGACGAGTCGGACCCGGGGCGCCGGTACCGGCTCGAACCGCTTGAGCCAGGCGCTTTCGGAACGCTGAGCGGGAATTGCGGATGAGGACACTGGTCGCCTCTCCATCGGGCGGCAAACAACCGTCGTTCACTTCCGAATCGGCACCCTAGCCTGTTCTTCGAGCGGCGTCACCGCCCTTTGTGACAGGGGCAGTTGGCCGTACAGATTGCTTCCAGTCCCGGGCACAGTGCTCCCGTAGGCTGTCATCGCCCCGCATGGAATCTCTCGCCGGAATTCCGATTGCGGGGGCGTGTGGCGCATCCGCGGACGCGGACCGGTTCACCTTTTCGGAATTGCTTCTCCCCGGTGCCGCCCGTGCCTGCCCGTTCCGCCGCTGTCCTCTCTGTCCGCTCCTTCGACCCCGGAGTCATCGTGACCCTCCGAATGCCCCAGATCCGGGTGGACTTCGCCACGGAGATCAGCCCTTTCCGGGACCAGGTGGAGGTGAGCACCCGGGCGTTCGTCCGGCGGTTCGGCCTCGTGCCCGACGAGGTGGCCCGCCGGCATCACGAGCGGTCGCTGCTCGGCACCCTGATGGCGCGCGCCTATCCGCACGCGGGCCACACCGAACTGGCCCTGGTCACCGACTGGATCAGCTGCATGCTGGTGCTGGACGACCAGTTCGACGAGACGGACCTCGGCAAGGACCCCGAGCGGCTGCGCGCGGTGTGCCGCGAGGTGCTCGGCTGGCTCACCCCGGACGGGTCCGTCGCCGACGCCCCGCCCGGCACGGCAGGACACCCCGCGGAGCACTCGGTGATCACGGCCTTCCGCCCCGCCTTCGCCGACCTGTGGCGCCGCACCCGTCCGTATGTCTCCGACACGTGGCGGACCCGGTTCGCCGGGCACATCGGCGCGTTCTTCGACACCTGCGCCTGGGAGGCCGAGAACCGGCTCTCGGGACGCACGCCGGAGCCGGCCGAGTACATCGCGATGCGCGGTCGCGCCCTCATGCCGTACCTGGATCTCATCGAGGTCACCACCCACTTCGAGATCCCGCCGGAGATCTACCGTCTGCCGGTGTTCACCGAGTTGAACCAGTCGCTCTCCGACGCCGACCTGTGGACGAACGACCTCTTCTCGTGTGAGAAGGAGGCCCTGCTGGGCGACCCGCACAACCTGGTGGCCGTCCACCGGCACGCCCACGGCACCGGCCTGCAGGCCGCCGTCGACGCGGTGGGCGAGATGGTGCAGGACCGCGTCACCACCTTCACCGGCCTCAGCCGTACGTTCCCCGACGCGGCGCTGCGGGACTCCCTCGACCCCTCGCTGCTCGCTCCGCTGGCCCGGCACGTCACGGGCCTGCGCAGCTGGCTGACGGGCCAGCTCCAGTGGCGCTACGAGACCCGCCGCTTCGACCCCACGCGCCCCGAAGTGACCAGCGCCGCCGGAGCCACCCCGCTGTAGTCCACGGCCCCCACCACACGATCCGGATCGAGGAGCGTCATGCGGAACCGGTATGCCACCGTTGAGTACCTGCGGTCCCTCGACCCGAAGGCGGACCACGAGACGATCCACCGCACCTCCTGCGACCGGGAGTTCCCCTGGGACTACGGCCGGGGCCTGGAGGTGGCCATCTGGCGGACCTGCTGCATACCGAGCATCTCCGAACTCCTGGACGGGACGGGCGAGTTCGCGCGGCGGGCGCAGAAGCGCTACGACGACACACGCATCCTGCTCGGCGAGATCGTGCACCACGGCTACGCCTCGGAGCGGGGCCGGCAGGCCCTGCGCCAGATCAACCTCGCGCACCGCCGCTACTCGATCTCCAACGACGACATGCTGTACGTCCTGTCCACGTTCGTCTTCGAGCCCATCCGGTGGATCGACCGCTGGGCCTGGCGCCGGACCATCGAGACGGAGCGGCTGTCCGCCTTCTACTTCTACCGGGAGGTGGGGGCCCGCATGAACATCCAGGACCTGCCCAGCGAGTACACGGAGTTCGAGCGGTTCAACGCGGAGTACGAGCGGGCGAACTTCCGGCTGACCCCGAGCAGCGCACGCGTCGGTGCCGCCGTCATGCGGCTGTACTCCTCGTGGTATCCGCGTCCCGTCTCCGACCTGGTGGCCGCCACGCTGCCGTGCCGGCTCGACACCACCGCCCGGCAGGCGCTGGGCATTCGGCGGGCGCCCGGCCCGGCCCGGGCCCTGCACCGGATCGGGCTGCACGCCCACGCGCGGGCCGAACGGGCGGCGCCCGCGCTGATGGCGCGGCTCATGACGCGACCGACGGCGAGGACGTACCCGGGCTATCCGCGCGGCTACCGGATCAGCGACATCGGTCCCGAGCACACGCGGGCGCCGCACCAGGAGGGCCCCCTCGCCCTCGGCCCGGCCTCCTCCGCCGAGAACCATGAGGGCTGACCGGACCGTGCCCCACCCCCCGACTCCTCTGCTGCCCGTCCGGGTTCCCCTGCCCGGGCGGTCCTTGCGGCTGTGGCTCAAGCTGGAGTCGCTCGGCCCCTACGGTTCCATCAAGGCGCGCACCGCCGAGGCGCTGCTCGACGCGCTGGAGGAGGCCGGCCGGCTGCGTCCCGGGGACCGGGTGGTGGAGTCCACCTCGGGGAACCTCGGCATCGCGCTCGCCGGGCTGTGCGCCTCCCGCGGCTACCGGTGCACCCTCGTCGTCGAGCCCAGCACCCCGCGCGCGAGCGTCGCGCTGATGACGGAGTACGGCGCGGACGTGGTGACCGTCCCCGAACAGCCGTCCGGACGCACGCTCGACGCCCGGCTGGCAGCGGTCCGCGACATCCTGCGCCGGGACGGCACCGCCGTGTGGACCGATCAGTACGGGAGCAGCGCCAACCCTCGCGTCCACACCACCGGGACCGCCGTGGAGCTGGCCGGCGCCGCCCCTGACGCGGGCTTCGACGCGGTCGCCGTGGCGGTCTCCACGGGCGGGACGCTGGCCGGGGTGGCCGACTACTTCCGGGCGCACCGGCCCACGACCCGGATCATCGCGGTGGACGCCGTGGGGTCGGCGGCGCTGGGCGGGGCGGCGGCGCACCGCCCGGACAAGCTCGCCGGGTTCGGCTCCGGCCGTGCCTCGCGGTTCGTGGCGCGTCACCACTGGGACCGCCGGGTGCGCATCCGCGACCTGGACGCCGTCGCGGCCTGCGCGCGCATCCGGGACCGGACCGGCCTGTCGCTCGGCGGCAGCGCGGGCGCCTCGGTGCTCGCCGCCGTCATAGATGCGGCCGGGCATCCGGCAACGGCCGACGCCGCCTGCGTCTGCCCGGACGGCGGCGACAAGTACCCGCAGCTCACCGGTGTCGTGGCCCGGGACCCGGCAGGGGCCACCGCCGAGGTCGCGGCGGCACTCGACGCCCTGGGGCACACCCGCCGCGACGCGTTCGCGCACCCCGGCACATCCCCGGTCACCGAAGGAGTGGCGAAGCCATGACCGCGCATACCCCGCCTCCGATCACCTACCTCGCGAGCGCCGATGTGGCACGCGTCTGCGCCGAGTTGTCCGTCGTGGACCTGGTGCGCGAGACGCTGCTCGCCGTACGGGCGGGCAAGGCCGGGCTGACCCCCGAGGCCGCCCTGCGGTGGACCACGCCCTCGGGTGCCTCCGCCCGGAGCCTGATCCTGCCGGGCTGGGCGGGCGACAGCTACGGCTGCAAGATCATCAACGCCTCGCTGGGCAACCAGGCGCTCGGGCTGCCGCGGGCCGCGGGGCTGATCGTGCTCGACGACCCCGAGACGGCCCGGCCGCTGTGCATCATGGAGGGCGCCCTGATCAGCGCGCTGCGGACGGCCGGTGTCTCGCTCGCCGCGGTGGGCGCGGTCCGTGACCTCGCGGGGATCGGCCGGGTGGCCTTCCTCGGCTGCGGCCGCCAGGCCGAGGTCCATCTCGGGCTGTTGGCGCCCGGCGCTCCCGGGCTGCGGGAGGTGGTGCTGTACGACCGGGACGGCGCCCGCGCGGAGCAGGCCGCCGCCACCTGGGCCGCCGCGCGACCGGGGGTGACGGTCTCGGTGGCCGACCGTCCCGAGGAGGCGGTGTCCCGCGCCGAGCTGACGTTCGCGGTGACCACCACGACCGAGCCGTACGTCGAGCTCGACTGGGTGCCCGAGGGCGGCACCTTCGTCAACGTCTCCCTCGACGACGCGGCCGAGAGCCTGCTGCTCGGCTGCGACCACCTCTTCGTCGACGACTGGCAGCTGGTCGCCGAGGACGACCACCGCCTCCTGGGCGTGCTCGCGGGCGAAGGCCGGGTCACCGCTCCCGGCACGCGTGCCCCCGACGGCGGCCGGTCCGTCGACGCCGCCCTCCCCGACCTGCTCGCGGGCGCCTACCGACGGCAGGTGGGCGCCCGGGACCGCGTGGTGATCAACCCGTTCGGCATGGGCGTGCACGACATCGCGGTGGCCGCCGCCGTGCACGCCAGGGCGGTTGCCCTGGGCCTCGGCACACGGCTGCCGCACTGAACTGGACGGGGGAAAGCCATGGATGACGCGACGCCAGGAGCGGCCGGGCCCACGGGGCCGGCGGGGTGGCCCGGCCTGGCCGGGCTGCGGGTGCTGGACCTGTCCCGCCTCCTGCCCGGCGGTTTCGCCACGCTGCTGCTGGCCGACCTCGGCGCCGACGTGATCAAGGTCGAGAGCCCTGACGGCGGCGACTACGGCAGACTCGTCGACCCCGACACGTTCGCCGCGCTCAACCGCAACAAGCGGTCGGTGATCCTCGACCTCCGGCAGCCCGAGGGCCGCGACACGCTGCTGCGGCTGGTCGCGCGCAGCGACGCCGTCGTGGAGAGCCACCGGCCGGGCGTCCTGGAGAAGCTGGGGCTCGGCTACGCGCGGCTGCGCGCCGCCAACCGCCGGATCGTGCTCTGCTCGATCAGCGGCTTCGGCCAGAGCGGGCCGTACGCATCGCGCCCCGGCCACGACCTCAACTTCCTCGCCCTGTCCGGCTTCTTCGCGGTGCCGCACCGCGCGGTGGGCCCGGTGGACCGGGTCGGTGTCCGGGTCGCCGACACGGCGGGCGCGATGTACGCGGCGCTCGCCACGGCCGTGGCGGTCTTCGGGGCCCGGGCCACGGGCGAGGGCCAGCACCTCGACGTCTCCCTGCACGAGGCCGCGGCCGCCTGGGCGGCGCCGTTCGCCCTGTCGCGGCACGGTCGCGCGGGGCCGGGTGGCAACCCGCTGGTCACCGGGGACAACGACGTGTTCGTCCTGGCCTGCGGCCGGCGGCTCACCCTGGCCACCTTCGAGGACAAGTTCTGGATCGCCTTCCGGCAGCGGTTCGCCGGGCGGTTCCCCGCCCTCGCCGACGACGCGTACGACCGGCGGGCCGACCGCACCCGCGCCAAGGAGAAGGTCCGGGCGCTGCTCGCGGACGTGTTCGCACGGCACGACCTCGCGTGGTGGTCGGCCGCCCTCTCCGGTCTCGACGTGCCCTGGGCCCCGGTCCACGAGTCGGCGGAGGAGTTCCTCGCCGACGAACACGTGGTGGCCCGCGGCCTCGTCGGCACCGTTCCCGGGCCGCCCGGCAACGACCCGCGGCCCCAGGTCCGCTTCCCCGTGCTCTTCGGGTCGGGCCTGGACTCGCTGCGGGGCGCCGCTCCCGCGCACGGAGAGCACACCGCCGAGGTGCTGGCGGAGATCGACGCCGCAGACCGACGACATGAGGAGCCACAGTGACCGGCCGAACCGTACGGGCAGTGAACGGGAGCCGGCCACCGCGCGCCGGCTCGGTCCGGCGCGCGGACGGGCGTGGCCCGCTCGCCGACCGGACCATCGGCGCCCTGCTCCGGGAGACCGTGGCCCGCCGTCCGGACGCCGTCGCCCTGCGCGGCGTCCCGGACGGCGGCGGCCCGCCCCGGCAGTGGACGTACGCGGAGCTGTTCGCCGAGGCGCGGAGCGTCGCGTCCGGCATCCTCGCCCGGGTCCCGCGCGGCAGCCGGGTCGCCATCTGGGCGCCCAACGTCCCCGAGTGGCCCGTGTTCGCGTACGCGGCGGCGCTCGCCGGGGTGACCCTGGTGACCCTCAACCCGGCGTTCCGCGCCGCCGACCTGACGCACGCCCTCGGTGTCAGCGAGGTCCAGATGCTGGTCCACGCCGACCGCAGCCGCGCGTACGACATGGCGGCCGTGGTGTCGTCGGTCGCCGCCACACTGCCGCGGCTGCGCCATGTCGTCTCCCTCGGCGACTGGGACCAGCTCAAGGAGGGTGGGCCGCTGCCCGGGGAGCACGGGCCGGACCCGGCCGCGCCGGCCCAGATCCAGTTCACCTCGGGGACCACGGGCGCCCCGAAGGCCGTCCTCCTCTCGCACCGTGCCGTGGTGAACGTCCCCCGGCTCACATTCGAGGCGCTCGGGGTGCGGCCCGGCGCGACGGTCGTCAGCCCGCTCCCCATGTTCCACACCGCCGGCTGCGTCATCTCCTGTCTGGGCCCGCTCTGGCGCGGCGGCACGTTCGTGCTGCTCGAACGGTTCGACCCCAAGGTGCTGCTCGGCACGCTGGGCGAGGCACCCGGCGCGGTGCTCACGAGTGTTCCCACGGTGCTGAGCACGCTCAACGAGGCGGCGCGCGACGTCCCGGACCGCCCGGTGCTCTCGTCCGTCCTGACCGGGGCCGCGCCGGTCCGTCCGCAGCTCATCGCGGAGACCGAACGGCTCTTCTCCACCACCGTGTTCAACCTGTACGGCCAGACCGAGCTGGCCTCCGTCCTCACGCTCACCCGGCCCGAGGACACCGTCGAGGACAAGACCAGCACCGTCGGACGGCCGCTCCCGCACGCCGAGTGCAAGGTCGTCCACCCCGAGTCGGGCGCCGTGCAACCGCTCGGCGTCCAGGGGGAGATCTGCGCCCGCGGCTACCAGCAGATGATCGGCTACTACGGCGACCCGGCCGCCACCGCGGGCAAGGTGGACGCGGAGGGCTGGCTGCACACCGGCGACCTCGGATCGATGGATGCCACGGGGGCCCTGCGGATCGACGGGCGGATCGACGACCTGATCATCCGGGGCGGCGAGAACATCGCGCCCGCCGCCATCGAGGAGGTCCTCGCGGAGGTCCCCGGGGTGCGGGAGGCCGTGGTCGTGGGGGTCCCCGACGACGTGTGGGGCGAGGAGGTCGCCGCCGTCGTCCAGCCCGTACCGGGTGCGCGGCTTGGGCTGGCGGCGCTGCTGGCCCAGTGCGAGGGGCGGCTCACGCCGTACACGATCCCGGTCCACTGGTTCCTGGCGGCGGATCTGCCCGTGACCGCCTCCGGGAAGATCCAGCGGTTCCGCGTCGCCGAACTCGCCGCCGCCGGCCGCCTGGAACGTCTCGACAGCGGCGCCCCCACCGCCTGACCCCCGAACCCGGAGCCTCCCATGCGGATTTCCATGCAGTTGCGGTACGACGGCGACATCGTGGCCGCCGCCGAGCAGGTGGCGGAGCTCGAACGCGCCGGCCTCGACCTGATCTGGGTGCCCGAGGCCTACGGCCACGACGCCCCGAGCTTCATGGGGTTCATCGCGGCGCGCACCCGGCGGGTGGAGATCGGTTCGGGCATCATGTCCGTCTACACCCGCACGCCCGCGCTGCTCGCGATGACGGCTACCGGAGTCGACGCCCTGTCAGGCGGCCGCGCCCATCTGGGGCTTGGTACGTCCGGACCGCGCGTGGTCGAGGGGCTGCACGGAATCCCGTACCGCGAGCCGGTGGCGCGGACCCGGGAGACCATCGCGGTGCTGCGCGCCTTCTGGCGGCGCGAGAAGCCGGTGAGGTACGAGGGACGGGTGCACCGGCTGCCGTTGCCACCGGGCGAGGGCGGCGGTACGGGGCTCGGCACCGCCATGAAGCTGCTGGCCGCGCCGGTGCGGCCGGCCGTCCCCGTCTGGGTGGCGGCGCTCGGCCCGCGCAACGTCCGGATGACCGCCGAGGTCGCCGACGGCTGGCTGCCGATGTTCTTCGACCCCGAACGGTACGACGAGGTCTGGGGCGAGGACCTGCGGGCCGGGGCGGCGCGGCGGGACCCGGGCCTCGGCCCGCTGCGGATCTCCGCGGGCGGGCTGCTGGCGATCGGCCCGGACGCCGCCCGGGCCCGTGAGCTGGCCCGCGCCCAACTCGTCCTGTTCATCGGAGGGATGGGCGCGGTGGGCCACAACTACTACTACGACCTGGTCTGCCGGTACGGCTACCGGGCCCAGGCCGAGGCCGTGGCGCGGCTGTTCCGGGCCGGTGATCGCGCGGGGGCCGCGGCTGCCGTCCCGGCGGAACTCCTGGAGGCCACCACGCTGTGCGGGCCGGAGGGCTACGTGAAGGAGCGGGTGGCGGCGTACCGCGCGGCCGGGGTGACCGAACTGCAGGTGGTCCCGGTGCCCCAGGAGGGCCAGACGGAGGCCGGGTTGCTGTCACGGCTCAAGGAACTCTGCGGCTGACGGGCCCGCGTCGGGTCCGGACCCGGGTGTCCGCGCGGCCGTGGCCGCCGGCGCCTCTCAGCCGTAGCGGCGGCGGTACTCCGCCAGCTGTTCCGGGTCATCCTGCAGAAACGGCAGATCTGTGGGCACCATGTGACGTATCGCCAGCAAGGGCACGGGGCTCTTCAACGGGCGGAATTCCGGATTCCATAAGCCGCCCTTGGCCGGTGGGCCGTCATGGAACTCGCCTATCATCAGGCCATGCGAGACATAGTCCGCTTTCAGCAATACCTGGGTGTTCTCAATAATTTCGGCCACCCTGTCCGAAGGTAAGTCCGGAAAGAGCACGAGAATCGTCGTGTACTGCGCGGCGCCCCCATACTGGCGGGCGAGCTCGACGAACCAGTCACGGTATACGCGAAGCACCTCGGCGGTCTCCGCCGAGCTTTTCGGAGTCCCTGGTTCCACCGCGAGATAGAACAGGCCTCTGTTCATCGACGTCTTGACGAACGGACAGACATGCCCCTTTCGCCCTACTTCGGGGTGGGGTCGTGCGAGGTAGCTGGACGCCCACTCGACTATTTCACGTAGCGACTCCTCGTGCTTCCCGAGCCACGGAGGAAGATCATTTCGCGCGAGGTCGTCCAGCTCGACCAGGGCCGGCCGCGCACTGCTTTCGCGAATCAGCACCGCTGAGTCACTCCCACCCGGGCACGCCCACCCTGACGCTTCGCTTATAAGGGATCATCCAGCACATTCGATTTCAAAGCGGATCTTCGTCGTCCGCGCAGAAATATTTCCATGGCGCCCGGGCGTCCCGCTGGATAGACACTGGATGAACGATCTGCCTCTTCCGCAGCGTCGTACAGGCGTGTGAAATACCTAGCTGGAATGGGTGTAAGGAACGGCTGCTCGTCGACGGACGGGGATTTGATGGCGGTCCAAGGCGCACTGCACGACCAGACCGACGATCTCGGGGAGGTGGTGAGGGACGCGAGAGACAGAGCCCGGCTGAGTCAGCGGGTGGTGGCCGAGCGCTCCGGAATCAGTCTCAGAACACTGCGGGAGATCGAGAACGGCCGGGTCCGCATGCCGCGGCGGCACTCCATCCAGCGCCTGGCCGAAGTCCTCCAGGAACCCCGCCTGCTCGACCAGGCCGCCGCCAGGTCCCTCCTGGACGAGGACGCGTACGGCGAGGACGACCGGCTGATGATCCAGGTCCTCGGCCCGCTCAGCGCGGTCCGCGGCCGGAGCGTGCTCAACGCCGGCACCCCGATGCAGCAGAGCCTGCTCGGCCTGATGGCCCTGCACGCGAACGAGAGCGTCTCGCAGGCGGAGATCGTCGACGTCCTGTGGGGCGAGGCGCCTCCGAACTCCTTCAACCAGCTGGTCCATACGTATGTCTCGCGGCTGCGCGCCCTCTTGGCGAAGCACAGCGACCCGGGCTCGGACACGTCGGCCATAGTGCGCCGGAACGCGGGATACGAACTGCGCATCGGCGCCGACCAGTTGGACCTGCTGCGCTTCCGTGAACTGGCCACGGAAGCCGAGAACGCCCGGGCCGGCGGGGACCTCACCCTTGAGGTGCGGCTCCTCACGGAGCTGCTGGCCCTGTGGTCCGGCCCGGTGCTGCACGGCTCCTCGCCGCGCCTGGAGCAGCACCCCCTCGCGCTGGACGCCAACCAGCGGCAGATCACCGCCGCCCTGCGTCTCGCGGAACTCGCCGTCGCCTACGGCCAGTACGAGAAGGCCGTCGACCAGCTGCAACCCCTCGTACGGCACCATCCGCTGCACGAGGGCCTGCACGCCCAGCTGATGGTCGCGCTGGCCGGAGCCGGTCAGCAGGTCGAAGCGCTCGGCCTGTTCAGCAAGTTGGACCGCACCCTGCGGATCGACTTCGGCATCGACCCCGGACCCGAACTGCGCGCCGCCCAGCTCTCCGTACTCCGCGGCGTCAACCGCGCCGCGGAGGACAAGGCCGTTCAGGCCGCCCCGCCCCGGGCGGAGGCCGAGCGGCCGTACGGACTGCCGCCGGACACCCCGGACCTGGTGGGCCGCAGCGAGCACCATCAGGTGCTCCAGCACCTCACGCAGAGCAACGCGCCCGGCGGTCTGTTCGGCCCCTCGCCGGTCGCCTCCATCTACGGCCCGCCGGGCGTCGGCAAATCCGTCCTCGCGGTCCGCGTGGCGAACTCGTGCAGGCTGCGGTACGTGGACGGGGTGCTCTACGCCGACCTGCGCGGCGACACCGGGGCCGACTGCCACGCCTCGTACACCGTGCTGCACCGCTTCCTGCGGGCGCTGGGCATGGGCGAGGGCGAGATACCGCGCGGGCTCACCGAGCGCGTCGGCGCGTACCGCAGTCTGCTCGCCGAGCGCCGGGTCCTCGTCGTCGTGGACAACGTCGTACGGGACGAGCAGTTGCAGCCGCTGCTGCCCGGCGGGTTCACCAGCGCCCTGCTGTTCACCAGCCGGGCGCCGCTGTCCACGATCCCGGGAGCGCGGCACTTCCCGCTCTCCCTCTTCACCGCCGAGCAGTCGCTCCGGCTGCTGACCCGGATCGTGGGCGAGGAACGGGTGCTCGACGAGCGTCTGATGGCCGAGGAGATCGCCGAGCTGTGCGGCCATCTCCCGCTCGCCATCCGGATCGTGGGCCAACGCCTGGTCACCCGGCCCCACTGGTGCCTGTCCCGCATGGCCCACCGGCTCACCGACGAACGGGGCCGGCTGTCGGAACTGTCCCACGGCGAGCTGGACGTCCGGGCCCGCCTCGACGCGCACCTGGTCTCCCTGGCCGGGGCCTCCCGGCGGGCCCTCGCGGCGCTGGCGCGGGCCTGCGGGGGCTCCTTCACCCTGCGGGCCGCCGCCTCCTCGCTCGGCTGCAGCCTGGTGGCCGCCGAGGACGTCGCGGAGACCCTCGTCGACCACCAGCTCCTGGAGGGTCCGGACTCCGCGGGCCGCTACGCCTTCCCGGTGCTCACCAGGCTGCACGCCCGCGAGCGGTTCGCCTGACGCGCGCGACGCCCCGGCCGGCTCTCAGGCCGGGGCGAAGGCGACCGGCAGGGTGCTGAAGCCGTTGAGGAAGTTCGAGTGGACCCGATGCGGCTCTCCCGTGAGCTCCAACGCCGAGGCGTGGGTGCGCAGGGCGCCCAGGACGGCACCGACCTCGGCGCGCCCCAGCTGGGCCCCGATGCAGAAGTGAGGGCCGTAGCCGAAGGTGAGGTGGCGGTTGGCCGTACGGGAGAGCAGGAAGCGGTCGGGCTCCTCGAACACCTCCTCGTCCCGGTTGGCCGAGGTGTTCCAGAGCACGACGACGGAGCCGGGCCCGACCGTGCGGGGGCCGATCGTCACCTCCTCCAGCGTGGTGCGGCCGAAGTGCATGGCCGGGGTGGTCCACCGCAGCACCTCGTCCACGGCGGTGTCGGTGCCGACCTCCCCCGCGCGCAGCAGCCGCCACTGCTCCGGGTGCTCCGCCAGCGCGTGGACCGCGCCGATCATGGAGAGGCGGCTGGTCTCGTCGCCGCCGATGACGAGGCTGTAGCAGTTGAAGACGATCTCCTCCTCGGTGAGCGGCCGGCCTCCGACGGCGCCGTCCGCGAGGGCGGCGATGGCGCCCTCGCGGGGCGTCTTCCTGATGCCGTCCAGGAGGTCGAGGAAGTAGAGGAGGATCTCGTTGCGCGCGCGTACGGCGGCCTCCTCGGTGGCGTCCTCGTGCTCCGAGCTGAGCGCCGACTTGGTGAGGGTCAGCAGGTACGCCTGGTCGCTCTCCGGGACTCCCAGCAGGTGGCAGATCGTCCCCATCGGGATCTTCTCCGCCACCTCCGCCGCGAAGTCGCCTCCCCCGTCCACCACTTGGCGGACCAGCCGGTCGGCCATGTCGCGCACGCGCAGCTCCACCGACCGAAGGAACCGGGGCGAGAACGCCTTCAGCATGACGTTGCGCAGCTCCCGGTGGCGCTCGCCGTCGCTGACCGCGAGCATCATCCCCGCCGCGGAGTCGCCGCCCGCGAGCAGTGTGGTCAGCACGTTGCCGCGCTCGGAGGTGAAGCGCCGGTTGTCGCGGTAGACGCGCTGCACGTCCTCGAAGCGCGTCACCGACCAGAAGCCCGGCCGGTCCTCCCCCGGCTCCGTCCAGAACACCGGGTGCTCGGCCCGGAGCCTGCGCCACAGCTCGTACTGGTCGTGGTGCCGGAAGAACCAGGGATCGGCGAGGTCCACCGTGGTGCAGTCCTCCGGGAGCTCCCGCACACCGTTCATCCGCTTCCTCACGTGTCGCGTTCGTGGGCTCGATGGACTTGGGAGGCTAGCGGCGCGGGCGGGCGCGGTTCTGTCACCGGACTACATGGACAAGTGCCCCTGCGCACGCCCCTTGGGGCTGCGGCGGTCGGTGCCGCTACGTGTCCGCGCCCGCGGTGATGAAGCCGGACTCGTACGCCGTGATCACGGCCTGGACGCGGTCGCGCGCGCCGAGCTTCGCCAGCACCGCGCTCACGTGCGTCTTCACCGTCTCGGTGCCCAGGTGCAGTTCGGCGGCGATCTCCGCGTTCGTCAGGCCGCGCGCGACGGCCCGCAGCACCTGGCCCTCGCGTTCGGTGAGCGCGGCCTTGGCCAGGGCGCTGCGCGCGGACGCGTTGCCGTGGGCGACGGCGAGGGAGCGCAGCGCGGGCGGGAAGAGCAGCGACTCGCCTTCGGCGACGATCCGCACGGCGTGCACGATCTCGGTGGGCCGGGCGCGCTTGAGGAGGAACCCGTCGGCGCCGGCGCGCAGCGCCCCGTAGACGTACTCGTCCTCCTCGAACGTGGTGATGACGAGGATTCTCGGCGGGTCCGCGACCGTCCGCAGCACGGCCTTGGTCGCCTCGATGCCGTCCATCAGGGGCATGCGTACGTCCATGGCGACGACGTCCGGCCGCACCTTCCCCACCAGGGGGATGACGGCGGCGCCGTCCGCCGCCTCGCCGACGACCTCGATGTCGGGCTGCGCCTCCAGGATGGCGCGCAGTCCGGCGCGTACGAGCGCGTCGTCGTCGACGAGCAGGACAGTGATCGGCATGCGGATCACTGTAACGGCAGGCTGACGTGCACCCGCCACACTCCGTCGTCCGGTCCGTACGCGGCCGCACCACCGAGCAGGACGGCCCGCTCGCGCAGTCCGCGCAGCCCCGTGCCGCCGCCGGGGGACGCGGCGGGCTCGGCCGGCTGCTTGTTGCGCACCTCCAACTCCAGCCAGTCGTCGAGGACTTCGACGCGTACGCTCACCGGGACCGGGCCCGCGTGCCGCAGTACGTTGGTCAGGCACTCCTGCAGCATGCGGTAGCCCTCGCGCGAGACGGGGCCGGGTACGGCGCCGAGGTCCCCGCCGATGTGGGCGCTCACCTCGGCCCCGGCGCCGCGCGCCGACTCCACCAGCCGTCCGGCGTGCGCGAGCGTGGGCCGCTGCGCCGTCGGGTCGGCGTCCTCGCGCAACAGCCGCAGCACGCGGTCGAGTTCGGTGAGGGCCTCGCGTCCGGTGTCCTCGATGGCGGCCAGCGCCCGGTCGGTGAACTCCGGTGTCCCGGCCGCACGGGCCGCGCCCGCCTGCACCACGGCGATGGTGAGCGCGTGGCCGATGGTGTCGTGCAGTTCACGGGCGAGCCGGGTGCGCTCCAGCAGCCGCTCGGTCCGCGCCTCCAGTTCCGCGAGCCGTTCCGCCGGTGAGGGGCCAAGGAGCCGGGGCGCGAGGCCGGCCATCAGCGTGCCGGCGCCCCAGACGACGGCGACCAGCACGGCGCCGGACACGGGCGCGAGCAGCGGGTACCACCAGCCCCATCGCCCGGGCAGCAGCACGGGCCCCGCACCGAACGGCGGCCACAGGGAGGGCATCAGCAGCCCCAGCGTCAGCACGAGGCCGTTGAGCGTGACGACGGTGGCCCCGAAGCCGAGCCACAGCCGCAGCGTCAGCCAGACGAACACCCGCCACCGGTCGCCCCACGACTTCGAGGGCGAGCCGGCGATCTCCGGCGCCGGATGCTCGTGCGGTGCCTGCGGTCCGGGGTAGAGCAGCAGCCGCGCCTGCATCGCCTCGGCGACCCGGGTGCCGGGGACGGACGCGGCGAGCGCGAGCAGCGGGAGCGGCACGAAGAGCAGCAGCAGCCACATGCCCGCACTGGGGTCCGTGAGGCCCGGGAAGGCGACCCCGACCACGACGACGGCGGCCACCGCACCCATGAACAGGTGCAGCCACCGGGTGTAGGTGACCGCGCGCGACAGAGGCCGCACCAGCCGCCAAAAACTGCTCATGAACGCCATGGTCCCAGCGGCGCACGGGAGTTGCCTCCCCCACGTGGGGGAGGGCTTTCCCTCCGCCGGGGGAAGCGGGCACGTGGCGGCGAACGGCAGTGTCGTCACCATGACAGCCATCGATGTGAAGGACCTGACCAAGGTCTACGGGCAGGTGCGGGCGGTCGACCACCTCACCTTCTCCGTCCGGCCCGGCCAGGTCACCGGGTTCCTCGGCCCCAACGGCGCGGGCAAGTCGACCACCATGCGTCTCATTCTCGGCCTCGACCGGCCCAGTTCCGGGACGGCGACGATCGGCGGCCGGCCGTTCACGCGGCTGGCCGAGCCGCTGCGGCATGTGGGGGCCCTGCTCGACGCCCAGGCGCCGCACGGTTCCCGCACCGCCCGCAGCCACCTCCTGGCCCTCGCCGCGAGCAACCGCATCCCGGACCGGCGGGTGGACGAGGTCCTCGAACTGACGGGTATCGCGAGCGCGGCCTCCCGACGGGTGAAGACGTTCTCCCTCGGCATGCGCCAGCGCCTCGGCATCGCCGCGGCCCTGCTCGGCGACCCGCAGGTGCTGCTGCTGGACGAGCCGTCGAACGGTCTGGACCCGGAGGGCATCATCTGGATTCGCGAGCTGATGCGCGGTCTCGCGCGGGAGAACCGCACCGTGCTGGTCTCCAGCCATCTGATGGGGGAAACGGCATCCTTCGCCGATCACCTGATCGTCCTGGGCAAGGGCAGGCTGCTGGCGGACACGCCGACGAAGGACTTCATCGCGGCCCGGATCAAGCCGCGTGTCCGGGTCCGTACGACGGAGCCCGCACGGCTGCGCGAGGTGCTGCTGCGGCACGGCCACACCCCCGTCGACTCGGACGACGGCCGCATCCTGATCGACGACGCCCGGATCGAGGCGATCGGGCCGCTCGCCGCCCAGGAAGGCATCGTTCTGCTCGAACTCGCCTCCGAGGAGGCCACGTTGGAACAGGCCTATCTCGATCTCACCGCCACCGCCACGGAATTCACCGCACGCGCCCCGCAGGAGGCCTGAACCATGTCCACCGCAGCCGTACTCCGCTCCGAGTGGATCAAGATCAGGACCCTGCGCGGGACCGCGTGGTCGCTGCTCGCCGTCTTCCTGCTCACGGCGGGCTTCGCCATCGCGGCCAACGCGGCGATCGGCGACTCCGAGGCGGACAGCGCCGACTTCGACGCCCTCTTCTCCGTCTTCCTCGGCCTCAACCTCGGCCAGATCGCGGCGATCTCCTTCGGCACGATGGCCATGTCGTCCGAGTACCAGGGCGGAGCCATCCGCGCGTCGCTGACGGCGGTCCCGAACCGGGGCCTGTTCTACGCGGCGAAGCTCGCGAACGTGGCGGGGCTCGCCCTGGCGATGGGCCTGGTGACGACGTTCGTGTCGTTCCTGGGCGGCAGCGCCTTCCTGGGCGACGCGGCGCTGAGCCTCGGTGACGGGGACGCGCTCCGCGCCTGCCTGGGCGGGGCCGTCTACCTCGCGCTGATGGCGCTCTTCGCGGCCGGCCTGACGGCGGTGCTGCGCAGCGGCCTCGCCGTGCTGAGCATCCTGATCCCGTTCATCCTCATCGTCTCCATGATTCTGGGCGAGACGTCGGGTTCCCTCGCCGACTACCTCCCCGACCGCGCCGGCCAGCAGGTCCTGTACGTGGACCCGCCCAGCGACCTGGCGCCGTGGGCGGGCCTCGGGGTGACGGCGCTGTGGACGGGCGCGGCGGTGCTGGCGGGGTGGTGGTCGCTGCGCCGCAGGGACGCGTAGGTCGCGCGGGGCCCGGTCGGGCGGTCGGGCGTGCGACGCGGTGCCACACCCGCCCCGCAGCAGTGGAGACCCCATTGGTCGGAGAAGAGGATGAGCCGCCTATGGCGCCGTCGGCGTGGTCTCCGCGGGCCATCGCAACCGCACGGGGGCGAAGTCGGCTCTTCTCCCGCACATCCACCCGCTGCCGGTGAGGAGACCGACGTGACCGCCATCGCCTTCGAACACCCCACGCCCCAGGCTTTCGTGGACCTCTACGCCGCCCATTCGGCGGAGGTCACCTGGCCCGCCCCGGCCGGGCCCGAGCAGGACATGGACTACCTGCTGCCACCGCCGAACGCCGCCGAGCGCCTTCACGCCCCGATCGCCCCGCGCGATGCGCGCCGCCTGGATCTGCTCGCCGCTCTGACGGCGGCCGGCATCCCACCGCGCCCCGAGGACCGCGCCGCCATCGACCAGCTCAGCGCCCTGCCCGTGGAGATCAACGCCACCCTGCGGCGCTGGCTGCACCACACCATGTGAGACCAGCACATGCATGAGGGGCCCGTCCGCGCTGTACGCGGACGGGCCCCTGTCGAGCGCTGGGCAGGCCTTGCACCTGCATTTCCCCGCGGGAAGCGGGGCGTCTTTCCTTGGACCACCAACGCATCGCCGGCCACCGTGACTTGCTGCGACCAGGTCAAGATCGACTATACCCCATGGCCGCCAGCGGCGGCGCCCCCGGCCCCCGGCTGCCGCGGGGGGGTGTGCGCGACCACCGGCGAGGCCGAAAGGTTGTCGCCGCGACACCTCCCCGAGCGCCGCGCCCGAAGGCCCGGCTCGCTCAGTCGTCCGCCGACGCCGCGGCCGGATGCCCGCGTTGCAGCGTCAGCGTGAGCACCAGGGCCGCGACGATCAGGCCCGCCACCCACCAGAACGTGTGGCTGAAGTCCGCGGGCGTGGCGTCGTCGTGCGCCCCCGCCTGACTCGTCAGCACCACGGCGAAGAGAGCCGTGCCGAACGAACCGCCCACGCGCTGCAGGATGTTCACGGCCGTCGTGGCCCGCGGTATCGACGCCTTCGGCAGTCCGCCCTGGAAGACGGCGGCCATCAGCGGGCCGACGCACAGCCCCACGCCCGCGCCGCGCACCGCCAGCGCGGCCAGCAGGAGCCACATCGGCGGGTCGGCGGGCAGCTGCGTGTACACGAGCGTGCCCAGCGCGAGCAGGCCGAGGCCGCCCAGCATGGCCGGCCGGGGGCCCAGCTTGTCGGCCAGGGAGCCGCCCAGGAACACCATCAGCAGCAGGCCGATGCCCTGGGGCGCCACCTCAAGGCCCGCCTGGAGCGCCGAATGGCCCCTGGCCTGCTGGAAGTAGAGCGGGAAGAGATAGACCGCGCCGAAGAAGAAGCCGCCGTACACCAGCATGATCGCGGCCAGCGTCCGGAACCAGCGGGTGGAGAAGAGCCGCAGGTCGATGACGGGAGGGTGGGGGGTGGTGCGGGCGTGCACCACGTAGCCCGCCAGGAGTACGGCGCCCGCGGCGACCGGGACCAGTACCGCCGTCGTGCCGTCGGCCACCCGGGAGACGCCGAAGACCAGCAGGGCGAGTCCCGGGGAGAGCATCAGCAGGCCTCGGAGGTCGAGGCGCGCCTCGCGCTGGGGCTCGTCGGGCGGGAGGAGACGGGCCGCCAGCACGCCGGCGATCAGGCAGATGGGCAGGTTGAGGTAGAAGATCCAGCGCCAGGTCGTCGTCTCCACCAGCAGACCGCCGAGGGTCGGGCCGATGACGGAGGCGAACTGGGTGGGGATCGTCACCAGGGCCATGATCCGGCCCACCCGGGAGGGGCCCGCCGCGCGGGCCAAAACGGCTTGGGCGATCGGCACGATCATGCCGCCGCCGAACCCCTGGAGCACGCGGGAAGCGATCAAGGAAGGAGCGGACCAAGCAATTCCGCAAAGGAGCGAGGCGCCGAGAAAAAGGCCCATCGCCGTCAGCCACATGGTCCGGGCGCCGAAACGGTCGACGGCCCAGCCGGTCATCGGAATTACCGTCGCGATTCCCAGGAGATAGCCGGTGATAATCCATTGGATCGTCTCAATCGGAGTGTTGAATTCCGAACGAATACTGTCCAGTGCCAGCGAAACGATGGTCGCGTCCAAAGCGGCCGCGAACGTGCCCGCGGCCGTGAGAGCGCCCAGCACCAGCAGTGACCGGTCCAGTCGCGCATCGACCTGCTCGGAAGTGTCCGCACTGGTCACACGCGTCCTCCATTGGTCGGATCTACGGCATTGGAGCGCCGAACGGCGGCAGAATGCCGTCGCGGCGCGGCGGGCACTGGAGCTGGTGACCGCCGCGCGGGGCGCGGACAGCGAGGCGTACGCGTGGGCGGTGCAGCACGCCCGGAACATCGCGCAGACCTTCGCGTTCGCCGCCGTCGATGCTACCGACCCGGCCTCGGTGACGGCGGCGGAGCACCTCCGTGACCGGGCGATGGCCGACAACGTCGCCTGGTGGCACCGCCGGACGGGTGGCAAGGTGCTGTTGTCCGCGCACAACGGCCACGTCGGCTTTCTCTCCACGCACCCGCGGATGTACCCCAAGACGCAGGGGTCCTGTCTGCGTGACGCCCTCGGCGGGAAGTACGTGGCCATCGGCTTCACCTTCGCCGGTGGCTCCTTCCTCACCAAGGACATCTCCCTCGGCGGCGACTGGAGGAAGATCACCGTGCCGCCCGCCACGCGCGGGATGAACGAACACACCCTCGACCAAGTGCGCCACCGCGACTACTACGTGGACCTGCGCGCCGCCCCGCCCACGGCACGCGCCTGGCTGAACACGGCCCGCCCCACCTATGACGCCGGCTCGGTGTTCGAGCCCGACGCGCTGCCCACGCTCGCCCTGGGCCGGGCCTACCACGTCCTGATCCACCTGCACCGCGTCCGCGAGGCCGAAAAGCTCTGAGCGGCCGGCTCACATCCGAGGGCCGGGGCCGGTCCGCCAGACGAAGACGTCCGTGCTCGGCCCCCGTTCGGAGAACCGGCCCCGCGGGGAGGCCTGCCGCAGCAGCTCCCGCAGGGCCGCCCCGAACTCCTCGCGGCGCGGGCCGAAGAGGTGCGGGGCCGAAAACGACATACACCAACGCCTGACCGCCCGGCACGACATGGCGCCGCGGGCCGGAGAACCCCGCCCCGGTGAGGATTTCCCTCTCACCACTCGGCAGCCCCGCGTCAACACCCCTTGACCGGCCCGCCTCACCGGTCCGAGGTAACGTCGCACCAGCTCGTCGATCTCCGCGTACGGCAATGCTGGCCCACTTGTTCGGCGGGGTCATGGGCGTGGCCCACAAGACACGGTGGTCGCAGGCGGCGACCACCGGGGACCTGCTCCGGCCCGGCGGCGCGCTCGTGCACCTGTCCGATGCGAGGACCGGGTCGCGCGGCGTCGACGGGCTCCCGCACCCAGCGGTCCCTACGGGTCCCGTCAGGCCGTGGCGTGCGGCCGGTTGCCCGCGTCGGTGCGGTCGGCCTCGTCGCGGGCCAGGAGTGAGAGCAGGGACGCCACGGCCAGCCCGGACTCCGCCGGGTGACGCAGCACCTTGCTGGGGTCGATCCGGTAGGTGTTGGTGCGTCCCTCCCTCGTGTGGGAGAGATAACCGTCCTGCTCCAGGTCCGCGATGATCTTCTGCACCGCGCGTTCGGTGAGTCGGCAGTGTGCGGCAATGTCGCGGATGCGGGCGTTGTGATCGTCCGCGATCGCTGCCAGCACCCGCGCGTGGTTGGTGATAAACGTCCATCCGGTGTGTGGCTCGGGCACTCCATCCATGCCCCAACTCTAGCGACTCGCCATACGCGTTTTCAAAAACACGTACTACATTTCCGGTATTAGTTGACGTGTGTACGCCGCGCCCGGCAGCCTGGGGGCGGCGGTAGGCGATGACGAGAGGGAGAGGCCATGCCGGAGCCTGCACAGTCTGAGCGTTCCCTCGTGGGGCAGGGCGGCGGGACACGGGTGGCGCTGCCGCCGATGTCGTCCCCGTCGTCCTTCGAGACGGTGGCGGACAGTGACGACCGGATCACGCTGGCGCTGCGCGGGGATCTCGACCTGGAGGCCGGTCGCACGCTGCGGCCCGGCCTGAACCAGGCCCTCGGCAGTCCGGCCCGCGCCGTCGAGCTGGACCTGAGCGGGGTGGGGTTCTGCGACTGCTCCGGCCTGAACCTCCTGCTCGGCCTGCGGCAGCGGGCCCTGCTCCTGGGCAAGGCCGTCCGCATCACCGCCGGGAGCCCGGCGGTCGACCGCATCCTGGACCTGACCGGCACCCGTTACCTCTTCACTCCCGAGGGGCAGGAGAACGGCCCCGCACCGGCGGCGGCCGATGACCCGGACCGGGACGAGGAGTCCGGCCAGGATCTGCGGACCGTCGTCGCCCAGCTGCGCAGGGCCATGCAGACGCGGCCCACCATCGACCTGGCCCGGGGCATCCTGATGTCCTCCTTCAGCCTGAGCCCCGAGGCGGCCTGGGAGGTGCTGGTCACGGCCTCGCAGAACACCAACACGAAACTGCACCGCCTGGCCGGCGACCTGGTCGGCACCGTCCAGGGGAGCACCCTGCCGGAGGGCGTCCACCGGCAGCTCGTGGACGCCGTCAGCAAGACCCACTCGGCCCGCGCGGCGCCCGTGCCCGACGGAGCCGGCCCCTCCGTCCCCTCGCGGAACACCCGTTGACCTGCCGGCGCGGGCCGTGCCACCGCTCGGGGCGGTACGGCCCGCGTCCGACGTGTCAGCGCCATGTCAGCGCCGCCCGGCAGGCTGCCGCGCACCAGCGGGAAGGACGAGGTCCATGCGCCAGCAGCGATGGCGGTACCGGGTGTTCGCAGCACTGGCCGCGGTGTGGGGCGTCGCGGCGGCCTCGGTCGGCCTGGGCGCCCCGGCAGCCCACGCCGCCTCGGCGGTGAACGTGATCGCCGTACACAGCGGCAAGTGCCTGGAGGCCAAGGACTCCTCGCAGTCCTCCGACGCGCCGGTCCTCCAGGCCGACTGCGCGGGGCAACCCGGCGCCGAGTGGTACGTGCGCGAGTCCTCGACCGGCGGCCACACGATCCACATCGTCAACGCGCACAGCGGCCACTGCCTGACCGTGCCCGGCCCGGCCTCCGCGCGCGTGGGGACCCAGACCCGCCAGGGGACGTGTTCCGTCACCGCGGGGGCCGATTTCCGCCTCGTGGACACCGGCACCGCGTACATCCGGATACAGGCCGCCGCGCCCGCCCCGGCCCTCTGCCTCGATGTCGCCTCGGGGTCGCACGCGTCGGGCGTACCCCTGCAACTCGGCACCTGCGACGGGCAGTCCGGCACCGGCTTCGCGCAACGGGCTCCGCGCGTCGGCAACGACACGCCACTGGACCCGCTGCCGCCGGGCACTCCGACCGCGCCTCCCGAGCGGGTCAGCGTCACCTCGGGCGGCGCCCAGACGAAGCCCGCCTCCGACGCCCACGGCGCTTCGGCCGTCAGCGCGGACGGACGCCGCGTCACCTTCGTCTCCCACGCGGCGGACCTGGTGCCGGGCGACACCAACGGCTACAGCGACGTGTTCGTCCGCGACCTCCAGACCGGCACCACCCAGCGCGTCAGCGTCACGGACAGCGGCGGCCAGGGCAACTCCGGTTCGTCCGAGCCGTCCATCAGCGCCGACGGACGCCACGTCGCCTTCGAGTCCGGCTCGTCCAACCTGGTGCCCGGTGACACCAACAACTCGGGGGACGTGTTCGTACGCGACCTCCAGACCGGCACCACGCAGCGCGTCAGCGTCGCGAGCGGCGGCGGCCAGGGCGACTTCGGGGCGTCCGAGCCGTCCATCAGCGCCGACGGACGCCACGTCGCCTTCGAGTCCTTCTCCACCAGCCTGGTGCCGGGCGACGTCAACAACGAGTGGGACGTCTTCGTGCGGGACCGGCAGTCCGGCACCACCCAGCGCGTCAGCGAGACCGGAGAAGGGAACGACGGCTACGACAACTCGACCTCGCCCGCCATCAGTTCGGACGGCGGCCACATCACCTACCTCTCCAACTCGGCACGCCTCGTCCCGGGCGACACCAACAACCAGCACGACGTCTTCGTCTGGGACAGGCAGTCCGGCACCACCGAACGCGTCAGCGTCGCCGGCAACGGCAGCGAGGGCAACGGATACGCCTCCGACCCGTCGATCAGCTCGGACGGCCGTCACGTCTCCTTCGCCTCCCACGCGTCGAATCTGGTGACGGGCGACACCAACGGCAAGCAGGACGTCTTCCTGCGGGACCGGCGCACGGGCACGACCGAACGCGTCAGCCTCTCCGGCGGTGGCGGCCAGGGCAACGGCTACGCGACCGCTCCCGTGGTCGGCGGCGACGGCCGGTACGTCGCCTTCACGTCCGGCGCGACCAATCTGATCCTGCGCGACACCAACGGCGTGGCGGACGTCTTCGTACGGGACCGCGAGACGGGCGCCACCCATCGCGTCAGCACCTCCGGCAGCGGGATCGAGGCGGACGGCCTGTGCGGCTCGCCGTCGATGAGCGGTGACGGGCGCTCCGTCGCCTTCGCCTCCGCCGCGGCCAACCTGGTGAGCGGGGACACCAACGGCCGCCCCGACGTCTTCGTCCGCCGCATCGCTCCCTAGCGCCGCTGTCCGGCGCCGCCCCTTCGCCCGTCGTCGCCCGCCTCGCAGAGTCGTTACCGTAAAAGGAGTCTGGTCGTGCGTCAGCTCGTGTGGTCGCGTCGGATGCGGTTACTGGTCGTCCCGTGGACGGCGGTGGTGGCGATGGCCTCGGTGGGCCTGAGCGCTCCGCGGGCTCACGCGGCCTCGGCGGTGAACATCGTCGCCGTGCACAGCGGCAAGTGCGTGGAGACCGAGGACTCCTCGCAGTCTCTCGACGCACCGGTCGTCCAGGCGGACTGCACCGGGCAGCCCGGCGCGGAATGGTATCTGCGCGAGTCCCCCACGGGCGGCGGCACCCACCAGATCGTCAACGCCCGGAGCAACCACTGTCTGGTCGTCCCCGACCCGGGTGCCGCCGGTGTCGGCACGCGGACGCGCCAGGGCGGGTGCACCGCGGCGGCCGGCGCCGACTTCCGTCTCGTCGACAGCGGAGCCGAGCACGTCGGGCTCCAGGCCGCCGCCCCCTCCCCCGCCCTGTGCCTCGACGTCACATCGGGCTCCCACGCGTCGGGTACACCTGTCCAACTCGCCCAGTGCTACGGGCAGTCGGGCAGCGGCTTCGTCCAACGGGCTCCCCGGGCGGGGAACGAGACCGCCCTCGACGCCCCGCCCGTGCTGCCTCCCGCCACCGTGGCCGAGCGGGTCAATGTCGCCTCCGGTGGCGCCCAGACGTCCATGCAGTCGATGGACAGCGCGCCGGTCCTCAGCGGCGACGGGCGGTACGCGGCCTTCACCTCCGACGCGGCCTCCCTCGTACCCGGCGACAAGAACCTCGCGCCGGACGTCTTCGTGCGCGACCGGTCGGCGGGCACCACCGAGCGGGTCAGTCTGACCGACGGGGACGCCGAGAGCGACCCGGCCGAGTGGTCCGACGAGCCGTCGATCAGCGGCGACGGACGGTACGTCGCCTTCGAGTCCGTGGCGCGCGCCCTGGTGAACGGTGACACCAACGGCCAGCGGGACGTCTTCGTGCGGGACCGCGTCGCCGGCACCACGCAGCGCGTCAGCGTCGCGACCAACGGCACCCAGGGCAACAGCTGGTCGTTCGCCCCGTCGGTCAGCGCCGACGGCCGGTACGTGGCGTTCACCTCGGGCGCGTCCAACCTCGTGGCCGGGGACACCAACGGGGCCGACGACGTCTTCGTCCACGACCGGCAGACCAGGACCACGCAGCGCGTCAGCGTCGCGAGCGGTGGCGCGCAGGGCAACGCCGAGTCGACGACGCCGTCCCTGAGCGCCGACGGGCGGCACGTGGCCTTCACCTCGGCGGCGTCCAACCTCGTGGCGGGGGACACCAACGGGGCGGAGGACGTCTTCGTACGTGACCTGGGGTCCGGCACCACGCAGCGCGTCAGCGTGACGGGCGCCGGGGCGCAGGGCGACCGCGGCTCGTCGTGGCCCTCGCTCAGCGCCGACGGCCGCCATGTCGCGTTCTCCTCCAGTGCCGCCAACCTGGTGTCCGGCGACACCAACGGGCGCATCGACGTGTACGTACGGGACCGCCAGGCGGGGACCACGCAGCGGGTGAGCGTCGCCGACAACGGCACGCAGGGCGACGGGCACTCAGGGGGAGCATCGGTCAGTGCCGACGGACGGCACGTCGCGTTCTCCTCCAGCGCCACCAACCTCATCGCCCGGGACGCCAACGCCGTGGGTGACGTCTTCGTCCACGACCGTCAGACCGGGAAGACACAGCGCGTCAGCACCGCTTATGCCGACGGCGGGGACGGTGACCACTACTCGTCGGAGGCGTCCCTCAGCGCCGACGGCCGCCTCACCGTCTTCTCCTCCGTCGCCTCGGACCTCGTACCCGGCGACACCAACGCCACATACGACGTGTTCGTGCGGCGCAGCGTCGCCTGACATACCGGCGGTGTCACCCGCACGCTGCCGCTATCCGCTGATGGTGGCCGGGGGCGGGGTCCAGCGGCTGGTGGGCGGCACGGCACTGCTGACGCCGAACTCCTTCTTGAGCTGTTCGGGGATGGCGTAGTGCATGACGCGGCCGCGGGTCAGCGCGCTGAGTTCGAAGAGGGTGGTGAAGTGGCCGAGACGGTCCAGGGCCCAGGCTCCGAAGGGGGAGCTGTCCTCGATCGTCTCGAGGACGTTGAGCAGGGCGGGCGCGGCCTTGACCGCCGTGTCCCACGGCGTGCGGGGCACTTGGAGCCAGTCGGCGCAGGTGTCGCCGATGAGGTAGCGGATGAGAGCGCCGACGACGGGGTCGAAGAAGGTGCCGGGGACGACTTCTTCGTAGAGGTCGATGAGTTGGCGGGTGAGCTGGGCGCCTTCCTCGGACGGGCCCATGTGCCGGGTCATGTACAGATCGGAGAACTCCCTGGCTGTCCGCAGATCCTTGGGTACGTGGTCCTGGTCGATGCCGAGCATGGCGCCGACGACCCGCCAGGCGTAGTAGTAGGCGTCGGCGCCTTCGTTGCTCATGTGGATGCCGAGGCGATGCAGGGCGTCGAGGACCTGGATGGAGAACATCATCTGGCCTCCGATCATGTCCTCCTGACAGATCGGGGTGCCGAGGCCGGCGATGTCCCAGCGGCCCTCGCGCGCGAGGTGGTGGCGGATGGAGGCGTGCAGCAGGCGGACCTTCTGGGCGGCCGGGATGAAGCGGCTGCCGGCTTCGAAGGCGTCGGGCTGCATGAGGTAGACGGTGAACTGGCCCGTCTCGGCCATCCGCTTGGACGGGTATTTCAGCGAGTGGGTGGCCGACAGGAGTTTCGCGACGTGCGGCAGGACGTAGCAGGCGGGCATGGAGGCGAAGGACAGGGCGGTGGAGATGTGCACGTTGTTGTCGATGAAGAACAGCCGGGCCTTCTCCATCTCGCCCCAGTCCACCCAGGCCGGCGGCGTGCTGGTCTCGTGCAGGTACTCGCGGGCCACGGCCGGCAGGCCATCGGGCAGTTCCTGGCCGACGGTGGAGACGTACCGCATGAGGGTGTTGAACGTGCCGACCTCGCCGCGCTCGAACAACGTCGACACGGTCGCGTCGGCCAGTTCGTCGCCGGCCGACCGCAGCGCCTCCATGGATGCTTGGGTGTACGTCATCGGTGCTGCTCCCAGGGGTGCGGCGGTCAGTGGTGGCGGGCGGTGGCGAAGGTCGCCAGGCCGGACAGGGCGTGGTGCGCTTGCGCGGGCAGATTGGCGTCGGCCAGAGCCTCGTGCGCTTCGCGCAACCGGGCGGTGATCATGTCTTCGACGCGGGCGACGGCTCCGGTGCGGCGAGCGATCTGCCGGACCCGCTCCACCTGTGTCTCGCTCAGTTGTCCCTGCCCCAGCAGACGGCGCAGTTCGCGGCGTTCACCCGGGGCGGCGGACCGCAGGGTGTGGGCCATCAGGGCGGTGGGCCGGTTGCCGGACAGGTCGTCGGCGGGGTCCTTTCCGGTGCGTACCGGGTCACCGAACAGGCCCAGCAGGTCATCGCGCAGCTGGAACGCCTCGCCCAGCGGCAGGCCGTAGCCGCTGTAGGCCTCCAGCAGCCGCGGCGGGGCGCCGGCCAGGAGGCCGCCCATGTGCAGAGGGTGTTCGACGGTGTACTTGGCGGTCTTGTAGCGGATGATTTTCACCGAGGCCTCCGGGTCCGGCTCGCCGCCGGTGCCAAGGATCTCCAGACACTCCCCCGCCACCAACTCCCGGGCCAGCACCGCCCACAGCGGCCGGGCTCTGTTCAGGTAGGCCCCTGGCAGGCCGCAGCCGGTGAACAGCTGCCCGGCCAGCGCCATCAGCAGATTGCCCGTCAGCATGGCCAGGGCCCGGGCGCCAGCTTTCGGCCGCGCACGGTCGGGCAGCGCCTGGCACAGGGCGATGTGTGCGGTGGGGCGGCCGTGCCGGGTACGGCTGCGGTCGATCAGGTCGTCATGGACGACGGCGGCCGCGTGCACCAGCTCGACCGCGGCGGCGGCGCGTACCAGGGCCTCGTTGTCGGGCTGGCCGGTCCCGAGCCAGCCCCAGTAGCAGAACACCGCCCGGAACCGTTTGCCGTGCTCCGTCGCCGCCCGCAGCTGCTCGGCGACCGGCGCCAGGGAGGCGTCGATGTCGGCCAGCGCCTGTGCCTCAGCGCTGACGAACTCGTCGAGGACCTGGTCGATGCGCTTCTTCAGTAAGGCGTGCTCGTCCAGTTCACTCACGGCCGCTCTCCGCCCGGGTGCGAGCGGTGACGGTACGCGCGAGGACCTCCAGGTGGGCCGGCGGCGGGGCCGCGTACCGGGCCAGGACCAGGCGGCCGCGCGCCTTGGCCTCCTCCTGGCCGTCGGCCAGCAGATCCCCCAGGTCGGCTCGGCGCAGCAAGCCGCCGACGCCGCCGAGGGCGCTGCTCAGCCCGCAGACCGCCAGATCGGCGAGGCCGGCCACCAGAGCCGCCGCGTCTTCGGTCAGGCCCGGCTTGCGGCCGTCTTGATGTGTCACAGCACGTCCCCCTGCATGCGATGCCCGCCCCGGCTCCGGCCAGTTGGCGCGCAGCAGGGTTCCGACGGTGTTCGGCACGGTGCGCTTCGAGTGTGAGCGCCGAGCACCCCCCATGCGGCCCATATGCACTATCGAGTGATCTTTCTGCAAAAGCACCACTCTTCCGAAAATCTCAGTACCGGCAGCAGCCGTGCGCGGTGCCCACGATCCGCGCGGTCTGCTTCGGGGTGGTGCCGAGTTCCTTCATCGTCGTCTTCGCCTGGTCGGCGAGCGCCTGACCTCGGGCGGCGCAGAAGGCGTTGCCGCGCCTGAGGAGCGTGTCATCGACGAGGTCCACCATGTCCGGGCAGTGGTCCCGGATGCTCTTGAGGTAGAGCTTGGCCAGGATGCCCGTCAGCGACTTCCGCACCGCCGACCCGGCGACGCTCGCCGCCTTCAAGGAGGCCCTCGGCGCCGACCTCACCGACGACGAGTTCCGCGCGTTCCTCCTCAACACCTTCCAGGTCGACGTCCGCACCCTGGAGAGCGGCCACCTGCGCTGGCTCGTCCATCCCCGGCCGGCCGCCGAACTCCTCGCGGGGCTCGCGGAGTCCTGAGGAGGGGGGCCGGGCCGCCCGGTCGGCTAGCGGGCCTTCTTCTTGTCGAACCAGATGGTCGCCGCCGTCGGCACGAGTCCGGCCCAGAACAGGAGTTGCGGCACGGCCCGGTCCGTCCACGGGATCTCGGCGATCAGTAGGGCGCACACCATGGCCCAGCCCGCCTGGGCCAGGACGACGCGGGCCCAGCGGCCGCGGCGTACCAGGGAGCGGACGTGGAGCTGGACGCCCGCGCGAAGCCTGCGGTAGCGGCGCCATGCCCCGAAGGCCCAGATCACGGCCATGATGAACAGGAACCACAGGCGCTGGCCGACGGGGATGGGCAGTTCCGGGGCGGGCCGGTCGTCGGCGGGGAAGACGTCGACCATGGCGCCCGCCAGGACGACGCAGAGCACCGCGAGCCAGCGCGTGCCGCGCAGCAGGCGGTAGGTGGCGTGGTCCAGTTCCCGGCGCATGGACGGGGATTCGGGGTCCGCGGCGAGCGCGTCCGCGTACAGCTCGGTGGCCCGCGCGGCCCCGACGCCCGGTGCCCGCGCCGCCTTCCTCGTCTGGCGGGCGAGGGCCTCGGCGTGGTGGGGGTCGATGCGGAGGATGGCCTCGTCGAGCATGTCGGAGACCGTGCCGTTGCCGGCCGTGGCGGCGATGCGGTGCGCGATCTCGTGGGCGTAGACGTCCTCGGGGCCGAGCCGGAGGGCCTCCATCGCCAGGTCGGCGGCCTCGCGGGTGACGCGGTCGGCGGCCTCGGGGGTGAGCTGCCCGGGGCCGCTCTCGCGGGCGTACCGGACCAGCGCCTCGCGCCACACGGCGTCGGCGAGCATGGCGTGCGCGAACGAGTCGTCGGGCGCGACGCGGATCAGCTCCCGCAGCACGGGCTGGACCTTCAGCCAGCCGTTGTCGTGCGTCATCGCCTGGGCGCGCAGCCGCAGCGCGCCGTAGTCCTCGGGCGCCAGTTCGAGGGCCGCGTCGGCCGCCGCCAACGCCTGTTTCGGCTGTTCGGTGTTGAGGTGGCAGTAGCCGATCTTGACCCAGGCGCGTACGTCGCCGGGGTCCTCCGCGAGGCGGCGTGCCAGGAGGGTCCGGGCCTGGTCGTAGCGCTTGAGTTCGATCAGCGCCTGGGCCTGGTCGAGGGTGGGGTTCGTCGTGCTCACAGCTTCCGCTTCTTCTTCAGGTAGGCGACCAGGTCGTCGTACGTGCCGCCCTCGTTGGCGTACATGGCGACGTTCCGTGCGGAGGCGAACCACGGCTCCGTCGAGGGCACGGTCTGACGCGCGGCGGCGAGCAGGTCCCGCATGCCGATCATGCGGACCGTGCCGGTGCGCGCCGAGTCGAGCAGGGCTTTCTCGGCCGCGGCCTCGCACAGGTGGGCCAGGTCGGCGCCGGACAGGCCGTCGGTGGCCTTGACGAGCTTGCCCAGGTCGACGTTCTCGACGGGGCGTTCCTTCAGGTGGTAGCGGAGGATGCTCTCGCGCGCGGGCGCGTCGGGCGGCAGGACGAGCAGCGTGCGGTCCAGGCGTCCGGGGCGGCGCAGGGCGATGTCCACGTCCCAGGGGGCGTTGGTGGCGGCGAGCACGAACACACCGTCGTTGGCCGCGGAGTCGATGCCGTCCAGCTCGGTCAGGAGCTGGTTGACGGTGTTGCGCATTCCGCTGTGCTGGGTGCGGCTGCGCTTGGCGCCCAGCGCGTCGAGTTCGTCGAGGAAGACGACGCAGGGTGCCTGGCGGCGGGCGGTCTGGAAGATCTCGTGCATGTTGCGCTCGGAGTTGCCGATCCACATGTCGAGGACGTCGTTGACCGACACGGAGAGGAAACCCGCCCCGAGTTCACCGGCGATGGCCCGGGCGATGAAGGTCTTGCCGCAGCCGGGCGGCCCGTACAGGAGGAGGCCGCCGCGCAGGCTCTTGCCGTACAGCTTGCGCAGTTCGGGGTTGCGCATGGGGGCGAGGAACGCCGCCTCCAGCCGCTCCTTGACCTCCCGCATGCCGCCGACGTCCGCCAGGCGGATCGTGCCCGGGGTGTCCACGTCCCAGGCGGCTGCGTCCCCGGGGTCACCGCTGCCCTCGGTGGTCAGGGGTGCCTCGACGAAGCGGGGCGGGATCACGTCACCCACCTGGTCGGCGGCGGCCCGCCAGTCGAAGGCGCCGGTGCGGGGGTCGGGGACGGGGTGGTCCGTGGGAGGGGTGGGCGCGGAAGGCTGGTCCACGGCGGGCGCGGAAGGCTGGTCCGCTGCATGGGTGGAAGGTTGGCCCGCGGCGGGGGCGGGTGCGGGCACGAAAGCGCCCATCGCGCGGGCCATCAGCGCCCGGGCCTCGCCGTCGCCCGGCGCGTGCTGCAGCGCGACGGCCACCTCCGCGACCGCGGCGTCCGCCTGCCCGGCCTCCAGCAGCAAACCGGCCAAATGCAGCCGTAGCGGTACGTCGGTGGGGGCCGACGCAACGGCCGTGCGCAAGCTTCGTATCAGGGGGGAATCCTCGGACATGCGGCTACCTTATGTACCCGTCGTGCCTGGTCCGGAGCCGGGCCACGGGTGCCTCGACCGCATCGGCCGCGGCCCGGTCGGATCAGTCAGCGCGCCGTCAGTGGCCCCCGTCAGACTTCGGCCATCAAAGCGATGCACCGGGATGTACAGGGATGTACACGGATTCTCAGGGATGCACAGAAGGGCGGGAGTTTCGATGAGGCGAAGTACCGGTGGTGCGCTGCTCGCGGCGGCAGTCGCCGCGACGGGCCTGCTGAGCACGGCGGCCGTCCCGGCCCACGCCGGGGGCGCGACCACGGCGTGCGTCATGCGCGAGGGCAGTGCGCACACGGACTGGACGGGGATGACGTGGGACGCGGACATCCTGTGCGACAACGCGCCCGGTGACGTACGCCTCCAGTCGTTCAAGGACAGCCCGGTGGTCGGCCGGATGGTGACGACCCGCAGTTGGTTCGTCTGCTGGAAGGTCGGTGACCCGCACGCCGGGGGCAACAACATCTGGTACTACACCCAGGCCGACGAGGTCGTCTCGCGTCCGACGGCGCAGGGGTGGGGCTACATGCCCGCGGTGATGCTGGAGACGCCGCAGGACCCGGTTCCGGGCCTGCCCAAGTGTTCGTGGGGGTGACCAAGATGCCGGGAATGCCGGGGATGCCGGGGATGACGAGCGTGACGCGAAGGACCGGAGCGTCGAGCGGTGGGACGTCGGGGCCGCGGGGCCGGCTCGGCGGAGGACTCCGTGTCGCCGGGGCCGCGCTGGCCGCGGCGATGGCCGCGATGTGCCTGCCCGGGACGGCCGGCGCGGCGGACGCGCAGGACGCGGCGGGGCCGGTCTGCCACGTCCGTGAGGGTGTGCGGCACACCGACATCAACGGACGCACGTACACCAAGGACTTGTACTGCGAGAACGCGGTGGCCGACGTCTTCGCCACCCCGGAGGTCTACGGAACGGTCATCGCCAAGCTGAAGACGTCGCCGAGCTGGTTCGTGTGCTGGGAGAGCGGTGACCTGCACCAGGGCGGCAACCGCATCTGGTACTACACGCAGGGCGACGAGGTGACCAACTGGCCGCTGTGGAAGGGCTGGGGGTACGTGCCGGCGTT
Organism: Streptomyces huasconensis; assembly: GCF_021028635.1. Lineage (NCBI taxonomy): Bacteria > Bacillati > Actinomycetota > Actinomycetes > Kitasatosporales > Streptomycetaceae > Streptomyces > Streptomyces huasconensis. The sequence continues at coordinate 310,588 of NZ_CP086119.1, forward strand.
CCGCATCGAGACCGAGCCCGACCCGTTCCCGGGCGTACCGGCCTGCCTGCCCAGCTGACCCACTGCCCCGCCCGCCCCCGATCCGCCCATCGACTCCCAGGAGTGAACTCATGGCCCTTTCCCAGGTGATACGACGCGGCCGTACCGTCGCCGCGGCCCTCGTCCTCGCGGCGGCGGCCGCCGTGCCCGCCACCGCCCCGGCCTCGGCGGCGGCCTCCACCACCGCCACGCCGGCCGCCGACGAGGTGACCTGTGTCCTGCGGCCCGGCGTGGTCCACAAGGACACGCTCGGGAACACCTTCACCGGTGACCTGTACTGCGCCAACGCCCCGGGCGACCTGTACGGCCGTCCGGCCTTCGACGCCCCCGTGACCGGGCGCCTGAAGACCACCCAGAGCTGGTTCGTGTGCTACTCGATCGGCGAGGCGCACAAGGGCGGCAACAACGTCTGGTACTACACGCAGGGCGACGAGGCCGTGAACCTGCCCGGCATCCAGGCCTGGGGCAACATGCCCGCGAGCAGCGTCCTCACGAGCACCGACCCGTTCCCCGGCCTGCCGCGCTGCCCCTGGCACTGACCGTGGGCCGGGCCCAGCACCGGCCACGGCCGGAGGGGAGGAGCGGCACGCCGGGCGCCTGACGCGGGGGCCCGCGGCCCGTGCCCTCTGATCACCTAGAATCGGCCAATGGCGAAGTACTTCGACGTGCACCCCGACAACCCCCAGCGGCGCAGCATCACGAGCGTGGTCGACAGCATCCGCTCCGGCGCGCTCATCGCGTACCCGACGGACTCCTGCTACGCGCTGGGATGCCAGCTCGGCAGCCGCGACGGCATCAACCGCATCCGGACGATCCGCGACCTCGACGAGCGCCACCACTTCACCCTCGTGTGCCAGAACTTCGCACAGCTGGGTCAGTTCGTCCATCTCGACAACGACGTGTTCCGTGCCATCAAGGCCACCACTCCCGGCCGCTACACGTTCATCCTGCCGGCGACCAAGGAAGTCCCCCGCCAACTGCTCCACCCGAAGAAGAAGACCGTCGGGGTCCGCATCCCCGACCACACGGTCACCCAGGCGCTCCTCGCCGAACTCGGCGAACCCCTGCTGTCCAGCACCCTTCTGCTGCCCGAGGAGGACGAGCCGCTCACCCAGGGCTGGGACATCAAGGAGCGGCTCGACCACGTCGTGGACGTCGTCCTCGACTCGGGTGACTGCGGCACCGAGCCCACCACCGTCATCGACTTCTCCGGCGGAGAGGCCGAGGTCGTGCGCCACGGCGCGGGCGACGCCTCACGCTTCGAGTAGCCGGGGCCGAAGGGGTACGGGGCGCCTTCCCCGTACCCCGGCGGGACGCCCGTATCAGCGGGCGGCGTCGGCGAGCAGCTTCAGCGCGAGTGCCCGCGTGGTGGCGTCGGCCTTCTCCGGGCTCCCGGTGTCGTACGGCGGGTCGGGGTCGTACTCGACCGCGAGCTGCATGGCCTGCGCCACCTTGTCGTCGGTGAGACGGCTCACCAGGTGCAGGCCCATGTCCATCCCGGCGGAGACACCGGCCGCCGTGATGATCTTCCCGGTCTCGACGAAGCGACCCGGGGTGTAGACCGCGCCCACGTCCTTCAGGTACGGGCGGGAGGCCCAGTACGTGGTCGCGGGCAGGCCGCGCAGCAGTCCCGCCGCGCCGAGGATCAGCGAGCCGGTGCACACGGAGGTCGTCCACACCGACCGGCGGTGGATGCGGCGAATCCACGCGTGCGCGTCGGCGTCGCGCATCATCGCCTCGGTGCCCCGCTGCCCGCCGCCCGGCACCAGCAGCACATCGGCCCGGTGCACGTCCCGCATCGCGCGCTCCGCGACCAGGCTCAGCTCACCGGTGTCCGTACGCACCGGACCGGCCTCCCGGGCGACCATCGTGACGCGCGTGTCCGGTACCCGGCACAACATCTCGTGGGGCCCCACCGCGTCCAGCGCGGTGAAGCCGTCGTAGAGCAGAATCGCCACCCGCACCTGGCCCCGCCCTGAAGCGGCTCGCACCTGCCCGCTCCCTGACGCTGCCCGTGCCGGCCCGCCCATCCCGACGGCCGCGCCCGCCGCGCCCGCGGCCGTGCCGCGCAGCAGACCGCGACGGCTCGGCGCCCGCTTGCCACCATCTATGCCCATGTCCCACCAACGCCCCTCTGTTCTCCAGCGGTTGACGTCTCAGAAGTCGTGCGCCGGGGCGGCGGAGTTCCCGCCTCTGGCCGGGGCGAGGCGGTGCGGGGTGAGCGGCAGCGGACCGGGGTCGCTTCGGGCGTCGCGGGGGTACCGGCGCCGGGGGCTCAGCGGCGCCGGCGGCGCTGCGGGGTCCAGCCGGCGCCGAATCCCGCCAGATGCGTGGCCGTCAGCGTCAGGCCCAGCAGCATCAGACTGGTGGTGCCGAAGAAGAGGTTGGTGGAAGTCTCGGTGAGGTGCAGAATCCAGGCCGTTGCGAACACGACGGCTGCGCCGACAGCGAGCACGGTGACTCCTTCGGGGAGGGTGGTCCGGCACCGTGCGGCGGTGCCGGGGGGGCGGCTCACCCGGCTAGTTCCCCGGCGCGCGCCGTCCATGCTTGCGCGCCGGACAGCGCTGCACAGCGCCGTCTGAGCCGAATCGTGTTGTGCCGTGCGGCACAGTGCCGGGCCGTGTGGGACGTACGCCTTCTCGGCCGACCTTCGGGGGTGCCATGACGGTTCCGGACCCGGCGGGCTACTGTCACCCTCGGTGCCGGGGAGCGGGCCTCACCAGGGGGTCCGCGGGGCGAGGAATGGGGGTCGTCGCAGGCGACCACTGCTCGTCGAACCACGACGAGACAGCTCCTGGCACGCCCGCGGGAGAAAGAAAGCATGGCGGATCACCAACTTGTGCCCCACCCTCAGGACGAGCAGCCCTCCTCGGGGCATGAGGCGGCAGAGCGGGCGGCAGAACGGCTCGCGGCCCGGGCGCAACAGCTCCAGGAGCAGGTGTTCGAGCTGGAGGTGCAGCTTCGCGCCCGCCCCAAGATCGCGCTGGCCGAAGGGGTGCTGGTCGAGCGGTACGGCCTGCCGGACGCGGACGCGGCGTTCGCCCTGATGCGCCAGGCCTCCCAGCGGGCCAACATCAAACTCCACCAGGTGGCGGTCGCCGTCGCCCGTCTGCCGGGACCGGACCAGGGTGCCTCCCTGTGGTTCGGCGAACGGCCGCAGGAGCCGGCTCCGCCCCTGACCGGCCTCGGCGCCGGAACGCTCGACGCGCGGAACCAGGGCGAGGTGCTCGGCGCCGCCCTGCGCCGCGTCCTGGAGATCACCAGGACGCACATGGGCAACGTCCAGCTCGTCGAGGACGGCACCCTGCGCATGGAGAAGCACACCGGTCTGCCCCGGCAGTTCACCGACCACTTCGCGTTCGTCGACGGGCAGACCGCCTGCTCGCGGGCGGCCGTCGGCGGCAACCAGGTCACCGTCAGGGAAGTGGCCTCGTCGCCCGGTTTCGACGAGGTCTCACGACGCGTGATCCTCTCGGCCGGCTGCCGCGGCGTGCACAGCGTCCCCCTCGTGGACGACGCCAAAACCGTGCGCGGCGTCATCTCCTCCCACCACCCGCACCCCCTGGACGGTTTCGCCCGGCCCCAGCTCCAGGCCCTGCACCGCACCAGCCGTGCCATCGGCAGGTGGATCGACTGGCACCGGCGCACTGTGCTTCTCGACGCGCTGGAGGATCTGCATCAACTGGGCCTCGCGCGTCGCCAGGAGTAGCCGCGCGGGAGCAAGTACCGGTTTGTTGCGGAATCTTCACGCCAGAACGCCCTTGCCCGCCGGTTTGACGGGCACCCGCACCCCATCCGCAACGGAAAGGGGAGCGGCATGATCGCGGTCGCCGTCCTGCTCCTGCCGGGGCTGGCGGTTCTGCTGTGTGTGGTGGTGCGTCTGGAAGACGGACTGTACAACGCCAAAGGGCGGGATTCTTCCGTCCGTCACGCCCGGCACGCCCGTCGGCATCACCTGCGTCTGATCCCTGGCGGCAGAAGTGACGTTTCATCGGCCATGGCGCCGACACCGGCACCGCTAGCAGCAGGGGCATCCGCGTCCAAGGGCTTCGGGCCGCGGATGCGGGACAGGGACGCCGCCTGACCGCCCTGATCACCCGGAGGGCGGAGCCGGAGGCGGGGACGATACGCGGTCGGGGTCCGGACGACATTCGTCCGGACCCCGACCGCGGTCATGCCCAAGATTCCTGCCGACTTCCCAAGAGAGGCAGGGCCAGCAGCAGAACAATCAGAAGGGTAAGCCCAGGGGCACCGCAGGGACGGCCGCCGCTTTGGTGTGCGGGTGAGGTGACATGAAAGTCTACGGACATGACGATGAATGATTACGACCGCGTGCGCGCCGGCATTGAAGCCATGACGGCGTACATTTCCGGCGAACAGGTAATGGAGGAATACGTCGCGGAGAAACGCGCCGCCGACGGAAATCTCGACCAAGTCGCCGACAGCGCGACGGCGTTGTGTGCCGCACTGCTCTTCCAGATCGCCGAGATGACCGGAAAGACACAGCACGAAGTGCTGCAAGAACTGGCGCACGGACTCAACCGCAACGAGGCCGAGCAGCGGGACTGATCGGCGCCCCCGCGGGAAAGGCGGTACCTGGCGCGGAAAGCGGCCCCGACGACCGACGCGGCGCCCGCGCCGCACATGCGAGAAGGAGCAGCCCCATGGACAGTCCACCGCCGCCCACACAGGGAGCGTGCGCCGGGCTCCCCCACGGGCATGGGGCGGCCTCCGCTCCCGTGGCCGCGTCCGCCGGGGCCCGGTCGGCATGGGCGCGCAGACGGACCGCCTTGCGCCGTACCCCCATCTCGATGTGGAACGACGACATCTCGGACTGGGCCGCGGCGTTGACGTACTACGCGATCCTCGCCCTGCTCCCCGCCCTCCTCGTCACGGTCAGCCTCATCAGCCTGGTCAGTCCCGGTACGACCGAGGACCTCATCGCCGAGGTCACGGACTGGGCCCCTGCGGAGGCGGGCCGCTCCCTGCATCAGGCGCTCAGCGAGATGGCCGAGGCCCGTTCCGCGGCCCTCACGGTGGTGATCGCCGGTGGGGTCAGCGCGGTGTGGTCCGCGTCCAGCTACGCGGCGGTGTTCCGCCGGGCGCTGCACGCGATGCACGGCGTGCCGGACTGCCGGCCGGCCCTGCGCAAGGCGCACCGCGTGCTCATGACCGCGGTGACGCTCCTCGCGCTGCTCGTCGCCAGTGCGTTGCTCCTGGTGCTGAGCGGTCCGTTCGCGGAGGGGCTCGGGCGGCGCGTCGGTTTCGACGACGCGGGACAGACCGCCTGGAGCGTCCTCAAGTGGCCCGCCCTGGTCTGTCTGGTGGCGCTGCTCGTCCTGGTGCTCTTCCGCAACGCGCCGCCCGAGGCCCGCGGTTGGCGGCAGATCATGCCGGGCGGCCTGCTGGCCGCACCGCTCTGGCTGCTCTCCTCGGGCCTGTTCACCTGGTACGCCTCGGGCGTCGGCTCCTACGGCAAGCTCTACGGCTCCCTCGCGGGCGTCGTCGTCTTCCTGGTGTGGCTCTGGGTGTCCAACCTGGCGCTGCTGGCCGGAGCGCAGTTCACCGTGGAACTGGCTCGCGCGCGGGCCGCCGTGGCGTGACGCAAGCCGTCAGGCGGCGCCGTGCAGTGACGTAGGCCGCGTCAGGCGGCGCCGTCGTACGGAGTGACGCGCCGGTACGCGGCGCGCGCGTACAGCAGCCGGGCCGTCGCGGTGCCCATGAGGGCCGCCACCAGCAGGCACGCCATCCAGGCGGGGTCGCGGTGGCCCGCCCAGGAGATCTCACCGGTGGGGTGGGTGGCGAAGAAGTTGAGCAGCGCCCAGCACAGCAGCGCCGTCCCCGGTGCCGCGACGAACCGGCCCAGCATGCCGAGGACCGCTGCCAGCAGGGACAGCGCGGTCAGGGCGAGGCTGGTGCGGTCGAGGGCGCCGAGCAGGTCGAACGTGGCCACCAGCACCAAGGAGCCCCAGGAAGCCGCCGTCCAGATCAGGGGGGTGGCCATGGGTTCGGGGACCGCTCTCGCGCCCTTGGCTATGTACCGCCACTCCATCACCGTCGGTTCCTCCCCACCACCGGGCGCCGGGCAGGGCAGCGCCCCGGGCCCCTCGCAGTCAATACATCGGATGACGAGACCCCCGCACCGGTCAAGGTCACGGCCGTGGTCCGTCAGCAGATTGTCGCACCCTCCGAGAAACACCCCTCCGGGAAGGCGGTGAGGCCTCTGCCGCGCTTGGGACGCGCGGTGTGAGGAACCCGTCGCCCGCGGGCGTCGCTCACCGCGTCACCCCGCCTACATCGCCTGTATTGCACATATAGCCCACATCGCCCGCTTCGCCCCAAGACCCTTCCAGGAGGCACTGATGGCACGAACGGACCGCTACGCGAAACCGGATGAGGGGGACGTCACCGCCCACCCGCGCCGTACGACACTGTCCCCGCTCGTGCGGGCGGTGACGATGCTGGTCGCCTTCGCCACGATGGTCGCCTTCGCCGTCGTCCTCGCCCGGTTGACGTTGCAGCCGTCGGCGGCTTCCGAGGCGCTGACGCACAGCAACTTCCGGCCGGGTGACTCCATACGCGAGTACCTCGGCCAGCCCGCCTTCCGCGACACGGTCAAGCAGATCGGCGGCAACATCCTGTTGGGCGTGCCGTTCGGAATGCTGCTGCCGGTGCTGCTGCCGCGGACGCGCGGTCTGGTGCGGGTGGCGGTGGCCACAGCGGTGACCATGGTCCTGGTCGAGCTGGTCCAGGGGGCCTTCGTGACCGGCCGGACGTTCGACATCGACGACGTCATCCTCAACACGACGGGCGCGCTGCTCGGTTACCTCCTGCTGGGGCGCCGGCTCGGCCGGGCCGTGCACCCTCGCCGACGGCACTGGTGGCACCGGTTCACCCGGCGCGGCCCGGCGGGCGCCTGACAGAAGGACAGGGCGGGAGGACAGGGCGCGATGCGGCGCGACGAGGGCTTCTCAGGCCTGGAAAGGTGAATCGCCGCCGCGGATGTCACGCCATGCGTTTATGTCATCCCCTAAATGGTAACTCGCTGTAGCGAAAGCCTCGCGTGAGGAATCCTCTGCGGAAGGCAGGCACATGTCCGCAAGCATGCTGGCCGTCCTGGGCGCCGCGGTGGCGATCGTCACCGCCCTGCTGCTCGCCCGCCCGCTGAACCAGACGACCACCGACGACCTCCGGCGCCGCTTCGGTCCCGAGTTCGACCGCGCGGTGGCCCGGCACCAAGGGGATACAGAGGCAGCCGAGCGAGAGCTGAGCGAGCGGCTGCGGCGCTTCGGCGGCCTGAGGGTCAAAGGCCTGACAAGCGTGGCCCGGGAGCGGTACAGCGCCGAGTGGGCCCTGCTCCAGGCGCGGTTCGTCGAGGCCCCTGGGCAGACGGTCGCCCAGGCCAACGCCCTCCTCAACCGGCTGGCCGCCGAGCGCGGTTTCCCCGCCGAGTCGCGCGAACGCCAGGCCGAGGCCCTCTCCCTGCACTGTCCGCGGCACGCGCAGGGCGGCCGGGAGCTGCACGAGGCCGCGCTGCGCGCCGCAGCCGGCGAGATCGACACCGAATCCCTGCGCCGCGCCATGCTCGCCGGGCACGAGCTCTTCCATGAGCTGCTCGTCCCGCGCCCGCAGGACCGCAGGGCCGACGCCCTGGCCGGCCACACGCGGCCGCATCGCCCCTTCCGGGTTCCGCCGCAGCGGTCCGCGCACTCCAGCCGGTACTGATCCGGCGACAGCGCCCCTTGCCGCCGGGACCGGTGGCAAGGGGCGCCGTGCGGGCGTGACTTCACGCCCCCATACGCTGTGCGGATGTTCGTCTATATCCCCGCGGCCCTGCTCTTCCTCGTCTTCTGCTGGCGCATGCTGCGTGAGCGCCGAAGGTTCGGCAACGCGGTGATCCTCGGGCTGGCCGTGCTCTGCGGCCTGGTCGCCTGGGTGTCCCGCCTACTCCGGTCCGGTTCGACGTCCGGCCTGGTCATCGCCTTCTCGCTGCTCGCGGTGGGCGCGCTGGGGATTCTCGTTCTCACGTACCTGCTCTTCGTCAACGGCGTGCGGATGCTGCGCAAGGAGGGCAGGAGCCCGGCCAATCTGCTCTCGCTGCTGGCCGCCCTGAGCATTCTCGGCGTCATCGCCCTGGTGATCACGGCCGCCGTCGTGCGCACACCGGTGCTGCTCGGGGTGGGCGCGGCCGCTCTCGGACTGTCGGGCTACGTCTCGTTCCTCTTCCTGAGCTTCGTCTGTTACGCGTTCCTCTACGGCCGGTTGCAGGTCCGCCGCAAAGCCGACTTCGTGGTCGTCCTCGGCTCGGGCCTCGTCGGTGGTTCGACGGTGCCGCCGCTGCTGGCCAGCCGGCTCAGGCGGGCGCAGGAGGTGCACGCCCGGCTCGCCGCGCGCGGGCGTCCTCCGGTGCTCATCACCTCGGGCGGTCAGGGGCCGGACGAGGACCTGCCGGAATCGCACGCCATGGCCGACTACTTGACCGACCACGGCTTCCCGGCCGAGCTGATCGAGCGTGAGGACCGGTCGACGACGACGGAGGAGAACCTCCGGTTCAGCGCGGCCATCATGGAGAAGGCGAAGCCCGACTACCGGTGCGTCGTCGTCACGAACAACTACCACGCCTTCCGTGCCGCGCTCACCGCGCGCCGGACCGGGGTCAGGGCCCAGGTGGTGGGCGCGCCCACGGCCTCGTACTTCTGGCCCAACGCGACGATCCGTGAGTTCGCCGCCGTGCTCGTGGCCTACCGCCGGATCAACGTCTGCATCGGGCTGCTGTTCGTCCTGGGCGGGGTGCTCGTCTGGGCCGTCCGGTAGGCGGCCCGGCGCACCGCGGTCGGCGGCTACTCCGCGTGGCCGTGCCCGGCGCGCCGACGGCGCCGGTGGCGCCTTGCATGGGGAACAGCGCGGACTCCGCAGGGACGGCATGCTCCCGGCCGCGCGAAGGATCGAGGTCTGTCTCCCATGCGCGTCCGTCGTCCCACCGCCACCGCAGCCGTCTGCACCGTCGCGGCGTTCGCCTTGATGTCGCCGCGGGCGGCGGCTGACGTCGAACCCCCGGTGGAGCCGCCGGCGCAGGTCGAGGCCGAGACGGAGGACCACACCGAGGCCCGGACCGAGCCGTCGCTGTCGATCACCCCGAGCCCCGGCAGGCCCGGGCAGTCGGTGGTCGTCTCCGTCAGCGGCGGCTGCACCGCCCCGTCGGCCACCGCCCGTTCGAACGTCTTCACGCAGAACGTCCACCTGTCGACCGGCTCGGCCGGTGTCTACACGGGCACGGGCACCATCCGCGCCGACGCGCGCGCCGGCACCCACGCGGTGAGCGTCTCCTGTCCCGGCGGCGCCACCTCCACGTACTCGATCACCGTCGCCGGGGTGACGGCTCCCGAGCGGGGTGTGCGCGCGGGGGCCGGAGGTTCGTACGGCGTCGACACCGTCTGTCTGGGCGCGGGGATCGCGCTGGTCCTCGCGGCGGGCGGGTACACCGCGTACCGGCTGCGGCGTCGGCAGTACTGACGCACGCACGCCGACGGCCGGGAGGTCCGCCCTCCCGGCCGTCGGCGTTCTCCGCGTTCGCGCGTTAGGCGGCCGCGTCGAGCACGGAGTCGATCTCGCGGAGGAAGTCGTCGAGATCGTCCGGGGTGCGGGAGGTGATGAGCTCCCAGCCCTGCGCGCCGCAGCGCATGACGGACTTGTCGACCCAGGTGCCCTTGGCGTTGCGGATGTCGGTGGCGACCGAGGCGTAGGACGTCAGGGTCTTGCCGTCCAGGACACCGGCCTCGACCAGGAGCCACGGGCCGTGGCAGATCGCGGCCACCCTGCGGCCGGACTCCGCGAAGGAGCGGACCATCGCGACGGCGCTCTCCTCCAGGCGCAGGGTGTCGGCGTTGACCGTGCCGCCCGGGACGAGCAGCAGGTCGTACGAGGAAGCGTCGGCGTCGGCCAGGGTGAGGTCCGGGTCGACGGTCTTGCCGGGGTCCTTGTCGCCGACGAGGGTGCGGATCTCGTCCCTGGAGACGGCGGCCACGTCGACGTGGGCGCCCCGCTCACGCAGGTGCTGCACCGGCACCACCAGCTCGTCCTGTTCGACTCCGTAGTTGGTGACGATCGCCAGTACGCGGCGGCCGTTCAGGGTGTTCTCAGCCATGACGTTGCCCTTCCTCTCCGTCTGAGTGCTCTGCGTCTGTGTGCTCTACGTATGCGTGCTCGGCGTCTGCTGTCGCGCTCTTGCGGCGCGGCCGGCTCAGCGGGCGGACCGGCCGGTCACCATCCGGTACAGGAACAGGACGACCACCGATCCGATGACGGCCGCGATCCAGGTCGACAGGTGGAAGAAGCCGTTGATCGACTCCACGCCGAAGATCAGCTTGCCGAGCCAGCCGCCCAGGAGTCCGCCCACGATGCCGAGCAGCATGGTGACGATCAGCCCTCCCGGGTCCTTCCCCGGGGTCAGTGCCTTGGCGATCGCTCCCGCGATCAAGCCGACCAGAATCCAGGCGATGACGCCCACGGTGCTACCTTCCGTTCACTTTCGAGTCAATCGGTCGCTCCGGTACCCGCCTTCAGCATGACTACTCGGCGGGGCTCCGCCAGACGGGTCCGGCGACCGGCGTAAGGAACGGTTGCCCTGGCGGCCGGGCGTCACTCAGGACCAACGGCCCTCACGGGCGGGAAGGAAGTCCTCAGGACGTCCGCCGGGTCAGGGCAGCGGCATCAGGCGGTAGAACACGGTGGCGACGAGGTCGCGGGCGTACTGGGCGTCGAGCAGGCCGGGGCGGAAGAGGATGCGGTACATCATCGGGGCCACCACGTGGTCCATCACCGTGTCGGTGCCGGGGACGTGTTCGCCGCGCTCGGCCGCGCGGCGCAGGATCGTCTCGACCTGTTCGACGGCGTAGGCGGAGCACTGGCCCGCGTTGCCGCCGTCGGGGTCACCGGCGAGGGCGTCGCGGATGTAGGAGCGGCCCGGCGGCGAGGACATCTCCTCCAGGAAGTCCGCGGCCCAGCGCTCCAGGTCCTCGCGCAGGTTCCCGAAGTCGCCCGGAGGCGCCTCGGGGCGCAGCCGTTCCACCGCGACGTCCGCGAGGAGTTCCTGGAGGTCTCCCCATCGGCGGTAGACGGTCGACGGGGTGACGCCGGCGCGCGCGGCGATCCGGGGGACGGTGAGGTCGCCGCCCTCCGCCTGCAGTTCGCGCACGGCGGTGTGCACGGACTGCTGGACTCGGGCGCTGCGTCCTCCGGGACGGACGGCTGGTCTGGGGCTCACCGCTCCACCTTAACGCAAAGACATTGCTTGAGCTGTTGGCGCCGGGCGCGTCCCAGCGGCATGCGGTGGCGTCCCGGTGGCGTGTGGCGGCATCCCCTTCCCCCGCTCCCCCGGCTTCAGGGAGCGGGTCATCTCGTACGCGCGACCGACCCGCACCACCGTGGCCTCGCCGAAGGGTTCGCCGATGAGCTGCATGCCGATGGACAGTCCTGTGGTGTCGGCGCCGACCGGCAGGGTGAGGGCGGGCATGCCGGTGATGTTGGCCGGGGCCGACAGGCGTACGTACGCGTCGGAGACGCTCTCCTCGGAACCGTCCGGCCAGCGCATGGTCTGCTGGTCGCGGCGGGCGGCGGTGGCGGGCACCGTCGGCGCGGCGATGACGTCGACGGTCCGGAAGAGCCGCGCCCAGGCGGCGCGCATGAGCGTGCGGGACCGCCGGGCGCGCAGGTAGTCGCCCACCGGGACGAGTCCGCCCGCTTCGAGCAGCGTGCGGACGTCGTCGGCGTACAGCTCGGGGGAGGTCCGCAGGGTCCGTTCGTGGTACGCCGTGGCCTCGGGGACCATGAGCCCCCACTGGGTGGCCTGGAGGTACTTGGTCATGGGGATGTCGACGCCGACCAGTTCGGCGCCGAGTTCGCCGAGGGTGCCGATGGCGGCGCGGACGGCCTGCTCCACTTCGGGGTGGACCCGGTCGAAGTAGTGGTTCCGGGGTACGCCGACGCGCAGGCCGGTCAGGCTTTTGTCGGATGGGCGAGGGGCGGGGCCGGGCGCGGCGCCGGTGTCGGCCGCGCCGCCGAGGAGCGCTGCCAGCACGAGCCCGGCGTCCTCGACGGTGCGGGTGATCGGACCCACGTGGTCGAGGGACCACGACAGGGGTGTGACGCCGCGTGCGGGGACGAGTCCGTGGGTGGGCTTGAGGCCCACCACGCCGTTCAGTGCCGCGGGGACGCGGATGGAGCCGCCGGTGTCCGTCCCCAGGGCGAAGGTCGCCTCGCCCGCCGCGACCGCCACCGCCGAGCCGCCGCTGGAGCCACCGGCCACCCGGTCGTGGGACCAGGCGTTGCGGGTCTGGGGCGTGGTGAGTCCGTAGGCGAACTCGTGGGTGTGGGTCTTGCCGAGCAGGACCGCTCCGGCTGCGCGCAACCGGCTCGCGACCGTGCTGTCGCGGTCGGCCGCGGGGGCCGCGGCACGGACCCGGGAACTGGCCGTGGTCGGCAGACCCGCGACATCGATGAGGTCCTTGAGGCCCATGGGGACACCGTGCAGGGGGCCGCGGCGCCGCCCCGCCGCGATGTCCTCCTCGGCCCGGGCGGCCGCCTGGCGCGCGGCGTCGGCGAGGACCGTGACGTAGGCACCGAGGTCCCCTTCGACGGCGTCGATGCGGTCCAGCACCGAGGCCGCCAGCTCCACGGGCGAGAGTTCCCGCGCCGCGATCGCCCGCGCCGCTTGGGCGAGCGTCAGCTCATACGGCCGCATCGCCCCGCCCCTCCTCCGCGCCCCGCACCGGGTACGCCGACGCCGGCGCCTGCATGGCCTCAGCGGGATCGATATCGGGATCGAGGTCGGCATCGAGGTCGGCATCGAGGTCGAGATCGCGCAGTACGGCGATGACGCTCCGGATGTGGTTGGCGGTGGCCGTCACGAGGTCGAGCCGTCCGGGGTCGAGCGGAAGCCCCGCCCCTCGCGCCCACTGGGCCACCTCGTGCGGGAGCAGACGCGGATCTTCTGGGGTCGTCGCCATGGCCAAGGGAGTTCCTTCCCTGTAAAAGCTCAACATTTGCGTTAGTGGACCGTACGGCATACCGTCGCCTAAACGCAAAGAGATTGCTTTTACTTCTCCTCGTCCTGGAGGGACCGACCCGAGATGGCCCAGAACACCGCCTCCCCGCAGCCCGCCGACTGCCCCGCACCCCCGAGCTGGGCCGTGGGCGATCTGCTCGTGCACCGCATCGACGAAGTCGCGCTCCCCCCGCAGACCGGCCCCTGGCTGCTGCCCGCCGCCACTCCCGGCGTCGTGGGCGGCACCCCGTGGCTCCGGCCGGACTTCGCCACGGCCGACGGCGTCCTGCGTCTGGCCAGCCACACGTTCGCCGTCGAGGCGAACGGACTGCGCGTACTCATCGACACGGGCATCGGCAACGGCAAGACCCGGGCCAACCCCGCCTGGCACGGCCTGGACACCGACTACCTCCACCGGCTCACGGCGGCGGGCTTCGCGCCGGAAAGCGTCGACCTGGTCGTCCTGACCCACCTCCACACCGACCACGTCGGCTGGAACACCCGCTACGAGGACGGGAGTTGGGTGCCCACCTTCCCCCACGCACGCTACGTGACGTCCCGCGCCGAATGGGACCACTGGGCCGGCAGCGACCTGGAGGAGCCGCGCCGGCAGATGTTCCGCGACTCGGTCCACCCGGTCCGGGACGCCGGACTGCTCGACCTCGTCGACATGACCGGCCCCGAGGCTGAAGTGGCCGACGGCATCCGTCTGTTGTCCACCCCCGGGCACACACCGGGGCACGTCGCCGTGCGGCTCCAGGGAGGCGACCGGGACGCCGTCGTCACCGGGGACTGCGTGCACCACCCGGTGCAGATGCGTCACCCCGGCATCACCAGTTGCGTGGACACCGACCCCGGCCAGGCCGTCCGCAGCCGCCGGGAACTCCTCGCGGGGCTCGCCGGCACCGGGACGCTGCTGCTGGGCGGCCACTTCCCGCCGCCGACCGCGGGCCACGTCGTCGGGGAGGGCGACGGATACCGCCTACGGAGCGCCGCCCCTCGCCGGAACGGCGCGGCCTCGGCTCCGGACACGCGGGTCAGGAGCCGAGGCAGCGGGGCGGTGTGATGGGCCGAGGGTCAGTAGAGCTTGTTGACGGCCGTGGCGGTGGTGGTCTTGAAGTCGCTGACCTGCGCGTCCGCGAAGGTGCCCATCTGCCCCCACGTCACGAGCGTCACCGTGGTGCCGTCGCGTCCGACCGCGAACATGTTGATGTCGTTGGCCCCCCAAGAGGCGACCGTGTGGACGCCGTAGACGTGTGCGCCCTCCTCGGCGTTCACCTTGCCGTAGTACTTCTGCGAGGCGGTGATCTCGGGGTTCTGCTTCATCACCGTCTCCGCGCACCCGTCGAGCTTCTTGCGCAGCAGGGCCGCGAACTCCTTGGCCCGCTGCTCGCTGCGCTCGACCACGGTCACCTGGAGCGCCCCGGTGTCGAGGTCGGTGCGGTACGTGCGGTGCACCGAGGTCGACGGCAGGCCCTCACCGACGCACATCGGCAGCGGGTCGGGCTGCCCCGACGTCACCGGCCCGGCGTGCCAGGGCGACGACGCGTGCGGCGGCAGCTCGGAAGGCGCCAGGAAGCGGGGCGTGTCGGCCGCGGAGGCCGGCACCGTCCCGGCGGCGACCCCTGCGACGGCCACCACTGCCGCCGCGGCGAACAGGCCCTTGTTCTTGCGTACGTTCGTCCTCATCGTTCTCCCCCACATGGTTCGCTCGGTCTGCTTCGGGCAGGTCCGTCCGCCCTTCGACCTCATGCCCCATACGACCCGCGACGCCCCTGGGCCGTTGCCCTCGCGCACGTCACAGCTCTGTCTTCCATGTCACCGAACGGCAACACGCCACCTCAGGGCCTCACACCAGCCCCGTCACGGTCACGGACACCCGAGGCGGGCTGCCCACCTCCCCGCGCAGGGCCTCGGTGACGGCGGCGCGCACCGCCCGGGTCACGTCCACGGCGCGGCGGCCCCGGTGCAGGACGAGGTGCACCTCCACGTGCCACCGCCCGGTGCCGCCGAGCCGTGTCACGCGGACGCCCGAGGAGTGCGACGGCCTGCCGGTGCCCCCAGCCCGTACGCGGGCCAACGGGCCCGACGTGCGCAGGAGTTGGGCAAGGCCCGGCCGCAGGAAGGCGACCCCGGCCGTGTCGAGGACCGCCCTCGCGACGGTGTCGGTCAGGTCTCCGGTTGCGCGCTGCTCCGTCACGGCCGCCACCCTTCCACGCCGTCGCCGATGTCGTCGCTGTCGTCGGTGTCGTTCATGTCGTCGATGAGGTCGCTGATCGTCACGTCGACCGTCGCGACCGGCATGCCCAGCTCGGTGGTGGCCGCCTCCAGCACCCGCCGGCGGACGCGCTCGGCGACCTCCTGGAGGTTCCGGGTGAGGGCCACCTGCACTTCGAGGCGGATCTCGACCGGGCCCCGGGGCAGGCGCCCCGTCGGGGCGGGGGGCGCGCCGTCCTGGGGGCGGACCTCGATGCGGCAGCTGCCCGCACGGACCCCGGTCAGGGTCTCCGCCGCCGCGCGAACGGCCCGGGCGGCGGCGGCCTCCACGATCCAGGCGTCCTCGTCCTCCTCGCCGAGCGGCAGCGTCCGGCCCGGCCGCAGTTCGAGCCGGACGACGTCCATGACGCGGCCGACGAGCGCGGAGGCGTCGGCCTCCTCGGGCTCCCGCGGCTCCGACGCCCGCGCGGCGGAGACGACGTCCTCCAGATGGCGCAGTGTGTTCAGCGCCCCGGTGCAGTGCGGGCAGCCGTCGGCGTGCGGATCGGGCTCGCCGCTCTCCCGGCGCTCCCACACACTCCACAACTCCCGCCCGCACGGCAGCGGTTCCCGCTCCGCGCGGTCGTCCGCCGGGCTCTCCCCGGTGGCCGCCTCGCGCGTCTCGCCCGGTCCGGTTCCCTCGTTCACCGCCATGCGGCCATCGCCTCCGTGAGATAGCGCCGCGCCCTGAAGACGCGGCCGCGCACCGCCTCCGGGCTGATCCCGACCGACTCGGCGATGGTTTCGTAGGGAAGGCCGTTGAGTTCGCGCAGCACCCAGCACACCCGCTGTTCCGGTGACAGTCCCGCCATCGCCCTGCTCAGGTCCGCCACCGCCGCGTGCCCCTCGGCGACCCTGGCGGGCGATGCCTCGTGCTCGGGAGCCTGCGGCTCGGGCACGCCCTCCAGGTCCACGACGGGACGGCGGGCGCGCAGCACGTTCAGGCACCGGTTGGTGACGATGCGGTGTATCCAGGTGCCGAACCGGGCGTCCCGCCGGAACTCCGGCAGCTTGCGCCAAGCGCTCACGAACGACTCCTGCACGGCGTCCTCGGCCTCCGTCCTGCTCCCCAGCAGCCGCGTCGCCAGCCGCAGCAGGCCGGGCGCGTGGCGTCGCACCAGCTCCTCGAAGGCCTCTTCGTCACCTTCCCCGGCCCGTACCGCCAGCAATCCGTCCTCGCGCCGCGCGGACTCCTCCGCTGGGTCCTGCGGCGCTCCGCCCCGGTCCCCGGGCACACGCGGCTCCTCTCATCCAGGTCGTGCTCGTACGACACACGGACGGCCGCCGACGTTACGCGGCGAGGGCACGTTACCTCCCGGAACGAGCAGTTCTTCCGAGGCGCGTAACGAATCCCCGCCGTCCGTGTCAGACAAGCACGGAGCAGGGCACCCGGTCCGGGTACCGAACGCTCGGCGGAGCGGCAGGCCGCCGGACGGCCGATCGACCGTTCAGTCACCTGCCCCGCACAGGACTTCGACGACGAGGAGATGCCGGTATGGCGACTCAGGACATCCATGCGAACGTGGCCACGTCCGGTGGCAGCGACAGCGGCGCCACGGGCGCGGCCCAGAAGAGCGCGGGCATCGCCCCGGTGGCCGGGACCACCACCGTGACGGGCGGCACCGGGGCGGGCGAGCCGGCCGCGACCCGGGGGAAGACCTCCATCGCCGACGTGGTGGTCGTGAAGATCGCCGGGATGGCGGCGCGGGAGATCCCCGGCGTCTTCGACATGGGCGGCGGCCTCTCGCGGACCATCGGCGCGGTGCGCGACCGGGTCCCTGGCGGGCGCCCCAACGTCGGACGCGGCGTGAAGGTCGAGGTCGGCGAGCGGCAGACGGCGATCGACCTGGACATCGTCGTCGAGTACGGCGTGCCGATCACCGACGTCGCCCATGACGTGCGCGAGAACGTCATCGGCGCCGTGGAGCGGATCACCGGCCTCGAAGTCGTCGAGGTCAACGTCGCGGTCAACGACGTACGGCTGCCCGACGACGACACCTCGGAGTCCGCCGGCGAGACGCGGGTGGAGTAGCGGGGCAGCGGGTGCGGCCGTGACGTCCCTGTTCGCGTGACGTCTCCTTCTGTGGGGTGAGGTGAGTGGTGAGCACAGCTCTGGTGGGCATGATCGCCGGGATGGCCCTGGGGTTCGCCGGCTGGTTCGGCGGCTTCGGCGCATTCCTGGTGGTCGCCGCGCTGGGCGCGGTCGGCTTCGTCGCGGGGCGTCTCGTGGACAGCGGTACGGACCTGCGGGACTTCCTCGGCGGCCGTGACCGGGGGCGGCGATGAGCGCGACCCCCGCGGCCGAGCGCGGCACGACGACGGTGGCCGAGCGGGCGGTGCGCCGCATCGCGGAACGGGCCGCCACCGAGGCGCTGGCCCCGGGCGAGGTCGAAGTGCGCCGGGGTTCGGCCGTGGTGCGCGGCCGCCGGGCCGAGGTGGGTGTCACCGTGGCCCTGCCCTACCCGGCGGTGCTCGACGAGGCGGGTGAACGCGTACGGTCGAATGTCGCCGACCGCACGGCCCGCCTCACCGGTCTCGCCGTGCCCTCGGCGCGCGTCCGCGTCCGCGAACTGCGCGTGCGGGTGGGTGAAGAGGCCGAGGCGACAGCGGCCGGGCCGCCTGCTGCGTACGAGGCGGTGGCCGCGGGGTCAGAGCAGGCGGCGGAGCAGGTGGTGGAGCCCACGGGCGGGAACCGGGCGCGGCGGCCCTGGTCCCCGCGCCGGTTCCCCGTCGCGGCGATGGCGTTCGGCGGCGCGGCGGTCTGCGGTCTGTTCCTGTACGACGTGGTGTCCGTCCACGCGGCCGGACATCCGCCCGCACGGTGGCGCGGCCGGCTGACGGAGTGGCTGACCACGCACGGCCCGGACAGCGGCACCTGGCCCGGCGCGGCGGTGGCGGCCGCCGTCTTCCTGCTCGGCGTATGGCTGCTGGTCCTGGCCCTCACGCCGGGGCGGCGCCGTGCGCTGCCCATGGCGGGCCCGGCCGCGGGGGTCCGGGCGGTGCTCGACCGGCGGGCCGTGGCCACGCTGCTGCGGGACGCCGTGGCGGAACTGCCCGGCCTCACCCGGGTACGGGTCGGTGTCGGACGGCGCCGGGTGCGCGTGCGTGCCGGGCTGGCCTTCGGCGACCTGGAGTCCGCGCGCCGTACGGTGGCCGAGACCGCTGAGGAGGCGTTGGCCGCCTGCGGTCTGGCGAGGCCCCCGCGGCTGCGGGTCCGGGTGCGCGCCGAGCCCGCCTGGCGTGCTCCCGTGCCACCGGAAGCGGACGTACCGCCCACGGCTGCCGGTGCGAGCCCCGGGGGCACCCCGCGATGAGCCGCCTCCGTCACGGCACCAACCGCGCGGTCCTGCTGGGGGTGGGGGCGGTGCTGCTGGTCTCGGGCGCCGCGCTGGCCTCGGCGACCGGCCTCGTCCGCGACCGGCTGCCCGCGCGGTGGCCGCGGCCCCCCGCGGGCAGGACCTGGCTCGACGGGGAGGCGCTCGGCCGCTGGCGTGACCAGGGCTGGTGGCCGGCCCTGGTGATCGCCGCGCTCTGCGCCGGCGTCCTGCTGTTCCTGTGGTGGGGGTGGGCGCAGGTCCGTGCGGGACGCCTGCGCGAGATGCCGCTGGGGCAGCCGGGTGTGACCTTGTCCGGTCCCGCGCTGGCCGCGGCGATGGCCGAACGGGCGGAGGCCGTCGACGGCGTGGCCCGCGCCCAGGTGACGCTGCTGGGCCGCCCCCGGAGGCTGCGTGCGCGCGTCACGCTGGTCCTGGCCCCCGACGGCCGCCCGGAAGCGGTGCTGCGCGACCTCGCGCGGCGGGCCGTCACCGAGGTGAGGGCGGCGGCCGCACCCCGCTCTGTGGAGGTCGACGCGCGTCTGACGGTCCGACAGCACAAGGCGCGACGACTGCGCTGATGCGTTCGGGCGCGGCCACCGCCCGAACGTCCCTACCTGACCTGGGGTTTCGCGGGCGCCGTGCCTCTCCCGGGTGAGGGCCCGGAACCTGACGCGGAGTCGGGGGCCGATGACTCCGGGAGCGCGGGCCTGGCCCCTTCCTTCGCCAGGGCGTTGATGATCCTGCGGGCGAGGAGCGGGTCGGCCGGGAGGGTGTGCGAGGCGAACCACCGGGCGGCCGACGGATCGGGGGACGGTTCGACGAACTCGGCGCCCGCGTAGTCGTCGAGCGGAGGGTCGTAGACGTATCCGCAGACCACGCCGTGGTCCACGAGGCGGTCGAGGAGAACGTCGCGGTCCTCGACCAGGAGCGGCACGCGGAAGAGAGGGAGTGGACCCTCCTTCGCCGTGCGGTCGCGCAGCGCCCGGCCCGCCCAGGCGGTGCCCGCCAGCAGGGAGACGCCCGCGCAGCGCCGGGTGAGATCTCCGTCGAGCCGGTCCATCCGCACCTTCAACTGGCCGCGCACCAGGGTCCCGTGGCGTTCGCGGAAGCCATGGAGGTCGACGCGCACCCATGGCTCGTACGCCGACAGGCTCGGCGCGTGGCGCGCGCACTCCGCGAGCCGCCGCGGCCGCAGGTCCATGCGGAACGTGTCGCGTTCGAGCAGCCCGAGGTGTTGCATCGTCCGCCACACCGGGCGCACCAGGTGCAGGCCGCGTACGGCGGAACGCGCCAGGGGGCGGAGCGTGGTGGCGAGGTCGCCGTGGAGGCGGCCCGGCACGAGGAGGTCGTCGCGCAACCGCTCCATCTCGCGCCGCTCCTGGGCGTCCTCGACCGCGAGGAAGCCGCCGGCCATCCCCGCCACGTGCTTGGACAGGCTGAACGCCGCCGCCGTCCCGAAGGTGCCGATGGGCTGCCCCTCGACGCGTGTGCCGATCGCGTGCGCCGCGTCCTCGAAGAGGGGTATGCCCAACTGGTCGCAGTGGCGGCGCAGTTCGACCACGCGGTCCGGGACGCCGTACAGGTTGGTGGTCAGTACGGCGTCCACGTTCCGCCAGGTCGACTCCGGGACCGCGGCCGGGTCGATGTTGCCGTCCCACACGGAGACGGGGGCCTGGACCGGGCGCAGCCCTGCCGCGAGGACCACGAAGAGGATGACGTCGTCGTTGACCGGTGACATCAGGACACGTGCACCCGGCGCGCACCAGCGGCGCAGCGCCAGGTAGAGGGCCAGCCGGGCCGAGGGTGTGTACAGGCACGGGCGGCCGAGCCGTCGTGTCATCTCTGCGGCGAGCCGTGATCCGTACGGCATCGGCACCCTTCGCTTCCGCTGGTCCGGAGGTCGTCGCGGTGAGGAGTCGCCGGGCCCGGTCATCCGGCTCGGCGGGCCCGGGCCGACGTGCGCAGCGCGCCGACCGTCTTCAGGAGCCGGTCGGCGGGTTCCCGGAGCCTGGGGTGGGCCAGCACGGTGTTGCGCAGGCCGCGCACCGGTCTGCGCCACATGCGGTGCGCCGCGGCGACCGGGTGGGGGCGCGTCGCGAAGCCCTCGCCCACCCGCAGCTCCCGCGTCTTGAGCCAGTCCTTGTACTCCTTGTCGCCGCGCCCCAGGTCCATGGTCCGCATGCCGTGCCGCCCGGCCGCCTCCGCCATCCGCAGATGCATCAGCGTCCCGGGCGAGTAGTAGCGGAACTCGGGGTCGTACGCCGTGAACCACGCGGCGAACACCGTGCGGGAGGCCGGCCCGAAGTGGGCGGCCACCGGCCGGTCCCCGGCGTACACCGCGGAGAGCACCCCGGTGAAGTGCTCCTCGCGGACCTGGAAGAGGTGCTCCACCAGGTCGACGATCCACGGCCGCGCGAACCGGTCCATGCGGCCCGTCCTGCGGTACTGGGCGGACTTCCAGCGCATGAGGGCACGCAGCACGCGCGGGTCGCGCTCGTCGTAGACGAACCGCATCTCGCCGAGGTCGCGGACCAGCCGGCGCTCCTTCTTCAGCGTGGTCCTGGCCAGCCTCGGGTAGGCGCCGCGCAGCCACTCGGCGTAGTCGCCCTCACCGGTCGTCAGGTCGAGCACCGGTGAGGCGAACGTGCCGGTGACGTGGGCGCCGAACGGCTTCTGTTCCTCGACGAGGTGGTCGAACTCGAAGACGGAGAGCCGGCAGGCCTTCAGCAGCTCCTCGGTGTCCCACACGACTCCGGGACGGTGCACGAGCGCCTGGCAGTCGGAGAGTCCGAGGCCGATCGCCCGGCCGACGCCGAAGGAGTTGCGCTCGTACGGGAAGAAGCCGACGGGCTCACCGCCGTCCCGCAACACCGCCACCTGGGCGCCGCCGCGGAACCTGCCGACGCCCTCGGCGAATTCGGGCGCCAGGAACGGGTTGGCGTACTCGGGTGACTCGTCCATCGCCCGGTGCCAGGCCGTGCGGAGCGGGTCGCTCAGCCCGTCGAGTGTGTGGATGCTGATGTCCACCTCAGCCCGCCCGCCTTGGTACGGCGTGCGGGTCATCGCTTGTGGATCGCATGGGCGACCGCTCCCCCCAATGACGCGCTGTCGGCGTCGGCGTCCTGCCACTTCTCCGGGTTGCTCGGCGATGCTCAAAGGTCGCGAAACAGTACGCACGTGTCAAGGGTGCCGACGCGTTTCGCACGTCAACCGCGTTGTCGCACAGCCGTGTTGGAGCGATCGCCGCACACCTTGCCGATCTGTGTCAGCGCTTCCCGGAGGGTGGTCGGCCGCAGGGCGCCGCGCACCGCGGGGCCCGCCCAGCCCGGCCCGCCGAGCATGACGACGGGCCTGCCGCGGGCGCCGCGCACGCCCCAGCGGGTGTCCGCGATGTGCCGGGCCAGCGGCACGCTCGCCGTGGAGCGGGCCTGCGACCACAGGACGACGACCGCCGGGCCCGTCCTGCGGACCGCCGCCGAGAC
The DNA here is from genome assembly GCF_021028635.1 of Streptomyces huasconensis. NCBI lineage: Bacteria > Bacillati > Actinomycetota > Actinomycetes > Kitasatosporales > Streptomycetaceae > Streptomyces > Streptomyces huasconensis. The sequence continues at coordinate 332,724 of NZ_CP086119.1, forward strand.
CGCCTCGACCGGTACGGCGGCGCCGAACATGCGCTGGCGGACGCCCAGTTCGCCGAGGGCCGCGCTGAGTGCTTCCAGGGGCAGCGAGTGCTGCTCGCCGGGCACGCAGGCCAGGACGAGCGTCGCCGTCGGAGGCGGGGCGGTCGCGGCGGTGTCGGTGGCGGGGGCGCAGCGGTGCAGGGTGCGGGAGACGTGCCAGGACAGCAGGTGCTCCACCTCCACGTAACGGTCGCCCGCCTCCTCCCACTTGCGGCCCACCGCGTGCAGCGTCGGCACCATCACCTCCTGCCACGCGGCGATCAGGCCGTGCCGCTCCACCGCCCCCGTCAGCAAGTCCTGGACGACGGGGGCGTCGAGGCGGACGGCGGCGCGCGCCAGGCCCCGCCGCTCCCGCACGAAGACGTCGGGTGATGCCGCGCGGGCGCCGGGGGCCTCCCGGGGCGACGGCACGCCTGGACCGGCGGGGTCGGAGCCGCGCTTGAGCGCCGTACGGGCGGCGTCGGCCGGCGGCACCCCGAGCGAGGTGAGGCGGCCCATCTCCTCGACCACCGCGATGTCCCGCTCCGACCAGCGGCGGTGGCGGCCGGGCTCGCGGGTGGCGGGACCGAGGCCGTACCTGCGGTCCCAGGTGCGCAGCGTCGTCGGCGACACGCCCAGCCGCCTCGCCAGAGCGCCGGTGGTGACTGCCGCATCGTTCATCCGCTCACGATACGACGCACAAACGACGCGGGTTGCCGGGTGCGCGAAGCTGCTCCGACTATGGCCCAGCCGTGACCCGGGCCGCGACCCGCCTGACCGATCGCCGCCTGGGGCAGAGCGGTTGACAGGGGCGACAAGGAGGTGACGGGCGTCGATGAGCACAGCGGTGCCGCATCCCTCACGAGCCGAAGTACCGGCCAGCGGTGAAGCTCCGGCCGCCGAACCGGCCCACGGCGACGAGGCGTGGCTCGCAGCGGTGTACCGGCAGTGGGCGCCCCGGGTGCGGGACCAGGCCAGGCGCGCGCTGGGGGACAACCGCGAGGCCGAGGACGTCGCGCAGCAGGTGTTCCTCGCCGCGTGGCACGGCCGGACGGGTTACCGCCCCGAAGCCGCCACTCCCGCGGCGTGGCTGCGCGGCATCACCCGGCGGAAGATCGCGGAGGCCCTGGCCGCGCGGTCCCGCGGGGCGGCCCTCGCCGAAGGCGCCGGGACGCGGTTCGCCCGGGAGCGGCCATACCGCGAGGAGGCCGACGTGGTGCTCGACCGGGTGCTGGTGGCCCAGGAGTTGGCGTTGCTGCCGGTGCCGCAGCGGACGGTGCTGTGTCTGACGTTCTACGAGGAGCTGACACAGGCACAGATCGCCGAGCGCACCGGGTGGCCGCTCGGCACGGTCAAGAGTCATGCGCGGCGCGGCATGCGTCGGCTGCGCCCGCTCTTGCGGGAGGCGGCGGGCGACGCGTAGGGCCCGCCCCTTCCGCGGGCAGCCACCCTGCGTGCCGCGCCTTGCCTGCGCCTCCTGTGCGCCTCAGCGGGGTCGGCGCCGCTGAGGACGCCGCTGTCACCCCCGAGACGGCGGCCAAAGGCCGTGGGCGGAGGACACGTCGCGCAAGCGCGGCCCCGCCCACGGCCGCCCTCGTCGACCGACCGCTCCCGGCCTCACCCGGACGTGGCCGTGTCCCGCCTCCTACCAGGAGCTGACAGTCACGTACCTCTACGGTCTGGTCCCTGTCCGCCCATGGGTCGACGCGCCCCCTCCCCCGCCGCTCTAGCCTCCTGTGACATGACCCTTTCCCGAACTCCGCTGCGCAGACATGCCGTTGTCGCCGCCCTCACCCTCGCGCTCATCGCGCCCACCGTCGGCACGGCGACGGCCCACGCCTCGCCCTCCGACGGCGCCGACCGCGTCGGCGCCGCCCGCGCCACGTCGGCCGACGCCGCGGACACGGCTCCGCTGCGTCTGCCGCGCCCCACCGGGCCCTACGCGGTGGGGCGCGACACGCTGCACCTCGTCGACGAGAGCCGCCGCGATCCGTGGGTGCCCTCGGCGGGCGCGCGGGAGTTGATGGTGTCCGTCCACTACCCGGGCCGCCACGGTGGAGGGCACCCCGTCCCGTACACCTCCGAGGAGGAGGCCCGGCTGTCGCTGGAGGCCTGGCAGGTGGACGGGCAGATGTCCCCCGCCGCGTACAGCTCCACCCGTACCTTCGCGCGCTCCGGGACGCGGCCCGCGCCGGGGCGCTTCCCGCTGGTCGTGCTCTCCCCGGGATTCACCGCGCCCCGCTCCACCCTGACCCACCTGGCGGAGGACCTGGCCTCGCGGGGCTTCGTCGTCGCCACCGTCGACCACGCGTACGAGTCCGTGGGCACGGCCTTCCCCGGCGGCCGAATGCTCACCTGCCAAGCCTGCGCTCCCGCCGAGCAGCCGGGGATGGGAAAGGTCGTCACCGAGGGGCGGGCCAAGGATCTCTCGTACGTCATCGACCGGTTGACCGGCGGTGAGTCCTCCTGGCGGCACGCCCGGATGATCGACGGCCGGCGGATCGGGGCCGGCGGGCACTCCATCGGAGGCGCCGCCGCGCTCGCCACCATGACCACCGATCCCCGGGTGCGGGCGGGCCTGAACATGGACGGCAGTTTCCACACGGGTCCCGACGGGATCGACGGCCGCCCGTTCCTGATGCTCGGAACGGAGGCCGAGCACACCCCGGGCCACGGGGACGGCAAGAACTGGGACCGCACCTGGCAGGGCCTCGACGGCTGGAAGCGCTGGCTCACCGTGCGGGGCTCCGGGCACTTCACCTTCACCGACCTTCCGGTTCTGGCCGGGCAGGCCGGGGTGGTCGACCCCGAGGTGCCGCTCTCCGGTGAGCGTTCCCAGGAGATCACCCGTACGTACGTCGGCGCCTTCTTCGAGCAGTGGCTGCGCGGCGAGCGGGAGCCACTCCTCGACGGGCCGGCCGCGCGCCACCCCGAAGTCGTCTTTCAGGGCGTCGGTCCGTCGAAGACCGGTGATTTCGCCGATGTGCCCGGGACGGGTGCGCCCGGACAGTAGCCGCTGCCAGTCATCGCGCCGTCGAAAGGATGCGACCGTCGTGCAGCAGCTCAGTGTCGAGACCCCCGGCAGCCCTCCGTCCCCGCGCAGGTCACGGCTGCGGCCGCGCCTCCTGCGGGCGTCGCTCGCCGCCTTCCTGGCCGTGGGCGGGCTGGTCACCGCCCAGTCCGGGAGCGCGGGCGCCGCGGAGAATCCGTACGAACGCGGTCCCGAGCCGACCGTCTCCAGCATCGAGGCCCCCCGCGGCCACTACGCCGTGTCCGAGACCCGCGTGCCGTCCTTGGGCGTCACCGGGTTCGGCGGCGGCACCATCTACTACCCGACGAGCACCGCCGACGGCACGTTCGGCGCCGTGGCGATCTCCCCCGGCTTCACCGCCACCCAGTCGTCCATCTCGTGGCTGGGGCCGCGGCTCGCCTCGCAGGGCTTCGTCGTCTTCACCATCGACACCCTCACCACGGTCGACCAGCCCGACAGCCGCGGCGATCAACTCCTCGCGGCTCTCGACTACTTGACGCAGCGCAGCACCGTGCGCGGACGCGTCGACAGCAGCCGGCTCGGCGTCATGGGCCACTCGATGGGCGGCGGCGGTTCACTGGAGGCCGCCAAGAGCAGGCCGGGACTTCAGGCGGCGATCCCGCTGACCGGCTGGAACCTCGACAAGACGTGGCCCGAACTGCGGACGCCCACCCTGGTCGTCGGCGCGGACGGCGACACCGTCGCCCCGGTCTCCTCGCATTCCGAGCCCTTCTACGAGAGCCTTCCCGGCTCTCTCGACAAGGCGTATCTGGAACTGAACGGCGCGAGCCACTTCACGCCGAACACCTCGAACACCACCATCGCCAAGTACAGCGTCTCGTGGCTCAAGCGGTTCATCGACAACGACGTGCGCTACGAGCGGTTCCTCTGCCCCCTCCCCCGGCCGAGCACGACGATCGAGGAGTACCGGGGCAACTGCCCGCACACCTCCTGAGAGGCTTCCAAGAAGTTTTACGTGGAAGTAACGTGACGGTCGTGGCCGGACTGACGACTGTGACGGGTCCCCTCCGGATGTACGGCCGGAGCGCTCAACTGCACGCCATCGACGCCCTGTTGACCGGCGTGCGCGACGGGCGGGGCGGAGCCCTGATGCTGGTGGCGGCGCCGGGGCTCGGCCGGACCACGCTGCTGGCCCACGCCGTCCGCTCGTTCCGTTCCCTCCGGTCGGGGACGGCGCTCAGCACGCGCGCCGTCCCCGCCGAGAGCCTGATCCCGTACAGCGGCGTCCACTCCCTGTGGTGTACGGGGGCGGCGCCGCGCCCGCTGCCGAAGGAGCCGGGGGCCCTGCTCGCCGTGGTGCGCGAGCTGGCGGGCGGGCGCCCGCTGCTGGTCTGCGTGGACGACGCCCACCTGTGGGACGCGGCTTCCCGCGCCGCCCTGGGGTTCGCCGCGCGTCGCCTCGGCGGACCGCATCCGGTGGGTCTCATCCTCTCCGTCGCCGCCCGCCGCGCGGACGATCCGCACTTGGCGGGGCTGCCCGTCGTCCACCTCGACCCCCTCGCGCCGCCCGAAGCCGCCGCGCTCTTCGACGACGTGACGCGGGGCGGCGCGGACACCGTCGTACGCAATGAACTCCTCCACGCGGCGGCCGGCAACCCGGGGGCGCTCCGCGCGCTCGTCGCCGCGCTGACGCCGGATCAGCTGGCGGGGCGGGCCCCGCTGCCCCGGCGGCTGTGTGCCGGTCCCGCGCCCGCGTACGGCGGTGTCGATCCCTCGGAACTCCCTGCGGAGACACGTGAGTTGCTGCTCCTGGCGGCCGCCGCGCATGAGCCCGGGGCGGCGGGTTCGGGCGCCGACGCGGAACTCGTCCTGCGGGCCGGTGCGGCGGCCGGGCTCGACGTGGCGGCCCTGCTCCCGGCGGAGGCGGCCGGGCTCGTGCGCCGCACGGCCGACCGGATCTGTTTCGACGTGCCGGGGCTGCGCCGCGCCCTGTACGCCGGTGCTCCGCCCGCCCGGCGCCGCGACGCCCACCGGCTGCTCGCCTCGGCCCTCGACGAGGCCCGTGCTCCGGCGCTGCCGCGTCGGCTGCACCGGGCCCTGGCGGCCACGGGACCGGACGCCCGGCTCGCGGCCGCGCTGACCGTCGCGGCGGAGGCACCGGGGGCGGCGCCGTCCCCGGCCCTGCGCGCGGCGGCGCTCTCCGCCGCGGCCGACCTCACCCAGACCGCCCGGGACCGCGCCCTGCGCCGGGCGGCCGCGGCGGACCACGCCCGGCTGGCGGGGCGGCCCGGACAGGCGCGGGAACTGCTCGCCGCCGCCGCGTCCGAGTCGGCGGACACCCGGGTGCGCGGCACCGTCGAGCTGATCCGCGGCCGGCTGGCGCTGGGGGACGGCCCGGTGGCCGACGCCCGCGAAGCCCTCCTGCTCGCGGCGGAACTCCTGGCCCCGCACGACCCTGAGAGCGCTCGGGAGGCCCGCCTGGGGGCCATGGCGGCGGCGTGGGACATGGGGGACGCCGAGGCGTACCTGGCGGCGCTGGGCACTCCCGCCGACTGCCCGGATGCCGCGCAGCCGACGTCGGCCGACGCCGGCCCGCGGGCCGAGAGGACACGGACCGAGGAGCCGCCACCCACCCGGCCGTCGCCCCCGGCCCCGCTCCCCCACCCGCCACCTCACGCGTCCCCCTCCGAAGCCTCCCCCTCCGAAGCCTCCCCCGCCGAAGCTTCCCTCGCCGAGGAGTACCGCGCCGCCATGGCCGTCGTCATGCGCGGCCGGCTCCGTGCCGCGCGTCACGGGCTGCGCGGGGTCGTGGCGCTGGGGCAGGGCGCGGAGGAGCCGTCGCGGTTGTTGCGGGCCGGGGTGGCAGCCCTGGTCGTGGGGGATCTCGCGGCGGCCTCCCGGATCAACGCCCGGGCGCTGGCCGCCGCGCGGGCCTCGGGTGCGGAGATCCACGTACCGCAGGCCCTGGAGTACCTGGCCTACGCCGAACTGCGGGCCGGGCGGCATGCCCGGGCCCGAGCCCACGCCGAGGAGGGACTGCGCGCGGCGCGCTGTACCGGCCAGCGCAACATCGCCGCGCGGCACCACGCGATCCTCGCCCTGGTGGCGTCCATGGAGGGCGAGGACGAAGCCGTCGACGCGCACGCGGCCGCCGCGGCGCGCACCGCCGACCGGCACGGCCTCGCGCAGGCCTCGACGCTGGTGCAGTGGGCGCTGGCCCGCGTGGACCTGGGCCGCGGCCGGGCGCCGGAGGCCGCCGCGCGGCTCGGCCCCGTGGTGCGCCCGGGGCCGCGCCGCGGTCACTTCGCCGTACGGATGCTCGCGGTGCCCTGCTTCGCGGAGGCGGCCGCCCTCGCCGGGGAGCCGGAGGCGGCCCGCGGCTGCGTCGCGGAGTTCGCCGCGTGGGCCGCCCAGGGCGCCGACCCGCAGGCCCCCGCGCAGCTGGCCCGCTGCCACGCCCTGCTCGCCGCACCCGAGGACGGTGACGCGCTCTACGCCGTGGCGCTCGCCCGCCACGAACTGGTGGGCGGTGACTTCGAGAGCGCCCGCACCCAGCTCCTGTACGGGAAGTGGCTGCGGCGCAGGCGCCGTCCCGGGGAGGCCAGGGGCAGGCTGCGGGACGCCCTGGTCTCCTTCGAGCGGTGCGGCGCCCGCGCCTGGGCCGAGCAGGCGCGGGCGGAGCTGCGCGCCACCGGGGAGGCCGGCGCCCCCGAGCCGCCGGGGGGTCTGTCGGGTCTGACTCCGCAGCAGCTGCGGATCGCCCGCTGCGTCGCGGAGGGCGCCACCAACCGGGAGGTGGCGCGGCGGCTGTCGGTGAGTCCGCGGACCGTCGACCACCACCTCCGCAACGTTTTCGCGCTGCTCGGGGTACGCTCTCGCGTCGAACTGTCCCGGCTGGTGGCCAGGTCCGAGCAGCTCACCGCCCACGACGAGCCGTGAGCCCGACCGGCGCCCGTCGTCGGGACCGGGATTCTTCTCGTCCGGTCGGCGGGTTTCTGTTATCCGGGCCCGGGCCGCGCGTCTCCCCTGTGTCGGAGGAGACAGGTCCCCACACAGAAAGTGGTCTCAGCGTGAGCAGCGAACGCCAAGTCGCGATGGTCAGGGCGGCGCAGGACGGCAACCAGGGGGCGCAGGACGCGCTCGTGGCGGAGTACCTTCCGCTGGTCTACAACATCGTCGGGCGGGCCCTGAACGGTCACGCGGACGTGGACGACGTGGTGCAGGAGACCATGCTCCGCGTCCTCGGGGGCCTGGACGGCCTGCGGGAACCGGAGAACTTCCGCAGCTGGCTGGTGGCCATCACCATGAACCAGATACGCGGGCACTGGCGGGAGCGCGCTTCGGGTGCGATACCCGCCGGTGGTGGTCTCGCGGACGGGTACGACGTGGTGGACCCGGGCGCGGACTTCGTGGATCTGACCATCACGCGGCTCGGCCTCTCGGGGCAGCGCAAGGAGACCGCGGAGGCGACGCGGTGGCTGGACGAGGACGACCGGGCCCTGCTGTCCCTGTGGTGGCTGGAGTCCGCGGGCGAGCTGACGCGGGCGGAGGTCGCCGAGGCCCTGGAGCTGTCCCCGCAGCACGCGGCGGTGCGGGTGCAGCGGATGAAGGCGCAGCTGGAGACGGCCCGGGTGGTCGTCCGTGCCCTGGCGGCCGAGCCGCTCTGCAAGGGGCTCAGGGAGCTGACGGCGGGCTTCGACGGCGTGCCGTCCGCGCTGTGGCGCAAGCGGCTGGCCCGGCATGCGCGTGACTGCGCGGTCTGCGCGGGGCACTGGTCCAATCTGGTGCCCGCCGAGCGGCTGCTCGTGGCGCTCGCTCTCGTGCCCGTGACAGCGGCCCTGACCCAGCGGGTGGCGTCGCCCGATCTGGTCGTGGTCGGCTCGGCCGCCCCCTCGCACGACGGTGGAGCCCCCGTCTCGGCACGGACGCTGGCCCGGCAGGAACGCGCCAGGCGCCGGCGCCGCACCGCCGGGGTGGCCGCGGCGGTCGCCGCGCTGGTCGCCGGTGGCGCGGCGGTGCATCTGCTGACGGGGCCGGAGTCGCAGGAGACCTCCCCGGCCACCGCCGCCGCCCCCGGCTCCGCCATCCCCTCGGCGGCGGAGTCGGCCTCGAAGAGCGCGTCCCCCTCCCCCAAGCGTTCGGCTTCCCCCTCGGCCAAGCCGAGCACCGACAAGAAGAAGCCGAAGAAGAAGGCGAAGAAGCAGCCGACGAAGAAGCCGTCCGCGACGCCCGTCAAGACCAGGCCGACGGCCGAGCCGAAGCGGAAGCCGCAGGCGCCCGACCCGGCTCCCGCGGCGCCGAACGGCACGGCCGAGCAGGTCGTCGCGCTGGTCAACACCGAGCGAGCCAAGGCGGGTTGCGGCCCGGTCCGCTCCAACGGCAGGCTCGCCACGGCCGCCACGAAGCACTCCGCCGACATGGCCGCGCGCGACTACTTCGACCACACCAGCCCGGACGGCACGGACCCCGGCGACCGCATCACGGCGGCCGGGTACCGCTGGAGCACGTACGGCGAGAACATCGCGCGGGGCCAGCGGACCCCGGCCTCGGTGATGGAGTCCTGGATGAACAGCGCCGGCCACCGCGCCAACATCCTCAACTGCGACTTCAAGGAGCTGGGGGTGGGCATCCACAATGCCTCCGGCGGGCCTTGGTGGACCCAGGCGTTCGGCACGGCGGGCTGACCCGCGGGGCGCCGGGCGCCGGGCGCCCGGCGCCGGCCTCAGCCGACCCGCTGTCCGTGGAACTGCTCCAGGCGGCGCTGGGCCAGCGTCAGCGTGCCGCGCTGGCGGCCCGGGACCTGACGGCGCAGGCGGATCAACGCGGGGCCGAGGGCGCGGACGGCCTCAGGGTCGCGTACGCGGTCCCAGAGGTGGTGGGCCCGGTCGGCCGCGGCTTCGACCTCCGGGGAGTCCGGGGCCTGCCCGGCCGTGAGGCGGGCCGTCGCGACCGCGAGCCACGTCTCGCAGCTGCGCGCCGGATCTCCGGCGAACCGCGCGAGGTCGGCGCGGACTTCCATCCAATGGATGACCTCGTTCGAGCCCGGACCGTGCATGCGCAGGGCGGTCTGCTCCCAGGAGGCCGCGAGCGCCGCCGCCTCGCCGTGGCGGCCCGCCTCGACCGCCGCCGTGATCGCCGCGTGCGGGTCGGTGTGCGGGTCGCTGTGCGGGATGCCGGGCTGATCCGGCCCCGGCGGGTGCACGGCCGGTGCCTGCGGGAGATGCGCTGCGGCGGCCGACGGCGGCGGTGCCGCGTGGGGGTCGAGCGCGAGGAGCAGGTCGGGGGCGTCGTCGCCGAGGGACTGGGCGGCGGCCTGCTGGTGGAGCGGGAGCAGCGGGGGGCGGTGGCCGCTGCGCAGGATGGTGGCGAGCGCCTTCATGTAGGCGGGCGCCGCCGGGGTGCGGCGCCGGGCGGGCGGGGCGACGCGGCCGTAGAGGGCGACGCCGGGCCCCGCGTCGAGCGGCTGCTCACGCAGGGCCTGCCAGCTCTCGGCGTCGGTGTGCAGGTCGGCGATGAGCGCGGTGCTGCCCGCCGGGCGCAGCCGCAGTTCCTGGGTGAACCAGTCCCAGGGGAAACCTGTGTAGCGCATGGTGGCGGGGGTGGCCCGGGCGAGCGCGAGGTGCAAGTGGCGCTGGCGGCGGTCGAGATGGACCTGCCCGACGAGGTAGATCGTCAGCGGTCCGGGCGCCATGGCGGCGGCCCGCAGCCGGGTCAGGACCGTCTGCGGGTCCAGTGGGTCCGCCAGCTCCACCACGCTCGCGGTGTCCGTGCCGGCGAGCGTGGCCGGCGCGACCGCCGCGAGCACGGGCAGCACGGAAGCCGCGTCCACGAGACGGCTCTTGGTCACGGGGGCCGCCGCGATCAGCAGCGCAGTACCGGGCACCGGCCCCTCCCTATCGATCACCACGCCAGCACCGTATCCGCTGCTCGCCCCGCGCACGACAGCATGCCGACGATCCGTACGAATTGCCCGCGCTTCTCGGAGTAGGTGGTTTTGCCGCGTTTTCAGGGAGTTGGCGCCCCGCGACCGCTCACCGAGGGACCGCTCCGCCCGTACGTCGCCACCCTCCCGACCAGCAACTACACTACGTAATCGACGTCATGGGCCCTGATCGGTGCGAGAGTTCGCTCAAACTACCGCCCACACAAGGGTACGAACGGCTCTGAGCGGGAACGATGGACATAAGACCTCGGTGCCGCCCCTGACTCCGGTGGCGTCAGGCGCCGGTCCCGGAAGGCCGCGCCACCCTCCGTCGATTACTCTCCGTGAAGGAGGCAGGACACTGCTGGACTGGGAAACGGGCACCGCCGACTTCACCTTCGGCCTGCGTCACCGCGTGGTGAACGGCACAGATGTCCTCGCGTTCTGGGGTGAGCTCGACGCCTGGGCCGACCAGGAACTCACCCCCCGTGTGACGGCGCTCCTCGACCAGGCCGGCCGCCACGTCGTGGCCGACCTGCGAAAGGTGACGTTCCTCGACGCCGGCGGCCTGCGGCTGCTGGTGCGCATCCGGCAGTACGTGGCCGCGGGCCAGGGCACCTTGTGGCTCGTGCCCGGCACCGCGCGGAACTGGCGCGTGCTCCGCATCACCCGCCTCGACCGGACGTTCACGATCCCGGCCAGCGCCCCGTACACGGGCGGGCGGCCGGGAGCCCGCACCGGGTAACCACTGACCACTGATCCGGACCGCCCCGACCGTTCGCGCGACGCGTCCCGTACGACGTACGGTGTACAGAGGGATAGACCCCGCTGCGACCTGCGAAGACGCGCACGAATCGCATAAGCCGGTATCGCGGGGGCACTTGGAAGCCATGCATCTGCCTTCGGTGACAGCGAACGGGAAGGGCCGGGCCCGGCGGGCCGCCAAGGGACGTACCGCCGAGGCGGTGGCGCGTGCCGGGTTCGTCGGCCGCGGAGTGATCTACCTCCTCATCGGGGTGCTGGCCCTGCGTATCGCCTTCTCCGACGGCGGCGGCCGCCAGGCCGACCGTGGCGGCGCCGTGGCGGAACTCGCCGACCGGCCGTTCGGGAACATCCTGCTGTGGCTGCTCGGCATCGCCCTGGCCGGGATGGCGCTGTGGCGGCTCTCGGAGGCCCTCTTCGGGCAGGCGGGGCCCGATGGCCACAAGCCGGGCAAGCGGGCACTGTCCGGGGCGCGCTTCCTCTTCTACGTCTTCGTGTCGTACTCCGTCCTCGCGTACGCGGCGGGCGACGAGGGCAGCGGCAGCGGCGCGAGCGACCGGCAGACCAAGGACGTGACCGCGAAGGTCCTCGACTGGCCCGCCGGGCAGTGGCTCGTCGCCGCCGCGGGCATCGGCGTGCTCATCGCCGGGGTGTGGATCGCCGGGCGGGCGCTGATGCGCAAGTTCCACAAGCGGCTGCGCCTGTCGGAGATGCCGCGCCGGATGCGGCAGCTCACGGATGTCCTCGGGATCGCCGGCGGAGTGGCCCGGGGCACGGTGTTCGCCGTGGCCGGCGGGTTCGCCCTCACCGCCGCGTTGCAGCACGAGCCCGGTGAGGCGAAGGGCATGGACAACACGCTGCGCTCCTTCACCGAGACCGGCTTCGGGCCCTGGCTGCTCGCCCTCATCGCGGTCGGCCTCGTCGCCTTCGGCCTCTTCTCCTGGGTGAACGCGCGCTGGCGCAGGGTCTGACGGCCGTTCTCCCCGCCAGGCCGGGGAACGCGGTGAGGGAGCGGCCTCAGACCGAGGCCGGGAACTCGTAGCGCACTCCGGTCAGTTGTTCCGACAGGTCCCACAGCCTCTGGCCGGTCCCGGCATCGGTCGCCGTGGCCGACAGCGCCACCCGCTTCGGCGCGCCCCGCAGTTCGGCCGGGCCACCGGGCCCGATGAACTCGCCGCCGCGCACGCTCGGGTCGGTGGCCGCGTACAGCTGCGGCCGGGCGCCGTCGGCCGGGCGCTGGGCGAACAGCGGGTTGCCGACGCGGCCCAGCAGGAAGCGCCACAGGCCGGTGGGGCCGTGGAGCTGCAGGTTCGTGGCCGTGTAGCCGGGGTGGGCGAGCACGCTGCGGATCGGGCTCTTCGCCTCGGTCAGGCGCAGGTGGAGTTCGTGTCCGAAGACGGCGTTGGCGAGCTTCGACTGGTTGTAGTAGGCCATGGGTTTGTAGCCGCGCTCGCCATGCGGGTCGTCGAAGAAGAGGCGCCCTTGCCGGTGGTTGACCGAACTCACCGTCACCACGCGCGGCTCGCGGCCCGCGCCCAGCAGGCCGAGCAGTGCCGCCGTGAGCGCGAAGTGCCCGAGGTGGTTCACGGCGAGCTGCAGCTCGTGGCCCTGCGCGCTCAGCGTGCGGGGCGGCGCCAGCACCCCCGCGTTGTTGACCAGGACGTCCACCCGGTCGTGGTCGGCGCGCATACGTGCGGCGAAGACGCCGACCGAGTCGAGGTCGGCCAGGTCCAGGTGGCGCACCTCCAGCTGCGCGTCGGGGTGTTCGGCGGTGATCGCCGCGACGGCCCGGCGGCCCTTCTCCTCGTCGCGCACGGCGAGGATCACCCGCCCGCCGCGGCGGGCGAGCCCACGGGTGGTCGCCAGGCCGAGACCGCTGGCGGCCCCGGTGACGACGAACAACCGCCCGGTCTGGTCCGGGACTTGATCAATGGTCCAGTGCTGCTGCGTCATGCGGCACATCGTGCACCGCGTGACACTCAGTGTCAATGCGCCTCTGAGTGTCACGCAAGGCATGGCGTGTACGATGATGAGGTGAACCGGCCCCCGGAAGTGAGCTGTCCCACAGTGAGCCGTCCAGAAGCGAGTGACCTGAGATGAGTCGCCCCGAAGTGAGCATGGCCGAGCGCAAGCGTCGCCTCGTCTCCGACGAACTGACCGAATCCGCGCTGCAGTTGCTGGCGGTGAAGGGGTACGACGGAGTCACCATCGACGAGATCGTGGCCGCGGCCGGTGTCTCCCGGCGCACGTTCTTCCGGTACTTCGCGTCCAAGGAGGACGTGGTCGTCCAGTTCCTGGTCGACATGGGCTCGGACATGCGTGCGGAACTGGCGGAGCGCCCGGGTGACGAGCCCACTTCGCAGGCGCTGCTGCACGCCGTCCGTATCCCTCTGCACGCCTGCGCCGTCGACTCCGAGAGGGCGCTGCGCGTCGTGCGGCTGATCCTGCGCACCCCCGCCCTGCACGCGCGCTTCCTGGAACGGCAGGCGCACTGGCGCAACGGTTTGACCACGCAGTTGGGGCAGCGTCTCGGGCTCGCCCCCGAGACCGAGCTGTATCCGGGGCTGGCGGCCGGTATGGCGCTGACCGCCTTCGACGCCGTGCTGCGCCGGTGGTGCGACAGCGACGGCGCCGAGGACCCGGCCGCGCTGCTCGACGAGGCCTTCGCGGTGATCGCCCCCGCGTTGGACGGCGCGGCGGGGCGGTAGCCCGCGACGCCGGGCCGGTCTCCGCGCCTCCGCGCGTCATGGGGGCCTGGCAGCGTCGGCCGCGCGCGGGCGGCCCGACAACGTCTCGCCAGGCCGCCCGCGCGACCGTCTCAGACGACCGCGCCCGTCCCCCGCTCCTTCCTCCTGCGCGCCTCCAACGGGCTGTACGCATCAGCCGCTTCGGCCCCGCGCTCCACCCGGCCGGACGGCGGCGGCGCCGGGTTGCGCCGCTCCAGAGCGACGGCGATGGGGACGGCCGTGAAGACCGTCGAGGCCATGCCGACCACCACCCCGGCGATCAGCGCCAGGGAGAAGTCCGCGAGGGAGTCACCCCCGAGCACGAAGAGCGCGCTCAGGATGAACAGCGCGCCCATCCCCGTGTTCACCGTGCGCGGCAGCGTCTGCACGACAGCCCGGTTGGCGACGGCCGCCAGGTCCGCACGCGGGTCACGGCGCCGGCCCTCGCGTACGCGGTCGAAGACGACGACCGTGTCGTTGACCGAGTAGCCGATCACGGTGAGGACCGCCGCGAGGAAGACGCTGTCGATCGGCTTGCCCAGCCAGGCGAAGAGGCCCACCACCAGCAGCACGTCGTGGACCATGGCCGACACGGCCGCCGCCGCGAGCGTCCAGCGGAAGCGCACGCTCAGGTAGACCAGCTGGGCGGCGACGGCGATGCCGAGGGCGATCAGGGCCTTCTGCCGCAGCTCGGCCCCGAGGCTCGGGCCGATCAGTTCGTCGCGCTCGACGGTGACCTTGCCGCCCGGTTCCTCCAACGCCCGCATGATGCGCCGCTGTTCGTCGTCGGTGAGCCGTTCCGTGCGTACGGTGATGTCGCCGTCGCCCGACTCCTGCACCACGGCACGCGGGAACCCGGCGTCCGACACCGCGTCGCGGGCCGTGTCGGCGTCGACGGACCTGCTGGTGCTGTACTCGACGAGACGGCCACCGGTGAACTCGACGCCGAAGTCGAGCCCGCGCAGGACGATGCCCGCGACGGCCACGGCGACCATCAGCGCACTGGCACCGAGCCGGCGGCGGCGGTGCCGCACCAGGTCCGGGTCGCGACGGGCCAGCCAGGTGCGGACGCGGCCCGTTGAGGCGATGCCGGTCAGGGCGGGGCGCCGGCGCACGAAGGGGCGGGCGACGGCGAAGTCGGCGAGGACCCGGGTGATGACGAGCGCCGTGACCATGGACGCGAGGACACCGACACACAAGGTGACGCCGAAGCCCTTGACGGGCCCGGTGGCGAAGAAGAACAGCAGTCCGGCGGCGAGCAGTGTCGTCACGTTCGAGTCGATCACCGCGCTCCACGCCTTGGCGAACCCGGTGCGCACCGGTTTGGCCAGGTCCGTGGAGCGGCCGCCGGGACGCCCGAGGTACTCCTCCCGCGCCCGTTCGAAGACGAGGACGTTGGCGTCGACGGCCATGCCGATGGCCAGGACGAAGCCGGCGAGGCCGGGCAGGGTCAGCGTCGCGCCGAGCGCGACCAGAGCGGCGTAGGAGATGAGTCCGTAGAGGGCGAGGGCGAGGGCCGCGAGGGCGCCGAGGAGGCGGTAGACGACGGTGATGAACAGCGCGGTCAGGGCGATGCCGATGAGGGCGGCCTCGGTGCTCGCGGCGATGGCGTCGGCGCCCAAGGTGGGGCCGATGGTCCGCTGCTCGACGATGTCGACGGGCACCGGCAGGGCGCCGCCCTTGATGAGCGCGGCGAGGTTCCGGGCCTCGGCCTGGCCGAATCCCCCGGTGATCTGGGTCTCGCCGCCGGTGATGCCGACATCGCACCGCACGTCGGGGTTGACGCCGGGCGCCGAGATGATCTTGTCGTCGAGGGTGACGGCGACGCGCCGCTCGGGTGCTCCCTGGGGTGCGCACGCCGCCTTGCCGGTCACGCGCGCCCAGGCGTCGCCGGCCTTGTCGCGGAAGTCGAGCGAGACGGTCCAGCCCGCCAGGGTCTGCTGGTCGAGGCGCGCCTCGGCGTCCTTGACGCCCGCCCCGGAGAGCACGGTGGGGCCGAGGACGAGGTGGTTCCCCGGCCGGTCGGGGTCGGGCAGGGTGCGCGAGCCGTCGGCCGCGGGCTTCATCCCGCCCGGTTCGGGGCGCTCCCCGGTCACCGGGTGGACCGTCAGCTGGGCGGTGCGGCCGATGACGTCGGCGGCCTTGCGGGGGTCCTGAACGCCGGGGAGTTCGACGATGATCCGCTTCTCGCCGGAGCGGGCGATGCCGGGTTCGGCGACACCGAGCGCGTCGACGCGCTGCCTCAGCACCTCCAGGGCACGGTCGGTGGACGCGGCGTCGGCTGTGACGGTGGGCGAGTCCTTGGTCTCCAGGACGATGTGAGTGCCGCCCCGCAGGTCGAGGCCGAGGCGGGCGGTCTGGGTGAGGGCGACGTAGAGCGAGAGGGCGACGACGCACAACGCGACGACGGCCCGCCACAGGGGCGCGCGGGAGACGGGCTTACGCGGCTGGGGCGCACCGGAGTTGGGCGCACGGGACATGGGTTCTCCACGATGAGGGCAGGGCGGAAGGACACGTGACCGGGCGGCGCGGTCAGCGCCGGGTCACGCGTCGGGGACGGTCTGCTTGCTCATCGGTGGGGCGGGGCCCTGGGGGCGGCGAGGTCGGCCGCCTGATGTGCCCGTATGCGGAGGGCGGTCGGGTGCGTGGCCGGGCCACCCGTGGCGCGGTGCGGCGCCGGGTCGGGGGCCGTGCGCGCGGCCCCCGCCGGGTGCGGCGCCGGGAGGTGGGTGTCGAGGCGGTGCGCGGCGACGCGCAGGGCGGGAACGTCCTCGGGCCCGGTCTGCTTGCCCGCGTGAGCCGCCACCGTGTGGTGGGTGAGCGGCTCGGGGGCAGGCGTGCCGTACGCCGTCGCGGCGGACGGCGCGAAGAGGGCGAGGACGGTGACGACGAGGGAGAGCGCGGAGGCGGCCAGGCGCGCGGCACGGCTCTGCTGCGACACGCGTGCCCTCCGTCCCCTCGTCCGCGCCCCCCACCGCTCGGTGCGGTGACCGGCGGCCATCTGCTCGGCGGCCATCTCCTCGACGGCCATCCGCTCGGCGGCCACGCGAGACGCGACCCGCCCCGCTCAACGTACGGGCGCCATGGGCGGTTCCGCCCCGCGCCGAGACTTCCGGAGTTCTGCCGCTCCCCCGGCCCGCGGGCTACCGCTACCCCCCGTACTCCACCAGGCTCGTCGGCACCACGATCTGCCGAGGCGGTGGCCCTGGGCGCCTGCTGGTGGCCGCGCCGGGTTCGGCGGTGTGCAGGCGGGTCGCGAGGAGCCGGGCGGCGGCACGGCCGAGTTCGTCGCTGTCGTAGGCGACGAGGGTGAGGGGCATCCCCAGCGCGTCGGCCAGTTCGAAGTCGTCGAAGCCCGCGAGGGCGACATCGGCGCCGCCGCAGGACCGCAGGGCGCGGATGGCGCGGAACGCCCCTATCGTGTTGCGGTTGTTGGAGCAGAACAGCGCGGTCGGCGGGTCGGGCAGCGCGAGCAGGTCGGTGGCGGCGCGCGTGGCCTCGTGGGGTTCCGTCTGGCCCTGGCGCACGAGGCGGTCGTCGACGGCGAGCCCCGCCGCGGACAGGGCTGCCGCGTAACCGCGCAGCCGTTCGATGCCGGTGTGTACGGCGGGCGGCGAGCCGAGGAAGCCGATCCGGCGGTGCCCCCGCTCCACGAGGCGGGCCGTGGCGTCATGGGCGCCGCCGAAGTCGTCGACCAGAACGCAGTCGGCGGCGAAGCCTTCGGGCGGGCGGCTGGCGAGGACCACCGGCACCCCTTCGGCCACCGCCGCGGCCAGGTGACGCTGGTCGGCCCCCGCGGGCACGGCGATGATCCCGTCGACGCGGCGGGCCACGAGGTCGGCCACCAGTTCCCGTTCGGCGTCCGGGTCCTGCCCGGTGTTGCCGATGACCGTCTTCAGTCCGTCCTGGACGACGACGGAGTCGACGCCGAGGGCCAGCCGTGAGTAGAAGGGGTTGGCGAGGTTGGTGACGACGAGCCCGACCAGGCCCGAGCCCCGGCCGAGCCGGAGGCTGCGGGCCGCCGCGTTGGGGCGGTAGCCGAGCGCGGTCGCCGCGGCCCGGACCCGCTCGCGCGTGGCGGGCAGCACCTGCGGATCGTCACGCAGGACCCGGGACGCGGTCATCGCGCTGACGCCCGCGCGTTCGGCGACGTCCCGCAGGGTGGGCTGGCCGCCCTTTCTGTACCGTTCCGTTCCGTCCAACACCCCACCGATCCCGCCGTGTTCGGCGTGTCCGTCACGCCTTCGTGCCCACCGTCTCAGGTCACGTACGCCGCCGCCCCGATCAGCGCCGCGTTCTCGCCGAGCGCGCCGGCGCGCAGCGCGACCGGTGTGTCCCCGAGTCCGGCGCGCAGGGCCGGGCGGATCAGGTCCCATGAGGCCGCCATGGCGCCGCCGACGACGAGGACCGTCGCGTCGAAGGCACGCAGGCAGGGGGCGAGGACGGCGCCGAGGAACATGAAGGTCTCGTCGAAGACCAGGCGCGCGCGCCGCTCCCCCGCCCGCGCCCGGCCTGCGATCTCCCGCACGTCCACAGCGCCGTCCAGGGAGCCGTCCGGAGCACCGTCCGGCCCACCCGGCGCGTCACCGCCGTAACGTGCCAGGATCGCGCGGCGCGACACCGAGTCCTCCAGCGGTCTGCCGCCGACCCTGAGCAGGTCGACGCGGCCCTGCGGCGGCACGCCCGGCCCCGTCCGCCGTACGTCGCCGTCGACCGCGAAGGCGGAACCGACGCCCGTCCCCAGGGTGATGCCGACGCAGCGGTGGTGTCCGCGCGCGGCGCCCGCGTGCCATTCGCCGAGGAGGAAGGCGTGGGCGTCGTTCAGGAACACCGTCTCCGCCGGGCGCGGCCACACGCCGTCCAGGAGCACGGACCGCACGTCGATGCCGTACAGGTCGTCGAACTTGCCGACGCCTTCGAAGCGGGCGATGCCCTTGTCGTGGTCGAAGGGGCCCGGCACCGCCACGCCCCAGACCTCTCCGGGTGCCGCCTCCAGGTCTCCGGCGCAGCGGACCACCGCGCCGAGGATGTGTTCGGCGGTGCCCCGGGCGTCGAGGGGCCGCCGCACGCTGCGGGCGACGGTCGCGGTGTGCGCGTCGGCGAGGGCGGCCGTCACATGCGTACCGCCGATCTCCAGGACGGGTCTCAGGGCGGGTCCCGGGGCGGGTCTCATGCGTCACCGCCGCAGGAGTCGGGCCGGACCAGGGCCTTGACGACCTTGACGGGGCGTTCCCCGATCGCCGCCAGCTGGTAGCGGCCGACGGCGGCGGGCACCGTCAGCGTCTCGGCGAACGACAGGGTGTGCCGCTCCCCCGCCGCCGTGCGCACCAGGACGCCCTCGCCCTCCACCACGTTCAGGACGTGGAAGCGGCCCGCCGTGTCGTCGTCGGCCACCGCGCCGGCGTCGAGGACGTGGCGCCGCACCTCGTAGAACATCTCCTCCAGGGCGCCGAGCAGTTCCTCGCGCCAGCCCGCGCCCCGGCGCAGGGTGCGCGGCTCCTGGACGAGATCGCGTCCGACGGCCGCGCCGCGCCGCTCGGTCTCCAGGTTGGCGAGACCGTGTTCGTACGGGAGCGGGCGGGGCTCGCCGTTCGCGTCCGGGCGCAGCCAGTCGTAGAAGCGCAGGGAGTAGAGGTAGGGGGTGGCGCTGATCTCCAGGACGACGCTTCCGGTGCCGGAGGCGTGCGGGGTGCCCGCCGGGATCATGAAGAGGCGGCCCGGTGCGGCGGGGAAGGTCATCACGTGGTCCTCGGGGTCCATCGGCACGCCGTCGTGCGCGGCCTCCTCGATCTCCTTGCGGAAGAGGTCCAGGTCGGCGTCCTCGCGCAGGCCCAGGAAGACGCGCGCGCCGGGGCGGGCCAGGGTCAGGTAGTACGTCTCGTGCTGGGTGTAGGGCCAGCCGAACCGCTCCCGCATGTATGCCTCTTTGGGGTGGCAGTGCACCGAGAGGTTGCCGCCGTCCACGGTGTCGAGATAGTCGAAGCGGATCGGGAAGGACGTGCCGAAGCGGGCGCTGACCTGGGGGCCGAGCATCGCCTCGGGGTGCAGGACGCACAGCAGTTGGAAGGGGATCTCCGCCTGCTGTCCCGGGTGGGTGCCGATGAGGACGCCGGCTTCGGGGGCGATGAGTTCGTAGCCGAGGGCGGTGTTGCGGGCCGCGCGGTCGAAGCCGAGTGCGCGTTGGGCCCAATGGCCGCCCCAGGGCGTGGAGTTGAAGTACGGGCGGGTGCGGACCGGGCGCCGGGCCAGCGCCGCGAGGGTGGCGCGCAGGCCGTCGCCCTCGATGTAGGTGGGGTGTTCGGGGTCCTGGACGTCGAGCCAGCCGTCGAGGCGGGGGGCGAGGGCGTCGCGGTGCCGGTCGAGGACGGGCCAGTCGATGTAGAACAGCCGCCTCAAGTCACCTCGTGCGTGCGGCAGTCCGAGGTTGCGTCCGGTGCCCGCGGCCACCGCGGCTTCGGCGTGGCGTTTGGGCAGGTCGGCGTACCAGAGCAGGTCGTGCGGGAGGAGGGACGCGCCGGGCCCGTGCACGAGCAGCAGTTCCTCGGCCGCGGGCGGCGTCGGATCGGGCAGGTCGTCGAAGAGGTCCCGCAGGGGGTTGTCGGCGAGCCTCGCGTAGTAGGGGTCGTCGGTGGTGTCGGTGCGGCTGCGCACGGTGTCGGGCGGGGCGTGGTGGGCGCGCAGGTCCAGGGTCCGCGCGGGCGTGCCGAGCGCGGCCAGTTCCTCGGTCAGGCGGCTGGCGAGGCGGTCCCAGTCGACCGTCGGCGGGCCGTCCACCGCGACGGTGGCGGGGCCGTGGGCCAGCAGGGCGGCGACGGCCCGCCAGCCGGTGGCGAGGACGGCGCCCGGGGCCGGGGCGTAGCGCGGGTCGAGCCGGTACACACGTTCTCCTTCGTGCGGGCGTCCGGGAACACCTGGGGAGGCCTTCAGGGGCGTACGAGAAGCAGGGCGGCCGTTCCGAGGGCGGGCAGGTCGACGCGCACCTGCCCGTCCTCCAGCGGCAGTCGGGCACCCGCCGTGCCGAGGTAGTCCGCGCGGTGCGCGGCGGCCGCCGGGAAGTGGACGCGGACCGGGCAGGACAGCGGCTCCTCGGCGAACGACTGGAGCCGCAGCAGGACGTGGCCCGGCCGGGGCGTGGTGGCGCCGACGAGGCGGACACGCGGGTCGCCGACGGCGGCGAAGGCGTGGTGGGAGGGCGCGCCGTCCGAGACCCCCTGGCTCGGACGGCGCGCAGGGGGCGGCTCCAGGCGGCGGCCGTGTGCGGACCGAGGCCGTCCGGGGTGGAGCCGCGGGCCAGGCTGTAGCGGTAGGTGAACGCGAAGCCCTGGGCGCTCGGGAAGTTGGTGTCCCAGAGGTTGTTGTGAATCCAGGAGTAGACGGTGGCGGGCTCGTCGTGGTCCATGGTCTTCGGGAACGGCGCGTACGGCAGGGCGATGGTGCCGAACTGCACGAGCGGCGCGTCCTGCGTGGACCAGGCCACCGCGAGAGCGCCGTCGTGGAGCGTCACCCAGCGCCGCACCGCCCGCATGTGCAGCGCGGAGCCCGGCACCACGGGCAGGCCGCTGCCGGTGACGCCGCCGGAGGCCTCCATGCGCACGGTCGGGTCGTCGAAGGCGAACGGGAAGGCGAAGTAGGCGCTCTCCTTGCCGAGCGTGGCGTCCTTGTCGAGGCGGTTCTCGATGTCGAGGCGGGCCACGCCGTGCGGCAGGGTGAGCGTGGTGCGCAGCCGGTTGGCGCCCACCGGGCGGGTCTCGTACGTGAGGGACTCACCGGTGGCCGTGGAGCGGCGGGCGATCAGCGCGGCGGGCGGGGCGACCGCGCGGGCGCCGAGGTGCTCGAGCCGGTCCGAGGCGGTCGTACGGCTGGAGTTGTGGTTGAAGGCCCCGGCCGTGGTGTAGCTGTCGTGGAGGTAGGCGTTGAAGCCCACGAAAGCGTCCTGGCGGACGAGTTCGCGGCCGGTCGCCTTGTCGGTGATCGAGGCGACGCAGGCGTGGGCGAGGTCGACGCGGACGGTGAGGTGTTCGTTCTCCAGGAGGGTCGGGGCGGGGTGGGCGAAAGCCGCGGCGGCGCTCTCGGCGGGGTCCTCGCGTTCGGTCCCGCCGGTCGGGTTCCAGCCGGTGGCGGCCTGCACCGTCGTGCCGTCCGCGTCCCGATCGCCGCGGTCCGGCCCGTCGGCGGTGATGTCCAGGCGCACCGAGCCGACGGGCGGCACGTCGTCGACGCGGACGAGCAGGAAGCGTCCGGCGTCGCGGTGGTCGTCGTTCGTCTGCGGCCGTTCCTCGTGGGTGAGGCGGCGGCCGTCGCGGGCGTCGCGCACGGTCACCGGGGACTGGAGCGACACGGTGCTCTCCGGCAGGAAGACGCGGACGACGTCGGTGCGCGGCCACGAGCAGGTGTTGACGACGTGGTACGAGGCGGTGGCCTCCGGCGGGGCGGTGAGGCGCTGCCCGAGGCGGGCGCTCGCGCGGGCGAGGAGGGCGTTGCCGTCGTCGTGGGCGCGCAGCGCCTGGCCGTACTTCCAGTGCCACTGCTGCTCGCCCGAGTGGCCGCCTTCGTCGCCGTGGGTCCACGGGTCGCCGGCGCCCCAGGTGTGCTCGTCGAAGAGCGACACCGCCTCGTAGACCCCGGCGGCGTCCGCGCTGTCGTCCTCGGCCCCCGTGGCGCCGAGGAGGGCGGCGAACGTGCCGGTGGTCTGGGCGTCGGCGACCACGGACTGGGCGGTCCTGGCGAGGGAGAGCGGGCGCGCGCCCGACCCGACGCCGTCGACCCACCAGTCGGTCCAGTCGCCCTCGAAGGTGCGGATGTCGTCGCCGAGCCGCGCCTCGGCGTCGGTGAAGAAGTCCTCGTTGCGGGAGAGCCGCAGTTGGGGGTGGGCCCAGGTGTCGTTCCAGCGGCGGACGGTGTCGGCGATGACGCGGCGCGGCGGCGCGTTGTCGCCGAACTTGCCCTGCACGCGCAGGTGGAGGATGTCCCAGGGGTACGGTTCGCGCTTGATCTCGGTGTGGTCCATCGCCCAGCCGAAGATGCCGCCCCGGTAGGGGTAGGGGTTCGTGGCGAGGGAGGTCAGGTAGGCGGGCAGCAGGTCGTCGACGTCCGCGTAGCTCGTGTCGAAGCCGAGCAGGGGGCCTTCCATGTAGGCGAGGCCGTGCGGGGTGTCGGTGACCCACACCAGGACGCTGTTGCCGCTGGGCGCGCGCCAGCGGAAGAGGCGGGGCAGCTTCTCGCCGCCGACGAGGTGGGGCACGGAGCGCCCGGCCCAGTTGTGCGCCACCGAGAGGTACGTGACGCCTGCCGCGGCGAGCGCGTCGACGAGCCCGACGACCGCGCCCGGCACGTCGGTCTGCATGGCGGAGGTGATGTCGACGCCGTACTCGTCGCGCACCTCGCGGGCGAGGCGCAGGAGTTCGTGCAGTTCGTCCGTGGAGCACGTCTCGGTGTGCAGGTTGAACGGCATCGCGGTCAGCTCGATGCGCCCCTCGCGGACCCGGCGCACGAACTCCGCCACCTGCTCGGCCGGGCGGGCCTTCGCCCACTGCCGGAAGGACCACAGCGACTCGACGCACCAGCGGAACCGGGACCGCTCGGGCCAGTCGTCGGTGGCGCGGGTCAGTTCCAGGCAGGAGTCGAGGAAGGACAGGTGCTCGGCCAGCACCTCGCCCTGCGGGTCGGTGTAGCCGATGTCGAGGTGGGAGTGGTGGATGAGGTGCAGGGTCCAGCGGCGCTGCGGGGTCAGTCGTACGTCGATGCCGTCCCGCCCGTCCACTAGGCCGACGGTGACGCGGGTCGCCGTGTCGACGGCGGGCAGCAGGAGCCGCACGGACCGGCCCGGCCCGGCGACGCGCTCGACACGCGGGGTGGCGCCGGATTCCGTGCGGACGCTCAATTCGGCCGGCACCGCCGAGCCGTTGGCGGGTTCGACGCGGAGGGATTGGAGGAGGGTGCCGTCGTCGGCGTGGCGCAACAAGGGCTCCTCGGTGAGCTTCAACGTGCTGCCGTCCGCCAGGGTTCCCTCGGCGCTCACCACGCCGGAGCGCAGGCTGTCGCGTATCCGGTCGTTGTCCCAGTCGGTGGTGCGGACCAGAGCCCGTGTCGTCATGCGGATCGCTCCCGGGGGCGGTGGGTGGTCGGGTCAGCGGGCGGAGGCGGTGACGCCGCGCAGGAACAGGCCGCGGAACACCAGGAAGAGGGCGAGGGTCGGCGCCGAGACGATGAGCGCGCCCACGAGGACGACGGGCGGGCCGGTGGAGGCGTAGGCGTTGTTGAGGGTGGTCAGGGCCGCCATGACCGGCTGGACGTCGGGGCTGCGGCTGAGGGTGATGCCGAGCAGCAGGTCGTTCCAGACGGCCGTGAACTGGAAGATGAAGGCCGCGCCGAGTCCCGCCCGCATCAGCGGGACGTGGACGTGCCAGAAGACGCGCCGGAAGGAGGCACCGTCGAGCAGCGCCGCTTCCGTCAGCTCGGGCGGCATGGTGGCCATCTGGTTGCGGATCAGGAAGAACGCGAAGGGCACCGCCCAGGCCGTGTACACGAGCATCAGGCCGATCCTGGTGTCGTACAGTCCGGCGTCCGCGTAGAGGCCGAAGAGCGGGGCGAGGAAGATCTGGAGGGGGAAGAGCGTGCCGGAGTAGATCAGCCAGAACCAGAACGCGGGCCGCGGGATCGGCAGTACGACGACGGCGAAGGCCGCCATGGCCGCCACCAGGACCGCGGCGAGGCCGCAGACCACGGAGTAGAGCAGCGAGGCCTGGAAGCTGTCGCCGATGCCGGCCACGTCCCAGGCGGTCCTGAGGTTCTCCCCCAGAGCGAAGCCCTGGACGGTCCAGCCGGGCCTGCCCGCGTACTCGGTGGCCGGCGTCAGGGCGTTGACGACCAGCAGGTACAGCGGGATCAGCCAGAGCACCACGCATCCGGCGACGAGGACGTTGCGCGTCAGGCGTCCCATCACGCTCCTCCCCCTCTCAGCCCTTGACCGTGCCGGTGCCGGCGCCGCTGTCGGTGTCGGTGCCGGGCATCTGGCGGCGCAGGTACATCCAGGACGAGGCGACGACGATCACCGTGAGGACCAGCGCGATCGCCGAGCCGTAGCCCACGTGGAAGAGGCGGAACGCCTCCCGGTACATGCTCAGGGCGAGGGTCTCCGAGGAGCGGGACGGGCCGCCCTTGGTGAGAATCCAGATCATGTCGAACGCCTTGAGGCTGTTCACGATGGCCATGCCGACCACGACGACCGTCACGGCGCGCAGTTGGGGCAGCGTGATGTGCCGGAACATCCGCCAGCCGCTCGCCCCGTCCAGCGCGGCCGCCTCGACGGTCTCCCGGGGGATGGCGCGCAGGCCGATCGCGAAGAGGACGACGTTCAGGCCGGTCGCCTGCCACGTACTGGCGACGATCATCGAGAGGGTGTTCTGCGGCCACTCCAGGAGCCAGGTCCGTGTCCAGCCGTCGAGGCCGATGCCGCGCAGCACTTGGTTGACGGTGCCGTCCGAGGTCAGCATGAAGTTCCACAGCACGGCGGTGGCCGTCGACGAGATCGCGAACGGCAGCACGATGACGAGCTGCACGATGCCGCCGAAGCGCATCCGGTGGGTGGTGACGGCGAGGAGCAGTCCGGCGAGGACGGGCAGGAGCAGCGTGCCGGCCACCCACATGAGGGTGTTGAGCAGCGACCTGCCGAAGATCGGGTCGTCGGCGAGGCGCGCGTAGTTGTCCAGACCGGTGAAGCGGCTGGTGAAGCCGTTGTCCTCGAAGAAGCTGCCGTAGACGCTGCGGAGGAACGGGTAGACCAGCAGGACACCGACGAAGGCGAAGGCGGGCAGCGCCCAGGGCAGGGCGGCGAGGGGGCCGCCGAGCCTGCCGCCGCCCGCTTGCGCGGCCTGATGGGGGCTGCGCACAGGCGCCTTGCGGCGGACCGGCATCCGGCGGCGTACGCGGTCCGACCGTACGGTGCCGTGTCCGGAGGCGGGGGCGGCGGTCCCGGTCATGTCTTCTCCGCCTCCCGCCACACGCGCCACGCCTCGTCGGCGCGGCCCTGCATGGTGCGCAGCGTCTCGCGGGCCGAGGAGGGGTTCAGGAGGAAGCCGGCGAGGTCGTCGACGGTCGCCTCGACGAGTTCGGGCGGGCCCTGCTCCCAGAAGCGGTTGAGCAGCCACAGCTTGTCGCCGCGGACCTTCTCGGCGAGGGAGCCGATGACGGGGTTGGCGGCCGCCACCCGCGGGTTGGGGCAGCCGTCCTGGAGTGCGTGCGAGAAGGCCTTCATGACGGCGGGGTGCAGCCAGGTGCGGGTGGCCCGCAACGCCTCCGCGCGGTCGGGTCCCTTGACGGTGGCGACGAGGGCGCTGGACTCGAAGATGACGCTGGGCCGCGCCTTCGGGTCCGCCATCGGGAGGACGAACGCGGCGAGGTTCTCGCCCGGCCTGCCGCCCGCCGCCGCCAGCGTGGAGCCGAGCCAGGTACCACAGGGCACCATGCCGATGTCGCCGTGCAGCATGGCGGCGGCCGCGTCGGGGTGGTTCATGTCCATGGGTGTGAACCAGTCCTTGTCGAAGAACGACTGGAGGGTGCGCAGGGCGCGTTCGGCGCGGGGGTCGGTGTACCGCTCGCGGCCGTTCATCAAGTCGTCGTAGAACGTGGGGTCCTGGCGGCTGAGGATCTCCTGGAACCAGATGAAGGCGGGCCAGCGGCCGTCGGCCGTGCCGTGCAGCGGGGTGACGCCGCCCCGCTGCAGACGCGTACAGGCGGCGAGGAAGTCGTCCCAGCTCTCCGGGGCCTTCAGGCGGTGCTCGCGGAAGACCTCGGGGTTGTAGAAGAACACCCAGTACGCGAGGTTCATCGGCAGGCCGTAGACGCGCCGCCGGTAGGTGAAGGCCTCGCGCAAGGAGGCGTCGACCCAGCCCTTGGCGACGGCGCGGTCCCACTGCCGGGTCAGGTCCTCGATGCCGCCGGTCCGGGCGAGGTCGCGCAGGCGGTAGCCGGACCAGTACTTGAGCATGTCCGGCGTCTTGCTGGTGCGCAGCGAGGACTTCACGACCTGTTCGAACGACTCCAGTGACGGGTTGACCTCGGGGACCATGCGCAGTGCCGCCACCGTCTTCATGGCCGTGCCCGCGGCGGCCATCGGCTTCTCCCACGCCGCGCTGTCGCCGAGCACGGCGACCTCGCCGGGGGGTCGTCCCTCGGCGGTGCCGCAGGCGGTGGCGAGGGCACCGGTCGTGACGGCGGTCGCGGCGGCGAGGAGGAGGGTGCGGCGGGCGGGGGCGGCGGGCGGTGTGGCCGGCCCCGGGTGACGACGACCTGACATGGATGGCTCCCTCAGGTGTGCGTGACGCGCCCCGTGCCGACGCTCTTGTTAGCGTTAACACGGACGTCATGGAGCTTCACCGCGGGCGCCCGGGATGTCAATGGTTCGAGAGCCGCGCGTTCGGCCAACTCCCCTTCCGTGTACGGCTCGTACGGCGTTTCAGTCGCGCGGGAGCAGCCGTTCGATCTCCCGCATGACGTACTCGGCGTGTGGCTTCACCTGCGGGGAGAGTGGGCCCCAGCACTCGTGCTCCTCGCCGAGGTGGACGGCACGGGCGTGCGCCAGGACCGGGCGGTGCCGTTCGGGAAGCCGGTCGAGCGCCCAGGCTGCGGCGCTGTCCTTGGGCTTGATGTCGCCCGTGGCCAGCGTCACCCAGACGCGGGCCAGGGTCAGGAGGACGTTGCGGGTGTCGGTGTCCAGCTCGGCGAGCAGGTCGGGGACACCGGCGGCCATCGCGCGGATGACGTCATCGAACGGCACCGGGTCGAGCACCTGGCCCGGCTCCGGACCCACCAGCGGCGTCCGCCCGCGCAGCACCATGGTGACCAGCAGCGCCAGGTCGGGGCTCGGCCCGGGCCCGGGTGTCTGCCCGCGCTGGTACGCCTCGCGCAGCCACTCGCCGTACTGGAACTCGTGGCGGGGCGGGTACGTCCAGGGGCGGATGTCGCTCTGGACGGCGACGGTCACCTCGACCGGCCGTCGGGTTCCCCCGGGGCCGCCGCTCCCGGAGACGGCGAGCAGGGCGTCGGTCAGGGCCCGGCGCCGCGCGGCGGTCGTGCGCCGTCGGACGAGGACGAACACGTCGAGGTCGCTGTACGGACGCAGACCGCCGAGGACGGCCGAGCCGTGCAGATAGACGCCGATGGTGTCGTCCGGGCCGAACACGTCACGGACCAGACGGACGACATCGTCAAGCTGAGTCACCAACCCTCCTGGACGATCGCGCGGGAGCCGGGGCGGCGCGGGGCGGGCCAGCAAGGGTAGTACGGGGGAACTCCGGCCGGGAGTTCCCCCGTAGACGTACGACGGGCCCAGCAGGAGGCGGCCGTGCAGCGGTGCACGCCGGTGCAGATTCCCACGCCCCACCCAAGCACGGCCGGCCCAGCACGTGGCCCGCCGACACCGGGGTCAGGACACCGTCCGCCCCTTGCCGACCAGCCGCCGCGACAGCATGTGGGCCCCGACGGTGGCCGCCCCGGCGAGCGCCAGGCCCTGCACGGCGTCACGGGGGCGGGTGGGACGCAAGACGCCTGCGGCCCGTAGCCTGCCGCGGGCCCAGAGGGTGAAGGGGATCACCACCAACGGAGAGGTGACGGAGCCCGGTGTGTACGCGCGTACGACGGCCGCCTGGGCCAGGTGCACCACGCCGTGCAGCCCGAAGCCGTTGAGCGCGCTCTGGTAGAAGGCGGAGCGCCCGCCGGTACGGTGCCCGTCGGCGGCCGCCGCGGCGACCACGACGCCCATCGCGGCGACCGCGGCCGTGAACTCACGCCGGTCGACGGACTCCAACCGCCGCCATATGCGCTCCGGTACGCCGGGGAACCGCTCGCGCAGCCCGGGCACCCGGGCAGGGGCCCAGCCCGGCACCAGGGCCACTTCCTCCGCGTCGTGCAACGCCCACGCGGCCAGCAGCCCGAACGTCACGTAGGCACCGACTCCGCTGCCATGGACAGCCGTCTCACTTCTGCTCATGGTCAGGGAGTCTGCCAAACGCGCGGTCCTTCCCCCAGGCACATCGGGCATCTCCCGGCCTCCGAAGCCACTGGCCCTCTCCTCGCCCCCTTTGTCACACGGATGCCAAAGGGCCGCCCCGCGATACGCACTCCCGCACATAGTGGGCGGTTGAAACGTGCACTAGGTTGCCCGAGCCCTGGGAGCCCAACCCCCCACCTGCCCGGAGGAGTTCGTCCATGCGGATACCCGCACAGCATCGGACCGTCGCCGCCCTCGCCGCCGTCACCGGAATCGCCGCGCTCGGCCTCGGCGCCGGCCCGGCCGCCGCCGACGCCCCGGACCCCCTGCGTTACGTCGCGCTCGGCGACAGCTACAGCGCCGGGTCGGGCGTCCTGCCCCTCGATCCCGGGGCACCGCTCCTGTGCGCCCGCACCTCGAAGAACTACCCGCACCTCCTCGCCGCCTCCCTCGGCGCGAAGCTGACGGACGTGACCTGCGGCGGAGCCCGGACCAAGGACTTCACCACGGCGCAGTACCCGGGCGTCGCCCCGCAGTTCGACGCGCTGAAGAGCGACACGGACCTGGTCACGCTCACCATCGGCGGCAACGACAACAACACGTTCATCAACGCGATCCTCGCCTGCGGCAGCTCCGGCCTCCTCTCCGGCGGCAAGGGCAGCCCCTGCGAGGACACGTACGGCACCACCTTCAAGGACCAGATCGAGACCAAGACCTACCCGGCGATCAAGGCCTCCCTCGACCGGATCAAGGCCAGATCGCCGCGGGCGAAGGTCGCGATCCTCGGCTACCCGTGGATCGCCCCCGCGAAGGCCGTACCCGGCTGCTTCGCCAAGATGCCCATCGCGGAAGGCGATGTCCCCTACCTCCGCGATCTCCAGACCCGCCTGAACGGGGCCGCGCGACGCGCCGCGTCCGAGACCGGTACGACGTTCGTCGACATGGCGGCCGTCTCCGACGCGCACGACGCCTGCCGTCCCGCGGGCGAGCGGTGGATCGAACCCGTGCTGTTTGGTACGAACTTCGTGCCCGTGCACCCGAACGCCGCCGGGGAGGCCGGCATGGCCGCGCGGACGGCCGAGGTGCTGAACCTGCCCTGACCGACGTGACGACGGCAGGACCACCGGACGCCGCACCTCACGCTCGACGGACCGGCCCGCCCGCGGGTCGGCCGCGCGCTGCTGCGATCCTTGTCCGGTGACCGGAACCAAGTGGCCCACCAGCAAGAACCGCTCCATGCGGACCCTACGAGCCGGTGTCGGCGCCGTCCTGCTCCTCGCCGTCCTCGGGCCTCTCGCCGCCTGCTCGTCGGGCACACCGGAGCGGGACCGGTCCGGCACCGCCACGGACCGCTCCGCCGCGTCCGGCGACGCCGTCCGCCGGCCGCCCGCCGACGCGGCCTTCGACTACCAACTGGGCGGCCCCTACCGGCCCCCGGCGAAGGTACGAGCCGTCTCCCGCGACCGCACCGCCGAACCCGCCCGGGGCCGCTACAACATCTGTTACGTCAACGCCTTCCAGGCCCAGCCCGGCAAGGAGGCGGCACGCTGGTGGCAGCGCGAACACCCCGACCTGCTGCTGCGCGACGAGGACGGGCGGGCGGTCGTCGACGAGGACTGGCAGGAGCCCCTGCTCGACATCTCCACGAAGAAGAAGCGTGCCGCGCTCGCCGATGTGGTCGGCGCGTGGATCGAGGGCTGTGCGCGGGACGGCTTCGACGCGGTGGAGCCCGACAATCTCGACTCCTACGAACGCTCCGACGGCCTGCTCACGGCCGACGACGCGGCGGCCTTCGCCCGCCTCCTGGCCCGTCGGTCCCACGACGAGGGCCTGGCCATCGCCCAGAAGAACACCACCGACCTGCTGGACCGCCACCGCGCCATCGGCTTCGACTTCGCCGTGACGGAGGAGTGCGCCCGCTACAAGGAGTGCCGGGCCTTCCAAGAGGCGTACGACGGGAGGGTCTTCGACATCGAGTACGAGACGAAGGACTACGACGCCGCCTGCCGCTCCTGGGGCAAGGAGCTGTCGGTGACCCTGCGCGACCGCGATGTCCGCCCCGCGGGCGAGGCGGGACACGTGTACCGGCACTGCTAGTCGGTCAGAAGAACTCGTCGAGCAGCCGGTAGTACGCCAGCCGGTCCTCGTCGACGGTCGCCTTTCCGGCGGTCCGCTCGACGTACCGCTCCACGAAGCGCTCGGCGTACGCCGGGCCGAACCACGGGTCTTCGTCGCTCGCCAACTCCCGCAGGATGACGGCGAGATCGGCGTGCCGGTCCGCGCGGCCGAGGCGGACCACGTCGATCACCCCGGTGACCCGGCAGGTCTCCGGGTCGATCAGCACGTTCTCCGGGGTGAGGTCGCCGTGGGTGACCACCAGGTCCTCCGTGGTGGGGCGGGTGCGGCGCAGGGCGTCCAGGAGCTGCTGCCCGGACCAGCCGGCGCGCTCCTCGTCGATGTCGTCCAGATCCACGAGGCCCTCGTGGAGGGAGCGGGCGGCCTGCGCCTCCGTCACGGCCAGGCTGCGGTCGAAGGGGCAGTCGGCGGCGGGCAGTTCGTGCAGGGCGGCGGTGAGGTCGGCGAGCGCCTCGGCCACGGCGGCACGCCGGTTCTCGGGGCAGCGCGCGGCGGCCGGTGTGCCCGGCACCGCCTCCGTCACCAGCCATGCCGCGTTCCCGTCGGTGCCCCGCTCGACGACGCGGGGCACCGGGATGCCCCGTCCGGTGAGCCAGAGCAGGCGGTCGGCCTCTCCCACCAGGTCGGAGGGCGAGCCCCCGGTCGTGGCGGCGGCCACCTTGACGTACAGATCGGGTCCGGCACCGCCCGGGTCGGTGAGGCGGTGCACCTCGGCGCCCGACGCTCCGCTCGTCGCGGGGGTCCATCGATACGCGGCGTACCGCGCGCGCAGGTCATGTACGGCACTGTCCATGATCGGGATCATGGCAGGCGGGCGGGCGGAGTCCCACCGGTTTTTTCCGCCCGGGCTCCGCCGTCAGGCCCCTCCTTCCCTCTCCGGCGGTGGAGGTGGCTTCGGTGCGCCGCGCGGCGGGGCGATCTTGCCGTACGCCACCGGAGTGCCGGTCGTGGTTCCGCCCGCGGTGTCCGGGGCCCCGGTGGGCGGGAGCAGGGCGTCGCGGTGGGCGCCCGGGTCCCAGCCCGTCTCCACGACCCGCTTCTGGACGACGATCGCGCCGAGCAGGACGGCGGCGCCGATCAGCAGCATCAGGACGACGCCACCGGCCTCGCCCGCCTTGGCCGCGTAGCCGATGAGCGTGCCGAACCAGCCGAAGTCCGCGTCGCCGAACGTGGTGTTCTCCTCGCCGAAGGCGCCGAGGACCTTCAGGAGCAGCGCGGGCAGGAAGGTGATGAGGACGCCGTTGACGAAGGCGCCGAGGGCCGCGCCGCGGCGGCCGCCGGTCGCGTTGCCGTAGACGCCGGCCGCGCCGCCGGTGAAGAAGTGCGGGACGAGGCCGGGCAGGACGAGGGCGAGCCCGAAGGCGGGGTGGAAGATCCAGGCGAGCAGGCCGAGGCTGACGAGACCGCCGAGGAAGCTGGAGACGAAGCCGACGAGGACGGCGTTCTGCGCGTAGGGGAAGACGATCGGCGCGTCGAGCGAGGGCACCGCCCCGGGCACCAGTTTGCGCGCGATGCCCTGGAAGGCGGGGACGAGTTCGCCGAGGATCGTGCGGACGCCGAAGAGGATCACGGCAACGGCGATGCCGAACTGGAGGCCCTGCATCACGGAGTGCATGACGTAGTCGCCGACACCGCTCGCGCCCGCCGCGCCGTTCTCACCGAACGCCTTGAACGCGGTCTCCTTGCCCGCCTTGGCGAGGAAGACGAGCGACACGATGACGTGGATCAGCACCATGGACAGGGCGGTCGCCACCATGGAGTCGCGCAGGAACCGCAGCCCTTCGGGGAGGTTCATCTCCTCGGTGGAGCGGCTGCGGCGCCCCACGAGCCGGCCCGTCACGCCCGCCGCGATGTAGCCGGCCGTTCCGAAGTGGCCGATGGCCACACTGTCGTTGCCGGTCACGCGCTTCGTCCAGGGGTGCGCGAAGGCCGGCATCGCCACCAGGAGGATGCCGAGCAGGACGCCGCCGACGACGACCACGACCCAGGACGTCTGCCCCGAGATGGCGAGCACCACGGTCAGCAGGGTCGCCATGAACAGCATGTGGTGGCCGGTCAGGAAGACGTACCGCAAAGGTGTGAAGCGGGCCAGGAGCAGGCTGACCGCGAAGCCGAGGATCATGAGCCAGGCGACGCGGGCACCGTACTGCTCCTGGGCGATGCCGACGATCGCCTCGTTGGTGGGGATCACGCCGTGCGCTCCGGTGGCGCCCTGGATCATCTCGCCGAGCGGGGCCAGGGCGCCGACGACGAGGGTGGCACCCGCCCCGATCAGCAGGAAGCCGAGCGTCGCCTTGATGGCGCCGCCGACGATCTGCCCGGCGGACTTCTTCAGCGCGATCAGTCCGGCGGCGGTGATGAGGCCGATGAGATACGCGGGTTGGCTGAGGACTTCGTTGACGAGGAACTCGGCGGTCGACACGAGCCAGTCCATGGTGGTTCTCCCTCCTTGCCCGGGCCGTCAGACGTCGTAGGTGTCGCGCAGGACGCGGTCCGCCTCGGCCGCGCTGGTGAAGTCCTCGACGACCTTCACCGGGACGCCCACGTCGCCGAGCGTCCGGGCGATCTCCCGCGAGGTGAGGATGGCGACGGCCTCGTTCGCCTTGCCCTTGGCCGAGATGGTGTCCGTCGCCTCGACGGTGACGTACCCGCTCCACCCCCAGCGGTCCAGGACGCCTTCGAGGGTCTGTTTGAGGAACAGGCTGGTGCCGACGCCGTTGCCGCACACGGTCAGGATCTTGTGCGGGCCGTCGGCTTGGCGTACCGCCGTCCGCCGCGGGTGTGCGTCCTGGGGTTCGCCGGACAGGAGGGCGTGCACGGCCTGGGGCGTGGGCGCCTCGCGCAGGGCGCGCGCGGTGTCCGGGTCCACGAGCAGCCGGGCGAGCGCGCCCATCGCCGCGGTGTGTGCGGACGTGTCCTGCGCGGCGAGGCCGACGACCAGTTCGACGGGGTCGTTGCTCTCGTGCCCGAACTCCACGGGCTCCACGAGCCGCACCCACGACATGCCGGTGCCGAGGACCGCCGGCGAGGGCCGGGCGTGCGCGAAGGCGAGGCCCGGGGCGATGACGATGTACGGCCCGTTCTCCTCGACGTTCCTGATCATCTCGGCGGTGTACGTGTCCGTGGCGGCGCCGGTCGCGACCATCAAGTCACCGGCGCGCCGCACCGCTTCGCGCCAGTCGGCCGCCGGGACGTCGATGAGGACGGCTGCCACGGGGAGGATTTCGTTCAGCGCTGCCATGTGCGTGATTCTCGCCGACGGGCGCCGGCCGCACCTCGCCCGGCACCGCCGCGCTCACGGTGGCCCGCATCACGCAGACACGGGAGTCCGCAGCACCCGGGTACCGGAGGCGCGCGGCTAGCGGCCCTGGAGCCGGGCCGCCGCCTCCCTGATGGCGGGCAGCCGGGCGGTCAGCGCGGCGCCGGGGCAGTGCGTGGGGTAGCCGTCCGTGTGGCCCGCGACCGTGGGCAGGACGGCGTCGGTGCCTGCGGGGAACCGGCTCATGTCGTGGCTGGAGACCAGCGGCACCGAGCCGCGCGGATCGAGGCCCGCGAGGCCGAGCTTCCAGGCCGCCAGGGCCGCGATGGCGTCGGCCATGGCTCGGGGCACCGGCGTCCCCGCGGTGAACGTGCCGATCGCCGCGACACCCGCCGAGCCCTGGTTGAACCCTTGCGTGTGCGCGCCCACGACCGGCCGCTCGGCGCCGCCCGCGCGCCCCTCGTACAGCGTGCCGCAGCGGTCCACCAGGAAGTTGTAGCCGATGTCGTCCCACTTCCGGCTGCCCGCCTGACCCGCGTGCAGGGAGCGGATGATGCGCGGCGCGTCGGCGCAGGAGTAGCGGTTCGGGGAGTCGGTGTGGTGGACGAAGAGCGCCTCGACCCGTCCGGCGTAGCGGGCGGGCGGCGGCGCGGGGGCGCCCGGGGCCAGCCAGGCCTCACGCGGCACGATGCGCGGGCGCGCCGCCCGGAACGCCGTGGCCGCTCGGCGCGCGGGCACGGCGGCGGCGGGCATCACGGAACGGCGCCCGGAGACGACCGTCGGCGTGGAGGCCCTGACGTCCCCTGCCGAGGCCTGGGACGCGGCGGGCTCGATGCCCGCCGCGCACGCCAGCAGCAGCCCGACGGCGGCCGTGCCCGGCACCCAGCACAGCACGACGCGTACGGCGCCGGGGACGCGGTGCGCGGGGGCTGCGGGGAGGGCACGCATGGCACCACGCTCTCCCGGGACCGGCGGTCGCGCCTGTCGGGATGCCCCGTATGGGGCAGTGTGCCGCGGCCGGTGGGCTCACGCCGGGGCGGGGCGGTCGGCCGCGGGCAGCAGGGCGGTGAGCCACGCGTCGGCGAGCAGGTCATGCCCGAGGGCGCTCGGATGGACCCCGTCCGGGGCCAGCGCCGCCGCCCCGTGCCGCTCGGCCGCGCGGGCCATGACGAGGTCCGCGCGCACCACCTCCGCCCCGTTGGCACACGCCGCGCGCAGGACCGCTTCGGTGCGGGGCGCCAGGTCCTCGCGCCAGCGCTCCTGGTGCGAGGTGACCGGGAGCAGGAAGGGCGTGACGACGACGAGCCGGGCGGCGAGCTTCTGCGCGGTGTACGCCAGGAGGCGGTCGAGGCACGCCTCGAACTGGACGACGGGGCTGGCCAGTCCCCGGTCGTAGCGCCGCCAGGTGTCGTTGATGCCGATCTTGACGGTGACGACGGTGGGCCGCTGCGCGAGGACGTCGGTGGCCCAGCGGGCTTCGAGGTCGTACACGCGGTTGCCGTTGAGGCCCTGGTTGATGACGGCGGCGGGGGCGGCACCCGCCCGGGCGCGCAGGGCTCGCGCGATCCGCTCGACGTAGCCGTCGCCGAGCGAGGTGCCGTCGGAGCGGTCGCGGCCCGCGTCGGTGATGGAGTCGCCGATGAACAGGAGTCTGTCGGCCGAGGTGATGTTCATGTCCTTGTCCTTGCTGCTGCGGGGAGTCCCTGCTGCTGCGGGGAGTTGGCACTGCCTGGTGGCCCTGAGGCCCGGCCCGGCTCCGCGGGGCTCCGAAGAGCAGCGCGGCGCGGGCGAGCGCGGGGCACGCGGCCATGTCACCGGGACCGGCACGGAAGTACGTCCCGTACGAGCGGCAGGCGAGGCGCTGCCGAAGGTGACGGAGCGCAGCCCCAGCCTTCTCGTCGTAGGGGCACCCGCGTTCACGGGGCGTTCGGGCCCACGTCCGCCGCTGTGAGGGGACGGCGCAGCGGTGCCGCCGGCGTGTATTCGTCGGCGCCGATGTCGCGTGCGCTGCCGCGCGGGTGGCCGTCGATGTCCTCGGTGACGGCCGGGCGCGTCAGTGTCGCCCTGCCGATCGCGGGGCTGCCCGCCGTCAGCCGGAAGATCCCGTCGGCGTCCCGGCGCAGGGCGGGGTCGAGCCGGGTGTAGCCGCCGGTGGGGATGTCGCCGTCGGCCGCCGCGCCCCAGAGCATGTTGCCCTGCCAGGTGAAGCCGGTGGTGGCGCCCATGGCGACCAGCTTGCCGAAGTCGCCGACCAGCAGGTTGTCGGCGACGACGACCTGCCGCGGCTCGTGGGTCCTGGTCTCGCCGAGGAGTGTCTCGGCGTTGCCCAGCAGGGTGTTGTGAACGATCACCGCGCGGTCGCAGGCGTCGTTGCCGCGCCGTTCCTCCGCCGTCTCGCCGCTGTGGTGGTCGCGGGTGCTGCCGCCGCCGATGACCAGGGCCCGGCCGGACAGGCCCGCCAGGTAGTTGTTGGCGATGAGGTGGTCGTTGCCGTAGACGCGCAGGCCGTCCTTGCCGCCGAGCAGGTAGTTGCCCTCGACGCGGGTGCGGTTGCCGTGGCGCAGGACGATGCCGCCGAGGCTGTCGCGGACCGTGTTGTACCGCACGGTGTTGTCCGAGGACTTCACCGAGACGGCCTCGGGGTCTCCGTCGCAGCGTTCGAAGAGGTTGTACTCCACGGTGGCGTGGGCGGCGGACAGGGCGCGGGGGCTGACGCCGAGCCGGATCGGTTCTCCTCCGTTGTCCCCGGCGAAGGTGTGGTCGGAGAAGTGGTTCCGGAGGATGTGCGCGCGCTGGGCCATGGCCGTGCCGCCCGCGCCCTCGACGCAGAGGTAGACGCCGAGCGTGGTCTTGCCGTGGAAGTGGTTGCGGTCGACCTTGGTGTCGTCGGCGCGCACCATCACCCAGTGCAGGCCCGCGATGTCGGCGAGCCGGAAGTCGTTGCGGGTGAGCCGGATGCGCGAGCAGCTCGCCGGTATCTCCAGGGTCGTGCTCTGGCGGAAGGAGAACCCGCTGACGGTGATGTTGCTCGACGTGTCGAAGACGAAGCCGCGCTCACCGCGGAGTACGACGCCCCCTCGGGACGCGGCGGTGATGGTGATGGGCGCGGCCTGGATGCCGTGCTTTCCCGTGACCTTGAGGGAGCCGCCCGGCGGCACGGTGTAGTCGCCGTCGGCCAGGACGATCCGCGCGCCGGGCACGGCGCCGTCGATCGCCTTCTGGAGGTCGTGCAGGGAGCTGACCGCGGCCGTGGCGGAGGA
This sequence comes from Streptomyces huasconensis, assembly GCF_021028635.1. Classification (NCBI taxonomy): domain Bacteria; kingdom Bacillati; phylum Actinomycetota; class Actinomycetes; order Kitasatosporales; family Streptomycetaceae; genus Streptomyces; species Streptomyces huasconensis. Next base: position 369,785 of record NZ_CP086119.1, read on the forward strand.
CGCGCTCTCCGCCGCGTCGGCCCTGCGCGGGGCGCCGAGCGGCACGGCGGCGAGCGCCGCTCCCAGGGCGGTGCCGGTGAGGAACGTGCGGCGTTGCATGGTGCCTCCGGGGGTGGGGGGTCGGGTCGGTCCGTGGCCTCAGCTGTCCGCCGGGCTGTCGAGGAACAGCTCGATGACGGGAACAGGGGTGTCGGGGCGCTGGACGGGGAGTTGGAGGGTGAGGGTGCCGGCGGGCGGGCCGCCCATCTCGGTGTTGAGCGCGGGCCGGCCGGGGGCGATCTCGACGCGGGTGATCTCGGACGCGTCGTTCAGGAGTTGGGCGTAGCGCACCCGTCCTGCGAGGTCCGGCAGGTGCAGGTGGCGCAGCGGCCAGGAGAAGAGGTGGAGGTAGAGCCGGTCGCCGCGCTGGGTGTAGCGGCAGTCGGCGGGCGCGGTGAAGGGCGAGGGGCCGCAGCCGCGGATCGACCGCTCGTGCAGCTCCGTCCAGCGGCCCAGTTCGCCGAGGACGGCGACGTCCCGCGGGTCGAGGTCGCCGCGGCCGGTGGGGCCGACGTTGAGCAGGAGGTTGCCGCCCTTGGACACCCCGTCGACGAGCATGCGGATGAGCAGGTCGGCGCTCTTGCGGTCGAGGTTGTCGCGGTCGTAGCCCCAGCTTCCGTTGAGCGTCTGGCACGCCTCCCAGACCACGGGCCGGCCGTCGTCGTCGTACATCGGACCGGCGGGCTGGTACTGCTCGGGGGTGAGGAAGTCGCCGGGCAGGCCGGTGCGGTCGTTGACGAGGATGTGGGGCTGGAGGCCGCGGATCAGCTCCAGCAGCTTCGGCGCGTCCCAGTCGGCGGCGCCCTTGCCGCCCCACCAGCGGCGTCCGGCGTAGGAGAAGTCGAAGAAGAGGTAGTCGACGTGTCCGAAGCGGGTCAGCAACTCGCGTACCTGGCCGTGCAGATAGCGCCGGTAGTCGCGGATGTCCCGGCCGGCGGCGGCCGCCTTGAACTCCTCGTCGTCGCGTTGCGGGTGGATGCCGTCGACGGGGAAGGACGGGTGGTGCCAGTCGATCAGGGAGTAGTAGAAGCCGACCTTGAGGCCCTCGGCGCGGCACGCCTCGACGAACGGTGTGACGAGGTCGCGGCCGTGCGGGGTGTTGGTGGCCTTGTAGTCGGTGAGGTCGCTGTCCCAGAGGCAGAAGCCGTCGTGGTGCTTGGTGGTGAGTACGGCGTACCGCATGCCGGCGGCCTTGGCCGTCCTCACCCACTGGACCGGGTCGTAGCGGTCGGGGTCGAAGTGGTCGAAGTAGACCTGGTACTGCTCGTCACTGAGCTTCTCCCGGTTCTTGACCCACTCGTGCCGGGCGGCGAGGGAGTACAGGCCCCAGTGGACGAACATCCCGAACCGGTCGGTGGTGAACCAGGAGGTGTCGGCGCGTGCAGTCATGGGGGGGTTTCCTTTCACGGCGGGGCCGGGTCAGCCCTTCAGGGCGCCGGACGCCAGTCCGTGCACGAAGGAGCGCTGGAAGAAGAGGAAGACGATGACGGAGGGCAGCAGGGCCAACAGGGAGGCCGCGAGCACCACGCCGGGGGTGACGTCGGGGTCGATGCGCAGGGTGCGCAGCGCCAACGGCAGGGTGTAGGACGAGGAGTCGGTGGCGACGAGGAGGGGCAGCAGGTACTGGTCCCAGATCATCGTGAAGCCGAAGACCCCGATGACGCCCAGCGCCGGCTTGCACATCGGCAGGATGATCTGGGCGAAGATGCGCAGGTCACCGGCGCCGTCGAGGCGGGCGGCCTCTTCGAGTTCCTTGGGTACGTCCTTCATGAACTCGGTCATCACCAGGATGGAGAACCCCCAGGCGCCGAGCGGCACGATCATGCCGGCGAGGGTGCCGATGAGGTTGAAGTGGACGACCGGCAGGTCGGCCAGGATGAGGGACAGCGGGAGGGCGAGGATCTCCTCGGGCAGCATCAGGGTCGCCAGGATCGCTACGAGGACCAGCGTCATCCCGGGGAAGACCTTGCGGGCGAGGGCGTAACCGGCCAGGACGGAGACGGCCACCTGGAGCAGCAGGCCGAAGCCGACGACGAAGAAGGAGTTGAGCAGGTAGGTCAGTACGCCCTGGTCGAAGGCGGTCCTGAAGTTGTCCAGGGTGGCGCCCGAGGGGATGACGCTCAGCTGCGTGGGGTCCTTGACCCTGCTGAAGGCGCTGACCAGCAGGGCGAGCAGCGGTCCCGCGAAGACCACGAGGACCAGCAGGTACGTGAGGGCCTTCAGGAGCCGCCCGCCCGGGCTCCTGCTCTCGGTCAGGCCGAGCGCGGTCTCGGTCGGGGCGTTCATCTACTCTCCCTGCGTCGCACCAGGTGGACGACGATCGTCAGGACCAGCGTCGTGAGGAACAGCAGGACGGCTCCCGCCGCTCCGACGCCGAGCCGGTTCTGTTCGAGGCCCAGCTTGTAGATCAGGGTCATCACGACCTCGGTGGAGCCGTCGGGGCCGCCGTTGGTGAGCAGGAAGACCTCGGTGAAGACCCGCAGTCCGCGGATCGCGGCGAGGATGAAGAGGATCGAGAACACCGACCGCAGTCCGGGCACCGCCACATGCCACACGCGCTGGAGCCGGGAGGCGCCGTCGACCTTCGCGGCCTCGTACAGCCCTCGGTCCACGCTCGCGAGCCCGGCGAGGAAGATCATCATGTCGTAGGGGGCGCCCCGCCAGATGCCGGTGACCATGAGGGAGACGAGCGAGGAGTCGGGGTCGTTGATGAACCCTGAGGGGCCGGACCCGACCAGGCCGAGGAGGGAGTTGACCATGCCGTCCTCGGTCGGGTGGTACATGATGCGCCACAGTTCGGCGACGACGGCGACGGGCACGACGACCGGCAGGAACGCGGCGGAGCGCACGAACCCCAGGCGGCGGCCCCGGCCCTCCATGAGCAGCGCGAGCGCGAGGCCGAGGAGCATGGAACCGGCGGTCTGGCCGGTGGCGAGGACGACGGTGTGCCAGGCGGCCTCGCGGAAGCCGTCGGAGCCGAGCACGGTGGCGTAGTTGTCGGTGCCGACCCACCGGTTCCCGAGGTAGGGCTGGACCTCCTGGAAGGACATGGTCAGCGCGTTGGCCATGGGGATGAACTTGAAGTACAGGAAGAGGAGCAGTGCCGGCGCCAGGAACAGCCAGGGCGTCCACCACCCACCCGCCCGCCGGTCGCGGCGGCCGGTCGCGGCCCTGTCGGCCCCGCGTCCCGTGGCGTGTGGGGCACGCCGCTCGGGCCGCGGGGCCCGCTTCGCCTGGTCGAGGCTCATGACGCGGCGATTCCCTGTTCCTCGAGGAGGGCGGCGAGCTTCTTGTCGAGGTCCCGCAGCTCGCCGCGGGTGTCCAGGTCGCAGTCGGCCATCAGCGCGTTGACGGTCTCGGCGGTGGTCTGCCGCACGGCGGACCAGTTCGGGATGGAGGGGGCGTAACGGCCGGATGAGCGGTAGGCCTCGGCGTAGGTCTGCCAGCGGGGGTCGGGGCGGACCTCGGAGATGTCGACCGTCTTGTTGACGGGCAGTTGCACGGTGAAGCCGGTCTCTCCGCGCATCCCGGTCCGCTGTCCCTCGGCGGAGACGGCGAAGTCGGCGAAGGCGTCCTGGCCCGCCCGGTTCTCGGAGCCCGCCATCAGGTAGACGGTGCCGCCCTCGGCGAGCACGGTCGCGTCCTTGGGGCCCTTGGGCATCGGGACGGCCTCGTACTTGTCCTTGCCGAGCACCTCGTCGAAGCGGGGCAGCAGGTAGGGTCCGACGGCGAACATGCCGGTGCGTCCCGACTCGAAGGTCTCGTTGGTGGGCGGGGTGTCCATGGTGCCCGCGCCGGGCTGGATGGCCTTGTCCTCGCAGCCGAGGTCGCGGAACCACTGGACGGCCTGCACCGACTCCTTCGTGCTCATGGCGGGCTTGTACGTGCCGTTCCCGGCCTCGGTGATGAAGTCGCCGCCCGCGGCCCACAGGAAGTTGGAGAAGTACCAGGAGGCGTAGCCGCGCTTGGTGGAGAGCGGGGCGGCGAGGCCATAGGTGTTCTTCTTGCCGTCGCCGTCGGGGTCCTTGGTGGTGAAGGCCTCGGCCATCGCCGTGAAGTCGTCCCAGTCGCGCGGGATGTCGAGCTTCAGCTTCTGGCGCCAGTCCTTGCGGATGAGCAGCGCGGTGGCCTGCGCCGAGTACGGCAGGCCGTACTGCTTGCCGTCCACGCTCTTTCCGGAGTCGAGCCCCTGTGCGACGAGCTGATCGCTGTGCTGGATCTCGTCGAGGTCGATCTCCCGGAGCAGGCCCTGGCCGTGCATGGCGCCGAGTTGCGTCACGTCGTTCATGACGATGTCGGGAAGGTCCCGCTGCGCGGCCCGCTGCTGGAGCTTCGTCTCGAAGTCGTCGAAGATGGCGGTGACCTCGACCTTCTGGCCGGTGGCCTTCTCGAAGGCGGCGGCGAGCGCGAGCGTGCCCTTCTCTCCCGGGCCGCCGGGAGTGGTCCTGGTCCACAGCTGGAGCGCCGCCTCGGAGTCCTGCTCCACGTCCGCTCCCGCGGGGCCTGAGGTACAGCTGGTGAGGACCAGTGCCGACGCGAGGAAACCCGCACCGATCCACCGCGATCTCCGCATCACAACTCCCGTTCCGCCGCAGGGCGGTTGGCTCCGGTAAGCGCTTGCCGGGGACGCTAACGGGCCCCAAAACCCAGGGTCAATACTCCGATGAATACAAAATTTTTCTCGCCTCTCTCCGAACAGCCGCCGCTCACCCGCCACCCCGCCCCTCCCTCGTCGGCCGCGACCGCCCGGAGCCCGAAGACACCCCCACCCGCCCTCGCATGCCCCGACGGCACGTGGTTCCGGCTGCACAGGACGTTGCCACCCCTGTTCACGTTGGTCGCGTACGATGCCGCCACCCCGCCCGGGTGACGGCCCGCGGGTGTCAACTTGCGCGCTCCCAGGGCTCTCGCAGTCATCCGATGTATGGTCCACTGCGGGCGGTTCGTCCGAAATTTCGGACGGCCGGCCACCGGACCCCGGGCACCGCTGACGGCCCGTCAGCGGCAGCAGCACTGAGCCGAGGAGAGTCATCGACATGGCCGAGACGGCACCCGGAGCCACCGCACTGCTCGTCATGGAGGAGGCCCGCAGGCCGGACGTCTATCCACCCGAGGTGCTCGCCGGCATCGACCGGCTCGTCGACCGGCAGGGCCCGCCCCTCACCCGGGAGCAACTCGACGCGCATCCCGAGGCGTTGCGCCGCGCCGAGATCCTGCTCACCGGCTGGGGCGCCCCCGTCCTCGACGAGGCCTTCCTCGCCCGGGCGCCCGCGCTGCGCGCCGTCCTCGTCGCGGCGGGCTCCGTACGACACATGACCACGCCCGCCTTCTGGCAGCGCGGCATCCCCATCGTCTCCGCGGCGGCGGCCAACGCGACGCCGGTGGCGGAGTTCGCCCTCGCACAGATCCTCCTCGGGCTGAAGCAGGCGCACCGCCTCAGCCGCGAGGTGGCGGCCGCCCGCCGGTTCCCGCGCGGGGTCGAGGTCCCGGGCGCCTACCGCTCACGCGTGGGCCTGCTGGGGCTCGGCCACATCGGCAGGCTCGTCGCGGACCATCTCGGCCGCTTCGACGTCGAGGTCCTCGCCACCGATCCCCTCACCGACGCGGGCAGCGCCCGGGAGATGGGCGTACGACTCGTGGACGTCGAGGAACTCTTCGCCACCTGCCACGTGGTCAGCCTCCACGCGCCGCTCCTGCCCGAGACCCGTGGCGCGGTCGGGGCGCGGCTGCTGAACTCCCTGGCGCCGGGCGCGACGCTGATCAACACGGCCCGGGGCGCGCTCATCGACGAGGAGGCGCTGGCGGAGGCCTTGCGGGCCAGGCCGGACCTCACCGCCGTACTCGATGTCACGCACCCGGAGCCACCGGTGCCCGACTCCCCGCTGTACACCCTCCCCAACGTTGTTCTGACCCCGCATGTGGCCGGCGCCCTCGGCCGCGAATGCCACCGGCTCGGGCTCCTCGTACGCGATGAACTGGAACGTTTCGTACGCGGCCGCCCCCTGCGGCACGCCATCGACCCCGCCCGTGCGGCGTCCCTGGCCTGAGGGCGCCGACCTGCCCGCGCCGCACTCCCCGGCCGGACGACCTCTACGCCGTCGCGCCCCGCACCGCCCGCGCATACGCCTCGATCGCCGGGCGCGGCTCGTGGCCGAGCAGGGTGCGCAGGTCGTTGCGGCCGACGGAGGTGCCGTCCAGGAAGCCGCCGGTGATCGCCCCGTACGTGCTCAGGAGCATCGGCACCTGGAAGGGCTGGGCCCGGCCCGCGCCGGAGACGGCGGCGCGGGTCGCGGCGAGGGTGGCCGGTTCGTAGGAGCCGCCGAGGGCGGCGGCCAACTCGGCGCCGCCCAGTGCGCGTTCGCCCACCAGCTCGTACGTGCGGCCCGCGTGCTCGGCGGGGTCGGCCGCTACCCGCGCCGCGACCTCCGCGAGGTCCTCGCGGGCCACGGCGGCCAGGCGTCCGGTCCCGAGCGGCGCGGTGATCGTGCCGTCCGGCCCGGGTGCGGCGATGGCGGCAAGGAACTCCGCGTACAGGCCGTTGCGCAGCACCGTCCACTTCAGGGAGGAGGTGCGCAGCCTGCGTTCGGTCCAGCGGTGGGCCAGCGCGTAGGTGAGGTGGTCGCCGTCGCCGCTGAGGCTGGTGTAGACGAGGTGGCGCACACCCGCCTTCTCGGCGGCGGTGATCGCGGCGTCGTGGCGGGCGATGACGACGTCGTCCTCGGCGGCCCCCGCCGAGATCATCAGGAGGGTGTCGACGCCGGTGAAGTCCAGTGCGGCCGGGTCGTCGAAGTCGACGCGGCGCTCGCCGGGCGCCGGGCGGCGCGTGCCGAGCACCAGGTCGTCGCGGTCGGCGAGGCGGGCCGTGACGAGCCGGCCGAGGGCGCCCGTGGCGCCGGTGATCATGAGCATGGGATGGTTCCCCCGTCGTGCGTGGTTCCTCTTGGAGCCGCTGGTCAGCGGCCCGGAACCATCTTCATCGGCGGCAACCCCGCCGCGTAAGGAGGCACTTGAATGTCAGCAGGGCACACCGCGGTAACCACTCCCCCGGCCGGGCGGCCGGTGATCGCCTGTGAGACGCCGCAGGACGAGTGCGGGGTCAGGGACGTCCTCGACCGGCTCGGCGACAAGTGGTCCGTGTACGTGGTCGTGGAACTCGCCGCGGGCGTCCTGCGGTTCAAGGAGTTGCAGCGCAGGATTCACGGCGGCATCTCGCAGCGGATGCTCACCGTGACGGTGCGCCGCCTGGAGCGCGACGGTCTGGTGAGACGCACGGTGTATCCGACGATCCCGCCCCAGGTCGAGTACGAGTTGACCGAGATGGGCCACAGCCTCACGCACCTCGTCAAGGCGCTCGCCGACTGGTCGATCGACCACCGGCCGGCCATCGCCGCCGCGCGCGCCGCGTACGACGCGGGGCGGCAGGACGTCTGACGGCGCCGGAGCGGGCCGAAAGACCGAGCGGCCCGAAAGGGCAGAGCGGACCGGAAAGACCGAGCGGGCCGGTCGGGGCGCTCCCCCGAAGGGGTGCCCCGACCGGCCCGCTCGGCGGTACGGCGGTGTCACCTGCCGACAGGCTGGAGTTCCCGGTCGGTCTCCGCCTCGGGCGAACCCGTGTCGCCGAGGACCTTGTGCAGCTTCTCGCCCTCCACGTCGACGTTCGGCAGCGCCTTGTCCAGCCAGCGCGGCAGCCACCAGGCGGACTTGCCGAGCAGCGCGAGCACGGCGGGGACGATCGCCATGCGGACGACGAACGCGTCGAAGAGGACGGCGACGGCCAGACCGAAGCCCATCATCTTGATCATGTCGTCGTTCTCCATGATGAAGCCGGAGAAGACGCTCATCATGATGATCGCGGCCGCGGCCACGACCCGTCCGCCGTGGGTGAAGCCGGTGACGACCGACTCGCCGGGGCTCGCCCCGTGGACGTACGCCTCGCGCATCCGGGTCACGAGGAAGACCTCGTAGTCCATCGCGAGGCCGAAGACCACGCCGATCATGAAGATCGGCATCATGCTCATGATCGGGCCCGGCTGGTCGACGCCCACGATGTCCGCGAGCCAGCCCCACTGGAAGACGGCGACGACTGCGCCGAGCGCGGCGGCCACCGAGAGCAGGAAGCCGAGCGCGGCCTTGAGCGGGACCAGGATCGAACGGAAGACCAGCATCAGGAGCAGGAACGCGAGGCCGACCACCAGGCCCAGGTAGGGCAGGAGCGCGTCGTCCAGGGTCTGCGAGAAGTCGATGGTCATCGCGGTCTGGCCGGTGACCAGGATCTCGGAGCCGGTGTCCGCGCCGATGTCGTCGGCGCCGGACCGGATCGTCTTGACCAGTTCCTCGGTCTTGTGATCGCTCGGCCCGGTCTCCGGGACCACGGTCATGATCGCGGTGTCGTCGGCCTTGTTGGCGGTGGGCGGCGTCACGGCGACCACGCCGTCGACCTTGGCGAGTTTCTCGCCGACGGTCTTGGCGGCGCCCGCCACCCCGGAGTCCTTGCTGACGGTGACCATCAGGGGGCCGTTGAAGCCCGCGCCGAAGGACTCGGACAGCATGTCGTACGCCTTGCGCTGGGTGCTGTCCGGTGCCGCGGTGCCCTCGTCGGGCAGGCCGAGTTCGAGGCTGGTGGCCGGGACGGCGATCGCGCCGAGTCCGACGACCGCCACGAGCAGGACCGCGAGGGGGCGGCGCAGCACGAAGCGTGCCCAGCGGGTGCCGAGCCGCGGCTTGGCGTCGGGGTCCTGGAGTTCGCTCGCGGACTTCTTGCGGTCCTTGCGGCGCAGCACCTTGCGGCCGGCGAAGCCGAGCAGCGCGGGGATCATGGTGAGCGCGATGAGGACGGCGATCACCACGGTGCCCGCGGCGGCCAGGCCCATCTTGGTGAGGATCGGGATGTTGACGACGGCGAGGCCGGAGAGGGCGACGACGACGGTGAGGCCGGCGAACACCACGGCGGAGCCCGCGGTTCCGGTGGCGCGGCCCGCCGCGTCCTCCGGGGTGCGGCCCTCGGCTATCTCCGCGCGGTAGCGGGAGACGATGAAGAGGGCGTAGTCGATGCCGACGGCGAGGCCGATCATCATCGCCAGCGTGGAGGTTGTGGCGGACAGGTCCAGGACGCTGCCGAGGGCGCCGATGGAGGAGATGCCGATGCCGACGCCGATGATCGCGGTGAGCAGCGGCATGCCCGCGGCGACCAGCGAGCCGAAGGTGACGAGCAGGACGATCGCGGAGATCGCGATGCCGATGAGTTCGGCGGTGCCGCCCATCTCCTGCTCGGCCATGACGGCGTCGCCGCCGGTCTCGACGGTCAGGCCCGCGTCGCGGGTCCGGTCGGTGGCCTTGGTGAGGGCGTCACGCGACTTGTCGGTGAGTTCGGTGGCGACGACCTTGTAGGTGACCGCGGTGTAGGCGGTGGTGCCGTCCTTGCTGACGGTCTTCGCCTTGTACGGGTCCTCGACGCCCGCCACCTGCGGGCCCTTGCCGATGGCCGCGACCATCTTCGCGACCTCGGCCTTGGAGTCGGCGGAGGTGATCTTCTCGCCCTTGGGCGCCCGGATGACCACGCGGGCGCTGGCGCCGTCGGCGCTTGCGTCGGGGAAGCGCTTCTCCAGGACGTCGAAGGCCTTCTGCGACTCCGTGCCCGGCATCGAGAAGGAGTCCTCGGGTGGTGCGGGAGCGGTCGACGCAGCGACGCCCGCACCGACGAAGAGCGCCACCCAGAGCAGCGCCACATAGCGGCGTCGCCGGAAAGCGAGGCGACCTAGTTTGTACAGGAACGTAGCCACGGCGAAAGGGACCCCCGTCGGGTTGGGCAGGCAGGAAACGGCCCCCCGCCCGCGCGGTCGCCGCGCGTCAGGGGGTCCAGCAGGATGCCTCTCCATACTCACCGCCGATCCGGGGGCGGGAGTCCGCCTGCGAGCCGGACTGTCGGCCCACGGTCGCTGTACTGCGTGCGGTGGAGTGTCATCCCCTGGGAGGAGGGCCGACGGTCCCGTCTAGTTCACAGGGTGCAGTCACGTGTCAACGCTTTCGTCGGCATTGGCGCGGAATCATCGGCTCCCCTTCACCGTGCACCTGCGGGGTGTCCCGGTTCGTCCGTCGGCACCGGTCCGCGGCCGCCCTCGCCACCGGCCCCGCACGCCGAGATGCGCCGCGGGTCAGGGTGCCGCCCCCGGCGACGAGTCCCCCGCGGGGAGCTTGCCGAGAGCCGCCGGGTGCGGTCCGGTGGCCGGTTCATCGAGGGTGCGTGTAGACCACTTCTCTGCCAGGTGGATGGCGAGTTTCAGCCGTTGGCACTCGTCGGCGGAGAGGGTGCTGAGCGCCCATCGGGCTCGCCTCCTGGTTCTCCCACGTCGTGACGCGCCCGGCGGGGCGCGTGTGTCACCGGTGGCTAGACATACGTACTGGTGGGCGGCACGCGGGAGTTGATACGTGCGCGGATGAAACATCGCGCACAGCCACGGTTCCCGACCTTGGTCACCCCGGCTGTCGCAAGCGCCGCCTGCACACCGCACACCTGCGAGTCCTGCACACCGCACACCTACGAGTAGGTTCTTCAGCATGCGCACAACACCGCCCGGGATACGCCGGGTCAGCCTCCGCGCCGCCCTCGGGGCCGGGGTGGTCCTCACCGCCGCCGCGTTCGGCGCCGGGTTCACCCTCGCCGCCGACCGGAGCGGCGACGAGGGCCCGGACGACATCGTCGTAGAGCACTCGGTCGGGTCTCGCCACGGCACCGGGAACCAGTCCATGACCGGGGGCCCGCTGCCCGACGTGTGCACCGGCCCCTCCGCGGCCATGGGGAACGGGGCCGTCATGCGGGAGGAGGCGCTCTCGACCGCCTGCCAGTTCCTCCGCGACAGCCGGGCCAAGGACAGCGAGGCCGCGGTCCGGGCGCTGCGGGACGCCGCCCGTGTGCTGGAACGGGGGCGCCGGTGAACACCCCCCGCCGGGTCACCCCGCGCCGCCTCGGCGCCGCCGCCGCGGTCTACGGCGTGTTCGTCGCGGGCTGGTACCTGGGTCAGCCCGTCACTCCCGAATGCCGCGCCGACCGAGCCGTCCTCGACCGGTTCGCCGAGGAGTACGAGCCCGAACCGTCCCCCACTCTCACGCGGATGCCGGTCCCGACGCCGGACCCGTCCTACGACCCGCGTGACGGCGCCCGCGACACCGTGACCCAGACACTCACCGCTTACGCCGCCGCCTGCACCAACGACACGAGCGAACGCCCCCGCATGCACGTGTAGTTGGACGGCCACTGGCAGTAGGGAGGCGGCGTGGCCTGGTATGTCCGCCGACGCGGGCGTTGGCCTCGGGTCGTGCGACACTCCCCGGATGCCTGCCTGGATAACCCTGCGGCGCCTCGGCGTCGTCACCACTCTGTACGCCGTCTTCCTGGCCGGGTGGTGGCTGGGCCAGCCCGTGCGCTCCGACGGCTGCCTTGAGGACCGTTCCACCGGCGGGGCAGGCGTTCGTACCGCATCGGTGGAACCGGCCGACCCCGACCGGTACTTTCGAGCACCTCGACCTCGGTCTCCTCGACTGGGCCGACGACATGGACGGCCACCGCGACGGCGAATACGGCCCCGCCGACGTCGGGCACGACCTGCGCGGCGGGCCCGACACGGGCGTCACCTCCGGCGCCGCCTACGCGACGTGCTCCTACAAGAAGCGCGCCCGCCTGCTCGCGTGGGTCAACGGCGACTGGGGCTGACCACGCACCAGGAGACGCCCGGCTCAGCGGATGGTCCGCACCGACAGAACCGGATCGACAGGCGGAACCAGCTGCGCGGTGACGACGTCCACGAGATGCGCCGGGACGTCGCCGTCGCCGTCGCCGTCTCGTATGACCTGTCCGCGCATACGGACGCGGTAGTCCGCCTCCCACGCGCCGCCCACCGCTGAGAGGACACCGATCTCATGCAGGCTCCCGTCGAGACGGTCGACCAGGTACGGTCCGCTGCCGATCCAGGAACCGCGGATTCCCGGTGGGCAGGTACGCCTCGGACGTCTGGGGCCCCGGCGCTCCGCCCCTAACCCAGGCGGCCAGCCCCGCGCCGCTCCTCCGGAACCAGGAATGCGCGCAGGTCGACCACGCCATAGCCTCTCGCCCGCACCGCGTCGAGGATCCGGGGCAGCGCCTGGGCGTCCAGCACGACGCCGTCGCCCGTGCTTCCCACATGCATCTGGATGATGGCGCCCGGGGCGAACGCGTCGACGGCCCGTTCGACCACGCGTTCCACGGTCATGCCGGCCCCCGGCCCGAGGTAGCCGTTGGTGTCGGTGGTGAACTCGATCGCCGCGTACCCGAGCCTGTTGATGTCGGCGACCGACTCCGCCGTGGTGGAACTGTAGGGGAAGCGGAAGAACGGCAGCGGCTCGGTCCCCGCCGCGGCCCGGATCGCCGTGTCGGCGCGCCGCACCTCCCGCTCCCGCTGCCCGGTGCTCAAGCCGTCGAAGTACGGGTGGCTGTAGGAGTGGTTGCCGAGCCCGTGCTCGGCGCCCATGGCCCGGACAGCCCTGGGACGGTCCCTGGCGAACCGGCCGGTCGGGAAGAACGTCGCCTTGAGCCGCCGGCGCCGCAGCTCGGCCAGGACGGTGTCGACACCGCTGTCGTCCCACGCGGCGTTGAAAGTGAGCGCGAGCACCTTGCGCGAGGTGGGCAGTCGGCGGATCTCGTGCCCCAGCAGCGAGGCGGGCGGGCGGGGCCCCACCGCCACCGCCCCGCCCCCACGGCCCCACCCGCCGCGCCGGGCACCAGCCCCGCGGCCAACAGCCCTGCCAGCACGCCCCGTCGTGTCGATTCCATCCTCCGAGTCTGCGGGGCGGCCCCCTCCCGCCTCCCTCATCCCGCGCCGTGCGCCCGGGTGATCCTGCGCCGCGAACGGCCTAGGTCGGAGGTCCGAGAGGGTCGCGTCCCGTGGTCCGTGGTCCGCCTCCCGCTCCCCCACCACACTGGTCCCATGAACACCGAACAGACCGACGCCTACCTGCGGCGCATCGGCGCCGCGCGCCCCGCCGCCCCCACCGACCAGGCGCTGCGCGAGCTGCATCTCGCGCATCTGCGCGCCATTCCCTTCGAAAACCTGTCGGTCCACCTCGGTGCGGAGATCGAACTCACCGCCGAGGCACTGGTGGCGAAGGTCGTGGACGCCCGCCGAGGCGGCTTCTGCTACGAACTCAACGGTGCCTTCGCCGCCCTCCTGACCTCCCTCGGCTTCGACGTCACGCTGATGCAGGCCCGGGTGTACGACGACACGGGGCGGCCCGGCATCCCGTACGACCATCTGGCGCTGCGTGTGGGCACGCGGGACGGCGGCGACTGGCTCGCGGACATCGGGTTCGGCGCGCACAGCCATCTGCCGCTCGCCTTCGGTGAGCGGGGCGAGCAGGCCGACCCCGGCGGCACGTTCCGCCTCGTGGCGGCCGCGGCGGGCGATCTGGAGGTGGTCATGGACGGCAGGCGGCAGTACTTGATCGACCCGCGGCCGCGCGAGCTGGCCGATTTCAGGGCCGGTGCCTGGTACCACCGCACCTGCCCCGACTCCCACTTCACCCGCTCCCTGGTCTGCTCGATCGTCACCGATGACGGTCGGGTCACCCTCAGCGGCCGCACCCTCACCACCACCGTGGACGGCGAGCGGCACATCACCGAACTGGCCACGGAGACGGAGGTGCTCGCGGCGTACGAGCGGCACTTCGGCATCCGTCTGGAGCGGGAGCCGAGCGTAGGGAGCGTACGGACAACAGGGTGACCGTGTGGCGATGAGTTCCGTGCGGTGCGACGGTCCCTCTAGAGAGAGAACGCCACAGAACGTCCCGGAGCGCCGCAGAGCGCGGACAGGCCCGGCGCGTACGCGACAGGAGAGTGCCATGCCCACGATCACACCCTGCCTCTGGTTCGACACCGAGGGCCAGGAGGCGGCGGAGTTCTACGTCTCGGTCTTCCCGAACTCGGAGATCAAGAACATCTCGTACTACGGAGAGGGCGCCCCGCGCCCGGCCGGCACCGTGCTCACCGTGGAGTTCGGGCTGGACGGCAAGGACTTCATGGCTCTCAACGGCGGCCCCGAGTTCACCTTCGACGAGGCCGTCTCCTTCACGATCGACTGCGCCGACCAGGAGGAGGTCGATTACTACTGGGCGAAGCTCTCCGAAGGCGGCGCGGAGGGGCCCTGCGGGTGGGTCAAGGACAAGTACGGCTTGTCCTGGCAGGTCGTGCCCACCGCTCTCAACGAGCTGCTGTCCGACCCGGACGCCGGGCGGGCCCAGCGCGCCATGCAGGCGATGCTCGGCATGAAGAAGCTCGACGTGGCCGCGCTGCGGGCGGCGGCCGACGGCAAGGCGTAGAGGGGGGCGCGGCGAGGGCAGGGCAGCGGGCCGCGGGCCCGGTGCCCGGCCCGAAGTGGCACACGGCCGCGGCGTGTGATTGGCCCAGCCGTGGCCGTCACCGGCCGCATAGCGTCGACGCGTCGAAACAGGGACGGCCGCCAGGCCGCCGATCCGGGGAGCGTCGTGCCGATCCGTGTCCTTCCGCCGTCGGGGGCGCCGCGCGTCCTCGCGGCCGCCCAGCTGAGCAACTCCGTGGGCGACGGCGCGTACTACGTGTCGTCGGCGCTGTACTTCACCCGGGTCGTGGGCCTCTCCCCCACCCAGATCGGACTGGGCCTCGCGGTGGCCTGGGGGATCGGGTCGGTGACCGGGGTACCGCTGGGCACGCTCGCGGACCGGTGGGGGCCACGCGCCGCTTCGGTGCTGCTGGCCGTGGCCACGGGTGCGGCCGTCGCGTCGTTCCTCTTCGTCGGGTCGTTCGCACTGTTCCTCACGGCGGCGGTCGTCTACGCCGTCGCGCAGTGCGGTCTGGCCGCCGCCCGGCAGGCGCTCCTCGCGGGGCTCGTGGCCCCGGCGGAGCGCACGGACGTGCTGGCGCACCTGCAGTCGACGCTGAACGCGGGCCTCGCGGTCGGGGCCGCCCTCGGCGGTCTGGCCCTGCGGTACGACACCGCCGAGGCCTACCGCGCGGTGCTCGCCCTGGACGCGGTGAGCTTCGTGCTCTGCGCGGCCGTGCTGCTGCGCCTGCCGGTGGTGGCGCGGTCCACGGCGGCGCGCGGTGACGGCGAGCCGCGGCTGGCGGTGCTGCGTGACCGGCCGTACGCGGTGGTCACGCTCCTCAACGCGGTGCTGCTGCTGCGGATGCCGCTGCTCAGCCTCGCCATCCCGCTGTGGACGGCGGAGCGCACCGACGCCCCGGGGTGGCTGGTCTCGGCGCTGTTCGTCCTGAACACGCTCGCGGTGATGGTCTTCCAGGTGCGGCTGGCCCGCGGCGTCACGGGCCTGGTCGCGGCCGCGCGGGCGGTGCGGCACTCCGGGCTGGTCATGTTCGGCTCGTGCGCGGTCTTCGCCGTGTCGGCGGCGCGGCTCGCGCCGTGGGTGGCCGCCGCGGTCCTGGTCGTCGGCGCGGCGCTGCACGTGGTGGCCGAGATGCGGCACTCCGCGGGGTCGTGGCAGATCGGCCTCGCGCTGGCGCCCGCCCGGCACGTCGGCCAGTACCAGGGCTTCTACGGCACCGGCGTACCGGTCGCCCGCACCCTGGGCCCGCTCCTGCTGACCTGGCTCCTGGTGGTGGGAGGCGTGCCCGGGTGGCTGGTGCTCGGGGCGGTCTTCCTCGCGGCGTCGCTGCTGATGGGCCCGGCGGTGCGGCGGGCGGAGCGGTCCGTGCGGCCCGGCGGGGTGCCGGGCACCGCGCGGCCGAGCCTGGTCTGACGACTCACCGGCGGCCGGCGGGCCCTCACACCTTGCGGGCCACCACGAGACGCCACCGCGGGCTGCCGTCGGGCCGGCGGCCGAACTCCTCCAGGGGCAGCAGCGACACGTCGAACCCGGCGTCGGCCAGGTCCTCGCGGACGCCGCCCAGGGCGAAGGTGCGGTAGTACATGACGAACCGGGGCCGCCACAGGAGGTTGCGCACCCGCATCATCCCGTCGAAGCCGAGCAGGGCCCAGTGCCACGGGGAGGTGACGGGCTGCGGCGCTCCGATCGGGAAGGCGAAGAGGCCTCCGGGGCGCAGCGCCCGGTGGACGCCGCCGAACAGAGCGGGCCGCTCGGCGGGCAGGAAGTGGCCGAACGCCCCGAAGCTGACCGCCAGGTCGAAGCCCCCGGTGAACGGCAACGCCCGGGCGTCGGCGCGCACCCACTCCACCGCCGGGCCGCCCCCGGCGCGCGGCGCCCGTACGGCCCGGTCGGCGGCGGCGAGCATCCCCGCGCTGAAGTCCACGCCGGTGACCCGCTCCCGGCACAGCGGCAGCAGCGTCCCCACTCCCGCTCCGGTCCCGCAGCACACGTCGAGGCCGGCGTCGAAGGGGCCGAGCGGGCGCAGCGCCTCGGCGGTCGCCGCCAGGAACCGGTCAGGGGTGCGGAACGGCGTGTGGTCGAATTTCGGGGCGAGCAGGTCGTAACCCCGCTCGGTGGAGGAGAGCGCCTGAACGGCCAGCTCGCGCAGCGTGGGACCCTGGGAGGAGAACATCGGCTCCAGGGTAGCCAGCTCCGGGGCGGAGGCGGCCGACGGACGGCGCGGCCGTTCGGTGCCGTGGCCGGATACCGCCAGGAGGCCTACCGGGGGGGTGGCACGGGTCGGGTAGAGGTGCACGTCCGCCTCGTATCCGGCCCTCTCAGTCCCGGAGGTGCTCCATGGCCACTGACCGGCACAGGACGGCGACCGCGTCGGGCAAGACCCGGTTCGACGACATCTACGACCAGCCGGACCCGCGCGCCTACTTCCGGACGCTGGCGCCCTACGAGTACGAGATCCCGCACCACGCCCAGGCGGTCTTCCGCCGCACGCGGGAACAGCGCTCCCGGACGGCCGGCGACGAGGGGCCCGTGACGGTCCTCGACGTGTGCTGCTCCTACGGCATCAACGCGGCGCTGCTCAACCACGACCTCACGCTCGCCGATCTGTACGCCCGCTACACCTCCGTCGCGATCACCGCGCTCACGCCGCAGGAACTCGTCGCGTGCGACAAGGAGTTCTACGCCGGGCGGCGGCGCGCGGACGCCACGCCGGTGATCGGGCTCGACGTCGCGGCAAACGCCACGCGGTACGCGCTGGACGTGGGCCTGCTCGACGAGGCGTACACCGAGGACCTCGAACGGTGCCCGCCCGGTCCCGGCCTGTGCCGCGCGGTCGCCCGCGCCGGACTGATCACCGTCACCGGAGGCACCAGCTACATCACCCACCGCACCTTCGACGCGCTGCTCGGCTGCGCCCGGACGCCGGTGTGGGTGAGCGCGTTCGCGCTGCGGACCGTGCCCTACCGGCGCATCGCCGCCACGCTGGCCGCGCACGGCCTGGCCACCGTCACGGACTTCTCGCGGACGTATCCGCAGCGGCTCTTCACCAGCGAGCAGGAGCGGCGGGACGCCGTGCGGCAGGTGATCCTGGCCGGTGAGGACCCGACCGGCCACGAGTCCGAGGGCCGCTACTACACGCGGCTGTACGAGTCCCGTCCCCGCACCGGCTGACACGCGGCCCTTCCCGGCGGGGTGCCGCGGTGCCCGGGGCTCGACCGGGGGACATTTCCGGGCATATCGTGAGAGCAATGGCCGACTCGGATGTCAGGGGGGTCGCCATGGTCGATGAGCTGCTGACAGCAGGCGCCGCGCTCGCCTCGGGCTGCTTCCTGTACGCCGTGGCGGCGGCCCGCGTGATCAAGCAGTACGAGCGCGGAGTGGTCTTCCGTCTGGGCCGACTCTCGGGCCAGGTGCGGGGCCCCGGCTTCACCATGATCGTGCCGGGCATCGACCGGCTGCGCAAGGTGAACCTGCAGATCGTGACGTTGCCCGTGCCCGCGCAGGACGGCATCACGCGGGACAACGTCACGGTGCGGGTGGACGCCGTCATCTACTTCAAGGTCGTCGACGCGGCGAACGCCGTCGTCCAGGTGGAGGACTACCGCTTCGCGGTCTCGCAGATGGCGCAGACGTCCCTGCGGTCGATCATCGGCAAGAGCGACCTGGACGATCTGCTGTCCAACCGCGAGAAGCTCAACCAGGGCCTGGAGCTGATGATCGACAGCCCGGCCATCGGCTGGGGCGTGCAGATCGACCGCGTCGAGATCAAGGACGTGTCGCTGCCGGAGACCATGAAGCGGTCCATGGCCCGCCAGGCCGAGGCGGACCGCGAGCGGCGGGCGCGCGTCATCAACGCCGACGCGGAGCTCCAGGCTTCCAAGAAGCTCGCCGAGGCCGCGAAGGAGATGTCGGCACAGCCCGCCGCGCTCCAACTGCGCCTGTTGCAGACGGTGGTGGCCGTCGCCGCCGAGAAGAACTCCACCCTCGTCCTGCCCTTCCCGGTGGAGCTGCTGCGCTTCCTGGAGCGGGCCCAGCAGCAGGCCTCCCCGGATCCGCAGCGCTCAGAGGCTGAGCACGTAGCTGCTCCCCGGGCGGCCGTCGAGCCTGATGTCGCCGGTCGCCACGAACCCGGCGCGGGCGAGGACGGCCCGTGAGGCCGCGTTGTCGTGCGTCGTCACGGCGCGCAGTTCGGTGAGGCCGTACGCGGTGGCGGCGAGTTCGCGGACCTGCCGGACGGCCCGGGTGGCGAGGCCCTGTCCGGCGGCCCGCTCCGCGACGCGGTAGCCGAGTTCGGCGCTGCCGTCCGCCACGTCGATGAGGTTGACCCGCCCGAGCACCTCGCCCGCGTCGTCCACCAGTACGTGGAAGAAGCAGATCCCGGCCTCCTGCTCGGCGAGCCGGGCGCTGTGCAGGGCCGCGAACTCCCGGAAGTAGGCGTCACCCCGGTCGGGGATGGAGGCGGCGAAGTACGCGCGGTTCTCCTCCTCGAAGGCCAGCAGGGCGGGTGCGTGGTCGGGGCGCAGGAGCTGGAGTTCGGCGTTGCTCACGTCTCGGGACATGACCGCACTCTACGTACGCCCGTTCGAGTCGCGCCACGGCCGCCGTCGTCCCCGTACTCCTGGCCGCCCCGTACCACGCCGGCCCGTGCTACTGCCTGTTCACGACCGTGCCGGTGATCACCGGACCGGGCTGCGGCTCCCAGTTCTGATCGTAGACGGACAGCTGGGCCTTCAGGGACTCGTCCGGTTCACGGGCGTTGTCCTTGATGGTGGGGACGCGTATGTCGACGCTCTTCTTGCCGGCGGGCAGGGTGAGGTAGAGCGACTCGCCGTCCACCATCTTGGAGAGCGGGCGCCCCGGCCGGGGCGACTGACCGATCTCGTCCGTCAGCCAGCGCGGGTCCACGTCGAGCGTGGAGAGTTCGGTGCCGCGATCGACCGGCAGGAAGGTGAGGCTCGCGCTGATGTCCACGTCGACGGGTTCGGCGATCTTCAGCCGCCACTTCAGCGGCTTGCCCTCGGTGACGCGGTCGGCGACGGGCTCCAGGGTGAGCTTCGGCATCGGGTCGTCGTTGCGTGCCGTCACACCGCCGTGGTGGGAGCCGACCACGGCACCGCGCACCGCCTTGACGAACGCGTCCTGCGCGAGGTCGTAGTTGTAGCGGGTGTCACCTCGGACCTCCACCGGTACGTCGATGTCGTGACCGCCCGGCCGCACCGTCACCAGGCGGGACCTGACCTCGTCCGAGCCGGGCTCGGGCGCGAAGAGCCGGACCTGGCCGCTGCCCTCGCCGGAGACGCGGACCGGAACGTGGTAGGTCCGCGCCCCGGAGTCCCCTTCGTCGACGGTCAGCCGGCCGATGTCGACCCGGGGCAGGGCGGTGGGCTTGACGTCGGGTGTGCCGGGGCGCCAGCCCCAGGCGTCCACCAGCCACACCTTGCCGGAGCGGCTGCGCGGGGTGAGTTCGAGGGTCTTCACCCGCTTGAGGTCCAGCGCGTCCTTCGCCCGCGCCGTCAGCGGCAGGCGGACCTCGCGGCCCCAGTAGGAGGCGGTCCGGTCGCTGCCCGGCAGCCCGTCGACACGGGCGGTGCCGAGCTTCGCGCGGTGGCCGGCCTTGTCGACGAGTGTCACGTCGAGCCGGGTGCCCTTGGAGTTGGGCGGCACGATCACCCGCAGCGCCACGTCCTTGGCGTCGGCCAGGGAGACGGGACTGGCGGGGCTCAGCCGGGCCGGGGTGCCCGGCCGTGTCCAGCGCATCGCCACCGCGTCACGGCCCGGCTCCGGGGAGATCTCCCAGCCGGCGAAGTGCGGTGACGCGCCCGCCGCATCGGGCGGCAGACAGGAGCGGGCGGCGTCCGGGGACACCTGGGCGCAGAGCCGGGCGCCCTTGACCGTGGCCGTGGCGTCCGGCAGGAAGGCCTCCGTGCGGCGGGCGCCGACGGCGTGGGACAGGACCCGCGCGGGGTCCGCCGAGGGAGCGCGCCGGTTCGAGCCGTCGAGGAGCGGGCGCACCCGGTCGTCACCCGCGACGAACAGCCGGGCCGCCGCGGCTATGTACGTGGCGCCCGCGGCCTGCTGCTGCTTGGCGGTGAGGCGGGTCTTCTTGCCCGGGGAGCACACGGGGTCGTTTCCGTCGGCGTGGAAGTCGTCCTCGGCGGGCGCCTTCGCCTGCCCGGGCGTCCATTCGCTGTTGAAGAAGTTGTGGTTGGCGCCGACCATGTAGAGCGCGCTGTGCAGGGCGGTGCCGCCGCCGACGCGGCGCGTCCCGTCGGCGTAGATCTCGCCCTGGAGGTCGGAGACGTCTCCGTCGCAGCCGGGCAGGATCGTCGCCGAGGGCACGTCCGGGACCGGGTTCTGCCCGAAGATAGTGGGGCCTATCAGGACGTTGCCGCGTATCTTCCAGCGCACCGGGCCGTGGTAGCCGTCCTGGTCGGCGGGCGGCGCGTAAAGGCTGTCGAGGGCGGCCCTGTTGACGCCCTCGCCGCCGCGCGAGTGTCCGACGAGCAGTACGCGCGACAGGTCGGCCGGGGCGACGGCGCGCACGGCCGCGGGGGCGTCGGCCGGCTTCTGGGCCCAGTCCGCCCAGTGGCCGAGGTGCAGTCTCACGAGGGAGGAGCGGGCCTGCGCGCCGGCGTCCTCGGCGAGGTGGTCCTGGCCGTTGATGCCGTTGGCGGCGATGGACACGGTGACGTAGCCCTGGGAGGCGAGGAGCTTCTGGGCCCGCTGGTAGCCGTCCTGACTCGGGATCGGCTTCATGCCGGCCTTGCAGGGCCAGTCCCCGTTCGCCTGGTCACCGGCGTAACAGGTGGAGTGACGGCCGTGCAGGAAGAGCGCCAGTGGCCGTTTCCCCGGCGCGTCGGCGGGCCCGACCACGTCGGCCCGCATCTCCACCGGCTCCGGATAGCCGGGCAGCCACACGGACTTGAGGGTGTACTCGCCCCTGACGGTGCGGTAGCGGCCGGGCTTGCCGGGGTCGACCGCGCCCGCGGGCGGCAGGGCCACGGGGGAAGCGGTGCGCGGGGCGGCCGACTCCCGGCCGGCGCCTGCCGCGTCCAGGCGGCGCCCGCCGGCCAGCACACGCAGCTTCTTCGGCGGGCCGACGGTGCCGTCGAGCGGCAACCGGAAGGAGCGGCCGTCCCGCGCGGCGGCGGGCCTGCCGAGGAGCTTGTCCCCGGAGTAGAACTCGACCCGGGCGTCCCCCATGGGCACCGGCTCGGGCGAGGCCCACACCAGTGCCCTGCCGCTTCCCTCACCGGTCAGCCGCCAGCCGTCGGGAAGGTCTTCGTCGCTGCTGGACGGCGCGGTCGGCGGGGCGGTGGGCGGCAGCGCGTGTGCCGCCCCCGGGGCCGCCGCCGCGAGCGCGAGTACCGCGAACGCCGTGGTCGCCACTCGTGAGACACGTCTCAAAGTGGTCCTCCTCCTCATCATTCGTCTCAGGACACAAACGAACTCATGTGCCCCTCTTGCCCCTTGGAGGACGGCAACCGGAGGCTTCGCGTTGCCTCGCCACGCCCCCTCTGTCCGCGGCGGCGGACGACCTGCCAGGATTCGGCCATGCACATCTACGAAGAGCGGTTGAGCGTGCCCCGCTCCTGGTGGGCCCTGGTCGCACTGGGCGGAGCCGGACTGGGGCTCGGGGCCATTCCCTTCGGCGTGATGGCCGCGGCGATCACGGCCGCGGTCGGCATCGCGGTGGCCGCCGCGATCGTGCACGCGCACGGCAGGGTGCGCATTCTGGTGACACCGGGCTCGCTCGTCGTCGGCGGGCGGACCATCCCGATCGAGGCGCTCGGAGCCACCGAGATCCTCGACGAGCGGGAGGCCTTCGAGTGGCGCACCGTGCGGGCCAACCCGTACGCGTTGTTGCTCCTGCGCTCCTACGTCCCCACGGCCCTGCGCATCGAGTTGCGGAACTCCTACGGTGGCGCGCCGTACATCTACCTCTCGACGCGGCAGCCCATGAACCTGGCGGCGGTGCTGGCCTTCTCCCGGAGCTGACGGCCGGCCGGGTGACGCCCCGTCACCCTTCGGCCGGGCCTGCCGCCTGACGGAGCGCGCGGCGGCAGGCGACGATCGCCGGGTGAGTGCTGCGGCCCGTGCGGACGGCGGTGAACAGACGGCGGGCCCGCCGGCCTCGGGGCAGCGGCACGAGCCGCACCGACGGTTCGCGGTCGCCCCACACCAGGTCGGGCAGGAGCGCCACCGCGTGGCCCTGCTCGACCAGGCGCAGGTGGAGCAGGAGGTCGGTGGAGTCGAAGCGCACGTCGGGTTCGAACCCCGCGGTGCGGCACAGTGTGGTCGCCCAGCGCCGGGCCGCGCTGCCGGGCGGTTCCATGACCCAGGGCCGCTCGGCGCAGGCGAGCAGCGCGGACCGGGCACCGCTCGTCCGTGGCGCGGCCTCGTCCGGCAGGGCGGGCAGGGCGAGACGCAGGGGGTCCTGGCGCAGGTCTTCCTGGTGGAGTTCGGCGAGGCGGGCGTTGGGCTCGCCCGGATACTCCTCGGCGACGACGAGATCGAAGTCGCGGGCGAGCAGGGCGGGCAGCGCGGTCTCCGGTTCGGCCTGGGTGACGTGCACGCGCAGGGCGGGGTGCTCCGCGCGCAGCAGCGACAGCGCGGTGGGCACCAGGGCGAGGGCCGCGGTCTGGAACGACGCGATCCGCAGGGTTCCGGTCAGGCCGGAGAGCGAGGTGGCGATGTCCGCCTCGGCGCGTTCCAGGCGGGCGAGGACCGCCTCGGTGTGGGCGACGAGGATCTCGGCCTGCGGGGTCAGGCGCACGCGCCGGCCGACCGGTTCCAGGAGCGGGACGCCCACCTCCGTCTCCAGGAGCGAGAGTTGTTGGGAGACCGAGGAGGGGCTGTAGGAGAGGGCCGAGGCGACGGCGGCGAGCGTCCCTCGGTGCTTCAGTTCGCGCAGCAGTCGCAGCCGGTGCAAGTCGAACACGCCCGCCCTCCCGTCCCCCGGCTCCGCAACCGGCTCCCCGTCGGCATTCATCGGCTTCTCCGAACATTACCCGTCGGAAACAATCGCTGGACCGAAGGGAGGCGGGCGCCGCAAGGTGGTCTCGTGATGGAACAAGAGACGTGCCCCGTGGCCGATTTCCCCGCCTGCCCCGGCTCCCCCGCCGCCCCCGCCACCCCCTCCTCCTCTTCGCCTCGCGTCGGCTCGCCGCTCCCCCGGCCGCCATGGTTCGCGCGGCCCGCGGCGCGGTCGTGGACCTGCGCCCCGCCCTCGGCGGACGCCCGCGCCTTCCATGCCGCGCTGCCCGGTTACACCCCGACCCCTCTCCATGAACTGCCGTCCCTCGCGGCCGAGTTGGGTGTCGCGCGGGTCTTCGTGAAGGACGAGTCGGAGCGGCTCGGCCTGCCCGCGTTCAAGGCGCTCGGCGCGTCCTGGGCGATCCACCGGGTCCTGGCGCGGCGCGGGAGCGGAGCGGCGGGGGCCGTCGACGGCCGACGGCTGTGTCTGGTCACCGCCACCGACGGCAACCACGGGCGGGCCGTGGCCAGAATGGCGCGGCGGCTCGGTCAGCGCGCGCACGTCTTCGTCCCCGAAGGCGTCCACCCGGCGGCCGTGGCCGCCATCGCGGGCGAGGGCGCCGAGGTCACCACCGTGGTTGGGTCCTACGACGCGGCGGTGCGCCGGGCGGCGGAGGCGGCCGGGGCGCCGGACGCCGTGCTCGTCCAGGACACGGCGTGGGACGGCTACGAGGAGATTCCCGCGCTGATCGTCGAGGGGTACGCCACGCTGTTCGCCGAGATCGACGCCCAACTGGCCGCGGCGGGCGCCGGGTCGCCGTCACTCGTCGCCGTCCCGGTGGGCGTCGGGTCGCTCGCCCAGGCCGCCGTGGCGCACTACCGGGGCCGGCGGCCCGCCGCGACCGCCTCCGGTGCGGCGCCCGCCGCGCTCCTCTCCGTGGAACCGGAGGTGGCCGCGTGCGTGCTGACGAGCCTCCGAGCGGGGCGGCTGACCGGCGTGGAGACCGGCGCCACCGCGATGGCGGGCCTCAACTGCGGAACTCCGTCGGCGCTCGCCTGGCCCGTGCTGCGCGACGGCCTGGACGCGGCGGTCGCCGTGCGCGACGCCGACAGCGCGGCGGCCGTACGCGACCTCGCGGAGTTGGGCGTCTCGTCCGGTCCGTGCGGCGGCGCAGCCCTCGCGGGGGCGCGCGCCGCGCTCACCGGAGCGGGCAGCGCCGGGCGCCGGGCGGAGCTGGGCGTCGGAGCCGCCTCGACGGTCGTACTGATCAGCACCGAGGGCGCGGCCGCCAACCCCGCACAAGCTCCCGAGGGCCCGGTTTAACCGCCCGAGAGCGATGATTTCCGGTCGATGCGGGTTGTCGAAAAAAGAACCAATTTCGCGACGATGCAGGTCAACGGGTCGTTGGCGTTTATACCAATGCCGATTGTCCATATGCTGGACAGGCGCCGCGCGGCCGAGTCACTGCTTCTGAGCTGCCCGAACGGCCGTACGGGCACCGTCCACCGAACGCACACATCCGGAAATCGACCATCCGCCTGGCACTCACTCTCCGCACCGGCAAGACTCCCCACCGCAGTCACCAACCGCAACCAGCGAAGGAGAGTTCACCATGCGTCGCACCCTCAGGACGATAGGAGCAACCGCCGCGGCGGCCACCTGCGTCCTCGCCGCGACATCAGGCACCGCGCAGGCCGAGGCTCCCAAGCCCACGAGCCTCTACGCGCCGTCCGCTCTGGTGCTCACGGTCGGCCAGGGCGAGGACGCCAGCTCCGCGGCGGTCGAACGCGCCGTGACTCTGACCTGCGCGCCGCGCCCCGCCGGGACCCACCCGGCGCCGGAGGCCGCGTGCGCCGAACTCACCGAGGTGGGCGGCCAGTTCACCCGCCTGGTGAGCAACACGTCCGACGTCGTCTGTACCAGGGAGTGGCAGCCGGTGACGGTGACCGTCACCGGCGTGTGGAACGGCAAGCACGTCGACTGGTCCACCACCTTCGCCAACCGGTGCACGATGAAGGCGGGTCTCGGGGAGGGTGCCGTATTGACCTTCTGACGAGATCTCACCCTGATCCACACTCAGGGGAGTCCTGGTGACCTTTCGTGGGGGAAGGCTGCCGGGATGCGGGGCGGCCCCCGGTGTCCTCGGGCACCGGGGGCCGTAGTGTTGTGCGCACGGCCGCCGTCCCGCCGCCGGCCCGCTCACGGGCCAGCTCGTCCAGTCTTCTCAGCACGCGGGAGCGCAGCAGTTCGTACTCCTCGCGGCAGCGGCGGATCTCCGGAGGCCGGACGACGGTGACGCCCTCCGTCACCGTCTCGCCCGGCAGGAACTGGCCGCGGGTGAGGTCTATCTCGAACCCCGAGGCCCAGCGGTTCCACCAGTGGTACCCCGTCCGCTCACCGTCGACGTGGACCTCGCCGAGTACCAGATCACCCCCCAGCAGGTCGTTCACCACGAGCGTGGTGACACCGCACTGGTCCCGTTCTGGATTGTCCGGCGCCCATGCCTCGCTGGACCCGGGGTCGGCCGTGTCCGCGCCCCAACTGTCCCGCAGCGCCGCCTCGATGTCGCTCAAGAGAAGTGGTGTCATGGCGATCACTCTCGCACCGGCCACTGACAATCACGCGTCGTCGCGGCTCAGGGGCGTCTCGGCCCGTACGACACCGTCCGCGACCGCCTGGGCGATCGCGTCGCCGTCGTACCCGGCCGCGCCCAGCACCTCTCGCGTGTCCGCCCCGGCTCCCCGCACCTCGGGCCGCACCCGGGCGGGCGTACGGGAGAGCGACACGGGTGAGGCGAGGCCGCGGTAGTCGCCGGACTCGACCACCAGGCCTCGGTGGCGCACCTGCGGCGCGGTCAGCGCCTCGGCCACGTCGTGCACCGGGGAGGCCGGGACGCCGCGGGCGGTGAGCCGTGCCGCGAGTTCGGCGCGGGGGACGTCCGCGATGGCCGACTCCAGCGCGGCACGCAGCTCCCCCTGGTGCCGTACGCGGTCCTGGTTGGTGCGAAAGCGCGGGTCGTCGGCGAGCCCGGGCACGCCGAGCACATCGGTGAGCGCGCCGAACTGCCGGTCGTTGCCCACCGCGATGAAGACCGGCCCGTCGGCGGCGGTGAAGGCGTCGTAAGGGGCGATGGTGGGGTGGGCGGAGCCGGTGCGCCGCGGCACGGTGCCGTTCGCGAGCCAGGAGGCCGAGTGCGGGTGGAGCAGGCTGATCGCGGTGTCCAGCAGCGTGCAGTCGACGAGTTGGCCGAGGCCCGAGCGGTGCCGTTCGTGCAGGGCGAGCAGGATGCCGGAGAAGGCGAGGATGCCGGTGACCTGGTCGACGACCGGCACGCCCACCCGCAGCGGTGGCCCGTCCGGCTCGCCGTTGACGCTCATCAGGCCGCCGTAGGCCTGGAGCACGGCGTCGTAACCGGGCTGTCCGCCGAGCGGGCCGTCGGCTCCGAAGCCGGTGACGCGGCAGTGGATGAGCGCGGGGAAGCGGCGGCGCAGTGCCTCGTCGGGGTAGCCCCACTTGGCGAGGGTGCCCGCCTTGAAGTTCTCGACGAGGACGTCGGTGTCGCGCAGCAGCGTGTCGAGGATGTCCCGCCCCTCGGGCACGGACAGGTCCACGACGATGTTCTTCTTGGCCCGGTTGAGGTTCTGGTAGTACGCGGAGGTGTCCGGCGCGACGAAGGGCGGCCCCCAGCCCCGGGTCTCGTCGCCGGCCGGTGGTTCGACCTTGATGACGTCGGCGCCGTGGTCGGCGAGCATCTGCGCGCAGTAGGGGCCGGCCAGGACCCGGGACAGGTCGAGCACCTTGAGCCCGGCGAGGGCGGGCGCGGGCGGCGGAGTCGTCATCGGCGGGACCTGGGCAGACCCGGGGCCTGCTCCTCGGTCGGCGCGAAGTCCATGGATCACTGCCCCAGTTTCGTCCATACGATCGCGGAGTCGGATATCCGTGAGGCTAGGAGCCGCTTGATCCACCGGTCAAGGCGGCGCCACGGGCGGCGCTTCGGAGAGACGGCCGTGCCGGACGCCGTAGTGGGTGGCTCCCTCCCGGGGGCGAACTCCGCCCGGTGGCAGCCCGGTAGCGGCT
Organism: Streptomyces huasconensis; assembly: GCF_021028635.1. Taxonomy (NCBI): domain Bacteria; kingdom Bacillati; phylum Actinomycetota; class Actinomycetes; order Kitasatosporales; family Streptomycetaceae; genus Streptomyces; species Streptomyces huasconensis. Next base: position 397,221 of record NZ_CP086119.1, read on the forward strand.
TCCCGCGAGGCGAGACGGAACCTAGTAAGGACGGTCGCCCGCGATCGCCACCCGTTCCGCGACGCGGCGGTGCGGCGCGTAGTCGTCGACCGCGTAGTGCTGGGTCGCCCGGTTGTCCCAGAAGGCGACATCGCCCGCCTGCCAGTGGAACCGCACCTGGTACTCCGGCACATGGGCCTGTCGCACGAGGAAGCCCAGCAGGCGGTCGCTCTCCGCCCGCTCCATGCCGACGATGTGCGTGGTGAAGGAGGTGTTGACGAAGAGCACCCGCCGCCCGGTCTCCGGGTGCGTGCGAACCACGGGGTGTGTGACGGGCGGGAAGAGGTCCTGGAGCGGGGCCAGCCGTTCGGGCCCGTAGAAGCGGGCGAAGCCGGGGATGAAGTCGTGCACGGCCCGCGCCCCGTCGATGCGCTCCTTCACCGAGTCGGGGAGGTTGTCGTAGGCGGCCGCCATGTCGGCCCACAGGGTGTCACCGCCGTACGGCGGCACCTCGCGCAGCTGCAACACGGCGCCGAGCGCGGGGCGTTCGCGGAAGGTGACGTCCGCGTGCCAGACGTTCTCGTACGTCGGGGTGGCGCTGCCGCCCTTGTCGAAGCGGACGACGTCGTCGGCGGAGCCGCGGGCGAGCAGCGGATTGGTCTCCAGCTCGCCCCAGTTGCGGGCGAAGGCGCGCTGCTGCTCGGCCGTGATGGCCGCGCCGCGGAAGAAGAGCACCTTCCACTCCAGCAGCGCGCGGTTCAACTCCTCGCGCAGGGCGGGCGTGAGAGGCCGCGCGAGGTCGACGCCGCGGATCTCGGCGCCGATGAGCGGGCCCTGGGGCACGACGTCGATCAGTTCGTACGGCCGCTCCCGCCACCCCTCGGGCAGGCGGCGCAGGGTGCGGCGGCCTTCGTACATGCCGTCGGCGGGGACGCGGGCTTCCCGCAGCGGGGCGTGGGGCAGAGCGGTGTGGTCGGTGACGACCGGGTCCGTGACAGCCATGGGGCGATGATCCTTCGGGACGCGAGGATGCGAGGACGGGCAGGCCGGGCGGAGAGGACTCCGTACGGCTGGAGAGGACTCCGTACGGCTGGAGAGGACTCCGTACGGCTAGCGGCCCGATCGCTCGCACCCGCGCCGCCACGGGACGCCGAACCTCCGTACGGCGGCGGTCAGGTGCTGGATCATGGTCGTCATTGTGCGGCGCCCCTCACCCCGGGTCAACCGCCCGGCTGATTCAGCCCCCCTCGGTGCCCGGCACCCGCAGCACTCCCCCGTATTCGTAGATGCCCTTGTTGAGTTCGGTGGCGCCGAGGTAGGGCACGAGTGCCGGGTCGACGGGCGCGAGCGGCGGCTGGTCGGCGTCGGGGCGCCAGTCGACGAGGTTCACGAGGCCCGGCTCCAGCGGTTCGAGGCCCTCGAAAAGGGCGTCGACCTCGGCGGGGGTGCGGGTCTGCCACGGGACGCCGCCGCCGGAGATGTGCGCGGTCATGGCGGCACCCCGTACGGGATCGTCCGCGACGACCTGCGAGAAGCCGAGGAGGCTGCCGGGCGCGGCCCGCTCGATGGCGGTCCGCAGCACGCGGGCCGGTCCGTCGGCGTCGGTGAGGTGGTGCCCCACGGAGAGGAAGAGCACGGCGAGCGGCTCGTCGAAGTCGATGAGGCGGACGAGGTCGGGGTGGTCCAGGATCGCCTTCTGGTCGCGCATGTCGCCGGTGATCACGGTGGTGGAGTCGTCGTCGGCGAGCAGCGCGCGGCCGTGCGCGAGGACGATCGGGTCGATGTCGACATAGACGACGCGGGCGTCCGGGGCGAAGCTCCGCGCGACCTGGTGGACGTTGTTGTCGGTGGGCAAGCCGCAGCCCATGTCGATGAACTGGCGGATGCCCGCCTCACGCGTCAGGTACCGCACCACGCGGAAGAGGAACTCGCGGTTCTGCCGGGCGATGTCGACGCACTCGGGGAACGACGGCAGCGTGGAGAGCAGGAAGCTGCGGTCCACCTCGTAGTTGTCCTTGCCGCCCAGCATCCAGCCGTAGGCGCGTGCGGAGGTGGGGATGTCGTACGGGATGGGGATGGACGGGCCGGCCGCCGCCCCGGGCTGGTTGTCACTGTGCACAGTGCGCTCTCCACCTCTCGCGCGGGTTCACCGAATGTGCGCCGTCGGCGTGTGTGCCGTCGGTTCGGACACTATCCGGTGATCCACGTTCGGGTGAACGAGCGGAGGAATTCACAACGGGCCTTTTGCGGGCGGCGGTTGAGTCGTCGGCCGGACGTCCGCCCCCGGGGCGGACAGTGGTGTGCGCCACCCGCCCGCCATCCCGGCCGCCGCATGGCGCATGATCGTGGCCAGAGCCATCCGTACCCTGAGAGGACCTTCCATGGAAGACCGCTTCGACGTCGTCGTACTCGGAGCAGGACCCGGCGGCTACGTGGCCGCCATCCGCGCCGCCCAGCTGGGCAAGCGGGTCGCGGTCGTCGAGGAGAAGTACTGGGGCGGTGTCTGCCTCAACGTCGGCTGCATCCCGACGAAGGCGCTGCTGCGCAACGCCGAGCTGGCCCACCTCTTCACGCACGAGCAGAAGACGTACGGCATCAAGGTCGACGGCCAGGTGTCCTTCGACTACGGCCAGGCGTTCAGCCGCAGCCGCACCGTCGCGGACGGCCGCGTCAAGGGCGTCCACTTCCTGATGAAGAAGAACGGCATCACGGAGTTCGACGGCCGGGGCACGTTCCTGGACGCGAACACGCTCCAGGTGGCGAAGTCCGACGGCACGACGGTCACGATCGGCTTCGAGAACTGCATCATCGCCACCGGCGCCACGCCCCGGCTGCTGCCCGGTACGAGCCGCAGCGAGCGCGTGGTGACGTACGAGGAGCAGATCCTCGCCGATTCCCTGCCGCGTTCCATCGTGATCGCGGGCGCGGGCGCGATCGGCATCGAGTTCGCCTACGTCCTGCACAACTACGGCGTGAAGGTGACGATCGTCGAGTTCCTTGACCGGGTCGCGCCGCTGGAGGACGCGGACGTGTCGAAGGAGCTGGCGAAGCAGTACCGCAAGCTCGGCATCGACGTGATGACCTCGACGCGCGTCGAGTCGATCGACGAGTCGGGCGAGCAGGTCCGGGTGACCGTCACGGGCAAGGACGGCAAGCAGCAGACCCTGGAGGCGGACAAGGTCCTCCAGGCCATCGGCTTCGCGCCGAACGTCACGGGCTTCGGTCTGGAGGCCACGGGCGTGCGACTCACCGAGCGCGGCGCGATCGACGTCGACGGCCGCTGCCGTACGAGCGTCCCGCACATCTACGCCATCGGTGACGTCACGGCGAAGCTGATGCTGGCGCACACCGCCGAGGCCATGGGTGTCGTCGCCGCCGAGACCCTCGCGGACGCCGAGACGATGGAACTCGACTACCCGATGATCCCGCGCGCCACCTACTCGCAGCCGCAGATCGCGAGCTTCGGCTGGACGGAGGCGCAGGCCAAGGAGAAGGGCTTCGACGTCAAGGTCGCCAAGTTCCCGTTCCAGGCGAACGGCAAGGCGCACGGCCTCGGCGACACCGTCGGCTTCGTCAAGATCATCAGCGATGCGAAGTACGGCGAGATCATCGGCGCCCACCTGATCGGCCCGGACGTGACCGAGCTGCTTCCCGAGCTGACCCTGGCCCAGCAGTGGGACCTCACCGTCCACGAGGTGGCGCGCAACGTCCACGCGCACCCGACGCTGGGCGAGGCCGTCAAGGAAGCGGTGCACGGCCTGGCCGGGCACATGATCAATTTCTGACGGCGCCGGACACGGCCGGGACAGACCCAGGGAAGCCGGGGCAGCCCGGGATGCCGGGAAAGCCCGGACAGCCCACGGAAGCCAGGGAAGCCGGGGCGCCCCGCCGCTGAGCGAGTGACTGAAATCGAGTGGCTCGAGTGGCGGGGCCGCCCGGACCGGCCGATGCTGGGCGGAACACGACTGTTGTGCCTCGGGGGCGAGGAGAGGCAGTAGCCGATGTTCTCTGGTCTGGGCCGATTCGTGGTTCGCCGCCCTTGGTGGATCATCCTGGCGTGGGTGGTGGCGGCCGGCGCGGTGATCTCACTGGCGCCGAAGCTGACCTCCAGCAGCGACGAGGCGAGTTTCCTTCCCGACCACTACGAGTCGATCCGCGCGGCGGACGTACAGGAGAAGGAGTTCCCGAAGCAGCAGAACATCGGCGCCATCATCGTCTTCGAGCGGTCCGACGGCGGGAAGCTGACGGCCGCCGACTCCGCCGACGTGGTCCGGGTCTCCAAGGACCTCCAGGCCAGGAAGATCGAGGACGTGCAGGGCGTCGTCCCCGGTGAGGTCTCGCCCAACAAGCTGGTGCAGACGTCGGTCGTCGCCATGCCGAGGATCACCGACCCCGAGGACACCTCGCAGCAGGACGCGGTGGAGCGGCTGCGCGAGGACCTCGGACCGGAGCTGAAGGGCACGGACCTGTCGGCCGGGATCACCGGTTCCGCGGCCCAGGCCCTCGACGAGCGGGACGCCTCCGAGCGCGCCGGTCTGCTCGTCGGGGTCGGCACGATCGCGATCATCATCGTGCTGCTTCTGGTCATCTTCCGCAGCCCGATCATCGCGCTGCTGCCGGTCGTCCTCATCGGCCTCATCTCGCCGATGGCGACCGGGTTGATCGCCTCCGCCAACAAGGCGTTCGACATGAAGGCGGACTCCTCCATCCAGGAGCTGCTGACCGTCGTCCTGTTCGGTGTCGGCACGGACTACATCCTGTTCCTGCTCTTCCGCTACCGGGAGGCGCTGCGGGCGGGCGAGAATCCCAAGGGCGCCATGGTGCACGCCGTGGAGCGGGTCGGGGAGGCCATCACGTCGGCGGCGGGCGCGGTCATCGTCGCCTTCGCCGCGCTCACGCTCTCCTCACTCGGCATGCTGCGCTCGATGGGCCCGGCGCTCGCCATCGCCGTCTTCGTGACGCTGCTGGCCGGGCTCACGCTCGTACCGGCGGTCGTGTCGCTGCTCGGCACGAAGGTGTTCTGGCCGTCGAAGTCCTGGCAGCGGGAGCCGCACGGCAGCGGTTTCGCCCGGCTCGGTACGTCGATCGCCCGCAAGCCCGCCGTGTGGGCGGTGGTCTCGGCCCTGTTCATGGGCGCCCTGACGCTCGGCGCGCTCGGCTACAAGGCCAACTTCGACCTCGCCGGGTCCTCGCTGCCGAAGGACAAGGAGTCGATGGTCGCCATGCGGGACCTGGAGAAGGGCTTCCCCGCCGGTGCCACCGACCCGACCTCCGTCTACCTCTCCTCGACGGACGGCGAGCCGCTGACGCGGGCGGAGGCCGCCGCCTTCCGCGAGCGGCTCGGCGATGTCCGGGGCGTGGGCGAGGTGGGGGCGCCCCGCCTGAACCCGGGCCGCACGACGGCCTCGTACTCGGTGGTCCTCTCGGACCCGCCCGCCTCCGACAAGGCGCTCTCCACCCTCAAGGACCGGCTGCGCCCCGCCGCCCACGACGAGGCGCCGGACGGCTCGGAGGCGCTGGTCGGCGGCACCACGGCGGTGTACGTCGACATCAACAAGGCCGTGGACCGCGACTACTCGGTGGTCTTCCCCGTGGCGGCCCTCGCCATCATGGTGATCCTCGGCCTGCTGCTGCGCAGCCTCGTGGCGCCCTGGTACCTGATGCTGTCGGTCGCGCTCGGTTTCGGCGCGACGCTCGGCGCGACCTCGCTGCTCTTCCAGCAGCTCGGCGACCAGCCGGGGCTGATGTTCATGCTGCCGGTGATCATGTACTTGTTCGTGGTCGCGCTCGGCACCGACTACAACATCCTCATGGTGTCGCGGCTGCGCGAGGAGGCCCGCGAGGGCCGTGATCCGCACGACGCGGCCGGTACGGCGGTACGGCACTCGGGTCCGACGATCGGCTCGGCCGGCGTGATCCTCGCCGGTACGTTCGCGACACTGATGCTGGCGGGCAACTCGACGCTCTCCCAGATGGGTTTCTCGCTCTCCTTCGGCATCCTCATCGCCGCGTTCGTCATGGCGGCGGTCTTCACGCCCGCCCTGACGGCTCTCATCGGACACGCCGCCTGGTGGCCGGGTCACGGCGACCAGAAGCGGAAGGGCAGCGGCGGGGCGGCCCCGCCGGGCCCGGAGGAGGAGCGGGTGGGGGGCGCGTCGCGGACGGGGTGAGCCCGGTACGAGGTCCGGGGCGCCGCCCGCGCGGCGCCCCGGGGCAGGCGGCACCCCGAAGGCACGCCGGCCCGCCCGCCGCTCCCCCGCCGCCCCCTCAGCCCCGCGCGATCCCCGTGAGCGTCCCGCTCAGCGCCACGCACACCACGCCCGCTCCCACGGCCACGCAGACCTCAGCGACACCGAACCCGGACGCCGCGGCGGTGACCGCGGCGGCGCCCAGCGGGCCGAGGGAGTCGTGCGTGGTCCAGAACGCCGCGGTGACCCGGCCCAGCAGGTGACTGGGCGTCACTTCCTGGCGCAGGGACATCGAGCAGATGCCCGCGACACCGGTGGCGAGCAGCATGCCCGCCGCGAGCGCGCCGATGACCGGCACGTTCTCGGTCAGCCCGAAGCAGGCGACGGCCACCCCGCCCAGCGCGGTGGCGCCGATCCAACTGGGCCCGAAGCCCAGCCGCTTGCGGATCCTGGTGACCATGGACGCCGCGAGGACGGTGCCGATCGTCCCCGCGCTCAGCACATAGCCCACGGTGTCGTCCCCGTGGCCGAGGTCCTCCTTCACGCGGAAGATGATGACGTCGGTCATGCCGTGCGTGAGGAAGATGAACAGGGACAGCAGGACGGTCAGCGGCCGCAGGACGGGGTGTGCCCAGAGAAAGCGGATGCCCGCGAGGAACTCGCCCCGCACACCGCCTCGTCCGGTCTCCCCGCCCTCCCCCCGCTCCTCGGCGGGCGGTGCCGGCGTCGGCCGCAGCTTGACCAGCAGCAGCCCCGCGGCGGAGAGGGCGAACGTCGCGGCGTCGACCCCGATCGCGGCGACCGGTCCGGACGCGGCGGTCACGAAACCCGCGAGCGTGGGTCCGCCGACCGCCGCGACGGCGTACGACCCGAAGAGATGGGCGTTGGCCCTGGTGATCTGGTCGGGCTCGACGATCGCGGGCACCACGGTGACGTACGCCACCCGGAAGAGCATCGCGAAGCCTCCGGCGAGCGGGACGACCGTGTAGATCAGCCACATGGGCTGCGCGAAGAGCCAGACCAGCGGGATCGTCGCGTACAGCAGACACCGCGCGACATCGGTGACCATGAGGAGCCGGCGCCGGTCCACGCGGTCGGCGACGACCCCCGCGAAGATCCCGGTGACGATGGAGGAGACACCCGTCAGGCCGGTGACCAGACCCATCTGCACGATCGAGCCGGTGCTGTGCAGCACGAGCAGCGGAATCGCGACGAAAGAGAAGGAGTCCCCGAGAGCGGAAAGGGTCTGGGTGACAAGGAACGCGCGGTAGTTGGGGTTGGCCCACAGGGCGGCCTTCGGGCTGTCGCGGCCGGTCATCGCCCCGCGGCCTCGGCACGTTCGGCAGCCAGTGCGGCCAGCGCCTCGGTGACCGCCGTGCGGCCCGCCGCGCGGAACACCCGTGGGTGGGCGTCGACTTCGTGCACCCACGCGCGGTGCACCCGCACGACATGGGCCTGCCCCGCGAGCCCTTCGCGCACACCCTCCTCCAGTGCCTCGGCGAGGTCGGCGGGCAGGGCGTCGTCGCCGAGAGGGTTGGTGAAGGCGTACGTCCCCGTCGCCCGCTCGACGTCGAGCGTGACGCGGGCCCAGCCGCCGCAGCTCGTCTGGCTTCCGGCGGTGGCGGTCCGCCGGACCGGGAGGACGGCCCGTGCCGACTCCATGGCGCGGGCGGCGAGTTCGTACTGCGTACGCCAGTCGGCGTCGGAGAAGCTGAGGACGATCCGGTCGGCCCCTGCCCGCGCGAACTCCACGAGCTTCTCGGCGGCCCGCTCCGGTGTGCCCTCGACGAGCGTGGCCGCGGCGCGCTCGGCGTCGATGCCGTAGCGGTGCGCCACTGCGTCGACCGGGCCCGCGCGGCGTTCCCCGGTGCCGGTGGCATCGAGGGTGGCCGGGACGGCGACGCTCACCCCGGGCGTGGTGTCGCGGCTCTCGGCGGCCCGTGCGCGCAGGCGCGGGACCATCCGTGCGAGATACGCCGGAGGGGCGAGGTTCGGGAACCAGCCGCCGTGCCGGACCGCGCGCCGCAGGTCGGCCGCGGACTCGCCGCCGATCAGGAAGGGCGGCCACCCCACGCGGGGCCGAAGGCTCAGTTGCGTGTCACCGACCTGCGTCGGGTACCCCACCAGCAGGCTCCGCAGCTGCTCCAGCGCCCGGTCGGTCCGCTCGTCCCGCTCTTCGTAGGGGACACCGGCCGCCGCCCACGCGGGCGTGTCCACCAGTCCGCCGCGCCACTGCGCCCAGGCGCTGCCGCCCGTGTCGACGCCCAACAACAGCCGCCCCCGGGAGAGGTATTGGAGGCTCGCGAGCTGCTGCGCGAGGGAGGCGACCTGGTGGACGGGGAGGGTGAGGACGCCGTGGCCGACCCTGATGCGGGTGGTCACCGCGGCGGCCGTGGCGAGGGTGACGGTGGCGTCCAGCATCGGGGCGCGTCCCGTCAGGTGGCCGCTCGCCCACACGGACTCGAACCCCAGCTCCTCGGCCCGGCGCGCGGCCGCGGCGAACTCGGCGGCCTGCCCCTCCCCGTCCGCCCGCAGCATGGGCAGGAACACCCCGACGTCGACAGCCACCGCCGCCCCACTCTCCCCCTGCGTCCCCGGGCTGCCCGCGGGGTGTCCGCGGGCCCGGAGATCACGCTAGTCCAGGGGCGCCGGCCGGGGCGAGGCGGTTATGCCGGTGCCGGTGGTGTTCAGACCGTCGGCTTCCAGTCGCCGAACCAGTCCGCCCTCTCCTGGGCGGCGGCCTGGGCGTCCGTCAGATGCGGGCGGTCACCGCCGGCGGGTCCGGCGCCCGGGCCCTTGTTCTTGTACTCGGCGAACCGGTCGTCCTTCCAGGAGAAGCCGCCCATGTCGGTCCACGGAGCTGTCTTGACGGCCACGCCGAGGGTGGTGTCGCGGACGGTGGTCTGCGGGTCGAGGCTCGCGTCGCCGCCCGCGTGCCAGGGGCGGCCGAGGTGGAAACTGCGGGCGGACACGTCACCGTCGACGGTCGAGCGGGTGATGAGGAAGCCCTTGCGTCCGGCCGGGGTGCTGGGCGCGGTGACGTAGCCGGCCGAGGTGCCGTTCCAGCGCTTCTTCAGGGTGAGGACGGACCTGTCGATCACCGCGGTGGCGCGGCCGAAGACGAAGTCGGTGTTGCCGATCACATAGGAGTCGGTGAGAAGGACGCGGCCCGTCCTGTCCTTGGCGGCCGTGTCCAGGAGCAGTGTGTCCTGGTCGCCGCTGATGATGAGGTCGTCCAGGCGGACCCGGTCGGCGGCGGTGCGCAGCGCCACCGCCTGCTGGCCGTCGATCTGCTGGTTCCTCGCCTCGTCGAAGTCGTTGGAGAAGGTGAGGTTGCGGGCCTGGAAGTCGTCCGCCTCCACGGCGACGGTCGCGCTGCCGCCGGTGCCGTACGTCCCGGAGCCGTCCGGCTTCGGCATCCCCGCGGCGTGGCCCTCGACGATGACGGTGTCCTTGCGGCTGCGGCCCGTGCCCTCGAACGTGACGCGGGGCTTGTTCGCCGGGACCTTGACCGTCTCGCGGTAGGTGCCGGGGGCGATGCGGATCACCACGCGCGCGGTGTTGCCCGCCGGGACGGCGTCGACGGCCTTCTGCACGCTGGTGAACCGTCCGCTGCCGTCCTTCGCCACCGTGAGGGTGGTGCTCGCAGCGGCCGGGGAAGCGGCGGTCGTCCCGATCGAACCGCGCGGCCCGGCGCCGGACTTGAGGAGCGCGGGGACGTCGGCGGCCCTGTCGGGCGTGTACGTGTAGTACGCCTTCGGGTCGAACGCCGTGCCACCGCTCTCGTTGCGGCCGCTGGTGCGGGAGAAGACGTTGCCGCGCTGCACGAGGGAGGCGGTGGCGTCCTTGATGACGGGGTCGCGCATCCCCTCGAAGTAGCTGTGCTCCAGGACCATCTTCGTCCTGCCGCGCGCGTAGTTGCCGTAGGACGAGGTGATGTCCGTGCCCGGGGCGTCCTGGAGGTAGTTGTTGTAGAGGTGGGCGTGGGCGACGTTGTCGGTCGACGGGTTGCGCTGTTCCGTCTCCCGGAACCAGTTGTGATGGATCGTCAGGTCAGCCGTGGCGTTCTCGGTCCAGCCGATGCCGAAGGTCTTGTTGTTGTCACTGAGCTTGTTCCAGGACACGGTCACATAGGTGGTGTCCTTGCGGCTGTCGATCAGGCCGTCGGCCATGTGCCGCAGGTCGTTGTGGTCGATCCACACGTGGTGCGCGCCGTCCATCTGGACGGCGTCCCAGTCGTGCTCCTTGTCGTTCCAGACGCCGTGATACGAGTCCCGGATCGTGAGGTTCCGGATGATCACGTTGTGTACGCCCCGGCCGAGGAAGAACCCGCCGCCGACGATCTGCCCCGAGGTGCCCGCGCCCACGATCGTCTTGTCGGAGGCGACCTTGATCTCCTTGCCCTTGGGGTCCATGGAGATCGTCGCGGCCACGACGATGACGTACGGCTCCGGGGCGGTCGCGTACTTCTCCAGGTCGGCGAGGGTCCGTACGGTGACCGTCCTGCCGTCCCGCCCGCCGTACGTCCCCTTCTGGCCGAGCGCGTGCACCGAGGCGAAGCCGTCGGCGGTGTCCTTGGCCCAGGACGGCGCGGCGGCGGCCGCGGCCCTCGGCTGCGCGTCCTCGCCGAACACCCCGAAGGCCGTGCCGTAGGCCAATGCGCCCGCGGCGGCCAGCGCGAGCGGAACGCCCGCCGACAGGGCCCTCTTCCTTCTGCGGTGTCGCGCCTTGCCGTGGCCGAGCAGCTCACTCATGCGTTGCTTCCCATCTGTACGTACGTGGGGGGGGGAGCCCGCGGAGGACGGGCCGCTGAGCGGTTGCCGCGCGGCCGGGAAAGGTTGCCGCCTTCACCGAGACGCCTCGGCGGCCCGGCAGCTCGGCGGCTCGGCGGCTCGCCAGGAAGCAGCCGCCGTGCCCCGATAGCATGCTGGTGACGTCCAGAGCGAGGTGTAGAGAACGCGCCGCCCGCCTGCTGCTGCCCCGAGACGGCGCGGTGACGGGTCTGCTGGCGCTGATGCTGCTCACCGAGGCGCGCAGCGCGGCCAGGACCGGGCGGCACGGCGAGCTGATCCCGCTCGACGAGCAGGACCGCGCCCTGTGGGACCGCCGGGCGATCGTCGAGGGCACCGCGCTCGTCGAGGAGGCGCTCCGCCAAGGCCCGGCAGGCCCCTACCCGCTGCAGGCGGCGATCGCGGCGCTCCACGACGAGGCGCCGAGCGCCGACGCCACCGACTGGCCGCAGATCCTCGCCCTGTACGACGTTCTCGTGGGCCGCGCTCCGGAGCCGATGGCCGAGCTCGGGCGGGTCGTGGCGTACGCGATGGTGCACGGGCCGCAGGCCGGGCTGGGCGAACTGGTGGCGGTGGAGGGCCGGTTGCGGGGGCACTATCGCCTCGACGCCGTACGGGCGCATCTGCTGGAGCGGGCGGGAGACACCCAAGGGGCGCTCGCCGCCTACCGGTTGGGCGCCAAGGGCACCTTGAGCCGCCCCGAGGCCCACTACCTTCAGATGCGCGCGGCTCGGCTGCTGCCCTGAGCGGAGCGGGCATACGACACCACAGGGCCACTCACCGCACGCCACCAAGGGCACCCTGAGCCGCCCAGAAGCCCACCCCCCTCAGACGCGCGCCGCCCGGCTGCCGCCCTGGGGCGGGGGCGGGGCGAGCGGCGCGCAGTGCTCGGCCACCGTGTCGGCGAAGGCGCGGGCCGGCGGGCTGAGCGCGTCCCAGCGGCGCACCGCCCAGCCGACCGACAGCGGCGGCAGCGCCGGGATCGGCACCATCCGGAGACCGGCAGGAGCGTCGCCGCGCCCTGTCGGCAGTGCGGGGACGACCGCGTGGCCGAGGCCCAGCTCCGCGAGGAGCACGGCGGTGTCCCAGTCGGCGACGCTGGTCCCGGTGGGCAGTGTCACCCCCAGCTCTCCGAGGTGGGCGTCGAGGAGGGCGCGGGAGGTCGAGTTCGCCGGTGGCGTGATGACCGGCCCGGCGGCGAGTTCCGCGGGCTCGACGCGGGGCCGGTCGGCGAGCGGGTCGTCGGCGCGGACCGCGAGGACCCAGGGCAGGGCGAGGACGGTCCGCTGTTCGATGCCCCGCACGGGCTCCCCGAGGGTGATCCAGGCGAGGTCGAGGTCGTTGGCGGCGAGAGCGTCGAAGCAGCCGCTGCTGGAGGCCACGGTCTGGAACTCCAGGCTGACGCGCGGACAGCGTTTACGGAAGGCGACGACGGCCTCGGCCATGAAGTGCCGCACGGTGGTGGCGCCCGTGGTGATCCGCACGGTGCCGGCTTCCCCGCGGGCCTGCTCCCGCAGCCGCCGTACGGCGAGGTCGATGCCGCCGATGCCGTCGGCCGCGGCGGCATGCAGGACGCGCCCGGCCGGGGTGGGCACGACACCGCGCGCGTGCCGCTCCAGGAGGCTCACGCCGAACTCCTTCTCCAGGCGTTTGACGTGCTGGCTCACGGCCGACTGCGTACAGGTGAGGTCGCGGGCCACCGCGCTGAGGCTGCCCGCGCGGCACACGGCCACGAAGACACGGAGATCGTCCAGGGTCACAAGGGGTGAAGCTACCGTTCAGGGTGAGGGTGAAGCCATTCCTTGGGGAGGTGCAAGGAAACCCGAGGATTGACTTGGATTTTGCCCGTACCCCAAGATCGTTGTCGGCCCGGGCGGCGACCCGTGACGGGCGCCGACCCGGGGGCATTCGGGCGCCGCGGGACGACCAGACCCCGTCGGGCGGGCCACGATTGTGCGGGCCGCGGCCGTACGGGAAGGACCGTGCGGGAAAGACCGTAGGGGAAGGGTGACGTGTGGAAGCGCTCGAAATGGCGGCCGTCGGACTCGCCGGTGTCGCGGCCGGCGGGCTGAACGCGGTGGTGGGGTCCGGCACCCTCATCACCTTCCCCACCCTGCTGGCCTTCGGCTTTCCGCCGGTGCTCGCCAACGTGTCGAACAACCTCGGCCTGGTGCCGGGCACGCTGAGCGCCGCGTACGGCTACCGCAGGGAGATGAAGGGGCAGGGCAGGCGCCTGGTGCGATTCGGCACGGCCTCTCTCATCGGCGGCCTCATCGGCGCGCTGCTCCTCCTGAAGCTGCCCGCCGACGCCTTCCAGGCGGTGGTGCCGGTGCTGATCCTGACCGCGTGCGCCCTGGTCCTGCTCCAGCCCTGGCTGAACCGGCGGCTCAAGCGGCGCGGGGAGCGGGGCAAGCGGGACGGTGGTGTGCCGATGTGGTGCGGCGTCCTCGCCGCCGGGGTGTACGGCGGCTACTTCGGGGCGGCCCAAGGGGTCCTGCTCATGGGCCTGTTCGGCGCCTTCCTCCTGGACGACCTGCAACGGCTGAACGCCGCCAAGAACGTCCTCGCCTCGCTCGTGAACGGGGTCGCGGCCGTCGTCTTCATCGCCGTCGCCGACGTCGACTGGGTGGCGGCCGGGCTGATCGCCGTCGGCTCCACGGTCGGCGGACTCGTGGGCGCGCGGTACGGCCGCCGCCTGCCGCCGGTGGCCATGCGCGGCTTCATCGTCGTCGTGGGCGTCACGGCGTCGGTGGCCATGATCGCGAAGGCGTGACGCGGCGCACTCCCACCCCCGCTCCCCCTGCTCCTCCCCGCCCCCGGCCTCCGGGACCCGCGCCCTCCGGTACCCGGTGGCACGGGAACCTCTTTTGATGGTTTATGGTTGAACATGATGTGACCCCGACCGCGATTCCCCCGTCCGGTCGGGGTCACTTCGCGTTCACGTCACCGCCTTCCGCCGTTTTCACGCGTTCGTGGGCGAATATGCCAACCACACCGCGCCCCATCCGTCCGGGCGGCATCATGCGTCCATGGACGGTGCCCAGCCTGTGCAGGTCTTGTTCACGCCCGAGGAGTACGCCTCGGTTTTGCTCCACGCGGACCGGCTCGGCATGCCGGTGGCGGAGTTCATACGCCGCGCGGTGACCGTCCACGCCGATGAGCACCCCGACCTGTGCCATGTCCCCGAAGCCCGGCGCGGGGTCAGCGTGCCGCCGGTCCAGCGGAGCATCGGGACGGACGGGAAGCCGGCGCTGCGGCGGTTCCTCGACACTCTCGCGACCTCGGGCGAGCCCAAGGAGTGAGCGCCGGGGCCTGGGGGCGGGCCGCGCCCCCGCGTCAGGACAGGGCGATGTCCGGCTGATAGAGGTCCAGCCAGAGCGCGAGGTCCAGGGTGCGCTCCAGACCGCGCCGCGAGGCCTGGGTGATCTGCGGCGCCTCCCGCTCGGCGGCCCGCGCCGCGCGCTCGCGGTCCACCAGCTCGAAGACCGGGTGGCCGGGCCGGGCGAGCAGATCCTTGACGTGCCCCTGAAGGGCGCGGGCGTACCGGGGGTCCTGCGTGGAGGGATACGGGCTCTTCACCCGCTCGTAGACCGACCGGGGCAGCAGATCGGCGGTCGCCTCCCGCAGCAGGCTCTTCTCCCTGCCGTCGAAGGACTTCAGCGCCCAGGGCGTGTTGTAGACGTACTCGACCAGGCGGTGGTCGCAGAACGGGACGCGCACTTCGAGGCCGACGGCCATGCTGGCGCGGTCCTTGCGGTCGAGCAGGACGCGTACGAAGCGGGTCAGGTGCAGGTGGCAGATCTTGCGCATCCGGTACTCGAAGTCGCTCTCGCCGTCCAGGCGCCGGATGCCGTCGACGGCCGTCGCGTAGCTGTCCTTGACGTACCCGGTCAGGTCGAGCGCGTCCGTCAGGTCGGGGCGCAGCACATCGGAGTCGTCCCCGAAGTGGTCGGCGAACCGCACCAGCCAGGGGAACGTGTCCGCCGTGCGCGCCCGTTCGTCGAAGAACTGGAGGTAACCGCCGAAGACCTCGTCGGCGGACTCCCCGGAGAGCGCGACGGTGGAGTGCTCGCGGATGGCGCGGAAGAGGAGGTAGAGCGAGGCGTCCATGTCGCCGAAGCCCATGGGGATGTCCCGCGCGCGGATCATCCTGGCGCGTACGTCGGGGTCGGCGAGGGCGTGCGCGTCCAGGACGATGTCGCGGTGCTCGGTGCCCGCCGCCTTCGCGACGTCGTGCACGTACGGCGTGTCGGGCGTGGCCCGCAGTTCGTCGGCGACGAAGTTGTCGGCCTGGCCGACGAAGTCGACGGCGAAGCTGCGCACCGTCTCGCCCGCCTCGGCCAGTTGGCGCGCGGCGAGCGCTGTCATGGCCGAGGAGTCGAGGCCGCCGGAGAGCAGCGTGCAGCGCGGTACGTCGGAGACGAGCTGGCGGCGCACGATGTCCTCCAGGAGTTCGCGCACCTTGGCGATGGTCGCGTCACGGTCGTCGGTGTGCGGCCTCGTCTCCAGCGACCAGTACACGTGCCGGCGCAGCCCCGAGCGGTCGACGGTCACCACGGTGCCGGGCTCGACCTCGCGCATGCCCTCCCACACCGCGTGGCCGGGCGTCTTGACGACGGAGAACAGCTCCCGCAGGCCGTCGACGCCGACGCGCGGGCGGGCCAGCGGGTTGGCGAGGATCGCCTTGGGCTCGGAGCCGAAGAGGACGCCGTCCGCGGTCTCGTAGTAGTAGAACGGCTTGATGCCCATGCGGTCGCGGATCATGACGAGCTTGTCGTGCCGGGCGTCCCAGACCGCGAAGGCGTACATGCCGTTGAGCCGTTCGGCGAGGGACTCGCCCCACTCCAGATAGCCGCGCAGGACGACCTCGGTGTCGGACTCGGTGGTGAACCGGTGGCCGCGGCCCGCCAGTTCGCGCCTGAGTTCGGTGAAGTTGTACGTCTCCCCCGAGTAGACCAGGGCGACGGTTCCGGTCGGCGTCTCGACCGTCATGGGCTGGCGCCCTCCGGGCAGGTCGATGATCGCGAGCCGGCGGTGGCCGAGCCCCGCGGGACCGCCGGTCCACGTGCCGCGGTCGTCGGGGCCGCGGCAGGACATCGTCTCCGTCATGGCGTCCAGGGTGGTGGACGCGGCCGTCAGGTCACGGTCGAAGGAGACCCAACCGGTGATGCCGCACATGCGCTTCCTCCTGCTTCCTCATGCCCCCGCGAACTAGATGTATCTAGCACGTATATAGCGATCGTGCGCCTGGGCTTGCGAACGGTCAACATCCCGGCAACCGGGCGGGAACCGCCACCCCGGCACTTTCGGCCGCACTTTGCCAAGGCCAGAGGGAAGCTCTCAGGCGGATACGGCCTTCAGCCGCACGAAACGAGGGCGCCCACGACCCACAGATGAAACCATTCCGGCCACGGGCAAAGACTTGTCAACGACCGTCGCCCGCCGGCCCCGTGCCCCCGGCCAGCAACCGCTCCGCGTCATCCCGCGCCTGGTCGAGCGCGTCGGGGAAGACGTGCAGGCCGTGCGCGACGAGACCGCCCTCGTGCAGCAGCACCAGGGTCCGCGCCAGGCGTTCGGCGCGGTCGGGCGCGACCTCCCGGGCCAGGTCCGTGAAGAGTGCGAGCATCCACGCCTTCTGGCCGGTGATGATCGGGTACGCGGGGTGCGCGGCGTCGCTGATCTCGGCGTGCGCGTTGACCATGGCGCACCCCTTCTCCGAACGGTCCGCCGCCCAGTCGCGTGAGGCGTCGAACACGGCCAGGACGCGGGCGCGCGACGTGGGCGCCGCCGCCAGATATCCGGCGAGGAACGACCTCCAGCGCTCGTCACGCTCGGCGAGGTACTCCACGACGATCTGCTCCTTGGAGCCGAACCGGTCATAGAGGGTCTTCTTCGTCACCCCGGCCTCGGCCGCGATCAGGTCCACGCCGACCGCGTGGATACCGCGCTCGTAGAAGAGCCGCCCCGCGGCGTCGAGGGCGCGACGCGCCGCCGGTGTCATGGCGATGCGCGGCGGCGCGGCGACCGCGCCTTCCTTCTCGTACGCCTTCTTGCCCATGAGTCCATAGTAGACCGGTCTGCATACTCGGCCCAGAGGTAAACAGATCGGTCTACTCTCGCGTCGTGTCCACTCTCTCGCGTCCTCTCCTCCTGTGGCGGGCGTGGCGGGAAGGAGCACCATGAACGTCCTGCTGTCCACCGCCTTCGTGCTGACCTGGAGCTCCGGGTTCATCGGGGCCAAGCTCGGCGCGGGCAGCGCCTCCGCGCTGACGGTGCTCATGTGGCGGTTCCTGCCGCTGGCCCTGGTCCTCGGCGCCGTCGCCCTCACCCTCACGCGCGACTCCTGGCGCGGGCTGACGGCGCGCGACATCGGACGGCAGGCGCTTGTGGGCGCGCTGTCGCAGAGCGGCTACCTGCTCACCGTCTACTACGCCATCCAGCTCGGCGTCTCCAGCGGCACCACCGCGCTGATCGACGGCACACAGCCCCTGGTGGCGGGAGCCCTCGCCGGTCCGCTGCTGGGACAGTTCGTCTCCCGCACGCAGTGGATCGGCCTCGGGCTCGGGGTCGGCGGCGTCGCCATCGTGACGGCGGCCGACTTCGCGGGCGGCGGCGACACCGCCTGGTGGGCCTATCTCATACCGTTCCTCGGCATGCTGTCGCTGGTGGCGGCGACGTTCCTGGACCGGCGCTCGACGCGCCCGGTCGGCCCGGCGGTCTCCCTGACCGTGCACTGCCTCACAAGTGCCGTCGTCTTCACGGCGCTCGCGGTGGCCGCGCGGTCCGCGGCGCCGCCGGCCGAAGTGCCCTTCTGGGCCGCGATCGGCTGGCTCGTGACGCTCTCCACCTTCGGCGGGTACGGCCTGTACTGGCTGATCCTGCGGCGCTCCGGGGTCACCCAGGTCAATACGCTGATGTTCCTCATGGCCCCGGTGACCACCCTGTGGGGCGCCGTGATGTTCGGCGAGCCATTCGGCCCGCAGACGGTGCTCGGGCTGGCGGTGGGACTCGCCGCGGTGGTCGTCGTACGGCGCGGCGAACGCCCCCGGGCCGCGGGCGCACCGGCGGGTCGGGGCGCTCCGGAGCCGGGAAGGCCCGCGGCGCAGGCGCGCACCGGTCAGTGATCTCGACGACCGTGGCGGCACCCAGCCCCGCGGCCGCGCCTACGCGCCGTCGCCAACAGGCCATTCCCTGCGGGGAGTTCCGACGCCACAGGCCCCTTTCGCACCGCGTCGGCCATACTGCCGCCCATGAACCGTCTTCGCATCGGCCTCGTGGGCACGGGGCCCTGGGCCACCGCCACGCACGCCCCCGCCCTCGCCCGGCACCCGGACATCGATCTCAGCGGCGTGTGGGGCCGCCGCCCGGAGGCCGCCGCCACGCTCGCCTCCGCACACGGGACGACGGCGTACGCGGACGTCGACGCGCTGTTCGCGGCGAGCGACGCCGTGGCCTTCGCGGTCCCGCCCGACGTGCAGGCCCCGCTGGCCACCCGTGCCGCGGCGGCCGGCTGCCACCTGCTCCTCGACAAGCCGGTGGCCACGGCGCCGGACGCCGCGCGCGAGCTGGCCCGGGCGGTCGAGCGCGCCGAGGTGGCGTCCGTGGTCTTCTTCACGCTGCGCTTCGCCACGCTCAGCTCGGCCTGGCTGGCCGAACAGACCGCCGTCGGCGGCTGGTTCACCGGCCGCGCCGACTGGTACGGCTCCTTCTACGCCCCGGACGGAACCGCCGCGTTCCCCTCGCCGTGGCGCGCGAGCCGCGGGGGCCTGTGGGACGTGGGGCCGCACGCCCTGTCGATGCTGCTGCCGGTCCTCGGCGACGTGAGCGAGGTGACGGCCGCGCCGGGACCCGGCGACACGGCCCACCTCATCCTGCGCCACACGGGCGGCGCCTCCAGCACGGCGGCGTTGAGCCTGACCGCACCGGCGAAGGGCGAGGGCCTTGCCGTGGAGTTGCGCGGTGAGCACGGCATCGCCGTGCTGCCGCCGTGGGAGGGCGCCGACGAGGCCTTCGACGCCGCGATCGACGCACTCCTCACGACCGCGCGCACCGGTACGGCCCACCCGTGCGACGCCCGGTTCGGGCTGCGGGTCACGGAGATCCTGGCGCGGGCCGAGGAGCGGATGAGGGCCGCGTGACGCGGCCGGGGACAACCACGGGCGGTCGGTACCGTGGCCGCTACGTAATGGCGAGTGACGGCACCGACCGCAGCCGGTGGACCCACGAAACCGATCCGGGAAGAAGGTCCGCGCGGTCCGGAGCTGCCCTGTTTCCAACCACACGGATCGGAATACGAACAACCGTCCCACGCGCTTCCCGCGTCGGCCCGATGGGCCTAGGGGGTACCCAATGCCGGGGAATTTCAGCCATTCTCAAGCTCCCCGGACAAGATGCCCCACAGTTGTGCCCGCGCACCCGCCGACGATCAAACCTGCAGGTCGGCGAGGTCGCGCACACCATGATGCCGCAGCGACTGATCGTTTTCTTCGGGCAATGTTTACTACCAAAGAAGATGTGAATATTTAGACTGATCACGCTCCAACTCGGCGTGTACCAAGAGGGATTACCCACCATGAACAAGACGGCGCTCCGCGCTCTGCTCCGCGAACGACGCGCCCTCATTGCCCCCGAATCGCACGGCTTCTCACGACCGAGCGGTCAGGGACGGCGGGCTCCCGGCCTGTCGCAGCACCAGGTCGATCAGTTGCTGCACCGCACCTTCGGGACGTACCACCGCCTGGAATCCGGCAATTACCCCAATCCGCCGACGGCATTGCTCCGGGACGTCGCCCGCCTCTTCGGGCTCAATGAGCAGGAGTGGGTCTCCCTCAATCGCTACGCGCTCTTGCAGGACCCGCCGGGACCGCTTCATCTGTCGTCCGGCAAAGAGATCCCCGGCGTGTGGCAGGAGGCGGTCGACGGCATATCCCATATGGCTTATGTCACCGACGCGTCCTGGGACATGCTCGCCTACAACAAGCCGCTGGCCGCCATGTTTCCCGGCGGCAATGTCCCCACCAATGTGATGCGCTGGATGGTCCTCGACCCCGACGGCCGCCGTGCCCTCATGGACTGGCACGCGGCCTGGGCGCCCATGGTCCTCCCCCAGCTGCGGGCCGCGCTCGCCTCCAGGCCCGACGACGACACCCTCCTCCAGATCGAGAAGGAGGTGCTCGCGGAGCCCGACACCGCCGAGCTGTACCGCGCGGGCGTCTCGTATCCGCACCCCGACGGCGACGAACGCCCCCTGCTGCACCCCGAACGGGGCCTGGGCTGGGTCACCATGTGCACCGCCCAGCCCATGACGGCGCCCGGAGCGCGCCTGATGATCCTGGTGTTCCACCCGGGTGAACTCCGCTCCCACCGGCGCGCGCCGATGCTGCGCGCCTGACGGCTCACCACATCTCACCGGGCTTCCACTCACTTCCGAGGGAAGACGGGTTCGTGAGGGTGAAGTACGTTGTGCCGCACCCGAACGCCGTTACGAGCCCGGTGGAGCCGCCTCATGCCCGCTCATGTCTCCAGACCCCAGACCGTCTTCGGTGACCACAAGGTCACCACCTCCGAGATAGCCGAGGACATACGCGCCCATCACGCCGGCCATCCCCGGCTCCGCGCCATCCTCCGTGTCGTCGAGAACTGCGGGGTCCGCACCCGCAACTTCACCCGCCCGCTGGACGCCCCCACGGTCTCCGGCACGGCCGACATCGGGGAGCGCGCCCGTGCCGCGTTCGCCGACGCACTCGTGATGGCCGAACGCGCCGCGCTGGCCGCCCTGGACAGCGCGGGTCTCGAAGCGCACGACATCGACGCGATCGTCACCACGCACAGCACCGGCTGGGCCGTCCCCAATCTCGACGTCAACCTCATCGCCCGGCTCGGACTGCGTCCGACGGTCCGCCGCATCGCCCTGACCACGCTGGCCTGCCCGGGCGGCACCCACTGTCTGATGCGCGCCGCCGAGCTGGTCGCCGCGCGGCCCGGCAGCAAGGTCCTCGTGGTGGCGGCGGAGGTCATCTCCAGCGTCTACCACCACTCCGACACCGGCATCGAGTCGATGATCTACAAAGCGCTGTTCGGGGATTCCGCCGCCGCCGCGGTGGTCTCCGACACCCGGCTGGGCCCCGGGCTCGTGATCGACGACTCCTTCGAGTACGTGCTGCCGGACAGCCTCGACCGCCAGCGCGGCCGGATCTCTCCCGACGGATTCCACTTCGACTCCACCAAGCAGGCCTTGACCGCCGCCGACGACGTCCTGCCCGCGCTCGCCGACTATGTCGGCTCGCAGCGCGTCGACTTCGCCGTCATCCACCCCGGCAGCCTGCGCATCATCAGTGACACCGCGGCCCTCCTCGGCCTCGACCCCCACGCCGCGCGCCACTCCACGGACACCCTCGCCGACGACGGGAACCTCGGCGGGGTGAGCATCCTGCGCGTCCTGGAACGCACGCACGGAGGGCCACCCGCCGATGGTGCGCACGGCATAACCGTCGCGTTCGGCCCCGGCTTCTCCATGGCGGCGCTCCGCTGCCGCTGGCAGGCCTGACCCCCGCGCCCCCACGTAATTCACTTGCCGCCCCCTGCCACCCCTGTTGAAGTGACCGAATGGACCACACCGCGATACTGGCCGCCTATGACCGCCAGCTTCGGCGCGACGCACGGAGCGAAGGGCCCGGCACGCGCGTCGAGCGGGTCGGTGGCGTGGTGCGCCAGACCGGCTCGGAGCATGACTGGAACGGCGTCCTGTGGGCGGACATCGACGCGAGGACGGCGGACGGCGTGATCGCGGAGCAGGTGCGCCACTTCACCGCCGCGGGACGCGCGTGCGAATGGAAGCTGCACTCCTACGACCGTCCCGCCGATCTCGCCGGGCGACTCCTCGCGGCCGGCTTCGCGGCCGAGCCGCCGGAGACGGTCATGGTCGCCGAGGCCGACGGCCTGCCCACAGGGCCGGAGTTGCCCGAGGGCATCCGGCTGCTCCCGGTGACCGACGCGGCGGGCGCCCGGCTCATGGCCGAGGCGCACCTCGCGGCCTTCGGCGAGGGCGACTCCGCGTTGAGCGAGCAGCTGGGCAAGCGGGTCCTGGCCCAGCTGACCGAGGCACCGGACGAGATCGTCGCGGTCGTCGCCATGGCGGGTGACCGCCCGGTGTGCGGCGCCCGGATGGAGTTCCGCCCCGGCACGGACTTCGCCGGCCTCTGGGGCGGCGGCACCGCTCCCCGGTGGCGCGGCAAGGGCATCTACCGCGCCACGGTGGCCCATCGCGCCCGGATCGCCGTCGAGCGCGGCTACCGCTACCTCCAGGTCGACGCCTCCGACGACAGCCGCCCGATCCTGGACCGCCTCGGCTTCACCACGCTGTGCACGACCACGCCCTACGTGTACCGGCCGTGACGCGTCGCTCCGCCCCCGCCGAGGAGCGGCGGAGGCGGATGAGCGGATACGAGGACGGGGTGCGGCCTAGCGGATCGGCATGCCCGACAGGGTCCTCGCGATGACCAGGCGCTGGATCTCGCTCGTGCCCTCGAAGATCGTGTAGATCGCCGCGTCCCGGTGCATGCGCTCCACCGGGTACTCGCGCGTGAAGCCGTTGCCGCCGAGGATCTGCACGGCCTGCGCGGTGACCTTCTTGGCGACCTCGCTCGCGTAGAGCTTCGACATGGAGCCCTCGGCCGACTCGAACTTCTTGCCGGTGCTCGCCATCCATGAGGCGCGCCACACCAGGAGGCGCGCGGCGTCGATCTGGGTGCGCATGTCGGCGAGCTGGAAGGCGACGCCCTGGTTGTCGATGATCGGGCGGCCGAACTGCGTACGCGTCTTGGCGTATTCCAGTGCCTCCTCGTACGCGGCGCGGGCCGTGCCCACCGCCATGGCGCCGACGGCCGGGCGCGACGCCTCGAAGGTGGCCATCGCGGCGTTCTTCACCCGCTCACCGCCGGACTTGGCACGCTCCCGCGCGCGGGCGAGTCGCTCGTCGAGCTTGTCCTTGCCGCCGAGCAGGCAGTGTCCGGGTACGCGTACGTCTTCGAGGACCACCTCGGCGGTGTGCGAGGCGCGGATGCCGTGCTTCTTGAACTTCTGGCCCTGGGACAGGCCCGGCGTGTGCGGCGGGACGATGAAGGAGGCGTGCCCCTTCGAGCCGAGGTCGGGGTCGACGACCGCGACGACGACGTGGACGTTGGCTATGCCGCCGTTGGTCGCCCAGGTCTTCGTGCCGTTGAGGACCCACTCGTCCTTGGCCTCGTCGTAGACGGCGCGGGTGCGCATGGCGGCCACGTCGGAGCCCGCGTCCGGCTCGGAGGAGCAGAAGGCGGCGACCTTGACGTCGTCGGCGTCGCCGTACATCTGCGGTATCCAGGTGCCGATCTGCTCCTCGGTGCCGTTGGCGAGCACGCCGACGGCGGCCAGGCCCGTGCCCATGATGGACAGGCCGATGCCCGCGTCGCCCCAGAAGATCTCCTCGGTGGCCATCGGGATGCCGAGGCCCGTCGGGTCGAAGAACTGCTGGGCGTAGAAATCGAGGGAGTAGATGCCGAGCTTGGCCGCTTCCTGGATGATGGGCCAGGGAGTCTCCTCGCGCTCGTCCCACTCGGCGGCCGCAGGGCGGATCACCTCGGCGGCGAACCCGTGGAGCCAGTCCCGGACCTCCTTCTGTTCGTCGTTGAGCTCCATGGTGAACTCGGCCATGACTCCTCCAGGACCTGCGATCAACTGCGGCGTTACCAGCAGTAACGGAAGTCTGTTACCGGTCAGTAGTCCGTGTCAACTCCCGACAACCCGTTCGATGCGCGCGGCGCCCCGGGTGTTACGTTGCGCGTGCGTCACGCAATCGCACGGGCGGGGAGAAACGCTTATGGGGACCACACAGCCGACCGATCAGCAGAGATCCGCGGACCATCGAGAGCGCCGGCGGGAGCTGCTGGAGGCCGCGGACCGGGTGGTGCTCCGCGACGGCCCCGGCGCCTCCATGAACGCCATCGCCGCCGAGGCGGGCATCACCAAGCCCATCCTCTACCGCCACTTCGGCGACAAGGGCGGGCTGTACGCCGCGCTGGCCAAGCGCCACACGGACGCGCTGCTCGCCTCGTTGCGGGCCGCGCTGGACGCACCCGCCGAGCGCAGGGAGCGGGTGGAGGCGACGCTCGACACCTACCTCGCGGCGATCGAGGCGCGCCCCCAGGTCTACCGCTTCCTGATGCACCCCTCCGAGGCGCCCTCACCGGGCGAGCAGGGCTTCGACGTCGGCCTGCACTCCGCTCCCCTGCTGCGCCGCCTGGGCGAGGAGCTGGCGGAGGTCATCGAGGAGCGCGTCGACCTGGGCCCGCAGAGCGCCGAACTCGCCCGCGTCTGGGGGCACGGCATCGTCGGCATGATGCACGCGGCCGGTGACTGGTGGCTCGGCGAACGGCCGTGCCCGCGCGAGCAGTTGGTGCGCAGCCTGGCCGACCTGCTCTGGGGGCGGCTGGCCGCCGCGGGCAACCGCGTCGGCGGGCCGGGCTTCTGACCCGAGCCCCGGCGGACCGGCCCGCGCCCCCCGCCGGACCCCGGCGTACCTCAGCTGTTCCAGGAGGCCCTGGCGGCGGCCCGCAGCACCCTGCGGCGCCGCCAGCCGGTGACGCGGTCGGTGTAGACGCCGCCGTCCAGGTGGTCGCACTCGTGCTGGAGGCAGCGCGCGAACCAGCCCGTCCCGTGCACCCGCACGGGCTGCCCGCGCAGGTCGACCCCCTCGACCACGGCGTGGTCGAAGCGCGGCGTGCCCGCTTCGAGGCCGGGCAGCGACAGACAGCCCTCCGGCCCGCGCACGGTGTCACCGTCCGCCTCGACCAGCCTCGGGTTGACCACGTGTCCCAGGTGGCGCACATCGTCGTCGTCCGGGCAGTCGTAGACGAACACCCGCCGGGCGACGCCGATCTGGTTGGCGGCCAGGCCCACACCCTGCGCCGCGTACATCGTCGCGAACATGTCCTCGACGAGCCGCGCCAGTTCGGGTCCGAAGTCGGTGACCTCCTCACAGGCCGTGTGCAGCACGGGGTCACCGAGCAGGGTCAGAGGTCGTACGCGCCCCGAGGCGCCCGGGATCGAGCCGTGTCGCATGGCGGCAAGAGTACGGTCCAGGGAGACGAGCGGCATCGACGTGGTGCCGCGGTTCGGGCTTGTCAGCGGATCTCGATAGGCTGAGCAACGAAACGATGCCGGGCAGGCGCGGCGCCGTACGCAAGGAGGATCTCGACAGATGTCAGGCAACACGGACCCGCTGTCGCCGCGGGCCAAGCTGGCCGTGACGGCGGGCAAGGCGGCCGCGGCGGTGTCACGCGCGGCGGGCCGCGGCAGCGGATCGGTGATCGGCGGCAAGGTCGCCCTCAAGCTCGACCCCGAGCTGCTGGGACGCCTCGCCACACACCTGGACGTGGTCCTCGTGTCGGCCACCAACGGCAAGACGACCACCACGCGCCTGATCGCGGAGGCCCTGCGCGCCAGCGGCCCCGTGGTCTCCAACGCCCTCGGCGCCAACATGCCCGCCGGGATCACCTCGGCGCTCGCCGGCGGCTCCGACGCCCGGTACGGCGTGATCGAGGTCGACGAGAAGTACCTCGCGGGCGTCGCCCGTGACGTGGACCCGAAGGCGATCGCGCTGCTGAACCTCTCGCGCGACCAGCTCGACCGCGCCGCGGAGACCCGCATGCTCGCCGAGAAGTGGCGCGAGGGCCTGGCCGGCACCAAGGCCGTCGTCGTGGCCAACGCCGACGACCCGCTGGTCGTCTGGGCCGCCTCCTCCTCGCCGAACGTGGTGTGGGTGGCCGCGGGCCAGGAGTGGAAGGACGACGCCTGGTCGTGCCCGTCCTGCGGCGGCGTCATGCAGCGCCCCGGGGACGACTGGTTCTGCGGCGAGTGCGGTTTCCGCCGCCCCGCGCCCAGCTGGGTGCTCTCCGGCGACCACGTCCTGGACCCGCACGGCTCGGCCTGGCCGATCCACCTCCAGCTGCCCGGCCGCGCGAACAAGGCCAACGCCACCTCATCGGCCGCCGTCGCCGCCGTCTTCGGGGTGCCGCCGCAGGTCGCCCTGGAGCGGATGTACCAGGTGCAGGCCGTCGCCGGTCGCTATGACGTCGTCCAGTTCCAGGGCCGCGACCTGCGGCTGCTCCTCGCGAAGAACCCCGCGGGCTGGCTCGAAACGTTTTCGCTGATCGACCCGCCGCCGACCCCGGTGATCCTCTCCGTCAACGCCCGAGGGGCGGACGGCACGGACACCTCCTGGCTGTGGGACGTCGACTACACCCGCCTCGCGGGTCACCCGATCTTCGTGCTCGGTGACCGCAAGCTGGATCTCGCCGTGCGTCTCGAGGTCGCGGGCCTGGACTTCCGGGTCTGCGAGTCCGTCGACGAGGCGGTGCAGCTGGCCCCGCCGGGACGCATCGAGACGATCGCGAACTACACCGCGTTCCAGGACCTGCGCCGCCGCGTCGGCAACTGACCCCACCGGCCCTTCTAGACCATTCGTAGGGACACATGAGCATGAGCGACAACAGCCTGCGGCTGGTGTGGGTCTACCCCGACCTGCTCAGCACGTACGGAGACCAGGGCAACGCCCTGGTCGTGGAGCGCCGCGCCCGCCAGCGCGGCCTCCAGGTCGAGCGGTACGACGTGCGCAGCGACCAGCCGGTGCCCACCTCCGGCGACATCTACCTCATCGGTGGCGGCGAGGACCGCCCGCAGCGCCTCGCCGCCGAGCGGCTGCGCCGCGACGGCGGCCTCCAGCGCGCCGTGGGCAACGGCGCGATCGTCTTCTCGGTCTGCGCCGGCTACCAGATCATCGGCAACGAGTTCATCAACGACCTCGGTCAGCGCGAGCCGGGCCTCGGTCTGCTCGACGTGGTCTCCACCCGCGGCGAGGGCGAGCGGTGCGTCGGTGACGTCCTCGCCGACATGGACCCGCAGCTGGGCCTGCCCCCGCTGACGGGCTTCGAGAACCACCAGGGCGTCACGCACGTCGGCCCGAACGCACGGCCGCTGGCCCGTGTCACGCTCGGCCGGGGCAACGGCACGGGTGACGGCACCGAGGGCGCGTACAACGGCACGGTCTTCGGCACGTACATGCACGGCCCGGTCCTCGCCCGCAACCCGCTCATCGCGGACCTGCTGCTGAAGCTGGCCCTCGATGTGAACGCGCTGCCGCCCACGGACGACCGCTGGTACGAGGCGCTGCGCGCCGAGCGCATCCACGCCGCGCAGCAGCCCGCGTAACCGCTCCCCGGCACCCCCGGCAGGAGCCCGCTTGACGCCCCGCCCGCACATGTGAGCGGGGGCGTCCAGCCCTCGGACGCCTGATGCGGTACGGCCCCCCGGCGCCTATAGGGTGGCGGGAATCCGGCCGGACGACGTGGTCCGGCCCTTCGGCCCACGTTGCAAAGGTTTCCCGGGCTATGCGCATTGGTGTCCTGACCTCCGGCGGCGACTGCCCCGGACTGAACGCCGTCATCCGCTCCGTCGTGCACCGCGCGGTGGTGGACCACGGCGACGAGGTCATCGGCTTCCACGACGGCTGGAAAGGCCTCCTGGAGTGCGACTACCGCAAGCTCGACCTCGACGCGGTGGGCGGCATCCTCGCCCGCGGCGGCACCATCCTCGGCTCCTCGCGCGTGCAACCCGCCCACCTGCGGGACGGCGTGGAGCGCGCCCGCGGCCACGTCACCGACCTGGCGCTCGACGCGATCATCCCGATCGGCGGTGAGGGCACGCTGAAGGCGGCCCGGCTGCTCTCCGACGCGGGCCTGCCCATCGTCGGCGTGCCCAAGACGATCGACAACGACATCGCGGTCACCGACGTCACCTTCGGCTTCGACACCGCCGTGGGCGTCGCGACCGAGGCCCTCGACCGGCTCAAGACCACCGCCGAGTCGCACCAGCGCGTCCTGATCGTCGAGGTCATGGGCCGTCACACGGGCTGGATCGCCCTGCACTCCGGTATGGCGGCGGGCGCGCACGCCATCGTCGTGCCCGAGCGCCCGTTCGACATCGAGGAGCTGGCCGCCAAGGTCGGCGAGCGGTTCTCGGCGGGCAAGAAGTTCGCGATCGTCGTGGCCGCCGAGGGCGCCAAGCCCCGGGCGGGCTCCATGGAGTTCGACGAGGGCGGCAAGGACGTCTACGGCCACGAGCGGTTCGCGGGCATCGCCCGGCAGCTCTCCCTGGAACTGGAGCAGCGCCTCGGCAAGGAGGCGCGGCCGGTCATCCTCGGGCACGTCCAGCGCGGCGGCACCCCCACCGCGTACGACCGCGTCCTCGCGACCCGCTTCGGCTGGCACGCCGTGGAGGCGGCGCACCGCGGCGAGTTCGGCATGATGACGGCGCTGCGCGGCACGGACATCACGATGGTGGCGCTCGCCGAGGCCGTCGAGACGCTGAAGACCGTGCCCGACGAGCGGTACGCCGAAGCGGAGTGCGTGCTGTAGTCGTTGCCCATTGCACTACCCGCCCCCGGTCGCGGCAGCGGCCGGGGGCGGTTCTACTCTGGTGCCGACGCACGTCGCACAATCCGCACGAATCAGGAGCCACTGGATGGATCACAGCGGGCACGGCATGAACATGGATCTGCCGCCGTTCACGCTGGGGCGAGGCCTGGAGCCCTCGGCCGACCCCTTCTTCCTCATCGGCTGCCTGCTGGCCCTCGCCCTGTACGGGTGGGGCGTGGTGCGGCTCGTGCGGCGCGGCGACAAGTGGCCGGTGGGCCGCACGATCTCCTTCGTGCTCGGCATCCTCACCGTGCTGCTGGTCATGTGCACCAAGCTCAACGACTACGGCATGGTCATGTTCAGCGTGCACATGGTGCAGCACATGGTGATCAGCATGCTCTCGCCGATCCTGCTGCTGCTCGGCGCGCCGATCACGCTGGCGCTGCGCGCGCTGCCGGTCGCGGCGCGCGGCCACAAGGGGCCGCGCGAGTGGCTGCTGTGGCTGCTGCACAGCCGGTACATGCGGATCATCACGCACCCGGCGTTCACGATCCCGCTGTTCATCGCGAGCCTGTACGCGCTCTACTTCACGCCGATCTTCGACACCCTGATGGGCTCCAAGGCGGGCCACATCGGGATGATGGTGCACTTCCTCGCCGTCGGCCTGGTCTTCTTCTGGCCGATCATGGGCGTCGACCCCGGGCCGCACCGCCCCGGCTATGTGATGCGGATGCTGGAGCTGTTCGCGGGCATGCCGTTCCACGCGTTCTTCGGTATCGCGCTGATGATGGCGACCGAGCCGATGATCGGCACGTACATGCACCCGTCGGCCTCGCTGGGCATCGACGCGCTGGCCGACCAGGAGGCCGCGGGCGGCATCGCGTGGGCGTTCAGCGAGATCCCCTCCGTGGTCGTGCTGGTGGCCCTGCTCTTCCAGTGGCGGCGCTCGGAGGACCGTGAGGCCCGGCGCAAGGACCGTGCCGCGGACCGCGACGGTGACCAGGAGCTGGAGGCGTACAACGCCTATCTGGCCTCACTGGCCGCACGCGGACGGTAGCGCCGAAAGGCCCCCGCGGGTCACGATGGTCTT
Organism: Streptomyces huasconensis; assembly: GCF_021028635.1. NCBI lineage: Bacteria > Bacillati > Actinomycetota > Actinomycetes > Kitasatosporales > Streptomycetaceae > Streptomyces > Streptomyces huasconensis. The sequence continues at coordinate 426,715 of NZ_CP086119.1, forward strand.
CGGACCGCGGCCTCGGCGCACCCGTGCCGGAGGCCGCCGGGAGGAGGCTGAGCGATGCCCGGTTCCACGAAGACCATGGGTGGGTTCACCGTCGGAGGCCTGATCATGGTGACGGCCTACTCGGTGGCGCTGGGAAGCAACGGCTGGCTGTGGTTCGGCTGGGTCGTGCTCGGACTGATCACGCTAGGGATGGTGCTGTCGCGCGCCACATGAGCGCGCCACGTGAGCGGGCCACGTGAGCGGGCCACGTGAGCGGGCGCGGTGCCGCGCGACAGCCGGGACCAGCGGCCCGTCGACCGGTGTCAGAACCGGAAGACGTGGCCTGTGTCGACATCCATCTCGCAGGCGTTCGGGTAGGTCTTCCGCCAGCTGACCAGCCGGCCCCGGTAGGTCCCGAGCACGCTGGCCGTGACCGGCTCGAACTGCTTGGTGCAGGCGTGCGGGTCGTCGGCGAGGGCGCCGAAGTCGGCCTTGGCCCGGTGGATCGCCCGGCACGCCTTGGCCGCGTGCGGGTGGTGGCCCCCGGGCTCGGGCTCGCAGCGCAGCATCACACCGCGGACCCAGGAGTTCTCGGCGCCCGAGACGGTGAGGAAGAAACCGCGCTCCCGGGTGGGGGCCTCGCCCGCGGCCTGGGCGGGGACGGCCGTGCCGAGGGCGATCAGCGCGGCGGCTGCGACGGTGAACGGACGCATGCGGAACCTCCGGATCGAGTGACGGTGACGTGCTGTGGCGTCGGCGGCGTCGACCCGCGTACCACCGGACGCCGGGGCCCTCGCTCTCGGGACGCGGGGGCGAGGCCAGCGGACCTCCCGTCCGGGCCGGGCGTCGAGCCGCCCCGCCGGTGGATCACCCGCCCGGTGGCGCGGAAGAGCCCGAACGGGCTCTCGCGCCCGCGTCGCCGATTGGCTACTGTGCGTCGGCACCTGGATCAGGGGAAGGCGGCCGCCATGTTCTATCTACTGCTCAAGTACGTGATCCTCGGCCCACTGCTTCGGTTGCTGTTCCGGCCCAGGATCGAGGGTCTGGAACATGTGCCGGAGTCGGGCGCGGCGATCGTCGCGGGCAACCATCTGTCGTTCTCGGACCACTTCCTGATGCCCGCGATCATCAAGCGCCGCATCACCTTCCTCGCGAAGGCCGAGTACTTCACGGGCCCGGGCCTCAAGGGCCGCCTCACGGCCGCCTTCTTCCGCAGCGCCGGGCAGATCCCCGTCGACCGCTCCGGCAAGGAGGCGGGGCAGGCGGCGATCCGCGAAGGCCTCGGCGTGCTGCGCCAGGGCCAGCTGCTCGGCATCTACCCGGAGGGCACGCGCTCGCACGACGGGCGGCTGTACAAGGGCAAGGTCGGCGTCGCGGCGATGGCGCTCAGGGCGGAGGTGCCGGTCGTCCCCTGCGCCATGATCGGCACCTTCGAGGCGCAGCCGCCGGGCCAGAAGGTGCCGAACATCCGGCGTGTGACGATCCGCTTCGGCGAGCCCCTCGACTTCTCCCGCTACTACGGCATGGACGGCGAGAAGGCGGTCCTGCGGGCCGTCACCGACGAGATCATGTACGCGATCCTCGGCCTCTCCGGGCAGGAGTACGTCGACAAGTACGCGGCGGTCGTGAAGGCGGAGGAGGCCGAGCGCGCCGCGGCGCGGGCGAAGGAGTCCCGCCGGTTCCCCCGGGTGCGCCGCTGAGCCGAGCGGCTGATCCGCCGGGCCCGCGGTGCGGCGCCGCGACACTCTGCTGAGAGCAGATGTTCCGGGGCCGCACCGGGGCCGCCACGTACGTTCGCTGCATGAAGAACGCAGTGGTGATCGGCGCGACGGGACAGACCGGACGCGTGGTGGTACGGGCCCTCGCCGAGGACGGCTGGGCGGTGACGGCGGTCTCGCGGACCGGCGGGCGCGACGAGCAGTGGCCCGGTGACGTACGCGAGGAGCTGCTCGACCGGGACGACGACGCGGCACTGGCGAAGGTGGTCGGCGACGGCGTGGAGCTGGTGGTCGACATGGCCGCCTTCCACCGGGGACACGCCCGCCAGTACGCGGCGCTCGCCGACCGCATCGGGTCGGCCGTGGTGCTCTCCAGCGGGGCGGTGTACGAGGACGGGCGGGGCCGCAGCTTCGACACCCAGGACGAGCCGGACGGTTTCCCCGAGTACCTCGTGCCGCTCCCCGAGACCCAGCCGACGGTCGCGCCCGGCGACGCCACGTACGCCACCCGCAAGGTCGCGCTGGAGCGGGAGCTTCTCGCGCTGGGCGAGCGGTTGCCGGTGACGCTGCTGCGGGCCGGGGCGATCCACGGGCCGGGCTGCCGCACACCCCGCGAGCTGTACTTCGTGAAGCGGAACGTGGACGGCAGGCGGGTGCGGGTGCTCGCCCACGGCGGGCGCAGCCGCTTCCACCCGGTGAGTGTGCGCACCCTCGCGGAGCTGGTGCGCCTGGCGGCGGCCCGGCCCGGGTCCCGGGCGCTGAACGCGGGCGACCCCGCGGCGCCGACCGTGGCGGAGATCGGCGCCGCCGTGGACGCGGTGATGGGCGTCGAGACGAAGACGGTGCTGGTGGAGGGCGACCCCCCGGAGCGCGGCGTCGGCCTCACCCCGTGGTCCGTACGGCACCCGGTGGTGTACGACATGGCGGCCGCGGAGCGGGAGTTGGGCTACCGCCCGGTGACGTCGTACGCCGACTCCCTTGCGGAGACGGTCCATTGGCTCGTGGAGCAGCTGGGCGACGGGGACTGGCGGGAGGCGTTCCCGACGATGGCCGAGAACTATGATCCCAACGTCGATCTCTTCGACTATGCGGCGGAAGACGCCTGGTTGGCGCGGCGGGAGGACTGAATGAGCGAGCAGCACGCCCAGTACACGAAGCTGGTGGGACTGCTGGACGAACGGGGGGCGGCCTACCGTGTCATCGAGCACGAGCCGGAGGGCGCCACGGAGGCGGTGAGCGCGCTGCGCGGGAACACCCTGGAGCAGGCCGCCAAGTGCATCGTGGTGATGGTGAAGACCGGCAAGAAGACGAAGCGGTACGCGCTGGCCGTGGTGCCGGGCGACCGGCGCGTCGATCTCCACGCGCTGAAGGCGCTGCTCGGCGGCACGTACGCGGGCTTCGCGACGCAGGAGGTGGCGGAGCGGCTTTCGGGGAGCGTGAGCGGGACGATCCTGCCGTTCTCCTTCGACCCCGAGCTCGAACTGGTCGTGGACCCGGCCCTGTTGGAGCATGAGGAGATCTTCTTCAACGCGGCGCGGCTGGACCGCTCGCTGGCGCTGCGGACGGCGGACTACCGGGAGATCGCCTCGCCGCGGATCGAGACGATCTCCCAGTAGCGGCGGGAGGTGACCCGGTGATCAGCGGAGGCCGCCCCGCCCGTCCTGCGGGACCCGCGGGGCGGTTGTCCCGGGCAGTTCCACGGTGACGCGGAGGCCGCCGGCCGGGCGTGGGGTGAGGGTGAGGGTGCCGTCGTGTGCCTGGGTGATGGTCTTGACGATGGCCAGGCCGAGGCCGACGCCCGCGTGATCGGTGTGGACGCGTTCGGTGCCGCGCCGGAACGGTTCGACGAGCGTCGAGGCCCGCTCCGGGGTGATCGGCTCGCCGGTGTTCTCGACGGTGAGCACCACGGTCCTGGGGTGGACGAAGGTGTCGACCCGCACGGTGCCCTGTCCGGGGATGTTGTGGACGATCGCGTTGTGCACGAGGTTCGTGGTCACCTGGAGCAGGAGTGTCGGTGATCCGGTCGTGGAGGCCGGTTCGCCACTGGTCTCGATGGTGACGCCGTGCCGTTCCGCGAGGGGAAGGAGTGTCTCGGTGGCTTCTTCCGCCAGGAGGGACAGGTCGACGGTTTCCCGGGGGAAGGACCGCTGGCCGGCGCGGCTGAGCAGGAGCAGTGCGTCGGTGAGGTCGATCGCCCGGGTGTTGACGGCGTGGAGGCGGTCGATGAGTGCGCGGGTGTCGCGGTGGGGATCGCTGCGCGCCACGTCGAGAAGCGTCTTCGAGATGGCCAGCGGGGTGCGCAGTTCGTGCGAGGCGTTGGCGGCGAACCTCCGCTGTTCGGCGACGTGTTCCTCGAGCCGTGCGAGCATCGCGTCGAAGGCGTCGGCGAGTTCGCGGAACTCGTCCCTGCGGCCCGGCAGCCGGATGCGGTGGGAGAGCGAGTCGCTCGTGGCCATGCGGGTGGCGTGGGTGATGCGGGTCAGCGGGGCGAGCATGCGGCCGGCGAGCAGCCATCCGCCGAGGAGGCCGAAGACCAGCAGGAACGTCAGTACGGTGGCCGCGATCGGCGCGAAGGCGCGCAGGACGGGCAGGCGGTAGTCGGGGTGGAAGACGAGCCCGACATGGGGCACGCGGGTCAGGAACACCCACCCGGCCACGAGCAGCAGAACGCCGGCGAGCATGACGAACCCGGCGTAGCTGAGGGTGAGTTTGAGGCGCACGCTCAGCCCCGGCACCCTATCCACGGCCCTCCCCCTCATGCCCGGCCAGCGGTGGTGCGTCGATCCGGTAGCCGACGCCGGGCACCGTGGCGATGATCCAGGGTTCGCCGAGCCGTTTGCGCAGGGCCGAGACGGTGATGCGTACGGCGTTGGTGAACGGGTCGGCGTTCTCGTCCCACGCGCGTTCCAGGAGTTCCTCCGCGCTGACGACACCGCCCTCGGCGGCGGCGAGGACTTCGAGTACGGCGAACTGTTTCCTGGTCAGCGCGACATAGCGGCCGTCCCGGTAGACCTCTCTGCGGAACGGGTCCACGCGCAGCCCCGCGATCTCTCGTACCGGCGGTCTGTTGTGGGCGCGTCTGCGGTCGAGGGCTCTGAGCCTCATCACGAGTTCGCGGAGTTCGAAGGGCTTCGTGAGGTAGTCGTCGGCGCCGAGTTCGAAGCCGCTGGCCTTGTCGTCGAGGCGGTCGGCCGCGGTGAGCATGAGGATCGGCATGCCGCTTCCGGAGGCGACGACGCGCCGGGCGACCTCGTCGCCGGACGGTGGCGGGATGTCGCGGTCGAGGACCACGAGGTCGTACGTGTTGACGCCCAGCAGTTGCAGGGCGGTACCGCCGTCACCCGCGATGTCCGCGGCGATCGCTTCCAGGCGCAGGCCGTCGCGGATGGCTTCCGCCATGAAGGGCTCGTCCTCGACGATCAGCACGCGCATGGTCCGAGGCTACGAGGCCGCGCGTATCGTCGGCATATCGAAAACCGCATACGGGCGGGCAACACGGCGCCGCCTTTGCTGGCGGTATGCATCGAACCCACCTGTCAGCGCGGACAAGTACCTTGCGGCTCCGGTGGCTCGCGGTGGTCGGCCTCCTGGCCGTCACAGCGGTGATCGCCGCGGTCCTCGGCCATCTCGTGCCGGCCACCTCGTCCACCTCGGCGTCCCCTGCCGCGTCCCTGCACACGGCACGCGGTGCGCCCCGTGGTGCGCCCGGCGAGGCCGACGGGGCCGTCCCCGACGGCACGACGGTCTTCGACGACTCGCTGCCGGCCGTCGCCCACCTCGATCCGGATCTGCTCACGGCGCTCCGCCGGGCCGCGCGGGCCGCCGCGGTGGACGGGGTCGAGTTCACGGTCAACAGCGGCTGGCGTTCCCCGGCGTACCAGAACCGGCTGCTGCGCCAGGCGGTGGCCGAGTACGGGTCCGAGGAGGAGGCCGCGCGCTGGGTGGCCACCGCGGAGACGTCTCCGCACGTGTCGGGGGACGCGGTGGATCTCGGGCGCTCGCAGGCGCGGGCGTGGCTCTCCCGGCACGGCGCCGCCCACGGCCTGTGTCAGATCTACGAGAACGAACCCTGGCACTACGAACTGCGCTCCGAGGCGATCGACCACGGCTGCCCGCGGATGTACGCCGACCCCACCGAGGACCCGAGGACGCAGCAGTGACCGGCAGTGAGCGAGGACGGACGATGGTGCGGGTGGAGGCGACGGAGACCGGCCGGCGTGCGGCGGCCCGTGGCGGGGCCGGGTCCTCCATAGCCTGGCGTGCGGTTCTCCGCCGGGCGTCCACGCTCGGCTTCCGGCCGGGGGCGTGGAAGCGCGGGCGCGTGCTCTCGGCGTCGGCGCTGGTGCTGGGCCTGATCATGGCGCTGCACGCGCGGATCACGGACCGCTGGGGTCTCGGCAGCCTGGTGGAGACGTTCCTGCCGTGGTTCGGGCTGTTCATGCCGGTGCTGCTGGCCGGGGCGTTGTGGCGCCGCTCCGCCGCCGCGGTGGTCGCGCTGCTGCTGCCCGTCGTGGCGTGGCTGAGCCTTTTCGGCGGGCTGCTCGGCGACAGGTCCGGGTCGGGCGGTGACCTCACCGTGGTCAGCCACAACGTCGGCGCCGACAACCCCGACCCGGCCGGCACCGCCCGCGACCTGGCCGCCTCCGGCGCGGACGTGCTGGCGCTGCAGGAGATCACCACGCGGGCGAAGCCGGTGTACGAGAAGGCTCTGGCCGAGGCCTACCCGCACCACGCGGTGCGGGGCACGGTCGGACTGTGGAGCAGGTTGCCCCTGTCGGACACCGAGCCGGTCGACATCGCGCAGGACGTCGGGCCGCTGGGAGACGCCAAGCCAGCCGAGGCCAAGCTGGCCGACGCCCGGGCGCTGCGCACCACGGTGGCCACCGACCGGGGCCCGCTGGCGGTGTACGTGGCCCACCTGGGCTCCGTACGCGTACATCCCCGGACCGGCTTCTGGACGCAGTCGCGGGACCGCAACGCCCGGGCGCTCGGCGAGGCCCTGGCCGCCGAGCCGAACGAGCGGGTGGTCCTGCTCGGTGACCTCAACGGCACCGTGGACGACCGCGCGCTCTCCGGCATCACCTCGCGCATGGACTCGGCCCAGGAGGAGGCCGGGGACGGCTTCGGCTTCAGCTGGCCCGCGAGGTTCCCGGTGGCACGGATCGACCAGGTCCTGGTCCGCGGCGTGGAACCGGTCGGCTCGTGGGTACTGCCGGCCACCGGCAGCGACCATCTGCCGGTGGCGGCCGGGATCGACTGGTGAGCGTGGCCGGGGCAGGGACGGGGGCGGGCGGCTGAGCGGGCACCACGACCGGGGCTGCCGCGCGGAGCACTCGCCGCCCTCCTGACACGTGACGACGACATCGAGGTCGTCGCGGAGCCCGGGGCGACGGACTGATCCTCGCGCGAGCCCTGTCGTACCGCCCGCTGTGGTCGTCATCGACGTCGACGGCCACCAGGACGAGGCGCTCGCCACGGCGTGCGAGATGTGCGAGCGCCTCCCGGAGTGCCGGACGCTCCTGGCGGCCGGGGCACCGGCGCTCGAACGACTGCGCACGGTGCTGGCCCTGCGGCCGCCCGGGCTCATCGGCAAGGACGGCCCTCCCGACCGACTCCTCGAAGGCATCCGCAAGGTGGTCGACGGTCAGCGCTACGTCGCGCCCGAGCCGGCGCTGCTCGTGCTCGACGCGGTGGAGAACCAGCTGACGCCATGGGAACGGGAAGTCCTGCGGCTGGCCGCCGAGGGCGCGCCGACCCGGGAGATCGCCGACCGCCTGGCACTGTCCGTGGGGACCGTCCGCACCCACCTCTCGGCAATCACCCGCAAGGTCGCCGCCCGAAACCGCGTCGACGCGATCAGGATCGCTCGGGGGTCGGGCTGGCTGTGAAGCCCTCCCGGACCTCCGAGACCTCCGTGGCCCCCGCGCCCCTCTCGCCCTCCCCGCCCTCTCCTCCCCCGGCGCCCTCCCAGTGCCCGACCAGGTCCCGGTAGAGGGCGGAAGTGTCGCTTCCAGGCCGCGCCCGTCGGCTGCTGGGGTCGGAAACCAAATATTGGCCCCCGTGACAGGAACCAATGTGAGGCGTTGGCCCTCATGCTCCATGAGGTCCGGCACAGTACGCAGTGCGCGCCCTTCCGGGCCCGCACGGCACACCGCACGCGTGTGCCGTTTTCCGTTGAGTCGAGAACGAGGAAGCCACGTGCCCCAGTTGACGCACCGCCGTCTGGCCATGAGCGCCACCCTGATCGCCGCCCTCGCCGGCGTTCTCGCCCCCGCCACCGCGGCCTCCGCGGCCCCGGCAGCAGCCCCCGCGGGTCCCTCGGCCCCCGCCGTCCCCGCTCCCGACATGGACGGGGTGAACGCGGCCCTGAAGGCCGCCATGGCCAACGGCGCCCCGGGCGCGATGGCCCGCTTCACCGGCCCCGACGGGGTCCGCACCCGCACCGCCGGCGTCCGCGACCGGGTCTCCGGCGCTGCCATGGACACCACCGCGCGCTTCCGCATCGGCAGCGTCAGCAAGACGTTCTCCAGCGTCGTACTGCTCCAACTGGTCGACGAGGGACGGCTGGAGCTGGACGCGCCGGTCAACCGCTACCTTCCCGGGCTGCTGCCCGACGACCGCATCACGGTCCGCCACCTGCTCACCCACCGCAGCGGCCTGGCCGACTACACCGACGCCATGTTCGCCAAGACCGTGCCCGGCTTCGAGGCCGTGCGCAACCGCGTCTTCACCTACCAGGAGCTGGTCGCCCTCTCCCTGGCCGAGCCCCGCACCACCGAGCCCGGCGCGGCGTACAAGTACTCCAACACCAACTTCGTCGTCGTCGGCATGCTCATCGAGAAGGCCACGGGGACCCCGGTCTCCCAGCAGTACGAGCAGCGCATCATCAAGCCGCTGAACCTGCGGAACACCTCCTACGTCCACCCGCAGGCCCGCATCGCGGGGACACACGTGCGCGGCTACCTCCACCCCGACGAGGCGGGGGCACCGCTCGTGGACTCCACGGAGCAGACCGCTTCCTGGGCCCAGACAGCGGGAGCGGTCATCTCCAACCCGGCCGACCTGAACACCTTCACGACCGCGCTGATGCGGGGCAGACTGCTCTCGCCCCGGATGCTGGACGCCATGACCACGGTCACCCCGACCGACACCACCCAGACCCGTTTCTACGGACTCGGACTGCGCCGCTACGACCTGTCGTGCGGAACCCAGGTCTACGGACACACCGGCACCGTCCAGGGCTACTACACCTACGCCTTCGCCACCCGTGACGGCGGGCGCTCGCTCTCCGCCATGGCGAACACCTCGAACCGCGGCGCGGCGAACACGGCGCTCGGCGGGACGCTGGAAGCGGCCTTCTGCGGGAAGAAGCCCACGTCCGCCACGTCGTCGACGTCGACCAGGGCGCCGCGCACGGCCGCCACCCTGCCGGCCGAGGCGGACCTGCCCGAGCGCCGCTGAAGTCGAGGTCGGCACATAGTTGTACGGGACGCGCGTGGTGATCGACACAATGATGAACTCGGGGTGAAGAACGTAAGGTCATTGCGTTCACAACAACACTGCCGGGCCGCCCACTTGGGGCCCGGCTGTCATCCCGTGGGGGGATTCATGCGACACCGCATCCGTATCGCCGTGCTCGGCTCGGCCCTGGCCGTGACCGGTTTCGCGGCGCCCAGCGCCTTCGCCGCCCCGACCGGCGACGTGACCATCGATCAGGTCACCGTCAACGGCGGCAAGCCGATCGTGCTGGGCACCACCGCCGCGCAGACCTTCTCGGTCTCCGTGACGGCGTCGGACGACTCGGGCATCGACGAGGCCGACATCACGCTGTACGGCCCGAACTCCGCGGTGGCCCTGCCGACGGGGGCGCCCACGTGCGAGGCGTCGAGCGCGACGACCTCGACGTGCACCGCGAAGTTCACGCTCGACCCCGACACCGACTTCTACGACAACAGCCCGGCCGGTGGCTGGTACGTCGACGCGTTGGTGACGGCGAACGACATCGACACCATCTGGGTGCAGAAGGCCGGAGCCTTTAAGGTGCAGCGCCTCGCCAAGCTGACGGCGAACGCCTCGCCGGAGCCGGTCACGAAGGGCAAGACGCTCACCATCACCGGCGCGCTGACCCGCGCCAACTGGGAGACCCACAAGTACGCGGGCTACACCAACCAGTCCGTGAAGCTGGAGTTCAAGAAGAAGGGAACCTCGGCCTACACGGCCGTCAAGACCGTGAAGTCCGACACCAAGGGCAACCTGAAGACCACGGTCAAGGCCGCCAACGACGGCTACTTCCGCTGGAACTTCGCCGGCAACTCGACGACCGGCGCGGTCAAGGCCACCGGCGACTACGTCGACGTGCGCTGATCACCGGCGCGTAGCTCTCGCCACCTCTCGGCAGGTGTGGACGTCCCCGTCCACACCTGCCGTTCGCGTTGCGGAAGGGCGGCCGCCGGTCCGCGGGTGCCTGTCAGGCCTCGACGCCCATCCGCTCCCAGGGGCTGGGGCCCGTGCCGTCGCGCCAGGCTTCCAGTTCCTCGCCGTTGACGCAGACGATGCCGCACTGCTGCGCGTACTCCAGGGCGGGAGCGGTGAAGTCGCTCGTCGTGACGAGTGCGGCCACGTCGGCCTCGTGGACGGTGAAGCAGGTCCCGCCGAAGCGCTGCAGATCCTGTGAGCCGACCCTGTTGCCCTCGCCGTAGCGCTTGCACTGGATGACGACCCGCCGCCCATCCGCGGTCACCGCCAGGACGTCCGCGCCCAAATCGCAGGCCCCTCCGACGACTTCGACGGCCTGGCACGCGTCCCGGGAGCAGAGTTGCGCTATGGCCTCTTCGAAGCCGTCGGCGTCGAGCGCGGCGTAGTCGTGGTCGCAGTCGTAGGCGGCGTCGGGGGCCAGGGGTGGAGCGAGGACGGCGGTCGACTCCTCGCCGTGGCGCACCGCCCGCTCCTCCGCCTCCGCCGCGCCGAGGCTCTCGGAAGCCTGCTCCGCCGCTTCCTCCAGCACCTCGGCGGCGCGCCGCGCGTACCGGGCCGCGGAGAAGCGGCGCCACCTGGACCGGCCCAGCGGGACGGTCGCGAGCGCCACCACGACGAGTACGCCGGCCCACAGCGGTCGGCTCTCGACGATGTCCGCCGCGGTGCGGACCAGGAACGCCATGACGCACAGGATGATCGCGAGCAGGACGAAGAACAGGGCGTTCGCGCGCAGGTCGAAGCGGTCGAAGCGCCGTTCGCCGGCCACACGGGGCGCCGGGCGCGAGGGTACGGTCATTCCGCCCCTTCCTGAGGAGGACTACTGGCGTACGGGCTCCAGGGACCCCGGGGCCACAGGGACCACGCGGTGTGAAGATCACTTGATCTCCGCGTGCCCTGGATCTCCGTCCTCAAAAGATCGCCGCCGGAGACGGCGGGCGCGGACCTCTCCCGCCTACGCCGGGTCGGTCAGCTCCACGTCGGCGTGGAACAGGTTGTGGTCCGAGTACCGCGTGAGGCGCACCTCGTGTCCGACCGGGGCGATGCCCCGCAGGAAGATGTAGTCGAACTTGCTGTACCAGTCGGTGGTCACCTCGCAGGTGCCGGTGCCCGAGGCGCGGCACTGGGGATCGGCGTCCGTGGCGAGCGCCCACATTTCGGCCAGTTCCGGGGCGTCCGGCACGGCGTTGAAGTCGCCGAGGACGATCGCGCGGTCGTGCCGGGCGACGGCCGCGGCGAGCACCTTGGCCTGCTTCGCGCGAAACGCTTCCTGGCGTCGTTGGGCGAGGTGGGTGTTGAAGACCCGGACGGGCCGGCCGTCCACCGTGGTGGTGACCGCCATGTACCCGCGGTCCTCGGAACCGCCGTCGGGGTATTCCACGCTGACCGGGTCCGTCATCGGTGCCGCCGACAGGATGGCCTGGCCGAAGCCCCCCGGCCGCCACGGCAGGCCTCCGCAGCGGCTCCAACTGCGCAGGACGGAGCCGTACTTCACGTGGTAGACGAGCCCGTACTGGTACTCCAGGTGGTCCCGAATCCGCTCGACGTCCCGCACGCAGGCTTCTTGCAGGCCGATGACCTGGGGCGCGTACGTGGCGATGTCCGCCGCCCGGCCGATGTTCTGCCCGCTTTCGTTGCAGGGGTTGCAGATGTTCCACGTCATGACCCGGTTCGGCACGACGTCGTCGGGGGCGCCTGCGGGCAGCGGCCTGGCGAAGAGTGTTCCCTTCGGCGCGCTGGGGCCGACGAGCGTCATGAAGCACACGATCAGGGCGCCCGCGAGCCACCGCGTGCCTGTTCCGGTCACCATCGCCTCCTCGGAGTGGAGACACATCGCATCACATGACGGCCTCCCCACACGAGGTTCGGCACAATGTGTTCCCCGCCCCCGGTATCGAGAGAGGCACTTCTCAGTGAGCAGTGAACCGGCAGACCTCCACGACATAGACACGTCCCTCCCGCACAGCGCACGTGTGTGGAACTACTGGCTGGGCGGCAAGGACCATTACGAGGCCGACCAGAAGGCCGGTGACGCCTACAAGGAGAAATTCCCCCTGATCGTCCCGATGGCCCGGGAGTCCCGCGACGTACTGCGCCGCTCGGTGACCTGGATGGCGCGGCAAGGCGTCACGCAGTTCCTGGACGTGGGTGCCGGACTGCCCACGGCCAACAACACCCACGAGATCGCGCAGCGCGTCGCGCCGGACAGCCGGGTGGTCTATGTGGACCACGACCCGATCGTCCTCATGCACGTCGACACGCTTCTCCAGAGCTCCCCTGAGGGCGCGACCGACTACGTACTGGCGGACATGCGCGACACCGACACGATTCTGCGGGGCGCGGCGAAGACGCTGGACATGTCCCAGCCCGTCGGTCTCGTCATCAACGACGTGCTGGGCCACATCGACCCCTGGGAGGACGTGCTGACCCTGGTGCGCGGTCTGGTGTCCGGTCTCCCTTCGGGCAGCTACGCCTCGTTGACCCACTCCGACGCCGACGACGAACTGCACCGCAGCGTGCAGGAGGAGTACAACAACTCCGGTGCCATTCCCTACATCCTGCGCGGCCCCGAGCAGACGGTCTCCCTCTTCGACGGCCTCGAACTCGTCGATCCCGGCTTCGTCCCGTGGCCGCGGTGGAAGCCGGACGCGGCCATGCCGGGCTCGTTGACCATGCGGGCCGGCTGGGTCGGCGTGGCGCGGGTGCCCTGACGTCACCCGAGGAGATCGCGCAGGGCCGCGTCCAGCGTGCGGCGTACCCGCAGGGCGTCCGGGGCGACGGCGGTGACCAGGACGCCGGGTCCGGCCAGCGGTGTCAGAGCCGCCCACTCCCCGAGCGGCGCGGCCCGGGGTTTGTCCTGCCCGAACTCCGGCCGTACGACGACGAGTTGCCCGACGGCGCGGTGTCCTGCGAGGACCGCGGGGCCGTCCCAGCCGCCGGGGGCCCCGGGGCCGCACGACAGTTCCTGGTCGAGCAGGAGCGTGCCCGCGCGGCGCACGGTGAGCCGGCTGGTCAGACGGCCGGAAGCCTCGCCGGTCCGGCCGAGCACCTGCTCCTCGCGCAGCACCAGCCGGGCCCCCGCGGCGAGGTCCGCGCGCGTCGTGACCCGCAGCTCACTGTCGCGTACGGAGATCAACTGCTCCGGCAGCCAGTGCAGTTCGGCGTCCTCGGCCACGGCGAGGCGTACGTCGTAGCGCGCCGGCTCCCCGGTCTGGCCCGGCAGGGCGAGCGTGGCCGCGGCCGTGGCGATGTGCAGCGCGGACCCGGCCTGCGCGGTGGCCTCGACGGCGAGGTGGTCGCCGCCGAGGGGGCCGCTCATCGCGCCGACCAGCGTGACACGTGCCGCCGGGCCGGTCGAGCGGGTGCGGCGCGGGGCGAGCGGGCCCTCGCCGTCGAGTACGGGCAGGGCGGTGCCGCCGCGGCCGTCGGCGCGGGCCTCGATGCGGGCGGTGGCCCGCAGTCCGGCACCACCGCCCGGCGCCGCGCCGCTCCGGAGGCCTCGCACGCCGGCCGGGAGGCCCTGCTCACTGCCAGTGCCGTGCAGGCCTTGCGTGTCGCCCTGCGGAGCGAGATCGACCGTCACGCCGACGCGGTCCATGCGGCGTACTGCTCACGCACCCAGGCGGCGACCGGCCCGACGCCCTCGTCGGAACGCAACGACTGGAAGATCACCGGGAGTTCGGCGCGCTGCGCCTTGGCGTCCGCGGCCATCCGGGCGAGGTCGGAGCCGACGTACGGGGCGAGGTCGGTCTTGTTGATGACGAGGAGGTCGGCCGTGGTGACGCCGGGGCCGCCCTTGCGCGGGATGTCGTCGCCGCCCGCGACGTCGATGACGAAGATCTGCGCGTCGATGAGTCCCTTGGAGAAGGTGGCGGTGAGGTTGTCGCCGCCGGACTCGACGAGGATCAGGTCGAGCGGCCCGACCTCGTCCTCCAGGTCCTCCACGGCCTCCAGGTTGGCGGAGATGTCGTCGCGGATCGCGGTGTGCGGGCAGGCGCCGGTCTCCACGGCGGTGATCCGCTCCGGCGGCAGGACGGCCTCGCGGAGCAGGAACTCCGCGTCCTCGCGGGTGTAGATGTCGTTGGTGACGACGGCCAGGGACAGCTGGTCGCGCAGTGCGCGGCACAGGGCGGCGACGGTCGCGGTCTTGCCGGAGCCGACGGGCCCGCCGAGTCCGATGCGCAGCGCCCGGCGGCGTCCGTCGGGGCGGATGGCGTCGGCGCTGACCGCGGCGGGACCGTCGTGGGAGTGGTCGAGGTGCATGAGGGCTCCAAGGATGGGTGTGGGGGCGATGCCCCGGGACGGTGTACTGCCCTACGACGCGAACAGCCGCACGGGCCAGGCCGCGTGCGCCTCCGCCCCGACCTCCAGGAGCGGGGCCGAGGCCGCGGGCAGCGCGTCGACGCCTTCGGTTGCGGCCCGTACCGCCGCCGCGGCCGCGTCCCGCGCGACCCGGTCGAGATCGGGGGCGAGCCGCGCAAGGACCGCCGTGGCGTCGAAGGGGTCGAGGCTCAGCAACCGGACCGTGGCGGTCGCCGGGCCGCTGACTCCTTCGTACGCCGAGCAGTACGCGGCGTCGTCGGGCCCGAGGCCGGCGGCGCGGGCGGTGAGTCCGAGGACGACCGGCTGATGGGCGCCCTTGGGGAACTGCCGCGCCAGGGCGTCGAGTTCGGGATGCGGCCAGGTGGCTCGGGCGGCGCGCATCAGCTGCCGCCCGAGCCGCCGCGCCGCTGTCCGCAGGGCGGGCGAGGGGGTGCGGGCGTCGGCCGCCTCATCCAGGGCGGCCGGGTCCACGCCGAGTGCGGCGGCCGCCGCGAGGGCCGCCGTCACCAGGCCGGTGGTCTGGAGCCGCCCCCGGCAGAAGGCCTCCAGGCTCGCGGCCCCGGTGATCCGGCCGGCTTTGACGGCCGCTTCGGCCCCGCCGGAGTGGGCGTGCCCGCCGGCGGGGAAGCGGCCGTCGGCCAGGACGAGGAGTGCTGCGCGTGACATGTGATCGTCGCCAGAGTCGGCCGAGGCCGTCAGAAGAGGAAGTACCGCTGGGCGAGCGGCAGTTCGGCGGCGGGTGACGGTTCGACGAGTTCGCCGTCGATGGTGACGGCGAAGCTGTCGGGGGCGACCTCCACGCGGGGCAGCGCGTCGTTCTCGCGCATGTCCGCCTTGGAGCGGCCGCGCGTGGAGCGGATGGCCAGGAACTGCTTCTCCAGGCCGAGGCGTTCCGGGAGGCCGTCGTCCAGGGCGGACTGGGTCACGAAGTTGACCGAGTTGCGGCCGGGCGCCCGGCCGTGCGCACCGTACATGCGGCGCGGCAGGACCGGCTGCGGGGTCGGGATGGAGGCGTTGGCGTCGCCCATCTGCGCGTACGCGATCTGTCCGCCCTTGAGGACGAGCTGTGGCTTGACGCCGAAGAACGCCGGGTCCCACAGCACGAGGTCGGCGAGTTTGCCGGACTCGACCGAGCCGACCTCGTGGTCGATGCCCTGCGCGACGGCCGCGTTGATCGTGTACTTGGCGACATAGCGACGGGCGCGGTGGTTGTCGGCGCGGGTGTCCCCCGGCAGGAAGCCGCGGCGCCGCTTCATCACGTGCGCGGTCTGCCACGTACGCATGATGACCTCGCCGATGCGGCCCATGGCCTGGGAGTCCGAGGACATGATCGAGATGGCGCCGAGGTCGTGGAGGATGTCCTCCGCGCCGATCGTCGTGGGCCGGATGCGGGACTCGGCGAAGGCGAGGTCCTCGGGGACGGCGGGGTTGAGGTGGTGGCAGACCATCAGCATGTCGAGGTGCTCCTCGACGGTGTTGACGGTGTGCGGCCGGGTCGGGTTGGTGGAGCTGGGCAGCATGTTGGGCAGCGAGACGGCGGTGATCATGTCGGGGGCGTGGCCGCCGCCCGCGCCCTCGACGTGGAAGGCGTGCAGGGTGCGGCCCGCGACCGCGTCGAAGGTCGCCTGGACGAAGCCGGCTTCGTTCAACGTGTCGGTGTGGACGGCGAGTTGGGCGCCGGTCTCCTCGCACACGTTCAGACAGGCGTCGATGACGGCGGGTGTCGCGCCCCAGTCCTCGTGGATCTTGAAACTGACGGCGCCGGCGCGGAGCTGGGCGTGCATCGACTCGGCGGAGACGGTGTTGCCCTTGCCGAGGAAGCCGATGTTGACGGGGCTGGACTCCATGGCCGCGAACATCCGCGACAGGTGCCAGGCGCCCGGAGTGATCGTGGTCGCCTTGCTGCCCTCGGCGGGGCCCGTGCCACCGCCGAAGAGCGTGGTGACGCCGGAGGCGAGGGCCTCGTCGACGATGGTCGGCGAGATGAAGTGGATGTGGGTGTCGATGCCGCCCGCGGTGAGGATCTTGCCGTTGCCCGCGATGACCTCGGTCTCGGGTCCGATGACGAGGTCGGGGTGGACGTCGTCCATGGTGTCCGGGTTGCCGGACTTGCCGATGCCGGTGACGCGGCCGTCACGGATGCCGACGTCGGCCTTGACGATCCCCCAGTGGTCGATGATCACCGCGCCCGTGATGACGGTGTCGGGGGCCCCTTCGGCGCGCGTGGCGCGGGACTGGCCCATCGACTCGCGGATGACCTTGCCGCCGCCGAACACGGACTCGTCGCCGGAGCGGCCGGGGCCGCCCGCGCGGTCCTCCTCGATCTCGATCAGCAGGTCGGTGTCGGCGAGCCGGATGCGGTCGCCGGTCGTCGGGCCGAACAGGTCGGCGTACGCGGCACGGGACAGCTCAGGCATCGAGGGCACCTCCGGTCTCGCCGCGCAGGCCGGGCACGACGCGCTTGCCGGCGAGTGGAACGAGTTCGACGTCGACGGGGATGCCGGGCTCGAAGCGCACGGCGGTTCCGGCGGCGATGTTGAGCCGCTTTCCGTGCGCGGCGGCGCGGTCGAAGTCCAGACCCGGGTTGGCCTCGGCGAAGTGGTAGTGGGAGCCGACCTGGACGGGGCGGTCGGCGGCGTTGAGGACGGTGAGGCGGGTGGCCTCGCGGCCCTCGTTGAAGCGGATGGGCTCGTCGGCGAAGAGGATCTCGCCGGGGACGAGTCCCTGACCTGTGCCGTGCGTGGCGGCATGCATGAGGCGCGGACTCCCGTCAGACGATCGGGTCGTGGACGGTGACGAGCTTCGTGCCGTCCGGGAAGGTGGCCTCCACCTGGACGTCGTGGATCATCTCGGGGATGCCCGCCATGACGTCGTCCCGGGTGAGCACCTTGCGCCCCGACGACATCAGCTCGGCGACCGTACGGCCGTCCCGGGCGCCTTCCAGGATGTGGGAGGTGATGAGGGCGACCGCCTCGGGGTGGTTGAGCAGCAGACCCCGCGCCCTTCGCTTCTCGGCCACGTCCGCGGCCACATGGATGAGCAGTCTCTCCTGCTCGTGCGGGGTCAGTTGCACGCGTCCCACCTCACAGTCCTCGCTCCGAACCGTTCGGGGTCCGGCTGCCGCGGCCACCGCGGCGGGTATAGATGTAACACACAGCGAATGCGCGCGATCGTGCGCACCCTGGTTACGAAAACCCCTGGTGGCGTGGCACGGGAGGGTAGTTGGAAGGAGTTTCAACGAGGTTAACCAGCCGTTGACCGACCCATGACCGTCAACTGGTCTGCGCCATACCCAGCACTGCCGCGAGGCCCTCTTGGAGCGTGGGGGCGCTGGTCGTGGCGGCTGTGCGCGTCGGTGTCGTGGCGGCCGCGCTTGCCCGGGGTTGGCCGGGTGTTGTCACCGGCACCTGGGGGGCGGCGCTCTGACCATGGCGCCGCTCGGCAACTCGTTCTCCGGCGTGACCTCCGCACCGCGACTGCCGCCCGAACCGGGCCGCACCCTCGGCCAGTTGGTCCTCCAGGCGTCGAGGGCTCGACTAGGTGGCGTCGGGCCCGCGGTGCTCGGCCGCGATGCCGAACCTCCGGTGCTGCGAACCGGTCCCGGCGGGCGGCGCGGAACCGATGGAGGTCACGGTGCTGATCGTCTGCTCCTCCGGGGCCTGCGCGGCTTCGGCGAGCGCCTCCAGGCGCTCCAGGTCGGCGGCGGAGACCAGCGCCACGAGCGGCTTGCCGTGGCGCGTGACGACGACCCGCTCGCCGCCGTAGACGACGCGGTTGATCAGCTCGGCGAGCTCTGCCCGGGCTTGCGTCACCGGAATCTCGTAGGCCATGCCGCCCAGCTTAGTGGCTGTTCCGCGAGGTGAGCCGTGGCGCGATGGCGTACGGGCGCATCGCCGCGGCGCCCTGTCTCGGCCTGTCGGCGGGGCAGAATCGGCGCATGCCTGATGCCGGAACAGTGCTGCCGGCGGTCTGGTGCCTGCCCTTCGCCGTGGCGTGGGAGGCGTTCGGGGCGGGCAGCCGGCCCGTCGGAGCCGCGTTGCTCGACGCCGACGGAACGGTGGTGGCCTGCGGGCGCAACCGCAGGGAGGAAGCGACCGCCCCGCCCGGCCGGCTCGCTCTGCCGAGGATCGCGGAGGCCGGGCCGTGACGCCGGACGCCGGGCCGGGGCAGCGCCCCCGGACACCGCTCTCAGGCGTCGAAGTGGCGGCGCGACGCCTCGATGTGACCGAGGTGGCGGTGGGTCCATTCACACATGGCGTCGACCGTGGCACGCAGACCGCGGCCGGCGTCGGTGAGGGTGTACTCGACGCGGGGCGGCACGGTCGGGTGCACCTTCCGCTCCACGAGGCCGTTGCGCTCCAGCATGCGCAGGTTCTGCGTGAGCATCTTGTGGCTGATGCCCTCGACCTCGTCCCGCAGGGCGCTGAAGCGCAGCGTGCCGTCACCGAGCGCCTCGATGATCAGGAGCGCCCACTTGTTGGCGACGTCCGAGAAGATCTCCCGCGCCAGCGAGTCCGCGCGCCTGAGGTCCGCGTCCTCAGGCAGGCCCTTGAGCAGTTGTTTGGTCACCATCAGGTTCCCCAGTCACCGAAAAGTGCGTTCTTCCAGGTCGGCGGTCACTCTCCTACAGTTCCCGGGTAACCACAAGAGAGCACCTCAGGGAGGGGCGGACACCATGACAGCCATCGACGTCTTCGAGCACGGCATTCCGGCCGAGAGCGACTTCGGCTACGCGCAGGCGATCAGGTCCGGCGAGCTGATCCACGTCTCCGGACAGCTCTCACTCGACGAGGCGGGCGCCTTCCGCTATGCGGACGACTTCACCGCCCAGCTCCAGGCGACGTACACCAACCTGGACAAGATCCTGGGCCATTACGGCGCCACCCGGCGCCAGGTCGTCTCCCAGAACCTGTATGTGGTGGACCTTCGGCAG
The DNA here is from genome assembly GCF_021028635.1 of Streptomyces huasconensis. NCBI lineage: Bacteria > Bacillati > Actinomycetota > Actinomycetes > Kitasatosporales > Streptomycetaceae > Streptomyces > Streptomyces huasconensis. Next base: position 446,140 of record NZ_CP086119.1, read on the forward strand.
TACGCCACGGCGGCAGCCGAAGGCAACCTGGCCTATTTCGGCGGCCACCGTCCCGCCAGCACGGTCGTCGGCGTCACCGACCTGACCTTCCCCGGCCAGGTCGTCGAGATCAGCTTCGTCGTCGACATGCGGCTGCCCGCCTGATCGCACTCGCCTCGCAGGTGGACCTGGGCATCCCCTCACGCACCGAACGTACGTCCTGTACATTTTTGACGGAGCTGGTCTCGTCCGTCGACCCGTACAAGAGAGGCGTGCCATGTACCGTCCGTCCGCCCGTCATGTCCTGCCCGAGTTCACCGAGCGCACCAGCTCGGGGACGCGGACCATGGACCCGTACTCCCGGCTGCTCGAAGAGCGGATCGTCTTTCTCGGCACGCCTGTTGACGACACGTCGGCGAACGACGTGATGGCGCAGTTCATGCATCTGGAGTACCTCGCGCCGGACCGTGACATCTCGCTGTACATCAACTCCCCCGGTGGCTCGTTCAGCGCGATGACCGCCCTCTACGACACGATCCGGTTCGTCAGCTGCGACGTGGAGACGATCTGTCTCGGCCAGGCCGCCTCGGCCGCCGCCGTCCTGCTGGCGGCCGGCACCCCCGGCAAGCGGTACGCACTGCCCGGGGCCCGGGTCCTGATCCACCAACCCTCCTTCTCCGAGCCGATCCAGGGGCAGGCCAGCGATCTGGCGATCCAGGCCGACGAGATCGCGCGGACCCGGGAACTCCTCGAAGAACTGCTCGCGCGGCACACGGGACAGAGCCGTGAGCGGATCACCGCCGACATCGAGCGGGACAAGATCCTCGACGCCCGGGCCGCCGTGGAGTACGGGCTCGTGGACCGGATCGTCGCGAGCCGCAAGACCTCGTCCGGCACGCACGGGACGAGGTGACCCGCGGATGCTGCCACCCGAGCTGCCCCCGCTGCCCGCTCTGACCCGCGCGGAGGCCGAGCTGATCGACCGTTACCTGGAAGTCGTCGACCTGCTCGGCCGGATCAACCCCGCCCGCACCGAGCACACCTACGGCGGTCTGCGCGCCGCACAGGCCCTGGTCGGCCGGGCGACGGCCCTGCGGGACGCGCTGACCCTCATGCATCAGCGCGGCGAGAACGAGGTCCACGCCGCCACGCTCGCCCGGGCGCTGCGCGTCCTGGACGGCGAGCGGCGGGCCGGGCGGGTGGGCGTGCCGCCGTCGGCGGGCCGGTGAACCGCCCGCCGACGGCCTCCCGCCCGCGGGAGGCGGCCACCCGCTGAACGACGCGTTCCGTTCGGTAGAACGTCCGGTTCCGTTTCGAAACGGACCAGATGGGCTACCTCAGTTGGCGTATTTGGGACTCCCTTATCACGCGGCCGGGAGTTGCGCGAAACACCTACGACGAGAGCGGAATGGATCGTTCCAGTGCTGGTCGAACCGTCGTCAGACACGGCCGCGGAAGGTCGAATTCGGCAGCGTCCACCCGAACAGGTCAGTCGTGAGTAGCCTCACAAAACGTCGTTTCGACTCGGTTTTCGAGCTGTTTTCGGGTCAAGATCCCTTCCGACGACATGCCTCCGCCACAGCGGCGGGGCGATCCGGGCGGACGCCGAGTCCTGCCGCCGCCCGGATGACCGGTCGACATCGGTGCATCGGCAGGAGTGGAGGACCCAATCAAGGCGGGCCCGTCCGGAGAGTCCGGACGACGCCCTTGGGGTGAAGCCGCAGAGCATGACGCGGCCGGGCATCTTCGCCTGCCCGAACCCGACAGGTCATCCTTCACAGGCGGCTGACGAAGGGTTACGCATGACCGCGCTGAATCACGTTCCGTCGCTGCTCGGCAGGACCGGGGCCGTCTCGGCCCTCACCCTCGCCGTTGTGGGCGGCACCGTCATGGCCCCCGGGCTCACGTCGGAAGCCGAGGCAGCCACCCACGGAACGAAAGCGCTCAAGATCGCGGCGTCCAAGAAGGGCTCCCCGTACAGCTATGGAGCGGTGGGACCCCACCGCTTCGACTGCTCGGGCCTGACGCTGTACTCGTACAAGCGCACGGGCAAGAAGCTGCCGCGCACGGCCGCCGCGCAGTACAACAAGACGCGGCACATCGCCAAGTCCCAGCGGGCCCGCGGTGACCTGGTGTTCTTCCACTCGGGCCGCAACGTCTACCACGTCGGGATCTACGCGGGTGACGGCCGCATCTGGCACGCACCGAAGAGGGGGACCGTGGTACGCAAGGACAAGATCTGGAGCAAGAGCGTCTGGTACGGCCGGGTCCGCTAGCCCGCCTGCCGCGCCCGGCCGGCCGCGGGGGTCCGTGGACCCGCATACCGCGCCCGGCCGGGCACACGCCCGGCACCGTCCGCAGTGCGTCCGGCACGGCGGGCGGGGCCGCGCGACGAGAGGCCGCCCCCTCCGCGTGAGGGGGCACCCTCACGTCCGCAGGGGTGCGAGGAGCAGCGCCAGGCCCAGCGCGCCGAGCGCGGCGCCGGTGACGGCTTCGACGGCCCGTGCGGCGCGCGGCCTGCGCAGCCACCTGCCGAGCCGGTCCACCGTGAGGGCCACGACCGGGAACCACAGCAGGGCGAGCGCCACGACGACGCCCGCGAGCAGCAGCGTCCTCGGCATCGCCGGGCTGCCGTCCGGCACGAACTGCGGCAGCACACTGAGGAACGTGAGGGACGCCTTCGGGTTCAGCGCGTTGGTGAGGAAGCCCTCCCGCAGACCGCCGCCCCGCTCCATCGGCTCGTGGCCCGTGGACGGCCGCGGCCGCGTCGCGGAGCGCACTGCGCGCCAGGCGAGATACAGCACATAGGCGCCGCCGACGATCTGCAGCGCCCCGAACAGCGCGGGCACGGCCGTGAGGACCGCCGCGACGCCCGCGACCGCCAGCGCTGTGTGCACCAGCAGCCCCGCGACGACACCGACCGCGCAGGCGACTCCCGCCCTGCGTGAGGAGAGGGCGTTGCGTACGACGACGGTGAAGTCGGCGCCCGGCAGGGCGACGATGCCCGCGGCGACGCCCGTGAAGGCGACCAGTTGTGCGTCCATGCCGCCCAGCCTGCCGGGCGCGAGCCTTCAGCAGGTATGTGGAATATCCTGGGTCTGCCTTAAGCATCCGTTTAGCCCGACCCTACGCGCCCGGTCCTGTGCCCGGCCCTACGCCCGGCCCTGCCGAAGCGCGCGCCGCCGACGGGAGATCCGTATGTACGACCCCACGCGGCTCGCCGCCCTGATCGCCGTCTCCGAGGCCGGTTCGATCACCCGCGCCGCCGAGCGCCTCGGCTACACCGTCCCCGCGCTCTCCCAGCAGCTGGCCAAGCTGGAGCGGGAGGCGGGCGCCGCGCTTCTGGTGCGCCATCACCGCGGGGCCCGGCTGACGGGCGCGGGCGAGCTGCTGGCGGGGCACGCCCGCCGGGTGCTCGACGAGATGGAGCGGGCCCGGCACGAACTGGCGCGGCTCGCCGGGCTCTCGGGCGGGAGGCTGCGCCTCGGCACCTTCCAGACGGCGGGCATCCACCTGCTGCCGCCCGTCCTGTCGGCGTTCCGCAGGGCCCATCCGGAGGTGGGTCTGACCGTGACGGACCGCGAACCACCGTCCGGTGTCGCGGCCGTGGCGGAGGGCGCGGTCGACCTCGCCCTCACCCATACGTACGAGCCCGCCGACCCGGTGCCGCTGCCCGCCGCGGTGTCGGCCGAGCCCGTCCTGGTGGAGGAACTGGTCCTGGTGACCCAGCCGGGGCACGCCCTCACCAGCGGCACGTCACGGCTGCCGCTCACCGGGCTGACCGGTCAGCCGGTGATCAGCATGGCGCCCGATCACCCGCCCCGGCAGGCCGTGGAGCGCGCCCTCGCCGAGGCCGGGGCGGCGCCCGCCGTCGTGGTCGACACGCCCGGCTACGCCTTGGTCTGCGCCCTGGTCAGCGCGGGGCTCGGCGTGGCCGTGGTACCGGAGATGGTGGCGCGCACCGCCTCGACACCGGTCGGCATGCGGCTCCTCGACCCCGGCGACCTGCGGCGGACGATCTCGGTCGCGTACCGCACCGACGAGTCGAACCCCGCGGCGGATTCCTTCCGGGCGCTGCTGCGCGGGGCGTTCGGGCGCTCGGCGGCCGCGGGCTGAGCCGGCCGGGAGGGCCAGGGGCGCGACGTCAGCGGTGCCCCTGCTGGACGGGCACCGTCCAGGGCAGGGAGATCCACACGGTCTTGCCGCCCTCCGCCGTGGGGCTGACGGAGAGCTTGCCGCCGCATTCGACGGCCAGCCAGCGGATGATGACCATGCCGCGGCCGTTGTCCTGCTGGACGGCGGCCGGCAGCCGCCGCGGATGGCGTGGGTGGCTGTCGGTGACGCCGATCCGCAGCCGCTCGTCCCGGTCGAGCCGGACGTCCACCGTGAAGGTGGGCGACTGCCCTTTGGTGTGCTGCACGGCGTTGGTGGCGAGTTCGGAGACGATGAGTCTGATCGAGTCCGCCACCTCGGCCTCGCCCGGCAGGCCCCATTCCGTGAGGACGTGCGCCACGTACGCGCGCGCGGCCGAGACCGAGGCGGGATCGCTCGGCAGAGTGACGGATGCTTCCTGATGATCTGCCATGGCGACGCTGTCCCTTTCCCACCGGGGTCGGTCTCCGACTCGGAGCGGATGACTCGAGGACGGCCCCGGACTGGTGCTTCGCGCCAGCCTCCCACTCCTTTGCCGGTCACGGGTGGCGATCCACCGAGATGTGCATATATCTGTCGCTCGAAGCGGTGAACTCTGCCACGACCGACCGTATTTGGGCGCGCAGACGCCGCTTCCTCTACTGTCGCCCCTGTCCCCCGCTCTGCCGCCGGGAGACGCGACGGCTCGGTCCGGAAGGAGACGGACATGCAGTACGGCCCCGCGGTGCGCCGCCGCCGGCTCGGCGCCGAACTGCGCGCGCTGCGCGGCCGCGCGGGACTCACCAGCAGCCAGGCCGCCGCCAGGGTCGGCTGGCACCAGTCGAAGGTGAGCCGGATCGAGACGGGCCGCAGCGGCGTGAAGGCCACGGACGTGCGCCTCCTGCTGGACGCGTACGAGGTGCGGGACCCCCACCTCGGCGAGTTGCTCGTGGCGCTGGCGGGCGCCGACGACACCGGCGCCTCGGGGCGCCACCACTGGTGGAAGGCCTACCGCGACCTGCTGCCCGCCGCCTACCGCGACTTCATCAGCCTGGAGGCCCAGGCGAGTTGGTTGCGCACCCTGGAGACCTCGGTGGTCCCGGGGCTGCTCCAGACCCCCGCGTACGCGCGCGCCATCACGCGGGCCGCGGTCGCCGGGCTCCCCGACGAGCAGGTCGACGCGCTGGTGGAGGTCCGGCTCGCCCGCCAGGACGTACTGCGCGCGGAGCCTCCACTGCGGCTGAGCGTGGTCCTGGACGAGGCGGTTTTGCGCCGTTCGGTCGGCGGGCCGCAGGTCTTCGCACAACAGCTCGCACGGTTACGGGAGGTGACGCGGTTGCCCCAGGTGCGACTTCAGGTGCTCCCCTTCTCCTGCGGAGAGCATGTGGGCCTCATCGGGCCTTTCGTTATTTTGTCATTTCCGACCATTGCTGATCTGGATCTGGTCGTTCTTGACCACTTGACGAGTAGCCTCTATCTCGAACGGAAAGAAGACCTCCAGGCCTACGTGGAGGCCTTCAACTCCCTTCAGGAACAGGCGCTTTCACCCGAGGAATCAGAGGCTTTCATCGCCGGGCTCAGCGACGGCGCGTAAGGAGGCACCATGACCGCACCGCCTCGGCACGTACCTTCCAGCACCACTCTTCAGGGCGCGCGGTGGCGGCGCAGCAGCCGCAGCAACGGAATGAACAACTGCGTCGAGACCGCCACGCTCGACACGCTCCACTCCGGCGCGACGGCCCGCCTGCTGGCCGTGCGCGACTCGAAGAACACCGCGGGGCCCACCCTGCTCTTCTCCCCCGCCCCCTGGGAGACGTTCGTCGACAGCCTCCGCTGACCGCGGTCAGCGGGGTGCGGTGCGGCTGATCACTCGTACGGCGTCGGCGATCTGGTCGTCGGTGAGATCCGCGCGGGCGGTCAGCCGCAGCCGCGAGATGCCGTCCGGCACCGATGGCGGGCGGAAGCAGCCGACCGCGAGGCCCGCGCCCCGGCAGTCGGCGGCCCAGCGCACGGCCGCCTCCGGTGCCGGGGCGCGCACGGAGACGACGGCGGCGTCGGGACGTACCGCCGACAGCCCTTCGGCCGTGAGGCGGCGGTGCAGTTCGGCGGCGACTTTGCGGGCCCGAGCGGCCCGTTCGGGTTCACGGCGCAGCAGCCGCAGGGCCGCGAGCGCGGCGCCGGCCGCGGCGGGGGCGAGCCCCGTGTCGAAGATGAACGTACGCGCCGCGTTCACCAGGTGGTCGATGACCTTGGCGGGGCCGAGCACGGCGCCGCCCTGGCTGCCGAAGGACTTCGAGAGGGTGAGCGTGACCACCGTGTCGGCCGCTCCCGCGAGTCCCGCGGCGTGCGGCGCGCCCCGGCCGCCGTCGCCGAGGACACCGAGGCCGTGCGCGTCGTCGATGATCAGGCCCGCTCCGAACTCCCGGCATACGTGCGCCAGTTCGGACAGTGGCGCGGCGTCGCCGTCGACCGAGAACACCGAGTCGGACACCAGGACGGCGGGGCCCTCGCGACCGTCGTGGGCGGCCAGCGTCTTGCGGACCGCGTCGGGGTCGCTGTGCGGCACCACCTGGGTCGCGGCGCGCGCGAGGCGGCAGCCGTCGATCAGCGACGCGTGGTTGCCCGCGTCGGAGACGATCAGCGAGCCGTGCGGGGCGAGCGCGGTGACCGCCGCGAGGTTCGCCGCGTAGCCGGAGGAGAACACGAGCGCCGCCTCGAAACCGCAGAAGTCGGCGAGTTCCCGTTCCAGCTCGGCGTGGAGTTCCGTGGAGCCGGTGACGAGCCGGGAGCCGGTGGCGCCGCCGCCCCACCTGCGGGCCGCCGCGGCGGCGCCCTCGGTGACCTCCGGGTGCCGGGTCAGCCCCAGGTAGTCGTTGCTCGCCAGGTCCAGGAGGCCGCCCGCGTCGGCGGGGCGCGGGCGCAGGGTGCGGACGAGGCCGGCGTCGGCGCGGAGCCCGGCCTGCTCGTCGAGCCAGTCGAACGGCGCGCGCGGCGCGCCCGTCACGGGGTGCCTGTTTGTAGACATTGCACAGACCCTAGCCGCCGTGCCACCTGGCCAGGGTGTGGCAATACCCACACCTCAAACCGTTTCTGTTGTGCGAACTCTCCTTGGCCGGGGAGGCTGCCGTACGTAAGGATCAGCGCCATGGATCTGCTGAACACGCTGGTGGACAAGGGGCTTCGGCGCGAGCTGCCGACCCGTGAAGAGGCGCTGGCCGTGCTGGCCACGTCCGACGACGATCTCCTGGACGTTGTGGCCGCCGCCGGGAAGGTGCGGCGGCAGTGGTTCGGGCGACGGGTGAAACTCAACTATCTGGTCAACCTCAAGTCGGGCCTGTGCCCGGAGGACTGTTCGTACTGTTCGCAGCGGCTCGGCTCGAAGGCCGAGATCCTCAAGTACACGTGGCTCAAGCCCGACGAGGCGTCGCAGGCCGCGGCGGCCGGTGTCGCGGGCGGCGCCAAGCGGGTCTGCCTGGTGGCCAGCGGCCGCGGGCCCACCGACCGTGACGTGGACCGGGTGGCGCAGACCATCGCGGCGGTCAAGGAGCAGAACGAGGGCGTCGAGGTGTGCGCCTGCCTCGGCCTGCTCACGGACGGCCAGGCGGAGCGGCTGCGGGGTGCGGGCGCCGACGCGTACAACCACAACCTCAACACCTCCGAGGCGACGTACGCCGACATCACCAAGACGCACACCTACGCCGACCGCGTGGACACGGTGCGCAAGGCGCACGCGGCGGGGCTCTCCGCCTGCTCGGGGCTGATCGCGGGCATGGGCGAGAGCGACGAGGACCTGGTCGACGTGGTCTTCTCGCTGCGCGAGCTGGACCCGGACTCGGTGCCGGTGAACTTCCTGATCCCCTTCGAGGGCACGCCGCTGGCCAAGGAGTGGAACCTCACCCCGCAGCGCTGCCTGCGGATTCTCGCCATGGTGCGCTTCGTCTGCCCGGACATCGAGGTGCGCATCGCGGGCGGGCGCGAGGTCCACTTGCGCTCGATGCAGCCGCTCGCCCTGAACATCGCCAACTCGATCTTCCTCGGTGACTACCTCACCAGCGAGGGCCAGGCGGGCAAGGCGGACCTGGAGATGATCGCGGACGCCGGCTTCGAGGTCGAGGGCACGGACCAGGTGACGCTGCCCGCGCACCGGGTGAACGCGGACGCCGCCGCGGCCTGCGGCGCGCCCGACGGGGGAGGATGCGGTCCCTGCGGGTCGGGCGAGCCCGCGGCGAAGGCGGACGAGGCGCGCACGGATCTGGTGGCGGTACGCCGCCGGGGCGCGGGAACGGACCTCGCGCCCAATGCCTGAGCTTCCCCTCAGCGACCTCATCGAATTGGACCGTCGCCATGTGTGGCACCCCTACGGCCCGATGCCGGGGCGCCAGGAGCCGCTGGTCGTGGAGTCGGCGAGCGGGGTGCGGCTGCGGCTCGCGGGCGGTGCGGGCGAGCTGATCGACGGCATGTCGTCGTGGTGGTCCGCGATCCACGGCTACAACCACCCGGTGCTGAACGAGGCGGTGCGCGGCCAGCTCGACCGGATGAGCCACGTGATGTTCGGCGGGCTGACGCACGAGCCCGCCGTGGCGCTGGCGAAGCGCCTTGTCGACATGTCTCCTGAAGGTCTGGAGCATGTCTTCCTCACCGACTCGGGCTCGGTCTCGGTCGAGGTCGCGGTGAAGATGTGCCTCCAGCACTGGCGTTCGCTGGGCCGCCCCGAGAAGCGGCGGATGCTGACCTGGCGCGGCGGTTACCACGGCGACACCTGGCAGCCGATGTCCGTGTGCGATCCCGTGGGCGGCATGCACGAGCTGTGGCAGGGGGTCCTGCCGCAGCAGGTGTTCGCGGACGCGCCGCCGGACGCGTACGAGGAGACGTACGCGGATCAGCTGCGCGAGCTGATCGAGCGGCACGCGGGGGAACTGGCCGCCGTGATCGTGGAGCCGGTGGTGCAGGGCGCCGGCGGGATGCGGTTCCACTCCCCCGCCTATCTGCGCGTGCTCCGCGAGGCGTGCGACGCGCACGACGTGCTCCTGGTGTTCGACGAGATCGCGACGGGCTTCGGCCGTACGGGCGCGCTGTTCGCGGCGGACCACGCGGGCGTCACGCCCGATGTGATGTGCGTCGGCAAGGCCCTGACCGGCGGCTATCTGACGATGGCGGCGACGCTGTGCACGGCGCGGGTCGCGGACGGCATCTCGCGCGGCGAGGTCCCGGTCCTCGCCCACGGACCGACGTTCATGGGCAACCCGCTGGCCGCGGCGGTGGCGGGCGCCTCGATCGACCTGCTGCTCGGACAGGACTGGCAGACCGAGGTCAAACGCATCGAGACGGGCCTGCGCGAGGGTCTGGCGGAGGCGGCGGCCCTGCCGTCCGTACGGGATGTCCGCGTCCTCGGGGCGATCGGCGTGGTCCAGCTGGACCACCCGGTGGACATGGCCGCGGCGACGCGGGCGGCGGTGCGCGAGGGCGTCTGGCTGCGGCCGTTCCGGGATCTGATCTACACGATGCCGCCGTTCATCACGGGCGACGAGGACCTGGCGCGGATCGCGCGCGCGGTCTCCGCGGCGGCGAGGGAGGGCTGACATGACGGTGATCGTGGTGTCCGGGACGGGCACGGAGATCGGCAAGACGGTGACAACGGCCGCGGTGGCCGCGGTCGCCCTGGCGAGAGGGCGCAGCGTCGCCATGCTCAAGCCCGCGCAGACCGGGGTCGCGCCCGGCGAGCCGGGGGACGCGCAGGAGGTGCGGAGGCTGGCGGGCGAGGGTGTCACCACGCTCGAACTCGCCCGCTTCCCGGAGCCGCTGGCGCCGGACACGGCGGCACGGCGGGCCGGGATGACGCCGGTCCGCCCCTCCGACGTGGCCGAAGCCGCCGCAAAGCTGGCCACGGAGCACGACCTGGTCCTCGTCGAGGGGGCGGGCGGACTGCTCGTCCGCTTCGACGAGGAGGGCGGCACGCTCGCCGACGCGGCGCGGCTCCTGGACGCCCCCGTCCTGCTGGTCGCGTCGGCGGGCCTCGGCACGCTCAACACGACGGCACTGTCGTCGGAGGCGCTGCGGGCCCGCGGCGTACGGCAGCTGGGCGTCGCCATCGGCAGCTGGCCGACCGCCCCCGACCTCGCCTCGCGCTGCAACCTGGCGGACCTTCCGAAGTCGGCGGAGGCGGACCTCCTGGGCGCGATCCCGGAGGGCGCCGGCGCCCTGGACGGCCCCACGTTCCGCGCGGCGGCCGGGGGCTGGTTGGGCTCGGCGCTGAGCGGCACGTGGGACGCGGCCGTCTTCACGCGCCGGGAGGCACCGGGGCCGGTGGGGCGCTGAGGGGTCGGGGCGGGGGTGGGCGGTGCATGGCCCACCCCCGCCCCGCGTTCGCGCGACGGCCGGGGGCTGGCTCGGTCCGGCGCTGGGCGGGACGCGGGACGCGGGGGTTCTCACGCGGCGCGAGGTATCGGGGCCGTTGACGCGCTGAGGCGTCGCGGGGCGGGCAGGGTGGCGGCGCACGGTCCACCCGGCCCTCGTTCCGCGCGGCGACCGGAGGCCGGCCCGGTCCGGCGCTATGGGCGGCACGTGGGACGCGGACCTCTTCACGCGACGGGAGGCACCAGCGCCGCTGGCGCGCTGAGGCGTCGTGGGGCAGGCAGAGCGAGGCGGGGCACCATCCGCCCGGCCCGCCTTCCGCACGGCAGCCGGAAGCTGGTCCGGTCCGGCGCTGGGTGATACATGGGACGCGGGCGTCTTCATGCGGCGCGAGGCACCGGCGCCGTTGGCGCCCTGAGCCATCGCAGGGCGGGCAGGGCGGTGCACGGCCCACCCCACCGCCCCGCTCCCTCCCCGGCGCGACCCGTCGCCGTAGGCAGGAGGGGAATCCCTCCCACCGGGGCACCATTGCCGTATCCGCTCACCTCGCCGAGGAGGGACCGTGTCACCTCTGCCGCGCCCGCGTCCACGAGCAGCCGGGCCGGCGTCCCGCGACGCCGTGCACCACCCCGTCTTCGCCCGCTTCTACGCACGTCAGAGCGTGGCCGTCGAGCCTCTGCTCGCCGGCCACCGCAAGGAACTCCTCGCCGGGCTCTCCGGCCGGGTGATCGAGATCGGCGCGGGCAACGGGCTGAACTTCGCGCACTATCCGGGCACGGTCAGCGAAGTCGCGGCGATCGAACCGGAGCGCCTCCTGCGGAAGCTGGCCCGGTCCGCCGCCCTGCGCGCGGAGGTTCCCGTCGACGTGGTGCCGGGCGCCGCCGAGGCGCTGCCCGTCAAGAGCGAGGCGTTCGACGCGGCCGTCGCCTCGCTCGTGCTGTGCAGCGTGCGCGATGTGCCGCGGGCGCTGGGCGAGCTGCGCAGGGTCCTGCGGCCCGGCGGCGAGCTGCGCTTCTTCGAGCACGGCCGGGCCCCGGGCACCCTGATGGCGGCCACGCAGCGCGTACTGGACCGCACGGTGTGGCCCCCGCTGTTCGGTGGCTGCCACGTCGCGCGGGACACGCTGGGCGCGCTGCGCGAGGCGGGGTTCGAAATCGGCTCGTACCGCCGGGTCCTGGTGCCCGCGAAGGGGCCGCGGCTGCCCACCTCGTACTGCGTGATCGGTACGGCACGTCTCCCGGGCGCCCCGTGACGCCCGGGAGGCGTGGGTCTGTCGTCAGATCGCCTGGGTCAGGTTGACGGCGTTGCCGTCGGGGTCCTTGATGTGGGCGACGCGCTGTCCCCACGGCATGTCGTTCGGCTCGCCCGGCGCCGTGCCGCTCAGCGGCTCGACGCGGCGCAGCACGTCGTCGACGGCGTCCACCGCGACGCTCAGGAGCACCCGTCCCGGCGTGCCGGTCTCGACCTCCGTGTTCGCGACGATGCCGAGCCCCGCGTCCCCGATCCGCAGTTCCACGAAGAAGACCGCGCCGTCCTGCGGATACCGCTCCACCGCTTCGGCGCCGAGCAGGTCGCGGTAGAAGGCGTGGAGGCGGTCGACATTCGGGGTGACGAGGATCGGCTGGACGGCGGCGGGCATGGGATCTCCTTCGGCTGCCGACGGCGGGGTGGTCCAGGCTCGGGCGCGCGCCCCGGCCGGGCTGGTTGCTGGTCACCTCTGATGACCGGCCCCGGGCCCGGAACTCATCGCCCGGCGCCCGCGCGGCGGCTCACAGGCTCCACCGGCGCAGCTGCTCGGCGATGGCGTGGACGCTCGCGCCGCCCTCTTTCACCAGGCGGGCGAGATCACGCACCTGTTCGGGCGAGGTGACCACCTTCATGCCGCTGGAGACGAGATAGGCGTACGCGACGGAGGAGGCGAAGAGCGCGTTGGAGCGTTCCAGGGCGGGGAGGTGGAGCAGCAGTTGGAGGAGCGCCGCGGCCCGGTCGTGCGGGGTTTCGTAGACGGGCATGCCGAATATCTCCGCCTCGTGCCGGCTGATGGCGGCGACGAGCGCTCCCCAGTCGGTGACCTGGGGGTCTCCGGGCGTCTTGTGTTCGGCGATCATCAGGAGCCAGGCAAGATCGATTCTGGGGTTCAACGGCTCAACGACGACCTTGACCGAGCGGGCGCGCGCTCTCGTAGGGCGCGCGTACAGGAGGGGCCGTCTCGCGGACCGGGCGGGTGCCCTCGCGTTCCGTCCCGAACTCCTCGGCGAACACGGACTCGTACTGCTTCATGAAGTCGGCGGCCGCTTCGACGAACGTGTGGCCGACCTCGCCGACGTCCTGTTTCACGAGTTCCTCGATGTAGCGGTTGACGCTCACGCCTCGCGCCAGAGCGCGTTCCCGCGCGGCCCGGGCGGTGTCCTCGTCCACGCGCACGTTCAGCTGAGTCTTCGCCATTCCTTCAAGCTAGCGTCGGTGTGCTAGCACGACAAGGGTGCCGGGAGCGTGCCCCTTACATACGTCTGCGGCCCCGGCCTCAGGGGGGGGTACCGCGGGTTCGGTCCGTCCCACTACTCTCGCCGGGATTACGGGAGTTGGAACGGCCACAACCCAGGAGGCGGCCTTGCCCATACCTGATTCGGCACCGTTCACCGGCCGTTCCGGGGACGCCGGGACCGCCGCCCGCGCCCGCGGCCTGACGAAGGCGTACGGCTCGGGCGAGACGACCGTGCTCGCCCTCGACTCGGTCGACGTGGACATCGCACGCGGGCGGTTCACGGCCGTCATGGGCCCTTCCGGGTCGGGGAAGTCCACGCTGATGCACTGCCTGGCCGGGCTGGACAACGTCTCGGCGGGGCAGGTGTGGCTCGGCGACACGGAGATCACGGGCCTCAAGGAGCGGGAGCTGACCCAGCTGCGGCGCGACCGCGTCGGGTTCATGTTCCAGTCCTTCAACCTCATTCCCACGCTCAGCGCGCTGGAGAACATGACGCTCCCGATGGACATCGCGGGCCGGAAGCCGGACCAGGCGTGGCTGGAACACGTCATCGACACGCTGGGGCTGCGGGACCGGCTGAAGCACCGCCCCGCGCAGCTCTCCGGCGGGCAGCAGCAGCGGGTGGCGTGCGCGCGGGCGCTGGCGGCGAAGCCCGAACTGATCTTCGCCGACGAGCCGACGGGCAACCTCGACTCGCGGGCCGGTCTGGAGGTGCTCGGCTTTCTGCGGGACGCCGTCGACCAGCTCGGGCAGACCGTCGTGATGGTGACCCACGATCCCGGCGCCGCCGCCCACTCGGACCTGGTCCTCTTCCTCGGCGACGGCCGGATCGTGGACGACCTGGAGCGTCCGACGGCCGACGCGGTGCTCGAACGGATGAAGCGGTTCGACGCGATGCACGCGACGGCGCCGCCGGGTACATCCGGCGGGCACGGCGCCGCGTCGCCCTCCGACGGCCCGTCCGGGGCGTCGCCCTCCGACGGCCTGCACGGGCAGAGCTGAGCCGGGGGGCCGCGCGGTGCTGAAGGCGACGCTCAGGAGTTTCCTCGCGCACAAGGGCCGGCTCGTGCTCTCCGCCCTTGCCATCATCCTCTCGGTCGCGTTCGTCGCGGGCAGTCTGATCTTCTCGGACACGGTGACGCGCACGTTCGACCGGTTGTTCGCCTCCACCTCGGCCGACGTGACGGTCGGGCCGAAGGAAGACCTCAAGGAGGCGGTGCCCTCCGGGCGCACGGCGACCGTGCCCGCGAGCCTGCGGGAGCGGGTCGCGAAGGTCGAGGGTGTCGCGGACGCCCATGTCGACGCGTCCGTCGACAACATCACCGTCGTCGACCGCGACAACGAACCCGTCGGCTCGACGACCGGCGCGCCGACCGTCGCGACCAACTGGTACCCCACCGACCGCAGCCCGGTGGAGTTGACCTCGGGCCACGCGCCGCGCGGCGCGGGCCAGGCGATGCTGGACGCGGACACGGCCGACAGGAAGGACGTCGGACTCGGCGACACCCTGACGGTTTTCGCCCGCCCCGGCTCGTTCAAGGTGGAGATCGTCGGCATCGCCACGTTCACCACCACCAATCCCGGCGCCGCCCTCGTCTTCCTCGACACCCCGACCGCGCAGCGGAAGCTGCTGGGCGCCCCGGACGCGGCGACGAGCATCTCCGTGACCGCCGCCCAGGGCGTCGACGACGACACGCTCAAGCGCCGCGTCGCCGCCGAGGTCGGCGCGGGCTACGAACTGGAGACCGCCGACGAGCAGGCCGAGTCCGCCGCCGCCTCGCTCGGCGGCTTCCTGGACGTCATCAAGTACGTGATGCTCGGCTTCGCCGGTGTCGCCGTGCTCGTGGGCATCTTCCTGATCGTCAACACCTTCTCGATGCTGATCGCCCAGCGCACCCGGGAACTGGGCCTGCTGCGTGCGCTGGGCGCCGACCGGGGCCAGGTGCGCCGCTCGGTGCTCTTCGAGGCGCTGCTGCTCGGCCTGGTCGGCTCGACGCTGGGACTGGCGGCCGGCATCGGGCTGGCCCTCGGCCTCATCGAGCTGATGGGCGCGCTCGGGATGAACCTGAAGTCCACGGAGATGGTCCTCAAGTGGGTGACCCCCGTGGCGGCGTACGTCGTCGGGGTCGGCGTCACGTTCGTCGCGGCGTACCTCCCGGCGCGCCGGGCCGCGCAGGTCTCGCCGATGGCGGCGCTCGCGGACGCCGAGATCGCGGGGGTGGGGCGGCCGCTGAAAAGACGGGCCGTGGCGGGTTCCGTCGTCGCGGTGGCCGGGACGGCGGCCCTGGTGGCCTGCGCGGTCGCCGACGAGACGTCCTCGGCGGCGTCGTTCCTCGGGCTCGGCATCGTCCTGAGCCTCGTCGCCACGGTCATCGCGGGGCCTCTTTTGGTGCGCCCGGTGATCCGGGTGCTCGGCGGGGCGTTCCCCGCGATCTTCGGTCCGGTCGGCCGCATGAGCCAGCGCAACGCCCTGCGCAACCCGCGCCGCACGGGGGCCACGGCGGCCGCCCTGATGGTGGGGCTCGCGCTGGTCGGCGGCCTGTCGGTGGCGAGCGCGTCGATGACCGAGTCGTTCGACCGGCAGATCGACGCGACGCTCGGCGCCGACTTCGTCGTACAGAACGCCAACTTCATGCCCTTCTCAGCGGAGATCACGGAGAAGATCGAGGACACGGGAGGCGTGGGCCTCGTCGTGCGCCAGCGCTTCAGCCCCATCGAAGTGGCGCTCCCCGACGGCGAGAAGGCCGAGTCGACGGCGGCGGGTTACGACCCGCGGCTCGACGACGTCGCCGACATCACGTACGCCGAGGGGAGTTCGCGAGCCGCCCTCGCGCCCGGCCGCATCGGCATGGACAAGGACTTCGCGCGCGAGCACGGGGTGCGGGTCGGCGACGCGCTGGCGGTGACGTTCCCCGGCGGGCGGGAGACGAAGCTGACGGTGGGGGCACTCACCGATCAGGACGCGCCCGAGGGGTTCGGCGTCGAGGGCGGGCTCTTCCTCGGGCTGGCGACGGTCGAGAAGTACGTGCCGGACGGGCAGGACTCGGCCGTGTACGTCAACGCGGCCTCCGGCACCGATGCGGAGACGCTGCGCGAGCGGCTGGAGAAGACCCTCGATCCGTATCCGCAGGTCCAGGTGCGCGACCAGGCCGACTACAAAGAGCTGATACGGCAGCAGATCGCCGTGATGCTCTACCTCGTCTACGCGCTGCTCGGCCTCGCGATCGTCATCGCCGTGCTGGGCGTCGTCAACACCCTGGCCCTGTCGGTGGTGGAGCGCACCCGCGAGATCGGGCTGCTGCGCGCCATCGGGCTCGGGCGACGTCAGCTGCGCCGGATGATCCGCCTGGAGTCGGTGGTGATCGCGGTGTTCGGGGCACTGCTCGGCCTCGCGCTCGGCCTGGTCTGGGGCGTCGCCGTGCAGCAGGTGCTGGCGCTCCAGGGCATGAAGGAGCTGGCCTTCCCCTGGGCGACGATCATCGCCGTGGTGATCGGCTCGGTGGTCGTGGGCCTCGCCGCGGCGCTGCTGCCCGCTCTGCGCGCCTCCCGCATGAATGTACTGGCGGCGATCGCGCACGAATGATGGACTGAGGGGCGCCGTCAGCCAATCCGTATAAGCGTGGGGGGAGTTCATGGCCAGGCCGTTCCGTTTCGGCGTCAATATGGTGGCCCTGTCATCGGGGGACGAATGGCGCAAGAAGTGCCGCCGGGCGGAAGAACTCGGCTACGACGTGATCCTCGTCCCCGACCATCTCGGCGCGCCCGCGCCGTTCCCCGCGGTCGTGGCCGCGGCCGAGGCCACCGAGCGGCCGCGCGTCGGCACGTTCGTCCTGAACGCCGGTTTCTGGAACCCCGCGCTGCTCGCCCGTGAGGTGGCCACGGTGGACGCGTTGACCGGGGGCCGCCTCGAACTGGGCCTGGGGACGGGGTATGTGAAGGCGGAGCACGACGCCGCCGGACTGCCGTGGGGTGCGCCCGGCGAGCGGGTGGACCATCTGCGGCGCACCGTCGAGGAGGTGGGGCGGGTGCTCGGCGCCGAGGAGCACCAGCCGCAGCCGGTCCAGAAGCCACGGCCGCCGCTCCTGATCGGCGGCAACGGCGACCGGATGCTGAGGCTCACCGCCGAGCACGCCGACATCGCGGCGTTCACCGGGGCCAAGCCGGTTCCCGGCGACACCGGCAAGATGTTGCACCTCACGCCCGAGGAACTGGACGAGCGGATCGCCGCCTACCGCCGGTTCGCCGCGGGCCGCTCCGAGCCGGCCGAGCTGAATTTGCTGATCCAGCTGGTAGAGGTGACGAACGACCGCAGGGCGGCGATCCGGCCGGTCCTGGAGTACATCCCGCACCTCACCGAGGACGCCGCGCTCGCCCTGCCGCTCCTGCTGGTCGGCACGGTCCGGCAGATCGCCGAGCAGCTGCGCGCCCAGCGGGAGCGGTACGGCTTCTCGTACATCACCGTCCTGGAGCCGTACGCCGAGGCGTTCGGCCCGGTCATCGAGGAGCTGAACGGCAGCTGACGGGTGCCCGCGCCTGTCCGCATCCTGAAAACCCCGGCGGCGCGCCCCCGGACGGTGATGGGATGGACCCATGGATGATCTTCGGATAAGGGCCGCGGGGCCCGAGGACCTGGACGCGGTGCTCGCCTTCTGGAAGGTGGCCGCCGAGGGCACGAGCATCAGCGACGACAGGTCGGGGGTGGAGCGGCTGGTCGTGCGCGACCCCGAGGCGCTGATCCTCGCCGAGCGCGGCGGTGAGCTGGCCGGCACGGTGATCGCGGGCTTCGACGGCTGGCGCTGCCACCTCTACCGTCTCGCCGTTCACCCGGACCACCGCCGCCAGGGCGTGGGGGCGGCGCTGCTGACCGCAGCGGAGGAGCGTTTCGTACGGCTCGGGGGGCGGCGCGGCGACGCCATGGTCCTGGACCGCAACGAACCGGCCCACCACGCCTGGCGCGCGGCGGGCTACGCCCCCGAGCCGCAGTGGAGCCGGTGGGTGAAACCCCTCACGGACTGAGCCCGGCCGTGCGTCCGACGGGGGTTCGAGAGTGGTTTTGCTGATCCTTTACCATGGACGCACCACTCGTATCCGAATGAAAGGTGTGAGCGTCCGCCCATGGGCGAGCCTCCTAGTACCCGACATCGCGCATTCCTCCGGCCTCTGCACGATCATGGGACGGAGGTGACCCGATGACCGAAGTGCTCCTGCTCCTCGCGGCGGTGCTGCTCTGCGTGGCCTGCGGTGTCTTCGTCGCGGCGGAGTTCTCTCTCACGACGGTCGAGCGCAGTGAGCTGGAGCGGGCGGCGGAACGCGGCGAGCGCGGCGCCGCCGGCGCCCTCAAGGCCGTCAAGAACCTCACCTTCCAGCTCTCCGGCGCGCAGCTCGGCATCACCGTCACCAACCTGGTGGTCGGCATGCTCTCCGAGCCGTCCATCGCCAAGCTGATCTCGGGCCCGCTGCGCGACCTGGGCCTGCCCCGCTCGGCGGCGTCGTCGGTGGCCCTGGTCATCGGCACGGCGCTCTCGACGGTCTTCCTGATGGTCATCGGCGAGCTGGTCCCCAAGAACTGGGCGATCTCCTCCCCGCTCGCCATCGCCAAGCGGGTGGCGACGCCGCAGCGCCTGTTCAGCGCCGCCTTCCGGCCGTTCATCGCCCATCTGAACAACACCGCGAACCGTTCCGTACGCCGCTTCGGCCTGGAGCCCGCCGAGGAGCTGGCCTCCGCGCGCGGCCCCAAGGAGCTGATCGCGCTGGCCCGGCACTCCGCGCGGGAGGGCGCGCTGGAGGCGGACACCGCCGAGCTGTTCGTCCGCACGCTGAACCTCGCCGACCTCAGCGCGGAGAACGTGATGACGCCGCGCGTCCAGGTCATGGCCCTCGAAGCGCACGCCACCTGCGAGGACGTCGCGAACGCCACGCGGGCGACCGGCCTGTCCCGCTTCCCCGTCTACCGCGGCAACCTCGACACGGTCGTCGGCGTCGCCCACATCAAGGACGTGCTCGCCGTGCCCGCCGAGCGCAGGCCGCGGGTGTCCGTCGCCGAGCTGATGCGCGAGCCCCTGCTCGTACCGGAGTCGCTGACCGTCGACCGCCTGCTGGACCGGCTCTCCGGCAAGCGCACGATGGCCGTGGTCATCGACGAGTACGGCGGCACCGCCGGGGTCGCCACCCTGGAGGACATCGTCGAAGAGGTCGTCGGCGAGGTGCGCGACGAGCACGACCCGCACGAGACCCCCGACATCGCTCTGGCCGGTGCGGACGACCAGGGCAGGACGCTCTACTCCGCCGACGGCGCCGCGCGCACCGACCAGCTCGCGCGGGTCGGCCTGCGGGTCCCCGACGGGCCCTACGAGACGCTCGCGGGACTCGTGGCGACCGAGCTGGGCCGCATTCCGGCCGTCGGCGACAGCGTCGAGGTCGGCGGCTGGCGGCTCGACGTCACGGACGCCGCGGGGCGCCGCGCCGCGCGCGTACTGCTGCACGCCCCGCTGACCGAGGACGAGGCGGAGGACGCCCGATGATCGCCATCCAGTTGCTGATCGGTTTCGCGACCCTCGTGGTCAACGCCTTCTTCGTGGGCGCCGAGTTCGCCCTCATCTCCGTACGCCGCAGCCAGATAGAACCCCACGCGGAGGAAGGCGACCGCCGCGCCAAGAGCGTGATGTGGGGCCTGAAGCACGTGTCGGCGCTGCTGGCGGCGGCGCAGCTGGGCATCACGCTGTGCACACTCGTCCTGGGTGTCGTCGCGGAGCCCGCGATCGCGCATCTCCTGGAGCCCGTGTTCGACGGGGTGGGGGTGCCGCACGGCCTGGTCCACCCCATCTCGTTCGTCATCGCGCTGGCTTTGGCGACGTACCTGCACATGCTGCTCGGCGAGATGATCCCCAAGAACGTCGCGCTCGCCGAGCCGGTGCGCACGGCGCTGGCGCTCGGACCGCCGCTGGTGGCGCTCGCCCGGGCGCTGCGGCCGGTGATCTTCGCGATCAACGCGTTCGCCAACGGCCTGCTGAAGCTGTTGCGGGTCGAGGCCAAGGACGAGGTCTCGGCGAGCTTCTCGGACGACGACCTGGCCCGCATGGTCAGGGACTCGGGCAACGCGGGTCTGATCGACGACCGCGCTCAGGAGCGGCTGCACGACGCGCTGGAACTCGGCCGCCGGCCGGTCAGGGACGTCGTCCTGCCGCTGGAGGACGTGGTCTACGCGCGCGTGGGCGTCACCCCGGAGCAGTTGGAGAACCTCTCGGCCGAGTCCGGGTTCTCCCGCTTCCCGGTCGTGGACGGCGGCCGTCGCATCGTCGGCTATCTGCACGTCAAGGACGCCCTGGACCGCGCGCCGCGGGATCTGCCGTTCCGGGTCCCGGACATGCGGAAGATCGCCCAGGTGCGCGAGACCACGCCGCTGGACGACGTGCTGACCGCGATGCGGGGCAGCCGTACGCATGTGGCGGCGGTGCTCGGCTCCGACGGCAGGCTCGCCGGGATGGTCACGATGGAGGACGTGCTGCGGGAGCTGTTCGGCCAGCCCGTGTGACCGGGGGTGGCGGTTCGCGGCTTTCGGTGGCGCGGCTTGCGTATAGGGGCGCGGCCGCGGGGGGCCACCCTCACCGAGGGCCGCGCTCGGCGCGTTACCATCGCTTTCGCCATGCAGATGAATGCCAACTACACCAGTCTCGTCGCGGTCGGCGACTCCTTCACCGAGGGCATGTCGGACCTGCTGCCCGACGGCAGCTACCGCGGCTGGGCCGACCTCCTGGCCGCGCGGATGGCGGCGCACAGCCCCGGCTTCCGGTACGCGAACCTCGCGGTGCGCGGCAAGCTCATCGGCCAGATCGTCGCCGAGCAGGTGGACGTGGCAGCCGCCATGCAGGCCGACGTGGTCACCCTGGTGGGCGGGCTCAACGACACCCTGCGCCCCAAGTGCGACATGAACCGCGTACGCGACCTGCTCGAAGAGGCGGTGGAGCGCCTCGCGCCCTCGTGCAAGCAGCTGGTCCTGATGCGCAGCCCCGGGCGGAACGGCCCGGTGATGGAGCGGTTCCGTCCGCGCATGGAGGAGCTCTTCACGCACATCGACGACCTCGCGTCCCGGCACGGCGCGATCGTCGTGGACCTGTACGGCGCCGCCGCCCTCGGCGATCAGCGCATGTGGGACGTGGACCGGCTGCACCTCACGGCCGAGGGACACCGCAGGGTCGCCGAGGCGGTGTGGCAGGCGCTCGGATATCCGCCCGAGGACGACTGGCGGCTCCCCCTGTCGGCCGCCGTCCCGCTGAACTGGGCCGCGCGCCGCGTCGCCGACGCCCGCTTCGCCCGGCAGCACCTCGCGCCCTGGATAGTCCGCCGCCTCACCGGCCGCTCCTCCGGCGACGGGCGCCCGCCGAAGCGTCCCGAGCTGCTGCCCTACGACGGGCCCCTCCCGTAGCGGCCCCCGGGGGGGCTCTCGTAGCTTCCGACGAACGGGGGCGTGGCGCTGGCCTGCACGAATGCCCAGTAGAATCCGTACACGTGACTGCTGCGCCTGCAAAGCCCCGTATCCCCAACGTCCTCGCGGGACGTTACGCCTCCGCCGAGCTCGCCACCCTCTGGTCGCCCGAGCAGAAGGTGAAGCTGGAGCGTCAGCTCTGGCTCGCCGTGCTGCGTGCGCAGAAGGACCTCGGGATCGAGGTGCCGGACGCCGCGATCGTCGACTACGAGCGCGTCCTCGACCAGGTCGACCTGGCCTCCATCGCCGAGCGCGAGAAGGTCACGCGCCATGACGTGAAGGCCCGCATCGAGGAGTTCAACGCCCTCGCCGGGCACGAGCACGTGCACAAGGGCATGACCTCGCGCGACCTCACCGAGAACGTCGAGCAGCTCCAGATCCGGCTCTCCCTGGAGCTGATCCGCTCCCGCACCGTCGCGGTCCTCGCCCGGCTGGGCAAGCTCGCCGGTGAGTACGCCGAGCTGGTCATGGCGGGCCGCTCCCACAACGTCGCCGCGCAGGCGACGACGCTGGGCAAGCGCTTCGCGACCGGCGCCGACGAGCTTCTCGTCGCCTACCGCCGACTGGACGAGCTGGTCGCCCGCTATCCGCTGCGCGGCATCAAGGGCCCGGTCGGCACCGCCCAGGACATGCTCGACCTGCTCGGCGGCGACGCCGGGAAGCTCGCCGACCTGGAGCAGCGCATCGCCGCGCACCTCGGGTTCGAGACGGCCTTCACCTCGGTCGGCCAGGTCTACCCGCGCTCCCTCGACTACGACGTGGTGACGGCCCTGGTGCAGGTCGCCTCCGCGCCGTCCTCGCTGGCCAAGACGGTCCGGCTGATGGCCGGGCACGAACTGGTCACCGAGGGCTTCAAGCCGGGCCAGGTCGGCTCGTCCGCGATGCCGCACAAGATGAACACCCGCTCCTGCGAGCGCGTCAACGGCCTCACCGTCATCCTGCGCGGCTACGCCTCGATGACCGGCGAGCTGGCGGGTGACCAGTGGAACGAGGGCGACGTCTCCTGCTCGGTCGTGCGCCGGGTCGCCCTGCCCGACGCGTTCTTCGCGCTCGACGGTCTCCTGGAGACCTTCCTGACCGTGCTCGACGAGTTCGGCGCCTTCCCGGCCGTCGTCGCGCGCGAGCTGGACCGCTACCTCCCCTTCCTCGCCACCACCAAGGTCCTGATGGCCGCGGTGCGCGCGGGCGTCGGGCGCGAGGAGGCCCACGAGGCCATCAAGGAGCACGCGGTCGCCTCCGCGCTCGCCATGCGCGAGCAGGGCGCCGAGCGCAACGAACTTCTCGACAAGCTCGCCGCGGACTCCCGCATCCCGCTGGACCGCGCCCAGCTCGACGAGCTGATGGCCGACAAGCTGTCCTTCACGGGCGCGGCGAGCGACCAGGTGGCCGCCGTCGTGGCGCGGATCGAGGCCCTCCTGAAGGAGCACCCGGAGGCCGCGGCCTACACGCCGGGCGCGATCCTCTGACCCTGGTGATGTGAACGGCGGCCCGGGGCGCGATGCCCCGGGCCGCCGTCTTCCCCCCGTCCGCCTCCTACAGGCCCACGTCCCTGCCGCGGAAGTCCTCCAGCGACTCGCGGCGCACCAGCAGCCTCGCGTGCCCGTCGGCCACCGCGATGACGGGCGGCCGGCCCACGAGGTTGTACCCGGACGCCATCGACAGGTGGTACGCGCCCGCGACCGGGACAGCCAGCAGGTCCCCGGGGTGTACGTCGCCGGGGAGCCGGACGTCGTCGGCGAGGACGTCGCCCGCCTCGCAGTGCCGCCCCACCACCGTCACCGGTTCCGGGTCGGCCGTAGAGCGCCTGCCGACCAGGCGGGGCGCGTACCGCACGCCGTACAGCGCGGGCCGCGGGTTGTCGCTCATGCCGCCGTCCACCGCGACGAACGTCCGCCCGGACGTCCGCTTGACCGCGAGCACCCGGTAGAGCGCCACCCCGGCGGGGCCCGCGATGGCCCGCCCCGGCTCCACCAGCAGCCGCGGCACGGGCAGGCCCGCCGCCGCGCAGCTCTCGGTCAGCTCGGCGCGCACCTTGCGGGCGAGGGAGGCGATGTCGAGCGCGTCCTCGCCGGGGCGGTACGCGACGCCGTGCCCGCCGCCGAGGTCCAGTTCGGGGAGGGTGACGCCGTGCTGCTCCTTGATCCGCGCCATCAGTCCGACCAGGCGGCGCACTGCGCAGAGGTAAGGCTTCTCCGTGGTGATCTGCGAGCCCAAGTGGCAGTGCAGGCCGACCAGTTCCAGCGTGGGCTGGCCGAGGATGCGGGCGATGGCGTGCTGGGCGGAGCCGTCCGTGAGGGACAGGCCGAACTTCTGGTCGTCCGTGCCCGTCCGGATCTTGGCGTGGCCGCCGGCGGCGATGCCCGGCACCACCCGGACCATCACCTTCTGGCGGCTGCCCGGCGGGACGGCGGCGGCCAGCCGGGCGATCTCGGAGGCGCTGTCGATGACGATGCGGCCGACGCCGAGCCGGAGCGCGGCCCGCAGATCTTCGGGGCTCTTGGCGTTGCCGTGCAGCACGACGCGGTCCGCGGGGAAGCCCGTGGTGACGGCGAGTTCCAGCTCCCCGGCCGAGCAGACGTCGAGGCCGAGGCCCTCCTCGGCGACCCAGTGCGCCATCGCGCGGCACAGGAACGCCTTGGCGGCGTACAGGACGTCGGCGTCCTTGAAGGCCCGCAGATAGGCGCGGCAGCGGGCCCGTACGTCGCCTTCGTCGAGGAGGTAGGCGGGCGTGCCGAAGCGCTCGGCGACCTCGGTGAGCGGGACGCCGGCGACGGCCAGGTCGCCGTGGGCGAGCGGTGTGGTGGAGGCAGGCCAGACGGACAGGTCCGCGGCGGGGGCGGCCGCTGCCGGGACGGCGGCCGGGGGTGACACCGGGGCGGCGGCCGGGGGTGGCACCGGGGCAGCGGCCGGGGGTGAGACGGGGTCGGCGGGGCCCGGGAGCGGGGGTACGTGCAGAGTGGTCATGGCAGGTTCTCTCTCGCCTCGTCTTCTCTCTTCGCCTCGTCCTCAGCCGATCCGCAGGGTGCTCGCGCCCGACGGGGCCACCGCACCAATGACGTGCGGCACGTCCACCGGCATCGGGTCCTGGCCGCGCCACGCGGTGCCATACCGTTCGGCGGGCCGACCCGACGCCACTGTGACGGGGTGCGCGGCCAGCCTCGGGTCGAGGGTGAGGCCGCTGACGCCGAGCGGCGCCGCGAGGGCGCGCAGCGCCGGTTCGGAGAGCCTGATCCACGGCTGCCGGGCGCCGAGGGCGGCGCTCAGGCGCTGCGGGGTGGTGAACGCGACGGCGGTGCGCTCGCCCACGGGAGTGCGGAACAGGCGGGCCACGCAGCCCGCGGGTCCCGGCCGGACAGGGACGAACAGAGGTCCGGCCGGGCCGGGTTCACAGGGCTCGGGGTCCTCGTCGCACAGAAGCTCGGCCATGAGTTCCTCCAGTGGGGAGAAGGGGAGAAAACGTCCTGCCGCAGAAAAAGTCCCGCGGCACGAAGACGTTATGCCCGGCACGGAGTGCCAACCGACCCCCTATAACGCGTTGTTGACGCGTCGACGCCCCTCCCTGACGCGATACTGGCGTCCGCCACCCCGACCCTACGGGCCGCGCCGACACCACCGGGAGCGCACGGCCCGTCCGGCGGGGCGGCGCTTTTCACCCGAAGGTCTCACTCCGCAGGAGCGTTCATGATCGAGCTTCCCCTCCACCACCTGGCGACCGAGCCCCGCTGGTTCGCCGCCGGCGCTCCCGGGCCCGCGTCCCTGCACGAGCACGTCACGGCCACGGGGGTGGGCGCCTGGTGGGGCGACGACCCCCTGAGACCGCGCGCCGTGGCGGTCTCGTGCGCGGGCCACGTCCTGCTGAGCGGTGATCCGGGGAGTGTCGCCCCGGACTTCCTGGCCCCGTTCGCACACAGTCACGTCGAGGCGCCCGCCCGCTTCCTGCCGGTGCTCGGGGCCGCCTTCGATCGGGTGATTCCGGTCGAGCGGATGGTCTACGTCCACCGTGAGCCGGTGGCCCCGCCGTGTCCGCCAGAGGGCGTGACCGTCCGCCGTCTGGCGGCCGACGACGCCGCGGCGCTCGCCGCCCTCACCCCGGACGCGGCGTGGATACACGCCAGTTGGGGCGGCCCGAGGGGGCTCGCCGCCTCGGGGCACGCCTGGGGCGCGGTCGAACGGGACGGCCGGATCGCCGCTGTCGCCTGCGGCTACTTCGTCGGTGCCGCCTACGAGGACGTCGCCGTGCTCACCGTGCCCGAGCGGCGCCGCGAGCGTCTGGCGCTGGCCTGCGTCGCCTCCCTGTGCCGGGACATCGCCGCGCGCGGGCGGACCGCGAGCTGGTCCTGCGGGAGCGACAACCGGCCCAGCCGCCTGCTGGCCTGGAACTCCGGGTTCCGGCTGCACCGCGAGTACGTGCGGTACGCCACCGGAAACCCGGCCGCGCGGCCCCAGCACGCGTCGCGCGTCACCGTCTGACAGCTGGGGGGCCGGATCCCCTTCACCGCCGCCCCGATGCCGCCGCCGGCACTAGCCGCCCGCTCGTTCGAGATCAAGAGCGATCAGAAGAGGGCAAGGTCACAGCCCTTGATGGCACCGCGTGCCATGGGTTGCGCCCTAGCATCGGGGCATGACGGTCCTGCCTGACGACGGGCTTTCCCTGGCCGCCGAGTTCCCTGATGCGACCCATGAGCAGTGGCAGCGCCTTGTGGAAGGCGTGCTGCGCAAGTCGGGTAAGGACGTATCGGGCACGGCCGCCGAGCAAGCACTGTCCACCGCTCTTGAGGACGGGCTCACCACCCGCCCCTTGTACACCTCCCGTGACGCCGCGCCCGCTGTCGGCCACCCCGGATTCGCCCCCTTTGTACGGGGCGCCACACCCGGCGGCAACGCCGCCACGGGCTGGGACGTGCGGCAGCGCCACGCGAGCACCGATCCCGCTCGTGCGAACGAAGCCGTGCTCGGTGACCTGGAGAACGGCGTCACCTCGCTGTGGCTCGGCGTCGGCGCCCACGGCGTACCGGTCTCCGGGCTCACGCGGGCCCTGGACGGCGTCTTTCTGGACCTCGCCCCGGTAGCGCTCGACGCCGGCGCGGAATTCGGCCCGGCGGCGCGTGAGTTGCTCCATCTGTACGAGGTGGCGGGCGTCCCCAAGGAGTCGGCGCGCGGCACCCTCGGCGCGGACTGGCTGGGTCACGAGGCCTGCTCGGGTGAGGAGCTGGACCCGGCGGAGGCCGTCGAGCTGGCCCGGCTGTGCGGGCGGGAGTACCCGGGGCTGCGGGCCCTCGCCGTGGACGCGCTGCCGTACCACGAGGCGGGCGGTTCGGCCGCGCAGGAGCTGGGCGCCTCGCTCGCCACGGGCGTCGCCTACCTGCGGGAGCTGACGGCGGCCGGGCTGTCGGTCGAGGAAGCCTGCGCGCAGCTGGAGTTCCGCTACGCGACGACCGCCGACCAGTTCCTGACCATCGCCAAGCTCCGCGCGGCGCGCCGCCTCTGGGCGCGCGTGGCGGAGGTGTGCGGGGCGGGTGCCGCCGGTGCGCAGCGACAGCACGCGGTGACCTCGCCGGTGATGATGACGCGGCGCGATCCGTGGGTGAACATGCTGCGCACGACGGTGGCTTGTCTGGGCGCGGGGGTCGGCGGCGCCGACGCCGTCACCGTACTGCCGTTCGATCACTCGCTGGGTCTGCCGGACGCCTTCGCGCGCCGCATCGCCCGCAACACCTCCACGATCCTGATCGAGGAGTCGCATCTGGCGCGGGTGATTGACCCCGCGGGCGGCTCGTGGTACGTCGAGCGGCTGACGGACGAACTGGCGCACGCCGCCTGGGGCTTCTTCCAGGAGATCGAGCGCGCGGGCGGCCAGGCGGCGGCCCTGCGTTCCGGGATGATCCGCGAGCGCCTGGCCGCCACCTGGGCCGCGCGCGCCAAGAAGCTCGCCGAGCGGCGCGAACCGATCACGGGCGTCAGCGAGTTCCCCCACCTGGCGGAGCGGCCCGTGGAGCGCGAGCCCGCCCCCGCCGTGCCGTCCGGTGGCCTGCCGCGGGTGCGCCGCGACGAGGCGTACGAAGAGCTGCGCGCCCGTTCGGACGCCCACCTGGCGTCGACCGGCGCGCGCCCCAAGGTGTTCCTCGCCGGGCTCGGCCCGGCCGCGGCGCACACCGCGCGGGCCGCCTTCGCCGCCAACCTCTTCCAGGCGGGTGGCATCGAGGCCGTGCACGAACCGGTGACGGTGGACGCGGCTTCGGCCGCCGACGCCTTCAAGGCCAGTGGTGCGACGGTGGCGTGTCTGTGCTCCAGCGACGCGCTCTACGCCGAGCAGGCCGAAGCAGTCGCCCAGGCGCTCAAGTCGGCGGGCGCGCAGCGGGTGTTCCTCGCGGGGCGCGGTGCCTACGACGGCGTCGACGCGTACGTCTTCGCCGGCTGTGACGCCGTGGCCGTGCTCTCCTCCACCCTCGACCGTATGGGAGTGGCGTAATGCGCATCCCCGATTTCTCCTCCGTCGACCTGGGCCCCGGCGCGGACGCGGAGGGCTCGCACGAGCAGTGGCGCGCCGCGGTGAAGGAGTCCACGGGCCGCTCCGAGAGCGACCTGTTGTGGGAGACCCCCGAGGGCATCGGCGTCAAGCCGCTGTACACGGGCGCCGACCTGGAGGGCCTGGACTTCCTCGGGACGTACCCCGGTGTGGCCCCGTATCTGCGCGGCCCCTACCCGACGATGTACGTGAACCAGCCCTGGACGATCCGGCAGTACGCGGGTTTCTCCACCGCCGAGGAGTCCAACGCGTTCTACCGCCGCAATCTCGCGGCCGGGCAGAAGGGCCTGTCGGTCGCGTTCGACCTGCCGACGCACCGGGGTTACGACAGCGACCACCCGCGCGTGACCGGCGATGTCGGCATGGCGGGCGTGGCGATCGACTCCATTTATGACATGCGTCAGCTCTTCGACGGCATTCCGCTGGACAAGATGACCGTGTCGATGACGATGAACGGCGCCGTGCTTCCCGTACTGGCGCTGTACATCGTGGCGGCCGAGGAACAGGGCGTACCGCCCGAGAAGCTCGCCGGGACCATTCAGAACGACATTCTCAAAGAGTTCATGGTCCGCAACACCTACATTTATCCGCCGAAGCCCTCGATGCGGATCATCTCCGACATCTTCGCGTACACCTCGCAGAAGATGCCGCGCTACAACTCCATCTCCATCTCCGGCTACCACATCCAGGAGGCGGGTGCGACGGCCGATCTGGAGCTGGCGTACACGCTCGCCGACGGCGTGGAGTATCTGCGGGCCGGGCAGGAGGCGGGTCTGGACGTGGACGCGTTCGCGCCCCGGCTGTCGTTCTTCTGGGCGATCGGCATGAACTTCTTCATGGAGGTCGCCAAGCTCCGCGCGGCGCGCCTGCTGTGGGCGAAGCTCGTCAAGCAGTTCGACCCGAAGAACGCCAAGTCGCTCTCCCTGCGCACCCATTCGCAGACGTCGGGCTGGTCGCTGACCGCGCAGGACGTCTTCAACAACGTCACGCGGACGTGTGTCGAGGCGATGGCGGCGACGCAGGGCCACACCCAGTCGCTGCACACCAACGCCCTCGACGAGGCGCTCGCCCTGCCCACCGACTTCTCCGCGCGCATCGCCCGCAACACCCAGTTGCTCATCCAGCAGGAGTCGGGGACGACGCGGACGATCGACCCGTGGGGCGGCAGCGCGTACGTCGAGAAGCTGACGTACGACCTGGCGCGCCGCGCCTGGCAGCACATCGAGGAGGTCGAGGCGGCGGGCGGCATGGCGCAGGCCATCGACGCCGGCATCCCCAAGCTGCGCGTGGAGGAGGCCGCCGCGCGCACCCAGGCGCGGATCGATTCGGGGCGCCAGCCCGTCATCGGCGTCAACAAGTACCGCGTGGACACCGACGAGCAGATCGACGTCCTGAAGGTCGACAACTCCTCGGTGCGCGCGCAGCAGATCGAGAAGCTGCGGCGCCTGCGCGAGGAGCGCGACGACGCCGCCTGCCGGGACGCGCTGCGCGCCCTCACGGCGGCGGCCGAGCGCGGGCCCGGCCAGGGCCTGGAGGGCAATCTGCTCGCGCTCGCCGTCGACGCCGCCCGCGCGAAGGCCACGGTCGGTGAGATCTCCGACGCGTTGGAGAGCGTGTACGGGCGGCACGCGGGACAGATCCGTACGATCTCCGGTGTGTACCGCACCGAAGCAGGCCAGTCCCCGAGCGTGGAGCGCACGCGCGCGCTGGTGGACGCGTTCGACGAGGCCGAGGGGCGCCGCCCCCGCATCCTGGTGGCGAAGATGGGCCAGGACGGCCACGACCGCGGCCAGAAGGTGATCGCGAGCGCCTTCGCCGACCTGGGCTTCGACGTCGACGTCGGCCCGCTCTTCCAGACCCCGGCGGAGGTCGCCCGCCAGGCCGTCGAGGCCGACGTGCACATCGTGGGCGTCTCCTCGCTGGCCGCCGGGCACCTGACCCTCGTACCGGCGCTGCGCGAGGAGCTGGCCGCCGAGGGGCGCGACGACATCATGATCGTCGTGGGCGGGGTGATCCCCCCGCAGGACGTCGAGGCGCTGCACGAGGCGGGCGCCACGGCGGTGTTCCCGCCCGGCACGGTGATCCCGGACGCGGCACACGACCTGGTGAAGCGTCTGGCGGCCGACCTCGGCCACGACCTGTGAGCCGGTGAGCGCCGACCCATGCCTGTGACGATCGACATCGGTACGTATGTGAAGGGCGTCCTCGACGGGAAGCGCGCGTACGTCGCGCGGGCCATCACCCTCGTCGAGTCGACGCGGGCCCAGCACCGGGTGCTCGCGCAGCAGTTGCTGACCGAGCTGCTCCCGCACAGCGGGCGGGCGCGGCGGATCGGCATCAGCGGGGTGCCGGGCGTGGGCAAGTCGACGTTCATCGACGCGCTCGGCTCGATGCTCACCTCGCTCGGCCACCGTGTCGCGGTGCTCGCCGTCGACCCGTCGTCGACGCGCACGGGCGGCTCCATCCTGGGTGACAAGACCCGGATGGAGCGGCTTTCGCAGGACCCCGCCGCGTTCGTCCGTCCGTCCCCCTCCGCGGGGACGCTCGGCGGGGTCGCCAAGGCGACGCGGGAGTCGATCGTGGTGATGGAGGCCGCGGGGTACGACGTGGTCCTGGTGGAGACCGTGGGTGTCGGCCAGTCGGAGACGGCGGTCGCGAACATGGTCGACACGTTCCTGCTGCTGACCCTCGCCCGGACGGGCGATCAGCTCCAGGGCATCAAGAAGGGCGTCCTGGAGCTGGCCGACGTGATCGCCGTGAACAAGGCGGACGGCCCGCACGAGCGGGACGCCCGCTCGGCGGCGCGGGAACTGGCCGGCGCGCTGCGGCTGATGCACCCGGCCGACGCCGCGTGGACGCCTCCGGTGCTCACGTGCAGCGCCCGCGAGTCCAGCGGCCTGGACACGCTCTGGGAGCGGCTCGAACAGCACCGTACGCTGCTCGACTCGACGGGCCGCCTCGCCGCCAAGCGCCGCGACCAGCAGGTCGACTGGACGTGGTCGATGGTGCGGGACGAACTCCTCGGCAGACTGCGCGGCCACGCCGACGTGCAGCGGGTGACGCCGGACCTCGAACAGCGCGTGCGCGAGGGTACGTTGACCGCCACCTCGGCCGCCGAGCAGATCCTGGACGCCTTCCAGGGCCGGCGCCCCCACGGAACGGAGCCATCCGCACCATGAACGCCGCCCCCGACAACGCCGGCTCCGGCGACCCCGCCTCCGGCAACGCGCCCGTCCTGCTCCGCCACGAGGGCCGCGCCGGACACCTCGTCCTGAACCGGCCGCGGGCCATCAACGCCCTCAACCACCCCATGGTCCGGTTCATGGAAGAGGCCCTCGACGCCTGGGAGGACGACGCGTCGGTGGCGACGGTGGTCCTCACCGGCGCGGGCGAGCGGGGGCTGTGCGCGGGCGGCGACATCCGCTCCATCCACGACGACGTCAGAGCGGGCGGCCGGACGGCGTCGGCCGCCTTCTGGCACGACGAGTACCGCCTCAACGCCCGGATCGCGCGCTACCCGAAGCCGTACGTCGCCGTCATGGACGGCATCGTGATGGGCGGCGGCGTGGGCGTGTCGGCGCACGGCAGCGTACGGGTGGTCACCGAGCGCTCCCGGGTCGCGATGCCGGAGACCGGCATCGGGTTCGTGCCCGACGTGGGCGGCACCTATCTGCTGACGCGCACACCGGGCGAGCTGGGCACCCATCTGGCGCTGACCGGCGCGGCGGTGGGAGCGGGCGACGCGGTGCTGTGCGGCCTCGCCGACCACTACGTGCCCTCGGAGCGCCTCACGGAGTTCACCGCCGCTCTCGCTGACCGCGAGGCGTCCGAAGCCATACGGCAGTACGCCGAAGCGGTTCCGGAGGGCGAGCTCGCCGGGCGCCGCGAGTGGATCGACCACTGCTACGCCGCGGACTCCGTCGAGGAGATCGTCGCCCGGCTGTACGCCGTCGGTGACCGGCACGCGAAGGAGGCCGCCGAGACACTCCTGACGAAGTCCCCGACCTCCCTGAAGGTCACCCTCGCCGCACTGCGCCGCGCCCGCGAACTGCCGTCCCTGGAGGCCGTCCTCGATCAGGAGTACCGCGTGTCCTGTGCGGCGCTCGGCTCGCCCGACCTCCCCGAGGGCATCAGGGCGCAGGTCGTCGACAAGGACCGCAGGCCGCGCTGGTCGCCCGCGCGGCTGGAGCAGGTGACGGAGGCGGACGTGGCCCGCTTCTTCGAGGAGGCCGACGCGGAGGCTCCGGGCCGGGGCTGAGGGGCCGTCCGCTCGTCCGCTGGGCGCGCCTCAGGGCGGGTCGATCTCCGTGACCACGGCGAGGAGCTGGAAGGGCAGCTCCTTGTCCCACTGCGCGACGCCGAGGGCTATCCACCGGCCGTCCACGTGCCACAGATGCAGGTCCGGCACGGAGGAACTCAGCTGCGCCCACGGCTCCGGTATCTCCTCGGCCTCGCCCTCGTCGACGGCTCCCAGGGCGGCGTCCATCGTGCGCTCGAAGAGGCTCGCCAGGCTGAACCTCTGGGGCGGCCCCCATCGGTCGCCGAGCAGGACCGTCAGACCATCGCGCTCCGCCTCGTACTGCTCCTCGACGATGTCCCGCCGAGAGCCGTCGTCCTCCCAGAAGGTGTCGCTCGTCAGTAACTCGGCGATGTGATACCCGGGGCCTTCGGAGCCGCACTCCGACCTGCCGTGCTCCGCCGGGAACTCCCGGGAGCGCAGCAGGTCGATCACGGCGAGATGCTGTGCGGTACTCATGACGTCCAGTAAAGCGGGCCCCACTGACAACCGGTCATGCCCTGCGGCCCGCGACGCTTTTCCGGTGTCCGTGCGGCGCGGCTCACCTGGCACGATGGCGCCATGCCGGGCTTCCTGAGACCTCTGACGCGCGCGGTCACCTATACGCGGTGGCTGCACCTCCTCATGGGCTCGGCGGCCGCCTGGAGTTGTGCCGCCATCTACCCCGGGCTCTCCCGGCCCGCGTTCGGTGACTGGGTCCTCCTGCCGCTGCTGC
The DNA here is from genome assembly GCF_021028635.1 of Streptomyces huasconensis. Taxonomy (NCBI): domain Bacteria; kingdom Bacillati; phylum Actinomycetota; class Actinomycetes; order Kitasatosporales; family Streptomycetaceae; genus Streptomyces; species Streptomyces huasconensis. Next base: position 479,106 of record NZ_CP086119.1, read on the forward strand.
CGGTCCCCTTGGTGGTGGCGGCCGCCATGGTGCCCGCGATGCGGCGTGCCGAAGGGCTGCAGGCACGGATGATGCTGTTCCCCGGTGCGCACACGCGCGTGGCGGACGGCGGCGCGGAGGACCCCGGCATCTCCGTGGCCCCGTCCGCCTCCTGGCGTGACCGCGGCAGGACCGCCGTATGGCTCGTCCTGCGTCTTGAGGCCGGCTGTGCCATGTCTCTGGCCACGGTGCATCTGTTCGGGCTCGCACTGGCCATGTTCGGCACCACCGAGGCGGCCCCGTGGGACGACGGGCCGGTCCGCCGCGTGGCCGCCCTGGGCTGGGCCGGCGCGCCCTTGAGTCTCCTGCCCGTGGCGGTGGAACTCGTCCTCATCGTGGTGGGCGGCCGGTTGATGGCCCGGGCGGCCCGCCGCCTTCTCGGCCCCTCCCCCGCCGAGCGCCTCGCCGCGCTGGAGGAGCGCACCGAGCAGCTCCTCGAACGCAACCGCATCGCACGCGAGTTGCACGACTCCATCGGGCACGCGCTGACCGTCGCGGTCGTCCAGGCCGGCGCGGCCAAGGCCGCGGGCGACCCGGAGTTCACCGACCGTGCCCTGGACGCCGTCGTGGAGACGGGCCGGGCCGCGCTGGAGGACCTCGAACGTGTCCTGCGCGTCCTGCGGGAGGACGGGCGCCCCGCGAGCGGCCGCCCCACCCTCACGGACGCCGAACGTCTCCTGGACTCGGCGCGCGCCTCGGGAGCGACGGTGGACGTGGAGGTCGCGGGCCCCTTGGAGCGGTTGCCCGGGCCCGTGTCCCGGGAGGGCTACCGCATGCTCCAGGAGGCACTGACGAACGTACTGCGTCACTGCGGTCCGGTTCCGGTACGGCTGGGGATCACTGTCGACGAGGCGCGGCTGGTGATGGACGTACGCAACGCGCTGAGCGGCGTGAAGGATGCCACCGCGGGCGGTGGCAGCGGACTGCGCGGCATCCGGGAGCGGGCAGCACTGCTCGGCGGGCGGGCCACCACGGGGCCGTACGAGGGTGAGTGGCGGGTGCGTGTCGAGCTTCCGCTGGGGTGATCGACGCCCGGCGGCCGGCGCCGGGGTCTGGGCCCGTCCCGTCGGGAGGGCGGCTGTGCGCAGGGCGAATGCGGGCCCGGCACTCGCCGCTGCCCGGTCCTACGAGTACGATCCGGCCATCACGCGCACGAGCTGGGAGGACGGACGTTGGGGCAGCTGACCGGCGGGGACCCCTCTCTGTTGCGGCGGATCAACTCCGCGGTGGTGCTGCACGCGCTGCGCGCCGCGGACTTGGCCACGCTCACGGAGATCACCCGGGCGACCGGCCTCTCGCGGCCCACCGTCGAGGGGGTCGTCGAGGGGCTCATCGAGGCCGGGCTCGTGGTGGAGTCCGCGGCCGAGGACAGCGGCGCCCGGCGCCAGGGGCGGCCTGCCCGGAAGTTCCGCTTCCGGGCGGAGGCGGGCCACTTGCTGGGCCTTGAGGTCGGACCGCACCGGGTGGCGGCCGTCCTGTCGGACCTGGACGGCACCCTGCTCGGGACGGCCGCGAAGGACGTCGGCGAGGACGCTCCCGCGGACGAGCGGCTCGAACGCCTGCGCACCACGGTCGCCGAGCTGCTGCGCCGGGCGGGGATAGCCCGCAGTTCGCTGCGGGCCGTCGGCGTGGGCAGCCCCGGCATCCTGGAGGCGGACGGCACGGTGCGGTTGAGCACGGCGCTGCCGGAGTGGACGGGGCTCCAGCTCGGCGAGCGACTGCGCCGCTCCTTCAAGTGCCCGGTCCTCGTGGAGAACGACGCCAACGCGGCGGCCGTCGCCGAGCACTGGAAGGGCGCGGCGACCGACACCGACGACGTGGTGTTCGTCCTCGCGGGGCTGAGCCCGGGGGCCGGGTCGCTGATCGGCGGGCGGCTGCACCGGGGTTTCGGCGGCGCGGCGGGCGAGATCGGCGCGCTGCATCTGCTGGGCCGCGAGGTCACCCCGGAGACGCTGCTCTCCACCACGGGCGAGCCGCTGCACCCACTGGACGAGCAGGCGGTCGCCCAGGTCTTCGCGGACGCCCGTGCGGGGGACGAGCAGGCGCAGGCGGCGGTGGAGCGTTTCATCCAGCGCCTGGTGCACGACGTCGCGGCCCTGGTCCTCGCCCTCGATCCCGAGCTGGTGGTGGTGGGCGGCTGGGCGGCGGGACTGGACGGCGTACTGGAACCACTGCACAGGGAGTTGGCACGCTACTGCCTGCGGCCGCCACGCGTGGCACTGTCGGTGCTCGGCGATGCCGCGGTGGCCACGGGGGCCCTGCGGCTGGCCCTCGACCATGTCGAGGAACAACTGTTCGCCGTCGAGGGCACGGTCACCGCCGGCAAGTGAGGGTGCCGGTGGCGTCGGCGGCGGTGGGGGCACGGCAGGTCAGCAACCGAGGCCGGAGAGCCACAGCCCAGCACCCGGAGCCGGGGAAGCCAAGGTCAGCAACCGGAACCGCAGAGCCGTACCCAACACCAAGAAGCCACAGCCGAGAGCCCAGGCCGGAAAGCCGTAGCCCAGCACCCGGAGCCAGGGAAGCCGAGGTCAACAACCGAGGCCGCATAGCCTCAGCCAGCAACCGGAACCGCAAAGCCACAGCTGGCACCCGCCGCCGAGAAGCCACGGCCGATGACCGCGGCCGCAGAACCACAGCCAGCAGCCGAGGCCGGGAAAGCCGAGATCAGAAGCCGGGGCCGGAAGGCCACAGCCAACACCCAAACGCCGAGAAGCCACGGCCGACGCCCAAAGCCGACAAGCCACCGCCAGGTGACCAAGGCCGGAAAGCCGGGTCAGGAAGCGCGGCGCTCCGGGCCATGGTGGATTTCGACGTTGCCCGAGTCACCGAAGGTGAGGCGGCAGGTGTCGGCGCGATACGTCGCCACCGAGACCGCTGCCGTGCGGCCCTCTGCCAAGAAGCGGGTCGTCACGACGAGCACCGGTGCTCCGGGGAGCCGGTCGAGCGCCTTGGCGTCGTCCGCGCGGGCCGAGCCGAGTTCGACGGCCCGGTCCTGCCCTTCGAGGTCGTGCCGGGCCAGTTCGCGCAGGACGACACGCGCGCGTGCGGCTCCGGAGGGTGCGTCCATGCCGGTCAGTTCGGCGACCGACGACATGGGGACGTACAGCAGCTCGGCGGCGACGGGCTGGCCCTGCGAGACGCGGGTGCGCCGCACCACGTGGACCTGCTCGTCGGGACGGACACCCAGCATGCGTGCGACAGCTGCCGGCGCGGTTGCGGGCGCGCAGTCCGCGGGCTGCCAGGCGTCACCGGCCGCGCCCGGCCAGGTGCCCTGCGCGGAGCCGACGGGGACGCCCATGCGCGGCGGTGCGACGGTCGTACCGACACCGCGGCGGCGCTGCAGCCTGCCTTCGAGTTCGAGCTGTTCGAGTGCCTGGCGGAGCGTGGCGCGGGCGACTCCGAAGCGGGCGGCCAGCTCACGCTCGTTCGGCAGGATCTCCCCGACCGCGAACTCGGAGTCGAGTGCCTCGGTGAGCACGGTCTTCAGATGCCAGTACTTCGGCTCCGGCACCGTTTCGAGCTGCGTGGTCCCCACCCTGTCCTCCGCAATCGCCGTTGACCGGCGGCTTTTAGCGCCCTTGTTTATTAAAGGTTCCTGCACTATCCCTGCGACCATAGGCCTGCACCCACCCTTGGTCAAGACCAATCCTCGATCCGTTACAGCCCGCACAGGAGTGATGCCACAGAGCATTCACACGGAGTTCGCGCGGGGCCAAGCGGGCGTAATCGGCCACGCGCGTGTGCGTAACGTGGCGGCATTCCATGGAAAGAAGCCCCCACCGCCGGGTGGGGGCTTCTTTCCATGGAATCGGGCGGTTCTGGTCGACTTCTCCGCGCCGCCCTACGGGGCGAGCCCCACGAGCTTGTCCGGATTGCGGATGATGTAAATGCGCTGGATCCGCCCCTCGACGACGTCCATCTGGAAGACGCTGTCGGGCTTGCCGTCGACCAGGAGGAGCAGCGACTCCGCGCCGTTGAGTTCGACGAAGTGGAAGTGCAGCTCGGCCCCGGGGGCAGCCACCCCCTTGGTGGCGACGCCGTGCAGGAAGCGGCCCACCTTGTCGGCGGTCTCGATGACCCGCAGCGGGGCCTTGGCCTTGCCGCCGCTGTCGCCGACGAGCCGGACGTCCGGGGCCAGCAGCGACATCAGCCCGTCGAGGTCGCCCTCCGACGCCGCGGCGAGGAACCGCTCGGTCAGGTCGCGGCGCTCGGCGGGGTCCACCTCGTAGCGCGGGCGGCCCGCCTCGACGTGCTTGCGGGCCCGCCCGGCGAGCTGGCGCACCGCGGCCTCGCTGCGGTCCAGGGTGACCGCGATCTCGGCGAACGGGAAGCCGAACGCCTCCCGCAGCACGAACACCGCCCGCTCCAGTGGCGAGAGGGACTCCAGGACGACGAGGACCGCCAGGGAGACCGACTCGGCGAGCACGGCCCGCTCGGCGGTGTCGGGCACCGTGGGGCCGAAGTCGGTGACGTAGGGCTCGGGGAGCCAGGGCCCCACGTACGCCTCGCGCCGGGACTGCACATGGCGCAGCCGGTCGATGGCGAGGCGGGTGGTGACGCGCACCAAGTAGGCGCGCGGTTCGCGCACTTGGTCGTGGTCGGCGGCGGACCAGCGGAGCCAGGCGTCCTGGACGACGTCCTCCGCGTCGGCCACCCGGCCGAGCATGCGGTAGGCGACGCCCATCAGGACGGGGCGGTGCTCTTCGAAGACATCGATCGCGCTCTCGGTGGCCACCCTCCCATCCCAGCTCACGACGCACCCTCTGTCCAGCGGAAATGGGTGCGGCGCGCAGCACATCGACGGCCGCCGCCTGCCGCGGCATCAAGGAGGGACGGTCCGCCTCTTGAACTGGCGCTCACCGAACGGTAATTGTTGCTGACAAGATGTCTAACGTATCCGAGGAACCGTCGCCCCGCGGCGGGGACAGGAGCAGCCATGGCCGCAGAGGTGTCCTTCAGCATCGCGTCGCCCGGCGGCCCGCACACCGTGACGATCGCCTACGAACGGACAGGTGCCGGCGAGCCCTTGCTCCTCCTGCACGGCATCGGCCACCACCGGCAGGCCTGGGACCCGGTGCTGCAGATCCTCGCCGCCGAGCACGACGTGATAGCGGTGGACCTGCCCGGCTTCGGCGCGTCACCCGCGCTGCCGGACGGAATGGCGTACCACCTCTCGACGGTCGTCCAGGCGCTCGGCGGGTTGTGCGAGGCGCTGGAGATCGAGCGCCCCCATGTCGCGGGCAACTCCCTGGGCGGGCTCCTCGCCCTGGAGCTGGGCCGCGAGAAGCTCGTGCGGTCCGTCACCGCGCTCTCGCCCGGCGGCTTCTGGTCGGCGCCCGAGCGCAGATACGCCTTCGGCACGCTCCTCGCGATGCGGCGGGGCGCCCAGCTGCTCCCGCCGCCGGTGATAGAGCGGCTGTCCACCAGCGCGGCCGGGCGCACGGCGCTCACCAGCACCATCTACGCCCGGCCGTGGCGCCGTTCACCGGAGGCGGTCGTCGCCGAGACGCTCGCGCTGCGCCACGCCACGGGCTTCGTCGCCACGCTGACGGCCGGGCGCGACGTCCTCTTCCGCGACGACGTGAAGGGCCTGCCGGTGACCGTCGCTTGGGGCACCCGGGACCGGCTGCTCCTGCGCCGCCAGGGCGTCCGCGCCAAGCACACCATCCCCGGCGCGCGCCTCGTGCGGCTCCCGGGCTGCGGTCACGTCCCGATGAACGACGACCCGGCGCTGGTCGCCCGCGTCATCCTCGACACCTGCCGCTGACTGGCGCCCGCGCAGGACACCGGAGCCGAGGGCCACGCCCGCCCCCACGAGCGCGCTGCCGAGGGCCTGGGCGGCCCCGTACGCGCCCGTGCCGACCAGGGGCGCCGTGCACGCCGCCGCGACGGGGATGAGGCCGGAGAAAAGGGTGGCCCGCTCGGCGCCGATGCGCTGGAGCCCCGTGTACCAGAGCACGAAGCCGATGACCGTGACGATCACCGCCTGCCACACCAGGGCGGCGCCTTCGGTGCGGTCGGGCCACCGTACGAACGCGCTGCCGTCCACGGCGACACCGACGACGGCCGACTCCGCGGCGGCGAGCGCGCACACGGTGGCGGAGAGGAGTTTCGGGCCGAGCGGTCGCACCAGGGGAACCGCGATCACCGCGAAGCCGACCTCCCCGGCGAGCGCGCAGACGGAGAAGGCGAGACCCATGCCGTCGGTGCGCCCCCACCCCTGCACGACGAAGGCACCGCCCGCGACGAGCAGCGCCCCCTGAACCACGACACGCTGAGGAGTACGCCGTTCGAGGAGCGGCACAAGGAGGGCGACGACGACAGGGGCGCACCCTACGAAGACACCCGGTACGGCAGGTTCCGCCGACCGCTCCGCCGCCAGGACGGCCAGGTTGAAGCCGACCATCCCGACGGCCGCCAGGAGGGCGAGCCGTCCCCACTGGCGGCGCGACAGCCGCCGCAGGACGGTGGCAGAGCCTCTTCCCAGCCAGAGCAGCAGGAGCAGGCACGCCACTCCGTAGCGGACGAACTGACCACCGGCGTACGGATAGTCGCCGAGCAGGCTGTTGGCGGTGAAGGAGCCACCGACGAGGAGGCAGGCGAGGGCCGCGAGCAGCGCCCCGCGTGAGGAGTTCGCGTTCATGCCCCGACGCTAGGAAGCGGAGCGGCCCCCCTTAAGGTCCACTTCCAGGTCTGGTTCGGGGACCACTTCCCCTCCCCCTCCTCCGAGGAGAAACCTGTGGGACAGCCCTCCAAGGAGAAACCTGTGGGACAGCGCCCTGTGGACGGCCCGCGCGGGCACGCGGCCTGGGAGTTGCTGCTCCCGGCGGCCGCCGCCCCGGCGCGCAGCCGGGGCCGCAGCCTGCGGTCGGCCCTGCGCGAGGCCGTCAGGTCGGGTCGCCTCGCCTCCGGCACCCGGCTGCCCTCCAGCCGTGCACTCGCCGCCGACCTGGGCGTCTCGCGCGGCCTGGTCACGGAGACGTACGAGCAGTTGACGGCCGAGGGGTACCTGCGCAGCGACCGCGGCTCGGGGACCTGGGTGGGCGGTGCGGCCCGGGCCGCCCCGCCCGTGGTGCGGGACCGCGCCCCCCGGCCCGGGCACGCGCGCGTGGACTTCCTTCCCGGTGTCCCGGACCTCTCGCTGTTCCCCCGCGCGGCCTGGTCCGCCGCCCACCGCCAGGTGCTCGCCGAACTCCCCCACCACATGCTGGGCTACCCGGACCCCCGCGGCCTGCCCCGGCTGCGTACGGTCCTCGCCGGCCTGCTGATCCGGCGCCGCGGCGTCGTCGCGGACCCGGAGCGCCTCCTGGTGTGCTCCGGTGTGGCGCAGGCGATGACGCTGCTGGCCCTTGCCCTCCGCGCGCGGGGGCATACGGCGGTCGGTGTGGAGGCCCCCGGCAGCCCCGAGCACGGGACGCTGGTCGCCGCCGCCGGGCTCACCCCGGTGGGCGTCCCCCTGGACGACGACGGCGTGGCCATAGGTGCGCTGCGGGCACGGGACGTACGCGCGGTCATCACGACGCCCGCGCACCAGTTCCCTTCGGGAATCGGCTATGCGGCGCGGCGGCGTGCCGAACTCCTCGACTGGGCGCGGTCGGTGGACGGCCTCGTCGTCGAGGACGACTACGACGGGGACTTCCGCTATGACCGCGCGCCCGTGGGCGCGCTGCAGGGGCTCGATCCGGAACACGTCGCCTACACCGGGTCGGTCAGCAAGTCGCTCGCCCCCGGGCTGCGCCTGGGCTGGCTGCTGGTGCCGGACGGGCTCGCCGAGGAGGTCGTCGAGCGCAAGCGGGTGATGGACCTCGGCAACCCGACGCTCGACCAGGCTCTCCTGGCCCGCTTCGTGGAGCGGGGTGACTACGACCGGCACCTGCGCCGCTGCCAGCGCGCCTACCGGGACCGCAGGGACGCCCTGGTGTCGGCGCTGCGCGAGCAGCTGCCGGGAGTGCGTGTCACCGGGATCGCGGCGGGTCTGCATGTCATCGCGCGGCTGCCCGGTCGCTGGGGCCCGCAGGACGTCTTCCTGGAGCGGGCCGCCGCGGCCGGGGTCGCCGTCCGGCCGCTGAGCGACTACGGCACACCGGCCGGGACCGGCGTGAGCCTGGTGCTCGGGTACGCGCATTTGCCGCCCGCCCGGATCACCGAGGGCGTCCGGCTGCTGGCCGAAGCCGTCCAGTGACGCCGGGAGCGCGGAGGCTCAGGAGTTGGACCACGCGCGCGTGGAGAGCACCAGCCGGTAGCCGTCGGGGTCCTCGACCGTGACGCCCCATTTGTTCCAGTACGGGTTGGGCGACTGGACCCGCTTGCCACCGTGCCCCTCCAGGCGGGCGATCAGCTCCTCGGGGATCTCGCCGTCGACGTACACGACGAGCAGGTCCTCTTCGGTGGGGCGCGGTTGGACCGGAGCGGCGGCCTCGTGGACGAGTTCGAGGTGCCAGGAGGCGTCCGGCCACCCGACCATCAGCAGGTCGTGCTCGCCCGGAGCGTCGCCGCCCTCGACGCGGTGGACCACCTCCAGCCCGAGTCCGCCGACCCAGAAGCGCTCGGCCGCCGCCAGGTCGCGGGAGGGGCGGGCGACGCGGATGTGGCTCTGACCGTTGACAGGCATAAGGGTCCCCCTTCGGTGCGGCACGCCGTCCGCGTGCCCTGGGCCATGAGCGTAGAGCGGAAGTGATCACGGGCCCATCGGCCGTACGTCCTGGTGCGCGGGTCCCTGGCTCTCCGCCCCGAGACCTCCGCCCCGAGACCTGCGTCCCGGGTCCCGGTCCCGGGCCCGGTGCACCGGCCCGGCCCGGCCCGGCCCGGCCCCAGGTGATCTCCGCACGCCCGTTCCCCCGCGCGCGGAGGAGTTGTTCACTTGTGGTTCGTGTGGACGCTGTGGCGCGCCCCTGGTCAGCCACCCGCACACTGGTCGCACCCGTCAACTGGAGGCGCATTCATGTCACACCGTCAGCCGAGCCCGTCCCCCCGTCGCCGCAGCGTGCTGCGCGGATCGCTGGCCGTACCGGCGGCGCTCGCCGTGCCGGCCCTGGCCGGGGCGGCTCCCGCCTTCGCCCGGTCGGGCCACCCGAAGGCCGGGTGGGGCGTGCAGGCGGGCGACGTGACCGCGCACGCGGGGCTCGTCTGGGTCCGGTCCGACCGCCCGGCCCGGATGATCGTGGAGACCTCGGCGACGGAGTCGTTCCGGAACGCCCGGCGCTGGCGCGGGCCGCTGCTCGGCCCGGGCACGGACTTCACGGGGACGACACGGCTGCGCGGGCTGCCCGCCGGTGAGCAGATCCACTACCGGGTGCTGCTCCAGGACCCCGACGACCCGCGGCGTACGGGAGAGCCGGTCGCGGGCACGTTCCGTACGACGCCCAAGGGCCGCAAGGAGGGCGTGCGCTTCCTCTGGTCGGGCGACATCGCGGGCCAGGGCTGGGGCATCAACCCCGACCGGGGCGGCTACCGCGTCTTCGAGGAGATGCGCCGCCGCGACCCCGACTTCTTCCTGTGCAGCGGCGACACCGTCTACGCGGACGGGCCGATCCAGCCCAGCGTCACGCTGCCCGACGGGTCCGTGTGGCGGAACGTCACGACGGAGGAGAAGTCCAAGGTCGCCGAGTCCCTCGCGGAGTTCCGGGGCACGTTCCGCTACAACCTGCTGGACGAGAACCTGCGGCGGTTCAACGCCCAGGTGCCCTCCCTCGTGCAGTGGGACGACCACGAGGTGCGCAACAACTGGTATCCGGGACAGATCCTGGACGACGCCCGTTACACGGAGAAGGACGTGAACGTCCTGGCGAGGCGCTCGCTGCGGGCGTTCAGCGAGTACTTCCCGATCTCCACGCTGTCGCCGGGCGACGAGGACGGCCGGCTGTACCGCGTGCTGCGCCACGGCCCGCTCCTGGACGTGTTCGTGCTGGACATGCGCTCGTACCGCAACGCCAACTCCCCGAACAGACAGTCGGACGACGCCACCGGCATCCTCGGTGCCCGGCAGCTGGCCTGGCTGAAGCGGGAACTCTCCCGTTCCCGGGCGGTGTGGAAGGTCATCGCCTCCGACATGCCGCTGGGGCTCGTCGTGCCCGACGGCAGGACGAACTTCGAGGCCGTGGCGCAGGGCGACCCCGGCGCCCCGCTGGGCCGCGAACTCCAGATCGCGGAGCTGCTGCGGCACATCAAGCACCGGAAGATCACCGGCACGCTCTGGCTGACCGCCGACGTGCACTACACCTCTGCCCAGCACTACGACCCGTCGCGGGCCGCGTTCCAGGACTTCGCGCCGTTCTGGGAGTTCGTGTCCGGGCCGCTGGCCGCGGGCGGGTTCCCGGCGACGAAGCTGGACGGGACGTTCGGACCGGAGCAGAAGTTCGTCAAGGCACCGAGCCGCGCGAACACCTCCCCGGCCGAGACCCCGCAGTACTTCGGCGAGGTCGACATCGACGGGGACAGCGGCGAGCTGACCGTGCGCCTGCGGCAGGAGGGCGGCGGCGTACTGTTCACGCAGGTCCTCCAGCCGGGGCGGGTCGGCCAGTAGCGAGGGCTCACCCGGCGAAGAGGTGTACGAAAGGGCATGAAGAGGACAGATGACCTCTTAACCCATCAGACACAAGGCGTTCGTGATCACGCAACACCGGTCCCGCACAGTGGCCGTATGCGAGCTGAGATGTCTGACGTGACACGGACCAAGCACGGCCGCCCCGTCCACCACTGGCGGCGCGACGTGGTCGAGTTGGCCGCCCTGTTCACCGCCGTCGCGGTGGCGGACGCGGTGGCGAACACGATCGGGCACGGCCCCGGCGGCCCCACCCTCCTCGTGATCTCGGCCGTGGTGCTGGTCGCCACGGCCGGGTTCCACATCTGGTGGGCACGGCGCCACAACCACGCCCCGCCGCCGGCGCACGATACCGGCCCCCGGCCGCCCGCCGCCGCGGAGCGGGGCGGGACCTCCGCCGCGGGGGCGACGACGCTGTGGCGGATGCGGACGACCGTACGGGACGAGCCGGGCTCACTGGCGGCGCTGTGCGTGGCGCTCGCCGACCGGGGGGTGGACATCCTGAGCCTCCAGGCGCACCCCCTGGCCGAGGGCACCGTCGACGAGTTCCTGCTCCGCGTCCCCGAGTCGCTGCCCGCCGCCGAGCTGACCCGCTCGATCGCCGGGGCGGGCGGCACCGGCACCTGGCTCGAACGCGCCGACGCCCACGACCTGGTGGACGCCCCCACCCGCATCCTGGGCCTGGCCACCCGCACCGCGCTCGACGCCGCCGAACTGCCGCTGGCATTGCGGCAGCTCCTGGGCCGCTGCACCATCCGGTCGCTGCCCGCCGCCTCCCGGTCGGTGCCGCGGCGGGACGAGACCACACCCGCTGCCGAGGACATGGTGCCGGTCGACGGCGTACTCGACGGCACCGTGCTGCGCCTGAGGGGCCCCGACGGTGAGGTGATCACCGTGGAGCGGCCCTACCTGCCGTTCACACCCACGGAGTTCGCCCGCGCGCGGGCGCTCGTGGAGCTGGACACGCGGCTCGGTCCGCGCGTCCCGCGCAGCCAGGACGTGCTGACGCTGCCCGAGGGCAACTCCATCACCCTGCGCCGCGCCGACACGGCCGACCTCGACGCGGCCAAGGCCATGCACGACCGCTGCTCCCGGCGCACCCTGAGCATGCGCTACCACGGCCCCGTACGGGACGCCGACCGCTACCTGGGACATCTGCTCAGCCCCCGGTTCGGCCGCACCCTCGCGGTGCAGACGGCTTCCGGCCGCATCGTCGGCATCGGCCATCTGCTCTGGGACGGCGACGAGACCGAGATCGCGCTGCTCGTCGAGGACGAGTGGCAGCGGCGCGGCATCGGCGGCCAACTGCTCGGCCGTCTCGTCACGATGGCCGTGGAGGCGGGCTGCGAGAGCGTGTACGCGGTGACGCAGGCCTCCAACACCGGCATGGTCGCGGCCATGCGCGGCCTGGGCCTGCCGCTCGACTACCAGATCGAGGAGGGCACGCTGGTGATCACGGCCCGCCTCGACGCGACGACCGTCAGCGCACCGTCGCGCGAGGGCCACACCGAACGGCAGCAGCGGGCGGAGCGCTGACCGGGCCGAGCGCCCGGTCCAGGTCGCGCCAGAGGTCCTCGACGTCCTCCAGTCCGCACGACATCCGCAGCAGGCGGTCGCTGACTCCGGACGCGTGCCGGTCCGCGACGTCCACGACGCGATGGCTGATGGACGCCGGGTGCTGGATGAGGGTGTCGACGCTGCCGAGACTGACCGCCGGGGTGATCAGCCGCACCCCGGCGGTCACCTCGTGCGGGTCGCCGCGGACCTCGAAGGCGACCATGGCGCCGCCGAGCCGCGGGTAGTGGACGCGCGCCACGCGGGGGTCCTGTGCGAGGCGCCGTGCCAGCTCCGCCGCGTTCGCCGACGCCGCCCGCACCCGGACCGGCAGCGTGGCGAGGCCGCGCAGCAGCAGATAGCCGGCCAGGGGGTGCAGCACCCCGCCGGTGGCGAACCGCACCTGGCGCAGCGCCCGGGCGAACTCCTCGTCGCACGCCACCACTCCGCCGAGGACGTCGCCGTGCCCGCCCAGGTACTTCGTGGCGCTGTGCAGCACGAGGCGCGCCCCGCTCTCCACCGGCCGCTGGAGGACGGGCGTGGCGAAGGTGTTGTCGGCGAGCAGCGGCACCTCGCCGCAGGAGTGGGCGACCGCCGGCAAGTCGAGTTCGGCGAGGGTCGGGTTGGCCGGTGACTCGACCATCACCAGGCCGGTGTCGGGGCGGATGGCGTCGGCGATGCCGGCCGGGTCCGCCCAGGTCACTTCGGTGCCGAGCAGGCCGGCGGTGAGCAGGTGGTCGCTGCAGCCGTAGAGCGGCCGTACGGCCACGACGTGCCGCAGGCCCGCGGCGCCGCGGACCAGCAGGACCGCGCTGAGGGCGGCCATGCCGCTGGCGAACGCGACGGCGCTCTCGGTGCCTTCGAGGCGGGCGAGGGCGGTCTCGAAGCGGCCGACGGTCGGGTTGCCGAGGCGGGCGTAGACGGGCGGCCCGTCGTCGAGGACTCCGTCGGCGGCGAAGGTGTCGATGCGGGCGGCCTCGGCCCGGGTGTCGTGGGAGGGGTACGTCGTGGAGAGGTCGATGGGGGGTGCGTGCAGGCCCAGTCCGGCCAGATCGTCCCGCCCGGCGTGGACGGCCTCCGTGGCCAGGGAGCGCGGCATCGAGGGCGGGCCGCCGGGGTGGGCGGCCTGGCGCAGCACTGTCTTCGTCGCCGTCTCCGTGGCTGTCGCCGTGACGGGCTCCGTGTTCGCGTCCATGCTCCCCAGGCTGAACAACAGCCGGGGTCATGGCGGAAAATCCCGTGCTACGTTCGCCCGATGGCCGACTCTGTCGCACTGGACCCGGTGGATCTCCACATTTTGCGCCTGTTGCAGAACGACGCCCGGACCACCTACCGCGACCTTGCGGCGCAGGTCGGTGTGGCGCCCTCGACGTGTCTCGACCGGGTGACGCGGCTGCGGCGCTCGGGGGTGATTCTCGGCCACCAGCTGCGCCTCGACCCGGCACGCCTCGGGCGCGGTCTCCAGGCGCTGCTCTCGGTCCAGGTGCGGCCGCACCGCCGCGACCTGGTCGTGCCGTTCGTGGAGCGGATTCGGGCGCTGCCCGAGGCCCTGTCCCTGTTCCACCTGACGGGCCCCGACGACTTCCTGGTGCACGTGGCGGTCGCCGGGCCCGCGGACCTCCAGCGGCTCGTCCTCGACGCGTTCACGGCGCGGCGCGAAGTGGCCCGCGTGGAGACGAGGTTGATCTTCCAGCAGTGGGAGTGCGGCCCGCTGCTGCCACCCGACGCCCCCGCCGACGTACTGCGCGACGCCGTCGGCGAATCCTGGTGACGCGCGCCCCGCGTTCGTACGAGGATGTGCGCATGTCAGCCACGAATAACCCGCGTCCGAACGCCGGCCCCCTGCCCCGCGAGGTCGCCGACGCGTACGTCGACGAACTCATCGCCCTCGATCCCATCACCGGCACCTATCTCGGCGTCAACGAGAGCAACGGCAAGCTCCCCGACACCTCGCCCGCGGGGCAGGAGGCGCTCGCCCGACTGGCACGGGCGACGCTCGCCCGGCTGGACGAGGCGGAGGCCCGGCCCGGCGCCGACAGTGAGATCGAGCGCCGCTGCGGACGGCTGCTGCGGGAGCGGCTCACCGCGGAGCTGGCCGTCCACGATGCCGGTGAAGGGCTGCGCTCGGTCGGCAATCTGCACACGATGCCGCACCAGGTGCGGGAGATCTTCACCGTGACCCCCATGGAGAGCGAGGAGGACTGGGCGGCGATCGCGGAGCGGCTGCGGGCCGTACCGACCGCGTTCGAGGGGTACCGCGCCTCGCTCGAACTGGGCCTGGAGCGCAAGCTGTTCGGGGCGCCGCGCCCCACGGCCACGTTCATCGAGCAGCTCACCGAGTGGGCGGGCCCGCAGGACGGGCGCGGCTGGTTCGAGGAGTTCGCCGCCGGGGGGCCGGACGCGCTGCGCGCCGACCTCGACACCGCGGCGCGGGCCGCCACCGCCTCGGTCGTGGCGCTGCGCGACTGGATGCGGGACGTGTACGCGCCCGCGATCGAGGGCTCCCCCGACACCGTGGGCCGTGAGCGGTACGCCCTGCTCTCCCGCCACTTCAACGGCACCGACCTGGACCTCGACGAGGCGTACGCGTACGGCTGGGCGGAGTTCCACCGGCTGCTCGCCGAGATGCGGACCGAGGCCGAGAAGATCCTGCCCGGCGCGGCCACGCCGTGGGCCGCGCTCGCCCACCTCGACGAGCACGGGACGCACATCGAGGGCGTCGAGGAGGTGCGCGTCTGGCTCCAGGAGCTGATGGACGAGGCGATCGAGGCGCTGGACGGCACGCACTTCGAACTCGCCCGGCGGGTACGGAAGGTGGAGTCCCACATCGCCCCGCCCGGCGGCGCGGCGGCCCCTTACTACACGGGCCCCTCCGAGGACTTCTCGCGCCCGGGCCGCACCTGGCTGCCGACCATGGGCGAGACCCGCTTCCCCGTCTACGACCTCGTCTCCACCTGGTACCACGAGGGCGTGCCCGGCCATCACCTCCAGCTCGCGCAGTGGGCCCATGTCGCGGAGAACCTCTCCCGCTACCAGGCGACCGTCGGCATCGTCAGCGCCAACGCGGAGGGCTGGGCGCTCTACGCCGAGCGGCTCATGGACGAACTGGGCTTCCTCACCGACCCGGAGCGCAGGCTCGGCTATCTGGACGCCCAGATGATGCGCGCGCTGCGGGTCATCGTGGACATCGGCATGCACCTGGAGCTGGAGATCCCGGCCGACTCCCCCTTCCACCCGGGCGAGCGCTGGACGCCGGATCTGGCCCAGGAGTTCTACGACGCGCACTGCAGCCGTCCGACGGATTTCGTGGTGAGCGAGATGACCCGCTACCTCACGATCCCCGGCCAGGCCATCGGCTACAAGCTGGGTGAGCGGGCCTGGCTCCTCGGCCGCGAGAACGCGCGCCGACGCCATGGTGCCGCGTTCGACGCCAAGGCGTGGCACATGGCGGCGCTGTCCCAGGGCTCGCTGGGCCTGGACGACCTGGTGGACGAACTGTCCAAGCTGTGACGGCTCGCGGGCGGTGGGGCGGGGCCTCCGCCGCACCGCCCGCGACGTATGCCTGTCGGATGGGCGGCGGCTCGCCCCGTCCTGGTACTGGGGAGTTGGGGGGCGCCCGCGTTCCGTCCCCCTGACTCCGCCTCTCCTCCCCGGCCCCCTCAGCAGCCGCACGCGTCCCCGTCGACAGGCGCCGTGAGCGCGTCCGGGGCCCGCTGCTCGCGGCCCTCCCATGTCTCGAACGCGAAGCCCTCACGCGCCCAGTACTCGAAGCCGCCCAGCATCTCCTTGACCTGGAAGCCCAGTTGGGCGAGGGCGAGGGCCGCCCGGGTCGCGCCGTTGCAGCCGGGGCCCCAGCAGTAAGTGACGACCGGCACCGACTTGTCGAGGAGCGCCTCCGCCTGCTCGGCGATGAGGGCGGTGGGCAGGTGGATGGCGCCGGGCACATGCCCTTGGTTCCAGGAGGCGGTGGAGCGGGTGTCGATCACGACGAACCCGGGGTCGCCTCCCCCGGCGAGCGCGGACGCCACGTCGGAGACGTCGGCGTGGAAGGCGAGGCTCGCCCCGAAGTACGCGACGGCCGCGGCCGGGGAGGCGGGCGGAACCCGCAGGACCGGATTCGAGGCGGCGTCGGCCACGGCGGCGGAGGCGGAGGAAGGGGCGCCGAGCTGCACGTTCGTAGTGTTCATGGCAGAAAATCTATGGCCGACGACCGGAAGTCTGAAGCAGTGATCCCCGGCATCCCTCTTGATCAGCCGGGGATTTCCCTGTTACCTCTCGGTCATGACCGGTTATTCCACGGACGCCACCGACTGGCGCATCCTCGACGTCCTCCAGCGGGAGGGCCGCGCCAGCTATGCCGAACTGGCGCGCGCCGTCTCCATGTCCCCGAGCGCCGTCACCGAGCGGGTGCGACGCCTGGAGGAGGCGGGCGTCATCCAGGGCTACGCGGCCGTGGTCGACCCGGAGCGGCTGGGCCTGCCGATCCTCGCCTTCGTACGACTGCGCTACCCGACCGGAAACTACAAGCCCTTCCACGACCTGGTGGAGGCGACACCGGAGATCCTGGAGGCGCATCACGTCACGGGCGACGACTGTTTCGTGATCAAGGTCGCCGCCCGCTCGATGAGCCACCTCGAAGAGGTCTCGGGCCGGATCGGCGCCCTGGGTTCGGTGACGACGAGTATCGTCTACTCCTCGCCTCTGCCGCGACGGCCGCTGGGCCGCTGACGGGCGGCCCGGCCGGCCGTGGCGCCCCGGTCACGGTTCCCGGGTCACGGTTTCCGGGCGACTGCCCCGTACATGGCGATGGCCCGGTCGTCGATGCCGTTCTGCTCGGGGCCGGGCCGCCACTTGTGGACCTGGGTGACGCCCGGGTTCAGCAACTCCAAGCCGTCGAAGAAGGACGTGGCGGTCGGCAAGTCACGCAAGGCCATGCGCATGCCCTGCCTCGCGTACTCCTCCGCCACTCGGCCGACCTCCTCCGGAGCGAAGTCCGCGGTGCCGATGGTCAGCGCCAGGAAGCTGCCCGACGGCAGCGGTTCTAGCAGGCGCCGCACCAGGCGCACGTCGTCCGGGGGCAGGATGAAGTGCAGGATGCCGATGATCATCAGGCCGACCGGTTCGTCCAGCTCGATCAGGGAGCGGAACTGGGGGCTCTCCAGGATGGCGTCCGGGTCGTGCATGTCGGCGTCGACGTAAGCGGTCGCGCCTTCTGGCGCGCTCTGCAGGAGGGCGCGGGCGTGGGCCAGCACGATCGGGTCGTTGTCGACGTAGACCACGCTCGACTCGGGGGCCACCTCCTGCACCACCTCGTGCAGGTTGGGCGCCGTGGGCAGTCCGGTGCCGATGTCGAGGAACTGCCGGACACCCTGCTCCTGAGCGAGGAAACGTCCGGCGCGGTGCATGAACCGCCTGTTCTCCAGCATGTGCACGGGCAGCGCCGGCCAGTGCCGGCACATGGCGTCGCCCGCCTCGATGTCGACGAGGTAGTGGTCCTTGCCGCCCAGGATGTAGTCATACACCCGCGCCGAGTGGGCAGTTGAGGTATCGATCCGATCGTCTGCGCCACGCATGGCCGCTCCGCTCTTCACCGTTGACACTGCGCCCCAGACGCTACGCCATACCGGTCCACGACCGGCCACCGCCTCAACTCGGCTTCCAGGAACGGCTCCAGGGAGCCGTCCGGCGTCCGTCCGTGGACACAGCTGCGCGAGGGGGGTGAGGGGCTTCGTCCCGTCGTAGGCCGCCGCAAGGCGCCTCTTCCCGCGACGTCTTGGCGAACAACTGGGCCAGCGGGAGGAGGGGGATCGGGTCGGTCACACCGAGGCCTTGGACGCGGTGCTCCTGCTGCAGTGCCGACAGCACGGCCAGGTCCCCCGGTGAGGGTCCCGTCCGGGGATGACGGCGCCATGCGTCCTGCAGGATGCGGCGCTCCCGATGTACGTCATCGATGCGCCGCCCTCTGTCCCGTACGTGAGGCTCTCGGCAGGTCGGCCACGGCTCGTACGCGGGCCACAGGAAGGGACCGCCGATCGAACTCTCCGTCGGCTTCGGCACTCCGGAGCGCGGATGGAGCCGCGTGCACGTCTTTCGGTAGCCGGACGGTTCGGGGAAGTGTGCCTCGACGTCCACCGGTCAGGCGGTACAACATCTCCGTCTCGCCTTCCTGACGGAATGGCGAGGACCTGAGAGGCGCTCTACGCCCCTGCGTCCGCAAAATTCAACACCGCAGCGGCACCACCATCAAATCAGTAACGTTGCAGCATGGACGCATTACCGGACTTGGCACCGCTGGAACGTGACCTCTTTCGTCGGTGCTGTGTCTGCCGCGAGGACTGGTGATCTGTGGCAAGGGTTGGGATAGGCGGCCGAGGGCATCGGCGCCGGTGGATGTGGCTGGGCTTCAGCGGTGCGGCGTTGCTGGTAGCCAGTCTGGTTTACGCGGTGCCGCAGCTGCTGGCTGGGCCCAAAGGCATGTCTGCTGCGGATACCGCCGGTCTGCTGGGGCTGCCGGTCGGTGTGGCGGCTCTGGTGGTTTCGGTGTCGGCCCAGCGCCACGCCCCGGAAGGTGGCCTGGCGGATCTTGCACGTGGCTGGGCGGCAACCTTGGCAGTACAGGTCAAGGAGACCGAGGAGCGGCAATGGCGGCAGCTTTTGGGTGACGACATCCAGCGCATCAATCTCGCCTTCACCGTGCAGCCGGTACCGGCTCGCGCCGCGACGGTACCTGCTGACTCGGGGCGCTTGTTCGATGGCACCCCGACCATCCCGGATGTAGTCACCTACTACCGGCAGACGCATCCGCGCCGCCTCGTCGTCACCGGTGCCGCGGGGGCCGGCAAGACCGTGCTGGTCCTGGAGCTGATGCTGGCCTTGCTCGAAGAGCGCGGTGCGGACGATCCGGTACCAGTACGCCTTTCCATGGCCGAGTGGGACACCACCGTCCCTCTGCGCGATCTGCTGGTCCACCAACTCGTTGACGTCTACGACTGGCCCGCCGCGATGGCCGGGGAACTCGTCCGACACAACCGCGTGCTTCCTGTGCTGGACGGGCTTGACGAGATGGATCCCACCCAACCGGACGGCATGCCCTCAGCGGAAGCCGCACGCGCCCTGGCAGCACTGCGCGCACTGAACACCTACCAGGAAGGCCGCACTGCCGGGCCCCTCATCCTGACCTGCCGCACCGCCCACTACGACGCCCTTACGTCTCGAATGCGACTGCTGGACGCCGCACGCATCGACATCGCCCCCGTCCCTCCACAGGACGCCTGCACCTACCTGCTACAACGCGCTGATGACCCCACGCGCTGGGCGCCGGTTCTGGAGGCACTGCGCGATGACTGGGCCGGTCCGTTGACGACCACGCTGTCGACTCCCTGGCGGCTGTGCCTCGCGGCGACCGTGTACGCCCGTGACGGCGATCCCGCCAACCTCCTCCGATACAGCACACCTGACGAGCTCGACGAGCACTTGCTGGCTCGGTTCATCCCCGCCGCCACAGCCCTCTACCCCGACCACTACGACGCTGCCAGGACACACCGGTGGCTCGCACGTCTCGCCACTCACCTCAACGCCCCGAACCCCGGACCCGACGTGAACCCGCCCCCGGACTCACGTCCGGGCACCGACCTGATACTCCACCAACTGTGGCCACTGGCCGGACGCCGACGTGTTCGTGCTGCCGACGCCCTGCTCACCACTTTCGCCGTTCTTCTGCCACCGCTCCTACTCACCCTGGTTCTCTTCGCTGTCCTGCCCGAGGAAGAGACGGCCCCTTTGCTCCTCTCTCCGCAACAGGCGGACCTCGCAGTCCCGGTCAGCGTGGCGCTGGTCTCTGTCTTCGCGGGACTTGGAGTTGCAAGGTCCAGGCAGCGCGCTCCTCGGCACATTCAGTGGTCACTGTTGTGGACACGCGACGGACTGCGGCGCTTCGCGGCAGGGCTGCGGCGTGGTCTGCTGGCAGGTGCCCTGTGGGGGTTGGCGGGCGGTTGCGCCCTCGACCTCCTGGCCTGGAGCTGGGAGGCCCTTCCTCCAGAGCAGTACATCAAGATGATCGGTTTCGGCGATTCCCCAGAGCTGCCAGGCTGGTTAGGGCTCCCCATGATCCTCCTCGCACTCGGAGTTCTGAGTGGGTTCGTGGGCGGCATCCTGAGTGGACTCGTAGACGGAGCCTCAGGTGAACCCTCCACAGCGAACAAGCCGCGCGGGATCATCCGAGGCACGCTCCCGCACGGCACTTTGGCCGGCCTGGCAAGTGGCTTCACCGGCGGGCTCGTAGGCTTTGTCCTAGCGAGCCTCATGATGCTGGTCGATGAAGATGCAAGCGGTTCCGGAGCAGGTATTGACATCCCTTTAGGGTCGATCCTGAGGCTTTTCTTGACCGGTGAATGGACGGAACTGTCGGTGGCACTGGGCGGGACGCACCCCAAGATCAACGGGGTGTATATAAACGAGGGTCTCCAGATTGCCAGCGGCTTGGTATTGGGGCTGACCGCCGCGCTCGCTGCCGGGTTGATCAGGATCGGGCTCACTCGCCGGTATCTGGTCTTCCTCATGTGCACCCGCGGCAAGCTGCCGTGGCGACTCGGTGCGTTCCTCGACTGGTGCTGCTCCGCCGGGATGATGCGTCTGTCGGGAACCGCCTACCAGTTCCGCCATCGCGAGCTTCAGCAGTGGCTAGGAGATCACCCCAGTCCCGGCGATGGCCGGGGGATCTGACAAGCGGGCCCGGAGGTCTGTTGTGCCCCGGCAGTGGCTTCGCGCCGAGGTAAGACGGCCGGGGGTAATAGACCGGGCCGGTAGCCGACGTCAATGACTGCCATCTGCCGCACGCCGGGATGCCCTGTGGTGGGACGACCGTTCACGGCTGCCTGCTCGGCATAGCCCAATCACCACCATCGCGCGTAGGCAGGGGGCGGCTACGATCAGGGTTCACATGCCAGCGGCATGTTCCGTTGATCATTGCAGGGTGATTCGGTGTGCATGCGTGGGATTCGAGGGGCAAGTGAAGATACTCAGGGAACCATCTCTGCCCACGGTCACACGTGTGGGGGTGTTTGCCTCGGACTCTTCTGCTAGATGGCGGTCCTTCACCGGCGTCCAGCTAATCGTCTCGTCTTCCCACTCGGTGCTTGCGATGGTCAGCAGTGGGTTCATTGGCGTGCCGCAGTCGCACACCACCTCGTATGGTCACTCGTCTCCCAGGTCGCATAGCCTCCGATCTTCCACCCAGGTGCCGTGGAGAGGTCAGTCTGATAGCGAGGCGCTCAGAATGCAGGGTTCAGGTACGTACTCGTCGTCACCGACCACCGCGGGGAGCGGGGGCTGTGTCAGGAGCTCACCGACTTGTGATGAGCTACGCCATTTGATGTGGATGCCCGGGGTCGCCAAATCGCCGTGTGCACTGAACGGGCACCACAGGACTTGGAGCAGATCGGCTCCCTCGGGTGCGGGGAGGCTTGGAACGTCCCGAGCGAAGATCTGTGTCAGGGGCAGCAACGGGACAGGAGCGGTGTCAGTAATCCCCGAGACGTGGTGGTGTCGCTCTAGCGTGGACAGCTGCTGGAGTTCTGCCGGGGTCGGTCCGTCACTTGCAGATCTGCGCCAAGCCGCCGCAAGTATGCGGCGCCACTCATGAACGTCTTCAACCTTTCGGCCCCGATCCCGTTCATGCGGTTCCTGACAGACCGGCCACGGTTCGTCGGCAGGCCACAGGAAGGGGCCGCCGACGGAACTGTCAGTGGGTCCAGGACTGCCGGGGCGAGGGTGAAGACGAATGCAGTCCCGTCGGTAGGATCTCAGTTCAGGGAAGACCGCTTCGATGTCCACCGGCCGGGGTGGAGTGGTCCGGGTCATTGTTCGCCTCACTTTACGGTCGGTCTACCTGGGTACAGGGATGCGTACGCCGGCGGCGGGGTTTTCCAGCGGCCGATGCAGGCTGAATCCGCGGTCACCGTGCGCCGAGATAGTGAGCCTGATAGCGCATGATCGGGGTGTTTACCGGGTTCTGCGTCAACGTGACCAGGTTTCGGTAACCGTTCTCCCCCGTTCCCGGCCCGCCGACTTTCTGGCCAGCAGGTGACCACGTACCTCGTTGAAGAGGCGACCGTCCCCGCGCCAGCCGGGCGGCCAGATGGAGGGCGCCGCTCCGGTACCGCCCTTCATTTTGTCCTTGCGGAGTGCCGCCCAAGCTCCGGTGGGGCGCCCGAGGTCGTCCAGTTAGCCAAATCGGACGCTGCCGTCCCACAGGTAGGCGTCCATGTCGAGGCATGCCTTGGGGACTAGCCCGAGCGGGTCGCTCCAGGTGTGGGGGTTGTGCGGGTAGGTGAGAGGGTTGGGGCGGGGGCAAGGCCGAGGGGATCGGGACTGGTGAAGCGGGCCGTGTCGGGGTCGTAGTGACGGAAGAGGTTGTCGTGCAGGCCGGTCTCGTGATCGGCGTGTTGGCCGGGGAAGCGCAGCGGGGTGTAGACGGACGCGTCGCGGTTCCAGGTGGTGGTGCCCCACAAGGTGGTGCGGGACTGCCCGGTGATGGAAGCCGACCTGAACAGCGCCCACATCCAACTCCAGGGCTACGCCGCCCCACCCCACAAGACCGGCATGCTGCCTCGCCTCCACGGCATACGCTGCACATCGTGCGACTCACCGGAGGTGCAGTTCACCGATGGGCCTCGTGCGGACTGCCGCGCCTGCGGAAAGCCCTTAAACACGAGGGGAGGCCACTGACCGCCGCCCCTCCGCGCGTCGCGGCGGAGGCGGAGCCTGAACCCGAGTCCGGGCCCCTTGCCGGAACCCGGGCCCCGACTAGTCCGGAAGACCCTCTGGGGGGGACAGCCGAAGGACACAGGGGCAAGGACAGTTGCGGAAAAGCAGGGATAGACAGCGGTTCGTGCGGCATCGAGGGTCTGAGCCCTCAGACCCCGCCCCGCTGGCGGACGGTAGAACCGCCCCGCCCCTTCACCACCTCCAGCTGCGCGTGCACCCGTCGTCGCAGGTCAGCGACGTGGCTGACGATGCCGACGCTGCGGTCCCGCTCGCGCAGGGAGTCCAGGACGTCGAGGACCTCGTCGAGGGTCTGGTCGTCGAGGCTGCCGAAGCCCTCGTCGATGAAGAGCGTGTCCAGGCGTACGCCGCCCGCCTCGTCCGTGACCACGTCGGCGAGGCCCAGCGCGAGCGCGAGCGAGGCGAAGAACGTCTCGCCGCCGGAGAGTGTCGCCGTGTCGCGTTCGCGGCCCGTCCACGCGTCGACGACGTGCAGGCCGAGGCCCGAACGGCCGCGCCCCGTACGGTCGTCGGAGTGCACGAGGGTGTACCGCCCCGATGACATCTGCCGCAGCCGGACCGTCGCGGCCGCCGCCACTTGTTCGAGGCGGGCGGCCAGCACGTACGACTCCAGGCGCATCCTGCGTTCGTTGTCCGCGGAGGTACCGGCGGCCAGCCCCGCGAGGCGTGCCACGCGGTCGTAGGCGGCGCGCAGCGGCGCGAGCCCGCGTGCCCCCGTGACGGTGCGGGCGGAGAGCCGGTCGAGTTCGGCGCAGCGCCCGACCGCGGCGTCGAGCGCGGACGCGGCGGCGCGCAGACGCCGGCCCGCGGCCTCGGCCGCCGCCCGCGCGCCGGGCAGATCGGCGGGGGGCCGCTGCGCGGCGGCGGCCGTGTCCGGTTCGGCGAGGACGGAGCGGACGGCGGATTCTTCGTGCCGCCAGTCGTCGATGCGGTGCTGGAGTTCGCGGTAGCGGGCGTCGTCGAGCAGGGCGGCGGCCGCGGCCTCCGGCGTGTCGAAGCCGGCGCGGAAGGCGGCGTCGGCGAGGCGCGCGTCCGCCGTCTTGAGCCGCTCGGCGGTGTCGGCCGCGGCGCGGGCGGCGTCCGCGGCCTCGGTGAGCAGTGCGGTCTGCCGCTCCAACTGGGCGGCACGGTCCGCGACGCTGCCGGTCCTCCCGCGCGCGTGGGCCAACTCGGCGCTCAGGGACTCCTGTTCGCGGTCCAGGGCCTCGCGCAAGGTGGCCCGTGACGCGGCGCGCCGCGCGGCCTCCTGCTGACCGGTGACCCGGTGGTCGTACTCACGCTCGGCCTGCGCGAGGGTTTCGCGCGCGGCGTGCAGTGCGGAGGCGCGGTCACGGGCCTCGGCGTGTTCCCGGCGCAACCCCGCGACGCGCGCGGCGAGTTCCTCGACGGTGGGTTCGTCACCCGTGAGTGCCTCGTCCGCACCGCCCCGCGCCGTCTCGGTGGCCGCCGCCAGCGATGCCTGTACGTCGCCGAGCACGCGTTCGGCGGCCGTGCGCGACTCCAGCGCGGCGCGGTGGGCGGCGAGCGCCTCCTCCTCGGCGCCCCGGTCCACGTGCCCGGCGGTCTTGCGCGCGGGGGCCGGGTGTTCCGTCGCTCCGCACACCGCGCACGGTTCGCCGTCCGTCAGGTGCGCGGCGAGTTCGGCGGCGATGCCCGCGAGGCGCTGTTCCTTGAGGGCGATCCAGTGCTCGTGGGTGGCGGTGGCGTGCTCGCGGGCGGTGAGGGCGCGCTCGTATGCCGCGGCCGCGTCCTGGGCCAGCCGGTCGCGGCGGCGGGCGGCGTCCAGACGGGTCTGCGCGGGTTCGAGGCGGCCGGCCAGTCGCTCGGCGTGCGTGGCGGCTTCCTGGGCGGACTCGACGCGGTCCTGGAGGGCGGTCCGGGTCGCCTCCCAGCCGTCGAGCCAGGCGGAGGCGTCCTGCGAGAGGTCGTCGTCGGCGCGCTCCTGCCGGTCCAGCGCGGCGCGTTCGGCGGTGATGTCGGCGAGCCGCTGTTCGGCGCGCCGGGCGGAGGCGAGGCCGCCCAGTTCCTCGGCGGCCTTGCGCGCGGCGGCGGCGAGCCCTGCCGCGCCCGCGGCCTCGAACGTCTCGGGCAGGTGGGCACGCGCGCGTGCCTCCTCCCGCGCCGCCCGGCGGTGTTCGGTCTCGGCGGCTTCACGCAGGGCGAGAGCGGGGGTGACCGCCTCGGCCTTACGGGCCCGCTCCAGGCGGTGCTCGCGCTCCCGCTGCTCCGCCTCGCGCGCGTGGAGCCGCGCGGCGCGCTCGCGCGCCTCGGCGAAGCGGACCTGCAACCGGTCGAGTTCAGCGGCGTCGGCGAGGCGGCGCTCGGCGGCGGCCTGCGCGGATTCGGCGGCGGCGAGCGCGCACTGGGCGATGGTGAGCCGCTCGCGCGCCCCGGTGCGGGCGACGGCGGCCCAGGTCAGGACCTGCGTCGCGAGCCCCGGGTCGCCGGGGGTGAGGGCGGGCAGGGGGATCTCGGTGTCCCGGCCGCCGTCCGCGGCGGCCTGCTGCATGCGGTGCGCGTCGGCGAGAAGCGCCGCGTCGCCCTCCTTGACCTCGGCCTCGGTGGTGCGCCGCTGCTCGGCGAGCCGCTGTTCGACGGCGGCGAACCTGCGGGTGTCGAAGAGGCGCCCGAGCAGCTTGCCGCGGGCCTCCGCGTCCGCGCGCAGGAAGCGCGCGAAGTCGCCCTGGGGCAGGAGCACGACCTGGCAGAACTGCTCCTTGCTCATGCCGAGCAGCTGGGCGATCTCCTCGCCGATCTCCTGGTGGGAGCGGCTCAGGTCCTTCCAGCCGCCCTCCGGCGTGCTCTCACGGAGCCAGCTCTGGGCCTTCTCCGTGGTCGTACCGATGCCGCGCTTCTTGGGTCGCTCCCATGGCGGCTGCCGAGTGATCTCCAACCGGCGCCCGGCGACGGTCAGTTCGAGGCACACCTCCGTGCGCGTGCCCTGCGGGGCGTGGTCACTGCGCAACGTCATGCCCTGGCCACTGCCCTGCCGTGCCCCCGGCACCGAGCCGTACAGGGCGTAGCAGACGGCGTCGAGCACGGACGTCTTGCCGGCGCCGGTCGGGCCGTGCAGGAGGAAGATCCCGGCAGCGGAGAGGGCGTCGAAGTCGACGTCCTGGGTGGTGCCGAAGGGCCCGAAAGCGGTGATGCGGAGCCGGTGGAGTCTCATCGGGCGACCTCGCGCAGGGTGTCTTCGGTGCGGACCGCGTCGAAGGCCGACCGCAGGACCGCCTGCTCGTGCGTGTCGGGCCCCGCGCCGCGCACATGGGCCACGAAGTCCTCGGCGATCTCCTGGTCGCTGCGTCCCTGGAGCCGCTCAGCGTACGAGACGTCCGGGTCGTCGGGTGCCCGGTCCGGGTCGAAGACGAGGCTGAGGGTGTGCGGGAAGCGCACGCAGAGGCGGGCCATGGGGTCGTCGGGCCGCACCGCGTCGGTGAGCGTGGCCTCCACCCATGCCTCCTCGTGCCGGGCGAGGGCCGGGTCGGCGAGCAGGTCGTCAAGGGTGCCCCTGATGCGGGCGAGGGCGCGCGGCACCGGGCAGTCGACACGCTCGGCCTCGATCTGCCCCTCGGGGCCGAGGTCGACCAGCCACATGCTCTTGCGGTGGTCGGCCTCGGAGAAGGAGTACGGGAGCGGGGAGCCGGAGTAGCGCACGCGCGGGCCGAGCGTCTGGCTGCCGTGCAGATGGCCGAGTGCGGCGTAGTCGACGCCTTCGAAGACGGCGGCCGGGACCGCCGCGACGCCGCCGACGGTGATGTCCCGCTCGCTGTCGCTGACCTGGCCGCCGCTGACGAAGGCGTGGGCGAGGACGACGGAGCGGGTCCCGGGGGCACGGTCGGCGAGGTCGGCCCGCACCCGCTCCATGGCGGCCGCGAGGACCGCCTCATGGCCCGCCTTGGCCACGCCGAACTCGTCCTTGACCAGGGCGGGTTCGAGGTAGGGCAGGCCGTAGAACGCCACGTCGCCGTGGCGGTCGGTGAGGAGCACGGGCTCCGCGCAGGCGGCCGGGTCGGTGCGCAGGTGGATGCCGGCGCGGTCGATGAGGCCGGCGCCGACGCCGAGGCGGCGCGCCGAGTCGTGGTTCCCGGAGATCATCACCGTGGGCACGCCGAGGTCCGCGAGCCGGTGCAGCGCGTCGTCGAACAGCTCGACGGCCGCCAGCGGCGGTACCGCCCTGTCGTACACGTCGCCGGAGACCACGACGGCGTCGACGTCGCGCTCGCGCACGGTCGACACCAGGTGACCGATGAAGGCGGCCTGGGCGTCGAGCATGTTCACGCGGTGGAACGATCGGCCCAGATGCCAGTCGGACGTGTGCAGCAGCCTCATGATCCCCGAGACTAACGGGCGGGTCGGACATCACGGGCGGCTACTCCTGTATCCGTCCGCATCCCTGGCCCCGGCGCCGCGGGGCCCCCGCGCGTCAGGCGTCTCCGTACGCCTCTCCCCCGAGCTCGAACTCCGCGCTGCCCGCCGTGACATCGGCCAGCCAGCCCCGGAAGACGTCCACGTCGGCGTCCGGGAGACCGATCTCGAGGGTGACGGCGTCGCCGTAACGGACGTCACGCACCTCGCGGCCCGCCGCCCGCAAATCGTTCTGCACCTTGCCCGCGCGCTGGTGGTCGACGGTGATGGTGACGAGGCGGAAGCGGCGGCGGGTGACGGTGCCGAGTGTGTCGAGCGCCTCACCGACCGCTCCCCCGTAGGCGCGGATGAGTCCGCCCGCGCCGAGCTTGACGCCTCCGTAGTAGCGGGTCACGACCGCGGCGACGTACCGCATGTCGCGGCGCATCAGCATCTGCAGCATCGGGACGCCCGCGGTGCCGCCGGGCTCGCCGTCGTCACTGGCCTTCTGGATCGCCGCGTCGGCCCCGATGACGTACGCGAAGCAGTTGTGGCTGGCCGTCGGGTGCTCCTTGCGGACGCGCGCGACGAAGTCCTGGGCCTCCCGCTCGGTGGCCGCGGGCGCGAGGGCGCACAGGAACCGCGAACGGTTGATCTCGGTCTCGTGCACGCCCTCGCGGGCCACTGTGCGGTACTCCTCCTGCATCACGCCAGCGTAGGCGCTCGGCAGGGGCCGCCCGTGCCGGAGGCGGCGCCGGGTGGCACAGGTCACTGTCCCCGCGCGGGCGCCGTCCGCCCGGTACGGTGATCTCTCGTGACGTCACCCTCGATACCTGTGCGCCAAGTCCCGGGATCTTCCGGCCCCTTGGCATCCCTGCTGTCCGCCGTGCCCGTCACCGTCATCGAGACCCACGATGATCCCGCCGACGCCGTCCTCTTCCCCGAGGAGGAGGCGGTGGTGGCGAACGCGGTGGCCAAGCGGCGCAACGAGTTCACCACCGTGCGGCACTGCGCGCGGACCGCCCTGAAGAGCATCGGCGTGCCGCCCGCCCCGATCCTGCCGGGCCAGCGGGGCGCGCCGCGCTGGCCGGCCGGGGTCGTCGGCAGCATGACGCACTGCGCCGGCTACCGCGCGGCGGTCGTGGCCCGTGCCGACGAGGTGACCTCGCTCGGCGTCGACGCGGAGCCGGGCGAGCCGCTGCGGGACCCCGATGTCCTTGGGCTGATCGCCGACGAGACGGAGCGTGCGGCACTGGCCGACCTGGGCGCCCGCCATCCGGGCACGCCCTGGGACCGGCTGCTGTTCAGCGCCAAGGAGTCCGTCTACAAGACGTGGTTCCCCCTGACCGGCCGCTGGCTCGGCTTCGAGGAGGCGCGGGTGGAACTGGACCCGGCCGGGAGGTTCACGGCGCGGCTGCTCGTGGCGGGGCCCGTGGTGGACGGCGTCGAGCTGAAGATGTTCTCGGGTCAGTGGATCGTCCGCGACGGGATAGCCGCCACGGCGATCGTCCTGCCGGTGCCGCCGCCCGCGGCCCGGTAGGCGTCTCGCAGGCTCAGGGCCCGGTACCGGCGTGGACGACACAGGCACGCGCGCGTGCCTGTGTCAGTGCTCCGCAAGCTCCTCCCGGGATCTGACGTCCTGATCCGTCAGGATGAGGAACTCCCGCTCATGCGCGGTGAGCACCTTGAGGAACCCCGGCTCGGCCTGCATCACGTACCCCCGAAGATCCTCGCCGCCACGCATCTCGATCCGCTCCAGAGGCACCCACGGAGTGGTGATCGTCGCGGCGCCGAGCAGCATCGCCAGACCGGCCAGCGCCACGAGATGCCGAGTGGCCCAGAAGGCGGCCCTCCTCAGCCGTCCCCCGGCCCGTACGCCGTAACCGATCCCGAGGACCAGCCCGCCGACCGCGGCCATCAGCAGCACCACCCACCAGCTGTGGAAGGTCCCCACGTACGCGACGACGGCCACGACCGCGATCAGCAGCAGCATCGCGCCCGCCAGGTCGGGCCGCTCGGCCGGCCGGCCCTCCTCCCGCGCACGGTTCCTGGCCTCCCGCAGGGCCCGCGCCTCCAGGACGAGGCGCAGGACGGCGACCGGCAGGAGGAGGGCGAGGAAGAGCACCGAGGCGAACGAGTCGGCCATCACGGTGCCGAGGACGAGGCCGATGGTGTCGTCGAGATCGAGGGTGTGGAGCACTGCGAACGCGGTGTGCCAGTCGTAGCCGGAGACGGCGAACAGCCGCAGGAGGAGAAAGGCGAACGCGGCAGTGGTCACCGTGAGCCCCGCGCCGTGCCCGTCCGTTTCGGTCTCGTGAGATGCCATGGGTGCCTGAAGGCCTTTCCTGTGCGGTGGCGGGTCGGCGGGGTTCGGCGAGGCCGCGCGGCACCACCGGACGGGTCAGTCGTCCATAGCCTGATACAGCGTCGTCCAGAAGTCGTGGATGAGCCGCGCCGGGTCCGGGGTGGACATCCCCACCTGGGTGAGCAGGATTCCGGTGAGCTGCTGGTCCGGATCGGCGTACGCCGTGGTGCCGGTGCCGCCGTCCCAGCCGAACTGGCCGACGGACGCGTAGTCGCCGCGGTAGGTGCGTACCGCCATCCCGCAACCCCAGCCGCCGTGCTGCCCTTGGCCGAACGACACATGGACGTTGTCGCGGGCCAGTGCCTCTCGTACGGTCTGCTGCTCGGGCGTGAGGCGGTTGGTGGTCATCAGCTGGACGGCCGGCCGGGACAGGACGCGCTCCGTCCCGTGCGTCCCCTGGTTCAGCAGCATCCGGAAGTACGCGTGGTAGTCGTCGACGGTGGAGACGAGCCCGCCGCCGCCCGCGGAGAACGCCGGAGGCCGGCTGTACCGTCCGCCCGCCGCCTCGTCCCACACGACGAACTCGCCGCTTCGCGGATCGGGGGCATAGCTGGGCGGCAGCCGGTCGAGCTGGTCGGCGGGCACGTGGAAACCGGTGTCCTTCATCCCCAGCGGATCAAGGACGCGTTCGCGCAGGAACTGTTCGAACGGCTGCCCGGTGACCCTGGCGACCAGCACACCGAGCACGTCGTGGCTTATGTGGTACTGCCAGCGCTCGCCCGGCTGGTACATCAGCGGAAGCGTGCCGAGGCGGCGCATCCACTCGCCCGGTTCGGGCGCGGGCTCCCCTCCCTGGCTCCAGATCGCCTGCTCGAAAATGGCGGCCTGGATCGGGGTGCCGAGCGTCGTCACGTCCATGCCGAGCCCGAACGTCGAGGTCATCAGGTCCCGCACGGTGATCGGCCGCCGCGCGGGAACGGTGTCGTCCAGAGGGCCGTCGGCACGCTTCAGCACCTGGCGGTCTGCCAGCTCGGGCAGCCAATGATCCACCGGGTCGTCGAGGCGCAGCCTGCATTCGTCGAGCAGGATCATCACCGGCGCCATGGTGACCGGCTTGGACGTGGACGCCATCCGAAAGATGGTG
Organism: Streptomyces huasconensis; assembly: GCF_021028635.1. NCBI lineage: Bacteria > Bacillati > Actinomycetota > Actinomycetes > Kitasatosporales > Streptomycetaceae > Streptomyces > Streptomyces huasconensis. Next base: position 509,814 of record NZ_CP086119.1, read on the forward strand.
TCGCGGCGCATCGGCGCGCCGCCGTCATGGCGCATCGTGCCGATCGCCTCGACGTGGGTCTCGTCCCCCCGGCCGACCAGGGCGACGAGCCCGGGGATCTTCCCGGAGTCGACGTGCCGTGCCAGCACGTCACGCACTCTGCGCAGTCCTGCTGCGGAGAAGCCGCGGGTGGTTGTTGTCATCAGGAGTCTCCTTGTGCACGCATCACGGCGTGCCGGGTGCGGCGCGCGTGGTGCGGAGTACGGGTACGGGGTGCGGAGTACGGGTACGGGGTGCCGTCACGCGGCGTCGAGAGCCTCGGTGATCTTGCGGGTCATCGCGGTCATGGCGGGGGTGGGCCCACCCTTGCGTGCGCGGGAGGCCGCTTCGAGGGCGACCTCGATGGTGGCGCGGAAGTTGTCCGCCTCCGCCGGGGCCTGCTTCTTGAGCAGGTCCATGGCCGCGGTGAGGGCGGGCAGCACCTGGTCGGCGAGCGCGGCCACGGACTTGCCGTGCAGGTTCCCGATCTTCGACTTCTCGGCGAGTACGTGTCCGACCGGGCCGGTCGCGGAAGCCAGGGCGAGGGAACCGTGCGTGGCGATCTTGTGCGGCGAGCCGGCGGCGTCGGCGGCGGCCAGCAGCGAGACGGCGCCGTATGCGGCGGTCCGCAGGACGTTCTTGTCCTGGACGGAGAGGGTCAGGGGCAGGGTGACAGACATGGTGGCGTGCCTTTCGGTGCGACGAGTGGAGAGTGAGTGCGGTCCCGGGGATCCCTGGAGGGCCGATGACTCAAAGATCTCCGCCGGGCCTGTCAGCCGTCTGTCACGCCTCTGACACGACCACTGACACCGCCCCCGCCGTGTCACGCACCGCCGCGCCTCGTCTCGCACCGCCCCGCCGCGTCACGCTCCCCCGGCCGTCCTGTACGTGGCCCGGCCTGCCAGCCACGTGCCCAGTACGCGTGCGTGGCGGATCGCCATGGGGTCGAGCGCGCGGGGGTCGTCGGAGAGCAGGACCAGGTCGGCGGGGGCGCCGGGCGTCACATGCGACCGGTCGTCGGCGCCGGCCTGGTGGGCCACCCCGGAGGTGGCCGCCGTCAGCGCCTGTTCGACGGTGAGCCGCTGGTGGGGAATCCATCCCCCTTCCGGGTCCCCCGCGAACGTACGCCTGGTGACGGCCACTTGGATGCCTTCCAGCGGGAGGTGCGAGCTGACGGGCCAGTCGCTGCCGAAGGAGAGCCGCACGCCGTCCCGTGCCAGCTCGCCCATGGGGTACTGCAGGCCCGCCCGGTGTGCGCCGATCCTCGGGATGGACAGCTCGGTCTGGAGCGGGTCCGGCTGGGCCCACAGGGGTTCGAAGTTGGCGATGACGCCGAGGGCGGCGAAGCGGGGCAGGTCCGCCGGGTCGACCACTTGAACGTGGGTGATCACCGGGCGCCGGTCCCAGGCGGCGTTGCCGACGACCGCGGACTCGATGGCGTCGAGCGCCGCACGTATGCCCGCGTCGCCGATCGCGTGGATGTGCGTCTGGAAGCCCGCGGCGTCGAAGGCGCGCACGGCCTCGGCGAGCGCGTGGGGCTCCCACACGGGCATGCCGCAACTGTGCGGCGCGTCCACGTAGGGGGCGAGCATCGCGGCCGTACCGCCCTCGATGACGCCGTCGCTGAAGAACTTCACCGTCCGTGCGGACAGCAGGTCACCGCCCTCCGCGGCCACGCGCGCGCGTGCCTCGGCGAACGGCTTCAGTTGCGCACGCCACCGGTCGGGGTCGGCGCGCTGGGCGAGGTCGACGCGGACGGTCAGGGCGCCGCGCCGGGCGGCGGCCAGGTAGGCGTCCACCATCTCCGGTTCCACCCAGGCGTCCTGGACCCAGGTGATGCCCGCGCGCGCGTACGCGTGGCCGGCGCGGCGCAGCGCCTCGACGAGTTCGTCCACCGAGCGTGCCGGGACCTGGTCGAGCACGAGGTCGCAGGCATGCCATTCGCGCAGCGTGCCGAGGGGCGAACCGTCACGGCGGCGCACGATCCGGCCGAGGCGCGGCTCCGGGGTCGTCTCCGTCACGCCGGACCTGCGCAGGGCCTCGGTGTTGCACCACAGGGTGTGGTAGTCGTGGGCCCGCAGGACGACGGGCCGGTCGGGCACCGCCGCGTCCAGCCAGCGCGCGTCGAACTCGCCGTCCGGTGCGAGTGAGGGGTCGTAGGACGCGCCGACGATCCACTCGGCCTCGGGATGAGCGGCCGCCCACCGCCCGACCTCGGCGACGATCAAGTCGACCGAGTCCAACTCCTTGATCTGCGGCCCGAAGCTCTCCAGGCCCCCGAAGAGGGGGTGGGCGTGGCCGTCTCCGAAGGCGGCCATCAGCAGTCCGCCCCCGATGTCGACGACCTCGTCGGCCGTGGCGGCGAGGGCCCGGGCCTCGTCACCGAGCGCGAGAATCCGGCCGTCGCGCACGGCGAGCGCCGGGGTGTCCGTCTGAGGGTCACTGCCGGTGCGGATCGCGCCGAGGAAGACCAGGGTTGTCGTCGCCGTCATGGTCATGGTGTCGCTTCCTCCCGGTGAGGTCAGGTGCATCGCGTGCGGTACCCCCGGTGTAGGTCCGGGTGCGGGCTCAGAGGCGTTCGGCGTCCAGCGTCGTCAGCCGCTCGTAGGAAGCCGGATCGCGCCTCTTGATCCGCAGCGCCAGGGCCACGCCGGCCCCGAACAGCACCGGCAGCGGAAGGATCAGCGCGGCGTTCACTCCCGCGGAGGCTCCGGTGAGGAGATCGAGGTGGGCGCAGACCAGGACGATCATGACCGCGAGGCCCGCACAGGCGACCAGGGGCGCGGCGACGACCCGCCAGGCCGGCATGGCGCGCCGGTCGCGGCGGAAGAAGCCGTGCACGGCGAGGGCGGCGAGCGCCTGCATGAGCATCACGCCGAGGATGCCGGAGCCGTTGCTCCACAGGAACGTGACGCTGTACGGGTCGGCCCCGCCGACCACCGTCGCGACGATCACGGCGAGGGCCGTGGCCGACTGCGTGACCACCGCGGCGGCGGGCGCCCGCGTCTTCGCGGAGACGGTACCGAGGCGGGCCGGCAACAGGTTCTCCCGGCCGAGCGCGTAGAAGTAGCGGGCGGCGCCGTTGTGGAAGGCCAGCGTGGCGGCGAAGGTGCTGGTGATGATCAGCACGTGCATGGAGTCCGCGGCCCAGCCGCCGGTGAAACGTTCGGTGGCGGTGAAGACCATGTCGGCGCCGCCCTTGCCGTTCGCGACCTCTTGGGCGCGATCGCTCTGGCTTCCGTACGCGTTGATGATCATCCAGACGGTGAAGGTGTAGAAGAGCGCGAGGAACGCCACGGCCACGTAGGTGGCGCGCGGCACGGTCCGCTCGGGACGGCGGGCCTCTTCCGCGTAGATCGCGGTCGCCTCGAAGCCGACGAAGGCGCCGATGGCGAGGACGAACATGCCGCCGACCCCCGACTCGCCGAGGCGCGTGGGCGAGAGCGACCCGAGGCCGAGGCCCTGGGGGCCACCGCCGTGCGCGAGGACGCCCGCCTCGAAGGCGAGCAGCACCAGGACCTCCAGGACCAGCGCGGTGCCGAGGACTCCGGCGCTCAGGGTCACCTTGAGATAGCCGAGCACCCCGATGGCGACCAGTCCGCCCAGCGACCAGAGCCACCAGGGAACTCGGGTCCCGGTGAGGTCTTCGAAGCCCGCCTCCGTGAACCAGCCGAAGGCGGCGAGCAGTCCCACCTCGATCGCGTTGTACGAGAAGAGCGCGACGTAGGCGGCGCCCGCGCCCATGGGCCGGCCGATGCCTTTGCCGATGTAGGCGTAGAACGCACCGGCGTTGCGCACGAAGCGGCTCATCGCGGTGAAGCCCGCGGCGAAGACGATCAGCAGCAGCCCGGAGAGCAGATAGCCGAGCGGGGCCGCCCGGCCGGCCATGCCGATGGCCAGCGGGGCGACGCCCGCCATGACCGTCAGCGGGGCAGCGGCTGCCACCACGAAGAAGACCAGGTCGCCGGTACCCACGGCGCCGTCCCTGAGGCCACGGGAGGAGGCGGTGGGAGGCGGGGGCGGTGCGGAGGAAGGGGGTGCGGTCACGCGCCCGCAGAGTACGGTCCCGGCGAAGCGTCTGGGAAGAGGGCGCGGGCCTTGGCCGGACGCCCCCGCGGCACGGGCGCACGCGTACCGCGACGCGTCCGCGCCCACCACGATCACGCCTTCCGCCGGTCGGGAACTTCTCGCCCCGGCTGCTAGTTTCTACTCTGTTGTAGAAATTGGCGAGGCCGCGGTCGCACGTAAGGCGGCCGTGGTGCGCGCCAACCCCCTTGCTACATCGACCTGATACACCGATACATCGATACGTTTATGGAGTTCTCCATGGCCCTGTGGGACCGCGTCAAGGAATCCGCATCGACGATGCAGACCCAGCTGATGGCGAAGAAGAACGACCTCAAGAGCGGCGCCTTCCGCGACGCGAGCATGGCGATGTGTGCCCTCGTGGCGGCCGCCGACGGGACCGTGGACCCGGCCGAGCGCCAGCGCGTGGCCCAGCTCATCGGCACGAACGAGGTGCTGCAGAACTTCCCGGCGGACGACCTCCGGAGCCGTTTCGACGCCTACGTGGACAAGCTGACCGCCGACTTCGCGTTCGGCAAGGTGAGCGTCCTCCAGGAGGTCGCCAAGGCGAGGAAAAAGCCCGCGGAGGCCCGTGCGGTCATCCAGATAGGCATCGTCATCGGCGGCGCCGACGGCGACTTCGACAAGGACGAGCAGGCCGTGGTCCGCGAGGCCTGCTTCGCGCTCGACCTGCCGCCGCACGAATTCGACCTCTAGCCCACCGCCGCGCGGACCGGCTTTCCCGGCCGGTCCGCCGACTCCGCCCCCGACTCCATCGCCGACCCCATCGCCGATGAGCCCGCACGGCGGATCGGAGCGGCACGACGCCTCAAAGGCGGCACGACGCCTTAAAGCGGTGTCGCCGCGCGCAGGATGAGGACCATCGTCACCGCGGAGTTCGCCGACGACATCGCCGACACCACGGTGCCGAACGCCGCGCCCCACAGGGCCAGTCCCACCGCCGTGAACAGGGAGGGCCGGGTGCGGGCCGCGGGCGCCGGGGCGAGCAGCGCGGCGACCCGGCGCGGCACCGGTCCCAGCGCGGCGAGCCCCGCCAGCGTCGGCGCCGGAACGCCGCGCGAGACCAGGGCCGCCTTGCCGATCGCACGGGCGACGACCCGCCGGTCCCGCACGGCCCGCGCCGCCGCCTCGTCGGCCCACCGCTCCGCGGTGAAGGCGACGGAGGTGCGCAAGGGCCGCAGGAAGGGGTTGGCGCGGGCCGCCAACTGCGTGATCAGCAGGTGCCGGTGGTGCCGCGCGGCCAAGTGGGCCCGCTCGTGCGCGAACAGCGCGCGTCGCTCCGGCGCCGCGAGCCGCTCCAGCATGCCGGTGGTGACCACGACCCGGCCGCCGCCCCGCGTCGGCAGGGCGTAGGCGTACGACGCCTCGTCACGGAGTACGGCGACCGAGGTGCCGGGCAGCGTCGCGAGGGCCCGGCGTCCCTGGCGGCGTACCCGCGCGTGCCGCCCCACCGTCCGCGCTGCCGCCGCGCACACGGCGAGCAGCGCCGGGATCGCGGCCTTCCCCGCCACCTCGTCGTAGGGGACGGCGGCCCGCACCTCGGGGTCGGACCAGCCGTCCGGCAGGGGGTTGCCCGGCAGTTGGGCGGTCCCGACGACCATGAGGAGCGCCAGGCAAAGTGTGCTGCACACGGCCATCACGCCGGCGACGGCAGTGAGCACGCGCGTGGCGGTGCGCGGGTGGAGGTGCTGCTCGGCGAGGCGGGCGACGGGCCATGCGGTCAGCGGCAGCACGAGGGGCAGGAAGACGAAGACGCCCATCAGGCAAGAGCTCCCATCGGGCGTCAGTCGTCCGACTCGGCGCCCGCCCGCCCGAGCAGCTCGCGCAGGAGCTGCTCGTCGTCGGGCGTCAGCGTCGTGACGAAGCTGGCGAGGACGGCCTCGCGGTCGCTCTCGCCGTCGAGCACCTTGCGCATGCGGAACGCCGCGAGCCCCGCCTCGTCGGAGGCGGGGGTCCACGCGAACGACCGGCCCGCGCGCTCCCGCGCCACCACGTCCTTGGCGAGGAGGCGGGTGAGGATCGTCATCACCGTCGTGTACGCGAGGTCGCCGCCGATCCGCTCCTGCACCCAGGCGGCGCTGACGGGGCCGCGGGCGGCGTGCAGCGCGGCGAGCACCTGCTGTTCCAGTTCTCCCTGTGCGCGGCGGCGCAGCCGTGGCCGGCGCTCCTCGCGGTCGTCGTGCTGCTCCATGCCCGGGCTCCCTCCGGCCTCCTGGTGCTCCGCGGCGGTCGGGAGCGCCACATCGTAACGGTCCCGTCCCGCCCCATCTCCTTCTACACTCCTGTAGATTCTACGGAACGGGCAGGAACCGAACTTCAGGAGGACATCGTGGGAGTTTCGCTGGCCAAGGGCGGCAACGTCTCGCTCAGCAAGGAGGCCCCCGGCCTCACCGCCGTACTGGTCGGTCTGGGCTGGGACGTGCGCACGACGACGGGCACGGATTACGACCTGGACGCCAGCGCGCTGCTCTGCGACGACTCCGGGAAGGTCGTCTCCGACCAGCACTTCGTCTTCTACAACAACCTCACGAGCCCGGACGGTTCGGTCGAGCACACCGGTGACAACCTCACCGGTGAGGGCGAGGGCGACGACGAGGCCGTGAAGGTGAACCTCGCGCAGGTCCCCGCCGAGATCAAGAAGATCGTCTTCCCGGTGTCGATCCACGACGCGGAGAACCGCGGCCAGAGCTTCGGCCAGGTCCGCAACGCCTTCATCCGTGTCGTGAACCAGGCGGACGGCGTCGAGATCGCGCGCTACGACCTCTCCGAGGACGCCTCGACGGAGACCGCCATGGTCTTCGGCGAGCTGTACCGCCACGGCGCGGAGTGGAAATTCCGCGCGGTCGGTCAGGGTTATGCCAGTGGACTGCGGGGCATCGCGTCGGACTTCGGCGTGAACGTCTGACCGAAGTCCCTGACGGCACGCGGCCGCGACCCTTGAGGAGGCAGGTTCATGTACGGCGACCAGGAGACGGTGCGCAAGATCCTGACGGAGCTGGGGGACACCTGGGCCGTCGTGGGCCTGTCCGCCAACCGCGACCGCGCGGCGTACGGCGTCGCGGCCGTCCTGCAGCGCTTCGGCAAGCGCGTCGTGCCGATCCATCCCAAGGCGGAGACGGTCCACGGCGAGCAGGGCTATCCGTCCCTGTCCGCCGTGCCGTTCAAGGTCGATGTCGTCGACGTGTTCGTCAACAGCGGCCTGGCGGGCCAGGTCGCCGACGAGGCCGTGGCCGCCGGGGCCGCCGCGGTGTGGTTCCAGCTCGGCGTGGTCGACGAGGCGGCGTACGAGCGCACGCGCGCGGCGGGCCTGGACATGGTCATGGACCGCTGCCCGGCCATCGAGATCCCGCGGCTCGGCTAGGCGCGGGGCCCACGGCCCGGCTTCAGAACGGCTTCGCGGGCCAGTCGAGCAGGCGCGCGCCGATCACCGCGGTCTGCAGCGTGTAGCGGTGCACGGGGTCCGACGGGTTGGCGCCCGTCAACTGGTGGATGCGTTCCAGGCGGTAGGTCAGGGCGCGCACGCTCAGCGCCAGCCTGCGGGCGGCCTCCGCCGCGACGCAGCCCGAGTCGAAGTAGGCGGCGAGCGTGTCGATGAGCGGTTGCGCGCCGCCCCGGGCCTGGTGCAGCGGACCGAGCGTATTCACCACCAGGTCGGCCATGGCCTGCCGGTCGCGGGTCAGGACGGGGTAGACGAGCAGGTCGGCGGCGCGCAGGACGGGCTCGTCGATCTCCAGCCGCTCGGCGAGGTCCAGGGCGTTCAGCGCTTCCTCGTACGACTGGACGACGCCGCCGGGGCCGGGCTGCGGGCGGCCGATGGCGACACGTCCACCGCCGGTGGCGGCGTACGCCTGCTTGGCGAAGAACCGCAGCACCTCGTCCTGGTCGCCGGGGGCGACGCACACCAGGCGGCCGTCCTTGGTGGTCAGCAGGATGCTGCGGTCTCCGAACCGGCCGATCAGCGCGCGCTCGACCTCGCGGGGCACGGGGTGTCCCTCTTCGTAGCCGCTCGGGCCCTGCGCGACGGCGACCGCGTGCTCGTAGGACAGGCGCAGGCCGAACCGTTCCGCGCGTTCGGCGAGCAGGCCGAGGTCGCTGCGGCCGTAGAGCAGGTCGTCGATGAACTCCCGCCGGGCCGCCTCCTCTTGGCGTACGGCGAGGCGCTGGGCGCGTTCGTACCCCTCGGCGAAGGCGTCCACGGCCTGCTCGGCTGCGGCCAGCACGCTGTCGGCGCGGACCGTCCGTGAGGCGGGCCAGTGCGCGCGGGTGGCCGCGAGGTGCGCGCCGACCAGGGCCCGCAGGCCGTGCCCCGCGTCGGCCGCCCGCTCCCCCAGCGCGCGCCGCGAGTCCAACTCGTCGCGGGTCAGCCGCCGTCCCGTCGACGAGGCGGCGGCGAGGATGTGGGCATAGCCGTCGAGATACTCCTCCGGTATGTCCTGCTCCGCCATGCCCGCCCCTGTCGCCTCGATGGATCGTTGATGTCTTCAACGGTTGATGCCTTTTTAACGCATACCGGGTGGACGGGCCGAACTGGGCCGGAATAATCGGCGCACGCACGTAGTTGGGCACGGCATGCCTCTGACTGGAGATTACGAGCCCGGTACGTGGGACTGGGCGAGCAAGCAGGCCGAGCTGTACGAGAGCTCCGGCGGGACCGAGGGCACGACGTTGAAGGGCAAGCCCGTCATCGTGCTGACGTCGCTCGGCGCCAAGAGCGGAAAGCTGCGCAAGAACCCTCTGATGCGCGTGGAGCACGGCGGGGAGTACGCGGTGGTGGCGTCCAAGGGAGGCGACCCGGCGAACCCGTCCTGGTACCACAACCTCGTGGCGCACCCGCTGGTGGAGCTGCAGGACGGCCCGGTGAAGAAGGACTACCGCGCGCGGATCGCCACCGGCGAGGAGCGGCAGGTCTGGTGGGAGCGGGCGGTCGCGGTGTGGCCGGACTACAGCGACTACCAGAAGAAGACGAGCCGCGAGATCCCGCTCTTCGTCCTGACGCCCGTCGAGGCCTGAGCCGCGAGCCGTCGCGTCGGCGCCAGGCCTCCTTCTGGCGCCGACGCGCGCGGCAGGCGCGGAGGTTCGCCGCGTTGCCCCAGGCCTTCACTGCGTGCCGGACGCCGCTGTTGGCCTTGAGACGGCGGACGGGGCGGTGTGGTTCCAGGCGTACGATGCCGCCCTCACCGAGCCGAAGCGCGGCCTGCCCGGTGGCCGTCGCCCACGCGGCGGCGGCCTCTGCCGCCGGGCGGCTGTCCGACGCGCCCCGCCCCACCCACCGCCTCGACCCGCCCCGCACCCCTCCCCTCGGCCCACCGGGTCACGACGCGTCCGCCGCCTCCCCCACCAGCTCCTCGACGACACCCTTGTCCAGTGCCGCCCGGACAAGCGCCGCCGCCAAGGCCGCCGGGTCGCTGTCCCCGGCGAGGCGGACCAGTTCGGCCGGATCATCGGGGAGGCCGAGGCGCCGCGCGCCCTGCAAGGCCTTGTCGCCGAGGCGTGGCGCCACGGCCGGCCACACCCGCTGCACCTCGCGCAGGAAGATGTCGGCGCCCATGGGTCCGAGGCCGGGCACCTTCTGGAGCTGCCGGCTCAGTTCCCCGTCGTCGCCCGCCGCGTCCCGCAGGCGGCGCAGGTCGCCGCCGTAGTCCCGCAGGACCAGTTCGGCGCCCTCGCCGAGCTGGGTGGAGGTCCGCTCATCGTAGCGCCGGTAGCCGCCCCGGCCCAGCGCGTCGACGCGGGCCTGCCACGACGCGTCGGCCATGCGCCGCGCGTCGCGCATCCCGGCGTCGAAGAGCTCCCTGGCCGACGCCACCGCCACGGTGCTGCGGATGCGGGCGCTCAGCAGGACGGACAGGACGAGGAGCTGGTACAGCGGCTGCGGCGTGTCCCGCAGCCGGATGCCGGCGTCCTCGGCATAGGTGGTGCCGTGGGCGTCGAGCAGCGCCCGGACGACGGACGGGGCACGGCGGCGTCGGTCGGCCATGGTTCTCCTCACGGTCGGGATCTCCCTCAGCGTTCCGGGTCCCCCTGCCCATGATGGCCGACGTGTGCACCTCTGGCCTGCGGGTACACAGCCGCTTCGACCCCAGCAGAAGGAGCAAACGTGGCTGTACGCCAGAAGAACGTGTTCGTGATCGGTCTGGACGAGGCCAACCTGCCCACCCTGCACGCCGTCCCGCACGCGGAGGACTGCCGTTTCCACCCGCTGCTCTCGATCGAGGAGCTGCAGGGCGGCGAGGTCTCCGTACCGGAGCTGATGGAGAAGGCGCAGAAGATACTTGACGCGTTCGACGGCAGCATCGACGCGATCGTCGGTTACTGGGACTTCCCGGTCAGCACGATGGTCGCGATGCTGGGCGACCGGTACGGCACCCGCAGCACCAGCCTGGAGTCGGTCGTCAAGTGCGAGCACAAGTACTGGAGCCGCCTGGAGCAGCAGAAGGTGATCGAGGAGCATCCGCGCTTCGGCCGGGTGGACCTGGCGGCGGACACCCCGAGGCCGCCGGAGGGCGTGCGCTTCCCGATGTGGCTCAAGCCCGCCCTGTCGTACTCCTCCAAGCTCGCCTACAGCGTGAAGAACGAGGAGGAGTTCGCCGCGGCCGTGGCCAGGATCAAGGAGGGCATCGGCACGGTCGGCCGGCCCTTCGAGCACATACTCGACCAGATCGAGGTGCCCGAGGAGATGGCGGGCATCGGCGCTCAGGTCTGTCTCGCCGAGGAGGCGCTCTCCGGCATCCAGGTCGCGGTCGAGGGGTACGTCCACCGGGGTGAGGTCACCGTCTACGGCGTGCTGGACTCCATCAATTACCCGGACTCCTCGTGTTTCCTGCGCCATCGGTACCCGTCCACGCTCCCGGAGCCGGTGGTGCGGCGCCTGCACGACGTGTCGGAGCGGGTGATGCGGCAGATCGGCATGGACGACGCGACCTTCAGCATCGAGTACTTCTACGACCCCGGTACGGACGAGCTGAACCTGCTGGAGATCAACCCCCGGCACTCGCAGGCCCACGCGGAGCTGTTCGAGTACGTCGACGGCGTCCCCAACCACCACTGCATGGTCAGCCTCGCCTTCGGTGAGGACCCGAAGCTGCCGCACCGCGAGGGGCCCTGCGCGACGGCTGCCAAGTGGTACTACCGGTGGTTCGCCGACGGCGTGGTGCACAACGTGCCGACGCGCGAGGAGCTCGACCGCATCGAGAGCGAGATCGGCGACGTCCGGATCGAGGTGCTGGTCGAGGAGGGCCAGCGGCTGTCCGACGCCGGTCACCAGGACAGCTACAGCTACGAGCTGGCCCACTTCGCCATCGGCGGTGACGACGAGGAGGACGTGCGGCGCAAGTACGACCGGTGCGTGGCCGCGCTCGGCCTCACCTTCGACGAGACGGAGCCCGGCGGCCGCGACGTCACCAACGACTAGCGGCACCCGATACCCCCTGGCCCCGCCTGCCCGGCGGAGGAAGCAACCGAGAGGATGGCACGGCCCCATGCGTTACGTGGGCAATCTCCCGTACGCGACGAAAGAGGAAGAACACGTCCTCATCCCGATGTCCGACGGCGTCCGGCTGTCGGCGCGTGTCTGGCGCCCCGCGTCCTCGGACGACGCGCCGGTACCGGCCGTCCTGGAGTACATCCCGTACCGCAAGCGCGATCTGAGTTCGGTGCGCGACTCGATCCACCACCCCTACATCGCGGGCCATGGCTACGCGTGCGTCCGTGTGGACGTTCGCGGCACGGGCGAGTCCGAGGGCGTCCTGCGGGACGAGTACCTGGAGCTGGAGCAGACCGACGCCGAGGAGGTGCTCGCCTGGCTGGCGGAGCAGCCCTGGTGCGACGGCTCCACCGGCATGATGGGCATCTCCTGGGGGGCGTTCGCCGCGCTCCAGGTCGCCGCGCGACGGCCGCCGAGCCTGAAGGCGATCGTCATCTCGTCGTTCACCGACGACCGGTACGCCGACGACATGCACTACATGGGTGGCGCGATGCTGTCGGACAACCTCGCCGAGGCGGGGACGATGTTCGCGTACGCCACCTGTCCCCCCGACCCGGCGGTGGTCGGCGACCGCTGGCGCGAGATGTGGCACGAGCGCCTGGAGAGCACGCGCCCCTGGGTCGTGGAGTGGCTGCGCCACCAGCGCCGCGACGACTACTGGAAGCACGCCTCGGTCTGCGAGAACTACCAGGACGTACAGTGTCCCGTCCTCGCCTCCAGCGGCTGGGCGGACGGTTACTCCAACGCCGTGACGCGACTGCTCGGCAATCTCGACGTGCCGCGCAAGGGGCTGATCGGCCCCTGGTCGCACAAGTATCCGCACCTGGGCGAGCCGGGCCCGGCCATCGGCTACCTCCAGGAGGTGGTGCGCTGGTGGGACCACTGGCTCAAGGGCGAGGAGAACGGCGTCATGGAGGGCCCGATGCTGCGCGCCTGGATGCAGGACAGCGTGCCGCCCTCGACGGCGTACGAGGAGCGGCCGGGCCGCTGGGTCGGTGAGCCGGACTGGCCCTCGCCGCACATCGAGGAGGTCAGCCGTCCGCTGACGCGGCACCGCATCGTCTGGGACGGGGAGGCGGTCGCCAAGGACGGCTCCGGTGAGGCGATGACCGTGCAGTCACCGCTGTCGGTCGGTCAGTTCGCGGGCAAGTGGGCCTCCTACAACGCGCCGCCCGACCTGCCCTACGACCAGCGCGAGGAGGACGGCGGTTCGCTGGTCTTCGACTCCCCGCAGCTGACCGAGCCGGTCGAGATCCTCGGTTCGCCCTGCGTCGACCTGGACCTGTCGGTCAGCGAACCGGTCGCCACGGTCGCCGCCCGCATCTCCGACGTGGCCCCCGACGGGCGTGCCACCCGGGTGACGTACGGCGTGCTGAACCTGACGCGCAGGGACGGCACGGGCGAGCCCGAACCCCTGGAGCCGGGCCGCCGCTACCGCGCGACGCTCCAGCTCAACGGCGTGGCCCAGTGCTTCCCGCCCGGCCACCGCATCCGGCTCTCGCTGTCGACGTCGTACTGGCCGCTCGCCTGGCCGCCGCCGAAACCCGTCCTGCTCAGCGTGTACGAGGGCACCAGCGCGCTGCGGCTGCCGGTGCGGCCGGTCTCCGAGCCGGACAACGCGCCGCCGCGCCCCTTCGGCGAGCCCGAGGGGACGGAACCCCTGGCGACCACCCGGCTGACGCAGCCGGACCAGCGCTGGGAGGTGCGGCGGGATCTGATCGGCTACAACTCCGCGCTGGAGATCGTCAAGGACCGTGGGACCGTGCGGTACGAGGACATCGGGCTCGATGTCGGCTGCCGCGCCTTCGAGCGGTACACGTCCACGGGCGAGGACTTCACGTCGGTGACCGGCGAATCGGCCTGGACCATGCGGTTCGCGCGGGAGGACTGGGACGTGAGCGTCCACACCCGCACGGTGCTGCGGTGCGACGGGGACGACTTCCTCGTCGAGGCGGCGCTCGACGGCTACGAGGGGGAACGCCGCGTCTTCTCCCGTACGTGGAACGAGACGGTGCCCCGGGACTGGCTCTAGGCGGACATGGGGGTCAGGTCGTCCTTGCGGGCGCGGCGCACCGCGGGGGCGATCGAGACCGTCCCGACGAGGAAGATCAGACAGAGGGTGAGCCAGCCGTACGAGCCGTAGTGGATCACGAGGAAGGAGACCGCGGCCGGGCCGACGGTGGCCTGGATGACCATGTGGAGGTGGAACGCGCCCAGGTACTCCCCCCGCGCCGCCTCGGGGGCGAGTCCGAAGCCTAGGCCGAACGCGCTGGCCGACTGCCCCAGCTCGGCGAACGTGACGAGGAGGACCGCCGTCAGGGCGAACACGCCCGCGACCCAGGCCGTGGTCACGTTGCCGATGGCGAGGGCGAGGCATGCCGCCACGCTGACCAGGCCCGCCTTGCGCGCCGCGCCGACAGAGCCGTCCAGGGTCTCGGACCCCTTGGCGAACTTCACCTGGAGGAGCACGACCAGGATCGTGTTCAGCACGAAGACCACAGGGATGACGCTGCGGGGAAGCTTGTCACTGGTCACGAGCCACAGAGGGATGCCGACCATGAGGACCGCGCTGTGCAGGGCCAGCAGGCTCGACGCGCCGATGACGCCGAGAAAGGGTGTGTCCTTCAGCGCCCGGAAGCGGGACACGCGTTCCGTCTTGACCGGCGAGACGGGCGTGGCGGGCAGCCGCAGCACGAGCCCCGCCGCCAACAGGAACGAGAGGGCGTTGCCGAGGGGCAGCGCCTGCATCGCGGAGCCTCCGAGGGCGATCAGCGCCGCGGCCATCAAGGCTCCGGCCGAGAAGCCGACGTTGAACACCGAGCGCAGGGCCGCGCGTGCGCTGACCCGGTCGCCCTCCGGGACCAACTCCGCGATCAGGGTGTGGAACAGTGGGCCGCTGCCCCATTCGAGCGCGCCCACCACGCCCACCACCGCGAAGAACGCCGGCAGCGAGCCGACCGCCGGGTAGAAGCAGTAGGCCACGCCGATCGCCAGCAAGGTGAGGAACAACAGACGCCGGGCCCCGATCCGGTCGGCGGCCATGCCCATGAGCACGCTGGAGACGAACCCGGAAAGGCCCGCGAGCGAGAGGCCGAGGCCGACCTGGGCGGCGGGGAGGTCGGCGACCACGATGAAGTAGACGGCCGAACCGGAGGTGAAGATGCCGCCGCCCACGCTGTCGAGGAAGTGCAGCAGACCGAGCGTCCTGGCCGGGCCCCGCAACGAGGCGTAGTTGTTCCGCACGAAAGAAGCGATCACGTTCAACTCCGTGGCATGTCAGGCGATAAGGGGCCGCGAGAGCCCGTCCTCACGGAAGCGGGGGGAACTCGTCGTCCGGGAAGGGGACTCCCTCGGTGACGCCGACCGGTTCGATGAGGGGTTCGCCGACAGGGCGTTTGCGGGGGTCGTAGCGCGTCTGCACATCCATGTAGACGACCACGTGGGCGATGCGCGGGTCGTCGGTGAGGTTGGGCGAGGCGCTGTGGGCGGTGAGCGAGTGGTGGAAGGTGCAGTCACCCGCCCGGAGGGGGACGGTGACGCGCGGTTCCCAGACCAGCTCCGGAACGGCCCGCATCAAGTTGTCGGCGTCGCGCAGATCCTGGCGGTGCTGGCCCTCAAGGAGGTGCGAGCCGGGGATGAAGGTCATACAGCCTCGTGGCGCGGGGACGTCGACGAGGGCGACCCAGGCGGACAGGGAGTGCCGGGAGCCGAGGTGGGGCCAGTAGGGCCGGTCCTGGTGGAACTCGGTGGGAGCACCGTTGTGCGGCTCCTTGATCATCAGATGGTCGTGGTACAGCCGCAGCGGGACCCCGGCCAGGGCGGTGGCCGCGGCGGCCAGGGCGGGGCTGAGCGTGAGCTCACGGAGGGTCTCGTCCTGCTGCCACAACTGCATCAAGTGGGTGAACGTCGGATCTGGAGGAACGTCCTTGTTGCGGTCTCTGGCCGCCAGCGCCGCCTTGGCGTAACGGGCGGCGTCCTCCTCGCCGATGATGCCGGGGATGCGGACGAACCCGTCGCGGCGGTAGGCGGCTACCTGTTCTTGGGTCACGGAGTGCGTCATGCGTTCTTCCCTCGTGGGGTGGGACAGTGAAGGCGCGGGTCCTGGCCGGGGTGGTCGTGGCCGGACTGGTCGCGGTCGTCGGCGATGTCCGCGAGGCGCGGCCGGTACCTCAGGACGACAGCGCCGCTCGGACGGCTTCGAGGGCGTCGGCCCGCTTGCGGTCCCAGTGGTCGAGGCGGTCGGCGGCGAAGTGCTTCTCCAGCACCGCCGCGGCGTCCCCGGGAAGCCCACGCTTCCACTGCTTCACCAGGAAGGAGTGCCGTCTGGCCCGGAAGTTCAGGGACCGCGCGATCTCCAGCGCGGTGCGAGCCTCCTCGGGGGTGAGGTCTTCCTCCCTCACCCGTTCCGCCAGCAGCCAGCGGACATTCACCAAGGGGACGGTGACGGGGGTGTAGTCCTCCGGGTCGTAGAGGAGCGCGACCTCGCCGTCGGACTCGATGGAGCCGTTCAGGTACTGCTCGTAGACCCAGCCGCTGCCGGTCATCCCGATCGTCCGGCACTCCACGGCCCGCAGGGCCCCCATCGAGGACGCGCCGGTCAGTGGTTGCCCGGCGAACAGGAGGGCCCGTACCTCGGTCACGCTGACCGCGAGGCTCTGGCCGAACTCCCCGTCCAGCATGACGATCCTGCGGGGAGGCTCGGCGCCGATGAGAGCGGACAGGTCCTGCCGGCGGACCGGCGGGCGCAGGTCGAGCGTCCGGTTGTGCTCCTCGGCGAGCCGGCGCAGGTACGAGAGGTCCGCCGGGCGCAGCGAAGGGCCGGTGAACACCGTGACGGTGGTGGCGGCGCTCATGACAGGGGCTTCGCGAGTCCGGCCCGCACCATCTCACGGTGCAGGCGCGTGCCCAGCCGGGCGGGATCGTTGTGGTGGACCTCCAGGCCGGGAACGATCGCCTTGGTCACCGAGAAGGGCAGGCCGTCGGGGGCCAGTTCCGTCGCGAGCACCAGCGGGAGCCCGGCGCGTTCCAGCCCGGCCAGGACCACTTCGAGGTCACCGTCCGTCGTGCCGGTGCTTACGCTCCGGACCACGTCGAAGTCCGCCGCGGGCCGTCCACCGCTCCACGTCCTGTACATCTCCTGCAGCGCCTCGTAGGACGAGTGCCGGCGATAGGCCTGCCCCGTGAAGTCCTCGCGTGCGCCCGCGATGACCGCGAGCCTCGACTGGGCGGCCTCCGTCAGCGCGCGGGTCACCGCGACGACCGGATCGAGATGGCAGCCCGCGCCGCCGTTGAAGAGCATGCCGTCTCCGGCCTGGGTGTCGTCGGTCGTCGCGAAGAAGGTCGGCACTCCGACGTCGTTGACGTAGGCGAAGACCTGGACCTCGATGCCGATCCGATCGAACCGCCCGACCAGTTCACGGGCGGCGTCCGGCAGTGAGGACAGCCGGATGTGCCAACCGCTCTTCAGGGTCTCGCCGAACGCCGTGCAGTCATGCTCGATGGTTTCGAGCAGCCCGTGCAGCAAGGCTTCCTGCGGGCTGTTGCCCACGGCGAGACCTATGGTGTTCGACCGGAACATCCCGCACTCGTTCGGGAACGGGACGAAGACCGCGAGGGCGGGCACGAGCACCTCGACGTCCGAGGCCAGTTCCCGTACGGGCCACCAGCCGATGGACACGTCCTCGGTCCAGGTGTGGCCCCGCTTGAGGATCAGACGCCGCGGGTCGAGGACCGGGACACCCGCCCCGCGCAGTTCGGCGTACGAGGCCCGGAGCGGAGGTTCGCCCGCGCGCTGCTCGCACCACGTCCGCTCGATCGCCTCCATCATGGCCGACACGCGGGCCGCGGCGGGAGTCATCCCCTTGCCGCTGGTCACCGTGTTGAGGCCGGGGGCCGCGGTGGGACGGAAGCTGTTGAAGACGGGGATGCCGAGGTCGTCGAGCTCCGTGACGTCGGCGATCCGGGTGATGCCGCACCGGGTGAACGAGGCTCGGGCCAGCGCTTCTGTCTCCTCCAGCGTGCGTGTCCGCAGTGAGGTGCCGCAGGCGGTGGCGGGCGCGTCCTCGACGGGCGGGAACCAGTGGGTCCGGTCCAGGCTCGCGGGGACACCGGCAGGAAGGCCTGGGGTGAGGCCCGCGGTGGAGCCCGCGGGCACAGCTCTCGTGGGGGCAGGCGTAGGGGCGTCCGTCGGGACGTCCGTGTGCACGATCGTCATCTGACGCTGAGTTCCTTCCGTGCTGAGCGGCCGCCGAGCGTCTCGCGACACGCCCGGGCCACCCATCGGTGCCAGGCGGCGGCGTTCGCGGGCCTGAGGATGCTGTGCCTCTCATCCGGGACCAGCATGAGTTCGACGTCCACGCCCCGGGCGTCCAACGTCCGGTACATGGCGCGGGATTCGCCGACCGGTACGTGGGTGTCCTCGCATCCGTGGGACAACAGCACCTTCGTCCGGGGGGAGATCGCCTCCAGCGCGAGGCTCTCCGAACGGTAGGAGGGCGATGAGTCCACGGGGCCGTATTCGCGCAGCCAATGCCAGTGCAGGTCGCACGCACGTGACACCGCCGCGAAGTCCGCCCAACCGCAGTGGCTGACGATCAGGCGCGGTGCGCGCAGGAGTGTCCCCAGGGCCAACGACAGGAAGCCCCCGAAGCTCGCTCCCATCACCGCCACTCGATCGGCGTCGAGACGTGGATCGAGCAGCGCGTCCGCGACCTGCTCGGCGGCCACGGCGGCCACCTCGGAGGTCCATTTCCCCCACCCCCGTTCGATGGCGTCCTGGCCGTAGCCGACCGACAGGGGCGGATCGGGCATCAGCACCGCGTATCCGTCGGCCACGAACGGCCACGGGTTCCACCGCCAGGACCAGTCGGTCCAACTGAGCATCGGTCCGCCGTGGCACCAGACCAGGACGGGCAGCTCCCGGTCGACGTCCTCGGGCAGACAGAGCCAGCTGCTCCACTCGGTGCCGTCGGACGCCTTGTGGGTCAGGCGCTCCATCCGGCCTCGGGGAGTGGCGGCGACGGCCGGGGCGAGGATCTCCGCGCGGGGGGCGTCCGGCGTGGTGAGCTCGACGGTGACGACCGAGGGGGGTGAGGCGATGGTGGAGCGGACGACCAGGGCCTCACCGGCGCGGGCCGTCACGGAGCGCACCGAGCCGCCGGTGTCGATCCGCGTGACGACGTCCTCGTCGACAGCGACCCGCCACAGGTACCGTCGCCCGTCCTCCTCGCCGGTGCACAGCAGGGCCTTCGGGTCCTGCCAGGCACGCGGCTGGAGCCAGTCGCGGTGGTCCCGCCCGACCTTGCGCACGACGAGGCCGTCGCTCGACACCAGGGCCGCTTCCTGGCGGGGTGCAGTCCCGGGAACCGCGATCCGTTCCGCGGTGCAGGCGAACCAGGCGCCGTCCGGGGAGGCGATCGTGTCGCTCAGATCGTCTTCGGCCCACACCTGGCGGGCGTCGTCCGGCGCGCCGACGGAGAAGACAAGCAGCCCGTGGCGACGGTGCCCGCCGGGAAGGAAACGGACCAGTCCGGCGGCGCAGCGGCGGCCGTCGGGTGTCAGGGCGAGCTGGCCGGACAGCAGGGTGTCCTGGCCGAGGGGTGTGGGCAACAGTTCCGGTCCGGATGGGTCCTCGGCCGCGTCCAGTGACAGGCCGACGAGCTTCAGCACCTCGGCGCCGAACCGGTGGCCGGAGCGCGGCCAGAGGTCGCCGTCGAGGGTCACCGCGGTCAGGCCCTGCCGTGCCGACTCCTCCCGGAGCGCACGGTCCGAGGCGAAGGAGTCCGCCTCGGCGTGGACCCAGACGGCCGCGACCACCGTCCGGTCGGCGGCGGCGTAGCCGACCACATCGCGGGCGGTGCCGAGCAGCGCCTCCGGCTCCCGCCCCTCGCGGTGCCGCCAGAGCGACCGGCCGCCGACGGGATCCGCCGCTGGCGGACGCCGGTTCGAGAGGAACAGGTAGTCGTCGGTGCCGAGAACTGTCACCGACGAAGCGCCGGCGTGGGCGTGCCGCAGCGTCGGTTCGTCGCCGTCGAAGGAGTAGGCCAGGACGAAAGGTACGAGGTCGGGGCGGTTCTTCCGCTCGATGTCGGATTCGACGAGAAGACGGCTGCCGAGCCGGTGCGCCGACTTGAGCCGCTGCTGGGCTCGGATGAGGTCGAACAGGGCGGCCCCGGCAGCACCTTCGGTGGTGGGCTCGCTCACGGTCCTACGCCCTGCCTTCGCGTTGCCGGAGCCGCACGGCCTGCTCCGCCAGCGCTCCGCGATCGTGGCCGGTCAGATGGTCACGCAGTGCGGTGCCGAGCCAGGCGACCTTCTCCGCCGGGGACAGGAAGTGATGTGTTCCGGCGATCTCCGCCGCGGCGGGGCCCTTGAGGAACTGTGCCAGGGCCAGCTCGGCCAGGTCACGGGCCGTGGGCTGCTGGAGGGAGATCAGGAGGAAGAGCGTGTCCGTGCCGTCCGGGGCTGCCCGCCGTACCTGTCCCGGCGGAACGTACAGTACGTCGCCGGCCTGAAGGACGCTCTCAGAGGCGTCTGCGCCCTCGCCCACGACCCAGCGCGTCCGGCCGTCCACCTGCACGACGAGGGCGTGAGCGCCATCGGCCCTGGCGGGCATCCCGGCGGATCCGGCGGCGCAGAGGTACGCGTCGGTGCCGACCTGGGCACGGCACTCGCCGCGGAGCCCGTCGACCAGGGCGCCGATCCCGGCGTTCCAGTCCTCCAGCTGGCTCAGCACGAAGACGTGGCCGGAGGCGACCGCCTCCCGCACCGCGGTCGGCTTCGCGTACCCCGGGCGGGGCTTCGTCTGGATGATCCGGGTCTCCCGGACGCCCGAGGACGTGGGAGTGGCGTCCTGCCGCAGGACGCCGAAGTAGGGGGCGACCAGCGAGCCGCAGTCCAGCTCGCGCCAGACGTCCGCCATGGAGAGCAGCGCCTTCGCCGGCTCACAGGTGTACGTGGCTGTACGGTTCCCCCACACCTGGGTGAGGAACGACTCGGCGTCACCGACGAGGTCGGCGAGGGTCACGGGCGGCCGCGTGGCCGCGTCGGCCGGTGTGGTCTCGTCCGCTCGTGAGGACGTGTCGATCGTCATGGTTCAGGCCCTCCGGTTCCGCATGCGCGCCACGGCCGCGTCCACGAGTGCGTCCGGGTCCAAACGGTCCAGGTGGTCGAGCAACGCGCTCGTCACCGCCTCGGCCTTGTCCTTTGTGGAGACGCCGGGGGTGGCGGCCTCCAGCCGGTCCGCCTCGTCCCCGAAGCCCTCCATCAAGGACTCGACGAGCTCCAGAGGAGCCGGCTCCGTGAGGGTCAGGGTCAGGTGGAGCGAGGTGCCCGCGCGGGCGGTCGCGACGTGGGGCACGCCGTGGGGCAGGTAGAGGACGTCGCCCGGCTCCATGACAAAGGAGTGCGAGTGGCTGTCCGCGTCCAGTTCGGGCAGGAGCCCGCCGCGCGCGTCGACCTTGTCCGGGGCGTCGTAGATGCGCCACTCCTTGGCGCCCGCGATCTGGAGTGCGAGCACGTGGGACGGGTCCCGGTGCGGAAGCATGCCGGTGTTGTCGCACGGGGTGTAGAAGATGTAGGCCTTGAGCTCGGCGGGCAGCCGGCTCTCGATCTCGTCCATGAGTCGCCGTGTCGGCAGGTGCCAGTCTTCGAGCTGGCTCAGCTTCATCGTGGCGCCGCCGTCGAGGAGCCCACGGACCTTCCGGGCGTCGGCGAAGCCGCTCACGCCCTGGCCTCGGACGTTCCTGGTCCGGGTGAAGTCCGAGATCGCGGGCTGGACCCCCTCCTTCAGGAGCATGAAGTACGGCCAGCGGAGCAGGCCGACGTCCAATATCTCCTGAATGGCCGCCTCATCCAGCATTCCTGTGACGGGAGAGGCGTTCTTGAACAAGCCGTGTTTCTTGTTCCAGAAAGCCCCCATGAGGTCGACTTCCTCAATGAGGCGAACAAGTGGATGCACAGTTTCCACGAGAATCCTTGTCGGTCAAATGACTCCATTCGGAGACGGCCCGAAGGCCGTCTCCGAATGGCGTGCTGTCAGGCCTCGTTGATGACGCCGACGACCATCGGGCGCTCGTGGTCGGAGAGCTCCGCGACCTCGGCCTCAGCCTCGGCGATGATGACCTCTTCGTTGGTGGCGGCAAGCTTGTCATTGATGGACATAGAATTCCCCTTTGCCGTTTCACTAATCCCGCCGAGTGACGGGTCAGGAATTATTAGATAAGAAGAAGGATGGCGCGTCAAGAGGAAAGGAAAGAAGTAATTCGCTGACGCATGCCCGCCGGACCCAAACCGTGAGCGATGGAGTGCTGGCGAGATGATCCGTAGTTTCTCAGCTCTTCTTTGGCAACCCCAAGAGCGAGAATCCGGTGCGGCTCGGCGACCAAGGCGTCGGATATCTCGGTCGTCGACGTCCCCGCGAGATAGGGCTCGACCAGGACGACGGAGGCGGCCACTTGGTCGCGTACAGCGGCGCGCAATCCCTCGGCGTCGAAGGGGCGAATCGTCGCGGCATAAAGGACGGTGACGTCGAGCTGTTCGGTGGCTTGAAGAACGGAGTCGGCCAGGGGGCCCACCGCGATGACCGTGGCCTGTTTCCCTCGGCGCAGGACCCGGAATCCCGGCCCGGCACCCAGACCGTACGGCTCGGCGTTCGATTGGTTGGACAGGCGGACGTAGACGAGTCCGTCGCCCGTCGCGGCTTCGCGCAGCTGTGCCTCGGCCTCGTCCGGGTGGCCCGGCACGTGGATGGTCCAGCGCGGCAGCGTCGACAGCAGGGCGACATCGCCGGGCGACTGGTGGGACCGGCCGCTGCTCGCCATGTCGTAGGAGGCGCCGGCGCTGACCAGGACCGCGCCCACGTCCTGATGGTTCAGGTCCAGTTTGATCTGTTCGAAGGGCCGCTCGACGAGGAAGGGGGCGAAGCTGTGGGCGACCGGCCGCATTCCCGCCAGCGACAGGCCGCCCGCCACGCTCACCAGCAGTTGCTCCCTGATGCCCAGGTTGAGCACCCGATCGGGATGGTTCTTCTTGGCTGTGCCGAACAGGCCTGCGGTGAGGTCGGCGGTCACCAGGGCGAGGTTGTCGTGGGCGTCGAGCAGTTCCGTCGTGATGTCGACGAAGCGCTGACGCATGATGCCGGCCAAGGGCACTCCTCTGGATGGCTCGGGGATCGGGGAGTCAGCGGTCAGCCGCGGCACCCACGTCGGCGACGACCAGACCGGGCCGACCGGGGTGCGGGGTGGCGAAGGCCTTTTCCAGCGCGTCGTGGTCCCGGCCGTCGACCCGCTCGGTCGCCCAGCCCTCGGCCGCGAACCGCGTCTCCAGGCCGCCGGGCCAGCCCTGTGTCGCCGAGTGGTTGTCGATGACAACGGCGTTCAGCCGGTCCAGACCGGCGCGCGCGGCGTAGGCGACCGCTTCGTGGTTGGACCCCTCGTCGAACTCGCCGTCGCCGAGCAGGACCCAGATCCGGGAGTCGGTGAGGCCGCGGGCCCGCAGCCCCAGCGCCGTCCCCACCGCCAGGGGCAAGCCGTGTCCCAGAGACCCGCTGGAGATCTCGACGCCGGGGACGAGCGCGCGGTCGGGGTGGTAGCCGAGCGGTGACCGGAACGCGCCGAACATGTCGAACAGCTCGGGCCCGAAGAAGTTCTTGGCACACAGCACCGCGTAGTAGGCCTGCGGGCCGTGCCCCTTCGACAGATAGAAGCGGTCACGATCCTCGCGCATGGCGGGATCGACCCGCAGGACCCGGTCGTAGAGGACCCAGAGCGCGTCCACCGTCGAGGCCGCGGCCTCGGAGTGCTTCTCGTCCCCGGTCATCCTCGACATCAGCCCCGCCAGGTCCCCGAACCCGTAGGGGCCCGGCACCACGTCCCGTGACCGGGTCAGGTGGTCGCGCATGATCATCCTTTCGACGGCCACGCCAAAACGTACACTCATTTCGAGCAATCGCGACCGGGTGCTTACGAGTTGGCTGGATCTATTCGCCACACACGCAGTTGGCCCTTCAAAGCCGGGCGTACACTGCCGAGCCATGAAGCATCGATCACTGGGCCGCAGCGGGCTGAAAGTCAGCGAAATCGCCTATGGAAGCTGGATCAGCTATACAGAGGGATCTGCCGAACGAATCGCCCGGGAAGCCGTCGAACAGGGCATTACGACCTTCGACACCGCCGATGTCTACGGCGGAACCCGAGCGGAAGTCGTGCTCGGTCGCGCTTTGCAGAACGTGCGCCGGGAGTCCGTCGAGATATCGACCAAGGTCTTCTCCCCCATCGGTCCCGGGCCCAACGATCGGGGTTTGTCCCGCAAACACATCATGGAAGCGGCCCACGGTTCGCTGCGGCGCCTGGGGATCGATTACATCGACCTTTATCAGGCACACCGCTTCGACGAGAAGACCCCGCTCGCCGAGACCTTGCGCGCCTTCGATGACCTGATCCGACAGGGAAAGGTCCTCTATGTGGGGGTGTCGGAATGGACGGCGGCCCAGATATCCGAGGCCCTCGAACTGGCCGACCGGATGGGGCTCGACCGGATCGTCTCCAACCAGCCCCAGTACAACCTGGTATGGCGCGTCATCGAGGAAGAGGTCGTCCCGCTGTGCGAACGCGAGGGAATCGGCCAGCTCGCCTGGTCCCCCCTGGCCCAAGGGCTGCTGACCGGTAAGTACCTTCCGGGCACGCCGCCCCCCGCCGGCTCGCGCGCCACGGGCGTGGCCGCCTCCCAGTTCGCCTCGAAGGCGCTGAGTGACAACGTGCTGAAGCGCGTGGCCGAGCTCGGCGAGGTCGCCTCGGACCTGGGCCTGACCATGCCCCAGCTGTCCATAGCCTGGGTGCTGCGCAACCCGAACGTCTCGTCCGCGATCGTCGGCGCGACCAAGCCCGAGCAGATCGCCCAGAGTGCCGCAGCCTCCGGGGTCGAGCTGGACGACGAGGCCGTCGAGCGCATCGACCGCATCCTTGGTCCGATCATCGAGCGTGACCCGCGCAAGACCCCCTCGCAACCGACCGACTACGGCAGCTGACCGCAGCTGACGGCAAACGACGGCAACTGACGGCAAACGACAGAGCAGCAGAGCACCCGTGAAGTCCACGTTTATCCGCTTGATCGATCCCTCCGACGGCCCCGCGCTGGCCGAGTCGCTCTCCCGGGACAGGCAGGCGTACGCGCGCTGGCTGCCCGCGCGGCCCGAGGAGTTCTACACACCCGAGGGGCAGGCCGCGGTCATCGCGGCTCTGCTGGACTCCCACGGCAAGGGGCTCACGTGGCCCGGCGTCGTGGTGTCCGACGGTGCCGTCATCGGGCAGGTCACCATCAGTTCCATCCTGCGCGGCCCGTTCCAGAAGGGGTTCCTCGGCTACTGGATCTCCTCCCGCCACCAACGGCTCGGCCACGCCGGCCGCGCTGTCGGCCTGGCACTGCGGATCGCCGCGGGCGAACTGGGCCTGCACCGCCTTGAGGCACACACCCAACTGGAGAACCTGGCCTCCCAGGCGGTCCTCCGCAAGCACGGGTTCCGGTCATGGGGCATCGCCCATGAGCACTTCTACGCCGATGGCGCGTGGCACGACGAGGTGTTCTGGGAGCACACGCTGACCTCCGGCCGACCGGGGCATTGACGGTCTCGCCCAGCGGCGCCACCCATCCCACGGGCGCACTATGTACCTTTTGCGTAGCCTGTGGGCAAGATCAGCGTTCCCCCGCCCCGCCGGATTGACCCGGTGGGGCGGGGGAACCCGCACGATCAACGATCGTCGAGCATGGGAACAGGGAGCCGCCATGGCTGTCACACCTCGTACCGGACCGCTGCCGGGCCGACCGGAGTCCTACTGGATGGACAGCACCGGGCCGACGTCCTACCCGCCACTGGCCGAGGACATCGAGGTGGACGTCGCCGTGGTCGGCGGCGGCATCGCCGGACTCAGCACGGCCTGGGAAGTGGCCCGCACCGGGCGCACGGTCGCGGTCCTCGAAGCCGACCGCATCGCCGCCGGGGTGACCGGCTACACCACCGCCAAGCTGTCCTCCCTGCACACCCTCGTGTACGAGCGGCTGCGCAGCACACGAGGGGCGGAGGCCGCCCACCTGTACGCCCGCTCCCAGCAGGAGGCGGTGGAGCACGTCGCGGCCGTCAGCGCGGAGGTCGGCATCGACTGCCAACTGGAGCGCGCGCCCGCCTACACCTACACCGTCCGTCCCGAGGACACCGACCAGCTGCGGGCCGAGGCGGCGGCGGCCCGTGAAGCGGGCCTGCCCGCCGAGTACACCGAGGTCACCGGTCTGCCCTTCGACGTGGCGGGCGCGGTGCGCGTGGAGGACCAGGCGCAGTTCCATCCGCGCGTCTACCTCCTCGCGCTCGCCGCCGACCTGCTCGCGCAGGGCGGTGTCATCCACGAGCGCACCCGGGTGACCGGCCTGCGCGAAGGCTCGCCGTGCCGGGTGACCGCCGAGTCCGGGCACACGGTGACCGCGAAGTCCGTCGTCGTCGCCACGCACTACCCCGTCTTCGACCGCGCTCTGCTCTTCGCCCGGCTGTCGGCCCAGCGCGAACTGGTCGTCGCCGCGCCGCTGGCCCCCGGGCAGGACCCCGGCGGCACGTACATCACGCAGGACGAGGGCAAGCGGTCGGTGCGCACCGCGCCGTACGGCGACGACGGCGGGCGGCTGCTGATCGTGACGGGCGAGGGTTTCACGCCGGGCACGGGGGATGCCGCCGCCGGGTTCCGGGCGCTCGACGCGTGGATGCGGGAGCGCTTCGACGTCGGGGAGACGGCCTACCGCTGGGCGGCCCAGGACAACTCCGTGACCGACGGCGTCCCGATGGTGGGCCCCTTCCATCCCGGCGCCCGGCACACCTATGTGGCCACGGGGTTCGGCGGCTGGGGCATGAGCGGCGGTGTCATGGCCGGCGCCCTGCTGGCCCGGCTGATCCAGGGCGAGAAGTCCCCGTGGGCCGACCTGTACGACCCGCGGCGGCTGCTGACCACCGTCCGGGAGGTGCCCTCGCTGCTGGGCCAGCAGGCGGAGGTGGCCAAGCACTTCGTCGGTGACCGGCTGCGCAGTCACGTCGATTCGGTGGACGAGATCCCCCCGGGCTCGGGCGCCGTGGTCCGGGTCGAGGGGCGCCGCTGCGCGGTGCACCGCGACGAGGACGGCGGACTCCACGCCGTCTCTGCCCGCTGCACCCACATGGGCTGCCTGGTGGCGTTCAACGAGGCGGAGACGACATGGGAGTGCCCGTGCCACGGCTCCCGCTTCGGCACGGACGGTGAGGTCCTCCAGGGGCCCGCGACCCGTCCGCTGGAGCCCCGCGAGCTGCCCGGCTCATGAGGTCACCGGCGCCGCTCCCCGGCTGAGCGGCGCCCCCAGCGGGCCGGGCGTCCCGGTGGGGGCGAAGTCGGGCCAGGCGTCGCGCGGACGCCCTGGACCCCACGGGTCCCGGCATCCGCGTGCCCGGCCGGGGCGCGGTCGGCGCCGACAGCGCGTTCCACCACCTGCCGTTCCATCACCTGCCGTCCCGCCCGCCCGCGCCGGTCGGGTGAGGACGGCCCTAGCGTGCTCGGGGCACGTGACAAGCGCCCGGCGCCTTCCCATGGCCACGTGACAAGGACCCCGCCGCCGTCACAAAGGCCAACTCGCGCCCTTCTGCTCCCCCCTCCCCTCTCGTAACGTCGGCACGGCTTGTCCTGGCCATGACGAAGAAGAGGGTGCCCATGCGCAGACGCCTGCTTCATCTGGTCCTCGCCCCGCTCGTGGGCGTCGTCCTCCTGGCAACCGCCCCGGCGGGCGCGGCGCCGCCGGGGCCGGGTGACGTGTACCGCCCCGTCCGCGGCCCCGCCGCACCGGCCGAGTACCGCTACCTCCAGAAGACCGTGCCGGGTGAGCCCATCCCCCGGCACGCGCACGAGAACGCCGCCGCCCAGGCACGCGAACTGCCCACCACGGGCGGGCGGTGGAAGGCGGTCGGTCCCACGAACATCGGCGGGCGGATCGTGTCGCTCGCCCTGGACCCGCAGCGGGCCGACACCCTGTACGCCGCCGCGGCCAGCGGCGGGATCTGGCGCAGCACGGACGCGGGCCGCACCTTCGCCTCCGCCTGGCCCGACAGCTGGACCCAGGCCATGGGCGCGGTCGCGACCGGGCCGGACGGCGCCCTGTACGCGGGCACCGGTGAGCCCAACCCCGGTGGCGGCAGCATCACGTACGAAGGGACGGGCCTGTACCGCAGCGCCGACGGCGGCAGGCACTGGCGGCGGATCGGGCTGCGGGACTCCGGGGCCATCAGCGCGATCACCGTGGACCCCCGCGACCCGCGCCGCATCTACGTGGCCGCCGCAGGGTCGCTCTACAACGGCGGCGGTGACCGCGGCGTCTACCGCTCGGAGAACGGCGGGAAGACCTGGCGGCGGATTCTGTCGGGCGCCAACGAGTTCACCGGCGCGACCGAGATCATCGTGCGGGGCAAGCGGCTGTACGCCGTGCTGTGGGACCACCGCCGCACGCCCGAGCTGCGCACCTACGGCGGCGTGGGCTCCGGCGTCTTCAGAAGTGACGACGACGGGAAAAGCTGGCGGCGGCTGGGCGGCGGGCTGCCCGGGCAGGGGCCGGACGTGGGGCGGATCGGCCTCGCGGTCGCGGGTGAGAAGGCGTACGCGATCGTCAACAGGACCGGCGGCTCCTTCGAGGGCTTCTACGCCTCCACCGACGGCGGCGACCACTGGCGGCGCACCCCGGCCGACCAGCGGCTGACCGACTCGCAGTCGTCGTTCGGCTGGTGGTTCGGGAAGGTGTGGACCGACCCGAAGGACGCCGACCACGTGCATGTGGCGGGCGTTCCCCTGATGACCACGAAGGACGGCGGCGCCACCTGGAGCGCCGACGACACGAGCATCCACGTCGACCAGCACGCGATGGTGTGGGACCCGCGCAGGCCGGGACGCGTCTACCTCGGCAACGACGGCGGCGTCTACCGCTCCGACGCGAACGGCGACGGCGGCTGGACCAAGGCCCGCCACGAGCCGTACACCCAGCTCTACAGCGCGGCCCTCACCCCGCAGGACACGGGCCGCATCTCGGGCGGCTCCCAGGACAACGGCTCACTGCGCTCCTGGGGCGGGCCCCGCTTCAACGAGTACCTCGGCGGCGACGGCGAGGAGAACCTGATCGACCCCACGGACGTGGACAACGTCTTCGCCTGCTACCAGTACGGCAACTGCTTCCGCTCCACGGACGGCGGCGACACCCTCACCTACTTCGCGGACAGGACGACGTACAAGCGCCGCAACTGGTTCACGCCCGTGGTCTTCGACCCCAAGGACCCGAGCGTCCTCTACTACGGCTCCGAGGTGGTCAACCGCTCCACGGACGGCGGCGTGACCTGGCGGCCCATCAGCCCCGACCTGTCCGGCGGCCCCG
This sequence comes from Streptomyces huasconensis, assembly GCF_021028635.1. Taxonomy (NCBI): domain Bacteria; kingdom Bacillati; phylum Actinomycetota; class Actinomycetes; order Kitasatosporales; family Streptomycetaceae; genus Streptomyces; species Streptomyces huasconensis. Next base: position 538,816 of record NZ_CP086119.1, read on the forward strand.
GCCCCGACCCGCTCTACACCAACTACGGCACGATCACCTCGATCGCGCCCGCGGGCGACGGCCGCACGCTCTACGCGGGCACCGACGACGGCCGGGTGTGGGTCACCAAGGACCTCGGCGCGCACTGGACGAAGCTGGTGGAGGGCCGCTCCTGGGTGACCCGCGTGGTGGTCGACCCGCGCGACCCCGACCGCGTGTACGCCACCCACTCCGCCTACCGGTCGGGCTCCGGCAAAGCGTATGTGTACGGCAGTTCGGACGGCGGCAGGACGTGGCGGAACCTGTCCGGCGACCTCCCGGACGCACCCGTCAACGATCTCGTCCTCGGGCACGGCGGGCGGCTGCACATCGGCACCGACCAGGGCGTGTTCACCTCCCGTTCCGGCAAGCCGGTGTGGTCGCGCCTCGGCCGCGGCATGCCCGCGGTCCCCGTGGACGACATCGAGTACGACGCGGGACACCGGCGCCTGCTCGCGGCCACGTTCGGCAGGGGGTTCTACGAACTGGCTACGAACTGACCACCCGCTGAGGGCGGTTCACGGGCGCCTCGCGGTGGATCGGCGTCCGTGAACCGGTGAGCGGCAGGCCCGTGCCGCCCTGTCGGGCCGCGACGATCTCCGCCGCGATGGACAGGGCGGTCTCCTCGGGCGTGCGGGCACCGAGGTCGAGACCGATCGGCGAGCGCAGCCGCGCCCGCTCCTCGTCGGTGACGCCGACGTCGCGGAGCCTGCGGTCGCGGTCCTCGTGGGTGCGGCGCGAACCCATCGCGCCGACGAACGCGACGGGCAGCCGCAGCGCCTCCGCGAGGAGCGGCACGTCGAACTTGGCGTCGTGGGTGAGCACACAGAGCACCGTGCGCTCGTCGGTCGCGGTCCGCTCCAGGTAGCGGTGCGGCCACTCGACCACGATGTCGTCCGCCTCGGGGAAGCGGACGGGCGTCGCGAAGACGGGGCGGGCGTCGCAGACCGTGACGTGGTAGCCGAGGAACTTCCCGGCGCGGACCAGGGCCGCCGCGAAGTCGACGGCCCCGAACACGATCATGCGGGGCGGCGGCACGCTCGACTCGACCAGGAAGGTCAGGGCGCTCCCGCAGCGCGAGCCGCTCTCCGAGACGACGAACTCGCCGGTGCGGCCGGCCGCCAGCAGGGCGCGGGACTCCCCCACCGCCGTGCGGTCCAGCTCCGGGTGCCCGCCGAGGGTTCCTTCGTACGTCCCGTCGGTGCGGACCACCAGCGCCCTGCCGAGGAGGTCGGCGGGGCCGCGCGTGATCCGGGCCAGGGCGGCCGCCTCACCGCGGGCGGCCGCCGACAGGGCGGTGGCGAGCACCGCCCTGTGCGGCGCGTCGCGGGTCACCGGGGTGACGAGCACCTCGATGACGCCGCCGCAGGTGAGACCGACCGCGAAGGCGTCCTCGTCGCTGTAGCCGAACCGTTCGGAGGTGGTCGTGCCGTCCTGGAGGGCCTGGACGCACAGGTCGTACACCGCGCCCTCCACGCAGCCGCCGGAGACCGAGCCGATGGCCGTGCCCTCACTGTCGACGGCGAGGGCGGCGCCGGGACCGCGCGGTGCGCTGCCGCCGACGTTCATGACGGTGGCGACCGCGAAGTCCCGGCCTTCCTCGACCCACTGGTGCAGGTCGGCGGCGATGTCAAGCACCGCTGCCGCCCGCCTCGCTCACCGCACCGTCGAGCCGCCCGTCCTCGATCACGCGGTCGGGGCGGATCGGCAGGTTCCGGTGGCGGACACCGGTCGCGTGCCAGACCGCGTTGGCGATCGCCGCGGCGGCGCCGACGATGCCGATCTCGCCGATGCCCTTGATCCCCACGGGGTCCTCGGGGTCGGGGTCGTCGACCCAGTCCGCCTCGATGTGCGGCACGTCGGCGTGCGCGGCGACGTGGTAGCCCGCGAGGTCGGGGCCGACCGGTGCGCCCGACGCCCGGTCCCTGACCGCCTCCTCGTGCAGGGCCATGGACAGGCCCCAGGTCATGCCGCCGACCAGCTGGCTGCGCGCGGTCAGCGGGTTGATGATCCGGCCGGCGGCGAAGATGCCGAGCATGCGCCGTACGCGGACCTCGCCGGTGGCCACGTCCACGGCGACCTCGGCGAACTGCGCGCCGTAGGAGTGACGTTCCTTCTGCGACAGCGTGCCGAGGAGGGCGCCGGTGTCGAAGCGCGCGGTGATGCCCTCCGCCGGGATGTCGCCGCCGGGGACCAGCTTCTCGCGCAGCTCGCGCGCCGCGCCCGTGACCGCCCAGCCCCAGGACCGGGTGCCCATGGAGCCGCCCGCGATCATGGCCGGGCCGAAGTCGCTGTCGGCGATGTGCACCTTGACGCGGTCCGGCGCCACCTCCAGGGCGTCGGCGGCGATCAGCGTGAGCGCGGTCCGCGCGCCGGTGCCGACGTCCGCCGCGGTGATGCGCACGGCGAACGTCCCGTCGGCCTGGGCCGTCACGGCCGCCGTGGCCGGGCCGAGGAGCACCGGGAAGGTGGCGGCGGCCGTGCCGGTGCCGATCAGCCAGCGGCCCTCACGGCGCCTGCGGGGGCGCGGGTCGCGGCCGGCCCAGCCGAACCTGCGGGCGCCCTCGTCGAAGCAGGCCGTGAGGTTGCGGCTGCTGAACGGCAGCCCGGAGACGGGACCCACCGCGGGTTCGTTGCGGGCCCGCAGCGCGATGGGGTCCATGCCGCACTTCTCGGCCAGTTCGTCGAGCGCGGACTCCAGGGCGAACGACCCGGGGGCCTCGCCGGGCGCGCGCATATAGGTCGGCGTCGGCACGTCCAGGCGTACGACGCGGTTGACGCTGCGGTGTGCGTCGGCGGCGTACATCGGGCGGCCGAAACCGGCGCTGGCCTCGACGAACTCGTAGATGGTCGACGTCAGGCTCTGGCCCTGGTGGTCGAAGGCGCGCAGCCGTCCGTCGGGCTCCGCGCCGAGCCGCACGCGCTGCGTGGTGGGGCTGCGGTAGCCGACGAGGGAGAACATCTGACGGCGGGTCAGCACGACGCGGACGGGCCGGTCCAGGACGGTCGCCGCCATCGCGGCGCAGACCTGGTGGACCCGCAACCCCTTGGAGCCGAAGGCGCCGCCGACGTGCTCGGAGCGCACCCGCACCGAGGCCGGGTCGAGGGAGAACACCTTCGCCAGTTCGCCGGCGATCCAGGTGCTGCCCTGGTTGGAGTCGACGACGTCGAGCCTGCCGCCCTCCCACCGCGCGGTCGCCGCGTGCGGCTCCATCGGGCTGTGGTGCTCCTCCGGCGTGGTGTACTCGGCGTCCACCACGTGGGCGGAGGCGGCCAGTTCGGCCTCCAGGTCGCCCTTCTCCACCCGCATGCCGTCGGTGTCCGGCGTGTACGCGCCGGGGCGCCCGTGGGAGAACTCGATGTCGTGCGGTTCCTGGTCGTAGTGGACGACCAGGGCCTCTGCGGCCTCCCGCGCCTGTTCGGAGGTCTCGGCGACGACGAGCGCCACGGGCCAGCCCGAGAAGGGCACCTGGTCGTGCTGGAAGACGCCGATGAGCGGGTCGGGGCGGCCCAGCATGCCCTCGTAGTCGATGTCGACGCGCGGCGCGTTGCCGTGGTGCAGGACGGTCAGGACGCCGGGCATCGCGAGGACGGGCTCGGCGTCGACGGAGCGGACACGGCCGCGGGCGATCGTGGACAGCACCAGCCAGCCGTGGGCGAGGTCGGTGAAGGGGATCTCGCCGGCGTAGCGCGCCGCTCCGGTGACCTTGTCGAGGCCGTCGACGCGGGTGTGCGCGGTGCCGACGGAGCCCGTCACCGCGGTGGATCCGGTCGTCGTGGTCATCGGGCGGCCTCCTCGGTGAGTTCGGTCAGCAGGGCCACGACGAGGTTGCGCAGCAGCGTCACCTTGTACGCGTTGTGGGGCAGCGGCCGCGCTGCGGCCAGTTCGGCGTCCGCGGCGGCGGCGAACGCCTCGGCGTCCGCCGGGCCCCCGGTCAGGACCCGCTCGGCCTCCCGGGCCCGCCACGGCCGGGACGCGACGGCCCCGAAGGCGAGGCGCACCTCGCGCACGACGCCGTCGCGGACGTCGAGTGCTCCGGTGATGGAGCCGATGGCGAAGGCGTAGGAGGCGCGCTCGCGCACCTTGCGGTAGCGGGAGTGCGCGGCGACCGGGGCGGGCGGCAGGACGACGCCGGTGATCAACGCGCCGGCCGGCAGCGCGGTCTCCAGGTGCGGGGTGTCCCCCACCGGGAGGTAGAACTCGGTGAGCGGCAACTGGCCGGTGCCGTCGGCCGATTCGTACGTGACGACGGCGTCGAAGGCGGCGAGCGCCACCGCCATGTCGGAGGGGTGGATGGCCACGCAGTGCTCGGTGGCTCCGAGGATCGCGTGGTTGTGGTGTTCTCCCTCGACGGCCGAGCAACCGGTGCCGGGGGCGCGCTTGTTGCACGGCTTGCTCAGGTCGGTGAAGTAGCCGCAGCGGGTGCGCTGGAGGAGGTTGCCGCCGACGGTGGCCATGTTGCGCAGCTGGCCGGAGGCGCCCGCGAGGACGGCTTGCGCCAGCGCGGGGTAGCGGCGGCGCACCTCGGGGTGGGCGGCGAGGTCGCTGTTGGTGACGGTCGCGCCGACGCGCAGGCCGCCGTCGGCGGTGGACTCGATGCCGTCCAGGGGCAGTTCCCGTACGTCGACGAGGCGCGCGGGCCGCTCGACGCCGGTCTTCATCAGGTCGACGAGGTTGGTGCCGCCGCCGAGGTAGCGGGCGTCGGGGTCGGCGCCGAGCAGGGCGACCGCTCCGGACACGTCGTGCGCGCGCTGGTACGCGAAGTCCCTCATACCGCTTCCTCCTCGGCGCGGGCGGCCTTGGCGACGGCCTGCACGATCGACACGTAGGCACCGCAGCGGCAGAGGTTGCCGCTCATCCGCTCGCGGATCTCCTCCGGGGTGAGTTCGGGCACGCCCGCCTCGGGCCGCACGTCCTCGGTGGCGGCGCTCGGCCAGCCCGCCGCGTGCTCCTCGATCATGGCGAGGGCCGAACAGATCTGTCCGGGGGTGCAGTAGCCGCACTGGAAGCCGTCGAGGTCGAGGAAGGCCTGCTGCACGGGGTGGAGCCGGTCGCCGTCGGCGACCCCCTCGATGGTGGTGATCTCACGCCCTTCGGCGGCGACGGCGAGCTGGAGGCAGGAGACGGCGCGGCGGCCGTCGATCAGCACCGTGCAGGCGCCGCACTGGCCCTGGTCGCAGCCCTTCTTGGTGCCGGTGAGGTCGAGCCGCTCGCGCAGCGCGTCGAGCAGGGTGGTGCGGTGGTCGACGGACAGTGTGTGCTTCTCACCGTTGATGTGGAGGGTGAGGGCACTGGTCGTCGATGGAGCCATGAGCAGCCTTCTTTCGCGAATCGCTCGAACGAGGCGGTCCCGGCGTGAGGTTCGGGAGACGGTGGCGCTGTACAGGAAGAGGGAGGGCGACGCGGCGTGCGGGCTGTCCCCGGCGGCCGGTTCTGGCGCTATGGTTGCCCTAAGTGGACAGCTGTCCAGTTGCCATCAGTCGTCGAACTTAGTGGACACCTGTCCGGTTAGCAAGGCCGCTTCGGCCGCGAGGCGCGGAAGGAGAGCGAGTGGGACACCACAAGGACGCGCCCATGCGCTCGGACGCGCAGCGCAACCGCGAACGCATCCTGGAAGTCGCTCTGGTGGAGTTGACGCGGGCGAGCGACGCGCCGTTGAGCGCGATCGCGAAGAAGGCGGGTGTGGGCCAGGGGACGTTCTACCGCAACTTCCCCAACCGCGAGGCACTCGTCCTGGAGGTCTACCGCTACGAAGTCCAGCAAGTGTGCGACGCGGCCTGCCAGTTGCTCCGGACCCGCGCCCCCGACCAGGCGCTGCGGGAGTGGATGGACCGCCTCGTCCGCTACGCCATGGCCAAGGCGGGCCTGGCCGACGCCATACGCCGGGCGACCAGCGCGCTCGTGAGCCTGTCCGGCGTGGGCCACGGACCGTTGACCGAGGCCGTGGCCCACCTGCTGCGGGCGAACGAGGAAGCGGGCACCATCCGCCCGGGGGTGACACCCGACGACTTCCTGCTCGCCATCGCCGGACTGTGGCAGATCGACCCGCACGGCGACTGGCAGACGCGCGCGGGCCGGCTCATGGACCTCGTCATGGACGGGCTGCGGGCGGGCGCTCCCGGGCGCTGAGCACCTCCAGCAGGTGGGCCGCCCCGTCGCGCAGCGAGGCGGGGGCCCTGGCCCGCCGGCGCAGGCGGAGCGCGGTGGCGGCGAGCGACTCGACCGTGCGGGCCGACCCGGTGTGCGCGGCACGGTCGGCGAGGTCCACCAGAAGCTCTTCGGCGTCGCGCCAGGCCCCGGCACCCGCGAGCGCCGAGAGGAGCTCCGCGCCGAACAGGTCCCGGTACGCGGGGCCGCCGGGGGCCGTGGCGGCTGCTCGCAGGAGCGGGATCGCGCGGTCCCAGCGGCACAGCCGGGCCAGGACCCAGCCCTCGTGGCCGAGGAGTTCGGTGCCGTCGAGCCACCATGCCCAGGGCGGGTCGTGGCGCGAGACGCCGTCCAGGAAGCGGCCGCGGGCCCGGCCGATCAGCTCGGCGGCCTCGCGGTGGCCGCCGAGCAGGGCGGCGGCGTGGGCCCGCCGGATGAGGACGAGGGCGTCGATCCTCGGCGGGAGGGGGCGCGGGCCCCGTACGCGCGAAGCGGTCTCCAGGGCGGCGCGGGGGCGGCCGGTGTGGGTCTGGAGCATGCTGTGGTTCAGGAGCACGAGACGCCCCGTCCAGCGGTCGCCGCAGAGCTCCGCGAGGGCCAGCGCCCGGGCGTTCGCCCTGCGGGCCGGGCCGTGCAGACCGGCGTCGAAGAGGAGCCAGCCGATGACCTCGCACAGCTCGGCGAGTGCCGCGAGGAGGTCCCGGTCCTGACCGCACAGGCTCGCGGGCCCCCTGGACAGCTCGGGCACGCGCCGTACGGCCTCGCGCAGGGCGGGCACCACGGCCCGCGCGCCGTGCGCGGCCTCCAGGCCGAGCAGGCCCCGCTGGACACGGATGACGCCCTCTGCTCCGCGGTCCTCCATCGGTTTTTCGATACCTCCCATTGATTTCCGCATTGGATAGTTATGTCCGATCGGTCTACCGTCGAGTTGTCGCCGTACTGACGATCTGAGCACAGAACGTCAGACTCTCGGAACTCTCGGAGTGAGACCCCACATGTCGAAGATCCTTTTCGTTGTCACCGGTGCCGACCACTGGACGCTGGCCGACGGCAGTCTCCACCCGACCGGCTTCTGGGCCGAGGAGGCCGTGGCCCCCTACGAGGCCTTCAAGGCCGCCGGCCACGAGGTCGTCGTCGCCACCCCGGGCGGCGTGGTCCCCACCGTCGACCGCGGCTCCCTCGCCCCCGAGGCCAACGGCGGCCAGGAGGGGGCCGACAAGGTCGCCGCCTCGCTCGCCGCCTTCACCGAGCTGCAGGGCCCGATCAAGCTGGAGGACGTGGACCTCGCCGACTACGCCGCCGTCTTCTACCCCGGCGGCCACGGCCCCATGGAGGACCTCGCCGTCAACGCCGACTCCGGCAGGCTCCTCGCCCTGGCCCTGGAGATCGGCATGCCGCTGGGCGTGGTCTGCCACGCCCCGGCCGCCCTGCTCGCCGCCACGAAGGACGACGGCTCGAACGCCTTCGCCGGGTACCGGCTGACCGGCTTCACCAACGCCGAGGAGACCCAGGCCGGCCTCGCCGAGCGGGCCAAGTGGCTGCTCCAGGACCGCCTCGTCGAGGCCGGTGTCGACTTCCAGGAGGGCGAGCCCTGGGCCCCGAAGGTGGTCGTCGACCGCAACCTCGTCACGGGCCAGAACCCCGCCTCCTCCGCCCCGCTCGCCGCCGAACTGCTGAAGAAGCTGGCCTGAGCCATGGGCACCGACCGGCTCGACGAGGTCCTCGACGCCGCCTACGCCTGCCTGACGCGGTACGGCGCCCGGCGCACCACGATGGACGACATCGCCTCCGCCATGGGCGTGTCCCGGTCAGCGGTCTACCAGTACGTGCGCAACAAGGACGATGCCTTCCGCCGCCTCGCCGGACGCCTCCACGAGGAGGCGCTCCGGCGGGCCCGGGCCGCGGCCGCCTCCGACGCCCCGTACGGCGAGCGGCTGTACGGCGTCCTGGCCGCCAAGCTCGACCTGGTGCTCCAGCTGGCCGGCGACTCCCCGCACGCCACGGAGCTGCTCGACGGCAAGGCCCGGCTGTTCGGCGAGATCTGCACGACGTTCACCTCCGACCTGCGCGATCTCCTGACCGCGCTGTTCACCGAGGCGGGCACGGCAAGGGGCGTCGAGCCGCGCGAGGCCGCCGACATCTGTGTCGCCCTGGTCGTCGGCCTGGAGTCGATGCCCGGCGCCCGTGACCTGCTCGCCCCGGCGACCGCCGCGCTCGCGACGGGCCTGCTCGCAGCCCCCGGCACTCCCCCCACCCCCAGCAACCCCCGAGGAACCCCCTGATGACCACCACCGTCACCCCCACCGAAGACACCGCGGCCCTCGTGGCCCGGCTGCGCGCCACCTTCGCCACCGGCCGCACCCGCCCCCTGGCCTGGCGCGTGGAGCAGCTGACCCGGCTGCGCGCGCTGTTCACGGAGAACCGCGAGGCCATAGCCGACGCGCTCCACAGCGACCTGCGCAAGCCGCGCCCCGAGGCTTACGCCGCCGAGGTCGACCTCCCCGTACACGAGATCGACCACACGCTGACCCATCTGGAGCGGTGGCTCGCCCCGACGCAACTCGACCGCGAGGCCCTCGCCGGGCTGCCGGAGGGGTCCACGGCCGGTACGCAGTACGAGCCGCTCGGCACCGTCCTGGTCATCGCGCCCTGGAACTATCCGGTCCAGCTCTCGCTGGTCCCGATGGCCGGTGCGCTCGCCGCGGGCAACGCCGTCGTCCTCAAGCCGAGCGAGCTGGCCCCGGCGACCTCCGCGCTGATGGCCCGCCTCGTGCCGCGGTACCTGGACCCCGAGGCGGTTGCCGTCGTCGAAGGCGCCGTCCCGGAGACCACGGAGCTGCTCGCCCAGCGCTTCGACCACATCTTCTACACCGGGAACGGCACGGTCGGCCGCATCGTGATGCGGGCCGCCGCCGAGCACCTCACTCCCGTCACGCTCGAACTGGGCGGCAAGTCACCGGTGTTCGTCGACCGGGACGCCGATGTCACCACGGTGGCCCGGCGCCTGGCGGACGCCAAGTTCCGCAACGCGGGGCAGACCTGCGTCGCGCCGGACTACGTCCTGACCGACCCGGCCACCGCCCGCGCCCTCGCGGCCGCGCTCGCCGAAGCCGTGGAGAACATGTTCGGCGCGGACCCGCAGGCCGGTGAGGGGTACGGCCGCATGGTGAACCAGCGGCACTTCGACCGCGTCGCGGCGCTGCTCGACTCCGGGACGGTGGCGTTCGGCGGGCAGACGGACCGCGACGACGTGTACATCGCGCCGACCGTCCTGACCGGTGTGACGGGGGACGATCCCGTCATGCGGGAGGAGATCTTCGGACCCGTCCTGCCCATCGTGGAGGTGGCGGACCTGGACGAGGCCATCGCCTTCATCAACGACCGCGACAAGCCGCTGGCCCTCTACGGCTTCACGGAGAACGACACCACCCGCCGGCGCCTCGCTGCGGAGACCTCGTCCGGCGGGCTCGGCTTCGGGCTGCCGATGGCCCACCTGCGCATATCCGACCTGCCGTTCGGCGGCGTCGGCGAGAGCGGCATGGGCAGCTACCACGGCCCGCACTCCATCGCCACGTTCAGCCACCGCCGCGCGCGCCTCGACGTGCCGCTGGCCTAGGGGGAGCCGCCCCGCCCGCCGTTGCGCGCGCCGAAGGCCGCCGGGCCGTAGCGGGCGGCGGGGGTGCCGGTCTGGTGGGCCCAGTAGCGGTCGCCGTAGGACCAATGCCACCACTCTGTGGGGTAGTTGACCAGGCCCGCCGTGGCCAGGGCCGCGCTCAGCGTGCGGCGGTTGCGGCGGGCCTCGGCGGAGATGCGGTCGGTGTCGGTGTAGCAGGCGCCGTCGCTCTCCTCCGGGCTGGCGTTCACCGGTGTCCCGAGGTCGAGTTCCTCCCCGGCCGTGGTGCACAGCGTGACGTCGACGGCGGCGCCCGCGACGTGCGGGCCCACCTCGGGCGGCGAGAGGGAGCGGCTCGTCTGCCGGTGGAGGTGGTCGGCCGACCACTCGGGGTGCGCGCGTCTGAGTTCGGCGGCGTACTCCTCGAAGTACTGGATCTGCAGGTCGAGCGGGCGGTAGCCCTCGGTGACCAGCAGCCGCAGCCCCTCGGGCAGCAGCCGGGCGGCGCGGGCCAGGCGCCAGGCGACGCCCTCGCGCAGCTGGGCGTAGGCCCCCGCGGGGTCGGCGAGACGGTCGTCTACGTCGACGAAGGGCAGGTGGCGCAGGTCGACCAGGGCCTCGCCGCATTCCTGGACCGGGATGTCGACGATCCGGGGATCGCTCATGAGGATGATCGGCGGCACGCTCGGCCCCTTCGTGGCGGAAGTGACGGGCACAGCCCCGGGGGCGGGCTCCCACCCGCCCCCGGACTCCCCCTTGTGGCAGTGGCTCCGTGTCGCTGTGGCGCCTCGGGCGCCACGCGGCGACGGCCCACACGGCCGACTGTCGCGGTCGTATGGGCCGTGCTGGGCAACAGTGGCCTTCCCCCGTTGGTCCCCCGTTGCTGTCGGCCCCTTGGTGCCGCCGACCCTCAGAGCATGGCGCGGGCCGCTGCAAGTTCTCTGCAAAACCACGGCAAGAGTTCCTGAGCCGCGGCAGCGGGAGTCAGATGCCCGGTTCGTCCCGCTCCCGTGCCTCATACGCGATGAAGACCTCCCGGGCCTCGGCGCGCAGCGCGCGGGCCTCTTCCCGGCCGCCCGCCGCCTCACGCGCCGCGGCGAGGTCGCGCAGGGTGCGGGCACGGGGCAGCGGCAGGTCCAGGGCGGCCCAGAGGGCGGCCGCCTTCCTCAGATGCTGCTCGGCGGTGCCGGGGCGGCCCGCGGCCAGCTCGCACTCGCCGAGGGTGCGCAGGGCGAGGGCCTCGCCGAAGCGGTCGTGGTGGGAGCGGCAGGTGTCGAGGACGTCCCGCAGCTCGGCCGCCGCCTCGGCGCACCGACCGAGCCGGAAGCGGCACTTGGCGCGCGCCTGCACCGCGTACGCCGACATGAGCGGGTCACCGATCAGGCGCAGCGATTCCACGGCTTGGCCCGCGAGCCTCTCCGCCTCCTCGTACGCCCCGAGCGCGCGGTGCACGAGGCTGAGGGAGCGCAGCGTGAGCGCTTCGCCGCGGCGGCTGCCGAGGCTGCGGTAGGCCCGCAGGGATTCGTCGAGCAGGTCGAACGCCGCCCGGTGCTCGCCCAGTTCGAGGTGGACGGTGCCCGCGAAGCGGCAGGAGAGTCCGAGCCCCGGGTCGTCCTTGAGGCCGCGGAAGCCTTCGACCGCCCGGGTGAGGACATCCAGCGCGGCGCGCAACCGGCCCGCCTCGCGCAGGGCGCTGCCGAGTCCGGCGAGGGCGGCGGCCCGGCCGCGCGCGTCGCCGAGTTCGGCGCAGATCCCGGCCGCCTGGCGGAAGTACGCCTGCGACTCGTCGAACCGGTCCTGTTCGTAGCGGAGCTGGCCGAGGCCGATGAGCAGCAGGGCCTCGCCGGAGCGGTCCTCGGCGCGGCGGGCTGCGGCCAGGGCGGCGTCATGGCTGCGCCACCAGGCCTCGAAGCGGTTGCCGACGGCGTACGCGGACGAGCACAGGGCGGCCGCGGCCTCGCAGGCCAGGCTGTGCAGGTCGTAGGCGGCGGCCCGCTCGACGGCGGCGGCGAACGCGTCGGCCTCGGCCTCGAACCAGGCGGAGGGGTCGGCGAGCGCCCGCCGGGTGGCCTCGGGTCCGACGGGCCGCACGAGCCGGCGCATGGCGTCGGAGGCGGCGCTGACCGGGCCGCCCGAGTCCAGGAACCCGCGGTGCAGTTCGACGGCGCCGGACGGCGTGGCGGACGCGACGCGGCCGGTGAGCCAGAGCCCGGCGCCGAGTGCCCTGCCGACGGCGGCGGAGCGCTCGGCGGGCGTGTCCTCGGCCTCGGCGCGTTCGGCGGCGTACACCTGCACGAGGTCGTGCGGTCGGTAGCGGGGCTGCCCGGCGCGGTCGACGACCGTGCAGTGCAGCAGCTGGGCGTCGATCAGCTGCTCCACGACGCGTTCGGCCTCGGTCTCGCTCACGTCGAGCAGGGCCGCGACCACCCAGGAGGCGACGTCGGGCGCGGCGAGCAGGCCGAGGCGGCGCAGCGCGGTGCGGGCGGGCAGGTCCAGGGCCCGGTAGCTGAGGCCGAGTCCGGCGCGGACCTCCAGGTCGCCCACGGCGAGTTCGTCCAGGCGGTGGCGTTCGTCGGCGAGCCGCTCGGCGAGCGTGCGCGCCGTCCAGTGCCTGCGGGTCGCGAGGCGGGCCCCGGCGATGCGCAGGGCCAGCGGGAGGCCGCCGCACAGCTCGACGATGCGGCGGACGGCGTCCGGCTCGTCGCGTACCCGCCGCTCACCGGCGATACGCGCGAGGAGGCGGGCGCCGGGCTCCGTGTCGAGCACGTCGAGGTCGGTGCGGTGCGTGCACGGCAGGGCGGCGAGGCGGGGGCGCGCGGTGATCAGCACTCCGCAGGTGGCGCTGCCGGGCAGCAGCGGACGGACCTGCGACTCGCTGCCCGCGTCGTCGAGCACGAGCAGCATGCGGCGCCCCGCGACCAGGCTGCGGAAGAGGTCCCTGCGCTCGGCGTCGCCCTCGGGCGGGTCGGCGCCCAGGGCGCGCAGCAGCCGGCCGAGGACCTCACCGGGGGCCACGGGGTCGGTGGCGCCGCGCAGTTCGGCGTAGAGCTGTCCGTCCGAGTAGGCGTCGGCCACCCGGTGTGCGGCGGTGACGCCGAGGACGGACTTGCCGACGCCGCCGGGGCCCGTCACGGCGACGACGGGCATGGCCTCGCGTGGCCCCGGCCCCGTCAGCGCGGCCCGGATCTCGCTCAGCTGTGCCTCGCGTCCGGTGAAGTCGCCGATGGCGGGCGGCAGCAGGGCGGGGGCGAGGGGCGGGGGCGCGCCGTCCCCGGCGGGGGTGTCGGTGCCGGCCGGTGTGCTCCGCGCCGCGGGCAGCAGTTCCTCGTCGCCCCGCAGGATGGCCTCGTGCATGGCCCGGAGGCCCGGCCCGGGGTCGATGCCCAGCTCCTCGGCGAGTACGGCGCGGCCTTCGGCGTAGACCGCGAGGGCGTCGGCCTGCCGGCCCAAGCGGTAGAGGGCGAGCATGAGTTGGCCGCGCAGCCGCTCCAGCGTGGGGTGGGTGGCGACGAGGGCGGTGAGTTCGGCGACCAGTTCCGTCTCGCGGCCCGCCTGCGCGAGGTCCGCGGCGATCCGCTCCTCCAGGGCCGCCTGGCGGGCCTCCTCCAGTTGGTCGGCCATGGCGCGCAGGGTCTCGCCGATCCCGCCGAGGGCGGGGCCTCGCCAGAGCGCGAGGGCCTCGCTCAGGAGCCGGGCGGCGCCCGCGTGGTCGCCCGCGGAGGCCGCCTTCCGGCCCTGGGCCGTGAGCCGCTCGAACGCGGCGCGGTCGACGACGTCGGCGTCCGCGTGGATCAGATAGCCCGGTGGTTGTGTCTCGATGATGTCGGGGGACAGCGCGCGGCGCAGCGCGGACACGTACGACTGGATCAGGGAGCGTGCCGTGTCGGGCGGGTTGTCGCCCCAGATCGCGTCGATCAGGGCGTCGGCGGAGACCACCCGGCCGGGTTCCAGGAGCAGCGCCGCGAGCAGCGCCCGGGGTTTGGGGCCTCCCAGGGCCAGACGGCGGCCCTCGCGCCACGCCTCGACCGGTCCCAGCAAGCGGAAGTGCATGTCCGTGTCCACGCCCGTCTCCATGGGTCCTTGCCCCGCACCGCCCCCGCTCCCTGCTCCCCGCCGTACCCGCTCCCCTGCCCCGCCCGGCCCCCGATCGACTGGTCATGGTACGTCCGCTCGGCCCCAACTGGCCGCTGAGCACCAGGAATCAGCCACGCGTGGCACGCGCATGACGCAGAGTGGACGTCTGTGGACACCGCTACGGAAGGCAGACACACATGCGCAGCTTGTACGTCGTCGCTCACCCGGAGGCGACCCACCATGTCGAGCGTGTGGTGGGCGGCTGGCACGACTCGGAGCTGACGGCGGCCGGGCTGAGCGCGGCGGCCTCGATCGCCGGGGCCCTGCGGCAGCGGGTCCCCGAGGGCGAGGGGGTGGAGGTGGTCTCCTCGGACCTGCGCCGCGCCCGGCAGACGGCGCAGGCGGCGGCCGACCTCTTCGGCGTGCCGCTGCTCCTGGAACGCGGCCTGCGGGAGAAGTCCTACGGACAGGCGGAGGGGCGCCCGCAGGAGTGGCTGGACCGGCGGTTCGTCCCGCCGCCGGCGGCCGGGGACCGGATGGGCCACCACGAGGGCGTGGCGGGTGCGGAGACCAGGGGGGAGTGCGCGCGGCGCGTCTACGACGTCATGGACGGGCTGCTGCGCCGCCCGTGCGCCCACCAGATCGTCGTCACGCACGGCTTCGCGCTGACGTTCGTCGTGGCGGCCTGGATCAAGATGCCGTACGAGACGGTGGGCTCGGTCAGTTTCCGGGCGCCCAGCGGCAGCATCACCGTGCTGCGCGAGGACGACTTCTTCCACAACCGGCAGGTCGTCAGCCTCGGCGACACGCGTCACCTCGGCTGACGACCCGCGGCCGACCGGGTCAGGCGCCGCTCGCGTCCAGCATGTCCTCGCGCTCGACGATCTTCACGCGCTCGCGGCCCTGCGGCTCGCCCAGCGCCTTCTCGGCGGCGTCGAGGCGGTACCAGCCGTCCCACGTGGTGAAGCGGACGTTCCGCTCCTTGAGGAAGGCGTCCACGGCCTCCGGGGCGGGGGCCTCGGGGGTGAGCAGGCGGCCGTTCTCGTGGTCGTTCAGGAGGCTCGCGACCGTCTCGTTGGCGTCGCCCTTGGTGTGACCGATGAGGCCGACGGGGCCGCGCCGGATCCAGCCGGTGACGTACGTCGACGGCAGGTGCTCCCCGGTCTCCTGGATGACCCGGCCCGCCTGGTCGGGGACGGTGCCGGAGGCGACGTCCCAGGGCAGCTTGGGCAGTTCGTCGGAGAGGTAGCCGACGGCGCGGTAGACGGCGCCGAGGTCCCAGTCCTTGAACTCGCCGGTGCCCTTGACGTTGCCGGTGCCGTCCAGGGCGGTGCGCTCGGTGCGCAGGCCGACGACCTTGCCGTCCTCGCCGAGGATCTCGACGGGCGACTCGAAGAAGTGCAGGAACAGCTTGTGCGGGCGGTCGCCGATGTCGCGGATGGCCCAGTTCTCCAGGGTCTTGGCGACCATGTCGGCCTGCTTGTTGCCGCGCCGCGTGGCGATCGAGCCGTCGTCGTAGTCGATGTCCTCGGGGTCGACGATGACCTCGATGTTCGGGGAGTGGTCCAACTCCCGCAGCTCCATCGGGCTGAACTTCGCCTGGGCGGGGCCGCGGCGGCCGAAGACGTGGACCTCCCGTGCCTTGTTGGCCTTCAGGCCCTCGTACACGTTGGCCGGGATCTCGGTGGGCAGCAGTTCGTCGGCGGTCTTGGCGAGGATGCGGGCCACGTCGAGCGCGACGTTGCCGACGCCGAGGACGGCGACCTTCTCCGCCTCCAGCGGCCAGGTGCGCGGCACGTCGGGGTGGCCGTCGTACCAGGAGACGAAGTCGGCGGCGCCGTGCGAGCCGTCGAGATCGATGCCGGGTATGTCCAGGTCCCGGTCGGCGGTCGCGCCGGTGGAGAAGATCACCGCGTCGTAGAAGGTGCGCAGGTCGTCCAGGCTGATGTCGCGCGGGTAGTCGACGTTGCCGAAGAGGCGGATCTGGGGCTTGTCGAGCACCTGGTGCAGGGCCGTGATGATGCCCTTGATCCGCGGGTGGTCGGGGGCGACGCCGTAACGGATCAGACCGAAGGGGGCCGGCATCCGCTCGAAGAGGTCGATCGACACACCGGGTTCGACAGCCACCGCGGACTTCAGCAGCGCGTCGGCAGCGTAGATCCCGGCCGGACCGGCTCCGACAATGGCTACCCGCAGAGAGCGTGGCATGTTCAGGTTCCCTTCGAGCGGTGATGGGGTACTCACCGGGGAAGCCTAAGCTAAGGCAAGCCTAAGTATGTAGCCGGGTCAGGTTTATGACCCCATAAGGCGGCCTTATGAGTCCCGCGACGGCCCGGCCGGCCCTCGCGGGCCGGCCGGGACGGTCAGACCAGGTCGAACCGGTCGAGGTTCATGACCTTGTCCCAGGCCGCGACGAAGTCCTTCACGAACTTCTCCCGCGCGTCGTCGCTCGCGTACACCTCCGCGACCGCCCGCAGCTCGGAGTTGGAGCCGAAGACAAGGTCGGCACGGGTGCCGGTCCACTTCACCTCGCCCGTGGCGATGTCGCGGCCCTCGAACGTGTCCTGGGCCTCGGACGTCGACTTCCACTCCGTGCCGAGGTCGAGGAGGTTGACGAAGAAGTCGTTCGTCAGCGTCCCGGGCGTGGCCGTGAACACGCCGTGCCGTGACCCCTGGTGGTTCGCGCCGAGGACACGCAGCCCGCCGACGAGGACCGTCAGCTCGGGGGCGCTCAGGGTCAGCAGGTTCGCCTTGTCGAGCAGCAGGTACTCGGCGGGGAGGCGGTTGCCCTTCCCGAGGTAGTTGCGGAACCCGTCGGCGGTCGGTTCGAGCGCGGCGAACGACTCCACGTCCGTCTGCTCCTGCGTGGCGTCCACGCGTCCCGGCGTGAAGGGCACCTCGACGTCGAAGCCGGCGTCCTTGGCGGCCTGTTCGACCCCGGCCGCACCGGCGAGCACGATCAGGTCGGCGAGCGAGATCCGCTTGCCACCGCTCGGCGCGGCGCTCTGCGCGGCGTCGAAGGACTCCTTGATGCCCTCCAGGGTGCGCAGCACGGTCGCCAGCTGATCGGGCTGGTTGACCTCCCAGCCGCTCTGCGGCTCCAGGCGGATGCGGGCGCCGTTGGCACCGCCGCGCTTGTCGCTGCCCCGGAAGGACGAGGCCGCGGCCCACGCGGTCGACACCAGCTGGGACACCGACAGGTCCGAGGCGAGGATCTGCGCCTTGAGGGCGGCGACGTCCGCCGCGTCGACCAGCTCGTGGTCGCGCGCGGGCAGCGGGTCCTGCCACACCAGCGTCTCCTGCGGGACCTCCGGGCCGAGATAGCGGGCGACCGGGCCCATGTCGCGGTGGGTCAGCTTGAACCAGGCGCGGGCGAAGGCGTCCGCGAACGCCTCGGGGTCGGCCAGGAAGCGGCGCGAGATCTGCTCGTAGGCCGGGTCGAACCGCAGCGAGAGGTCGGTGGTGAGCATCGTCGGGGCGTGGCTCTTCGACCCGTCGTGGGCGTCGGGGACGGTGCCCGCACCGGCGCCGTCCTTGGGCCGCCACTGGTGTGCGCCCGCCGGGCTCTTGAACAGCTCCCACTCGTAGCCGAAGAGGATCTCGAAGAAGCTGTTGTCCCAGGTGGTCGGGGTGTTCGTCCAGATGCCCTCCAGACCACTGGTGATCGTGTCGGCGCCCTTGCCGGTGCCGTACGTGTTCCGCCAGCCCAGGCCCTGCTGCTCCATCGGGGCGGCCTCGGGGTCGGGCCCCACGTGGTCGGCGGGGCCCGCGCCGTGGGTCTTGCCGAAGGTGTGGCCGCCTGCGATCAGGGCGACGGTCTCCTCGTCGTTCATCGCCATGCGGCGGAAGGTCTCGCGGATGTCGCGGGCCGCGGCGAGCGGGTCCGGGTTGCCGTTGGGGCCCTCGGGGTTGACGTAGATGAGGCCCATCTGGACGGCGCCGAGAGGGTTCTCCAGCTCGCGGTCGCCGGTGTAGCGCTCGTCGCCGAGCCAGGTGGTCTCGGGGCCCCAGTAGACGTCCTCGTCGGGCTCCCAGACGTCCGCGCGGCCACCGGCGAAGCCGAAGGTCTTGAAGCCCATGGACTCCAGGGCGACGTTGCCGGTGAGGATCATGAGGTCGGCCCACGAGATGCTCTGGCCGTACTTCTTCTTGACCGGCCACAGCAGGCGGCGGGCCTTGTCGAGGGAGGCGTTGTCCGGCCAGCTGTTGAGGGGCGCGAAGCGCTGCTGACCGGCGCCCGCGCCGCCGCGGCCGTCGCTGATGCGGTAGGTGCCCGCGCTGTGCCAGGCCATGCGGATCATGAACGGGCCGTAGTGGCCGAAGTCGGCGGGCCACCACTCCTGCGAGGTCGTGAGGACCTCCGCGATGTCCCGCTTGACGGCCGGCAGGTCGAGGGATGTGAAGGCCTCGGCGTAGTCGAAGTCCGCACCGAGCGGGTTGGCCACGGCGGGGTTCTTGGCGAGGATCTTCAGGTTGAGCCGCTCCGGCCACCACTGGCGGTTTCCGCCGCCCTGGGTGGGGTGCGGGGCGCGCTGGTGCGCGACGGGGCAGCCGGTCACCTCCTCCGGCTTCGGGTCGGTGACGATCGCGTCGTGGTTCTCGGTCATGCGAATCCCTCCGGACGGGGCGGATCACACTGCTCGGGAGCTGCGGACGTCACCAAAAACGGGGCGGTGCGCTCGCCGCATGGATCGCCCGTGACCGGGGTACCCGGCTCCGCGACGAACGGACCCGTCCCCTGAAGTCACGTACTTTTCCCTGCTGTTGCCCTGTCCCTTGGCTACGGCCGGAGCCGATCCTACGATGGACCAAGTCCAAGTCAATACGGCGGACAAGCCCATGAGAAGTCAGTTGTCGGACGACGCACACGAAGGCTGGTGGCCATGAGTGACCTGCTGGAACGGCTGCGCGGGCGCGGCTGGCGGATGACCGCTCAGCGCCGGGTGGTCGCCGAGGTGCTCAACGGCGACCACGTCCATCTCACCGCGGACGAGGTGCTCGCGCGCGCCACCGACCGGTTGCCGGAGATCTCGCGCGCCACGGTCTACAACACCCTCGGCGAACTGGTCTCGCTCGGCGAGGTCCTGGAGGTGGCCACGGACGGCCGCGCCAAGCGCTACGACCCCAACGCCCACCGCCCCCACCAGCACTTGATCTGCTCGGACTGCGGCGCGATCCGGGACGTCCACCCCACCGGCGATCCGCTGAGCGCCCTGCCGGCCGCGGAGCGGTTCGGCTTCACCGTCTCCGCGGTCGAGATGACGTATCGGGGCCGCTGCCCGGAGTGCGCCCGCGCCTGAGGCACGGGCGCGGGCCGGCTGCCGCTACGGCGCCATCTCGTAGGCGCCCGCCAGCGACTCGACGGCCTGCCACACGCGCGCAGAGCGGGCCTCGTCGACGACCGGACGCCGCACGGCGCCCAGTGCCCAGCGCTGCTGCTCCTCGGTGGCGGAGTCCTTGCCGTGCAGTTCGACGGCGTGCGCGGAGAAGTCGCGTACGAGCACGGCGAACAGTTCGTCGAGGACGTCCTCGTCGAGCCCGGTCAGGCGCGCCTGCTCCAGGATCAGCTGGCCGTGCACGACCAGCGCGAACAGCTGGCCGACGGCGAGGAGGAGGTCGAGGTCGCGGCTCTGCTCCTCGTCGGGCGCGGCCGTGGTGACGAACTCGCACAGGGCGTCGGCCTGCTCGCGGAAGCGGGCGACGTTGGCCACGCGGGCGTACGCGTCGAAGGCGGGACGCCAGTCGTGGAAGCGTACGGAGCCGAGGCCGCGGGCCGGTCCCTGGCGGAAGAGGAACGCGTCGTCGGCGGCGTCGCGGCGGGTCGGCACGGGTGCGTACTCGGCCGGGTCCAGGAGGTGGTTGCGCATGAACTTGAGGATCAGCGCGAGGTTGACGTGGACCGTGCCCTCCAGCTTGGGCAGCCCCCGGATCTCGATCGCGGCCTGGGCGAAGTAGTTGTCCTTCTCGAAGCCCTTGGCGGCGATGACGTCCCACATCAGGTCGATGACCTTCTCGCCCTCCGTGGTCACCTTCATCTTCGTCATCGGGTTGAAGAGGAGGTAGCGGCGGTCGTCGGGCCCGGCGGTGCGGAAGTAGTCGACGGCGCGGTCGCTGAACAGCTTCATGCCGACGAGACGGACGTAGGCGTCGGTCAGCTCGCGGCGCACGTGCGGGAAGGCGGTGACGGGACGCCCGTACAGGATGCGGTGGTGGGCGTGGGTGACGGCCTCGTACATCGCGTGCTCGCAGATGCCGATCGAGGCGGTGCAGAGGTTGAACTTGCCGACGTTGACGGTGTTCAGCGCGGCGTCGAAGGCGGCGCGGCCGGTGTGCAGGACGTCCTGGGGGCCGACGGGGTACTCCTCCAGGCGGAACTCGCTCACGTACTTCGAGGAGTCGACGACGTTCTTGACCAGGTGGTACGCCTCGTGGCGGCTGTCGGCGGCGAAGAAGACGTACCCGTCGGGGCCCTCGACGTCGGTGCGGCGGCCGAAGACGGAGACGAGTCCGGCGGCGTTGCCGTTGCCGATGTAGTACTTGGAGCCGCTCGCCCGGAAACCACCGGCGCCATCGGGCTCCAGCAGCATGTCCGTGGAGTAGATGTCGGCGCCGTGGGCCTTCTCCGACAGGCCGAACGCGAACACCTCACCCTGGTCGAGGAGTTCGGCCGCCCGCTCGCGCGCCGCCGCGTTGTCGCTCTGCCACACCGGGCCGAGACCGAGGATGGTCACCTGCCAGGCGTACCAGTAGTCGAGCCCGTAGAAGCCGAAGATCTCGTTGAGGGCGGCGATCCGGGCGGTGTCCCACCGCTTGTCCGGGCCGTCCTCGGCCGCCGAGGCCGGGGTGAGGAAGGTCGCGAACAGCTTCTCCTTGGCGGAGAACTCCAGGAAGTCCGCCAGCCAGGCGCGGGAGCGGTAGTCCTCGATCAGCCTGCGCTTGCCGCGGGCCTCGAACCAGTCGACGGTGGCGCGCAGCAGCCTGCGGGTCTCGGGGTCGAAGTGCGTCGGGTCGTAGGTGCGGGGGTTGAACAGCAGCGCGTCGGCCATGAGGGTCCGCCTATTCCTGAGGGGTGAGGGGTACGGGGCGGCTCAGCCCTGGGGGCCGAGCCGGTGGAGGGTGTCGATCACGTCGTCGAGCCAGGCGAGCGTCATGCGTTCGTACGCGATGCCGCCGCGCAGCACGACATGCTGGAGCTGCTGCCCGGCATCGGGCGGCGCGGGAGCGTCGGGGCCGGTGAAGTCCCGCCGCTCCCCCGCGAGATAGCGCGCGAGCCGCTCGGCGTGCTCCTCTCGGTACCGCTCGACCTCGCGGATCAGCGCGACCGGGTCGTCGAAAGCCGCACCGCGGATCTTCACGGCGAGTTCGTGCCGGACGCTCTCGGGCGCGATGGGCTCGTGCAGCCACGCGGACAGGGCGGAGCGGCCGAGGGCGGTGACGGAGTACTCCTTCTTGTCCGGCCGCGCCTGCTGCTCCACCTCGCGGGCGTCGATCCAGCCGTCGCCCTCCATCCGCTTGAGGACGCGGTAGATCTGCTGGTGGGTGGCGGTCCAGAAGTAGCCGATGGACCGCTCGAACCGCCGGGCCAGCTCATAGCCGGAGCCCGGCTTCTCCAGCAGCGAGACGAGGATCGCGTGCTCTAGCGCCATGCGCCGATCCTTCTATGCAACTCGTTGCATGGACAAGAGCCACCGGCCCGGTGAGACGCGCCTCACCTGGAACGACGGCGGTCCCACGTGATGCCCCCCTCGCTCACCCCAGGAAACTCAACCGCACCCGGCGGTCCGGGTTGTCGACGTTCGTGTCGACCAGGCAGACCGACTGCCACGTGCCCAGCTCCAGGCTCCCTCCCACCACCGGCAGGGTCGCGTGGGGCGGGACGAGGGCGGGCAGGACGTGGTCGCGGCCGTGGCCGGGGCTGCCGTGGCGGTGCTGCCAGCGGTCGTCGGCGGGGAGCAGGGTGTGCAGCGCGGCGAGGAGGTCGTCGTCGCTGCCCGCGCCCGTCTCCAGGATGGCGACGCCCGCCGTGGCGTGCGGGACGAAGATGTTGAGGAGGCCGTCGCGGCCGGCCGCCGCCTCGCTCAGGAAGGCTTCGCAGTCACGGGTGAGGTCGAGGACCCGCTCGCTCGAACCGGTGGTGACTCGCAGGACTCGGGTGGTGAACGCATCGGACATACCCCCCATCATCCCTCACCCCGCCTTCCGTCCCGCGATACGGGATGTCCGGCTTTCGAGACACCGTTGACCCTGCGTACGCGATCTCGCTACGTTCTGCGGCATGTCGCGTTCAGCCCTGCTCACCACGCGCGGTCACATCGACCTGCTGCGGGTGGCCTCCTCCGCGTGTCGCCGCGGCTGCTGACGCCTCCTCATCCGCTGTTCTCTTGTGCGCGGGCCATCCGTGTCCCGTTGTCCCGCCCGACCTCACGCGGGTTCCGGGCGTACGTCGTCTGACCCGTAGACCCGGACGAGCCGGACGACCCGGACACGGTTGAGGCACGCCTGTGCCGACCGCCCCCTCCCTTCTCCCCCCACCTTTCCCCTTCTCCCTGCCGTGGAGCGCCTATGAGCGTCAGCCATGCCTCTCCGCATGCCTCGACCGACATTTCCCCCATATCCGCCGCTCCGGAACTCGAAGCCCTCGTCCCCTCCTCCAGCCGCCGGACCCGCCTCCCCCGCTGGCTGCGCCGCACCTCCGGGCCGGTCCTCGCCCTCGCCCTCTGGCAACTCCTCAGCGCCACGGGCGTGTTGACCGGCGACGTACTCGCTTCACCGGGGACCATCGCCCATGTCGCCGGTGATCTGATCCGGGACGGCTCGCTGCCGTCCGCCATGGGCGTCTCTCTCCGCCGTGTCGCTGTCGGGCTGCTGTTCGGCATCGTCGCCGGTACGGCACTCGCCCTGGTCTCCGGGCTCTTCCGGGTCGGCGAGGACCTCGTGGACGCCGGGGTGCAGATGCTGCGCACCGTGCCGTTCGTCGGGCTCATCCCGCTGTTCATCATCTGGTTCGGCATCGGCGAGACGCCCAAGATCGCCATCATCGCGCTCGGCGTCTCCTTCCCCCTCTACCTCAACGTGTACGCCGGCATCCGGGGCGTGGACGCGCAGTTGATCGAGGCCGGGGAGTCGCTCGGCCTGTCGCGCTGGGGTCTCGTACGGCATGTCGTGCTGCCCGGCGCGCTGCCGGGGGCCATGACGGGACTGCGCTACTCCCTGGGCATCGCCTGGCTCGCACTCGTCTTCGCCGAGCAGGTCAACGCCGATTCCGGCATCGGGTTCCTCATGGTCCAGGCCCGTGACTTCCTGCGGACCGACGTGATCGTGGTCTGCCTGATCGTCTACGCCTTCCTCGGCCTCCTCGCCGACTTCATCGTCCGCACCCTCGAAAGGCTCCTGCTGCAATGGCGACCGACGTTCACCGGCCGGTGACCCCGACCGACGCCACCGCTTCGCACCCCGGCCCGAGCCCTGTCCCGGGCCCCGCGTCCGCCGTACGCGTCCACGGCCTCACCCGCTCCTTCGACGGGCGCCCCGTCATCGACGATCTCCATCTCGACGTCCGGCCGGGCGAGTTCGTGGCGCTCCTCGGCCGCAGCGGCTGCGGCAAGTCGACGCTGCTGCGCATCCTCGCGGGACTCGACCGTGACATCGAGGGCACCGTCCTCGTGCCGCGCCGCAAGGCCGTGGCGTTCCAGGCGCCCCGCCTCCTGCCGTGGAAGCGGGTGTGGCGCAACGTCCTGCTCGGCCTGCCGGGCAGGCCCGGGCGGGCGGTCGCCGAACAGGCGCTCGCGGAAGTGGGCCTGCGGCACCGCACCGGCGCCTGGCCCAAGACGCTCTCCGGCGGCGAGGCCCAGCGCGCCTCCCTGGCCCGGGCGCTGGTACGGGAACCCGACCTGCTCCTGCTCGACGAGCCGTTCGGCGCGCTGGACGCCCTCACCCGCATCAAGGCGCAGCGGCTCGTCGACGAGCTGTGGCAGCGGCGCGGCTGCGCGGTCCTGCTCGTCACGCACGACGTGGAGGAAGCGGTGCTGCTCGCCGACCGGGTCCTCGTGATGGACGGCGGCGTCATCGCGTACGAGAGGCGGATCGACCTGGAGCGGCCGCGCGGCATCGCCGACCCGCGCTTCGCCGGACTGCGCGAGGAGCTGCTCCATCGCCTCGGCGTGGAGGCGCCCGCCGAGACCGCCACCGCCTGACCCCGGCCCGGCAGCCCCGCCTGTCAGCCCCGCCTGTCAGCCCCGTCTGCCAGCCCCGTCTGCCAGCTCTATCCGCCGGCCCTCTGCGGGCCCCTCCCCTCGCCTTTCCCGCATCGACCGACCGAACGGAACACGCCATGCCACGACGACCACATCACGCCCCCGCCGCCCTGCTCCTCCCCCTGGCCCTGCTGCTCGCCGCCTGCTCCGGTACCTCGTCGGCCGGCACCTCGGTCGGCGGCGCGGGCGGCGGCACCGACGGCAAGGGGTCGCTCACCCTCAACGTCGGGGACCAGCGCGGCGGTTCCGAAGCCGTGCTGCGCGCGGCCGGGGAGCTGGACGACCTCACGTACAAGATCCGCTGGTCGACCTTCACCTCCGGGCCACCTCTCCTGGAGGCCGTCAACGCCAGGGCCGTCGACATCGGCGCGGTGGGCAACACCCCGCCGGTGTTCGCGGCGGGCGCGGGCTCGAAGATCTCCGTGGTCGCCGCGACACACGGCACGGCGGCGGGCGAGGCGATCCTCGTCCCGGACGGCTCGCCCCTGAAGAAGCCGCGGGACCTCAAGGGCAGGTCCGTCGCCGTGGCCCAGGGGTCGTCCGCGCACTTCCAGCTGATCGCCTCCCTGGAGAAGGCGGGCCTCGGCATCAAGGACATCGAGGTGAAATACCTGCAACCTGCCGACGCGCTGGCCGCCTTCACCGGCGGCAAGGTGGACGCCTGGGCGGTCTGGGACCCGTACACCTCGCAGGTGCTGCGGGCGGGCAAAGGCCGGGTCCTGACCGACGGCGACGGTGTCGTGAACGGCCTGAGCTTCCAGGTCGCGGCGCCCGGCGCGCTGCGGGACAAGAAGAAGTCCGCGGCCGTCGCCGACTACCTCAAGCGGCTGCGCAGGGCGCAGGACTGGGTCCACGAACACCCTCGGGCGTGGGCGAAGGTCTGGGCGAAGGACACCGGCCTGCCCTACGAGGTGGCGCTCGACGCGGTCAAGCGCACCAACGGCACGCGGGTTCCGGTGGCCGTGGACAAGAACGCCGTGGCCTCCGAACAGAAGATCGCGGACACCTTCACCGAGCTGAAGCTGATTCCGCGCCGCATCGACTTCGGCGACTTCGTCGACACCCGCTTCAACGGCGACCTGCCGCCCTCCACCAGCAAGCCGCGCACGTACGACGAGCGCACGAACCGCGAGGAGTCCTGACCATGACCGTCCACCTGCACTGGTTCCTGCCGACCGGCGGCGACGGCCGCACCCTCGTCGACCGGCACGCCTACACCGACGGCGGCATCACGCGCTCCCGCGTGACCCCGGTCAGCGGCATCCGCGCGCCGGAC
Organism: Streptomyces huasconensis; assembly: GCF_021028635.1. Lineage (NCBI taxonomy): Bacteria > Bacillati > Actinomycetota > Actinomycetes > Kitasatosporales > Streptomycetaceae > Streptomyces > Streptomyces huasconensis. Next base: position 564,198 of record NZ_CP086119.1, read on the forward strand.
ATCGAGTACCTCGCCCAGGTCGCCAAGGCCGCCGAGCAGTTGGGCTTCGAGGCGGTGCTCACGCCGACCGGCACCTGGTGCGAGGACGCCTGGCTGACGACGGTCGCGCTCGCGCAGCACACGGAGCGGCTCAAGTTCCTCGTCGCCTTCCGTCCCGGTGTCCTCTCCCCCGTGCTCGCGGCGCAGATGGCGGCCACGTACCAGCGCATCACGCGCGGGCGGCTGCTGCTCAACGTGGTGACGGGCGGCGACGCGACCGAACAGCGGCGGTTCGGCGACCACTTGGACCACGACCGCCGCTACGCCCGCACCGATGAGTTCCTCTCGGTCGTCCGAGGGGTGTGGAGCGGCCGGCCGTACGACTTCGACGGTGAGTACTACCAGGTGGCGGGCGGGCTGACCGCGCTGCCGCCCGACCCGCTGCCGGAGATCTTCTTCGGGGGCTCCTCGGCGGCGGCCGGTCCGGTCGCGGCCCGGCACACGGACGTGTACCTGACGTGGGGCGAGCCTCCGGAGCAGGTCGAGCAGAAGATCGACTGGGTCCGGGGGCTGGCCGAGCGGGAGGGGCGCACCGTCCGCTTCGGCATCCGGCTGCACACCATCTCCCGCGACTCCTCGGCCGAGGCGTGGGCGACCGCGAACCGGCTGCTGGACGACCTGGACCCGGACACGATCGCCGCGGCCCAGGAGGCGCTCGGCCGCAGCGAGTCGGTCGGCCAGCAGCGGATGCTGGCGCTGCACGGCGGCTCCCGCGACAAGCTGGAGATCGCGCCGAACCTCTGGGCCGGGGTCGGCCTCGTACGCGGGCGCGGGCACCGCCCTCGTCGGCAGTCACGCGGACGTCGCCGACCGGATCGAGGAGTACCACGCGCTCGGCATCGAGCATTTCGTGCTGTCCGGCTACCCGCACCTCGAAGAGGCGTACTGGTTCGGCGAGGGCGTCATCCCCGACCTGGCGCGGCGCGGCCTGCTGGCCCGCATCCCCGCCTCGCCGCTCACCGGGGTGCCCGCGGCGAACGGCCGCCCCGCGTCGGCTCCCGGCGGTGCTCCGCTGCTGGTGGCGGGCGGACGCTGAGCGGCGGAGGGCCACCGGGAAGATCTCGACCCCCGACACAGTTAGTAGAACTGTGAACTACATCGGGGTACGAGACACGGTCGCCGCCGCGGCGGCGCACGACGTGGACGTGGTGGTCATCGGCGCGGGTCAGGCCGGCCTCTCCAGCGCCTACCACCTGCGGCGGGTGGGCTTCGCGCCGGGCCGGGACTTCGTGGTCCTCGATCACGCGCCCGGGCCCGGCGGCGCCTGGCAGTTCCGGTGGCCCTCGCTGACGTACGGCAAGGTGCACGGCATGCACGCCCTCCCCGGCATGGAGCTGACCGGCGCCGACCCCGCGCGCCCGTCCTCGGAGGTGATCGGGGAGTACTTCACGGCGTACGAGGACCGCTTCGACCTGCGGGTGCGGCGCCCCGTCGACGTACGCGAGGTGCGGGAGGGCGAGGGCGGGCGGCTGCTCGTGGAGACCTCGGCCGGCACCTGGTCGACGCGCGCGCTGATCAACGCGACAGGCACGTGGGACCGGCCGTTCTGGCCGCGCTATCCGGGCCAGGACACGTTCCGCGGACGGCAGTTGCACACCGCGGTCTACCCCGGCCCCGAGGCGTTCGCCGGTCAGCGGGTGATCGTCGTCGGCGGGGGCGCGTCGGGCACGCAGCACCTGATGGAGATCGCTCCGTACGCGGCGCAGACCACCTGGGTCACCCGGCGCCCGCCGGTGTTCCGCGAGGGTCCGTTCGACGAGAACTGGGGACGCTCCGCGGTCGCCATGGTGGAGGAGCGGGTACGTCAGGGGCTGCCGCCGCGCAGCGTGGTGTCGGTGACCGGGCTGCCGGTGAACGACGCGATCCGGCGGGCGCGGGCCGACGGGATCCTCGACCGGCTGCCGATGTTCGACCGGATCACACCGGTCGGTGTCGAGTGGGACGACGGGCGGCGCGTCGACGCGGACGTCATCCTGTGGGCCACGGGCTTTCGCGCGGCGATCGACCACCTGGCCCCGCTGCGGCTGCGCGAGCCGGGCGGCGGCATCCGCATGGAGGGCACCAGGGCGGCCGCCGACCCCCGCGTCCACCTGGTGGGGTACGGGCCCTCGGCCAGCACGATCGGCGCCAACCGCGCGGGGCGCGCGGCGGTGCGTGACATCCGTCGGCTGCTGGAGGGGGCGCCGGTCGCGGTCTGACCGCCTCGTGGCCGGGCCGGTTCTCGGGGACGGCGGGTGGCCGGCACCGGTCTCTCGACGTCACACGTGTGATGCCGGGTCACCACTCGACGAGCACCATCCCGGCCGCGGCGCCGCTGGCGAGTCCGAACAGCGCCACCAGGTCACCGGGGCGCAGCCGGGCCTGCCGCCTCGCTTCGACCAGTTGGAGGGGCGCACGGTCAGCGTGCCGAAGGCCGGCGTGAAGTAGGGGGTTGCTGACGGTGGCGGCCGTCGGCCCGCGGAGTTGGCCCTGAAGTGACCCGCAGATATCGCGCCGCGGCGTTCGTGGGTCCAGGCTGGAGAGAGAAGGTCCTCCCGGGTGTTCCTCAGCAGGTGAGCGTGGAGGAGCCATGAAAGCGACCAAGCGCGATGACATTCCCGTCGCCATCGAAGGGGACGGTGTGGAGCTGCGTGTTCAGGACATCGGCGGAGACATGTCCGTCGCCTTCGTGAGGTTTCCCGAGGGCACCGACATGGGGCCCGCCCTCAAGGGTCTGGCGGGTGACCTCTGCCCGTGCCCGCACTGGGGCTATCTCTTCAAGGGACGGCTGAAGATGCGGACGCCGGACGGCGACGAGACCTACGAGGCGGGTGACGCCTTCTACTGGTCGCCCGGCCACGCACCGTTGGCGCTCGAGGACTGCGAGTACATCGACTTCTCGCCGGCAAAGGACTTCGACAGGGTGGTCGAGCACATCAAGGCGCAAGGAGGCTGACGGGCGCGCGTCGGGCGCGCCCGCCCATCAATTCCGCCGCCCGCCCGGCCCACCGTGGGGAAAGACGCTCAGTCGAGGCAGAACTCGTTGCCCTCGATGTCCTGCATCACGATGCACGACTCGTTCTCCTCGTCGGCGGGCAGCACCTGCACGCAGACCGCGCCGAGCGCGACCAGCCGGTCGCGCTCGGCCTCCAGCGCGGCGAGGCGCTCGTCGCCCACGAGCCCGGTACCGACGCGCACGTCGAGGTGCACCCGGTTCTTGGCGACCTTCCCTTCCGGTACGCGCTGGAAGTACAGGCGCGGGCCGACGCCCGACGGGTCGCTGCACGCGAACCATGCACCCCGTTCCTCGGCGGGCAGGGAGCGGTTGTACTCGTCCCACGTCGGAAAACCCTCCGGCGGCGGCGGTGCGACGTACCCCAGCACCTCGCACCAGAAACGAGCGACGCGTTCGGGCTCCGCGCAGTCGAAGGTGACCTGGAATTTCTTGATCGAAGACATCGGCGCACCATAGCAGGACCGTCCCCAACGACCGCCTGGCACCCGGAGGTTGTTGGCTAGGGTGTGGAGCAGAGGCTCACGGCCGCCGCAGGGCGACCGGTACACCACGGGGGTACGCGTTGGATCGCCTGGGCGGAACGGCCGCGGACGTCGGTCCGGTGGGGCGCGGCGGGCCTGTGACCGGTCGGCCGACGCCCGCCTTGCTGCCGGCGCCGTTGCGCGGGTGGCTCGGGCCGATCGGGGGCCTCGCCGCCCTGCTGGTCGTCGCGCTGGGGGTCCTGTACGCCGATGACCGTCGGCCCGGCGCGGTGGACGCGCGGATCTGGGCCGCGGTGGAGGGCGTGAGGTCGCCGTGGCGGGGTGTCGCCCTGGCCACGGACTTCCTGGGAGAGCCCGTGGGCGCGGCGGCGCTGGTCGCGGTCGCCGTGACGGGCTGCCTGCTGCTCCGGTGCCCTCGCGCGGCGGTGCTCGTGGTGGTCGGCCCCGGTCTGGCCGTGGGGGCGACGAAGCTGCTCAAGCCACTGGTGGGACGCACCATCCACGGAGACGGCAATCTGTCCTACCCGAGCGGGCACACCGCCTTCCTCACGGCGCTCGCGCTCGCGGTGGCACTGGTCGCCACCGGACGGCTGGGTCTCGGAAGGATGACCGGCACCGTACTCGTGCTCGCCTCGGCGCTCGTCGCCGGCGCCGCCATGGGCTGGGCGCAGGTCGTGCTGGGCGCGCACTACCCGACCGACGTCCTCGGCGGCTGGTGCACCGCGCCGGCGGTGGTACCGGCGACCGCGTGGCTGGTCGACGGGGCGGCCGGCCGGGTCGCCGGTCGGTCGGCGGACTAGGCCGACGCCGGTCGGCCCGACCGCTCCTGACGCCACGTCACTTCAGCCGGTGCGGCGGAACACGGGTTTCACCGGCCGCCCGCCGAGCCAGGGCGTGGGGTCACCGGCGTCCAGCGCCTTCCGGTACACCGCGCACGCCTGCGCCACCACCGCGACGGTCTGATCGATGTCGGCGTCGTCGAGCGCGCTGCTCACCACGAACGACGGGGCGAGCACCCCGCCCATGAGGAGCCGGCGCAGGAACAGCGTGCGGTACGGCTGCGACGGCCGCCCGTGTTCGTCGAGGGTGGCGAAGACCAGGTTGCTGGCCCGGCCCCGGACGAGGACGTGGTCGCCGACGCCCATGGCGGCCGCCGCCTCGCGGACCCCGGCGGCCAGCCGCTCCCCGAGGGCGTGCAGGCGCGCGGTGACGCCCTCCTCGACGTAAGTGGCCTGGACGGCCATCGCGGCGGCCAGGGAGTGCGTCTCCGCGCCGTGCGTGGTGGACAGCAGGAACACCCGCTCGTGGGAGTGGCGCGGGCCGCCCCGCTCCATCAGGTCGCGGCGTCCGGCCAGCGCGGAGACGGCGAAGCCGTTGCCCAGCGCCTTGCCGAACGTGGAGAGGTCGGGGACGACGCCGTACAGCCCTTGCGCGCCCGCCTCGGACCAGCGCAGGCCGGTGATCATCTCGTCGAAGATCAGGACGCAGCCGTGCCGGTCGGCCAGCTCGCGCAACCCCGCGAGGTAGCCCGGTGGAGGCTCGGTATGGGTGGCGGGTTCGAGGATCAGGCAGGCGATGGCGCCGGGGTGGCGGGTGAGCAGCTCCTCCGTGGCGGCCAGGTCGCCGTACGGGAAGGACAGGGTGAGGTCGGTGGTCGCCGCCGGGATGCCTGCGAACATCGGTGTGGTGCCGATGAACCAGTCGTCGACGGAGAAGAAGGGGTGGTCGGCGCAGACCGCCACCCGCGGGCGGCCGGTGACGGCGCGGGCGAGGCGCACCGCGGCGGTGGTGGCGTCGGAGCCGTTCTTCGCGAACTTCACCATTTCGGCGGTGGGCACGGTCGCGAGGAAGCGTTCCGCGGCCTCGGCCTCCACGATGGACGGCCGGACGAAGTTGCCGCCGCGCCCGATCTCCCGCCGGACCGCTTCGAGCACGCGCGGGTGGGCGTGGCCGAGGCTGACCGACCGCAGCCCGGAGCCGTACTCGATGTAGCGGTTGCCGTCGACGTCCCACACGTGGGCGCCCTGGCCGTGGCTGATGACCGGGGCCAGGTGCTCGGGGTACTGGTCGTCGCCCTTGGCGTAGGTGTGCGCGCCCCCGGGGATCATGGCGTGCAGCCGCTCGTTCGCCCGCCGTGACCGGGGCAGGGCGAACTCCTCGGGCGGCGTGCCCTGTTCGGTGTTCACGTCGGCCTCAACTCTCCACGCGCTTGAGGGCCTCGGCGAGGCTGGGCGCCTCCCGGTCCCGCTGGGACATCGAGGTGACCGGCAGGGGCCAGGGGATGGCGAGGTCCGGGTCGTCGAAGGCGATCGTCACGTCCTCGGCCGGATCGTGCGGGCGGTCGATCCGGTAGGCGATGTCGGCGGTCTCGGTCAGCGCCTGGAAGCCGTGCGCGCATCCCGCCGGGACGTACAGGGTTCTCTGCGTCTCGCCGGACAGCTCGAAGAAGGCCCGGTTGCGGTACGTCGGCGAGTCCGGCCGCAGGTCCACGACGACGTCGAAGATTTTCCCGTACGAGCACCGCACCAGCTTGGCCTCGCCGGCGCCGGAGCGCAGGTGGAGCCCGCGCAGCACGCCCCGGACCGAGCGGGACAGGCTGTCCTGGACGAAGCCGGCCGGGTCGAGGCCCACCGAGCGGATCACGTCGGCGTCGAAGGTGCGGCAGAAGAAGCCGCGTTCGTCGGCGTACGGCGTGGGTTCGAAGAGGAACGCGCCCGCGATCTTGGGGACTTCGGTGGCTTTCATGGTGTCTCCTGCCGGATCTGGGCCCGCGCGGGGTTGGTGGTGGGGAACAGGGCCGCGGTCAACTGCGCGAACTGGCCCCTGAGTTGTCGTTCAGCGGTGCGGTTCCGCTCGGTGAGGGTCTGCCGCAGCTCCGCCGACCGCCGCTCCAGCTCACGGAACTGCGCGAGCAGCCGGTCGGCGTCGACCTCGCGCGCCGGGTGGCAGTACGCGGCAAGGCCCATCCGGTCCATGAGCGCGTCGCTCTTGGCCGCGTAGCTCAGCGCCAGCGTCGGGGTGCCGGTCTTCAGGGCGCAGACCAGGTTGTGGTAGCGGGTCGCCACGACGGTGTCGGCGGCCGCCGTCTCCTTCATCAGGTCGGCGAGCGAGGCGGTCTCGGCCGCGGTGACCAGCGGCGAGTCCACCGCGGCGAGGATGGCGGCGACCACCGGCGCGTCGCACGCGTCGCCGGTGAGCAGCCGCACCGGCCTGCCGTCCGCGGCCAGCGCGCGGACGAACCGGGTCGTCCCGTCGAGGTAGCGGCGGTGGATCTCCTCGGCTCGGGCGCGGTCGTCGTCACCGCCGTGGAAGGCCATGACGCCGACGCAGACCGCACCCGGCCGGCCCGGCGGACGCGGGGGCGCGCTCCCCGGCGGTGCGGGCAGGGCGAACGCGAGGTCCGGGTAGACCTCATCCCGCGCGGTGTCCACACCCATCGCCCGCATCGCGTCGCGGGACGGGGCGTCGCGGTACGACCGGTAGGCGGCCAGCCGCGCCGACCAGCGCACCAGGGTCCGGGTGGCCCGGTTGCCGATCGGGGCGGCGCCGACACCGACCAGCGCGACCCGGGTGCCGAGGAGCCGGCCGGACGCGCAGAGCAGGAACAGGGAGTACGGGAAACCCCACGGCCGCAGCGGCAGCGTGGCCTCCAGGACGCCCATGCCGGGGACGATCACCACGTCGTGCCGGCGCACCCAGGCGGCGGTGCGGACGGCGTCGACGACTTTGCCGAGGCACTTGCCCGCGAGCGCGCCCGCGCGTGACGCGGTGCGGTACTCCCCCCGGTACCAGTGCAGCCGGGTCGCGGGGATCGCGTACCGTGCCGTGACGGTCTCGGGGCCGCCGCACAGCGCGTCGACGGCCGCCTCCGGGTGTGCGGCGCGCAGGTACCCGAGCACCGCTTCGAGCGACCCGTCGTTGCCGAGGTTGCCGGAACCGAGCAGGCCGAAGAGCCCGACGCGGGCAGCGGTCACGCCTGCCTCCCCGCACGGCCTTCGCGCCCGGCGACGAGGGCGTCGACGGAGACGGTGAGCCGGGCCGGGTCGACCGGCGCGCGGTCCTCGACCCGCTCCCCGGCGCCCGGCCGGGCCCGGCTGGTCAGCCACGCGGCCAGGTGGCCGTAGCACGCGCGCCGGTCGGCCGAGGAGAGCGGCGCCCGCCGGATCGCCGAGGCGAAGCCCCAGACGTACTCGGCGAGCAGCCGGGGCGTCGGGTGCAGCGGGCCCGCCCGGCGCGGGTCGAGGTTGACGCACCGGGAGCGCTTCGAGGGGTTGGCCCGCTCGGCGCGGGTGGGGTGGTCGCGGCGGAAGTACAGCAGTTCGGGGACCTGGTGGAAGGGTCCGTGCAGGGTGATCTCGGCGACGAACGTGCGGTCCGCGTGGTGGTAGCTGTCGTGCGGTTTCACCCGGCGCAGCACGTCGGCCCGCATCACCCCGTAGAAGTCGTCGCCGCCGGGCTCGAACAGCAGGCTGCGGAAGCGCTCCGGTGCGTGTGGCGAGTCGGTGGCGAGCCCGTATTCGTAGGGGACCTTCACCTGGCCGTCGCCGTCGATGACCGCCTGGCCGCTGTGCGCGAGGACCACCTCCGGCCGCTCGTCCAGCACCTCGACGCAGCGTCGCAGCAGGTCCCGGGCGTACAGGTCGTCGTGCGAGGCCCACTTGAACAGTTCGCCGCGGCACTGGGTGAAGACGTAGTTGTGGTTGGGGGCGGCGCCGATGTTCCGGAGCAGCCGGATGTAGCGGATGCGGGAGTCGCGCGCGGCGTACTTGCGGCAGAGGTCCTGCGTTCCGTCGGTCGAGGCGTTGTCGGTGATGACGAGTTCGAAGTCCTCGTAGGTCTGGCCGAGCAGGGCGTCGAGCGACTCGGCGAGGTACTCCTCGCCGTTGTACACGGGCAGGCCGATGCTCAACCGCGGTGGGGCGGTCATGGTGTCCTCACTTCGGGAAGGGGGTTCTGGTGGTGCTCGCGCAGGGCGGCCCGCAGGTGCAGCCACCACACGGCCGAGGCGCCGAGGGTCGCGGCGGCGACGCCCCAGGCGGAGCCGACCGTGCCGGCCACGGCCGCGCCGCCGAGGCCGCCGCCGACGTAGCAGGCGGAGGCGAACAGCTGGCCGCGCAGGCTGCGGCGGGCCGCGGCGAGCGCGCGCAGCCCGGCCGCGGCGCCGGTGCCGAGGCCCGCGCCCGCGACGCCGAGCGTGGCCGGGACGATGAGTTCGGAGGCGGTGCTCCAGACGTCGCCGAGCACGAACGCGCCCGCCCGGTCCGGTACGAGGAGGAGCGCCGCGCCCCAGAGCAGTGCGGCGACGGCCTGCGCGCCGCCCAGGACGAGGCAGAACAGGCCGAGGCGGTGCGGGGCCTGCCGCAGTACGCGGGCCGCCTCCGCGACGGTGACCAGCGAGAGGCCCATCAGCACGGCGAGGAAGGGGCCGAGCAGGAGTTCGGCGCCCCGGATCGCGCCGACCGCGCCGACCCCGACGATCGCGCCGAGCCCGTAGGCCCGCAGCTGGCTCGCGCCGCTGGTGCTGACGTTCTCGGCCACGTACCGGTAGCCGAGGTCGTGGTGCGCGCGCAGCCACTCGCGGGCACCGGTCGGGCGGGGCCGGACCCGGGACTGGAGGCAGCCGTAGAGCGCGGCCACCGCGGCGGACGCGCCCCAGGCGAGCACGAAGGCGGCCACGGTGTCCACACGGGCGGCGATCACCATGGCGGGGACGAGTGCGGCGCCCCACACGAGGTCGTTGACGAACGCCTTGCGCCCGTTCCCGGCGGCGAAGAACGAGTACCGCCAGGCGTCCTGGAGCAGCAGCCCCGGCAGTACGGCGCCAAGAGCGGCGAAGGCGGGCCCCACGGAGCCGCCGAGGGCTAGCCCCGCCACCAGACAGGCCGCGCCGATGGCGCCTCCGACGCCGAGCGCTGCGCCCGAGGAGCGGGCCACCGCCCCGCGCCAGGAGGCGTCCGGTACGCCGCTGAAGCGCACCACGAGCGGGTCGGTGGCGAGGCCGCGGGAGACGCTGAGCACCACGCCGTAGGTCACCCAGGCCAGGCTGAAGACGCCGAACGCGGCTAGGCCGAGCGAGCGTGCGACGTAGATGCCCACCGCGAAGTTGGTCATGCTGGAGGCCGCCTGGTCGGCGAGGCCCCAGGACAGCCGGCCGAGCATGGCCCGCTTGGCGGCGGGCCGCGCCGCCTCCTCCCGCACCGTCTCCTCCCCTGCCGCCTTCTCCCGCCCGGTGGTCATCGGCGTCACGCCTTGACGAGTCCGGCGCCGCGCAGGGCGTCGGCCGCGGCGGTGACGGTGTCGAACGGCAGCCCGGCCCGCTCGGCGATGTCCAGCAGACTGTGCGCGCCGTCGGAGAGGCTGAGCACCCAGAGCATCGCCATCTGCGCCTGTTTCGCGTCGCTGCGGCCGCCGAGCGAGTCGTACAGCCCGCGCCTGCCGAGCTGTGGTTCGCCGTAGGGACTGAGGTTGAGGTACCGGCGGTTGCGGTCGAGGACGGTGAACGCCTCGCGGCAGACGGCGAGGGTGTCCGCCATCGCCTCCGGGGAGACGAAGTCGAGGTTGTCCGCCGACGTGTGGTATTCGGGGTAACCGGCGTACGGCGTACGGCTGAGCGAGCCCACGCCGAGGTCGAAACCGGGCGAGCAGTACTGCCGTTCGTCATAGCCGTACGGAGTGAACTCCCGTATCTCGTGCGGACGTTCGGAGGCGGTCAGTACGTGCCGCATCACCTGGTCGATCTCCGCGTCACCGCGCCTGCTCCGCTTGTACGTCAGCCGTCCCGAGTCCCCCGCGCAGGCCAGGACGAGCCCGTGTTTGACCCGTTCCACCCGCTCCTGGTTGCGGGCCAGCCAGGTGATCGCGCCGATGGTGCCGGGGGCGAAGATGAACCGGTAGGTGTAGTACGGCGTCTGCTCCGCCAGCGCCCGCGCCAGGTAGGTCGCCACCGCGATGCCCGCCAGGTTGTCGTTGGCCAGCGACGGGTGGCACACATGGCAGGAGACGATCACCTCGTCGGGGACCTGGCCGGGGACCACGTGTTCGGCGTAGGTGAGGTGTCCGTCGGCGAGGGTGGAGTCGATACGTATCTCGTACTCGCCGTCCGGCAGCGCGTCCAAGGTTTCCTGGGAGAGGCAGAAACCCCAGTCCGGCTTGTAGTAGCTGGTGCGGTACGGCACCCAGGTGGGGTGGTCCGGCAGCGTGTGCAGGTGTGCCCGCAGCTCGGACAGGGGCATGGTCTCGGACACCGGCACGCTGTAGCCGAGGACGTGCAGGCTGGACGCGGCGAAGTCGACGACCCGTTTTCCGGAGGCGTCGGCGATGTACGCGTCCCGGATGTTCCACTCCTGGGGCACCGTCCAGTCGAGCACCTGCGTCCCGGTGGGCACCTCGTGCAGCTGGAGCGGAAGGTACTCGTCGACGATCTTCAGGGTGGCCCGCACCCCGTCACCGGTGATGCTCCTGCACAGCGGGTACAACCGCTTCACCAGCGCGTACATCTCCTCACCGCAGACGGCCCCGGTCACCGGCGCCACCGCAGCGTGTCGTCGACGGTGCCCGCGTCGGACGCGGCGCGCAGCACGGCGAGCCGGGTGAAGCGCTGCTCGAAGTCGTCCTGCGTGAGGCCGAACTTCCGGTAGGCGTCGGCGAGTTCGAGTGCTCCCCGCGTGACCGTCCATGCGCACTCGAAGCCGGGTATCGCGGCGCGGAACCGGGAGAAGTCCACGCGGTAGGAGCGCGGGTCGGCGCCGGTCTCCCCGGTGATCACCACCTTCGCGCCGGTCACCGCCTCCGCGACCTGTTCGGCGATGTCGGCGACCGTGACGTTGTTGGTCTCGCTGCCGATGTTGAACGCGCGGTCGTGCACGGTGTCGCGCGGCGCGGTCAGCGCGGCCGCGAAGGCCCGCGCGATGTCGGCGGCGTGCACCAGCGGGCGCCAGGGGGTGCCGTCGGAGAGGACGAGCACCTCACCGGAGAGCAGCGCGTGCCCCACCAGGTTGTTCAGGACGATGTCGGCGCGCAGCCGGGGCGAGTAGCCGAAGGCGGTGGCGTTGCGCATGAACACCGGGGTGAAGTCGTCGTCGGCCAGGGCGTGCAGGTCGTCCTCCACGCGCACCTTGGACTCCGCGTACGGCGTCACGGGGCGCAGCGGGGCGTCCTCGCCCACCAGGTCTCCGCCGCCGGCGGCGCCGTAGACCGAGCAGGTGGACGCGTACAGGAAGCGCCGTACCCCGGCGTCGCGGGCCAGCCGGGCCAGGCGTACGGAGGCGTGGTGGTTGATGTCGTAGGTGAGGTCGGGCGCCAGCGAGCCCAGGGGGTCGTTGGAGAGCGCGGCCAGGTGGATCACGGCGTCCACCCCGGCCACGTGGTCGGCGGTGACGTCGCGCAGGTCCACCCGGTGCCCGTGCGGGTCGGCGGGCGGCGGGCCGAGGACGCAGTCGGCGAACAGGCCGGAGTCGAGGCCGACGACGTCGTGTCCGGCGGCCGTGAGGACCGGGGCCATCACCGTGCCGAGGTAGCCCTGATGGCCGGTCAGTAGTACGCGCAAGGTTCAGTCTCCCAGGTCAAGAGTGCCGAGATCGAGCGTGAGTTTGGTGACGGCGAACGCCTCGGCGTAGCGCGCGTGGCATTCGATGCCGCGAATCCGGGCGAGGCCGAGGAAGGCCTCCCGGTCGTACCAGGGCCGGTGCCGCTGTGACGGGTAGTGGTCCTGGAGCAGCCGCACCTTCTGCTCGGCGGTCCGTGGCGTCAGCGGCTGGTAGGCCGCCGGGCGGCCGAGGTCGCCGTCCCATTTGACGATCTCGTAGCCGAGCACGAGGTGGTCGCGGAACGCGGTGGGGACCAACTGCGCCAGGCCGCGGTGGTCCTGGTGCGCGTCGTCGGTGCGCGGGGCCAGGATCAGGTCGGGGTCGGTCTGCCCGCGCAGTTCCTCGACCGCGGCCTTGGCCTCGTCCCAGTGCGTCGGCATGCGGCCGTCCGGCAGTTTGAGCACGGTCAGCCGCAGGTCGGCGCCGGGGCAGAACGCGGTGAGCGCGGCCTGTTCCTCCTCTTCCCGCTCGCTGCCGCCGCCGGAGAGCACCAGCGCGTCGACGCGGATGCCGGGGTGTGCGCGGCAGAGCGTCAGCAGGGTGCCGCCGGCGCCGATGGCGATGTCGTCGCAGTGCGCGCCCACGGCGGCGATCCGGTGCAGGCGCCCGGCGCCGAGCCCGATCACGCGCTCACCCGCGCGGTGTCCCGTTCCCACACGGCCCACGGCCGGTCGCCCTGGGCGTAGGCGGCGTCGAGCGCGGCGCGCTCCTTCACGGTGTCGGTCGGCTTCCAGAAGCCGCGGTGCCGGTGCGCCACCAGGCGTCCCTGCTTGGCCAGTTGTGCGCATCCGTCGGCGACGAGGTCCCCGTTCTCCGGGATGTGGTCGAAGACCTCCTGGCGGAGCACGAAGTAGCCGCCGTTCTCCCACAGCGGCAGGTCGCTCACCGCGGTGATGCCGCCCACCAGCCCGTCCTCGCCCAGCTCCACGCAGTGGAACGAGGACTGCGGCGGCACCACCATCATCGACGCGCCGGCGTCGCGCCGGGCGAACCGGTCGATCATCTCCGGCAGCGGGGCGTCGGTGAGGACGTCGGCGTAGTTGGCGAGGAACATCTCGTCGCCGTCCAGGTGGTGCCGCACCCGGCGCAGCCGTTCCCCGATGGGGGACTCGATGCCGGTCTGCGCGAACGTGATCGTCCAGTCCGAGATGTCGGTGGACAGCAGCTCGGTCTTCCCGCCCCGCAGCACGAAGTCGTTGGACGTCGTCTCCTCGTAGCGGAGGAAGAAGTCCTTGATGTGGTGGGCGCCGTAGCCGAGGCACAGGATGAACTCCGTGTGCCCGAAGTGCGCGTAGTAGCGCATGACGTGCCAGATCAGCGGCCGCGGCCCGACCATCGCCATCGGCTTGGGCACGTCGTCAGCGGCGCCGTTGCGCATCCGCATCCCGTAACCGCCGCAGAACAGTACGACCTTCATCGCTCGACCTCGACAATGCTCAGTTCCGGGATGGGGAAGACAAGGCGGCCGCCCCAGTCGTGCACGTAGGACAGTTGCTCGACCAGCTCGGCCCGCAGGTTCCACGGCAGGACGAGGACGTAGTCCGGCCGGTCGGCGGCTATCCGCTCGGGCGGCAGGATCGGGATGCGGGTGCCCGGGGTGAACCTGCCGTGTTTGTAGGGGTTGCGGTCGACGGTGTACGGGAGCAGGTCGGGCCGGATGCCGCAGTGGTTGAGCAGGGTGTTGCCCTTGCCCGGGGCGCCGTACCCGACGACCGTCTCGCCGCGCTCGGCGGCCTCGATGAGGAACGTGAGGAGGTCCCGGCGCACCTTGGCCACGCGGGCGGAGAACTCGGTGTACCCGGACAGCTCCTGGAGCCCGGCGGCCTTCTCCCGGTCCAGTACGTCGGCGACCCGCTGGGAGGGCTCGCCCGCCACCTCGGCGGGCCGGGCCCACAGGCGGATGGAGCCGCCGTGCGTGGGCAGCAACTCGACGTCCACGAGCGTCAGTCCACCGCTCGCGAGCGCCCGGGTCGCGGAGGCGACGGTGTAGTACTGGAAGTGCTCGTGGTAGATCGTGTCGTACTGGTTCTCCTCGATCAGGGTCAGCAGGTGCTGCACCTCGATGGAGACCCAGCCGTCGTCGGCGACCAGGGTGCGCAGCCCTCGCGTGAACCCGACCACGTCGGGGATGTGCGCGTACACGTTGTTGGCCACGACCAGGTCCGCCGGGCCGTGCTCCTCGCGGACGGCGGCGCCGGTGGCCGGGTCCAGGAACGCGGTGAGCGTGGGCACGCCCGCGTCCCGCGCCGCGGCGCCGACGTTCACCGACGGCTCGATGCCGAGGCAGCGGATGTCCCGGTCCACGAGGTGCCGCAGCAGGTACCCGTCGTTGCTCGCCACCTCGACCACGAACGCGTCGGGGCCGAGCGGAAGCCTGCGCACGGCGTCGGCGACGAACGTGCGCGCGTGCTCCACCCAGGACGTCGAGAAGGAGGAGAAGTACGCGTACTCGCTGAACGTCTCCTCCGGCGTGATCAGCGGAGGGATCTGCGCGAGCCAGCAGTCGGTGCAGACCCGCAGGTGCAGCGGGTACGCGGGCTCCGGCAGATCGAGTTGGTCCGCGGCGAGAAAACTCTCGCACGGTGGCGTCGCCCCGAGATCGACGACGCTCGCCATCGCCGCCGAGCCGCAGAGTCGGCATCGTGTCATGTGCTGCCCCCCATGGTTTCCGTCCCCCTTGGTTGCGTCCGCGCCGCGATCGCGGTGCGGTACTCCTCCACCAGGCGCTCCAGCCCGACGGCCGGGCTGAAGTCCTGCTCGTAACGGCGCCGGGCCGCCCGCCCCATCCGCTGGTTGCGGTCCGGGTCGGCCGTGACGCGGCGCAGGCACGCCGCGAGCGAGACCGGGTCGCCCGGGCGGTGCAGCAGCCCGGCCACCCCGTCCTCGACCAGCTCGACGAAGGCGCCGTGGCCGGCGGCGACGGCCGGGACCCCGGCCGCCATCGCCTCCACGACCACCAGGCCGAACGCCTCCAGCCACGTCGAGGGAGCCACCACGGCGACCGACCGAGCGATGGCCCGTCGGCACTCCGCCGTGTCCAACAGGCCGACGCAGCGCACGTCGTCCCGGCCCGACGCCCAGGCGGTCACCTCACGCTCCAGCGGCCCGGCGCCCGCGATCACCAGCGGTACGCCCACACCGCCGTCGGCGGCGATCTCGTCCCAGGCGGCCATGAGCAGCCGTACGCCCTTGGTCTCCGCGAGGCGGCCGAGGTAGAGCAGATGCTCGCCGGGGGCCGATCGGCGGTCGTCGGGGGCGGGGTCGGGCACGAAGTTGTGCTTCACCGCGAGGCGTTCGCCGGGCATGCCCGCCCGTACCAGCACGTCGCGCTGCGCGGCGGAGATGCACAGGAACCGCTCCACGCCGGTCCACCAGCGCCGCCGGTTGACCGCCATGCTGACCGCGAGCGGCACCGTGGCCAGACGTGAGCCGCGGTAGCAGCCGTGCCGGACGGCGGGCAGCGGCGCCGCCGACCCGACGCACTCGGTGCACGGCCGGCCGGCCCGCTGGAGTGTGCCGGGCGGGCAGACCTGGGTGTAGTTGTGCAGCGTGGCGACGGCGGGCACGCCCGCGTCGGCGCAGGCGGCGAGGACCGCGGGCGACAGGAGCGGGAAGACGTTGTGGACGTGGACCACGTCGGGCAGCGCGGCGCGCAGCCGGGCGGCGAGTTCCGCGCGGACCGCGGGATTCCACGGTACGAGGAGCGGTACGGCGGCCTTGGCGGGGAGGGACCGGGCGGCGATGTCGTCGCTGCGCCGCTCGAACACCTCGACCCGGTGGCCCGCCGCCCGCAACAGCTCCACCTCCTGGTCGACGACCTTGTTCTCGCCGCTCGGCTGCGCCGAGGCGTAGCGGTTGTGCACCACCAACACGTGCATGCCGTGCATCCTCAGGTCATCTCCGATCTCGGGGCCCAGCGCGGGACACGTCGTCGAGGGGCTTCGGGCGTCGCCGGAGGCGGGGCCGCGGCGGGTGCCGCCAACAGGGAGGCGGCCACGGCCAGATGCAGCAGATACGGCGAGGCGTCGCCGAGCCCGGCCTCGGTGTACGACGCGATGGCGCAGTAGCCGATCAGGAAGATCGCGCAGGCCCGCGACAGCGACGGCGGGCGCAGCAGTGCGACACCGGCGAGGACGACGATGATCGCCGCCACGATGGCGGCTCCGGTCAGGCCCTGCTCGTGGTAGACGGCCAGCCAGCTGTTGTCGATCGGCAGCCCGCCGAAGGACTTGTCGCCCAGGCCCATGCCGAACAGCTGCTCCGAGGTCGTCCGGGGCGCCGCCAACAGGGCGTCCCACACCTTCTCCCGGCCGGTGAGGCTGGTGAAGTGCTCCTGGCTCTGGCCGCGCAGGAACCACGCCCGCAGCGCGGCGGCGAACCCCACCCCGGCCACCACGGCGCCCAGCACCGCCCAGGCGAAGAAGCGGCGGGCGGCGGCGCTGGTCAGCACGAGCGAGCCGATCGCGGCCGCGAGCCCGACGAGCAGGCCGAGCGTGGCCGTACGGGTGTGGGTCAGGGCGAGCAGGACGAGTGACGGCACGATGACCACCGCCGCGCTGCCCTTGTCGGTCCGGCGG
Source organism: Streptomyces huasconensis (assembly GCF_021028635.1). NCBI lineage: Bacteria > Bacillati > Actinomycetota > Actinomycetes > Kitasatosporales > Streptomycetaceae > Streptomyces > Streptomyces huasconensis. The sequence continues at coordinate 580,876 of NZ_CP086119.1, forward strand.
CCGAGGACGAGCAGGACGGTGAGGCCGATGACGACCGCGGCGTACTGTCCGATCTGCGGCGGGGTGAGCGGCCACAGCGCGCCGACGAGCCGTCCGCCGTACAGGTCGGGCAGGGCGGCGCCCGGCGAGACGGCCAGTCCGACGGCGACCGAGCCGAGCACCGCGAAGTACATCCGGATGTGGTGCCGGACGAACGTGACGCCGCCGTCCCACCAGCGGCTGAGCAGCCACAGCGTGCCCACGAAGAGGGCGAGGCGGGCGCAGCGGAACAGCGCGCCGAACCCGGACCCCAGGTCCGCGCTGGAGATCACGCTCGGTACGAGCAGCAGGGTGAGCAGGAAGACGTAGGCGCTGGGGCGGACGCGCAGCCGGAGGTTGACCGCGAGCGCCAGCGTGAACGCGGCGACCAGCGCGCCCATGGTGACCATCTGGATGAGGGAGCGGGGCAGCGGGACGATGGTCTTCGCCCCGGTGGAGCCGAGCGTGTTGAGGACGAGCAGTCCCCAGACCGCTCCGACGGTCTTCGGCGGCGTGCGGTCCGTGTCAGGTATGGGGCCGGTGCGCATCTCAACCACCGTCCCGCGCGCGGAAGGTGCTGCCCGCGTCCTGCCGGTACGGATCGCCCTGCCACTGCCCGAAGTCGAGCACCCGGCTCGGGTCGTGGGCCACGAACTTCCAGGGTCCGACGTAGGTGTTGTCGTGCCAGCGGTTGTGCTGCTTGCGGGTGATCGCCCGGGCCACCCGCTCGCCCTGGTACGGCGACCAGTCGGGGTAGGTGCCGTAGTTGGCCAGGACCGCCATGCGGTCGCACTTCACCGTGCAGTCGACAGTCGACTTGTCGAGCACGAAACGGTTGTCGTGGATGTCCACCCGCTGGGTCTTCCACCGGCAGTCGGCGTACAGCGGCGCTTTGGCGATCGCCGGGCGCGCGCAGCGGTCGGTGTCCTTCACCAGCAGCGTGCAGTCGCCGGAGGAGGTGTTGGCCGGGCTGTTGCAGAAGCGGTCGGCGTTCTCCCACAGGGTGATCCCGGACCAGTTGTCCTCCAGCACGTTCCGGTGGATCTCGATCTTGTCGGTGCGGGCCTTGACGCGTGGTTCGCCGCCGGACTCGGACACGTAGACGGTCGCGAAGGGGAAGGTGTCGCCGCGGTCGGCGTATCTGCGGCCCTCGACCCAGTTGTTGCGCCGGATCGTGTTCTTCCGGATGACCGCGTTGTAGCTGGTCTCGTAGATCAGCGCGGCACCGTCGTTGGCCTCCAGGAGGTTGCCCTCGACGCGGAAGTCGTTGTTGTTGGTGTCCGCCCACAGCCCGGTCCCGCGGTTGTCGTGCACCCAGTTGCCGCGCACGTCGGCCCCGTCGACGGCCCAGAACTTGATGCCTCCGGTGCAGCCGCAGCCCTTGCGCCGCCGCTCCCAGTCGCCGGTGTTGTTGCCGACGATCTCGTTGCCCTCGACCACCAGGCCGCTGATCTTCCCTCTGGCCTTGTACGCGTTCATGCCGTACTGGCCGTTCTCGCGCAGGCAGCTGGCGCGGACCCGCTGGCGGGCACCGGCCATCAGCCCGGCACCGGAGTTGTACTGGATGGTCGCGTGCTCGATCACCCACCCGTCGGCCGAGTCGTGGTTGACCACGCCCTCGTCGGGCGGCGCGACGAAGCGCTGCACGGTCAGGTGGCGGATGGTGACGTCGCGGGCGGTGCCGCCGAACGCGTACTGGTTGGTCTTCCGGCCGTCGAGCACCGCGCCCGGCGCGCCGAGGTAGCGGTTGCCGTTCTTCGGGATGACCTGGGCGTAGCGGTCCGATGCGAGCCGGTGCTTGCCCGGGCGGAGCCAGAACGTGGTGCGGGGCGGGCTGTTCTTCGTCTTGGCGGCCAGGTCACCGACCTTCGCGGGGTCGACGGTCACCGCGCCCGCCGGTGCCTTCGCCGGTCCGGCGGCAGGCTCGGCGCACACCCGGGCCACGGGCGCGGCCGGCGCGGCGGTCGGCCGCGCCTTGGCGTCCGGGGTGTCCGGCGTGCGCTCGCAGCCGGCCGCCAGCAGCGCCAGCGCCACCACCGGAAGCCCCCACTTCCGCCACGTCTTTCCCACGCGTCCCCCTAGTCCCGGAACCTGAGTACGGTGGTGAATCCCTCGGCGCCGTCGGTGACACCGGTGCCCAGCAGCGTGGTGGCGGGTTCCTTGCGGCCGAACCCCGCGGAGTACCAGCCCAGCGGCGGCTCGGTCTCCCCGCGGTGTGCCCGCCAGCTCAGTTGCCCGGGCAGGTCCAGCACGGCGGAGCGGTCCTCCCCGTCCCGGTTCCAGGTGAGCACGGCCCGGTCCCCCGCCAGTTCCGCGGTGATCGCCGGGCCGAGGTGGAACGCCAGGCGCACGGAGCGACGGGGGCCGCGCACCTCGTCGATCACGCGTAACTCCCGCTGGGCAGCGGCCAGTTCCACCCGGCGGCGGTGTACGGAGGGCGCGTATCCGTCGTGCTCGGCGCACCAGCGGGCCACGGCCTGGCCGGAGGCGCCCGCTGTGTTCGCTGGGCCCGCTGTGTCCGCGGCCAGGACGCGGCTGCGCGCATGCCGGGTCCACAGGAACGGGCCACCGGAGACGGACTGGTCGACGCCGTCCAGTTGCAGCGTGTTGTGGCCGAGGGTCGACCGGAAGTACTGCCGCCACACGGGCTGCCCGTGGTAGCAGAACGTCCCCGGGTCGGCGAGCACGTCGACCCCGTCGTGCCGCACCTCCACGGACAGCGCGTCCGCGTGGGCGTGCGCGGCGATGGACAGGAAGCCGTGCGGACCGCCGTCGCAGCGGCACCAGATCTCCTTCGGGCCGCGCAGGTCCGGGCCGCGCAGGATGGTGAGCCCCGCGTCGGCGAAGTGGTCCGGTCGGCTCGCCGGGCGGGAGACCGGCAGGTGAGCGGGTTCGATGAGCGCGGCGAGCAGCGGGGTGCGTACATCGGTGCCGGTCACCTCCGGCCACCAGTCGAGACGGCCGAACACGGCGTCCCCGGTGGCGAGGAGCGAGGCCCAGCGGTCGGTTCCCGTACCGTCCAGGACCAGGCCGTGGCCGTCGTCCGCGTCCCCCTGGCGGGGTGGCCGCAACCGGTTGTCGACGACGGCCGCGAGCGCGTCGGTCATCCGCAGCAGCGTCGACCGGACCGGGGCGGGGACCGGTACGCCCGCCGCGTCCGCCTCGGCCACCGCGGCGAGCCCCAGCTCCAGCACCAGGCCGTGGTACTCGGTGGCCAGCTCGCGGTTGAGGCCCGAGGCGAAGGTGTTGCCGCCCAGGTGCCGCTCCAGTGACCGCAGCGCATCCGCCCGCCAGCGCGCCGAGGCGGGGAACCACCCGAACGCGCAGGCCGCGGCGGCCTGCCCGGCGGCCTCGGCGATGACGTGGTTGTTCGCCGACGACCCCCGGCTGGGGAAGGCGGCCAGCCAGCGCTGGTGGTGGTAGATCTGGCTGTGCGCCACCGGGTTGTCCTCGAACAGCTCCGCCGCGCCCGGCCAGCCGTCGAGCAGCCGGCGGACCCACACCCAGGACAGCAGCCGGATGCCCAGCTCGATGCCGCTGATCCAGTGCACCCCGCGCAGCGGCGCGTTCGCCGACCACCACGCGCGCAGGTGCTCGGCCACGCGCTCGGCGTACCGGTCGTTCCCGGTGACCGCGTAGGCGGCGGCGAGCACCGTGAGGTACTGGTGCCGGGACAGCTCCCAGATCTGCTTGATGTCCCCGATCACGTCCTCGTCCCGGTACGGCACGTCGAAGGCGTACCCCCACGGGGCCCGGCGTCCGGTCTTCGGGTCGTACCACCAGTCCGGGTCGGCCAGGTCGTCGCGGGCCACCCCGAAGTACTCGATGTGCCCGGCCATCAGCCGGTCCGCCTCGGCGACGAGACGTTTCGCGGCGTCCGGCGGGACCGCGGCGATCGCCCCGGCGGGCAGGACCGCGGTGAACCGGGCGCCGGTCACGCTCGGGCGGCTCGGCCGCGCCGACCGCCACCGCCGTCTGCGCACCGCGTCGCCCGCCCGGCCCGCGACCTCACGCGGGCCCATCCGGGAGAGCCGCCGCAGGTACCAGCCCGCGCTCCCCGCGCTCACGGTCATCGCGCCCTCGTCAGCGTCACCGGCGCGCCGCTCGCCAGGCCGGTCCGGACGGCGAGGGTGGCCGCTGTGGTGGCGACCAGCGACTCCAGCGGCACGGGCATGGGTCCGCCGGTCCGCACGGCCTTGACGAACGCGGCCAGTTCGGCGTTCTGGCCCTTGTCCCTGGCCTTGGGGAGCCGGGAACTGACCCACCGCTTGCGGCTGTCGTGGACGGAGGCGCGGACGAAGTCGTCGAGCCGCAGCGCGCGACCGTCCGCGACGAGGTCCAGTGTCTCCTTGGGGAAGCCGGCCGGGCCCGTGGTGACATAGCTGAGGGTGGCGGTGGACCCGTCCGGGTAGCGCAGCACGGCGTGGAGGTCCTCGTGGCCGGGCGTGGCGACCGCGTACACCGAGTCCGGGTCGGCGCCCAGCAGCCAGCTCGCCGTGTCGATGAAGTGCCCGCCCTCACCGGCGAACCGCGACCCCTCGGTGCCCTGGCGGAGGTACCAGCTGCCGTGCTGGAGGCGGCCCGCGTTGACCAGGTACCGGAGGTTCGCCGGTCCGCTGCGGGTGCCGAACCGCTGCCGGGCCTCCCGCAGCAGCGGTGCGAACCGGCGGTTGAAGCCGACCTGGAGCCGGTCGTTGCCGGACTCCTCCACGGCGGCGAGCACGCCGGTCAGTTCGTCCTCGGTGAGGGCGAGCGGCTTCTCGACGAACACCGCCTTCCCGGCGAGCAGTGCCTTGCGGGTCAGTTCGGCGTGTGAGCTGTGCCGGGTGACGACGAACACCGCGTCGATGGAGTCGTCGCCGAGGACGGCGTCGAGATCGGTGGTCGCCTCGGCGAAGCCGAACTTCCGCTTCGCGTTGGCCGCGGAGAGCGCCGTCGTGGTGACGACGGTCGACAAGGTGACGCCGTCGCGCTGTGCGAGGTGGGGCAGCAGCATCGACGTCGCGTAGTTCCCCGCGCCGACGAAAGCGACGCGTACCGGTGGCCTGGCGGCCCGTGCCGGACTCCGCCGCGCGGTCACGGCGGGCACGGTCACCGAAGGGGCCGCTGTCTGCGCCTCCCCCGTCTGTCCGGGGTAGCGGAACAGCACCGCCACCGCCTTCAAGTCGCCGTCCTTCAGGCGCTCGTACGTGGCCACCGCGTCGTCGAAGTCGGCGATGTGGGAGATGAGGGGCTCCACGTCGACACGGCCGCGGGCGACGAGGTCGAGGAAGCACGCCAGGTTGCGGCGTTCGGTCCAGCGGACGTAGCCGATCGGGTAGTCCCGTCCCTCCAGCTCGTACTCCGGGTCGTAGCGCCCGGGGCCGTAGCTGCGGGAGAACCGGACGTCCAGCTCCTTCTCGTAGTACGCGTTCCACGGCAGGTCCAGGCGGCACTTGCCGATGTCGACGACCCGGCCGCGGTCGCGGCAGAGCCGGGCGGCCAGCTCGACGGGTTCGTTGCTGCCGCCGCCCGCGGCCAGGTACACCTGGTCCACGCCGTGGCCGTCGGTCAGCTCGGCGACGGCCGCTTCCACGGCAGGCGAGGAGGGGTCGCCGCAGGCCGCGGCGCCGAGGCGCTCCGCCAGTTCGCAGCGGTCCGGGGCGGGGTCGACGCCGACGACGCGGACTCCGGAGGCGGTCAGGAGTTGCACCACGAGCTGCCCGATCAGCCCGAGGCCGATGACCAGCGCCACATCGCCGAGCTGCGACTCGCCCCGCCGCACACCCTGCAGGGCGATCGACCCGACGGTGCCGAACGCCGCGTGGCGCGGTGCGAGGCCGTCCGGCACCGGGGCGCAGAGGTTCTTCGGCACCCAGTTCACCTCGGCGTGCAGCGCGTGTTCGTTGCCCGCGCAGGCCACGAGGTCGCCGGCCTTCACGCCGTCGATCCCGGCGCCGACCTGCTCGACCACCCCGCACAGCGAGTAGCCGAGCGGCGTGTAGGAGTCGAGCTTCCCCATCACCTTGCGGTAGGTGGCGGGCACCCCGTTGGTGGCCACGCTCTGCATGACCTTCGCCACCTGGTCCGGCCGGGAGCGGGCCTTGCCCACCATCGACATGCCCGCCTCGGACACCTTCATCAGCTCGGTGCCGGTGGAGATCAGCGAGTAGAGGCTGCGGACCAGTACACCGCCCGGCTTGCACCCCGGCACCGGCACGTCGAGCACCGCCAACTCGCCGCTCTTGTAGTTCTGTACGACCTGCTTCACCCGAACTCCTCTTGTTTCCACGTCTTTCAGGGCCCCCTCAGGGGGCGGTCCGGCCGGAGCCGGAGGTCGCGCCGCGGTACCAGTGCTCAAGGGTCAGCACGTGCCACAGGTGTTTGGAGAAGTCCCGCTGCCCGGCGGCGTCCTCGGCGACCATCCGCATTAGCGCGTCGCGGCGCAGAATCCCGGAGTTGACGAGCAGGCCGTCGTGCACCACCTCGCGCACCAGGGGCGCCAGGTCCCGGCTCATCCAGGCCCGCAGCGGGGCGCTGAACAGGCCCTTGGGCCGGTACACGATCTCCCGGGGCAGGACGGAGGTGGCCGCCTCCTTGAGGACGGCCTTGCCCTGCCGTCCGGCGATCTTGCGGTCGCCGGGCACGGCGAACGCCGCCTCGACCACCTCGACGTCCACGTACGGCACCCGTACCTCCGTCGACGCGGCCATGCTGGAGCGGTCGGTGTAGGCGAGGTTCAGGCCCGGCAGGAACATCCGGGCGTCGCCCAGGCACATGCGGTTGACGAAGTCGTCGAGGTCGTTGTCGTGGTAGATGTCCGCGTGCTCGGTGAGCACGTCCTCGACCGTCCCGGCCAGCTCCGGGTCGACCAGGGCGAGCAGTTCGGCCTGGTCGTACATGGTGTAACTGCGCCGGAACGCGGTCTCCTCCGGCAGCTCGGCGAAGGAGAGGAACCGCTTCGCGAAGCGCACCGAGCGGTACCCGCGGCGGGCCGTCGCGACCGGCAGCCGGTCCACGGCCGCGAAGACACCGCGCCGCAGGGGCCGCGGGATGCGCTGGTAGCGCAGGGCGAGCTGGTTGGCCAGGTGCTTGCGGTACCCGGCGAACAGCTCGTCGGCGCCCATCCCCGAGAGCATCACCTTGACCCCGGCCTCCCGGGCGGCCGAGCAGATCAGGAAGGTGTTGATCGCCGCGGGGTCGCCGATCGGCTCGTCCAGGTCGTACGTCATCCGCGGCAGCAGCTCCAGCACGTCCGGGGCGATCTCGATCTCGTGCAGGTCGACGCCGAACCGCTGGGCCACCTGCCGTGCGTAACGCAGGTCGTCGGGCATGGCCTCGAACTTGGCGTCCTCGGCGCGGAACCCGATGGTGTACGCGGAGATGCCGGGCCGGTGGCGGGCCGCCAGCGCGGTCAGGTAGCTGGAGTCGAGGCCACCGGAGAGGAAGGTGGCCACGGGTACGTCGGAGAGCAGGTGCCGCCGGGTCGACTCCTCGACGACGGCGGCGAGGTCCGGCCGCTCGCCGCTGCGGGCCCGCTCCTGGCCCTCGGCGGCGACATCCTTGAGGTTCCAGTACCGGCCGCGCTCCACCCGGCCGTCGGCCCGGCACCTGAGCCAGCTCCCCGGCGGCAGCTTCTCCGCCTCGCGGAACGCGCAGCGCGTGTCCGGCACCCAGTAGTACAGCAGCGAGGCCACCAGCGCCCCGTGGTCGACCTCCAGCGTCCCGCCGGTCGCCGCGGCGAGCGCCTTCAGCTCGGAGGCGAACATCAGGCCGGTGCCGCGCCGCAGCAGGAACAGCGGCTTGACGCCGAGCTGGTCGCGGGCGAGCACCAGGTCACCGGTGCGCTCGTCGAAGATCCCGAACGCGAACATGCCGCGCAGCCGCGGCAGGCAGTCGGTGCCCCAGCGCCGCCAGGCCTCGAGGAGCACCTCGGTGTCGGAGGTCCCGCGGAAGCACACCCCCGCGGCGGCCAGCTCGGCGCGCAGCTCGGGCGCGTTGTACAGCTCGCCGTTGTACGTCAGGGCGAGGCCGCCCGAGACCATCGGCTGGGCGCCGGTCCCGGACAGGTCGATGATGGCCAGCCTGCGGTGTCCGAGCTGTACTTCGCCGTCGCCGACGGGGTGGTCGTACCGGCCCGCCCCGTCCGGGCCGCGGTGGGCGAGGGTGTCGGTGAGCCGGTCGGTCACGGCCTTCCCGTCCGGCCATAGGTAGGTGCCTGCGATGCCACACATGTTCTACGGGGCCTCCTGGTCGGTGTCCGGGACCCGTGCGGCCCATGTCGGCGGCCGCTTCGCCCGCGGCCGGTCCGTCCCGTTGTGCCGGGGCGGCCGCTCGGCGTGGCCCCGCGGCGCGGTGTCCGTCCCGTCCCAGAGCGTGCCGTCGGTCCGGTCACGCGGGTCGGGGTCGATCAGCACCACACCGATCACCGCGACGCGCTGGTCGGCGAGTTGCCGCGCCACGGTGTGCAGCCAGGCGGCACTGGCGTGCCCGGCACGCACGACGAGCACGGTCCGGCTCCCGAGGTACGGGAGGTCGGTCCACGCGGTGCCGGGCGCGACCGAACCGACGCCGAGCCGGCGTACCTGGCGCGGCAGGGCCGCGGCGTCCTCGCCGCTGACCACGTCCGGGTCTCCCGGCTTGCGGCGGCTGGCCGCGAGGTGCGGGCCGGGCAGTCCGTCGACGACGGCCACCGGCCCCTGTGCCGCCAGTGCCCTGGCGACGTCCAGGGCGAGCACGCTCGTACTGCGCGCACAGCCCAGTTCGAGCAGTGACACCGGTTCCGCGGAGCCGCGTACGGCGCGGGCCAGGGTCGTGGTGAGCCGTTCGCCCGCCAGCCGGGTCCGTCGGCGCCGCCACGGCCAGGCCGGCCGGCGGGGTGCGCGGCGCAGCTCCGCGATGACGGAGGCGCCGAGGTTCGCCGCGATCTCCCGGCGCAGCACGGGCCGGTCCGCCACCACGGCGCCGACCGCGGCCACCGCGAGCCCGAGGACGAGTCCGAGGAGGAGCCCGATCGCGGCGTTGGTGGCGGCCGCCTTGGGCAGGGAGTGGCGCACCGCGCGGGGGGCGTCCACGATCCGGGTGCCGGCGACGAGCCGCGGTGTGCCGATGCGCGCCTCCTCGGCGCGCTGGTCGAAGTCGGCGATGCGCGAGTTGAGTTCGGCGCGGCGGGCGAAGAGCGTCTCGATGCCCGCCGCCGCCTCCGGGTCGGCCTGTGGCGAACGGTCTCCTATCGCCTTGTCGACCTTGGCCAGCTCGTCCCGCATCCGGTCACGCTGGTCGAGCAGCGCCTTGGCCTCGGCCTTCGCGGTCTCCCGCATCCGCTGCACATGGTCGGCGACGAACGCGTCGGCCAGTGCCTTGGCCCGGGCCACCGCCTGCGCGTCGCTGTCACCGGTCACGTCGATCTGGAGCAGGTTGTTGGTCAGGCCGGTGCCCCGGTACTCCCGCATGAAGTCCTCGGACTTCTCCGGGGAGCCGAGGGACCGCAGGGCCTTGTCGGCGATCCGCGTGGTGGCCAGCAGCTCGACGTCGGTGCGGATCAGCGTTCCGGTGTCGTTCGGCTGGTCCTCCTTGTGCGCGACCAGCACCTTGGTCACCGCGCTCGGCGGCGGCGGCCGCAGCACCGCCACCGCCGCGCCGAGCAGCAGCCCCGCGAGGGCCAGGGAGCACCAGAGGCGGCGGCGCCTGCGTACCGCCACCACCAGCGCGTGCAGGTCGATGAGTGGAGCGGCGGCGGACGGCTCCGGAGTTGTCCTGCTCGTCGTCGTCATCGCGCACCTCCCCTCGCGTGGTCGCCCACCGCGGTCCCAGGGCGCGGAGAGGGGCCGACGGTCCGTGGCGTACGGGTCCGGACCGCGCAGGCGACGACGGTCCCGACGACCTCGTGCCCCGCGTCCGCACAGGCCTCCGTGATGCCGGACAGCTCCTCCGCCGTCCAGCTGCCCAGGCTGAGTACGACCAGGGCACCGGACTCGGTGTCGCGGTCCGGGACCAGCGGCCGGGACACCGGGACCTCCACCACCCGCGGCGTGGGGGCTGCTTCCCCGCTCGTAGAGGTGCGGGCCGGATCACCCCCGGACTCGGCGACGAGCTGCCCGGCTGCCCGGCGGGCGATCTCGTCGCCTTCCGGTACGACGACCAGCAGCCGCTGGGGGGCGGGAAGTTGGGCTTGGAGGCGGGCCCACACCCGTCGGTGGCGGAGCTGTCTGTCGGCCTCGTCGCCGGAGGGGCGCGGGGGTGCCGGTATGTCCCACCGGGTGTCGACGCCAAGGAGCCGACGGGTCCAGGCCCGCGGGTCGCGTCCTTGTGGCCGGTACGCGGGCCGTTCTTCGGGCACGTCGACGGTGCCGAGCAGCGTCGAGCCGAGCGCGGCGGCGGCGTCCTGTTCGGTGCGCGGTCGACGGCTCGCCCGTGCGGCGACGAGGTGGCCGATGACCGCGAGCAGGAGGAACGCCAGCGCTCCGCCGGCGATGAGGTGCGTCCTCGTCGGCGGTGCCTCGCCGGTCGGTCGGGCCGCGGGGCCCATGACGACCATGCCGGCCTTGTTGGCCGCCGGGTCGGCCTCGTCCAGCTTCTTCATGGCTTCGTGCAGGGCGGTGCGCAGCTTCTCCAGCTCGGTGCGGGCCTGCACGCTTTCCACGGTCCGCCCCGGATCGGCCGCGGCGGCCAGGTCGCTGATGCGGCGGTTGGTCTGCACCACCTTCTCCCGCAGTGTCTCGGGCGCCGCCGCCTCCTCGGAGTCGGTGGTCTCGCCCGCGATCCGCGCGGCGAAGGAGACGAACTGCCGGGCCACCTGGTCGGAGAGCCGCTGGGCGCGCTCCGGGCTGTCGGCCGTTCCGGAGATCTTGATGATGTTCCCGTCGGCGGCCTCGGCGCGCACGCGGTCCCGCAGTTCGCCGCCGCTGACGCCGCTCCAGTCGAGCGCGGCGGCCGCGCGGTCGACCACGGCCGAACTGGCCGCCACCTCCGCCTGCGTGAGCAGCTCGCGCTCCTCCCACTGCCCGGCCAGCAGTATCGAGGCCGACGTGGTGTACCTCGGCGGGAACAGCAGTGAGGCGCCGTAGCCGACGAGCGCGCCCGCCACGGCGACGACGACGAGCAGCCGCGCGCGCCGACGGAAGATCCGCCCGATGGTGGCCAGGCGTATCGGGTCCTCGCTCAACGGCGCTGCCTCCTCGGGGCCCGGTCCGGGCCGCCCGGCGCGGCCGGGGCGTCGTCACGGCAGGCGGCGGCGTAGGCGGCGAGCAGGGAGGCCTGCGAGTTCCGCCAGGAGAGCTGTCCGTTGATCCGCTCCTGGCCGATCTCGCCCATCCGGGCCCGCTGCTCGGGATCGTCCAGCAACTTCCCGATGAGCCCGGCGAATTGGGCCTCGTCGTTGGCGGGCGCGTAGACGGCGGCGTCACCGGCGGAGACCCTCGCCTCGCGGAGGTCGAAGGAGACGATCGGGCGGCCCATCACCATGTACTCCAGGACCTTGTTCATGGTCGACAGGTCGTTGAGCGGGTTGCGCGGGTCCGGGGAGAGGCATACGTCCGCGGTGCAGAGGTAGCGCGCCAGGTCGGCGTCCGGGATACGGCCGGTGAACTGGACGTGTTCCGTGAGCCCGAGCCGCCGGGACAGCTCCACCATCGCGTCGAAGGTGTCGCCCCCGCCGACGAACACGGCATGCCAGTCGGTGCGCCCGAGGTCGTCGCGGAGCTTCGCCAGGGACCGCAAGGCGTAGTCGACGCCGTCCTGCGGGCCCATGACACCGAGGTAGCAGAGCAGATGGGGCTTGCCACGCTTCAGTTCCGGCTCGGGCGGTACGGGGCGGAACCGGCCGGTGTCCGGTGCGCTGCGCACCACGAAGACGTCCTCCGGCCGCCGGCCGCCGCGGCGCACCGCGACGTCCCGGTAGCTCTCGTTCGTGGCCAGCACGACGTCCGCGGCCCGGTAGGTCAGCCGTTCCAGCGCGCACACGGCGCGGTAGAGCAGGTCTTCGCCGCGGTCGAACCGGGAGAGGTACAGCTCGGGCACCAGGTCGTGCTGGTCGAAGACGAACCGCGCGCCACGCCGCTTCAGCCACAGGGCGGGCAGGAACAGCAGGTCGGGCGGGTTGCAGGCGTGCACCACGTCGACCGGGCCAACCTTGCGGGCCAGCCGGAACGTATGCCACAGCGCCGATCCGTACTCCCGCGGGTAGCCGGCCGGGCCACCGGTCGCCGCGCGCAACGGGTAGCGGTGAATCCGCACCCCGTCGATCTCCGCCTCCGGCTCCGTGTCCCGCTTGGTGCCCCGGGGGCAGATGACGTGCACTTCCCAGCCCGCGTCGCGCAGCGTCGTGCACTCCTGCCACACCCGTCGGTCGAACGGCACCGACAGGTTCTCCACCAGGACCAGCGCGCGGCGGCCGGGCCGGTCGCCGCCGGCGGTGTCACCGGACGACGCGCCACCGGACGACGACGCGTCACCGAACGTTCTGTCACCAAGCAAGGCCCACGTACCCCGGGTCGGTCCGGCGCGCCTCGGCGTCGGGAAGGCGGATGAGGTCGACGACGACCGGTCCCTCGCCGCGCGGCAGCGCCGCGAGCACGGCCGGGTCCCTGGTCCCGACCAAACACACCTCGGCGTGGTCGAGCACTTCCTCGACGGAGTCCGCGAGCAGCTGCGCGAGGTGCGGCAGCCGGGTCTCGATGTACTCGCGGTTCGCGCCGAGCAGCCGGGAGAGGCTCACGTTCGCGTCGTAGATCTTCAGGTCGTACCCCTTGCCGAAGAGCCGCTCCGCCAGCTCGACGAGCGGGCTCTCGCGGAGGTCGTCGGTGCCGGGTTTGAAGGAGAGCCCGAACAGGCCCGCCCGGCGCTTGCCGGTGCGTTCGACCAGCTCGACCGCGCGCTGGAGGTGGTCGGCGTTGGAGGGCAGCACGTGGGCGAGGATGGGCACCGACACGTCGGCCCGCTGCGCCGCGTGGACCAGGCTGCGCAGGTCCTTGGGCAGGCAGGAGCCGCCGAAGGCGAAGCCGGGCCGCAGGTAGGCGGGGCTGATGTTCAGCTTGCGGTCGGCGAGGAACACGTCCATCACCTGGTGCGAGTCGACCCCGAGCGCCTGGCACACCGCGCCCAGCTCGTTCGCGAAGCCGATCTTGAGGCCGTGGAACGCGTTGTCGGCGTACTTGATCGCCTCGGCCGTCGGGACCGGCACCCGGAACACCTCACCGGGCAGGCCGTCGTAGAGCGCCGCCACCGCGTCGCCGCTCGCCGGTTCCAGCTCGCCGATGACGGTCTTGGGCGGGTCGAAGAAGTCCCGCACACTCGTGCCCTCGCGCAGGAACTCCGGGTTGACGGCGACCCCGAAGTCCACCCCGGCCGTGCCGCCGACGTACTTCTCCAGGATCGGCACGAGCAGGTTCAGGCAGGTCCCCGGGAGCATGGTGCTGCGGAACACGACGGTGTGCCGCCCGCCGCGCTCCGCCAGCGCGGCACCGATCTGCTCGGTGACCCGCTCCAAGTACGTGGTGCACAGGCTGCCGTTGGGCTCCGACGGCGTGCCCACGCAGACCAGCGAGACTTCGCTGTTCATGATCGCGTCACGGACGTCACCGGTGGCGCGCAACGCTCCGCCCGCCACGGCCTCGGCGACGAGTTCGCCGATCCGCTCCTCGACCACCGGGGCCTTGCCGTCGTTGACCAGGTCGACCTTCACCTGGTTCACGTCCACCCCGATGACCTCGTGCCCCTGGCCGGCCAGGCACGCGGCCGACACACAGCCCACGTAACCGAGCCCCAAGACGCTGACCTTCATGTCCCGTCCCTCCCCCCGGGCAGGCCCTGATGGCCTGCCGCCCGTGCGCCGATCGGACGACGCCCCCCACGCTTCGACAGATCACGCGTCGACGGATCGCGCTGCGACAGATCACGCGTCGACAGAGCGCGCTGCGATGCGCACATCAGTAGGCCCCCTGCCCGTGGAGCACCGCACGCAGCGTCTTCCACAAGATCACCGTGTCGAGGGCGAGCGACCAGTCCTCCACGTACCGCAGATCGAGGCGGACCGCCTCCTCCCAGGGCAGGTCGCTGCGTCCGCTGATCTGCCACAGTCCGGTGAGTCCGGGCTTGACCAGCAGCCGCCGCCGGATGTCCGGGCCGTACGCGGCGGACTCCTCCGGCAGCGGAGGCCGCGGGCCGACCAGCGACATCGAACCGGTGAGCACGTTGAACAGCTGCGGCAGTTCGTCGAGCGAGTACCGGCGCAGCACCGCCCCCACCCGGGTCACACGTGGGTCGCGGCGCAACTTGAACAGCAGACCGGCGCCGTCGTTGCGGTGGGCCAGCGCGGCACGTGCCCCGTGCGCCCCGGGGACCATGGTGCGGAACTTGAAGATGGTGAACTCGCGGCCGTCCTTGCCGACCCTGCGCTGGCGGTACAGCGCGCCGCCCCGGCTGTCCGCCAGCACGAGCAGCCCGACGAGCACCATCAGGGGAGCGAAGAGCAGCAGCAGGATCGCGGCGCCCAGGCGGTCGACGACCTCTTTGACCACCCGGCGGCCCCCGGTGAAGGTCGGCAAGCTGACCCGCAGCAGGGGTATCCCGAGCACCGCGTCGACGTGCAGCCGTGGGCCGGCCACCTCCATCAGCACGGGGGCCACGACCATTTCGGCATCGCTGCCCTCGAGGTTCCAGGCGAGCCGCTGGAGCCGGTCCGGTGACCAGTGCGGGTCCGGGGTGATCGCGACGACGCGGTAGCCGTCGCGGCGGACGTGGCCCGCGACGTCCGCCAGCCGGCCGACGACCGGCACTCCGTCCAGCTGGTCGCCGTCGAGCCCGTGGCCGTCCGCCGTGCACACCGCCTCCACCCGCCAGCCGAGGTGCGGCAACTTGCGTGCCCGGGTGATCAGATCGCGTACGGAGTCGGGGCTTCCGGCGGCCAGGACCGGTCTCAGGCAGAGCCCGTCCTTCCGCTGTCTGTGCAGCCGAAGGCGCAGCAGATACCGGGCGATCATGGTGGTGAGCGCGATCGCGGGGATCGCGACGAAGATCCAGAGTTTGATGTTGCGCGAGGTGAGGGCGATCCCGCCGAGCGCCAGTACCACGACGGCCGCGAACAGCGAGCGGCCGAGCCGGCGGAATTCCTCGGCTCCCTGGCCGAGCACGGCCGGGGCCCACGCCCGGCTCGCCGCGAGTGCTCCCAGCACCAGCAGTTCGGTGCCGAAGGCGAGGATGCCCCATTTCTCGTGCCAGTTGGCCGCGTCCCTGGCCCCGAAGAAGATGCCGATCGCCGCCACCACGCAGGCGGTGACCGCCGTATCGGTGGTGATCACGGTACGGCGGTACCGCTGTTCCCAGTCGGTCGCGGTTCTGCCGATCACCTCGTCCGGCAGCCGCCCGCGCGCCGACGGAAAAGGGCTGACTAACTCCCCCTGCTCCACAGAACCCCCCAGGTCGCCAGTGGTTCGACGCTTTCGCCTCGCACTGTCTGCTCGCCCAGGGGGCACCCCCGCCCCCCGCGCCGCGCCGTTCTCCCCCTCGGGAGGCCCCCGCCTCCCAGGCATGACATGTCCGACCGTTTCAGCGCTGCGTACGCAACGCGCCCTGGCGGCAGCCGACTCGGATGCTCCCCGCACCCGAGCCCTCCGCTTCGGGCTCCAGGAACTGATGACTGCCATGTCTGACACCGTGGACGCCCTTACCGGCCGTCCACGGCCTCGGACTCAAAGATCACCTTTTGTCGCCCCGTGTCCGCTGCGAAGCACGGTCAATCTAGACCATCGGCGCCCGCCTGGAGAGGGGATGTGTGGAACTTGTGCCCAAGATCGGGAGAGGGAATGACTGATCAGCGACTGCCCGCCGGTGCCCTGAGGCGTGGGCAAGCCTTGCGACCTGCAAGGACGCGAATTCTCCGAGCCGCCGAAACCGTCGGCCACAGGTCCACTTGGCCGGATCGCACGCCCGTGCCCACCCTCCGAGCGACCGAGACCGCTCCACGGGAAAAAGAAGCAGCGCGGCGCACTGACCCTCGGACCGGCACGGCTCGATGGCCTGACGGCCGGGGCCGCCCTCGCGGCCGCCCCGGCCGTCGGAGCACGCTTCCCACCGCTCAACCCATAAGGTGCATTCATGCATATACGCTCCTCCTCCCGCCCGGGTGCCGTGGTCGCCCTCGCGGCCGCCCTTCTCGTCGGCTGTGCCGGACAAGGGAACGGTGACAGTGGGGGGAACCCCGGCGAGAAGAGGGCCACGCCGCCCCCGTCCACCTCTCGCCCCACCTCGGACACGCCGTCCGGGAACGGCCGGAGCTGGGAACCCGACGACGCCCTCCAGCGGGCGCAGCGGGCTCTGGACGCCTACGCCGACGACGGAACCGACCCCAAGCTCGTCGACAGCGACACGTCGTACATCGCGTCCGGCGCCGACAAGACCTACGCGACCCCCGGCGACAGGCCGTACCGCCTCGACATCACCTGCGACACCCGTGGCGTCGACGAACTCACCCTCACGCTCTCCCGCGGAGAAGACGAACAGGCCTACGGCATCGGATGCGGTGACCCGGAGGCGGACCAGTTCAACATCCCGTCGGGCACGTCATTCAAGATCGGCGTCGATCCGGTGAAGGACGGCACGGGCCTGATCCTGTGGCGCCTGAGCACTATCGCCCCGGACGACGTCGAGGGATGCGACGACGACATCACGGCGTGCGAGGACTGACGATCCCTGCCCCTGCCCCTGCCCCTGCCCCTGCCCCTGCCCCTGCCGGACAAGGTCCCACTTACGGCGGCTTCGTCAACACCGCACCCGTCATTCCCTCGTGAGGGTGGCCGATCTTCCGGTCGTGTGTCTGCACGTAACTCACCCTGCGTAGGAGGCGCCCCATAGGCCGCACATGGGTAAACGCTCCGTTTCAGGACAAGGGTGTGATCCGGCGTTCTGCTTCTCGCTCTGTTCGTCCGCTCTCGCCGTCACCATCAGGTCGGCGGTCGTGTGAACGGGTGAAGGGACGAAGATGATGAGCACGGACACGGGAACTGCGGATGGCGAGCAGGCTGCTCGCCGGATCAGCACAGTTGCGGGAACAGCTACCCCAGAGGCGGCCAAACAGGGTGTGGAGCTGGCCCGTTCGACCAAGTTGAACGGGCCGTACGGGGTCGCGGTGGACCGCGACGGGACCCTCTACATCTGTGAGCACGCCGGCCATCGGGTCCGGAGGGTCACGTCTGACGGAAAGATCAGCACGGTCGCGGGGACCGGGAGTCCGGGACGTGGAGCAGAGGGGGTCTCCGCCCTTTCGGCCGCGCTGCAACACCCGCGTGGGATTGCCGTGGACAGCGCGGGCGACCTCTACATCGCCGATGCGGGTAACCACCGTATCCGGAAGGTCACGATGGCCGACGGGAAGATCCATACGTTCGCCGGGACGGGCACCGGGGCCACTGACCGCACCTTGGCCACCGCTACCTCTCTGAGCACGCCGCACGATGTCGCGGTGGACAGCGCGGGCGATGTTTACATCACCGACCACGGCAACCACCAGATCAGGAAGGTCACGGCCGACGGGAAGATCAGCACGGTGGCCGGGAAGGGCACCCCTGGCTTGGCCCCTGACGGTACCCTCGCCACCGACGCCCAGCTGAAGTTCCCGAGCGCCGTGGCGGTGGACAGTGCAGGCAACCTCTACATCGCCGATTCCGGCAACCAGCGGGTCCGGAAGGTCACGAAGGCCGATGGGAAGATCCGCACGCTTGCCGGGACGGCCACGGCCCCGTTGAACACCTCAGTGGGGATGGCGGTGGACAGCGTGGGCGACCTCTATGTCGCCGACTACGGCAGCCACCGGATCACGAAGGTCGCGGCTGACGGGAAGGTCAGCACGCTTGCCGGAACTGGCGCCCCGGGCTTCGATGGTGACGGCGAGTTGGCCGCCAAGGACGCCAAGCTGTACAACCCGTACGGGCTTGCTGTGGACTGCGTGGACTCGCTCTACATCGCCGACTACAGCAACGCCCGGGTCCGGAAGGTCACGTCGGCGAAGTTGGCGGGGCTGCCCGATTCGGGCACGGTGGTCTCCTGGGCCAACGTCCGCAGCAAACTGCGGATTTCAGTCGTGCATGAGTCGACCAAGGACGGGGCCGAGGTTCAGCAGACGCTCACCGTCCCCAGGGATCACCAGCGGTGGCGGCTGGTCGCGGCGGGGCAGGACGACGGCGACGTCCTGTACCGGATCGAGAACGTGCGCAGCGGCAAGGTCCTGGAGGTCGTGGGAGCCCACAGGGCCAAGGGGGCGGTGGTGGCGCAGCGCGCCTACGAGGGTGCTGACGCGCACCACCAGCAGTGGCGGCTGATCCCGGTGGGCCCGGTGACCGATTCCCCACGGGTGTACGAGATCGCGAACCGCAACAGCGGTCTGCTGCTGCGGGTCGACACCAACGCCCGCACGGTGATCAAGCAGTACGAGGCGGAGGGCGACCCTCGAAGCCGTCAGTGGCAGTTGCTCCCGGTATGACGCAGGAGGGGGCAGGGGCGGTCATGCCCCTGCCCCCCTTGCGACGTGAGCGCTACCGGGAACCGGATGCTCCGTCGGTGGTCGTCTCGGTCTTCTTGGTCTCCCCCAGCTTCTGCGGAGTCTCGGCGGTCGCTGGTGGCGGCTTGGCGGGCTCCGCGGCCTTGGGTGTCTTCGGCGCCTCGGGGGTCTTGGCGTATGCCGCCCTGTCCGGGTCGCTCTGGAGGCCCCCGTGCTTTTGCAGCCCGTCCTCCTCCTTCACGGTCTCCTTCGCCTTTGCCATGCCGGCGGACGCCGTGCCGGAGACCGTTCCGGCATGGGCCGAGTCCTTCTCCGTCTGGGCCGAGTCCTTCGTCGTCCGGATGAAAGAGCCGAGGATGCCCATGATGACCCGCGCTTCAGGTGACTGCTCCCGGACGACTTTTGCCCGGGAGGAAGCCCCGTGGAGATCATTGATGAACAGGTCCGCGCTCTTGTCGTCGTACGCGCCCTCTGCGACGTCCTCGAAATCGGCGTCCGCAGCCCGCCGCGAGTCGGTGGTGCCGGGCTTCACCGAGAAGAGCGCCGCGCTGTCTTCCGCGAAACCGAAAATGTTGTTGAACACCATGGCCATTGCCTCTCGTCGTCGTGGATTTGGCGTCGCGGCCCGGTCAAGGACCCTTGTGCAGGGCTCGCTGGCTGTAGACGAGGCGCTCTTCCTCGAACATCGTGTGATGGACGTCCAGGGCGGAGACGACCTCCATCCGTCCTTTCATGCGGAATCCGCCGCCGGCCAGATTGATGCCGGCGATGTCGTAGGCGACCACCTGGGCGAGCCCGGGATTTCCGGGCTGCGGGGGAGAAAGGACCGGAACCGGTACGGCGTACTGCACCGCGAGGTATCCGGCGAAGGTCACCGGGATCTCATACTCGTAGTGCCGGTGGACGCGCCGCTGCGTGGCCATGGTCTCCACACGGGAGTCCGCCGGGACCGTGCCGCCGATCTGCGATTTCGAGGTCCAACTGGTCGTCAGGGACCCGCCGACGGTGGCCGCGAGGCCCAGGGCCAGCTGCGCGTTGAGCGACGCACTGCCGGTGGCACTGCCTTGAGTCGTGAATGCCACCGAGTCCGTCACCGAGTTCGACGTGGAGTTCCCCGTCGAGTTCGTCGTGGCTGTCTCCGTGGCGTTGGCGTTGTCGACCCCGACGCTGTCCTTGCTGTTCTTGTTGGTCACCGTGTTGGCGTTCTTGTTCGCCATGTCGTTCCGCATCTGCGTGCCGAACTGCGCCTGGAGATCCATCTTGAGCTGGTTCTGCAACTGCAACTGCAGCTGCGCGCCGATGGTGCCGCCGAAGGTGAGCTTGGCATCCCCGTGAAGCGACCACGTCACCCCGTTCGACACGGTGAATTCGACCGAGTCGGTGAAGGTCATCGAGTTCTTCTGGCTGCGGTTCACGTAGGCGCGGGAGGAGAACGTGTCGGGCCGGGGCGGAGTGATGTCACCCCGCTCCTCGATCAGTGGCTCCCCGAGGTTCATGTAGGCGAGCCAGCCGCGATCGAACGCGGAGTCCGGGAAAGCGTCGGAGGATTTCTCCTTGTTGATCGAGACGCCGACGGGCCTGTGCTGCACGCCGTTGTTGTCGGTGTAGACCAGGTTGGGGTGGTTCAGGATGGCCGACAGGTCGATGTTGAGTTCCCGCAGGTTCGTTTTCGTCAGCGGATGACGCTTGAACCGTTCCAGGTTGTATGCGGTGGAAGGCATTCCCCGTCCTCGACTGATCTGTCCGAAACGCGCTCGATGGAATGGAACAGATAACCGCGCGCTTGCCGAAATTCGAAGCTAGCAGAGGCCTAAATTCCTGGGAAGACTCCCTCGGGCATCACGCTCAATCGAGTGAAAACAAATCATCGACCGCCCCCAACTCACCGCAGACTGCGGTAAGTTGAGGCACTGCCGGCCACTCGATCGATTTCTTCGCGAATTTCCGTACGCGCATGTCGTACTGGCACCCGCTTGCCGGACGGTGGCATTGGATTTGATTGCCCCCTAAAATGCCGGAACCGCGTCGATGCAGGTCGGGTAAATGTGGCGGTAATGCCGTACGGAAAAACGCTGCTTTTGTGGCTGGTTTCTCGTTCTCCACTTCGACAACAGGTGAGGTTCCGCGATGTACACCCAAGAACGCACGGCGATGTCGAACCTGGTGGTGGGCGGCCCGGTCGCGGTGAACAGCTACGACAACGCGATCGTGGCCGCACTGGTCGAGAACCGGCCAGTCATGCTCGTCCACGCCTTCAACGGAGGCTTCCTGCAGCCTGCCGAGCTGAAGGGCAGCGTCCACGACAAGGGAGTCCAGCTGTCCACCACGCTCGACACGGCCGTCAAAGAGGCGCAGGGCCACCTCTGGTACATCACCCCGGCAGGCTTCTTCGGGCAGCGACCGCTGTACTTCATCGAGAGCGCCGCGGGCCAGGAGCCCCCCAAGCCGCCCGCCGCCGGCCAGGCCGATCCGGGGCGCGGCGACGACGGCGTGCCCAAGCCGCAGCGCCGGCGGATCACCGTCCACCAGGACGCCCCCACGGGCACCACGGGCGACACCGTCCAGGTGGGCCTGCCCGACAAGGTCGGCGACCTGTGGCGCGGGAAGAACGGCGCGCCGGAGGACACGCAGATGTGGGTCGTCACGGTGACGCCGTGGGGCGGCATCACTTTCGTGCCGATCACCCACCCGGACACCATCCTCGGCTTCAAGGACCACGCGGTGACGGCCAAGAGCGAGGTGCGCGTGACCTACAACTGGGGCGGGGACTTCACCGGGACGGTCATCAACACGTTCTACCCGCGCCTGCCCAACGAGTGGAGCGTCCCCTACCACCACGTCTTCACGTGACCCGCGGCCGTCGCCCCACCGCACCTGTCCCGAGCCCCCGCCCGCACCGCCCGGAAGAGGCACCACGATGCCCGTGCCCACGCAAGAACTGAAACTGGAGATCGTCAACGCGGCCACGGGGAAGATCCTCGGCGCCAGGTCCACGCCGGGAACGGACGGGACACTGGTCGTACGCGACTTCCCTGACGGGCGCCCGGCCCCGGAGCAATGGCAGCTCACCCCCGTGCAAGCCCCGGGCGGACAGACACCAGATGAGCAGACCTACGTGATCCGCAACGCGGTCAGCAGCAAGGTCCTCCACAATCCCGCCACCGCAGACCGCGGCATCCGCCAATCGGATGCCGCCGCCGGCAACAAGGCCCAGCGCTGGCGGCTCGTCCCTGTCGAGGACGAAGCGGGCCTCTACCTCATCGAAGACGCCACCGACGGCGCCGTTCTCGACCTCGCCGACCCAGCGGCCGACGAGATCCGGGTCCTCCTGAGCGAGTACGACGACAGCGCGGCAAGCCAGCGCTGGCGGTTCGTCACGGCCGAGCCCGAGCGCACGAGCGATCCCGTGCTGCGCTTCGCGCCACTGAGCCACTGGAACAGCCGCCAGTCCTGGCGGCTTGTCCGCTCGGCCGCGCTGCGCCCGGCACCTGACGCCACCCCCTCCTTCAGCGACATGCTGCTGGTCCTGAAGCGCTTCGGAAGCGGGCAGGACGCCGGCGCCTGGCAGAGCGTCGGAGCCGGCAGCTCAACCGGCGGGCAACCGGGCGCCCTGGAGCCAGGCCGGTGGGCCGGGCTCGGTGACCGGTTCCTCGCCGACACCACCGGTGACGGCCGAGCCGACATTGTCGGGCTCAAGCCCGCGAAGGGGCCGGTGACGGCCGCCGGGCAGGGCGACGGCACATTCAAGGACGACGAGCGCGTCCTGCACCCACCCACGCCCTCCCCGAGTCCCAAAGATCTGTGGACGCTCGTGGACACCACGGGCAACGGCAAGCCCGACGCCGTCGCACTCGCCGCCGACGGTGTCCGCGTGTTCCTGCAGGACGACACTGGAAAGTTCGCACCCGCGAGCGGCGAGCCGGTCATCAAGGCGTTCGGCCACGGCCAGTCGGCGGGCGGCTGGGCTGCCGACAAGCACCCCCGCTTCCTCGCCGACACCACCGGCGACGGCCGCACCGACATCGTCGGCTTCCACGACGACGGCGTCTGGATCTCACTCCAGGACACGGAAGGGAAATTCGCCTCCCTGGCAGCCGAACCGGCTCTCCCGGCGTTCGGCCACGGCCAGTCGGCGGGCGGCTGGATCGCCGACAAGCACCCCCGCTTCCTCGCCGACACCACCGGCGACGGCCGCACCGACATCGTCGGCTTCCACGACGACGGCGTCTGGATCTCACTCCAAGACGCGGAAGGGAAATTCGCCGAGCCCCTGTGGGTCCTCGACGACTTCGGGGTCGACCAGGGGTGGAGCTCGGCCGCGGAGCACCCCCGCTCCCTGATGCCGGTCACCGGCGGCGGAGCTGTGGACATCATCGGGTTCGGCCCGCAGGGCGTCGTCGTCGCCCGGGGACGCGGCGACGGCACGTTCGAGCCCCCCAAGCTCGTCCTGAACGACTTCGGGGACGCCCAGGGGTGGACGAGCAAGAAACACCTCCGGCTCCTCGCCGACGTCACCGGCGACGGCAACCCCGACCTCGTCGGCTTCGGCGACGAAGGGGTCTGGGTGGCGCACAGCTGCGGCGACGGCCGGTTCGAGCAGGCGCAGCTGGTGTGCCGCGGCTTCGGCCACAACGACGACGCGGGCGCCTGGCGGGTCGGCCACCACCCCCGCTTCGTCGCCGACATCACCGGTGACGGCCGCGTCGACATCGTCGGCTTCGGCGGCCCAGGCGTGTACGTGGCCCGCAACCTCTTCCGCCGCTTCAAGACCCGATGAACCCCAGCGCCTCCACGGCACGGCCCAGTGGTTCTCCGTCACGTCGAGAACACGGACACCCAGCAAAGAACCGGGCCCCGGCCGACGGACCCGACCACCATGCCATCCGGCGCTCCCGCGGCGGGCCGACCACCACGCCTCACCTCGCCGCGGACAGCCGCTACGCCTTCTTGTTGAACTCCGCCACGTTCCTCTGGTGCTCCTCGAAGTTCGCCGTGAAGCGAGTGTCACCCGGCTTCACCGTCACGAAGTACAGCCAGTCCCCAGGAGTCGGGCTGGTCGCCGCCCGCATCGCCTCTTCACCCGGGTTGCTGATCGGCGTGGGCGGCAGGCCCATGCGCGCATAGGTGTTGTAAGGGCTGTTGATCTTCGTGTCCCGCTCGCTGGTGGTCAGCGTGGAGCGGTTGAGGGCGTAATTGATGGTCGAGTCCATCTGCAGCGGCATGCCCTTGTCGAGGCGGTTGTAGATGACTCGGGCCACCTTGCCCATGTCCGCCTTGGAGTCGACCTCCGCCTCGATCATGCTTGCGATGGTGACGGTCTGGTAGACGCTGACGGCGTTGCGGTCGGCACCCGCCGTCACACGGCTGTTGCTGAACTTCTTGTTCGCCGTCTCCACCATGTACGACAGGACCGATGCCGGGGTCGACTCGGAGCTGATCGGGTAGGTCGCCGGGAAGAGATACCCCTCGGGATTGCCCCCGGCGTCTCCGGGAAGCTGCAGATCAGCCTTGGGCAGGGCCTTCTTCGTGGTGCCCGCGGGCACCTTCAGGGCCTTGTCCACGGCTGCGTACACCTGACCCGAGCGCCACCCCTCGGGGATCGTCAAGGACTCGGGGCGCGCATCGTCGTCCGGGAGCAGCAGCGGCACCGTCACGGCGGCGGCCGCCACGAGAGCTCCGGTCGCGATCAGGGCGATCCGGCCCCGCCGCGTCAGTCGAATCCTGCCCCGTCGCGGAATCTTGGTCTGCATGGGGGCACGTTAACCCGTAAATACGGTTATTCCCGGTATATCCTCATGGCGTCGGCTCCAGTTGGGCGTCTCTGCGGACGAGAGCGGCGTACCGCCCGTCGCGCGCCATGAGTTCCTCGTGTGTGCCGCGCTCGGCGACGCGCCCGGCGTCCAGGACCACGATCTGGTCGGCTCCGCGGACGGTGGAGAGCCGGTGGGCGATGGTGAGGGTGGTCCGGTCGGTGGACAGGGCGTCGATGGCTTCCTGCACGGCCCGCTCGGTACGGGTGTCCAGGGCGCTGGTCGCCTCGTCGAGGATGAGGACCGGCGGGTCGCGCAGGATCGTGCGGGCGATGGCGAGGCGCTGCTTCTCGCCTCCGGAGAAACGGTGGCCGCGCTCGCCGACCACGGTGTCGTACCCCTCGGGCAGGGAGGCGATGTGGTCGTGGATCTGGGCGGCGCGGGCCGCGGCCACGAGTTCCTCGTCGGTGGCGTCGGGCTTGGCGAAGCGGAGGTTCTCGGCGACCGAGGCATGGAAGAGGTACGTCTCCTGCGAGACCACGCCGATGGCGCGCGCGAGGGTGTCGAAGTCCAGGTCACGCACGTCGACGCCGTCGAGGGTGACGCGGCCGCCCGTGACGTCGTACAGCCGGGGGACGAGGTGGCTCAGGGTCGACTTGCCGGAACCGGTGGGTCCGACGACGGCCAGGCTGCCACCGGCTGGTATCGCGATGTCGATGCCCTGGAGTGTGGGTGCCGCCTTCTCGTCGTAGCGGAACTCGACGTCCTCGAAGCGGATCTCTCCCTTGATCGAGTCGAGGCGCACCGGCTTCTCGGGCTCGGTGATGTCGACCGTCAGATCGAGGTACTCGAAGATGCGCTGGAAGAGCGCGAGCGAGGTCTGGATCTGCACGCCGGTCGAGAGCAGGCTCACGGTCGGTCGGAAGAGGCCCTGCTGGAGGGAGACGAAGGCGACGAGCGTGCCGATGGAGACGGTGGGGCCGCCCATTTGGAAGGCAAGGCCCGCACTCCAGTAGATGACGGCGGGCATGGCGGCCATCACGATCGAGATGACGGCCATCCGCCAGCGGCCCGCCATGTTCGACCGGATCTCCAGGTCGACCAGCCGCTCGGACTCGTCCGCGAAGGACCGGGTGAGGGAGTCGGCGCGGCCCATGGTGCGGCCGAGGACGATGCCGCTCACGGAGAGCGACTCCGTGACGGTCGCGGCCATCGCGGCCATCTGTTTCTGGCGCTGGGTGGCGATCTTCTTGCGCTCGCGGCCGACCCGGCGGCTGATCCACACGAACACCGGGAGCAGCAGCAGGGAGACGACGGTCAGGCGCCAGTCGAGGGCGAGCATGGCGACGACCGTCGCGATCACGCTCGTGAGGTTCGAGACGAGGGAGGTCGCGGTGGAGGTGACGGTCGCCTGCATGCCGCCGATGTCATTGGCGATGCGGGACTGGACCTCGCCCGTGCGGGTGCGGGTGAAGAAGGCCAGGGACATGCTCTGCAGCCGGCCGTAGACAGCCGTGCGCAGGTCGTGCATGACGCGCTGTCCCACGGAGGTGCTGATCAGGGTCTGGAGGACGCCGAAGACACTCGTGACCACCGCGCTGAGGATCATGCCGAGCGCGAGCAGACTCAGCAGACCGGTGCGCCCTTGCGGGATCGCGGTGTCGAGGATCTCCTTCAACAGGAAGGGCGTCGCGACCGAGACCAGGGACGCGGCGCAGACCAGTAGTCCCACGATCGCGAGGCGGCCTCGGTAAGGGCGGAAGAGCCGCAGGATGCGGCGCATCTGCCGCGGTTGCGGCTCCTCACCCGGCTCCGGGGCCGGGGGTGTCCAGGTGGGTTCGTCGTGACGCATGGGCTCCTACGGGATCTAGAGGACCTACGGACGTACGGGGCCTACGGGGCTGGCCGAGCCTGCCGGGGTCGCCGAGGCCGCCCGGTCCGTCGGGCCTGTCGGGCCCGGAGAGACCCGCAGGCTTTTCTGGTGATGATGACTCAGGGAGCATAGCTCACTGTTACCTATACTCACAATGCACAAGGTCCTGATAATGTTCCCGCATGAACACCCCGGACCCCGACGGCCTGCTCGCCGAACAGCTGCTGCGGCTGACCCGCAGGCTGCAGCGGATTCAGAAGCGCCATCTGGTACCGATCGGCATCACCCCCGCCCAGTCGCGCCTGCTGCGCACCCTCGCGCACTGCGAGACGCCGCCCCGCATGGCCGACCTCGCCGACCGTCTCGAAGTGGTCCCGCGCGCCGTGACGACGCTGGTCGACGCCTTGGAGGCCGGTGATCTCGTACGCCGTGTTCCTGACCCGACCAACCGCCGGGTGATCCGCATCCAGCTCACCGACGCGGGGCTGAAGACCCTCGGCGAGCTGCGCGGCGCGCGCCGGGCGGCCGCGGAGGACATCCTGGCCCCCTTGGACACCGAGCAGCGCGCGCAACTGGGCGGTCTGTTGAACGCTCTGTTCGATGTGCGGGACGCTCAGGAGGGCCGCCGCCGCTGCTGACCACCGGGCGCACCGCGGGCACCGTCGCCGGGTACGCCGCCGCCACCGCCGAGGAGAGCCCATGCCCCTGCTGGAGCCCGACCCGGAAGCCCTGCGTCCCACCAGGCGCGCTGAAGGGCCCGCCCCCGACCGTGTCCCGGACGGCCGGGCCGCGGGTACCCCGGAGCCGCTGAAGTCGGACCTGATCGCGCTGCTCGGGGCGGACAAGGTCCTGACCAAGGTCTCCGACCTGGTGCGGTACGCCTCGGACGCGAGCCCCTACCGCTTCCTGCCGCAGGTCGTGGTGGTCCCCGAGGACATCGACGACGTCTCGGCCGTCCTGTCGTACGCGCACGGCAAGAGCCGCGAGGTCGTCTTCCGCGCCGCCGGCACCTCGCTGAACGGCCAGGCGCAGGGCGAGGACATCCTGGTCGACGTGCGCAGGCACTGGGCGGGCGTCGAGGTGCTCGGCCAGGGTGAGCGGGCGCGCATCGGGCCCGGCACCACTGTCGTGCGCGCCAACACCGCACTCGCCCGGTTCGGCCGGGTGCTCGGTCCCGACCCGGCGAGCGCGGTCGCCTGCACGGTCGGCGGCGTCGTCGCGAACAACGCCTCGGGCATGACGGCGGGTACGACCCGCAATTCCTACCGCACGCTTGCCTCGCTGACCTTCGTGCTGCCCTCCGGCACGGTCGTGGACACCGCGGAGCCGGACGCCGACGACCGGCTGGCGCGCGCGGAGCCCGCCCTGTGCGCGGGGCTCCTGGCGATCAAGCGGGAGATCGAGGCGGACGCCGACCTGGTGGCCCGCATCCGCGCCAAGCACCAGATCAAGAACACCAATGGCTATCGTCTCGACGCCTTCCTCGACGGTGCGACGCCCGTTCAGATCCTGCGTGGCCTGATGGTCGGCTCCGAGGGCACCTTCGGCTTCATCGCGGAGGTCGTCTTCGACACGCTGCCGCTGGACCGGCACACCAGTACGGCTCTGCTCTTCTTCCCCTCGCTGCCCGCGGCCGCCGCGGCGGTGCCGCTCTTCAACGCCGCGGGCGCGCTCGCCGTCGAGCTGATGGACGGCAATACCCTGCGCGCCTCGGTCAGCGTGCAAGGGGTGCCCGCCGACTGGGCCGCGCTCCCGAAGTCGACGACCGCGCTCCTGGTGGAGTTCCGTGCACCGGACTGGGCCACACAGGAGGCGTACGAGACCGCCGCGGCCAAGGTCCTGGAGGGGCTGGAGCTGGTGGCGCCGGTGCCTTCGGTGACGAACACGTTCACCCGCGACGCGAAGACGATCGGTGGCCACTGGAAGGCGCGCAAGGCGTTCGTCACAGCCGTGGGCGGCTCCCGCCCCCCAGGGACGACACTGATCACCGAGGATTTCGCGGTGCCCCCTGGCCGGCTCGCCGAGGCCTGTGAGGCCCTGCTGGACCTCCAGACGCGACACGGCTTCGACGCCGCCGTGGCGGGTCACGCGGCGCACGGCAATCTGCACTTCCTGCTCGCCTTCGACGCGTCGCTCCCGGCGGACGTGGAGCGGTACGCCGCGTTCATGGACGCGTTCTGCCGTCTCACCGTGGAACGGTTCGACGGCTCCCTCAAAGCCGAGCACGCCACGGGCCGCAACATCGCGCCCTTCCTGGAGCTGGAATGGGGCCCCAGGGCCACCGAGTTGATGTGGCGCACCAAGCAGGTCATCGACCCGGACGGGGTGCTGGCACCGCGCGTCGTGCTCGACCGCGATGCGAAGGCCCACCTGCGAGGCCTGAAGACCATCCCCCAGGTGGAGCTGATCGCGGACCCCTGCATCGAGTGCGGCTTCTGCGAACCGACCTGCCCCAGCGAGGACGTGACCACCACACCACGTCAGCGCATCGTGCTGCGCCGCGAGATGGTGCGCCAGACCCCCGGCTCCCCCGTCGAGGACGGCCTCGTCGAGGCGTACGGCTACGACGCCGTGGACACCTGCGCGGGTGACTCGACCTGCAAACTGGCGTGCCCCGTCGGCATCGACACGGGCGCCCTGATGAAGAACTTCCGGCACGCGCGGCACTCGCCTCGCGAGGAGAGGATGGCCGCGCTCGCCGCCAAGAACTTCAAGGTCGTCGAGACGTCCGCGCGGCTCGCGGTGGCCGCTGCCGACAGGATCAGCGACCGGCTGCTCACCGCGGTGACCCGCACGGCTCGCAAGGCCGTGCGATCCGACCTCGTGCCAGAGTGGCTGCCGCAGATCCCCGGCGCGGCGGCCCGCCGACTGCCGCGCACCGCGCGCGTGGGCGCCTCGGCCGTCTACTACCCGGCATGTGTCAACCGCATCTTCGGCAGCCCGGGCGACCGCTCCCTTGCCGAGGCCGTCGTCGCCGTGTCCACGCGCGCGGGCAAGCCGGTTTGGATTCCGAACGATGTCGCGGGTACGTGTTGCGCGACGATCTGGCACTCCAAGGGGTACGCCGCGGGCACCACCCTCATGGCCAACCGCATCGTCGAGGCGGCCTGGGGCTGGACCGCGGGCGGCCGGCTGCCACTGGTCGTCGACGCCTCTTCCTGCACCCTCGGCATCGCGCACGAGGTGGTGCCGTATCTGACGGCCGACAACCGCGCGCTGCACCGCGAACTGACCGTCGTCGACTCGATCGTCTGGGCCGCCGACGAGCTACTGCCCCACCTGACGGTGCACCGCACAGTCGGCTCCGCCGTCCTGCACCCCACGTGTTCGATGCGGCATCTGGGCGACGAGGCCCACTTGCGTACGGTCGCGGAGGCCTGCGCGGACGAAGTGGTCGTACCGGACGACGCCGGGTGCTGCGCGTTCGCGGGAGACCGCGGCATGCTGCACAAGGAACTCACCGAGTCGGCCACCCGCAAGGAAGCGGCGGAGGTCACCGCCCGCCCCTACGACGCCCACCTTTCCGCGAACCGCATGTGCGAGGTCGGCATGGACCATGCGACGGGCCGCGGCTACTACTCCGTCCTCCTCGAACTGGAACGCGCGACGCGCCCTGCGGAGCCGCCGCCCCAAGGCCTCTGAAAGCGCCCCCCGTTCAGCTCCGCCGCCCACCCTCCGTGGCCGCAAGGAAATCCAAGTCCCCGACCACCTCAGCCTCTTGCATCCCCGCCGTAGCCCCATCAGGGTGGCTTCCGCCCCAGTGGTAGAGACCACCCGACATACAGCTACGGAGGTCCGATGCACGACGAGAACGCGACACCGACTCCTGACGGCGTCACCCCTGACGGCATCACCCCTGACGAAGGCGCCACCGGCTCGCCGGGAGACGGCCGTTCACGCCGTACGGTGCTGCGCACGGCGGGGCTCGCCGGGGCGGGGCTCGGGCTCGGCGCCTTCGCGAGCGGCACGGCGCACGCCGACGCCCCGGGCACCGCACCCGCCGAGGCCGCGGACACGACCGCCCAGGCGCCCGCCCGCAAGGGCCGGACGATGATCGGTGTGCCGTTCCAGCGCCGCTCCACGGTGCGGGTCGGGATCGTCGGCCTCGGCAACCGCGGCGGCTCCATGATCGACCTGTTCCTCGCGATACCGGGCGTGCGCGTCGTGGCGCTCTGCGACCCGGTCAAGGAGAAGACCGCGGCGGCGGCGAAGAAAGTCACCGCCGCGGGCCAGCCGGCCCCGGCGACGTACACCAAGGGCGAGGACGACTACGAGAACCTGTGCAAGCGCGGGGACATCGACTTCGTGTACGTGGCGACACCCTGGGACTCCCACTTCGCCATCTGCAAGGCGGCGATGCTGAACGGAAAGCACGTGGGTGTGGAGTGTCCCCTCGCCATGCGTCTGGACGAGCTGTGGGAGCTGGTCGACCTCTCGGAGCAGGCCCGTCGGCACTGCATGCAGCTGGAGAACTGCTGTTACGGCAAGAACGAGATGCGTGTCCTGCGCATGGCGCACGCGGGCAAGTTCGGCGAGCTGCTGCACGGCGCCGGCGCCTACAACCACGACCTGCGCGGCCTGATGTTCGACCCCGACTACTACGAGGGCCCGTGGCGCCGCCTGTGGCACACGCGCCTGCGCGGTGACCTCTACCCCAACCACGGCTTCGGTCCGGTCGCCAACTACATGGACGTCAACCGCGGTGACCGCGTCACGCACATATCCAGCTTCGGCACGCCCGCCCTGGGCCTGGCCGAGTACCGCAGGGCGCACATGCCACCCGGGGACCCGAGCTGGAAGGAGACGTACATCGAGAGCGACCGCACCATCAGCCTCGTACAGACGGCGAAGGGGCGGGTGATTCGCTTGGAGCACGATGTCTCCACACCGCACCCCTATAGCCGCATCAACAGCCTCGGCGGCACGAAAGGTGTCTTCGAGGACTACCCGCCGCGCATCTACATCGAGCCGGACCACACGGACGACAAGTGGGCCGACTTCTCCAAGTACGCCGACTTCGACCACTGGCTCTGGAAGGAACACGCCAACCCGCCGGGCGGCCACGGCGGCATGGACTACATCATGATCTTCCGCCTGATGCAGACCATGCAGCTCGGCCTCGTCCCGGACTTCGACGTGTACGACGCCGCGACATGGACGGCGCCCGTGCCGCTGAGCCACCTCTCGATCAAGGCGAAGGGCGCGCCGCAAGCGATCCCCGACTTCACGCGCGGACTGTGGAAGAAGGCGCGTCCGGGGATGGACTCACCGAAGCCGGAGGCGTAGCGGACAGCCGGGGGGACGGGAGGGGGCGGGTTCGGGCGAGGGCGCTCAGGTCACCACCAGCCTAGGATCTCGCTCCGAACCGCCCCCCGCTTGCGAACCTCAGCAGCGCAGCCGGTCCTCCGTCAAAGTCCCCTGGACGGTGGCCAAGGTGCGGTCGTGACAGCCACCGCCGCCGAACTGCCGGTGGCGCTCACGCGAGGTGCCCACCGCGTGCCGTTCCTCGCGCGGGACGTTGGTGAGGTAGGAGGCGTCCCCGTCGTACCGGTCGTCGATCAGCGTCCCTCCGACCCGTCGGCCGCCGTGGGTCGTGACGCTCTCGGCACGGTCGTCGAGGGAGATCTCGGTGCGCAGTCGGTCATCGGCGCCGAGCGTCGTGGTGCCGTCCATCGTGTACGTCCGGTCGGTGCGCACCGACCGGCCACCGGTCGTGACCGTCTCGCGGTCGTTCCAGGTAGCTTCGAGCGCGTCCACCGTCTCCCCCTCGGTCCATCGGTGCATGGATGTGTTGGCGAGGCTGCGCGTCACGGTCGTGGTCACACGGCCGTGCGAGGTGTTCACATGCCCGGAGACGCTCAAGCGGTGGCCGCCCTTGGTGTCGAGCCGGTGCGGGGTCTGTCCTGAACCCGGCCTGTGCCTCGACTTGTTCGAGAGGGCGCCCTCCGTGTGCCGGGTCAGCTTGCCCGTGACGCGCTCGCTCTTCTCGTCCTGCCAGACCAGGACGTTGACCGGAGTGCTCCAGCCCGTCTGCGCCTTCGGGACCCCGACGACGGAGACCTCCACGTCATGCGGGCGGCCGTCGTTGAGGATGCCCGCGAAGGGCGTCAGGTCGTACTCGATGGGCTTGACGTCGAAGGCTCGCGGGCCCGGGATCACATACCACAGGAAGGGGTTGGACCAGCCGCCGGTCCATACGGTCGGGTACGGCGCGGCGATGCCCGCCAGTTGGCCGTCCACCTTCACCTGCACCTCGCGGTAGGGGCCGTTGTCCGCCTTGCAGGAGTAGGGCACCGCGTCGGGAACCGTCATGTACCAGTACTCTTCGCAGCCGCCTCCGGAGCCGGTGGCGTAGACCTCTGCGACGATGCGTTCGCTGTTGCGCGGCGTGGTGAGCGTCGTGCCGTCACCAAGCGGAAGGACACGGTCGGGTGTCGTCCGCCCAGAGATGGGCCCAGAGGTGCCCGTCTCCGGCCCGACTGCGCTCTTCTCCCGCGCGTCAGCACCCTTCTCCCGCGCGTAGAACGTCAGCGTGACCTTGACGTCGATGACTCCGGTGTACGTGTCGTTGACGACGTTGCCGATGAGCATCTCGATCCGCTGCTCGCGGCTCAACGTCTCGCTGTAACGGGTGACATCCTTCTCCACAGACCAGCTGATGCCCTCGGGGGACGGCTGCGGCGTGGACGTGCGGAACACTTCTACGCCGCCGACGCGCAGGAAGCCGAGACGGTCGTACTGCCGCCCCTTCACCTTGCCGTCCAGCCGCAGCACCACCTTCCCCCAGCGGTCGCCGCAACCACGGGGCGGCGCGTAATGACCCTCGTACGGCGTGAAGTCCTTGAACTTCGCCTCGACGACGGTCACTTCGCAGGCCTTGGTGCGCGGCTTCGAGACTGGGGGCGCGGCTGTCACCGGGTCGTGCCAGTCCGTCCCGAACTCGGGCGGGGGTGTGGGGGCAGGTGCGGAGGGGGGCGTGGCTGCGGCTTGGCCCGCGCCGACGAGCGTGCTCGCGGCGAGAGCCACCCCCACGAGCATGGACATGACCTGTCTTCTCATGGGGGATTTCTATGGCCAGTCGCCGATCATCGCAATGGGCCCTCTACGCGGCGTGAGGCTGTGCGGCCCCGCGCGCGCCCGGAGGGGACACGGCGTCTACGCCTTGAGGTTCGCCTTGTCCCCCATCACCACGACCGGGTGCTGCTTCGGGTCCAGCGTGCGCAGCAGGTGCTGCATGCCCGACTTGGACAGGCTCACGCAGCCCGACGTGCCGCTGCCGTGGTCCATGTGCAGCCAGATGCTGCCGCCCTTGGCCTGGCCCTGGGGACGCGTCGGATCGTTCGGCGGGGTCCCCTTGGCGCGGTTGTAGTCGATGGCGATGACGTAGTCGAAGTCATGCCAGTGCGTCTTGGGCCAGTAGTGGGGGGCCTGCATGGAGTCCGACTTGGTGTACGGGAGCTTGGCGTCCGGGTCCGCGAGGACACCGCCCGCATCGGTGAGCGTGAAGAGGCCGACGGGGCTGCGCTTGTCGTTCTCGTGGTGGTCGGTCGTCCAGCCCTTCTTGCCGTTGTGCGCGGGCCAGCTGCGGTTCTTCTCCCAGGTGGCGTCCGCCTTCCCCGACTTCGTGTAGAGGACGACGGTCGACTTCGCCGAGTCCTCGTCCTCGCCGTAGACCGCGACAACCTGCCGCGAGTCCTTCGGGATCTTCGACTGGAGGCGATCACCCACCTCCGGGATGCGCTTGAGGTCGGCGGCCCGGCCACGGTCGCTCCCCGCGCCGCCCGCCCCCTTGCCGTGCCCGGCGTCGGCACCGTCGTTCTTCGCCGAACTCCCGGCCCCGCTCCCGCAGGACGTGAGAAGGACACCGCAGGCCGCTGCCGCGACCACCATTCGCACCGCACCGGCTATCCGCATCCGTCCATGGTCGCACCCGGCCCACCCTTCCCTCGTCCAGCCTTGCGTCACCGTCGAAGACGGACCGATTCTTTACCCCGGGACGGAAAATCGTTTGCTTCGTGCCACCGTCCGAGGCGAACCTTTCACGGTTTGTTATCGCCGCGCGCTCCTCCTGACCCTCGGCTTGACCGCGATCGCGCCTGACTTGCACCTGCACTGCGCTGCATCCGCACCCGCGCCTGTACCCGCACGTGCACTGCACCCATGCGCTGTCGCGCCGAGTCCGATGTCCGTGGAGCCGACGGCGCCGCCGCACCGAGTCCTGGGACGTCATGCAGATTCACGATCTTCCGTACTCCGACCCCGGCCTCCCCGACGCCCGGTCAGGTCCGCGCTTCCTGCTCTGGCTGGGCCGGAACCAGCTCGGGGGGCAGCTCAAGGCCCTCGCCTGGGGCCTGCTGCACTTCGGCTCCATCGCGGGCCTGCCGTACGCGGTCGGCGTCGCCGTCCAGGCCGTGCTCGACCGGTCCGGTGGTCGGCTCGCCCTCGCGGGCGCGTTGATCGGTCTGCTCGGGGTGGCCATCGCCCTGGGCGACACGATGCTCCACCGCACAGCGGTGACCAACTGGGTGACGGCCTCAGCCCGGGTGCAACAACTCCTCGCGCGCAAGACCGCCCGGCTCGGCTCCGCGCTCACCCGGCGGGTGGCGGCCGGTGAAGTCGTCGCCGTCTCCACTGGTGACGTCGAGAAGATCGGTTGGTTCGTGGAGGCGCTGTCCCGGTTCGCGGCGGCGGCCTCCACGGTCGTCCTGGTCTGCGTCGGCCTTCTCGTCTACCAGCCCGCGCTCGGTGTCGTCGTCGCCGTGGGCATCCCGGTGCTCGCTTTCGCCGTGCTCCCCCTGCTTCCCCGCGCGACGAGCCGGGCCGACTTCCAGCGCGAGAAGGCGGGGCGGGCCACCGAACTGGCGTCGGACACCGTCGCCGGACTGCGCGTGCTGCGCGGCATCGGCGGCGAGGAACTCTTCCTCGACCGCTACCGCCGCGCCTCGCAGGAGGTCCGCGCGGCGGCGGTACGCAGCGCCCGGATGTGGGCCGCGATCTCGGCGATCCAGGTCCTGATGCCGGGACTGCTGCTCATCGCGGTCGTCTGGCACGGCGTGCACCTGGCCCGCGAGGGCCGGATCACCGTCGGCGAACTGGTCACCGTCTACAGCGCGGTGATGATGCTCAACTATCCGCTGCGGCACTTCGAGGAGATCGCCATGGCGTACTCCTTCTCGCGTCCCTCCGCGAAGCGGGCCGCACGGGTGCTGTCCCTGGAGCGGACGGTGGAGCCCGCTGCTGTGCCGCGGTCCGCGACCCCGGGCTCTCGTACGACCCCGAACCCACGTACGGCAGACCAGGCCGAGGAGCTGCCCTGCCTTACCGCGTCCGAGCCGCCTACCGAGGGCTCGGGGGTCCCGCCGACCGGAGCCCGAGATACAGCGGTCCCGCCGAGCGGAGCCCGAGATTCGAAGGTGCCGCCCATCGGCGGCCGCGGCTCGGAGGTGCCGACCACTGGTGTCCGTGGTTCGGAGGAGAGGCCGACCGGCTGCCGTGGTTCGGGGAGCGCGGTTGCGGGCGCTGCCGGGCAGGCCTGGACGGGCGGTGCTCGTCCCACCGGTGACCTGTACGACCCCGTGACAGGGCTCCTCGCCCCTGCCGGTCGCCTGACCGCCGTGGTCTGCGGCGACCCGGACGAGGCAGGGCGGCTCGCCGAACGTCTCGGCGGCCACCCCGCGTTCGAGGACGCCGCGGGCCTGCCGTCCGTACGCCTTGGAGCCGTGGCGCTCGATGACCTGCCCCTGTCGGAAGCTCGCGCCGCCGTCCTGGTCCAGGACAAGGACCCTGTGCTTCTCTCCGGGACACTCCGCGCGCTCCTCGACGTACCCGCTTCCGGAGCCGTCACCCCCGAGGAAGCACTCGCG
The DNA here is from genome assembly GCF_021028635.1 of Streptomyces huasconensis. NCBI lineage: Bacteria > Bacillati > Actinomycetota > Actinomycetes > Kitasatosporales > Streptomycetaceae > Streptomyces > Streptomyces huasconensis. The sequence goes on from NZ_CP086119.1 coordinate 616,849, forward strand.
GCGGCGCAGTGCGCGGATGTCCTGGACGCACTGGCCCAGGCATCGGTGGACGACGACCCGATGTCCGCCCACCTCACGGAACGCGGCCGCTCCCTCTCCGGCGGGCAACGCCAACGCCTCGCCCTCGCCCGCTCCCTGGTCACCGACCCCGAAGCACTGGTGCTCGACGAGCCGACCTCCGCCGTCGACTCGCACACCGAGGCCCGGATCGGTGACGGGGTTCGCAGCCTTCGGACCGGACGCACCACCGTGCTGCTCACCTCGTCCCCGCTGCTCCTGGACCGCGCCGAACACGTCGTCTTCCTCTCCGACGGCGAAGTCGCTGCGGTGGGCACGCACCGCGAACTGCTGCACAGCGAACCGCGGTACCGCGCGGTCGTGACCCGCGAGACCGATGAGGAGCGCGCCGGCGTCGGCGCCTCCGCGCATTTCGACATCGAGGAGACGGCATGATCGGCCTGGCGCCCCCGGATTACGACCCGGCGGCCCCCACGACCGCGGAGACCCTGCCCGTCGGCGCGAGCGCGACCGTGCGCGCCTACGTCCGCGAGCTGTTCCGACGCCACCGCAAGGCCTTCGCCCTGCTCATCGCGGTGAACACGCTCGCCGTGATCGCCTCGATGGCCGGTCCCTATCTCCTGGGTGACCTCGTGGAGAAGGTCTCGGCCGACGCCCGGGACCTGCACTTGGAGCGCACCATCGCCCTGTTCGCGCTCGCACTCCTGGTGCAGGCCTTCTTCGTACGGGAGGTGCGGCTGCGTGGTGCGATGCTCGGCGAGCGGATGCTGGCCGACCTGCGGGAGGACTTCCTCGTTCGGTCCGTCGGCCTGCCGCCGGGAGTCCTGGAGCGGGCCGGGACGGGTGATCTGCTGTCCCGGATCACCACGGACATCGATCGCCTGGCCAACGCCATGCGCGAGGCCGTGCCGCAGCTCGCGATCGGCGTGGTGTGGGTGGTTCTGCTGCTCGGCGGGCTCGTCGTGACCGCGCCGCCGCTGGCGCCGGCGGTCCTCGTCGCCGTGCCGCTCCTCGTCGTGGGCTGCCGCTGGTACTTCAAGCGGGCGCCCGCCGCATACCGTTCGGAGGCCGCCGGATACGCCGCCGTGGCCGCGGCCCTGGCCGAGACCGTGGACGCCGGGCGCACCATCGAGGCCCATCGGCTCGGCGAGCGCCGCATCGAACTCTCGGAACGCCGCATCAAGGAGTGGACCGCCTGGGAGCGTTACACCCTCTATCTGCGGTCGGTGCTCTTCCCCGCGATCAACCTCACCCACACCACCGTGCTCTGTTCGACCCTGATGATCGGCGGAGTCTTCGTCCTCCAGGGCTGGATCAGCGTCGGACAGCTGACCACGGGCGTGCTCATCTCTCAGATGCTCGTCGATCCGCTGGGGATCATCCTGCGCTGGTATGACGAGCTGCAAGTGGCCCAGGTTTCGCTGGCCCGGCTGGTCGGCGTGCGTGACATCGAGCCGGACGCGGGCGATGCCTCCGTCGTCCCGGAGGGGCACCGCGTCCTCGCGGACGACGTGCACTTCGGGTACCGCGCGGGCGTCGACGTACTCCGCGAGGTGTCCCTCGCCGTCGAGCCCGGTTCGCGCGTCGCCCTGGTCGGCCCGTCGGGCGCGGGGAAGTCGACGCTGGGCCGACTGCTCGCCGGCATCTACGGACCCCGTACCGGCCAGGTCACACTGGGCGGCGCCGCTCTGTCGGCGATGCCCGCCGAGGAGGTGCGCTCCCAGGTAGCCCTGGTCAACCAGGAGCACCACGTCTTCGTCGGCTCCCTGCGCGACAACTTGCTCCTTGCGCGGACCGGAGCGCGGGACCCCGAGCTGTGGGCGGCGCTGGGCGCGGTCGACGCGGCCGACTGGGCGCGTGGCCTCGCTGACGGGCTGGACACCGAGGTCGGCTCCGGTGGGTTCTCGCTGACGCCCGCGCAAGCGCAGCAGATCGCGCTGGCGCGTCTCGTGCTCGCCGATCCGCACACGTTGGTCCTGGACGAGGCGACCTCGCTGCTCGACCCCCGAGCCGCGCGACACTTGGAGCGCTCGCTCGCACGCGTCCTCGACGGCCGCACGGTCGTGGCGATCGCCCACCGCCTGCACACCGCCCATGACGCGGACGTCATCGCGGTGGTCGAGAACGGCCGGATCAGCGAACTCGGCAGCCATGACGAGTTGGTCTCCGCCGACGGCGCGTACGCGGCGCTGTGGCGGTCCTGGCACGGGTAGGGGCTGCCCCGAGGAGGATGAGCGCCGCGGTTCCGGCATGACCGGAGCGGGCCGCCCCGCGGGCGGCGAGCCCCATGGCCCTGGCATAGACGGGCCCGGCGTGAGCGGAGCCGACGTGAGCGGATTCGCCGCCCTCGCGCCGGAACCAGGCTCAGCCACCCGGGCCTGACCAGGTCCGGTCGTCCTGATCGTTCTGCCCTGGGCTGGGGCGCCCGCTCTGGCCCGAGCAAGGCCCTCCGCCCATGTGCGAGAAGGGGCGGACGCCTCCGCATGGGTGGGACCGGCGGCGGCCGCCCCCGATGTGATCACCGTCGGCCCCTCGGGTGCGGTCGAGACCGCTCCGATGAGCCCGCTCAGGCACAGCAACGCGCCGCCCAACACCGCGGCAGCCATCGGAAGGGGCCCGGGCCACCACCCGACCGGGGCGCGTCCGCCACTGGCGCGTGCCTCCCTCGTACGAAGGCCGGCCCTCAGATGACGTTGAGTGCGGCCGCGCCGCCCACTCCCCCGAGGAGCATGAACACCGGCATCAGCACCTTCAGCTCGACCCAGCTGCCGGCCCGGAACCGCAGTGCCTTCGGGGGCCCGACCGGATACCAGCGCTTGCGCCCGATGGGAATGGGCCACAGGACCGGGCACCCGGAAACCGTCAGGGCATCCCCGAGGTCGTGGACCAGTGCTCCGAGCACGATCGGCAGACCCAGCCACAGGTACTCCTGGCCAGGTGCGGTGAACAGCCAGTCCGAGCCGTTGCCGGGCTTGTCGAGGACCCCGGCGAGAATCCAGGCGCTCGTCGCGGCGAGCAGCCACACCAGCACATCGCTGCTCGATCCGCGTGCGGCCCGCCACAGCAGGCCTTCGATGGCGAGCACCATGTGGACGAAGAGGATCGCGAGGACCGCCCAGCGCCCGCCGGATATCGCCAGGGTCGAGGCTCCCGCTCCGATCAGCACCGCCCACAGCCAGGTGTGCGTGAGCGTGCGGTGCCCGCCCGAGCGGCGCGGGTCCCCCTGCTTGCGCGTCGCCTTGTAGACGGCGTACGAGAGCTTGTCGACGATCTCGCACAATCCGCGGGACACCGGCCCGAAGGCGCGCGAGATGGTGGCCGACTTGTGGTCGAGGTCGGGCGCGAGCGCCGCCCCGGCACAGATCAGGGCTCCTACGAGGAGGACCGGCCAGGGCATCGTGTGCCCCGCGGCTGCGGCAGCCGCGCCGACTCCGAGCCAGGCCGCCGCTCCCGACAGTGAGTGTGCCGGTCCCATCATCGCTGTCGCCCGCCCCATTTCGATCGTTCTGACGCCCCGTCGGCGACACAGCGTAGCGTTCGTGATCTTCGTCGAGGCCTCCGGTTCCCTGGTCGGGTGAGAAGGAAGGCAAGATGGGGGTGTGACCCTTATTGATCAGCTGCCGCCGGATGCCGACCCCGATGCCCTCTTCGAAGCCTTCTCGTCGTGGGCCGAGGATCAGGGGATCACTCTCTACCCGGCCCAGGAGGAGGCGCTGATCGAGGTGGTCTCCGGGGCGAACGTGATCTTGTCCACGCCCACCGGCTCCGGCAAGAGCCTGGTGGCGGCGGCCGCTCACTTCACGGCCCTCGCCCAGGACAAGGTGACCTTCTACACGGCGCCCATCAAGGCACTGGTCTCGGAGAAGTTCTTCGACCTCTGCAAGCTCTTCGGCACCGAGAACGTCGGCATGCTCACGGGCGACGCGTCGGTCAACGCCGACGCCCCCGTCATCTGCTGCACCGCCGAGGTGCTCGCCTCGATCGCGCTGCGGGACGGCAAGGACGCCGATGTCGGCCAGGTCGTGATGGACGAGTTCCACTTCTACGCCGAGCCGGACCGCGGCTGGGCCTGGCAGATCCCCCTGCTGGAACTGCCCCAGGCTCAGTTCGTCCTCATGTCGGCGACGCTCGGCGACGTCAGCATGTTCGAGAAGGACCTGACCCGCCGCACGGGCCGACCCACCTCGGTGGTGCGTTCCGCAACGCGCCCTGTCCCGCTCTCCTATGAGTACCGCCTGACGCCGATCACCGAGACGATCACCGAGCTGCTCGAGACCAAGCAGGCGCCGGTCTACATCGTTCACTTCACGCAGGCCCAGGCCGTCGAGCGAGCACAGTCGCTGATGAGCATCAACATGTGCACGCGCGAGGAGAAGGACAAGATCGCCGAGCTGATCGGCAACTTCCGCTTCACCACCAAGTTCGGCCGCAACCTCTCGCGCTACGTGCGCCACGGCATCGGCGTGCACCACGCCGGCATGCTGCCGAAGTACCGCCGCCTGGTGGAGAAGCTCGCGCAGGCGGGTCTGCTCAAGGTCATCTGCGGCACGGACACCCTCGGTGTCGGCGTCAATGTCCCGATCCGTACCGTGCTCTTCACCGCGCTCACCAAGTACGACGGCAACCGCGTCCGCACGCTGCGCGCGCGGGAGTTCCATCAGATCGCCGGACGCGCCGGGCGCGCGGGCTTCGACACCGCCGGCTTGGTGGTCGCCCAGGCACCCGAACACGTCATCGAGAACGAGAAGGCGCTCGCCAAGGCGGGCGACGACGCGAAGAAGCGTCGCAAGGTGGTCCGCAAGAAGGCTCCCGAGGGCTTCGTCGGCTGGACCGAGAACACCTTCGAGAAGCTCATCGCCTCCGAGCCCGAGCCGCTGACGTCCCGCTTCCGGGTCACGCACACGATGTTGCTCTCCGTGATCGCTCGCCCCGGCAACGCCTTCAAGGCGATGCGTCACCTCCTTGAGGACAACCACGAGCCGCGCAGGCAGCAGCTCCGGCACATTCGCCGGGCCATCGCGATCTACCGCTCGCTCCTCGCCGGCGGCGTCGTGGAGAAGCTCGACGAGCCGGACGCAACCGGCCGCATCGTGCGCCTGACGGTCGACCTCCAGCAGGACTTCGCGCTCAATCAGCCGCTGTCGACGTTCGCCCTCGCCGCCTTCGAAGTGCTCGACCCCGAGTCCCCCTCGTACGCCCTCGACATGGTGTCCGTCGTCGAATCCACCCTCGATGACCCGCGTCAGATCCTCGCGGCCCAGCAGAACAAGGCACGCGGCGAGGCCGTGGCGCTGATGAAGGCGGACGGTGTCGAGTACGAGGAGCGGATGGAGCGGCTCCAGGACATCACGTACCCGAAGCCCTTGGAGGAGCTGCTCTTCCACGCCTACAACACGTACCGCACCAGTCACCCGTGGGTCGGCGATCACCCGCTCTCGCCGAAGTCGGTCATCCGTGACATGTACGAACGGGCTCTGTCCTTCACCGAGTTCACGTCCTTCTACGAGCTGGCCCGCACCGAGGGCATCGTGCTGCGTTACCTCGCGAGCGCGTACAAGGCGCTGGAGCACACCATCCCGGACGACCTGAAGTCCGAGGACCTGGAGGATCTGATCGCCTGGCTCGGTGAGATGGTCCGCCAGGTCGACTCCAGCCTCCTCGACGAGTGGGAACAGCTGGCCAACCCCGAGGTCATGACGGCCGAGGAGGCTCAGGAGAAGGCCGACCAGGTCAAGCCGGTCACCGCCAACGCCCGCGCCTTCCGTGTCCTGGTGCGCAACGCGCTGTTCCGCAGGGTCGAGCTGGCCGCCCTCGATCACATCGAGGAGCTGGGCGAACTGGACGGCGAATCCGGCTGGGACGCGGACGCCTGGGGTGAGGCCATGGACAAGTACTGGGACGAGTACGAGGATCTTGGGACCGGCCCCGACGCGCGTGGCCCCAAGCTGTTGCGCATCGAGGAGGACCCGGAGCACGGTCTGTGGCGCGTCCGGCAGACGTTCGCCGACCCGAACGGCGACCATGACTGGGGCATCAGCGCTGAGGTCGATCTCGCCGCCTCCGACGAGGAGGGCCGCGCCGTCGTCCGGGTCACGGACGTCGGCCAGCTCTGACCGCCTGCAGGAGCCACGCGTCCCGGACAGGAGTCGAGGAACTGTCATGAACAACCCCGCCGACCGGCTGGTCGATCTGCTGGACCTGGAGCAGATCGAGGTCAACATCTTCCGGGGCCGCAGCCCCCAGGAGTCCCTCCAGCGGGTGTTCGGCGGGCAGGTCGCCGGACAGGCCCTGGTGGCAGCGGGCCGCACCACCGAGGGCGACCGCCCGGTGCACTCCCTGCATGCGTACTTCCTCCGTCCGGGCCGCCCGGGCGTGCCCATCGTGTACCAGGTGGAGCGGGTCAGGGACGGGCGCTCCTTCACCACGCGCCGCGTCACCGCCGTCCAGCAGGGCCGCACCATCTTCAATCTCACCGCCTCCTTCCATCAGCCCGAGCAGGGCGCCTTCGAACACCAGCTGCCGCCACGCATCACGGCTCCCGCCCCCGAGTCGCTTCCGACGGTCGCCGAGGAGATCAAGCAGCACCTCGGCGCGCTCCCGGAGCAGCTGGAGCGCATGGCCCGGCGCCAGCCCTTCGACATCCGCTATGTGGACCGGCTGCGCTGGACCGCCGAGGAGACCAAGGACGCGGAGCCGCGTAGCGCGGTCTGGATGCGCGCCGTCGGCCCGCTGGGTGACGACCCGCTCGTGCACACCTGCGCGCTCACCTACGCGAGCGACATGACGCTCCTCGACGCCGTGCGTATCCCGGTGGAGCCCCTTTGGGGCCCCCGGGGCTTCGACATGGCCTCGCTCGACCACGCCATGTGGTTCCACCGCCCCTTCCGCGCCGACGAGTGGTTCCTGTATGACCAGGAGTCCCCCATCGCGACGGGGGGCCGCGGTCTCGCCCGGGGCCGTATCTACGACACCGAAGGCCGGCTCCTGGTGTCGGTCGTCCAGGAGGGGCTGTTCCGCCCGTACGGGGAGCGCCACATGGACAGCCCGACACCAGAGGCCTGAGCAGGGGGCCCTTGTGGGAGGCATGGTGCGACACATAGGTGTGGCCGAGCGGCGGGCACGGCTCGCACTTCGTCATCGGTTGACAGCCGAGACCAGGGCGGACGATCCGACCGAGGTGGCACGCTCTCTGCTGGCACTGCACGGCACGGACCCGTCGTCGGTCTACGTAGGTGCCTGGGCCCGTATGCGGGACGGGCGGGTGGCGGACGTGGAGCGGGCGCTCTATGCGGACCGGTCGTTGATCCGGTTGCTGGGGATGCGTCGCACGGTCTTCGTGACGTCTCTCGATGTCGCTCCCGTCCTGCAGGCCGCGTGTTCCCGCGCGGTGGCCGCCCGGGAACGCCGCCTCCTCCTCGGGATGCTCGCGGAGACCGGCGTCGCCGAAGACGCGGGCGGGGTGACGGCGTGGCTGGCGGAAGCCGAGGAGGCCGCTCTGCGTGCCCTCAAGGAACGCGGCGAGGCAACGGCGGCCGAGCTGGCGAGCGACGACCCACGCCTGAGCACGGAGCTGGTGATGGCCCGCGGCAAAAGCTACGAGGGCCGGCAGAAACTGGCCAGCAGGCTCCTTCTGCTGCTCGCCGCCGAGGGCCACGTCGTACGTGGGCGCCCCCGCGGCACGTGGACCTCCCACCAGTACCGCTGGGCCCCGCTGACGGACTGGTTCCCTGGCGGGCTCGCCGACTGGGACACCCAGGACGCCCAGACCGAACTGGCCCGGCGTTGGTTGCGAACGTTCGGTCCAGCCACCGCGGAAGATCTGCGCTGGTGGACCGGGTGGACCAAGACCCAGACGAAGCGGGCGCTGACGGAGCTGCGCCCTGTCGAGGTCGACTTGGACGGGGTGGCCGGGCTGCTGCTGCCCGACGACGTGGACGAAACTCCTCCACCGGAGCCGTGGGCAGCGCTGTTGCCGGCGCTGGATTCGACTCCGATGGGCTGGCAGAACCGGGGTTGGTTCCTCGGCGATCACGGCCCCTACCTGTTCGACAGAAACGGCAACATCGGACCGTCCCTGTGGTGGAACGGCCGCATCGTCGGAGGGTGGGCTCAGGACAGCCGGGGTGAGACCGTGTGCAGGTTCCTGGAGGACGTGGGAGCGGACGCGCGAAGGGCTGTGCAGGTCGAGGCGGAGCGTCTTGCCGCCCGCCTGGGTGGGGTACGACTCACCGCACGCACGCGTGGCCGCACGTGGCTCGAAGAGGAACTGGCCTGTTGAAGCACGCCGGGCGTGCCTGGAGCGAGAGCGGGCCAGGTCGGGCATCTGCGCCTCCGTTCAGAACAGGATCAGGGTGTGTCGAAGTGGGCCCGAAAAGCTCCGGCCTGGAATGTGGGCAAAGTGACGAGGGGGATGGGCAGTTGAGCGAGAACACGGCCGAGGACAGGGATGGGCTGCTTGCCGAGGCGGTCCGACTGCGCGAGGCAGGCCGAGGGGAGGAAGCGCGGGAGCGACTGGTCACCCTCTCGGCACGGTGGCCTCAGGACGCGGAGGTGGCGTACCAGACCGCGTGGGTCCACGACACGTTGGGCCTGGAGGCCGAAGCAGTCCCTTACTACGAGAGCGCGCTCGCCGGAAAGGGTCTTTCCGACGACGACCGCCGGGGAGCACTCCTGGGTCTGGGCAGCACCTACAGGATTCTTGGCCGCTACGAGGAAGCGGTCGCCACGCTCAGTGGTGCGGTGGCCGAATTCCCCGACGACGGCGGACTCAAGACGTTCTTGGCCATGGCGCTGTACAACACAGGTCGGACCCACGACGCGATGGAGTTGCTCCTGACGCTGCTGGCCGCCACTACCAACGACCCTGAGATCGCCGGCTACCGACCGGCCATCGAGGAGTACGCCAAAGACCTTCATGCCACGATGTAGCGGCAGCGATACGGGTGGCCTGAGGCCCCGGCCTATGCTCGCCTGCGGCGCAGCCATTTCCGCAGGCCCCGCGGTTCCTGTACGGAGGCGTCGATCACCGTCTCCGTGTCCTTCGGGAGTTCGGGCTCCGCGGTCGGATGTGCCCGTTCAGGGACCGGCGGGGGCATGGGGCGCTCCGCGGGTCGGGGCGCCGGGCGCTGTGCGCGGGCCTGGACCAAGCCGATCAGCAGGCTGGAGCGCAGCCAGCGGATCTCGTCCGGGTCGTCCGCGGTGGTGATCCGTTCGACGATTCGCGCCACGGGCGAGTCCGGCGCTCCGTGGGCGCGCGGCGCGGGCTTGAGCCGGTTGAGGTATGCGCGTTCGTACGGGTCCCTGATGATCTCGGCGGTCTGCAGCGGGTCGAGCAGTGAAGCCATGGCGGCGGCGCGCTCCCATGGGTCCTCGCACTGACGCAGCAGGAAGTCCGCGTACCGGCCCCGCCAGTTGCGCGCCCTCAGGTCCTGCCCTTCGTCCAGTCGTGCGCGCATCGCTCCCGGCATGCGTCCCGTGAGGAGTCCGGCGTTGGCCTCGATCTCGGCGAACTGCCGCAGCTCTTCGGAGAGATAGAGCCATACGACTGCCCTGTACCGGTTCAGGTAGAATTTCGCCGGCGTCAGCGCACCGGCCCGGGCGAGCCGGGTGAAGCGGGCCGGGCTGATGCCCATGAGTTCTGCGCCCTCCGTGGTCCCCACAGCTCTGACGACCTTGCGCAATGACTCAGGGAAACCTTCACTTCCGCGCACGCGGTCGATCTCCTCACGCGCCACGCGGCGCTGGCCGCCGTTGCCGTCACCGACGGTGCGGATGTGCCCCAGCATCACCGCGAGATCGAACTCGCCGCGTTTCAGGCCCAGCTCCCTGGCAGCACTGCTCTGCGTCATCGATGGCCGGACGGCCGCCGCGGTGGTCGTCTGCGTAATGGTGTCACCGGTCATGGTGGTTCTCCCCCGTGAGGCGTGCTTGCTCTCGGGAAAAACCGTAGCCCGACCACCGCGATCCTCGCTGGGCCTGTGGATAACTCTTGTCGTGGCAGCGTCAGTGCTGGTCAGAGGTCTACGATCGGCGTGCGTTCCGGTTGCCGGGCGCCGACTCCCAAGTGCTCGCCGACGCGGTTCACGAGCAGCGTCATCTCGTAGGCGACCTGGCCGATGTCGGCTTCCGCGGCGCTCAGGACGCACAGGCAGCTGCCGTCACCCGCCGCGGTGACGAAGAGGACGGCGTCGTCGAACTCGATCATCGTCTGTCGTACGTTGCCGGCGCGGAAGTGACGCCCCGATCCCTTGGCAAGGCTGTGCAGTCCTGAAGAGACCGCGGCGAGATGCTCCGCGTCCTCACGCTTCAGGTCCGAACTCGCGGCCGTCACCAGGCCGTCGTTGGACAGCACCAGCGCATGCCGTACGTGTTCCATCCGCTGCGTCAGGTCGTCCAGCAGCCAGCCCAGCCCCGTGCTCTGCCCCATGGTCCTGTCTCCCCGTTTTCACTCCCCCTGGCTGGAGGATCTGACCTGCCAGCCTTCCCCACGACCGGCCCCCCGGCAAGCATGATGGGGACATGGCACAGAAGATGACCGATGACCAGTGGCGGGCTTTCGTCTCGCACGGCACACGGACCGGCAAGCTCTCGACCGTCCGGGCGGACGGCAGCCCGCACATCGCCCCGATCTGGTTTCTGCTCGACGGGGACGACCTGGTGTTCAACACCGGCAAGGAGACGGTGAAGGGCCGGAACCTCGCACGCGACGGACGCGTGGCCCTGTGTGTGGACGACGATCAGCCGCCCTTCGCCTTCGTCGTCCTGCAGGGCCACGCGGAACTGATCGAGGATGTCGACCAGGTCCGCCATTGGGCGGCCCGGCTCGGCGCCCGGTACATGGGCGAGGACCGGGCCGAGGAGTTCGGCAAGCGCAATGGCGTGCCCGGCGAACTCCTGGTGCGCGTGAAAATCGACAAGGTGCTTGCCTACGCCGCGGTCTCCGACTGAGAGACGGCCCGCGGAGTCGAGCAGCCGGGCGGCCTGCGCGCCGCCCGGGGGGCTCGACCAGACGCATCGGCATCTTCTCTGCACGCTCGATGCAGCGGCGCGCGGAGTCCTCTGCGTCGGAGACCGCAGTGCGGACGCGTCACGCCCGAACGACTGCTCCCGGCGCGCATACGCTTCTTGCGGAATCATGGGGCGTATGAGCAACGACCACACGCAGGTCCAGGACTTCTTCACGGCCCGCGCGGCCGACTGGGACTCCCGGTTCCCCGACGACGGGCCCGCCTACCAAGCTGCCGTGGATGAACTCGGACTGCGCCCCGGTTCTCGGGTGCTCGATGCGGGCTGCGGCACCGGGCGCGCCCTCCCGGCCCTCAGGGACGCCGTGGGGACCTCAGGAGTCGTGCTCGGCGCGGATCTGACGCCCGCGATGCTGAGGGCCGCGAAGAAAGCGGGCAGGGATCGCGCCGGTCAACTCCTCCTCGCCGACGTGGCACGGCTGCCGCTGCTGACCGAGTCCCTTGACGCCGTCTTCGGCGCCGGGCTCATCGCGCACCTGCCGCATCCGGCGGAGAACTTGCGGGAGTTGAGGCGGGTGGTGCGCCCTGGAGGGTTGCTCGCCCTGTTCCACCCGATCGGCCGGGCGGCACTCGCCGCCCGGCAGGAACGTCGGATCACACCGGATGACCTGAGGGCGGAGGCCAACCTCGGCCCTCTCCTTGCCGGTTCGGGCTGGCGCATGACGTCGTACGTCGACGAGGATGCCCGCTTCCTCGCTCTGGCCGTACGCGAGGTCTGACCGAGCCCGCGCCTTCAGGCCGACGGTCACCGTCGCCCCGCGACCTCCCCGGCGAACACGTCCGCGTTGTCAAACATGACGTTGTGCCCCGCACCCGGCACGGTCACCACCCGCACGCCGGAAGAGATCAGCGCGTCCTGCCCCAGGAGTTCACCGCTCGACGCGCCCTGCAGGTACACGCGGTCCACTGAGAGCGCCATCAGCATGTGGCGCATCGTGGGCCGTGTCCCCGCCATGAGACCGATCGCGCTTCGATGCAGGGCCCTCGGGTCGGTGAGCCGCATGGTCGCTGCCCATGTCGCCCCCACTTTCTTCAGCACGCGCGCGTGTCCGCCCCGCTTCACGAAATCCTCCTCTTCGTAGGCGGCGATACCGCTGCTCCCAGCCGTCAGCGGCGGGCTCGGGTCCAGGTTCGCTTCGGTGATGACCAGGCGCGACACCAGGTCGGGCCGCCGGTATGCGAGCACGATGGCGACGGACCCGCCCATGCTGTGCCCGATGATCTCCGCGCCCGTCACCTGAGCCTCGTCGAGAACCGCAGCCAGCGCCTGTGCGTGGTCCTCGAGCGTGTAGCCGAAGTCGGCAGGCCGGTCACTGATGCCGTGCCCCGGAAGGTCCACGAACAGCGACCGGCGTCCCACCAGTTCGGGCTTGGCCGCGATATGTGCGTGATAGACGGTGGATGCGGCGCCGAGGCCGTGCACGTACACCCTCGCCGGCTCGGCCCCGCCGCTCTCCGTCCATCGCACACGGCTCCCCCTCACATCGAATCACGCCTCACGCATGACGGTGCCCCCACCCCTCTTCGTCAGGTCCGGCGCCGCGCCCCTCGCTCGCCGGTATCTTGAATATTCATGCCTATACATCGGCCACGATGTATAGCATACGTGATGTACCGCGAAGGCGAGGACGGTGCGGCAGAATACGGGGCATGCTCGAACTGGCCATCCTCGGTTTCCTCTGCGACACCCCTCTGCACGGCTACGAACTGCGCAAGCGCATCACCGCGCTGACCGGACACGTGCGGCCCGTTGCCGAGAGCACGCTTTACCCGGCCATCAAACGGCTGGAGAAGGCAGGGCTGCTGGCCCGTGAGACGCAGGCAGGGGCCGTCGCGGCGCCGCGCCACGTCCTCACCCTCACGCCAGAGGGCAGGGAGGAACTGCGTAAGCGGCTCGCGGAACCAGCGCGAGGCGACATCACCGACGAGAACCGCTGGTTCACGCTGCTGGCGTTCCTCCGTCATCTCGACGACGAGGCAGCCCAGGCGGCGGTGCTGCGCAGGCGGCTGGCCTTCCTTGAGGAGCCTGCGAGCTTCTTCTACGACGGTGATCGGCCGCTGCGCGCGGAGGAACTGGACGACCCCTTCCGGCGCGGCATCCTCACGATCGCCCGTGCGACCAGCCGGGCCGAACGGACCTGGCTGCACGAGACCCTGGCTTCACTCAGCGGGAGCACCCGCTGACCTGCCCTTGTGCGGCACAGGGCAACCACGGACGCCGGGCACCGGGAAGGAGCCGAGTTCCGCTACCTCGTAGCCGTCCGGGTAGCCCTTGATCTCCCAGTTCTGCCGGGCGTAGTGCGGCGCCCTGCGCGGCGGCATCAGTCGGACGGCACGCCCGCGCAACCGCACCGCGCCCCTCACCAGCGACCGTGTGACCGGGCCGGGCGGGGCGTAGCGGAACGCTTGCAGCAGGGGCTCGTCCAGCAGGGCAAGGGTGGCGGAACGCAGCATGGGCGCCAAGGGGCGGGGGTACCACGAGGCCATCAGGTCGAGCGTCGCGTCGGACACCTCACGCGCGCCCTGATCCCAGCCGAAGTTGGCCTCTTCGTAGTCGTCGAGGCAGCGCTCGAACTCTTCGTAGGAGCCCGGGATCTCTTTGATGCCCATGTGTTCCCCGAGAGTGCGGTAGTACGTGACGGCGGCGACCGTCTCGTGACGGGAGAGCCTGCGCCAGCCGTAGGAGTCGATCCATCGCTTGGGCATCACCACGAACGTGCACAGCACGTAGCACATGTCGTCATTGCTGATGTCATAACTGCGATGCATCTGGTTGATGCGGCGGATGGCGGTGCGGCCCTGATCGCTTGTGAAACCATGCTCGAGGACAGCGTCGAGGAGCAGAGCCGTGTCGTCGTACCTCTTCTGCGTACGGTCTGTCAGTTCGGCCGTCTCGGCGAGCAGGCGGCCGATGCTGGGCACCGCGTAGGTGCGGTAGAGAGCCAGCTCGAGTGCGCGCGTGTAGTCCCACGGGAATTCGAACGTCGCGGTGAGCCGATAGATCTCGAAGAAGTCTTTCTCCGGATCGAGACGCCTGATCCGTTCAAGCCGTTCGAAACGCTTCACCGCGCAGTCCCCCTTCTGTGACTGAAGCACTAACTCTACGTTGGGGAGCGGAAGATGAGTGGTTCAGCGGCGCAAGCCATGCCCCGGGGGGAAGGTCGACCGTATGTTTGACAAGTTCCGCAAGTTATGGCGCACAGGAGAGCGTGATGGGGGCGAGCGCACGCCGGGCCCCGTGAAGCGCGAGCGCGCCCACAATCTCTTCGAAGCGGCCGCCGTCTATGTGGCGGCCTGCGCCGAGGACGATCAGGACGAGATGGATAAGGCCACGGGGTGGGTCTCCCCGGAGGCGTTGTCCTTCGGCGTCAGTGAGCTGGCGTGCAGGGCCGTCATCGCCCTCGCACGGGAACGTGACGAGTCGCCTCGGGACGTAGCTCGTACGCTGCTGGGGCTGCCCGCGGCTTGAGCCACGGTCCGCCTCGTGGGGAGCGGATCGACGACATCGCGTTCGTACTCCTGGACGAGGAGCCCGGCGAAGTGCTGCCAGTGGGCCGGGGAGCCGAGCTTCCCGCGCTCCTGGAGGCCCTCGACAAGGAGGCTGGCCGCCCCGCTTGAACGGGTCCCACGAGCACGATCAGTGGCACGACGCGCTGTCCGGTTCGCCGGCGGACCCAACGACGCCCGGCCCGCGAGCGAACAGGGACCCCGAAGCCGCACAGCGGCCTCAGCGGCCGAGTTCCTTGCGTGTGACGCGGCGCAGTCTGCGCCGCTGCCCCGGGTCCAGCATCAGATAGGCCGCCGCGGGGACTCCGAGCACGATCAGGAGCGCGGCCCACCAAGGCAGCCAGATCAGCATGATGAGCCCGGCCGCCACACCTCCTGCGGCGATCTTCGCATTCGTCGACATGTGTTGCCTCCTTCGCGGCGGGTGCCGCTCTCTGCCTGAATGAACGGCGTCGGGCTTCGGACGGTTCCTGATCGCGACCCTGAGAGACCCCTGAGTCGGCCCCCTACTGGATTCCGGGATCAGGAGCGACCGTCCGGGCCGTCAACCCGTCAACCCGTCAGCCCGGCGACGCCCCGAACCCGAAGTGCGTACTCAGCGTCCGCCGCCTACTCCACTCGCAGGGGCTCGCCGACTTCGTACATGTGACGCAGCACCTGACGGTAGGAGTCGACGAATCCGGCCTCCGCGTAGGACATGTCCACCGCTGCACAGTGCGCGCGCACGGCCGGCTGGGCACGTCGCAGGTTCGGGCGGGGCATACTGGGAAACAAGTGGTGCTCGATCTGGTAGTTGAGCCCGCCCAGGAACCAGTCGGTGAGCAGCCCGCCGCGTATGTTGCGGGAGGTGAGCACTTGGCGGCGCAGGTGGCCCCAGCGCTCGCCGTCCGGGTCGGGCATCTCCATGCCCTTGTGGTTGGGCGCGAACGCGAGTCCGAGGTGCAGGCCGAACAGCGCCTGGTGGATGGCGGCGAAGGCGATCGCGTGGCCGAGAGGCATGGTGGCGAGCAGCAGCGTCACATAGCCCACTACGTGAGCGACGAGGAGCGTCCCTTCCGCCACGCGCTCGCGCGGCGACTGCCGGTGCAGATCCTGGAAGCCGTAGATCTTCATGGCTATGCCCTGGAGGAGCGTCAGCGGGAAGAACAGCCAGGCCTGGTTGCGGGTGAGCCACCCCCGAAACCCCACACGGAGCTTCGCCTGGTTGCTCGTCCACACGAGGACATCCGCCGCGACATCGGGGTCCTTCTCGACGTGGTTGGGGTTTGCGTGATGCCTGTTGTGCTTGTCGTTCCACCAGGCAGAACTCATCCCGAGCAACAGGTTGCCGTGCACGAGGCCGAGGACCCGACTGACGGAGCGGTTGCCGGTGATCTGCGAGTGTCCCGCGTCGTGGCCGATGAACGCCGTCCTCGCGCACAGGATGGACAGGGCGGGGGCCAGCAGCAGCACCCACCACGAGGCTCCTATGAAGAACATTCCCGCGCCTACGGCGATCAGCGCCAGGGCGTTGATGACGATGGAGCGTGTGTACCAGCCGATGCGACGATCCAGGAGACCCTGCTCTCTAATGGTGCGCAGCAGGGGCGCGAAATCACTTCCGGCGGGCTGCTTGCCGACTGCGGCTGGGGGCCGTTCCGCGACTGCTGCTGCGACTTGGGGCATGGGTGGGTCTCCGGTCTCCGGGTGATGAGGCTTGACCTGTCACAACGTACGGAGCAGTGACCTCCGGCAACCATGGCGCCACCCACCGTGTCGAACCGGGGGGCAGCACCACCGGAGGGAGGGGCTGGCCCCACCACACGCCAGACGAAGTGACGGGGATCACGGCCCGCATCAAAGCGGCTAACCCTCTTCGTGATGTACTCTCGGCCGCTCCGGTCTCAGTAGTCAAATTTGAGGAATGCGCCATCGCTGTGCACAAACGCCCTGTCGTCTCCCCCGACGAGATCTCTGAACTGTTGCGCTGTTCCGTTCTCTTCGTGCCCGCCGACCCTGCGCGGGGCGGCAGGGTCGCCTTCTGGTCCCCGGACGGCACCGAGCTGCCTTCGATCGTTGGCGGCACCTGCGAGGAGCTTTCCCTCGCCCTTCCGGGGGACGACGGCGTCGAACTGAGTGCCGTGCCCGCGGTACTGCTCCCCGTACGCGCGGCTTTGCCGGTCCTCACACGCGCGCGTGCCACGTCGGGAACCCATCCGACAGCTGCCTTCTGGGGCACGGCAGGGGTACTGGCGCTGCAGTTCGCCGCCCGCGGTCTGCTCCTGCCGGGACTGACGGCCACTGATCACGACTCCTGGCGCACGGGGCCGTTGGGAGCACCGGATCTGCAGAGACTTCGTGACCTCGCCGCGGCGATGCCACCGGCCGCCCACGCCCTGCCGTTGGACGGCGGCACACCGCTGCGCCTGCCCGAGCCGGAGCGGCTGCTGCGCCAGTTCCTCGATGCCGTGGCCGATACGCTGCCGCGCGCCCCCGCTGCCGCGCTGGCCGCGGGGGGCCCGGTCTTCGCGTCGTCGGAGCCGCAGCACGTTCCCGAGCAGCGGGCGTGGGCCGCGGACGTGGCGGCGGGGCACGACGCCGGGGTCCGGATCTCGCTGCGCGTGGAGATCCCCGGCCTCGTCTCGGTTACCGAGGGCGGTACGCGGCTTCCCTTCCGTGCCGTTCTGCAACTGCACAGTGTCAGCGATCCCTCTCTCGTCGCGGACGCGGCCGAGGTGTGGGCCGGGGTCGGCCCGACCGCGCAGGCCTTCGGGTCGCGCTCACGTATGGATGCCCTCCTGGCGCTGCGTCGCGCCACGCGCGCGTGGCCTCCGCTCGCGCCGCTGCTCTCCGCGACCGTGCCCGATGCGATCGAGCTGGCCGACGAGGAAGTCACCGAACTCCTCAGCGAAGGAGCCCGGATGCTCGCGGTCGCGGGCGTCGACGTGCACTGGCCCAAGGAGCTTGCACGCAGCCTCACCGCGCGCGCCGTCATCGGCCCGCCTGACGACGATCGACAGGACGACGCCAAGAGCCCGGACAAGCTGTCCTCGGACACGCCGTCGTTCCTCTCCGCCGATGCTCTGCTCGCCTTCAACTGGCGCTTCGCACTGGGCGACCAGCAGCTGACGCGCGACGAATTGGACCGCCTCGCCGAGTCGAACCGCCCCGTGGTGCGCCTGCGTGACCAGTGGGTCCTGATCGATCCTGATGAGGTCCGCCGCGCCCGCGACCAGCAGGACCGGAAGGTCACCGCGATCGACGCCCTCGGCGCGGCCCTGACGGGCACCACCGAGGTCGGGGGGCGACACGTCGACGTCGAGCCCACAGGCTGGCTCGCCACGCTGCGTGAGCGGCTCGCGGACCCCGAAGGCATGGAGCCCGTCGATCAGCCCGAGGCGCTCGCCGCGGAGCTTCGCGACTATCAGTTGCGCGGCTTGAACTGGCTGGCCCGGATGACGTCGCTCGGCCTCGGCGGCTGCCTCGCCGACGACATGGGTCTCGGCAAGACGATCACACTGATCTCGCTGCACCTGCACCGCCAGACCCAGAAGGAGACCGCGGGCCCCACTCTCGTGGTGTGCCCCACGTCACTGATGGGGAACTGGCAGCGGGAGATCGAGAAGTTCGCACCCGGCACGCGCGTACGACGCTTCCATGGAGCCCAGCGCAGCCTGGACGGCCTGGTGGACGGCGAGTTCGTGCTCACCACCTACGGCACGATGCGGCTCGACACGGAGCGGCTGAACCAGGCCTCCTGGGGCATGGTCGTCGCCGATGAGGCGCAGCACGTCAAAAACCCGTACTCGGCGACAGCGAAGCAGTTGCGGGCCATCGGCACACGCGCGCGCGTGGCGCTCACCGGCACACCCGTGGAGAACAACCTCTCCGAGTTGTGGGCCATCCTTGACTGGACCACGCCCGGCCTCCTCGGCAAACTCGGTGCCTTCCGTGCTCGCTACGCCAAGGCGGTGGAGGGCGGTGCGGACCCCGGCGCCGCGGAGCGGCTCGGGCAGCTCGTCCGGCCGTTCCTGCTGCGCCGACGCAAGTCGGACCCAGGGATCGCGCCAGAGTTGCCTCCGAAGACGGAGACCGACCGCGCCGTGTCACTCAGCGCGGAGCAAGTCGGCCTCTACGAAGCAGTGGTGCGGGAGACCCTCGCGGAGATCTCCGGAGCAGACGGTTTCGCGCGACGCGGGTTGATCGTCAAGCTCCTCACCGGCCTCAAACAGATCTGCAACCACCCCGCCCAGTACCTCAAGGAGGACAAGCCCCGGATTCCCGGCCGCTCCGGAAAGCTGGAGTTGCTCGACGAGTTGCTCGACACGATTCTCGCCGAGGGTGCGAGTGTGCTCGTCTTCACGCAGTACGTCCAGATGGCGCGGCTCATCGAACAGCATCTGGCGGCCCGCGGTGTCCCCTCGCAGTTCCTGCACGGCGGCACGCCGGTCGCGGAGCGTGAAGCGATGGTGCAGCGCTTCCAGGACGGTGTGGTGCCGGTCTTCCTGCTGTCTCTGAAGGCGGCGGGTACAGGCTTGAACCTGACCCGCGCCGAGCATGTCGTGCACTACGACCGCTGGTGGAATCCCGCCGTCGAGGCGCAGGCGACCGACCGCGCGTACCGCATCGGGCAGACACAGCCGGTGCAGGTGCACCGGCTGATCACCGAGGGCACGATCGAGGACCGCATCGCCGACATGTTGGTGCGCAAGCGGGAGTTGGCCGACGCGGTCCTCGGTTCGGGTGAGGCCGGTCTCACCGAGCTGACCGATGCCGAACTGTCGGACCTGGTGGAGCTGCGAGGGGGCACGCGATGAGTGACAGCCACGCCGAGACGTACAGGGCCGAGGACGGCCACAAGCACACCGGCGGCACCACGGACGAGCGTACGTTCGAGGCGCTGCCACCTCCCCACGGGCGCGGTTTCGCACAGACCTGGTGGGGTCAGGCCTGGATGAAGGCGCTGGAGGACACAGCCCTGGACCTCGCTCAGCTCAAAGCCGGACGTCGACTCGCGCGCGCGGGTGCCGTGGGCGCGGTCTCGGTGCGGCCTGGCCGGATAACGGCAGTCGTCAAGGACCGCGACGGCACCCCGCATCGCTCCGATGTGCTGCTGCAGGAGTTGAGCCCGGAGGAGTGGGATCGCTTCCTGGCGATGGCCATCGAGCGTGCCGGGCACATCGCGGCTCTCCTCGACCGGGACATGCCGCCCCATCTGGTGGAGGACTCCGCGGCGGCAGGCATCGAACTCCTGCCCGGCATCGGTGACCTGGAGCCTGAGTGCGACTGTGACGCATGGGACCACTGCGGGCATACGGCCGCGCTCTGCTACCAGGTGGCGCGGTTGCTGGACCAGGACCCCTTCGTGCTCCTGCTGATGCGGGGCCGTGGGGAGCGTGAGCTCCTCGACGAGCTGCACGAGCGCAGCGTCGCGCGTACCGAGGCCCCGGAGGCCGGTGAAGAGGCCGAGGACGGAGCTCCAGAGGGCGTCAGCGCCGCGGAGGCGTACGCGGAGGGCGCCATCCTGCCTCCGTTGCCCGCTCTGCCCATGTTGCCGCCTGAGCCGGGTCTGCCGCCGACGCTCGACACGGAGGCTGAGCCCGCGCCCGGGCTCGATGTGGCCGCCGTGGAGTTCCTGGCGGCGCAGGCGGCCGCCGAGGCGCACCGTCTGCTGGCCGACGCGCTCACCCCCGGCCATGAACAGCAGGCCGTCGAGCACGAGTTGACCACCGAGGAGGACGCCGTACGCCTGGCTGCCGCGGCTCCGGCACCCGCCATTGAGGCCCGGCTCGCGGCGGCCTCGGAGCGCGGCCGTGACGGTCTCGCTCTCGCCGTGCAGGCCTGGCGGTACGGGGGCCGGGCCGCGCTGCATGTACTGGAAGAAGAGTGGACGCCGAAGGATGACGCACTGGCACGCGCGCGTGCCGCGCTGGAAGCGGCCTGGGACGAAGGCGAGCGCCCACAACTGCAGGCGGCCCGCAATCGGTGGACCGTGATCGGCTCGGACGTTCAGCTGCGCCACGGGCGGGACGGCCGTTGGTGGCCCTATCGCAAGGAGCGTGGCCGCTGGACTCCGGCGGGGCCGGCGGCCCACGACCCGGCGACGGCTCTGGCCGTGGCGAGCGGCCGCGAGTGACAGGGCCGCGCTCGCCTCGTGGGTGATGTGCTGGGGCAGTGTGCTCCTCAGTGGGTGACGTGTTGCGGCGCGGCGGTGGGGGGCGCGGGCGGCGTGTGACTGGGCATGGGTCGGCCATGACGGGCGAGGAGGCGCCGGCGCGTACAGCGGTCCGGTGGCCTGTGGCGGCGCACCGATCGGCCCTTGGCCGAAAGGCATGCGGCGATCGCCGACGCCTTGGCCCCGGGCGCCACCCATGCGCGCCGAGAACACCGGAGCGCGCACTCGCCGTACCGACCACGCAGTACGGGCCAGTGCACGTCGATGGCGCCTCCTGCCCTCGCAGGAGGCGCCATCGGTGCGTACCCCGCCGTTCACCTCGGGGCTTCTTCGTGTTCTTGGCACCGGCTAAGTCTGGCCGCTGTGACCGAACTTGTGCCCCAGAAGACCCCGAGGTCCCCGCGCGCCGCTCGCAAGCGCCGCGTCCGCCGCTCCATGGCCATCGGCATCCCGCTCGCCGTGGTGGCAGGGATCGCCGCGGCCGGCACCGCGTCCGGCAGCCAGACGAGCATGAACCACAAGGAGGCGCGGATCACCGATGTGGCCACTCTGGGAGACATCCCTCTCGCAGAGTTCAGCAACGCCCTCCTGCCCGGGACAGTGAACGACGACCGCGGTGTAGACCTCGGCGGCATCGGAAGCGACCTCTACCCCGCCGACCGCAAGGGCGAATTCTGGACGGTCACCGACCGGGGGCCCAACGGTCAGATCAAGGTGGACGGCAAGAAGCGCCGCACCTTCCCGGTTCCCGGTTTCGATCCGGCCATCGTGAAGATCCGGGTCTCTGGGGACGGGTTGAAGGTGGTCTCCGCCCTGCCTCTCACCACGTCCTCCGGGAAGCCCGTCACTGGTCTGCCCAACCAGGAGGGGCGCGATGAGGCGCCGTACTCCTTTGACGCGAGAACCCCGGTCTCGTATGACCAGAACGGCCTGGACACCGAGGGCATCGTGCGGGCAGCCGACGGCAGCTTCTGGCTGGTCGACGAGTACGGGCCCTCTCTGGTCCACGTCTCCGCGCGCGGGACGGTGCTCAAGCGCTTCGTTCCCCAAGGGCTGAAGCTGCGCGGCGCCGACTATCCGGTGGTCGAGGCACTGCCCGGCATCCTGCTGCACCGCAAGACGAACCGCGGCTTCGAAGGCCTCGCCCAGCTTCCCGGTGGCGACCTGGTGATGGCCGTGCAGAGTCCGCTGTCTCTCCCCGACGAGGACGCGGGCGAAGCGTCACGCACGGCGCGGCTGCTGCGCTTCTCGCCGAAGAAGCAAGCGGTCACCGCCGAGTACGCCTACCGGTTCGACGCGGTGGACGTCGTGGACCCTGGCGAGGACGACACCTCCGAGTTGAAGATCTCCTCTGTGGTGGCTGTCGGACGTGACCGGCTGCTCGTACAGGAGCGCACCGACAAGGCGCCCGACTTCAGGCCGTCACGCTGAACCGCCGGGCCGACATCCGCGGCGGCAAGTGGGACAAGGCCACGACGCGACCCTCTTTGGAGCAGCTCGACGATCCCGCGGCCGCCGGGGTGCCCGTCCTCGGTAAGCGCCTGGTCGTCGATCTGGGCACCGTAAGCGGCGTACCCGACAAGATCGAGGGCGTCGCCCCAGTCGACGGGCGCACGCTGGCGCTCATCAATGACGACGACTTCGGGATGACGGACGGAGCGGAAGCGTTCGACAAGCACGGGCGGCTGGTGGACAGCGGCGTCGAGACCACCGTGACGTACGTGCGGCTGCCCCGGAGGTGCTGATGCAGGGGGCGTGGGGAGGGTCACCCGCGCAGTGCGGCCTAGTGCGGAGCTTCGTCCGGGGGCGGAGGGGTGAGCGAGCCGAGGCCGAGTAGGACCACGCGTCCAGGGCTGACGCCCTCCTTGGGCATCCCCTTGCAGCTTCCGAGCCAGCTCCCCACCGAGTGGCCCAGCGGGTCCCGTCCCGGCCCACCGACTTTCCGAGCGAGGACCGCGAGCAACGCGAACAGTCCCCTGCGCCGCCCTGAAGGCCCTCCAGGCGGGTGGACGGCAGCCATCCCCTGGTTCCGGAAGGCGGCCCGTAGCCGCCCCCTGCGGGCGGCCCGGCCCCTCCGCCGCTCCCTGGCGTCGGGCCACTGGGCGGAGGAGCTGGGGTGGTAACGGCGCATGGTCATACCGTCAAGAGTCGCCTCGAACCAGTCATGAGGCGATCCCGGTGCGTGAGTTGGCGTGGCCTCGGTGCCGCGCCGTCAGCCGCGCACGCCCAGGAGGTGATCCATCGCCAGCTGGTCGAGGCGCTCGAAAGCCATCCCGCGCGCGGCGGCCGCCTCCACATCGAAGGCCTCGTAGGCACTCCGGTCGGCGAGCAGTCCCGAGAGCCCGTCCTCGGCCGTGGGGAGTGCCAGCTCGTCCAGGCGAGAGGCGGTCAGCGCTTCACGCACCTCGGGGTCGGCGCGGAAGGCGGCGGCCCGCTCCCGCAGGATCAGGTAGTTGCGCATGCAGCCGGCGGCCGATGCCCACACCCCTTCGGCATCCTCCGTGCGGGGCGGCTTGAAGTCGAAGTGCCGCGGGCCTTCGTAACCGCCCCTTTCCAGGAGGTCCACCAGCCAGAAGGCGCTGCGCAGATCTCCTGCGCCGAACCGCAGGTCCTGGTCGTACTTGATGCCGGTCTGGCCGTTGAGGTCGATGTGGAAGAGCTTGCCCGCCCACAGTGCTTGGGCGATGGAGTGCGGGAAGTTCAGCCCCGCCATCTGTTCGTGGCCGACTTCGGGGTTGACGCCGAACAGTTCGGGCCTCTCCAGCCGCTCGATGAAGGCGAGGGCGTGGCCAACGGTCGGCAGCAGGATGTCGCCGCGCGGCTCGTTCGGCTTCGGCTCGATCGCGAAGCGCAGGTCGTAGCCCTGGGAGGTGATGTACTCGGCGAGCAGGTCGAAGGCCTCCTTCATCCGATCGAGCGCATCACGCACATCCTTCGCGGCACCCGACTCGGCTCCCTCCCTGCCACCCCACGCCACGTAGGTGCGTGCGCCCAGTTCCACCGCGAGGTCGATGTTGCGGATCGTCTTGCGCAGCGCGTAACGACGTACGTCCCGGTCGTTGGCGGTGAAGGCGCCGTCCTTGAAGACGGGGTGGGTGAAAAGGTTCGTGGTCGCCATGGGCACGACCAGGCCTGTCGCGTCCAGCGCCTGTCGGAAGCGCTTGATGTGGCCTTCCCGCTCTGTGTCGGACGACCCGAACGGGATCAGGTCGTCGTCGTGGAAGGTCACTCCGTAGGCGCCCAGTTCGGCCAGGTGGCGGACCGAGTCGGCGGGGTCGAGCGCGCCCCGGGTGGCGTCGCCGAACGGGTCACGGCCCTGCCAACCGACGGTCCACAGGCCGAAGCTGAACTTGTCCTCAGGAGTGGGCTGGTAGTTCATGTGCGGCTCCCTCACCTATTTCGTCATGGCTCTTAACAAATTAGTATCCGAGGGCGCCGCTGGGAAGGTCGGGGAGGGAACTCCGGGGCACGCCCGGGGTGAGCCGCAGGAATGGAGACCCGCATGTCATCAGCGCCATCGGTCCAGGGGCCCCTCGTCGTCGGAGTGGACAGTTCCACGCAGTCCACCAAGGCTCTGGTCGTCGACGCGGCCACCGGGCAGGTCGTGGCACGCGGCCAGGCGCCGCACCGGGTCACCACCGGTGAGGGGCGCGAGAGCGACCCTCAGGAGTGGTGGGAAGCGCTGTGCACGGCGCTACGGCAGTGCGGGCCTCTCGCGCGGGAGGCATCGGCGGTGTCGGTGGGTGGGCAACAGCACGGCCTGGTGACGCTCGACAAGGAGGGCAAGCCGGTGCGGCCCGCGCTCCTGTGGAACGACGTGCGTTCCGCCGCACAGGCCCGAGGGCTCCTTGAGAGGCTCGGAGGTCCCAAGGAGTGGGCCGATCGGGTCGGCAGTGTGCCGGGGCCTTCGTTCACCGTCACGAAGTGGGCCTGGCTCGCCGAACACGAGCCGGCCTCCGCGCGCGCGGCGGCCGCCGTTCGTCTGCCCCACGACTACCTCACCGAACGCCTCACCGGGCTCGGCACAACCGATCGCGGTGACGTCTCGGGGACGGGCTGGTGGGCGTCGTCAACGGAGACGTACGACGAGGAGATCCTCGGCATGGTCGGCCTGGACCCGGCGCTGCTGCCCCGCGTGGCACGCCCCGGCGAAGTCGTCGGCACCGTACGCGGGGGCAGTGAACTGCCCTTCTCCAAAGGCACACTGGTCGCCCCTGGAACCGGCGACAACGCCGCGGCCGCACTGGGGCTCGGGCTGCGCCCCGGCACCCCAGTGCTGAGTCTCGGCACCTCGGGCACGGTGTACGCGGTCTCGGAGCGCCGCCCCGCGGACCCGACGGGCACAGTGGCGGGTTTCGCCGACGCACGAGGCGCATGGCTTCCGCTGGCGTGCACGCTCAACTGCACCCTGGCCGTCGACCGGGTGGCCGCCCTGCTGCGCCTCGACCGTGAGGAGGTGGCCCCCGGTGGCACGGTGACCCTCCTGCCGTACCTGGACGGCGAACGGACGCCGAATCTCCCGCACGCCACCGGGGTGGTGCACGGCCTGCGGCACGACACGACGCGCGGACAGTTGTTGCAGGCCGCGTACGACGGGGCTGTGCATTCGCTGCTCGGCGCCCTCGACCTCGTCCTCGACAGGGACGCCGACAGGTCGTCCCCGCTGCTGCTCATCGGAGGCGGAGCGCGCGGTGCGGCCTGGCAGCACACCGTACGTCGCCTCTCCGGCCGTCCCGTCCAGGTGCCCAAGGCCCAGGAACTGGTCGCGCTCGGTGCCGCCGCGCAGGCGGCGGGCATCCTGACCGGAGAGGACCCGAGCGCCATCGCGCGGCGCTGGGGCACCGCCCAGGGGCCCATGCTCGACCCGGTGGAGCGTGACGACGCGACGCTGTCGCGGATCTCCGGGGTACTCTCCGACGCGGCGCCGCTCATGGACAGGGCGCCCCATGGGGAGTGAGGGCTGACCGAGGCATGACCGCACCGCTGCACGACAAGCGCCCGGGGACATCGGGTGCGCGGCTGCCCGACACTCAGCACGGGATGCGCCGCCGCAACCTCTCCCGGGTGATGTATGCCGTGGCCGCGCACGGCCCCCTGTCGCGGGCAGCCGTGGCCTCCCGGATCGGGCTGACGCGGGCCGCCGTCTCCACCCTCGTGGAGGAGTTGATCCGATCCGGGTTCTTGGACGAGCTGGGCCCGGAGCGCCCGGGCCGGGTGGGCCGCCCCGGTTCCGCCCTCGCGGTCAGCGCGCGGGGCCCGGTGGGCGTCGGGGCCGAGGTCGGCGTCGATCATCTCGCGGTCTGCGCGGTCGACCTGCGGGGAGAGGTCCGTGCCCGTGCCGTACGCCGGGTCGGCAACCGTGGCCGGTCGCCCGAGCCGGTGCTGCGGGAACTGACCGCCATGGTGCAGCAGGTCTGCGACGACGCCCGTCGGGCGGGGATGAGCCCGGCAGGCCTTGCGGTAGCTGTGCCGGGCCTCGTCGCCACGGACACCCGCACGGTCGTCCGCGCGCCCAATCTCGGCTGGCGCGACACCGACCTCGA
Source organism: Streptomyces huasconensis (assembly GCF_021028635.1). Taxonomy (NCBI): domain Bacteria; kingdom Bacillati; phylum Actinomycetota; class Actinomycetes; order Kitasatosporales; family Streptomycetaceae; genus Streptomyces; species Streptomyces huasconensis. The sequence continues at coordinate 643,095 of NZ_CP086119.1, forward strand.
ACCGCTGCTCCTGTCCGGGCTCCCGCTGACCGTGGACAACGAGGCCAACTTCGGCGCGCTCGCCGAGCTGTGGCTCGGCGAGGGCATACCGGAGGACTTCCTCCACGTCTCGGCGGAGATCGGCATCGGCGCCGCGCTCGTCGTGGACGGCCGACTGCTGCGCGGAGCACGGGGTTTCGCGGGCGAGTTGGGGCACGTACCGGTGCGGGCCGAGGGGCCGTCCTGCCCCTGCGGGGGCCGTGGCTGTCTGGAGCAGTACGCGGGTGAGGTGGCGGTGCTCCGAGCGGCGGGGCTGGAGCCCGGCGAGGGCCGACTCGGGCTCCTCGCCGAGCGGGCCGCCGGGGGCGACAAGGCGGTGCGACGGGCCTTGCGTGGCGCGGGGACCGCCTTGGGCATCGCCCTCACGGGGGCCGTCAATCTCCTCGACCCCGAAGCCGTGGTGCTCGGCGGTGCGCTGTCCCGCCTCGCGCCGTGGCTGCTGCCGTCGCTGGAGCTGGAGTTGACGGGGCGGACAGGCGGCCGGGCCTGCGGAGTGACCGTGTCGGGGCTCGGGCCGGACGGGCCTCTGCTGGGGGCGGCGCACTCGGTGGTGCGGGCTGTGCTGGACGACCCGGTGGGAGTGTGCGCGGCCGGGTAGTTCGGTTGCGGACTGCGCGGTGCGTCCGTCGACCGCCGGGGCAGGCCGATGCGGGCTACGCGGGTCATACGTCGAGATCAGGGCGGGCCCATGCGGGCTGCGCGGCACCATGGGCAGGACCGCAGAGCCGACGCGCGGCGCGGGATCGATCCGGGGACCGGATCAGGCTGCCGGTCGGGTCGAGGGCGCGTAAATCCGCCACCCCCGGAAGGCGTTCGCCGGCCTTCCCCTCCCCCGTTCGAGTGGCCGAGTTTTCCACAATCGCGCGACTGTACACAGATGCGAGCTATGCCCTTCCGCCCCAACCAGCGGGCGCCGTACCGTAATTCACGCGGGAAGCCGTTGGCCGGACGGCGACGGCGTCCCTGCGGATCGGGGGTTCATGCCGATGTCGGTCCGGATCGGGCTGGTGGCTTGGCTTGCCACGACACCGCGAGCAACAAGAGCGACTAGGGCGACTAGGGCGACTAGGGCGACTAGGGCGACCGAAGCAGCAAAAGCGATGAGAGCGGCAAGAGGCCCGGGAAGGCAGTCCCGCCCAAAAGCAGCGGCCCACCGGGCCAGAGTGGAGCAGTGCAGCGATGAGCGACCCCCGCATTCTGACCGTGCGGCCCGAACCGAGCGAATACGCCTGGACCTTCGGCGGCGCCCCGCCAGTGGCGCGCATCGTGCCGGGTACGGTCCTTGACCTGTTCACCGAGGACTGCTTCGCCGGGAACGTGCGCTCGGAGAAGGACCTCGTCTCTGAGGTGTGCGAGTTTCCCTTCCTCAACCCGCAGACGGGACCCTTCTACGTGGAGGGCGCGGAACCCGGCGACACCCTGGCCGTGCACTTCGTGTCGATCGAACCGGCCCGGGACTGGGCGGCGTCCACGACCGTCCCGCTCTTCGGCGCCCTCACGTCCACTCACTCGACCGCTTCGCTCCAGGCGCCGCTGCCGGAAGCCGTGTGGATCTGGCAGTTGGACAGGGCTCGCCGCACCGCACAGTTCAGCGCGCGGGACAGCGAGTTCGAGATCGCCCTGCCGATGGACCCGATGCACGGCACGGTCGGAGTCGCACCGGCCAATCTGGAGGTGCGCTCGGCACTCGTGCCCGACGCCCACGGCGGCAACATGGACACACCCGAGATGCGAGCGGGAGTCACGTGCTATCTGGGCGTGAACGTCGAGGGTGCGTTGCTGAGTCTGGGTGACGGGCACGCGCGCCAGGGTGAAGGGGAGACCTGCGGGGTCGCTGTCGAATGCGCGATGAACACCGTGGTGATCGTCGAACTTCTGAAGGGCGTGGCCACGCCTTGGCCGCGCCTGGAGTCCGACACGCACATCATCTCGACAGGGTCGGCACGCCCTCTGGAGGACGCGTTCCGCATATCGCAACTCGACCTGGTCCAGTGGCTGGTGCGTGACTACGGGTTCAGTGAACTGGACGCCTATCAGTTCGCGACACAGACCGTCGAGTCGCCGCTCGCCAATGTCTGCGACACGAACTACACGTGCGTGGCCAAGCTCCGCAAGGAGTGGCTGCCCGCGCGCGAAACGCACCGCGGTATGCACACGCGGCTGCGGGAGACAGCCGCCGTGCTCCCTTACGGCGCAACTCGCAGCCCCTCCCAGGCTTAGCCCGGGCTGTACTCCCCCGGTCTTCGTCCCAGCTGTCTTCTCCCGACCCGAGTCCCAACTGTTTCTCCCGGCCGGAGCCCCTCCGCCATGGCAGTAGTCGCAGCGGCTCTCTCCCGTGCAGCGCGCCAGTCCAGCCGTTCCCCTACCGAGAGGCAGGTCAGTCATGGATGGAACGAGACCTTTCCCGAGTCGGCGCCGACTGCTCCAGGGCGCGGTCGCCGCCGCTTTTCCGGCGGCGCTCGCGAGCACGAACCGCGCGACCGCTCAGGCAGGGGCGGTCGACTACCCCTTGGCCGAGTGGGTTCCGGCCAGTACTTCCAACTACACGGCCTCCAGCCGCCCCACCAGCTATCCCATCGACTACGTGGTCATCCACGTGACCCAGGAGACATACGCGGACACGCTCGCCATCTTCCAGAACCCGGCGAAGAGGGTCTCGGCCCACTACGTGGTGCGTTCCCGTGACGGCCACATCGCCCAGTGCGTGCGCGACCGCAACATCGGCTGGCACGCCGGCAACTGGACCTACAACACGCGCAGCATCGGCATCGAACACGAAGGGTGGATCGACAAACCGCAGTACTTCACCAACGCGATGTACGAGCAGTCCGCAGCGCTGACAGCCGCCATCTGCGCGACGTACGACATCCCCATGGACCGTGAGCACATCATCGGGCACCACCAGATACCCGGTTCGGACCATACCGACCCCGGCCCGTACTGGGACTGGTCGCGCTACATACGCCTCGTCAACTTCGCCTGAGGGTGGCTTCGCCCCACCTCGGCCAGAAGCAGGGCGCCTCACCCGTCACGGCACGCTTGTCGGTCACAGTGCCCGGAGCGACGATGGCACCACCGCATCACCGTCTCGGGAGGCCGAGTTGACCAATCCATGGGTGGCTCTTGAACCGGGCGCGGACCCTGCCGAGCGGGTGCGGGTGCTGCGACGGGCGCACGAGAGGTTCACCGCTGCCGGGACAGTGGTGCGTCCGGTGCGTCCGGTCGTGGCCGACTCGTGGCGAAGGTCGGCCAGGGCCCACGTCAGCCCGGAGGGCACCGGCGCGGCGGTGGAGCCGTCCGACGGCGACCTCGGGGCATATCGGGCGGAGCATCCGCTGGCCAGGGTGATGCCCTTGTTCCGGGAGTTGATGGGCACCTTTGCGACGGACGGAGAGCACTTGCTCGCCGTGTGTGACGCGCGGGGCCGGCTGTTGTGGGTCGAGGGTCACGCGGTGGCGCGGCAGCGCGCGGGGCGGATCAACTTCGTGCCGGGCGCCCGGTGGGCGGAGTCCGCGGTCGGAACCAACGCGCCGGGGACGGCGATCGCCGTGGACCGGCCGGTGCAGGTCTTCGGCGCCGAACACTTCATGCGGGGCGTGCAGCCATGGACGTGCGCGGCGGCTCCGGTGCACGACCCGCGGACCGGGAGGCTCATGGGGGCGGTCGACATCACGGGTGGGGACGGCCTCGCACACCCGCACAGCCTGGCTTTCGTGCAGGCGGTGGCGAGGGCCGCGGAGTCCCAGCTCGCACTGCTCGCGCCGCCGACGGGAGCGGGGGAAGCGGTGGAGATATCGGCGCTGGGCAGGGACGAAGCGCTGCTCGTGGTGGACGGGCGGAAGGTGCGGCTCAGCCGCAGGCACAGCGAGATCGTCGTGCTGCTCGCCCACCATCCGGAGGGGCTGAGCGGGGACGAGCTGTTGTGCGCGCTGTACGAGGATGAGTCGGTGCCGCAGGTGACGTTGCGGGCGGAGATGGCTCGGCTCAGGCGAGTGGTCGGGGCGGAGTTGCTGCGGTCTCGTCCGTACCGCTTGGCGATGCCTGTCGCATGCGATGCCGGCCTGGTCGAGCGTCGGCTGGGGACCGGTGCGGTGGCGGCGGCAGTCGCCGCGTACGCCGGGCCGCTGCTCCCGCAGTCGCAGGCGCCCGCGCTGGTCCGCCTCCGTCGCAGGCTGGCCGACCAGTTGCGGGCGGCGCTGGTCGCTCGCGGCGACCCCGACCTGCTGGCGGACTGGGCGCACGCTCCCTGGGGCGAGGACGACCTGGTGGTGTGGCGGGCGCTGGCCGCGCTGCGCCCCACGCCTCCCGTTCTGGCGCGCCTGCGTGAACTCGACACCGAGCTGGCCTTCGCCGGGCACGGCTCTGGCCATGTCTACGGGCACGGCTCCGGCCCCGGCCCCGGCTTCAGGCACGGCCACGGCTCCGGGCACGGCCACGGCCGCAGCTCCCAGCGACCGTACTGAGGAGGACCTTCGCAACGTACATGCAACGTCCGCGTTCTTAGCCTCCGGGCGAGAGCTGCCCGACCGTGGGCAGCCTTCCCCGGGAGGCCAGCCAAGATGACCCGTTACGCAGCGCCCGGCTCCGAGGGCGCGATCGTCGACTTCCAGGCGCGCTACGACCACTTCATCGGTGGCGAGTATGTGGCGCCCGCACGTGGGCAGTACTTCGAGAACCCGAGCCCGGTCAACGGCCAGCCCTTCACCGAGGTGGCCCGGGGTACCGCCGAGGACGTCGAGCGGGCCCTCGATGCGGCGCACGCGGCCGCGCCTGCGTGGGGGCGGGCGTCCGTCACCGAACGGGCCGATGTCTTGCGGAAGATCGCGGACCGGATGGAGGCCAACCTCGAACAGCTCGCGGTGGCCGAGAGCTGGGAGAACGGCAAACCGATCCGCGAGACCCTGGCAGCGGACATTCCGCTCGCCATCGACCACTTCCGGTACTTCGCGGGGGTCATCCGCGCCCAGGAGGGGTCGCTGAGCGAAATCGACGAGGACACCGTCGCGTACCACTTCCACGAGCCGCTCGGTGTGGTCGCACAGATCATTCCGTGGAACTTCCCAATCCTCATGGCGACGTGGAAGCTGGCACCGGCACTCGCTGCCGGAAACGCGGTCGTCCTCAAGCCCGCCGAGCAGACGCCCGCCTCCATCCACTATTGGATGAGCCTGGTCGCCGATCTGTTGCCGCCGGGCGTGGTCAACATCGTCAACGGTTTCGGCGTGGAGGCGGGCAAGCCGTTGGCCTCAAGTCCGCGTGTCTCGAAGGTCGCCTTCACCGGGGAGACCACCACGGGCCGGCTGATCATGCAGTACGCCTCCGAGAACATCAAGCCGGTGACATTGGAGCTGGGCGGCAAGTCGCCGAACATCTTCTTCGACGACGTGTGCGCCGCCGACGACGACTTCCGTGACAAGGCGCTCGAAGGCTTCACGATGTTCGCGCTCAATCAGGGTGAGGTCTGCACCTGTCCGTCGCGGGCGTTGGTGCAGCGCGGCCACTACAGCGATTTCCTCGAAGCGGCGATCGCCCGCACCGAGCAGATCAAGGCAGGGCATCCGCTCGACACCGACACGATGATCGGCGCCCAGGCCTCCAACGACCAGTTGGAGAAGATCCTCTCCTACTTGGACATCGGCCAGCAGGAGGGCGCCAAGGTCCTGACGGGCGGCCAACGCATTGAGTACGACGGCGAATTGGCGGGCGGCTACTACGTCCAGCCGACCATCTTCGAAGGTGACAACCGCATGCGGATCTTCCAGGAGGAGATCTTCGGCCCGGTCGTCTCGGTCGCGTCGTTCAACGACTTCGACGACGCCATCAAGGTCGCGAACGACACGCTGTACGGGCTGGGTGCCGGGGTGTGGACGCGGGACATGAACACCGCGTACCGGGCGGGCCGTGCGATCCAGGCGGGCCGCGTCTGGACGAACTGCTACCACGCGTATCCGGCGCATGCGGCGTTCGGTGGGTACAAGCAGTCGGGCATCGGCCGAGAGACGCACAAGATGATGCTGGAGCACTACCAGCAGACGAAGAACCTCCTGGTGTCGTACTCGGCGAAGAAGCTCGGCTTCTTCTAGACGCACGAAAAGGGGCGCCTGACCTGGGCTTTTACCAGTCAGGCGCCTTCCGCTCGGCCCGCTCCGGTCTACTTCCGGTCCAAGTCCCCGACTCACCCCTCAGACGCCCCGCCCTGGCTGACGCGGTCCCACTCCGCCATGGACTGCTCGATGAGGCGGTTGGCCTGCTTCCGGACGCCGTCCAGGAACTTGGCGTAATGACGGAAGAGGACCTCGATGCTCTGCCCCGCACGGCGAGCGCATTCGGCCGGGTCCATCCCGGAGTACAAGCAAGAACGAGATCCCGGCGTGCCGCAGATCGTAGGGCCGCTTGGCTAGAACGGAGGCGAGTTCCGTGCGAGTCAGGACATGCTTCCGTGCCCGCGCCCACGTAATGCCGTACGCAGACGCGGCCACGTAGTTGTCTGCCTGGCTCCGGAAGAGCCGACCGTCCGGTGCCACGCCGAACTGTTTGATGTGCGCGCGCAGGATGCGCACGAACTGCGGCGGGACGGGCACCGGCCGGGTCGCGGTAGCCGCACGGCGCTTGAGCGAGTGCACCTCGTGCACCGCGCCGTCGTCCGTCCACTCCTTGCCCGCGGTGATGACGCCGCCCGACAGGTTGAGCATCCCCCAACCGGCCTCGGGCAGATGGCACTGTTCGAGCCAGAGGTGAATGACCTCCGCCGGCCGCATGGCCGCGTAGTACATACAGCCGAAGACGCCTCCAAGTGGGAGCCGCGCCCGCACTGCTGAGCAACCGCGCCAACGCCAAGCAGACGGGCGACTTGGGTTGGATTGGGGACGGCAGCCGGGTCCACCTCCTCGCTGACCGTCGGAGCGTTCCACCTGTGCAGCGCCGTCTTGGCCGCAGCCGGAAGTCGGCGCGGGACGGGTACGCGGCTCGGTGGCGGGGGCTGCCGCGCCGCGCGCCGGACCAGGAGTGGCTCTCGGCGGCGCAGCACATGGCGTTGTTTGTCGCAGCCCAAGGGGGTTATGCATGAGTCATGCATGATGAATTACGTACGGCGAATCTGCTGGGGGCACTCTCGCTTGCTCTCAGTGACGTGGTGACGGCGGAGGCGACCGCTTCGGCCGGTACCAGTTCGAGCGGGGCGGCCGCGTTGGTGGTGTTGTCCACGACTTCCGGCTTGAGCGTGACCGAGCTGGGACGGCGCGTGGGACTGAGCCAGTCCGCCGCGGCCCGCATGGTCGAGGGACTGGAGAAACAGGGACTGGTCCGCAAAGAGCCCAGCTGGGGAGGGTGGGTCCGCCTCCAGCTCACCGATCTAGGCGAGGAAGCGGCACACCGCCTCCTCGTCTCCCGGAGCGAGGCGCTGCGCCAGGCCCTGCACCACCTCGACCCCCGCGAGCAGGAACAGCTCGGCGGGTTGTTGAGCAAGCTTCTGACAGGTTTGTACCGGCAGCCGGGTGACGCCGAACGCATATGCCGGTTGTGTGACCGATGTGTCTGCGTCCAGGGCGGTGCGATCTGTCCGGTGGGGCAGGCGGACCGGGACCACCGAGCGAGCGGCGAGCGTGACCATGGGTGAACTGCTCGCTCTGCTGTCCGCTCTGTGTTTCGGTATCACGCACTTCGTCAACGGCTTGGTCTCGCGCAGACACGACGGACTGACCGTGGCTCTCCACGCGCAACTGGGCGGCACCGTGCTGGGGCTGATTCTTGCCCTGTCCCTGAACGGCGGTTCCGCCACGCTCGCGGACTACGGCTGGGGGGCCCTGTCGGGGGTGGGGACAGGAGTGGGAGTGGCCTTCCTCTACCGGGCGATGTCGAAGGGGGCGATGAGCGTGGTCGTCCCGGTCAGCGACGTCGGAGCCGTGGCTCTCCCGGTACTGGTCGGGGTGGGTTTCTTGGGGGAACGCCCGCGAGTCCCCGCCTGGTTGGGGATCGCCGCTGTCCTGCCCGCGCTGTGGCTGGTCTCGCAGAGTTCGCCGGAACCGGACGGCACACGTCAGCGGGGGACGGTGTCCGCAGGAGTGCCCAGCGCCTTGGTCGCCAGCGTGGGTTTCGGTGTGCAGTTCCTGGCGATGGCGCAGGTGGACAAGGACAGCGGCTTGTGGCCCGTCGTGCTGAGCCGCGTGGTCTCGGTCGCCGTCATCGCGGTGGTCCTGGGAACGTACGGTGCGAGCTGGAGGCTGAGGGGATGGCCCTGGGCGGCCACGGTGGCGGCCGGCGCCCTGGGCACTCTGGCGATCGTGCTGTACCTGGAGGCCACCAGGCAACAGCTCATGGCCATCGCCACCGTGCTCTCGGCGCTCTACCCCGCCATCCCTGTCCTCCTCGCCCTGGTGGTACTGAAGGAGCGCCTGAACCGGGGTCAGGTGGCGGGGCTGGTCTGTGCGGCGCTAGCCATCGGGCTCATCGCGCTGCGCTGAGCCCGACGACCCTCCGTTCCGGGGCCGAGGGGCCCCGAACGGAGGCGCCCGGGGCGGAGGGGCCCGGCTACGTCGAGGGGCCCGGCTCCCCCAGGTAGGTCATGACGTGCTTGACGCGGGTGTAGTCCTCCAGGCCGTAGGACGAGAGGTCCTTGCCATAGCCGGAATGCTTGAACCCTCCGTGCGGCATTTCGGCGGCGACCGGAAGGTGGCAGTTGATCCAGACACATCCCGCGTCGATCCTCCGGGCCAGGGTCATCGCGCGTCGGTGGTCCCGCGTCCAGACCGAGGACGCGAGACCGTACCGCACGCCGTTGGCGAGGCGGACGGAAGGGGCCGCCGGCCTCGTGTCGATCGATCTGCCGCGCCGACGTGAGTCCCTGCCGAGGCAGTCGCCGCCAAACGGCCAAGGGCTGCGGATCACCGACCCGGTGGTGGCGGGCCCTTGGTCTCCATGCCACTGCGGACGATGGTGACGCCACCGCACGGGGGCGCTCGGTGGCCCGCCGGGCCGGTGCGGCCGCGGTCGCTTCCCGGTGCGGGGCGGAGCCACCGTCATCCCGCTCTTGACCAGCTCTTCCGTTCTATTTCCGGCCCAAGTCCCGACACACCCCTCAGGAGCCGTACCGGGCCCGGAGGCGGCTCCGCCATCGATCCCCGTATATGTCTTCGGTCGAGGAAAGCCGGGGAGGCCATGTCATATCCCGACCGCCGACCATCCCGGCAGATTCCTCCATGCCTTGGCGGATTCGGCGAGTTCGCGCGGCTGCGTCACCCTGATCTACGCCGTCAGCGTCTCCGCCACGGCCACGTCGCAGACGGCAGCATCCGAGGGAGGCGGGGAATAGGGGCTCCTGCCCCTCGCGGTCCTCGGCCACGGACGTACTTCAACGGGGATGCTGTGCCCCCACGTCCAGTGACCGGACCTTCCTGTGCTCCCTGCTCCCTGCTTGATCGCATGTCTCCGGCATCCGTTTGCGCGGTCCCGCAGAGAGCTGTTCCGGCGGGACCGCACCGCAGGTCAGCCCTCGGCGGCCTCCAGGAAGTACTCGTAGGAATCCAGGTCGAGACGCACATCGGCAAGCCGGCCGAGTGCCGCCGCCTGGTTCTCCTCAAGGGGGTACACGTCGACGAGACGGTCGGCCGGGATGCCCACCACGTCGGCTGCAGCCTCCAGGCCGATCCCCGAGACAACCAACTCCCGCTCAGGAAAGTCGGAGTCCTTTCTGTAGACGGTGATCAAAATCTTCACGGGGCCACCTCTCGTGACTTGGCCGCGGGCTTTGTCTCGGCGACCGTTGTGGGGTCGTACTCGCCGAGATGTTTGCCTCGCTTGTTGCACTTCTCGACAGTGCCATGCGGGAAGTCCCACTCATAAATGTTGCCCTTTGGGCACGCACCGGGCCGGGGTCCGCTTTTCTGGTGACGCCCCCCGTGCCCTGAGCGTCCCGCAGCGCCGCTCTGAGGTCCTCGTCGATGCGGCCGATGCCGTCGGCGGACGTGAACGCGCCGCATGGGCGGCGGTCCATGACTCGTCGGCCGAACCACGGGCCCATTCGGCCGAACTCTGCGCCAGTGTCCCTGAGTTGGCGGCAGCAGCCGCAGCTGCGTGCCTTGTCCGCTTCGGCGACGGCCTTGTCGGCCACGGCGGCGGCGCGTGCGGCGAGCCCGCTTCGAACGAGGACAACTCGTCGAACGAACCGCCGCTCTCGTGGCATGGGTAACCCATCCTTGCCGCTGGGCCTGCGGGTTGCGAGTGAGTGTTCGTCAGGGCAGCTCGCGCACCCGGTCCGCCTGGATGACGAGATCGGCTCCACCGTCCGACGGAGGTGGACGCTCCCCGTGGTGGACGTACACGAGCAGGGTGATGTCCGAGGCTGGAGTACCTGCGGGGAGAGGGGCATCCAGGTGGAACGCTGGGACCGGGTCGGACGGTGCGCGGGATACGGGGCGGCGCTGGCCATAGCGCCCTACTTGTTGATCAAAGTGTCGTGGGTCGTCGGCTCGCTGCTGGGACTGGCACCGATCGGGAAGGGCTTCAACCTTGCCAGTTGGGTCCTCCTCAATACCGTGACCATCGGCATGGCCGCGACCGGTATGGCCCTGGCGCTCGCCTTGGTGCGGCCCTGGGGCATGCGGACACCGGGGTGGCTGGCGGCCTTCTGCGCCTGGACGGGGACAGGATTCCTCGTGTCGATCCTGCCGTACGCCGTGCTCAGCACGGTGCTGGATGCCGTGCGCGGCGACACAGCGAACAGCGGGGGCGACGACTCTGCCATGCCCGGCTGGGAAGGCGCTCTGATCCAGTGCAGCTTCATCGGGATGGGACTGGGGCTGACCCTCGCCCTCCCCGCCTACCTGCGGCGGCGCTGGCCGGAAGTTTTCACCGCGCGAGCCGGGGGCAGCACGCGTACCGCTGTGCCCTGGTCCGCGTTCGTCGCGGCCGTCGTCGGACTTGCGTGGCTGTACTGGGCGGTTGGCGGCACCCTCGGAGTCGCACACCCGGCGGAACAGGACACCAAGTGGTACCTGCTGACGGGTGTGGGTGCGTTCTGGGCACTGGCCGGAGCCGCCGCCATCCGAACGCTCGCCCGATCACGTCCCGCCCGCGTACCCCACCCCCTCCTGCTGACGCTCGGCTGGCTCGGGTCGGGCTCACTCTTCGCGTGGAGCGGCTGGAAACTGCCACTCACCCTGTTCGTAGCCCTGGCCCACCCGACCGACGTCACCCTGCCGGAAGACCTCGCCGTCGCCGCGGTACTGCACCTCGCCGCCGTTGTGGCGGGGGCCGGCATGCTGAGATCACTTGTCGGCTCACACCCTCGCACCACCGCCGGCGCCGGCCCGACACTCCTGCACACATAAGAGCTGGGTTGATACGACAAGCCCACCCAGGCGACGTTCACCGATGTTCGCCGACCTGCCTGGCCGGGTGGAGCCGTCGTTGTTGATGACACGACGACCGGCGGTTCACGCGTCCCTCATGTGTGACTGCCGGAGGCCGGGGTGAGGACGCCCTCCGACTGGAGGCGGGCCAGGAGGTGGTCGCGCTGGGCGGGGTCGAGGGGCGGGGTGAGGCCCTTCGGGCGGAAGCGGTCGCGGGACAGGAGGTCGGCGAGGATCGGGGCCATCGTTGCCGGGACGGTGAGACCGCGAGCGCCAAGAGTGAGGACCAGGCGGTCTCCGCGGATCTCGGCTCCCAGTACGGCGTGTGCGTTCACCGCGTACTCGGTGTCCTCGTCCACGCCGTCGGCCAGGGCCTGCCGGAACGGGTGGCGCAGCGGGGACGGAAATTCGGGGGCGCCCGCCGCGCGGACCAGATCGACCAGTGCGGAGTCGTCCGCCCCGGTCAGCCAGTCGATCAGTTCGGCGCGCAGGGTGGCCATGTCCTTCTCGGCGGCCGACCGGTCCCGGAAGAAGTCCGTGCTGAGCGGGAAGCGGCCGGGCAGGTCCGTGGCCCGGTCGGCGATGCGGGTCCAGGCCCAGTGCCCGGTCCACTCGTAAAGGCTGATCGTGAGGTGGACGGAAGCGGTGTCGGTGCTGCGCGCCGAGTGGACCCAGCCCCGGGGGAGCCAGAGGCAGTCACCGGGTGTGAGGGTGAGGGTCCGGCCGGGCGCGCCGGCGGTGACCTTCCTCCCCGATTCGTGGCTGAGTGGTCGCGCGACCACGGGATCGCTCAAGGTCCAGCGCTTGCTGCCGTGGATCTGGACGATGAAGGAGTCCTGGGTGTCGTAGTGGTCGCCGAAGCCCTGGGAGCCGGCCGGTGTCACGTACGCGTTCACGTTGACCGGGCGGCCCAGGTCGTGGGCCAGGCGGCGGGCGAACTCGGCCAGGGGACCGGTCAGTTCCTGCAGGCCCTGGAAGACCAGCGTGGCCCCCTCGGCGAGGAGGCGGGAGATCTTGTGGGGGTCGGCGACGTCCGGGTAGAGCAGGCTCCGGTGCAGGCAGGCGGTGTCGGGCACCTGTTCGCCGTCGCGGATCACCCGGAACGCGGGTCTGCGCAGCGCTCGGTCGGTGAGCAGTTCGTCGATCGTGCCCAGGTCGAACAGGTCGGAGAAGTCGTCCGCGGCGCGGCGCATCCGGGGCTCCTCGGGCAGCCGTACGGCAAAGGCGGCCGGGTCCTCGACCAGGCGGCGGAGAGCGGTGTGGCGGGGCGCGGCCAGCGTCGGCTCGGCGCTGTCGGTGGGGGTCATCGGATGCTCCGGTCGGGGTCGGTGGTGTGGTGGGGCGCGAGCCGTGCGTAGGTGAGAAGTTCGTCGGCGATGCCGAGGCCGAGCCGGTTGTGCAGCATGTGGAGGTGGGAGAAGAGAATCCGGCCCGGCTGAACGTCCGGGCTCTGCCGCCAGATGCCGAGGGACGCCGTCAGCTCCCGCTGCCAGAGGGCCAGCGGTCCGGTGCCGGCCTCGGCGGAGGCGAGGGCCGCCCGCGTCTGCTCCGCCTCGCCGGGTCCGCTGCCCGCTGCCGCCGTCCAGCGGTCCACCTCGTCGGCCGGATACCCGTAGCCCAGCAGCCAGCGCCGCCACGAGGCGAGACCGTGTGCGCAGAAGGCGTCCGCCTCGGAGCTGCCGCCGAGTGCGGCCGTGGCGCCCGCGGCCGCGGTGAGAGCGAACAGGGCGCGGGCGCGGCGTCCACGCGGCCGGGAAAGGAAGGCCAGGACGAGCGTGCTGGAAAGGGTGAACAGGGATTCGGACAGGGGCATCAGCGCCTCGCCGCCGTAGCGTTCGTACTCGGGTTCGTAGACGGCCTCGTACACCCCTGCGGGCAGCGGGGGTGCGCCTGGGGGCAGGGCGGAGCCGGCCTCGCCGGCCGAGGCGAGGCGCTGTGCCTCTTGCCCGAAGGCGGTGTCGGTCAGCGGTTCCTCGCCGTCCCGCAGGACCGTGGTGTCGGTCAGGGCCTCCCGGAGGCGGAGTTCCGTCGCGCGTGCCCGCTCCGGTTCCAGGCCGGCGATGCGCAGCCGCAGGTGCGGTCCGGCTTGCCAGTAGCGTACGAAGAACCAGGGCAGGCCCGGGAGTTGCTCGATGGCGGGGGCGATGGCTTGGCTCAGGACGCGGTCGTGGACGGATTGCGCGGTCGAGGGCAGGTGGAGGTGCCAAGCCGTCCATGCGGGACGTTCGGCCGTGTGGGTCGAGTGCGCCGCGCTGCGGCTCGCTTCGCTCACAGCCGCATGTCCCATACCTGCTCGGTGAAGCGGCCGGTGCCGCTGATGACGGAGAGCAGGATGGTCTCGTCGGGCTCCAGACCGAGGAGTCGCTGGGTGGGAATCTCGTCGAAGGCGCGTGCCGGGCGCGCGTACAGGCCGTGTGCCGCGGCGGACAGGGACAGGCCCTGCGTCATCCAGCCGGCCGCGTACTGCGCGAGCGGCCATCCGGCGGGGCCGAACTCCTCGACGAGGTGGCGGGGGCGGGCGGTCAGGAACCACAGGGTCGTGGCATGGCGTACGTCGCAACCGTTGCCCGGGGTGAGCGGATAGCCGTACTCGCGCTCCAGTCGGGCGTGCAGTCCGGGACCCGTGGTGTCCCGGGCCGAGATACCGGTGTCGTGCACCTCGTAGTGGCCGTCCTCGAAGCCGTCCACGTCCTGGACGACGGCGGTGACGCGGATCGCGTCGGCCACCGCGCGCAGCAGCCCCGGTGGTGGCACGCGGAGCCAGGCTGCGGCGTCGGTGAGCGCGGTGGACGGGACGCGGCGGCGTCTGCCGTTCATTCCGGAGAGGCGGCGGGGCATCCGCCCGGCCGTCCGTTCGAAGAACACCTCGGCCCAGGAGAGATCGTGCCGGTCCGGCAGGTCGGGTATCGCCCCGGTCAGGGGCGCGGCCGGCACGGCGGCCTGTTGGGCGCGGTTGACGGAGACCACCTCGGCGAGGGCCGGGTCCGGCGGGACGGGCTCGGTCGCGGCGACGGGCGGGGAGCCTTCCGGTCCCACACCGGCAGGCAGGGAGCCTTCCGGTCCAGTGCCCGCAGGCCCCGCCGTCTCGACCACGAGCGGCAGGGTCCACTCCCATGTGGGGGCCAGTCCGAGCCGGGCCAGCAGCTCCGGGCCATCGGCGCCCGGGAGCCGCAGGGACCCGTTCACGGCGAACAGCTCCATGCCGGCGGCCAGGGCCCGTAGGTTGATGCCCAGTTCCAGCTCGGTCAGCGGCCCGCGCAGCGGACGGTAGTAGTCGGGCAGGTGTGTGAACCGCCCGGCGAGAACGACCGACGTGGGCTCGTCGGCCGGGCCGGGGGCCGTCATCTCCAGCAGGGCGTGCCGGCCCACGTCCACCAGCTGTCGGCGGCCTTGCCCGGTGACGAAGGCGTGGACGGGGAACTTGCTGCGCACCGAGGCGTAACCACGGTGGTCGTTGTACGGGTTGGACGGCTCGCGGCGCTGGATGCCGAAAGCCGCGACGAGCGCGTGCCCGAGCCGCTGGTCCGCCGTGGCCGCCGGGTCCGCCGCGACCCCGCGCCGTGGGTAAGGCAGGTCCGCGAGGTAGTCGTGGGTGCCCCGGGGCAGCGGTGTCCGGCGTTCGGGCAGAGCACCGGCCGGCAGCAGGCCTGCCGTGGTCACCGGGTTCTCGGTGACTCGGATCGGGGCGGTGACCAGGGCGTTTCCGGCGCCTTGGGAGAAGGCGAACCGCAGGACGTCCCGGGGTGACGGGGACAGGGCAGCCATGAACGATCTCCTGGAGGTGTGGTCCGGTCGGGGCGGTTCGATGTCAGGGGAAGGGGTGGGGGTCGTAGGGGGCGGTGGCTCCAGAACGCCCCTCCTCGGCCAGGGCGCGTTCCAGCCGGGGAAGACCCGTCAGCCTTTGCTGGGCGTGGCCGAAGCACATCGGGACGATGCCGGGCACCACCGCTTTGGCCACCGCCAGCCCCAGGTCGGCGTGTTCCCGGGTGGTCTGGTCGACGACTACGACGGTGTCGAGTCCCGCGGCCGCGAACAGCCGCTCCGTCCACCGCAGGGCGCCGAGCACGTCGCCGCCGGCCTCCGAGCGGAACCGCTCCGCCGCGCCGGGGAACGCCTCGTCCAGGCCGACGGCCGGACCGCCCAGCACCGAGGTGATCCGGGGCAGCGTCTGCGGCAGGGAGTACAGGACGTAATGGTCCTTCAGTACGTCGACCTGGTAGGGGTCCGCCAGCAGCCGTTCGGCGTCCGCCCGTTCCCAGTCGACGGGTTCGCGGACCAGCTGGGCCAGTTCCCACAGTGCGCCGCGCACCGCGTCGGCCGGGTCGATGCCCGAGCCGGCCGCGGACCAGGTCGCCGGGAAGCCGCCCTCGCGGTGCACGGCCAGCGCCCAGACGGCCGGTATCCCGATGTCCTGGGTGATCACCAGCAGATGGGCGTCGTAGCCACGGGCCTCGATGCTGTCGAGCAGCATCCGGCTGACCGGGTCGTCCAGGGACCTCGGGTCCACGGCCGGCAGCGGTCGGGCGCGGTGGAAGGCCAGCAGGAAGGCGTCACGCTCCGCCAGTTCGAACAGTGAGTGCAGCGTGGCCTCCTCAAGGCTGGCTCCCAGGGCGCAACCGCTGGAGGACTCGGGCTGGAAGTGCCTGCGGCGGCGGTCGGCCGGGGCCCGGCGTGCCCGGTGGCGGGCCATCCGCTCGGTGTACTCGTACTGGTAGAAGCCCACTTCGGCCGGGACGAGCAGGGGTTCGCCGTCCCTCAGCCGGTGGCCCCACACCCAGTCGCGCGGGGTGGTCGCGTCGCCGGGCAGCACCCGGCTCATGGGGTGTGCCAGCTGTTGGGGCGTGTACTGGCCGAGGGAGGCGGGGTCCAGGGCCCGGTCGCGCAGGTCCTCGTAGGGGGTGTCGGTCAGCACGGCGCCGTGGTGGGGGAAGCCCGCGAGGCGTTCGTACACCTCCAGCACCGCGAGCGGCTCCGACCGGTCGAAGTGCGGGGCGCGCCCGTACCCCCAGGCCTTCGCGTCGGGGTGGACGGCGCTGCTCATCGCGAACGGCGCGTTCGTGTCCCGGATGACGCCGAGGACCGGTCCGAAGCGGGGGTCGACGACTTGTTCGCGCAAGGAGGAGCGGTCGAGCAGGGTGCGGCCCCGCAGGCTGCGAACCGGGTTGTGCGGTTCCGCCGGGCGGGAGGCCGGCTGCCAGCGCGGCGGCGGGCAGGATACGTCGACCGGGACGGCCGGTGGACCGCCGCACACGGGACACGCGAGGCTGCGGCGCACCCGGTGACGACCGCTGCGCGGGCCGCCGACGGCGCGCAGCTCGCCAGGGGCGGGCAGCGTGTCCAGCAGCGACCGTACGGCCGCCTCCAGCAGTTCGGGAAGGAAGGGGGACTCGTCGCCGGGCAACCGGCACGGCACCTCGAACTCCTCGACCAGCGGGTGGTCGGCGGCGATGCGCAGCCGCGCCTCGGCGCAGCCGGCGCAGCCGGAGGGTGTGCCGGGTACCCACAGGGGTCCGACGAGCGCCTCGGCGCCCAGGAGTCGCACAGACAGGTGTGGGCGGTGCGCTCGGGCGGCTGCCGCCCACTGTGCCGTCTCCCATGCCAGGTCCCAGCCGGCGTTCACCGACACGGTGGCCCCGGTGCGTTCCGCCAGCGGGTGCAGCATGGCCACGAGGTGCGCGGTGCGGCCGGGGTCGGCCGTCAGGCCGGGGCCGGCCTCGACCCGCGGGGCCGGTGCGGGGGCGATCATGCGGCGCTCACCCGGCCGTGCCGGAACGGAAGGTCCCCGAGTACCGGGTCGCGGCCCGCGGGGCGCCCGGTGAACTCCAGGCCGGTCGCGGCGGCGTACGCGGTCACCTCGGCCCGCAGCGCGGCCACGGCGGAGCTCTCCGCGCTCTCCAGGGCGTCGGTGGCGGGTCCGTCGCCGACGAGGTCGGTTCCGCGCGCCGCGCGGGTGCGGACCCGGGCCAGCGCGTCCGCGAGGGCGTCGGCGACCGCGTGGTCGGCGTCCGGCCCCCAGGCGGCGGACAGCGGGGCGCCGTCCTGGGTGCGGACCCGGGCCAGCGGCCAGGACAGCCCGGGAAGTTCGTACAGTTCGATGTCGGGTTCGACGCCTTCGTAGTCCGCCAGCACCCGCCACAGCCCTCGGGGGTGGGCCCCGAGCGCGTCGAAGTCCACCGGGCGGGCCGCCGGTCCGGTCCGGGCGGCCAGCAGGCGCAGGGCGCCGTCCAGGAGCCAGCGCTCGGCGGTGGTGCCCGCCGCCGCTACGCCCTCGGAAAGGCTCTCGGGCACGGCGTCGGACACGGTGGCGCGCAGCACCGCCAGCGCGGCCTGGAGGGCGGCCTGTTGCTGGTTGCCGCCCCGGCCGACGACGGTCCGCGTGCCGCCGGAGCAGGGCCGGGCCTCGGCCAGCGCGACGGGGAGTTGCGGCAGGTCGTAGGCGGTGGGCAGGGAGTACAGGCCGGTCCATGGACGGGCCAGCGATGCGACGGCTTCGGCGGTCGCTTCGGCTGCCGGGGCGGGTTCGGCGGGGACGTCTGTGAGGGCGTGGCGGCGGGCGTCCGGGTTGTTCGGGTGC
Organism: Streptomyces huasconensis; assembly: GCF_021028635.1. NCBI lineage: Bacteria > Bacillati > Actinomycetota > Actinomycetes > Kitasatosporales > Streptomycetaceae > Streptomyces > Streptomyces huasconensis. The sequence continues at coordinate 661,053 of NZ_CP086119.1, forward strand.
GCGGGCGCGTCGAGGCGGTCGGCGGCCGGTTCGTCGCCGTGCACGATGTACGCCTCTCCTGGGTCCGCCCCGGTGGTCAGGGCGTGGAACACCGCCCGCCCGGCCAAGGCTCCGGCGAGGGCGTCCCCGACGGGGCGGATGACCGGTACGGCCCGCTCGGCCGCGGCCCAGTCGGCGGCGCGCCGGTGCAGGGCCGTCCGGTGCGCGGCTGCCACCGGACCGTCGAGCACCGGGCCCACCAGCGTGAACGCCTCGGCGAAGGCGACAGGCACCACCGGCCGCCCCGGGGGCAGCTGGGCGAGCCGTGCTGCCCAAGCGTCCGTGGTCTCGGCGTTCCCGGTGGTCTTGCTGTTCTCGGTGCTCTCGGTGCTCTCGGTGCTCTCGGTGCTCTCGGTGCTCTCGGTGGTCTTGGTGTTCTCGGCGTTCTCGCCCGCCACCGCGTGGCACAGGACGTACGCGTCCGCCTCCCCGCCGAGGGGCAGCGGGCCGTCCGTCGGCGCGCCGGTCAGCTCGTAGGTCGCGGCCCCGAGCCGGCGTGCCGTCGCCGCGACGGCCCGCGGGTCGGGAACGGCGAGGACCAGCCGGCCGACACCCGCCCGCGCCAGGCCGCGGGCGGCCGGTTCTACGGCTTCCGGCGGCCCGCACAGCACGACGGTCGCGGCCCTCAGCGTCGCGAAGTGACGGTAGGGGTCGTCGCTCACCGTCTCCAGCTCGGCCAGCGCGCCCGCGTGGCGTCGGCGCTCTTCGGCCGAGGGCGGCTGCGCGGTGAAGCGGGCCGGGTCGAGCAGCAGGCCGTGGCCCTCGAAGGTCTTCAGCAGCAGCTGCACCACCGGCCGGGCCCGCTCGGTGCCGAGCGCGGCGACCAGATCGTCTTCCGTCGCGCCGTCCTCCAGGGCGGGCACGCACACGTCGGCGACGCCGAACAGCGCCTGCGGCCCCCGCAGGACGAACTGGCCCCGGGCCGAGCCGAAGTAGACGCCGCTCTGCACGGGTGCGTAGTGCAGCCCAGGACGCAGTTTTCTCAGTTTCCTCAACGTGTTTCCTCCGCCATGTACGTGAACCGGCCTCCCGGGTCCCGTCCGATCTCCACCACCCACTCGAAGGCGTGCGCCGACGCGCCGACCCCCGGCAGGGCTTCCTCCACGAAGCCCGTCCCGCCCCGCTCCAGCATTCGGGGCAGCACCCGCGCCATGAGCGCGCTGCGCAGGTCGGCGTATTGCGGCTTCTGCCTCCGGCGGTCCTGCGCCGCGGCTCGCCGGGTCGGGTCGGCGACCGTCTTGAAGACCACCTCGGGCGGTACGCCGTGCCGGGCCCGCCATGCGCTCAGCGCGAGCAGCCGGTCGGCGTCGCCGGGGCCGGCCGCGAGGGCCTCGCCGAGGTCCTCCCCCGCGTACCAGCGGCGCCTGGACAGCACCACGTCGCCGGCGGCGAGCCGCGGGTAGCCGTGCGTGGCGCGTGGGTCGGCGCCCGCGAGCCGGTGGCGGGCGCCGACCACGTCGTTGACCAGCCGGCCGCCGCTGAGCAGCCAGGTCGCGATGCGCAGCGGGGCCGGGTACAGCTCAGGGAACCCGGCGCCCAGGGTGACGACCCGCAGCTCGCGGCCGTCAGGGCCCTCCACCAGCAGTCGGCCTGCCCCCGGGTCGTGGACCAGGCGCAGCCCGTACCAGTCGTCCGCGCGCAACCCGTCGGGGAGAACGGGCGGGTGCGCGTTCACGTTGAGGCGATGCAGGCCGAGATCCTCGACGACGGCCGCGCCGTCGTGGCCGTAGCGGGCGGTGAGCCGGTCCCTCAGGCGGCGGGCGGCCCGGCCGCCGGCTTCGGCGTCGGCGGCCAGGAACCGTCCGTAGAGCATTCCGTGGCCCGCGTAGGCGTCGTTGACGACCAGCCGGTCTCCGGCCGGCTGGACCAGAACTCCGTACGAGACGGGGTCCCGGCGCAAGGGTTCGGGCAGGTCGGCGGCGAGCCCGGACAGTTCGGAGGGCTTCCACAAGAGCTCCTCGTCGGCCGGGCGGCACCGCGCCAGGTCCGAGTGGAGTGCGGCCATGGCCTGTTCCCGCAGGTCGCGCAGGGCCTCCAGGCATCCGTCGGCCGGTCCGAGGCCCCGCTCGCCGTGGACCCGGTAGCGCATCTCCCGGTCGTACACCTCGCGCACCAAGCCGTCGGCGTGTTCGCACAGAGGCACGCTTGCCCCGGCACCGAAGCGCGCGGTGAACGCGGCCGTGAGCAGTTGCCGCACGTCGTGCATGCGGTCGAACAGGCTCTGGAACTCCACGATGTGGGCCAGGTCGGCCAGCTGCGGCCGCCACTGCCGGGTGGTGAGCGCGACCGGGGGTGCGACGTAGTCCTCCTCGACGAGCGCGGTGGCGGGGCGGCCCGCCGCACGGCTCAGCTCCGCTGCCGCTCCCCGTACGGCGGACAGGAGCGCTGCCCGTTCGGCGGCGGGGGCGTCGGCCAGCCGCGGCAGTTGCTCCCGGACGGTGGCCAGGTGTCCGTGGACCTGGTCCGCTCCGGGCCCCTGCGGCGGGGATAGCGGATCGGCGTGCCACTCCTCGGGGCCCGCGGCGGTGCACAGGATGCCGACGCGCAGGGCGCCCATGACGGTGCTCAGCGCCTCGGGGATGCTCAGGTCGAGGACGCGGGCCGCGTCGGCGGCGACCGCGGAGATGGGGCGGGGGCCCATGGCGGTGATCCGGAGCATGACGTGCAGGGCGTCGCTCGGCGGGGCGGCCAGCAGCCGCACTCCCCCGTCGGTGGCGCGCAGGAAGGTGTAGCGGCCCGTTTCGGGGTCGAGTTCGGCCGTCGGGGGCCGGCAGACCCAGCTGTCGGGTCCGGGCAGGCGGCTCGTCGCCCCCGGCAGCCCGGCGGCGACATGGTCGGCCATGACCCGGTCCAGGGACAGCTGCGGTACGGCGCCGGTGAAAGCGACCTGCTCCGGGCCGTTGCCGTGTTCGCCGGGCACCGCGAGGGCGACGGCGGTGAAGCGGGAGAGCGGGCTGGTGCGGACCAGAGCGCGGGTGACGTATTGCAGCAGGCCCCGTTCGGACTTGCGCACGCGGGCGGCGGGTGTGCCGGGCAGGGTCATGGCCTGCCGGTAGCGCTCCGCCGCGCTGTCGACCTCGGGGGCCAGCAGCGCCAGGGAGCGGCGCAGGTCCTCGTCACCCAGGAACCCGGCGAGTACGCGACGTTCGCGTGCGATGGCTTCGTCGTGCGTGTCGCGTACCTCTTGGCGCAGCCGTGCCAGCCGCGTCCGGGCGGCCTCCCACCGGGATATGGCCGGTGCGAGGGACGGGTCGACAGCTCGTGCGAGTGAGCCGGGGGTTCGGCCGTTGTGGATGGCTCGGCGCAGGGCGACGAGCCGGGCCCGCTTCTCCCCAGGTGTCCGGCCGATGCGTGCGTAGAGCTGGTCGGAGCAGACGTCTGCCAGCGCGGCCGTCTCGCGTTCCGCCTCGGTGAGCCGGGAGATGAGGGCCGCCAGCGCTTCGTCGGCCAGGGAGGCTCTGCGCAGGGGGTTGATGCGGAGCATCCATACGGGCTCGGCGCCGGGGCCGGTGGATGCGGGGTGGGTTGCGGTCATGACAGGCCCTTTCGCAAGAGGCGCCGCTGCGCCAGGACGCACAGCACGAGCCCTCCCACCGTCCAGGCGAGGAGTGCCAGGCTCAGGCGCTCCAGTTCCCAGGCGTGCGCCGGCTCCGCGGCGGCCAGGGTGTCGGGCAGCAGGGCCGCGCGCATGCCCTGCGCCAGCCACTTGAGCGGGAACAGCGCGCCCACCTGCTGGAGCGCGTCCGGCAACTGCCCGAACGGGTAGTAGACGCCCGAGACGAACTGGAGGAGGACGAACGGGAACTGGAGCACGGCGCCGATGCCCCTGCGGTCGGTGACGAGGGAGCCCACCCCGATGCCGAGGAAGCAGTTGGCCAGCACTCCGAGGACGAACACCCACAGCAGGAGCGCCCAACGGCCGGGGGACGCGGGCGGGACGAATCCGAAGGCGGCCCAGGCCACCGCGAGCACGAGGACCAGTTGCACGGCGCAGAGGGCGAGCACCAGCAGGGCCTTCGACCAGAAGTACGCGCTCGGGCTGAGGGGTGTGCCGCGCAGCCGCTTGAGGGTGCCGTCACCGCTCTCCAGGGCCGTACCGATGGCGAGGGTGTTGAAGGCGGCGGACATCACGCCCGAGGCCAGCACACCCGCCACCACCACGTCGTGGACGGGTACGGAGGTGCCGGGCACGGAGCCCTTGAAGAGCGTGCCGAACAGCAGCATCAGGGCCAGGGGCAGCAGCGTGCCGAAGACGAGGGCGGTGCGGTTGCGGAAGAAGACGCGGATCTCCGCCCGGCCGCGCAGCAGCCCGGTGCGGACAGCGCCGGGAAGGGGGCGGTCCCGGGCAGCCCGGTGGGCGGCGGGGAGTGTGTTCATGTGCCTGTGCTCTCAGACGAGTGGTCGATCAGTCGCAGGTAGCGGTCCTCCAGGGACGGCCGCCGGATCTCCAGGTCCGGTACGTCGGCCCCGAGCCGCGCCTGGAGAGCGGCAAGGAAGCCGGGGACGTCGTGGGTCACCGCCCGGTGTGCCCGGCTCCCCTCCCGCCAGCGGATCTCGCTTCCCGCGTCGGCGGAACCGAGATCCCGCGGTGCGGAGACGCTGATGACCCGGCCCGCGCGCAGCACGGCGACGCGGTCGGCGAGCCGTTCCGCCTCGTCCAGGTAATGGGTGGTCAGCAGGACGGATGTGCCCGCTTCCTTGAGCCGCTTGATGACGCTCCACAGCTCGCGCCGGGCCTCGGGGGCGAAGCCGGTCGTCGGTTCGTCCAGGAAGAGCAGCGCGGGCCGGCCGGCGAGGGCCAGCGCCACGTCCAGTCTGCGGCGCTGACCGCCCGACAACGTGGCCACCAACTGCTTGGGCCGGTCGGCGAGGCCCACGAGGTCGAGGAGTTCACCGACGGGGACGGGGTCGGCGTAGTACCGCCCGATCTGGTCGGTCAGTTCACCGACGCGCCAGTACCCGTGGTCGGTGGAGTTCTGCGGGACGATCCCGATCCGGTTGCGCCAGGCACGGCCGGCGGTCGCCGGGTCGGCTCCGAGCACGTGGACGGTGCCGGCCGTGCGCAGCCGGTGGCCTTCCAGGATCTCGACGGCGGTGGTCTTGCCCGCCCCGTTGGGGCCGAGCAGACCGAAGACCTCGCCCCTGCGGACCTGGAAGGAGATGCCGTCCAGGGCGGTCCGGTCGCCGTAGCGTTTGACGACGTCGATGACCTCGATGGCCGCCTCGCAGGGGACGTTCTCCGCACTCACGCGGCGGCCTCCGCCCCATGCCGCTGGCGCCCGGAGAGGCGTTCCTGCCAGGTGACGCCGGTGACGTCGTCCACGGTCTCGGCGATCGCGTGGCACAGGTAGTACCGCATCATCGGTGAGACGCCGAAGAGGGGCAGTTGACGGTAGAAGAGGTTGATCATCAGCCGGTACGCCAGGAACCAGGGGGCACCGCGATCGGTGACGCCCGCCTCCGCGACGGCCGTGTGGAAGGCGCTGCGCGGTTCCTCCTCCCCGGCGTCGTCCTGGACGCCGGCCAGGGAGTCGAGCAGCGCCGGGGTGGTCTCCCCGTGCACGGCCGAAGCCTCGAAGAGGCCGGCACCGTACGACAGCGCCGAGCGCCACAGGGCTGCCTCGGCACTCTCTCCGCCGGACAGCGCCCGTTCGACGACGGGGCGCAGGACGCCGCTCTCCGCGTCGAGCCGCCGCCGGAACGCGGAACGGGGGTCCGCTCCAGGACCCGCCCAGACGAAGAAGGCCTCCGCGTGGGAACGGAAGGAGAAAACGCCGTGCGGTGCCCCGAAGGGGTGCACCGAGGCGAGCGCGGTGAAGGCCTCCGCCATCCGCTGCAGCGCGGTCCCCGGGTCCCGGGACAGGGACTCCAGGCAGTGCACGACGGGCGCCGTCATCCGCGCCAGGGCCAGCTCCCGCAGCGGCATGACCCGGTCGGGCCAGCCGAGCCCGGCTTCGGCCGCGGGCACGTAGGTGACCGTGCCGTGCGCCGCCAGGGGGAGGTAGGGCGGCCCGACCTGTTCCAGCCGACCGAATTCGCGTGCCTGTGCGAGATAGGCCCGTTCGGTCAGGGGCTCCTGGGTGCCGATCGCGGGAGCCTGGGGGCGGTCGGCCAGGGCCTTCCAGGGGAGGGGGCCGGACGGGCCGGGGCGGGCGATGACGTCGACGTGCGGCCCGTGCAGCCAGCCGCGTTCGAGATATACGACGGGTGCGCCGTGCACTGTCCGCAACTCACGGACCAAAGGCACGAGCTGGGCCGCCGCCCATCTCGGAGTCATGGGAACCCTGCTGTACAGACGAATTCCTACGGGGTCCTCGACACCGTCTTCCATGTTCACCGTCACGCCTTCCTCTTTCACGGCGAAATTGTGTCCGCCGGGAAGAAGGAGACTCGGCCGCTTCTTGATTTCCCTGACACTTGTCACGGAGCGCGTGACAAGTGTCATTTGGCCAGGAAGTCCGGCAGGGGCGGCGATTACCCCTGCCGACGGGCCGGCGCCCGCAGTCCGGTGGCCAGGACGGCTGCCCACAGCGCTCCCGCGCAGCCGAGGCCGGGCAACGCCTGCCAGATCCACGGGGTCGTGTCCGGGGCCGCCAGGGCCAAAGTGATGGTCACGGCGACCACCCCGACCATCACCGCGCCCAGCAGGCGCAGCAGGGGTGCGTCGAGCACACGGGCCAGCGGGAAGAAATGTCCGCCGACGACGAGAGCAGCCCAGGAGAAGGCCAGTTGGGGCGTGTCGAGCCGACTGTTCATCAGCCCGGCGCCCACGCCGAGCAGTACGGCTTGGACCACGATCAGCCGGACGAACGCGCGTCCGCGCGGCTGCGGGGCACCGACCGGAGGTGAGGCCGGCCGGCTGCGGGCACGCAGTACGGCGAAGGCCACGGCGACAGCGAGCACGGTCCCCGCCGCCGCCACGGCTCGGCGGGGGCCACCATGCAGCGCACCGAGGCCGACGAGGAACCACACCCCTCCGAAGACCGCCCCGACCAACGGGCCACGACCTGCTCCGGGATTTCGCCGGGCCGGTGCGACCGTCACGCCGCGAGGAGCGCGTCCGGTGTGAGAATTCAAGTCCATAGGGGGCCTCCTGTTCGCGGGTCTGCGCGTCACTCTAAGTCCCCGGCCGCGCTCCCCTACCGCAGAAAAATCCTTGGGGAGGATTTCAATGACGTTTGTCATGCAAGTCGTGAGCAATGTCAGAAAAACCTTCCCGCTCGTTTCGGCCGGGCCCGTCGCCGGTGCACCATCGGCTCGCCGGTCCGAATACGGGCCGCATTCGAATGATTGAAAGGAACACCGTCATGGCGAACACCGCCGCGCTTGCCGACCTCGACCAGCTCTTCACCTCGTTCGACATCGAGGAGCTCGAGGTCCTGGACGTCGCCGACGGCGTCGCACTGCCGGAGATGGGCGCTTCGTCCGGCAACGCGCTGTGCTGCTCCTCGTCCTCCTCCTCGTCGTCGTCCTGCTGCTGACCGAACGACCCACTCCGGACCGTCCGGCGGCTCCGCCCGCCGGACGGTCCGGACACCGGAGCCCGGAGGAGAAACGTGATCCCGCAGTCGTCCGCCCGGGAGCACTACGTCTGCCGCATCCTCGACGTGCTGGCCGCCGCACCGGACAGCGTCGCGGTGCGTTGGCGCCGGCTGGAAGTGACAGGGCGCCGGCTGCGCGCGGCGGTCCTGCGCTGCCGCGACGAGCTCATGGCAGCCGGCCTGGCTTCCGACCCCCCGGCAGGGACGGCGGCGCCCGCCGTCGGCCTCCTCGCCGAGAGCAACCACCCGGCCCTGCTGTCCAACCGCTACGCCGCCCACCTGCTCGGTGCCACCGTGGTCCACCTGCGCTCCACCAACCCCGGACCCGATGGCCCGGCGCTCGACGCGGACGCCCAGGCGGCCATCCTCGCGGAGAACGGAGCGGGCATCCTCGTCGTGGACCCCCCGCACGTCGAGCACGCCACCGCCATCCGCGCCCGCCTCCCCCACCCCCTGAAGGTGATCGTCACCGGGCACTTCCCGGACGCCGACGGGCCACGGCCCGTACCGGACCCGGCGCCGGCTCCCGTCCCCGGGGCGCTGCACCGGGCCACCGTCGTCACGTACACCAGCGGCAGCACCGGGCTGCCCAAAGGCGTGTGCCAGCCGCTCACCGCCTGGAACGACCTGGTCCTCGACGACGCGGTCCAACTCGCCGCCGAGAACCCGGTGATGCTCGTCGTGACGCCGCTGAGCCACGCGGCGGGCCCCATGGCCGACAGCGTGCTGTGCGCCGGCGGGTCGCTGGTCCTGCACGAGCGGTTCGACGCCCGAGCGGTGCTCACCGCCATCGGCGCGTACGCGGTCACCCGCACCTATCTGGCCGTGCCGCACCTGTACGACCTGCTGGACCACCCCGACCTGCCGCACACCGACCTCGGCCCGCTCCGCGCGCTGATCTACAGTGGCTCACCCGCCTCCACCGAGCGGCTCGTCCGCGCCCGGCAGGCCTTCGACGCGCGCCTGGTGCAGTGCTACGGCACGACGGAAGCGGGCCGCATCACCGTGCTCGAACCGGTGGACCACTGGGAACGAGAGCTACTGCCCTCGGCCGGCCGGCCGTTCCCCGGGGTGGACGTCCGAGTCTGCGCCCCGGACGGTGACACCGAGCCGCTGCCCGACGGGAGCACGGGCGAAGTGCTGGTCCGGTCACCGCAGATGATGTCCCATTACCTCGGCGACCCGGAGCTGACCGGCCGGGTCCTGCACAACGGCTGGCTGCGCACGGGCGACCTCGGCCGCTGGGACGTCTTCGGCTACCTGCACCTGGTGGGCCGGCTGGGCGGCGTCATCAAGACCGCCGGGGTCAAGGTCCGCCCGGACGAGGTGGCCCGGGCCCTGCTCGCCACCGGGGCCGTTGAGGCGGCCGAGGTCCACCGGGTGGTGGACGCGGACGCGGGCGAGCACGTCGGCGCCGCGGTCACGGCCTCCCGTCCGGGCGAGGACCCGTACGCGCTGCTGGCCCGCCTCACGGCAGCTGTGGCGGAACGCCTGTCACCGGCGCACGCGCCCTCCCGGATCGCCCTGTGGTCCCGGATACCGCTGACCGACAACGGCAAACCCGACCGGTGGCGCATCGGCGCTCCCGAAGGCGACCCGGACGTGATCGCCGTGGCGGGACCCCTGACCCCTCTTGCTCGCACCACCCGATACACCCAGAACACGAGGTAAGACATGCCATCGCCGCTCACACCGGCGCAGCGCGCGCTGCTCGTCACGCTCGTCTACGGCCGCCACCAGGACTCCCCGGAGCTGTACAACCTGCAGCTCGTCCTGCGGCTGGACGGTCCGCTGGACGCGGCACGGCTGCGCGTGGCCGGCGACCGGCTGCTGTCTCGCCACGCTGTTCTGCGCACCCGGTTCACTCTTGGGGAGGCCGAACCGGAGGCTGTCGTCGCCCCCGAGGGCCTCGCCCTGCCCTGGCGCGAGGTCGATCTGCGCGGCCTGGACGCGCAAGCGCGGGAGGAGGAGGTCGCCCGCCTCACGGAGCAGCAGCGCGGCACTCCTTTCGAACTGGACGCCCCGCCGTTGGTGCGGCTGTTGCTGATCAGGACGGGCGAAGAACGCTCCGTACTCGCGCTCACCCATCACCATCTGGTGTGCGACGGGTGGTCGCAGCCGCGGCTGCTGCGGGAACTCCTCGCCGGATACGCCGGCGCACCGGGCGCGGCACCGGCACCGGAGCCCGGAGTCCTTCCGACCGCGGTGGACGGCTCCGTCGCCGAGCGGGGCTGGCGCACGGTCCTCGCCGACAGCTCCCCGCTGCTCCTGGGGGCCGGCACCACGGCGCCCGTCCGACTGGTCCGCCATCTCGACGAGGAGCGCAGTCGCCGTCTCATGGCGCGGGCCGAAGCTGCCGGGGTGACCCTCGACGCCGTGGTCCAGAGCGTCTGGGCGGTCCTTCAGGCCCTGTCGGCCGGCCGGGACCGCGTGATCGTCGGTGGGCTGCCGACCGCCCGGGAAAGGGGGGCCGCCGAGCCCCCGATCGGCGCCCACGCGACGGTCCAGCCCATACCGGTCACCGTCCACCCGGGCCACTCCTGGATGCGGCTGGTGACCGCGGTCCAGGACCGGCTGGACGAGCTGGCGCCCTGGTCGGCGACGCTCGGCCCCGCCGATGTCCAGCGCATCGCCGGGTGCGGTCCGCTGTTCGACACGGTCGCCGTCGTGGAGCGCGCGCCGCTCTCCGCTGCCGAGTTCGACGCTCTCGTGCCGGGGCTCCGTCTCCGGTCGGCGGCCTCGTACGACGCCAACCACTATGCCGCAGGCTTCTCCGTGGTCCCGGAGGACCGTTTCGCCCTCCGCCTCGACCACCGCCCGGGTGTGCTCGGCCCTCTGGACCCGGAGCGTCTGCTGGACTGCCTGGAGGCGGCGTTGGGCGAGTTCACCGAGCACCCGGAACGGCCCGTCGGCCTGCTGGCCCTCCCCGGCGCCGCAGGTACGGCCGCCGCGGACGTCGTCGCATCGGCCGGCACGCCCGCCGGGCCCGCGTTCACCCTGGCTTCCGCGGTGGCCCGGCACGCGGCCGCGACCCCCGGGGCCCTCGCGCTGTCCTCCCCCGAGGGCGACCTGACGTACGCCCAACTCGACGCCGCCGCCGCGCGGTTCGCCCTTCGGCTCGCGGCGGCGGGTGCCGGGCCCGGCACCGTCGTCGCCCTGTTGCTGCCCCGCTCACGCGCCATGACCGTCGCCCAGCTCGCGGTCCTGCGTACGGGCGCCGCCTACCTCCCGGTGGACCCGTGCTACCCGACGGCGCGCGTACGGTACATGCTCCGCGACGCCGCACCGGGACTCGCTGTGGTCGACGCCGGGACCCTCCCTGTCCTTCAGGCCGACGCCCCGTGTCCCCACGTCCTCCTGGGGCCCGCCGACTTCGACGCGACCGCCCATGCGGACGTTCCCGGAGCGGCCGGTGCCCCGCCGCCCGCCGAGGCCGATCCCGAGGCGCCCGCGTACGTCATCTACACCTCCGGGTCGACCGGTGAGCCCAAGGGCGTCCTCGTCCCCCACCGGGGCCTGGCCGACCTGGCCGCCACCCTTGTCGACCGCTGCGCGGTCGGCCCCGCCGACAGGGTCCTGCAGTTCTCCTCCCCCAGCTTCGACGCCGCGGTACTGGAGAGTGTCCTCGCCTTCGCCGCGGGCGCCACCCTGGTCATCCCGCCCGTGGGCACGTCCCTGGTCGGTGAGGCGCTCGCCGGCCTCCTCGCCGCCGAGCACGTGACGCACGCCCTGATCCCGCCGGCCGTCCTGGCGACGCTCCCGACCGGCCTTCCGCTGCCCGACCTCGCCACGCTGATCGTCGGCGGCGATGCCTGCCCCGGCGACCTCGTGGCGGCCTGGTCGCGCGGGCGGCGCATGATGAACGCGTACGGCCCGACCGAGACGACGGTGGCGGCCACCCTGCACGGGCCGCTGTCCGGTGACGGCGCCCCGCCGATCGGCCGTCCCATCAGGGGCACCCGCGTGCACGTGCTGGGGCCCGGGCTTCAGCCGCTGCCACCCGGCATGACCGGTGACCTGTACGTCGCCGGCCGCGGCGTCGCCCTCGGCTACCTGGGCCGGCCGGCCCTGACCGCGCAGCGCTTCGTCCCCGCCCCCTACGGCCCGCCCGGGGCGCTGATGTACCGCACCGGGGACCGGGCCCGGTGGACCGAGGACGGAGTGCTGGCCTACGAAGGCCGCGACGACGACCAGGTCAAGGTCCGCGGGTTCAGGATCGAACCCGGCGAGGTGGAGGCCGCGCTGGGCGGTCACCCGGCCGTCGCGCACGCCGCGGTCGCGGCGCGCCCGGAGCCCTCCGGGGACCGGACTCTGACCGCCCATCTGGCTGCCCGGCCGGGGGCGCCCGGCCTGGACGCCAAAGCGTTGCGGCAGTACCTGGTCGCGCTGCTGCCCGGCCATCTCGTGCCCGCGGAGTTCCACTTCTGGGACGCGCTGCCACGCACCGCGAACGGCAAGCTCGACCGCGCGGCGCTGCTGGCCCGCCGTCACCGCGGCGCGCAGGGCGGCGTACCGGGCACGGCCGCGGACACCGGGCACGCCGTACTCAGCTCGCTCTTCGACGAGGTGCTGGGGATCTCGGGCACCGGCCCCGACGACGACTTCTTCGACATGGGCGGGAACAGCATCCGCCTCGTCCGACTGATCACACTGGCCCGCCGGGCCGGCTTCGGCATCGGCCCGCGCGACGCGCTCGGCGGCTGTACGCCGCGAAGCCTGGCCCGCGCGGCGCGCAAGGAAGGGAGCACCGCCTCGTGAAGAGCGCCTTCGACAGGGAGGACGACCTGTTCCTCGTACTCTGCGGCCCGTCCGGCCGTCAAGCGCTGTGGCCCTCCTTGGTGCCCGTGCCGCAGGGCTGGCAGGTGCTCCACGGGCCCGCTGGACAAGCCGGCTGCCTGGACCACATCACCCGTGGCATCACCGCCGCCGCTCCCGGCGAGGTCCTGCGATGAGCGCTCTCCGGCCGAGCCCGGCCGACGCGCCGCCGCAGCTGTCGGCCGGACTCGACCTGAGCGATCCGGCCCTGCACGCCGAACACGACCTCACCGAGGTCTGGCGCACCCTGCGCGCCGAACGTCCCGTGCACTGGCAACCCGCCCGGCACGGCAGACCGGGTTTCTGGGTGGTGACCCGGTACGACGACGTATCCGCCGTGTACCGGGACGCACGGGCCTTCCGCTCCGACCGGGGCAACGTGCTCGACACGCTGCTGGCGGGCGGCGACTCGGCCGGCGGCAGCATGCTGGCCGTGACCGACGGCGCCCGCCACGCGAGGCTGCGCGCAGCCTTGATGAAGTCGTTTTCCCCCCGGGCACTGGACGGTGTCGTACGCAGTGTGCGCACCGCCACCCGCGGCCTGTTGGAGGACGCCCTCGAACGCGGTACCTGTGATTTCGCCCAGGACGTGGCGGCGCGCATCCCGCTGCGCGCCATCTGCGATCTGCTCGATGTGCCCGAGGCGGACCGCGGCGAAATCCTCGCGCTCACCTCGGCCGCGCTCGGGTCCGAGCACGCGGACGCCGGGCCGGACGAGGCATGGCTGGCGCGCAACGACATCCTGCTGTACTTCGCCGATCTGGCGGCAAGGCGCCGCGCCGAGCCGGGTGACGACGTGATCAGCGTGCTGGCCGCCTGCCGGCCGGGCGGCCTACCACTGACCGACGAGGAGATCGTCCTCAACTGCTACAGCCTGATCCTCGGAGGTGACGAAACGACCAGGCTGTCGATGATCGGTGGAGTCGAGGCCCTCCTCGCGCACCCCGAGCAGTGGCGCCGGCTGCGGAGCGGGGAGGTGACCACGCGGTCGGCGGTGGAGGAGGTGCTGCGCTGGACGACACCGGCGCTCCACGCCGGCCGGACCGCCGCCGTGGATGTGACCTTGCGGGGCCGGTCCATCGCCGCCGGGGACATCGTCACCGTGTGGAACGCCTCCGCCAACTTCGACGAGCGGGTCTTCGACCGGCCCGGCCGCTTCGACCTGTCCAGGACACCGAACAAGCACATGTCCTTCGCCTACGGCTCCCACTTCTGCCTCGGCGCGTATCTGGCGCGGGTCGAGATCGAGACCCTGCTCGACGGCCTGCGCACACTGGTCGCGGAGATGGAGGCGACCGGGCCGAGCAGCCCGGTCTACTCGAACTTCCTGAGCGGCTCGGCGCGGTTGCCGCTCAGCTGGTCCAGGGTGTGAGGCGCCGGGTGAGGGGCAGCGGACGCCGCCCCTCGCCCGGCGGTCACAGCCAGCCCTGCTCGGCGGCGATGCGGGTGGCGTCGTACCGGTTGCGCGCCCCCAGCTTCTTGATGGCGCTGGAGGCCACGTTGCGCACCGTCCCCTGGGCCAGGTTCAGTTCGGCAGCGATCTCACCGATGGACGCGCCGGTGGCCACGACCCGCAGGACATCGCGCTCACGCTCACTGAGCAAGCAGTCACTGCCCTGGGTGACCCAGGGCAGCACCTCCTCGTCGAGGGTCAGCTGCCCGGCCGCCACCCCGCGCAGGGTAGTGATCAGCTGGGAGAGCGGGGCGCTCTTGGACATGACGGCCAGGGCCCCGCGGGCGATGGCGTCGCGTACCACGGACCGCTGGCGCATGGCCGTCATCATGGCGACGCGACAGGCGGGGTGGGCCGTACGGATGTCACCGAGCAGCGCCAGGCCGTCGCGTCCGGGCAGTCCGTAGTCCAGCAGGACGACCGTGGGGCGGTGCCTGACCACGGCGGGCACGACGTCCTCGCTGCGGCTGACGGCGGCGACGACTTCGAAGCCCTCGGTGGCATGCAGTGCCGCGGCGAGGCTGCCGAGGACCATGCGGTGGTCGTCCACGACGACGATGCGCGTGGCCGACGTGGTTCCGGTGCCCTGCGGGTTCACAGGGCCTCCTCCCGCGAAGCGGGGCCGGGCCGGACGGCCAGGGGGACGTGTCCGGTGAGGGCGAAGTGGCCGGCGGGCGTGATGTCCACGCTGAGTTCGCCGCCCGCCTCCGCCAGCCGGTCGCGGAGCCCGGTCAGGCCCATGCCGGGCCGTGGCGGGAGAACGGACCCCCCGTCGTCGACGGCGGTGAACCCGACGCCGCGCGGGTGCTCGGCGACCGAGAAGCGGAAGGTCCGGGCGGCCGGGGCGTGCCGGAGCACGTTCGTCATCGCCTCCCTCAGCACACAGCCCAGGACTTGGTCGGCCTGGGGCGCGAGCTTCTCCGCAGGGACGTCGCACTGCACGGTGATGGCGAGGCCGACTGCCGTGCAGGCCTCCTCCGCGCGGCGGCGCTCCTCCGCGAGTGATGTGCCGCGCAGGGTCAACAGCTCGGACTCCATGCGGGAGAGCAGTGTGCGGGCCCGTACGCTCACCGACTGGATCGCGGTACTCCCGTCCGCGGGCGCCGGCCCGCTGCCCGCGGCTGCGGGCTGTGCGAGGGCCCGCTCGGCCTCCATGGCGATGAGCGTGAGTTCCTGCCCGACGATGTCGTGCACCTCGCGCAGCAGCCGGTGGCGTTCCATGCCGCGGGAGGCCGACGCCAAGTCCCGTTGGGCGGCCCGGGCTTCTCCTGCCCGGACCGCGGCCGCCCGCAGGATGTGGTTCATGGTGACGGCCACCGCCGTCCCGAGCAGGGCTACGGCGGTTCCCGGATCGGCTCCCTCCACGTACCAGAGCGCCATCCCGAGGAGGGCGAGCAGGACGGACCAGGCGGCCCGGGCCCGAGCCGGTCGGCAGATCCAGACCGAGACGATGGCGGGGTAGGACAGCATCACCGTCGCGTTCTCGCCGTCGGTGAGCACCAGTCCGATCGCGATGGCGGCCACTCCTGCCACCCAGAGGTTCGCCTGCCGGGGCGTGGTGCCCTGGTCCTCGCTCAAGTCCGACACCCACGGCACGGCGAGGAAGGCCAGTGCGAGGGCGGCTCCGCACACCCAGGCGGCCGGCCCGGCGTCGGTGCCGGTGAGAAGGAGGACGAGCCACAGGAGGTTGAGCAGGATGAGTACGGTGACGGCCGGGCGCGGCAGGGTCCGGCGTGCCCGGACGGCGTTGAGAAGCGTTTTCCACATGGCGTCAGCCGTCGTGCCGTACCTCGCCCGGTCTGCCCGCGGATCTGTCCCCTCCACCGCCGTCGGCGATGCGACAACTCTCCGATGTCCAGCTCATGGCCGTACCCCCAGTTTCCCCGTGGGACTGCGGCGCTCAGGAGGCCGTGCGATCCGGCCTGTCCTGGAGCGACGCGTCAAACGTTCACCCAACTCGGTGCACATTACATGGTCATATCGAGCCGTCAACGTGGAGAAGTCGTGCCCATGGTCCACGGTCGGCGCATCGTTATATGCAGCGAATTCACGCCCAACGACAAGTTCGACGAAGCCCTGTCAAGCTGTGCGCCGCCTATGCGCAAGGCCCGATAGCGAGCTTCTCAACTCCCGGGGGCTGGGCACCAATTCGGTGCCGACCACTCTGGTCGCCGTATATGGGCACAGCGCGTCAGGGCGCGGCGGCCGCAGGTGGCGGTCCAGCACCTCAGCAGGTCCTGAAGGACGTCCAGGGCCTGGTAGAGGGTCAGGCGGGTGAGACGAGGGATTGGCCAGGAGCCGGGTGTTTCGGCCCACTCCGTCGCCCCACTCGCCCTTAGGGCTGTCACGCAATTGCAGACCAGGTGTTGAACAGGTGTTACGGAATAGTGCGCGGGCTCGTATGCACGTCGGAGTGCACCTGCCGCCCGACTTGATTCATGGCCATTTGAGGATGCGGACCACGACAGGGGGCGATGGCATGGCCCATGTTGCTGGCACGGCTATCGCCATGCGTGCTGCGATCATCTGTCGGCCCGTGTAATCACGGCGTCGGAGCCGTCCTGGATGAGCCGGTGACGGTACCGCGCGGACATCGGGCGCCGCTGGTCGGCTCCTGGCATACCCCCTACGTCACTTCGGGGACCTTATTGCACACTGTTTGCAACAACGTCTACATTGCAGGAAAGGGAAGGTTCTTGTGAACTCTCCATCGGTTCCCGACGTGCAGGTGCTGCGCGGCGGCGATGTTCTCGCCCACTCCGACGCCCTGCGCTCGGTCTACCTCGACGCCTTCAGCGCGCCGCCATGGAATGAGGACGAGGAGCAGGCCGCCGAGTTCGCCGAGCGCCTCCGTGATGACGCGCGGCGCCCCGGTTTCACCGCCGCGCTGGCCGTCGCCGGCCGGGACGTGCTCGGCTTTGCCAGCGGGTGGACGACCCTCACGCCCTTCCCCACGGACCGCTGCTATCCGCAGGTCGCCGCGGGTCTTGGCGCTCGCCGCACGAACGACTGGCTGTGCGGCGCCTTCGAAGTGGACGAACTCGCCGTCCGGCCCGGCGCGCACGGCAGCGGGCTCGCCGGGAGACTGCTGGCGGCGGCCACCGAGGGCGCCCCCGATGGCCGCTCCTGGCTGCTCACCTCCGTGCGGACGCCGCGGGCCATGGCCTTCTACCACCGCCAGGGCTGGGCTCAAGCCACCCATCCCTCCGCCGACGGCAAGGGCATCGTCGTCTTCCTCGGCCCGCGCCATCCCGCCCGGGGTCTCGTCCCGTTGCCTCTCTGAACGCCAACGGTCCTTGCCATCAGGAACTCGTGCGGCGGCACGGCGGGTTGGAGGTGTACAGGGCGAGGATTTCCGGCCGAGGAGCGATGCCAGTGCCGCCCGCCCGTACTCATCCAGGCGGCGATGTCCTCCGTAGCGGCCTTTGTGCCGGGTACGCCGAACCACCCCTCTCTCCAGGGAGACCCGCCCACAGTGGCGGGACAGGACCGCGCCGGATTCGCACCGGCACCCGCCGGCCGCCGTGGATCACTCGGGCTCGTGGGTGTGCGGACTCGTCGAGGGCGGCTCGGCCGGCCGTTCCCGGCCGCCGTCATGGCCGGACGCCACCACGACGAGCAGACCCACCACCACGGCCCCGGTGGCCACTCGGCCGACGGCTCGCCCCGCCCAACCCAGCAGCGACACGCCCTCGCGTCGTTGCCATGGGCCCAGTCGCTCAGACCGCCGAGAGGGCCGCATCAGACGTAGCAACAGCAGCGCGGCGACGGGGAGTTGCAGGAGCCACAGCACGGTGCGCGGCCACTCGCCGTACCAGACGTTGGTGCCGTACAGCAGGGTGTGCCACACGCTCAGGACGTACACGACGATCACGAAACGGTGCAATCGCCGCCAGGTGTTCGCGCCGATGCGGTGCCGGACGTAGAACAGCAGTCCGAGCGGGACGGCCAGGTACAGGGCCCCTTGTCCGATGGGGATGGCGATCCGGCCGGTGCCGGAGTCGTACCAGCCGGGCACGAAGGTGTCCGCGAAGCCCGCCCACAGCCGTTCGGCCCACGCCAACTGGGCTTCGTACCGTACGAGTTCGGCCGCGAACATCAGGGCGTGGGCGCACATCAGGGCCATGGTGGTCAGGCTCGTGGTGCGGTGCCAGCGTTCCAGGGCCTGCCGGGTGGCGGGCAGGCTGTCGGGGCGCGGCCCCGACAGCAGCAGACCGAGCATGACCGTGCCCCAGGCCCACAACAGGCCCGACCAGCCGAACGCCTGGCTGAGCAGGTACATCCAGTACGTGCCCGGGTCGTCCATGAACGGCATGACCGCGACCGTCGCCGAGTCACCCGACTCCATGCGCGCGTACAGGAACGCGAAGACGGCACCCGTGACCAGGACCGCGGCACCCGCGTCGGGCAGCGCGGCCCGCAGATCGGCGCTCAGGGCGACGCGGTCGGGCGGGCGCCGGTCAGGAGCGGGCGGCGCGGTCGCACCGTCGTCCCCCTGCGTCATTTCTGGCAGCATCGCGGGCCTTCCGGGGCGCGGGACACCGACGGGGCGGTGTGCGCGTGTGATGGGAGAAACCAGTGTGGCCGAGGCGGCTGCGAATACCGAGGCCGCATCCGGCCAGAGCGGCTTCCGAAGCCGACCGATCCGTCCCGGAGCTCTGAACAACAGGCCGTGAAACCGACCGATCCGTCCCGGAACTCTGCACAACAGGCGGTGACCGATCGCATTCGGACAACTGGTGATACGCCCCCTGCCGCAGGAGCACGAGCCGCCCTACGCTGAGCCTGCAGTCGGTTCGTGCCTCCTGTCCCCGACCGGGCATTCGGCGCGACGCAAGAGGGAACCCGGTGGGAATCCGGGACTGTCCCGCAGCGGTGAGTGGGAACGAAAGCCGTCAACAGCACTGGGCCCGTGTCTGGATGGGGCCGGGGAAGCGACGGCCGGTAGGTGCCCTCCGGATCTCCGGTGAGCGAGCCCACGAGTCCGAAGACCTGCCACTGCGCCCGCGCCTGAAACGCGGGCAGTGCACGGTGACCTCGAGGACTGGGTTGGCGGTACGGACAGCTGCGCGGCGTTGGCCGCGCCGCGCCTCCTTCCCGGACACGTTCGGGGCTCGGGACCAGGAGGGGACATGTCCGTGACCACGCGAACTCTCGCCATCCGTGCCGGATGCCGGTCTGCCTGCCCATCGGCGGACCGGACAGGGCGGTGCTGATACCCGCCCGGGAGCCCGGCAGGACGCGGCGGCAGCCGGGCCGCACGGTGTCGGGCGTCTGTCACGGCACCCTGGGCGAGCTGTACCAGGGCCCGCTGCGGGCGGGGCCCGATCCGGACATCGCGGTGGTGTCCTTTCCCGTGGACCGTCATTCCTGGGTGCACTTCACCCCGGGAACGCATGCGCCGAACCGGCTGCCCCTCGGAGAGAAGACCGCGACCGCGGCCCGGCTCTTCCTGGAGCACTTCGGCCTCACGCTGCCACCGGGCCACTGGGATACCCACTCCGACCTCCGGGTGGGCGTGGGCATGGCGAGTTCCACCGCCGACATCGTGGCGACGCTGCGCTGTCTGTTCAGGATTTTCGCCCTGCCGTACGACAAGGACGTGGTGCTGCGGATCCTGACGGCGATCGAGCGGGCCGACAGTGTCTTTCTCGACGAGTTCGCGCTGTACCTCAGCGGCCGGCACCGCGTGATCCGGCGGCTGGGCACGGACATCGGCTTCCACACCGCCTACATCACCGAGCCCGGGACGGTGGACACCGCCGCCGTCACCGGCCTGCTGCTGGAGCACTACCGGCGGCACGGGGAGGAGTACGAGCACTGCCTGACGGACCTGCTCAAAGGCTTCGCCTCCGGCGACCCGGCCGCCGTCGCACGCGCGGCCACCGCCAGCGCCGCCCTCTCCCAGAACGTGCTGCCCAAGGCGGCGTTCGACAGCATGCTCGCGCACCGCGAGCGGTTCGGCGCCGACGGCGTCTTCGTCGCCCACACGGGCTGCCTGATCGGCTACCTCTTCCCCACCCGCCTCGACGCCGACACCAAGTCGGACCTGTCCGCCTACTTCCACACGCTCGGCCACCAGTGCTCTTTCACCCATGGAGGTTACGGGTGATCCACCCCCACATCGCCGACGCCCTGAAAGTCCCCGATCTCGTCCGGCTCACCGACGGCCTCGTCCTGATCAGGTTCGAGTCGATGAAGATCTACTCGGCGCTCGCCGCCGTCCGCCACCTACTGGAGCGGGGCACGATCCGCCCGGGACAGACCCTGATCGACAGCTCCAGCGGCATCTACGCCTACGCCCTGGCCTTGGCCTGCCACCGCTACGGCATGCGCTGCCACATCGTCGCGTCCACCACCGTCGACACCACCACCCGTACCCAACTGGAGATTCTCGGCGCCACGGTCGAACAGGTCAGCCCCTCGAAGAACCTGAAACTGGACCAGGAGCTGCGCGTGCGGCGCGTGACGGAAATCCTCGCCGAACACCCGGGCTGGCACTGGATGCGGCAATACCACGACGACGTCCACTACCTCGGCTACCACGAGGTCGCCGACCGCATCAGGACCACGTTCCCCGAGGCCGCGCTGACCGTCGTCGGAGGCGTGGGGTCCGGGGCCTCGACGGGCGGTCTCGTGGAACGCCTGCGCGCCACCGATCCGTCGGTACGGCTGGTCGGCGTGCAGCCCTTCGGGAGCGTCACCTTCGGCAGCCAGGACCACCACGACCCCGAGGCGATCATCGCCGGCATCGGCTCGTCGATCGTCTTCGACAACGTCCGCCACCACCTCTACGACGCCCTCCACTGGCTGGACTTCACCCACGCCATGTCCGGCACGGTCGCGCTGCTGCGCGAGCACGCCGTCTTCGCCGGGCTGTCCACCGGCGCGGCCTACCTGGCCGCGACGCACGAGGCGCGCCGCCACCCCGACCGGCTGCACCTCGTGATCGGCGCCGACACCGGACACCGCTACGTCGAGCGCGTCTTCGCCAGGCACACGGAGGCCCTGGACCCCGCCGCCCTGAAACCCTTCGAAGCAGCCGGTCCCGAGGGGATGACCATGCCCTGGACCACGATGTCCTGGCGACGCGCTGCCTGCCCGGCGGACTGGAAGGAGCGCGCGGCATGAGCGTCGTCTGCCTGGAGTCCCTCACCTTCGGACTCGGACACCTGGTGCGCGCCGCCGACGCGCTCGGCGAGCGGCTGGTACTGCTCACCCGCGATCCTGTGTACTACGCCCATGAGTTGGAGCGGCTTGCGTCGGATGCCCTCGACGTCGTGGAGATCGACACCTTCGACGTGGAGCTGGTGGCGGATCGGTTGCACCGGATTCCCGGGCTGCGCGGGCTGATCAGCTCCACCGACACCTGGACGCTGATCGGCGCCGGACTCTCCGAACGTCTCGGCCTGCCCGGCCTTGATCCGGCCGTCCTGCGGCTGACCCGGGACAAGGCGGCCGTACGCAACCGGCTGCACGACGCCGGGCTGACGCGCGGACGCGCCATGGACGTCACGGGACGCGGCACCGAAGAGGTGCTGCTCAAGGAGGTCGGTCTGCCCGCCGTCCTGAAGGACACGGCGGGCACCGGGAGCCAGAACGTCTGGCTGGTCCGCGACGAACCGGAACTGGCGGCGGCGCTGGACGAGGCGGCCGGGCGGGAGCTGAAAGGGCGGCTGTTCGCGGAGCCGTACTTCAGCGGACCGGTGTACAGCGCCGAGACCCTCACCTGGGCGGGCCGGAGCCGGCTGCTGGGCGTCTCCAGCCGGCTGATGTCACCGGAGCCGCACTTCCGGGAGGAGATCACCGCGTTCCCCGTGGCTTTCCCGGAGGCGCGGCGGGCCGTGCTGGAGCGGTGGCTCGGTGAGGTGCTCGCGGCGATCGGCTACACCGACCGCTTCGCGCACGTGGAGTTCGTCCTGACCACCGGCGGCCCGGAGGTCGTCGAGATCAACCCCCGGATCGGTGGCGCCCTGGTCGGCGAGGGCATGTGCCGGGCGCTCGGTGTCAACGTGTACGAGGCGATGATCGAGACGGCGCTGGGCCGCCGTCCCCGCCTGATGGACGCGGAACTGCCCGGGGGCCCGGCCGTCGCCTTCGTACTGGGCTACCCGGCCGCGCCCGGGGTGTTCACCGGCGTCGCCGGGCTGGACCGCCTGACCGACATGCCGGGGTCGCCGGCCTGGTACCCGGTCAGGTCTGTCGGCGACGCGATCGAGCACCTGGCCGACAGCCGCGGTTACGCGGGCATCGTCTACGCGGAGGCCGAGACCGCCGAACTGGCCACGCACCACGCGGTGGCCGCCGCCAACGCCGTACGGGTGCTCACCGAGCCGCTTCCGCCGCCCGGGGCCCCCGACCGCGAGGCGTCCGGTGGGTGAACGCGTACCAGGCGGGGAAGGCGTGCGGGCCACGCTGTTCCCGCTCGACGGGCCGCTGCGTTTCCTGCTGCTCAGCTCGTTCCTGATCCCTCTCGGCAGCTTCATGGTCCTGCCGTTCATGTCGGTGTTCCTGCACGAGCGGCTCGGGATGGGGCTCGGCGCGGTGGGTGTCGTGCTGGCCGCGGCGTCCCTCGTGCAGTTCTCCGGAGGGATCGTAGGCGGGGCCCTGGCGGACCGGATCGGGCTGCGCCGCACGATGCTGTGGGCTCTGATCATCCGCACCGCCGGATTCGTCGGCCTCCTGTTGGCCTTGCGCTGGCCGCCGTTGGCTGTCGGGGCGCTGGTGCTGACGTGCTGCGGCGCCGCGCTGTATCTGCCCGCCAACAAGGCGTACCTCGTGCACGGCGTGGACGACGAGCGCCGTCCGGCGTTCCTGGCCGCGGGCAATGCCGCCCTCAACGCGGGCATGGCGGTGGGGCCGCTGGTCGCCGGGCCGTTCGTGCTGTCCTCGCCCGGCTGGCTGTTCGTGTCCGTCACCGCTCTGTTCGTCCTGGTCGCCGCGGGCCACGCGCGGCTCCCGGCGGCGGGGGCCGGGGAGTCAGGCGGGCAGCCGGCCGGGCAGGGGCTGCTGGCCGGGGTGGCGGCCTTGCCGTTCGCCGCCAACGCGCTCGCCTTCTACCTCTACTTCCACTTCCAGCACTTCCTGGCGGTGTACGCCGTCGAGCGGGCCACCAGCACGTTCTACAGCCTGGTCCTGCTGCTCTGCTTCACGCTGGTCATCGTCGTACAGCCCCTCGCGTCCGGCCTGATCCGGCGCATGCCCTACGCGACGGCCCTCGCGGTCGGCTTCACGGGTCTGGCCGCCGGGCTGGCCGTCCTCGCGATCGGCACCCGGCCCGCGCTGCTGGCGGGCGGGGCGCTGATCACCCTGGGCGACATCGTCCTGTTCCTCAAGAACGACCTGGAGGCGCTGCACCGCAGCTCACGCTCGGACGCCGTGGTCTTCGGCCAGCAGCGGCTGGCCGCGGGGCTCGGCGCCTGCGCGAGCGGAGTGCTCGGCGGACAGGTGTACGGGCTCACCGAACAGGCGGGGAACACCGGCTGGTTCTGGCTCCTGGCCGCCGCACAGTGCGTACTGCTGCCCCTGCTTCTGCTCCTGCTGACGCTGCGCGAGCGCCCGGCGAGACACCCCACCCGCATGATGACGACGACGAAGGAGCACTGAGACCGCATGGCACGAACGGGCGGCTTCCAGGACGATGACTTCTGGACCGAGTTCCACGACTTCCTCTTCTCCGAGCAGCGCCACGCGCAGGCCGAGGAACTGCTGGCGACCTCTCCCCTGCTCTCCTTTCCCACCGGTGCCAGGGTGCTGGACCTGTGCTGCGGCACCGGCGTGTTCACGGTCCCGCTCGCACGCTGCGGCCACGACGTCACCGGGGTGGACCTGAGCCCGGCCATGCTGGACCGGGCGCGCAAACACACGGCCGACTCCGGGGTGCGGGTCACATACGTGCGGGCCGACGCACGCGACTACGAGCCACCGGGCGCCTTCGATGTCGTCCTCAACATGTTCACCTCCTTCGGGTACTTCGAGGACCCCGCCGACAACGCGCGCATGCTGCGCACCATGTACACCTCCCTGGCGCCCGGAGGCACCCTCGTCCTGGACCTCGCCGGAAAGGAGCTGCTGGCCCGCAAGGTCACTCCGCCGAAGGTGGTCCAGCGAGGCGATGACCTGCTGGTGCAGACCGACACCGTGCTGGACGACTGGGCGCGGCTGCGCAGCGACTGGGTTCTGGTCCGCGGCGAGCGGGTGACGCGGGCCACCCTGGTGTGGTTCGTGTACAGCGCGGTGGAGTTGCGGCACATGGTGGAGGAGGCGGGGTTCGGCCGGGTGGAGGTGTTCGGCGGGTTCGACGCCCGCCCCTACGACCAGGACGCCGAGCGCCTGGTGCTGCGGGCGGTCCGGGAGGAGTGAGCGAGGCCCGGGGGGGGGGCGTGCGAAGGGGCCCGCACGCCCTTTTGAGCGGCGCCCGGCAGATCGTAGGATCACCAGGTCATCACCGCGACGGGGAACAGGAAGCCGGTGCGAATCCGGCACGGTCCCGCCACTGTGACCGGGGAGTGCACCCTTCGGCATGCCACTGCGCGCCACGCGGGAAGGCAAGGGGAGCGTCGATCCGGGAGTCAGGACACTGGCCTGTCGCGGGCCCGATCCGAGGAGCGCGGACTCCCCAGGAGGCTTCACGTGCACACCCGTCCCCCGTTGTTCACCCCTGTCCGCAAGCGCGGGGCCCGCTGCACCGCGGCCCTCGCCCTGTGCGCGGCCTTGCTGGCCGCCGGATGCGGCTCGTCGCAGGACACCGCCCGGAACGGGAAGGCAACGGCTTCCCGGGCGGCGGGCTTTCCCGTCACCATCGACAACTGCGGCGTGAAGACGACGTATGACAAGCCGCCGTCCCGCGTCGTCACCATCCACCAGCACCCGGCCGAGCTGATGCTCTCCCTCGGCCTGAAGGACCGCATGGCCGGCACCGCCTTCCCGGACTCCGCCGTCCTGCCCGAACTGGCGAAGGACTTCGCGTCCCTTCCGGAACTGGCCAAGAAGGAGCCGTCGTTCGAAACCGTCCTGGACAAGGAACCCGACCTCGTCTACGGCGGCTACGGCAGCGCCTTCGACGAGAAGGAGGGCCGCTCCCGCAAGGCGTTCCGGGACGCGGGCATCGACACCCACCTCAACCGCGAGTACTGCGGAAAGAAGCGGGTGACGATGGACGACACGTATGAGGAGATCCGCACCGTCGGAAAGATCTTCGGCGTGTCCGACCGGGCGGACCAGCTGGTGTCCGACCTGAAGGCCCGGGTCGACAAGGCCGCGAAGACCGTCGCGGACGAGCCCGACGTGCCCGTCTTCGTTTACGACAGCGGCGACAAGACCGCCTTCACCGCCGGTGGCAAGAGCCTCGGCACCGAACTGATCCGGCTTGCCGGGGGCAAGAACGTCTTCGCCGACCTCGACGACGTCTTCGGTGACGTCTCCTGGGAACAAGTCGTCGAGCGCAAGCCTGAGGTCATCGCGATCTACGACTACGCCGGCGCCGGCAGCATCGAGCAGAAGAAGGAATTCCTGCTCGCGCAGCCCGCTCTCAAGGACGTGCCCGCCATCAGGAACAAGCGGTTCGTCGTGCTGCCCCTGACCGCCACCCTGGTCGGCGTGCGCTCCGCGTACGCGGTGGAGGACCTGGCCCGCGGCATCCACCCCAAGAGCTTCGGGTGACGGCCTCCGCCACCGACACGGGAACCGGCGCCGAGCGGACCGTAAGAGGAGGCCAAAGGGACGTTCGCAGAACAGGCCCGGGCCTCGTCGTCACCCTCACCGCCCTGACCGTCCTCCTCGTGCTCTCCGTCATGGCGGGCCTTGCCATCGGCTCCGTCCAGGTGCCGCCCGGCCAGGTGTGGGGCATCGTCACGCAGGCGCTGGGCGCCGACGGGGCGGAGCCGGGCTGGTCCCGCGCGCGCGAGACCATCGTGCTGGACGTCCGCGCGCCTCGGGTGCTCCTCGGCGCGGTGGCCGGCGCGGGCCTCGCCGTGGTCGGCACCGCACTGCAGGCCCTGATCCGCAACCCGCTCGCCGAGCCCTACCTGCTCGGCGTCTCCTCCGGCGCCTCGCTCGGCGCCGTGACGGTGATCGTGTTCGGGGTGACCCTCTTCGGCCCCGTGTCCCTGTCGGTCGCCGCGTTCGCCGGCGCGCTGGGTGCCCTTCTCCTCGTCTACGCCACCGCCCGCACCGGCGGCCGGATCACCTCCACGCGGCTGGTCCTCGCCGGTGTCGCCATCGCCGCCGTCCTCACCGCCGTACTCGACCTGCTGCTCCTCACCACCGACCGGGGCAACGAAGCCCGCGCCGTCCTCGCCTGGACCCTCGGCGGCCTCGGCGGGGTCAGCTGGGACACCCTCTGGCTCCCCAGCGCCGCCCTGCTCCTCGGCACCGGGGTCCTCATGGCGCAGGCCCGCAACCTGAACCTGCTGCTGGCCGGCGAGGAGGCCGCGACGACGATGGGCCTGGACGTGGCCCGGTTCCGCGCGCGGATGTTCGTCCTGCTGTCCTTGGTGACCGGCGTCCTGGTCGCCGCGGCCGGTCCCATCGGATTCGTCGGCCTGATGCTGCCGCACACCGTCCGGCTCCTCGTCGGCGGCGACCACCGCCGCGTCCTGCCGACGGCCGCGCTCGGCGGCGCGGTCTTCCTCATCTGGGCGGACATCGCCGCCCGCATCGTCGCCGCACCCCTGGAGATACCCGTCGGCGTGCTCACGGCCCTGTGCGGCGGCCCGTTCTTCCTGTGGCTCATGCGCCGAAGCGCCCGCCGGACCGACGAGCGAGGCACAGCATGACCGCCACCGAACTCGTCATCACCGGCATCACACTCACCGCCGGCGCCCATCGGCTGGTCGAGGACGTCTCCCTGACCGCCCGTCCGGGCGAGGTCATCGGCCTCGTCGGCCCCAACGGCAGCGGCAAGTCCAGCCTGCTGCGCGCCGTCTACCGCGTCCTGCGCCCCGAAACCGGCCGGGTCAGCGTCGACGGCACCGACGCCTGGTCCCTGCCGGTGCGACAGCTCGCCCGTACGGTGGCGGCCGTCGTGCAGGAGTCGGGCGCCGGCTTCGACCTCTCGGTGCGGGAGGTCGTCGCGATGGGCCGCACCCCGCACAAACGACTGCTCGACGGGGACACCGCCGAGGACGCGGCCCTGATCCAAACGGCGCTCGCCTCCGTGGACGCCACCGGCCTGGCCGACCGCCCCTTCGACCGGCTCTCCGGCGGCGAACGCCAGCGGGTGCTCATCGCCCGCGCCCTCGCCCAACAGCCGTCCCTCCTCGTCCTGGACGAGCCCACCAACCACCTCGACGTCCGACACCAGCTGCAGGTCCTCGGCACCCTGCGAAAACTGCCGACCACGGTCCTGGTCGCCCTGCACGACCTCAACCTGGCCGCGTACTACTGCGACCGCCTCTACGTCCTGCGCGACGGCAGGGTCACCGCCTCGGGGGCGCCCGCGGAGGTCCTCACCCCGCGGCTGTTGGAGGAGGTGTACGGGGTCGCGAGCGAGGTCACCGTCCACCCCCGCACAGGCGCGCCGCAGGTGACCTTCCTGCCCGCCGAGTCACGTGATCCTGATCGGTGACCACGATCCCCGATGGCCCGAGCGGTTCGAGGATCTGCGACAGCGCCTGGCACCGCACGTCGCGGATCTGCCGGTGGCCATCGAGCACGCGGACCACGCCCTAGAGCAGCGCTTCCGAGCCGTGCAGTTCCACGAAGCCGACCACCTGGCGCAGCCTGTCGAAGCTCGTGACGTTGTTGCCGATCAGGCGGACCGTCGCCGGGCGGCCCTGGCGCCAGCTGTGGGCGGCTCGGGACAGGGCGCCCCACTGGTTCTCCATGTCGGCGTAGTCACGGCTCAGTTGGTAGTTGGTGAAGCCGTTGATGTTGCCGTAGACGCGGTTGAAGATCGGGCCGAAGCGGGCGGCTTCCGAGAAGATGGTGATGGCCATGAGCATGCCCCGGTCCACGCGCGTCTCGTTCCACTCGCGGACGTTGTGCAGGTCGTAGAGCGCGTTGAAGATGTTGGTGGACCCGAGGTAGAGGTTCTCGCGCGAGGTACCGCCGTTGAGACTGAGATAGCTGCCGTTGCGGGGCATGAACCGCACCGGCACGCCCAGGTCCTGCTGGAACTGCTGCTGGCGGCCGTCCTGGAAGGCCCAGTGGATGCCCGCGCCGGGCGAGTAGAAACCCGCGACATAGAGGTTGTCGGCCCACAGGTAGACGGAGACGAGGTCACGTCCTTCGTTCCGTACCCGCACCTCGATCAGCCGATTGGTGTTGCGAGTGGTCTGCTGGACCAGCCCGCTGCCGGTGTTGGTCGCGTCGCCGTAGCTGTTCTGGTGCAGTGCGTCGATCAGGTTCCAGTAGCGCGTCGCGTGCTCGCCCCGGCCCGCGGTGATGTTCGTGATGTCCCAGTCGATGACGGGCCAGCTCTGCTGGGCCGCCATGCTGCTCTTGGCCGCGGGCTGGACCCCTCGGGCGACCGCCGTGGCCCTTCCGTCCGGGCCGGTCGTCGCCGAGGCGGTGGCGGCCGACGGGGCCAGCAGTGCGGTCGCGGCGGTGATCGAAACCAGTGCGAAACCAGTCCTTTTGAGCACGGCGTTTCCTCTTCAGTCCGTTCGGGTCGCGCGGGGGCGGGTGCGGCGCGACGACACCGAGGCTCCGCAGGTCCCCCTCGCATGTGGTTTCACCATGCACGTGTTTTGTGGTGGGCTGTTGTCGCGCAGTGCATGCCGACTGGTCCGTGCGTGTATTCGGGTCAGCTGCCCGATGGCCCGCTACGGACGCGGCAGCGCGTATCGCGCCCTGAGGCGTTCGCGGGCGCACCAGATGGCGTCCCAGCCGTGCGTGGCGGCCTCTTCGCAGCATCTTCACGAATGGGCGACCGTGCGGAGCCTCGGGCCCCGCTTGTCGGGCCGGTTGGAATATGCCAGGGCTTGACCTGGGCGTTTTCCACGCGGCTGCCCGGTGACGGGCGGCTCGATGTGATGTTCCGGTGTGCTTCGGCGCATGGGAGGGCGTTTTCCGCACCTGTGGGGGCATGCGGCCAGGGGGCGGCTTGCCACAGTCGGAGGCGGTGGTGGACTGTTGTCGTACGACAACGGTTTCCGACTGATTGAGGTGAGGGGTTCGCTTCGCGGGCCCTGCTGCTTGTGACTTCCACACGAGAAGAACACGCTGCGAGCACCACCGCTCCGGCGTCTTTGGCGTGGACGTCCGTGCCCTGCCCCGTCCTGATCGTAGACCGCTCGGGCACGGTGCGGCACGCCAACGATCACGCCCTCGCTCTCTTCCCCGCCGCGGCCCCGGGGCTTTCCCTGGCGGACTGTGCGGCTGCATGGCTGGCGGACGCCCACGAGCAGAGAGCGGCAGCGGACGCACGGGGCGCGAACACGGTCGTGTCGGGATACGTCGCGGGCAGATCGTACGAGGCACATCCCACGGCGCAGGACGACGGGGACGTGGTGTGGTGGCTGGTGGACGACACCGACAACCGGCTCGCCCGCGAGGCCCTGCACATCGAGCAGGAGCGGACGGCCTTCCTGGCGGAGGCGTCCAACGCTCTTCTGTCCTCTCTTCATCTGGAGCGGTGCATGGACGTCACCGCGCAGCTCGCGGCCGAGCACCTCTCGGCCGCCGCCCTCGTGATCGCGCCCGGCAGCGGTTGCCGACTGCCGGTGGTCACCTGCGTACGCGGGCAGAAGCCGGTGCGCGACCAGTGGGAGATCGACCCGCAAGAAGTCCCCGGCCTGGCCGAGGCGTTGCAGGGTTTCCCGCCGGTGCCCTCCCGCTGGATCGATCCGGTGACCGCCCCCGAGTGGCTGATCCCCGAGGGCTTCGGCGAGGTCGGCTCGATCGTGGTCACCCCTTTGCCGGGACACGGCGTGCCCGCGGGGGCGCTGGTCCTGCTGCGTCACAGCGGTGAACCCGCCTTCAGCGAGGAGGAGGAAGTGTTCGCCCGCCTCTTCGCCGCACGGTCGGGGGCGGCGATGTCCGCTGCCCGCATGTACGCGGAGCAGTCGTCGGTGTCAAAGGTGCTGATGCGGGAGCTGCTGCCGCCGGTGCTGCACCAGGTCGCCGGCGTGGAGTTCGCCGGCGGCTACCGGCCCTCGAAGGACCGCGAGCGGATCGGCGGCGACTTCTATGACGTCCACCCCGCCGGCGCCGAGGGCGAGCCCTCCTTCGCGGTGCTCGGAGATGTGAGCGGCAAGGGCCTGGAGGCGGCCGTGCTCACCGGCAAGATCCGCAACACGCTGCACGCCCTGCTGCCGATGGCGGGCGACCACCAGCGGATGCTGGAACTGCTCAACGGAGCCCTGCTGAACTCCCACCACACCCGTTTCGCCACCCTGGTACTGGTGTCGGCGGTGCGGGAAGGAGGGGCGGTGCGGTTGCGGGTGACCAGCGCCGGGCATCCTCCGGCGCTGATCGTGCGCGCGGACGGCTCCGTCGAGGAGAGCGCGTCCCGCGGGACCCTGGTCGGCGCGTTCCCCCGGGCCCCTGCCACCACTGTGTGCGAGACCTTGGCGCCGGGGGACTTCTGTGTGCTGTTCACCGACGGGTTCACCGAGGCCAAGGGCGGGCCGCTGGACGAGGAGATGTACGGCGACGAACGCTTCCAGGACGCGCTGTCGCGGTGTGCGGGGATGCCCGGCGAAGCCGTGGTCGAGCACGTACAGATGCTCGCCTCGCAGTGGGTGGGCTCCGGCCAGCACGACGACATGGCGGTCATGGTCATCGCCGCTCCGAAGTCCCATCACCTGAGCATGGTGGGCGGACACACCAAAGGCAGGTTCACCGCATGACGCACCGCACCCTCTCCCTGTCCCCGCAGGACCTGTTGTGGCAAGCGGTGTCCACCGGCGACGAGCACGCCGCGACCAGCACCGTCTTCGACGCGCTCGAACACGGCCTGCCCGCACAGGAGGTGCTGCTGGAGCTGATCGCCCCGGTGCAGCGCAGGGTCGGTGAGGAGTGGGCGGCCAACCGGCTCACCGTGGCCCAGGAGCACGCCGCCTCCGCGATCAACGACCGGGCCATCGCCGCTCTGTCCCATCGCACCGCCGGCGCCGCCGGGACCGGCGCGGCGGGCAAGGGCAGAGTGGTGGTGGCGTGTGTGGACGGCGAGTGGCACGGGCTGCCCGCCCGGCTGCTGTCCGAAGTCCTGAAGCTGCGCGGCTGGACGGTGGACCACCTCGGCGCCCAGGTCACCACCGACCACCTCATCGAACACATCCATCAGACGGGGCCCGACCTGGTGGCGCTCTCCAGCTCCATTGCCACCCGGCTTCCCACCGCGCACGCCGCGATCACCGCTGTCCAGGCCACCGGCACCCCCGTCCTCGTCGGCGGAGCCGCCTTCGGGCGACACGGCCAGTACGCGGCCCTGCTGGGCGCGGACGCGTGGGCACCCGACGCGAAGGCGGCGGCGGACCGGCTCGACCAGGGACCGCTGAAGCGCCCCGCTCAGGCGCACCAGCCCATCGATGACTTGCCGCACCTGGACGACCAGGAGTACACGATGGTCGCCCGCACCAAGAGCCGGCTGGTGCGCACGGTGATGGCCGGGCTCGAAGACCGCTTCCCCGCCATGCGCGCCTACACCCCCGCCCAGCGCGGACACACCGCCGAGGACATCGCGCACATCACCGACTTCCTCGCCACCGCCCTCTACACCGACGACCCCGAATTGTTCACGACGTTCCTGACCTGGACAGCCGAGATCCTCACCGCCCGCGGTGTGCCCGCCCGCTCCCTGATCCCCGCCCTGGACATCCTGGGTGAGGAACTCAAGGACTTTCCCCGCGCCGCCGGAATGCTCGCCCAGGCCACCGACCGTCTCGCCCAGCCGCACGGCGGCCGCCTCGCCCGGGAGCAGGCATGACGACGCCCTACCGCTTCGGACCGCCCCTGCGTCTGGAGGCCGTCGCAGGCGCCGATGTCCAGGTGCTGAAGCTCGCCGTGCACGGGTATTTGGGCTACGACAGCGCCGACGAGTTCCTCGACCAGACGTCCCGGCACCTCGAAGACCGGCCGCACGCCACCGCTCTGCACCTGGACTGCGCGGGCCTTGAAGGCATGGACTCCATGGGCCTGTCCGCCCTTTTGATGCTGCATCGGCGCACCACCGCCGCCCACGTCACCCTGCGTCTCGACGCCCGCCCCGCACCCGTGGACCGGGTCCTGGAGCTGACCGGCGCGCTCGCCTATCTCGATCCCGAAGCGGCCAGTGGCGACAATGGGGAGCACCGCTCCCAGGAAAGGGCCTATCGTCAACCGTCGGAGGAGGCCATGTCCGCCGCTCTCCCGTCCGGACCGACGCCGCGGCCCACGCAACCGGAGAGCAGCGCCTGACCGCCCCAGCCACCATGATGAGGAACCCGTTCCTCGGACGGGTATCGCCATGACCGAGTGCACCGACCACGCTCGCCACACCGTCCACCGGACGGCCCGCCTCGCCGAACTGCTGGACCTGCTCTTCGAGCAGAGCCGCCACGACGCCCCCAACCCGCTGCTGCCCGCTCCGCAGCTGCGGGCCATGGGTGTCATCGACGGCCAGGACCACATCCCCATGCGCACCCTCGCCCACCGGCTCGGCGCCTCCCCGCCCTCGGTGTGTCGCCTCATCGACCGCCTCCAGGCCGCCGGATTCGTCCAGCGCCACCCCCACCCCGACAGCGGACGCGAGGTCACCCTCACCCTCACCCCGGCCGGCCGCGTCCGCCTGGCCCGCGTCCGCGAAGGCCGCGAAAACCTTCTCCACCAGGCCCTGCAAGGTCTGCCCGAGGCGGAGCACACCGCCCTGAGCAGTGCCCTCGACACGCTCCACCGCGCCCTGACCACCGTCCGCCCCCACCTGCACGCGCTCCCCGCCGATACGACCACGTCCGCGCCCCTGCCCGGGCGGCGCATTGCCCGGCCGGCCTGAACGGTGTCCTTGACCGTCAGGTCGTTGTCACCCTCGTGCGGGTTCTTGGCCCCCTCGCGTGACCTGGAGCCCTCCTCGACCGGTGGCCGGCTCCCCTGTGGCACCGCGAGTTGCGCTCGCTGCTGCAGCGCGACCCGGCCGCGGCCGAGGAGTTGCGGGCCCTGGTCGAGGAGATCCGGCCCGCCGGGAACAGCGAGCCGAAGTGGGTACAGGACGTCGTCGTACGGGACACCGGGAGGGCATGCCTGGTACAGGGCGGAAACATCGTCAACCACCACCACGGCGCCGAGTCGGTGACGGACCGGACCGCCGAACGCCGCAAAGCGAACGGGAGTCCGGAAGTGAAGGCACTGGTGGGGCCGCTCGGTGACAGGGGCTGACGAGGGCACCCGGCCGGGACGGCGGGCCACCACGGACGGCGGTGCAGCGCTGCCGCCCGCCCCTGTCGCAGAGGCGGCCGTCCACCAGACGATCCGTGTGGAGAGCGGCTTCGGGTACGGCGTCGTCGGCGCCGACCTGCATGTTTTCCCCGATCGTGGTCCCCTTTACCTGCTCGGCGAGCGCCCCGCGGTCCCCGTGCCGGACGGCACCTGGCTGCTCGACCAGCCCAGCCGGATGCTCAACGCCCGTTACCGGCTGGTCGACTTCACCGGACGGGAGCGGGAGCGCGCCGAGCTGGCCGCCTGGCGGGACTCCCCCGGGCCGCGCCTCTCGGCGACGTGGCCGCACGGCCCCGGCGGGCAGGGGAAGAGCCGCCTCGCGGACGAATTCGCCGCCTGGCTCGACGTGCCGCCGGAGGCCCTCGGCCTGACCGCCGGCGACGACGCGGCGTCCTGGCTGGAGCGCCAGCCCCTGATCGTCGCCCTGGCCCGGCGCGCCCGGGGCGAACCGACCTGGCCCGAACTGCCACTGCGGTTACCCGGTGGCCCCGGACTGGCACCACGAGCACTGCGGTCCGGGGATCATCGTGGACTGACCCGGACGAGGCGGTGCGGCGGTGCCGGGTGGGCCCGGGTCAGCGACGACGTCGAGCGCCTCCCACTCCGTACCGGCGCCCCGTACATCGCGGCATGGTGGCGCAGTTGCCCTCCCGGCCGCCACTCTTGGCCCATGTCTGTCGGCGACGCGCGCCTCGCCCGCCGTCCATCGTCCGGCGTTCCCTTGTCCCGCACGGAAGGATCGCCTTGAACGCTCCCCCATCGGCCGGCCGTACCGTCGGCCTCGTCGTCGGTGCCGTCCTCGTCATCGTGGGCGCCGTCGTCGCCACGATCGCGGTGTTCGGCGGCAGTACGGCACCCGGTCCCGCTTCGTCCCGCCCGCCCTCCGCCCAGCCGACCAAACCGACCAAGTCGGCCACTTCGACCAAGTCGGCCGACAAGTCGGAGTCGGCCGGGCCGAGCACCGCCCCGTCGCCGGAGGCGAGTTGTCTGCTCTACGACTTCGAGTGCCAGGCCGAGGGCGGCTCCGCCGTCGTCACCCGGCAACCGCCCGTCCCGTCGGCACGTACGGGTCGGTGAGCTGCCTGTCACCGGTGCGGTCGACTGAGACGGGTCCTTCGATGTCGTGCACAGCAGGTATTCATCTGGGCGGCGTCGCGCGTCTCGTTCACGCCCTCGCTTCCGGCCGCGCCGGGGCGATCTCGGCGATCAGGCCCTCGACCAGGGTCTTGATCTCGTCGCGGATCGGGCGGACGGCCTCGACTCCTTGGCCGGCCGGGTCCTCCAGCTTCCAGTCGAGGTAGCGCTTGCCGGGGAAGACGGGGCAGGTGTCGCCGCAGCCCATGGTGATGCAGACGTCGGACTCCTTCACCGCGTCGACGGTGAGGAGCTTCGGCGTCTCCCGGGAGATGTCGATGCCGACCTCGGCCATGGCCTGAACAGCGGCCGGGTTGACGGCGGTTCCGGGGGCGGAGCCGGCCGAGCGGACCTCGACGCGATCGCCGGCCAGGTGGGTCAGCCACGCGGCGGCCATCTGGGAGCGGCCGGCGTTGTGGACACAGACGAACAGGACGGACGGCTTGTCGGCCATGGTGATCGTTCTCTCTCGTCGCAGGGCGGAACCCGGCCGCCGATGACTTCAGCCCCCGCCTGTATCAGTGGAGCCCCCGCCTGCATCAGTGGACGGTGGTATCAGCAGGCGGTGATGTGACAATATCAGCGTATGCTGACTTCAGTCGATCCTGATGTGGTCCGGGCGCTGGGCGATCCACTCCGCCTGAGGATCGCGACCCTGCTGGCGCGCGAGACGCTCTGCACGACGCACCTGGTCGAGGAGACCGGAGCCAAGCAGACCAACCTCTCCAACCACCTGAAGGTGCTGCGCGAGGCGGGGCTGGTCGAGACTGAGCCGTGCGGCCGCTTCACCTACTACAGGCTCAAGGCCGAGGTCCTCGCCGGGCTCTCCGAGCAGTTCGCCGAGCTGGCCGCCTCCGCCCGTACCGCCGCCGAGAACAAGAGGGCCTGCCCGTGACCTCCGCCGAGCCGACCACCGCCTCCCCCCAGGGCACCGGCCCGGCCGGGGACGGTTCGATCGTCAGGAAGCTCTCCACCCTCGACCGCTACCTCGCCGTATGGATCTTGCTCGCCATGGGCATCGGCCTCGGTCTCGGCCGCCTCGTTCCGGGCATGAACGACGCGCTCGCGAGGATCGAGATCGGCGGCATCTCCCTGCCGATCGCGCTCGGCCTGCTGGTCATGATGTACCCGGTCCTCGCCAAGGTCCGCTACGACAGGCTCGACCGCGTCACCGGCGACCGCAGGCTGCTGGTCTCCTCGCTGGTCATCAACTGGATCGTCGGGCCCGCGGTGATGTTCGCGCTGGCCTGGATCTTCCTGCCGGACCTACCCGAGTACCGCACCGGCCTGATCATCGTCGGCCTCGCCCGCTGTATCGCCATGGTCATCATCTGGAACGACCTCGCCTGCGGCGACCGCGAGGCCGCCGCCGTCCTCGTCGCGCTCAACAGCGTCTTCCAGGTGCTCGCGTTCGGTCTGCTGGGCTGGTTCTACCTCGACCTGCTGCCGCGCCTGCTGAACCTCGGCGACGGCCAAGGCCTGGAGGTGTCGGTCTGGCACATCGCGCTGAACGTCGTCATCTTCCTCGGCATCCCGCTGCTGGCCGGCTTCCTCACCCGCCGCCTCGGCGAGCAGAGGCTCGGCCGCGACCGCTACGAGCAGCGGTTCCTGCCGAGGATCGGCCCGTGGGCGCTCTACGGGCTGCTGTTCACGATCGTCATCCTCTTCGCCCTCCAGGGCAGGACGATCACCTCCCAGCCACTGGACGTCGCCCGGATCGCGCTGCCGCTGCTGGTTTACTTCGCGATCATGTTCTTCGGCACCTTCCTCCTCGGCAAGGGCCTCGGTCTGGCCTACGACCGCACCACGACGCTGGCGTTCACCGCGGCGGGCAACAACTTCGAACTGGCCATCGCGGTCGCCATCGCCACCTTCGGTGTCACTTCCGGCCAGGCCCTGTCCGGCGTCGTCGGGCCGCTCATCGAGGTGCCGGTCCTCATCGGCCTGGTCCACGTCGCGCTCGCCTGGCGCCGGAAGTTCACCGCCGACGCGGTGACGACGGCCCCATGACCCAGTACGCGGATGTGGTGGTGGTCGGCGGCGGCCAGTCGGGGCTCGCCGCCGGCTACCACCTGCGGCGGCGCGGCCTCGACTTCGTCATTCTGGACGCCGGTCCCGCGCCGGGCGGGTCCTGGCAGCACATGTGGGACTCGCTGCACCTGTTCTCCCCCGCGGAGCACTCCTCGCTGCCCGGGCGGCTCATGCCCGCCCAGCCGGGCGAAACGTACCCGGACGCCGGACACGTGGTGGACTACCTCAGCGAGTACGAGAAGCGTTACGACCTGCCCGTCCAGCGTGGGGTCCGCGTGGACGCCGTACGCCGCGACGGCGACCGGCTCCGGGTCGAGACCGGCTCCGGCACCTGGCGGGCCCGCGCGGTGATCAGCGCGACCGGCACCTGGTCGCGGCCCTTCCTCCCCGCCGTGCCCGGCCGCGGCGTCTTCACCGGTCGGCAGCTGCACACCGTCGACTACCGCTCGCCGGCCCACTTCGCCGGGCAGCGCGTCCTTGTGGTCGGCGGCGGGAACTCCGGCGCCCAGATCGCCGCCGACCTCGCCCTGGACGGCCACGCCGAGGTGACCTGGGTGACCCGGCGCCCGCCCCGGTTCCTGGCCGACGACATCGACGGCCGCGCCCTGTTCGACGTCGCCACCGCCCGCCGCCACGCGCTCGCGGCAGGCCGTGACGACACCGGCGGGGTGGCCTCGCTCGGCGACATCGTGGCCGTGCCCCCGGTCCGCGCCGCCCGTGACGCCGGTCTCCTCGCCGCCAAGCCCCTGTTCTCCCGGCTCACCGCCGACGGCGCGCGGTGGGCCGACGGCAGCGGGACCGGCGCGGACGTGATCATCTGGTGCACCGGCTTCCGCCCGGCGCTCGCCCCTCTCGCCCCGCTGCACCTGCGCGGCACGCGCGGGCACATCCGCACCGCGGGAACGCGCGCGCTCGACGAGCCGCGTCTGCACCTGATCGGGTACGGGGACTGGACCGGCCCTGCGTCGGCCACCGTGATCGGCGTGGGACGCACAGCCCGGGACGCCGCCAGGGAGATCGCTCACCTTCTGCGCGGCTAGCCGCTGCCACCGTCCTGCGACAACCGCCGGGCTTGCCGTACGGCTGTGAGCTGGACGCGTGGCGCCTGGCCCCCGCCTCGTCGGCCTTCAGGCCTCAGCGGGCGGCGTCAGCAGTCGGCCCATCGCGGCCAGCACCGACGGCTCCACGCGGTAGTACACCCACGTACCGCGCCGCTCGGAGGTGAGCAGCCCGGCCTCCTTCAGCTTCTTCAGGTGGTGGGAGACCGTGGGCTGCGAGACGCCGACGTCGGAGATGTCGCACACGCACGCCTCGCCACCCTCGTGCGAGGCGACGGCGGAGAACAGCCGCAGGCGCACCGGGTCGCCGAGCGCCTTGAACATCCGCGCGGCCCGTTCGGCTTCCTCGGCGTCCATCGGGCGTTCGGTCAGCGGCGGGCAGCACGGCACCACGCCCTGAACATCAGGCGAGAGCAAGGGCAGCGCCTTGGCGTTCGACATACGTCTATGTTGACACACGTCGAACCAGTCGGACGGGAAGGCCCCTCAGCTTCGACACACGTCTATGTTGACGGGTATCGAAGCAGGTGCCATGCTGGCCGCGCCAGCCATCGACAGGTGTCGAAACACGCAAGGAGTCGCCATGCAAGCGTCCGTCACCGCCGAGCTGCCCGTCGTGGTGATCGGAGCCGGTCCCACCGGCCTGGCCGCCGCCGCCCACCTGGTCGACCAGGGCATCACCCCGTTGGTCCTGGAAGCCGGGCCCACCGCCGGTGCCGCGGTGCGCGACTGGTCGCACGTGCGCCTGTTCTCCACCTGGGGCGAGGTCGTCGACCCGGCCGCCGAGAAGCTCCTCGCCCCCACCGGCTGGACACGGCCCGACCCGGCCACCTACCCCTCGGGCGGCGACTGGGCCGAGCGGTACCTCCAGCCGCTCGCCGACGTCCTGGGAGAGCGCGTCCGCCTCGGCGCCACCGTCACCGGCGTCTCGCGCAGCGGCCGGGACCGGGTCGTGGACGCCGACCGGGAGCAGCAGCCGTTCGTCGTGCACGTCGCCCATGCCGACGGCCACGAAGAGCGGGTCCTCGCCCGCGCCGTCATCGACGCCTCCGGCACCTGGGCCACGCCGTCGCCCGCGGGCGGCAGCGGCCTGCCCGCGCTCGGCGAGAAGGCCGCGGCCGACCGGATCACCTACCGCGTCCCCGACCTGACGGACCCCGCCGTGCGCGCCCGGTACGCGGGCCGGCGCACCGCCGTCATCGGCTCGGGTGCCTCCGCCTTCACCGCCCTCGCCTGCCTCGCCGACCTCGCGACATCCGATGACGGCGCGGGTACGAAGGGGGTGTGGGTCCTGCGCCGGGGCATCTCCGGTTCCACCTTCGGCGGCGGCGAAGCGGACCAGCTCCCAGCCCGCGGCGCGCTGGGCCTCGCCGCGAAGGCCGCCGTCGACGAGGGCCACGCGGACGCGGTCACCGGCTTCCGCACCGAGGCGATCGAGCGCGCCGCCGACGGCCTTCTGGTCCTGGTGGGCGAGGACGGGCGGCGCCTGGAGCCGGTCGACGAGGTGATCGTGCTGACCGGCTTCCGCCCCGACCTCACCTTTCTGGACGAACTGCGCCTCACCCTCGACGAGCGCCTCCAGGCGCCGGTCGGGCTGGCCCCGCTGATCGATCCCAACCAGCACTCCTGCGGCACGGTCTACCCGCACGGCCACCGCGAACTGTCCCACCCGGAGCGGGGCGTGTACCTGGCCGGCATGAAGTCCTACGGCCGCGCCCCGACCTTCCTCGCGATGACCGGGTACGAGCAGGTCCGCTCGGTCGCCGCCGCGATCGCCGGTGACCTCGCGTCCGCCGACCGCGTCGAACTCACCCTGCCCGAGACGGGGGTCTGCGGTGGAGCCGGCCTGTTCGACGCCCCCGCAGCAGTCGGCGCGGCCGCCGAAGAGGCCCCGGCGGAGGGCTGCTGCGGCTCGTGACCCACGTGGGCGCCCCGACGCGCGGGGTCGCGGCTGGAACAGGGGACCGGCCGCGACCCCGCGTCGTGCTGCCTCTGGTACGTGTTCCGCGCGTACGGCATCTCAGGCGCCGACACGTTCCGGTCACCATGCTGTCCGCCGCTGTTCATGAGCCGCCGGGCAACTCCGTTCCCGGGCCTCCTGTCTAACCGGGTGACCAGAAGCACCACTGCCCACGTACGCCTTGAAGGGTCACTTCCGCATGCGCATGCACCGGACCATCGCAGCCGCCACCAGCACCGCCGCCGCACTTGCCCTGGCTCTCGGTACGGCCGGCTTAACGGCGTCGGCGGCCCAGGCCGCCCCGGCGTCCACCGCTCAGGCCACCGCCTCCGTCGTCGTCGCGGACGGCGAGCTGTGGTACAAGGCGGCACCCGGCCAGCAGAACACGCTGACAGTCGACGAAGCGATCGACCACCGCGGCGAGCACGACTCCTACTACGTCCTCACCTTCCACGACCGGTACGACATCTCCATCTCCGCCGACGCCGCGGAGTGGGACGAGTGCGCGTACCCCGAGGAGGGCGACCGCACCGCCGTACGGTGCGCCGTCAAGATCCCGGAGAACTCGGACGACTCCGACAGCTACGACGTCGACCTCGGCGACGAGAACGACACCGCGACCCTCGCGCCGCACAGCCAGGCCTGGGCGGGGATCTACGGCGGCAAGGGCAACGACGTCATCAAGGCGTCGGAGTCCGCGCTCCTGCACGGCGGCGACGGCGACGACCGACTCGACGGCGGCGGCGGCCCGTTCGGCTTCGGCCCGTGGGGCGACGCCGGGAACGACACCCTCACCCGCTGCAGCCAGGACTGCTTCGGGGGTCCCGGCAACGACTCCCTGACCGGCACCGGCGAGGCGAACACGCTGCACGGCGAGGACGGCAACGACGTCCTACACGGCAAGGACGGCGCCGACACCCTGTACGGCGGCAAGGGCAACGACAAGCTGTACGGCGAGGCGGGCAACGACACGCTGTGGGGCAACAGCGGTGACGACGTTCTGTGGGGCGGCACGGGCACCGACACGCTCTCCGGCGGCCCGGGCCGCAACGAGGTCCACCAGGACTGACCTCGGCGCTGACACCTGAACTGACGCCAGGGCTGAACTCCCCGCGACCGCACCGTAGTTCTGGCCACGCCCGGACCGCGGGTCACCCCTCGACCCGGCCATCGGGCCGGGGGGTGCCCCCGGCCGCCGAACGAAGACCGCATGTGTCCGGCCGGTCCAACAGCACCGTCATCGCGGCACACCCTCGGCGTTCCGGCCCGACCCACGTGCCGACGATCCGCGCCATTGCGAAGCCCATGTGAACAGACCGGCCCCTTCGT
This sequence comes from Streptomyces huasconensis, assembly GCF_021028635.1. Classification (NCBI taxonomy): domain Bacteria; kingdom Bacillati; phylum Actinomycetota; class Actinomycetes; order Kitasatosporales; family Streptomycetaceae; genus Streptomyces; species Streptomyces huasconensis. The sequence continues at coordinate 701,769 of NZ_CP086119.1, forward strand.
TGACACGTACTTGACTCCTCGGCCAAGCTCCCGGCCATGCAGCCTCTCGCCGACCCGACGGTCACGCTCGTGGCGCGCCGCCACGTCGACCTCGTACGGGTGGCGAGCGCGATCTGTCGCCGCGCCTCCTGAACCCTGCCCCCTCTTCTCGTCATCTCCGGGCACGTGACGCCTTGGCGCGCCGTGCCCGTTCAGGAGCGCACTGTGTCTTCGTCACCCTCGTACCCTTCGGCATCCCCTTCGGCGTCCTCGTCGTCCTCACCCAAGCTGTCCCGACGTGCCTTCGCCGTTGTCGTCAGCGCCACCGCCGCGGCCGTCGGGCTTCCCGCCGCCGGGGCCGAAGCCGCGGACGCGCCCCGGGAGCAGCCGTTCCGCGCCGCCGCGCACCGCCGTTCCCGGCGCCCCAACATCCTTTTCATCCTCGGCGACGACCTCGGCTGGGCCGATCTGTCCGTCTACGGCTCGCCGCACATCAAGACCCCGCACCTGGACCGCCTCGCGCGCCAGGGTGTGCGGTTCACGGACGCCTACTCCGGTTCGGCGACCTGCTCGCCCACCCGCTTCAGCCTCTACACCGGGCGCTTTCCCGGGCGTACGGAGGGCGGCCTCGCGGAACCCATCGCGGACAAGTCCACGGGCCTCGAACCGACGCACCCGACGCTCGCCTCGCTGCTGCGCGACGCCGGGTACGCGACCGCGCTGATCGGCAAGTGGCACTGCGGCTACCTGCCGGACCACTCCCCCACGAAGTCGGGCTGGGACGAGTTCTTCGGGAACTTCGGCGGAGCCCTGGAGTACTACTCGAAGCTGGGGCTCGGCGGGGAGTACGACCTCTATGAAGGTGACGTCGCGTACAAGGACCTGCGGTACTACACGCGGATACTGACCGAGCGGGCCGGTGAGTACATCCGGCGCGAGCACGGCCGGCCGTGGCTGCTCAACCTCAACTTCACGACGCCGCACTGGCCTTGGATCGCCGAGGGCGACGAGGAGGAGAGCGCCGAGATCGTGCGGCGGATCAAGGCGGGCGAGAAGGGCGCGCTGTGGCACCAGGACGGGGGTTCCGTGGCGAAGTACACGCAGCTGGTGCAGGACCTGGACCGGTCGGTCGGTGAGGTGCTGCGGGCACTGAAGGCGTCCGGTCAGGAGCGGGACACCCTCGTCTTCTTCGCCTCGGACAACGGCGGTGAGCGCTTCTCGTACAACTGGCCGCTCTCCGGAGGCAAGGGCTCCCTGAAGGAAGGCGGCATCCGCGTGCCGACCCTGGTGCGGTGGCCCGCGCGGATCGACGGCGGGCAGGTGAGCCATGAGCCCGTCTTCACCCCTGACTGGACGGCCACGCTCCTGGAGATCGGCGGGGCGCGGCCGCACGCCGCGTATCCGCTGGACGGCACGAGCCTCGCCCCGTATCTGCTCCAGGGCGCGGAACTGGGCGAACGGGAGCTGTTCTGGCGGGTCAGGGGTGAGCGGGCGCTGCGGCGCGGGGAGTGGAAGTACTACCGGGGCAAGGGTGGCGCGGACCAGTTGTTCCACCTCGCCGAGGACCAGCGGGAGCAGGCCGACCGGGCCACCGCGCGACCCGGACTGCTGGCCGAGCTGCGCGCGGCGTGGGAGCGGACGGACGGGGAACTGCTGCCCTACCCGGCGCGCCCCTGACACCGGCGCCCGGCCGGGCGGGACGAGCCGGGTGTGCCGGGCCGCCCCGGGGTACCTTCCACCCGGAGGTCTTCCACACTCCCGACGGTGGTTCCGGGCCCAAGGCCGCCCCCGAGAGCGTGGCGGAGGAAGCCTGCGGGGTACGGTGGGCGCGGCGTACCAGGGGGGCGAGAAGTCCGGTACGTACGTGGCGGGTTACGTCCAGACGGGCAGCGACGATCAGGAGGTCGAGCGGCACGCGCAGGACCTGGCCCGGTGGTACGCCGCGGAGAGCCAGGGAGCGCACATGCGGTACATCATCATCGGGTCCGGAGCGGTCGGCGGTTCGATCGGGGGGCGGCTGCGCGAGAGCGGCCGGTCCGTCGTCCTGGTCGCCCGCGGTGCGCACTTCGAGGCGCTGCGCGACAACGGCCTGCGGCTCATGGTCCCCACCGGCACCCTCACCCTGGACGTGCCCGTGGTGGCCCGGCCCGAGGACGTCGAACTGCGCGCCGACGACGTGCTCGTACTCGCCGTCAAGACGCAGGACAGCGTGGCCGCCCTGGACGCGTGGGCCGCGCGGCCGGTGGCGGGCGGCGGCACCGCGGGCGAACGCCTGCCTCTGGTGTGCGCCCAGAACGGCGTGGAAAACGAGCGCCTGGCGCTGCGCCGGTTCCGCAACGTGTACGGCGTCTGCGTCATCCTGCCCAGCACCTACCTGAAGCCCGGCGAGGTCGTCGCGCCCTGCGGCCCGTACACCGGCGCCCTGGTCATCGGCCGGTACGGGACAGCCGCCGACCGGCCCGGGGCGGGCGTGGACGACACCGCGCGGCGGATCGCGGGCGACCTGGAGGAGGCGCGCTTCCTGGCTCCGGTGGTCGCGGACGTGATGCGCTGGAAGTACGGCAAGCTCCTCGGCAACCTCGCCAATGTGGTCGAGGCCGTGTGCGGCTCCGCCTCGGACGCCGCCGCCAAGGACCTGATCGCCCGGGCCAAGGCCGAGGGCGCGGCGGTCCTCGACGCCGCGGGCATCGCCTACGCGAGCGGCGCCGAGATCACCGAGCTGCGCGAGGGAACGGTCGACCCGCAGCCGATGCCCGTCGAGCGCACCCGCGGGTCGTCCTGGCAGAGCCTCGCGCGAGGCGCGGGTTCGATCGAGACGGACTATCTCAACGGGGAATTGGTGCTGCTCGGCCGGGAACACGGCGTGCCCACCCCGGTGAACGCGGCGTTGCAGGACGCCGCCCGGGAGAGCGTGCGCGAAGGGCGGGAGCCGGGCGGCCTGACGGCGCAGGAGCTGAGCGGACGCATAGCCGCGGGCGCCACCGGCTGAGGCGCGGGGCCTCGTCGTGCGGGCCAACGGGCTCGGTCAGTACGACGTGCTGTGCCGGGACTACAGGGCGGGCGGACCCTCGCCGGCCGGGTGCTGGCCGGGGCCTTCGTCGGTGTCGGCGAGCCTGCTGGGCGAGAGGTCCGTCGGGTCCTCCCCGGCTCCAGAAGCGTGTCGGCCGCGCCGATCACCAGCGGGTCGGCCTTGCCCACCGCCGCTTCGTCCCTCGCCTCGTAATCGACCCGCAGCAGGAGGTGGCGCATGGCTTCGAGGCGGCCGCGCCGCTTGTCGTTCGTCTTCACCACGGTCCACGGCGCGTGTTCCGTGTCCGTGGCCCGGAACATCTCCACCTTGGCGCGGGTGTAGGCGTCCCACAGGTCCAGCGAAGCGACGTCGGTGGGAGAAAGCTTCCACTGGCGGACGGGATCGACCTGGCGGATCGCGAAACGTGTGCGCTGCTCGGCCCGGGAGACCGAGAACCAGAACTTCACCAGAATGATGCCGTCCTCGGTCAGCATCTTCTCGAACAGCGGTGCCTGGCGCAGGAATTGGCGGTGCTGCTCGGGCGTACAGAATCCCATGACCGGCTCGACTCCCGCGCGGTTGTACCAGGACCGGTCGAAGAACACGATCTCGCCCTCGGCCGGAAGGTGCGCGACGTATCGCTGGAAATACCACTGGCTCGCCTCGCGCTCGGTGGGTTTGTCCAGCGCGACCGTCCGCGCCCCGCGGGGATTGAGCCGCTCGGTGAAACGTTTGATGGTGCCGCCCTTGCCGGCGGCGTCGCGCCCCTCGCACAGCACGACGATGCGCAGCCCCTGGTCACGAACCGACTTCTGCAGCTTGAGGAGTTCGATCTGAAGGACCCGCTTGCGGCGCTCGTACTCCTTGCGCTGCAGTTTCTGCGAGTACGGATAGTTCTCCTGCCACGTCCGCAGCGGACGCCCCTGCTCGTCCAGGAGCACGGGGCGTTCCGGGCGGGACTCGTCGACGCTCAGTCCGTCGAGCAGATTCTCCGCGTCCTCGTCCTTCAACGGCCCCTCCTCGACGGCAAACACGACAGGAAACAGACAGCCCGACCCTAACCCACACATCACCGTGCTCGGGGTGCGAAGCGCAGGCCGGCGGTATGGCGGAGTTCACCGAAAACGGCACGGCAAACCTGCCGACCGTGATTCCTGTCGCCGCCTTATGTTGTCCCGGACGACCTTGCCCGTTTCGCCGCCGAACGGCCTTCGTTCCTGGAGACAACGGCCTTCGTTCCTGGAGACAGACGACATGAGCAGTGCCCTTCTCGTGATGGACGTGCAACAAGCCATCGTGGACATCGCCGACGACGGTTCCGGATACCTGCCGCGCCTGCGCAGGGCGATCGACGGGGCCCGGGCCGCGGACATACCCGTCATCTACGTGGTCATAGCGCTGCGCCCCGGCTTCCCCGAAGTCGGCACGCGCAACAAACCTCTCGCGGCCATCGCCCGGGCCGGCCTCTACGTCGAGGGCGCCCCCGGGACCGAGATCCACCCCGAGGTCGCGCCCCGGCCGGGTGACGTCGTGGTGACCAAGCGCCGGGCGAGCGCGTTCTCGGGCAGCGATCTCGACGTGGTGCTGCGGGCGCGCGGCATCGACAGCCTCGTCCTCACCGGTATCGCCACCAGCGCCGTGGTGCTGTCCACCCTGTGCCAGGCGAACGACATGGACTTCGGCCTCACCGTCCTCTCCGACGCCTGCCTGGACACCGACCCCGAGGTCCACCGCGTCCTCGTGGAGCGGCTGTTCCCGCAGTGGGCGGACGTCGTCACCGTCGACGAGTGGCTGACGAGCGGCCTCGGTCAGGGGCCCGCACGCCCCTGACGGGGTCGCACGTCAGTCCGGCGTCAGCTCACGCGGGCAGCATCTGCGCCGCCATGCCCGCGGCCCCGGCGGGCTCGTTCCCACAGGGATGGAGAACTCCATGCTGAGGTTCCGTTCACCCCGTCCATACGCGGCCGCGCCACCCCTGGTCCTGTCGCTGGCTCTGGCGCTGCTCCTGGCCCTGCTGACGGTCGGCGGCCCGGCGGCCGCGCCCGCCGGCGCCGCCGCGGGCCAGGGGATCAACATCGCCGCGACGCACACCGGCATGTGCCTGGAGGTGGCCACGTCGGCGACCGGAGAGCCCGTCAAACAGCGCCGCTGCGCCGGGCGGGAGGGAGCCCTGTGGACGCTGAGGATGTCCTCGACGCACGGCGACGCGGTGCAGATCGTCAGCGCCCTCAGCGGCAAGTGCATGGCGGTGGAGAACTCCAGCGCCGACAACGGCGCCGCCGTCGTACAGGCGGACTGCGGCAATCAAAGCGGCACGAGCTTCCGCTTCGAGGACCACGGGGACGCGGCGCTGATCCAGCCGATGACGGCGAGCCCGCGCAAATGCCTTGAGGTCACTTCCTCCGGCACCGCCGACGGCACGGCACTGCGCCAGTGGTCCTGCGACCGCCAGCCCGGTGCGAGCTTCGTGCAGGGGAACTTCCGGGGGCTCCAGGAGGGCTGGATCAAGATCCGTCCGGCGAGCGCGCCCGGGCTGTGCCTGGCCGAGGGCCGCGCCGGATTTCTGAGCGTGCCGGTCGCGGTGCAGCGTTCCTGCGCGCAGGCCACGTCGCCGCGCACCTATCTGGCGCCGCAGGGCAATGGGCTGTTCAAGCTCCAGTGGCACAGCACCCAGGCAGGCATCCGCTGCCTCATGGTGTTCCCGGTCAGCACGGTGCCCGACATGCTGGAGACCACGACCGACTGCGCGGGGGCCAACGTGTTCTACATCGAGGCGGTGGACACGCCCGTGCCCAACACCTTCCGGATCTACACGCTCTACGCGCCCGACCGGAAGTTCTGCGTGGGAATCACCGACAGCTCCACGGCCGAGGGCGCCACAGCCAAGCAGGCGCCCTGCGCGGCCGACCGCGCCGACCAGGTCTTCTTCATCGACTCCGTGTGAGCCGTACCCCGCAAGCGGATCAGCTGTGGCGGATGCGGCCGCTGGGCTGAATCCGAAGGGAATGAAGCGAGCGGACCGGGGTAGTCGCGGCTCATCGGGCCCCCGCACGCACCCGGGGGCCGATCGGACAGGGAGGGAAAACTCGACACCATGGCGACCACCACGCAGGCTGTGACCGCAAGCGAGCACTTGCCGCAGATCACCGCACCGCAGTCAGTGGCGCCGCAGGATGCCCGAGCTCTGTCGAAGCTGTTCTTCGGCCGGCTCGCCACGGTGGAGGAAGGCACCGCCGAGTACCAGTACGTGCGGAACACCCTGATCGAGATGAACATGTCGCTGGTCCGCTACGCGGCCGGACGCTTCCGGAACCGGGCCGACGACATGGAGGACATCGTCCAGGTCGGCATGATCGGTCTGATCAAGGCCATCGACCGTTTCGAGCTGTCCCGCGACACCCAGTTCGCCACCTTCGCGGTGCCGTACATCGTCGGCGAGATCAAGCGGTTCTTCCGTGACACCTCCTGGGCGGTGCACGTCCCGCGCCGCCTCCAGGAGGCCCGGGTGGAGCTGGCCAAGGCCACGGAGGAGCTGAGCACGCGGCTGGGCCGCGCCCCTCGGGTCGCCGAACTGGCCGCCCTCATGGACCTGACCGAGGACGAGGTCGTCGAGGCCCAGGTGGCCGCCAACGGCTACCACTCCACCTCCCTGGACGCGGCCGTGCACGGTGACCCCGACGAGGGCGAGGCGGCCCTCGCGGACTTCATCGGGGAGGAGGACCGCGCGCTGGAGCTCGTGGAGGACTTCCACACGCTGGCGCCTCTGATCGCCGGACTCGAGGAGCGCGACCGGGAGATCCTGCGGCTGCGGTTCGTCGACGAGCTGACGCAGTCGCAGATCGGTGACCGCCTCGGCGTCTCGCAGATGCACGTCTCCCGGTTGCTGACCCGCACGCTGAAGCGCCTGCGTGCGGGCATGCTCACCCCTGCCGGGTGACTCACCCCTGTCCGGCTGCCCCATCCCTGTCCGGCGCGGGCCGCTCGGCTCAGCGCTTGCCTCAGGGGCGGCCCCGCCAGTCGAGGCACACGATCATGGCGTCGTCGTCGGCGGGAGTGGCCGTGCCGCGGTGCCCGGTGAGTTCATGGAGCACCGCGCGCGGGACCTGCGACGGCGGCAGGAGGCGCGAGTTGGTCATCGCCCGGGTGAGCGCGCGCTCGCTGTAGCGCTCCCCCGTCGGCGACGCCACGTCGTACACCCCGTCGCTGACGAACAGGAGCCGGTCCCCCGGTTCGGCCCGGAAGTGCTCCGCGGTGTAGGGAGTGTCCTCGGCCATGCCGAGCGGGAGCTGCGCGTCCAGGCCGACGGGTTCGGTCCTGCCGTTGCGGATGCGCCACATCTTCGGGGAGCCCGCGTCGATGATCTCCGTCTCTCCTGTGCTCAGGTCGAAGCGCAGGAGCAGCATGGAGAGGTGGACGGCGCCCTGGTAGTGACCGTAGACGGCCTGGTCGGCCAGGCAGGCCTGGTCGCTCAGCGAGAGTCCGGCGCGGCGGGCGTTGCGCAGCGCGTTGACGGCCAGGTTGGTGAGCAGGGCGGCTTCGATGCCCTCGCCCATGCCGTTGGTGACGGTGAGCGTGAGGTGGTCGGCGGAGGCCGACCAGTCGAAGTTGTCGCCGTGGATGGCGTAGGCCGGTTCGAGCTGGGCGCCGATCTCGTACTCGGGGCGGGAGCAGGACCGGCCCGGCAGCAGCTGCCACTGCATCTCCGCGGCGAGCGTGAGCCGGTCGGCGCGCCGCGCCTGGAGGTAGAGGTCGGTGTCGCGCTCGGCCACGACGATCTCGTGCCCGAGGACTTCCGCCACGTCGGCCAATTCCCGCAAGGTGGCGGGGTCGCAGGCCGCGGCCGGCAGCCGGACGCTGAGGATGCCGATGCGGTCGCCGCGCACGCTCACCGGGAGGTGAGCGGTGCACAGGTCCCCCTGGCCGTCGGCTTCGACGTAGGGCTCCTGCGCCCCGAAGGCCCGGCCGGGGGCGCTGGTGTGGATCGGTACGGGGGCCGCCGTGTACGGAAGGGCGTCGACCGGCTGGAGTATGGTCATCGCGTAATCGGCCATGAGCAGGTCGACGTCGCGGGCTGTGTAGTGCACGGTGAGCGCCTCCTGCACTGCTTCGAGAAGAGCGTGCGGTGCGGAGTTGCGCAGGGCGCGCTCCACAGCCATGAATCTGTCCACCGGTCGGGTACCACCTGTTCCTGTTCGGGATGGAACTGCGAGAGTTCGGGACGTGAGTCCCGGACGTGAGTGCGGAAGGAGCCGAGGGCCTGCCATGTCGCAGCGACTGACAGGACCACTGCGAAGTGTCACAGTTGAGGGCATGGATTCCGAAACTTCCGTCAGGGGCGACCAGGATGCGGCCGCGCATGCTGCCCGGGAAGTCATCGAAGTGCTTGAAGTGCTGTGGAGCAGGGGCAGGGACATCGCCCCGACGGCACCCGTGTCGTCGTCGCAGCTGCGTGTGCTGTACGCGCTGGACGGCGCTCAGGGGATCAACCTGCGGACGCTCGGTGAGTTCTTGGGATCGGCGCCATCCTCGGTCAGTCGTATGTGTGATCGCCTTCACGCTCTGGGCTTCATCGAGCGGTCCCTCAGCCCGGCGAGCCGCCGCGAACTCGAACTGCGCTTGTCGAGCCGGGGAGAAAATTACCTCACCGAGCTGCGGGCCCGTCGCGAGAGCGCGCTGCTGGAAGCCATCTCGGCGATGCGTCCCGCGGAGCGCTCCGCGCTGGTGAAAGGCCTGGACGGCTTCCACCGCGCGGTGGAGCACACCACGCCGGGGCGCACGCCGGCGGGCGACCGCCCGGTCGAGTCCGCCTGAACCCCCGCGCTGTCCGGCCCGTGGGGCGTGTGCGGTCAAAAATGGCCCGATCACGTGGGTTTACTTTCCACGCTCCCAGGTACACACGGACGGTTATGGAGGATCGACCAAGAAACGGTTCCTGCGAGGTGCAGGTTCGGTCAGCGGCGCGGCACGGCCGACAGTCGGACACGGGCGGCAAGGGTGCAGGTCGGCGACCCGGTTGACGCGTCGTCACGGTCCGCCTTCTGAAGATCGCGACCCTCGGTTAACATTTGCCGTGCGACAACAATTGCTAAGGTGGATGGAATGAACACCAGTGAGTCCGAGGCCCGGCTGCGCGTCAGCTCCGCGCTGCGCGAGCAGGGCGAGAAGGTGGCCGACCGGTGGGTGCAGCTTCAGGCGGAACAAGCGGTTCTGGAGACGGGCATCACCGAGGCGGAGCTGAACGAGGAAGCCGATTCCTTGGTCGAAGCCCTGCTCGCCGGTCTTGAGACCGATCTTCCGGTACAGGACGTGGTCACCTCGCACCCCGGCCTGCGCCAAGCCGTCACGGACCTGTCGCTGCGCCGCGCGCGGGGCGGCGCGACCCCCACGGCCACTTCCCCGGCCATATTGGCCCTCAAGGAAGCGCTGTTGGAAGCGGTGCAGTCCGACACGCGTGACGTGAGCGCGCTCTACCACGCGGCGCTGTTCATCAACCGCCTGCTGGACACCGCGGGCGCGATGTCCTTCGAGATCTACGTGGAGGGCCGCGAGGAGATCATCCGCCGCCAGAGCCGTCAGCTCCTGGAGGTCTCCACGCCCGTGGTGCGCATCTGGGACCGGGTCCTCGCCGTGCCGCTGATCGGCACGCTCGACACCACCCGGACGCAGGTGGTGATGGAGAACCTGCTGGAGGCCATCGAGCGGGACGAGGCGCAGGTCGCGATCATCGACATCACGGGGGTGCCGACGGTGGACACCGCGGTCGCGCACCACCTGATGCAGACGGTCAACGCCGTACGGCTGATGGGCGCCGACTGTGTGATCAGCGGCATCCGCCCGCCGATCGCGCAGATCATCGCGCAGCTCGGCATCGACCTGTCGGCCATCCTGACCCGGGCGACGCTGGCCGACGCCCTGGCCGCCGCCATCCCGTTGCTCACGGATCAGCCGGCCCACCAGTCCCCGTTCGCGGACGTGCGGTGAGCGGCGCGCGGAGCGGCGTCCCGATCCTGCGGCTCGGTGACGTGCTGGTCACCGGTCTGCTCAACGAACTGGACGACAAGGCCGCGATCGCCTTCACCGAGGAGCTGACGGAACGCATCGTCGGTGACCGTGCCAGCGCCGTCCTCATCGACATCTCCCGGCTGGAGATCATCGACTCGTTCGTGGCCCGCACGCTCATGGAACTGACCACCACGGCACGTCTGCTGGGAGCCAGGGTCATAGTGGCCGGCATGCGACCCGCGGTCGCGATCACTCTGGTGGAACTGGGACTGGAGCTGTCCGGCGTGGAGACCACCCTCAACGCCGAGCAGGGCATGATGGCGTTGGGCTGGCGGCCGGCCTCCCGACCCCCAAAGGGGGGCCCCGTTGTCCCTCTACGGTGACCTCGAAGAGACGGCGGCCCGCCCCTCCCCCACGCGCGCCGAGACCTACTCGGAGAGCGAGGGCCTGCGCGCCGTCCACGCCATCCGGGCCGAGGAGGACTTGCTGGCGGCGCGGCACGCGGTGCGCGAGGCGACCTTGCGGGCCGGGTTCGGACTCGTCGACCAGACACGCATCGTCACGGCCGCCAGTGAGCTGGCCCGCAACGCCTATGTGCACGGTGGCGGCGGCACGCTCACCCTGGAGATCGTGCGGCAGGGCGGCCGCCGGGGCCTGAAGCTCGTGGTGAGCGATCAGGGACCGGGCATCGCCGACATCGAGCAGGCGTTCATCGACGGGTTCACCACCGGTGCGGGCCTCGGGCACGGTCTGGGCGGCGCGCGGCGCCTCATGGACGAGTTCCATGTGTGGTCCTGCCCCGGGCAAGGCACGACCGTGACCGCCGTGCGCTGGAACGGACGCGGGTGAACAGCGGCGTCGCGGCCCGTACTCAGCACATCGTCATCGACCATCCGAGCGCTGTGCAGAGTGCGGCCGACCATGCCCGTTCCCTCGCCTCCGCCTGCGAGATGCGGGGCGTGCTGCCCGACCAGGCGGCCGTCCTGGCGAGCGAGTTGGCCAGCAACATCGTCAAGCACGCCCGCAACGGCGCCTTGTTCGTCCACCCGGCGCCGCTCGGCGGCGGCCTGGACGTCCTGGCCGTCGACACCGGCCCCGGCATGTCCGACATCGGCCTGAGCCTCAGGGACGGGTACAGCACCACCCGGACGATCGGGGCGGGCCTCGGCGCCGCGCGCCGGATCGCCACGGACTTCGCCATCCGCTCCGAGGCGGGGCTCGGCACACTCATCCACGCCCGCCTGGCCGGTCCGGACGCCCCGCCGCCCGCGACGGCCCTGGGCGCCCTGTGCCTGCCCGCCGACGGAGAGGAAGCGAGCGGCGACGGATACGCCGTCGCCGAGGACTCCGGAGTCCGCACCGCGCTGGTGATCGACGGCCTCGGCCACGGCCCCGAGGCCGCCATGGCGGCCCAGCGTGCCGAGCGTACGTTCCTGGCGGACCCGGCCGCCCCGCTGGCGACCATCCTGGCCGCCCTGCACAAGGCGCTGCGGCACACGCGCGGCGCCGCCGTGGCCGCGCTGCGCGTCGCCGAAGGGCGGGCCGAGTTCTGCGGGGTGGGCAATGTGCGCGCGGTGGCGCTCTCCCCCGAAGGCGTACACCACCAGTTCAACGGGCAGGCAGGGATCATCGGATACACCCTGCCCAAGCCCAGGAGCCGGTTCGTGGACCTGTCCGACCACACCACCGTGGCCGTGCACACCGATGGCATCGACCACCGGTGGACGCAGGCCCCCACCCCCGCGCGTCTCACGCTGCCCCCGGCGCTGCTGGCCGCCTCCCTGACCCACACCCATCGCCGGCGTCGTGACGACGCCACCGTCCTTGCCCTTGGCCCCCACCTGGGAATGAGATGACCCGCGAAACCTTCCGTACGCTCACGGCTCTGCGGCACACCGTGCGCAGCATCGCCCTGGGGCACCGGCTGCCGGCCGACGACCGGGCGCGCCTCGTCCTGTCGCTGAGCGAGGTGGCCGCCCCGGCCCTGGGTGGCGGCCGCCCCGTCACCCTGATGAGCGGACGCGAGACGGACGAGGACGGCGCCCACCAGCTGACGCTGGCCCTGCGGCTGCCGCAGCAGAACTCCGTCCCCGTCGTGGTGCCGGAGCGGCTGCCGCTGCGCGCGCGGACCCGGTCGGACGGCACGGTGGTGTGGAACCTCCCGCTGCCGTCCACCGGCACGAACGGCCATCCGGTGCCGGCCATCGGGCAGCAGGCGTGCCGTTCCACGGCGCCCTCCGCCGCGGCGGCGCAGAGCAGCGAGGCGGACATCGCGCTCCTGGAGGAGGAGCTACGGGCGGCGCTGGCCCGCGCCGACGCCTTGGCGGACGAGCACCGCATGCTCAAGCACGAACTGGCCGAGACCAACAGCGGGGTCCTGGCCCTGTACGTACAGCTGGAGGAGCGCGACGAGCAGCTGCGGACGGCGCACGGCCGCACCCTGCGCGCCCTGGAAGACGCGCTGCGCCCCAGACCCCTGCACGTCGACGGCCTGGAACTGGCCGTGCACTACGCTCCCGCGAGCGACGAGGCACCCACCGGCGGCGACCTGTACGACTGGTTCACCCTGCCGGACGGCACGGTCCACATCACCGTCGTCGACGCGCTCGGGCACGGCATCACCAGTACGCGCACCGCGCTGACCGTCACGCACGCGGTGCGCACCCTCGCCCTGGAGGGGCACCCGCTGGAGAGCATCGTGGCGCGTACCGACAGCGTCCTCGCGCCCTTCGACCAGAGCGTCATGGCCACCCTGCTGCTGGCCCGGCTGAACCTCGCCGACGGCCGGCTCACCCTGGCCAACGGCAGCCATCCGCCCGCCCTCCTCGCCCGGCGCGACGGCACCGCGAGCTATCTGGAGGTGCGCGGACGGGGCGTCGGCTTCCCCATGCCGGGCAGCGACCGCGTCCTGACGGCGACCATGGAGCCCGACGATGTCCTGCTGCTCTACACCGACGGTCTCACCGAGAGCCGCAGGGACCCGTGCGAGGGCGAGGCCCGGCTCAAGGAGGCCCTGTGCCGCCATCGGGCGCGCCCTACCGAGCAGATCCCCGGCCTGCTGGCCGAGGATCTGCTCAGCGACGTCCTCCATCAGGACGACACCCTGGCGATCGCGGTGCGGCGCACGGCCGTGTGAGGCGGCCTCAGAGTCCGGCCAGCCGGCTGTGGAGAGCGCTTGCCGTCGTGGCGGCGTGTTCCTCCAGGACGCTGAAGTGGTCGCCGGGCACGGTCACTTCGGCGTGCGGCAGGCTCCAGGGCGGGGCGGGTTCCGCGCCGGGCAGCGGGTCCCTCGCCCGGAGGTACAGGGTCGGGGCGGCGAGCTGTACGGGCTTCCAGTCGGCGAAGAGCGCGAAGTAGCCGGCCATCGCCGTGAGCCGGTGGGGGTCTGCCGAAGGGGACTCCGCGGCTCGTCGCAGCATGTCCGACGTCATCGCGGAGAGCGACTGCCCGGCCTGGTCCGCGTCGTGCGGGTAGGTGTCCACCAGTACGAGCACGGCCGGGGCGGAGCCGTCCGCCGCCAGCCGCTCGGCCACCGCCTGGGCCACCCAGCCGCCGGCGGACCGGCCGAGCAGCACCGGCCGCGCCCGCCCCGCGACAGCGCGAACCGCGGCGACGTGGGCGGTGACCAGGGCGTCCAGCGCGGCCGGCAGCGCCTCGCCCGGCGCGAAGCCCAGGTGCCGCACCGCCGAGACCGGACGCAGATCCCGCAGTGCGGCGCCGAGTCGCTCGTACTCGTGGGGTCCGGAGAGTGCGCTGAGGGACGGGAAGCAGATCAGCGGGGCGCCCGCGCCGCCCGGTGTGAGGGTGACGGGTTCGAGGGCCGCGCGGGCGGCCTCGGTGACGTCGAAGACCGGCCGCAGGCGTGCCGCGACGGTGAGCAGCGCCATGCCGTCCCAGGCGCGGCCCCGGAGGCAGGCGTTGCGGAAGAGCGTGCTCAGGGAATCCGGCGTGTCCTCGGCGTCCGGTGCGTCGCCTGCCCGCGTTACCTCGGCGCCCGGTGCGCTGTCGCGCCCGCCGTCCCGCGCGTACCGCTGCGCCAGTTCGCCGGCGACCGCCCGTGGCGTGGGGAAGTCGAACAGCAGCGTGGACGGGAGTGCCAGCCCGGTCGATGCCGCGAGCTGGTTGCGCAGTTCGACGGCGGCCAGGGAGTCGAGGCCCAGGTCCGCCAGCCGGTCGCTCGCGTCGATCGCGCTCGCTCCCTCGGGGTGGCCGAGGACGGCGGCCGCCTGGGAGCGCACCTCGGTGAGCAGCAGTTCTGTCCGCTCGTTCGGGGAGGAGGCGGCCCAGCGCCCGGCGAACCCGGTCGCGCCGCCCCCGCCCGCTTCCGCGGCGCCGGGCTCGGGCGTCCGGCGGCTGGTCACGGCGGGTGCGGTAGCGCTGGAGGCGGCCCGGGTGATGCGGGCCGCGACCACGTCGGGGGCGTCCCCGGCCACAGCGGCGTCGAAGAGCCTCAGGCCCTCCTGCGGCGCGAGCGGGACGAATCCGGAGCGGGCCATCCTGCGCAGGTCCACGTCGGTGAGGTGCGCCGTCATGCCGTCGCGCTGCCGCCACGGTCCCCAGGCGATGGAGACGCCCGGCAGACCGCGTGCTCTCCGGTGCCGCGCGAGCGCGTCCAGGACGTGGTTGGCGGCCGCGTAGTTGGCCTGGCCCGCGGAGCCGAAGACACCCGCCACGGAGGAGAACAGCGCGAACAGCGCCAGGTCGTGCCCCTGGGTCAGTTCGTGCAGGGCGAGAGCGGTCCCGGCCTTGGCCCTCAGTACGCGTGCCAGGCGGTCGGGGGTGAGGGCGGCGACGATGCCGTCGTCCAGTACGGCGGCGCTGTGGACGACACCGGTCAGCGGATGGGCCTCCGGTACGGAGTCGAGCAGGGCGGTGAGTTGCACCCGGTCCGTGAGGTCGCATGCCCGTACGGTCACTTCGGCGCCGGTCGCGGCGAGTTCGGCGAGCAGCGCGTCCGCTCCGGGGGCCTGCGGTCCGCGTCGGCCCGCGAGGAGCAGATGCCGTACGCCGTGGCCGGTGACCAGGTGCCGGGCCGTCATCATGCCGAGTGAGCCGGTGCCGCCGGTGATCAGGACGGTGCCCTCCGGATCGAGCCGTCGTCGCGGGGCTCTGCGTTCGTCCAGCCCGGCCAGTTCCGGTACGAAGGCGCTTCCGTTCCGTACGGCCGTTTCGGGCGCCGGGGCGGCCAGGAGCGTGGGGACGAGCCGCCAGGAGTCGGGGTGGTCGTCCACGTCGAGCAGGGCGAGGCGGCCCGGATGCTCGCGCAGGGCCGAGCGGACCAGACCCCACACCGCGGCGTGGGCCGGTGCGAAGTCCTCCGCGTCCGTGGCGTGACCGGCCGGGGAGACGGCGCCCGAAGTGACGAGCACGAGGCGCGAGTCGGCCAACTGGGGCTCGGCGAGCCACTCCTGGACGAGCCGCAGGGCCCGGCTCGCCGTCTCCAGCACCGGCGCCACCGGGTCCTGTGTGCCGAGCGGCGTCTTGGGCGGCGACGGGCACGAGGCGACGACCACGGCGGGCGAACCGTCGCCCGCCGCTGCCGCGTCGAGGTAGGTCGGGACGCCGGAGCCGGGGGGAGCGAGGACAGCGGCCAGCCGTGTGCCGACCGGCCCCAGGACGCCCCAAGCCGGCGCCGTCGTGGGTACGGGCGGCGCAGCCGAGGGCACCCAGTCCAGCCGGTGGAGAAGCCCGGCGTCCGGGGCAGTCGGGTTCATGGCTGCCGCCTTCGGTCTTACCTCAGGACCGGTGCTCGGAAGCGGCCGCAACGTAAGCGACCGCACCGTCGCCACCAAGGCCCCATCCCCGTCGGTCAGTTCCACCTCGGCCCGGCCGTTCGGCCCGGGAGAGATCCGTACCCGCAGCCGCTGCCTGTCGGCGACGGCGGCGGTGTACAGCGTCACTCCTTCGAAGGCGAACGGCAGGTGCACCCCGCTGCTGTCGCTCTCGCCCGCCCCGGCACGGTCCGCCAGGCGGCCGTCGAGCGCGAGGACGTGCAGGGCCGCGTCCAGCAGCGCGGGGTGCAGGAGGAAGTCCGGGCCACTGCCCTGGAGGGGCGGAGCCTGCGCGGCCTCGGGGAGCGCGACGTCGGCGTAGAGATCCGTCCCGTGCCGCCAGGCGCCACGCAGGCCCCGGAACGAGGGTCCGTACTCCAACCCGGCCCCGGCCAAAGCCTCGTACGGGCCGCCGGCCGCGTCGTCGTCGGCGTACAGCGGGACGGCGTCCGAGGGCGGCCACGCGGATGTGCCGCGCGTGGCGCGGTCCCGCGGCTCAGGTCCCCGCTCCGGTACGAGTGTCCCGGAGGCGTGCAGGCGCCAGGGGTGGTGACCAGCCGGCGCGGGGGGCCGGCCGTGGAAGAGGACGGTCCGGCGTCCCGCGCCGTCCGGGGCCGACACCGTGACCCGGAGGTCGACCGTCGCGTCCGGGGGGAGTACCAGCGGCGCGGTCAGGGTGAGTTCGGCCAGGCCGGGTGCGCCGGCCGTCGCACCGGCGTACAGGGCCATCTCCACGAAGGCCGTGCCCGGCAGCAGCACCGCCCCTGCCACGGCGTGGTCGCCCAGCCAGGGGTGGTCGTGGACGGAGAGCGGCCCGCCGAGCAGCAGCCCGCCGTCGGCCTTCGCGGTGCGGTGCGTCAGGAACGGATGGACGGGCTCGCCCGGCACCGGAGCGGGCCGCCGGTGCGGGGAGGCGTCGAGCCAGTACCGGCGGCGCCGGAAGGCGTAGGTGGGGAGGGGAACGCGCCGGGGGCGGTGACCGGCGAAGACGGCTTCCCAGTCGACGGGCACCCCATGGCTGTGCAGGGCCGCCACGGTCTCGGTCAGCGCGTCCGCCTCCGGCCGGGCCTTGCGCAGGGTCGGCAGGACCAGCGGCGCCGGGGGCCGGCCGGACTCGGGGCCGGGGTTGGGCAGGGGCCCGGCATCAGGGTCGAGCGTGGGCCCGGCGAGGCAGTCCCGTACCAGGCCGGAGAGCACCGCGTCCGGGCCGACCTCCACGAAGTGCGCCGCGCCGCGGTCCCGCAGGTGGGTCACCGTGTCGGCGAAGAGGACCGGGCGGCGGACGTGATCCACCCAGAACTCCGGTGAGCGCACCTCCTCGTCACCGGCCGCCCCTCCCCGCACGGCGGTGACCAGGGGAAGCCGCGGCGCGGTGAAGGTCAGGCCGCGCACCGCCTCCGCGAAGTCGGCCAGCATGGGTTCCATCCGCGGGGAGTGGAAGGCATGGCTCACCCGCAGAGGTGTCGCGGACCGGCCCCGCTCCCGGAACTCCGCGACGGTCCGTGCCACGTCCGTCTCGTCCCCGGAGACGACCACGGAGGAGGGCCCGTTGACGGCGGCGATCTCCACGGCCCGCCCCGTCTCGGCGAGATGGGCCGCCACGTCCTGCGCACGCGCGTCCAGGGAGGCCATCGCACCGCCCGGGGGCAGCGCGTCCATGAGCCGGCCCCGGGCCGCCACCAGCGCGCAGGCGTCCTTCAGGGACAGCACTCCGGCGGCGTGCGCCGCGGTCACCTCGCCGAGCGAGTGCCCGGCCACCAGATCGGGGAGCACACCCCACTCCCCCAACAGCCGGAAGAGGGCCGTCTCCAGGGTGAAGAGCGCGGGCTGAGCGAACCGGGCCGTCTCCAGGAGCGCGCCCTTCTCCGTGCCGGGACCGGCGAACACGACGTCGCGCAGCGGCACCGGGAGCCAGGGATCGAGCAGGGAGCACGTCTCGTCGAAGGAGCGCGCGAAGCCTGGGTACATCTCCGGCGACGCGTACAACTCCCTTCCCATGCCGAGACGTTGGCTGCCCTGGCCGGTGAAGAGGAAGGCCAGCGGGCCCCGGCTGCGGGAGGTGCCCGTCCGCACCCCGGGCGGGCTCGCACCTTCGGCCACCCCGTGGAGGGAGGTGAGCAGGTGGGCGCGGTCGCGGGCCACCACCACGGCCCGGTGTTCGAAGGCCGTCCGGGTGGTGGCGAGCGCGTATCCGATGTCCCGTGGGGTGGCGTCCGGGTCGGCGGCCACCCGCGCGGCGAGCCGACGGGCCTGGGCGCGCAGCTCGGACGTGCTCCTCGCCGACACCGGGGCGGCGAAGGACACCCCCGGCGTGCCGTCGCCGTCGAAGTGGCCGCTGCCGACCGGGCTTTCGGCTTCCCGGCCGTCCGTCACGGGGGCCGACGGCGCGGTGTCCGGGTCGGCCGGTGGCTCCTCGATCACCACATGGGCGTTGGTGCCGCTGATGCCGAACGAGGACACACCGGCCCGGCGCGGGCGGCCCGTCCTCGGCCACGGTACCGACCGGGACAGGAGCGCGACCCGTCCCGACGACCAGTCGACCCGGTCCGTCGGTACGTCGGCGTGCAGTGTGCGCGGCAGCAGACCGTGGGCCATCGCCTGCACGGTCTTGATCACTCCCGCCACCCCGGCCGCGGCCTGTGTGTGACCGATGTTCGACTTCACCGAGCCCAGCCGGAGCGGACGCCGCCGCGGCGTCCGCCCGTACGTCGCCAGGAACGCCTCCGCCTCGATGACGTCACCGAGCCGGGTGCCGGTGCCGTGCGCCTCCACCGCGTCGATGTCGTCGGGCGTCAGCCGGGCCTGCGCGAGGGCTTGCCGGATCACCCGCTGCTGCGCGGGTCCGTGCGGTGCCGTCAGGCCGTTGCTCGCTCCGTCCTGGTTGACCGCCGAGCCGCGCACGACGGCCAGCACCGGAAGCCCGGCGCGGCGCGCCTCGGACAGCCGGGCCAGCAGCAGCATGCCGGCGCCCTCGGCCCACCCGGTGCCGTCGGCGGCGGCCCCGAACGCCTTGCAGCGGCCGTCCGGGGCCAGCGCCCGCTGCCGGCTGAACTCCACGAACGACGACGGTCCGGACATCACCGTGACCCCGCCCGCCAGCGCGTACGAGCACTCCCCGCGCTCCAGCGCCTGGGCCGCGAGGTGCAGGGCCACCAGGGACGACGAACACGCCGTGTCCACCGTGAGGGCCGGTCCCTCCAGGCCGAAGGTGTACGCGACGCGGCCCGAGGCGACACTGCCCGCGTTGCCCAGACTGAGGTAGCCCTCGACCTGCTCGGGCGTCTCGGCGAGGCGGTTCGCGTAGTCGCTGTACATCATCCCGACGTACACGCCGGTCGACGAGCCGCGCAGGGTGCGCGGCACGATTCCGGCGTACTCGAAGGCCTCCCAGGCCACTTCGAGCAGCAGCCGGTGCTGCGGGTCCATGGCCAGGGCCTCTCGGGGCGATACGCCGAAGAAGCCGGGATCGAAGCGGTCGACGCCGGAGAGGAAACCTCCCTCGCGCACGTACGTCCGTCCGGGCCGCCCGGGGTCCGGGTCGTACAGCGCCCCCGTGTCCCAGCCACGGTCGGAGGGGAACGGGCCGATGGCGTCCCTGCCCTCGGCCACCAGCTCCCACAACTCCTCGGGGGTGGTCACGCCTCCGGGGTAGCGGCAGGCCATCCCCACGATGACCACGGGGTCGTCGTCCGGCCGGGCGTCACCCGGCCGGGTGGTGCGGGCGGCGGGCCGGGGGGCGGCGCCGCGCGTGCGGAGGTGGGCGGCCAGTGCCGCGGCGGTGGGGAAGTCGAAGGCGACGGCCTCGGAGAGGGGCAGCCCGGTGGCCGCCGACAGGCGTTCCCGGAGCGTGGTCGCCGTCAGCGAGTCCATGCCCAGGTCGCGGAGGGCGGTCTCGGGCTCCACCTCCTCCACCGTGCAGCCGACGAGTGCCGCCGCCTCGCTGCGCACCAGGGCCAACAGGTCGTCCGTGGGGGCGGCCTCGGTCCCGTCCGGGGGGCCGGTGTCCGTGCCGTTTGTGGGGCAGGTCTCCGTCCCTGCGCCCAGCGTCCGCGCGTTCAGGTCCGCCAGGGCGTGCCGCTGGACCTTTCCGGAGGCGGTACGGGGGATGTGGTCCACCTCGTACAGCTCTGCGGGCGCCTTGTGGGCGGACAGTTCCGCACGGCACGCTGCCAGCAGGGCTGCGCGGTCCAGTGCGCCGCCGTCGGCCCGCGGAAGCACGTAGCCGACCGGCACCTCGCCGAAGACGGGGTGCGGGCGGCCGGCCACGGCGGCGTCCGCCACGCCGGGCAGCCGCCTCAGCACCGCCTCCACCTCCGAGGGGTGGATGTTCGTGCCGCCCCGGATGATCAGGTCACTCGCCCGGCCGGTGATGACGAGCCGGCCGGACGGCTCGATCCTCGCCAGGTCGCCGGTACGGAACCAGCCGTCGCGCAGCACCTCGGCGGTGGCCTGTGGAGCGCCGTGGTAGCCGGTCATGACGCCGGGTCCGCTGACCCACAACTCGCCCTCGCCGACGTCCTGTCCGTCGGCGCCGCCCCCGACCCGGATGCGGGTGCCCGGCAGCGCACGGCCGCAGGACTCCCCCGCCGACGCCTCGCCGGGTGCCGTCATGGTGACCGGGCCGGCCTCGGTGCTGCCGTAGTGCTCCAGGTAGGGGACGCGGCAGACCGCCTCGAAGGCCTTGCGGAAGGCGGGCCCCGCGGCGGCGCCCGCGCTGATGCAGCCGCGCAGCGCGGACGCGCCGAGAGCGCCGGCGTCGTGCTCGTCGCCGATGCCCCGCACCTCGTCGAGCAGGGCCGAGTACGTGGTCGGCACCCCGCCGAGGAGAGTGAAGGGGGCGTCCGGGCGGCGCAGTTCACCGAGGACGTCCCGGACCGAGAACCGGGGCAGCAGCATGACGCTCGCCCCGGTCACGGTCACCCCGAGGACGCAGACCACCTGGCTCATGGCGTGGTGCAGCGGCAGCGGCCACAGCAGCCGGTCCCGCTCCGAGAGGCCGAGCACGCCGACGAGGCCCGTCTCGACCGGCGTCAGACGGTTGCGCTGCGTGGACAGCACGCCCTTCGGGGTTCCCGAGGAGCCGGAGGTGTACAGCATCCACGCCACCTCGTCGAGCCCCAGGTCGTCCCGGGCGGGCGTCGCGGCCTCCGTGCCCGCCAACTCCTCGTACCGCACGACGTCGCCGCCGCTCCCCTCGCCGTCGCTCCCGGCCACCACCAGTGCCGGCCCGGGGCGGGAGAGCAGCCCGGGATGACGGTGCAGCCGCGCCTCGTCGGTGACGAGCAGCCGCGCGCCGCAGTCATCCAGCAGGCGGTCGAGTTCCGCTGCCGGGAGATCCGCGTCGAGCGGTACGCCCACTCCGCTCGCCCGGGTCACGGCCAGCAGGCTCTCCACCGCCTCGACGCGGTTGCCGAGCAGGACGGCCACCCGCTCACCCCGCGCCAGCCCGAGCCCGGCCAGACGACCGGCCAGCCGTCCGGTCCGCCGCTCCAGGTCCCGGTAGGTCCTGCGCACCCGGCGGTCCTGGAAGGCGACCTTCTCCGCGCGGCGCGAGGCATGGTCCCGAAGAATCTCCGCGATCGGCCTGATGACGTCTTCGCCTGTGCTCACTGGCTCGAACTCTTCTCTCTCAGCGCCTCGTTGAGGGCGGTGGCGCGGCGCGCGGCACGTCCAGTATCGGCCTGGCCCGCCCTCTCTCCCGCCCCTCGGCCCGGGATTCCCTGCGTGCCCCGCGCTCTGCGGGGCACACAGGGAGAGGTAGCGACACGTAGAGACAGGACGAAGGACGCGCAAGCGCAGGACGAAGTCGAAGGAGGGCTGATGGAGGAACAAGTCTCGCTCACCGCGGTGGGCTGGGCGCGGTCGTTGCCGGTCAGCAGCGGCGTGAAGGCCGCTCGCGACTGGACCCGTGAGCATCTGCGGTCGCTGCACTGGTCGCAGACGTCACCCGAGGTGGTGGACGCCGTTCTGTTGACCGTGTCGGAGCTGGTCACCAACGCGCATGTCCACGCGCACACCGACGCTCAGCTCATCCTCACCTGGGATCACGAGTGCCTGCACGTCACCGTGCACGACACGGCCCCCGGTCTGCCGCGGCCGCGCGACGCCTCGGACGACGCCCTCGGCGGGCGCGGCCTCATGCTGGTCGACGCGATGGCCGACGACTGGCAGGTCAGGCCCTGCCGCAAGGGCAAGGCCGTCATCGCCTGCTTCCAGCCCCCGGCCGAGACGTAGCGGCCCCGGGTCTACTTGGACGGCGCGTCCCGGGTGAACTCCGCGATCATCGCCTGGATCGGGTCCTTCGCCGATTCGGTGTCGGTCCCCTGGGCCTCGGCGCCTTCGAACAGGGCGGCCTTGGCGCTGCGGGGGAACATGGCCTGCTCGTACTCGTCGAGCGCGGTCTCGATGTCGTCGGGGTACGCGGCGATGGCCTCGCCGAGTTCGGCGCCGTCGAGCATGGCCAGGTTGGCCCCTTCGCCGTTCGGGATCGAGAGGTGGGCGGCGTCGCCGAGCAGGGTCACTCCCGGCACGCGGTCCCACCGGTGACCGTGCGGCAGTGCGAAGAGGGGCCGCAGGACCGGTGCGATGTCGCCGTCGGTGATCAGCGCGGTGAGTTCCGGTGCCCAGCCGGCGAACTCCTTCGCGATCCGGGCGGCCGCGGCGGGGCCGTCGATGAAGTCGATGGCGGCGAACCACTCCCGCGGCTCGGCCAGCCCGACATAGGCGTGCAGCGTGTCGCCCCTTTCCCGGTGGGCGAAGATCTCCCTGCCCGGGGTGAGCGCCATCATCGTCCCGCCGCCGACGGCTTCCGCGGTGGCCGGGTGCCGGGTGTCGGCCTCGAACAGGTATGTCTCCACGAGGGACTTGCCGCTGTACTCGGGCGTGGCGGAGGAGAGCAGCGGCCGGACCCGTGACCAGGCGCCGTCCGCGCCGACCAGCAAGCCGGTGACGAGGGTGCGGCCGTCGGCGAACGTCACTTCGTGGCGCCCCTCGCCGAGGGTCCGGGCACCGGTGACCTTCTGTCCCCACCGGACGGTGCCGGCCGGAAGCGAGTCGAGCAGCATCTGCCGCAGCTCGCCGCGTTGCACCTCGGGGCGTCCGCCCGTGCCGTCGTCGGGCTTGTCGAGCAGGACGGTCCCGTCCGGGTCGAGGATGCGCATCGCCTGGCGGCCCTCCAGGATGAGGGCACGGAACTCATCCATCAAGTCGGCGGCTTTCAGGGCCAGTTGGCCGTTGTAGTCGTGGATGTCGAGCATCCCGCCCTGCGACCGCGTGGCCGGGGACGCCTCCGCCTCGTGGACGGTGACCGGTATGCCGTGCAGGTGCAGGACGCGGGCGAGCGTGAGGCCGCCGAGTCCGGCGCCGATGATCGTGACGTCGGTGGTCATGAAAGTTGCCTTCCTGGACATGAACCGCTGGACGGCGAGCGTTGTTCCAGCCGGTCACGCGGTGGTGCGGTCGTGTGATCCGGTGGCCGGCCCGTCGGGGGCCGACCGCGACCACGGACCCCAATCTCCCGGCGCCCGTCGACAGATCACCGACAGATCACCGATCGCCACCGACAGGCCCGCCTGCCGGGGAGACGGAATCGCCTGCGGAGGTCAGGCGTCCGCGGGCGCGAGCCGGCCGCTCTGCGCCAGGTGCCGCACGGTGTAGCGGCGGAAGGTGTCCGTCGCCGGATGGGAGGACCGGGCGGGCCAGGCCAGGCGGACGGTGACCGGGTCGGCGTCGCGCACCGGCAGGTAACGCACCCCCGCGTGCGGGTGCTGGTGCATGGTCCCCTCGGCAGTCACCCCGACCGCGGCGCCGGTGGCGATGGTCGTCAGCCATTCGTCCACGCCCGGCACGGTCACCGTGGGGGGCCGCTGCCCCGCGGGCCAGAGTTCGGCCGTGGTCGTCGCGGCGGTCGCGCACAGCGCCACCGTCTCCGCGCCCAGCTCGGCCAGCGTCACCTCCGCGCCGTCCGCGAGCGGGTGGCCCACGGGCACGACGGCCAGCCGCCGCTCGCGGATCAGCGGCTGGTGGAGCACCTGAGGGTCGTCCGGCCCGGGGCTCAGCCGCAGGAAGGCGAGATCCGCCTCGCCGCGGCGGAGCAGCGCCGCGGGATCATCGGCGCGGCGGATCTGCACCGGGGTCCCGGGGTGCTGCTCGCGCCAGGCGCGCAGCAGCGGAACCGTGTGACGGCCCAGCGCCGCCCAGGCGAAGGCGAGCCTCAGCGGGCGCGGCGTGCCGACTTCCGTCACGTCGGTGAGGGCGTCGTCGAGGTCCCGGAGGATGCGGTGCGCGTTCTCCCAGAGCCGCTTTCCCGGCGCGGTCAGGGACAGGCTGCGCGTGGTCCGCTCCACCAGGCGTACGCCGAGACGCTGTTCCAGCTGGGCGAGGGTCCGGGAGAGCGCGGGTTGCGTGAGGTGCAGGACGCGGGCGGCGTCCGTCAGCGTGCCCTCGTCGCCGATCGCCGCCAGGGCGCGCAGATGGCGCAGCTCCACATTCATGAGCGGCAAGCATAACTGGTCGGCCGAAGGCATTTCCCCGGTCCGGGGACACGTGCCTAGCGTGGTCTCATGACGAACCACCGGCAGAACATCCTCCTCATCGGCGCGAGCGGGACGCTCGGCACGGCCGTGCACCGGGCGCTCGCCGCGCGCGGCCACACGGTCCGCACCGCCGGCCGCGGCTCGGGCGACCTGCGCTTCGACATCAGCGACCCGGAGCAGATCGCCGCGCTCTACACGGCGGCGGAGGCGGACGGGCGGCTGGACGCCGTGGTCAGCGCGGCGGGCTCGGTGCCGTACAAGCCGCTGACCGAACTCGGCCCGGGCGACTGGCAGTCCGCCTTCACCGGCAAGGTCCTCTCCCAGGTCGAACTGGTCCGCCAGGGCCTCGCCCGCCTCACCGAACACGGCTCCTTCACGCTGATCACCGGCGTCCTCGCCCATGAGCCGATCCACACCGGAGCCGCCGCCTCCCTGGCCAACGGCGCCGTCGAGGCGTTCGTCCGCGCCGCCGCGATCGAGATCGCGCCGCGGCGGGTGAACGCCGTCTCCCCGAACGTCTTCACCGAGTCCCTGGACACCTACGGGGACTGCTTCCCGGGCATGGGCTCGGTCCCGCTGGAGCAGGTCGCCCAGGCGTACGTGCGTTCGGTGGAGGGCGCGCAGACCGGGCAGGTCTACCGCCTGTGAGCCGCCGGTGCAACACACCGGTGGCCTCAGCAGCCGGACAACACCTCCGCGGTCCCGCAAAGTAGGGCGATACAGGGGCGTACACGGAGTTTCCGCGCAGGGCTCGCGCCGCGCCGTACGAGCGTCCGCGCCTCGGGACCCGCCGCTCGCGGAACCGGCCGTGAAGAGAGGAACCGATGAGGCGTCTGGCAGGGCGGACGGATCACGTGGTGGTGGTCGGGGCCGGGCTGGCGGGGCTCTCCGCCACCTTGCACCTGCTGGGCGCCGGGCGGCGGGTCACGCTGATCGAGCGGGGCCACGGGCCGGGCGGCCGGGCCGGTCTGCGCGAACAGGGCGGGTACCGCATGGACACCGGGCCCACCGTCCTGACCATGCCGGAGCTGGCGGAGGAGGCGTTCGCCGCGGTGGGCGACAGCCTCGCCGGCCGCGTGGAACTCGTCGCGCTCCACCCCGCCTACCGGGCGCGGTTCGCCGACGGCAGCAGCCTGGACGTGCACACCGGGGCGGAGGCGATGGAAGCCGAGGTCGAGCGCTTCGCCGGGGCGAGGGAGGCGCTCGGCTACCGGCGGCTGCGTGCCTGGCTGCGCCGCCTCCACGAGGTCCAGATGCGCCGGTTCATCGACGCCAACTTCGACTCCCCAATGGCGCTGCTGACCCCGGACCTCGCCCGCCTGGCCGCACTCGGCGGCTTCGGACGGCTGGACGCCCGCGTCGCCCGCTTCCTCTCCGACGAGCGGCTCCGCCGCGTCTTCACCTTCCAGGCGCTGTACGCGGGCGTGCCCCCGGCCCGTGCTCTGGCCGCGTACGCCGTCATCGCCTACATGGACACCGTCGCCGGTGTGCACTTCCCGCGCGGCGGAATGCACGCCCTGCCGCGCGCCATGGCGGCCGCCGCCTCCGCGGCCGGCGGTGACCTGCGCTTCGGGCAGGACGTGACGCGGCTCGAACGCTCCGGGGGCCGCGTCACGGCCGTCGTCACCGACCGGGAACGCGTTCCGTGCGACGCCGTCGTCCTGACCCCGGATCTCCCGGCCGCCTACCGCCTGCTGGGGCGGCAGCCGCGCCGCCCCCTGCCACTGCGTCACTCCCCGTCGGCCGTCGTCCTGCACCTCGGCACCGACCGCACGTGGCCCCAGCTGGCCCATCACACCCTCTCGTTCGGCGCGGCCTGGAAGCGCACCTTCCACGAGCTGACCCGGGGCGGCACCCTCATGTCCGACCCGTCGCTCCTGATCACCCGGCCCACGGCGACCGACCCCTCTCTCGCACCGCCGGGCCGCCATCTGCACTACGTCCTGGCCCCCTGCCCGAACACCCGCGTCGGCCCGGACGCCCGCGCGTGGCGCGACCTCGCGCCCCGCTACCGGGACAGCCTGCTGGCCGAGCTGGAGCGGCGCGGCCTCGACGGCATCGCCTCCGCCGTCGAGGAGGGGTGCGTGGTGACGCCCGCGGAGTGGACCGCTCAGGGACACGCCGCCGGTACGCCGTTCTCCGCCGCGCACACCTTCGCCCAGACCGGCCCGTTCCGCCCGCGCAATCTCGTACGCGGTGTCGAGAACGTCGTCCTCGCGGGCTGTGGCACGACCCCGGGCGTCGGCGTGCCGACCGTCCTGATCTCGGGGAAGCTGGCCGCGGCGCGCGTCACCGGCCTGCCGCGGGCGGCGCTCGCACGCCTTCGGCCCCCCACCGACACGAAGGGCACCGCCCCATGACCGCCCGGGAACTCGACAGCGCGGGCATCACCGACCCGGCCCTGCGCGCCGCGTACGCCCACTGCCGTCGGCTCAACGCGCGGCACGGCAAGACGTACTTCCTCGCCACGCGCCTGCTGCCCGTCGAGCGCAGGCCCGCCGTGCACGCCCTGTACGGGTTCGCCCGGTGGGCGGACGACATCGTCGACGATCTCGACTCCACGGCGACGGCGGACGAGCGGGCCGCGGCGCTGCACCTGCTCCAACGGGACCTGGAGAGCGGGCTCCGCGCCGGGACCAGCGACGACCCGGTGGTGGCGGCGCTCGCCGACACGGCCGCCCGTTACGCCATCGAGCCGCGGCTCTTCACGGACTTCATGACGTCGATACGGCTCGACCTGGAAGTCACCGAGTACGCCCGCTACGAGGACCTGCGGCGCTACATGCACGGCTCCGCGGCCGTCATCGGGCTGCAGATGCTGCCCGTCCTCGGCACGGTCGTCCCCCGCGAGGAGGCCGCCCCGCACGCGGCCGCGCTCGGCGTGGCCTTCCAGCTGACCAACTTTTTGCGGGACGTCGGGGAGGACCTCGACCGCGGCCGGATCTACCTCCCCCTGGACCTGCTGGCCGCGCACGGCGTCGACCGCGCCCTGCTGCGGTGGAGCCGGGACAGCGGGCGGCGCGACCGGCGCATCACCGCGGCCCTGAAGGACGCCGCCGCGCTCACGCGGGGCGTGTACGGCGAGGCGGCGGGCGGCCTGCCGCTGCTCGACCCCGTCTCCCGGCCCTGCATCCGCACCGCCTTCGTGCTGTACGGCGCGATCCTCGACGCCATCGCGGACGACGGCTTCGCGGTGCTGCACCGCCGGGCCGTGGTGCCGCGCCGCCGCCGGGCCGCGGTCGCCTGCGACGGCCTGGTCCGGCTCGCCCTGGCCCGGCTCCGCGCGCCGGCCGCGGGCGGCGCGGTCAGCGGCTCGCCGGGCGCGGCACCGCCCGGGGCCAAGCTCCGCTCCGCGCGGGCGCGAACCCGCCGGCCCAGGAAGGAGACCGTGTGAGCACCGGAGGCCTGCCGGGCGCCGGCCGCTTCCCGCTGCGGCTGCGCCGCCGCCCCGTCCCCTGGGAGCGGCAGGGCCCCACCTGGCGGGAGGCGAGGCCCGCCGTGATCGCGGCGGCGCTCAAGCGGGCCCAGGCCCGTCCGTCGGGCAACTGGTACGTGCTGGGCGGCAGTCGCAGTGTCACGGCCGACCGCCCGCTCGGTCTGACGGTGGCCGGCACGGAGGTCGTCGCGTGGCGCGACGCTGCGGGGGCATTGCGGGCCGGTCCAGGCGTCTGTCCTCATCTCGGGGCGCCTTTGCGGGACAGCCCGGTGCGGTGCGGCACCCTCGTCTGCCACTGGCACGGACTCGCCCTCGACGGCTCGGCGCGCGCGGGCTGGGAGCCGTATCCGGCCTACGACGACGGGGTCCTGGTTTGGGTCCGGCTGGACGCCGTGGGTGGCGAGGAGCCCTTGGAGCGGCCCGTGGTGCCCGCGCGTCCGCGGCCCTCCGAGAGCGTGTCGGCGGTCTGCTCGGTGACCGGGCGGTGCGAGCCCGAGGACGTCGTCGCCAACCGGCTGGACCCCTGGCACGGTGCCTGGTTCCATCCGTACTCGTTCGTGGATTTGCGGGTGGTGGGGCAACCGGGCCCGGGGGACGCCGACGACCGTTTCACGGTGGACGTGTCCTTCAAGGTGGCCGGGCGGGCGGTGGTGCCGGTCCGGGCGGTCTTCACGGCTCCGGGGCCCCGCACCGTCGTCATGCGCATCGCCGGGGGCGAGGGCGCGGGTTCCGTCGTGGAGACCCATGCCACGCCGCTGGCGCCGGACGCGGCGGGGCGGCCGCGTACCGCCGTGACCGAGGCGGTGGTGGCCGCTTCCGGACGGCGGGGGTTCGCGGTCGCGCGGTCGGCGGCGCCGGTGCTGCGGCCGCTCATGCGGGCGGCGGCCGGGCGGCTGTGGCGTGACGACATCGCGTACGCCGAGAGGCGCTGGGCGCTGCGGACCAGCGGGCGGTTCCCGGGCTGAACCCGCGCGGGGCATCGGCCGGTTCAGTCGCCGACCAGCCGGTTCAGCGCGCGCAGGGCCGCCGTCCTGCCCCTGACCGGCACGGTCCACAGCGTCTGCCCCCGCAGACCCCAGCGTTCGAGCAGGGCGTTCGCCGCGAGGAATCCCGTCGTCGCCGCCCGCTCCATCAACGCGACCGGGAGGGCACTGCGCACGATGTCGCCCGCCACGGTGACGGCCGGGTCCGGCGTCCGTACCGTCGGCCTGTTCCGGTGGCCGCCGACGGGGAAGAGCGGGCAGTCGGCGTGCCACGCGTGACGGGCGTCGACGATCCGGGCGTCGCGGGTCTCCGGGTAGAGCCGGTGCAGTTGGGCCAGCAGGCCTCGCTGCTCCGCCGCCCGGTCCGCGGCCGGGTCGACGGCGTACGCGTGCAGTTCGACGACCGAGCCGCCGGTGCGGGCCGACCAGCGGGCCGCCTCGCCCTCCCAGCGCTCCAGGACGCTCACGTTGTCCAGGGCGCCGTACCCGCTGGTTCCCAGGAAGCCGGGCCGGTCGGGGGCCACACGGCGGTCGAGCCAGAGCCGGGAGACGAGGAAGGGCGGCGCGGTGCCGAGGCCCATGATCCGCGCCCGCCACGCGGCGTCGTCGACGAACCGCGGCGACTGCCCCACGACGTGCCGGAGGCCGTTGACGTCCAGGGCGAGGACGACGGCGTCGCAGCGCTGCCGGCCGTCCCCGGTGACGACGTGGAAGCCGCCTCGCCGCGCGGGCTCCACGCGCTCGACGGCCCGGCCGGTACGGAGGTCGGCCCCGTGCCCGGTGAGATAGCGGGCGAGCGGCTCCCACAGCGCGGCGGGGAACGGTTCTCGCGGCACGTCGAACAGCAGGCCCTCACTCGACCCGAGGAAGTAGATGTGGAACATCAGGGCGAGTTCGGCCGCGGAGAGGTGGCGCGGGTCGGCGAAGAAGCTGCGGGAGAACACCTCGAACGCCAAGTGGTGGGCCGCCCGGGGGAAGCGGATGCGCTCCAGGAACTCCCAGGCGCTGAGGTGGTCGAGCCGCCGGTAGATGTCGGGCACGCGTACGTCGAGCAGGGGCAGCGCGGCGCGGGCGTTCATGCGGGTCAGGTCGCGCCCGCCGAACGTGGGGCTGAGGGCCGCGAACCCGAGGGCGCTCCACGGTGGGGTGCGCGGCACCCGCGCGAAGCCGTCCTGGAGGCCGCCGCTGTGCCGCAGCGGGTAGTCGGGCAGGCCGCGCAGCGTGCGCAGGGCGGGGTCGGTGCGGCGCAGGAGGCCGCGCAGGTTGTAGTACTGGCGGAAGAAGGCGTGGAAGCCGCGGCTCATGGTGATGGTGGAGCCGTCGGCGAGCTCCTCGGGCCAGCCCCTGAGGCGGCCTCCGAGCTGGTGTTCCCGTTCGTACACCGTCACGTGGACGCCGCGCTCCGCCAGCGCGGTCGCGGCGGCGAGACCCGCGATGCCACCGCCGATGACGGCGACGCGGGGCGCGGTGCCGCAGACGCGCGGCGCGCCCTGCGGGCCGTGGACGACGTGGGCGCGCCGGTCCCGCCCGTGGCGGGTGGCGGGGGCGCTCGCGTGTCCGCTCATCGCCCGGTGTCCGGGGCCGAGGCGGTCACGGTGTGCGCGATGCCGGTCTGCCAGCCGGGCATCGGCAGGATGCGCACGTCGCGGAAGCCCGCGCGCCGGACCCGCGCGGCGAAGGCGGCCGCCGTGTCGAAGTCGACGACGCTGCGGAACAGGTGCCGGTAGAGGCGACGGTCGCCGGTCAGTGTCCCGGCGGGCAGCACCACGCCGTTGCAGACGGCGGTCCACACCGCGCGGTCACGTGTCCGGCCGCTGAGCGTGTACTCGTGTACGCCCAACCGGCCGCGCGGGGCGAGGAGTTCCCGCGCGGCGGCCAGGACGGCGTCCGGGTCGGCGAGGTTGCGGAAGAGGTACGCGGCGAAGACCGCGTCGAAGGGGCCCTCCACCCCGGCCCGGTCCAGGCTCTCGGCGGCCGCGTGGACGAAGCGCACTCCGGGGGGCCACCGTTTGGCCTCGGCCCGGTCGAGCATGCCGCGCGAGGCGTCCACGGCGACGATCTCGGCCAGGGGTGCCGCGCGCAGGAGGGCGGCGGTGGAGGCCCCGGTGCCGCAGCCGAGGTCGAGGACGCGCAGCCCGGCGCCGCCGTCCGGGAGTCCCAGGCGCCGGGCGGAGCGCCGGAGGTGGGCGTGGTAGCCGGGGTTGGCGGCCACCAGGCGGTCGTAGGTGCGGGCGGCGTGGTCGAAGGCGGCGGAGAGGGTTTCGTCGCGCGGCAGCGTCATCTCGGCGTCTCTTTCCGTTCGTCGCCGGTCGCGGTGCCCGGCGGTGCGGTGGTGGTGTGCCTCGGCAGCCGGGCGGCTCGGGGCAGCAGGGGCAGTTCCGCGACGGTGCGGAGCATGGGGCGGACGGGGGTGCGCAGGCCGACCCTGAAGTCCTCGTGCCACCGGGTGCGCCCGTCGAGGAACCGCAGCAGCCGTTCCATCGGGACGGTGCGGAAGAGGCCGGTGAAGAACGCCGCACCGTCCACGCGCCCGGCGTCCAGGGCGCGGAGCATGACGGCGTCCATCGCCAGGGCGCGCCGCGCGTGGGCCGGCGGGGGCACGGGTGTTCGGCCCCGGTGGTACGCGCTCGCGATGGCGCGCGCCTGCCGCTGCACCGTCGCGAAGGTGTAGCCGGTCGAGGGCCGGGTCGCTCCGCCGGCGGTTCCGATGCGGAAGACCGAGCGGCCGGCCCGGCGGGGGAAGCGCGCGTCGGTCATGGGGATGACGCCCTGCTCGACGCGGACCACCTCGAAGCGGCCGGCGCCGAGCCGGTGCGTCACGTGGGC
Organism: Streptomyces huasconensis; assembly: GCF_021028635.1. NCBI lineage: Bacteria > Bacillati > Actinomycetota > Actinomycetes > Kitasatosporales > Streptomycetaceae > Streptomyces > Streptomyces huasconensis. The sequence goes on from NZ_CP086119.1 coordinate 733,310, forward strand.
GCGCAGCGCTTCGTCGTACGCGTGCTCGTCGAGGGTGGCGCGGGAGAACTCCGTGTACTCGACGAGGGCGTCGTACGGGGTCGTGGGCAGTACGTACGCGAAGGAGAGACCGTGTGCGGGCTGGGGGGTGCGGAAGTCCATCAGGTCCGCGAGGCGCGGTTCGAAGACGGGGCGGTCCGTGTGGAGGAACCAGCCGCGGAAGTGCTGGAGGAGGGTGGTCCGGGCGGGGGGCAGCGTGCGGAGCGGGCGTGAGTCGAACACCCATCTGGCGCGCAGCGTCAACGGGTTGCCGTGAGCGGTGACGCCGCGCACCTCGGCCCCGCCGGGCAGGTCGCGTACGTCGATGACCTCGGCCTCCAGGCGCCGCACGCGCGGCTCGCGGTCCAGGCGCGCCGTGACCAGGTCCTCGAAGGAGCCGGAGCGGAGCATCTTGTAGCGCAGCGGGGCCGGGGAGCCGACCACGGCTGTCCCGTCGGGGGCGCGCACGCGCAGGGTGTCCCAGGCGCCGGACAGCGCCGCGTCGAACTCGCCGTCGCGCTCCTCCCAGAAGCACCAGGTCCGCTCGGGTGGCCGGGCGGGGCCCGGTGGGGCGTCGATGAGGGCGATCGAGGGGCAGGTACGTCCGGGAGGGGCGGCGCAGAGCCGGTGGGCCAGGGACAGCCCGGCCGCTCCGGCGCCCACGATGGCGATCTCCGCGTCGTGCATGCCACCCCTCGTCGGTCGTCTCGTGCGGCCAGCATTCCTCACGGATGGGGCCGTGGCGCGCAGGGACATGGGGTCGGCTCCTGGGCTCGCGGGCACAGGTCCGGCGCGGCGGCGTCAGTTGGTGTGGGCGATCTGGATCAGGTTGCCGCAGGTGTCGTCGAGCACCGCGGTGGTGACCGTCCCCATGTCGACCGGCTCCTGTGTGAACCGCACGCCGAGGCCGCGCAGGCGGGTGAACTCCGCGTGCACGTCGTCCACGGCGAAGGAGGTGACCGGGATGCCGTCCTTGACCAGTGCCTCCTTGTACGGCTTGACGGCGGGGTGCTCGTCCGGCTCCAGCACCAGTTCCGTGCCGTCGGGGTCGTCCGGCGAGACCACGGTCAGCCACCGGTGCTCGCCGAGCGGGATCTCGTGCTTCTTCCGGAAACCCAGCACGTCCGTGTAGAAGCGCAGGGCCTTGTCCTGATCGTCGACGCAGACGCTCGACAGGTGGATTTTCATTCTCCGGGCTCCCGTACATCGGGGTTGAGCCATCGGGCGACGATGCGCTCAAGCGGTTCGGTGGTCAGGTCGTGGAATTTGCAGCGGCCCTCGCGACGGGTCCGTATCAGACCCGCGGACTCCAGCACGGCGAGGTGCTGGCTGATCGCCTGACGGGACGATCCCAGGCCATGCCTGGTCGCGAGCCGCGCGCAGATCTCGAACAGGCTCTGGCCGTTCCGCTCCGTCAGCTCGTCCAGGATCTTTCGGCGGGTGGGGTCGGCCAGGGCCTTGAAGACATCGTCCGGCATGGCACCACCATAGGCAAGCAGTGACTTGCCTATCAAGCTGTCGCGAAAGGGGCTTGCCCGCCTTTGCCGGGTCGACCCACGCGCCCGCACTGGTCCAGACCGGCCTGTTTGATCATGTGAGGGGCCGCAAGTCTACGCAGAACGCCACACTCTGCCGACGCCGGACCTCCGCACCCCTCCCTCGCGTCCCCCACGCGCACCGCCCGACGGCCGGAGCCACGGCGCCCGGGTCGGCGACAGAGCCTGACTCACCCTGACGAAGCGGGCGATTGACGGCTAACTCCCGCCAGCTGGCTGCGAAATGACCGCCAGGCACTCCCCGGTCCGGCACGGCGCCGGAATTCCGGTGCCGGCCTCTTGCGCCGCCGACAACTCCTCTGCCACATTCACCCAAGCCAGCGATGGCATGCACGCGTCATGAGCAACCCCGCCTCTGGCGCGCGTATTTCGACTGCATAGATATGCAGTTTCGTCCTCATCACAGGACGTCTCATCCCCACACAATGGAGACGAACGTGCGAATAACCAGACTCGTCCCCGCGCTCGCGGCCACCGCACTCGCCGTACTGGGGCTGGCCCCCACGGCAGCCGCCCAGAGCGCGGCCGGCGCCCGTGCCGACGCCCCCGCCGTGGCGTCCACCAACGGTCCCCAGCCGATCATCGGCGGCGGTTACGCCAGCAACGCGCCCTGGGCGGCCCGGCTCTTCTCCAACGGCCGCCAGACGTGCAGCGCCTCGATCATCGCCCCCACGTGGATTCTCACCGCGAAGCACTGCGTCAGCGGCGGCGGCCTCTCCTTCCGCATCGGCAGCCTCGACCAGACGTCCGGCGGCACGCTGGCCAACGGCGTCAGCGTCTACAACCACTCCGGTTCGGACCTCTCCCTGGTCAAGCTCGACCGTTCCGTGGCAGGCACCTACGCCCGTCTCGGCAACCCGGGCTCCGTGTCGGTGAACCAGACCGTGCAGGTGTACGGCTGGGGAGCGACCTCCCAGTGCGGCTCGGAGATCAACTGCCAGTCCCGGCTCCTGAAGGTCGCCAACGTCGTCGTGACCGGCGGCTGCCGTGACGCCTACCAGGGCCAGGCCATCTGTGCCCGGCGCGGCGACGGCATCACCGCGGGCGGCGACTCCGGCGGCCCGATGATGGCCAACGGCGTGCAGGTCGGCGTCGCCTCCACCAGCGACCGCCAGACCACGACCGCGTACACGAACGTGACGGCGTACCGCTCCTGGATCCAGAGCGTCGCGGGCGTCTGACAGGCCGTCCGTTCCGAGGCTGCCGCCTCCGCACCGCCCCACCCTCCGTCGCCTCCGCGCCCTCAACCGCGCGGGGGCGACGTCGCGTTCCCGGCACCTCCGGTCGCTCCCACCGCCGCAATCCCCGGATCGGGTGGTGCGCCCCGTGCGGGTGAATCGAACGCAAGATCACGACCCGACACCCCGGCATTCCAAGGCTCTCTGCGGAGACCGAACTTTCATCCGAGAATTCGCCCCCGCGCCACCGTTACGGACGGCCCTCAGGCCCCGTTTTCCGAGCACCTGTCCGTACCGAGACCGCCGGGGAGCTCCTTTGGAACCACACCGCACCATCATCGGCGTACACATGTTGTTCGAACCGGTCGGCCGGCGCGCGGCTCACATGGCGGCGGAGGTGAGCGCGTGACCACGGTACCGCCCCCTCCCCCGCCGCCTCCCGCGGAGATCACGTACTCCGGGGAGTACAGCGTCAACCCGCTGGGCGAGGCCTCGTTCGCCGATCTCTGCCGGCGGCTGCCCGCCGTGCTGCGGCGGATCGCACGCATGGCGTGGGCCGTCGACCGCACGGCCGTGCTGCTGCTCCTGGCCTGCCAGGCGGCCACCGGTGTGGCCGCCGCCGTCCTGCTGACGGGGACCGCCAAGGCCATGCAGGGCCTCCTCGGCGCGGGTGCCGTGCCCGAGCGTCTGCGGGAAGCGCTGCCCGCCCTGCTCGTCGTCGCGACGGCGGCCGGGCTGGGGCGCATGTCCGCCGCCGTCGCCTCCTACGCCGAGCGGCGCCTCACGCCCCAGGTCATCACCCGAGCCGACAACGGGCTCGTCGAGGCCGTCTGCCGGGTCGAGGCCGCCGCCCACGCCGCGGAGGGCTTCGCCGACCGGCAGGAGGCCGCCGAGATGGGCGTGACGCGCACCCACGTGATGATCACCGACTCGCAGCGGTTCATGTCCGCGCTGGTCAAGATGGTCACCGCGTGCGGGGTGCTGTCCTTCCTCCATCCGCTCATGCTGCCGCTGCTCATCCTCGCGGTCCTTCCCGCAGGCGCCGGCGCGATCATGACGGCCCGGGTCGACTACCAGATCCACTACGCCAACGTCAGCGACCGCAACGTGCGGCACATGACGCGCTGGTGGGCCACCACACCCAAGTTCGCCGACGAGGTCCGCGCCAACGGCATGACCTCCTACCTGCTGTTCTGGTACCGCTCCTTGTCGGAACGGATCGACCGGCGCACGCTGGCCGCCGCGCCCCGCACGCTGCGCATCGCCCTGGCCGGAGCGCTCCTGGGCGGCGTCTTCCTCTCCGGGACGTGGGCGGGCCTCGCGTGGCTCGCGGTGACCGGCCGCGTGCCGCCGGCGGTCGCCGCCACCGCCATCGTCGCCGTACAGACCGCCCTCGCCGCGCTCTCCCAGGTCGTCATCAACGGAGCGGCGGTCTTCCACACCAGCCTCTACCTCACCGACATGGAGACGTTCCTGAGCGACGCCGCCGCTCGCGCACCCCGGCGCGGGCGGCACGAGATCGCCGCGCCGGTCGAGGAGATCCGGCTCGACCAGGTCACCTACCGGTACCCCGGCAAGGAGCGGCCCGCGGTCGAGGGTGTCTCCCTGACCCTGCGGCGCGGGGAGGTGATCGCCGTCGTAGGGGAGAACGGTTCCGGGAAGTCCACCCTCACCCGGCTGATCACCGGCATCTACCTCGCGGACAAGGGACGTGTGCTGTGGAACGGCCACGACCTCGCCTCGGTCGATCCGGACTCCGTGTGGAGCTGCACCGGGCTCGTCCCGCAGATCTTCGCCCAGTGGCCGCTGCGCGTCCGGGAGAACGTCACGCTCGGGCAGCCCCGTACCCACGACGACGTCCCGGTCTGGGAGGCCGTCGACGCCGTCGGCATGCGCGAAGCGGTGGAGGAACTGCCGCGCGGCCTGGACACATTGCTCGCCCGTGAGGTCTTCGGCGGCGCCGAGCTGTCCGGCGGGCAGTGGCAGCGGCTGGCCTGCTCTCGGGCGCTGTACCGGCGCCCGCCGCTGCTGATCCTGGACGAGCCCACGTCGCAGATGGACGCCCGGGGCGAGCGGGACATCTTCAGCCGGATCAAGGGCATCGCCGCGGACCGCATCACGATCGTAGTCACGCACCAGTTGGAGAACACCAGGGTGGCGGACCGGATCATCGTCATGGAGAACGGCCGCATCACCGAGCAGGGCCACTACGACGAACTGTCGCACGGCGGGGGCCTCTTCGCGGAACTGCTCGCCTTGTCCAAGGACAGATAGCAGCCCTTGGCCCGGTCACCACCGGATCACCGCCCGCGCTGCTGGGCCCGCTTCGGCACTTCGTATACTCGTACGAGATCACGACGTACGGGACCGGACGAACGGGACAGTGGGACAGTGAAGCTTGCCGAGGCGTTGGCGGAACGGGCCGACGCGACACGCCGCGTGGAGCAGTTGCGCGCGCGCATCGTCAGCAGCGCGCGTCACCAGGAGGGCGAGACGCCCGCCGAGGACGCGGCGCAGTTGCTGGCCGAGGCTTCCGAGGTGCTCGGCTCGCTGGAGGATCTCATCCGGCGGATCAACCGGACCAACGCCGCGACCGACCTGGGCGAGCACGGCACCCTCACCGACGCGCTCGCGCGGCGGGACGTCCTGCGGCTGCGGCACTCGGTGGTCACCTCGGCGGCCGACGCGGCCGCCGGTACGGGCGAGCGGGGGTATGGCCGGCAGCTCCGTTCCGAGCTGATGATGCTCGCCGCGCTGCCGGTCGCGGAGCTGCGCGGGCAGGCGGACGCGCTCGCGCGGGACATCCGGGAGATCGACGTACGCATCCAGCGCGCCAACTGGGAGGTCGACCTGCTGGACTGAGAGGTCCAGCGGGTGTTGACGATGTGGAGCAGGTAGCCGTCGTGGAGGCGTGCACAACCGAGAGCCGGCGGTTTCCGGCTCACTCCTGGCGCGTGAGGAGCAACGCGGGGGTTCGATTCCCCATCAACAGCGCAGCTCAGCACAGCGCACAGGTGACAGTGCACAGCGCACGGCACATCACCACGTGCAGATCCACGACGGCGAGGGCGGGCTCGGGGTTTCCACATCGCTCGGCGTCTGAGGCGTCAGTCGGAGACGGCGCTCGGACGCGTCGACCGCTGCGCACCTTTCCTGGTCAGAGCCTCCGCGGAGCGTCGGCCGGCGCCGGGCCGTCGGACGCCTGTCCGTCGGACGCCTGTCCACCGCGCGGTTCCGGAAGATGGCGCGTCACGAACGGCGTGTTGAGGGTGAACTCCCGGAACTTCAGGGCCGCTTCGGACAGATACGTGTCGCGGTTCCACACGAGGGTGAGGACGCGGTGGCAGTCCGGCGCGTCGACGTGCACCCAGGCCACGGGGACGCGCGTCTCCGTGCCTGCCTGACGGGACACCGCCGGGATGAGCCCGATGCCGAGGCCCGCGCTGATCATGTCCTGACTGGCGGCCGGTTCGTCGCTCTCGCAGGACAGCAGCGGCGTGAGCCCCTCCGCCGCGAACAGCTGGTCAAGCAGGGCGCGTTGCCAGTGGCCGACACGCGTGGAGACGAAGGGCTCGTCGGCGAGTTCCGGGATGGTCACGCGCTCCCGCCCGTCCAGCCAGTGTCCGTAGGGGACGGCGAGCAGCACTTCCTCGCGCTTCAGCTCGACCGACTCGAAGTTCGTTCCGGTCAGCGGCTGCGACGCCACGCAGAAGTCGACCTCCCTGGCCCGCAACCGGCGGTCCATCTCCTCCGCGTTCGACTGGTAGAGCCGTACGTCGGCACGCGGGTGGGCGGCGCGGAAGCGGCCGAGGAGCGGGGTGACCGTCAGCAGGGTCTCGGAGGCGACGCTGACCCTGCCGAGGCCCGTGTCCCGGGCCTCGCGGACGGCCCTGCGCCCGTCGTCCAGTTCGCTCAGGGCACGGTCGACATGGCGCAGGAAGATCACGCCGTACTGGTTGAGCCGGACGCGCCGGCCCTGGCGGTCGAAGAGCGTCGCGCCGAGGTCGGCCTCCAGGCGCGCGATGGCGCGGCTGAGTGAGGGCTGGGCGATCCGCAGCTCCTCGGCGGCGCGGCTGATGTGTTCGTAGCGGGCGACGGTCTGGAAGTAGCGCAACTGCAGAAGATCCATGGTCCATCTTCTCCCACTCATGCCTTCTGGGTCATCTGCACATGACCAAACCGGTCTTGGAATGCATGAGCAATGTTCTCTAGCGTCGTCTTCGTCGTCCTCTTCGTCTTCAGGACCCGTTTTCGTCTTCAGGACCCGTTTTCGTCTTCAGGACCCGTTTTCAGAGAATCCCAGAAAGGCCGTCTCATGAGCGCTGCGGATCTGGCCCGACTCCAGTTCGCGGCCACGACCGGCATCCACTGGCTGTTCGTGATCCTCACCATGGGCCTCGTCCCTCTCGTGGCGATCACGCACACCCGGGCCGTGTTCACCCGCGATCCCGTCAAGAGAGCCCTCCTGGAGCGCGCCACCCGCTTCTGGGGGCAGCTCTACGTCATCAACTACGCGGTCGGCATCGTCACCGGCCTCGTCATGGAGTTCCAGTTCGGGCTGAGCTGGAGCGGTCTGAGCAAGTTCGCGGGCAACGTCTTCGGCGCCCCGCTGGCGCTGGAGACCCTCATCGCCTTCTTCGCCGAGTCCACCTTCCTCGGCATGTGGATCTTCGGCTGGGGCCGGCTGCGCGGCGGCGTGCACGTCACGCTCATCTGGCTGGTCACCGCGACCGCGTACGCCTCGGGGTACTGGATTCTGATCGCCAACGGCTTCATGCAGCACCCGGTGGGGTACGAAGTGCGGGACGGCGCCGCCTACTTGACCGACTTCGGGGCGCTGCTCACGAACTCCAGCGCCCTGGTCGCCCTGCTCCACCTGACGTTGGGCGCCCTGACCACGGGCGGGGTCTTCGTCGCCGGTGTGAGTGCCTACCACTTCCTGCGGCACACCAAGGAGACCACGCTCTTCCGCTCCTCCCTGAAGCTGGGTCTCTGGGTGTCGGCGATCGCCTCCTTCTTCGTCGTGGTCGTCGGCGAGATGCAGCGGCCCGTCATCGAGCGCACCCAGCCCATGAAGCACGCGGTGCTGGAGAACAGCGGCGTCGCCGAGGCACAGGCACAGCTCGTCAAGGAGCACGGGCCGGGCGACTACGTGCCCTGGCAGGACACCGTGCGGATCTCGATGGACGTCATGACCCTCATCGGCAACACGGTGTCCACCATCACCCTCATCGCCCTCGTCCTCCTGTGGAAGGACCGCTTGATGCGTCTGCGGTGGGCCTCCTGGGTGCTGGTGGTGATGGTCCCGTTCCCCTTCATCGCCTCCGTGGGCGGCTGGGTCGTCCGCGAGCTCGGACGTCAACCGTGGATCGTGTACGGAGAGTTGACCGTCGAGGACGCCCTCTCCCACGTCGGCAGGACCTCGCTGCTCGTGTCCTGCGTCTTGTTCATCGCCGTCTTCCTCGCCTTGGCCGTGACGAACTGGACCCTCATCACACGCTTCGCCCTCCGCGGCCCCAAGGCCACGCAGCTCGGCGCCACCGAGCCGCTCCCGGACGACGCGCCCGAGGGGCCGGCGGGCAGCGCCGACGAGAAGCGGCCGCTGCCCGCCTTCTGAGCCGGGCGTGGGCGCGCGTCCCGAACCGGACGCGACCCACGCTCCGAGGCGCCGCCCACCGAAGCCCTCTTTCCTCCCTGCTGTCCCCACCCCGACCGAATCCGACGGAAGTTGAGCGAGATGAATCTGGAGACCACCTGGCTGTGCCTCCTCGGCCTGCTGCTCGCCGGGTACTTCGTGCTCGGCGGCTACGACTACGGCGCACAGATGCTGCACCCCTTCCTCGGCCGCGACGGTCACGAGGAGAAGCGCACCCATCCGAACACCGCCCTCGACGCCATCGCACCGTTCTTCCTCGGCAACGAGGTCTGGCTGGTCGCCTTCACCGGCGTCCTCTTCGGCGCCTTCCCGCACCTGGAGGGCACCCTCCTGTCCGGCCTGTATCCGCTGATCGTGGCGATCCTCGTCGGCCTGGTCCTCGGCAACGCCGCGATCCAGCTGCGCGGCCGCGCCCGCAGCTCCGCCGGGCGCCGGCGGTGGGACGCCCTGATCGTGTTCGGCGGCGCGCTGCCCGCCGTGTGCTGGGGGCTCGTCCTCGGGCTGCTGCTCCACGGCGTGCCCCGCCGCGCCGACGGCAGCTTCCACATCGGGCCCGGCGACGTGCTGACACCCTTCGTGCTGGGCTGCGGCCTGACCACCGCGCTGCTCTTCGCGGCGCACGGAGCCGCCTTCGTCGCCCTGCGCTCGCATCCCGAAGCGGCCCGTAGGGCACGGCAGTACGGGGCGCTCCTGCTGCGGGCGGCCGGAGCCGTCGTCTGCCTCCCGCTGCTGCTCACGCTCTTCGGCGCGGGTGCCTCGATGAACAACCGCGTGACCTCGGCGGTGCTCGCCGCCCTGTTCGCGGCGGCACTGGCCTGCGCCTGGTGGGCCCTGGCCCACGGGCACCACGTCCGGGCGTTCGCTGCCACCTCCTGCGCGGCGGTGCTGCCGGTGCTGCTCGTGGGGGCCGGGCACTACCCGTACGTCCTGGTCGACTCCTCCGGCGGCGGCATGACAATCAGTCAGGCGGTCACGGACGGCGTCACGTTGAAGCTCCTCACCGCGTTCGGTGTCGTGGTGATCCCGGTGATCCTCGCCTACCAGGCATGGAGCTGGTGGGTGTTCCGGGGACGTACGGGCCGCCGCCACCCCAGCTACTTCTGACGCTGACGAGTGACGAGTACGCCCTGACGATCCACGCGGACCACCCATGCCATCCGACCGACGAGAGGCACCGAGATGAAGCCGGCCGAACACCGCCTGTTGCGCGAACTGCCCGCGCTGCGGCGCCACATGACGCGGTCCGCGACGCTGGCGCTGCTCGGCACCGGGCTCGTCGTCGCCCAGGCGTCGCTGCTCGCCGGGCTGCTCGCGGACGGATTCGCGGGGCAGCGGATACGGACCGGGCCGCTCGCCGCGCTGGGCTGCGTCATGGCGCTGCGTGCCCTGCTGACGTGGGCGCGCGGCACGCTCGCCCAGCGCGCCGCGGCCGACGCCAAGCGGGCTCTGCGGGAGCGGATCACCGACCGGTTGCGGCACACCGGGCCGCTGCGGCTGGCGGCCCGCCGCCACGGCGAGACGGCCACGCTGCTCACCCGCGGCCTCGACGCCCTGGACCCGTACGTCGTCGGCTACCTGCCCACGATGACGGCCACCGCGGTGGTGCCGGTGACGGTCGTCGCCTGGCTGGCGTGGACCGACTGGACGTCGGCGCTGATCGTCGCCGTGACGCTGCCGCTGATCCCGGTGTTCGGTGCGCTGGTCGGCCTGCACACCGCCCGGCGCACCGCGCGGCAGTGGTCGCTGCTGGCGCGCCTCGGCGGCCACTTCCTGGACGTGGTCACCGGACTGCCGACGTTGCGCGCGTTCGGCCGCGAGGGGCATCAGACCCGGGTGGTGGGCGACATGGCGGACGCGCACCGGCGGGCCACGATGCGGACGTTGCGCGTCGCGTTTCTCTCCTCCTTCGTCCTGGAGACGGTCGCCACGCTCTCCGTGGCGCTGGTCGCCGTACCGGTCGGACTGCGGCTGCTGGGCGGCGGGGTGGACCTGCGGACGGCCCTGACCGTGCTGTTCCTCGCTCCGGAGGCGTACCTTCCGCTGCGTGCGGCGGGCGCCGCCATCCATGACAGCGCCGAGGGCATCGCGGTGGCCGAGCGGGTCTTCGCGCTCCTCGACGACAAGGACGAGGACGCATCCGCTGCGGGCGTGGCCGCCCCCGTCCCCGTGCCCGCGGCCCGCACCGCTCACCTGCGCCTCGACGCGGTCACCGTCCAGTACCCCGGCAGGACCGCGCCCGCCCTGCGGCGGGTCTGCCTCGACGTACACCCGGGCGAGCATGTGGCGCTCGTCGGCCCGAGCGGGGCCGGCAAGTCCACGCTGCTGGCGCTGCTCCTCGGCTTCGTCGCCCCCGCTTCGGGCCGCGTCGAGGCCGGCGGCACCGACCTCGCGGACCTCGACCTCGACGCGTGGCGTACGCAGGTGGCGTGGGTTCCGCAGCGCCCTCACCTGTTCGCGGCGTCCGTCGCCGACAACATCCGGCTCGGGCGCCCCGACGCGAGCGACGCCGAGGTGCGGGAGGCGGCGCGGGCGGCCGCGGCCGATGTCTTCGTTGAGCGGCTGCCGCAGGCGTACGAGACGGTGCTCGGCGAGCACGGGGCGGGGCTCTCGGCCGGGCAGCGCCAACGCGTCGCCCTGGCCCGCGCGTTCCTCAAGGACGCGCCCGTCCTGCTCCTCGACGAACCGACCGCCCACCTCGACCCCGAGAGCGAGGCCGCCGTCACGCGCGCCACGGTCGCGCTCATGCGCGGCCGGACCTCGCTCGTGGTCGCACACCGCACGAGCCTGCTGCCGTACGCCGACCGGGTCGTGACGGTACGCGCGGGCAGCCTGGCGCCGGCGCGAGGGCTGGTGGCGTCGTGACGGGGCGAGGCGGGCGGGCGCGTGGTGCCGTACGCCGTCCGGGGCCCACATCCGCCGGGCCGGCCGGTGTCCCCGCGCGCCGCTCCCGTCCCACCCTGCGGCTCCTGCGGCACCTCCTGCCGTACTGGCGCCGGCTGCTGCCCGCCGTGCTCGCCTCGGTCGGCAGCGAACTCGCCGCCGCCGCGCTGATGGCGACCGCCGCCTGGCTGATCACCCGTGCCGCGCAGCAACCGCCGCTCGCCTCCGTGGCTTTGGCGATCGTCGCCGTACGCGCGCTGGCCCTGGGGCGGGGAGCCCTGCGCTACGCCGACCGGCTCCTCGGGCACGACGGCGTGCTGCGGGCCGTCGCGGGCTTCCGCACCCGGGTGTACGAAGCCCTGGTGCCGCTCGCCCCCGCGGGCACCCCCGCCTTCCGCAGCGGCGACCTGCTGACCCGGCTGGTCGACGACGTGGGCGCCGCGCAGGATCTGCTGCTGCGGGTGGTGTTCCCGGGGGTGGCCGCCTGCGCGGTGGCCGTCGCCGCCACCGGGACGGCCGCGGCGCTGCTGCCCCAGGCGGGCCTCCTGCTCGGGCTGCTCCTGGCCGTGGCGGGGCTCTGTGTACCCGCCCTGGTGCTCGCGCTGTCCCGCCGCACGGGCCGCGCACAGACGGCCGCCCGGGGCGAACTGGCCGCCCTGGCACTGGACTTGACCCAAGGCGCGGCGGACCTCGCCGCGTACGGCGCCCGGGACCGAGGCGCCGAGCGGGTGCGGCGCGGCGCCGCCCGGATCGCCGCCCTGGAGCGCCGGGCGGCCCTCACCACCTCGCTTGCCTCGGCCGCGGTGACGCTGCTGCAAGGCGGGGCGACGGTCGGGGTGGCCTGGCTGGCGCTGCGCGCGCACGCGGCCGGCGAGCTGGCCGCCGTCCATCTGACCGTGCTCGCGGTACTGGCGCTGGTCTCCTTCGAGGCTCTGGGGCCGTTGCCCGCCGCCGCCGGGCGGCTCGCGGAGGTGCGGGCCTCGGCGCGCAGGCTGGCCGACCTGTTCGACACGCCTCCCCCGGTCGCCGAGCCGCCCTCCGCCGCCCCGCTCCCCTTCGACGAGCCGCTGGGCGTCGACATCACCGATCTGCGGGTGCGCCACCGCGCCGACGACCCCCCGGCCCTGGACGGCGTGAGCCTGCGGCTGCCGCCCGGCCACCGCGTCGTGCTCCTCGGTGCCAGCGGCTCGGGCAAGTCGACGCTGATCGCGGCGTTGATGCGGTTCGTCCCGTACGAGCGCGGGAGCATCCGCGTCGGCGGGCGGGAACTGCGTGACCTCGCGGGCGCCGACGCCCGGCGCGCGATCACCGGCATGACCCAGGACGCGCACGTCTTCCACGCCACGATCCGCGCCAACCTCCTCCTGGCCCGCCCCGGCGCCACGGACGCCGACCTGCGGGAGGCGGCCCGCAGGGCGCGGCTCCTGGAGTGGATCGAGTCGCTGCCCGACCGGTGGGACACCCTGCTCGGCGGGGACGGCGCCGCGATGTCGGGCGGCCAGCGCAGCCGTCTGCTGCTGGCCCGCGCGCTGCTCGCCGACCCGCCCGTCCTCGTCCTGGACGAGCCCACCGAGGGTCTTGACCCGGAGACGGCCGCCGCCGTGCTCGCCGACATCCTCGACGCCACGCGTGGCCGCACCACGCTTCTGGTCACCCATGAGCGGTCGGGGCTCGCCGCCGCGGACCGGATCGTGGACCTGGACGCGTGCACGACTGTGGGGAGCCGTTTTGACAGTGATCCGGCAGTGATCGGGCAGTAAGTCAGCGGTAATCCGAAGGATGTACCGGAATGTCGTCCGGTGCGGCGAGGCGCCGCCCGGGGCGGCGACCCAGCATGGAAGGAGATCCCGGACAAAGGCGGTGGCACCATGCTGCACGACGTATCCGACGGACTTCGACCCCTCCTCGACGAGCTGGCCCGCATCGCCGCGCTGCCCCTGGAACGCGGCGAGACCCTGCCCGCCCGCGCCTACACCGACGAGGACTTCCACCGGCTCGAACACGATCGCGTCTTCCGCGGCGACTGGCTGTGCGTCGGCCACGTCTCCCAGGTCGCCCGGCCCGGCGACTATCTCCGTACCGAGGCGGCCGGTGAGCCGCTGGTCGTCACCCGGGACGAGGAGGGCGGCCTGCACGCGCTCTCACGGGTGTGCAGGCACCGCTTCATGGACATCCTGCCGCCGGAGACCACCCCGGCGCAGGGGTCCTTGCAGCGCCTCATGTGCCCGTACCACACCTGGACGTACCGGCTGAACGGCGAGTACGCGGGGCAGCTGGCCGGCGCGCCGATGATGAACAAGGTCGACTTCGACCGCGCGGCGTGCCGGCTGCCCCGGTACCGCCTGGAGGAGTGGAACGGGCTCCTCATGGTCTGCGCCGACCCCGGCGTGCCGCCGCTCGCCCCGCAGCTGGCGGAGCTGGCCGACCGGCTCGCACCGTACGGCCTCGCGGACCTCGTCGTCGCGTACACGGACCGGTGGGACGGCGTGCCCGCGAACTGGAAGGTCGGCTTCGAGAACGGCTCGGAGAACTACCACCACATGGGGACGCACGCCTCCACGCTCGACACCCTCGTCCCCGGCAAGGACACCGTCGTCGACGAGAGCCAGGGGCGCTGGTTCAGCATGTACACCCCGTTCGCGCTCGACGGGGCGGACCCTGCGGCGGGCGGGGACGCGGCGGGCGTGCCGAGGGTCGGCACCCTGATCCCCGGCCTCGGTGAGCGGGAGCTGTCCGGCATGACGGTCGCAGGCTTCTTCCCCAACCTGGTGATGGCCCTGCTGCCCGACAGCGTCACCTTCGTGCGCTGGGTGCCCACGGGTCCGGCCACGCACGACGCGCTCGTGACGGTGCTGGTTCCGCCGCAGGCCGAGCGGGACCCCGGCTTCGGCGCGTACGTCGAGGCGTCGCGGCGGCAGTTCGAGGTGATCCAGAACGAGGACCTGGTCGCCGTGCGGGGCGTGCAGCGGGGCCTGGCCACCGATCCGGCGCCGTCGGGCGGGCGCTTCTCGCATCTGGAGCGGCCGCTGTGGCAGTTCCAGCGCTATCTGGCGGACCGCCTCTCGGCCACGGCTCCGAAAGGACAGCTCGCCGGCACCGTGCGCGACGTCGCGCCTGCGCGAGGAGACCGCGGTCAGGCCGGGCCGCGCCTCACGCCTGGAACTCGGTGAGGTCGATGGCGTGGACGAACAGCGGGTGGCCGTACACCGGGTGCTCCGTCTCGCGTTCGAGGTGCATGCCGAGCTTGCGCACGACGTTCTCCGAGGCGTTGTCGCCCACCCGGTGGATGCCGACGACCCGGTCGAGTCCACGGTCCTGCAACGCGAACTCCAGCGTGGCCTGGGCGGCCTCGGAGGCGTACCCCTGGCCCCAGAACTGTGCGCCGAGCCGCCAGGCGATGGCCGCGTCGGCCGCCGCCTCCGGCAGGAACTCCGGGACGTAGAGACCGGTGAGGCCGGCCAGCTCGCCCGAGGCGAGGAGTTCGACGGCGAAGAGGCCGTAGCCCTCGTCGTCCCACTCCTCCTCCCAGCGCTCGATGTCCTCCGCCGTCTGCTCCAGGTCGCGGACGCTGCCGTCGTCGACCCAGCGCATCACCCGCGGGTCCGCGTTGATCTCCGCCATGGACGCGAGGTCGTCGTCATGCCAGCGGCGGAGGAGGAGGCGGGGGGTGCGGATCTCGGTCATGGGCCCATCCTGCCCGCGGCGGGGCCCTGATCGTTAATCGGCGGCTCACCGCGCCCCGCGCACAGGTGAAGCGGATCACATCCGCGACCTGTCACGGTTCTCGGGAGCGGGGTGTCTCGATGGGCAGAGGACTCGATGGGCAGAGGAGAGGAGCCGCGTGAGCAACCGAGGATCAGGGCCGGGGCCGGGCGCGGGCCCGGCCGATGCCGCGTTCATCGAGCACCGCCCCCTGCTGTTCACCATCGCCTACGAGATGCTGGGCAGCGCCACCGACGCCGAGGACGTGCTGCAGGAGAGCTACCTGCGGTGGAGCGCGGTCGACCGTGCCGAGGTCGGACATCCGCGCGCCTATCTGGTCCGTGTGGTGACCCGGCAGGCCCTCAACCACCTGCGCGCGGTGCGGGCACGGCGCGAGGAGTACGTCGGCACGTGGCTGCCCGAGCCGATCCGCACCGCGCCCGAGGTGAGCGAGGACGTCGTCCTGGCCGAGTCGGTCTCGATGGCCGTGCTGCTCGTCCTGGAGACGCTGGGCCCGGCCGAGCGCGCGGTGTTCCTGCTGCACGACGTCTTCGGCTACACCCACCCGGAGATCGCCGCCACGGTCGGGAAGTCCGAGGCCGCGGTCCGGCAGATCGCCCACCGCGCGCGGCGGCACGTACACGCGCGGCGGCGCCGTTTCGAACCCGACTCCGACGCCACGCGGGAGATCATCCGGCGGTTCCTGCGCGCGGCGGCGACGGGTGAGATCCAGGCGCTCATGGACCTCCTGGCGCCGGACGTCGTGCAGATCTCCGACGGCGGCGGGAAGGTGTCGGCCGCCCGCCGCCCGATCGTCGGCCGCGACGAGGTGGCCCGGTTCGTCCTGGGTGTGGCCCGCACCGGCGCCGCGGACGCCCCCGTCGAGCACGTCACCTGCAACGGCATGCCCGCCGCGCGGTTCCTCGCGGGCGGCGCGCCGGACTGGCTGCTCGCCTTCGAGATCCAAGGCGGCCGGATCACCGGCCTGTACGGCATCCGCAACCCCGACAAGCTGCGCCGCGCCGACACCGTGCGCGCTCTCGACAGAGGAGGACCCCGGCCATGGAAACCATGACGGTCGAACGTGTCATCGACGCCCCGATCGACGACGTCTTCGCCTGGCTCACGACGACCACGAACTACACGCGCTCCCCCTTGGTGGTCCGGTGCCGGCTGACCCGGCGTGGCAAGGGCGCGCCCTACGGCGTCGGCGCGGTGCGCGGCCATCTCTGGCTGATCGGCTGGTTCGAGGAGCGCATCACCGCGTACGACCCGCCGTACGCCACGGAGTACGTCGTCGACCGCAGCCTGCCACCGTCCCGGCACGAGCTGGGGCGTATGACGTTCGCCGAGGTCGACGGCGGCACCCGCGTCCGCTGGACCACACGTGCCGAGGTGCGGGTGCCGCTGCTCGGCGCGCTCCTGACCCGGCGCGTGGCCCGGCCGGTCATCACCCGCACCTTCGGCACCATCCTCGAAGCCGCGGACACCGCGCTGACGGGCGCGTCGGCCGGGCGGGGGCGGTCGCGCGCACCACGCGCCCACACGGGTGGCTGCCGGGCTCCAAGCGGCTGACCGGGGCCCCGGAGCAGATCACCGGGCCCCTCCTGGGGCCGTGCAGCCAGAGCCCTGCGCCAAGACCGCTCACCCGCCGACATACCGCGCGAGGCGCTGGCCCGTGCCGGCCGTCCGGGTGGCCGCAAGACCGGCCCGGGTGACCACGAAGGACGACCCGGCGGCCGTCATGGCCGGGCGCGCGGGCCGCGCGCCCCGGTCGCCGAGGAACGGACGACTCCTCGCGCGGACCCCCTGGAACCGCGCCATCACACCCCCCGCGCCAGGACCCCTCACCCGCCGACATACTCCGCGAGGTGCTCGCCCGTCAGGCCGTCCGGGTGGCCACAAGGCCGGCCCGGGTGACCACGAAGGACGACCCGGCGGCCGTCATGGCCGGGCGCGCGGGCCGCGCGTACCGGTCGCCGAGGAACGGACGACTCCTCGCGCGGACCCCCTGGAGCCGCGCCATCCCACCCCCCGCGCCAGGACCCCTCAGCCGCCGACATACTCCGCGAGGTGCTCGCCCGTCAGGGTCGGCCGGGTGGTCACGAGGTCGGCCGGGGTGCCCTCGAAGACGATCCGGCCGCCGTCGTGACCGGCACCGGGGCCGAGGTCGATGATCCAGTCGGCGTGCGCCATGACCGCCTGGTGGTGCTCGACGACGATGACCGACTTGCCGGACTCGACGAGCCGGTCCAGCAGGCCGAGCAGTTGCTCGACGTCGGCGAGGTGCAGGCCGGTGGTCGGCTCGTCGAGGACGTACACGCCCCCCTTCTCGCCCATGTGGGTCGCCAGCTTGAGCCGCTGCCGCTCGCCGCCGGACAGGGTGGTGAGCGGCTGGCCGAGCGTGAGGTAGCCGAGGCCGACGTCGGCGAGCCGCTCCAGGATCTTGTGCGCGGCCGGGGTGCGCGCCTCGCCGGCGCCGAAGAACTCCGCGGCCTCCGTCACCGGCATCGCGAGCACCTCGCTGATGTCACGCCCGCCGAGGCGGTACTCCAGGACCGACGCCTCGAACCGCTTGCCCTCGCACTCCTCGCACGGGGTCGCGATGCCCGCCATCATCGCCAGGTCGGTGTAGATCACCCCGGCGCCGTTGCAGTTGGGGCAGGCGCCCTCGGAGTTGGCGCTGAACAGTGCCGGCTTGACGCCGTTGGCCTTCGCGAACGCCTTGCGGATGGGGTCGAGCAGTCCGGTGTACGTCGCCGGGTTGCTGCGCCTGGACCCGCGGATCGCGCCCTGGTCGATGGCCACCACTCCCTCGTCGGCGGCCGCCGAGCCCTTCACCAGCGACCCGTGCACGAGCGAACTCTTGCCGGAACCCGCGACGCCGGTGACGACGGTCAGCACACCGAGTGGAATGTCGACGTCGACGTCACGGAGGTTGTTCGCCGAGGCGCCACGGATCTCCAGCGTGCCGGTGGGCTCGCGCACCGTCTCCTTGAGGGCGGCACGGTCGTCGAAGTGGCGGCCGGTGACGGTGCCGCCGGTCCGCAGCCCCTCGACGGTGCCCTCGAAGCAGACGGTGCCGCCCGCCGCGCCGGCGCCGGGCCCGAGGTCGACGACGTGGTCGGCGATCGCGATCGTCTCCGGCTTGTGCTCCACGACGAGCACCGTGTTGCCCTTGTCCCGCAGGCGCAGCAGCAGGTTGTTCATGCGCTGGATGTCGTGGGGGTGCAAGCCGACGGTGGGTTCGTCGAAGACGTACGTGACATCGGTGAGCGCGGAGCCGAGGTGGCGGACCATCTTGACGCGCTGCGCCTCGCCGCCCGACAGGGAGCCCGCCGGGCGGTCGAGAGCGAGGTAGCCGAGGCCGATCTCCACGAATGAGTCGAGCGTCTGCCGCAGGGCGGTGAGGAGCGGTGCCACCGAGGGGTCGTCGAGGCCGCGTACCCACTCGGCCAGGTCCCTGATCTCCATCGCGCAGGCGTCGGCGATGGAGATGCCCTTGATCTTCGACGAGCGGGCCGCCTCGCTGAGCCGGGTGCCGTCGCACTCGGGGCAGGTGGTGAAGGTGACCGCCCGCTCCACGAACGCCCGGATGTGCGGCTGCATCGCCTCCTTGTCCTTGGCCAGGAAGGACTTCTGGATCTTGGGGATCAGGCCTTCGTAGGTGAGGTTGACGCCCTCCACCTTCACCTTGGTCGGCTCCCGGTAGAGGAAGTCCTGCATCTCGCGCTTGGTGAACTTGCGGATCGGCTTGTGGGGGTCGAGGAAGCCCGACTCGGCGTAGACCCGCACGGTCCAGATGCTGTCGGACTTCCATCCGGGGATGGTGAAGGCGCCCTCGGCGAGGGACTTGGTGTCGTCGTAGAGCTGGCCGAGGTCGATGTCGGAGACCGTGCCCCGGCCCTCGCATCTCGTGCACATGCCGCCGGTGCGGGTGAAGGTCCGCTTGACGGTTCTCGTCTTGTCGGCGCCCCGGTCGACCTTGAACGCGCCGGAGGCCTGGACCGAGGCGACGTTGAAGGAGAACGCCGCCGACGAGCCGATGTACGGCTTGCCCAGGCGGCTGAAGAGGATGCGCAGCATCGCGTTGGCGTCGGTGGCGGTGCCGACCGTGGAGCGGGGGTCGGCGCCCATGCGCTGCTGGTCGACGGTGATCACGGTGGTCAGCCCGTCGAGCACGTCGACGTCGGGCCGTGCCGGTGTCGGCATGAAGCCCTGGAGGAAGGCGCTGTAGGTCTCATTGATCATCCGCTGCGACTCCGCGGCGATCGTGTTGAACACGAGCGAGCTCTTGCCCGAGCCGGAGACCCCCGTGAAGACCGTGAGCCGGCGCTTCGGGATCTCGATGCTGATGTCCTTGAGGTTGTTCTCCCGCGCGCCGTGCACACGGATCACGTCGTGGCTGTCGGCGGCGTGCGGCGCGGCGGACGGGTTCGCGGCGGTCGTGCGGGCCTTGCTCATCGTGTTCTCCATCGGTGGGGCAGGGCCGCCTGCGCGGCCTACGTCGGCGTCGTTCGGCTCGCCGGCGCTCACGCTAGCGGGGGCGCGTGGGCCATGCTTCTTGATTCCTGATCCGTCCGCGAAGAGGTGCCGGGCCGTACGCGCACGACCCCCTGGCCCTTACGCGAAAAGCCCCAGGCCCCCGGCAGCGGCGCCCGGGGCCTGGGGACTGGGACTGGGACTGGGACTGGAGACCGGGGCTGGGGCTTTCGTCGGCGGGACCGGCTTAACCGAACTGGCCGACCCGGTAGTCGCCTGCGGGCTGCTGGACCATGACGTTCAGCCGGTTGTAGGCGTTGATGAGGGCGATCAGGGAGACGAGGGCGACGAGCTGCTCCTCGTCGTAGTACTTGGCGGCGTTCGCCCACGCCTCGTCCGTGACGCCACCGGCCGCGTCGGCGATGCGGGTGCCCTGCTCGGTCAGTTCGAGGGCCGCGCGCTCGGCGTCGGTGAAGACCGTGGCCTCGCGCCAGGCCGCGACCATGGCGAGACGCAGCGCGGTCTCCCCCGCGGCGGCCGCCTCCTTGGTGTGCATGTCGAGGCAGAAGCCGCAGCCGTTGATCTGGCTGGCGCGGATCTTCACCAGCTCCTGTGTCGCGGCGGGCAGCGCCGAGTCCGCGAGCGCCTTCCCCGCCGAGGTGAAGTGCTTCAGGGCCTGGCCCGCGAGGGGGCTGGCGAAGATGTTCAGGCGTGCGTCCATGGTGGACTCCTCTGCCGTCGTCATGTCGTCGTCGATGTGGCCGTCGCCGTTGTCGACGGCCACACCCCTCTGACGGAGCGGACGACGGGGAATGTGACACGCCCGGATGTGACCCGCGTCTCACCCTCCGACGGTCCGACAGCACCGCGGCCCGGCCCCGCCGGCCTGCGCCCCGTGATCGACTCATACGTGGGCCTCGACGACACCGAGGTGGCCATGGCCGCGGCCCCGGCGGGCGGGGACGTCGTACGCGACCTGTACGGACGACGTCTCACCCGGATCGACAGCGGGCGCCACGGTGCCCGCGGCGCGGCGCGCCAGTGGCTGGTGGACCCGCTGTGCGGCACGCTCAACTACGCGGTCGGGAGCGCGCTGGTGGCGGTCAACGCCGCGCTGAGCGAAGGGGCGGCGGCCGTGGTCGACCCCTTCGGCGGCGAGGTGTTCTACACCGACGGCGAGAGCGCCCGGACTCGGCGGGAGGGCGGTGAGGCGCGGCTGTCGCCGTCGTCCGCCACGCGGCTGGCGGACGCCAACCTGGACCCGCCGTTTCCCAACGCGCCCGGTTTCCGCGCGGTGGACCTGCTCGCCCACCCGCGGTTCGTCGCGGACTCCCGCCCCGGGTCGTCTCGACGTCGCTGGCACTGGCCTGGGTGGCGGTCGGCAAGCGTGCCTCGTACGTCACCGACGGCACGAACCTGTGCGGGGGCGTCCACTTCGCCGCGGGGATCGCCGTGTGCCGGGCCGCCGGGTGCGAGGGCACCTCGACGGCGCTCCGATCGGCCCGGACGGCCGGGGGCTCGTGGCCGCCGCGGACGCCGGGACGCACCGACAGCTGATGTCGGTGCTCCGCGACCTCGGCCGGGGCCCGGCCGCGCCCTGAGCCGGGCTACTGGGTGCCGGGGGTCTTGCGGGTGGTGACGTTCATCCGGTTCCAGGTGTTGACCGTGAAGACGAGCGCGATGAGCTGGGCCAGCTCCTGTTCCTCGAAGTGCCGGGCGGCCTCGTCGTACACGGCGTCCGGAACTCCGTCGGGCAGCCGGGTGACCGCCTCGGCCAGGGCGAGGGCGGCCCGCTCCTTGGCGGTGTAGAGGGTGGACTCCTGCCAGGCGTCGAGTTGGTAGACACGGTCCTCGCTCTCGCCCCCTCTGCGGGCGTCTCCGGTGTGGTAATCGATGCAGTACGCGCACCGGTTGATCTGGGACGCGCGGATCTGGACGAGTTCGAGCAGCACCGGGTCGAGGCCCTGGCGGGCGGCGGCGTCCAGGGCGAGGACGGCCTTGAAGACCTTGGGGGCGACGGCGGCGAAGTCCATGCGCTGGGGGATCTGAACTGTTGTCATGCCAAGAACCGTAGGAGCGGATTAGCCCCCCGGTATGGTGCATTCTCATGTCAGATCAATGGGGCAATTCTGTTACCGACCACTCACCGGAGCCGGGGGAGTCGGGCTCCGGGTTCGAGTCCGGGTCCGGGTCCGGGTCCGACTTCCACCTGGAGCTGGACGGTAAGGGCACTCTGCGCGAGCAGATCATGCGGGCCCTGCGCGAGGCCATCGGCTCCGGGCGGCTGGCCCCAGGCACCCGCCTGCCGCCGTACCGGAGTCTGGCCAGGGATCTCGGCCTCGCCCTCAACACCGTCGGCGAGGCGTACGGCGAACTTGTCGCGGAGGGCTGGCTCGTGGCCCGTCAGGGGTCGGGCACGCGCGTCGCGCGGCGCAGCACACCGCTGCCGCCGGACCACACGCGCCGCTCGGCGCCGCCGCTCCGCCGCCCCGTGTACGACCTGATGCCGACCTCGCCGGACGCCGCCACGTTCCCCCGCCCGGCCTGGCAGACCTCGGCGCGGCGCGCGCTGCACGCGGCGCCCAACGACGCGTTCGGGGTGGGCGATCCACGGGGCCGCGTCGAACTGCGCACCGCGCTCACGGAGTACCTGGCCAGGGCCAGGGGCGTACGCACCGCACCTCACCGGATCATCGTCTGTACCGGCTTCGCGCACGCGCTGAGCATGCTCGGGCAGGTGCTGGACGATGCGGTGGCCGTCGAGTCGTACGGCCTGGGCTTCCACCGCTCGCTCCTGACCGGGGCCGGACGGCGCACCGTCCCGCTGTCCGTGGACGCGCGGGGCGCCGTGATCGACGAACTGCCCGCGACGGGCGCGGAAGCGGTGCTGCTCACGCCCGCCCACCAGTTCCCGACCGGGGGGCCGCTGCACCCCGAACGCAGGGCCGCGGTGATCGACTGGGCCCGGGCGGGCGGCGGGCTGGTGATCGAGGACGACTACGACGGGGAGTTCCGTTACGACCGGCAGCCGGTCGGTGCCGTGCAGGGCCTCGATCCCGACCGCGTCGTGTACATCGGGTCGACCAGCAAGAGCCTGTCGCCGGCGCTGCGCATCGGTTGGATGGCGGTGCCCGACCGGCTCGTGGACGACGTCCTTTCGGTCAAGGG
Organism: Streptomyces huasconensis; assembly: GCF_021028635.1. Lineage (NCBI taxonomy): Bacteria > Bacillati > Actinomycetota > Actinomycetes > Kitasatosporales > Streptomycetaceae > Streptomyces > Streptomyces huasconensis. The sequence goes on from NZ_CP086119.1 coordinate 755,950, forward strand.
CGCCCGCGAACTGTGGACGGGCTCCCTGGAACAGCTCACCCTCGCCGACTTCATCGCCTGTGGCGCCTACGACCGGCACCTGCGCCGCATGCGGCTGAAGTACCGGCGCCGACGCGACCGGCTCGTCGCCACGCTCGGGACGCGGGCGCCCCACATCGGGGTCGGCGGGATCGCCGCCGGGCTGCACGCCGTCCTCGACCTGCCGCCCGGCACCGAACAGGCCGCGGTGCGCGCTGCGTCCCGTCAGGGCCTCGCTCTCGAAGGCCTCGCCGCCTACCGCCATCCCGCCAGCGCCATGCCGCCCCGCGACGGCCTCGTCATCGGGTACGGAACCCCGCCCGACCACGCCTTCGACGGCGCGCTGACGGCCCTGTGCCTGGCCCTGCCGGAGCCGGAGTGAGCCGCACGGACAGGGCCAGGTGCCAAGGGGCGGCCGTCCTGCCGGGCCGTGCGGTGATGAGGCAGAATGCCCCCCGTACCAGTGATGTGGGGGATTCTGTGCTGCTGCTCGACCTGAACGCGGTCCGGCCGCGTGAGCGTCCGGAGGCGTTCCACCACGCGCTGACCGACTCCTCGGTGCCCAACGACGTCGTCCACGAGGAGCCCGCGACCGGCATCCACGCACGCATGGAGGCGTGGCGGGTGGGCGGCCTCGACCTCTTCGCCACCCGCAACTCCGGGTTCGAGGTGCGGCGCACGGAGCGGCATGTACGCCACCACAGGAGCCACCCCGTGGTCTCCGTGTCGCTCCAGACCGAGGGGACGCACCGCGCCGAAGTCGGGGGCGTGCGGCGGCTCCTGGGCCCGGACGACATCTGCGTCTTCCACGAACTGTCCTCCCGCGTCTACGGCTGGTCCGGGGACGGAGCCTCTCAGGCCATGATGCTCGACATGAACCGCCTCGGTGTCCCGCCGGACGTGGTGGTGAAGGCCTCCGCACGCCTGCGCGCCAGCCCGATGCACGACCTGGTCCTGAACCACCTGCGCGCGGTGTGGCGCGATCCGGGACGGCTGGAGGGCGACCCCGGCGCGCCGGCGCTCGCCGCCGCCACCACCGAACTCGTGCGCGCGCTGCTCCTGTCGGCGGCCCACGCCGAGGAGACGCCCGAGGTCAGGTCGGTCATGGACGAGACCCTGCTGACCCGCGTCAAGACGTACGTACGCCACCACCTCGCGGACCGCGAGCTGACGCCCGAGCGGATCGCGGCGGCGCACGCCATCTCGGTGCGCAGGCTCTATCTCCTGCTCAGCGAGGCGGGCATCAGCCTGGAGCAGTGGCTCATCACCGAACGTCTCGCCAAGGCCCGGCAGATGCTGGCCGCCGCGCGCTATGACCGGCTCACCGTCGCCGCCGTCGCCGCCCGCTGCGGTTTCAGCAGCCCGAGTCACTTCAGCCGCCGCTTCCGGGCGGAGTACGGCCGGACGCCGAACGAGTGGCGGCGCACGCGGCAGGAGTGACCCGGCGGGCGGGCCCGGGCGGCGGGCGCGCTCGGCTCAGGCGGCGTGCAGGGCGGCGTACAAGGTGTCCGTCACCTGGATGCGGGCCGCCCGGGAGGCGTCCGTGCCGCGGAGCAGGTCGAACAGCAGGAACGCGTGGATCGTCCCCTGGTAGCGGACCGATACGACGGGGACGTCCGCCTCCCGCAGCCGTGCCGCGTACGCCTCGCCCTCGTCCCGCACGACGTCGGCCTCGGCCGTGAGGACCAGGGCCGGGGGCAGCCACCGGAGGCTGTGGGCGGGTGCGCGCAGCGGCGAGACCGTGGCCTGGGTGCGGGTCGCCGGGTCCGGCGCGTACTGCTGCCAGTAGCCCCGCATGGTGGCGCGGCTCAGGAAGTAGCCCTCGGCGAACTGCCGGTAGGAGGGCGTGTCCATGGCGGCGTCGGTCACCGGGCAGACCAGCACTTGGTGGCGCAGGCGCGGGCCGCCGCGTTCGCGCGCGAGCAGCGCGAGGGAGGCCGCGTGCTGGGCGCCCGCGCTGGCGCCGACCACCGCCATCCGGGCGCCGTCCAGCCGCCACTCGACGCCGTGCCGGGCGATCCACCGGGCGACGGTGTGCGCCCGCTCCACGGCGCCGGGGTGCCGGGCGTCCCGCGGGCCGTCGTACTCGGGGACGACCACGGCGGCGTCCGCGCCGAGCACGAGGTCCGCCACCAGGCGCCGGTGGGCGTACGCGTCGGTCAGCATCCAGCCGAGGCCGTGCAGATACAGCACGACCGGCAGGGGGTCGTCGCTGCCCGCGGGGCGCAGAATCCGTACCCGGATGCGGTGGCCGTCGCCGGTGGGCAGGGCCAGCCATTCCTCCTCGACGTCCGGGTCGTCGCGGCCCTCGCCGTCCCAGAGGGCGGCCATGCGCGCCCTGGAGGCGGCGGCGGTATCGGAGGCGTCGGCGGTATCGGAGGCGTCCGCCGTGCCGGCGGCCGGGGTGCCGGGCCAGGCGTGCTGCCGCAGGAAGTCCCGTGCCCGGCGCTCAAGGGCAGGCGTGTCCCGTACGACCGGGGGGTCTTCTTCCACGGGTTCTCCTGCGCGGGGACGGGACACGGGGCCGATCGAACGCGCCGCCGCACGCCCACGGCCGGGCGAACGGGCGCTCGGTGCCGGACGCGGCTCGGGCGGCACGCGGCACCCACCCTAGGCGGTCACCGCCCGCAGGGGGGCGGGGGGACCGCCCCTGTCCGTGCCGCTGCGTGCACACTTCGCGGGACGCGCGCACCGGGGAGTGCGACCTCACGCGGAGCCTTCGGCGAAGTGCAGTCATATGACCTACCGCCTCCCCCGGCGGCCCCGGAACACTCGGGAAGGGGGCGCACCGTCCTGTCCCCGCCTCGCACCGAGCACAGATCCGGGACGGCTGAAGGGACCCCACGTGAGCACTGGAACCGGGACAGCGGTCTCGCCGGGCGCGGGCGCCTGCACCGAGGTGGCGGCGGCGCTGTCGCTGTGGCTGACGCCCGTCGAGGAGCAGGCGGCGCAGGAGGCCCCGGTGCGTGGCGCCGTGACACTGCACCACTTCGGGTACGTGGACATGATCACCTGCGCCGCCGCAGGACCGCCCGGCCTCACGCGCGGCCCGGGCCCGGCCGGCGAGGACGCCCCGGAGTCGGTCGCCCTGCTGGTCCCCGGGACCGGTGCCGTGCTGGTCGGGCAGGACGGCCGCAGCGCCCGCGTGGAGAGCGGGCACCTCGCGCTGCTCGACCCGGGCCGGGCGTTCTCCGTGGAGTGGGAGGGCCCCGCCCGGTTCCTCCTCTTCCGGCTGCCCGTCCACGCGCTGCACGTGCCGACGGCGGATCTCAGGCGCGCCACCGGACGCGTCCTGACTCCGCCGCCCTCCGTCGACGCCCTCCTGACGCCTCTGCTCCGGTACTTGGACGAGTCCGCTGCCCGGCTGCCCGCAGGTGTCGCGGAGCGGCTCGGAGGTGTCGTCATCGACGCCGTGGCCGATCTGCTCGGCGAGCTGTCCGAAGAGGCCGGGCCGCCCGCGCAGAGCGGTCCCCGGCAGCTGGTCCTGGCGATCCGTCAGTACATCGAGCGGCACCTCGGCGACCCCGAACTGTCGGCCGAGCACATCGCCGCGGCGCACTTCATCTCCGTACGCTATCTGCACCGCCTCTTCGAGGGCGAGGACATCACCGTGAGCCGGCTGATCCAGCGCCGCCGGGTCGAACAGTGCGCGCGCGAACTGTCGCGGCGCGGACGGGTCAGCCCGTCCCTCGCCGTCGTGGCGGCCCGCTGGGGTTTTCGCAGCCCGGCGCACTTCAGCCGCGCCTTCAAGGCCGTCCACGGCCATCCGCCGCAGCAGTGGCGCCGGTTGGTCCTCGGGGCCGGCACCTCCTCCTGAGCGTCGCGCGCCTCTCCTGCGGGCCGCGTTGACGATCAGGGCCGCGTGGTGGCGACCTTGACGCCGAATCCGATCAGGACGACACCCGTGATCCGGTCCATGGCCCGGCGTACCGACGGGCGTTGGAAGAAGGCGCGGGCCTTGGCCAGGAGCAGCACGTAGCCACCGAGCCAGACGGCGGTCAGCACCGCGTGCAGGAGCACCAGGAGCGCCATACCGGTGTGGGGAGACAGCGCGGAGGGGGCCAGCGTCGGCAGCAGACCCGTGTAGAAGACGGCGATCTTGGGGTTGAAGACGTTGCTGACCAGGCCGGTCCGCCAGGGGCTGCCGGGAGGTGCGGCCGGGGGTGTGCCCGCGGTCTGCGCCTGGACGCCCCGGCCGCGGGCCGGCGGCCGGACGCGTCGGCCGCGGGCCAGGGCCTGGACGCCGAGGAAGACCAGGTAGGCGGCGCCCGCCAGCTTGACCGCGGTGTACGCGACGGTGGAAGCGGCCAGCACCGCGGCGAGGCCCATGACCGTGAGCACACCCCAGACCAGCAGCCCTCCGGTGATGCCGCCGACCGTCCGCAGCCCGTCGCGCCATCCGGCGGAGACGGCCCGCCTCGTGACGACGGCCATGTCGGGCCCGGGCACGATGGTCAGGACGGCGAGCACGCCGGCCGCGGTGAGGAACTGTATGAGCATGCCGTCGAGTCTCACATCCGGTGGTGAGGGCCGGCTTTGCGGGTCGGGGCGAAGGCCCGGGCGGCCTGCCCTGACTCCTGCCGTCAAGCCCCGGCGCGGCCGCCACTACGGTCAGCCCCGCCCCGCCCCCGCGTTGGTCCGGCCGTCTCGCCAGTCGCTGGGCGACATGCCGTACGCCGCGCGGAAGCTGCGGCTGAAATGCGTGGCGCTGGCGAAGCCCCAGCGTCTGGCGACCGCGGACACCGTGAGGTCCTCGCGCCCCGGCCGGGCCAGTTCACGCCGTGCCTCCTCCAGACGGCGGTGCTGAATCCACCGGCCGACCGTGCTGCCGTGGCCCTCGAAGAGCTTGTGGAGATAGCGGATCGAGATGTGCTGGGCCTCGGCGACGGCCGCGGGCGTCAGGTTCCGGTCCCAGAGGTGTGCGTCGACGTACGCGCGCAGGCGGCGTACCAGTACGTCGCGGCCCTGTGGCCCGGGGTCGGCTTCCTCGACGGCCAGCAGGTCGACCAGTTCGGCGACGGCGCCCGCCAGCCGGAGTGCCGTCCGGGGCGCCTCCTCGGGCAGGGCGGTGACCAACTGCCGCAGCAGCGTGGCGAGCAGGGAGGCCACCGGGCCTTCGGCGAACGGTGCCCTGCGGGCCAGGTCGCGGACCTGGTCGTCGGTCAGGGTGAGGGCACGCCGTGAGATCCGGATCAGGTGCAGCTCGTACTCCGCCGACTCACGTACGTGGACGGGCTCCGCTCCGTCGCGGACGAAGATCTCGCCGGGCTGGCAGGCCCAGCCGTGACTCCCCGGGCGGACGAGCGTCGCCTCGCCCCGGCTGTGGACGCCCAGCAGCAGATGCGGGCCGCCGGCGGCCTCGGCGGAGGCGTGGACGTCGGCAGGCGCCGCGCCCCGGAACGTGCTCACCCGGAGGAAGCCGAGCGTGTGGTCGTGGGTCGGTCGGGTGGGGTGGTCGGAGCCCTCCACGTCGCCCCGGCCGTCGGCGGCGCGGGTCTCCGCGGCGGTCTGTCTCTCCGTGGTATCGGCGAGGGCCTGTCTCTCCGGGATATCGGCGGGTGCGGGCGTCGGGTTCATCGGGCCCCTCTCTCGGCTCTCTTGGCTCTCGTGGCGTGCGGGGTGTCGCCGTCGGCCTTGGTTCGTCTCTGCTCGTTTCGGCGCGGCGCGGCGCGCGTGCGTCGCCGGGGTGGTCCCGCTGTGGGGAGACCGTCGGGCGCCGTGCCCATGGACCCCAGCCTGGGGCCTTCCGTCCCAGGTGAGGAGGGGTACAGGTACGTTCTGCGGAGAGAGGCACAAGCCGTGCACGCACAGGCAAGACGGCCGTGGCACCGTGACCCGAGGGCCGCGCGGAGGGCGGCTCGTCGACAGGGGGTGGTGGCCATGACGGACGCGGGCGACGGTACGCCGCTCGTCGGCCGGCGACGCGAACGCGCGCTGCTGGCACGGGCGTTGGAAGGCGCGCGCACCGGGAGGGGTGGCTCGGCGACGGTGCTGCGGGGCGACCCTGGCATCGGGAAGAGCGCGCTGCTGGACTGGACGGCCGTACGCGCCGACGGCGACGGCTTCACCGTCCTGCGGGCCGCGGGCCACGAACCGGAGGTGGGCATCGCCTTCGGGGCGCTGCACCAGGTGCTGCGGCCCCTGTGGGAGAACGCGCGCGCGTTGCCCGGCCCGCAACTGGCCGCGCTGGAACGGGTGCTCGGCCTGCGGGAGGGGCTGCCCCCGAGTGGCTTCATGGTCGGCGCGGCAGCACTGGCCCTCCTCGCGGAGGCGGCGCGCCGCGGTCCGGTGCTGATCCTCGTGGACGACCTGCACTGGGTGGACTCCTCCAGCGTCGCCGTCTTCGTCTTCCTGCACCAGCGGATCGCCGAACTGCCGGTGGTCATGGTGGCCGCGAGCCGGGCCGACGGCTCGGTGCCGGAAGGCCTGCCCGCGACGGCGGTCGACGTCGGGGTGCTCTCCGACGCGGACTCCCGCGCGCTCCTTGGGCACTGGCACCCGGGCCTCGCGGCCTCGACCACGGAGCGCGTGATGGCCGAGGCCGCGGGCAACCCGCTGGCCCTGGCCGAGCTGCCCGGCCAGTTGGCGTACGGACATCGCCGGGGCGTCCTGCCCCTGCCCGACCGGCTGCCGCTGGGCCGGCGCCTGGAGACGCTCTTCGCCCGGCGGCTGCGCTCCCTGCCCGCGGACGCGAGGAGGCTGTTGCTGCTGACGGCTCTGGACGGTGTCGAGGCCGCGGGGGGCGGCACGTTCCGCGAACCCGGACAGGGGTGTACGGAACGGCTCCTGGCCCGGATCGAAGCGAGCGGCCTGGCCCGGCTGGACGGCACGGGACGGCTGGTCTTCCGCCATCCGCTGGTGCGCAGCGCGGTGATCGCCTCCGCCGGGCAGGCCGAACTGCGGGAGGCGCACCGGACGCTGGCGGGGCGGCTGCGCACGGACGACCCGCGCCGCCTGCTGCACGAGGCGTCGGCCGCCGAGGGGTCCGACGAGGCCCTCGCCGCACGGCTTCAGGAGGCGGGGGCCCGCATCGCGCTGCGCGGCGGCGACGCGGAGGGGGCTCTGCTCCTCGAGAAGGCGGCGGCCCTGGGAACCGCCCCCGACGCCCGCGCGCGGCGGCTGACCTGGGCGGCCGTGATGTCGGCGCGGGGCGGACGGCTCGCATACGCGGCGAAGCTGGTGCGGGAGTTGCGTGAGGGGCACGTGCCCGACGACGTCGCCCCGCTGTTCGCCTACGCGGTCGTGTACGTCGACCAGAGCCACCACGTCGACTTCGCGTCGTCGATGGCGCTGCTGCCCGACGCCCTGGCCGCGCTGACCGCGCCCGGCGCCCCGGAGAGCGGTGACCTCGTCGAGCAGATGTTCTTCAAACTGCTGCTGGCCGCGTCGTACACGGGCGACCCCCGCGGCTGGGAGGCCCTGGAGCGGTACACGGCGCACGTGTCCCCCGCCGCCCGCCTCTGTCACCGCGCCTGGGCGGACCCACCGCGTACGGCGCACGGGGCCGAGGCGGAGCTGCGCGCGCTGACGGCACGCATGACGGCCGGCCGGGAGGCGGGCGCGGCCTGGCTGGTGCTGTGGGCGGCGGCCGCGGTGGACGCGGCGGACGCCGGTCTGTGGCGGCTCTTCGGCGGCGAACACGCGTACGCCACGCAGGGTTCCGTCGCCAAGGCGCGCTGCCATCAGGCCTTCCTGCGGGGCGACTGGGAGGCCGCCGAGGACTGTCCGGCCGCGGCGGACCTGGCGGAGGAGGCGGGCTATCACTGCAACGCCCTGCTGTTCCGCCACTACTTCGCCCACTTCCTGGCGGGCCGCGGCGACCTGGGCGGGCTGCGTGCGGTGCGGGAGCGGATCGAGCCCGCCGCGGCCAAGGCGCGGATGCGGTTCGTGACGGACCATCTGGACCGGCTCGAAGCGCTCGCCCTCATGGCCCACGGCCGGTACGAGGAGGCGTACGTGCGGCTGTGCGGCCTGCTGGCCCCGGGCGAACTGCCGCGCGGGCTGGCCTGGTTCCATCTGCCGTTCTTCGACCTCGTCGTGGCGTGCGCCCGCACCGGCCGGCGGGCGTCGGCGCGGGCGCACGTGGCCGCGGGCAGGGCGGCGCGGATGGACACCGTCTCCGCGCACCACGCCTTCCTTCTCGCCGCGGCGACGGCGGTGGCGGCCGACGACGGTGAGGCCGAAGCGGCCTACGCGGCGGCGTACGCGGTGCCGAGGTCCTGCCAGTGGGTGTTCGACGTGGCACGGCTGCGGCTGGCGCACGGCTCCTGGCTCGGCGGCCGGGGACGGGGCGTCGAGGCGAGGGAGGTGCTGCGGGCCGCCCGCCGCACGTTCCGCGCGCTGGACGCAGCCCCCTGGGTGGAGCAGTGCGACGCCGAACTGCGGGCGTTGCAGGGCCCGTTGGGCCTGCCGCCGGGCAGCGGGGAACCCGAGGCGCTCACACCGCGGGAACTGCGCATCGCCCGCCTCGTGGCGACCGGGTTGACGAACAAGGAGGTCGGTGCCGCGCTGCACGTCTCCCCGCGCACGGTGGGCGCGCACCTCTACCGCATCTTCCCCAAGCTGGGCATCTCCTCACGGGCGGCGCTGGCCAGGGCGCTGCCGGACGACTGAGGCGGGGGTTCCTGGGGTGCCGCCGACCAGGTCCTCCAGGGCGCGGGCGATGCCGGCGCGGGTGGTGATGCCCAGCTTCGGGAAGACCTTGTAGAGGTGTGCGCCGATCGTGCGCGGTGACAGGCCGAGCCGCTCGCCGATCTGGCGGTTGGTCAGGCCCTGTGCGGCGAGTTCGGCGATACGTGACTCCTGTGCGGAGAGCAGCGGGTGGCGCGGGGGTGCGTCATCCGAAGGTTCTGCCTCGGCCTCGGCCTCGACCCCGGGTGCCACGGCGTCGAGTGCGCGGGCCGCCTGTGCGGCCCAGGCTGTGGCGTCGAGGCGGGTGAACGTGTCGAGCGCGGCGCGGCACCGGGCGGCGGCGGGCCCGTGCAGGCCGCGGCGCCGCAGCCGCGCGCCGTGGGCCAGGCGGGCCCGGGCGAGGGGGAAGGGCCACCGCTCCGCGCCGGGGAAGGCGTACACCGTCTCGAACAGCTGGTCCGCTTCGGCCTCGCCCGCGAGGGCCTCGGCGACGGTCAGGAGGAAGGCATGGTGTGCCGACGCGCGGGCGGCACCGGCGGCCCTGACCGCCCGCAGGTGTCGCAGGGCGTCCGGCCGGTGCCCGCTGTCGACCGCGGCCTGGACCCAGTCGACGAGGGAGAGGTGGAACCACGGGCCGGGCGGCGGGATCTCGCCGGGCGCGGTGAGGGAGCGCGCGTGGTCCCACGCCTCGTCGGCCCGGCCGTGCGCGAGCGCGCACAGCGTCCTGAGGCCGTGGAGCCGCTCGGCGGCCCGGAGCGTGTTCCGCTCCCGCGCGGCCTGGCCGAGCAGGGGTTCCAGCGCGGCGAGGGCGTCGTCGTCACCGCGGGCGGCGAGGACCTGTCCGGCGTTCCGCAGGAAGAGCATCTCGTTGAACGCGTAGCCGTGGGCGGCGGACGTCCTGGCGCCGTCGCGGGCCGTGGCCAGCGCGGTGTCCCAGCGGCCGTGCAGGAAGTCGTCGTGGGCGCGGAGACTCTCGATGAAGGCCTGGGTGACGTAGGCGTGGTGCCGTACGAAAGGACTCGCCAGCGCGTCGTGTTCGCCGACGGCGTCGAGCGCGGCGGCCGTCCACAGCAGCAGCCAGGCGGCGGGGGTCTCGCGGTCGGCCGGCAGCGCGGCGACGGCCTCGCGCAGCCGCCGCGGCACGTCGTCGGGGTCCCCCGTCGGGGCGGCTCCCGCACGGGCCCCGGCTGCGCCTTCTCCCGGCGGCGGGCCGGCCCAGGCGCGGCGGCACAGGGCCACCGGCTCCGTGGCGTCCCCGGCATGCCGGTCGACGGCGTCCCAGGCCCGCTCGTCCCCTGTGTGCACGGCGACGACGAGGAGCAGGAAGAGCATCGGTTCGAGCAGGCAGGCGCGGTGGTCGCGGCCCTCCGGTGACGCGAGGAGATCGAGGGCGCCGGGCAGCAGTTCGAGGGAGGGCGCCGGGTCTCCGTGGAGCTGGAGCCGGGTGTAGGCGAGGGCGAAGGCATAGGGGGCCGCGGGTTCGGGCTGCTCCGGGCGGGCCTCGGCTTCCGCCCCGGCGAGGAGTTCCACGGCCAGGCGGAGCCGTCCGCCGCGGGCGGCCATGCCGGAGGCGGCGACGAGGCGCACCGTCCGGGTCGCCGGGTCGGGGCTGAGGCCGGCCGCGCGCGCCATCATGCCGGCGGCCTCGGCGTCCCCGCCCTGCGCGGCCATGCCGTCGGCCCGCGCGTGGAGGAGTTCCGCCAGCTCGGCGTCGGTGCCGACGGTGGCGGCCGCGAGGTGCGTGATCCGCTGCGGGCTCGCCGCGGGCAGGGCGCGGGCGAGCAGACGGTGGGCCGCGCGGCGTTCCGCCGGTGAGGCGATGTGCACGAGGCAGGCCCGCACCAGAGGGTGGTGGAACACAATGAGGCCCTGTGTCCCCTCTACCCCGCCCGCCCCACCCGTCCCACCCGTCCCATCTGCTCCGTCGAAACGTGCGAGGCCGGACGCCTCGATCCGGCGGCGGATCTCCGTCCAGGGCGTGGTCACCGCGTGGCGCGCCATGTCCCGCAAGACGCTGACGCGTTGGGCGAAGGAGCCGCCGAGGGCCGCCACCAGCAGCACGTGGCGGGTGCTGTCCGGCAGGGCGCGCAGGCTGTCCTCGTACAGGCTGCCCAGGCGGGTGCCGAGCGGGAGTTCGTCGAAGGGTTCGGTGCCGTCGGCCGCGGCGGGGGCCGCGAGGAGGGCGGGGTGGTCGGGGGCCGCTCTCCTTATCTGCACCGGGAGTTCGTGCAGGGCGAGGGGGTTGCCGCCGGCCGCGCGCAGCACCCGGTGGTGGGCGGTGTCAGGGAGCCAGGGGTGGCGTGTGCGCAGCAGGCGTCTCGCCTGCCTCTCGTCCAGCGGCTCCAGGTCGATGACCCGGCCCGGCAGGCCCTCGGCGTCCCCGCTCTCCTCCGGGGCGTGGGGCTCGTCGTCCGGGCGGGCCGTGGGCCGGGTTGCGCCGACGATGACGACGGGGAGCGGCGCGAGGTGCCGCCGCAGGTACCCGAAGACGGCGGCGCTGGAGGGGTCGGCCCACTGCAGGTCGTCCAGGAGTACGACGACGGGGCGCCGCCCGGCGGCGTGCGCGAGCAGGGTGAGCGCGGCCCCCGCCACGGTGAACCCTTCGGGCGGCATGTCCTCGCGTACGCCCAAGGCGCTCTCCAGGGCGTCGCGTTGTTCCGCCGAGAGGGCCCGGGTGTCGTCGAGCAGCGGCCACAGCACCTGGTGCAGGGCGGCGAAGGGCAGCCCGGACTCGGCCTCGGCGCCGGTCATCCGCAGGACGCGCAGACCGGCGTCGCGCGCCTTGGTCTCGGCGGCCTTCAGGAGCGCGGTCTTGCCCATGCCGGGGTCGCCGCGCAGGAGGACGGACGTCCCGGTGGCGGCGATGCCGGCCAAGGCCGCGTCGATGGCGGTGAGCTGCTCGTCCCGCCCCGCGAGGACCTCGGCCCCGCGTTCGGCCCCGGCCACCGGGCCGCCCGGCATGTCATCGGCTTCCACACGCTCTCCCGCGCCCTCAGGCGGCGCCGGTCAGTGCGCCCGCCGGCTGGAGTGCGACAGCTCGCCCTCCAGCCAGGTGAGCACCTCCGGGGTCACCGGGTCGGTGATGTCGTCGAACTCGGCGTGCTTCGTCAGGAACTTCGCCACGTAGGGGCAGACCGGCACGATGCGCCTGCCCGACGCGCGTACGTCGCTCAGCGCCTCCCGCACCAGGACCGAGGCGAGGCCCTGGCCGGCGAAGTCGTCGCCGATCTCGGTGTGGTGGAAGACGCGGCGGTCCCCGCGGTCGCGGTAAGCGGTGAACCCGGCCGACGCGCCGCCGACGAGGATCTCGTAACGGTGCCGGGCGTCCACGCGGCGGACGGCGGGGGTGAGGGAGGAGGTCATGGAACGGCCTTTCGACAAGCAAGGATCGTCTCACGTGACGCGAGCGTCATGTGAGACGAACGGGTGGGAGCGGGGCGGGGGGTCGCCGTCTGCCGGGGTGGCGCTGGGCCGGGGGCCGACGGGGCGGGGGCGGGGCGGAGAGCAACGGGACGGAAAGGGACGGGACGGGCGGGACGGAGAGGGACGGGACGGGGCTGGCGGGGACCCGGGTCGGTCCAGGCCCCAGGGCAGTCCACGCTCCAGGCGGGTCTTGCCCGGTCCGAGCCGGTCCGGGGCAGTCCAAGCCGTTCCGGTCCAGGCCGCTCCGGGCCGGCCGGAGCGGCCAAAGGGTCCGATCCGGTCGATCCGATCGCGCCCGGCCCGGTAGCTCCAGTTCAGTCCCACCGGCCCCGCTCGGTCCCGTCCTGGCCAACACGGGCCGTCCGGTCCAGTTCCGCCCGGCCCTCCCCGGCCCGGCCCGTTCCGCTCCAGCCCGATGATCACACCCTACGTGCCCTCCGAGCCGCCCTCCCCGGATCGCGCGGCCACCGCCGCCTCCAGCAGGGGCCAGCCGTCGACCTCCACCGCCTGCCGCTCCCCCGGCCGCCACCCGTGGGCCGACGCCGCGTCGAGCAGGGCCCGGACGGCGCCCGGTTCATGGAGGTTCAGCGAGCCGCCGTCCACGTATCCCGCGTCCCCGGAACCCAGGGGGAAGCCGCCGGGGACGTATCGCCCCGGGCCCTCGTCGAAGACGATGCGCAGCGGGCCGCCGGTGCCGGGCGGCTGCGGGTGCAGTGTGAGGGTCTGACGGCAGCCCGCGGACCGGCCGCTGTCCGGCACGCGGCGGTGGGTGTGACGGAGCGTCCACAGGTACACGTGACCGCCGGCGACCAGGCGGCGGGGCTTCTTCGGATGACGGGGCACGGGGTCGAGCGTACGCAGTCCGTCCGGAGCACCAACGGGCCTGGTCCGGATGCCGCGTCCGGATGCGCCGCGTACGAAACCACGATCGACTGCCGAGGGGCCGGTGGAACCGGTGGAGCCGGTGGCCTGGAACGGCGGCGAGGAAGGAGCCGGGCTCGTGGCGGAACAGGGCAAGGTCGTGGTCATCACCGGGGCGTCGAGCGGCGTCGGGCGGGCCTGCGCGCGGCGGTTCGCGTCCCGGGGGTGGTCGGTGGTGCTCGCGGCGCGGCGGGCCGCGGAGCTGGAGGAGGTCGCCGCCGCGTGCCGCAAGCACCGCGGCGCCCGGGCACTCGTCGTGCCCACGGACGTGACGGACGCCGAAGCGGTCGAGCACCTGGCGCGCCGGGCGGTCACGGCGTTCGGGCGGATCGACGTGTGGGTGAACAACGCTTCGGTGGCCGCCTTCGGATCGCTCGACGAGATCCCCCCGGCGGTCTTCCGGCGGGTGCTGGACGTCGACGTCATGGGGTACGCGCATGGCGCGCGCGCCGCGCTCGGCGTGCTGCGCGAGCAGGGCGACGGCACTCTGATCAACGTGTCCTCGGTGGTCGGGGCGGCCGTCGTGCCGTACAACATCCCCTACGTCATCTCGAAGGCGGCGGTTCGCGCGCTGAGCGGCAGCCTCCGTCAGGAGCTGCGGCTGGCGGGGCAGCACGGCGTCCACGTGTGCACGGTGCTGCCCTCGACCATGGACACGCCGTTCTTCCGGAGCGCCGCCAACTACTCGGGCCGCAAGGTGCTGCCCATGGCGCCGGTCTACACGGCCGAGCGGGCGGCGCGTACGGTGCTCCGGCTGACCCGCAGGCCGCGGCGGGAGACGTATGTGGGTCCGGCGGGCCGCTTGCTCGGCATCCAGTCGAAGGTGGCGCCCGGTCTCGTGGAGCGGCTGCTGGCCCGCCAGATGGACCGCTCCCACCTCTCGCGCACAGAGCCCGCCGCACCTACCTCGGGCAACGTACTGCGGCCGCTGCCCGAGGCGGCGGCGGTGTCCGGCGGGTGGCACGGGCGCAGGCGCACGGCGGTGCGGCGGCTGGCCGTGGCGACGCTGGCCGTGGGAGCCGTACTGGCGGCGGGCCGGCGGGCCCGCTGCGGGTGCGGGCGGAGGTAGCCGCCCGCGGACACACCTGGGACGGCGGACGCGCGGGATACGTGTGGCCGCGCTGAACGCCGCCGCGCGGGCCCTCAGACGTCGGTGAGCCGCCCCAGGCCCAGGCAGCGCAGCGTGGCAGCGGATCGAGGACAGGCTCCTTGGAGCGCCATGGAGCCCTCGACGTCCTTGAGGGCCCGCAGGGCGCCGAAGAAGACACCCGCGCTCTCCCGTGCGAGATACGTGACCTCGGACAGGTCGACGACGAGGTGACGGCAGCCGTTCTGCACCAGCCGGCGCAGCTGTGCGGCGAGTTCGTCGGCTTCGCGGCCGGTGATCTCGCCGCGCAGGGCCACGCGGGCCAGGCCACCGGTGACGAGCACGCGCGCTATGCCCGCGCGCCGCAGCCGCAGCGCCGCGCCGGGGTGCAGCAGCCGGGAGGCGCTCAGGGCGCGGCGCGCTCTCACGGCAGGGGGAGGGTGATCAAGGGCATGCACCAGGACAGACCTTCCGGCGGTGAGCCGCCTGTCGGCCGGGTCGGACCGAGAGGGCATGTGGTTGTTTCATATGTCTATACCATGCCCGTTTCGCCACCGCCAGACCCCTGCCCTCTCCCCTGACGCGACCGCGGCAGGGGCGGAGCGGCATCACCGCAGGCGGGGGGCCGTACGGCGGGGCACCGCCTCGCATCCCGCCGCAGGACATTTCTATCATTGGTCTACTCCAATTCCCTCCCCGGTCCGGTGGACTGATGGACGTCATCACGCACACCTTCGGCCAGGGCCTCGCCTCTTCCGTACGCGGCGTTCGTTCGGCTGACAGACTCGGGGCATGGCGGACAGTGGACTGTGGATCGGCGTCCTCACCGCGCTGACCGCACTCGGAGCCAGCTGCGTCACCGCACGGGCGACCTTGCGCGCGGCGCACGCCCAGGCCCGAACGGCCGCGCGCGCAGAGGCACTTCGCGAGCAGCGCGACCGGCGTCGGTCCGCGTACCGGGAGATGATGGGCTGTGCGCACGCGTTCAGCGCGGCCACCTGGGAGATCGACGACGTCGACGCCGCGCGTGACCGTGCGGCCAAGGACCGGCTCCTGACGCAGATGTACGAGCGCCTCGGCCCGGCCATCGGGGACATGAACAGAGCCATGCACGAAGTCCGGCTCGACGGCCCCGAACACGTCTCCGACGCGGCGGATCACGTACGGAACATGGCGCGGCGCGTGCAGCCGTTGCTCAAGGCACTCATCGGTGACGACAGCCCTGAGCGGCGGGATGCGTACGACGCCGCCTACCGGGACTTCCGGGCGGCCTACGTCGCGTTCATCGCCCTGGCCCGAGGAACGCTGGAAGTCGCGGACGAGGACGAGTAACGCGCCGGTCCGGCCTTCCGTCCCCCGGCCGGACGGGCGCGGGGTCGCGGGCGGGCGCGGCGCCGACGAACGCCGGTCGGCTGTCAGCAGTTGCGGACATACCAGACAGGCGTCCAGTCGTGGTGGGTGCTCGCGGAGTAGGCGCCGGGCGTGGTGTGGATGACGTTGTGGTTCTGGTCCAGGAACTGGGCTCGCGTGCCCGGGGTCTGGTTGTTGACCCAGGAGCCGTGGCCCTCCCAGCCCTGGAGGGAGTATGTGTCGCATCGGTACAGGTTGAACTGGCTGCCGGTGAAGTCGGGTCCGGAGAACAGGCAGAAGTTCCCGGCCGGGCAGTCGGCGGCGGCCGCCGGGGTGGCGAGGCCCAGCAGGGCCGCGGCGGCGAGTGTCGAGGTCGCGAGCAGTGCCGCGACAGGCTTGCGCAGTTTCATGTGAGGTCTCCCTCGGCACACATGGCGATCGCACGTGCCTCGCCCTTGTCCATGCGCGCCATCCATGTGTTGGGGGTCTGGGCGGCCGGGGCGTTGATGACGATCTCGTCCTTGTTGTCGTTCATGCCGTTGACGGCCGGCCGGGAGTCGTAACCGCCGCCGGTCAGTTGCGTCCCTGCCGGGCAGGTGGCCTTCGCCGTCATGTCCTTCTGGGCCCATGCGGAGACCACCACGGCCGGTGCCTGCGCCGCTGACGTCGCACACATGGCGTAGGCCCCGGCGCGGCCGAAGAGCGCACGGACCTCCCAGGTGTTCGGGACCGTTGCCGAAGGAGCATTGGTCGCGATGAAGTCGGCCACCTCGCCGAGGCCGTTCTTCACCGGAAACACCCGGTAACCGCCGCCGACGAGCTGCGTGCCCTCGGGGCAGGTGGCCTGTGAGACCTGGCCGGGCAGGCTCGCGGTCCCGGCGTTGACCACGACCGGGGGCTCGGCGGCCGCCGACGCGGAGGAGGCGGAGCTGAGGGCGCCCGCCGCCACGGCGAGGGCGGACAGGACGGGCAGTCGACGACGGAGCATGAACATGGCGCCTCCGAAATCAGTCATTGCGTGCGGTTCAGACTGTCCGCCCGGCGGCCGAAGGCGCACCGGAATGGCCTTTCAATCCCCACGATCGAATGACGCGGGCCTCGCCTGTCACCGCAGATTGGCCGGTTTCCGCCGTCGCGCGAAGCGGCTGAACCACGGAAGAGTTCACCGTGCGGCAACGCCCCCGAAGGGCGGCGCACCGTCTGAACCCGGCCGGCTCCGGCCCTCGGGGAAGCCCGGGGCGGAACGCCCACCCGCCCCGGGGTGCGGCTGCCCGCGTCCGCCCGCCCCACCACCACCGCCACACCCGTCCGCCACCGCCCTGCCCGTCCGAAAGGACCTTTCGCCGTGACGCTCCAGCCCACCGCTCCCGTCGTCCTCGACCCCACCGGCGTCGGTCTGCACGACGAACACCGGCGCTTACGCGCTCATGGACCCGCCGTCCGCGTGGACATCCTCGGTGTGACCGCCTGGTCCGTCACCGACCCCGCGCTCCTGAAGAAGTTGCTGACCAGCGAAAACGTCTCCAAGGACGCCCGCGCCCACTGGCCCCGGTTCGAGGAGGTCGTCCAGAGCTGGCCGCTCGCCCTGTGGGTCGCGGTCCAGAACATGTTCACCGCCTACGGAGCCGACCACCGCCGACTGCGCCGCCTCGTCGCACCCGCGTTCAGCGCCCGCCGCATCGCCGCGTTGGAACAGGTCGTCGAGACGATGGTCACCGGCCTCCTCGACGACCTCGACACCTTGCTGTCGCCCCGGTCAGGCGAACCGCACGAACCCGTCGACCTGCGCGAGCACCTCGCGTACCCGCTGCCGATCTCCGTCATCGGCCACCTCATGGGCGTCCCCGCCGAGCGGCGGAGCGCCTTCCGCGCTCTCGTCGACGGTGTCTTCGACACCACGCTCACCGCCGAGCAGTCCACGGCCAACACCGGCCGGCTCTACGAGGCGCTCGACCAGCTCATCGCCACCAAACGCGCGGAGCCCGGCGAGGACATGACGTCCCTGCTCATCACCGCGCGCGATGAGGAGGGCGACGGCAGCCGCCTCTCCGACGCCGAACTCCGCGACACCTTGCTGCTCATGATCAGCGCCGGGTACGAGACGACCGTCAACGTCATCGACCAGGCCGTCACCCAGCTGCTCACCCACCCCGACCAGTTGGACCACATCCGGGCCGGCCGCGCCGGCTGGGGCGACGCCGTCGAGGAGACCCTGCGCCACGAACCGGCCGTCAAGCACCTGCCCCTGCGGTTCGCCCTCAGCGACATCAGCCTGCCCGGCGGGCAGATCATCGCCAAGGGCGAAGCGATCCTCGCCTCCTACGCCGCCGCCAACCGGCACCCCGACTGGCACGGCGAGACCGCGGACGCCTTCGACCTCACCCGCGCGCCGAAGGATCACCTTGCCTTCGGACACGGCATCCACTTCTGCCTCGGCGCCCCTCTCGCCCGCCTCGAGGTGGCCACCGCCCTCCGGATGCTCTTCGAGCGGTTCCCCGGCATCGAACTCGCCGTACCTGTCGAGGAGTTGAAGCCGCTGCCCTCCCTGATCAGCAACGGTCACCAGACCCTGCCCGTGCGCCTGCGCCCCTCGGCCGCTTGAGTCACCCCGAGTGAGAGCGAGCGCGGGAAGGGGGGAACGGAACGGTCACCGGGCCGTGGACGGCTCCCCGTACCAGCGCCAGGTCGTCCGGCGGCGCCGGTCGGGCATCTCGATGCGTCCCGTGGCCCAGAGCAACGTGGACGCGGCGGTGCCCGTCACGGTCACGTCGGGGAAGAGCCGCGCGAGGGCCCGTCGGCTCAACTCCTCCGGGGGCGCACCGTCGTACGGAAGTCCTTGGACGATGTCATACGTGTGAACGAGGGTCTCCACCACACCCATGGCCGCGAAACCCTCCGGATCGGAGGCGCCGAACACGTGCGGGGCCAGCGTCGTGGGAGCGGCGTTGTCCACGGCGGTGGCGAGCAGCCCGCCGCACGCCTGGACCACGGTCAGCAGCCCTTCCGGCCCCGCGGACCGGTCACCGAAGATGACGTTGCCCGGCCCGCCGGTTCGGTCGCAGGAGATGCGCAGGGGCACCCGCGGCACCTCCATCGGCCGCGCGAGCCCGAAGCGCAGCGCGTAGGTGAGCAAGTCGTCCGCCAAGTGCTCCAGGGTCTCCCAGCGGGTCCACTCCAGGCCGTCGGCGCGGGCGGACCAGTCGACCGGAGGGACAGCGGAGAGGGTCGTGACGCAGTGCGCGACGCTCTCGCGCACGTGCACACCACTGACCGGGGTGTCTGCGGCGTCGGAAGATGTCATCCGGTCAGGCTACTCACCGGCCCCGGCCGAGCAAGGCGCGCCGAACCTCGCCCCGGCCATCTTCACCGGACGGTCCCACGACCCAGCCGAACCGAGGCCCCGCCCTACTCCTCCAGATACGCCGCCACCCCGTCGAGCGCGCGTTGCAGCCCGAACGCGAAGTCGTCGAAGTCGGCGGACTCGCCCGCAGTTTCCGCGTCCATGTCGTCGAAGGCGCCGTCGGCCACCGCCGCCCGCAGCGCGGGCAGCCGCCCGTCCTCCGTCACCCTGCGCAGGAACTTCCCGTACCCCGCCATCCGCCGCTCCGCCCCCGCCGGGTCCTGCCGGAGCAGGGCGACGATGGTGAGTTCGCTGCGGACCTGGCCGCTGACCAGCAGCGAGACCGCGATCTTCTCCCCGGGGTCCAGACGCGTCTCCGAAAGCACCTGAAGGCACTGGTCCAGCCATGCCAGCTGGTTCGGCGTCACCGGGGGTCCGTGCGCCGCCACCAGGGAGACCGCCCACAGGTGCCGGCTCAGCGCCGCGCGCATCATCACCGCCCAGTGCTCCAGACCGGCACGCCAGCCGCGCACGTGTGGCGGCAGCGGCACGGGCGGCCCGATCGCGGCGTCCACCATGAGCATGACCAGCTCGTCCTTGGTCGCCACGTAGCGGTAGAGCGCCATGGTCGAGGCGCCGAGCTCCTTGGCCACCCGGCTCATCGACACCGCTTCGATGCCCTCGGCGTCCGCGACCACGATAGACGCCGTCACGATGCCGTCGAGGGTGAGGCCGCGCTTGGGGCCCTTGTGCGGGCGCTCGCGCAGGCCCCACACGGTCTCCAGGCTGGCCGGGAAGGGCGCGGGGGATTCGCTTTCCATGGCGTGGAGTTTATCCCGTACGCAGTTCCGTGTATGGCCTACGCAGTCTCGTGTACGCCCTACGCAGTGTCGTGTATGGTCTACACAGTAGCGCGTATGTCATACGCAGAAGACCTAAGAGAAAAACATGACATAAGGAGAGCGGGACATGCAGCCACCCGCCATCGAGGCCCGAGGCCTCGCCAAGTCCTACGGGAAGGTCGCGGTCCTGCGCGGCATCGACCTGACCATCGCCCCCGGCACCGTCTTCGCCCTCCTCGGGCCCAACGGCGCCGGAAAGACCACCACCGTCCGCATCCTCGCCACCCTCCTCACGGCGGACACGGGCACGGCCCGGGTCGCCGGGCGCGACGTACGCACCGAACGGTCGGCCGTGCGCCGGGCGATCAGTCTCACCGGGCAGTACGCCGCCCTCGACGAGCAGCTGACCGGCGCGGAGAACCTGCGGCTGGTCGGCCGGCTCGCGCGCCTCTCCCGAGCCGCCGCCCGCGCCCGCGCCGACGAACTGCTGGCCCGCTTCCGGCTCATGGATGCCGCGGGCCGCCGCGTGGGCACGTACTCCGGCGGCATGCGCAGGCGCCTGGACCTCGCCGCCTCGCTCGTCGGCGAGCCCGGCGTCGTCTTCCTCGACGAGCCGACCACCGGACTCGATCCGCGCAGCCGGCAGGAGGTGTGGGACCTGGTGTCCGGGCTGGCCGACTCCGGGGTGACGGTCTTCCTCACCACCCAGTACCTGGAGGAGGCGGACCGGCTCGCCGACCGGATCGCGCTCATCGACGGCGGACGGATCGTCGCCGAGGGCACGGCCGCCGAGCTGAAGCGGCTCGTCGCCGCCGAGCGCCTCGACCTGACCCTCACCGGGCCCGAGGCGTACGCCACGGTCGAGCGGCTCCTCGGCCACCTCGTCGTCCGGCGCGAGCCCGCCGAGCGGAGCCTCGGCGTCGCGACGAGCGGCCGCGCGGACCACATCCGCGAACTCCTCGACACCGTGGACCCGGAGCGGAGCCTCGTCGAGCGCTTCACCGTCCACGGCGCCACCCTCGACGACGTCTTCATGACTCTCACCGACAAGGAGCCGTCACATGTCTGACGCCCTCACCATGACCGGGCGGTCCCTGCGGCTCAGCGCCCGGACTCCCGACGCGCTGATCACCGCGCTCGCGATGCCGGTGATGCTCATGCTCGTCTTCGTCTACTTCTTCGGCGGCGCGATCGACACCGGCGGGAAGTACGTGCAGTACGTCGTGCCCGGCGTGCTGGTGCTCTGCGCGGGCTTCGGCGCCGGGAACACCGCCATGAGCGTCGCGCACGACATGCAGAGCGGGATCATCGACCGCTTCCGCGCCATGGATGTCCGCGGCGCGGCGGTCCTGTCCGGACACGTCGCCGCCTCGCTGGCCCGCAACCTCGCCGCCACCACCGTCGTCCTCGGCGTGGCCACCGCCATCGGCTTCCGGCCGCAGGCTTCGGCGGCCGGGTGGCTCGCGGCGATCGGGGTGCTGGTCTGCTACATCGTGGCGCTGTCGTGGCTGTCGGCGGCGGTGGGGTTGATCGCCAGGTCGCCGGAGGCCGCCGGGGGGTTCACCTTCTTCATCGCGTTCCTGCCGTATCCGTCCAGCGGCTTCGTGCCGGTCGACACCATGCCGTCCTGGCTGCGCGGCTTCGCCGAGCACCAGCCGCTGACGCCGGTGATCGAGTCGATCCGCGGGCTGCTGCTGGGCCGGCCGGTGGACGGCAGCGGGTGGCAGGCGCTCGTCTGGTGCGCGGGGATCACGGTGGTGTCGGTGACCGCGGCGGAGGCGCTGTACCGAAGGCGGACGCGCTAGGGCCTGTCTGACAATTCCCGTCTGCCTCGCGACGCCATGCACGCACTCTCGCCGCACCGGGCGCAGAGCCAAGTACATCCAGTACGAGGCCCTACGCCCGGCACGCCGAGAGCACGCACCTGACGCCGCGAGGCCGCCCTCCGGGCGACGACGGGAATTGTCAGACAGGCCCTAGGCGACTTTGGTCTACGGGTACGAGCCCTTCGGCCGACGTTCCGTCGACCGTGCTCCCCGCAGGCTGAGCGCATGACGACTGACGGAACGACGCCCGACCGAACTGCCCCTGGCCAAGAGGCGCCTGACGGTATGAGGGCTGACGAGACGGCACCTGACGGAACGACGCCCGACGGTACGACACCCGCACCGATCCCCCGCCGGGCCCTACTCGCCAGTGCCGCCGCCACCCTGTCCACCGCGGCCCTGACCACCGTCTGGGTCGCCGACAGCGCGCCCGCCCACGCGGCGTCCGCCGATGCGGAGGCGTCAGCGCGCGCCTCCGGACCACTCGGCCACGCCGGACCGCTCGCCCACAAAGGGGTCAACTTCGATACGGACAGGGACGTCTGGCGGACGGAGTACGTCCGTCGGGAGATGGCCGCCATCAAGAAGCAACGGCACTGCAACGCGGTCCTGTTGCTCGGCCACGACCTCGACCGGCTGACGGAGGCCGCGTCGATCGCGGCCGCGCACGGCCTGTTCGTCTGGTTCGAGCCGCGACAGTTCGACAAGGACGCCGAGCGGACCCTCGCCTTCCTCGGCTCGGTGGCCCGCGCCGCCGAGCGGCTGCGCGCCCGGCACCCCGGGGTGCGCTCCTTCGCGGCGGTGGCCCACCGGTTCCGGTGACCCGCCACCAGGCCGCGCCGGCCGGGCGGGAGGGTCAGGCGACGGCGGTTCCCTCCAGTTCCACCAGCTGACCCGGGATCGCCAGCCGTGTCACGCCGAGCATCGTGGTGGCCGGTGCCACTCCGGCGGCGCCCAGCCGGGCCGCCAGTACGCCGTAGTGCGGGAAGAGGAGATCGACGTCGGTGGTGTAGACGTTGAGCCGGACGAGGTTCGCGAGGGACATGCCGGCCTCGCCGAGCACGGCCTCCAGGTTGTCCAGGCTCAGCGCCAGCTGCGCCGCCATGTCACCGTCGTGCCGGGGTCTGCCGTCACCACTTGTCGCGGTCTGCCCGGAGCAGTACAGGGTCCGGGTGTGCCCGGAGACCACCTCACCCTGATTGAACCCCAACTCCTTCGACCACGACACCGGGTTGACCGCCGTGCGTTCCATCGCCACATCAGCTCCGTTTCAGTCGGACGTTCCGTCGAGAGTCCGTACGCCCATGAGCCTGTCAACAAATCACGACACCCTTGGTCACGTATTCCGATAGGTTTCCCGCATGCGCGCCGACCGGCTGGTCTCCCTGGTGCTGCTGCTGCGACAGCACGGCCGACTCTCCGCGACCACGCTCGCCCGCGAGCTGGAGGTCTCCACCCGGACCGTGCTGCGCGACATCGAAGCCCTGTCCACCGCCGGTGTTCCCGTCTACGCCGAACGCGGCCGGCACGGCGGCTTCGCGCTGCTGCCCGGTTTCCAGACCGAGCTCACCGGTCTGAACCACGACGAGGCACTGGCCCTGCTGGTCGCCGGATCACGGCGCGGCGCCCAGGTGTTCGGCCTCGGCGCGGCGCTCGCGTCGGCCATGCGCAAAGTGGTGGACGCGCTGCCCGAAAGCTCTCGGGCCACCGCGGCCGGCGCGGCGCGACGGCTGCTCATCGACCCGGAGACAGACCTTCTGGCGCGCCGTGAGGCCGCCGAGGAGGTGCCCGACTCCACCGTGACCGAGGTCCGGCGCGCGGTCTTCGCGGGGCACAAGCTGCGTATCCACTACGCGGCGGTGGGCCGCGCGCCGACGTGGCGCACGGTGGACCCCATCGGCCTGGTGACCGTGCGCGGCCAGGGCTACCTGCTGGCCACGCGGTCCGGGGCGGACCGCACCTACCGGCTGTCCAGAGTTCTGGCCGCCGAGGAACTCCCCGAACCCGCACAGCGACCGGACCGGGTCGACCTGGACCGGGCCTGGCAGGAACGGAGCACACGGTTCCGGACCGGCGGCGACCAGGTCTCCGTGCGGGTACGGGTGGACCCGGAGCGGCGCGAGGAACTGGTGGGGACCGCGCTCGCCGTCCACGCCGAAGAGACCGAAGCGGACGGCTGGTTGCGCCTGGAGGTGTCCTTCCAGGACGCCAGACACGCGGAATGGGCACTGTGGCATCTCGCCACGAGCGCCGAGGCCCTGGCCCCGGAGTGGTTGCGCACCTCCCTGCACCGCCGCGCCGCCGCCATCGCCTGCTGCTACGAACAGCCGTCCTGACGTCGGCGTACGGCACGCTCCGGGGCGGGGCGGGTTCCGCGCCGGACCGCACGCAGCCCCGGCAGGGAGACGCCAGGCCCGGATGAGCGGGCCCACGCCCTGGACTCCGCCAACGGTTCGGTACAGGAACGACGTTGCCCGCCGCGTCGCACCGCACGGTCCAGGCCGTCGAGTAACCCGCCTCGTAGACCCGTACGTCCACGTCGGGCGGCTGCTTGTCGCCGGGTACGTCGGCGTTGGCCACCGTGCAGACGATCTGGCTGAGGCCGAGGCCGCCGCCGGACATCTGGGCCACGGGCACCGGGAGGCGCAGGTCCACGGCGCCCTCGGCGGCCCGTGCGATGACGCGGCCATGGAGCCGGGGCACCTCCGTGATCAGGCCACGGGCCCGTTCCGCCGTGACGGGGCCCTTGAGGAGGAGGTCGAGGGCCCGTTGCGGAGTCGCGGCGGTGTCCACTGCGCGGGGCACGGCCTGGATGCCGTACCGGCCGACGAAGTAGAGGCGGGCGTAGTGGAACACGGTGCCCGCCTGCAGTCCGGAGGCCGGGGCGCCGGCCGGGACCGGACCGGTGGCCCCGACGCCGCAGCCCATCACCAGGGAGGCCAACAGGACCGCCGGCAGGACCGGCACGCATACGAAGGGGCGTTTCACGAGGGGTCCTCCTGTGCGGGCCCGAGCGGGAGAGTCACGGTGAACGCCGCGCCGCCGCCCGGGAGGTTGGCGGCGGTGAGGGTGCCGTGGTGCAGTCGTACGTTCTCCCTGGCGATGGCGAGCCCGAGCCCGCTGCCCTCGGAGCGGGCCCGCGCGGCATCCGCCTTGGAGAAGCGCTCGAAGACGTGCGGCAGGACGTCGTCCCGGAATGCCGGGGCCGCGGTCGGCGACCTGGATCACGACGGCTTCCCGCGTGGCGGTCGCCCGGACGGTGACGGGCGCGGCGCCGTGCCGCAGCGCGTTGCCGCAGAGCAGGGCCACGATCCGTTCGCCGTACCGGACCCGGGCCGTCACCGCCACCACCAGCGACCAGGCCAGGTAGAACTGCCACTCCACGCCGATGCTCCACAGGTGGGCGAAGACGCGGGTGTCGGAGGCCGCTGCCCTCCCCTGCCGTTTTGCCGGAACAGCAAAGACCGTCACGTCAGTCGGCCGCCGCGGCGCATGATCGGTGTGCACCCGAGGCCACCCGGAACCGGAGGAGACACCCATGCCCCAGCCCACGCCGTCGACCGCCCCGCGCCACCGCACCGTCGAGGCACCCGCCGGGCGGCTGCACCTGGTCGAGCAGGGCACCGGGCCGCTCGTCCTGCTCGTGCACGGCTTCCCCGAGTCCTGGTACTCCTGGCGTCACCAGCTGCCTGCCCTCGCGGCGGCGGGATACCGGGCGGTCGCCCTCGACGTGCGCGGTTACGGCCGCTCCTCCAGACCCGCCGCAACGCACGCGTACCGCATGCTCGACCTGGTGGCGGACAACGTCGCCCTGGTGCGCGCCCTCGGCGAGGACACGGCGGTGATCATCGGCCACGACTGGGGCGCGAACATCGCGGCGACGTCAGCCCTGCTCCACCCCGAGGTGTTCCGCGCGGTCGGGCTGCTGAGCGTTCCCTACGCCCCGCCCGGCGGCCCCCGCCCCACCGACGTCTTCACCGGGATCGGCGGCCCGAAGCAGGAGTTCTACGTCTCCTACTTTCAGGAGCCGGGCCGCGCCGAGGCCGAGATGGAACCCGACGTCCGGGGCTGGCTCGCGGGGTTCTTCGCCGCCATGTCCGGTGACACCATGCCGGGTCCGGGCGAGCCCGACCCGCACTTCGTGAACCGGGGCGGCGGGCGCGGTGGACGCCTGCGCGACCGCTTCCCGAAGGGCCCGCTTCCCGCCTGGCTGACCGAGGACGACCTCGACGTGTACGCCGGGGAGTTCGAGCGCACCGGCATGACCGGGGCGCTCAACCGCTACCGGAACATGGACCGCGACTGGGAGGACCTCGCCCCGTACAACGGCGCGTCCATCAAGCAGCCGTCCCTGTTCATCGGGGGTGGCCTCGATGCCTCCACGACCTGGATGGGCGACGCGATCGACGCCTTCCCCGCCACGCTCCCCGGCCTGCTCTCCTCGCACATCCTGGAGGGCTGCGGCCACTGGCTCCAGCAGGAACGCCCGGCGGAGGTCAACCGCCTGCTGACCGCGTGGCTGGCCTCCCTCACCGACACGCGTTGACCTCCTACGACTCCGATGACGCCCGACGACGGACGCGCCCCCGTCGGGCGGTGCGCCGACGGGTCAGCCCAGTGGCCTGGTCCAGTCCGCGGCACGCCTCGACAGACGCCACGTCAGCGCACCCGCGAGGACGAGCAGCAGCAGCGCGAGTCCGAGGGTGGCGGCCAGGCCGGCGTGGGTGAGGAGCAGGGCTCCGGTCAGCGCGCCGAGGAACATCACCAGGACGGAGAGGACGCGGCGGCCGGGCCGGGGAGCCGCCCCGCCCGCCGGGGTGGAGTCCGCCGCCAGACCCGTAAGGGTCAGGGTGAGCACCGTGGTGGTCAGGTCGGGGACGCCGAGCCGCCGGGCGACGGCGTTCTGGAGCCCCATCGCGAGGCCGAGCAGCACGATCAAGGAGTAGCGGGCCGGGGCCGCGGTCGCCCCGTGCGCCACCGCGGCCGTGACGGCGGCCGCCGCGACGAGCGCCGCCTGCAGCCCGGCGGCCACGGCCAGCAGCCGACCGCGGTGCGCGGCGAACCGGGTGCCGAGCCGGCCCCCGGCCAGCGCGCCGGTGAGGAACGCGGCCATCGACACGACGGAGGCGGGGGCGGACAGCCCCGCGGCGCCCGCCAGGGCGAAGCCGAGGAAGACCACGTTCCCGGTCATGTTGGCGACGAAGACGTGCCCGAGGGCGAGGTAGCTCACGGCGTCGACCACGCCGGTCACCAGCGTCAGCGTCAGCAGGAGCGGCGGCAGCGGCCCGTGCCGGTCGCCCTTCGGCGGTACGAGGGTGCGGGCGGCGTCAGCGAGCAGCTCGCGCATGCGGGCCCCTCCCTTCGGCGGCGTCCCCGGTGGTGTCCTCGGCGGCGGGCCCGCGGTGCAGCACCGCACGGGTGAGCAGCCCGCTGACGGGGCCGATGACGACGGCGGCGACCGAGACCCACAGGGGCCAGGGCGTCAGGCCGAGGGCGTGGTCGGCGGACCAGCGCCCCGGTCCGGTGAGCGACAGGACGGCGGAGACCACGACGAGGACGAGCGGGTACTCATAGCCGTCGTTCTGCACCCACAGCCCCTGGGGCCACTTGACGGAACCGGCGACCGTCATCACCCCCATCGCCGCCATGGCGGCCGCGGGGGTGAGCAGCCCGGCCGCCAGGAACAGGCCGGCACCGATCTGGCTGCCGCCCGCGGCGACCGCCGTCAGCCGGCCGCCGCGGAAGCCGTCGTGCCGGAACTCCCGCGTCCCGCCCGCCAGTCCGTCGCCGCCGAGCCGGAAGCTGACCTTCTGCACCCCGTGCCCGGCGATGAGGAGTCCCACCACCAGCCGGAGTACGAGCAGTCCCGTGTCCATGCCTTGCCCCTGCCTGTTCCTGACGTTCCGTCAACCACCGATGTGCCGCGCCGGTCAGCCGGCGGCGTGCTCGCCCATGACGGCCTGCGCGTACACGAGGCCGAGGCCGTAGGCACCGCCGTGCTCCTTCACCACCTCGGTGACGGGCACGTACGTCTCGGTGCGCGCCCAGTCGCGCTGGAGCTCCAGGAGCACCTGCACCCAGGTGACCGGGATCGCGCCGCCCTGGACCATGCGCTGGACGGCGTGCTCGTGGGCCTGCGGGCTGACGCCGCCGGACGCGTCCGTGACGACGTACACCTCGTAGCCCTGGGCGATGGCGGAGAGCGCGGGCAGGACGACGCAGACCTCGGTCCACAGACCGGCGATCACGAGCTTCTTGCGGCCGGTCGCCTTCACCGCCTCGACGAAGGGCACGTCCTCCCAGGCGTTCATCGAGGTGCGGTCGATGACCTGCTGGCCGGGGAAGACCGCCTTGAGCTGCGGCATGATCGGGCCCGAGAAGGACTCGGCGGCCACGGTGCTCAGCACGACCGGTACGTCGAAGACCTTGGCGGCCTTCGCCAGGCCGGTGGCCGCGTTGATGATCGCGGTGCGGTCGCCGCTGCCGGTGCCGAAGAACATCTGCGGCTGGTGGTCCACGAACAGCACGGCGCAGTTGTCGGGGGTCAGCAGGTCGGGGCCGGGAGCAGCGGTGACCTGGGAGAAGTCGGTCATGGGAGTGCCTTTCGACGGTGTTGAGGCGCGCGGACGGGTGTCCGCTGGCGGAAGCGGCCGTCCGGGCGGACGGCGCGCGTGGGGTGTGCCCGGGAGGGGCGGTTCACCTCTCCCGGGAAGATCGGAACGGGGAGGGGCTCAGAGCGAGAAGCACGGGTCGAAGAACGGCCGCGCGTCCTCGGACGTGAGGCCCCGGCGCGCCCGCCACTGGCGGTGCTGCTCGGACTCGGCGACGGCCTGATGGAGCAACTCGGCCTGGCGGGCGCCGGACAGGCCCGGGCGGGGCGTGGCCTGGTAGCCGCCGAAGTGGGCGACCGGGCTCCAGGCGGGGCTGACCGGGGGCAGTTCCTCGTCGAGGCCCTCGTACTCCCCGGCGGCGTAGACGATCCGGCCGCCGACGACGGTCAGCAGGGATTCGATGTGGGCGATCTCCGGTTCGGGCACCGCGAAGTAGTCATCGGACAGGATCGCGAGGTCGCCGAGGTGGCCGGGCCGCAGGGTGCCCTTGCGGTCCTCCTCGCCGGTCAGCGCGGCGCCCGCCGAGGTGAACATCGCGAGCGCGGTCTCCCGGTCGACGCGGCCGAGCGGCGGCCGCAGCACCAGGTCGCCCACGGTGCGGCCGGTGACCAGCCAGTGCAGGGCGACCCAGGGGTTGTAGGTGGAGACGCGGGTGGCGTCCGTGCCGCCGCCGACGGTCAGGCCGCGCTCCAGCATGGCGCGGACCGGCGGGGCGTCGGCGGCGGCGCCGATGCCGTAGCGGCGTACGAACGCCTCGCCCTGGAAGGAGAGCCGGTTCTGCACGGACATGGCTCCGCCGAGGGCGGCGACGCGGTCGAGGCTGTCCGCCGAGACGGTCTCCGCGTGGTCGAACAGCCAGCGGTTCCCGGCCGGGAAGAGCCCTTCGGCGGCGAGTTTCTCGAACACCGTGAGGTCGCGGCGGATGGTTTCGTCGTAGGTGGCGTGCAGCCGGAAACCCCAGCCGTTCTCCATGAGGAGGCGTACGGCTCTTTCGAACGCGACCTCGTAGTCGGCGGTGAGTTCTGTGCGCGGCTGGGCGAAATTCTCGAAATCGGCGGCCGCCCAGGTGAGGTTCTCGCC
The DNA here is from genome assembly GCF_021028635.1 of Streptomyces huasconensis. Lineage (NCBI taxonomy): Bacteria > Bacillati > Actinomycetota > Actinomycetes > Kitasatosporales > Streptomycetaceae > Streptomyces > Streptomyces huasconensis. Next base: position 785,079 of record NZ_CP086119.1, read on the forward strand.
CGCGCCGTTCAGACGCAGCCAATCGTCGCCGTCCTGCGGGCTCGTCATCCCGATCCAGCGGGCGAGATCGTCGACTTCTTGTCCGGCGGTCTGCGGGAAGAGGTGATAGGCGATGCGCAGGGAAAGCTGTCCGTCGGCCGCGAGTTCGGCGACAGTGCCGTAGTTGTCGGGGAAGTTCTGGAATCCGCCCGCCGCGTCGATCGCCGAGGTGAGGCCGAACCTGTTCAGCTCCCGCAGGAAATGCCGCGTCGAGGTCTTCTTGTCCTCCCCGTCGAGGACCGGGGCCTTGGCCAGGGTCGAGTAGAGGATGAGCGCGCCGGGTGCGGCCAGCAGCATGCCCGTCGGCGCGCCGTCGCGGCCCCGCACGATCTGGCCGCCCTTGGGGTCCGGGGTGTCCTTGGTGTAGCCGGCGGCCTTGAGCGCCGCCCTGTTGAGCACCGCCGACTGGTACAGGTGCAGCACGAACACGGGGGTGTCCGGCGCCGCCGCGTTCAGTTCGGCGACGGTCGGCAGCCGGCGTTCGGCGAACTGTTCGGCGGACCAGCCGCCCACCACGCGCACCCACTGGCCCTTCGGGGTGCGGGCCGCCTGCTCCCGCAGCATCGCCAGGCCCTGGCGGAGCGTGGGCACGCCGTCCCAGCGCAGCTCAAGTACGTAGTTGAGGCCGCCGCGGATGACGTGCAGGTGGGAGTCGTTGAGGCCGGGGACCACCCGGCGGCCGAGGGCGTCGACCACCTTCGTGGCGGGGCCGACGTGGACGGCCATGTCCCTGTCGTCGCCGACGGCCGCGATGACGCCGCCGCGGATGGCGAGCGCCTGGCCCTGGGGACGCCGCGGATCGCCCGTGTGGATCTTCGCGTTGCGGACGACGACGTCCGCGGCGTGCTGGGCGGCGGTGCTGGGCACCAGCCCACCGACCGGGATCGTGGACACGTGGGGACAACCTCCTGCGACTTGGCCCGAATTGTTTTCCGGCTCACAACTCCTGCGCTTCGCCCTCACGTTATGGCGGCACGTGCCGCACAAGTGGCCGCCCAGTGCACCGCATGCGTTCCGACAGTGCACTGCCCCGTTTTCCATGCGCTGAGGGACCACGTCCGGTGCACTCGGGGTCAACTGCCGCCGCCGGGCAGGTTTTAGACATGTCCTGTAAATGCCTTGCCCCGAGATCAGGAGAAACTCGTGTCCGACGTCGTAGAAGTCATTCGCCCGGTTCTGGAGCCCGCCGCCGCCGCTTTCGCCGAGGCGACCGCGAACCCGCCCTACCTGTTCGACCTGGCGCCCGCCGAGGGCCGCAAGGCCGTGGACGAGGTGCAGTCCGGGGAGATCGAGAAGCCGGACGTCGACGAGGAGTGGGTCACCGTCGAAGGCGGCCCCACCGGCAGCGTCCGGGCCCGCGTCGTGCGGCCCGCGGGCAGCCGGGGCCCGCTGCCGGTGATCCTCTACATCCACGGCGCGGGCTGGGTGTTCGGCAACGCCCACACCCATGACCGGCTGGTGCGCGAACTGGCCGTCGGCGCCGAGGCAGCCGTGGTCTTCCCCGAGTACGCCCTCTCCCCCGAGGCCCGCTACCCGGTGGCCATCGAGCAGAACTTCGCCGTCGCCCGCTGGATCGTCGAGGAAGGCACCGCCAAGAACCTCGACGGCTCCCGCCTCGCCGTCGCCGGTGACTCGGTGGGCGGCAACATGAGCGCCGCCCTGACCCTGATGGCCAAGGAACGCGGCGGCGTCCCGCTGGTCCAGCAGGTGCTGTTCTACCCCGTCACCGACGCGAGCTTCGACACCGGCTCCTACCACCAGTTCGCCACCGGCTACTTCCTGCGCCGCGACGGCATGCGGTGGTTCTGGGACCAGTACACGACCGACGAGGCCGAGCGCGCCCAGATCACCGCCTCCCCGCTGCGCGCCACCACCGAGCAGCTGACCGGACTGCCCCCGGCCCTGGTCATCACCGGCGAGGCCGACGTCCTGCGCGACGAGGGCGAGGCCTACGCCAACAAGCTCCGCCAGGCCGGCGTGCCCGTGACCGCCGTCCGCTTCCAGGGCGTCATCCACGACTTCGTCATGCTCGACGCCCTGCGCGAGACCCACGCCGCCGAAGCCGCCATCGGCCTCGCCGTCACCACCCTGCGCACGGCCCTGCACAGGAGCTGACGGACGAAGCCGACGGCACTCAGCGGCGCGCCGCCGAGTCCACGGCGATCAGCACGACCAGCAGCGCACCCGTGGCGAGGGCCGGCGCCGGCGACCAGGTGCCCAGCAGGATCGCGCACGCCGTCAGCGGGTACGGGACCCGCTCGGCGGCCGTCCGCTGATGGGGCCGCAGATGGACGGCCCAGACGGCCGTCAGGAAGACGGCCGCGGGCACGGTGACCGCCGCGCCGACGCCCGCCGCCGGGACGGCGGGCCCGAGCGTGACGTGATCGGCGTACGCGGCGAGGCCGGCCCCTTCGGCGGCGGCCGAGGCGAAGATCAGGTAGTGGCCGTACGCCCAGCCGAACCGGCGGCGGTGCGCCCGGTGCGTCGTGGCGAGCAGGGTGTGCGCGGGCCTGCTGAAGTACAGCCACCACATGGCGAACGCCGTGACCAGGCCGCCGGCCGCGACGGCGTACAGCGGGCCCACGCCGTGGTGCCGGTCGAAGGCGCCGCGGACCGCGACCGTGACGGCGGCGACCAACTCCCCGATGACGATGAGGGTGAACAGCTCGTAGCGCTCGGCGATGTGCCGCGGGTGCCACGGCGTCATCCCCGCGGACTGCGCCCACACCGGCACGGCCAGCTCGGCGACGACCAGGACGGCGATGCCCGGCAGCCGCGCCGCGTCCGGAAGCCCGAGGAGCGCGATCCACCCGGCCTGACACACCGTCACGCCCCCGGCGAAGCGCAGGGCGGTCCGCCGCCGGGCCTCGTCCGAGCGCGCCGCGCGCAGCCACAGGGCGGCCAGCGCGGTGCGCGACACGACGTAGCCGAGGGTGATGACGCGCAGGTCCCCGTCGTGGAACGCGCGCGACACCCCGGCGGCGAGGACGAGCGAGCCGGTGATCTGCACGAGCACGGTCAGCCGGTACGGGACGTCGCCCGGGTCGTAGGCCGAGCCGAACCAGGTGAAGTTCATCCACGCCCACCAGATGGTGAAGAAGATCAGCGCGTAGTGCAGGGCGCCCGCCGCGAACTCCCCCGCCATCAGGGCCTCGTGCAGGCTCTCGGACGCCTGCGCGACCGCGATGACGAAGCACAGGTCGAAGAGGAGTTCCAGGGAGGTGGCCGTGCGGTGCCGCTCCTCGGGGTCGCGGCCGCGCATGGCCGGGGTCCTGGAGGAGTGCCTCGGTGGCGCCGTCGGTGTCGTGCCGCGCCCGTTCGTGCTCATGCCGTCTCTTCTCGTCGGTCGGACCCACGGCGTGGGCCGGCCGCCGACGCTAGGTCGGCCGCGCCAGGGCTCCCTGCGCGTCGGCGCACGGGTACTGGCCCGAGAGTGAACGAACGGCGAAAGGGCGCGCGCAGTGCGCTGACGGGCACTCTCGCGTGCACTGACGGTCAAGGCGGCTCCTCGCGGCGCGCCTAGCGTCGCCCGGGTACAGACAGCACAGCCCCCCAGGAGGCGGACATGACCAGCGCGCACCGGCACAAGAGCGGCAGCCAGCCGTGGCTTCACCAGAAGGGAGCGGAGATCCAGCCGTTCGGCACGGTCAGGCAGCTGCCGATCGGCCTGTCCTACGAGGCGCGGATGTACGCCTGCCAGCGGCTGAACCATCTGCTCGCGGACACCCAGATGCTCTACGCGCTCTACAAGAAGCATCACTGGCTGATGCGGGGCGCCACCTTCCACCAGCTGCACTTGCTGCTCGACCAGCACGCGTCGGCGCAGCTCGCCGTCGTCGACGCGCTCGCCGAGCGGGTGCAGAGCCTCGGTGGGGTCGCGGTGGGCGACCCTCGGCACGCGGCGGAGATCACCTCGGTGCCCCGCCCGCCGGACGGCGTCGAGGAGGTCCCCGCGATGCTGTCGCGGCTCCTCGAGGCCCACGAGACGATCCTCGTCAACGCCCGCGACGCGGCGCACCGCCTGGCGGAGCTGGGCGACGACGGCAGCAACGACCTGCTCGTGTCGGAGGTGATTCGCGGGGGTGAGGCACAGGCCTGGTTCCTCGCCGAGCACCTGGTGGAGACGCCCCTGGTGCGCCTGCTGCCCGACGCGGAGCCGGAGGCCGCCCCTATTCGTGCGTGAGCAGGCCCGTGCGCAGCTCGGCCAAGGTGCGTGAGAGCAGCCGGGACACGTGCATCTGCGAGATGCCGAGGGCGGCGCCGATCTCGGCCTGGGTCATCTCCTGGCCGAAGCGCAGCTCGATGATGCGGCGCTCCCGCTCGCCGAGTTCCGCCAGGAGCGGTGCCAGGGCGTGGAGGTGCTCGAAGACCTCGATGGCGGGGTCGGGGGCGCCCATGACGTCCGCGAGCGAACGGCCACTGCGGTACGTCTCGCCCTCCTCGGCCGAACCGTGCGGGGCGTCCAGGGACCCGGCCGCGTAGCCGTTGGCGGCGACGATCGCCTCCAGCGCCTGTTCCTCGGTCACCTTCAGGTCGGCCGCGAGTTCCTTGACGGTGGGCTCGCGGCCGAGCGCGGAACTCAACTTCTCCTGGGACTGCGAGAGTTGCGTACGGAGTTCCTGGAGCCTGCGCGGTACGTGCACGGCCCAGCTGGTGTCCCGGAAGTGGCGCTTGATCTCGCCGAGGATGCAGGGCACCGCGAACGAGACGAACTCGTGGCCGCGGCTCATGTCGAAGCGGTCGATCGCCTTGATCAGGCCCACGGTCCCGACCTGGACGATGTCCTCCAGCTGGCCGCTGCCGCGATGGCGGAAGCGGCCCGCCACGTAGTGCACCAGCGAGAGGTTCATCTCGATGAGGGTGTCGCGCGTGTACGTGTGCTCGGGCGTGCCCTCCTCCAGTGCCCCGAGCCGGTCGAAGAAGAGCTTGGACAGCTCCCGCGCGTCCTTCGGCGCGACCTCGGAGGCGTCGATCCGCGGCAGCGGCACCCGCGCGTCCGCTGCTCCCTCGGCCGGCCCGAAGCCCTGTCCGACGCCCTGGTACTCATCGATGGTCCGAACAAACATCCCTGGTCCCCACAGTCTCGACATGCACGGCTCAGCTCGCGGTGACCGCGAACACGGTCCCTTCGGGGTCCGCCAGTACGGCCTCCCGCCGGGACCCGAGCCCTCTCGGCGCCGAGACGAGACCACCGCCCCACCGCACGGCCGCGGCGGCGGTCGCGTCGACGTCGGCCACCCGGAAGGACGTGTGCCAGCGGTGCCGTCCCCCGGCACCGGGCGCCGCCCCGTCCACGAGCGCGGCGACCGCGCGTGGCCCGTCCCGCACCACGATCCGGTCGTCCACGTACTCCACGGAGCAGCTCTCGCCGGGCTCGCCCGCCCAGCCCAGTACGCCGCCGTAGAAGAGGGCCGCGGCGAAGATGTCCCGGGTGTACAGCTCCAGGCGGGCGACCGGGCCCTCGCCCACCCTCCACTGCTCGTCGGGGGCGTGGTGCCGCAGCCCGAAGACCGCGCCCTCCGGCCCCGCCGCCATGGCGGCCCGGCCGCTGCCGGTGGTGAGCGGGCCGACCGCCACGGTGGCGCCGCGCTCGCTGAGCCGGCCGACCGCGCGGTCCACGTCGTCGACGGCGAAGTACGGCGTCCAGCCCAGGTCGGGGCCCGCGCAGTGGCTCTGGCCGAGGGTCGCGACCGGCGCCCCGGCCTTCAGCATCAGGGAACGCGCCCGGCCCTGCGTGCCGATCAGCGGCACGTGGCACCAGCCGAGCACCCGGCCGTAGAACTCCTCGGCGGCGCGGAGGTCCCGCACGGCCAGGCTCAGTCCGCACGGCGCGCCGAGCCCCTCCCGGGAGCCGCCGCCCGGCGGGGCGCCCGGGCCGGGCCGCGCGGACGGCCGTCCGGAGGGCGCGGTCGGCCGCGGTCCCTGTCCGCCGGGCGGTACGGGGGCGGGTGAGCCTGCCTCGGGACCTGACGCGGCGGGCCACTGGCCGCCGGGCCGCACGAGGCGCAGCTTCCTGTTCTCGCGGGGCGTCCCGCCGCCGGTCCACGCGGTCCGGAGTCCGGGGGCCTGCCCGGATCGGAGTCCCTCGCGCGGCACCGGCCCCTCCTCCTCGGCCCGCCGCCTGCTGCTGGTCACACCGATGTCCCTTGGCACAGCCTTCTCCTCAGCCGGTTCCTGCGGTCAGTCGTGTGATTCCGCGGACGGAGGCCCGTATACCGGGACCTTTTGCGCTCGTGGCCGGGACCAAGGCCACTTCTTGGCCGGACCTCAGGACCCCCGGGCGGGTACGCGGGCGGGATTCCGGCCCCGGTGTGAGACTGCCTGTGAGGTGGTGATCACAGATGTCGACCCAGTCCAGGGTGCCCGGTCCCGGAGAGCAGCTACTCGAACAACTGCTCGCCGCCGCGCACGCGGCGACCCCCGGGGAGCTGCCCGCCCTGGTGCAGCAGTTCGCCGAGGTCTCCGGGCTCGACCGGATCGACGTCTATCTGGTCGACCTCCAGCAGCGGTATCTCGTGCCGCTGGCCGAGGGGCCGTCGGCCCTCGCCGTGGACACGACCGTCGCCGGTTCGGCCTACCGGGCCCATGAGCTGCGCCTGGAGGAGCTGCCGCACAGCCGGATCACCACCTGGCTCCCGCTGATCGACGGCGTCGAGCGCCTCGGCGTCCTCGGAGCCACGGCGTCCGGCCTCGACGGATCGCTGCTGCGGCGGTGCCGCACGCTCGCCTCCATCCTGGCCATGGTGATCACCTCGAAGCGCGCCTCCAGTGACACCTTCGCCCGGCTGACGCGGTCCGAGACCATGAGCCTGCCCGCCGAGATGCTCCGGGCGTTCCTGCCGCCCCGCACGATCGGCAACTCCACCGTCATCTCGACCGCCGTCCTCGAACCGGCCTACGACATCGGCGGCGATGTCTTCGACCATTCCCTGACCGCCTCCACCCTGCACGTGAGCATCCTCGACGCCATGGGCCACAACCTCCTGTCCGGCCTGACGACCGCCGTCGCGATGGCCGGCTGCCGCAACGCCCGCCGGGCCAAGGTCGAGCTGCCGGAACTCGTCGACAACGTCCAGGAGGCGCTGGCCCGGTGGCTGCCGGAGCAGTTCTGCACCGGAATCCTCGCCCAGCTCGATCTGGCGGGCGGTGTCCTGCGGTGGTGCAACTGCGGCCATCCGCCGCCCCTGCTGATCCGCGACCACCGCGTCCTCGACCACGCCCTGGAGCGGTCCCCGCAGCCGCCCCTGGGGACACCCGCCGCTCTGGCCGGCGCCAAATGGGACGTGCACGAGGAGGCGCTCCAGCCGGGCGACCGCGTGCTGATGTACACCGACGGCGTGACGGAGCTGCGTACGGGCGGCGGCGCCGAGTTCGGCCTGGAGCGGTTCACCGACAGCATCATCCGCGCCACGGCGGCGGGCGAATCGGCCCCCGAGGCGCTGCGCCAGCTCATCCACTCCATCCTCGACCGGCAGGACAACCAGCTGCGCGACGACGCGACGCTGCTGCTGCTCGAATGGCTGCCGCCGGACACCCGCTGACCGACTGCCGCTGCGGGCGCGGGGCACTGCCCGCGTGCCGGAACGTGTGTTCTGGATCAGGGTGGATACACGGCATGACGACGGCACCGCCGCGCGTGAAGGAGTGCGAAGACCATGGACGACGACGGCGTCATGGGTGACGAGGTCTACCAGCCCGATGGGGACGGGATCCGTGAGGACGCGGGCATCCTCGACGCCGAGGACACGCTGAGCGACCGCGCGTCGGACCCCTACGACGAGGGGTGGTCGCCTCCCGAGCGCCCTCTCGGGGTCGATCACACCGGGGTCACCGCCGAGGAGCGGCGCGAGGGCGAGAGCCTCGACGAACGGCTCTCCGAGGAAGTGCCCGACCCCGCGCTCCAGGTCCCGGGACCGGCCGAGTACGACGACGGCATCGGCGACACGGTCGACACCGACGGTGAGCCGATCGACGAGGCGGAGGTGGGCGTCGTGCGAGCCGGGCGCCTGTTCGCCCCGGACGAGGGCGCGGCCGAGGACCCGGAGGATGTCGCCGCGCAGGACATGTTCGGCGAGGACATGGGCGTCGACGGCGGGGCGGCCTCCGCCGAGGAGGCCGCGGTGCACGTCGTCTCCGACTTCAGGGAGTCCGGCGACTGAGCGGTCCGCCACGGCGGTCACCGGGAGGGACGCATGTCGATCCGGTCGCGCATGTCGATCCGGACGAATTGGGATGACTTGTCATAACTTATGGCCGATCCCGTTCCGCTGGCTCCCCCTCCCCTGGAGATCTCATGAACCCTGCCCTGACGCGTGCCCTCACTCTCGGCGCGGGCCTGCTGCTGGTGACCTCCCCCCTCGCCGCGGCGTCCGCGCTCGCCAGCTCCTCCGACACCCCGCCGCGTCCGGCCGCCCAGGCGGCACCGCGGCCCGCGCTCCTCGCGAAGACCACGGTGAACTCGGTCAGGAGCTGGCAGCAGTTCCGCGTCCACGGCACCGACAGGCACCTGCGCGCGGGCACACGTGTGACCCTGCAGCAGCTCCAGCACAACAAGTGGGTCAGCCTGCCCGCCCAGATGAACACCAGCCACACCCACACGTACAACCTGCGCGTCATGCTGGGCATGAAGGGCGTCAACAAGCTCCGCGTCATCGGCGGCGGCGCCACCTCCAACATCGTCCAGGTCAACGTTCGCTGACGCCCTTTCAGGTGCGACGGCAGCCGCCTGCCGTCACTCCGGACGCAGCCACACCGTGGCGAGCGGCGGAAGGGTGACGCGCAGGCGGGCCGGACGGCCGTGGGCGCCCTCCGGCTCGGGCTTCAGCGGGTCGGCGTTGCGGATGTCCCCGCCTCCGTAGCGGGCGGCGTCGGTGTTGAGAACCTCGTGCCAGGCGTGAGGCTCCTCCGGGACACCCAGTACGTACTCCCGGCGGACCACCGGCGCGAAGTTGCAGACCGCCAGCAGCGGGCTGCCGTCCTCCGCGTGGCGCAGGAACGCCAGGACGTTGTCCTGGGCCGCGTCCGTCACGATCCACGAGAACCCGGCCGGCGACGTGTCCTGCTCCCACAGGGCGGGCGTGGCCCGGTAGTGGTGGTTGAGGTCCCGTACCAGCAGCTGCACGCCGTGATGGTCCGGCCGCGCGGGATAGGCGGGGTCCAGGAGGCCCCAGTCCAGGCCGTCTTCCTGCGACCACTCGGCGCCCTGTGCGAACTCCTGCCCCATGAAGAGGAGTTGCTTGCCGGGGTGGGCCCACATGAAGCCCAGGTACGCGCGGTGGTTGGCCCGCCGCTGCCACCAGTCGCCGGGCATCTTGGAGACGAGCGACTGCTTGCCGTGCACCACTTCGTCGTGCGAGAGCGGCAGGACGTAGTTCTCGCTGTAGGCGTACACCATCGAGAACGTCATCTCGTTGTGGTGGTACTCCCGGTACACCGGGTCACGGCTGATGTACTCCAGCGAATCGTGTGACCAGCCCATGTTCCACTTCAGGCCGAAGCCGAGGCCGCCGAAGCCGTCGGGGCCGGTGTGGTGGGTGGGGCGGGTGACGCCGTTCCAGGCCGTGGACTCCTCGGCGATGGTGACGACGCCGGGGTTGCGGCGGTAGACGCTGGCGTTCATCTCCTGGAGGAAGGCGACCGCGTCCAGGTTCTCCCGGCCGCCGGACTCGTTGGCGGCCCACTGGCCCTCCTCGCGTGAGTAGTCGAGGTAGAGCATCGACGCCACGGCGTCCACCCGCAGCCCGTCGACGTGGAACTCCTCGCACCAGTAACTGGCGTTGGCGACGAGGAAGTTGCGCACTTCCTTGCGGCCGTAGTCGAAGATGAGGGTGCCCCAGTCGGGGTGTTCGGCGCGCCGGCGGTCCTGCGGCTCGTACAGGTGCTCCCCGTCGAACGCCGCCAGCGCCCAGTCGTCCTTCGGGAAATGGGCGGGCACCCAGTCCAGGATGACGCCGATGCCCGCCTGGTGCAGCGTGTCGACCAGGTACCGGAAGTCGTCCGGTGTGCCCATGCGGGACGTCGGGGCGTAGAAGCCGGTGACCTGGTAGCCCCAGGAGCCGCTGAAGGGGTGCTCGGCCACCGGCATGAACTCCACGTGGGTGAAGCCCGCCTCGGTGACGTACTCCGTGAGCTGCTCGGCCAGTTGACGATACGTCAGACCGGGCCGCCAGGACGCCAGATGCACCTCGTACACCGAGAAGGGGGCACGGGTCACCGGGCGCTCGGCACGCCGCGCCATCCAGGCGTCGTCGCCCCACGCGTACGACGACCGCGTGACCACCGAGGCGGTGTTCGGCGGGACTTCGGCGCGACGGGCCATCGGGTCCGCGCGCAGCGTGTGCGTGCCGTCGGCGCGGGCGATGTCGAACTTGTACAGCGTCCCCTCGTCGAGCCCGGGGACGAACAGCTCCCACACGCCGGTCGAGCCCAGCGAACGCATCGGGTACGCGGAGCCGTCCCAGCAGGAGAAGTCCCCGCAGACCCGCACACCTCGCGCGTTGGGCGCCCACACGGTGAAGCGGGTGCCGGACACCCCCTGGTGGATCATGGGGTGCGCGCCCAGCGCCTTCCACAGTTCCTCGTGCCGCCCCTCGCCGATCAGGTGCAGGTCCAGTTCGCCGAGCGCGGGCAGGAAGCGGTAGGGGTCCTCGTACTCGTGTACGGCGCCCGGCCCGTCGTAGGTCACACGCAGCCGGTACGCGGGGATCGAGTCGAGCGGCAGCACACCGGAGAAGAGGCCCTCGCCCATGCCGGTCAGCGGCACCTCCCGCTCCTCGGTGAGGAGCGTCACCGCTCGGGCGTACGGGCGCAGGGTGCGGAAGGCGATTCCGCCGGGCACCGGGTGTGCGCCGAGCAGGGCGTGCGGGTCGTGGTGGGTGCCCGACAGCAGGCGCCGCCGGTCCTCCGCGGCGAGCGGGGCCGCGGGGACGCGGCCGGTGCCGGTCGTGGGCGTGGGAGCGGGTGTTGCGGTGGTGTCCACGGTTCAGCTCTCCTCTGCGAGGCGGGCGATCGCCGCCATCGGGACGGCCAGCCAGTCGGGGCGGTGCCGGGCCTCGTAGAGCGCCTCGTACACCGCTCGGTCCGTCTCGTAGGCCCGCAGCAGCTCCGGTTCCGCGTGCGGGTCCCACGTCGACTCGGCGGCGTACCCGGCGCAGTAGGCCTCCCGGCACCGCCGCACCCACTCGGAGCGCCACGGGGGGCGGGAGTGGGCCGCGTAGTCGAAGGAGCGGAGCATTCCCGCGATGTCGCGTATGGGTGCCTGGACGCGGCGGCGCTCGTCGAGGGGCCGGGCCGGTTCGCCCTCGAAGTCGATGATGAACCAGCGCTCCTTGGCCCTGAGCACCTGCCCGAGGTGCAGGTCACCGTGGATGCGCTGGGCCTGGCGGCCCTGGCCGCGGGCCGCGACGGCGGCGTAGGCGGCCTTCAGGCGCGAGACGTACGGGACGAGTTCCGGCATCTGATGGGCCGCGGTCTCCAGACGCCCGGTCATGGCGGCGGCGAGCCGGCCGCAGTCATAGGGGTCCGGCGGCCCCGACCCGAAGGCCTGGGCGAGGGCGAGGTGGACCTCGGCGGTGGCGCGCCCCAGTTCGTAGGACTCGTCGGTGAAGTTCTCGCCCCGGCTGAGGGACTGGAGTGCCAGGGTCCAGCCGTCCGTCGCCTCGGGCAGGAACGGCTGGAGGACGCCGAGGGTCGCCTTGTGCGGCTCGGTGGTCCAGAACCAGGCCACGGGGGCGGGGACGCGGGGGCAGTCGACGCGGGCCAGCGCCCAGGGCACCTCCAGGTCCGGGTTGATGCCGTACTGGACGCGGCGGAACAGTTTGAGGATGAAGGCGTCGCCGTAGACCAGTGAGGTGTTGGACTGCTCTCCGTCGAGCAGGCGGGGCGGCAGGCCTTCGGGCACGACGGTCCGCGCGTCCCGTTCGAAGCGCAGGGGGCCCATCTCGCCGGGTGTGCGCAGGCGTTCGAGGAGCAGCCCCGCCGACCAGGGGTCCAGGAGGGCGTCGTACACGGTCAGGCCCGCGAGCGGCCCGGCGTCGGGGCGGCCGACGACGGCGTGGTGGAGCCGGGGCGGCAGGTGTTCGCGGACGCCGAGAACCAGTTGGTAGCAGTCCTCGGGCGGTCCCGCGGGGCCCGAGCGGATCAGCAGGTGCAGACAGCCGGGGTGCAGCTCGGTCACGGACAGCACGGCCAGGTCGGTGACGGGACGGCCCTTGCCCGCGAACCAGCGCTGCCGGGGCAGCCAGTCACGGAGGAGCCCCGCCAATGAGGTCAGCAGCCGAGGAGGGCTGAGGCTGCCGGGCGACTGTGATGCGGTCTTCAGCATGCGACACGTCCCTTCAAAGGCGCACCGCGGGTGCGGCCGGACGTCGTGGCTGTTCGGTCAGCCGGAACCAGTAGAAGCCGTGGCCCGCGAGGGTGAGGAGGTAGGGCAGTTCACCGATGGCCGGGAAGCGCACCCCGCCGATCAGCTCGACCGGGTGGCGTCCGTCGTAGGCCCGCAGGTTCAGCTCGGTGGGCTGCGCGAAGCGGGAGAAGTTGTGCACGCACAGGGCCAGGTCGTCCCCGTACTCGCGGAGGAAGGCGAGGACGGCGGGGTTGGTGGAGGGGAGTTCGGTGTAGGTGCCGAGGCCGAAGGCGGGGTTCTGTTTGCGGATCTCGATCATCCTGCGGGTCCAGTGCAGGAGGGAGGAGGGCGAGGACATGGAGGCCTCGACGTTGGTGACCTGGTAGCCGTAGACCGGGTCCATGATCGTGGGGAGGTAGAGGCGGCCGGGGTCGCAGGAGGAGAAGCCGGCGTTGCGGTCCGGGGTCCACTGCATGGGGGTGCGCACCGCGTCGCGGTCGCCGAGCCAGATGTTGTCGCCCATGCCGATCTCGTCGCCGTAGTAGAGGATCGGCGAGCCGGGCAGGGACAGCAGCAGGGCGGTGAAGAGTTCGATCTGGTTGCGGTCGTTGTCCAGCAGGGGCGCCAGACGGCGGCGGATGCCGATGTTGGCGCGCATGCGCGGGTCCTTGGCGTACTCCGCGTACATGTAGTCGCGCTCTTCGTCGGTGACCATCTCCAGGGTCAGCTCGTCGTGGTTGCGCAGGAAGATGCCCCACTGGCAGCCCGAGGGGATCGCCGGGGTTTTCGCGAGGATTTCGGAGACGGGGTAGCGCGACTCACGGCGTACGGCCATGAAGATGCGGGGCATCACGGGGAAGTGGAACGCCATGTGGCACTCGTCGCCGCCCTTGGAGAAGTCCCCGAAATAGTCGACGACGTCCTCCGGCCACTGATTGGCCTCGGCGAGCAGGACGGTGTCGGGGTAGTGGGCGTCGATCTCGGCGCGGACCCGCTTGAGGAACTGGTGCGTCTGGGGGCGGTTCTCGCAGTTCGTGCCCTCTTCGGCATAGAGGTAGGGCACGGCGTCCAGGCGGTAGCCGTCGACGCCCAGGTCCAGCCAGAAGCGGAGGGCGGCGAGGATCTCTTCCTGGACGGCGGGGTTCTCGTAGTTGAGGTCGGGCTGGTGGGAGAAGAAGCGGTGCCAGAAGTACTGCTTGCGCACCGGGTCGAAGGTCCAGTTGGACGCTTCGGTGTCGACGAAGATGATGCGGGCGTCGCCGTACTGCTTGTCGTCGTCGGCCCAGACGTAGTAGTCGCCGTAGGGGCCGTCCGGGTCGGTGCGCGAGGCCTGGAACCACGGGTGCTGGTCGCTGGTGTGGTTCATGACGAAGTCGATGATCACGCGCATGCCGCGCTGGTGGGCGGAGTCGACGAACTCCACGAAGTCGGCGAGGTCCCCGAACTCGGGCAGGACGGCGGTGTAGTCGGAGACGTCGTAACCGCCGTCGCGCAGCGGGGACTTGAAGAAGGGGGGCAGCCACAGGCAGTCGACCCCGAGCCATTGCAGGTAGTCGAGTTTGGCGGTGATGCCTTTGAGGTCGCCGATGCCGTCGCCGTTGCTGTCCTGGAAGGAACGCACGAGTACTTCGTAGAACACGGCGCGTTTGAACCAGTCGGGGTGCCGGTCCTTGGCGGGCGTGTCCTCGAACGTGTCCTGGACGGGCTCGTTGACGATCATGATGTGGGTGACCCTCCGTTCTCCCCCGGCTCCGGCCGGACCAGCACGTGCGCGCCGCCCGGGCGAAGACGCACGTAGTTGGTGCTGCCCCAGTGGTAGGTCTCGCCGCTCAGCTCGTCGCGCACCGGCACGCCGACGTGCGAGTCCAGGCCGAGCTGCGGCATGTCCAGGGAGACGGTGCCCTCCTGGGTGTGGTGCGGGTCGAGGTTGGCGACCACCAGGACCACGTCGTCGCCGTCGCGCTTGCTGTAGACGATGAGCGCGTCGTTGTCGGCCCGGTGGAAATGGAGGTTCCTGAGCAGGTGCAGGGCGCGGTGGCGGCGTCGCAGCGCGTTGAGCGTGGTGATGAGGGGGGCGATGGTGCGGCCCTCCCGCTCGGCCGCCGCCCAGTCCCGCGGGCGCAGTTCGTACTTCTCCGAGTGCAGGTACTCCTCGCTGCCGGGCCGCACCGGGGTGTTCTCGCACAGCTCGAAGCCGCTGTAGACGCCCCAGGTCGGTGAGAGCGTCGCGGCGAGCACCGCGCGCACCTCGAAGGCCGGGCGCCCGCCCTCCTGGAGGTATCCGGGGAGGATGTCGGGCGTGTTCACGAAGAGGTTCGGGCGCAGGTACGCGGCTGTCGCGACGGAGAGGTCGGTCAGGCACTCGGTGAGTTCCCGCTTGGTGTTGCGCCAGGTGAAGTAGGTGTACGACTGCTGGAAGCCGACGCGGGCCAGCGCCCGCATGATCTCGGGACGGGTGAAAGCCTCGGCGAGAAAGATGACGTCCGGGTCGGTGCCGTTGATCCGGGCGATCACCTCCTCCCAGAACACCACCGGCTTGGTGTGCGGGTTGTCGACCCGGAAGATCCGCACGCCGTGCCCCATCCAGAACCGCAGCAGCCGTTCCGTCTCCGCGACCAGCCCCGGCAGGTCCTTGTCGAAGGCGATCGGATAGATGTCCTGGTACTTCTTCGGCGGGTTCTCCGCGTACGCGATGGAACCGTCCGCCCGCTGCCGGAACCACTCCGGGTGCTTGTCCACCCACGGATGGTCCGGCGAGCACTGCAACGCGAAGTCCAGCGCCACCTCAAGGTCCAGATCCCGCGCGCGCCGCACGAACGCGTCGAAGTCGTCCAGCGTCCCGAGGTCCGGATGCACGGCGTCGTGCCCGCCCTCCGGTGAACCGATCGCCCACGGCACGCCGACATCCTGTGGGCCCGAGGAGAGGGAGTTGTCGGGGCCCTTGCGGCATGTGACGCCGATCGGGTGAATCGGCGGCAGGTACACCACGTCGAAGCCCATGTCCGCGATGGCCGGCAGGCGCTCGGCCGCCGTGCGGAACGTCCCCGAGACCGGGGGCTCGCCCTCGCGGACCACCGCGCCCTCCGAGCGCGGGAAGAACTCGTACCACGACCCGAACAGCGCCCGCCTCCGCTCCACGAGCAGGGGCAGGGCGTGCGAACGGGTGACGCGTTCCCGCAGGGGGTGCCGCGCGAGGACGGCCTCCGTCTCCGGTGTCAGCGCCGCCGCCAGGCGGGCGGCGGGCGGGCGCGAGGTGTCCCGCAGCGCGTCGGCGGCGTCCCGCAGCGTCCGGCGGCCCGTGCCGTCCGGCACTCCGTCCGGCCCTCCGTCCGGCACTCCCTCCGCGGCGCGCTCGAACAGCAGCGCCCCTTCCTCAAGGGTCACTTCGGTGTCTAGACCGGCCGGGATCTTGATCTCGGCGGCCCTGCGCCATCCGGTCACCGGGTCCGCCCACGCCTCCACGGCGTACGTCCAGTGCCCCTCGGCGTCCGGGGTGACCTCCGCGCCCCAGCGGTCGCTGCCCGGCGACAGTTCACGCATCGGGGTCCAGGTGCCGCCGCGGCCGTCGGGGCCGCACAGCACGACGTTGGCGCCGACCGCCTCGTGCCCCTCGCCGAAGACCGTGGCCGTGACCTGGAAGCTCTCTCCGGGTACCGCCTTCACGGGGCGCCGGCCGCAGTCGAGCACCGGGCCTACGTCGAGGACGGGCACGGTGAGGACCGGCGGCACGGCGCGGGGAGCCGGTTCCCGCACCCCGGATGAGCGCGCAGGCGCGGAACGCGCCGCCGAGGAACGTGGCGACGCGGCCGGGCCCGACTCCGGAGCTGGGGTCATCGCTCTCTCCTCTGCCACGCTCGGCCGTACGGGTCGAAGACAACTTCCGCGCACCGACGACGCCTTCACGCCGGGCGCCGTCACGCCGGGCGCCTTGTGCTCCTGCCGTCGCGTCGGCCGCAGCCCGAGGTAGTGCTCGGCCGCGTCGGCGGCGGTCCGTGCGGTCAGCTCGCCCATCAGCACGCACAGGGTGTACGCGGTGTTCTCGAAGTGCGTCCGCACGGTGCGGTCCGCCGGGTCCGCGAGCAACAGCCGCTCCCAGGCCCGGTATTGGTCCAGATGCCGCGCGACCTCAGCTTTCGTAGGCAGCAGCATCACGCTGGTCACCTTCTCGTTCTCCGGACGTGTGCACGGCGCACCTGGCTGGTGCCGGGCCGTGGCACACGTAGAGGAATGGGCGTGTTTCGCCGGTCAAGCTTCCCGACCCATGGTGCACGTGTGAACACGCAGCGTCCTGTTGGATCTTCAACGACCGGGGCTGACCTGCTCGTGTTGCACGGATGGAGCAGTGCTCTCACCCTGAGACTGACTCAGAAGCGATCACTGCTCACGCTTCGTGCTCGGGGCTCGGCTCACAGAGCCGATGAAGGGCTCACAGAGCCGATGAGGACCGGGGCTTCGCTGAGAGGAGCCAAGCGCGATGAAGACTGCAATCCCCTGCTATTACCACCTAGAGGTGGAGATCAGCCCGGAGAGGATCGACCAGGTCAGGCGCATTCTGGCCGCACATCTCCGGCACTGGGGTCTGGGGATTCTCGCCGAACGGGTGTGCCACTGCGCCGGTGTGCTGCTCGGCGCGATCGAGGAACACGGGACGGACAAGAACGCCGTGGTCGAGATGTGGTGGAACGGACAGCACCTCATCACCGCCGTGTCGGACAACGAACCCGACCTGCCCCGCCCGCACTACGGGCCGCAGGGCTGCCTGGCGCAGATCGCGGCGCTCAGCGACGGCTGGGGCAACTACCCGGGGACCAACGGCAAGATCATCTGGTTCTCGCACCGCGCCCGGTGCCCCGAGCGCGCCCCGCTGGCCCCGACGCCGCCCGCGCCCACGCTGCGCACGGCGCGTCAACTGCCGCGCGAGGTGCCCGTCTCCGCGCTCGCGGCGCCGCCCGAGGAGGAGCCGGTGACCATCGGCTCCGCTCCGGGCGCCGCCCAGCGGTCCGGCGGATCATGGCCGAAGATGGGGGAACGAACCACAGCGTCGTCTCCCGAGTCACGTACGCCGTCCGCCAGGTGAGCGCCCCGCTCACGCGGCGGCACGCCACAGGCCGCGGCGTCCCCCGCCCGGGAAGCCGCGGCCCGTCGGCGTCTTCGGACGTCATTCGGGCGTCCTTCGGGCGCTGAGGCCCGACCCGAGACCACGTTCACCCGTACGGAGGCAGCAGCGTGCGCACCTGGACCGGACGCCCTTTCCCCCTGGGGGCCACCTACGACGGCGAAGGCACCAACTTCGCCCTGTTCAGCGAGGTCGCCGACCGTGTCGACCTCGTACTCATCCACGAGGACGGCACCCACCGCGACGTCACCCTCTCGGAGGTCGACGGCTTCGTCTGGCACTGCTACCTGCCCGGTGTCGGGCCGGGCCAGCGCTACGGCTACCGGGTGCACGGCCCGTGGAACCCCGCCGCCGGCCACCGGTGCAATCCCGCGAAGCTGCTCCTGGACCCCTACGCACGGGCGCTCGAGGGCCAGGTGGACAACCACGCGTCTCTCTACGAACGCGCGGCGGACGGACCCGATCCGGCCGACAGCGCCGGTCACACCATGCTCTCGGTGGTGACCGACCCGTCCTTCCCCTGGGAGGGCGACCAGCCGCTCAGGCGGCCGTACGCCGACACCGTGATCTACGAGACACATGTGCGCGGCCTGACACTCACCCATCCGGGGGTCCCCGACGAACTTCGCGGTACGTACGCGGGTCTCGCCACGGAGGCGGTCATCGACCACCTGCTCGCGCTGGGGGTGACCGCCGTCGAGCTGATGCCGGTGCACCAGTACGTGCAGGACGGCTTCCTGCGCGACCGGGGCCTGTCCAACTACTGGGGCTACACCTCCATCGGCTTCTTCGCCCCGCACAACGCCTACGCGGCGCGCGGCTCCCGCGGCGAGCAGGTCACCGAGTTCAAGTCGATGGTCAAGAAGCTGCACGCGGCCGGGCTCGAAGTGATCCTGGACGTGGTCTACAACCACACGGCGGAGGGCAACGAGAACGGTCCGACCCTCGCCTTCCGCGGCATCGACAACGCCTCGTACTACCGCCTGACACAGGACGACCCGGCGCACTACTTCGACACCACCGGCACCGGCAACAGCCTGCTGATGCGCCACCCCAACGTCCTCCAGCTCGTGATGGACTCGCTGCGGTACTGGGTCACGGAGATGCACGTCGACGGCTTCCGCTTCGACCTGGCGGCCACGCTCGCGCGCCAGTTCTACGAGGTGGACCGGCTGTCCGCCTTCTTCGACCTGGTCCAGCAGGACCCGGTGGTCGGCCGCGTCAAGCTCATCGCCGAACCGTGGGACGTCGGCGAGGGCGGCTACCAGGTCGGCAACTTCCCGCCGCTGTGGTCGGAGTGGAACGGCAAGTACCGCGACTCGGTGCGGGACTTCTGGCGCGGCGAGGAGCACTCCCTCGCCGAGTTCGCCTCCCGGCTGACCGGCTCCTCCGACCTGTACCAGCACGACCGCCGCCGACCGCGCGCCAGCATCAACTTCGTGACCGCGCACGACGGCTTCACCCTGCGCGACCTCGTCTCGTACAACGACAAGCACAACGAGGACAACGGCGAGGACAACCGGGACGGCGAGAGCATGAACCGGTCGTGGAACTGCGGCGTCGAGGGGCCCACCACCGACGAGGCCGTCCTGGAGCTGCGCGCGCGCCAGCAGCGCAACTTCCTCGCCACGCTCATGCTCTCGCAAGGCATCCCGATGCTCGCCCACGGTGACGAGCTGGGCCGCACCCAGCGGGGCAACAACAACGCCTACTGCCAGGACAACGAGATCTCCTGGATCGACTGGGACCTCGACGACGAACAGCGCGACCTGATCGAGTTCACCCGGCGGGCGATCGCGTTGCGCGCCGCGCACCCGGTGCTGCGCCGGCGCCGCTTCTTCCGCGGGGAGACCGCGACGCACGACGGCCAGCCGCTGGCGGACCTGGTGTGGCTGCGGCCCGACGCGCGCGAGATGACGGAGGCCGACTGGCAGCGGGGCGACGCCCACGCGGTCTGCGCCTTCCTCAACGGTGACGCGATCGCGGAGCCGGACTCGCGCGGCAGGCCCGTGGTGGACGACTCCTTCCTGCTCCTGCTGAACAGCTACCGGGAGCCGGTCGTCTTCCGGCTGCCGGGTGCCACGTACGGGGAGCGCTGGTCGTCGCGGATCGACACCACCGACCCGCTGGGCGTCTCGGACGAGACGGAGCACAAGGCGGGCGGCGTGGTCACCGTCGAGGCGCACAGTCTGCTGCTGCTCTCGCGGCCCTCCCTCTCCCGGCGTCGTATCACCGGATCGGCGGACCGGGCGGCGAAGGCGCGCTGAGATCGCGCCGAGTGGCGCGGCGCCCACCCCTTTGCCCACACTGAAGGGCGGCAGGGCGCCGAGCCTCCCGCTGAGCCCGAAAGCACAGGTGCCAGGCTGTTCTCTCCAGGGCACCTCGATTTCCAGGACGGGTCGCACATGCACCACGACAACAGGATTCCGCCGGCTCCGGACGCCTCGACGGCCCCGGACGGGGGCACCCGCCGTTCCCGGACCGGGTCGGTGCTGAGCGAGGCGGCGGTCGGGGCGCCCTGCTGGGTCAGCCTGACGGCACGAGACCTCACCACCGCACAAAGGTTCTATGGGGCCGTGATGGGCTGGCGGTTCCGCCCGGCCAAACTCGGCGAGCAGTTCTCCGTCGCGACGGCCCACGGCGACCCGGTCGCGGGCGTCGGCGCCATCGCGTCCTCCCTCCAGATCGCCGCCGCCTGGACCCCCTACTTCGCCGTCCTGAGCGCGGACGAGACGGTGAGCCGCGTGCGGGAGCGCGGCGGGACCACCGCGGTCGGGCCGATCCCCTTCCCCAACGGACGCGCGGCCCTGCTGTCGGACCGCGACGGCGCCGTCTTCGGCATCTGGGAGGGCGAGATCCTCACCAGCTGGCGCAGCGAGGTCCACTCGGCGCCCGCCTGGCTGCGGCTGCGCACGCGCGACGCCTTCGACGCCGCCATTTTCTACGGCGAGGTCCTGGACTGGGCGTGCGGGCGTCCCGAGTGCTGCGAGGTGCTGTACGAGCAGGACGAAGTGGTGGTCTACAGCGGGGGCCGTCCGGCGGCCCGGCTCAGTTCGGGGGCCGTCGAGGCCGACCCCGACCCGGCCGTACGCCCGCACTGGCAGGTCCACTTCACTGTCCCGGACGTCGAGGCGTGTGTGCGGGCCACGGCCGAGAACGGCGGGCACGTGGTCGACCAGGACCTCCACGCCCGCCCGCCCTGGGCGACGCTGCGGGACTCGGACGGCGCGCAGTTCAGGGTCGTCGCGGGAGAGAGCGGCACGTCGGCGCAGCCGCGGGCCTGACCGCGCGGCTCACGTGTGTCACGACGGCACACGTGTGTCCCAACGGCTCACGTGTGTCCCGACGGCTTATGTATGTCCCGACGGCTCACGTATGTCCCGACTCCTGGCCCCTTCGGTCGCGGCGGCCCAGCGCGCGCTGAGCCGTGCAGAGGAGACCCGCTCCGAAGCGGGCGCGCAGGGCGGCCCGCGCGGCGTTGGCGCCCGGCGCCCCGTGCACTCCGCCGCCCGGGTGTGCCGAGGCGGACGCGAGGTAGAGACCGGGCACCGGGGTCTCCGGGCGGCCGGTGCCGGGCACGGGCCGGAAGACGAGCTGCTGGTGGATGCTGGTGGTACCGGAGTTGATCGCCCCGTTCCGCAGGTTCGCGTTCATGCCTTCGAGGGCGGGGGGCGTCAGCACGCGCCGGGCGATGATCTGTTCGCGGAAGCCGGGGGCCAGCCGCTCGATCTGCGCCTCCACCCGGTCCGCCATCGCCGCGGCCTCCCGCTCGTCCCAGGCACCCGTCACGGCGTCCTCCCCGGCGTCGCCCTTGATGCGCTGCGGCACATGGGTGTACGCCCACGCCGACTCGGTCCCGGCCGGCGAGCGCGCGGCGTCGGACGTGGTCATCTGGCCGACGAGGGCGAACGGCCTGTCGGGCACCAGGCCCCGCGCGATCTGGGCGGCGAACCGCGTCAACTCGTCCACCCCCTCGGCCACATGGACCGTGCCCGCCCCGTGAGCGCCCTCCGCCGACCACGGAATCGGCCGGCTCAGGGCCCAGTCGACCTTGAACGTGGCGAAGTCCCACTGGAAGCGGCGCAGATCGTCCAGAAGGCGGGACGGCAGGTGGGCGGCGTCGACCAGGCGTCCGTACAGGTCGGGGGCGGCGACGTCGGCCAGCACCGCCTTGCGTGCCACGACCCCCTCCCCCGAGGCGGTGCGCACGCCGACCGCCCGGCCGCCGCGCACCACCACTTCGGTGACGCGCTCGCCGCAGCGCACCTCCACGCCCCGCCGGTTCAGCCGCCGGACCAGGGCGTCCGTCAGCGCGCCCGAGCCACCCGCGGGGACGGGGAAGCCGTGCGTCTGGCCGAGCATGGACATCAGCCAGCCGAAGCCGCCGCTGCCCGCCGCCTCGGGGGCCAGATCCGCGTGCAGGGCGTTGCCCGCCAGCAGCAGCCGGCCGCCCTCCCCCGCGAACTCCTCCTCGCCCAGCCGACGCACCGGCAGCACGAGGGAGCGGGCCACGCGCAGACCGCCGCCCGCCCTGACCCGCGCGGCGAGGCCGAGCCCGGCGCGGACCGGCGGGAACGGCGTGAACAGGGCGCCCATCAAGGGCTCCTGCAGGTTCTCCCACATGCCGTAGAGGCGTTCCCAGCTCGCTCCGTCGCCGGGGGCGAACGTGTCGAGCGAGGCACAGGTCAGGTCGCGGTCGCGGCTCAGCACCGCGCAGCGCCCGTCCGCCAGGGGGTGCGCCAGTACCCGCTCGGCGTGGGACCAGCGCAGGCCCTCGCGCTCCAGCTCCAGGGCGGCGAGGACCGGCGAGGCGGCGGCGAGCGGGTAGAACGCGCTGAACACGTCGCTGACGTAGTCGGGGTGCACGCCGCGGTCGCTGCGTACGGCACCTCCCGGCTCGTCCTGGGCCTCCAGGACCACGACGCTCCAGCCCGCGTCGGCCAGGAGGTTCGCCGCCACCAGTCCGTTGGGCCCCGCGCCGATCACCACTGCGTCCGGCATGTCCACTCCCCTTTACGTTCGATCCGCCGGTCCGTCGGGCGGCGGGCTATGCCTCGGCGGTCCGCTGGGCGCTCCCGTGCCTGCGGGGGCCGCCCTCACCTTGTTCGACGAGCTTCGCCAGGCGGCTCAGCATGCTGCGGTGCCGGACCTGGATGAGGGCGTCGACCGCGGCGTTGTGCAGGACGCCGCCGGGTCCCTGGAGGGGGTGTTCGTCGACGATCACCAGGGTGTGGTCGCCCCAGGGCCGCACCTCGATGGCGATGCGGGCGGTGCCGAGCGCCCCACTGAACGCCTCCAGTTCGAGGCGGTTCGGCTTGTCCAGATGGCGCACCACGGTGTTCCCGGCCACCTGCCAGGGGCCGACCCGGACGGTGTACTCGATGCGCGAGCCCACCGCCGGCCACGTGGTGTCCAGCGGCCGGGAGTCGTGCGTGCCGACCACCCAGTCGGCGTACCGGTGCCCGTCCTCCAGCACCTCCCACACCTTGGAGGGCGGCCTCTTGACCAACTGGTGGCGTACGGCCACGTCATGCCTCCTTGTCCAGGACCGGCCTGTGCGGCCGGCGCGTGCGCGGGGTCCGCGCGCTTCTCGCTGCTGTTGTCCATCTGTTCTCGGTCATCAGCGCTGCTCTTGGTCATCAGCCCACCGCAATCTCGCGCGGCACGCCACACGAGGCCGTGGGCGGCGGTCACCTGCCCGCGGCGTTCGGGGAGCCCACGCTGTCTGTGCTGTCGGTCTCCGGGTTCCCCCCGATGGCCGCGAGGTCACTCAGAAGGCGTTGTGTGTCCGCCGTCAGGCCGCCGAGGGCAGGTGTCACCTCGTAGCGGCTGTCCGTGAGCAGCTCCGCCAGCCGGGCGTGCGCCGCCCTGGCCGCCCTCATGGCACGGCTGCGGTCCCGCACTCTCTCCGGGGGGCTCTCCTGACCGGCGGGGCGGGTGTCGCTGTCGTCGAGTTCGCACACGTCGCCCGCCGCGCGCAGCAGCTCCGCGAGGATGCCCGGCGCGTCCCGCGGCAGGTCGCCGAGGGACGGCCGGTCCTCGCGCGTCTCGGTGACGGTGCGCACGGTCGTCCTGATGTGCTCGGTGATCCTGTCCCACGTGAAGTCCCAGTCGGCAGGCGGCGGGTGCGGCACGGAGCGGCGCAGTTTGCGGCCGGGGTTGAAGCGGTAGCTCTCGTCGGACCAGCGCCGCGCGGTGCGCAGATCCGTCATGAGGTCGGTGAGCCGCTGCGCCCGGTCGTACCAGCCCTGGGCCTTCTTCGGGTCATACGTCTCCTTCTCGATGCCGTCCGCGACGGTGTGCAGCAGGTCGGCGCTCTCCTGGGGCAGCCGCTTGCGCAGATGCCATACGTCACGGCCGTGCACCGGCGGTAGCACCAGCGCGTTCACGGCGATGCCGATGACGGCGCCGAGCAGGGTCTCGAAGAGGCGGTGCAGGATGTCGAGGCCCGAGTAGGTCCCGTACGCGAGGACGAAGAGAGCCGCCGTGGGGGCGTAGACCCCTTGGGTGCCGAAGCGGGCGTACGTGCTCAGGAGCACGGTGATGGGCAGGACGATCGCCATCGCGGCGAGCGAGTTGTTGCCGGTCAGGACCGCCGCTCCGGCGGCCAGCAGGGTGCCCAGCATGACCACCGCGAGTTGCTGCGTCGCGGAGCGCACCGAGCGGTAGACGGTGCTCTGCACGAGGAAGAGCGCCGTCCACGGTGCGAGGAGGGCCATCGGCGCGCTCCACCACCATCCGGCCAGCGCCCAGGCGAGCACCCCGGCGCCGGCCGCCTTGAGCGACTGCACGGTCGTGTCGCGTTCCGGACCCGAGGTCGTGACGGCCCTGCGGGCGGAGCGCCACAGGGCCGAGGCGTCCTGGCTCAGCGCGTTCCACCGGATGGTGGTCGCCTCCTCCTGTTGTCCTCTTGTCGTCGATGGGTTCGTCGGTCGGTTTGTCGGTCGGTCGTCGCGGCGGCGCGGCGAGGGCCTGTCGGCCGACGGAGAAGGCGGCGGGTCACGGCAGCGGCGTTCCGCCCGTGGCGTTCATGATCTCGGCGGTGATGAAGCTCGCGTGGTCGGAGGCGAGGAAGACGTACGCGGGCGCCATCTCGGCGGGCTGCGCGGGCCGTCCCAGCGGCGCCTGCTTGCCGAACTCCTTGGTGTCGGGCAGCGTCGCGGGGATCAGCGGCGTCCACACCGGGCCCGGGGCGACGGCGTTGACGCGGATGCCGTCGTCGACCAGCATCTGCGCGAGCCCCTGGGTGAAGGTGACGATGGCGCCCTTGGTCATGGCGTAGTCCAACAGGTGCGGGCTCGGCTTGTACGCCTGCACGGACGTGGTGTTGATGATGGACCCGCCCGCCGGGATGTGCGGCACGGCCATCTTGCAGAGCCAGAACATGCCGTACAGGTTCGTCTTGACCACCTGGTCGAACTGTTCCGTGGAGATGTCACCGATGCCTTCCGGCTGCGACATCTGGTAGGCGGCGTTGTTGACGAGGACGTCGATCCGGCCGAACTCCTCCACCGCGCGCTCCACGAGCCTGCGGCACTGCTCCTCCTCGCGGATGTCGCACGGCACGGCGATCGCCCGCTGCCCGGCCTCCTCGACGAGGCGCACCGTCTCCCGGGCGTCGCCCGCCTCCGAGGGCAGGTGGGTGAAGAGCACGTCGGCGCCCTCGCGTGCGAAGGCGAGCGCGACGGCCCTGCCGATGCCGGAGTCACCGCCCGTCAGCAGCGCCTTGCGGTCCTTCAGCAGGCCGCTGCCGCGGTACGACTCCTCGCCGTGGTCCGGCGGCGGGTCCATCGCGCCCGTCCAGCCCGGCGGCTGCTGGTCCTGCTGGGGGAAATCGGGCTGGGGGTGGCGGGTGGTCGGGTCCTGCCCGCCCTGTGCGCCGGGGGTGTCACTCATCTGCTGTGCCTCCTGCTCGTCCTTACCACCCTCCGTCGCGAGGGCGGCTCCCACCACTTGAGCCGGGGTGGGAGCCGCGCTCGGGTGCCCGTGTGCGCGGCCGTGAAACAGATGGGGCCGGACGTGGCTCAGTGGCCCCCGGTCAGTCCGCCGCTGAGCTTCTCGTGGATCTGGGCGCTGGGCTGGTTCAGGCCGACGATCTCGACCGTCTTGCCGCGCTGCTCGTACTTGGTCTCGATCGCGTCGAGGGCGGCGACGGAGGAGGCGTCCCAGATGTGTGCGGCGGTCAGGTCGATGACGACCTTGTCGGCGCCGGTGGCGTAGTCGAACTGGGTGACGAGGTCGTTGGAGGAGGCGAAGAACAGCTCGCCGGTGACCACGTAGACGACCTGGGCGCCGTCGGGGGCCTCGACCGGGGTGACGGTGGCCAGGTGGGCCACGCGCTTGGCGAAGACGACCATGGCGGTGATCGATCCGACGACGACGCCGATGGCGAGGTTGTGGGTGGCGATGACGCAGGCCACGGTGACGGCCATGACGGTGATCTCGCCGGCGGGCATCCGCTTCAGCGTCCTCGGGGCGATGGAGTGCCAGTCGAAGGTCGCGAACGAGACCATCACCATCACGGCGACCAGGGCGGCCATGGGGATGTCGGAGACGACGGGCCCGAAGACGATGCAGAGCACCATGAGGAAGGAACCCGCGAGGAAGGTCGACAGGCGTGTGCGGGCGCCGGAGACCTTTACGTTGATCATGGTCTGGCCGATCATGGCGCAGCCGCCCATGCCGCCGAAGAAGCCGGTGACGATGTTGGCGATGCCCTGGCCGATGGACTCGCGGGTCTTGGAGGAGTGGGTGTCGGTGATGTCGTCGACCAGTTTGGCCGTCATCAGCGACTCCATCAGGCCGACCAGCGCCATCGCGAGCGCGTAGGGGGCGATGGTGGTGAGGGTGTCGAGCGTGAAGGGCACGTCGGGCATGCCCGGCGCGGGCAGCGACGACGGCAGCTCCCCCTTGTCGCCCACGGTCGGCACCGCGATCCCGGCGGCGACCGTGATGACCGTGAGGACGGCGATAGAGACGAGCGGGGCCGGGACCACCTTGGTGACCTTCGGCAAGAACACCATGAGCGCGAGGCCGCCGACGATCAGCGGGTAGACGGCCCAGGGCACGTCGCGCATCTCCGGCACCTGGGTCATGAAGACGAGGATGGCCAGGGCGTTGACGAAGCCCACCATCACGCTGCGCGGCACGAACCGCATCAGCTTGGCGACGCCGAGGGCGCCGAGGGCGATCTGGATGACCCCGGCCAGGATGACGGCGGCGATCAGGTGGCCGAGGCCGTGCTCGCGGTTGAGCGGGGCGATGACCAGGGCGACGGCACCCGTCGCGGCGGAGATCATGGCACGGCGCCCGCCGACGATCGCGATGGTCACGGCCATGGTGAAGGACGCGAACAGGCCGATCGCCGGGTCGACTCCGGCGATGATCGAGAACGAGATCGCCTCGGGGATCAGCGCGAGGGCGACGACGAGTCCGGCCAGGACCTCGGTGCGCCACACCTTCGGGTCCGACAGCCAGTCGGGCTTGAGGCCGCGCAGGCGCGCGGCCGGGGACGGCGTGGACGGGGTCGGCGTGGACGTGGTCGGCGTGGACGTGGTCGGCGTGGACGTGGTCGGCGTGGGCAAGAAGAGTTACCTGTCGTGCTCGGGCACGCCTGGCATCACCGTGGACGTGCGGAGAGGTGCGGGGAGGTGCGGGAGGCCGGGGCGGCCGGCCAGGGAGCCCGCGTGCGGCGGGCCGAGGACCAGGAGCCTGGCGCGCACGCCGGGCGCCCGCGCGGCTCTCAGGGGCGAAGCGTCACGGCGGACAGACAGCGGCGCCTGGCTTCCTGGGCGTGCGCACGCTGTCTCCTACGGCCGGGGGGCGTCGTCGGCCCCGAGGAACTTCTCACTCTACCCGGCGAGGTCTGCCGACACCCGATCTGCCAGCGCCCGAGCGGAACGTTCGGGACCGGTAAATCGTCGCTGCCGCAGGGACATGCGAACGGAATCGCCCCGCATGCTCCACATCATCTGCACGCAAGCCTTGACCAACGGTTGATGGCTGTACGAGTTCCCAGCTCAGGGACTCTTATTACTCATTCTTTGGCAAGAATTTGCTCTGTCATCTGTCCGTAATGCAATGGCAAAGTGAGAGTCACACCGGCCGTCCAGGCTGTGTTGCACCGGAGTGACGAGCAACCACTGTGACCCAGTGGCTCGTTCGGCCCCGTTCTCACCATCGACCCGACCACACCGCGTCCCGGCGCCGCCGGAGAGACGCAGGAGGCAGGCCACCATGAAGTCCCTGATCGACAACGCCCGTTCCTTCGCCGCGACGCACGTCGCGGACCCCCGGAACGCCGCGGCCTTCGAGGCCCTCGGCGCCGGGCAGTCCCCCGAAGCCCTGTTCGTCACGTGCTCCGACTCGCGCGTCGTGCCGGCTCTCATCACCGGAGCGCGCCCCGGCGAACTCTTCGAACTCCGTACGGCGGGCAATGTAGTACCGCCCTACCCCTCCGCCGGTCTCCCCGACCGCGTCGGCCACCCCATGAGCGAGGCGGCCACCATCGAGTACGCGGTGTGCGTGCTCGGAGTCCGCGACATCGTCGTCTGCGGGCACTCGCACTGCGGCGCGGTGGGCGCCCTGGTGCGCGGCGAAGACCTGTCGGCCGTCCCGGCCGTGCGCGACTGGCTGGAGCACTCCGTCGCCCCCGACGACGCCCTGCGCTCCCTCACCC
This sequence comes from Streptomyces huasconensis, assembly GCF_021028635.1. Classification (NCBI taxonomy): domain Bacteria; kingdom Bacillati; phylum Actinomycetota; class Actinomycetes; order Kitasatosporales; family Streptomycetaceae; genus Streptomyces; species Streptomyces huasconensis. The sequence goes on from NZ_CP086119.1 coordinate 813,255, forward strand.
CCACCTCACCCGACGTGGCGGAGGCGGTCCAGACACATGTCCTGTCGCAGGTGGAGAGGTTGCGCGCCTACCCGTGCGTGAGCGAGCGCGTCGCCGACGGTTCACTCACCCTGCACGCCTGGTACTACGAGGTGCACACCGGCATCGTCTCCGCCCACCGCCAGTCGTCCGACGGCCGCTCGGCGTTCGGCCCGCTGTGAGTTCCGCAGCGCCCCTCCGCCCCGCCCGCTCCCACGACAGGACTCCCCACCCTCATGTCCTCCACGAAGTCTTTCCTCTCGCTCTACCGCCCGCTGCGTGAGCCAGGTGTCCTGCGCCAGGACATCCTCGCCTCGCTCGTCGTCTTCCTCGTGGCCGTGCCGTTGTGCGTCGGTGTGGCCGTGGCATCCGGTGTCCCCGCCGAACTCGGCCTGGTCACCGGCATCGTCGGCGGCCTCGTCGTCGGCTTCCTGCCGGGCAGTGCCATCCAGGTGAGCGGGCCCGCCGCCGGACTGACCGTGCTCGTCTTCGAGGCGGTCCAGGAGTTCGGGCTCGGCATGCTCGGTGCCATCGTGCTGCTCACCGGCATGCTCCAAGTCACCCTTGGCCTGCTGCGATGCGGCCGGTGGTTCCGCGCGATCTCCGTATCCGTCGTCCAGGGCATGCTGGCGGGCATCGGACTCGTGCTGATCCTCGGTCAGCTCTACACCATGGCCGAGGTGGCGCAGCCCCGCTCCGGGCTCGACAAGATAGCCGGGCTGCCCGGGCTCGTCTCCGACATCCTGGGCAGCACCACATCCCTGACCGCCGCCGCCGTCGGCCTCGGCACGATCGCCGTCCTCGTGCTGTGGCCGAAGGTGCCCGCGGCCGCGAAGCTGGTCCCCGCCCCGCTGGCCGCCGTCGCGCTGGCCACCGCCGCTGTCGCCGGGCTGAGCCTGGACGTGGCGACCGTGACGGTACGCGGCCTCGTCGACGCCGTTCAGCCGCCGGGTCTCGGGGACCTGGCGGACCTCGGCAGTGTCGCCGTGCTCGGCACCGTGCTGGCGTTCACCCTGATCGCCTCCGCCGAGTCGCTGTTCAGCGCGGCGGCGGTGGACCGTATGCATGACGGTCCCCGTACGCAGTACGACAAGGAACTCGTCGCCCAGGGCGTCGGCAACACGGTGTGCGGCGTGCTCGGCGCGCTGCCGATGACCGCGGTCATCGTCCGCAGCTCCGCCAACGTGCAGGCCGGTGCCCGCACTCCGCTCTCCCGCATCCTGCACGGCGCCTGGCTGCTGCTGTTCGCCGTACTGCTGCCCGCCGCGCTCGGCATCATCCCGCTGGCGGCCCTCGCCGGTGTCCTGGTGCACGCGGGCTTCAAGCTGATACCGGTCAAGGAGATCGTCCCGCTCGCCCGTGCCCACCGCGGCGAGGCCATCGTCCTGGCCACCACGGCGATCGCCATCCTGGTCACGAACATGTTCGAGGGCGTGGTGCTCGGCCTGGTCCTCGCGGTGGTCAAGTCCGCCTGGGACACCTCCCACGTCCAGGTGGACCAGCGGGAGCTGCCCGACGGCCGGCTGATCGTGACCCTGACCGGGAACGCCACGTTCCTGAGGCTGCCGCGCATCCTGGAGACCCTGGAGGCCATGCCCAAGGACCGGCCCATCGAGCTGGACCTGACCGTGGTGCGCCACCTGGACCACGCGTGCCGTACGACGCTGGAGAACTGGGCGCTGCGGCACAACGACAGCGGCACGGAGGCGGTCCGGATGCGGACGCGTCCGGCGGATGCCGACGCCGATGCCGATGTCGACGCCGAGGCCTCCGCACTCACGGGCGAACGGGCGTGCGGGTCCGACTCCGGGCACGAGCACAAGCCCGCCGAGGCCCGCGCCCGGAGCTGAACGCCAGCTGTCCCCGCACGACGTCCTGTCTCGCCGTGCGGGGATGCGGTGCTGTGCCCAACAGCCCGCTTTTTCCCTCAAGTAGCGATCACCTATGGAGGTTTCACCATGGAGCAGCTCATCAAGCGCATGACGGAAGAGTCCGTGTGGCAGAAGTGGGTCGCCGCCAACTCGGCCTCGGGCGGCGCCACGCAGTCCGCGAAGAACGGCTGCATCAGCGCGACGCCGAAGAGCGGGTGCATCAGCGTCACCGGCAAGACCGGCTGCATCTCCTGACCCGCTGAACCCCGCGGGGCCGCCGCCACGGCCGTCCACGCCGTGGCGGCGGCCCCGCCTCTTGTCCTTCTGGCCCCCGTCCCGCCCCGCCCCCGGAGCCGCCTTGAACCCCGTGCCGAGCGCCGACGTCCTGGACCGCATCCGCGACATCCCCCTCTACCGCGCGTCACTCGACCGCGGAGACTTCCCGATCCTGGAGAAGCCGGAGATCGCCCGGGGCTTCCCCGACAACTGGATGACCCCCGAACTGGCGCGCGCCCTGGAAACGGGCGAGGCGGAGTTCGTGCTGTCCACCGGGACCAACCACGCCCGCATGCAGCTCATCCGGCCGCCGTACTTCCTGCTCCGCTCCTACTACCGCCTGTGGAGCGAGCACCCCGACCTCGGCCCGCTGTGGCACGACGGTGCCCGGCGGATCTCCTTGACCACCGTTCTGGCCACCGAGCACGTCGCCCGCGTCAACTCCCGTAAGCCCGGCGCGACTCCGGGAGAGCGCTGGCTGGACGACCGGACGCTCTACCTCAACCGTCGCCTGGACCCCGCCGAGTGGGAGCGCCCGGAGGTCGAGCGGATGCTCGCGGAGATCCGTGAGGTCAGCGCCGCGCACCCGCGGGGCTCGTACCTCCTGGACTGTTCCGGCTACCACCTCGCCCATCTGGTCGGCAAGGTCACCGAGTGGGACCTGTGGGACGCGTTCCCGCGGCCCTCCGGGATCATCCACGCCTATGAGTACACGCCGGCGAACGTCCGCGCCCGCCTGCGCGACCGCTTCGGCTGCCCCGTCGTCGACCTCTTCGGCAGCACGGAGCTGGGCTACCTCTTCTACAGCGACGCGCAGGGCGCCTACCGCCCCTATCTGCACGACATGAGCGTGGAGTTGATCCCGGTGACACCGGGCAGCGGCATCCACAGCCTCATCGTCACCAGCGTCCGCAACCCGTACATGCCGCTGGTCCGCTACCGCTCCGGTGACTGTGTCCGCACCCACGACGGAAGCGACGACCCGCGGCGGATCGCCTCCTTCTGCGGCCGTGAGAAGGAGTTGCTCGCCACGCCCGACGGCCCTGTCGCCCAGGCCGACCTGGACGCCCGTATCGCGGCCGTGAGCCCCGAGGTCTTCCTCCACCAGCTCCATCTGCTCGGTGACGACCGCTGCCGACTGTGGTTCACGACGTTCGACGGGGCGCCGCTCACCTCCACCCAGGAGGCCGAACTGACGGGTTCCGTCAGCGCGTTGACGGGACGCGCCGCCGCCGTCGAGCACCGTACGCACATCCCGATCGGCCGCTCCGGCAAGTACGCGTGGCTCACCACCGCGGACCCGGCCTGACACCCCACCGCAGCCCTGCCCGAAACCGCAGCCCTGCCCGAACTCACGCCCGACAGGACTCCGCCATGCACCCCACCACGACGCACCCGTCCCCCGCCCTCTCCCCCGAGGCGGCTCCGACCGCCCCGGAGCTGCTCGGCGAGGCCCTGCACGACGAGGTGGTCCGGCACTTCACCGCGAAGCCCGGCGCGCCGGACGCCACCCACGTGACGTACCAGGTCCGCGAGTGCCTCCGCTACCTCTACCTGATCTCCCGGCACCCCGACCGGCTCGGAGGTCTCTTCCTCCCGGTCGAGCAGGACATCGACGAGATCTGGCACTACCTCATACTCCAGACCCGCGAGTACCGCGAGCTGTGCGAACAGCGGCTTCCCGGGGGCCACTTCATCCACCACCGGAGCATCGCGTACGACGCCTACCAGTCGGCGCCGGGCCGCGAGAGGGCCGCCGAGGAGGCACTGCGGTGGATTCCCCTGTACACCGCGGCGTTCGGCCCGTTCGACGAGCACGCCCTGCCCCACTGGACGGTCGTACGGTTCCTGCACGACGAACTGGGCCTGTCCCTGGCGGAGATAGCCGCCCTGGAGGGCTGACCTCCGGCGCTCGACGCGCGCGGCCGTCGAGCGCCCCGGGCCTCTCCCGCCGTTCGGAGCACCGGAAAACGTACTGTACGATTTCTCTTGAGCTCGCCACCGGGAAGCCGGTGACAGGCCCGGCGTTGGTGGTCCAAGGAAAGGCGCCCCACTTCCTGTGGGGAGATGCAGGTGCAAGGCCTGCCCAGCGCTCGCGACAGACCCCGGTCTCCGCCATGGAGGCCGGGGTCTTCTTGTTTCCTGGGGCCTATCGCTTGCGGGCACAGTCCTGGGTGTCGAGGAGTACCCATGTCCCGTTCTTCTCGATGTGCTCCGCGATGGTGAAGTGGTCCTCGTCGATACGCGTGATGTCGCTCCTGATGACCGCGTGCTGTTGCAGCTCGCCGAGGACGAAAGACCCGGTGAGGACGAAATGGCCGTCCAGCCATCCGGGGGACGTCGAGGTGCCCTGTATGCCGGCGTCGTCGAAGTAGTAGGAGACGAACGCGGAATCGACCCGGTCCCAGCCGAGCACCCAGCTGCCCCGGATTCTCTCCTTCTTCCGGGGCCGTACGTGGGTGAGGTCCAGCTGGTAGTAATGGCCGCCCAGGATGGGGCGGACGCGGGCCGTGCGGACCGCTCCCGTGCGGAACAGGCAGCGCAGCGACCCGAGCAGGAAGTCCAGGTCATGCATGCGCTCCGAGGGCGGCGGTCCGCCCGTCGGCGCGGGCCTGGCCACCGCACCGAAGGGCGCGCTCCTGTTCCACCCGGTGGAGCCGGTCCGCCGCCGGGCCGGGGAAAAGCCACGCGCCGCGAGGAGACCCCTGTTCTCAGCAGTCATCATTTCCGCCCATCCAGAAGTCGACCGGAAGGTGCATCCGTACGCAGGTGGCACGTCGGGAAAGGATCACCGACCCGTGGCCGATCGCAGCGCTCTTCGAACAGGAAAGGGCCATTTGCTGCAGCGGTTCTCCCCTAAAGGCGTCCGGCGCCCTCGCGTGGCGCGGCGGCAGCAGGGCGTCCCTTGATGCTGGCATCGCGACGACGGGGACCATAAGGCCGCTTTCCGGCCATACCGGGGTGAAGGGTGTCGCGTGCGCCCCCCGACACCATTTGTTCACGCCCCGCATTAATTCCGGACGCGTTACCTGGCGGTAAGTCTTCATGCGGAAACCACACGCTCTGCACGTCCTCATCCCTCAACTCCCCCACCCCGAGGAGCCCTTACGTGGTCACGTCCCGCAACGCACGGTCGACGGCGCTCGCGCTCGCCACAGCTGTCGTGGCGCTCACCGCGGCCGCCCTCCCCTTCCAAGCCTCGGCCGCCCCGAGCGGTTCGCGCGCCGCCCCGCCCGCCGTCACCGCGCACGCCGAGACCCCGGCCCTGCACGACGACGAGGCGGGCGGCGACGCCGACGCGGACGACCCGGCCATCTGGCGCGACGCCGCCGACCCGGAGCGCAGCCTGGTCGTCGCCACCGCCAAACAGGGCGGCCTGCGCGTCTACGACCTGGCCGCCCGCGAGGTGCAGTCCGTGCCCGCGCCCGCCGCCCCGGGCCCCGGTCACGCGCCCGGCCGCTTCAACAACGTCGACCTGGTGCACGGCCTGCGCCTGCCCTCGGGCCGCGCCGACCTCGCCGTGACCAGCGACCGCGGTGGCGACCGCCTCCGCTTCTACCGCATCGACGGGAGCCGCGCGGGCCGTCCCCTCACCGACGTCACGGACCCCGCCGTGCCGCCCGTCTTCTCCTCCTCCCAGGACGAGATCGACGAGCAGCGCACCGCGTACGGCCTCGCCACCTGGACCGACAAGGCCACCGGCCGCTCCTACGCCCTGGTGAGCCGCCGCGAGCGGACGACCGTCGCCCTGCTCGAAATCGTGCCCGGCGCGGGCGGCAAGGTCGGCTACCGCAAGGTCCGCACCCTCGATCTGCCCGCCGACTTCCGGCTGCCGAACGGCACTTCGTGGTCGCCCTGCGGTGAGCCGGGCGAACTCCCGCAGGTCGAGGGCATGGTGGTCGACCCGGCGAACGGCATGCTGTACGCGGGACAGGAGGACGTCGGCATCTGGCGGATGCGCGCCGACCTGACCGGCACGCCGAAGCTGGTGGACAAGGTCCGCGAGTACGGCGTCCCCGGCACCTACGACGACGAGACCGAGGAGTGCGTCGCGGGCGCCGATCCCGGCTACGGCGGGACCCGTCTGGCCGCCGATGTCGAGGGGCTGACGCTGCTCACGGAGGCGGACGGCGACGGTCACCTCCTCGCCTCCAGCCAGGGTGACGACACCTTCGCCGCGTATGACCGCGAGCTGTCCGACGACAACGAGTACGAGGGCGGGTTCCGCGTCACCGCGGCGTCCGCCGCCCTCGACGGCTCGGAGGAGTGCGATGGCGCCGCCGCGCTGGCCGCGCCGCTGGGCCGTGCGTATCCGCGTGGGTTGCTGGTCGTGCAGGACGGTCATGATGCCCCCGGGGATGGGGAGCGGCCCTCCACCAACTTCAAGTTCGTGGACCTGGGTGAGGTGAGGGAGGCCGTCGACGACTGACGGCTTGGCGCGCTGCGGGGCGGGTTCGGCTGGGCGCGCGTCGTTGGGGTGCGGGTGTCGGTGCGGTGCGGGGCCGATTCGGCTGAGCGCGCAGTTCCCCGCGCCCCTTACGGGGCGCGCTGAGTGGTCAGTGGCGCAGGCTCATCCGGTTTGACCTGGCCGTGGCCACGAGTTCGGCCACCGTGGCCAGTTTGACGCGGGGGCGGCCCGTCTCCTTGCCTCGGGTGCGTTCGGCTCGGTCGATCGCGGCCAGGCCCCGGGCGTCGATCACCCGGCGGTTGCGGCGGCGGGCCAGGCGGTGGAAGGAGCGGGGGGTGCGCCGCGGCGCGGGGAGCGCTCCGGCGACCGCGTCGGCCAGGAGGGTCGTGATCGTCTCGGCGGCGCAGGTGCGGTTGGCGCCGATGCCTCCCGTGGGGCCGCGCTTGATCCAGCCCACGACGTACGTGCCGGGGTGCCCGGTGACCCGGCCGGCCTCGTGCGGCACGGTCCCGCTGTTCTCGTCGAAGGGCAGGCCCGCCACCGGTACGCCGCGGTAGCCGATCGCGCGCAGCACCATGCCCGCGCGCACGGTCCGCTCCCCCGCATCCGAGGCGACGCGTACGGCCTCCACGCGGCCCTCGCCGAGCACTTCGCGGGGTGTGCAGTGGAAGCGCAGCACGATGCGCCGCCCGGGTGCCGGCGGCTCGTCCCAGTTCGGCCGGCGGCGTGCGACGCCGCGCAGGGCGGCGGCCTTGCCGTGCGGGTCCGCCGCGTCGAGGGCCGCGGCGGTCCGCGGGTCGTGGTCGTCGACGACCAGCTCGACGCCCGGCACGTGCTTGAGGGCGAGCAGTTCGGAGGTGGTGTAGGCGGCGTGTTCGGGTCCGCGGCGCGCGAGCAGGACGACCTCGCGGACCTTGCTGCCCCGCAGCGCCGCCAGGGCGTGGTCGGCGATGTCGGTGCGGGCCAGGGTGTCCGGGTCGGCGAGCAGGATGCGGGCCACGTCGAGGGCGACGTTGCCGTTGCCGACCACGACGACGCGCTCCGCCGACAGGTCGACGGCGTCCGGCGCCGCGTCCGGGTGGGCGTTGTACCAGGCGACGAAGGCGCTCGCGGAGAGGCTGCCGGGCAACTCCTCGCCCGGGATGGACAGGCGGCGGTCGGCGGACGCGCCGACGGCGTAGATCACCGCGTCGTGGTGGGCGGCTATCTCCTCCGGGGTGACGTCGGTCCCGACGTCGAGCCCGAGGTGCATCCGCACCCTGGGGTGGGCGTGGAAGCGGGCGAAGGTGTCGCCGACCTTCTTGGTCGCGGGGTGGTCGGGCGCCACGCCGTACCGCACGAGGCCGCCCGCCACCGGCAGCCGGTCGATCAGGGTCACCTCGGCGCTGGTGTGCAGCAGCAGGTCCTGCGCGGCGTACATGCCGGCCGGGCCGGTGCCGACGACGGCGACCTTCAGCGGGGCGAAGTCCGCGGGCAGGACGCGCGGGAACTCCGGCTCGCCCCAGGCGTGGAAGTTCGGCCCGTCGTGCTCCGGTCGGGCCGCCTCGGCCTCTTCGTAGTACGCGGCGTTGATCGCGGCGTACTCCTTCTGCGCGGCGGGCAGCCGGTCCACCGGGAAGATCGCGTCGACGGGGCAGGCGTCGGCGCAGGCGCCGCAGGCGATGCAGGTCGCGGGGTCGATGTGCAGCATCTCCGTGCTGCCGAACGCCCGCTCCTGCGGCGTGGGATGGATGCAGTTGACCGGGCAGACGGCGACGCAGGTGGCATCGCTGCAACAGGTCTGGGTGATGGCGTACGTCATGTTCGTGGACTCAGCTCGGCTCAGATGAGGTGGGCGCGCTTGTAGAAGACCAGCGCCGGCCTGGTGAGCAGGCGGCACGAGGCGAGGAACTCCATGAGGCCGGCGCAGCTGGAACGCATCATGGACTTGTGGTGCTCGTTGGCCTTCGCCTCGGCGAGCGCGCGCTCCTCGTCGAGCCCCGCGGTCGCGTACACCCTGCGGTTGACCATGCTGGTGACGATGACGTACGACGCGATGGCGATGACCAGGGCGTTGATCTGGCGGCGCACGCGGCCCGCGCCCGCGAGGCGCTTGCGCGTCTGGTCGCGGGCGAACTTCATGTGCCGCGACTCCTCGACGACATGGATGTTGTTGATGGTGCGGACGAACGGCACGACCCGCTCGTCCCGCATCCAGTCGCGCTGCATGACGTCGAGGACCTCTTCGGCGACGAGGATCGCGGCGTAGGCCGCCTCGCCGAAGGCGACCGACTTGAAGACCCTGCCCAGTTCGACGGCGAGGCGGTGCGGCCGGTAGGCGGGCGCGCCGAGCTTCTGCGCGCCGCGGGCGAACATGATGGAGTGCCGGCACTCCTCGGCTATCTCCGTGAGCGCCCACTGCACCTCGGCGCTGGTCGGGTCCTTCGCGTAGACGTCGCGCAGCACCATCTGCTGGAGGATCATCTCGAACCATATGCCGGTGCTGGCCACCGAGGCGGCTTCCTGGCGGGTCAGCTCCTTGCGCTGCTCGTCGGTCAACTCCTGCCAGTACGCGGTGCCATAGAGGGTGCTCCACTCCGGGCTCGCGCCGTGGCAGTTCCGGTCGAGCGGGGTCTCCCAGTCGACCTCGGTGGCGGGGTCGTACGCCAGGACGGCGGCCGAGTCGAGCAGCCGCCGGGCGATGTCGCCCTCCGGGGAGTGGTCCTGTGTGCTCGGCCGAACAGTGCTGCTTGCCATGGAGCGGCTCCTTGACTCGGACGTCAGGGCAGGGCCCGCGGCAACGCCACGCGGCACGCCACGACCCCCTTGTTAGACAGACCGTATAACAAGGGGGTCGGATAGGCCTACCCCCCGGTAAATACGAGCGGGGGCGCGGGCGGTGGGCCATGTGGTGCGTGCCGAGCGGGGCGTTACGAGCGGGTCACCTCCTCCGCGGCGGGCGTCCACCGAATCCGCGTACTGCACACGGCGACGACGAGCGCCGAGGCGGCGACGGCCGCGAAGCCCCACACCAGGCTGCTCGCGTGGGCGATGAAGCCGATCAGCGGCGGCCCCGCCAGCAGGCCCGTCGTCCCCATGGCGGCGACGAGCGTCAGCGAGTCCGAACCCTGCCCCGCCGCCGCCACGTACACGCACGGGGTGACGGCCGCGATGCCGAGGCCGACGCACGCGAAGCCGAGCAGGGCCGGTACCAGGCCGCCGCCGAGCAGGGCGAGGATCAAGCCCGCGCCCGCCAGCACGCTTCCGGTCAGCACGACGCGGCCGTCGCCCCAGCGGCCGCGCCAGCCGTCGGCGAAGAGGCGGGCGACGACCATCATCCCGGAGACGACCGCGATGCCGAGGGGCGCCAGCTCCGCGGAGGCCTCGGCGACGTCTTCCAGATAGAGGGCCGACCAGTCGTTCATGGCCCCCTCGGTCACGGTGCCGAACGCCATCGCGACGCACATCCACAGCGTCATGCGGGAGGGGATGGACCACTTCCCGGCACGTTTCTTCTTCTCCTTCTGCGCTTCCGGCTCCGGGAGTTGCTCCTCCGCCAGCAAGCCGGTGCGGGCGTACGCCACGAGGAGGAGCAGGGCCGCCGCGGCCACCCCGAAGTGCGCGGTGACCGATGTCGTCACCGTGGTCATGCCGGAGGCGAGCAGCGCGGCGAGCAGGGAGCCGCCGCTGAAGGTCGCGTGCAGCCGGGCCATGGCGTTGCGTGCGAACGTCGTCTCCAGCGCGGCTCCTTGGGCGTTCATGGCGACGTTGAGGCAGCCCACGAGGACGCCGTCGACGCACAGGACCAGCAGCGCGACGGGGTAGTTCGGGGCGGCGGCCAGCGCCGGGAGCACCAGGGCCAGACAGAGCGCCGACCAGAGCGCGAGACGCTGTGAGCCGAGGCGCCGCATCAGCGCGGCCACCACGGGGAACGACACGGCGGCACCGACGCCCGCGGCCATCAGCAGGACGCCGACCTCCGCCGCGCTCAGGCCGAGTTCGTCCTTGAGGGCGGGAATCCGTGCCGCCCAGGTGGCGTACTGGAAGCCGAGCGAGCAGAACAGCGCCGCGATCGCCAACTGGCTCCGATGGAAAGGATCACGCACGTGCGGCACCCGCCTCAGCCCACTTCTCTGTCTCTTCGCGCGGGACCGGCCGGGCCGGCACCGCCTGGTACATGTACACGGCGGTCGGGCCGTAGCCGGTCGGGGTCACGGGGCTCGCGGTGAACCCGCGGGCCGCCCAGAACGTCTCGCTGCCGCCGACGGCCACCAGTGAGATCTGCTCGTACCCACCGGTGCGAGCGGTCGCCGTCAGGTGGTTCAGCAGGTGCCGGGCGAGGCCGCGGTGCCGCAGGTCCTCCGCGATGACGATGTCGTGCAGATGCAGATTGCGCGACGGGGGTGCGGGCTTCTTTTCGGTCCCCCGCAGGTCCGGGTAGGCGGACTCCGGGTAGGGCAGGGCCAGCAGGTAGCCCGCCAGTCGGCCGCCAACCTCCAGCGCGAAGCACGTGGCTGGGGACGCATGCGCCTTGGACTCCAGCGCGGCCCGGCCCTCCGTCAGGCCGAGGCGGCTGTAGGCGTGGGACTCCAGGGCCACGATGGCGTCCCAGTCCCCGTCGGCGACGTGACGTATCCGTATCTCGTGGTTCACGTGTCCCCGCCGTCCGTCCAGCTGTACGGAAGCGGGCTGAAGCCGTTGAAGCCCTGCGTCATGTAGCTCGTCGCGTACGCGCCGCAGGACATGACCCAGACGGGGTCGCCGGAGGCCAGTGCCTTGGGGACCGGGACGAGGCCGTGCTCGTGGGAGAAGGCGTCGTCGCTGTCGCAGGTGGGGCCCGCCACCACGGCCGGGACGGACTCGGCGTCTCGGTGCGAGGGGAAGACGAGGCGGTACTGCACCTCGTCCATCTCGTACAGGCCGTTGAACTTGCCGCAGCTCAGGTAGAGCCAGTACTGGCGCTCGCCGTCCGGTCCGCGTCGCGCGGACAGCCGGGAGACGTGGGCACGGATCGCGCCCTGGTCCGCGATGAGATAGCGCCCCGGTTCGACGACGAAGCCGAGCCGGTGGCCCGGGATCTCGCGCAGGCGTGCCATGCCTTCGCGGATCACGGTGAAGATCTTGTCCATCGGCGGGTCGAGCGCTCTGCCGTGCTTGTCGCGGTAGCCGAGCGCGGGCAGGCCGCCGCCCAGGTTGACGTGGTCGAGGTGGATGCCGCGCCGGTGGAGGGCTTCGAGCGTGTCGGCGATGCCGTCGAAGGCACTGCGCCAGGCGTCGGCCGTCATCTGCTGGGAGCCGACGTGCACGGACAGGCCCGCGGGGGTCAGGCCGAGGTCACGGGCTCTTTCCAGGATGGCGACGGCATCGGCGGGCGGGCATCCGTACTTGTTGCTCAGTCCCCACAGGGCACCCTCCCCGGTGGTCGCGAGGCGGCAGAACACCCGGGAGCCCGGGGCGCGTTCGGCGATCGCGGTCACGTCCTCCAGGCTGTCGGTCGCGAAGTCCGTGATGCCGAGGCGGTGTGCGGCGGCGATGTTCTCGTCGGACTTGACGGTGTTGCCGTAGTGCATCGCGGTGACGGGGAAGCCGGCGTCCAGGGCCTGCTCCACCTCGCGGGGGCTCGCCGCGTCGGCGCCGCAGCCGCGTGCGGCCAGGCGGGCCAGCACCTCGTCGACCGGGCAGGCCTTCATAGCGAACCGGACGGCCACGCCCGGCAGTTCGCGGCGCAGCGTGTCGTAGCGCTCCTCGATGCCGGGGAGGTCGAAGACGATCTGGTCCTCGGTGGCGGCCGCCAGGGCGGCGAGGAGGCGCCCGGCTTCCTGCGGGTTTCCGCGTGCTTGGCGGGCAGCGGGCTGTGGCAGGCGTACGGCCTCGTGGGTCAGCGCGGCGTTCACGTCGGCCGTCCCGCCGACAGGAGCGGTCCGGCTTCGCGGCTCGCCCGCACCAGGGGCTCCCAGGCCTCGGTCAGCAGCGCGAAGTCCTCGATGTCGCTGCGCGCCTCGTCCAGGAGGCGCTCGCGGCGCGTGGCCAGGATGTCGGCGAACCGGGCGTACCTGCCGCCGAGTCTGCGGTAGGCGGCGTCGACGCGGTCCAGGCGCCGGACGTTCTCGGCGCGGTCGAGCGTGGCGCTCTCCCTGGCGAGCGCGCTGATGACGGAGGCCCGGACGTGGCCCTGGCCGTCCAGGAGCGTCTCCCCGGCGGCGGCCATCCGCTCGTAGACGTGGTGGAAGTAGAGCATCGACAGGAAGAACTTGACGAAGCGCGTCTGGTACGCGATGAAGCCGGCGTCGGTCCTGCGTTCCGCGGTGTAGTAGTTCACGATGTTGCGGTTGTGCAGGACGCCGGGCAGCGCGGCGTCGTAAACCAAATGAATAAGGAAGTAGTCGCTGCCGATGGTGTCGGTGGCGGGCGGCAGCGGCACATGTTCGTGCACGCCGTGGAAGCTGATGTTGCACATGTCGACGCGCATGGGGTCGACCAGGGTCAGCGTCGCGCGGTCGCCGGTGAACGGTTCCGTACCGGCGCCGCGGAAGGAGTCGTCGACGAGTTCCCGCTTCTGCTCGTCGGACCAGTGGTCCGGCGCCCAGAGGCTGACGACGTCGTAGTAGACCTCGGGGTCGAGCCCGCGTATCTCGCCGATGTCCACGGACAGCTCCCCCACGAACGAACTGCCCACCATCGCGACGCGCTTGGCGGCGTGGCGTTCGTCGAGGACCGTCGCGACGGGGCCCCGCGCCGCGTCGGCGGCGCGCTTGCCGAGGGACATCAGCTCGTGGTGGATGGGGTGGGCGGGCTCGCCGTCGAGGGTCTGGTACCGGCTGTCGGAGTCCCTGCGGTGCACGGACTCGCAGCCGAGCGCGGCGGCGATGAGGAAGGCGCGGTTGGTGCACGCGCCATAGGAGAGCCCGTCCGGGAGCATCAGCTCCAGCATCAGTTCGGGCTTGGCGACCTCGGCCCGGCCGATCACGTGGCGCAGGAAGTCCCGCTGCTGCGGCTCACCGAGGTGGTGCGTGACGACGTGCGGCACCTCGCCGAGCGCGTGGACGGCGTCCGCGTGGGCGGCGAAGGTGTCCGGGTCGGAGGAGTCGAGGATCAGCAGGTGCACCTCGACGTCGAAGTGCGCGGCGGCGTAGGCCGCTTCGCCGCCGATCGCGGCGATCGTCTCGGGGCAGGCCCGGTTGGTGGGAAGGGTCAGGCAGATGCGGCGCATGCGGCGTCCCCGATCGGCTGGTCGAAGTCCTGGCCGGTCCACGAGGTGAGACCGAGCAACTTCTCGCCCAGGTCGTTCAGCGTGGCGGTGCCGTAGCGCAGGGACTCGTGCTTGTCGCGGTCGCCCAGGAGCGTGGCGTTCCAGTCGGGCGTGGCGAGGGTGCGCCAGGACTCGACCCGGGAGCGGCGCAGCTCCTCGTGGGTCTCCAGGGCGGGCATCATCGACAGGTACTGGACGGCGCGGACGCCGCTCGCGGAGGTGTTGGGGGCCACGCCGTGGGCGAGCAGGCCGTTCCAGATCAGCAGGTCGCCGGCTTCCAGCTCGGGCCGTACGACCGGCATCTCGTCCCGGTCGATCGCGGGGCGGATCGGGTCGCGGTCGTCCGGCTGGAGCGCCTTCCACCGGTCGAAGCGGCGGAACAGCTCCGGGCAGCACTGGAAGCCGCCGTGCTCGTCGCGGGTGTCGTCCAGGGCGATGATCCCCTGCACCCGCTGGGGCAGCACGCCGAGGGTGGTGTCGACGTCCCAGTGGAGGTTGATGTCGAAGCCGCGCTCGGTGGGGGCGATCAGGGAGCGGGAGCGGTTCTTGACGTTGGGGGGATTCAGGTTGAGCCGGTCCAGGGTCACCCAGAGCTCTTCGCAGTCCCATACGTCGGTGAAGGCGTCGTAGACCCGCCGCGTCTGGCGGCTGTCCCAGATGAGCTGGTGGTGGTAGGCCTCGACGAAGCCGTAGACGTGCAGCTCACGGTCGAGGTCCGAGCGGAACTCCCGCTCCTCGTACCAGGTCTCCGGCCGCCCCCGGTCGAGCCCCTGGAACTCCCAGGCGAAGTCCAGCAGGTTCTTGGCCGCCTCGGCGGGGATCGCCTGCTTGACGACGACGTAGCCGTACGTCTGCCAGAAGGCGAAGTCCTCCTCGGACAGGACCTTCAGCGGCCGGGTCTTCTTCAGGTCCCGCAGCTGGGTCTGCGCCAGGTACGTGTCTCCGTCGGAGCTGAAGTACGGGACGGCACTGGCGGCTCGGTGGAGGTAGCGGTCGGAGGCTGGCATGGCGTGCTCCAAGGTTGGTCTGTTTCGGGGCGGCACGGCGGCGGAGGCATGCGTCCCCCGGGAAACTCCGCGCCGGACCGGCGGGGCCGCTTCAGGTCGGCCGGGGCGGCGGGTGACACATCCGCCCCACGTCGAACTTGCGTACCATCAAAATGGACTAGACCAACGACCGCTGTCAACAATTGACTTGGGCGTCTTGTCGAGGAAAACGCGGATATTTGCCCCTGGTTCACGCGCGCGCCACGTCAAGGCGGCGGGAAAATTTGCTGTTCAACCGCCGCACCCGGCAGGCGAGTTGACCGCCTAGAACTGGCATCCGCGTGCATTGACGCCGTGCCGCCCCCGGTTCAGGGTGTTGCCCACACCGAAGCCACACGCAACGCCACCCTCCCGAGGAAGGCCTCTCATGCGAAGACGCGTCTTTGTCCGTGGACTCGCCACCACCGGAGCGGGACTGGCCCTGCCCGCCGCCCTCCCCGCGGGCCTGGCCGGCACGGCCGCGGCCGCGCCGCGCCCCGCGTCGGCCGCCGCGTCCTGGCGGGAAGTCCCCGCCCCCGGCGGGCAACCGGCCTCGCGCCTTTACGGCGTGGCCGCCGCACGGCCTGATCTGGCCTGGGCCGTCGGCACCCAGGGCCTCGACAGCACCAGTGACGGCACCGCCATCGCCCTGAGCTGGGACGGCACCGCCTGGTCGGCGACCGATCTGTCCCACCTGACCTACGCCACCCTGCGGTCCGTCGCCGTCAGCCCGTCGGGCGGGGCGGCCTGGGCCGTCGGCACCGACATCGCGGGCCACGACCAGCTCCTCACCTGGGACGGTACGACCTGGCGCGAGGCCTCGTTCCCCGGGCGCGGGGAGGCCGGGACGCAGGTGACGGATGTGGCGGCCGGTCCGGACGGCCGGTTCTGGGTGTCGGGGCGGCACGGCGGCCGGGCGGGGCTGCTGCGCGGCGACGGCAAGACGTGGCGCTGGTGCCGGCCGCTGCCTGACGAGGCCGCGCCCACGCCGAGCGGCGTTCATGTGACGCCCGGCGGCGAGGTGTGGGTCTTCGGCGACGTCATCGCCCGCTGGGACGGCGCCTGGACGGTGATCCCCCGCCTGCTCGGCATCCGCGCCTCGGTCTCCGGCCTGCTGCCCGTCGCCCACGACGACATCTGGCTGACCGGATGGGGCTACGGGATCGGCGGACCGGCGGACAAGCCGCCGTCGGTCCGCCTCGAACACTGGGACGGCACGAAGTGGAACGGCGTGAAGGGGCCGTTCGGCGTCGGCATGCTGACCTCGATCGTCGGCGACGCGCACGGCAGGCCCGACCGGATCTCGGGCTGGGACTTCTGGGACCAGAAACGCGCTCACTACCTGCGCTGGGACGGCACGGGCTGGGTGAGCGAGCGGGGCCCGGAGACGCCTTCCGTGGCCCTACCCGTGGCGCTCGCGCGGATTCCCGGCACGGACGGCGGCCTCTGGTCGGTGGGCACGACCTCCTTCTATCCGTACCCGCCGGCCCGGAACCGCGTCGAACGCCTCGGCTGAGGCCACGGTCCCAAGCTGCCCCGCAGAGGGCCGTCAGCCGCGCGGGACGATCCCGTAGTCGAACGCGACCGTGCCCGGGTCGACGGCCGTCACCCCGCCGTCCACGGTCAGCGCCGCGCCGTTGACGAACGACGCGGCGGGCGAGAGCAGCCAGGTGATCGCCTCGGCCACCTCCTCCGGCCGGCCAGGCCGGCCGGAGGGGATCAGCCGGGTCGCCTCCTCGTACGCCGCTTCGGCCCCCCGGTCCCCCAGCCCCGCTTCGTCGGCGAACCGCGTCATCCGCCGGTCGGCCATGTCCGTCCGCACCCAGCTGGGGCAGACCGTGTTGGCGCGCAGCCCGTCCCGGCCGTAGTCGACCGCCAGCGAGCGGCACAGCTGGAGGAGCGCCGCCTTCGACGTGGCGTACGCGGCGTTCGCCACGCCGTTGCGCAGCGCGGCGACCGACGCGACCGCGACGACCGAGCCGCGCGCGGCCAGCAGATGCGGGAGGGCGGCGCGCATCAGGAGGAAGGGGCCGGTGAGGTTGGTGCGCAGCACCGTCTCCCAGTCCTCGTCGGACAGGTCGCCGACGGCGCCGCCGCGCCCGAGCCCGGCGTTGAGCACGAGCCCGTCGACGCGGCCGTACGCCGTCACGGCCGCGTCGACCAGACCGGCGACGGCGTCGCGATCACCCGTGTCGGCGGGGTGGGCCAGCGCCCCGGTCTCCTCCGCGACGCGGCGCAGCGGTTCGGCGCGGCGGCCCGAGACCACCACGCGGTGGCCCTCGGCCCGCAGTCGCCGCGCGGTGGCGGCCCCGATGCCGGTCCCGCCACCGGTGATGATGACAACGCGGCTCTCTGTCATGCCTGTTCAGCCTCCGGACGCAGTCGTGAGCACGTGGCGCGATTCCCCGTGATGATACGGAGACGCCCGCTCACGGCCGCGTCCGGACGGTACGGTCCAGCCATCCGGCCCGACGGGGCCGGATGAAGGGTCAGGCGGGGCCGGATGAAGGGTCAGGCGCCGCTCACTCGTCGATCGCCGCGCCGAACGCCGCGCCCGTGCCCGGCGCGCCCAGCGACGACGCGCCGTACGTCCAGGAGCCCGACGCGACGACGCCGCCCGAACCGGCCGACAGGACCCACACCACGCCGTCCCCGGCGTTCTCGCCCGGCGCGGCCGCGAGGAGGCCGAAGCGGCCGTCGTTGTTCGGGTCCGTGAGCCGCACCTGAGCACCCCACTTGTCGCCCTTCTCGGGCACGCCCGGGATGTCCGCGGAGTCCTGGTCGAACGACTTGGCGCCGGTCGCCGTCATCCCGTTCTCCGAGCCGCGCAGCACCCACACCGCGCCCGCGTCGGCGACGGTGCCGATGTCCTCGCCGGGCGCGCCGATCGCCACGTCCGCGTAGCCGTCGCCGTCGGTGTCCGCGACGGACAGGTCGGCGCCCCAGCCGTCCCCGCGCTCGGGGTTGCCGGGCACGCCCGCGGAGCCCTGTGTCCACCACTTGGCCTCGGTGCCGAGGCCGTCCGCGGTGCCGTAGCGCACGCCGACCAGGCCGCCGGTCATCGTCTCGCCGCCGTCGTCCGGCGAGGCCGGCTCGCCCGTCACCAGGTCGTCGTAGCCGTCGTTGTCGATGTCGCCGGAGGCCGCCGCCGGTCCGCCGCGCAGCTCGCCCTTGAACGTGAGGGCGTCGGCGCTCCCGGCGAAGTGCAGGGACCAGCCGTGCCCCGGCTCCTCCGGTCCCGTGGTCACTCCGGAGACGACGAGGTCGGCGTAGCCGTTGTCGTCGTAGTCGCCGGTGGTGAGGGACTTCGGCTCGATGGGGCGCTGCTCGGCGGCCGCGGCGAGCCGCTGCGTGTCCTTGCGGCGCAACGGGGCCTCGCCGGGCTGCGGGGAGGCGTCGTACACGAACAGCTGCAACCCGGCGCGGTCGAGTACGGCGAGCACGTCGCCCGGCGTGTCGCCGGTGAGGTGGGCGGCGGCGAGACCGCGGCCGAACTGGGCGCCCTGGGTGGGGTCCTGGGTCTGGAGCCAGTCGCTGGCCGCCCCGGTGAGCCCGTCCTTCGAGCCCCACAGGACCGCGACGCCACCGGCGTCCGCCTGGTCGCCGAGGTCCTCGCCGGGGATGCCGACGATCGCGTCGTCGTAGCCGTCGGCGTCCAGGTCGCCCGTGGCGAGGGCCTTGCCGAAGGCGTCGCCCGCCTCGGCGGCGCCCGCCATGCCGGCCGTCGCCTGGCTGAACCGGTCGACGTTCGTGGTGCCGATGCCTCTGGTCGAGCCGTACTGGACCGTGACGAGCCCCGCGCCCTTGTGGCCGCTGACCGTGGCGCCCGGGGCGCCGACGAGTACGTCCTCGTATCCGTCGCCGTTGAAGTCGCTGTTGCGGTCGTCGGCGTGCGTACCCCCAGGGGTGCCGGCGAAGGCGGCGGGGGCGGCGGCGATACCGGCCCCGGTCAGCAGAAGGAACGAGGCCGCGGCGAGGGCGGCCGAACGGTTCTTGCGCACGAGCGGCTCCTGTGAAGGAAGGTGGCCGGGCTGGCGCGGGGGTGTCCGGAAAGGGCCCGTTCCTTGTCCGGCGCCCTGTTCGACACGGCATGCGCGCAAAGGGTTGTACGGGGCCTGCAACCCCGTCGCAACGTGCCGACGGGAAGCATCGCCGCATGGACCGCCATGAGAGCCACGAAAGCCATGAGGGTCGTGAAGGTCATGAGGGCCGCGAGAGCCACGTGGGTCCTGACGGGCTCCCCCGCGTGGAGCTGACGCCCGCCGCGGCCGACCTGCTGCGGGTGCTGCGGGGCAGGCACGGGCCGCTGATGTTCCATCAGTCCGGTGGCTGCTGCGACGGCAGCGCGCCGATGTGTTACCCGGACGGGGAGTTCCGCACCGGCGATTCGGACGTACTCCTCGCGTCGCTCACCGTGCCAGGTGTGGCCGAGCCCATACCCTTCTGGATGTCGAAGATCCAGTACGAAGCGTGGCGCCACACCCGGCTGATCGTGGACGTGGTGCCCGGGCGCGGCGGCGGTTTCTCGCTGGAGTCTCCCGAAGGCGTACGTTTCCTGATCCGTTCCCGGGTGGTCGGTGCCTGGTCACCGACCCCTGGTGAACTCCGTTGACCGCTGGGAGAGTTGGGGCCCGGCCGACCCCAGGGGGGAATCTGTGACGCGGTGGAAGCGGCAGAACTTGCAGACACGGCAGACACGGCACACACGGCACACACGGCAGGCACCGCGGACCCGGCACGGCAGACGGCGCAGAACGGCCCTCGCCCTCGTCTCGACGCTCGGCACGCTGGCCGGTGCGGCTCTCACGGGAGCGGCACCGGCCAGTGGCGTCGACGGGGACACCCGGCGGGTGGCGGCCACCCGCCTCGCGCCGGGGGTGCAGTACCGGTACTTCGACGTCCCGGCCTCGCGCGGCACCGCCCGCGCCCATGTGCTCGACGTCGACCTGCGCGATCCGCGCACCGCCGTCGGCCTGCTGTACCCGGGCAAGATCGCCGCGCGCTCGCCCGTCTCCGCCCTCGCGGACCGGGTCGGCGCGGTCGGCGGCATCAACGGCGACTTCTTCAACATCACCGAGACCCAGCACCCCGGCGTCGAGGCGACCGGCGCGCCCGTCGGACCGGCCATCGCCAACGGCCGCGCGCTGAAGGCCGCCGTACCGGACGGGCAGCGCTTCGGGCCCGCCATGCCGCCGGGCGTCACCACCGAGGCCGTCCTCGGGGTGGGCGTGGACCGAAGGGCCCGGCTGGACAAGCTGACGCTCGACGGTGAGGTGCGCACCCGGGACGCGCGGCTGCCGCTGGGCGGACTCAACCAGTACGCGCTCCCGGTGGGTTCCGTCGGCGCCTTCACCGGCGACTGGGGGGCCGCCTCGCGGGTGCGCGCGACGTGCGGCACGGACACGAACCGTGGCGCGCCGTGCAGTACCGACACCCATGAGGTGACGGTCCGTCACGGGCGTGTCGTGGCCTCGGCCGACACGCCGGGCAGCGGTCCGATCGCCGACGACAGCACGGTCCTGGTCGGCCGTGAGGCGGGCGCCCAGCAGCTGCGGAAGCTGTCGGCGGGTGACCGTGTGCGGGTCAGGCACCGCCTGGTGGCCGCCGAGTCCCGCATGCCGCTGCGCTTCGCGCTCGGTGGCTATCCCGTACTGCGGGACGGCGCGCCGCTGCCCGGCCTGGATGCCACCACCTCGGCGGTGCGGACGGCCGCCGGGATCGCCGACGGCGGCCGTCGCCTGCTGCTGCTCTCCCTGGACGGCTCCCCGGAGTTCCGTACGGGCCTGACGGTCGCGGAAGTGGCGCGGACACTGCGCGGCCTGGGTGCCGAGGACGGTTTCAGCCTGGACGGCGGGGGCTCCTCCACGCTGGTCTCGTCCACGTCCACGCTGGTGGCGCGGGCGCCGGGCGCCGATGCCGTGACGGTGCGCAACAACCCCAGCGGCGGGGTGGAGCGCCCGGTGCCCAACGGCATCGGCGTGTTCTCCCGGACGTGAGCGGCGCGCCCCGGCGGTTCACTCCGTGTCCCGCACCGCCACCAGGCCGTTGAAGACACCCACGTACGCCGTGCCGTCGGGGCCGAGCGTGACGGGCGCCCAGTTGTTGTCGTACGCGATGCCCGTGCCGGTGAGCCGCTTCCACCGGGTCTCGCCGGTGCGGAAGTCGACGGCGGTGAGGTACCAGGCGTCGACGCCGAGGCTGTTGGGCTCCTTCGTGTAGAAGTACAGCAGGCCGTTGGCGGTGGAGAGTTTGGGCACGGTGGAGGGGGCGCGCACGTCGCTCTCCCATGCCGTGTCGCAGCCGCTGCCGTCCTCGCGCACGTCGATTTTGGTGACGCCGCCGACGACGCTGCGGCCGAGGGCGAGCGAGGTGATGTTCTCGTAGCCGTAGTTGTTCTCGACGATCAGGCTGTCGCCCCAGGTGATCAGTGAGTTGTCGGTGGTGGACGCGCCGGAGCGGAAGACGGGGATCTTGCAGACGAGCCGCCGGCCGTCGGGCACGTCCGCGCCGCGCCGGTAGACGAGGACGTTCATGCGGTCGTCGGCGTTGTCGGTGATCGCCACGTAGTCGTCGTGGGCGCCGAAGAGGTCGGGGGTGGTGCCCGAGCCCTGGTTCACCGAGCCGGGTTTGGTGCCGGTGCCGCGGTCGTACGTCTCGCGCCAGACGATCCGGGGTGTGCCGTCCGGGGCGGCCCGGAAACTGTAGAGGGCGTGGTCGGAGACGATGGAGACGCCGTCCTCGGCGACGGAGAAGGAGTTCTGGATCTCCTCGCCGTCGAGCCGGATGGAGCGGATGGCGCCGGTGCCCGGATCGGCGGTGCCGACGCGGCCCTGCCGCGTCACCCACCAGATGCGCCCGTCCCAGTCCGGCATCACGGACGTGACCGGGTCACATTCGCCACTCGGGTAAAGATGTGACCAGGTCACGCAGTCGTGCGGGACGTGCGCCGTCAGGTCCCAGTCCTTGTCGACGACGAAGCGCCACCCGCCGTCCGCCATCCGCTCGTGCGCGAGCCGGATGACGTGCTGCCGGGAGTCGGCGAGGACGAGCCGGTCCTTGTCGTCGAGGTAGGAGTAGGCCCCGCCCGAGGTGTCCTTGAAGATCTTGGAGAAGTCGAGCCGGGTGATGGCCTCGATGGTCGAGGGCCGTTGCGGGAGCTTGTACTCGGCGAGCGTGTCGAGCGTCCTGGGGTCGAGCAGTTTGACCAGGAAGCCGGTGAAGGTGCCGCAGACGGTGACGATCCGTCCGTCGCGGTCGAAGGTGACGGTCGCGCACTCGCCGCCGAGGGCCGCCATCTTCTCGCTGTCGACGTCGGGCCGCTTCCCGAGCGGGCCGCTCCAGGGGTACGTGCCGCTGCCCGCCGCGTCGGCGTGCATGCCGCTGCGGCCGTTGGCGGCGAGGTGGGGGTGCTGGGGCGGCGGGGTGCCGGGCAGCGGCCGGGCGGTGGCGGGCGCCCCCTCGTAACTCTTGACGAGCCGGTGCCCCGGCGCCTTGGGGATGTCGTCGGCGCGGGCGGGGCCGGGGGCCACGAGGGTGGCCGCGACGGCGGTCGCCGTCACGGCCAGGGCGAGGACACTGCGCGGGATGGCGCGGGGCATGCGTGGCATGCGCCGAAGCTAGGACCACTGCCTTGAAGTGTCCATGAGGGGACGTCAGTTGTTCATGGAAGTGGTCAGTTGTTCATGGAGCCGCAAAGAACGCTCACGGCTGGAGCCCGCTGACGATGTGGGCGGTGGCCGTGAGGCCGTCGTGGATGGTCGGCGCCATGCTGGAGCCGGCCAGGTAGAACCCGAGCAGGGCACAGACGATGGCGTGCGAGATCTTCAGCGCGCCGTTGCGCAGAAAGACCACCGCCAGGATGAACAGCAACAGCACCACAGAGATCGAGACAGCCATGGAACCTCCTCCGCCACGCGACGCCGCGGCTCTCGGCCGTCAGTGTCGCGTAGCGGAGGGTGCGTCCGGGCCTCTGACCTGTGCTCCGAACGGGTGCTGCTTGTCCGGGCGTTGATCGCCGGGGTCAGCGGCCGTGCGCGTCGAGGAAGGCTTCGAGCCCCGCGAGGTCGTCGGTGTTGAGGTGATCGACGCCGGCGGCGAGCAGTTCCGCCCAGACCGCGTCGCGCCGCGGGCCCGGCAGGTCGGGCGTCGCCCAGAAGCGGACGCGCTGCCCGCGCGCGTGGGCGGCGGAGACGACGCCGCGCAGCTTCTCGCGCTCGGCGGCGGGCATCGGCCCCCCGCCCTGCCAGGTGAAGTTGAGCGACCAGTTGTCGCTGATCAGGGGAATGAGGGAGGCGGGCGCCGGGGTCCCGAGGTCGGCGAGGCGGCCGTCGTAGAAGGCGTACCGGACCCGCTGCGCCTCCATCGGGGCGCGGGCCGCGCGGTGACCGGAGACGACCGCCGTGACCGCGGAGCGGCGGACCTTGCCGTGGACGTACGAGGTGAACAGGTGGCGGTAGGGCCGCAGATGGCGGTGGAGTTCGGCGTACGTGGCGGCGCCCTCGGTCTTGATGTCGATCAGGAGCTGGAAGGGGATGCGGTGGTGGCCGCGGTACACGGAGCCGTGGTGGGCGCGGACGCGGGCGGCCAGCGGGTCGAGGTAGAGGGCTTCGAGGGTGCGGGCGGGGTCGAGGTCCTCGGGGTCGTGCGCGACGAGGAGTTGACCGTCGACGAGGTAGATGTCGGCCTCGACGCTGCCGAAGCGGTGGTCGAGGGCGTCGAGGAGGGGCCTGGGGTGCTCGTAGTCGTTGTGCGCGTGGGCGCGTACGTGAGGGTGGCGGTGCCGGGGCCACGGCCGGCGCCCGCGCCCGGACGCGTCCGCCTGCCCGGGTATCGCGACGCCGCCGGCGAGGGCGGCGCCGAGGGTGGTCAGGGCTCTGCGACGGGTGGTGAGGGCCATGTCTTCCTCCGGGACGGTGGGACCGAAGTGAGCGGTGAGTACGAATCCTGCCCCACGCGACGAAACAACAGACGTCCATGCCCCGTCAGGGGCGCGGGGAACTCCCCACCACCCGCGCAACCCCGCCCCGTCAGGGGCGCGAGGAACTGCGCGACCAGCCACACACCACCCGCACCCCGCAACCAACCCCCACCGCACCCCCCTACCCGGCCACCTCCCCCCACCCCACCGTACGATCACACCACCGCTCAAGCAGCACCCGATCATGCCCCACGGCCAACAACCCCGCCCCCGACTCCGCCCGGTACTCCTCCACGACGTGGACCAACGCCGCCGTCGTCGACGCGTCCAGCATCGCCGTCATCTCGTCACAGATGAGCCACCGCGGACGCAACACCAACGCACGCGCCAGACAGGCCCGCTGCAACTGCCCGTCACTGACCTCGTGCGGCCGGCGCCCCATGAGGTCCTTGCCGAGGCCGACCCGCGCCGCCAGCTCCGGAACGACCGCGGAGACTTCGGCGGCGCGGCCCACCGCCCGTAGCGGCTCGGCCACAAGATCCCGCAGCGCCAGCCGAGGGTCGGCGGAGAGCCTCGGCTGCTGGAAGACGACACCGAAGGCGGTGCGCTGCTCGCGCGGCGCCCGGTGCCGCCAGCCGCCCGCGACGGTGCCGTCGATGACGACCTGCCCGGCGTCGGGCCGGTGCAGCAGCGCCGCGACCCGCGCCAGGGTCGACTTGCCGCAGCCACTGGGTCCAAGGAGCCCCACCGACTCGCCGGGGGCGATGGCGAGGTCCGCCGAGCGGACGACGGGAGCGCGCCGGTCGTACCCGGCGGTGATCGCGCGCAGTTCAAGCACGGGGCGCCTCCAGCACGTCCACATGGGGGTGGTGACACGCGGCCCCACCGCTGAGCGCCGGCACGGCACCGCACACCTCGTCGGCCCGGTCGCAGCGCGCCGCGAACGCGCAGCCCGCCGGCAGCGCGGACAGCTCGGGCGGCAGGCCGGGCACGGGGGTGAACTCCCGTTCCGGCAGGGCGTTGAGGAGCCCCCGAGCGTACGGATGGCGGGGGCCGCGCGCGCCGAAGAAGTCGGGGGCGTCGGCGATCTCGACGACGCGGCTGGCGTACATCACGGCGACGCGGTCGGCGATGCGTTCGGCGGCGGCCAGGTCGTGGGTGATCAGGAGCAGCGCGCGGTCGTCCCCGACGTGCCGGCGCAGTTCGTCGACGGTGCGGTCCACGAGGTCGCGGTCGAGGCCGGTCGTCGGTTCGTCGGCGAGCAGCAGCGGGGCGTCGCCGATGAGGGCGAGCGCGGTGGCGGCGCGCTGGGCGAGACCGCCGGACAGTTCGTGGGGGTAGCGGTCGAGGTGCCCGGCGGGGAACGCGGCGCGCGTGGCGGCGGCTTCGGCGGCGGCCCGCACGTCCGCTCTGCGTACCCCCGTCAGCTCCCGCAACGTCTCCTCCAGCTGGGACCGCACGGTCCGCACCGGCGTGAGGTGCGCGGCGGGGCTCTGCGGTACGAGGCCGACGCGCCGCCCGCGCACGGTGCGGGCGAGGGTGCGCTCGTCGGCGGTGAGCAGATCGGTGTCGCCGAGCAGCGCCGAGCCGGCCGTCTCCGCGTTCTCGGGGAGCAGGCCGAGCAGCGCGGAGGCCAGTACGGACTTGCCACAGCCGCTCTCGCCGACCAGGGCGAGGCACTCCCCCGCGGCGAGGTCGAAGGTGGCGTCGGTGACGGCGGAGACATGGCTGCCGCCGCGCATGCGGAACCGTACGGACAGACCCTTGACGGAGAGGACGGGGACCGTCACAGCATCAGCTCCGATCGGCGCCGGGGATTGATCCGTTCCCGCCAGGCGCCCGCGAGGCCCGCGATCGCCAGGGTGGGCACGATGATGAACAGGCCGGGGAAGAGCGTCGGCCACCAGTCGCCCGCGAGGAGCGAGCCGCGCGCGCTCTGCACGAGTGTGCCGAGGCTGGCCTGGTGGGTGGGGAGTCCGAGGCCGAGGAAGGACAGCGCGGACTCGTGCCAGATGGCGTGCGGCACCATCAGGACGGCGGCCAGGCCGGCCTGGGGCAGAACGCCGGGCAGCAGGTGGCGCATCGCGACGCGCAGCCGTGAGGCGCCGCCGGAGATGGCGGCGTCGACGTAGGGCCGCGAGCGCAGGGAGAGCACTTCGGCGCGCACGATGCGGGCGGTGGAGAGCCAGTGGGTGAGCGCCACGGAGACGACGACGGGCCACACCCCGGGCCGGAACATCGCCACGATGAAGATGCCGAGGAGCAGGTGCGGCACGGACGAGAAGACGTCGACGAGCCGCATCACGATCCGGTCCACCCATCCCCCGGAGGCGGCGGCGAGGGCACCGACCGCCGTACCGATGACGGTGGCGACGACGGCCGCCACGACACCGACGAGCAGCGAGACCCGCAGTCCGTACACGCAGCGCAGCAGCAGGTCGCGTCCCACGTCGTCCGTCCCGAAGGGGTGCTCCCAAGACGGCGGCCGAAGCTTCGCCGCCAGGTCGACGGCCTGCTCGTCGAGGTTGACGAGGGGCGGGACGACGAGGACGGCGAGGACGACCGCGGCGACGATCACCGCGGAGGAACGCACGCGCCACGCGCGCGTGGAGCGTCGTACGCCTCCATGGGCGCGCCAGGCGATGTCAGCCATCGAATCCCACCCTCGGATCGGCGAGGCCGTACAGGAGGTCGGCCACGAGGTTGCCGAGCAGCACCGCGGCGGTGGCGAGCGCGGTCAGCGCGGCCAGCAGCGGGAAGTCGACGGAGGTCGCCGCCTGGACGGTGGCCGCGGCGATGCCGGGCCAGCTGAAGACGGTCTCCACCAGGAGCGCTCCGGTGATCAGTTCGGGTACGCGCGAGCCGATGAGCGTGAGCACGGGCAGCATCCCGGAGCGCAGCGCGTGGCCGAGGAGGACGGTCCGTTCGGCGAGGCCACGCGCGCGTGCGCCGCGCACGGGGTCGTCGCCGAGCGCGTCGCCGACGCCCTGACGTACGTAGAGGACGAACCAGGGCAGCTGCGAGACGGCGAGTACTCCGGCGGGCAGCACCAGGTGGCTCGCGACCTGTCCGGCCGTGACGGTCGAGCTGGCGGTGTCGGTGAGGCCGCCCGAGGGCAGCACGCCGAGCTTCAGCGCGAAGAGCCAGACGGCGAGCAGGCCGAGCCAGAACGGCGGCGCCGCTTCGAGCGTGTACGCGAGCGAGGTCACCGCCCGGTCGACCCAGCCGCCGGGGCGGCGCGCGGCGAGGACGCCGAGGGCCGTGCCGAGCAGGATGGCGACGAGGAAGGCGGTGGCGGCGAGCAGCACCGACCAGCCGACGCGTTCGCCGATGACGTCGGCGACGGGCTGGCGCAGGGTGCTGGAGTCGCCGAGGTCGCCGGTGAGGGCCGAGGTCAGCCACTCCCACCAGCGGGTGGCGAGCGGCCGGTCGACGCCGAGGTTGGCGCGCAGCTGGTCGAGGTTCTCCTGCGAGGCGGTGAGTCCGGCCGTGCCCGCGTACGCCTTGACGGGGTCGAAGGGCGAGGCGGCGGCGATGGCGAAGACGCCGAAGGTGACGACGAGCAGGACGGGCACGGCGAACAGCAGCCGCCGTCCCGCGAGGCGCGCCATCGGACCCCAGGGGAGGCGGCGGCGTGCCGCCTTCCCCGGGGTCTCGCGTATCGCGGTCGTCACTTCTTCGGCTGCCAGTCCTCGACGTTCCACCAGGGACCGGAGGCGAGGCCGTGGTCGTGCGGCTCGACCTGCGTGGTCAGGTCGCCGAACCTCTTGTCGACGACGTAGAGGTGGTCGATGTGGGTGAGGAAGGTGTAGCCGGGGTTCTTGACCAGCTCGCGCTGGATGGTGTCGTAGGCGGCCTTGCGCTCGGCGTGGTCGCCGCTCTTGCGGGCGTCCTCCAGGGCCTTGTCGACCTTGGAGTTGTCGTAGTGCGCCATGTTGTTGAAGCCGTCACCGGCGAGGGAGGACTTCAGGAGGGTGTACTGGTCGAAGTCGGGGTCGGCCGGGGAGCCGCCGCCCGCGAGGACGGCGTCCTTGGGCATGCGCGGCTCGATGACCTCCCAGGTGCCGGAGTGCACCTGGACCTTGATGCCGAGCTTCTTGGCGTCGGAGGCGTAGGCGAGGGCGTGCTCCTGGCGGAGCTTGTCGCCGGAGAGGTACCAGAGCGGGAACGTCGCCTGGACGCCGTCCTTCTCGCGGATGCCGTCCTTGCCCGGCTTCCAGCCGGCGTCGTCGAGGATCTTCTTGGCCTTGGCGGCGTCGAACTCGCGCTCGGTGCCCTTGGTGAACCAGGGGCTGTCGGTCGGGACCGGGCCGTAGGCCTCCTTGCCCGCGCCGTCCAGGATCGAGTCGACCATGGCCTTGCGGTTCACGCCGACGTCCAGGGCGCGGCGGACGGCGGTGTCGCCGGCGACCTTGTTGCCGGTGGGCAGCGTCACCACGCGGTAGTCGAAGGTCTTGGCGGCGTACGTCTTCTTGCCGCTGTCGCCCCGGTACTTCTTCGCGAGGTTCGGCGGCAGGATCGCGCCGTCGAGTTCGCCGGCGTCGAGCCGGGTGGCCCGCACGTCGTCGTCCTTGATGATCGCCATGGTGAAGTTCTTGATCTTCGGCGCGCCGCCCCAGTAGTCGGGGTTGGCCTTGAAGGTCAGCTTCTCGCCCTTGGACCACTTGACCAGCTCGTAGGGGCCGGTGCCCACGGGCTTGGTGGTGAAGGCGCCGTTGTTCACGTCCTGCTTGCCCGCGATGTGCTCGGGCGCGATGGGCAGGACGGTGCGCTCGACGAAGGGCGCGTAGGGGTACTTGAGGTGGAAGACGACCGTGTCGTCCCCCTTCGCCTCGACGCTCTTGACGGCGTCCAGCTCGGTCTTGGAGGCGTTGTTGGTCTTCTTGTCGAGGATCGTCTCGTACGTGAAGACGACGTCCTTGGCGGAGAAGGGCTTCCCGTCGCTGAACTTGACGCCCTTGCGCAGCTTGTACGTGTAGGTCTTGCCGTCGTCGGTGACCTTGGGCAGCGCGGCGGCGAGGGCGGGCCTGAGCTTCATGTCGGCGTCGTGCGTGAGCAGGCCGTCGAAGATCTTGGAGTTGCCGTCCTTGCCGTAGCCCAGGAGGGGGCTGAGGGTCTCGGGCTCGTAGGCGATGCCGACGACCGCCGAGTCCTTGGCGCCGCCGCTGCCGCCGTCGCCCGGCGCCGAGCAGGCGGAGGCCGCGACCGCTATCGCGATGGCCGCGGCCAGGCCGCCCGTGCCCCGTATCGATCGGGCCCTCATGCTCCACACCCCTACTGAAGATCAAGCGTTGTTGCGAACGGCTCGCAATTATGCCTTACCCGGACAGGGCGCCGCCGCCTGGCCCACACGGGGTACGTGTGGGCCACATCTTGTTCGGTCGGGGTATGTACGCAGGTCAGGGCGCCGGCAGCGCGACCAGTTCCGCCACGGAGGTGCGGTGGTGTCCCGCCGTGCCGTAGGCGATCGAGTCGGCCTTGGCGCGCTTGAGGTAGAGGTGCACGGGGTGCTCCCAGGTCATGCCGATGCCACCGTGCAGCTGCACCGCCTCCTCCGCGGCGCGCACCGCCACGGGGGCGGCATACGCCTGCGCCACCGCCGCGGCGAGGGAAGGCTCGTCGCTCCCCCTGGCCAGGGCGTCCGCGGCGTGGCGGGCGGCGGCGCGGGTGTTGACGACCTCCAGCCACAGCTGGGCGAGGCGGTGCTTGAGGGCCTGGAAGGAGCCGACGGGCCGGTTGAACTGGTACCGCTCCTTCACGTACCGCACCGTCTCGGTCAGGCACCATTCGGCGGTGCCCAGCTGTTCGGAGGCGAGCAGTCCGGCCCCTGCCCGCAGCCCCTGTGCGACGGCGTGCCGCGCGTCCTGCGTGAGGGCACGCCCACGTGCCCCGTCGAAGGTGACGGTGGCGAGCGGGCGGGTGAGGTCGAGCGAGGTCTGCGGGGTGACGGTGACGCCGTCCTGGCCGGTGTCGACGGCGTACAGCCCGCCGCCCGCCGGGACGAGCAGCACATCGGCGCCCGCCGCGTCCGCGATGCCGGTCAACTCCCCGTGCAGGGCGCCGCCTTCGTGGCGTACGTCCTTGAAGGGGGCGCCGGGAGCGGCGGCGAGGCTCACCGCGAGCGCGCCGACCGTGCGTCCGGAGGCGAGCGCGCCGAGCAGTGCGGCGGCCTCGCTCCCGTCGCAGGCGAGCAGGGCTTCCGTGGCGACGACGGCGCTGGTGAGGTAAGGCACGGGCGCCACGGCGCGGCCCAGCTCCTCCAGGACGACGGCGGCCTCGCGGTGGGTGGCGCCCTGGCCGCCCAGCTCCTCGGGCACGAGCAGGCCGGCGAGGCCCATGTCCTCGGCGAGCGCCTTCCACAGCTCCGCGTCGTGCGGGGCGTCGGACTCGGCGCGGGCGAGCACGGACGCGGCGTCACAGCGGTCGGTGAGCAGATCGCGCACCGCCGAGCGCAGTGCCTCTTCCTCTTCGGAGTAGAGCAGGTCAGTCATCGCGCGAGGTCCTTCCAGGCGACGTCCTTGTCGGTGCGCGGCTCGGAGGGCAGCCCGAGGACGCGCTCGGCGACGATGTTCAGCAGGACCTCGCTGGTCCCGCCCTCGATGCTGTTGCCCTTGGAGCGGAGGTAGCGGTAGCCCGCGTCACGGCCCGTGAAGTCGACGATCTCGGGCCGGCGCATCGTCCAGTCGTCGTACAACAGCCCTTCCTCGCCGAGGAGTTCGACCTCCAGGCCGCTGATCTCCTGGTTGAGGCGGGCGAAGCCGAGCTTCATGCCGGAGCCCTCGGGGCCGGGCTGGCCCGCGACGAGCTGCTGGCGCAGCCGCTCGCCGGTGAGCCGGGCGACCTCGGCGTCGACCCAGAGTTTCATCAGGCGCTGGTGGAGGTCGTGGGTGCGCAGCTCGGGTCGCTCGCGCCAGGCCTTGGCGACGGGCCCGATCATGCCGCCCTCGCGGGGGATGCGCATGCCGCCGATGGAGACGCGCTCGTTCATGAGCGTGGTCTGGGCGACCTTCCAGCCCTCGCCGACGGCGCCGAGGCGGTGCGCGTCGGGGATGCGTACGTCGGTCAGGAAGACCTCGTTGAACTCGGCCTCGCCGGTGATCTGGCGCAGCGGCCGCACCTCGACGCCCGGGTCGGTCATGTCGCACACGAAGTACGTGATGCCGCGGTGCTTGGGCTGCTCGGGGTCGGTGCGGGCGATGAGGATGGCCCAGCGGGCGGTGTGGGCGCTGGAGGTCCACACCTTCTGGCCGTTGACGATCCAGTCGCCGCTCGCCTCGTCACGGACGGCGCGGGTGCCGAGCGCGGCGAGGTCGGAGCCGGCGCCCGGCTCGCTGAAGAGCTGGCACCACACCTCCTCGCCGGTCCACAGCGGCCGCAGGAAGCGGCGCTTCTGCTCCTCGGTGCCGAAGCCGAGGACGGTGGGCGCGGCCATGCCGAGGCCGATGCCGATCCGCCGCGGGTCGTTGTCGGGCGCGCCCGCCGCCTCCAGCTCGGCGTCGACGACGGCTTGCAGGGAGCGCGGCGCGCCGAGGCCGCCCAGGCCCTCGGGGTAGTGCACCCAGGCCAGGCCCGCGTCGAAGCGGGCCTTGAGGAAGTCGGCGCGGCCGGTGCTCGCGGGCGGGTGCGCGGCGAGGAACTCCCGGGTACGGGCGCGCAGTTCGGCGGCGTCGGTCATGCGGCACCTCCCTGCGGCAGGACGGCGACGCGTCCGGTGGTGACACCGTCGGCGACCCGCTGCACGGCCGCGGCGGCACCGGCCATCGGCACGCGCTCGCTCACCAGCGGCTTGATGGCGCCCTTCGCGGCCAGCTCGGTCAGCTCCTCGTGGCAGCGCCGGATCGCGCGCGGGTCCTTGGTGTTGTACAGGCCCCAGTGCAGGCCCATGATCGTGTAGTTCTTCACCAGGGCGTGGTTGAGCGCGGGCGAGGGGATGGAGCCGCTCGCGAAGCCGACGACGACGATGCGCCCCTCGAAGGCCACGCACTTCGCGGACTTGGCGTACGCGTCGCCGCCCACGGGGTCGTAGACGACGTCGGCGCCACGGCCGCCGGTGGCCTCCTTGACGGCGGCGACGATGTCGTCCGTACGCCGGTCGATGACGAGGTCGCAGCCCAGCTCGCGGGCGACCTCCGCCTTGTCCGCGCCGCCGACGACGCCGATGACCCGGGCGCCAGCGGCCTTGCCGAGCTGCACGGCGGCGCTGCCGACGCCGCCCGCCGCCGCGTGCACGAGGAGGGTCTCGCCCTCCTGGAGGTGCGCCCTGCGGTGCAGGCCGAACCAGCCCGTCTGGTAGCCGATGTGCAGGGCGGCGGCCTCCGCGTCGTCCAGCGCGTCGGGCGCGGGCAGCAGGGCGGCCTCGTCCGCGACCACGTACTCGGCGAATCCGCCGTGCGGCAGTGCGGGGGTGGCGAGCACGCGCCGCCCGTCCTCGGTCTCGCCGCAGATCTCGACGCCCGGCGTGAAGGGCAGCGGGGGCCTGACCTGGTAGTGGCCGCGGCAGAGCAGCGCGTCCGGGAAGTTGATGTTCGCGGCGCGGACCTTCAGGAGCACCTGCCCGTCACCGGGCTCCGGGCGGTCGGTCTCCACGAGGCGCATCACCTCGCCCGGCTCGCCGTTCTCGTGCACTTGCCATGCCTGCATGCGGGGCCTCCACGGGGCTGTCGTAGACCGGGCTCGACCGCATACTAAGCGGTCGCTTGCCGCAGGGGAACCGTCAGTCGCCCCCGTCCTTGCGGGCGGGCCGCGCCCGTACGTGCATCCGCTCGCCCTGGGGTCCGAAGAGGCTCAGGAATTCCGCCCCTCCCTCGCTCGTCGCCCCGAACCAGTGCGGGACGCGGGTGTCGAACTCGGCGGCCTCGCCGGGGCCGAGCACAACGTCGTGGTCGCCGAGGATCAGCCGCAGCTTGCCGGAGAGGACGTACAGCCACTCGTACCCCTCGTGGGTCTGCGGGTCCGGGGCGGGGGCGGTGCGAGCGGGCTCGATCACCTTGTACGCCTGGAGGCCGCCGGGCTGGCGGGTGAGGGGCAGCATCGTGCGCCCGTGCCGGACGATCGGCTTGGCCCGCACGCGCGGGTCGCCCACCGGCGGGGCTCCCACCAGCTCGTCCAGTGGGACCTGGTGGGCGCGGGCGATGGGCAGCAGGAGTTCGAGGCTCGGCTTGCGGTTGCCGGACTCCAGGCGGGACAGGGTGCTGACCGAGATGCCGGTGGCGGCGGAGAGCCCGGCGAGGGTGGCGCCGCGCTCCCGGCGGATGCGGCGCAGCCGGGGCCCGACCTCGGTGAGGACCTGGTCCATCTCGTGCGGAACTTCGGTCTCGTCGCTCATGCCCCCCATCATGGCGCCTCTTTGCGGTACCAGCAAAGCCATTTGTCGAAAATGCAGCGTCGGCGGGAGAGTGCTCGTGGAGGTGGTCACCATGACCCACAACAACGGATACGACGTCGTGGTCGTCGGGGGCGGCACGGCGGGCCTGAGCGCGGCGCTCGTGCTCGGCAGGTCGCGGCGGCGGGTTCTGGTCGTCGACGCCGGGGAACCGCGCAACGCGCCCGCCGCGCACATGCAGGGATACCTGTCGCGGGACGGCATGCCGCCCGCGGAGTTCCTCGCCGAGGGGCGACGGGAGCTGGCACGGTACGGCGTGCGGGTGGTGCGGGGCACCGTGACGGAGGTGCTGCCGGACGGGCGCGGCGAGTTCGGGGTGCGGCTCTCCGACGGCCGGGCGGTGCACGCGCGCCGGGTCGTCGTGGCCACGGGCCTGGTGGACGAGGCGCCCGCGGTGCCGGGGGTCGCCGAACGCTGGGGCCGCGACGTGCTGCACTGCCCGTACTGCCACGGCTGGGAGGTGCGGGACCAGCCCTTCGGGGTGCTCGCCCCGGAGCCGTTCACCAGCCACCAGGCGCTGCTCATCACCCAGTGGTCCAAGGACGTGACGCTCTTCCTG
This sequence comes from Streptomyces huasconensis, assembly GCF_021028635.1. Taxonomy (NCBI): domain Bacteria; kingdom Bacillati; phylum Actinomycetota; class Actinomycetes; order Kitasatosporales; family Streptomycetaceae; genus Streptomyces; species Streptomyces huasconensis. Next base: position 846,939 of record NZ_CP086119.1, read on the forward strand.
CACACCGTGCGGGAGGTGCCCGACGCGGAGTGGGAGCGCCTCGCGGCCGCCGGTGTCTCGGTGGTGGAGGGCGAGGTCGCCGGCCTGGAGGTGACCGACGACCGGCTCACCGGCGTGCGGCTCACCGACGGGCGGGTGTTCCCCCGGTCGGTCCTGTTCGTCGCCGCGCGGCCGGTGCCGCGCGACGGCCTGCTCGCCGCGCTCGGCGCCGGGACCAGGGACACCCCGTTCGGGCCGTACCCGGCGGTGGACGAGACGGGCCGCACCACGGTCCCCGGCGTGTGGGCGGTCGGCAACGCGACCGGCCCCGCGGAGCAGGTGATCAACGCGGCGAGCGCGGGCTACCGGGCCGGCGTCACGATCAACGCCGAGCTGGTCATGGCGGACATCGACGCGCGGGCGGCCCGCCGCCGGGCCGGAGTCTTCACACCGGAGGCGGAGGCGGCGGTGGCCCAGGTGGTGGCGGGCGGCCGCGAGCATGGGCTTGTCGGATAGCTCACGCCACCGAGGGGCGGGCGCCACGGCCGCCGTGAGCCCGGCGGGCGCCGACCGGGCAGGCCGCAGACCGGTGCCGCGGCTCCTGCCCGAGGCCCCCACGGAGACAGGGCCGAAGCCGAGCGGGCCGGTCAGCCGCGGCGCCCCTGTGCGGCTTCTCACGCCATGAGCCCACGAAGCGCTGTTCCGGCTGCGCGGCGCCGGCTGCGCGCCTGCGACACTTCGCTGATGGACATCGAACACAGGAACAACATCACTGTCACCGGCAACCCGCGCGGACGGACGGTGGTGCTTGCTCATGGGTTCGGCTGCGATCAGAACATGTGGCGGCTCACGGTGCCCGCCCTGGTCGACGAGTACCGGGTGGTGATGTTCGACTACGTGGGCTCGGGCCGCTCGGACCTGTCCGCGTTCTCGGAGGATCGTTACTCCTCGCTGGAGGGCTACGCGCGGGACGTGGTGGAGATCTGCGAGGGCCTCGACCTGCGCGACGCGGTATTCGTGGGGCACTCGGTCAGCGCCATGATCGGCGTGCTGGCCGCCGACATGGCCCCGGAGCGGATCGGCGCCCTGGTGATGGTCGCCCCTTCTCCGCGCTACATCGACGACGAGGGGTACCGCGGCGGTTTCAGCGCCGAGGACATCGACGAGCTGCTGGCGTCCCTGGACCTGAACCATCTGGGCTGGTCGGCGGCGATGGCCCCGGTGATCATGGGGAACGCCGACCGCCCCGAACTCGGTGAGGAGCTGACGAACAGCTTCTGCGCCACCGACCCGGACATGGCGCGCGTCTTCGCCCGCACCACGTTCCTGTCGGACGCACGGGACGACCTGAAGAAGGTGCGGATACCGACGCTGGTGCTGGAGTGCAGGCAGGACGCCATCGCCCCGCGCGAGGTCGGCGCCTACGTCCACGCGTCGATCCCCGGCTCGACCCTGATCACTCTCGACGCGACCGGGCACTGCCCGCACCTGTCCTCACCCGAGGCCACCAACGAGGCGATCACGAACTTCCTGGCGGTCGTACGGTGATGGGCCGCGCAGGGCAGCACTCCGAACCGCCCGACCGCGGCGACCCCGAGCCGCCCGGCCACGACGGCGCCGGGTCACCGGACGCGGCGTTCGCGGCGCTGCTGGAAGACAGCGCCGAAGAACTGTACGAGAGCGCGCCGTGCGGCTATCTGTCCACGCTGATGGACGGCACCATCGCGAGGATCAACGCCAGGCTGCTGGACTGGCTCGGCCTGGAGCGCGAGGCGGTGGTGGGCCGGAAGCGCTTCACCGACCTGCTGACCGTGGGCGGCAGGCTGTACCACGAGACGCACTTCGCCCCGCTGCTGCGCATGCAGGGCGAGATCAGCGGAGTGGCCCTGGAGATCAAGCAGGCCGACGGCGGCCGGATGCCCGTACTGGTCTCGTCCGTGGTCAAGCACGGCACGACCGGTGAGCCGCTGCTGATCCGCACCACCTTCTCCGACGCCCGGGACCGCCGCGCCTACGAGGAGGAACTCCTCCGCCGGCGGAGGGCGGCCGAAGAGGCGCGCCGGCAGGCGGAGGCCGACCGCGCCCGGCTGCAGGAAGCCCTCGCCGTGCTCCAGCAGTCACTGCTGCCCGCCGCCCTGCCGCCGGTCCCCGGCGTGGAAACGGCCGTTCGGTACCACACCGCCTCTCCCGACCGGCTCGGCGGCGACTTCTACGACGTCTTCGCCCTCGACGGCAAGCGCTTCGGGTTCTTCCTCGGCGACGTCTGCGGAAAGGGCCCCCAGGCGGCGGCGGTCACCTCGCTCACCCGCTACACCCTGCGCGCCGCCGCCCTGCACGATCCCGACCCGGTGTCCGCCCTGACGACGCTCAACACGGTGCTCCACGACCGGTACACCGGCAGCGGCGACCCGCGCTACTGCACCACCATCTTCGGCAGCCTCGATCCCGACCCCGTCACCGGGCACGTCACCGTGCACCTCGCCTCCGGAGGTCACCCCTCCGCCCTCACGCTGCGCGCCGACGGCACGGCCGCTTTCCTGCCCACCCCGGGCGGTCTCCTCGTCGGCATCCTGCCCGAGGCCGAATTCGCCACCGCAACCACCGTCCTCGCCCCCGGCGACACCCTGCTCCTCTACACCGACGGCCTCACCGAAGCGCGTACCGGCGAAGGCCGCGGCACCGTGTTCGGTGAGGAAGCCCTGCTCGCCTTCGCCACCGAGCACGCCGGGAAATCCCCGCAGGACCTCATCGACGCACTGACCGGCCTGCTCGACGACTTCGGCGACGGCCTCGACGACGACACCGCCCTCCTCGCCATGGGCGTCCCCGCCCCGGCCCCGGCAGCGAAGAACCGATCATGAGCGCGCTGACCATCACGATCCACGATGCCGCGACCGGCCCGGTGCTGGAGATCAGCGGCGCACTCGACTACCACCACGCCCCCGAGCTGCGGGAACGGGTCACCGCCCTGCCTCTCCGGCCCGGTCAGCGACTCGTCCTTGACCTGTCCGGCATGGACTTCTGCGACTCCAGCGGCATCACCGCCCTGATCGCCGCCCGTCACCACGCCCACGCCGCCCGCGCGGACATCGCACTCGCGGCCGTGCCCGCCAACACCCTGCGCATCCTGCGCATCGTGGGCCTCGACCGGGTCTTCACCCTCCACCCCGACAGCGACGCCGCCACGCGGCAACCGGGACCTGACGCCCCGTCAGGTCACGAGCGGGGGCTCACCGGCTGAAGACCTCGAACCCCACCGCGGGCTTCCCGCCGAAGCGCGGGGCCAGTGCCTGAGCGTTGGCCGTCAGGAACGTACGGCAGTACGTCTCGGGGTCCTCGTCCGTCAACGCCTCGATGTAGGTGCGGTGTTCGAGGAGCGAGGCCACCGATCGGTCGAGTCCGGCGGAGGCGTCCGCCGCGTGCGTGGGGGTCGACGAACCGGCGACGGCGACCCACCGCACGCCGTTCCACGGCTCCAGGCCCTGCTCCTCGATCAGCTCGGGGAAGATCCAGCGGTTGCCCGCGTCCGACGCGGCGTCGAGCGTGGCCCGGCCCACCGCCACGTGGTCGGGGGTGTTCCAGGCGACACCGCCCCAGGTGTCGCGGTGGTTGAGCGTGATGACGAGTTCGGGCCGGTGCCTGCGGATCGCGGCGGCGATGTCGCGGCGCAGCGCCGTGCCGTACTCGACGACGCCGTCCCGGTGGTCGAGGAACTCCACGGTCCCGACGCCGACGACCGCAGCGCTGGCCCGCTGCTCCCGCTCGCGCAGCGGCCCGCAGGTGGCGGGGTCCAGTGTGTCGATGCCCGCTTCCCCGCGCGTGGCGAGCAGATAGGCGACGTCGCGGCCCGCGTCCGTCCAGGCGGCGATCGCCGCAGCGCAGCCGTACTCCAGGTCGTCGGGGTGCGCCACGACGGCGAGCGCGCGGTGCCAGTCCTCGGGCATGGGGGCGAGCTGGTCGGGCGCTGCGGCCTCGGCTGCGGTCTGCGACTCGGTCATGGCCGCAGCCTAAGGCCCGCGTCGGGCGGCACGACTCGATGGGTCACGCCGTGGGGTGCGGGTGCGCGAGGCGGGTGAAGCCGGCGAGGCGGGGCGTGTGGGTGACGGGGAAGGACTCGCCGTCCGGGGTCTTCAGGGCCGCCATGATGTCGTCGTCCGGTTCGCCGTAGATCTCGAAGTGCCGCACGGTGCAGTGCTCCATCACTTCACGGATGTACGGGTCCGACAGCCGCCAGTGGGCGCGGATCGCGTCGGAGTCGCGGTAGAGCTGGAAGCTGTACGCCAGCATCCGCTCCTCGTCGATGAAGACCTCCACCATGAGCTGGGGGCCGTGCTCCTCGGTGAAGGCCACCGCCTGGGCGATGGCCTTCCGGAAGCCGTCGAGGTGGCCGTCGGTGATGCTCATGGTGTTGCGGAAGAGGATGGTGCGGCTCTCTGTGATCTTCATGCGCCCAGAGTTGTCCGCCGCCCGCGCGCGGGTCAAGGGTGCGGCCGTGCCCGTCGCAGACGAAGGGAGCCGCGCCTCACACCTCGCCGCGGGCCAGCGCGAGCAGCCGGTCGAGGACCCGCGGTCCGCTCACCCGCAGCCCGTCGTGCTCGAACTCGTCCGTGACCCAGGTGCGCAGCCCCCGGATGGCGCGGGCGGTCCGCAGCGCGTGCCCGGCGTCGACGTACATGTCGTCGTGGTAGACCGAGGCGGCGGCCGGCACGTCGTTCGCCGCCAGCCGGTCCTGGTCGTACAGGCGCGGCCAGTCGGTGCGCTCCGCCAGCAGGTCCGCGGTCTCGCGCAGCGGGCGCAGCGCCGGGTCGCAGTCGAACATCCAGCGCTGCACGGCCTCCCCGGTGAACAGCAGCGGTTCGTCGCCCGCCAGCGCCTTGTCCGCGTCGAACTGCGGGAACTCGGCGCGCACCCGCTCGGCCGACCAGGCGGTGGGCCGCTCGCCCTGGCCGTAGATCGCCTCGTGCAGCAGGGCGTAGAGCGGATTTCCGGCGTACGACAGGACGGCCTGGACGTTCTCCTGGAACGCGTCGGAGAGCGCGGTCCCCGACGCCGTGCGCACGAAGGCGTCCTCCAGGAGGTAGTGCAGCCGGTGGCTGCCGTCGCCCGTGCCGAGGAGGATGCCGAGGGACTGGAAGGCGGGGACGGTGAGCCGGTAGTCGCCGTTCAGGACCGGCTCGTGCTCGGCGAGGTGGGCCGCGACGCGGCGGGCGCGCTCGATGTCCTGCGGGTAGCGGGCGTAGTGCGCGATGCTCTTGCGCGCCATGCGCGGGTACGTCGCGCGGTACACGTCGTCGGCGTGGCCGTCCAGGGCGGGCAGGCCGCCGGTGATGAGCGCCGCGGCCAGCCCCTCGGGCGCCGCCGACAGGTAGTGCGTGGCGCAGAACCCGCCGAAGCTCTGGCCGAGGACGGTCCAGGGCGCGCCGCCCGTCACCTCGGGGCGGATCGCCTCGCAGTCGCGGACGATGGAGTCGGCCCGGAAGTGGGCGAGGTAGTCGGCCTGTTCGCGGGGACCGCCGCGCAGCGGGAGCGTCTGCCGGTTGGCGGGGGTGGAGCTGCCGGTGCCGCGCTGGTCGAGGAGGAGGACGCGGAAGTCCCGCAGGGCGCGGTCGAGCCAGGACTCCCGGCCGTGGAAGCGGGTGGCGCCGAAGCCGGGGCCGCCCTGGAGGTACACCAGCCAGGGCAGGTCGGCGCCGCCGCGCGCGGCCGGGACGACCTCGCGGGCGTAAAGTTCCATCCGCTCCCCCGCCGGATCGTCGTGGTCGAGCGGCACGCTGAAGCGGCGGTCGGTGAGGACGACTCCGGGCTGGCGGTACGTGACGGTCAAGGCTGCTCCTGGGCGCTGGTCGTGAGCGGGTCCGCCCCATCCTGCCGTGTGTCGTCGCCAAGGGGCGGGGCGAAGGGCGTCCCGCCCGGCCCCCGTGCGGGCGACCACTGCCGTACGCCGCCCCTGCCACGTACGCTGCGTCCACCCGATGATCGGCAAGGAGGAACTCGCCATGCGTGTCGCCCTGTTCCTGACCTGTGTCAACGACACGCTCTATCCGGACACGGGCCGCGCGGTGGTGAAACTGCTGACCAGACTGGGCGTCGACGTCGACTTCCCGATGGCGCAGACCTGTTGCGGGCAGGCGCACTACAACACCGGGTACCGGCATCAGGCGGAACCGCTCGCCCGGCAGTTCTCCGATGTCTTCGGTTCGGACGCGTACGACGCGATCGTGACGCCCTCCGGGTCGTGCGGGGCGATGGTGCGCGAGCTGTACCCGCGCATGGGAGAGCGGGCGCGGGCGGAGGGCCGCGGGGACGCCCTCGCGCGCAGGCTCGCCCCGGTGGTGCCGAAGACGTACGAGCTGACCGAGTTCCTGGTGGACGTCCTCGGCGTCACCGACGTCGGGGCGTACTACCCGCACAAGGTCACCTACCACCCGACCTGCCACGGCCTGCGGAGCCTCGGCCTCGGTGAGCGGCCGGCCCGGCTCCTGCGGGCGGTCAAGGGCCTTGAGCTGGTGGAGCTGCCCGGCGCGGAGGAGTGCTGCGGCTTCGGCGGCACGTTCGCCGTGAAGAACTCCGACGTCTCGGCGGCGATGGGCGCCGACAAGGTGCGCCACGCGGAGTCGACAGGGGCCGAGGTGCTGTGCGCGGCGGACAACTCCTGCCTGATGCACATCGGCGGCACGATGGCCCGGCTGCGCACGGCCGTGCGGCCCGTCCACATCGCCGAGATCCTCGCGAGCACGCAAGAGGAGCCCCTGTCATGAACGGCCCCGCCATGAACGGCCCCGCCACGAACGGCCCGGGCGGAAGCGGCACGTATCTCGGGATGCCGGCCTTCCCGAAGGCCGCGCACGAGGCGGTCGAGAACGCCACCCTGCGCGCCAACCTCCGGCACGCCACCCACACCATCCGCGACAAGCGGGCCCGCGCGGTCGCCGAGCTCGACGACTGGAACGCCCTGCGCGAGGCGGGACGCCAGATCAAGGACCACACGCTCCGTCATCTGAACCACTACCTCGTCCAGTTGGAGGAGTCGGTGACGGCGGCGGGCGGCACCGTCCACTGGGCCGCCGACGCCGACGAGGCCAACCGCGTCGTGACGCGGCTCGTCCGGGAGACGGGCGGGACGGAGGTCGTCAAGGTCAAGTCGATGGCCACGCAGGAGATCGGGCTGAACGAAGCCCTCGAAGAGGCGGGCATCCGCGCGTACGAGACCGACCTCGCCGAGCTGATCGTGCAGCTCGGCGAGGACCGCCCCTCGCACATCCTCGTCCCGGCCATCCACCGCAACCGCGGCGAGATCCGTGCCATCTTCGAGCGGGAGATGGGCCGTTGGGGCCGCCCGGCGCCGGACGGTCTCACCGACAGCCCCCGCGACCTCGCCGAGGCGGCCCGCCTCCATCTGCGCGAGAAGTTCCTGCGTGCCAAGGTCGGCGTCTCCGGCGCGAACTTCATGGTCGCCGAGACGGGCACCCTCGTCGTCGTCGAGTCCGAGGGCAACGGCCGCATGTGTCTGACGCTCCCGGAGACCCTGATCTCGGTCGTCGGCATCGAGAAGGTGGTGCCGACCTGGCGCGACCTGGAGGTCTTCCTCCAGACGCTGCCCCGCTCCTCGACGGCCGAGCGCATGAACCCCTACACCTCGACCTGGACGGGTACGACGGACACGGACGGCCCCCGCGCCTTCCACCTGGTCCTGCTGGACAACGGCCGCACCGACACCCTCGCCGACGAGGTGGGCCGCCAGGCCCTGCGCTGCATCCGCTGTTCGGCGTGTCTCAACGTCTGCCCGGTGTACGAGCGGGCGGGCGGGCACGCGTACGGCTCGGTCTATCCGGGCCCGATCGGCGCCATCCTCAGCCCCCAGCTGCGGGGTACGGAGAGCGAGATCGACGCCTCGCTCCCGTACGCGTCCTCGCTCTGCGGCGCCTGCTACGAGGTGTGCCCGGTGGCCATCGACATCCCCGAGGTCCTCGTGCACCTGCGCGAGCGGATCGTGCAGGGCGGCGAGGTGACGCGGCGCGGCGTGAAGGTGACGCTGAAGCCGGCGAAGGGGCACGCGGCGGAGCGGGCGGCGATGCGGGCGGCGGGCCTCGCGTTCGCCCGCCCCGGCGTGCTGCGCGCGGGGATGCGCCTGGCGTCGCGCACCCGGCGCTTCCATCCGCGCACGCTGCCGGGGCCGGGCCGCGCGTGGACGGCGACCCGGGAGCTGCCCAAGGTCCCCGCGGAGTCCTTCCGCGAGTGGTGGCAGCGGACCGGCGGCGGCAAGGACGACGGAAGGGGCGGCAAATGAGCAGCAGGGACGTGATCCTGGGCCGGGTGCGCCGGGCGCTCGGCGGACCGGGCGGGGCCCCGGCCTCGTACGCCACGGACCTCGACCGCGGTTACCACCGCCGGCACGGGGAGCGGACCGTCGAGCAGACGGTGGACCTGCTGGCGGAGAACCTCGCGGAGTACCGGGCGATCGTGCACCGTACGGACGCCGGGGAGCTGCCTCTCCTGCTCATGCGGCTGCTCGCCGAGCGGTGGCCGGACACCGTGCTGGTGCCTCCGGGGCTGCCGCCCGGGTGGATGGCGGCCGTCGACGCTCCGCTGGTCCACGACCGCGCGGTGAGCACCGCGGCCGAGCTGGACCGGTCCGGGGCCGTCGTCACCGGCTGCGCCGTGGCCGTCGCCGAGACCGGCACGATCGTGCTCGACGGCTCGCCCGATCAGGGGCGTCGCCGCATCACCCTCATCCCGGACCATCACATCTGCGTGGTGCGGGTGCCGGACCAGGTGGTCTCCTCCGTTCCGCAGGCCCTCGAACGGCTCGATCCGGCGCGCCCGCTGACCTGGATCTCGGGGCCCTCCGCGACCAGCGACATCGAGCTGGACCGGGTCGAGGGGGTCCACGGGCCGCGCGTCCTTCAGGTCGTGCTGGTGAGCGGGGAGTGACGGGCGCGGCTAGCGTGAGGGCATGATCCGGTTCGAGCAGGTGACCAAGCGCTACCCGGACGGCACGACGGCCGTGGACGACCTCTCCTTCGAGGTCACCGAGGGCGAACTGGTCACGCTGGTCGGCCCGTCCGGCTGCGGCAAGACCACGACGATGATGATGGTGAACCGGCTCATCGAACCGACGTCCGGCCGCATCTTCGTGAACGGCGAGGACATCGCCGGCGTGGACCCGGTGCGCCTGCGCCGCCGCATCGGTTACGTGATCCAGCAGGTCGGCCTCTTCCCGCACCGCACGGTCCTCGACAACACGGCGACCGTCCCCGCGCTGATCGGCTGGAAGAAGGCGAAGGCCCGGGCCCGGGCGGCGGAGCTGCTCGACCTGGTGGGCCTGGACCCGAAGACGTACGGCTCCCGCTACCCCGAGCAGCTGTCGGGCGGTCAGCGCCAGCGGGTGGGTGTGGCGCGGGCGCTGGCGGCCGATCCGCCCGTCCTTCTGATGGACGAGCCGTTCGGCGCGGTCGATCCGGTGGTGCGCGAGCAGTTGCAGGACGAGTTCCTGCGGATGCGGCGGGCCGTGCGCAAGACGGTCCTGTTCGTCACGCACGACATCGAGGAGGCGGTCCGCCTCGGTGACCGCATCGCGGTGTACGGCCAAGGCCGCATCGAACAGTTCGACACTCCGGGCGCGGTGCTCGGGGCGCCCGCGACGCCGTACGTCGCCGAGTTCGTGGGGGCCGACCGCGGTCTGAAGCGGCTGTCGGTCACCGAGATCCAGCCGGACGACCTGGAGGAGCCGCCGGTCGCCCGGCTGGACGAACCGGCCGCGCAGGCGGCGGCCCGGCTGCGTGGGGAGGGGGCGCGCTGGGCCGTCGTCCTGGACGCGGACGGTGACCTGCACGGCTGGGTCGGTGTCGACGAAGTGGCGCCGGCCGGTGCCGGGGGCACGGTCGGTGACCTGGCGCACCGGATGAACTCGTGGGTGCCGGTCGGGGCCCCGCTCAAACAGGCGTTCGGTGTGATGCTGCAGCATGACGCGGGCTGGGTCGCGGTGCTCGACGGGGCGCGTTTCCTCGGCGTCCTGACCCCGGCGAAGCTGCATGAGGCGCTGCGCCGTTCGGTGGACGCGGACGCGCAGGGCGTGGCGCGCGACGAGGTGGAGTTCGACTCGGTCGCCGACGCGTGAAGCGCCCCCGTCAGGGGCGCGGGGAACTGCGCGACCAGCCACGACGCGCCCGCGGCTGAGGATTCACAGCAGCCCCTTGTCCTCCAGATAGTTCCGCGCCACGTCCTGAGGCAACCGCCGCCAGCTGTCCACCTGCTCGTTCATGGACGCGAGGTCAGCGGTCGTCAGCACGGAGTTGAGCCGCCCGAGGGCCGCCGCGACGCTCCCGCTGCCCGCCTGGGAGCGGTTGACGACGGGCACGATGTAGTCGGCGTTCTGGAGGTGCTTGTCGTCCTTGAGGAGTACGAGACCGAAGTCGTCGAGGGTGGCGTCGGTGGACGTGGTGAGCACCATCTGGTCCTGGCCGTTCTGCACGGCCTTCTTGGCCTGGGTCGTGCCGACGCCCTTCGGGTCGACGCCGGTGACGTCGATGCCGTAGACCTTCTTGAGGCCGGGGGCGCAGTAGGGGCGCCGGACGCACTCGTCACCCGCGGCGAGGCGCACCTTCAGGCGAGACGTGCCGAGGTCGCTCAGTGTCTTCAGACGGTGCCGGGCGGCGTACGCGGCGGTGACGGCGAAGGCGTTCTGGTCGACCGCCTCGCCGGGGTCGAGGACGGTCAGGCCGCGCGGTGCCGCGAGGCGGCGCAGGGCCTTCATGGTGGTGGCGAGGTCGGGCGAACCGACGGGCGGGGCGTCGGCGCCGTTCTTCTTGGCGTTCAGCCAGTCCGCGAAGGTCGCGGCGTACTCGGGGACGACGTCGATCTGCCCGGACTCCAGGGCGGGTTCGTACAGCTCGCGGTTGGCCACGGAGAGGATCTGTGTGCCGTAGCCGGCCTTTTTCAGGAGCAGCGCGTACATCTGGGCGAGCAGGTCGGACTCGGTGAAGCCCGCGGAGCCCACGACGAGGTTCTTGTTGTCGCCCGGGGGCGCGGTGACCTGGCCCCGGTCCTCCAGCGAGGGCCCGGAGGCGCAGCCCGTCACCAGGGCGAGGAGGGCCGCGGCCAGGGCGGTGCGGCGGCCCCTCATCCGGCGCTCCCCCGGCCCCGCGTCCAGGCGGGGGCGATCCGCTCGGCCACCTCGAAGACGCCTTCGACCAGGAGGGCGAAGAGGGCCACGAGCACGGCGCCCGCCACCACCTGCGGGGTGCTCGCCAGGTTGAACCCGGCCGTGATGATCCGGCCGAGCCCGCCGCCGCCGGCGAGCGCGGCGATGGTGACGGTGGCGACGAGTTGCACGGCGGCGAGGCGGACGCCGCTGAGCACCAGCGGCAGGGCGAGCGGCAGTTCGACCCGCCAGAGCATCTGCCGCCCGGTCATCCCCATGCCGCGCGCGGCCCGCACCACGTCGCGGTCGACGCCGCGCATGCCGACGTAGGCGTTGGTGAGCAGCGGCGGCACGGCGAACAGCACGAGGGCGACGACGGTCGGCCCGTCGCCCCACCGGCCGAGCGGGGTCAGGAGCAGCAGGACGAGCACCGCGAAGGTGGGCACCGCGCGTCCGACGTTGGAGATGTTGACGGCGAGCGCGCCGCCCTTGCCGAGGTGGCCGAGGACGAGTGCGACGGGCAGCGCGATCAGGCAGCTGATGACCAGGCATACGACGGTGAGCACCAGGTGCTGGGTGAGCCGGTGCCAGATGCCGTCGTCGCCGGCCCAGTGCGCGGAGTCGGCGAGCCAGGCCCAGGCGTCGGCGAGCGTCCTCATGAGCGGGCCGCCCCTGCCGCTCTCTCCCAGGGCGTGAGGAGACGCTGTACGCCGAGCAGCAGCAGGTCGGCGGCGACGGCGATGACGACGCAGAGCACGGAGGCGGTGAGTACCTGGGCCTTGAAGTAGGTGTTCATGCCCGTGTAGATGAGGTTGCCGAGCCCGCCGAAGCCGACGATCGCGCCGATGGTGACCAGGGAGACGGCGGAGACCGTGGCGATGCGCAGCCCGGCCATGGCGGCGGGCAGCGCGAGGGGCAGCTCGACGGTGAGCAGGAGGCGGATCGGCCCGTACCCCATGCCGCGGGCGGCCTGCCGGGTTTCGTCGGGGACGGCGCGCAGTCCGGCGAGGATGTTCCGGATGAGCAAGGTGAGCGAGTAGAGGACGAGGCCCGCGACGACGAGCGACGCGGAGAGCCCGTACACCGGAAGGAGCAGCGAGAACATCGCGAGCGAGGGGATGGTGTACAGGATCGTGGTGAGGGCGAGGACGGGCCCCGTGGCCCACCGCCAACGGCGGGCGAGCACGGCGAGGGGCACGGCGACGACGAGCGCGATCAGGACGGAGACGGCCGTCAGTTCGAGATGCTGTACGACCGCGTCGAGGACGATCCGGCGGCGGGTGCTCAGGTACTCACCGCAGATCCACTCGTTGCGCGCGAGGCAGTCGTCGGGAGGCGCGGTCACCTGTCCATTCAAGGCGGGACGGCGGTGGACGGCGCGTTCTGGTGACCCGTACGGGGGCACGGGCCCCCAGAACGCGTCGCGAGGCCCGGCACCTGCTCGCGTTTCACGGTGTTCTACGGCTGGAGCACTAGGTCTCGCGCCCCATGCGCGCGGCGCCCCCGCTGGCTAACGTCGGCGTCCATGCACGCCACGAAGATCACTCGCCGCGATCCGGCGCAACGCAAGCGGGACACCCTGCGCCGGCTCGGCGCGGAGCGCGACATATGGCTGTCGACGGCCCACCCCGACCACGGCCCGCACCAGCTGCCCCTGTGGTTCCTGTGGGACGGGCAGGCGGTGTGGATGTGTACCGGCGCGAACTCCGCCACCGCGCGCAACCTACGAGAAGAACCGCGCGTACGGCTGGCGCTGCCGGACACCTTCGACGTGGTGCTGCTCCAGGGGGAGGCCGAGTGCTGGCCCGCACGGGACGTGCCCAAGGAGGCCGCGGACGCGTTCACGGCCAAGTTCGGCTGGGACCCGCGTACGGCAGAGACCCCCTACGTGTACGTGCGCGTCGCGCCGCGGACGGTACGCGCCTGGCACGGAGAACCGGAGCTGCGGGGCCGGGTCGTCATGCGCGACGGGGTGTGGCTGGCGTGAAGCCTGACCCGCCAACTCGGGCAGACTTCCCCCTCATGACCACCCCGGACTTCAAGACCGACCTCCGCGTCTACCTCCAGGACGCCCGCGACGCGCTGCTGTGGAAGCTCGAAGGCCTCTCCGAGTACGACATACGCCGCCCCATGACGCCGACCGGCACCAACCTCCTCGGCCTGGTCAAGCACGCGACCGGCGCCGAGGCGCTGTACTTCGGCGCCACGTTCGGGCGGCCCTTCGACGGAGCCCCCCTGTGGATCACGGGCGATGCCGAACCGAACGCGGATCTGTGGGCCACCGCCGACGAGAGCCGGGAGTGGATCGTCGGGCGCTACCGGCAGGTCTGGGCCCACTCGGACGCGACGATCGAGTCACGGGAACTCGACGCGGTCGGCAGGCTCCCCGGCGCCGAGGTCCGCGAGATCACGTTGCACCGCGTCCTCGTCCACATGATCGCCGAGACCGGCCGCCACGCGGGCCACGCCGATGTCGTCCGTGAACTGGTCGACGGCACCGCCGGGTTGCGGCCGGGCGACGACAATCTGGCTCAGGGCGACGCCACTTGGTGGGCCGGGCACCGCGCGCGGGTGGAGCGGGCGGCACGGGAAGCCGGACGGTGACCGGGCGGCCCGGGCGGTCGCCGCGGGACGGATCAGCCGTCCCTGAGCGCTCCGGGCGGGCGTCGGCGCCGGGGAGATCTGCCGCGCCCGCCCGGAACGCCACCGCTCACGCCGATACGGACGGCCTGTCCAGCGCCCCGCTCGCCCACGCGGCGCGCAGCGCCTTCTTGTCCACCTTGCCGACCTTGGTCATCGGCAGCTTGTCCAGCAGGATCGTCCTGCGGGGGGTGTAGAGGTCCCCCAGCTCGGCGGTGACCGCCGCGGCGACCTCGTCCGTGTCGATGGCGGCGGGCTCGGCCGTGGCCAGGAAGACCTGCACGGCCTCGCCGTACTCCTCGTCGGGCACGCCCAGGGCCGCCGCGTTGCGCACGCCGGGCAGGGTGAGCAGGAAGTCCTCCAGGACCCGGGAGTAGACGTTGTCGCTGGTGCTGCCGGTGACGATGATGTCCTTGGCCCGGTCGACGAGATAGAGGTAGCCGTCGGCGTCGAGGTAGCCCATGTCGCCGGTGCGCAGCCAGCCGTCGTGCAGCGCCTCGGCGGTGCGCTCCGGGTCCTCGTAGTAGCCGAGCATCACCGTCTCGCCGCGCACGCACACCTCGCCGACCTGCCGGGCGGGCAGGGCCGCCGTGCCGCCCTCGCCGCGTATCTCGATCTCGACGTCGGCTATCGCGCGGCCGCAGCTGCGCCACAGCTCCGGCCGGCGGGCCGCCTCCGCCGCGAGTTCCTCCGCGCCGAACGCGGCGATGCCGAGCGCCTCCGACTGCCCGTACCCCTGGCTGAGCACCGGCCCGAAGACCTCGACCGTCTGCTGAAGCCGGCTGGGCGAGGTGGCCGCGCCGCCGACGACGATCCGCCGCAGTTCGGGGAGCGCGCCGGGCTCGCACTCCGGGTGGTCGAGCAGGGCGTACAGCATGGGCGGCACGAACATGGTGGCGGTGATCCGCTCCTCGCGCAGCACCGCCAAGGCCGCGCCCGCCTCGAACTCGGGCAGGACGACGAGGGCGGAGCCGGTCACCAGTGCCTGGATCGACGTGAGGTGGCCGCTGCCGTGGGTGAGCAGCGTGGCGGCGAGCACCCGGTCCGTGCCCGGGTCCAAGGCCGGGAAGACCTCGGGCCCGGCCTCCTGCGTCCGGTCCACCGCCAGGTCCACCAGCGTGTCGTAGAGCCGGTGGCTGTGCGCGGCGAGCTTGGGGCGCCCCAGGGTGCCGCCGGTGTAGAGGACGGTGACGGCCTCGTCCGCCGCCGGGGCGGGCACGCCGTCCGGGCGCGTCGCGGGGCAGTCGGCGGCCAGGGCCAGCAGGTCCGCGCAGGGCTGCTCGCAGGGCCCGAGGCTGAGCAGGGCGGGTGCGTGGACGCTGCGGCGGGCGGCGTCGGCGGCCCGCCGCGCGAAGAGCGGGTCGGTCACGACGACGCGCGCCCTGGACTGCTCGACCAGCGCGGCGAGTTCGCCGGGCCCTGGCTCCGGTGGCAGGAACACCACGCGGCAGCCGATGAGATGGACCGCGAGCTGTACGAGGACGGAGTCCACGCGGTTGGCCAGGAACAGCCCCACTCCGTCGCCCGGCCCGAGCCCCTGCCCGCGTAGCGCGTGTCCCAGGCGGAACAGCCGCCGCCGGGCCTCCCCCCGCGTCAGCCGCTGCGCGCCTTGGACGAGCGCCTCGGTCTCCTCGTCCTGGTGCCAGTGCTCCAGGACGCGGTCGAGGTAGGTCCGGGGCTCAGAAGTTCCCTGTTCGTTGATGATCATGAACACATGCAAACACGCCACTGAGGGGCCACCGTCTCACAGGGGGCGACTTCGGCCATCGGCGGGCGGAGTACCATGCCCCCGCCTGCGACGAGTGACTTTCTGTCCGGAGGCCGCGACCACGCCGGGGCGAGCCGCCGCCCGAATCGGCCTGGTTACGCCTTGCACATTCCGGGCCCCGCTCCCCGACACGGCCGAAATGGCTCGTTCCGCGGTCGGCTCGGCCTGCCCTTCGGGGCGGAGGGCCGTCGCGATGCGGTGGTGTGACCAACCCGGACTACTGAGACGACCCCAACGGTCCTATATTCATACAAACACTTCACACGCGGCCCTGCTGCGATGAACACGGGGTAGGACCGCAGTGATCGAACCCGACGGCACCAAACCCGCCCGCACCGAGTCCCGCGCCGCCCGCAAGACGCGCGAGAAGGCGCGGAAGCGCAAGCGCCTGGCCATAGGTGCGGCTGTGCTCGGTCTGAGCGGGGTGGCCACCACGTGTGTGATCGCCCTCGGGGACTCCTCCGGGAGCGGGAGCGACACGCGGCACAGGGCGGCCACATCGCAGGGCGGCGCCGCGGAGAAGGCCCGCTCCGCCAAGGGCGCGAAGAAGGGTGAGGAGAAGTGGGACGGCAAGGTGCGGGTGCTGGGCGACGGCTCCACCTCGTACAGCGGGCCGCCGCGCGGACAGCTCAAGCCCAAGAAGCTCAAACCCGGCGAGAAACCACCGCAGTTCGTGGTGTTCTCCTGGGACGGCGCGCTGGAGGGCGATGACCGCCGCTTCTCCCACTTCCGCCGGGTGGCCCGCGAGAGCAAGGCCCACATGACCTTCTTCCTCACCGGCATCTACCTCCTGCCGGAGAGCAAGAAGTCGCTCTACCGCCCGCCGCAGCACAACCCGGGGTCGGCCGCCATCTCGTACCCGACCGTCCCGCACATCCAGACCACGCTGGAGCAGTTGCGCGGCGCCTGGAAGGACGGCCACGAGATCGGTTCGCACTTCAACGGCCACTTCTGCGGCCCCAAGGGCGGCGGCGACTGGAGCGTGGCGGAGTGGAAGAGCGAGATCGAGCAGACGTACGCGTTCATGAAGAAGTGGAAGACCAACACCGGCTTCACCCAGGAGGCACCCCTGCCCTTCGACCCGGACCGGGAAGTGGTCGGGGGCCGCGCGCCCTGCCTGGAGGGCCAGAAGAACCTCCTGGCCGCCATCAAGCCGTTCGGCTGGCGCTACGACGCGAGTTCCTCGGGGGACTTCCAGATATGGCCATCTAAGGTCGACGACATATGGAACTTCCCTCTGCAACTCCTGCCACTTGAGGGCAAAGAGGTCCAAGTCCTCTCCATGGACTTCAACTTCCTCTACCACCAGTCCGGCGACAGCACCCAGGGTGACCCGGAGAAGTTCCCGCAGTGGGAGGCACAGGTCCGCAAGTCGTACATGAACGGCTTCAACCGCGTCTACAACGGCAGCCGGGCGCCGATGTTCGTCGGCAACCACTTCGAGGACTGGAACGGCGGCATCTACATGAACGCCGTCGAGGACGTGATGCGGGAGGTGTGCCCGCGCAAGGGCGTCCGCTGCGTGTCCTTCCGGGAGCTGGCGGACTGGCTCGACGCCCAGGACCCGCAGGTCCTGGCCCGGCTGCGCCTGCTCGACCCCGCGCAGGCACCGGACTGGAAGTCGCTCGTCAAGTAGCGCGGGCCGGACCGCCGCACCCCGCCGAGGGGCGCGGCGGCCTCTCCCGCTCAGCGCCTCGGCGGCCTACCGCACCGCCTTGATGTAGTCGGCCCACAGGCCCACCGCCCGCTCGCTGCCGAGCCTCCCCGGGGCGTCGCCGCCCAGTCCCTTCAGCGGCAGCGGCACCAGGTCCTTCAGCGACATACGGTAGACGACCACGGCCGTGGTCTCGTCCTCGGTGCCGCCCACGAACCAGCCCGCCGTGTTCTCGGCGGTCGTCCCCGTCTTGCCCACGGCACCGGCGTGCGCCGCGCCCGCCGCCTTGGCCGACCCGTCGGTCATGGTGGCCCGCAGGGCGTCCGTGACCGCCCGGGCGGTCTTCGTCGACACCGCGCGGGCGGGCTTCGGCTTGTCGAGCGGCACCGCGTCCCCGGCCCGCTTGACCGAGAGCACCGAGTAGGGGTCGGTGTGCATGCC
This sequence comes from Streptomyces huasconensis, assembly GCF_021028635.1. Lineage (NCBI taxonomy): Bacteria > Bacillati > Actinomycetota > Actinomycetes > Kitasatosporales > Streptomycetaceae > Streptomyces > Streptomyces huasconensis. The sequence goes on from NZ_CP086119.1 coordinate 864,561, forward strand.
GTCGGCGGCGAAGGTCTGGTACGCGCCGGCCATCCGGATGGCGCTGGGCGTCGAGTTCTCCCCCAGCGCGAAGGTCGGCACGCGCTCACCGAGGCTCGATTCGAGCAGCCCGGCCCGCAGGGCGTACTTCTCCACCCGGTCGAGCCCGACGTCGAGGCCGAGTTGGAGCATGGGCGTGTTGACGGAGTTCGCGACGGCCCGCCGCAACGTCACCTGGCCCCAGTCCCGGCCGCCTTCGTTGCGGCCCTTCACCACCTTGCCGCTGCGGTCCCAGTACGGCCCCTCCGGTGTCCGTACGGCGATCCGGTCGTCGCCGTCGTAGACGCTGGCCGGGGAGACCGGTGTGCGGCCGCCGTCGCGGGTGCGCTGCACGCCGTCCTCCAGCGCGGCGGCGTAGACGAAGGGGGTGAACGTCGAACCGGCCGGAATCGTCGTCGCGTTCGACTGGTTGAACCCCTGCTTCAGGAAGTCGTGGCCGCCGTACACGGCGAGCAGCCGGCCGTCCCTGCCGACGCTCGCCGCGCCGATCCTGGCGTGCTTGTCGGTGCCGGGCCGCCGCTTGGCGTCGAAGCCCTTGTCGACTCTGCGGACGGCGGCGGTCAGGGCCTTCGTGCGCTTCCGGTCGAAGGTCGTACGGATCTGGTAGCCGCCGAGGTCGTAGTCGGCGGTCTTGATGTGCCCGGCCTTGATCGCGTGCCGCTTGGCCAGCTCCACCAGATAGCCGGTCTGCGCGCCCGGGATGGTGCCGCCCGACCCCGGCTTCGTCGGCTCGGGGAACTTCTTGTACGTGGCGCGCTCGGCCTGCGTGAGGTGGCCGGTCGCGACCATGCGGTCCAGAATCCAGTTCCACCGTTCGACGGCCCGCTCGCGGTTCTCCTTGCCGAGGGCCGGATCGTAGAGGCCCGCGCCCTTGAGGAGAGAGGCCAGGAAGGCCCCCTCGCTGGGGTTGAGCCGCGAGACGTCCTTGCCGTAGTACGCGTGCGAGGCGCGCTGGATGCCGTATGTGCCACGCCCGAACCAGCTGGTGTTCAGGTAGTCCTGGAAGATCTTGTCCTTGCTCGTGTGGTTGTCCAGCTTCACGGCGAGCAGGGCTTCGGTGAACTTCCGGGACAGGGTGCGGTCCTGGCTGAGGTAGACGTTCTTCACGTACTGCTGGGTGATGGTCGACCCGCCCTGGGTCTCCCCTCCGGTGACCGCGGCGGTCGCGGCCCGCAGGAAACCGGTCGGCGAGACGCCGGCATCCGAGTAGAAGCTCGCGTTCTCGGCGGCGAGGACGGCCCCCCGGACTTTCGGCGGCACCTTCTCCAGCGGTATCTCCTGGCGGATGACCCAGCCGGTGCGGGCCATGACGGTGCCGTCGGACCAGTAGTAGACGTTGTCCTGTTGTGTGGCGAAGGAGTTGAGGTCGTCCGGTATGTCCGTGGCGGCGTACGCGATCGCGACGAAGCCGGTCAGACCGAGGACCACATACCCGAAGGCGCCCAGCCACTGACGCCACGAAGGCACCCAGCGCCGCCAGCCGCTGCGGCCCGGCCGCGGGTACGCGGGACGCAGGCGCCGCAGTTGCCCGCCCGCCCGGACGAGGACGCCGGATATGCCACCGGCCGGCTGTGCCCTGCGCCGCTCCCCGGACTTCCTGCGCCGACCCGTCGCCGCGCGGCGGCCCCCCGGTGCCGCCCGCCGCCCTCCGGAGCCCCCACCTGCGGCCTTCCTGCGCCCACCCACCCCGTACGCCTCCTCTGCTGCGCCTTGCCGCACACCCTAGAGGTACGCGGGGCGCCTCCGCCGGGCCTCTTGCGCCCCGGTCCGGCGGCCTTCGGGACCCGGGAGCGAGGAACGGCACGGCGATGGCACGGAGTTGTGCGAAGATTCCGTGCCCCCGTTGGGGATCGAGCGACAAAAGAGGAAACAGAGTGATACCCAAGAGATACAGACCCGCCGTCGTCGCGGGTCTCACCGCGGCCGTGGCGTCCGGCTCCCTGCTGGCGCCCCCCGCGCACGCGGACGCCCCCAAGAGCGAGCCGCGCAAGGCCGACCGCAAGGCGATGGCCACCTTCGCCCGCATCGCCGATGACGTCCTCTCCCGGCGCACCCAGGCCCTGGTGGAGGAGCACGCGGGCCGCGGCGGCTCCGGTGACGGCGCTGCCACGACGCGCATGTCCGGCCGGCTGAAGAAGGACGAGGACGCCGCGCTCCGGTCGTTGCGCGCCCGCAAGGCCCGGCTGGCGAAGCTCGGCGAGGCCTACACGAAGGCGGACACCCGCGTCGTCGTGGACCGCGCCACCGTCACCGGCGGCACGGCGACCGTCCAGGTCACCTCGTCGTCGACGCTCACCTACAAGAAGGTGCGCGGGGACGAGCCGGCCACCACCGCGTTCTCCACGCGGCAGGAGCTGAAGCTCGCCGGCACGAAGGACGGCGGCTGGAAGCTGACCGCGATCACCTCGCGGGACGACGGCCCCGGCGCGGTCAACGAGCCGTCGGTGGCCCGGGTGAACACCGTCCCGGACGACGGCAACCAGTACCCGGACGGCACCCCGGCCTCCACCAAGCGCCCCTCGACGCCGACGCCCTCGGGGAAGACGGCCACCACGTACGACTACGCCGCCATGGCGCGGTACGCGGAGAAGTACTGGTACAGCTACAACCGCGCGTACCGGAAGTTCAACGGGGCCGGCGGCGACTGCACCAACTTCGTCAGCCAGGCGCTGCAGGCGGGCGGCTGGAAGCCCGTTCCCGGCTCCGCCCAGGACTACCGGAACTGGTGGTACGGCAGCACGAGCCAGAGCACCTCCTGGGTCGGCGTGAACGAGTGGGCCTGGTTCACGCTGTCCAACCGGCGGGCCCCCAACCTGGCGAACGTCTACCAGCTGGACGTCGGCGACGTCCTCCAGGTGGACTTCGACAAGAACGGGTCGAAGGACCACACCATGATGGTGACGTACCGCAACGGGCGGGGCATGCCGTACCTGACGTACCACTCGACCGACACGTACCGCAGGTCGCTGGCGAGCGTCATCGCCTCCTACCCCGACGCGCGTTACTTCGCGTACCGCACCTGACGGACCGGTATCCCCACGGGACCGGCGCGGGCTGCCGGCGGAGCGATCCGCCAGGACCCCCGCGCCGGTCCTTCCACGATATGCCTTCCGTGAGGTGGGCCAGGTGGTTCACCCGGCCGGCCGCACCCGTGGCAGCCCGCCGTTTCCTTCTCCAGGGGCGAGGGCAACCGCACCCTATGGACCACTCGAAAGCGCCGGTACTCGAAGCCCTGGCCGCCTACCACGCCGAAGGGCAGACCCCCTTCACCCCGCCGGGCCACAAGCAGGGGCGCGGCGCCGATCCCCGGGTCCGTGAGGTGCTCGGGGACGCGGTGTTCCGCTCGGACGTCCTGGCGACCAGCGGCCTCGACGACCGGACGTCCTCCCACGGCGTCCTCGAAGAGGCGCAGGCCCTCATGGCGGACGCCGTCGGCGCCGAGCACACGTTCTTCTCGACCTGCGGCAGCTCCCTGTCGGTCAAGTCGGCGATGCTGGCGGTGGCGGGGCCGCACGAGAAGCTGCTCGTGGGCCGCGACGCCCACAAGGCCGTGGTCTCCGGACTGATCCTCTCCGGCATCCGGCCGATCTGGGTCACGCCGCAGTGGGACCCCGAGCGGCATCTGGCGCACCCGCCGTCCGCCGAGGCCTTCGAGGCGGCCTTCGCCGAGCATCCCGACGCCAAGGGCGCCCTCGTGACGACGCCCACGCCGTACGGCACGTGTTCGGATCTGGCCGCCATCGCGCAGGTCTGCCACCGGCGGGGCAGGCCGCTCATCGTGGACGAGGCCTGGGGCGCCCACCTGCCCTTCCACCCGGACCTGCCGACCTGGGCCATGGACGCCGGAGCCGACGTGTGCGTCACCTCCGTGCACAAGATGGGCTCCGGCCTGGAGCAGGGTTCGGTCTTCCACCTCCAGGGCGACCTGATCGAGCCCGAGGTGCTCAAGAGCCGCGAGGACCTCCTCGGCACCACCAGCCCCTCCGTGCTGCTGTACGCCGCCTTGGACGGCTGGCGGCGCCAGATGGTGGAGCACGGCCGCGCCCTCTACGACGACGCGCTCGCCCTCGCCGCGTCCCTGCGGACCCGGATCGCCGGCATCGACGGGATGCACGTCCACGGGCGGGACGACTTCTGCGGGCCCGGCCGCGCCGCCGACATGGACCCCCTCCAGATCATCGTCGACATCACCTCGCTCGGTACGACGGGCTATCGCGCGGCCGACTGGCTGCGCGAACACCACCAGGTCAACCTGCATCTGTGCGACCACCGCCGGATCAGCGCCCAGCTGACCCACGCCGACGACGAACGCACCGCCCGGACGCTTCTCACGGCGCTGCGGGACGTCGCCGCGCACGCGGATGAGCTGCGGCCCGCGGAGCAGGTCGAGGTCCCGGACCCCGGGCAGCTGCGGCTCGAACAGGTGCTGCTGCCGCGCGACGCGTACTTCGGCCCGACCGAGCAGGTTCCATGGGAGAAGGCCATCGGCCGGATCACCGCGGAGATGCTCACCCCGTATCCGCCGGGCATCCCCGCCGCGCTGCCCGGCGAACGGCTCAACGCGGACGTCGTGCGCTATCTGCGCACGGGCGTCGACGCCGGCATGGTCGTGCCGGATGCCGCCGACACCGAGGTCAAGAGCGTGCGGGTGGCGGTCGAGGACTGAACTCGCGGCGCGGGTCCAGGCATGAGAGCGCGATGACGGGGAACCCGTAGGCCACCGGAGTGTGTCCGACAGGAGGGGTTTGTGGTCGTGCTGAAGCCGGAGCCGCGCTCAGTGAGAACTCTGCTCGCCCGTTACGCCTGCGCGCGCATCGCGCTCGTGGAGAAGGCCGACCCCGCGTGGCAGCGGGAGTTGGAGGATGTCACCTACACGCTGTGCGTGGTGACAGGCACGCAGTCGGTCACAGACGCGATCGCGGCTGCCGACGAGATCCTGGCGGCGGCCGAGCGCCCCGACATACGACCGGCCACGCCTCCGGCGCAGGACACGGTCCTGGCGGCCTGACAGGCCCACACGCGACGCCGGACGGCGACGGCCCACCGGTTTCACCGCCGGTGAGCCGTCGCCGTTCCGCGTGCGATCCGGTGGCTTTCGGTCACTCGCCGGCTGCGGCCTTGCGGTGGTGGGAGGTCCAGGCCTGCTCGGGTACCTCCGGGCGCAGCAGGATGTCGGCCGCGGTGCTCGCCAGTGCGTTCGCCGCCGCCAGCATGACCTCGCGGCCCCGCGGTCCGGCTGCCGCCCGGGCGAACTCAGGGGTGTGGTCCGAGCCGTCCGACCCCATGATGGCGACGAACGGGTGGATCGCGGGCACCCGGGTGCTGACGTTGCCGATGTCCGATGAGCCGAGGTAGACCCCCGCCGCGGGCTCCGACAGCCGGATGCCCGCCTTCTCCAGGTGCCCCGCGAACAGCCCGGAGAGCACGTCGTTGTCGCGGAAGTGCTCGTACCGTGCGGCCACCTCGGCGACCTCCGCCCGCGTCCCCGTGGCCAGCGCGACGCCCTGGGCGCACGAGCGCAGCTCCTCCACCAGGTCCGCCAGGGCGGACGTGGTCGCGCCCCGCAGTCCGAAGAGCCCCTCCACGTACTCGGGGACGATGTTCGTCGCCCGGCCCCCGTCCGTGACGATGCCCTGGATGTGCGATCCGGCGGGCAGCCGCCGGTCCAGGACGCCGAGCGTGTTGAACAGCTGGATCAGCGCCCCCAGCGCGTCGATGCCCTCCGTGGGGTTGCCCGTCGGGTGCGCGGCCCTGCCGTGGAATCCGATGCGTACCTGCGCGCTCGCCGTCAGGGGCGCCCACGCCCAGTCGTACACGCCCGGGTGGAACATCAGCGCGGCGTCCACGCCGTCGAACAGGCCCGCCGCCACCTCCGCGACCTTGCCGCCGCCGCGTTCCTCCGCCGGCGTCCCGACGGCCAGCAGGGTCCCGGCGGTGTCACCGAGCGCCGCCCGCGCGGCGAGGGCCGCTCCGAGCCCCGCCGCCGCGATGAGGTTGTGGCCGCAGGCGTGTCCCAGCTCCGGCAGCGCGTCGTACTCCATCAACAGGGCGACGCGCGGGGCCCCTTCGGGCGCGGCCGCCGTGTCCGTGCGGGCGACGAAGGCGGTCGGCAGTCCCGCGGCGCCCCGCTCCACCAGGAACCCCTCGTGCTCCAGCTCGTCCGCCAGGAGCCGGGCGGCGCGGTGCTCCTCGTAGGCGGTCTCGGGTTCGTGGTGCAGCGCGAGGCTCACGTCCCAGAGCCGCTCGGCGCGGGCGGCGACCTCCCGTTCGATGCGGGCGTACACGGAATCCATGTCCGTGTCCCTGGGGTGCGCATCCCTGGGGTGTGACACGTGGCCTCCTCGGACTCGGACCGGGCCTGCCGGGTTCCCCGGCGGCGACACGGGACGTGTTCCACGGATGCGGGCGGCTCACACGGGCCTTCACGGTGCCGTCCCGGTCCTCGTGCAGGGTGCCCGGGGGTCAGCCGAACCACGCTTGGGTGGAGAGTTCCGGGCGGGCTCCGTGCAGGGCGCGGCCGAGGACGATCGCGCTGGAGACGAGTCCGACGTGGCTGAGCCCTTGGGGGAAGTTGCCGAGGAAGATTCCGGTGCCCGGATCGATCTGCTCGGGCAGCAGCCCGAGATCGTTGGCGTAGGAGCACAACTGGTCGAAGAGTGCGTGCGCTTCCTCGACGCGGCCTTGGCCGACGAGGTTGTCCACCAGCCAGAAACTGCACAGCAGGAACGCGCCCTCCGGCTGCCCGATGCCGTCGGGCGAGTGCTCGGGGAGGTAGCGGTAGAGCAGTCCGCCGCCGGCGCCGAGCCGTTCGGAGATGGCGCGGGTGGTGGCGACCATGCGCGGGTGGTCGGCGGGCACCACGCGCCGCAGGGGAAGGGCCAGCAACGCGCTGTCGAGGGCCCCGCCCGCCCCCAGGTGTTCGGTCAGCGCCCCCGCTTCGGCGTCCCACGCCGCGTGCAGGATGTGTTCCGTGAGACGGCGTGCCTCTTTGGCCCACGTATCGGCCTCTCCCGGCAGGTCGAGTCGACGGGAGAGGCGGGCGGCGCGGTCCAGGGCGACTTGGCACATGGCGGCGGAGTACGTGAAGGGCCGGCCTGGTGTGCGCACCTCCCAGATACCGTGGTCCGGCGTGTTCCACGCGGTGCGTGCCTTGTGCGCGAGGCCGGCCAGGCGCTCCCAGAGTTCGGGGGCCAGCGTGCCGCCGGTCGCCGACCACTGGAAGGCGCAGTCGAGGATCTCGCCGTAGACGTCGTGCTGGATCTGTCCCGAGGCGGCGTTTCCCCAGCGCACCGGGGCGGAGGCGCGGTACCCCGACAGCTCCGCGTCGATCGTCTCGGGCGCGGGGGCGCGGCCGTCGACGTCGTACAGGACACGGGGCCGGTCCTGCCACTGCGCGGTGTTCAGCGCCCAGCGCAGGAAACGCCCCGCTTCCTGCGGCAGCCCGATGCGGCGCAGCGCGAACACCGTGTAGGCCGCGTCCCGGACCCAGGTGTAGCGGTAGTCCCAGTTGCGGGTGCCGTTGATGCATTCGGGCAGCGAGGAGGTGGGGGCCGCGACGATGGCCCCGTTGTCCATGTGGTCCAGCAGTTTCAGGGTGATCGCGGAGCGGCGTACCAGCGGGGGTTGCGGTACGGCGGTCACGACGCGGGACGACCAGCGCCGCCACACCCGCTCGGTCTCCGCCAGGGCCGTCTGCGCGTCGTCAGGCGGGCCGGGGCCGAAGGGTTGCTCCCAGTCAAGGGTGAGCGAGAGCCGCTCCCCGGCTCGCATGTGCAGGGTGCTGTCGCTGCCGGTCAGGGGGTGGGAGCAGGTGAGGCCGAGCGAGAACCGCCGGTGTGCGCAGTCGACCCTCCACCTGTACGGGCCGCCGGTGAGGTGTGCTCCTCCGCGGGGGTGCAGCGTGACGTCCAGGTCCACCTCGCCATGGGTGACGCGAGCGGTGCGCAGCAGAACTCCCGCTCCGGGCCGCCCGCTCTCTTCGAGCCGCGCCGCGGGGTGCAGCGCGAAGGCATCGGTCAGTTCGACGGTGCCGGTGGGTGTGCGCATGTGGGTGACGAGAACCGCGGTGTCCTCCGCGTACCGCTGGAAGCTGTGCCGGAGGTCTCGCGGGGCGACGAGGAAGCGGCCGCCGCGGTGCCGGTCGAGGAGAGCGCAGAACAGCGGTGGGGAGTCGAACCGCGGTACGCACATGAAGGTGATCGCACCGTCGTGCCCGACCAGGGCGGAGCCGCGGCCGTCACCGATCAGGCCGTGCTCGGCGATGGGCAGGTAACCCTCGTGCCGGTGCACCGGCCTCCATCCACCTGCGGCCATGGTCGGCTCTCCACCACTCGTCTATGGCGTACGTAAGGGAGATACCCATATACATTTGTCGGATACCCCTACGAATTGGCACGAATGGGCCTGGCGCGCACCTGGCGGGGGCTGTTAGCCGCTCACGTCGGCCGCGGCGGCGGGATGCGGCGCGGCCGGCCAGGCCGCCATCGCGGCGTCGGCGATGTGCTGGAGCGTGGCGCGGTCGGCTCCGTCGCAGGCCTGCTGGTGCATGCCCTGGACGACCGCGGCGTAGAACGCGGCCAGCTTGTCGGCGTCCGCGGTGGCGGCGAGTCGCCCCGCCTCGATGTCGGCGCGGATACGGGAGGCGAACGCGGCCTTGGTGTCCTCACGCATGGCGCGCAGTCTGGCCTTGATGTCCTGGGATTCGCGGCCGCAGTTGGTCGCCGCGCTGATGATGAGACAGCCCGGCGGATGACTCGGGTCGGTGTAGTCGGCGGCGAGGTGTCGGAGCATGGCGGCGATCGCCGAGCGGGCGTCCGGCCCCCGCAGCGGCGCGGCGCCATAGGTGCGCTTGTAGAGCTCGACGGCCGCCTCGAACAGCTGCCGCTTGTCGCCGAAGGCGGCGTACAGGCTCGGCGGTCTGATTCCCATGGCCTCGGTCAATGAGGCGATGGACGTCGTCTCGTACCCGTGCGTCCAGAACTCCCGCAGGGCGGCGGCCAGGGCCTGGTCGCGGTCGAACGCACGGCGGGTCGGCCTGGTCCGTCGCTCAGCGGTCTCGGGCGTGGTGTTCGTGCGGCTCATGGCCTCAGCCTACCGCTCGACTGTAGCGATCGCTAAAGACGTTCTGGTACGGTCACGCCACACCTTGGCTTTAGCGATCGCTAAAGCCAGAGGCCGCAGCCAGCCACGCGCCTGAAAGGGAACTCCTCATGACCACGCCGACCCGCGCCCCCTTCGCCCGTACCGTCCAGGGCGAGGGCCCCGGCCTCCTGCTCGCCCACGGTGCCGGCGGCGGCATCGAAGCCAACTACGGGCCGATCATGGAAGGGCTCGCCGCGCGGCATACCGTCGTCGGGATCGACTACCCGGGCTCCGGCTCCACGCCGGTGGCGCAGGGGCGGATCGAACTCGACGCGCTGGTGGACCAGCTGATCGCGGCGGCCGACGACGAAGGGCTCGGCACCTTCGCCGTCAGCGGGTACTCGCTCGGCGGACCGGTCGCGATCCGGCTCGCCGCGCGCCACCCGGAACGCGTCAGCGCACTCGTACTGAGCGCGACGTTCGCCCACGCCGACACCCGTACCGAGCTGGCCGCCTCCATCTGGCAGCAGCTCTACGAAACCGGCCGGCACACCGTGCTCGCCGCCTTCCTGAACCTGATGGCGCTCGGCGAACCGGCCCTGAACGCGCTGACCCCCGCTCAGGTGCACACCGCTGTCGAGCAGCTCGCAGCCTCCCTGCCCGCCGGAACCCCGGAGCAGGTGGACCTGGTGCGCAGGATCGACGTCCGCGACGACCTCGCCCGCATCACGGCACCGACCCTCGCCATCGTCACCACCGCGGACCCCCTCATCTCCCCGGCCCTGCAGCGTGAACTGGCCGCCGCCGTCCCCACCGCCGAGACAGCCGAAATCCCCACGGGGCACCTGCCGTTCGCCGAGCAACCGGAGCAGTGGCTGAAGCTCATCAGCGACTTCCTCGACCGGACGGCCAAGGGCTGACTCGTTCCGATCGCCCGCCCAACGGCTGCTGCCGCTCGCCCTCGCGGGCTTCCTCCCTACATAGCGGCCGGCCGCCCGGAACGGTACGGGACCTCGGTGGTCAGTGAAAGCGTCGCGGGACCACACGTACTCAGGGGGCCGCTACACCCCCGACAGATGGCTGCCCTTGCGGGAGGGCACGTTCTTGCCGGGTCCGGGCCGAGAGTCGAATGAGCAAGGCCCCACCTCTTGATGTGCCCCCGCCACCTGTGCATGAAATAGGTCCGGACCAATTGAGGTCCGGACCTATTCCGTCCAGTGGAAGGCGGCCCCGTGCGACGGACCTCCCAGCTGTCCGCCCCCCTGGCCCTGATGACCCTCGCCGCCGCGTTGAGCGGCTGCGCCTGGGGCGGCCAGGGCGACCGGCAGGACGTGCGGCCGCCCGCCGCGCCCCGCGGTCTCACCGTCCAGGCGGGCAGCGCCACCACCGCCCACGTCATGTGGAACCAGGCCACCGACGACACCGAGGTCACCGGCTACGTGGTGTACCGCGACGCCAAGAAGGTCAAGGAAGTCCCGGGCAGGCGGCACATGGTGGACGTCACCGGCCTGAAGCCGTCGACCTCCTACGCCTTCACCGTGCGCGCCCGCGACGCCGAGGGGAACCTCAGCGAGGACAGCAGGAGGCTGACCGTCACCACGCCCGCCGCGGCCGCCGCCGACCACAGGCCGCCGACCCGGCCCGCCCGGCTGCGGGGCGAGGCCGAGGGGAGCCGGTCGGCGATGCTGTCCTGGGGGAAGTCGACGGACGACCGGGCCGTGGCCTCGTACGAGATCTATCAGGGCGCCTCGAAGATCCACAGCGTGGGCGGCGGGCAGACCGCGACGCTGGTCACCGGGTTGCGGCCGGGCACCGACTACACGTTCACGGTCAAGGCGCGCGACGCCGCCGACAACTTCTCCCCCGCGAGCCCGGCGGTCCGCCTCACGACCGCCGCGGGCAAGGACTCCGGGCGCGGCACGGCGCCCGCCGGTTTCCGCGCCACGACGCACCGGGCGGACGGGGCGTACTACATCGACCTGACCTGGACGCCGCCACGGACGGGTGGCGCGGTGACGGAGTATCAGATCCAGCTGGACGGCCGCACCGCCACCTCGCTCGTCTTCGGCGGCACGCCACCGAAGGACAGGGCCGAGCACAGCTTCTACATCGGCAGGAAGGCGGGGGAACGGCACCGGGTGCGCATCCGCCCCAAGCTGCCGGACGGGACCTGGGGCGCCTACTCCCCCACGCGGACCGTCACCACGGGCTGACGCGGGCTCAGTCCCGCTGCCGCGCGGCGGCGGCCGCCCGTTCGGCCAGCAGGGCCGCCGCGCGCCGGCACCAGTCGCGGGACTCGCGTTCGAAGGCGAGCCCGCGCAGGCAGGTGAGGTAGGGGCCGACGCGCTCGCCGGTGCGCAGGAAGTCGTCCTCGTCCGCGCCGCCGCGCAGCTTCACCAGCAGCTTCTCCAGGACCTCGATCTTGGCGTCGGCCACCTCGGCGCGCTCGGTGAGCTGGCCGATCACCGGCGCGGCGTCGACGCCGTCCACGGCCTGCACCTTGACCAGCAGGTCGTCGCGGATGAAGGACGGCTTGGCGGCGCGCGCGGCGAAGCGCTCCATCTCGGCGAGGCCCTCGTCGGTGACGCGGAACAGCCGTTTGTTCGGCCGGCCTTCCTGGACGACCTCCCGGCCGGTGACCAGCCCCTCCGTCTCCAGCTTGGCGAGTTCGGCGTAGAGCTGCTGGGGCAGGGCGTGCCAGAAGTTGGCCACGCCGATGTCGAACCCCTTGGCCAGCTGATAGCCGCTGTACTCGCCGTCCAGCAGTGCCGCGAGCACCGCGTGCCGCAGAGCCATCGCCCGGACCCCCTTCCCTTCCGCCACCTCGCCCCCTCATCATAGTCATGAATATGACTAGTCAGATTGATGACTATGCTCCACGGACGACTACGGCGCCCTCGGCATCCCCTGCCGTGCGTGCCCTCGGGAGGACCCTCATGCACCCCACCGCCGAACGGTTCCGCTCCGTCGTCGAGAAGCGCGACCTCGACGCCCTGACGGAGCTGTTCACTCCGGACATCCGCTTCTACAGCCCCGTGAAGTTCACGCCCTTCGAGGGCCGCCCCATGGTGCTCGGGCTCTTCGGCGTCCTGCTGCGCACGTTCGAGGACTTCCGGTACGTCGGGTCGTACGCCGGACAGGCCCGGACCAGCACCGAAGGCGACGAGGCCGAGTCGGCCGTCCTCCTCTTCCGGACGACCGTGCGCGGCAAGGAGATCCACGGCATCGACCTGCTGCACTTCGACGAGAAGGGCCGGATCAAGGAGTTCACCGTGATGGTGCGCCCGCAGTCCGCGGTCCAGGCCCTCGGCCAGGCCGTGTACGAGGGTCTCGTCGCCGACGGGCTCGCCCCCGCCCCCCGGTGAGGCGCCCCGGAGCAGGTGACGGGCGGTCAGCTCCGCTGCGCCGGACGATGGATTCCGTCACCTGCCCGGAGGCAGTCCGCATGCGGTACGCGCCCGCGGCACGTTGGCTCGTCGTCAGGTAGCACGGGCGTTCCCCGACTCGCGGCGGCGCATGGGTTGTACCGCCTCCCGTGCCACCGGAGGGCAGACTCATGCGTAGCACTCAGATATATGTCCGTGCCGGCCTGACCGTTTCCGCCGCCGTGCTCCCGCTGGCGCTGGCCGCGCCGGCGGCGTTCGCGGGCGGCGGGATCTCCGTGACCGCCACCGGCTCCACCGTCCGGGTCACCACCGCCGCGTGCTCGGGCGGCGGTACGGCCTCGCTGATGGACGCCGCGAACGCCAGCTTCGCGGGCGGTCGACAGGTGCAGCTGACGAACGGCAGCGGCACCTGGCGGAATGTCAGCGCCGGCACCTACACCGTTCTGGTCGCCTGTCAGGACGGCTCGCAGGCCGGACCTCAGACCGTCACCGTCGGCAGCATGCCGACGGCGTCCTCGACGGCCGCGCCCTCGCGCGGGGTCCGTGGAGGGCTCGGGGGCGGTGCCGAGGACCGGGGCGCGCTCACGCTCATGACCGGCGGGGTCCTCGTGGCCACGGCGGCCGCGGGCGGCGGCGTCTGGTACCTGCGGCGGCGCGCCGCGGGCGACCGGGGCTGACCCGGCACCACCCGGCCACGGCGACACCACGGCTGCCGCTCCCCCGTCCGACACGGCGGGTGGGCGGCAGCCGCCGTGTCCGCACCCGCTCCGGCGGCACCCTTGCCCACCCAGGGGAACCGCCTTACCGTCCTCCCAGCCGACAGGGAGGGCGCGTTCATGTCACGACCGCTCAGCGTGCAGCTGTACTCCGTGCGCGATCAGCTCACGGCCGACCCTGAGGGGACGCTGCGCCGCCTCGCGGACCTCGGATACGGCGCGGTGGAGCCGTACGACGTGCTCGCCGACCCCGGGGGGCTGCGGAAGAGCCTCGACGGACTCGGCCTTTCCGTGTCCGGCGCACACGTCGTCCAGCTGCTCGGCCCGGAGCCCGGCCCCGCGCTGGACGCGGTGGCCGTACTCGGCTGCGACCTCGCGATCGTGCCGGCGGGCATCCCGCCCGAGGACTTCACCACGTACGAGGGTCTCGCCCGCACCGCCGACCGTCTCAACGCCCTGGTCCGCGCGGCGGATCAGCGTGGTCTGCGTATCGGCTACCACAACCACTGGTGGGAGATCGAGCCCCGCTTCGAGGACCGCGACGGCCCGCACGCCCTGGAGGTGCTGGCCGGGCTGCTCGACCCCGCCGTCTTCCTGGAGGTCGACACGTACTGGGCGGCGGTCGGCGGCGCCGACGTGCCGGCGCTGCTGCGCCGCCTGGCCGGCCGGGTGCGGGCGCTGCACCTCAAGGACGGGCCCGGCACCAAGGAGGACCCGAACGTGGCCCTCGGCGGGGGCACCATGCCCGTGCCCGAGATCCTCGCCGCGGCCCCCGACGCGTGGCGCGTCGTCGAGTTCGACTCCTGCGCGGGCGGCCCGGACACCCTCTTCGACGCGCTGGCGGCGAGCCGCGCCTACGTGACTTCCCTGGCGGCGGCGTGAGTTCGGGCGGCGTGGGGCCCGTCGGGGTCGCGGTGGTCGGCGCGGGCGTGATCAGCGCCGAGTATCTGCGTACGTTGAGCCGCTTCCCGGACGTCCGGGTGGTGGCCGTCGCCGATCTCGACGAGCGGCGGGCGGACGCCGCGGCGCGCACCCACGGCATCCCCGTCTCGGGCGGCCCGGAGGCGGTGCTCGCCCTGCCCGAGGTCGAACTGGTCGTCAACCTCACGGTGCCCGCCGCGCACGCCCAAGTGGCGACGGCCGCCCTGCGCGCCGGCAAGCACGTGTACGGCGAGAAGCCCATCGCCCTGGCCCCGGCCGAGGCGGAGAAGCTGCTCGCCGAGGCCTCCGAGCGGGGGCTGCTCGTGGGCAACGCGCCGGACACGTTCCTCGGCGCGGGCCTGCAGTCGGCGCTGCGGGCGGTGGCGGCCGGGCACATAGGTGTGCCCGTGGCGGCCACGACGGTGACGCAGGGCCTGGGCCCCGAGTCCTGGCACCCCGACCCGGCGTTCTTCTACCAGCCGGGCGCGGGCCCCCTCTTCGACCTCGGCCCCTACTACCTGACCTCGCTCGTCGCCCTGTTCGGCAGCGTCTCCCAGGTGGCGGCGACCGCCGCGCGCGCCCGCGCGGAGCGGACCGTCGCGTCCGGTCCGAAGGCGGGGCAGGTGTTTCCCGTGGGTGTCCCCACACATGTGTCGGCGCTCGTGGAGTTCGACTCGGGTGTGCGCGCCACCTCGACGTTCAGCTTCGACTCGGCGCTGCCACGCGTCCGCTTCGAGGTCACCGGGACCGAGGGCACCCTCGCGGTGCCCGACCCGAACACCTTCGGCGGTCCGCTGAAGCTGCTGCCGAGCGGCGAGGACACGTGGCGGGAGCTGCCGGTCCGGGGACGGACCGACGGGCGCGGCCTCGGCGTGGTCGACATGGCCCGCGCCGTACGCGGGGGCGGGCCGCACCGGGCGTCCGGCACGCTGGCCCTGCACGTCCTGCACACGATGACGGCGATCGCGGACTCCGCCGAGCACGCCCGCTTCGCACCGCTGCCCTCGCGGGTGGTACCGCCGCGGCCGCTGCCCGAGGGGTGGGACCCGCGGGAGGCGACGCTCGGCTGACGCGGACGGAGCCCCGCCCAAGGGCGCCCGCACCCGGAGGCGGTCACGGTGCCTGGAGTTCCTCGATCGCGTGCGTGAGCCACTGGGTCCAGAACGTCTCCAGGTCGATGCCCGCGCGGAGCACGACATGGCGCAGCCGGTCCTCGACCGTGTCCTTGCCCGGCGGGAAGTCGCGCCGCTCAATCTCCTCGTACTCCGCCAACTGCCGCCGGTGGAGGTCGAGATGGCGGTGCAGTTCCTCGTGGATGCCCTCGGTGCCGACGACCGCGGCGGCGCGCAGGCGCAGCAGCAGGGTGTCGCGCATCGGCTTCGGGTCCTGGCTCGCCGCGGTCCAGCGGGCCAGTTCGGCGCGGCCCGCGGGCAGGACCTCGTACTCCTTCTTCTGTCCGCGCGTCGCCCCCTGCCGCGGCAGCGCGCGGATGGCCCCCTCGCGTTCCAGCCTGCCCAGCTCGCGGTAGATCTGCTGGTGCGTCGCCGACCAGAAGTAGCCGATCGACTTGTCGAACCTGCGGGTCAGTTCGAGGCCCGACGACGGCTTCTCCAGGAGGGCGGTGAGGATCGCGTGCGGGAGTGACATGGGGGCCATCCTAGGGACGGGTCACAGCGCGGCGGCCAGCTCCGTGCCCTGCTTGATGGCGCGCTTGGCGTCCAGCTCGGCGGCGACGTCGGCGCCGCCGATGAGGTGCGCGCTGCGCCCGGCGGCGAGCAGCTCCTCGTACAGGCCGCGGCGCGGTTCCTGGCCGGTGCACAGGACGACGGTGTCGACGGGGATGACGGAGGACGCGCCGTCGACGGTGATGTGCAGGCCCGCGTCGTCGATGAGGTCGTAGCCGGCGCCCGCGACCATCGTGACGCCGCGGTGGCGCAGTTCGGTGCGGTGAATCCAGCCGGTGGTCTTGCCGAGGCCCTGGCCGACCTTGGACGCCTTGCGCTGGAGGAGGTGGACGGTGCGCGGCGGCGTGGGCCGCTCGGGCTTCGTCAGGCCGCCGCGTTCGCGGTACTCCATGTCGACGCCCCACTGGCGGAAGTACATCGCCGGGTCCAGGCTCGCCTTCTCGCCGCCGTCGGTGAGGTACTCGGCGACGTCGAAGCCGATGCCGCCCGCGCCGATGATCGCCACCCGCTCCCCCACGGGCGCGCCGTCGCGCAGCACGTCGAGGTAGCTGACGACGCTGGGGTGGTCGATGCCGGGGATCTCGGGGGTGCGGGGGGTCACGCCGGTGGCGACGACGACCTCGTCGTACGCGGCGTCGGCCAGCTCCTCCGCGGTGACGACGGTGTTCAAGCGGACGTCCACGCCGCGCAGTCGCAGCTGCGTGCGGAAGTAACGCAGGGTCTCGTCGAACTCTTCCTTGCCGGGGACCTTGCGGGCGACGTTGAGCTGGCCGCCGATCTCGGGGGCCGCGTCGAAGAGCGTCACGTCGTGGCCGCGCTCGGCCGCCGAGACGGCGAAGGCGAGGCCGGCGGGGCCCGCGCCGACGACGGCGACGCTCTTCTTGGTGCGGGTCGGCGCGAGCACGAGCTCGGTCTCGTGGCAGGCGCGCGGGTTCACCAGGCAGGAGGTGATCTGGAGGTTGAACGTGTGGTCCAGGCAGGCCTGGTTGCAGCCGATGCAGGTGTTGATGGCCTCGGCCTGCTCGGCGCGCGCCTTGGCGACGAAGTCGGGGTCGGCGAGGAGCGGGCGCGCCAGGGACACCATGTCGGCGGCGCCGTCGGCGAGGAGCTGCTCGGCGATCTCGGGGGTGTTGATGCGGTTGGTGGTGACGAGCGGGACGGAGACCTCGCCCATGACCTTCTTGGTGACGAAGGTGTAGGCGCCGCGCGGCACGGAGGTCGCGATGGTGGGGATGCGGGCCTCGTGCCAGCCGATGCCGGTGTTGATGATCGTGGCGCCCGCCGCCTCGATCTCCTTGGCGAGGTGGATGACCTCGTCGAGGGTGGAGCCGCCGGGGACGAGGTCGAGCATGGAGAGGCGGTAGATGATGATGAAGTCGGTGCCGACGCGTTCCCGGACGCGGCGGACGATCTCGACGGGGAAGCGGATGCGGTTCTCGTAGGCGCCGCCCCAGCGGTCGGTGCGCCGGTTGGTGGGGGCCGCGATGAACTCGTTGATGAGGTAGCCCTCGGAGCCCATGATCTCGACGCCGTCGTAGCCCGCGAGCCTGGCCAGCTCGGCGGCGCGCACGAAGTCCTCGATGGTCTGCTCGACCTCGTCGTCCGTGAGGGCGCGGGGCACGGAGGGGCTGATCGGCGCCTGGATGGCGCTCGGCGCGACGAGGTCGGGGTGGTAGGCGTACCGGCCGAAGTGCAGGATCTGCATCGCGATCCTGCCGCCCTCGGCGTGCACGGCCGCGGTGATGCCCGCGTGCTGCGCGGCCTCCGCCTCGGTGGTCATCTTGGCGCCGCCGGGGTAGGGGCGGCCCGCGTCGTTCGGGGCGATGCCGCCGGTGACGATGAGGCCGACGCCGCCGCGGGCGCGGGCCGCGTAGAAGGCCGCCATCCGCTCGAACCCGTTCGGCGCCTCTTCCAGGCCCACGTGCATGGAGCCCATCAGGACCCGGTTGGGCAGGGTCGTGAAGCCCAGGTCGAGCGGGTTCAGCAGGTTCGGGTAACGGCTCATGCGGGCGGCCTTCCGTACGCGGTGTCTACAGGACAGTTGTAGACGACGCGCGAAGCGTTGTGCAACTAGTTGCATAAAGCGTGAGTGGCGTCTCACGGGCCCGGCGTGGCGCCCCCACGCCATGTCCGAATCCCGCCAGCCGCCGCCGCGCGGGCGGCGCAGACTGGAGATCGGTCAAGAACGCCGGAGTCCCATGAACGCCGCAGGAGAGTCGGATGAGCGCCGGAGGAGAGTCCCATGACCGTCCACACGACGATCGACAGCCCGCTGGGTGACCTGCTGCTGGTGGGCGAGGCCTCGCCCACCGCCACGGGCGGCACCGCGCTCGCCTCCCTGTCGGTGCCGGGGCAGAAGGGCGCCGCCGTCGTCCTGGACAGCTGGGTCCGTGACGACGAGGCGTTCGCGGTGATCGCCGCGCAGCTGCGCTCGTACTTCGCCGGGAGCCTGACCCGCTTCGACATCGAGTACACCGCCGGGGCGGGCACCCCGTTCCAGCGCAAGGTCTGGCAGGCCCTGGACACCCTTCCCTACGGCACCACGACCACCTACGGACGCCTCGCCGAACAGCTCGGGCTCTCCCGGGCCGCCGTGCGCGCCCTCGGGACGGCCATCGGGCGCAACCCGCTGCTCGTTGTGCGCCCCTGCCACCGGGTGATCGGCGCCGACGGCTCCCTCACGGGCTACGCGGGCGGCCTGGAGCGCAAGCGGCTCCTCCTCGATCTGGAGGTGGCGTGACCGCCTCCCGACAGGCGACTGAAACGCCCTGCACCGCAACGCCATGGGGATATCCCCCGGTTGATCAACCACCGGATGGTCCCGGAGCGGGCCGATCGGGGATCGTCGCTTCTCTGACGCAAGGCGCGTACAGGGAGAGGAAGACCGTGCGACACAGGAGCCCCAGGGCCGCGACGGCAGCCGTGGCGCTGGCCCTCGCGGCGGGCGCGATCGCGCCCGCCGCGGCGACGCAAGGGAATCAGGCGGCTCGACCGCCTGCGTCCGCCGACGGCGTCTGGCGCGTGGAGGGCTACGGCACCGTCCTGTCGATCGGGCACGGACGCCTGCAGGAGCACCAGACGACGGAGATCAGCTGCCTGAAGGGCGTCTCCGCGAAGCGGACGGCGTCGGGCGCGTACCGCGCGGCCGACAGGACGGTCCTCACCGTGCTGCCGGAAGGCTCTCTGCGGGTGTCCGGATCGGCGGGTGAGCGGAGACTGCGGCGCATCGCGGAACTCCCCGCAACCTGCGACCGCGACCGTCCGATGCCCAAGGACCCCGTGACGGCATTCGACGTCTTCTGGCAGTCCTTCGAGGAGAACTACCCCTTCTTCGCCGCCAAGGGCATCGACTGGCACTCCGTACGGGAGAGATACCGGCCCAAGGTGCACGCCGACACGACGAGGGACGAACTCTTCGCCGTCTTCGGCGAGATGGTGGCACCGCTGCACGACGCACATGTCACCGTCTTCGACGGCGAGCGCAGGTTCTACCGCGTCCGCCCGGGGACGACCGTGCCCGGCGCAGAGCTGGACAGCAAAGTGAAGAACCACATCGTGCGGCGCGACCTCAAGGGCAGGAAGCCGCAGGAATTCGCCAACGGCCGGATCAGCTACGCGGATCTGCCCGGCAGACAGGGCTATCTGCGCATCTCCGGATTCGCCGCCTACGACCCGAACGATCGCTCGTACGCCGCCCAGCTCGCCGAGCTGCGCACGGCCCTGGACACCGTCCTCACCCGTGAGCGCACGGCCTCCCTCAAGGGACTGATCATCGACCTGCGGATCAACGGCGGCGGCTCCGACGCCCTCGGTCTGCACATCGCCGAGCGCCTGACCGACACTCCGTACCTCGCCTACCGCAAGCGCACCCGGTACACCCGCCCGCAGCCCGTCCCCGTACGCCCCGCCAAGGACTCCCCCCGCTACACCGGTCCGGTCGCCGTGCTGACGGGCGGCTCGACGTTCAGCGCGGGCGAGACCTTCACCCAGGCCCTCATGGACCGGCCGGGCAGGACGGTCCGCATCGGGGAGCCCACGCAGGGCGTCTTCTCGGACGTGCTGGACCGTCGGCTCCCCAACGGCATGGCGGTCTGGCTCCCGAACGAGGAGTTCCTGACCCGCTCGGGCCGCACCTTCGACGGCGTCGGGATTCCGCCGCACCTGCGTACGCCGGTCTTCACCAAGGAGGAGTTCGAGAAGAATCGCGACGCGGCCTTCGACAAGGCGGTCGCGGTGCTCCGGGACCAGTGACGGAGCGGCGGCGTCTGTCACCTGCCCCGCAGGTCATCCGAGTGGCGCCCGCGAGGGTGCACCGTCGGCTGGAGCCCCGTCCGGGGGCCCGCCCTCCTCCGTCAGACCGCTCACGCGCAGCGTCACGTTCAGCCGCCCCGTCAGACCCAGCTCCGGCGGGGCCGTGCCGGGGAGGACGCGCGGCACCCCGTGGTAGGCGAGGCGCGACGGGCCGCCGAAGACCAGCAGGTCGCCGCTGCGCAACTCGACGTCCGTGTACGGCTTCGTCCGCGTCCGCGTGTTGCCGAACCGGAACACACACGTGTCGCCGAGGCTCAGCGACACCACCGGGGCGGACGACTTCTCGTCACTGTCGCGGTGCATGCCCATGCGGGCGTCGGCGTCGTAGAAGTTGACGAGCGCGATGTCATACGTGTCTTCGACGGCATGACCCGCCGCTTCGGCCGCCGCGGCGCCCAGCGCGGCGAGCCACGGCGGCATCGCCTTGACCGGCGCCCCGTCCCCGTCGACGACGGTGCGCGCGTACCCGTACGGGTACCAGTGCCAGCCGAGACAGAACTGCCGCGCGGTCATGGTCCCGCCGCCCGGCGTCCTGACCAGCCGCAGCCCGGCCGGCGGCTTCGCCCACTCCCGGCACGCCTCGACCAGCCGCAGCTGCGCCCCCGGCGACAGCCACTCCGGCAGGTGGACGGCGCCGGGGGCGAGTTCCGTACGGGCCCGGGGAAACAGCTCCGGGGCGAACGGCTCACCGTCCGGCGGCATCCGGCCACGTCCAGTCGGCGACCTCGGGCAGGTCGGTGCCGTGCTCGCGAATCCAGGCGTGGTGCCGGGTGCGGGCGTCGGCCATCGCCTGGCGCACGGCCGTGGCGCGCACGGCCAGGCCCGGGACGCGGTCGATGACGTCCATGACGAGGCGGTAGCGGTCCAGGTCGTTGCGGATGACCATGTCGAAGGGCGTGGTGGTCGTGCCCGCCTCCTTGTAGCCGCGTACGTGGAAGTTCTCGTGGCCGGTGCGGCGGTAGGCGAGGCGGTGGATCAGCCACGGATATCCGTGGTAGGCGAAGATCACCGGCCGGTCCGGGGTGAAGAGGGCGTCGAACTCGGAGTCGGGCATGCCGTGCGGATGTTCCTCCCGCGGCATGAGGCGCGCGATGTCGACGACGTTGACGACGCGGACGGCCAGCTCGGGCAGGTGTGCGCGCAGCAGGCCCGCCGCGGCCAGGATCTCCTGCGTCGGCACGTCACCCGCGCAGGCGAGGACCACGTCGGGGTCGCGTGTGCCGTCGTCCGTGCCCGCCCACTCCCACACTCCCGCGCCGCGCGCGCAGTGGGCGCGGGCCTCGTCGAGGGTGAGCCAGTCGAAGCAGGGCTGCTTCCCGGCGACGACCACGTTGACGTAGTCGCGGCTGGCGAGGACGTGTTCGGTCACCGACAGGAGGGTGTTGGCGTCCGGCGGCAGGTAGACGCGGACGACATCGGGGCTCTTGTTGAGCACGTGGTCCACGAAGCCCGGGTCCTGGTGCGAGAAGCCGTTGTGGTCCTGGCGCCACACGTGTGAGGTGAGCAGGTAGTTCAGGGACGGCACGGGCGCGCGCCACGGCAGGGTGCGCGAGGTCTTCAGCCACTTGATGTGCTGGTTGACCATCGAGTCGACGATGTGGACGAAGGCTTCGTAGCAGGAGAAGAGGCCGTGCCGACCGGTGAGGGTGTACCCCTCCAGCCAGCCCTGACAGAGGTGTTCGGAGAGGACCTCCATGACGCGGCCGTCGCGGGCGAGGTGCTCGTCGGTGCCGAGGGTCCGCTCCTGCCAGGCCTTGCCGGTGGCGCCGAAGAGCGCGCCGAGGCGGTTGGACTCGGTCTCGTCCGGGCCCACGACACGGAAGTCGCGCCGCCGCCCGGTCTCGGCCATGACCCGCGCGAGCAGGGCGCCCGTGACCCGGGTCGGCTCGTGCAGGGTGGCCCCCGGCTCGTCGACGGGGACGGCGAAGTCCTCCAGCGGCGGCAGGGGCAGCGCCCGGCTGAGCAGGCCGCCGTTGGCGTGCCGCGTGGCGCCCAGCCTGCGCTCGCCCTCGGGCACCCAGGCCAGGACGTCGCCGGTGGGGACGCCCTCCGCGTCGAAGAGTTCCTCGGGGCGGTAGGAGCGCAACCACTCCTCCAGCTGCCGCAGGTGGTCCGGGTTCTCGCGTACTCCGGAGAGCGGGACCTGGTGGGAGCGCCAGGTGTTCTCGACGGGCTCCCCGTCCACGCTCCGCGGCCCTGTCCAGCCCTTCGGCGTACGCAGTACGACGACGGGCCAGCGCGCCCGCTGGTGCGCGCCGCCGTCGCGGGCGGCGCGCTGGATGGCGGCGATGCGGTCGAGGGCCTGGTCCAGGGTGTCGGCCATGGCCTGGTGGACCTGGAGCGGGTCGTCCCCGGTGACGTACAGGGGGTCGTGGCCGTACCCCTTGAGGAGGGCGTCCAGTTCGGCGTCGGGGAGCCGGGCGAGCAGCGTCGGGTTGGCGATCTTGTAGCCGTTGAGGTGGAGGATCGGCAGGACGGCGCCGTCGTGCACGGGGTCGAGGAACTTGTTGGAGTGCCAGGAGCCGGCCAGCGGTCCGGTCTCCGCCTCGCCGTCGCCGATGACGCAGGCCACGACGAGGTCCGGGTTGTCGAAGGCGGCTCCGTAGGCGTGGGCGAGGGAGTAGCCCAGTTCACCGCCCTCGTGGATCGATCCCGGCGTCTCGGGTGCGACATGGCTCGGGACGCCGCCGGGGAACGAGAACTGGCGGAAGAGCCGCGCCATGCCCTCCGCGTCCCGCGTGACGGCCGGGTACGTCTGGGTGTAGCTGCCCTCCAGCCACGAGTTGGCGAGGACCGCCGGTCCGCCGTGGCCGGGCCCCCACACGCACAGCGCGTCCAGGTCGCGTTCCTTGATGACGCGGTTGAGGTGCGTGTGGACGAGGTTGAGGCCCGGCGAGGTGCCCCAGTGGCCGAGGAGGCGCGGCTTGATGTGCTCGGGCCGCAGCGGCTCGGTCAGCAGCGGGTTGCCCATCAGGTAGATCTGGCCGACGGACAGGTAGTTGGCGGCACGCCAGTGGGCGTCGAGTGCCGCCAGGTCCTCCTTCGCCATGGGCGCCATGAGGTCTCCTCGCGAGGGTTCGGGGTCGTGCGGCGGGACCACGGAGCAGTACGTGGCTGAGGCACGGGTTCCACGGGAGCGCCGGGTCACTCGTCCCGGTGCCGAATCAGTCGTGGGGGGGGGGGGGAACGGACCGGCCCGGCGTTCTCTCCCCCGACGCTGCCACCGCCCGGCCGCCGCCGCGAGTGCAGGGCAGCCCGTTCGGCCCTGGGCCGGACTCAGCGGTCGCCCTTGACCGCCCGCAGCACGACGAACTTCGGGTCGCTCGCGACGACCTCCGCGTTGCCGAAGAGCTTGCGGAGCTTCACGTGGTACCCGAGATGGCGGTTGCCGATGACCCACAGTTCGCCGCCGGGCCGCAGCGCGGCGCGCGCCCCGCTGAACATCCGCCACGCGGTCGCGCCGGTGGTGGCGTGGTGGCTGTGGAACGGCGGGTTGTTCAGGACGAGGTCCACCGTCCCCGGCGCCACGGCGGCCAGCGCGTCACCGGCCACGAAGTGCGCCTTGGCGCCCTCGGCGGCGTTGGCGCGGAAGGTCGCCTCGGCGGAGGCGACGGCCTGGAACGACTCGTCGACGAAGGTGACCGTGGCGTCCGGGTCCGCGACGGACGCGGCGGTGCCGAGCACGCCGTTGCCGCAGCCCAGGTCGACGACGTGCGCGCCCCCGCGGGCGCGCGGCAGGTGCTTGAGGAAGAAGCGGGTGCCGATGTCGAGCCGGTCGGCGCAGAAGATGCCGGCGTGGTTGACGACGGTCAGGCCCGCACCGGCCCCGGAGTCGGCGGGCAGCACATACGTACGAGGCCACGGACCGGGAGCCGTGGTGCGCGAAGGATCAGGGGCGCGCGAAGGATCGGGGGTGCTGAAGATGAGCCGCGCCTTCTGCCGCGCCAGAGAGGTCCTGGTCGGTCCGACGAACCGCTCGAAGAGCTCCAGCGTGGAGGTGTGGATCTCGGTGACCATGCCGGTGCCGACGACGACGGTGCCCTCGTGCAGGGCGGGCGCCAGCCGGTGGAGCTGGTCCTCCAGGAGCGCGAGGCTCTTGGGCACGCGGACCAGGAGTACGTCGATACGGGTCGGCGGGGTGTCCCTCGTCGTCAGGAGCCGCGCGGCGTCCGGCGCGTGACCGGCCCGCGCGAGGTTGGCGCGGGTGGCCTGCTGGGCGAGGAACGAGTCGGTGATCTGCACCGGCACGCGCGCGTGCCCGGCGAGCACGGTGGTCAGCGCCCCCCACCGGTCACCGACGACGGCCACGGTGCCGCTCAGGTCGACGGCCGCCCCGGTCTCTCCTCGGGGGCCCTCCTCGCCCGCGAGGTGCCGCAGCAGATAGGCGTCGGCCGCCGACCAGGCGCGCAGCTGGTCGCGGGGGTCCTCCGGGAAGCGGGTGAGGTCGTACGCGCCCCATGACGTGCTCAAACGGTTCATCGTGCCCTCAGGCTAACGGAGGGCCGGCCGGGCGCGGGGGTCAGCCCGTGCGCCTCAGTGCCCGGTGGGCGGCTCGAACCAGGCGGGTTCGTCGGCGAGGGCCTGCTTGATGCGGGAGAGCGAGAACTCGTGCAGGTCGGGCAGCGCGTCCACGGCGAACCACCCCACCTCCAGCGACTCGTCGTCGTTGACGCGCGCCCCGCCGCCCACGGCCCGGCAACGCAGGGTGATGTCCATGTACTGGCAGGTGTCGCCGTTGGGGTAGGTGACCGGGTCGAGCGCCTGGACCAGGACCAGGCGCTCGGGCACGCAGCGCACCGCCGTCTCCTCGTACACCTCGCGCACCGCGCAGTCGGCGGGCTGCTCCCCCGGGTCGGGAATCCCGCCGATCACCGACCACCTGCCGTTGTCGGAGCGCCGTCCGAGCAGCACGCGGCCCTCGTCGTCGAAGACGATGGCGGTGACCCCGGGGAGCCAGAGCAACTGCTGACCGGCGTCGGCCCGCAGGGTGCGGATGAATTCGGGAGTAGCCATGGTCCGACCCTAGCGGCGTCCCGTCACCTTCCGTGACGGGAGCGCGTGTCACTCCCCCGCACCCGCGCCCCGTCGGGTCCGCGCCGACGCCACGGCCCAGCCGAGTCCGCCGAGCGCGACCAGCACCAGCATGCCCTCCGGCAGCGTGCCGAGGCGGGTGGCCGGGGTCTGTGACGAGCGCAGCGGCACCTCCTCGACGAGCGAGTCGGCGGTGAACCACTTCGTCTTCGCCCTGACCGTGCCGTCCGGCATGATGACCGCGCTGACGCCGCTGGTCACCGGGACCGCGACGGCGCGGCTGTGCTCGACCGCGCGGACGCGGGACATCGCGAGCTGCTGGTACGTCATCTCGCTGCGGTCGAAGGTGGCGTTGTTGCTGGGTACGGAGATGATCTGGGCGCCGTTGGTCACCGTGTCGCGCACGGCCCAGTCGAAGGCCGCCTCGTAGCACGTCGCGAGGCCCACCTTGGTGCCCGCCATGGTGAAGACACCGGGCCGGGAGCCCCGGCTGAAGTCCTGGCGGACCATGTCGACGTCGCTGCTGAAGACGCTGATGAGGCCGCGCAGCGGGATGTACTCGCCGAAGGGCTGGATCTGCCGCTTGTCGTAGGTGCCGGTGGGGCCCTTCTGCGGGTCCCACAGGATCTGCTCGTTGTAGAGCTTGCCGTCCTTGCCCTCGACGACACCGCCCACCGAAAGGGGCACCCCGATGGCCTCGACGGCGTCCTCGATCTCCTGGCGCGCGTCGGGGTTGGTGAAGGGGTCGATGTCGGAGGAGTTCTCCGGCCACAGCACGAGATCCGGGCGCTCGGCCTTGCCTGCCTTCACCTCGGCGGCCAGCCGCTTCGTCTCGCGCACATGGTGGTCGAGGACGGCGCGCCGCTGGGCGTTGAAGCCGAGCCCCGCGCGCGGGACGTTGCCCTGGATCGCGGCGATGGTCGCGGTGCCGTCCTCCGCCTCGTCGCTGACGAGCGGCCGCGCGGCGAAGGCGCCGAGGAGCGGGACGAGCACGCTGAGCCCGGCCACGGCCGCCGCCCCGCGCCGCACGACTCCGGTGGCGCGTACGTCACGGGCCTGGCGCACGGCCTCGTACAGCCCGAAGCCGCACAGGACCACCGCGAACCCGAGGACGGGGGTGCCGCCGAGTGCGGCGAGCGGCAGGAAGACGCCGTCCGCCTGGCCGAAGGCGATCTTGCCCCAGGGGAACCCGCTGAAGGGCACGCGCGCGCGTGCCGCCTCTCCCGCGATCCACAGGGCGGCCGCCCAGAGCGGGTAGCCGGGCAGACGGGAGACCACCGCGACGCCCGCGCCCACCAGGGCGACGAACACGGCCTCGACGGCGGCGAGCGCCAGCCACGGGCCGGGGCCGACCTCGACGCCGGTCCACACCAGCAGCGGCAGCAGGAAGCCGAGGCCGAAGAGGTAACCGAGGCCGAGGCCCGCCTTCCAGGTACGGCCGTGCAGGCACCGGGCGAGGACGGCGAAGGCGGGGAGCGCGAGCCACCACAGGGTGCGGGGCGGGAAGCTGACGTAGAGCAGCACTCCGGAGAGGGCCGCCGCGGCGGCGGGCACGAGCCGCCGCAGGGCACGCCGGGCGCGGGAGGCCCGCGCGGGCTGCGGATCGAGCTGTGCCGGCTCGTCTACGGGAGTGGTGGTGGCGGTCACCCGGGGAGTGTACGGCGCGTCACCGGGGCGTTGACAGCGCGGTCAGGGGGCGCTCGCGCCGGGTCGTTCCCGCGCGCCTGGGCGGCAGGGCGCGGTGCCTGCCGTCAGCGTGTGACCGGGTCAGAGCGACGTTCCCCTGACCTTCAGCCGGGCCCGGATGGCGCGTACCGCGGATTCGGCGTTGTCCACGGTCACCGTGAACTTGTGGCCGTCGCCCAGGCTGAGCACCAGGCCCTCGCCGCGCCGGACCACGACGGCCGTGCCCTTCTCGGGCCGCCAGCGGTAGCCCCAGCCGCCCCACTGCCGCGGTGTGACGCTCGGCGCGAAGTCCGCGCCGACGACATGGGAGAGCGGGATGTGCCGGCGCGGCAGGCCCAGATGGCCGCAGCGGACCTCCAGGAAGTCCTTGTCGACCTTGACGGCCACATGGACGAAGGCCAGGGTCCCGAAGAGCATCAGGAGTCCGACGGCGATGCATCCCACGACGGACATGAGCAGCGGCGCGAAGCCCGAGGTCCATATCGAGCCGACCGCGAGTTCGATGCCGAGGGCCAGGCAGGCGGCGCCCGCGCAGGCCAGCAGCCACTGGACGCGGTTGGTCGCGCGGCCGGTCCAGACTTCGGGCGGGGCGTCGGGCACGGCACTCGCGCCGTGGTCGCCGGGCTCCTCGTGGGCTGGGTCCCTCATGCCATCGACATTACTCACGTTCCGCCGCGAAGGCACCGCGTCGCGGACCGTGACCGGCTCCGGCGCCGCGAGGGCTCAGAGCGCGGGGCTGACCGCCGCGAGCAGCCGTCCCTCGGCGTACGTGAGGGCCTCTCGCGGCAGCGGCTCCTCGCGCCCGCTGAGCAGCACGGTGAGGCCGGGCGCCGCGCCGCCGTCGGTGCCGGGGCCCGCGCCGATCCTGCGCAGCGCCTGGGCCGCGACCGCGCCGGCCGAGCCGTGCAGGACGAGCGGCGGCAGCTGCGGCTGCTGCACGGCGGCGCGGATACGCTCGGCGACCAGCTCGTAATGGGTGCAGCCCAGGACGACGGCCCTTACATCGGGCGGGGTGAGGGCAGCGGCGGCGGCGACGGTCTCGTCGATGGCCTTCTCGTCCGCGTACTGCACGGCGTCGGCGAGGCCGGGGCAGGGCACCTCGGTGACGTCGACGCCGCTCGCGAACCGCTCGATGAGGTCCCGCTGGTAGGGGCTGCCCGTGGTGGCGGGCGTGGCCCAGATGGCGACGGGTCCGGCGCCCGCGGCGGCGGGCTTGATGGCCGGGACGGTCCCGATGACCGGGATGGCGGGCTCCAGGCGGGCCCTGATCGTGGGCAGCGCGTGCACGGAAGCGGTGTTGCAGGCCACGATCAGCGCGTCGGGGCGGTGCGCGGCGGCGGCCTCCGCGACGGCGAGGGCGCGCGCGGTGAGGTCGTCCGTGGTCCGCGGTCCCCACGGCATGCCGTCCGGGTCCGAGGAGAGCACGAGATCGGCGTCGGGCCGCAGGCGACGCACCGCGGCCGCCGCGGCGAGCAGTCCGATACCGGAGTCCATGAGCGCGATCTTCACCCGGTCACCATAGTCGATGGGCCCCACAGGCTCCCTTGCGTGGGGCAGACTTCGGCGGATGAGCGCCGTTGCGTGGATCGCCGCCGGCTCGCTGGCCGCGTGGCTGTGGCTGCTGCTGGGGCAGGGCTTCTTCTGGCGCACGGACGTGCGCCTGCCGCCGCGCCGGGAGCCGGAACGTTGGACGCGCTGGCCGGAGGTCTGTGTCGTGGTGCCCGCCAGGGACGAGGCCGCGATGCTGCCCGAGAGCCTGCCGTCGCTGCTGGCACAGGACTATCCGGGACGGGCCGAGGTCTTCCTTGTCGACGACGGCAGTACGGACGGCACGGGTGAGCTGGCCCGCGCGCTGGCCGAGCGGCACGGCGGGCTGCCGCTGACCGTCGGCTCCCCCGGTGAGCCGCCCCCGGGGTGGACCGGCAAGCTGTGGGCGGTGCGCCATGGGATCACGCTCGCCCGCGCGCGGGACCCCGAGTACCTGCTCCTGACCGACGCGGACATTGCCCACGCGCCCGGGAGCCTGCGGGAGTTGGTGGCCGCCGCGGAGACGGGCGGTTTCGACCTGGTCTCGCAGATGGCCCGGCTGCGGGTGCGCAGCGTGTGGGAGCGCCTGGTGGTCCCGGCGTTCGTCTACTTCTTCGCGCAGCTCTACCCCTTCCGCCGCATCGGCCGGAGGGGGGCGCGGACGGCGGCCGCGGCGGGCGGCTGCGTCCTGCTGCGGGCCGACGCCGCCGAGCGGGCGCGGGTCCCCGACGCCATCCGGCACGCGGTGATCGACGACGTGGCGCTCGCGCGGGCGGTCCGGCGCTCCGGGGGCCACATCTGGCTGGGGCTCGCCGAACGCGTCGACAGCGTGCGCCCCTACCCCCGCCTCGCGGACCTGTGGCGGATGGTCTCGCGCAGCGCGTACGCCCAGCTGCGCCACCATCCGCTGCTGCTCCTCGGCACGGTCGCCGGGCTCGCGCTGGTGTACCTCGCTCCCCCGGTCACCCTGGTCGCGGGACTCGCCGCGGGCGACGCCCCGGCCGCCACGACGGGGGGCCTCGCCTGGCTGCTGATGACGGCGACGTACCTGCCGATGCTCCGCTACTACCGGCAGCCCCTGTGGCTCGCCCCGCTGCTGCCCGGCACCGCTCTCCTGTACCTGCTGATGACGGTGGACTCGGCGGTGCAGCACTACAGGGGGCGCGGGGCCGCGTGGAAGGGGCGTACGTACGCGCGTCCGGACACCGCCGCGGAACCGGCACCGGAGCAGCGCTGAGGGGTCGGGGTCACTTCCGGCCGGGTGTCCAGTTCATGCCCCAGCCGTAGGCGTGGTCGATGGTGCGCTGCGGGCTCACTCCGCGGTCCGGCACGAGGTAGCGGGCCTCGCGCTGGACGACGAGGTCGCCGCCGTTGTTGGTGAGCAGGGCCAGCGCGCACACCGTGGACGGGACGGTGCACTCGTCGAGCGAGAAGTCGACCGGGGCGCCGTGCTGCGGCTGGAGGGTGACGGTGGCGTTGAGGTCGGCGAAGCTGCGGGCGCCTTCGTAGATGGTCACGAAGATGACGATGCGGCGGAAGTCCTTGATGTGGTCGAGGTTGATGGTGAGGTTCTCGCCACTGGCCACCGCGCCGGTACGGTCGTCGCCGTCGAGGAGCATGTACGGAGGCCGGTGCAGCGCGCCGAAGGCGTTGCCGAGGGCCTGGACGACGCCCTTGCGGCCGTCGGCGAGTTCGTAGAGCGCGCACAGGTCCAGGTCGAGGCCGGCGTGCAGGGCGACGGCCCTGCCGAGCTTCGCGCCCCACCCCTTGGTCTGCTTGCGCATCTCCCAGTTGAGGTTCACGCGCATGGCGCCCGAGGTACCACCCTGCTTCGTCAGCGAGACGGACGGGGCGTCCTTCGTCAGGGTGACTTTGGTGAGGCGTACGGGCTCGGCGGGTGGCGGGGACACGGGCGCGGCCGCGGCGACGGGTGCGGCCGCCGGGGGCGGTGGGGTGAGCGCGGTGGGAGCGGCGGGCGGCGCGGAACGTTGCGGTTCGTCCACCGTGATGCCGTAGTCCGTGGCGAGCCCTTCGAGACCGCTGCCGTACCCCTGCCCGACGGCGCGGAACTTCCAGGCGCCCTGGCGCCGGTACAGCTCGCCGAGGACGAGGGCCGTCTCCACCGTCGCGTCCGTGTTGTCGTAGCGCGCCAGTTCGGTGCCGCTCGCCGCGTCGAGGACACGGATGTACAGGCCGGGGACCTGTCCGAAGGTGCCGCCGTCGGCCGAGGCGGCGAGCACCACGGTCTCGATCGCGGGCTCCACGCGCGCGAGGTCGACGGTGAGCACGTCGCTGACGCCGTCGGCGGAGCGCTGTTTGCCCTCGTACCGCACCGCTCCGGAGGAGTGCGCCGGCTGGTTGTAGAAGACGAAGTCCACGTCCGAGCGCACCTTTCCGGACGAGGTCAACAGCAGGGCGGACGCGTCGGCGTCGGGCACTCCGGCGCCTGAACCCCACCCCAGTTCGACCCGCACGGCAGGTGCCGGCACGGGAACGTTCGATCCTTTAGGCATGGTCATGTCCGCCCCCATCGCAAGTCGCCGCGTCCGGCAGGGCCGCCGATTCCGTTCGCGGCCAACCTATTACCCGGATCACCGCGAGGCCCATGACCGCGCCCGACGGCCTCCCGGCCGCGCCACGGCCGACCGCGGGTAACCCCGCCAAGACCGCCGCTTTTACACGATTCCTACGCCACTTGACGACCGATTTTCCCAAGTTCGCTCGCATTGGGGACACCTGACCCCTGCCGCCACGCGAAACAACCCGCTTATCGGTCTCCCCAACCAGCACATCAAGGGCTTAACTTATGGAGTATGACCTCCCCCCGCTCCACCTATGGCGGCGGTTACTACTCCGCGCCGTCCTTCACGGACACTCCGATCTACGACTCCCTCGTCGCAGAGCGGGGCACCCCTCAGATCGCCCCGATCCGGGTTCCGTCCGCGTACGACACGGGCAGTCACCTGCCCGCCCTCCCGGCCGCGCTGCCCGCCCTGCCGGCCGCCCCTTCCCACCACAACCCGGGGTACGGCTACCCCCAGGCCCAGCAGCCCGCCCCGCTGCAACAGGCCCCCGCGCCGTACATCCCGCAGCAGGCCGCGGGCCCGCGCGGCTACCCCGGCGCCCAGCCCCAGCGGCCCGCGGCCGGTACGGGGTACGAGGCGATGCGCCCGGCCTCGCCCCGCCCGGCCCCCGCGCCGTACGAGGACCCGTACAACCGCCCCTACCGCGGGTACTGACCGCCCAGGTCGCCATCCGCACGTGGCGTCGGCCGCCGTCGGGCTTCTGCCCGGCGGCGGCGCTCGCATGTCCGCGCCCGGTCGGCGGCCGGCACAGGAGTGCTTCGGCGATGGCTCGCCTTCGGGCAGAATCCGGTTCCACGATCCACCGGGACGGCCCGCTTCGGTGATGGCCTCATGATCCTCGAATGACGCGCCTGCGGTGGGGGAACTCCTTGACGGAGCACGGACGTTGAGCCGTTGAGCTTCACGGACATGTGCCGTTCCCTGTCGAGACGGACGCGGAAGGGGGTGCAGGGCTGTGCGGGCGATCGCCGGACTCTGGCGCTGGCGGCGCAACCCGCTGCGCCGCGGGACCGACCTCGTGGAGGCCTGGACGGCCCTCGCCGCCCTGGTGCTGATCGCCGTCGCCGTGCCCGTCGTCGGCACGGTCACCGCGGGCCTCTCGCGGGACGCCCTGCTCACCTCCGTGCGGGAGCAGCGCGAGGCCCGCCACGCGACCGTCGGCACGGTCGTGCGGAAGGTCTCCACTCCCCCGCTCGACCCCGATCCCGAGACCGCGTCGGCACGCGACGCCCACAGCCGCGTCCTCGCCCGCTGGACAGGCCCGGACGGCATCGACCGCTCCGGGGTCGTCGTCGCCCGGCTCGGCGCCCCGCGGCCCGGTGACCACTTCCGGCTCTGGACCGACGAGCGCGGCCGGGTCGTCGGCCGTCCACTGGACACCGCGACCGCGACCACCCACGCCGCCCTCGCCGGACTCGGCGCCGCCGCGGCGAGCGTCGCACTCGTCGAGGGCGCGCGCAGGCTCGTCCTCTGGCGCCTCGTCCAAGGGCGTCACGCCCGCCTGGACCGGGCCTGGGCCGCGGTGGGCCCCGACTGGGGCAGGACCGGCACCGGCTCCTGACCGGCCCCGCGGCCGGGCCGCGCGGGCGGAGCCCGCCGATCGGGTCAACTGCCCCTGCCCACGCGCGCTACGGTGGACCGGCCGAACTCTTCGGCTCCTTGCGCGGCGCCGCGGCACATCGCGGCACGTCGGCGCAAGACCCGCGTACGACGAGGTGGGGGCAGAGCAACTCCATGGCACAGGGCACGGTCCAGGTGACGCACACCGGCACGTCGCGGTGGCGGCGCCGCACCGGCGAGTACGCATCGCTCGCCGCTGCCTTGGAGGCCGCGAGCGACGGCGACATACTCACCGTCGCCGCCGGCACCTACCGCGAGAACCTCGTCGTCCAGCGCGCGGTGACCCTGCGCGGGCCCGACGGCTCGGCGGGCTCCGTGCGCATCGCGCCGTCCGAAGGGGTGCCCCTGACGGTGCGCGCCTCCGCGATCGTGCAGGACGTGCACGTCGAGGGCCAGGACTCCTCGGCGCCCGCGCTGCTCGTCGAGGACGGCGCCCCCGAGCTGACCGACATCCGTGTCGTGACCCGCTCCGCCGCCGGCATAGAGGTGCGCGGCGGCGCGCGCCCGACGGTGCGCCGCTGCACCGTGGACAACCCCGGTGGCATCGGCATCGCGGTGCTCGACGGCGGCGGCGGCGTCTTCGAGGAGTGCGAGATCGTCGCGGCGGGCCAGTCCGGTGTCGCGGTGCGCGGCGGCGCGCACCCCCGCCTGGAGCGGTGCCGGGTGCATCACGCCTCGGGCGCCGGACTCTCGGTGACGGGCGAGCACACCGGTCTGGAGGCCATCGGCTGCGAGATCTACGAGATCAAGGGTTCGGGCGTCCAGGTCACCGGTCGGGCCTCGGCCCATCTGACCGACTGCGACGTGCACCGCACCACCTCCGACGGCGTCACGCTCGACACGGACGCCGTGCTGACCCTGGCCGACTGCCGCATCCACGACATCCCGGAGAACGCGATCGACCTGCGCTCGCGCTCCGTGCTCACGTTGACCCGCTCCACGGTCTGCCGGTTCGGGCGCAACGGCCTGTCGGTGTGGGACCCCGGCACGCGCGTGGACGCCAACCAGTGCGAGATCCACGACAGTACGGGCGACTATCCGGCGGTCTGGGTCAGTGACGGCGCGACGGCCGTCCTGGAGTCGTGCCGGGTGCGCGAGGTGCCGGACGCGCTGTTCGTCCTGGACCGCGGCTCGCGCGCCGACGTCGTCGACAGCGACCTCTCCCAGGTGCGCAACACGGCGGTGTCGGTGAGCGACGGCGCGACCGCGCAGCTCGACGACTGCCGCATCCGCGAGGCCGCCACGGGCGCCTGGTTCCGCGACCACGGCAGCGGCGGCACCCTCGCCAACTGCACGATCGACGCCGTCCAGACGGGCGTGATCGTCACCAAGGGCGCGGACCCGACCATCGAGCGCTGCACGGTCACCTCGCCCGCCGAGGCCGGCTTCTACGTCTCCGCGGGCGGCCGCGGCACCTTCCACGGCTGCCGGGTCAGCGGCAGTGGCGGCTACGGCTTCCACGTCATCGACGGCTGCCGTACGACACTGAAGAAGTGCCGCACGGAGCGGTGCGCGCGCGGCGGCTTCGAGTTCTCCGAGGAGGGCCCGCTCGTCGAGGACTGCGCGAGCGACGAGAGCGGCGGCGGCCCGCGCACCCCGGTGGCACCGCAGGAGGTGCCCGCCGTGCAGACGGCCACGCAGACCGCCGGGCTGCTCGGCTCGGTCCCCGCCCAGCAGGCTCCGCGGCCGGCGCCGCCCGAGAAGGCGGCCCGCGCCTCCAAGGAAGTCCTGGGCGAACTCGACGCCCTGGTCGGCCTGGACAGCGTCAAGCGCGAGGTCCGCGCCCTCACCGACATGATCGAGGTGGGCCGCCGCAGGCAGCTCGCCGGACTCAAGGCCGCGTCCGCCCGCCGCCACCTGGTCTTCACCGGCTCGCCGGGCACGGGCAAGACGACGGTCGCGCGGCTGTACGGCGAGATCCTCGCCTCGCTCGGTGTCCTGGAGAGCGGCCACCTCGTCGAGGTCTCGCGCGTCGACCTGGTCGGCGAGCACATCGGTTCGACGGCGATCCGCACCCAGGAGGCGTTCGACCGGGCGCGCGGCGGTGTGCTGTTCATCGACGAGGCGTACGCCCTCTCGCCCGAGGACTCCGGGCGCGACTTCGGCCGGGAGGCCATCGACACGCTCGTGAAGCTGATGGAGGACCACCGCGAGGCCGTCGTGGTGATCGTCGCGGGCTACACGGCGGAGATGCAGCGCTTCCTCTCCGTCAACCCGGGTGTGGCGTCCCGCTTCTCACGGACGATCACCTTCAGCGACTATGCCCCCGAGGAGCTGCTGCGGATCGTCGAGCAGCAGGCCGAGGAACACGAGTACCGCCTGGGCACGGGCACCGGTGAGGCGCTCCTGAAGTACTTCACGGCGCTCCCGAAGGGGCCCGCCTTCGGCAACGGCCGCACCGCTCGGCAGACGTTCGAGGCGATGGTGGAGCGGCACGCGGGCCGGGTCGCCCAGCTCCCCGAGCCGAGCACGGACGACCTCACCCTGCTGTATCCGGAGGATCTGCCGGAGTCGGCGTGACCGCTTCCGTCGCCGCGGGCCTCGGCGCGGGAACGGCGGCCTTGAGGCGCGCGAGGAGCCGTGCGCGTTCCTCGGCGAACGCGGGGTCGGACTGGTAGTCGCCGTGGCCACGGATCGGCGCGGGGAGCGGATGGTCCTCCGTACGGCCGTAGGCGAGGGGGTCCTTGAGGGCGGCGCGGTCCACCTGGGGGCCGCAGTCGCCGCGCAGGCCGATGGGGCCGCCGATGGGGTCGGTGGGGCGGTGGAGGTTGCGCCAGCAGTCGACCTCGCGGTGCAGGGAGGTCAGTGCCGCCGGGCCGAAGTGGGCGGGGAACCAGCGGCCGTAGAGGCGCTCCAGGGGTGAGCCGTAGGTGAGCAGGGCGACGCGCCTGCGGACCGACGGGCGCAGCTGCCAGGCTGCCGCCGCCGCGAGGACGCTGCCCTGGGAGTGCCCGGAGATGACGAGGCGGCCGCCCGTGGCGCTGGTGGCGCGGGTCCAGGCGGCCATGCGCCAGGTCAGGTCGGGGACGGCGCGCTCGGCGTAGCAGGGCGGGGCGAAGGGGTGGGCGGCGCGCGGCCAGAACGTGCCGACGTCCCAGAGGATGCCGATGGTGCGCCGGGCGGAGGCGTCCTTGTAGGCGCGCCGGCCCCAGGTGACGAACAGTATGAAGCCGAAGCCGATCAGCCAGGAGCCGAGCGCCTGCGAGGTCTCGGCGGCGCCCTCCACGACGTCGGGTGCGCCTTGCGCGGCCTTGGCCGGGACCTTCTCCGTCAGCCACGCGCCGACGAGGGCGCCCGCGCCGAGCAGCAGGGTGACGGCGGAGATGACGCCGACGAGGAAGGGCGCCCGGTCGGTGAGCGCGGCACGCGCGCGGGTACCGGCGATGCGGCGGGTGCGGGTGGGGTCCTGCGGTTCGTCGGCGTAGTCGGCCGCCACCTTCCTCATCTCGCGGCGCTTGCGCTGGAGGGTGCGGGCGCCGAACCAGGCGCAGAGCACGGCGACGACGACCAGGAGCGGCGGGATCGCGGACGCCTGCCAGGTGAGCAGGACGGGCGGTCCGGGGATGGAGCCGTGGGTGCCGTCCAGCCAGTCGGCGACCCGCTGGGCGCCGCCGCCGGACATCACTCCGCCCAGGGCGCAGGAGAGCATGGCGGTGGCGGGGCCGCCGAGGCCGCGGATGGCGGTGCGGGAGTTGGGCGAGGTGCGGTACAGGCAGTGCGCGGTCACCGCGAGGGCGACGACCAACAGGCCCTGGACGAGCGCGATGCCGCCGAAGGTCGCGTCCCCCGGCAGTCTGCCCTCGGAGCGCCAGCCGGGGCGGGACCAGCCCGCGTACAGCAGGGTCAGGACGAGCACGGCCAGAGCGGCCAGCGGAAGCCGGCGCACGAGGGCGCGGTCCAGCCTGCGGTCGAGCCTGTTCTCGCTGCGCCCCCTGCGGCACACCACCCAGACGATGACCACCGCGCCCCCGAGGAGCGCGGCGTGCAGGCTCCAGCCGACGATGTTGAAGAAGGCGGGGCCTCCGGGGCGCCGGTCGTGCCGCGCGGCGGAGGCGCCGACCGCGGCGGCGACGGTGAGCAGGCCCGCCGCGGTGTGGGCGGCGCGCAGCCGGGCGACGAGGCGGCGGCCGTACCAGAAGCCGGGCCTGCCGAGCGCGGTGCGGCTCGTCTCCTCCTCGGGGTCGGGCTGGTGGGGCAGCGGCTGCTGGGACTCGTACGCACTCCAGGTGCGGTGGGAGAGGTACCAGAGCAGGCCGGTGAGGGCGCCGGGGAGCAGGGCGGCGAGGGCGAGGCGGCGGCCGGGCTGCGACCACCAGCCGCCGTGGCCCGCCTCGTCGGTGGCGAGGAAGCCGAGCCAGGCGCGGTCGGCCGCGCACGCGGGGCTGCCCGCGCACTGCCAGGCCGTGAGGTCGAGCGCGACCTCGCAGGCGGCGGCGACGAGCAGCACGGTCAGGGTGAGCCCGGTCAGCCGCACCAGGAGTCCGTACGTACGGACGAGGTGTCGGCGGTGGCGGGAGGTGGGGCGCATCCAGTGGGCGAGGTTGACGACCATGAAGGGCAGCAGCAGGAGCCACAGGGCGCGGGAGCCGTTGCCGGAGGTGAGGTTGCACCAGACGTACGCCTCGGGGACCGGTTTGCCGCGGTAGTCGTCCGGGCGCCGCTCCGCGTCGGCGTCCTCGGTGCGGCGGAAGACGGCCGCCGTGTCGTCGCCGGAGATCCGCACGGTCCGCGGATCACCCAGCATCTGTTCCGGTGTGGTGCCCCCGACTCCATGGACCAGGAGTTCCAGGGCGGTCTCGTCCTGCGTCGCACGCTCCACTGTTTTCGCTGCCCCCCGAGATGTGCGTGGTGAGAAAACAAGGATCTCGGCCCGCGGCTCGCCGCGCACCCGTCGTTACGTAATCTCCCCCTTCCGAGGCGTGCGTACCCGCGCGCGGGTGGTCGCACGGCTGTCAGTGACGCATGCGAGGATGAGCCTGCGCGCCGGTCGGGGGTGACGGGTGTGACGGGTGTGACGGGGCAGAACGAGGCGGAAAGGCCGGGCCGGGCGTGAGTGAGAACCAGAACCTTCTCGCCGAGCAGCGCCGCGCCCTGATCCTCGACGAGGTGCGCCGCCGGGGCGGGGTCCGGGTCAACGAACTCACCCGGAAACTGGGCGTGTCCGACATGACCGTCCGCCGCGATCTCGACGCGCTGGCCCGCCAGGGTGTCCTGGAGAAGGTCCACGGCGGCGCGGTGCCGGTCGCCGAGGCGAGCGCGCACGAGCCGGGGTTCGAGGCGAAGTCGGGGCTGGAGCCGACGGCCAAGGAGGACATCGCGCGCGCCGCGGCGTCGCTGGTGGCACCGGGTTCGGCGGTCGCGCTGTCCGGCGGCACGACGACGTACACGCTGGCGCACCATCTCCTGGACGTGCCGGATCTGACGGTGGTGACCAACTCGGTGCGGGTGGCCGACGTCTTCCACTCCGCGCAGCGCGCCTCCGGGCCGCGGCAGGGCTCGGCCACGGTGGTGCTGACCGGTGGGGTGCGCACGCCGTCGGACTCGCTGGTCGGGCCGGTCGCGGACCAGGCGATCGCCTCGCTCCACTTCGACGTGCTCTTCCTCGGTGTGCACGGCATATCGCCGGAAGCCGGTCTGTCGACCCCGAACCTGGCCGAGGCGGAGACGAACCGACGCCTGGTGCAGTCGGCGCGCCGCGTGGTCGTCGTCGCCGACCACACCAAGTGGGGCACGGTGGGGCTGAGTTCGTTCGCGACGCTCTCCCAGGTCGACACGCTGGTGACGGACGCGGGGCTGCCCGCGGAGGCGCGTGCGGAGATCTCCGAGCATCTGAACCGGCTGGTGGTGACGGGTGAGCGGGAGTGCGGCGACGGCCTCCTGACCGACGCCGAGGCCCCGAGCCCCGACAGCACGCCGGACTCCTCCGAGGGCTCCTTCAACTCCGAGGACCCCGCAGACATCTGACGACCCGCCAGCTATCGTGTCGGTGCCCGGGCAACCGCCGTACTCCGCTGGGGGGGAAGTTCGATGGCACGCCGACTGAGTCCCGTGGGCCTCGACTTCATCGAGACCGCCGCGCTGCGTCATGTCTTCGCACGCGAGGTGAGCGCCCCGCCCGAAGCGGTCTACCACGCCCTCGTCGACGACCTGGCCGGCTGGCCCGCGTGGTTCACCGCGGTCACGCGGTGCCGCCCGACCGATGACGGCAAGGGCCGCGAGGTCCGGCTCAAGGGCGGCACGCGCTTTCGGGAGACGATCCTCGCGGCCGACGGACAGGGGCGGTACGCCTACCGCGTCGACGTCACGAACGCGCCGGGGCCGCGCGCCCTCGTGGAGGAGTGGCGACTCACCCCGGCGGGCACCGGCACCCGCGTGCAGTGGACGTTCGCCGCGGACGGCACCCCACCCTTCCGCCTCGTCCTGAAGCTGAGCCGCGCGGGCCTCGGCCGGGCCTTCCGGGACGCGGTCACGGCACTGGACCGGCGGCTCATGGCGGCCGCGGCGTAGGCGGTGGCAGAGCTGGTGCCGGCCACCCCGACCGGTCACCTGGGCCATTCACCCGTCGCGAGCAAGGTGTTGATCGCCTCCGCGTACGGCGCGATGTCCAGGCCCTGTTCGGCCAGCCACGCGTCGGAGTAGTACTTGTCCAGGTAGCGGTCGCCCGG
The DNA here is from genome assembly GCF_021028635.1 of Streptomyces huasconensis. Classification (NCBI taxonomy): domain Bacteria; kingdom Bacillati; phylum Actinomycetota; class Actinomycetes; order Kitasatosporales; family Streptomycetaceae; genus Streptomyces; species Streptomyces huasconensis. The sequence goes on from NZ_CP086119.1 coordinate 903,814, forward strand.
GTCGCAGATCAGGGTGACCACACTGCCCGTGCGGCCCACGGCCACCATCTCGGCGACGATCTTCAGCGCGCTCCACAGACCCGTGCCCGTGGAGCCGCCCGCCTTGCGGCCGATGGCGCGCTCCAGGGCGCGGACGGCGGCCACGGACGCCGCGTCCGGGACCTTCATCATGCGGTCGATGGCGCCGGGTACGAAGCTCGGCTCCATGCGGGGGCGGCCGATGCCCTCGATGCGTGAGCCGCAGTCGCTCGTCGCGTCCGGGTCGTTCTTCGTCCAGCCGTCGAAGAAGCAGGAGTTCTCCGGGTCGGCGACACAGATGCGGGTGTCGTGCTGCATGTAGTGGACGTAGCGCGCGATGGTCGCCGAGGTGCCGCCGGTGCCCGCGGTCGCGACGATCCACGCGGGCTCGGGGTACCGCTCCAGCCTGAGCTGCTGGTAGATGGACTCGGCGATGTTGTTGTTGCCGCGCCAGTCGGTGGCCCGCTCCGCGTACGTGAACTGGTCCATGTAGTGGCCGCCGGTCTCGACGGCGAGGGCGGCCGACTCCGCGTACATGGTGCGCGGGTCGTCCACGAAGTGGCATCGGCCGCCGTGGAACTCGATCAGGCGGATCTTCTCGGCGCTCGTCGTGCGCGGCATCACCGCGATGAAAGGCACTCCGGTCAGTTTCGCGAAGTACGCCTCGGAGACGGCCGTGGAGCCGCTGGAGGCCTCGATGACCGGGCGGCCCGGCCTGATCCAGCCGTTGCACAGGCCGTAGAGGAAGAGGGAGCGCGCGAGGCGGTGCTTGAGGCTGCCGGTGGGGTGGGTCGACTCGTCCTTGAGGTACAGGTCGATGCCCCAGAGCTCGGGCAGCGGGAAGCGCAGCAGGTGGGTGTCGGCCGAGCGGTTGGCGTCGGCCTGGACCTTGCGGACGGCTTCTTTGAGCCAGGCGCGGTACTCGTCGTCGCTGTGGTCGACGTCGAGCGTGGGCATCGGTTCGTCGGCTCGGTCCTGCTGTGTGGTGCTCACCGCGGGGCTCCTTCGCGTCGTGCCGGACGCGATTCGACGCGGCCGTACCCCTCGATCTTAAACACCCTCAGCACCCTCCCCACCTGCATAAACACACCTTTGGGCACCTCAAAGGCACCGCTGGCGCAGTGGCCGGTCAAGCCCTGTGAGGCAGCATGCGGGGGCGCGTGGGCGCGTGGGCCGGACGTCTCCGTGCGCACTGGTGCTCCCCGCTTCGCGCGGGCAGACTGCACCGCACGGGGCACCTGTCCCGGACGGAGGGACCTCACCGAGCGGACAAGGGGGCGGAGCGTCATGGCGGAGCCGGAGTTCACGGCCACGGGTGTGCGGATCGGGCGGCGTCTGCGCTCCCTCACCCGGGCCGGGCAGGTCCGAATCGCCGACGGCAGGCTGGAGTTGCTCACCAGTTACGGCAAGGAGATCGACAGCGCCCCGGTGCAGGCGGTGCGCACGGGCAAGCCGTGGTTCGCCGCCGAGGACCGGGCGCTGGCCGAGGTGAACGGCAGGCGGTACAGCCTCACGCTCGGCGAGCGCGATCCGGGCCCCGGGCAGGGCGGACCGCCGACCGTACGCCGGTTCATCGAAGCCGTGGGCAGGGCCGCGGAGCGCCGCCGACGCGGTTGAACGGCGGGAGCGCGGCGCGACGCGCGAGTTGCACCCCCGCACCCCCTGGGTCACTCTGGTCTCACATCACTCTAGGTTTACCGGCGATGACGCTGAAGAACCAGCCCGCCGCCGGCCACGCAGCAGGCGGCAGACCAAGCGGCCCCCTGCTCGATCCGAACGTCGTCTTCTTCCGGACCTCAATTCGGGGAGTCGCAGCCGTGATCAGCCAACAAAGCAGGCATTGCACGGTGGAGCTCCAAGCTCTGCCGTCGCGGATTCGCCAGGTTCGCAGAATCGTCTCTGCGCAGTTGCGCTACTGGCATCTCGATCCCTTGATAGACCAGGCCGCCCTCGGTGTGACCGAGTTGCTCAGCAACGTCCATCGGCACGCCGAGCCGGACAAGGAGTGCACCGTGGAGATCGAGCTGATGCTCGACCGCCTCACGGTCTCCGTCCACGACCACGACCCGCGGCTTCCCGAGGTTCACGACGCCGATCCCTTCGCCACCTGCGGCCGCGGCCTCGCGATGGTCGCGGCGGTGAGCGAGAGCTGGGGCGTGTGCCCGCAGGGCGACGCCGGGAAGACGGTGTGGTTCACGCTTCCCGCGCCCTCGCCCACCGCGACCGTGCCGTCGTACCCCGTGTACGACTCGGCCGCGAAAACTCCCGCCCGGTCGGCCGTTGCCGGCTGACCGGGCGGTGACCATCCACCACGGTCGCAGGCGGTGCCGACGGCCCGTGGGCCTCACCCGGTGGCGACGCGCCGCGGCACGACGAGGCGCGCCGCCGCCCGCCGAGCGGGACGCGGGCCCGCCAAGGCTCCCGCGACCGCACCCACCAGAGCGACCACCGCGAGCCGCGCTGTCGGACGTAGATCTCTGTACCTACTAGTATGTACAGTGCTCGCATGAGTACTCCGGAGCGTCTGATCGAGTCCACCCGCGAGCTGCTGTGGGAGCGGGGTTACGTCGGCACGAGCCCCAAGGCGATCCTGCGGCACGCGGGCGCGGGACAGGGCAGCATGTACCACCACTTCGCGGGCAAACCCGACCTCGCGCTCGCCGCCATCCGGCGTACGGCCGAGGAGATGCGGGCCACCGCCGAGGCGGTGCTGGGCGGTTCCGGGTCGGCGTACGCGCGCGTCGAGGCGTACCTCCTGCGCGAGCGCGATGTGTTGAGGGGCTGCCCGGTCGGGCGGCTCACGATGGACCCGGACGTCATCGCGAGCGACGAGCTGCGCGCACCCGTCACCGCCACCCTCGACTGGCTGCGCGACCGCCTCGCCGGAATCCTCCAAGAGGGCGTGGACCAGGGCGAGTTCGCGCCCACGCTCGACCCCATGGAGACCGCTTCGGCGATCGTCGCGACCGTGCAGGGCGGCTACGTCCTGGCGCGCTCGTCAGCCACCCCCACCGCCTTCGACGCGGCGGTACGCGGCCTGCTCGCACTCCTTCGTGGCATGACCCCCGGTTGCGGTGCCCCGGTCGATGCCCCTGCCGCCACCACGTCGTCCAACTAGGCCTGCCACAGGGACATACGCGATGCATGCCATGCAGTACGAGATCACCCTGCCCGCCGACTACGACATGGACGTCATCCGCCACCGCGTCGCGTCGAAGGGCCATCTCCTCGACGCGTTCCCCGGGCTCGGCTTCAAGGCCTATCTGATGCGCGAGCGCGGCCGGGACGGCGGCTCGCCCGTCAACCAGTACGCGCCCTTCTATCTCTGGAACACCGCCGCGGGCATGCACTCCTTCCTCTGGGGCCCCGGTTTCCAGGGGCTCTCCGACGATTTCGGACGGCCCGTCGTACAGCACTGGCCGGTCCTCGCGTACGAGGAGCAGGCCGCGCCAAGGGGCACGGCGAGGGCGGCGGTGCGCCGCCGGCAGAGAATCCCCGAGGCCGCGCGGCTGCCGCAGGTCGCTGAGGAACTGGCGGATGGGGCACGGAAGTTGGCGGTGGAGGAGGGTGCGGTGAGCGCGTTGGCCGCCGTCGACCCGCACACCTGGGAGGCGGTGCACTTCTCGCTCTGGGAGCACGAGGCACCCGAGGGGCTCGGTGACGTCTTCCAGGTGCTGCACCTGTCGACGCCCGAGGGCGAACAGCTGAGGAACGGACGGCAGTGGTGACCGCGCGGCTGCCGGGCGCCACGCGCACAGGCCGCACAGCCGCCCCCGCGGTCCGCACGGTCCTCGGTGACATCGCCCCGGCGCGGCTCGGGGTCTGCGACGCCCACGACCACCTCTTCCTGCGCAGCCCTCAACTCCCGGGCCAGGAGCTGGATTCGGCACGGGCGGCGGCCGACGAGCTGGCGGCGTTCCATGCGGCGGGCGGGCGGAGCGTCGTGCAGTGGACGCCGCACGGCATGGGTCGTCAGGCGGGGCGGCTACCGGAGTTGTCCCGGGCGGCGGGCGTCCATGTCGTCGCCGCGACGGGGCTGCACCAGGCCGCGCACTATGCCACGGAGGCGTTGGAGCGGCTCCGGAGGGAGGGCCTGGCCGATGTGTTCATCCGTGAACTCACCGACGGCATCGGGCACTCCGGTGTCCGGGCCGGGCTGATCAAGGTCGCGGGCGGCTTCCACTGCCTCGATGCCCACGCCCGCTGGACGATGACCGCCGCGGCCGAGGCCCACCACGCGACGGGCGCGCCGATCGCCGTCCACCTCGAACTGGGCACCGCCGGCATGGACGTACTCGACCTGCTCTGCGCGGAGTTGGAAGTGCCCGCGCACCGCGTGGTCCTCGGCCACCTCAACCGCTCCCCCGACCTGGTGGTCCACCACAGGGCCGCCGAGGCGGGCGCCTTCCTGGCCTTCGACGGCCCGTCCCGCGCCCATCACGCCACGGACTGGCGCATGCCGGACGCGGTGCGCTCGCTGGCCGACGCCGGCTTCGGCGACCGCCTGCTGCTCGGCGGCGACACGACCACGGCGGACGCGCGCTCGGTGCGGGGCGGCCCCGGCATGCCCCATCTGCTCCGCGGGGTGCGCTCCCGGCTCGAACTGGCCGTGGGTGCGGAGCTGACGGAGCGGATGCTGACGGTCAACGCGGGGCGGGCGTTCGCGGTGGAGTGGTCCGGGGGCAACGCCTGACAGGGCTGGTCAGCGCCGGTGAACGCAAGAGCGCCGAGCCAACCGCCGACTAGCCGGCCGAGCGGACGTAGACCCGATAACCGTATTGCACCGCACGTTCCAAAACCGGTACGGTTCCCTCATGGCCCGACCGAGGACTTTCGACGAGGAGCGGGCCCTGGACGCGGCGATGCACGCCTTCTGGGAGAACGGCTACGAGGCCACCTCCACCCAGGACCTGTGCGCAGCCACCGGCCTGGGCCGCAGCAGCATCTACAACACGTTCAGCAGCAAGCACGACCTGTTCCGGCGCGCCCTGGCCCGCTACATGGAGACCATGAACGCCCGGCAGCTCGACATCCTGGAGGACGTGGAGCGTTCCGGCCTGGAGCGCGTCCGCGCCCTCCTCGCCCTGATCGTCGAGGGCGAGTTCGAGCACCGCAAGGACGGGCACAGCATCGGCTGCCTCACCGTCAACACGACCGTCGAGCTGGCCGCCCGCGACCCCGAGGCGGCCGCCATGCTGGAGCGGGACCTCGCGGCGCGGCTCACCATGCTGCGCACCGCGATCCGCTCCGGCCAGCGCGCCGGCGACATCACGGTCGAGCGGGGCGCGGACACCCTGGCCCGTTACGTCAACGCCGTCATCGGCGGCATGCGCGTGGCCGCACAGGGCGGCGCCGACCGGGCCACCCTGGAGGTCATCGCGGAGACCGCGCTCGACGCCCTGCTCCCCCGCTAGCGACACCCGGGGCCCGCCCCGCGGCCGCCCCACCCTCACGCACACCTTCGTCACGCCTTGATGCACACCGCCTTCGCGCTTCACGGCTTCGTTTTGTACCGATCCATCTAAAACAATCCATCCGACAGGAGCACACCACCATGCCCCGTGCCGTATACGTACTGGCCCTAGGCATTTTCGCCATGGTGACCAGCGAGTTCGTGGTCGCAGGACTGATGCCCCAGATGGCCGCGGGGCTGGACGCCACGATCCCCGAGATCGGTTACCTCATCACCGCCTTCGCCGCCGCGATGGCTTTCGGTGGCCCCTTCCTGACGATCGCCCTGCTGAGGATGCGTCAGAAGTCCGCCTTGCTCCTGCTGTTCGGCATTTTTCTCGCCGGGAACGTGCTCGCCGCGCTCGCGCCCGACTACCGCACGATGCTCGTGGCCCGCGTCCTCACCGGTATCGCCTCCCAGGCCTTCTTCGGCGTCTCCATCTCCCTGGCCTCCCGGCTCACGCGGCCCGAAATACGCGGGCGCGCCGTCGCCGTGGCCCTCAACGGGCTGATGCTGGGCACCCTGCTCGGCCTGCCGCTCTCCACCGTCATCGGTGAACACCTCGGCTGGCGTGCCGCGTTCTGGGCCATCACCGTCCTGACCGTGCTCGCCGCCCTGGCCACGCTCGCCGGAGTGCCGAGCGCCGACGGGGACGCGGAGGAGAGCGGCGGGCTGCGCCAGGAGCTGAGCACCTTCCGCAACCCGCGGCTGTGGCTCACCCTCACCACCAGCACCTTCGTGATCGGCGCCACCTTCTCCGCCTTCAGCTACCTCAACCCGATCCTCACGCAGATCACGGGCTTCTCCACCGGCACCGTTCCGCTGCTGCTCATCGCGTACGGCGCCGCGACCGTCGTCGGCAACACGCTCGTCGGGCGGCTCGCCGACCGCCGCACCATCCCCGTACTCGTCATCGGTCTCGCGCTGAACCTCGCCTTCCTGACCGGGTTCGCGCTCCTCGCCCGACTGGCCGTGCCCGCCGTCGTGATGATGCTGGGCATCGGCCTCGTCGGCGTCACCATGAACCCGGCCCTGGTCACCCGCGTCCAGCGTGCCGGCAACGCCCGGCCGCTGGTGAACACCGTCCACTCGTCGTTCATCACCCTCGGCATCATCATCGCCACGTCCGTGGGCGGTCCCGCCATCGACGCCTTCGGGCTGCGGGCACCGCTGTGGATCGGCGCGGGCCTCGCCGCGCTCGGCCTCGTCACGCTCCTGCCGGACGCGCTGCGTCGCCGGGCCGGGGCGCGAACGCGAACGGTCGAAGCCGTGTCGGACGCGGCGGTGTCGGCGGAAGCGGTGTCGGCCGAACCCGGGCGGCAGGCCTCGCGTGAGGTGCCCGAGGCGGTCTAGCCGAGCGCCCCGAGGGGGTCGTCGAGCACGGGCTGCCAGGCCAGCTCGGCGGCTCCCACCAGGCTGTTGTGGTCCAGCGTGCAGGCGAGGATCGGCACGCTGCCGCTGCGCCCCCAGAGGCTGCGGTCCGCGACGACGGCACGCAACCGCTCGGGGTCGGCCTCCAGGAGGGCGCGGTGCAGGCCGCCCAGGATGATTCGGTCCGGGTTGAGGATGTTGACGAGCCCCGCGAGGCCCAGACCGAGCCGGTCGATCAACGCCTCGGCCGCGGAACGCACAGCCGGATGACCCGCGGACCGTACGGCCGAATCCGCCGCCCCCGCCCCTGCGGCCGGGCCCGCGTACGCGTCCCGGAGCAGCGCGCGCGCCTGCACGAGCAGCCCCTCGGGGCCCGGCTCTCGGCCCGCCTCCGTGAGGAAGGCGAGCGGGTCCGTCTCGACGTCCAGGCAGCCGCGGCTGCCGCAGTGGCAGGGGCGCCCCTCGGGGTTCACCGTGAGGTGGCCGACCTCCAGGGCGAGGCCCGAACTCCCGGTGTGCAGACGGCCGTCGAGGACCAGGGCGCCGCCGACGCCGCGGTGGCCGGTTGCCACGCACAGCAGGTCGCGCGCACCGCGGCCCGCGCCGTGGCGGTGCTCGGCGAGGGCGGCGAGGTTCACGTCGTTGCCCGCGAAGGCCGGCCCCTCGATGCCCGCGGCGCGCACGCGCTCGGTGAAGATCTCCCGGACCTGCGCGCCCGCGGGCCACGCCAGGTGCAGCGGATTGAGGGCGGTGCCCTCCGGCTCCGCCACCGCGGACGGCACCGCGAGACCCGCCCCCACGCAGCGCCTGCCGGTCTCCCGCAGCAGCTGCGCGCCCGCGTCGACCACGGAGCCGATGACCTGGGCGGGGTCGGCGTCGACGGTCTCGCAGCCGGGGGCGGTCGCGACGGTGCGCCCGCCGAGCCCGACGAGCGCGGCCCGGAATCCGTCGGCGTGCACTTGCGCCGCCAGCGCGACGGGCCCCTCCTCCGCGACGGAGAGCCGGTGCGAGGGCCTGCCCTGCGATCCCGCGGCGGCGCTCGGCCTGGCGTCGATGCGGATCAGGCCGAGCGCCTCCAGCTCGGCGGCGACGGCACCCGCCGTGGCGCGCGTGACGCCCAGCTCGGCGGTGAGCACGGCACGGGTCGGGGCGCGCCCGGTGTGGACCAGTTCGAGCGCGGGACCCAGCGCGCCGCGCCCTCGCTCCAGGCGGGTACGCGTGGTCACTTCCCCCGCGGCACGGGGGTCAGCCTTGCCGTTCATGAGGGCGAGTCTCCCATGATCCGTACACGGCATCGCCGCTCCCGCTTCATCCGCTCGTTCCGTTCCGCTTCTGGGCCGTCGGACCACCTGAGCCGTCGAACCGTCTCAGCCGTCGGACCGCCTGAGCCGTCAAACCGCCTGGGCGGTCAAACCGTCTTGTACGCCGCCGGTGCGCACCTCTACTCTGACTTTGTGCCGCCACTAAACAAACTCGGGACCGCAGCGTCGCGGCCCACCGCCCCCGGCCTCCGCCGCCTGCGCGCGGCGCTCACCGTCTTCTTCGCCCTCGACGGCTTCGTCTTCGCCGGCTGGGTCGTCCGCATCCCCGCCATCAAGGAACAGACCGGCGCCTCGGCGAGTCAGCTCGGGCTGGCGCTGCTCGCGGTCTCGGCCGGCGCGGTGGTGACCATGACGCTGACCGGGCGGCTCTGCGAGCGCTACGGCAGCATCCCGGTCACCGTGGCCTGCGGTGTACTGCTTCCGCTGAGCGTCGCGCTGCCGCCGCTGACGGACTCCGTGCCGGTGCTCGGGCTCGTCCTGCTCTTCTTCGGGGCCGCGTACGGCGGTATCAGCGTGGCGATGAACAGCGCCGCCGTCGACCTGGTGAGCGCGCTGCGGCGGCCCGTGATGCCCAGCTTCCACGCGGCGTTCAGCCTGGGCGGCATGCTCGGCTCGGGCCTCGGCGGCCTCGTCGCGGGGCACCTCTCCCCCACCCCCCACCTCCTCGGCATCACCGTCATCGGCCTGGTGATCACCGCGGTGACGGCCCCCGCGCTGCTGCGGTACGGGGCGGCGGACCGGACACGGCCACACACCGCCGCACAGCCGAAGCCGAAGCCGCAGTCAGAGCCGAAGCCGCAGCCACAACCGAAGCCGCGGGCCGTCACAACCGCCGCGCGCGGCCACAGCACGCCCCGCATGGACCGCCGTACCCGTGCCCTCGTCCTCGTGTTCGGCCTCATCGCGCTGTGCACCGCGTACGGCGAGGGCGCCATCGCGGACTGGGGCCCGCTGCACCTGGAGCAGGACCTGCACGCGCACCCGGGCATCGCCGCCGCGGCGTACGCGTGCTTCGCCCTCGCCATGACCGTCGGCCGCCTGATGGGCACCACGCTCCTCGAACGGCTCGGCCGCACCCGCACCGTGGTCGGCGGCGGCGCGACGGCGTGCGCCGGGATGCTGCTGGGCGCCCTGGCACCCTCGACGGGTCTCGCCCTGGCGGGCTTCGCCGTCACCGGGCTCGGGCTCGCCAACATCTTCCCCGTGGCGGTCGAACGCGCGGGCGCGCTGGCCGGTCCCGGCGGGGTCGCCGCCGCGTCCACCCTCGGCTACGGCGGCATGCTCGTGGGGCCGCCGCTCATCGGCTTCATGGCGGACTGGTACTCCCTGCCCACGGCACTGACGAGCGTCGCCGTGCTGGCAGGGGTCGCCGCCTGCGTCGGCTTCGCGACGCGGCGCACGGAACACGCGGCCCTCACGGCTCATACGCCACACACGGAGGACGTGGGCCATACGGAAACGGTCTGACATCTTCCGGAGGCTGGGGTTCGACCGCACTCCATCCGACAGACTCTCCGCATGAACATTTCCCGCTACATCCAAGTGATCAGCGCCGAAGGGCAGTTGCTCGCCCGGGCCGCCGAACAGGCGGAGCCCGACGCCAAGGTTCCCACCTGCCCGGACTGGGAGGTGCGGGAGCTGCTGCGGCACACCGGGATGGTGCACCGCTGGGCGGCGGCGTTCATCACCGAGCGGCGGACCGAGTTCCGGCTCGGCGGGAAGCTGCCCGAACTGGACGGCACAGCGCTCCTCGACTGGTTCCGCGAAGGCCACGCCGCGCTGGTCGACACGCTCACCACCGCGCCGCCCGACGTCACCTGCTGGACCTTCCTGCCCGCCCCCTCACCGCTGACCTTCTGGGCCCGGCGGCAGGCGAACGAGACCACCGTCCACCGGGTCGACGCCGAGTCCGCGCGCGGCGGCGCTCCGTCGCCGGTCGCCGTCGAGTTCGCCGTGGACGGGATCGAGGAGCTGCTGCTCGGCTTCCACGCGCGGGAGAAGAGCCGGGTGCGCAGCGCCGTCCCGCGGGTGCTGCGGGTGCGGGCGACGGACACGGCCGACGAGCGGGTCTGGACCGTACGGCTCTCCGAGGGGCCGCCCGTCACGGAGCGCGGCGCCGCGGCCCCGGCCGACTGCGAGATCTCCGGCCCGGCCGGGCGGCTCTATCTGGCCTTGTGGAACCGGCTGCCGTTCCCCCAGGTGACCGGCGACCACTCACTCGCCGCGCTGTGGCGGGAGAGGTCCGCCATCGTCATGCGCTGACCCGCGACCGGCAGCGGCGGGTTCAGGCGGAGTCGGACTTGGGGCCAGGCTTGGGGCCGGCGCCGCACTCGGAGCCGGCGAGCATCCGCCTGAGCACCGCCCGCTGCAACGGCCGCACCTCGCGGTGGAGTTCACGCCCCTTGTCGGTCAGGGAGACCCGCACCCCTCGCCGGTCCTCGCTGCACATGCCGCGCTCGACGAGGCCGTCCTTCTCCAGGCGCCCGATGAGACGCGAGAGCGCGCTCTGGCTCAGGTGGACCTGCGAGGAGATCTCCTGGACGCGGAACGCACAGCCGCCGTCGTCCGAGGCCCCCTCGGCCAGGACGTCGAGGACCTCGAAGTCGCTCGCCCCCAGGCCGTGCGGATGCAGCTCACGGTCGAGTTCGCACAGTGTGCGCGCATGCACCGCGAGGATGTCCCGCCATTGATCCACGAGCCCCTGCTCGGCCGTATTCGCCGCCATGACATGCGACGGTAGCAGAAAGCACCCCTTTTGTTGCATCGTAATTAAATGCACTTGCAGTCAATGCATGTGCATGTATCTTGCTGCGCATGACTTCTCCGCTCACAGCTGTCTCCGCGTCCCCGGAGCGCTGGACCCCCCGCCTGTGGGGCACCCTGCTGGTGCTCTGCGCCGCGATGTTCCTCGACGCGCTCGACGTATCGATGGTGGGCGTCGCCCTGCCCTCCATCGGCTCCGAACTGAACCTGACCACCTCGACCCTCCAGTGGGTCGTCAGCGGCTACATCCTCGGCTACGGCGGGCTGCTGCTCCTCGGCGGACGCGCCGCCGACCTGCTGGGCCGCCGCCGCGTCTTCCTCATCGCGCTCGCCGTCTTCGCGCTCGCCTCGCTGCTCGGCGGCTTCGTCGACTCCGGGCCGCTGCTGATCGCCAGCCGGTTCATCAAGGGGCTGAGCGCCGCCTTCACCGCCCCCGCCGGCCTGTCGATCATCACCACCACGTTCGCCGAGGGCCCGGTGCGCAACCGCGCGCTCACCATCTACACCACCTGCGCCGCCACCGGCTTCTCCATGGGCCTCGTCCTGTCCGGACTGCTCACCGAGGCCAGCTGGCGCCTGACCATGCTGCTGCCCGCGCCCATCGCGCTCCTCGCCCTGATCGCCGGCCTCAAGCTGATCCCGCGCAGCGCCCGCGAGCAGAACAAGGGCGGGTACGACATCCCGGGCGCCGTCACCGGCACAGCCGCCATGCTGCTGCTCGTCTTCACCGTCGTGGAGGCCCCCGAGGCCGGCTGGGCGTCGGCCCGCACGCTCCTCTCCTTCCTCACCACCGCCGCCCTGCTCGCCGTCTTCGTCCGCATCGAACTGCGCTCCGCGAGCCCGCTGATCCGCCTCGGCGTCCTGCGCTCCGGACCCCAGCTGCGGGCGCAGCTCGGCGCGATGACGTTCTTCGGCGGCTATGTGTCCTTCCAGTTCCTCGCCACGCAGTACTTCCAGTCGCTGCTCGGCTGGTCCGCCCTGGAGACCGCGCTCGCCTTCCTGCCCGCGGGAGCCCTGGTCGCCCTCTCCTCGACGAAGGTCGGCTCGGTGATCGACCGGTTCGGCACGCCGCGGGTGATCGTGGCCGGGTTCGTCCTGCTCGTCGCCTCGTACGTGCTGTTCCTGCGCATCAGCCTCACCCCCGCGTACGCGGCCGTGGTGCTGCCGTCCATGGTCCTGCTCGGCTTCGCCTGCGCCCTGGTCTTCCCCTCGCTCAACATCCAGGCCACCAACGGCGTGGACGACGACGAGCAGGGCATGGTCTCCGGGCTGCTCAACACCTCGATCCAGGTGGGCGGCGCGATCTTCCTCGCGATCGTCACGGCCGTGGTCACCGCGTCCTCCCGCTCCGGGGACTCCTCGCCGCAAGCCGTGCTGGACAGCTTCCGGCCGGGGCTGATCGTGGTGACCGTCATCGCCTTCGCCGGACTGCTCATCACCCTCACCGGGCTGCGGACACGGCGTACGAAGGAGACGATCGTCGTCACGAAGTCGGTGCCGTCCCCCGAGGCCGCCCGGGAGCACGTGGCCGTAGGTGACTGACGCGGTGTGAGCCGGGGGCCCGGCGGCCATCCCTTGCCCGCCGGGCCCCCGGCTGTGACACTCCCTCGCATGGCACCTACGGGGTATGGGGGGCGGCGGTCGGCCGCCGAGCGGGACGCGATCACGATCGAGATCGGCTACGCGCTCGTCAGCGGGGTGGTCGTGGCCCTCGCGGTGTTCGGCGCGGTGACGGCCGGTCCGCTGCTGGCGTTCGACCCGCCGCGCGCCGTCGCGAGCGCGCTCATGACGGCGGGTCCCGTGCTCGCCGCGCTCGTGTTCGTGGTGCGGGTGGCCACCGTGCTGTGGCGGTTCCACGGGCAGGCGCGGGCGGCGACTCAGCCCAGCCAGCCGGGGCGGACCAGCCCCGACTCGTAGGCGACGACGACGAGTTGGGCGCGGTCGCGGGCGCCCAGCTTCACCATCGTCCGGCTCACGTGCGTCTTGGCGGTGAGCGGGCTGACGACCAGGCGGCGGGTGATCTCCTCGTTCGACAGGCCGATGCCGACCAGCGCCATCACCTCCCGCTCGCGCTCGGTGAGTCCGCTCAGGGCGTCGGCGGCGGCCGGTTCCTTCGAACGCGCCGCGAACTCGGCGATGAGCCGGCGGGTCACGCCCGGCGAGAGCAGCGCGTCACCGTCGACCACCGCCCGCACCGCGCGCAGCAGTTCGTCCGGCTCGGTGTCCTTGACGAGGAAACCGGAGGCTCCGGAGCGGATCGCCTCGAAGACGTACTCGTCCAGTTCGAAGGTGGTGAGCATCACCACCTTCACGCCGGCCGGGTCCGGCTCGCCGGTGATCCGGCGCGTCGCGGCGAGCCCGTCCAGCAGCGGCATGCGGATGTCCATCAGGACGACGTCCGGGCGCAGTTCGCGCACCGCCCGCACGGCTTCCTCGCCGTCCGCGGCCTCGCCCGCGACCGTGATGTCCGGCTGGGCGTCGAGGAGCGCCTTGAACCCCGCCCGGACCAGGGACTGGTCGTCGGCGAGCAGTACGCGAATCACTGGTCCTCCCGGGGTGCCGTGCGGTCCGTGCCGTCCCGGCCCGCCGCCAGGGGCAGTACGGCGGTCACCCGGAAGCCGCCGTCCGGGCGCGGGCCCGCCTCGATCGTGCCACCCAGGGCCGCGGCGCGCTCCCGCATCCCGGCGAGTCCGCTGCCGCTGCCGCCCGCCTCGGCCCCGGTGGCGGGTCCGTCGTCGTCGACGCGCAGCGTGAGCGCCGCCTTCTCGCGGCGTACCCGCACGCGCGCATGGCGCGAGCCGGAGTGGCGTACGACGTTCGTCAGCGCCTCCTGGACGATGCGGAACGCGGCGAGGTCCGCGCCCGGCGGCAGCTTGGCGCGGGTGCCCTCGGTGGTGACGTCCACGGTGAGGCCCGCGCTCCCGGCCTGCTCGACGAGTTCCGGCAGGCGGTCGAGGCCCGGCGCGGGGGCGCGGGGCGCCTCGCCGGGGCCGCGCAGGGTGTCCAGGACCTGCCGCACCTCACCCAGTGCCTCCTTGCTGGCGGTCTTGATGGTGGTCAGCGCGGTGCGGGCCTGTTCGGGGTCGGAGTCGAGCAGGGCGAGGCCCATGCCGGCCTGGACGTTGATGACGGAGATGCTGTGCGCGAGGACGTCGTGGAGTTCCCGGGCCATCCGCAGCCGCTCCTCGTCGGCGCGCCGCCGGGCGGCCCGCGCGCGCTCGGCACGCTCCTTGGCCCACTGCTCCCGGCGTACGCGGCCGACTTCGGAAACGGCGACGATCGCCACGACCCAGACGGCGACCACCGCCTCCCCGCCCCACGGCCGGGCCCCGTCGCCGTCGGGCGGCAGCCACCGGAAGAGCCAGTGCGCGAGGAGGAGATGCCCGGCCCAGAGCGCGCCGACGGCGCCCCACGCCGCGCGTCGGTGCCCCGCGACGACGGCGGCGAAGCAGGCCACGGCGACGGCGAGCAGGACCGGGCCGTACGGGTATCCGGCACCGAGGTAGACCAGCGTGAGCCCGGCGACGGCGTACGCGACGGGCACGGGGTGGCGGTGCCGGAACAGCAGGGCCGCCGTGGCCAGGAGCAGCAGCACGCGGGCGGCGGGTGTGAGACTCTCGCGGTCGCTCTGGCCGTGCCCGGCGAAACCGGAGCCGATCTGCACGAACGCGGTGAGCGCGACCGTCGTGAGCCAGGGCAGCCGCCCCGCCCCGTCTCGCGCCCCGGGGTACCACCAGGGCGCCCCGTACCGCCACGTCGGCGCTCCGTCCCACGCCGGGAACCCGCCCGGCCCGCGTTCGCGCTGCTCGTCCATGCCGGTCACGCTAGACGGCGGGCAGTGGAGCGGGCGTCCGCCAGGCGTGGTGATCAGGCGTACTCCCGGGGGAGTACGGGCGGCCGGTGCGATCCGGAGGGAGAGCGGGCGGCCGGTCGGCCCGGAGGCAGAGCGGGCAGCCGGTCAGCCCAGGGGACCTACGCGGGGCCGGTCGGCCCAAGGTGAGCAGGACGACCGCCGCGGCCGCGTCCGCCGGGCCGGTGGCCTGCGCCCGGGTGACCTTCTCGCCGAGGACGGACTCCAGGTGCCCCGCCAGGCGCTCTCGACCCACGCGCCGCTCCTGTGGCACGGCGGCGCGATACGTCGGCCCGCGGTGGCAGCCCTAACGGTCCATCGCGCTCAGCGCGCGGCCCGCCAGCGGATGTGTCCGTACCAGTTCCCCGAGCGTCGTGGAGCCGCGCGTGATCTTCGCGAAGGCGTTCCACGCGGGGCGGAAGCCCGTGATCGCCGCGTGGAACATGCCGGGGCGGCGCTCGAACATCTGGAGCAGGCGGCGCCCCACGCTCATCTCCACGCCGAGGCCCGCCTTGATCGCGAAGGCGTAGTTCAGGGCCTGGCGGCGGGCGTCCACCGCGTCGTGGGCCTCCGCGATCCGCACCGCCCACTCGCCCGCGAGCCGTCCGGAGCGCAGCGCGAACGAGATGCCCTCGCGGGTCCACGGCTCCAGGAGCCCCGCCGCGTCACCGCAGACCAGGACCCGGCCGCGGGAGAGCGGCGAGTCGTCGCTGCGGCAGCGCGTGAGGTGCCCGGAGGAGATGCTCGGCTCGAAGCCGGCGAGGCCGAGCCGGGCGATGAAGTCTTCCAAATACCGCTTGGTGGCGGCGCCTTCGCCGCGCGCGGAGATCACGCCGACGGTGAGGGTGTCGCCCTTGGGGAAGACCCAGCCGTAACTGCCCGGCATGGGGCCCCAGTCGATGAGGACCCGTCCCGCCCAGTCCTCCGCGACGGTCGCGGGCACCGGGATCTCGGCCTCCAGGCCCAGGTCGACCTGGTCGAGCTTGACCCCGACGTGCGCTCCTATGCGGCTGGCGCTGCCGTCGGCGCCGACCACGGCGCGGGTGAGGAGGGTCTCGCCGCCCTGGAGCACGACGGCGACGGTCCGCCGGTCGGGCACCTCGGGGCCGTGCTGCTCCACCCGCGCGACGGTGACGCCGGTACGCAGCTCGGCGCCCGCCTTCTGCGCGTGCTCGACGAGCTGCTGGTCGAACTCCGGGCGGTTGATGAGCCCGAAGAGCATCTGCCGGGAGCGGCGGGTGCGGGTGAACTTGCCGTCCAGGGAGAACGTCACCGCGTGCACCCGGTCCCGCAAGGGCAGCTCGAAGCCGGGCGGCAGGGCGTCGCGGGAGGGGCCGATGATGCCGCCGCCACACGTCTTGTAACGGGGCAGTTCGGCTTTCTCCAGCAGCAGCACGCTGCGTCCCGCGACGGCTGCCGCGTAGGCCGCCGAGGCCCCCGCGGGGCCGGCTCCGACCACGACGACGTCCCACACGTAACCGGCGTCGTCCGCTGAGTTCTCGCTGCTCACGTTGGTCTACCGCTCCTGATCCCGCTGTTGGCCGCGCTTTCCCCAGGCATCCTACGGCGGAGGTCCCGGGGGCCCTCCTGTGGGAGGATCACATGCACCCACATCTACAACGTCGCACCCACGAGGAGCGTGCCCATGTCGCCGCATCCGATCGCCGAGACCGTCGCCGCACTGATGCCGAGGGCGAAGGCGGAACTCACCGAACTGGTGGCGTTCAAGTCGGTGGCGGACTTCACGCAGTTCCCGAAGAGCGAGAGCGAGGCCGCCGCGAACTGGGTGGCGGACGCGCTGCGCGCCGAGGGCTTCCAGGACGTCGCGCTGCTCGACACCCCGGACGGGACGCAGTCGGTGTACGGCTTCCTGCCGGGCCCCGAGGGCGCGCCGACCGTCCTGCTGTACGCGCACTACGACGTGCAGCCGCCGCTCGACGAGGCCGCGTGGGCGACCCCGCCGTTCGAGCTGACCGAGCGCGACGGCCGCTGGTACGGGCGGGGCAGCGCCGACTGCAAGGGCGGCGTCATCATGCACCTGGTCGCGCTGCGCGCCCTCAAGGCGAACGGCGGCGTCCCGGTGAGCGTCAAGGTGATCGCGGAGGGTTCGGAGGAGCAGGGCACGGGCGGCCTCGAGCGGTACGCGGAGGCACACCCCGAGCTGCTCACGGCCGACACGATCGTCATCGGTGACGCGGGCAACTTCCGGGTCGGCCTGCCGACGGTGACGTCGACGCTGCGCGGCATGACCCTCGTACGCGTCAGTGTCGAGACTCTTGAGGGGAACCTCCACTCGGGGCAGTTCGGCGGCGCCGCCCCGGACGCGCTCGCGGCGCTGGTGCGCGTCCTCGACTCGCTGCGCGCCGAGGACGGCTCGACGACGGTCGACGGGCTCACGGGCGACGCCGTGTGGGACGGGCTTCAGTACGAAGAGGACGCCTTCCGCAAGGACGCCAAGGTGCTCGACGGTGTGCGGCTGATCGGCGAGGGCACGGTCGCCGACCGGATCTGGGCGCGCCCCGCCGTCACCGTGCTCGGCATCGACTGCCCGCCGGTGGTCGGCGCGACGCCGTCCGTGCAGGCGGCCGCGCGGGCGCTGATCAGCCTGCGGGTGCCGCCGGGCGTGGACGCCGTCGAGGCGACGAGGCTGCTCCGGGCCCACCTGGAGGCGCACACGCCGTGGGGCGCGCGGGTGAGCACGGAGCAGATCGGGCAGGGCCAGCCGTTCCGCGCGGACACCGCCAGCCCGGCGTACGCGGCGATGGCCGAGGCGATGGGCGAGGCCTTCCCCGGCCAGGAGATGCAGTACGCGGGCCACGGCGGCTCGATCCCGCTGTGCAACACCCTCGCGTCGCTCTACCCGAAGGCGGAGATCCTGCTGATCGGCCTGAGCGAGCCCGAGGCGCAGATCCACGCGGTGAACGAGAGCGTGTCGCCCGAGGAGCTGGAGCGCCTCTCGGTCGCCGAGGCGCTCTTCCTCCAGAAGTACGCCGCGAGCTGACGGCACGGGCGGGCGCCCGCGCGGGACGACGGTCAGCCGTCGAGCGGGACGCCCGCCTCCAGGTAGAGGGCGGCGCCGCGCTCGCGTGCGCGCAGGGCCCAGCGCAGCCGTTCGTAGCGCACCGAGGGCAGCAGGTCGGCGGCTTCCTGTTCGGTGACGAAGCGCCAGTCGCGCAGTTCGGGGCCGGGCAGCAGCACGCGGCGGGCCTCGGCGCTGTCGAGTCTGCCGCCGTCGAAGAGGAACCGCATCCCTCCGTAGCCCGGCGGTTTCGGCGGCTCCCAGTCGGCGACCAGCAGGCGCAGTTCGTCGGCGAGCTGGATGCCGGTCTCCTCGGCGACCTCGCGTACGCCCGCGCGGGCGGGGGCCTCGCCGGGTTCGACGACGCCGCCGGGGAACTCCCAGCCGGCCTTGTAGGTCGGGTCGACGAGCAGCACCCGGTCCTGTTCGTCGAAGAGCAGCACCCCTGCGGCGAGGGTCTCCGCGGTGGGTTCCGGCGTCTGCACGATGTCGCAGGCCGGGGCGGACCCCGTGCGCACGGCGTCGGCGAGCAGCTCGGCGGTCCGCCGGGGGGTCAGCGCGGTGGTGTCGACGCGGTGGGCGTCGGCACCGAGCCAGCCTGCTAGGGCCGCGCGGTACGGCTCGATGTGGTCGCACGACCACTGGCGAACGCGCTGGTCGGCGTCGGGCAGGTCCGGCGGTGCCTCGCGGCCGGCTATGCGCTCACGCAGGATCGTTTCGTCAGGGGTGAGCACGATGTGCCGCACGGGGATTCTGCGCGAGGCGAGGCCTCCGAAGATCTCGTCGCGGTACTCCTGGCGCAGCAGCGTCATCGGCACCACGAGGACACCGCCCAGCTCGGCGAGGAGCGCGGCCGCCGTGTCGACGACGAGACGGCGCCAGACCGGCAGGTCCTGGTAGTCGCTCACCTCGGTGAGACGCTTGGGCGGCAGCAGGTGGGGCAGTGCGCCGCCGATGACTTCGGGGTCGAAAAGCGTGCTGTTCGGGATCAGCTCGATCAGTTCCCGTGCGGCACTGGTCTTGCCCGCACCGAACGCGCCGTTGATCCAGACGATCACGGTTCCCCCTCTTCCGTCGGCCCCCTGTGGCTTGCCCGCAACACCCTGCCATGGAAACCAGGCGCTGATGGGTGAGCCGTTCGCGCCACAAACCCCTCTTCCCCGCGCGCCCGTGGAGGCGGCCGTGTGCACGCCGTGGTCACGCAACGCGACGCTTGGGCGAGCGCGTTCCGCCTCCTCGTCTTACGTTGACCGGGTAGGCCCCCGAATCGAGGAGCAGTCATGGGTGACAAAGGCGGCATGGACAAGCTGAAGGGCAAGGCGAAGGAGATGGCCGGCAAGGCCACGGGCGACAAGCGCCGCCAGGCCGAGGGCCGCACGGACCGGACCAAGGGCGAGGCCAAGGGCGCGATGCAGTCCGCCCGCGACAAGGCCCAGGGCATGAAGGACTCGCTGAAGCGGGACGATTCCTGAGGCGTCGTCCTTGTCCTCTCCGGCCTTTGGGGACGCCGTGCCCTCGCCGCCCCCCTGGAGCCCCTGGAGCCCCTGGAGCCCCTGGAGCCCCTGGAGCCCCTGGAGCCCCTCGCGTCCTTCGCGCCCCTCGCTCTGAGCGGGGGGCGCTGCCGTGGTCGGTGCTGCGGCCCGGCTTCCAGGTGTGGAAAAGCCCTCCCGGTGGCGCCGCTTCGCGCATACGATCACCGCTGGCCTCCAGGGGGGAGGCCGTCGCCATGAAGGAGGGGACCATGTCCGGAGTTTCCAGACGCGCTCTGCTGGGTTACTCAGGTTCGGCAGCGGCCGGTGCCGTCATCGCGTCGTCCGGTACGGCGCAGGCCGCCGAGGGCCATACCGCCGAACACCAGGCCGCCGGGGCCGGGGCGGCGGGTGCGGAGCAGGCTGCCGAGGTCGAGTGGCCGATGGGGGGCGAGTTCTCGGGACACAGCAGTCTCGCCGCGGCCGACGCCTCGATGACGGTGAGGTTCAGCCTGGAGATCGAGCACGCGCCGTCCGGCCAGAACATCACGCCGCTGGACATCGCCGACGCGATCAACGAGATGGCCGAGGCGCGCGGCTGGCCTCGGATTCAGTTCCACGGCATGGTGCGGACCCCGCTGAACTGAAGCGCCCCGCCCGGATGACCTGAAGCCCTGATGACCTGACCTGCCCGCGATGCCCCCGCCCCGTACCGAGGGCGGGGGCATCGTGCTGCCCGCTCGCACCGAGCCGTGCCAGTCGCTCGTACGCGGGTCTCCCCGGCCATCAGCCCTTCACGACACGCGACGCTTCGTGACACGCGAGGCCTCATGCCACGCGAGGCTTAACCTTCCGCGAGTACGGAGGAAGGTAACGATGCGTCATATGCCACCCCCCACCATCCGCCGCAGAGTGGTCGGACCGCTCTCCGCTGTCCTGCTGTGCGCCGCAGGACTCACCGCTCCGGTCGCCGCGCGCGACGCCGGGGAGCGGCCCGCCCCCGGGCGTTCCGCCGCCGGGCCCGCCGTGCGGCTTCCCGACGGCTTGGCGCTCACCCCGCCCATGGGGTTCAACAACTGGAACGCCACGCACTGCCGGGCCGAGTTCAACGAGGCGATGGTCAAGGCAATCGCCGACATCTTCGTCGAGAAGGGCCTCAAGGAAGCCGGTTACCAGTACGTCAACCTCGACGACTGCTGGGCGCTCCCGCGGCGCGACGCCAAGGGCAAGCTGGTGCCCGACCCCAAGCGCTTCCCCCATGGGATCAAGGCGGTCGCGGACTACGTCCACGCCAAGGGCCTCAAGTTCGGCATCTACACCAGTGCCGGGACGAAGACCTGCAACGTCGCCGGGTTCCCCGGCGCGCTCGGCCATGAGCGCAGCGACGCGCGGCAGTTCGCTCAGTGGGGCGTGGACTACCTCAAGTACGACAACTGCAACAACCAGGGCGTGGACGCCAAGAAGCGGTACACCGCGATGCGTGACGCGCTGAGGGCCGCCTCCCGGACCACCGGCAGGCCCATCGTCCACAGCATCTGCGAGTGGGGCGAGAACAAGCCGTGGAAGTGGGCCGCGGACGTCGGCCACCTTTGGCGCACCACCGGGGACATCAGCGACAACTGGTCCTCCATGCTCTCGATCATGAAGCGGAACCTGCCGCTCGACGCGTACGCGGGACCGGGGCACTGGAACGACCCGGACATGCTGGAGGTCGGCAACGGCGGCATGACCGGCACCGAGTACCGCACGCACTTCTCGATGTGGTCGATCATGGCCGCGCCGCTGCTCATCGGGTCCGACCTGCGCAAGGCCACCCCGGAGACCTTCGAGATCCTCGGCAACAAGGAGGTCATCGCGGTCGACCAGGACCCGCTGGGCAGGCAGGGCAAGGTCCTCTCGTCCGGGAACGGCCGCTGGGTCGTCGCCAAGGAGATGAAGGACGGCAGCCGCGCCGTCGCCCTCTTCAACGAGACCGGGAGCGCGCGGACCATCTCCACGACGGCGAAGACGGTCGGCCTGCCCGGCGCCACCGCGTACACGCTGCGCGACCTGTGGCGGCACAAGAGCCGCCCATCGGCGGGCAGGATCGCGGCGACCGTCCCCGCGCACGGCACCGTGCTGCTGCGGGTATCGGCCGACGGCAGGCGGGCCGAGCACCCGCCCGCCGTGCGGAACTCGGCCTGAGCGGCGGCGGCGACCTCCACGGGCCGGTAAGCCGCTCACCACCGCGGTCACCAACCTGGGCCGCGTACCGACAGGCACGTGGCGGCTCGGCCGAGGCACCCGGTGGTCGGCGGTCGGCGGTCGGCGGACCAAGGCGACCTCATCGCCCACCGCGCGGTCGCTGCCCCCGGGACGTACGACGTGAAGGTCGCGGCGGCCTACCGCTCCCCCACGGGCACACGGGCCGACTGCGTCCTGCCGCGCACGCCACAGAGTGGGTCCGCCACCGCAACCGGCGCCCCGGAAGACCCCCTCAGCCCCCCACCACCGACCGCAACCCCACCGCCCCGTTCGACGCGGTGGCGCCGCCGAGCGCCGCGGCCGCCGCGCCGACCAGGCCCGCGTCGGTGCCGGTCACCGCGGGTGTCACGGTCAGGTCGCGTACGAAGGAGAGCGTGGCGTAGTTCGCCAGGGCGCGGCGCAGCGGCGTGAAGAGGAGGTCACCCGCCTTCGCCACTCCCCCGCCGATCACCGCGATGTCGATCTCGACGAGGGTGGCCGTGGCGGCGATCCCGGCGGCCAGGGCCTGGGCGGCGCGTTCGAAGGAGGCGACGGCGACGGGGTCCCCGGCGCGGGCGGCGCTCGCGACGGCCGCGGCCGAGGTGTCGCCGTCGGGGCCCGGCAGCCAGCCGTTCTCCACGGCGCGGCGCGCGATGTTCGGGCCGCTCGCCATGCGCTCGACGCAGCCGCGCCCGCCACATGGGCAGGGGTCGCCGTCGAGGTCCACGCTGATGTGACCGATGTGACCCGCGTTGCCCGTGGGGCCGGGGTGGAGCTTGCCTCCGAGGACGAGGCCGCCGCCGACGCCCGTCGAGACGACCATGCACAGCGCGTTGTCGTGGCCGCGGGCCGCGCCCTGCCAGTGCTCGGCCGCGGTCATCGCCACGCCGTCGCCGACCAGTTCGACGGGGAGCCCGCCGGTCACCGCGCGGACCCGCTCCACCAGGGGGTAGCCGCGCCAGCCGGGGACGTTGACCGGGCTGACCGTGCCGGCCGACGCGTCCACCGGACCCGCGCTGCCGATGCCGACGGCGGTGACCCGGCCCCACAGCTCGCCCGCGGTCAGCTCGCCGAGGACCGCCTCCACCGCCCGCATCACCGTGTCGCCGTCCTCACGCGCGGGTGTGGGCCGCTGGGCGCGCAGCAGGATGCGCCCCCGCCCGTCCACCAGGGCGCCGGCGATCTTGGTGCCGCCGATGTCGAGTGCGGCGACGAGGTCCATGTGCATCGGTGTCGGATCTCCTGTGTCAGGGCAGGCCGGAGAGTGCGAAGGTAAGTCTCCCCTGCATCTGACAACGTTGTCCAGGCCCTATGCTCGACGCCACGGCTCCACCGCCCCGCTTCGAGCCCGCCCCACCGAGGCCCCCCTCACCATCCGGACGACAGGACAGGACAGCGCACCGTGGCCGAGACCGCCGCCCGACGACCCGCCAACCGCTACGGCAACCGTCCGACCATGAAGGACGTCGCGGCCCGCGCGGGAGTCGGCCTGAAGACGGTGTCACGGGTCGTGAACGGCGAGCCGGGCGTCACCCCCGACACCGAACGCCGCGTGCAGGAGGCCATCGACGCCCTGGGCTTCCGCCGCAACGACAGCGCGCGCGTCCTGCGCAAGGGCCGCACCGCCAGCATCGGCCTCGTCCTGGAGGATCTCGCGGACCCCTTCTACGGCCCGCTGAGCCGCGCCGTCGAGGAGGTCGCCCGGGCGCACGGCGCGCTGCTGATCAACGGTTCGAGCGCCGAGGACCCGGACCGGGAGCAGGAGTTGGTGCTCGCCCTGTGCGCGCGCCGGGTCGACGGGCTCGTCATCATCCCGGCCGGTGACGACCACCGCTATCTGGAGCCCGAGATCGCCGCCGGGGTCGCGACCGTCTTCGTGGACCGCCCGGCCGGGAAGATCGACGCCGACGTGGTGCTCTCCGACAGCTTCAGCGGCGCCCGGGACGGCGTCGCCCACCTCATCGCGCACGGCCACCGCCGCATCGGGTTCATCGGCGACCAGCCGCGCATCCACACCGCCATAGAGCGGCTGCGCGGCTACCGCGCCGCGATGGAGGACGCCGGCATCCCGGTCGACGAGGCCTGGATGTCGCTGGGCGTCACCGACCCGGGGCGGGTCCGCGCGGCCGCCGAGGCGATGCTCCGCGGCCCCGAGCCGGTCACGGCGGTCTTCGCGGGCAACAACCGCGTGACCGTCACGGTCGTCCGGGTCCTCGCCGCCCTCGACCGGCCCGTGGCCCTGGTGGGCTTCGACGACATCGAGCTGGCGGACCTGCTGGACCCCGGCGTGACCGTCGTCGCGCAGGACGCGGCGCAGCTGGGCAGGACGGCCGCCGAGCGGCTCTTCCGGCAGCTCGACGGCGCGTCCGCGGCTCCGGAGCGGGTCGAGCTGCCGACGCGCCTCATCACGCGCGGGTCGGGCGAACTGCCGCCTGCCGACTGATCGGCCCCCGGCCGCCCTGGGAGCCGCCCTCAGGGCAGGAAGCTCTCGGCGCCAGGGCCCTCAGGGCCAGAAGGCGACCGCGAGGGCGATCAGCGTGCCGAGGGCCACAAGGCCGCCGACGGCACCTGCGACGAGTGCGCCCTTCTGGGCGGCGGGCTTCTGTTCCCGCCAGCCCAGCTCCTCGGTCACCCCCCGGATCAACCGGTGCCCGTCGGCGGAGGAGAAGGAGTGCCGCTCGGAGCCGTCCAGGGAGCGGCTCCACGTGCGGTACCGCGCCCGGCCGGTCTCCACGGTCCTCCGTGTGGTTCCGAACGGTCCGCGCTCGTGGGTGCGGACCACGTCCGTCAGCGTGAACGTCCGCTCGGCCGGCAGCAGCACGACGCGGTAGGTGTGCACGCGGCGCCCGCCCGGCAGCGGGACGTCCACGACGAGGTCGAACCCCCGCTCCGTCCAGCGGTATCGGTAGGGCGTGCCGGTGGTCGCCGCCTCGACGCGGGCGCGCAGTTCGTCGGCGGCGTGCGCGCCGGAGGGTTCGTTCATGGCTTCAGCGGGGTCATGGCTTCAGCAGGTGGGCAGGCCGGGCAGCGGCTTGTCGTTGTCGCCGCCCTTGATGTAGACGTCGCTGACGAAGACGTTGGTGTTGCCGCTGTCGTCGTCCGTCTTCGCCCACCAGACGTTCGTCCACTCGCCGTGCGTCTCGCGGCGGCCCAGGTTCTGCTGGCAGTAGAAGTAGTTCGTGCCCGCGTTGAGGGTGCCCGCCTCGGCGCCGGAGGCGGTGTACGACTTCGCGGTGCGCCACACCGAGCAGTTGTACTTGCCGCCGCCGATGGGGTGGCAGACGGGGTCCTCGGCGGAGCCGCCCCCGCCGCCCGGCCTGCTTCCGCCGGTCGGCTTGGACGTGGGGTCGGGGCGCGAGGCGGGCTCGTCCCGGTCCTTGGCCTTGTCCCGGGTGTCCCCGGCGTCTTCGGCCCCGCCCTTGTCGCGGTCCGTGCCGTCGGTGCCGTCCTTGGCACTGCCCTTGGAGCGCTTCGCGTCCGGTTCGCGGGACTTCCCGGCGTCCTGCCCATCAGGCTTGGGACGCTTCGACTCGCCGCCCAGCGGGCCGCTGCTGCCGTCGTCGTGCGCCGAACCGGAACCGTCTGCCGCGGTGTCCTGCCGTGCCTGGCTGCCGGTGTCGTCCTTGCCGTTCAGGAACGCGACGGTCGCTCCGGTCACCGCGAGCACCACGATCACGCCGACCGCCGCGAGCAACGCCCTGCCTCGGCGCGGGCGTTGCGTCGAGCGCGTCTCCCGGCGAGCCGCGGGCACCGAAACGGCGGACGCTCCCGCGTAGGCCCCGGCCGGCGAGGCCTGGGCGGGATGGGACTGGGCCGGGGACGGCTGGATCGAAGGCTGCTGGACCGGAGACGGCTGGACCGGGGACGCCTGTCCCACGGAAGGCGGCGGTCCGAAGCCCGGGGGTGGCGTGCTCGGGATGCTGCGCTCGGTGCCCGGGCGCGGGCCGAACCCGGCCGCGCCCCCCGGCCCCCGCGGCCCCGCCGGCCCCGTCGCCGCGACGCCGTCGAGCAGCTGCCGTGCCGCGTCCGCGTCGGGGCGCGCCTGTGGGTCCTTGTCCATGAGCTGCCGCAGTACGGGGGTCAGCGGGCCCGAGTGGCGCGGCTCGGGCAGCGGGTCGGCGACGATCGCGGTGAGCGTGGACCACGTCGACGTGCGGCGGAAGGGCGAGGAGCCCTCGACGGCGGCGTACAGCGTGGCGCCGAGCGCCCAGACGTCCGAGGCGGGGCCCGGATCGTGGCCCTGGGCGCGCTCGGGCGCCAAGTAGTCCAGGGAGCCGACCAGTTCGCCGCTGCGGGTGAGGTGGGTGGCCGAGCCGTCGCCGGGGTCTTCCATGGTGGCGATGCCGAAGTCGGTCAGGACGACGCGGCCGCCGCTCTCCAGGAGGATGTTCCCCGGCTTCACGTCGCGGTGCAGCACGCCCACGCGGTGGGCGGCGGCCAGCGCTTCCATGACCTTGGCGCCGATGGCCGCTGCCTCGCGGGGGTCCAGGGTGCCGCGCTCGCGCAGCACGTCGTCGAGGGAGGGGCCGTCGACCAGCTCCATGACGATCAGGGGCCGTCCGTCGACCTCCGCCACGTCGTGCACGGCGACGACTCCGGGATGGCGCACGCGGGCGGCCGCGCGGGCCTCGCGCTGCATCCGCAGGCGCAGATCGGCCAGCTCCGGTCCCGCCATGTCCGTATACGTCCGCAGTTCCTTCACCGCGACCTCGCGGTGCAGCACCTCGTCGACCGCGCGCCATACGACGCCCATGCCGCCGCGGCCGAGCTGCGCCACCACGCGATAGCGCCCGGCGAGGAGCCTGCCCGCCTCGCCCGTCTGTTCCTGATCCCCCGAAGACACCGCTGCCCCGTCCGTGTGACACCACTTCTGTGGCGTACAGACTAAGGGGCGGCGGTGACAGTACGAGCCGGGTGTTACTTGCCCGATCCCGTGAGATCGCCCCGGCGCGGGCCCGCGAAGCCCTGGAGGCGGGCCAGGGTCAGGCCGGTGAGCCGGGTGACCTCGCCCGCGTCGAGGGCGCCGCAGTCCAGGCCGCGCAGGAGGTAGCCGGCGAGGGCCTTGGCGGTGGCGGGCTCGTCGGCCACGCCGCCGCCCTCGTGGTGCCCGGCGTACGCGGCCAGGCGCTTGGCGGCGGCCTCGAAGCCCTCTCGGTAGAAGGCGAAGACGGCGGCGTAGCGCGTGGGGATGTGGCCGGGGTGCATGTCCCAGCCCTGGTAGTAGGCGCGGGCGAGGGCGCGGCGGGTGAGGCCGTAGTGCAGCCGCATGGCGTCGTGGACCTGCTCGGTGGTGCCGACCGGCAGGACGTTGGTGGAACCGTCGGAGACGCGGACTCCGGTGCCGGCGGCGGCGACTTGCATGACGGCCTTGGCGTGGTCGGCGGCCGGGTGGTCGCTGGCCTGGTAGGCGGCGCTCACGTGCAGGCAGGCGCTGTAGTCGAAGGTGCCGTAGTGCAGGCCGGTGGCGCGGCCCTCGGCGGCCTGGATCATGCGGGCGACGGTGGCGGTGCCGTCGGTGGCGAGGATGGCCTGGCTGGTCTCGATCTGGATCTCGAAGCCGATGCGGCCCCGCTCCAGGCCGCGCGCCTTCTCGAACTCCTCCAGGAGGCGCACCATCGCGGTGACCTGCTCGGGGTAGGTCACTTTGGGCAGCGTCAGGACGAGCCCGTCGGGGAGGCCGCCCGCCTCCATGAGGCCGGACAGGAAGACGTCGAGGGTGCGGATGCCGCGGTCGCGTACCGCCTCCTCCATGCACTTCATGCGGATGCCCATGTACGGGGCGGCGGTGCCGTTCTTGTACGCCTCGGCGATCAGGCGGGCCGCGCGGGCGGCGTCCTGGTCCTCGTCGGCGCCCTTGTAGCCGTCCTCGAAGTCGACCCGGAGGTCTTCGACCGGCTCGCGCTCCAGCTTGGCGCGTACGCGCGTGTGGACGGCGTCGGCGAGGTCGTCCGACAGGCCGAGGACGGCGGCGAAGGAGGCGGCGTCCGGGGCGTGTTCGTCGAGCATCGCCAGGGCCTTGTCGCCCCAGGTGCGGATGGTGTCGGCGCCGAACTGCTCACCGGGGACGTAGACGGTGTGGACGGGCTGGCGGGTGCCGGGGTCGCCGGGGTAGCGGCGCTCCAGCTCCGCGTCCACGGGGGCGAGGGAAGCGCTGATGCCCTCGCTGACCGCGCCGGCGAGGCTCGTCGCCACCTTCTCTTGCTGACCCATTCCCGCATCCTCCACACAGTCGGTGCCGCGCCCGGCGTTTCCGCTTCACGGAATCAACAATCCGTATAGCGAAGTTATCCGTGACCTCCGTGCTGGTCAACACCCTCCCGTGTCCTGCATACGTAGCCGACCGCGCGGGTTCACGCGTGTCCCGGGCCCTGACGGCGGCCGATGCCGCCAGTCTGTGGCCCACGTCCGCCCCGCGCCCCCGGTGCCCGGCCGCGCCGACCGAATACAAGGAGCTCGTGTGCCCATCGACTCGCCCTTCACGCGCCGTTCCGTCCTGCGGACCGCGCTCGCCGCCGCCGTGGCGCTCCCCCTGTCCGGCACGGTGCTGTCCGGGGGCCGGGCACAGGCCGCCCCGGGGCCCGAAGCGCGCCTGGAGGTCATGTCGTACAACGTCCGCTTCGCGAGCAACCGACCACCGCACACCTGGCCCGAACGGCGCCCGGCCATGAAGGAGATGCTCCTGCGCGCCCAGCCGCACATCATCGGCACCCAGGAGGGCCTCTACTACCAGTTGCAGGACATCGAGACGGATCTCGGCGCGAACTACGACTGGGTCGGCACGGGCGTCGGGGGCGGCAGCCGCGACGAGTTCATGGCCATCTTCTACGACAACCGCCGGCTGTTCCCGCTCGAGTACGAACACTTCTGGCTGTCGGACACCCCGTACACCATCGCTTCGAACACCTGGGGCGCCAACTCGCCCCGCATGGCCTCCTGGGTGCGCTTCCTCGACCTGGTCACCAACACCCAGCTGTACGTCCTGAACACGCACTTCGACCACGTCAGCCAGAACGCGCGCGAGCGTTCGGCGGCCCTCATGGTCGAGCGCATCGCCCTGATGAACACGACGACGCCGCTCATCGTGACGGGCGACTTCAACGCGACGGCGCACGACAGCTCCGTCTACACCACCATGCTGGGCGCCGGCCTCGTCGACACCTGGGACGTCGCGAAGGAACGCGGCCCGGCGTACGGCACGTTCGGCGGGTACAAGCCGCCCGTCGTGGGCGGCGGCCGCATCGACTGGGTCCTGACGCGGCCCTCGGCGACGGTCCACGCGGCGTCGATGAACACGTTCTCGCTCGGCGGGCAGTACCCGAGCGACCACTGGGCGGTGCAGGCGACGCTGACGCTGTGACGCGGCGAGGCCCCCGCCCCGCTGGCGCGGGGCGAGGGCCTCGGACAGGCACGGCAGGCTCAGCCCTTGCGGGACTTGACCTCTTCGGTGAGGGCCGGGACGACCTCGAAGAGGTCACCGACCACGCCGTAGTCGACCAGCTCGAAGATCGGGGCCTCGGCGTCCTTGTTGATGGCGACGATGGTCTTCGAGGTCTGCATGCCCGCGCGGTGCTGGATCGCGCCGGAGATGCCGGAGGCGATGTACAGCTGCGGGGAGACCGACTTGCCGGTCTGGCCCACCTGGTTGGAGTGCGGGTACCAGCCGGCGTCGACCGCGGCGCGCGAGGCGCCGACGGCGGCACCGAGCGAGTCGGCGAGCGCCTCGATGATCGCGAAGTTCTCGGCGCCGTTGACGCCGCGGCCGCCGGAGACCACGATCGCGGCCTCGGTCAGCTCGGGGCGGCCCGTCGACTCGCGCGGGGTGCGCGAGACGACCTTGGTGCCGGTGGCCTGCTCGGAGAAGGAGACGGACAGCGCCTCGACGGTGCCCGCGGCCGGGGCGGCCTCCACGGCGGCCGAGTTCGGCTTGACCGTGATGACCGGGGTGCCCTGCGTGATGCGGGACTTGGTGGTGTACGAAGCGGCGAACGCGGACTGCGTGGCGACCGGGCCCTCGTCGCCGGCCTCCAGGTCGACGGCGTCCGTGATGATGCCGGACTTGAGCCGGACCGCGAGGCGGGCCGCGATCTCCTTGGCCTCGGCGGAGGAGGGCAGCAGCACGGCGGCCGGGGAGACGGCGTCGTACGCGGCCTGGAGCGCGTCCACCTTCGGTACGACGAGGTAGTCGGCGAACTCGGGGGCGTCGGCGGTGAGGACCTTGACCGCGCCGTGCTCGGCGAGCGCGGCGGCGGTGTCGGCGGCGCCGTTGCCCAGCGCGACGGCGACGGGCTCGCCGATGCGGCGGGCCAGGGTCAGCAGCTCAAGGGTGGGCTTGCGGACGGCGCCGTCCACGTGGTCGACGTAGACGAGAACTTCAGCCATGGGACTTCAATCTCCTGCGGGTGCGAAGAATCTGGGGGCGGTGGGAAAGGTGACCGAAGCTCAGATGAACTTCTGGCCCGCGAGGAACTCCGCGAGCTGCTTGCCGCCCTCGCCCTCGTCCTTGACGATCGTCCCGGCGGTGCGCGCCGGACGCTCGGTGGCGGAGTCGACCTTGGTCCAGGCGCCCGCGAGGCCGACCTCGTCGGCGTCGATGTCCAGGTCGTCCAGCTCCAGGGCCTCCACCGGCTTCTTCTTGGCGGCCATGATGCCCTTGAAGGACGGGTAGCGGGCCTCGCCCGACTGGTCCGTCACGGACACGACGGCCGGCAGGGAGGCCTCCAGCTGCTCCGAGGCGGCGTCGCCGTCCCGGCGGCCCTTGACGGTGCCGTTCTCGACGGAGACCTCGGAGAGCAGCGTGACCTGCGGGACGCCGAGGCGCTCGGCGAGGATCGCCGGGAGCACGCCCATGACGCCATCGGTCGACGCCATGCCGCAGATGACCAGGTCGTAACCGGTCTTCTCGATGGCCTTGGCGAGCACCAGCGAGGTGCCCATGACGTCGCTGCCGTGCAGGTCGTCGTCCTCGACGTGGACGGCCTTGTCGGCGCCCATGGAGAGCGCCTTGCGCAGCGCGTCCTTGGCGTCCTCGGGACCGACGGTGAGCACGGTGATCTCCGCGTCGTCCGCCTCGTCGGCGATCTGGAGCGCCTGCTCGACCGCGTACTCATCCAGCTCCGACAGCAGGCCGTCGACGTCGTCGCGGTCGACGGTCAGGTCATCGGCGAAGTGCCGGTCGCCGGTGGCGTCGGGCACGTACTTCACACAGACAACGATCCTCAAGCTCACGCCGGCTCTCCTACTGCATCGTCTTTACTGGGCTGCTGCCTCGGCTTATGGCTACTGCCTTCTTGCAGGCAGCATAGGCGCCTGAAGCGGCGGATCACGGTCGGGGCGGGCCGCGCTCCGAACGAAATATTACTCATGAGTACACCCAGTTCGTTCCCGCTGAGCAAGCGCTTTGAACTGTGACCTTCCCAACGCCCACCCGTCTCCCGCCACCACCCTGCCAGAGGCGCTGCGCGCCGCCCCAGATTTCCGTAATCACCTGAAGTGCCCGCTCACCGGGAACTCTCAGTCGCGCAGCGCGTTGAAGCGTCCCTGGTGGTAGAGGAGCGGGCGGCCCTCGCCCGCGGGGTCCCCGGTGACCACCTCGGCGATCACCAGGCGGTGGTCGCCCGCGGGCACGCGCGTCACCACGCGGCAGACCAGCCAGGCGAGGGCGCCGTCGAGCACGGGCACCCCCTCGGGCCCCTCGCGCCAGCTGGTGGGCGCCCCGAAGCGGTCGGCGCCGCTGCGCGCGAAGGTGGCGGCGAGTTCCTGCTGGTGCTCGCCGAGTATGTGCACGCCGACGTGCGCGGCCTCGGAGACCGCGGGCCAGCTGGAGGCGCCGGTGCCGATGCCGAACGAGATCATCGGCGGCTCGGCGGAGACCGAGGTGAGCGAGGTGGCGGTGAAGCCGACGGGACGTGAGCCGTGCGCCGCGGTGATCACGGCGACTCCGGCGGCATGCCGCCGGAAGACCGAGCGCAGCAGGTCGGAGGTGGCGGGCGGGTGGGTGCCGAGGGCGGGCGAGGCCGTCATGGAGGGGTCCTTCTGCCGGGTTCCGGTGTTACGAGCCAAGGCGTCGGTGCTCAGCAGTGCGGACAGCGGGCACTGGCGTGGCGGGCGAGGTCCACGTGGACGCGCTCGTACAGAAGGAGGTCCCGAGGCATGGGAGAAGGCTCGCGATAGGTGCCGCGTGCAGTCAAGTCTTTCCGCGGTTGTGCAAGACATGTCACGGGCTCGGATACGGGCGCGCTCCGCGCGCGGGCGGCGGTCGCGAGGCGGTGGCCCGTCACACGGCCTCGCCCAGGGCGGCGATCACATCGGCCTTGCGGGGCTGGCCCGCGGCGCGGCGCACCACGTGGCCCCGTGCGTCCAGGACGAGGACGGTCGGCGTCTTGAGGACGCGCAGTTCCCGTACGAGGTCGAGGTGGTCCTCGGCGTCGATCTCCACGTGGGCCACGCCCGGGACCATCGCGGCCACCTCGGCGAGGACTCTGCGGGTGGCTCGGCAGGGCTGGCAGAAGGCGCTGGAGAACTGCACGAGCGTGGCCCGCTCGCCCAGCCCCTGCCCGATGTCCGTCGCGCCGAGCCTGCGCCCGGTGTCGCGTCCTGGCACGTACGTCTCCCGCCCCTCGCCCTCTTCCACTCGCTCCCCGGTTCAGCGCTCACGTACCCGCGAAACATTTCCGACGTGACGAGAATCTCCCGGATTGAGGGCACCAAGGCTGGTCACTCGTCCGTTCTTGGGGCACGATCTGCGCAACGCCGAAAAACCTACGGCTGCGTAACCTCTCGCCGGGAGCCCCCTCCCCAGCCAGAAACGAAGGGCCCTCGCCACCCATGGCCGAGCTTGTCTACCGTCCCGTCATCGGTGCAGCGAAAACGCTGTTCAAGGCATGGGATCTGAAGATCGACTGCAAGGGCTCGGAGAACATCCCGCGCTCCGGCGGCGCGGTCCTGGTCAGCAACCACATCAGCTACCTGGACTTCATCTTCGACGGCCTCGCCGCCCTGCCCCAGAAGCGCCTGGTGCGCTTCATGGCCAAGGAGTCGGTCTTCCGGCACAAGATCTCCGGGCCGCTGATGCGCGGGATGAAGCACATCCCGGTGGACCGCGCCTCGGGCGAGGCGGCCTACGCGCACGCCCTGGACTCGCTGCGCTCCGGAGAGATCATCGGCGTCTTCCCCGAGGCGACGATCTCGCAGTCCTTCACGCTCAAGACCTTCAAGACGGGCGCCGCGCGGCTGGCCCAGGAGGCCGGGGTGCCGCTCATCCCGATGGCCCTGTGGGGCACGCAGCGGCTGTGGACCAAGGGTCACCCGCGCAATTTCAGGCGCAGCCACCTGCCGATCACGATCCGCGTCGGCGAGCCGATCGAGGCGCCCAAGGACCAGTACGCGGGCGCGATCACCCGGCGGCTGCGCGAGCGCTGCCAGGAGCTGCTGGAGGCCGCGCAGCGTGCCTACCCCGTGCGCCCCAAGGGTCCGGACGACACCTGGTGGATGCCGGCGCACCTCGGTGGGACGGCGCCGACCCCCGCCGAGGTGAAGGCCGCCGAGGCCGCCGAGGCCGGCTGACCGCCTGCCTGACCGTCCGCACGCCTAGCGCGGCGCGTGGACGGTGATCCGCGCGCCGGGGCTGAACTTCTCCAGGAGTTCGGCCAGTTCCGTGCCCGCGGCCTCGAGCCCGGCGTCCGGGCCCATGCCCTCCAGCAGGAAGATCGCGTTCACCGACTCCTCGGTGAGGCGGGTGCGCGGTCCCTGGCGCCAGTTCCAGCGGCGGCAGGTGACGCCCTCGTCGTCGCACCACACGACCTCGCCCGCGTCGGGGTGCTCGACGACACGCTCGCCCGCCGATGCGGTCACGAACTCCTCGGTCCCGGTGGCCCGCACCAGGCGCATCCCGCCCTTGATCAGGTCCAGGTCCTCGCCGCCGACCGGGATCAGATGGGCCACGCTGATCGCGTTGTAGACGTCGACGAGGACGTTGATCCGGGGCAGTCCGCCGTCCGCGAGCGCGCGCTTGGCCAGGGCCTCGGCCGAGTTGCGGGTGCGCGAGGGCTTCGCGCCGAAGGCCGTGTAGGCGGCGCGCCAGGCGGCCATGTGCGGGTCCTCGTGCGGGGCGCGGCCGTCGAGTCGTACGGCCAGGCGTCGCGCGGCCTCGTCGAGAAGGGCCGCACTGTCATCGGTGCTGGGGGCGTTGACGAGGCCGTGTGCCTCGATGGCGAGGTGGGTGAAGCCGGGCGCGAGGGCGCGCACCTCGTCGGAGACGGTGAGGGCCAGGGGCGCGTGGGTCATGAGCTGCCTTGCTGCGTCGGGGCTCGTCAGAGCGCGTCGGGAAGGTTCTCCCACAGGTGCGGTCGGTCCGGGGCGTTCTGCAGGGCGCGCAGGACCGCCGGGTGCGGTGCAGCATAGAGTACCGGATAGTCCATCTCATTGGACTTGGCGTCGGGCAGGAAAGCCAGCCGCTCCCCGTCCAGCGAGAACCGCGCGTCCACCCCCGGCTTGTTCCCCCGGCAGTCCTGGCGGTGCCAGCCGCCGCGGAAGCGCACGGCGACCAGGCCGTGGAGACAGTGGCCGCTTCCGGCGTCGTGCGTGAGCCGCTGGTAGCAGAGCGCGGTGGGGATGTCCTCGGCCCGCAGCAGCGCGGCCAGCGCGTGGGCCTTGGCGTGACAGATGCCGGTGCCCTGCTCCAGGACGTCCGAGGCGCGCCAGGTGACGCGCGGGTCGCCGCTGTCGGCGGAGTGCGGAATGGCATCCCGGACGTATTCGTAGGCCGCTTGCGCGTATACGTATGAATCGGCGGCCTTCTCGGCGAGCCGCGCGGCGGTCGCACGCACGAGGGGGTGCCGGTGGTCGATGGCCTCGTCGGCCGCCAAGTACGCGGACAGGTCCGGGTCTTGCTGGATCAGCTGCATGGCACGGGAGCATAGAAACGCGACCGACCGTACGTCAATGACTTTACGGTCGATCGCATATCTATGCAGAGGTTATGCGGTGCGGGTCAGCGCGCCATCTCTTCCTTCAGTGCCGCCAGGAACCCGTCGACGTCCTCCTCGCGGGTGTCGTACGCGCACATCCAGCGCACGTCGCCCGCCGCCTCGTCCCAGAAGTAGAAGCGGTACCGCTTCTGCAGGCGCTCGCTCACGTCGTGCGGCAGGCGCGCGAAGACGGCGTTGGCCTGGACCGGGTAGAGGATCTCCACGCCGTGCACGGAGCGGACGCCCTCGGCCAGGCGCTGCGCCATCTCGTTGGCCTGCCGGGCGTTGCGCAGCCACAGGTCCTTGGCGAGCAGCGCCTCCAGCTGCACGGAGACGAAGCGCATCTTTGACGCCAGCTGCATCGACATCTTGCGCAGGTGCTTCATGTGGCGCACCGCGTCCTGGTTGATGACGACGACGGCCTCGCCGAACAGCGCGCCGTTCTTGGTGCCGCCGAGGGAGAGGATGTCGACGCCGACCGCGTTCGTGAACGTCCGCATGGGCACGTCCAGCGAGGCCGCCGCGTTGGCTATCCGTGCGCCGTCGAGGTGCACTTTCATGCCGAGCTGGTGCGCGTGGTCGCAGATCGCGCGGATCTCGTCGGGCGTGTAGACCGTGCCCAGCTCGGTGTTCTGCGCGAGCGAGACGACCTGCGGCATGGCGCGGTGCTCGTCGTCCCAGCCGAACGCCTGCCTGTCGATCAGCTCGGGGGTCAGCTTGCCGTCGGGCGTGGGCACCGTGAGCAGTTTGATGCCGGCCATGCGCTCGGGGGCGCCGCCCTCGTCGACGTTGATGTGCGCGGACTCGGCGCAGATCACCGCGCCCCAGCGGTCGGTGACCGCCTGGAGCGCGACGACGTTGGCACCCGTGCCGTTGAACACCGGGAACGCCTCGGCGGTCGGACCGAAGTGGCCGCGGATCACCTGCTGGAGGTGGGCCGTGTAGTCGTCCTCGCCGTACGCGATCTGGTGCCCGCCGTTGGCGAGCGCCAGGGCGGCCATGACCTCCGGGTGCGCGCCCGCGTAGTTGTCGCTGGCGAACCCGCGCACGGCCGGGTCGTGATGACGGCGGGCATCGGTCTTCGGCGGGTTCACGGCGTCCTTGGCGGCAGCGGTCACGGCTTCTCGGTCAGCCACAGGCGGTTTCCGTTCACTTCCCCGGCGGGCCGCTCCCAGACGCCGGCGATGGCCTCGGCCAGCTCCTTGACGTCCGTGAAGCCCGCGAACTTCGCGTTGGGCCGCTCCGCGCGCATCGCGTCGTGCACCAGCGCCTT
This sequence comes from Streptomyces huasconensis, assembly GCF_021028635.1. Lineage (NCBI taxonomy): Bacteria > Bacillati > Actinomycetota > Actinomycetes > Kitasatosporales > Streptomycetaceae > Streptomyces > Streptomyces huasconensis. The sequence continues at coordinate 939,539 of NZ_CP086119.1, forward strand.
GACCACCAGGATGGCAGCCGCCGCGCGCGGCCCCTCCTCGCCCCCCGCCTTGCGGAAGGCGTCGGCGAGGGCGAGCGTCCAGGCCTCGGCCGCCGCCTTGGCGGCGCCGTACGCCGCGTTGCCCGCGGTCGGCTTGGCCGCGCCCACCGCGCTGACCAGCAGGTAGCGGCCGCGGTCGCTGCGGCGCAGCCCGTCCTCGAAGGCGAGGGAGGTGTGCTGCACGGTGCGGATCAGGAGCTTCTCCAGGAAGTCCCAGTCGGCGAGGTCGGTCTCGGCGAAGCTCTTGCTGCCGCGCCAGCCGCCGACGAGGTGGACCAGGCCGTCGATCCGCCCGAACTCCTTCTCCGTACGCGTCGCCCACTCGCGGGTGGCGTCCAGATCCAGTAGGTCGACCGTGTCCCCTATGACCGTGGCCCCGCCGTGCGCGTACCGCGCGGCGTCCACGGCCTCGTGCAGACTCAGCGGGTCGGCGTCCGACGCCACGACCGTGGCGCCCGCCTCGGCCAGCCTCAGCAGCGCGGCGCGTCCGGCGGCCCCGCCGGCCCCGGCCACCGCGACAACGGCTCCATCAAGTGCGGACATGGTCCTCGCCTCCTCCTGGCGGCCGCTCACGCGGCGACCTTCTCGGCGTCCGCGGAAGCGGTGATCCCCTTGGTGGAGGCGATCACGTTCTTCAGCTTCTTGGAGAGCGCCTCATAGAACATGCTGAGCGGAAACTCGTCCGGAAGCACCTCGTCGACGAGCTTGCGCGGCGGCAGCGAGGTGTCCAGGGCCTCCGGGCCCTTGGCCCAGCGCGAGCCGGGGTGCGGGGCGAGGTAGGTGGAGACCAGGTCGTAGGCGGCGAACCAGTGGACCAGCTTGGGGCGGTCGATGCCGGCCCGGTACAGGTCCTCGATCTCGCCGCACAGCTGGTTGGTGACCTGGGGCGCGCGCTCCCAGTCGATCGTCAGCTTGTTGTCGGTCCAGCGGACCACGTCGTGCTTGTGGAGGTAGGCGAAGAGGAGCTGGCCGCCGAGTCCGTCGTAGTTGCGCGTCCGGTCGCCGGTGACGGGGAAGCGGAACATGCGGTCGAAGAGGACGGCGTACTGCACGTCGCGGCCGTGCCGGTTGCCCTCGGCCTCCAGCTTCACGGCCTCCTTGAAGGCGGTGAGGTCGCAGCGCAGCTCTTCGAGGCCGTACATCCAGAACGGCTGGCGCTGCTTGATCATGAAGGGGTCGAAGGGCAGGTCGCCGTGGCTGTGGGTGCGGTCGTGGACCATGTCCCACAGGACGAACGCCTGCTGGCAGCGGTCCTGGTCGCCGACCATGTCGCGGATGTCGTCGGGCAGTTCGAGCCCGAGGATGTCCACGGCGGCCGCGGTGACGCGGCGGAAGCGGGCCGCCTCGCGGTCGCAGAAGATGCCGCCCCAGGAGAAGCGCTCGGGGGCCTCGCGCACCGCGATGGTCTCGGGGAAGAGGACGGCCGAGTTGGTGTCGTACCCGGCGGTGAAGTCCTCGAAGGTGATGCCGCAGAACAGCGGGTTGTCGTAGCGGGTGCGCTCCAGCTCGGCCAGCCACTCGGGCCAGACCATGCGCAGCACGACCGCTTCGAGGTTGCGGTCGGGGTTGCCGTTCTGCGTGTACATCGGAAAGACGACCAGGTGCTGGAGTCCGTCCCGGCGGTCCGCCGCGGGCTGGAAGGCGAGCAGCGAGTCCAGGAAGTCCGGCACCTGAAAGCCGTCGTCCGCCCAGCGGCGCAGGTCCGCGACGAGCGCGCGGTGGTAGGCGGCGTCGTGCGGCAGCAGCGGGCTGAGCTGCTCGACCGCCGAGATCACGCGGTCCACGGCGAGTTCGGCCGCGGCCTTGGATGGGGCTCCCTCGGCCGCGAAGTCGAGGGAACCGTCCTTCGACTGCCAGGGCCTGATCTCTTCCACGGCCTCCTTGAGCACCGGCCACGCCGGATGGTCCACCACCCGCTCTGCAACGGACGGAACCGCACCCTCCGTACCCGCCTGCACAAGAATTTCCGTCATGTCCCACCTTCCACGGGAGAACCTCGCGTATGGACACCGTATGCGTGCAAGGTTCTCCGCGACAAGAGGAGCCTCGGGAAATTATCCTGCGCCACCCCTACCTTCACCGCTGTTTTTCCTGTCCATCACGGTTGAGGCGATCGCTTCTGCCACATCGTTCAGCGCTTCGTCCGCCTCGGGGAGCAGTGTGGGAGTCAAGCATTGACCGTGGCGGTCGGGGTCGGACGCCCGCGCCGTCTCCCGGTCGTCGAGCACGATCGTCGGGCAGAGCACGGAGAAGTGGTCGTTGACGACGCTCGACACCCGGCGCGCGTCGGTGCGGGCCGCGATCGCGGCGTCGTACGTTTGTCTCATCCCGGCGATCACCTCGGTCCCCGCGAAGCCCATCACCAGTGCGCCGATGCCGAGTTCGGCCGCCTGCGAGAGGGGTCTCGGTCCTGCTGCAGGCGAGGAAGAGCCGGGGGCAATGATGCGCAGGGCCTCTTCGACCTCCTGCTCGGCGCCGCCCCGCCCCCAGGTCGAGCCGCCCGCCGGAGAGCAGGTCCAGCATCGCGGTGCGCTGGGCGACCCGGTCCGGGTGGTGGAAAGTGAACGGCACACAGACCACGCCGTGCCCGACCCTGATGGTGCTGGTGCGTGCGGCGACCCAGGTCAGGAAGATCTCCGGGGCGGAGGATGGCCCGCGCCTCGGGCCCGCGCTCGGGGCAGCCGTCCCCTACTGCTGACGGCCATATGACCCGTCAGGCCACGAGCGGCCAGGCTCCGAGCCACGCGGTTCCGATCGGCCGCCCGCATCAGCCGCGGGGCAGGTCCGCCCGGACGGTCTTGCCCTGTGGGCCCGTGCTCACGTGGACCTCCCGGGCGAGGCTGCGCACCATCGGCCAGCCGAAGCCGCCGGTGCCTCCCGCCAGATCGGGCGTCCGTTCCCGCGGCGGCCGGGGGTCGGCGTCGGTGACGGCGACCGTGACGGCGTCCGGATGCGCCACCAGACGCAGTGAACAGGACCCGCCGCGCGCATGCCGCACGGAATTGGTGATGAGCTCGGAAACGGTGAGTTCGACGCTCGCGGCGGCCTGTTCGTCCAGGGTCGGCCTGAGTCCGTTCAAGAAAGCGCGGGCGAATTCCCGTGCCCGTGGGACAGCTTCCGTCCTTTTGTCGAAGACCGTTCGGTCCAAGGGTTTGACGCTGTGCCGTGAATGGTCCGTCCTCATACGCCCCTCCTCGATCAGGGGTGGACTGTACGAAAGGGTCTCTTGCCCCCGAACCCGACTTCTTAACGTCCGCCCGCCGAGCCGTGTGGTCGGCGTCACGGAACATTCATATGTCGGCAGGGACATGAAGTATTCGAGGAGGGGTAGGCGCTGGCTCACCGGCCCACGGGGGACGAGGGGGTCGGCGGACAGGGAGGTAGACATGACGATGGCCACTGGAGCCCAGACGGACACCGGCGTCACGGAACTGCCGGAAGTGGTGGACCCGCAGGCGGTGAGCCCCAAGGACGCCCGCGCCTTGTCCCAGTTGTTCTTCGATCAGCTCGCGGTATTGGAGGAGGGCACCGCCCAATACCAGTACGTGCGCAACACCCTGATCGAATTGAACATGTCGCTCGTGCGTTACGCGGCAGGCCGTTTCCGCAACCGCGGCGACGAGATGGAGGACATCGTCCAGGTCGGCATGATCGGCCTGATCAAGGCCATCGACCGGTTCGAGCTGTCGCGCGAAGTGCAATTCGCGACGTTCGCGGTGCCTTATATTGTCGGCGAGATCAAGCGTTTCTTCCGTGACACGTCCTGGGCGGTCCACGTGCCGCGCCGCCTCCAGGAGGCCCGGGTCGAACTCGCCAAGGCCACCGAGGAACTCAGCAGCCGGCTGGGCCGCTCCCCCACGGTGGACGAGCTGGCCGCGCTGATGAACCTGGCTCCCGAGGAGGTCATCGAGGCCCGGCTGGCGTCCAACGCCTACAACTCCTCCTCCCTGGACGCCGTCCTGCACGGCGACGCCACCGACGAGACGCCCCTCGCCGACTTCATCGGCGAGGAGGACCCCTCCCTGGAACTCGTCGAGGACTTCCACTCGCTCGCTCCCCTGGTCGCCCGGCTCCCCGAGCGCGACCGGGAGATCCTGCACATGCGCTTCGTGGAGGAGCTGACGCAGTCGCAGATCGGCGAACGTCTCGGCGTCTCCCAGATGCAGATCTCCCGCCTGCTCTCGCGCACCCTGGCGACGCTGCGCAAGGGAATGGTCCCTGCCGACAGCTGAGCCGCACGTCGGCTCACATCCGCATATCGGCTCGCATCCACGCACCGGCTCACATCCGCGCGTCGGCCCACGCATCTGCGTCGGCCGACGCTCTCGTGTGGGCGGCCACGAACCGATCGACCGCCTGCCGGAACACACCGCGTACGCCGCGCCCGGTCACCCCTTGCGGTGCAGAAGCGCCGAGAGGTGGTGCTGCAAGGGCTGCCCCACGGCCGCGAGGTCGTGGACGAAGGCGAGGGTGTCGGGGGCGGTGAGGGTGTAGCGGCGGCGGGTGGCGTCGACCTTCTTCGCGGTCGGCGCCAGGGCGACCTCATGGGTGGAGAGGTCGACCGTGTCACCGCCCGCGTGACCCACCGCGATCTCCGCGACGCCGGTGGGCTGGGTGATCAGCGCCTCCACCCGGCCGTCGGCCTGGAGCCGCCACCAGCCGCTCTCGCGGGCCGAGGGGCGCAGCGGCCGGCCGTCGGCGTCGACCAGCCAGGCGCGGGCCTCGTAGTGCAGGAAGGGCCGCCCGTCGTGGCTGAAGGTGACCTCCTGCGCGTACGCGAAGTCCGCGTCGAGCGTCGGATACTCGCCGCTGCCCCGGCCGTGCCAGGTGCCGAGGAGGCCGAGGACGGGCGCGAGCAGCGCGTGCGGGGCGGGTGCCTCGTCGGGGCGGTGGGCGTCGGGATACGGGTGCTGTGGTGCGGGGTCGGACACGGTGCGTGCTCCTGGGATCGGCGGCGGGCCCGGGCGGGTTCCGGGGTGCAGCCTAGACGCGGGGCGCCCGCGCATCGGCCTCCGCCGCCGAACCCCCGTACACGCGTGTGCCGTTGGGCCGTAGGTTGGGCGGCGAACGGTTCACCCTCCGGCTGAGGCGGCACACGTACCCCATGGACGTACCCATGACCGAAATCGACACATCGGTGCCGCACTCGGCCCGGATCTGGAACTACTGGCTGGGCGGCAAGGACAACTACCCCGTGGACGAGGAGGCGGGCGACGCGTACAGCGCCGTCTTCCCCGGCATCGTCGCCGTCGCCCGCGGCAGCCGCGCCTTCCTGCGCCGGGCCCTCACCCATCTGGTCACCGAGGCGGGCATCCGGCAGTTCCTCGACGTCGGGACGGGTCTGCCGACCGTGGACAACACCCATGAGGTGGCCCAGCGGCTCGCCCCCGAGAGCAGGATCGTGTACGTCGACCACGACCCGATGGTCCTCGCGCACGCCCGGGCCCTGCTCACCTCCACCCCGGAGGGGGCGACCTCCTACGTCGACGCCGACGTGGCCGACCCCGACCGCATCCTGGCCGCGGCGGCCGCGACGCTGGACCTCACCCGGCCCACCGCCCTCATCCTCAGCAACATCCTCGGCCACGTCGCCGACCACGCCCGGGCGCGCTCCGTCGTCACCCACCTGATGGGAGCGCTGCCCTCCGGCAGCTTCCTCTGCCTCAACGACGGTTCGCGGGGCATCGACGCCGCGTACGAACGTGCCCAGGACGCCTACAACGAGTCCGGCGCCGTCCCCTACCACCTGCGCCCGGTCGACGAGATCGCGGCCTTCTTCGACGGCCTCGAACTCCTGGACCCGGGGGTCGTGCCAGTCACCCTCTGGCGGCCGGAGGCGGCCTCCCCCGCCCCGGAGCCGATCGGTGAGCACGGCGGACTCGCCCGCAAGCCCTGACCGGTCCGGGGGTGGGCCGCAGGAGTGACACACGCGACGGCCGGGACGCCGGAACTCCAGTGGGTGAAGAGAGCGCGCTACCTATCGGTACCGGGGGTACACGAGGCAGGGAACCCCCACTGTCCAGCCGAGAAGGAGCACTGTCATGGCGGCCAAGGCGAACGAGGCGGCGTCCAAGGACGTCGTGGAGCTGATCCTCGAAGACCACCGGCGGATGGAGGACCTCTTCCGTGAGATGCGCAGCGTGGAGGGCGACCGGGCGGGGGCCCTGCGCGAGTTCGCGGACCTGCTCATCGCGCACGCGCTCGCCGAGGAGGCGGAGGTCTACCCCGCGCTCAAGCGCTACCGGGACATCGAGAACGACGAGGTCGAACACGGCGTCGAGGAGCACGAGGAGGGCAACGAGGCGCTCCTGGCCCTGCTGGAGGTCGACGAGGTCGGTTCCGACGACTGGGACGAGAAGCTGGAGAAGCTCGTCGAGGCGGTCACCCACCACGCCGACGAGGAGGAGCGCACGATCCTCAACGGCGCGCGCGAGAACGTCGCGATGGAGCGCCGCGAGGAGCTGGGCGAGGCCTTCGCCAAGGAGCGCGCCAAGCAGCTCCAGGCGGACTGCGGAAGCGTGGAGAACGTCCGTCGGATCGTGAAGTCCTGAGCGTGGTGCGCGCCGCGCTCGGGAAGGAGCCCTGAGCGCGGGGCCCCGCCCTTTCACCCCCTTCAGACCTCCGGTTCAGTCCTGGAGGGGTGGCCAGACCGGGCGCTGCGCCTGCGGCAGTTCCGCCAGGGCGTGGCCCACCGTGCGGTGGCTGGGGAGCAGGTGGGCGCTGCCGGTCTGCGCGAGCAGGTCCGTCAGCCGGCGGCCCGCCCCGGCCAGCAGGAGTCTGCCGTCGCGGCGCTCCAGCAGCCACCGCATGGCCAGCAGGCAGTTGAGCCCCCGCGAGTCGCAGAACGACAGGGCGGTGGTGTCCAGGACCAGATGGCGGTGGCCCGCGTCGACGCAAGCGCCGAGGGTGCCCAGGAAGAGTGCCTCGCCGGTCTGGTCGAGTTCGCCGGTGACACGCAGCACCACGCAGTCGTCGCAGCTCGCCAGCTCCGTGATCGTCAGACGATGGATCTGCGTGGACATCGGCGCCTCCATCTCTTCGCGGCGCCACCCTACGCCCGCGTCGCCCGGTGATCGGCACTCTTATGGAGGAGTGTGCCCCGCATCTCGCGGTGCAGCGAAGCGGCACGTGTTTTCTCTCCCGGTCCCCTGAGGCGCGGCATCCCCTGCCGCGGCCTTGCCGACTTTCGGTGGGCCGGGGCCGGTCCGCGGCTACGCTGGTCGGGTCACCACCGCGCGGGCGGGTTCGGTCCGCGGGGCGGAGCGGCCGAGGGAGGGTGCGTGGACGGGGGCACGGTAGGACTGCGGGTCGCGTCGGCGGTGATCGCGCCGCTGCTCAAGCGGTTGCTGCTGCCCGCCCCGAAGGCGCCGGGGGCGTCGTTCCCGGAGCGGCCGGTCCCGGTCAGGCGCCTGATGGCCTTCTCCCGCGAGCACCGCGCCCTCAGCGAGGACGATCTGCACCGGATCGCCCGTGAGCTGGTGCGCCGGGCGGTGCGGGCCGCCGGTCCGTACGATCCGCCGGTCGGCGCCGACGAGAAGGACGCCGTGGCGCTGGCGCTGACCCGTACCCTGCACGCGCTCGGCGACCTCGACATGGACGACGTCCAGGCCTTCGCGCTGGGGCCCGAGGAGCTGGCCGCCGAGCTGTCGCGGCGGGCGGGGCCCGAGACCCGCAGGCTGCTGAGCGACGACGCCGCGCGCTTCCACGACCGGCTCCTGGAGACGGCCTGCGTCCACGTGGTGCGGTTCTTCAGTGAGCAGCCCGGGTTCGCGGCGCGCACGCAGGTCGAGCAGAGCCGCGAGATCCGCGCGCAGAGCGAGCGGCTGGAGCGCATCCTGGAGCGCCTGCCCGACGTCTCCGCGCAGGACGCCCGGTTCGAGGAGGAGTACGCCCGCTACGTCGTCCAGTACCACGGCAGGCTCACCATCCACGGCGTCGACCTGCGCGAGCCCGCCGGCCAGGAATGGCCCCTGGAAGCGGCTTACTTGAGTCTGGAGGCCACTTTGCAGCGCGGGCCGGGGGACGCGGCGCCGATGGCGGACGGCGAGCCGGCCGAGCGGGCGGCGGCGCCGGTGGAGACCGCCCTCGCCACCCATGACCGGGTCCTGCTGCGCGGCGTGGCCGGGACCGGCAAGACGACGCTCGTGCAGTGGCTCGCCCTCACCACGGCGCGCCAGGACCGGGTGCCGGGCGCCCTGTCGCAGCTGCTGGGGCGCGTCCCGTTCGTCCTGCCGCTGCGCGCGCTGGCCCGCAAGGGCGCCGAGCTGCCGATGCCGCAGGACTTCCTGCGGTGGATCGACTGCCCCCTGGTCGGCACCGAGCCGGACGGCTGGGCCACGCGCGTACTGCGGAACGGCCGCGCGGTGATGCTGATCGACGGGGCGGACGAGATCCCGCGGGGCGAGCGCGGCCGGGTCAAGGCGTGGCTCAAGAAGCTCCTCGCGGTCTTCCCCGGCAACCTGTGGCTGCTCACCTCGCGCCCCTCCGCCCTCGAACCGGGCTGGCTGCGGCACGAGGGCTTCCACGAGTACACCCTCAGCGCGATGCGCCCCGCCGACATGCGGCGGTTCATCGAACGCTGGCACGCGGCGGCGGGCGCGCCCGCGCGTCTCGGGGAGTCGCTGACGCTCGCGCTGCGCAGCAGGCCCGAGCTGAGCCGCCTCGCGACCAACCCCCTGATGTGCGGGCTCATCTGCGCCCTGCACCGGGAGCGTCGCGGCTTCCTGCCGCGCGGCCGCGCCTCGCTGTACGAGGCCGCGCTCGCCATGCTCCTGGAGCGGCGCGACGTGGAGCGTGAGGTCTACGGCGGCGTCGGCGGCACACCGCAGCTGGACCAGAAGTCGGCCACCGAGCCGCTGCGGCGTCTCGCGTACTGGCTGATCCGCAACGAACGCACCCAGCTGGACCGGGCGGACGCCGTCGACGTCGTACGCCGTCTGATGCCCTCGGTGGAGCGGCTCGCGGAGATCGGCGAGGCGGAGGACGTCCTCCAGCTGCTCCTGGAGCGGTCCGGGCTGCTGCGCGAACCCGCCCAGGGCGCCGTCGACTTCATCCACCGCACCTTCCAGGACTTCCTGGGCGCCCAGGCGGTCCTGGAGGAGCGGGACATGGGGATGCTGGTGAACAACGCCCACCTGGAGCAGTGGGAGGACGTGGTGCAGATGGTCGTCGCCCAGGCCCGTCATCACGAGCGCGGCGAGCTGCTCACCCGGCTGCGCGAGAGGGGCGAGCGGGAGCGCGACCCGGCCGTCCAGGCGCGGCTGCGGCTGCTCGCGCTCGCCTCCCTGGAGCAGGCCACCAGTGTCGCGCCCGCGGTGCGCGAGGCCATCGAGGCCCAGGCGGCGCGCATGGTGCCGCCGCGCGGTCTGCGCGAGGCCAGGTCCCTGGCGCAGACGGGACCGCTGCTCCTCGGGCTGCTGCCGCGGGCCGCGGAGCTGACGGGCGACGAGGAGCTGGCCACGGTCCACGCGATCTGCCAGATCGGCGGGGACGCCGCCATCCCCCGGCTGCGGGAGTTCCTGCACACGGGCCAGTCCGCCGTACGCGCCCAACTCCTGTACCACTGGGACCGGTTCGATCCGGAGGTGTACGCCGAGGAGATCGTCCGGCCGCTCCTGGAGATCGCGCCCGACGAGACCGTCACCGTCCGCTCGCGCGCCGAGCTGGACCTGCTGCGCACCATGTCCGGGTACCGGCGCGTCAGCCTGTGGGGGGACTTCACCCCGCACGACATCCGCTCGGCGCTGGACGCCGGTCAGGTGCGGGAACTCCAGCTGCGCGACATCCTCGGCCTCGACTCGCTGGACGTGCTGTCCGGCCGGGTCGGCCTGGAGTCGCTCGGGCTGCGCGGCTGCCGCAACGTCCAGGACCCCGGGCCGCTGACCCGGCTCCCCGCGCTGCGGCGGCTCGCGCTGCGGGACCTGCCCCGCTTCGAGCCGCTGCGTGACCTCGCGGGCTGTCCACGGCTCGACACGCTCCTGATCGGCGCCGACGTGCCCTGGCGGGGCCTCGCCGACCTGCCGTGCCCCGAGCGGCTGCGGGTGCTGTCGCTGCCGCCGACCGCCACCCGCCTCTCGGACATCGGCGCCTGTACGAGCCTGACGGAGCTGCGGCTCCAGGAGGCGAGTGAGCGGCTGGCCCCGGACTCCTGGGGAGCGCTCCTCGGCGAACTTCCCGAGCTGCGTACGCTCACGCTGACCTCGGCACAGCTGAGTCTGCTGCTGTTCGCGCCGCGCACCCGCCTGTCGCAGGTCACCCGGCTGAACGTGCACGCGGGGGCGGGGGCCGCGGTGCCGCTGCGGCGGATCTCCCTGCGGCTGCCCGGACTCGAGGAGGTCCATCTCATGGAGGCGGCCGAGGTCGACCTCGGTTCGCTCGCCGCGTTGCACCGGCTGCGCAGGGTCCACCTCGACCATCCGGGTGACGTGAGCGGAGCGGAGGCGCTTGCGGCCGACGTCGAGCTGTCCGTGCACCCGCGGCCCTGATCAACGGGCTGACACCCCACATGTGCTACGGGTAAATTCGGTCACCCCACGCGCAGTTGACAAGGAGCGGCACTACGGAGGCGGGACGCAGTCGGATGGACAGAGCGGAAGACGTGCCGCTGTACGGCAGGGACCCGCTCCTGCGCGCGCTCGTCCCACGGCTGACCGGCCTGAAGTACGACGAACGCGCGCGGACGGCGCGGGAGTTCCAGCGGGACCTGCCCGTCGTGCTGCTGACGGGGCGTCACGGCATGGGCCGCAGCGCGGTGCTGCGGGAGCTGGCGGCGCACTACCGGGGCCGGCTCCCCCTCGCCCACATCCGGATCGCGCCCGCGGGCACCTTCTCCGCGGCCGGTCTACGGGGGTCGCTCCCGGGCGGCACCGACGCCGACGGCCACGTCGTCACCGATCTCGTCGGTGTCCTGGCCGAGCTGGCACGCCAGTTGGCGCCTTCCTACCGGCGCCCCTTTCCCGTCCTGCTGCCCGGCCTGTTCGCCGTCTCCAGCTGGGACCCGGCCGACGGCGCCGAGCGGGACGCGACCTGTCTGCGCCTTGCGCGGCTGCTGATCGCCTGCCGCCTGGCCGAGGGGTCCGAGCAGGACGTGCGCCAGGCGTGGGCCGCGGCGGCCGAGGCCCGAGCCGGAGCGGCGGCCCCAGCGGCCCCACCCGCGCCCGACGCCCCCGACGGCACAGGCAGCAGAGGCGCGAGTATTTCCCGCGCCCTGCTCGGCGAGTACGCGCACCGGTACCGCGCGGGGCAGGAGCGGGACTGGTACCGTGCGCGCTTCCCCCAACTCCCCGCGGGCACGGACCCCTTGGCGGTGCTCAGCGAGTGGTACCACCAGGGCGGGGACTACCGGCGCGCGGTCGAGCGGACCCTCGTGGCGGCGTTCCGCCACGATGTCGCCGGGGCGTACGGCCGACTGCAGCGCTGGAACCGCGAACCATGGCCCCTGGTCCTCCTGGACGACGTGCACCTGCCGGCCGGGCGGCGCTTCCTCGACCTGCTCCTGGAGCACCGGGCGACGCCCGAGTCCCCCGAGCGCGAGGAACTGGTCGTCGTGGCGACCCGCCTCGGTGAACCGCCCGGCAGCGACCTCGGCCCGCTGCGCCGAGAACTGCCCGACCTGGTCCGGGCCAGCGGCTGGGAGCGTCGTGGCACCTCGCCCGCGGCGGGGCTGCTCACCGTGCCTCTCACGCCGCTGAGCCGCGACGACGTCCTGCCGCTGCTCGACGCCGGTTCGGCCGGTGCCCCGCTCCACCCCTACCTCGCCTCCGCCCTGCACGCGCTGACCGGCGGCCATCCCGCCGCCACGGCCATGCTCTGCTCGGCGGTGCGCGCCGCGACCCGGGCGGGCCGCGCCGTGGCGCCCCGGGACCTCCTCGACCTGTCCGCGCCGGACGGCCGCCCGGTGAGCGAGGCGCTGCTGGAGCGGCTGCTGCCGGACCGCCGCCAGCGTGACCGGCTGACCCTCCTCTCCCTGGCCAGGGACAGTGCGGCCGCCGAGGCGCTGGCGGCCCGGCTGCGCCTGGCGGGCCCCGAGCAGCTGCCGGCGAACGCGGTCGCCGACTACCTCGAACAGCAGCACTGGCAGCGCCTGACGCCGCCCGAGAGTCCGCTGGTGACCGATCCGCTGCTCCAGCGGCTCCTGGTGCACGAGGCCCGCCGGCTCTCCCCGGGGCCCGACGACAGCCGGGGCTGGCAGGAGATCCACCGCTTCCTGCAGAACCACCACGCCCAGCGCGGCGACGGGGGCGAGGCGGACGCGCTGCGGCACATGCTGGCCGCCGGGGGCGTGGAGACGGTGGTGGCCTCGCTGGCCGAGGTGTTCCAGTCGGAGCAGGACGAGCGGGGCGCGGGCCACTGGCTGCGGTGCCTGCGGTACGCCGCCACCGCTCCGACCCCGCCCGAGCGCGACTGGCGGGACGACCGGCTGCGGATCGCGCTCGGCGCGCACGACGGCCGCTACCCCCACCTCGACGACACCGAGCGGTGCGTGAACCGGCTGCTGCACGCCCTGTGGTACCTCTCCGAGCCGCACACGGAGCCGGACCCCGACACGTGCACGGCCGTCGAGCAGGAGCTGGCCTATCTCTCCTTGCGTCATCCTTCCTGGCGCGTCGCGCTCGGCCAGGCGGCCCGCAGATGGCCCGCCGCGGCCCGGGACAAGCGCCCCCTCCCCGTACCAGGACAGTGAGGAAGCATGTTCCGTCGCCACCCCCGCGAGTGGGGACCGATCGAGTGGGCCGCGGCCCTGACCCTGGTCCTGGTGGCCGCGGTGGTCGCCGCGCTTCTCACCCTCGGCGCGCGAGGGCCCGGCAGGTGCGGCGACGATCTGCGGGAGATCGGTGGGGACTGCGTCGGGGTGACGGAGTACGCCTTCGAGGCCGATCCGCGGCTGGAGGGCCTCATCGAGGAGGTGGCAAAGGAGAACGCGAAGGTGCGGCGGGACGCCGAGTCCCCCGCCGAGAACAGCGCCCGCATCCCCTATGTGCGGATCGCGCTGATGATGCCGTACACCACGGACGAGTCCAGCGCGATGACCGTCGACATGATCCGCCGCGGTCTGGCCGGGGCGCTGAGCGCGCAGCAGGAGGCCAACAGCGGCAGCGGCCCGCACTACCAGCTGCTGCTGGCGCCCGACGGCCGCAACCTCGACCAGTGGCGTCCCGTCGTCACCCGGCTCGCGGAGCTGGCGCGGGACAAGCGGGCCCCTCTGGTCGGGGTGACCGGCATCCCCAGCAGCACCGCCGACACCCGGCGGGCGATCGCCGCCCTGAGCGAACACGGCCTTCCCACCGTCGGGCCCGTCATCACGGCGGCCGACATGAACGCCGACCACTTCTTCAAGACGTCGCCGAACAACGACCAGTTCGCCCGCGCCCTGAAGCAGTACCTCGAAGAACGGCCGCAGCAGGGCCGGGGGTTCCTGGTCTGGGACAACCGCAGCGAGGACGTGTACTCGCGCAACCTCCGCCGGGTCTTCGAGAAGCACTTCGACGAGCGGTACGACTTCAAGGGGCACAACTCCAACTTCACCGGCTCCTCCGGCCGGGACAAGGGCATCCCGCGGCGGTTCACGGACGCCGTGCAGAAGATCTGCACCGCGCGGTCGGACACCGTCTTCTTCGCCGGGCGCGACCAGGACCTGCCGGCCTTCGTCAAACGCCTCGCGCAGGAGGGCGACTGCGGCCGGGGCACCCGGCTGCGGCTGCTCAAGGTGGGCATCGGGCTCGAACCGACCCTCACCACGGACGAGACCACCCGCTGGCTGAAGGAGGCGCGGGCCACGATCATCGACGCGTCGTCCGTGGACCCGGCCTGGTGGAAGGGGAAGAACGATCCACCGCGCGCGCTCGGCCGCTTCCTCGACCGCTTCGACAAGCTGGACGCCCGGCACGAGCTGGGGGCCGATCCGTTGGACGACGGGTACGCGGTGATGTACCACGACGCGTTCACCCTGCTCGCCGACGCCGTCGACCGCACGTACAGCGAGGTCAACGAGGGCGGGGACAGTCCTCGGGGGAAGGACGGCCCGCTGATCCCGTCGAAGAACGACGTCTACAACACCCTTATCATGCCGAGCATCTCCGCGCACGGCTGCAGCAACTGCCTGCGGGGGGCCGGGGGTTCGTACGGGTTCGAGGGCCCGGGGGCGAACGACCAGTGGGCGGTCTGCAAGCCGGTCCCGATCGTCGAGTACCCGGCCACCCGAAGCGGCCGAACGAAGGGGGAACCTCTGCCCGTCTACCGGACGTTCAGGGGCAAGGGCGACAGGACCTGCCCCGACTGACCACCCCGTACGACGAAGACAGAGGCCCCGCCCGGTGAACGCGCACGAAGAGCACGACATGATCGCCGTCCCGCCGGGCCGGGTGACCCTCTCGGACCGGCGCACGCGGCGCAGTTGGACGGTCGACCTCGCGCCGTACCTGCTCGGGGCGCACCCGGTCACCCAGGGGCTGTACGAACGGGTCACCGGCCTGCGGCCGAGCGCCGCGCGCGGGGAGCGGCTGCCCGTCGAAGGCGTCTGCTGGTGGGACGCGGTCCGGTTCTGCAACGCCCTGTCCGAGCGCGCCGGTCTGGCGCCCGCCTACCGCGTCGGCGCCGACGACGAGAGCGTGGCGTGGGACGCCTCCGCCGACGGCTACCGCCTGCCGACGGAGGCGGAGTGGGAGCACGCCTGCCGCGCGGGCACGACCGGACCGCACTACGGCCCCCTCGACGACATCGCCTGGTACCGCGGGAACTCCGGGGAGCGAGTCCACGACGTGGGCAGCAGACAGGCCAACCCCTGGGGCCTGTACGACATGCTGGGCAATGTCTGGGACTGGTGCTGGGACGTGTACGACGCCGAGGTGTACGGCGGTTACCGCGTGCTGCGCGGTGGCGGCTGGTTCGACGAGCACTGGAGCTGCCGGGCCTCCGCGCGGCGCCGCAGCCATCCCAGTTACCGCGTGGACGACGTGGGGTTCCGCGTGGCGCGTTCCCCGGGGCCGGGCCCTCGCGGGCCCGGCACGCCTCGTCAGGGCACCGTGATGTAGCCCGGTGCGGGCAGCCGCGGCGCGGTGGCGGGCTCGTGGACGTCCGCCAGGGCCATGAACAGCAGGGCCACGGCGAGGGCGCCGGGGTCCGGCACGCCGAGGGCGTGGTCGCCCACGTAGCTGGCGCGGCCGCGGCGGGGCCGCAGCTCCGCGGTGCCGAGGGCGCCGCGGATGGCCGCCTGGGCCGCTTCGGTCAGGGGAGCCTCCGCGGCTGTGTCCCGCGCGGAGGCGGCCAGCGACTGGGCGGCGGGCGCGAGGGCGTCGACCAGCGTGCAGTCCCCCGGGTTCGCGCCGCCCACCCGGTGGATGGCGGCGAAGCCCGCCTCGGCGGCCTCGGCCAGGGCGGCGGCCGACGGCGCCCCGCCGTCCTTCGGCGCCGCGGACGCCAGGTGCTGGAAGAGGAGGCCGAAGAGCGGACCGCTGGTGCCGCCGACGTCGTCGAGGAAGGCCGCGGCGAGGGCCGCCGTGCCGTCCAGGCCGCGCTCGTCGGCCAGCTTCACCGCGCGCCGGACGCCGCCAGCGAGGTTGTCGCCGAAGTCGCCGTCGCCGACGAGCTGGTCGAGCCGGGTCAGGTTGTCGCGCACCTGGGAGACCGTCAGCGCGTAGCGGTCGAGGAGGGCGCGGTCGCCGCCCGGGTGCGGGGTGGCCGCCGGCGCGGTGTCCGCCGGGGAGACGGCCGCCTCCGGCTCGGCCGGCCGCTCCGGGGCCGGGGCGGGGCGCGGCAGGACCAGCGGGGTGCGGGTCGGCGCGGTCCACAGCTCGGCCCACCCCTCTTCGAGCCGCGTCACCGTGAGGGAGAAGCCGGCCATGTCGAGGGCGGCGGTGAAGGTGCCGGGGACGGTGAACACCGGCCGCAGCCCGCGGGCGGTCAGCTCGTCCCCGAGCAGGACGCCGATGGCGTGCAGCTCCAGTTCCGTGGTGGCGCCGAGGCCGTTGACGAGGGCGAGCACGTCACCCGGCCCCTCGGGCAGGGCGTCGAGGAGGTCGTCGGTCATGCGCCGGACGAGGTCGCCGACCGCGGGGCGGGCGATGGTGCGGATGCCGCGCTCGCCGTGGATGCCGACGCCGTAGTCCAGGGTCCCCGCCTCCAGGGTGAAGGCCGGGCCGAGGGTGGTGGGGGAGGTCTGGGCGCGGGCGGCGACCGCGATGCTGCGGGACGCGGCGACGACCCGCCGCCCCAGCTCGGCGAGTTCCTCCAGCGTGGCGCCCCGGTCGGCGGCGGCGCCCAGCAGCTTCTCGACGACCACGGTGGCGGCCGTGCCCCGGCGCCCGGTGGCGCTGTCCGCGCTGTCGGTGGCCAGGTCGTCGTCGACCAGGACCGTGGCGACCGGGATGCCGTCGTGCCGCAGGCGCTCCGCCGCGATCTGGAAGTTGATCACGTCACCGGTGTAGTTCTTGATGATCAGCAGGACGCCGCCGCTCTTCGCGGCGGCCGCGCTCGCCTCGTAGATCTGCCGGTTGTGCGGGGAGGCGAAGATCTCGCCGGGGCAGACGGCGTCCAGGCCGCCGCGTCCCAGGAGCCCGGTGTGCAGGGGCTCGTGCCCGGAGCCGCCGCCCGAGACCAGCGCGACCGTGCGATCGGGGTGCGGGTCGCGCGCCCGCAGGTAGAGGGGGGAGGTGTGCACCTCGATCATCCCGGCGTGGGCGCGGGCCAGACCGCGGGCGGCGGTCAGCACGGGGTGGGACTCCGGCAGGAAGTAGCTCATCGGTGAGTTTCTCCGTACGTGTGCGGGGTCTGCGGCGGGTGTGCGGTGCCGCAGGGGGGTGCGGCCCGTGGTCGCGGCGCTCACCATGGACCTCCGTCCGCCGCGAAGAACGGCACGGACGGCTACCGGTACCCGGGAGTTCCGGCCCGGGCGCCGCTGTGCGACGCTGTCAACCCGCACCGGCCGGGGCGAGCGGACGCGCGGGCCACGCGGTGCCTGCCACCCGCCCGACCCATCTTTGCGAGGTCTTTACCCTTGCCGGACGCACGACGCGAGGACCTCGGCCGGATGCTGCGCGCCTGGCGGACGGCGCGCGATCCGCGCCTGCTGCCCGGGCCCGTCCCGTTCCGCGGCCACCGCAGCTATCTCACGCAGCTCGACATGGCCCTGCTGCTCGGCGTCTCCGAGCGCTGGTACCGCGCGCTGGAGCGGGGCGAGGACCGCGGCTATGCACCGGAGATGATCGACGGGGTGGCCCGTGTCCTCGGCCTCTCCCCCGCGCAGACGGACGCCCTGCACCGGGGCACCGGGCACCGCCCGCCGCCCCGCGCGGCACACGACGCGCGGCCCGACGAGGCGATGCTCGACCTGCTGCACCAGCAGCGCCGGGTGAGCTGGATCTGTGACCAGGCATGGGACGTGGTCGCGGCCAACGCCGTGGCCGCGCGCCACTGCCCGTGGCTGGTCCGCCCGGGTGCGAACGTCATGACCTGGGCGTTCTCCCCGGAGGCCCGCTATCAGCTGCGCGAGTGGGAAACACACTGGGCCAGGCCGCTGCTGGCCGGGCTGCGGCTGGCCTGGCAGCGCCGACCGGACGACGAACGTTTGGACGAGGTGGTGCGCGCGGTGCGGCGCGAGCCGGGCGTCGCCGCGCTGTGGGACGCCACCGCCGACGTCCCGGAACCCGGCGACGCGCGGGCCCGCCCGATGTACTTCCCGCTGGTCGCGCCCGACCCCGTCGACGTACACGTGCGGACCTACGGCCGTTACGACGACGCCTCCCTGCGCTGGCTCGTCCTGACCCCGGTGGACACGGCCGTCACCTTCCCCTGAGGGCGGCCGGGCGGCGCCGGGTCAGTCGCACGTCGGGCGGTAGACGGTGAGCGCCTCGGGGAGCTTGTCGATCAGGAGCGCGGCCGGGGCGTCCGCCACCTCGCCGTCGTACGCCATCTGCGTCCCCTCGGGCAGCGCGGAGATGACCAGCCGCTGAGGGCGGGCGGCGGCGTAGACGCGGGTCCTGGTCAGCTGGCCCGCCAGCGCCGCGGCGAGCAGCCTGCTGCGGGCGAAGCGGCCGCCGTGGGCGATGCGGACGTCCAGCAGGCCGTCGGCGAGGTCGTGCCGGCGCACCGGGGCGATGCCCACGCTGCGGTAGGCGCCGTTGCCCGCGAAGAGCAGCCATATCGAGCGGCGGCGGCCGTTCACCACTGCCCGCAGCGGGCGGCCCGTGCGCAGGATCTGCAGGACGCCGAGCAGGGTGGCGGGCGGGCCGCCGATCCTCGGGGACCAGTGTTCCCTGCTGCGGACCAGGTCGGGGTAGCTGCCGAGGCTGAAGGTGTTGAGGAAGTAGGAGGGCTCGGCGAGGGTCCTGCCCGCCGGGCCGATCCCGGCCAGCGGCTTGACGCGGCCGACGTCGACGCGCACCGCGCTGCCCTGGGTCACGGCCGCGCAGGCGTCCGCGACCGTGTCGACGCCGAGGTCGGCGGCGAAGTGGTTGAACGTCCCGCCGGGCAGCACCATCAGCGGCACGTTGAACCGCAGGGCGGGCGCCACGGCGGCGTTGATCGTGCCGTCTCCCCCGCACACCCCGAGGACGCCGCCGCGCCGGGCGGCGTCCCGCGCCGCCTCCTCCAGGACCTTGGGCAGGGCGCCGGCCTCCTGCTCGTACAGCACCACCTCGGCGCGCGGCAGGGCGGCCTTGAGCTGCCGTACCGGGTCCGCGAGTTGGGGCTGTGCGCCGGAGGAGGGGTTGACCACCACGACCAGGCCCTCGCCCTCCGGCAGGGCGGGCGCGTCGACCCGGGGCCGTGCGGGCGGCGGCAGTTGGGCCCGCGTGGGCACCATCCCGCGCACCGCGTAGGCGGCGCCCACGCCGAGGGCCGCGCCGACCAGGACGTCCCTCGGGGCGCGCCCGCCGCGGACCCGGGAGTACGCCACCGTGGCCGCGACCGGGGCGAGGGCCGCGCCCCAGCCCGCCGACTCCAGCGCGGCGCCGGTCGCGAAGGCGGCGGCGGAGGCGGCGTGAGCGGACGGGTAGGGCCCGGTGAGGGGCTTGCGCGGCAGGCGGCGCAGCAGCGGCGCCGCCTCCTGGGCCGGGCGTGACTCGCCGACGGCGTGCCGGCCGAGGGCGTTGACGGTGGCCGAGGCCAGGGCCAGGGAGGTGACGCCGCGCACCGCCGCACGCCGTCCCCGCACCCCGCCGAACCCCCACATCCCGGCGGCGATCCCGCAGAAGAGCAGTCGGTGGTCGGCGCCGAGCAGTCGGCGGGCCCTGTGCCTCAAAAGATCCTTCATGCCCTCCCGTATACCCCGGTTGCCGCCCGCGAGGCCAGCACGGCGGGCCAGGAGATCAGCAGGTCGTCGACCGCGGCGGCGGGCAGTCCACCGGACATGCCCGCCGTCCCCGTCGACCTCCTCGAACTACGGCACCCGGACGCGCCGTACGGCCTGAACGGCGTCGGCCATCGCCAACGCCCTGCGCGCGGCCACCGGCCTGGCGCTGCCCCGGAAGGCGGAGATGGCCGAGCAGCTTCCCGGAGGTCACCGCGCTGCGCCCCTCCCGCCCCGGCCAGCGCGGCAGGTCAGGCCGGCGCTGCTCGGCTGGGGCCCGGACTTCGACGGCGTACGCATCCATCTGGAGCCCGAGCGGCCGGCGGGCGCGCGGCGGCTCCTCGACGGGCCGCCGTCTCCCCGGCCGTGACGGAGCGGCTCACGCCCGCCGGGACGTCAGCACGTCCGCCAGGACCGTCGCGTGGCTGTGCGGCAGGTCCTTGGTCGCCGTGAGCAGGGTCAGGCGGCCGGTGCGGGCGCGGTCGCGGAGGCGGTCCAGTGCCGCCCGGCCGTCGGCGGTCGTGAGTTCCTGGCGGTAGCGGTCGGCGAACTCCTCGAAGCGGGCGGGGTCGTGGCCGTACCAGCGGCGCAGTTCGTCCGAGGGCGCCGGTTCCTTGTCCCATGCGTCGAGGCCGGCCCGGTCCTTGGCGAGACCCCGTGGCCAGAGCCGGTCGACGAGGACACGGGTGCCGTCGGCCGGCTCCGGGTCGTCGTAGAGGCGCTTGACCTGTACGTCGAGGGCACGGTTGGTCGTCATGGCGGCATTGTCCGCCGGGCCGACCTGACCCGCGCGCGTGACCCGTTCGGGCGAGCAGCGCGGGCCGTGGCCGCCGCGTGCTGGTGCAGTGAGGCCATGACGGGACGCATCGGCAGGATCGACCGGCGGCTGTTCGCACGGGTGGCGGCGGCGCGGCTGCCCGGCGCCGAACAGGTGCTGCCGCCGCTCAGCTCCGCCGCGAACCACGGGCGGCTGTGGTTCGGCGCGGCGGCGGTGCTCGCGGCCGTCGGCGGGCCCGCGGCCCGGCGTGCGGCGCGCCGCGGGGTGGGCGCCCTGGCGCTGGCCTCGCTGACGACCAACGCGGTCGCGAAGTACGCCGTGCGGCGCGGCCGTCCCGTGCACGACGCGGTGCCGCTGGTGCGGCGCCTGCCGAAGGCGCCGTGGACGCCGTCGTTCCCGTCCGGGCACGCGGCGTCGGCCGCGGCGTTCGCCACGGGGGTGGCCCTGGAGTCGCCCGGCTACGGTGCAGTCGTCGCGCCCGTCGCCGCGGCCGTGGCGTTCTCCCGCGTGTACGTGGGGGTGCACTACCCCGGTGACGTGCTCGCGGGCATCGCGCTCGGTGCGGCCGCCGCCGCGGTCACCTGCTACTGGTGGCCGCCGCGTCCCGCGCCCGCACGGTTCGGGCGCACGCGGGTGGCGGCGCCGGTGCTGCCGGACGGCGAGGGGCTGGTCGTGGTGGTCAACTCCGGTTCCGGCAGGGGCGTTCCGGGCCGACCGCCCGCCCGGCAGTACGTGGAGCTGCTGCTGCCGAAGGCCGAGATCATCCCGTGCGAGCCGGGTGAGGACCTGGGCAAGGCGCTGGACAAGGCGGTCGCGCGGGCCGCCGAGTCGGGCGGTGCGCTCGGGGTCTGCGGCGGCGACGGCACGGTCAACGCCGCGGCCCGCCGCGCGGTGGCGGCCGGGGTCGCGCTGGCGGTCTTCCCCGGCGGCACCCTCAACCACTTCGCGCTGGACGCGGGCACGGCCACCTTCGAGGACACCGCGCACGCCGTGCGGCGCGGTGAGGCGGTGCGTGTGGACCTGGCGCGGGTCCGCGACGGCGCGGGCGCGGACGTCACGGGCTTCGTGAACACCTTCAGCATCGGGCTCTACCCGGAACTGGTGCGCCGCCGGGAGAAGTTGGAGGGCCGGATCGGGAAGTGGCCCGCGGCCGCCGTGTCGCTGCTGGGGGTGATGCGCGACGCGACGCCGCTGCGGGTCCGCCTCGACGGGCACGACCGCCTCCTGTGGCTGCTCTTCGCGGGCAACGGCCGCTATCTGCCGGAGGGCCTCGCCCCCTCGCACCGGCCCCTGCTGGACGAGGGGCTGCTCGACGTCCGTACGGTCGACGCCGAGGCGCCGCTGGCCCGCACCCGGCTCGTCGTCTCCGCGCTGGCCGGCGCGCTGCGGCGCTCGCGGGTCTACCGGGCCGAGCGAGTCGAGGAGCTGCGGATCGGCGGGCTGGACGACGAGGGCGGGCTGGCGTACGACGGTGAACACGCGGCCGCGCCGGAGACCCTGCTCCTCGACAAGCTGCGGGGCGCGCTGACGGTCTACAGCCCGGCCGCTCCGGAGGACGAGATCACCCAGCTGGCCCGGACGGCGTCGCTGGCGGCGGCCGCGCGGAGCCGCCCGGCGTGACGGTGCGCGGCCGCACGGCGCGAGCCCGCCACACGCCTCTTGCGCCTGGCGCGCGCCGTTCACTGCAACGCGGCGTATGGCAGGCCGCGGAAGGTGGAGCCGGCGAAGGCGATGCTCGACGACCTGGAGCACTGGGCGCCGACGGCATCGGAGCCGGCGTCGGAGCCGCCGGGTCAACGCGTGGCGGACTCGCCCACCTGCGGGTGACGCGGCTCGCGGCGGCGGCCCCTCCGCCGGTAGGACGGGCGGAGTCAGCCGTCCCCTCCGCAGGGAGCAGCGCACCCGTGAGCACCCGTGCCGTCCTTGTCGCCGCCCTCGTCACCGGACTGGTCCTCGGCATCGTGGGAACCAGAGCGGAAGGTTCCGTTCACCCCCGTCCGGCCGGTTCGGTCACCGAGGCGGGCCGTTAGGCTGCGACATTGCCGCGTGGCTCTCCGTCCTCGCCGCGCGGCCGCCGAGCCGCCGTCGACGGAAGCGAGTGGGCCTTGAACTTCCTCACCATCGGTCATCGCGGGGTCATGGGCGTCGAGCCCGAGAACACCCTCCGTTCCTTCATCGCCGCGCAAGCCGCCGGCCTCGATCTCATCGAGCTCGATCTGCATCTGAGCAAGGACGGCGCCCTCGTCGTCATGCACGACGCCGACGTGGCCCGTACGACCGACGGCAAGGGGCCCATCGCCGAGAAGACCCTCGCCGAGCTGCGGGAGCTCGACGCGGGCCGCGGCGAGCGCGTCCCCGTCTTCGAAGAGGTCCTGGACGCCGTGCGGGCGCCCCTCCAGGCCGAGATCAAGGACGTGGCGGCCGCGCGCGCCCTCGCCGAGGTCATGCACCGCCGCGACCTGGTCTCGCGCGTGGAGGTGATCTCCTTCCACGACGAGGCGATCGCGGAGATCGCCCGCCTGGTGCCGGGCGTACGCACCGCGCTCGTCGCCAGCCGCTACGGCACCGACGTCGTGGAGCGGGCGACGGCGGTCGGCGCCACCACGCTCGTCCTCAACATCCGGCGTCTCACGCTGGAGATCGTGGAGCACGCCAAGAAGGCCGGCCTGCGGATCATCGGCTGGGTCGTGAACACGCAGGACGATCTGCGGCTCGTGCGGGCGCTCCAGTTGGACGGCGCGACCACGGACTACCCGGACATCAAGCGGACGGGCCGCTTCACGGCCTGAGGCCGGCGTTCACGGCCGACGGTCCTCGGCGTTCACGGCGTCAGCTCCTTGACGAGGAGTTCGAACTCCAGGTCCGCGCGCTGCGGGATGCCGAAGCGTTCGTTGCCGTACGGGAAGGGCGTCATCTTTCCCGTACGGCGGTAGCCGCGCCGCTCGTACCAGGCGATGAGGTCGTCGCGTACGGAGATCACGGTCATGTGCATCTCGTCGGCGCCCCACTCCTCGCGGGCGACGCGCTCCGCCTCGGCGATGATCAGCTTGCCGAGGCCCGCGCCCTGTTCGGCCGGACTGACCGCGAACATCCCGAAGTAGGCGTGTTCCCCACGGTGTTCGAGCTGGCAGCAGGCGACGAGCGCGCCGTCCCGCTCCACGGCCAGCAGCCGGGCGGCCGGTGACTCGATGACCTCGGCGACGCCCTGCGGGTCGGTGCGCTGCCCCTGGAGGATGTCCGCCTCGGTGGTCCACCCGGCGCGGCTCGCGTCCCCGCGGTACGCCGACTCGATGAGCGCGACGAGCGCGTCGACATCGGCGGGACCGGCGTCGCGGAAGGTGACCTCACCGGTGAGGGAGCGCGGGGCGGTGTCCATCGACGGGTTTCTCCGATCTGTGCGCGGCTTCTTGATCCGCCGAGCCTAACGCGGCACTAGGGTGCGGCCCCATGGTGCATGTACTGAGCAGCAGGACCCTTCTCCACCCCACCGACCCGGAGCGTTCCCGCGCGTTCTACGGCGAGGCGCTCGGCCTCGACGTCTACCGCGAGTTCGGCACCGGCCCCGAGCGGGGCACCGTCTACTTCCTCGGCGGCGGCTTCCTCGAACTCTCCGGCCGCTCCGACACCCCGCCCTCACCCGGCCTGCGGCTGTGGCTCCAGGTGCCGGACGTCCACGCGGCCCACGACGACCTCGTCGCACGCGGCGTCGAGGTGGTGCGGCCACCGGTCAAGGAGCCCTGGGGCCTGATCGAGATGTGGATCGCGGACCCGGACGGCCTGCGGATCGTCCTGGTCGAGGTGCCGCACGACCATCCCATCCGCTACCGGCCGGAGATCTGATCCAAAGGCCCCGGGACCGCCCCGGCGGGTGTGAAGCACGTCACACGATTAATCCATTCGGGATGCAGGGGTACACGGCCACGGGTACGGTCCGCAGAAGATCCAGAACGATCCTCTGTCGGCCTCGGCGGCGGCCCCGACAGCCGTGACACAGCACTGAAGACGATCTCCCAGAGTCTTGGAGTGACATCACATGGCAGCTCCCCGGATCCTCATCGTGGGCGGCGGTTTCGCCGGCATGGAGTGCGCGCACAAGCTGGAGAAGAAACTCGGGCCCCATGAGGCGGAGCTGCGGCTGATCAGTCCGACGGACCACCAGCTCTACCTGCCGCTCCTGCCGCACGTCGCCTCCGGCGTGCTCACCCCGCAGGCGGTCGCGGTCCCGCTGCGCCGGATGCTGCGCCGCACGGCGATCGTGCCGGGCGGCGCCATCGGGATCGACCCCGAGGCGAAGGCCGTGATCGTGAAGAAGATCAACGGCGAGGAGGTCGTGGAGCGCTACGACCACCTGGTCCTGACGCCCGGCAGCGTCACACGGCAGTTCGACATCCCCGGCGTCGACAAGTACGCGGTGGGCGTCAAGACGCTCGCCGAGGCCGCCTGGATTCGCGACCACGTCATCTCCCAGCTGGACCTGGCCGCGGCCAGCTCGCACCGCGAGGAGCGGGAGCAGCGCCTGACGTTCGTCGTGGTCGGCGGCGGGTACGCGGGCGTGGAGACGGCCGCCTATCTGCAACGCCTGACCTGCGCCGCCGTCAAGCGCTACCCGGGTCTGGACGTCTCGCAGATCAAGTGGCACCTCGTGGACATCGCTCCCAAGCTGATGCCGGAGCTGGGCGAGCGGCTCGGCGAGAAGGCGATGGCGATCATGCAGCGCCGGGGCGTGAACGTCTCCCTGGGGGTCTCCGTCGCCAAGGTGACCGAGAACACCGTCACGCTCACCGACGACCGCGTCCTGCCCTGCCGCACGCTGATCTGGACCGCGGGGGTCGCCCCCAGCCCGCTCATCGCGACGCTCGGCGCCGAGACCAACAAGGGCCGCCTCGTCGTCCGGCCGGACCTGACGGTGCCGGGTCTGGACGGTGTCTTCGCGCTCGGCGACGCGGCGGCCGTGCCGGACGTCGTCAAGGGCGGCGACGCCATCTGCCCGCCGACCGCGCAGCACGCCATGCGCCAGGGCTGGGCGGCGGCGGACAACGTCGCCGCGGCCCTGCGCGGCCTGCCGCTCTCCGACTACCGGCACAAGGACATGGGCCTGGTGGTGGACCTCGGCGGCATCCAGGCGGTGTCGAAGCCGCTGGGCGTGCAGCTGACCGGGCTGCCCGCGCAGGTGGTGGCGCGCGGCTACCACCTGGGGGCGCTGCGCACGCTGACCGCCCGCTTCCGTACGGCCGCCAACTGGGGGCTGAACGCGGTCGCGGGCGACGACTACGTCCGCACCGGCTTCCAGGCTCAGCGACCCGCCACCCTCAAGGACTTCGAGATGACGGACGCCTACCTGTCGCGGGAGGAGATCGGCGAGCGGGTCGCGTCAGCCGGACTGTGACCGTTCCGCCTGCCGTTCCCCCGGCCGCCTCGCGTGGCCGGGGGTCGGGCCGGGCGCCAGCCAGGTGACCGCCACCGTCACCGCGAGGTTGGCCGCGAGGGCGATGATGCCGCCGTTGACCCCGTGGTACGGATCGTTGTCGGTGCCCCACAGCCCCAGGACCACCGCGAGGCCGACGAGCATCCCCGTGACGGCGGCGCGAGCCGTCAACCGCCGCCAGAACAGGGCGAGCAGCACGACGGGCACCAGCTGCGCGAGCCCCTCGTACGACAGGACGGACAGCTCCACCAGGGTGCTGGGGTGGAAGAGGCTGCCCGTGAGCGCCACGAGCCCGGCGAGGACGCACACCGCCTGGGAGAGCCGCTTGGTCCGGATGTCGCGTGCCTCGGCCGGGGCGCCGGGGGCGCGGCGTGGGCCGCGCGGGTCGGCGCCGTTGCCGCCGCCGAGGATCGTGCGTCCCCACAGCGTGCCGATGGAGAGCATGAAGACGCTCATCGGCACGATGGCCGACAGGGCGCCTGCCACCCCGATGACGGCGACCACGGGTGCGGGCAGTGAGTCCGTGACGAGGGCGAACAGCGCGAGGTCCGGGTTGCCGAGGGTCGGCATGACGAAGAGCGCGGTGGCGCCGACGACCATCGGCACGAACAGCAGCAGCTGGTACCACGGCAGCAGCAGGGCGTTGCGGCGCAGGGCGTTGGGGCTCTTGGCGCTGAGGTAGCCGGCGACGGTGGTGGGGAAGATGGTGATGGTCACGGCGTTGAGGGCGACCGTGCTGAGGAACCACACCGAGTCCCGCCCGCCCGACGCGTGTCCGGGGAAGGTCAGCCACGCGGGCCTCTCCGTCACCATGCGCTGCATGAGGTCGCCGAGGCCGCCGAGGTAGTGCACAGGGATGTACACGGCGAGGAAGACGACGACGAGGATCACCAGGACGTCCTTGAAGGCGCTCACCCACGCCGACCCCCGCAGCCCGGACACGAGGATGAAGACCTCCGCCACCACGAAGGAGATGACGGCGGCCACCTTCAGGTCGATTCCGCCGTACGTCATGGCGTTCACGACGACACCCATGCCCTGGATCTGCACCTGGATGTAGGGAACGATGAACACGGTCGCGACGACCGCCACGAGGATGCCCACCGGCCGTGACCTGAAGCGGAATTCGGCGATGTCGGCGATCGAGATAAGGCTGTGCCGGGAGGCGTACGTCCACAGGGCGGGGCCCACGACGTAGGCGACGGCGAAGCCGACGGTGAGGTACGCGACGAGGTAGAGGATCGGCGCGCCGAAGGAGTACGACCAGCCGGCCGTGCCGAGGAACGAGAAGCTGGTGTACGTCTCGCCCGCCATCAGCAGCCAGATGAACAGCACGCCGAGGCCGCGGCTGGAGACGGACCACTCGGCGAGGCCCTTGGACCGGCCGCGCGCGCTGAGCACGCCGATGGCGATGGTGGCGGCCATGGCGAGCGCGAAGACGGTGGTCGCGATCGCGGCGGACCCGCTCATCGGCCGCCCTCCCGGGGGCCGTCGTCGGCGGGGATCGGCTCGACGGCGTTCAGCCGGTACGCCGGGTCGAGGCGGGCCACGAGCCAGATCACCAGGGGGCTGACGACCGTCGCGGCGATCATCCAGGCGAGGAGGAAGGGGACGCCGAGGACGCGCGGCTCGATGCGGTTGGCGACCAGCGGCGCGGCGCCGTAGAGCACGACGGGCACGAGCAGCAGCCACAGGGAGGGCCGAGCGGCACCGCGCAGGGAGGGCAGCCCGTCCAGGGGGTCCGGCGGGCGCGGCGGTTCGGGGGTGGCCGGGCGGTGGTCCGGGCGGGGCATCGGGCTCCTTCGCGGTCGTACGTGGAGAGGCAGGGGGCGTCGCACCGAAGGGGCGTCACACCGAGGGGTCGTAGCGCCCGTCGACAGCTGTCCAGCCGCCGTCGACGGTGAGGACGCTGCCGGTGACATAGGTGGCCGCGTCCGACACGAGGTAGGCGACGGCTCCGGCGATCTCCTCGGGTTGCGCCCAGCGCTTGAGCGCGTTGGCCTCGGCGTACGCCCGGTACCACTGCGGGTCGGCGGCGATCTGATCGGTCAGCGGGGTTCGGACGACGCCGGGCGCGACGGCGTTGAAGCGCACCCCGCGCGGGCCCCACTCGGCGGCGGCGGTGCGCAGGAGCTGGATGAGCCCGGCCTTCGACGCGGCGTACGCGCCCTGCCCTGGCTCCACCTGGAAGGCCCGCATGGACGCGATCCCGACGACGCTGCCGCGCCCGCGCTCGGCCATGGCGGGGGCGGCGGCCTGGATGAGCGTGAGGTAGGCGCGCAGGTTGAGCCCGATGACCTGGTCGAACTCCTGGAGGCTGTAGTCGGCGATGCGCTTGCGGACGTTGACCCCGACGGTGACGACCAGCCCGTCCAGGGGCCCCCACGCGGCGACGGCGTCCCGCACGGCTTCGGGGACCAGCACGTCGAGGGTGTGGGGGGTGGCGGTGCCGGAGGCGGCCGTGCCCTCGGCACCGGCCAGGGCCAGCCGCGCCGTCTCGGCGGCTCCCGCCCCGTCGCGGTCCGCCACGATGACCTCGGCGCCCTGGGCGGTCAGGGCGCGCGCCGCCTCGCGGCCGATGCCGCTCGCGCCGCCGACGACCGCGACGCGGCGTCCGTCCAGCCGGAACAGGCGGGTGTAGTGGGCGTGGTCCATGTGTCTCGCTGCCTTTCTCCCTCGGCGGGATCGCGGTCCGCCGGCTCAGGGCCGGACGACCGCCATCCGCGTCACCGTCAGTTCCCCGATCGCGAAGCGCGGGCCCTCGCGGCCGATGCCCGAGTCCTTGACGCCGCCGTAGGGCGCGAGGTCGCTGCGGTAACCGGGGACTTCGTTGATCACGACGCCGCCCGTCTCCAGCTCTTCCACCGCGCGGAAGGCGGCGCCCAGGTCGCGGGTGAAGACCGCCGCGTGCAGGCCGTAGCGGCTCGCGTTGACGACGTCGTACGCGGTCTCCAGGTCCGGCACCGCGCGCAGGCAGACCACCGGGCCGAAGATCTCCTCGTCCCAGGCGGGCTGGCCGTCCGGCACGTCCGCGAGCAGCGTCGGGGTCAGGCACCGGCCCTCGCGGTCTCCCCCGGCGACCAGCCTGGCGCCCGCGGCACGTGCCCGGTGGACCCAGTCGGTGACCCGCTCGGTGGCCGCCTCGTCGATGAGGGCGGAGACCCGGGTCGCCGGGTCGCGGGGGTCGCCGACGGCCACCGTCCGCAGCCGTCGCGTGATCTTCTCCTCCAGGGTGGCGGCGACCGCCGCGACGGCGACGACCCGCTGGACGGAGATGCAGGCCTGCCCGGACGCGTAGTACCCGCCGCGCACCACCGCGTCCGCGGCGGCGTCGAGATCGGCGTCGGCGGCCACGACGAGCGCGGCGTTGGAGCCGAGTTCCAGGATGACCTTGCGGGGCGCGGCGTCGCGTGCGATGCGGTGGCCGACGGCCGCCGAGCCGGTGAAGGAGACCGCGGCGACCTCGGGGTGCGTGGTGAGGGCGCGGCCCACCTCCTCGCCCCCGGTGACGAGTTGGACCGCCCCGGCGGGGGCGCCCGCGGCGGCGAGGCGCTCCCGGACGAGCTGGACGAGGCGCAGGGTGGCCAGCGGTGTCGCGGGCGCGGGCTTGATGATCACCGGGCAGCCCGCGGCGAGCGCCGGGGCGATCTTGTGGGAGGCCAGCAGGACGGGGTAGTTGAAGCCCGCGATGCCGACGACGACGCCGACGGGCCGCCGGGTCCAGAACCCGAAGAGCCCCTCCCCGGAGGGCTGGAGGTCCAGCGGCACGGTCTCGCCGTGGAGGTGGGCCACCTCGTCGGCGGCGGCTTGCCAGGTGGCGACGGTCCGCAGCATCTCGATGTCGCAGTCCACGCGCGGCTTGCCGGTCTCCAGGACCAGCAGCTCCACGAGTTCGGGCAGCGCGTCCGCGAGCGCCGCCGCCACCTCGCCCAACACGTGGCGCCGGGTGTGCGCGGGCAGCGCGCCGACCCGCTTGCGCAGCCCGGCCGCGTGTTCGACGGCCTGCCGGGCCAGCACGTCGTCGCCCACGGGCGCCTGGGCGATCTCGCTGCCGTCGTACGGGAAGACGACGGCGCGGCGGCCGGGCGCCGGGAGCCAGGTGTCGCCGACGGGGAGCCCGTCGGGGTGGCGCGGGTACGCGGAGGGCGGGTTCGCGGTGGGCCGGTTCGCGGGGGGCGGAGACGTCGTCACCGTACGCCTCCGTTCAGGAAGGCGTGCGCGGCGGCCGCGTACACGCGCGTGTATTCGCCGATCTCGCGCACCTCGACGTACTCGTCCTTCTGGTGCGCGATCCATTTGCCGCCGGGGCCGTAGACGACCGTGGGCAGGCCGGCGTCGCGGGTGAGGATGGTGCCGTCCGTGGTGCCGGGGACGGCGCCGAAGGGGGGTGCCTCGCCGTGGACGAGCCGGTGTCCTGCCACCAGCGCGCTCACCACCGGATGGTCCTCGGCGATCTGGACGGCCGGCCGGTCGTCGACCACGCTGAGCGTGACGTCGACGCCGGTACCGGCGGCCGCCGCGCACGCCGAGTCCCGTACGCGGCCGATGAGTTCGGCGTGGTCGGTGCCGGGGATGGTGCGTACGTCGACGCCCACGACGCCGTGTGCGGGGATGACGTTGAGCTGGTCGGGGTCGCCGCCGAGGAGCACGGTCGGGGTGACGGTCACGCGGCCCGCGTGCGGGTGCGTGCCGTAGCGCTCCTCGGCCCAGCTCTGCACGCCGGCGAGCGCCTGGACGATCCGGGCCCCGGCCACGATGGGGCTCCTGGCCTCCTGGGGCATCGCGCCGTGCGCCATCACGCCGTGCAGGTCGAGCCGCAGGCGGATGCCGCCGCGGGCGGAGGTGCACACCTCGTACCCCTCGGGTTCGCACACGATGACGGCGTCCACGGTCCGCGCGAGCGGGGTGGCGGCGAACGCCTTGGCGCCGAGCATCAGCCCTTCCTCGTCGCACAGCACACCGACGACGATCCGGCCGGGGAAGGGCCCGGCGAGCTGGAGGGCGCGCACGGCATAGATCATGGCGGCGACACCGGACTTCATGTCGGCGGCGCCGCGCCCCCAGAGCCTGCCGTCGCGGATCAGCGCCCCGTACGGGTCGACGCTCCAGTCGGCCGGATCGCCTTCGGTGACGACGTCGATGTGCCCCTCGAACATCAGGGTCGGCCCGTCACCGCCCCCGCCCTCGACGACGGCCACGGTGTTGGGCCGCCCGTGGGCGACCTCCACGACCTCGTACGGCCATCCGAACGCGGCGAAGAGGCGTTGGACGAGGAGCGCGGCCGGCTGCTCGACCTCGGTGGCTCCGGTGGCGTTGACGGTGCGCAGCCGCACCAGGTCCTGGGTGAGGGCGACCGCGGCGTCGGTGTCGACGGCGGGGACGGTCGGGGGTGCGGTGGCCATGAAGAACCTCCAAGTCGTCCGGCCGACCGCGGACCGCGCGGCCGACCGTCGGCGCCGGGAGGGGAGCGCGCGGCGAGCGGTCCGCTGGTCAGACCAGTTGAATTCCCGTACTCTGCCGCCACGTTCAGCCCCGGGTCAACCAGCAGTCCTTGGTCGGCTCGCACCGACCAGCCACCGTGGAGGGGGCCATGGCCGCCGACGACGATCTCTTCCGGCCCGTACGGCCCGTGCGCGCCTACCAGCGCGTGGCGGAGCAGATCGAGGAGCGCATCCTGAGCGGTGAACTGCCGCCGGGCGCACGGCTTCCCGGGGAGCGTGAACTCGTCCAGCGGTTCGGGGTCGGGCGCTCCACGGTCCGCGAGGCGCTGCGGGTGCTCCAGTCGACGGGCTTGATCCGCTCCCGTCCCGGTGACCCGCTGGGCGCCGAGGTGCTCGGCGTCTCGCCCGACAACCTCAGCCAGGCGCTCGGCCGCCTCACCCGCTCCCGCGTCGCCTCGCTCGGCGAACTGGTGCACTTCCGCATGGTGTTGGACGCCGAGAGCAACCGCCTCGCCGCGCGCCTGCACACCGAGGAGGACCTCCGGCGGATGCGGGAGCAGATCACCCGCATGGAGGTGCTCGGCGCGTCGCCCTCGGGGCTGCGCGCGTTCAGCGAGGCCGACGCGCTGTTCCACCGCGCGATAGCGGAGGCGAGCCGCAACGCACTGCTGGGGCTGTGTGCCCGCGCGGTGCATGAGGCGGTCGTCGAGGTCATCGAGAAGAAGATCGCGGCGGTGGCGGACCCGGCGGCCTGGATGAGCCGCTCGATCAACCATCACCGCGAGGTCCTCACCGCGATCGAGGCGGGCGACAGCGCCCGTGCGGCCCGGCTGGGCCGTACGGCGCTGCACGAGTACTACGCGGACCATGTGGAACCGGAGACGAGGGAACTGCTGGCGGCGGCGGTCGCGGACGACGCGGTTCCGGCGCGGCCCGGCACGGGACAAGGCGGCGGCTGACGGGCGGCCGGGGCGCGTTTTCGCTGCCCGAGGTCACCGGGACCTGACCTCCGCTCCGCACCCCGGCCGGCCTCACCCCCTCCGTACCCCGAGCCGCCCCTCCAGCTGGGCCAGCAACTCGCCCAGCAGGCCGCTCAGTTGGCCCTGTACGTCCCCGTCGAGGACGGAGAGCACCACCGTCTCGTAGGCGAGCTGTTCCGGCAGGATCGCGTCGACCAGTTCCCGCCCGGCGTCGGTGAGGCGGACGTGCGCGACCCGGCGGTCGCGGGCGTCGGCCCGGCGGTCGACCAGCTGCCGTTCCTGGAGCTGCTTGAGCCGCTTGGTGACCGCGGCCCCCGAGGAGAACGTCTCGCGGGCCAGTTCGCCGGGGGTCAGCTCGTGGCCGGTGCGGCGCAGGGCGCCCAGCAGGTCGAACTCGGCGCGGGTCAGGCCCGCCCTGCGCAGCGGCGCGTCCTCGGCCTGCTGGAGGAGGGCCGCGCAGCGGTTGATGCGGCCGATCACCTCCATCGGCCCGGTGTCGATGTCGGGGCGCACGGCCTGCCACTGCCGCACCACCGCGGCCACGGTGTCCCCACCGGGGCCCGTCACCGGACCGTTCTCTGCTCTCATGCTGGTGCGCCCTCCCAGGCGTCGGCGACCTCGTCGCGCGGCCGCATCCCCCGACCGCCGCCGCCGCTCTGAAGTCGGACTGTCGCCGCGAGCGTACGGTGTCCGGCGCGCTCGGCCGCGATCACCCGCTGTTCGGGCAGGGCGCGCTGCCACCATTCACCGGCCGCCGCGTCGGCGGCGGCGCGCAGGTCGACGAGGGCGGCGGTCAGCCGGCGCCGCGCGGAGACGGCCGTGAGGTCGGCCTCGGCCGCCTCCCGGGCCCGCTCGACGGCCTCCACGGCCTGCTCGATCTGGTCGGCGGCGCGCCGGTTGGTGACGAGGACGGCGGCCGCGACGCCCAGCACCGCGCCGACGAGGGTGTCCACGACGCGGTCGAGGATCAGCTCACCCGGCCGCTGGAACCGCGCGAACTCCGTCACGAGCAGCGCCATCGGCGTCACGCACACGCTGCCCAGCCAGTAGTTCCGGCTGATCAGGGCCTCCGCGCCGAAGGCGAGGGCGAGGCAGCTGACGATGAGTTCCGCGTGGCCGAGGTGGGCGAACGGCGCGATGGCGGCGAAGGCGAGCACCCCGACGAGGTTGCCGACCACGCGCTGCACGCCCCGGTTCCAGGTGAGCGTCACGTTGGCCTGGTAGAGCGAGGCGGCGGTGACCAGCGCCCAGTAGGGGCGGCCGATGCCGAGCGCGAGCGATCCGTACCCGGCGAGCGCGCAGCCGACCGCGGTGCGCAGCGCGATGGGCAGCAGCGGGGAGCCGGGCGTGAGCCGACGCCACAGCGGCATCCTGGGCCCGGCGAGTGCGGCGGCGAGGCCGAGGAGTTCGTCGCGTTCACCGGGGCGTACGTCGCCGGGGCGCGGAACGGCACCCGTGCCGCGCAGTCCGGCCGCCCAGGAGCGCAGGGCGGCGGGGTCCGCGGCGGCGGGGTGGGCGAGGGCCTCTTCGGCGCGGACGACGAGGCGGGCCAGGGCGCGCCGAGCCTCGACGCTGCGGGCCCCGCTGCCGCGGGCCCCGGCGCTCCAGGTCCCGGTGGCCAGCAGTGACTGCCACGCGGCGTGCACGGCACCGGCCGCGGCGGCGCGGGCCCGCTCGGCGGCGGCCCCGGACTCCTTACCCCCGGCGTCTTCCGCGGCGTCGGCGTACGCGGCGGCAGCCCGGAGGGCGCGGGCGGTGGCCCTGCGCTCGGGGCCGTGCGGGCGCAGCAGGGCGGGCGCCATGCCGACCAGCCAGGCCACGGCTC
This sequence comes from Streptomyces huasconensis, assembly GCF_021028635.1. Lineage (NCBI taxonomy): Bacteria > Bacillati > Actinomycetota > Actinomycetes > Kitasatosporales > Streptomycetaceae > Streptomyces > Streptomyces huasconensis. Next base: position 973,309 of record NZ_CP086119.1, read on the forward strand.
CTCCGGCGAGGGTGAGCGCGAGGTGGCCGGGGACCTGGCCGGGGGTCTGCGGGGCGAAGAGGGTGGCCGAGCTGATGAAGGTGAAGATCAGGTGCCCGGGCGGTCCGATGCGGGTCGCGTCGCACAGGGTCTTCTGCGCGGCGGCGAGGACCGCGCCGACGGCGACGAGGACCGCGGCGGAGCTGGTCAGCGAGGCCGTGACCAGGGCCGCGGCCACCCCGGCGGTCATCCCCGCGACGACCCAGGCCAGGGCGCGCGCCCTGGCCGCGTACGGGAGGTGGTGGGCGTACAGGGCGCAGAACGAACCGGCCATCGTGTACATCACGAGGTCGAGCCGCCCGAGGGCGAGGAGCGTCAGGTTCGGTATCGCGTTGGCCACGACCACACTGCACGCGGGCTTGAACCAGATGTCGGACGGCCGACCCGGGCGCAGCACCCCGGCGAGCGGAAGCCTGCGCGGGCGTGCGGGGCGGCGGGCGGGGTGCGGGGACGGCGGAGTGCTGCTCATACCTAAAACATTAGCAAGTGTTTTACTCGGAAAAGATTTGCCCTCGAAGTGTGGCGCTCCCCCTGTGCTCCCCCCATGCACCCCCGTGCGCTCGCGTACGGCCGCACGGGCCCGGGCATCGACCCGACGACGACCCGGCAACACCGTCGACTGGGGGAGGTACGCGGTGCACGGACCGGTGCAGGCCGCCTGGCTGCTCGTCGCCCTGTGCGCGGTGAGCGGTTCCTACTGTCTGCTGCGGATGCGCAGCCGGATCGAGGAACAGCGCCGCACCGCGGGCGGCGAGGCGCTCATGGGCTTCGGGATGGCGGTGATGGCCGTGCCCGCGGCGGTCGTCGCCCTGCCGCGCTGGGCCTGGCTGGGCTACGCGGTGGTGTTCGGCGCGGCGACGCTGCACGCGCTCTGGGCGGCGCGCGCGAGCCGCCACCACCTCCACCACCTCATCGGCGCGTTCGCCATGGTCTACATGTCGGCGGCGATGATCACGGCGCCGGGCGCGCACGCGGGCCACGGGGGCGCGGGCCTGCCCCCGTTGACCGGCGCCCTCCTGCTCTACTTCGCCGGGTACGTCCTGTGGTCCGGCGCCCGGCTCGTTCCCGCGGGGCCGGTCGCGACCGGCCGGGGCGGCGGCTCGGCGGTCATCGGCTGGGGGGACCGGCCGGAGCTGGCGCTGGCGTGCAGGCTGTCGATGGGCATCGGCATGCTGGCCATGCTGCTGACGCTCTAGCCGACCCCGGCCGGCCGCGGCCGACGCGGCGTCAGCGGGCGATCAGCGCGGCCAGCACGGTGAGGTTGTCGATCTGCCAGTCCGCCGCCTCGGCCACGGCCGGATCATCCGCCCACAGGTGGCCCCACGGGCCGCGGCGGATGTGCGCCGTGCGCAGTCCGGCCTGTTTCGCGGGGAAGACGTCGTGCGCGGGGTGGTCGCCGACGTACAGCGTCTCGCGCGGCCCGGCCTGGGCCACTTCGAGCACCCGCGTGAAGAAGGCGGGGTCCGGCTTCGCCACGCCCCAGTCGCCCGCGGTGACGATGAGGTCGGCGGGCAGGTCGAGGTCGCGCAGGAGTTCGGCGGCGCGAGCGGATTCGTTGCCCGCGATGACGACACGGACGCCGAGCTTGTGGAGGCCGCCGAGCGCGGGCCGCACATCGGGATAGAGATCGGCCTCGCCGAGATGCTCGCCCCGGCCCGCGGCCTCGCGCGCCTGATGGGCCGAGGCGATGTCCATGTCCGGGCTGATCAGGCGCAGCGCGTCGAGGCCGTCGCCGCCCTGGGCGACGACGGAGCCGACGAGCGCGGAGACGGTGTGCCGCGGAACCTGCAACCAGTCCGCCCAAGAGGCCCAGTAACGGTCGTCTTTCGTGAGGGTCTCCCCCACGTCGAACACAATGGTCTCGATCATCGTCCGACACTACGGCGTACCGCCTGCCGCACACGGGCGCCACTCGGCGGGCGGCGCGGAGCGACCCGATCAAGCCCTCTTTCGCACCCCGGGCCCGCGCGCCGGCCGTGGCATCCGTCACTTGCGGAGACAGCCCATACCCTTGGGCGGCCCGGCCCTCATAGGCTGGGCGGCATGATGGTCCCCGTCGCGCTGTTGCTGCTGGGCGCCCTGACCGCAGTGCTCGCCCCCCGGATGCTCGCGCGGGCCGACTGGCCGGAGCGCGAACCCGTGGTCGCGCTGTGGATGTGGCAGTGCGTGGTGGCGGGTGTCCTGCTCTGCTGCGCGCTCTCGATGGCGCTGAGCGCGGCCGCCGCGTGGCAGGCCGTGCGCGGCCACCTCTTCGCCCCGGCGCCGCACGCCGTGGTCGACGCGTACGCCCTCCAGGCCCCGGGCCCCTGGGCGGCGGCCACCGCCGTGACGCTGGCCTGCGGCGGCGTGTGGACCGCGGTGATGCTGACGCGCGAGATCGCCCAGGCGCGGGCGCGCCGCGCCGGCCGCCGCGCCGAACTCCTCGTGCGCGCCCCGCTGTTGCCCGGCGAGGAGCCGGGCGCCGACCGTCTCGTCGTCCTGGAGGGCGAGCGCCCGGACGCCTGGTGGCTGCCGGGCCAGGCGCCCCAACTGGTCATCACCACGGCCGCCTTGCGCCGCCTGAAGGGCCGCCAGCTCGACGCGGTGCTCGCCCATGAGCAGGGCCACGCGCAGGCGCGGCACGACTGGCTGCTGCACTGCTCGGGCGCGCTGGCCGTCGGCTTCCCCCAGGTACGGGTCTTCGCGGCGTTCCGCGACGAGATGCACCGCCTGGTGGAGCTGGCCGCCGACGACGTGGCCTCGCGCCGCTTCGGGCGGCTGACGATCGCGCTCGCCCTGGTCGAACTGAACGAGGACCGCGGCGTCTTCGGCCCCTGCCCCACACCGCACGCGCACGTCCCGCAACGCGTCCACCGGCTGCTCTCCGCCCGCCCCCGGCTCACCGCGGGCCGCAGGCTCCGCCTGACGGCGACCGCGGCGCTGGTACCGGTGATCCCGGTCCTGGTCACGTTCGTGCCGGGGTTGCGCGCGCTGGGCTAGGGCGTTCCGGCAGGGCGCGAGGTTTCGCGGGCCGGTGCGGGGAGGACCGCGGGGTGAGGGCGGTCCGCCAGCCATCCGGCCTGGCTGACGCCGACCCCTGCCCTCTTGCCCGAGCCCGGCCGGGCTTTCACACTGCGGGGCACGGGTGCGGGAGGGGGAGAACGATGGTGGTACGACGACGACGGCGGGGCGGGCGGTCGAGGAAGCGCGCGCGTACGCAGGCGAAGACGTGGGGCGGGGCGGCGGCGGTGGTCGCCGGGCTGTGGGTGGCGGGGAACTGGGCGGCGGTGTGGCCCGTCCTCGTGGCGGTGCTCGCCGTCGCGGCGGCGGGGGCGGCCGGGTGGGGGCTGTGGCGCGCGCACCGTCTCGCGGTGGCGCGGGACCGGCGGTGGCGGGCGGAGGAGGCGGCCAGGGCGAGGGAGTTGTCGATGGCGGAGGTCGACGCGCTCTCCTGGCAGGACTTCGAGCGCTACATCGCCGATCTGTGCCGCCGGGACGGTTGTACGCAGGTCGTCGTCAGCGGCAGGAGCGGCGACCTGGGCGCAGATGTCATCGGCTGCCTCCCCGACGGCCGCAGACTCGTCGTCCAGTGCAAGAAGTACGCCCCGCACCGCAGCGTGTCCTCGCAGGACATGCAGAAGTTCGTCGGCACCGCACGCCCCGAGCACCACGCGGACGTCGCCCTGTTCGTCACCACCTGCCGTACGTTCACGAAGGCAGCGCTGGGCCTGGCGGTACGGCAGGACATCGTCGCCCTGCACCGGGACCTGCTGGGCTCGTGGGTCAGCGGCGCGCACCTGGAGACGCTGATCCCGTTGAGCGGACGCGGCGACGGCGTACCGAGAAGGCGTTCACCCGCCTGACGTCGATGGCGCCGGGGGGCTCCTCGATGTGCTGCCCGTCGGCCCGCCCTGGCCATCGGGCATGATCGGGGGGACGAGGGAACGGCGCCGGGGGCACGTTTTCCGGCCCACGGACGGGGGGCAGCTCGGCATGGAGTGGGGAACGCTGGTCGCCACACTGGGCGGCGGTCTGATCGCGATAGCGGGCACGGTCCTGGCCGACCGCCTGCGCACCCGCCAGGAACACCGCCGCTCCCTTCAGGCGCGCCGCCGGGACGTCTACACGGAGTTCATCACGGCGGCGGGCGAGGCCCACACCCAGCTGCGCCGCCTCGCGCAGAACGGTGCCGGGGCGACCGACCTGGAGGAAGCGAGCCGCTCGGCGCTGACGAACGCCCGCGTCTACGAGGTGCGCGAGCGGCTCTTCCTCGGCGCCAGCAGCCGCGTCGCGGGCACGGGTCAGACCATGTTCGAACGCCTCCGCGCCCTCCGCAAGGTGGTCGCCTCGGGCGCCGGCATCTCGACCCCCGCGTTCCACGACATCTACCACCCGTACCTGGACGCCGTCTGGGCCTACCGCAAGGCCGTGCGCGACGAGCTGGACGGCCACGCCCTCACCCCGGCCGACTTCGGCTGGTCCGCGTGGGACGGCCGCGAACGCTGTCCGCACTGCACGGAACGCGCGGCGGACACGGCACCCGGACGGCGCTGACCCCGCCCCGGTCACCGGGCACGGCTCCGCGGCAGCGGCGCGTACCCCGTGGCAGCCGGGGCAGGCGTTCCGAGATCGCCTCAGGACCACTCCGTCAGCGAGGATCGCCACATGTACCCCGCGCCACTGGACTCCCCGACCCGACCGGCCGCCCACCGGGCGGCGCTCGCCGCCGTCCTGTTCGGCATCCCCTCGTTGCTGCTCCTCGTCCTGGTGGAGCTGGAGTGGGGGCCGCTGATGTCGCTGGACAAGGACATCGCGCGCACCACGCACCGCTGGGCGGTGGCCGACCCGGGCGTCACCCGGGCGAGCCGCGTCCTCACCGACTGGGTGTGGGACCCCTGGACGATGCGCGCGCTGTGCGCGGTGGTGGCGGTCTGGCTCGCCGTGCGCGGCGCCGGGCGGCTCGCGCTCTGGCTCGCGGGCACCTGCCTGCTGGCCTCCGTGGTGCAGCAGTCGCTGAAGGCCGCGGTGGACCGGCCCCGCCCGGTGTGGTCGGACCCGGTGGACTCCGCGCACTACGCGGCGTTCCCCTCGGGCCACGCGATGACGGCCGCGGTCGTCTGCGGCCTGCTGCTGTGGCTGCTGCGGGTGTACGGCGTGGGCCGGGCGCCGTGGCGGGCGGCCGTGGCCCTCGCGGTGCTCTCCGTGGCGGGCGTGGGCCTGACCCGGGTCTGGCTGGGCGTGCACTGGACCACGGACGTCCTCGGCGGCTGGCTGCTCGGCGCGCTGACGGTGGCGCTGGCCGTCATGACGTACGAGCGCGGACCCGGCAGCCGGGCGAGGCAGGAACCCACGTGACGCCCGGGCCTCACCCAGCCGGGCCTCTCGTTTGACGCCGCCGCACGGCACGGTGACGTCCGCTGTATCCACCCGCCGGCCGCGGATCACCGCGTAGACCTCGCCGAGCCGGGGGCCATGGCCGGGCCACCACCCGCGTCGACGGCCGCCCGCCACCGCCCTCGCACCCCGTCAGGCATCTGGCCGCCCCTGACAGCACGCCCCCACGACCCCCTGGATCGCCATCAAGCCACTCCCCCACCGCCGCCCCCAGCGGCACTTGACCGCCCCTCGGCCGCTCCCGGAGGATTCCGGGCCATGACGATCAAGGGCGTCCTCTTCGATTTCTCCGGAACGTTGTTCCGCGTCGAACCCACCGGGGCCTGGCTGCGTGCCGCGCTCGACGACCTCGAAGTGCCACTCGGCGACCTGGAGTCGGCGCGGGCCGCCGACGCCCTGGAGCGGGCGGGCGCACTGCCGGGCGGTGTCCCGCCGGTTGCCGTGCCCGCGCACCTCGCCGAGTTGTGGGCTGTCCGCGATCACTCCGCCGAGCTGCACCGCGCCGCGTACACCGGGCTGGCCCGCGAGGTGTCCTTGCCCGATCCACGGCTGTACGACGCGTTGTACGCACGGCACATGAGCCCCCAGGCGTGGCGTCCCTACGACGACGCGGCGGAGGTGCTCGCCGGGCTGCGCGAGCGGGGCGTCAAGGTCGGGGTGGTCAGCAACGTCGGATGGGACCTGCGGCCCGTCTTCCGTGCCCACGGCCTCGACCCGTACGTCGACACGTACGTCCTGTCCTACGAACACGGCGTCCAGAAGCCCGACCCGCGCCTGTTCGCGGTGGCCCTGGAGGCGCTCGGGACCGACCCCCGCGACGCCCTGATGGTCGGCGACGACCGGCGGGCCGACGGTGGCGCGGCGGACCTCGGGTGCGCGGTGCACTTCGTCGACCATCTGCCGGCCGACCGGCGCCCGGCGGCGCTGCGGCCCGTGCTCGGCCTGCTCGACGAACCGCATGAGCCACCTGTGAGCAGGCAACACTCCCCCGCGGTGTTGCCTGCCCCAGGCCGGCCCGGCCCGTGCGGGACCGCATGAAGGCCCCGTCACCGGTCCCACTGAGTATATTGGCTCAGAGCCAGTCAACGCAGGAGTTACAGAATGTCCCCGCGCAGCCCATCGGTCAATGAAGAGCTGCGCAGGCGTTCCCGCGAGCGGCTGTTGCAGGCCACGGTGGAACTGGTGGCCGAGCGCGGCTACGAAGCCACGACCCTCGGCGACATCGCCGACCGGGCGGGCGCCGCCCGCGGCCTGGTCTCGTACTACTTCCCCGGCAAGCGCCAGCTCCTCCAGTCGGCCGTGCACCGGCTGATGCACCGCACCCTGGCGGCCGCCCTGGAGCGGGAGCCGGGCCCCGCCGGGGAGACGGCCGGCGCGGAGCGGCTGGCGCGGGCCATCGACGCGATCCTCGGCCTGGCCCGCGACGAACCGCTGCTCATGCGTACGCACATGGCGGGCATCCTCCAGGCGGAGGGGTTCGTGCAGTGCCCCGAGCAGCAGCGCCTCGCCGAACTGCTGCGCGACACCGTGGCGCGGTACGGATCGTGCGACGTCGACCAGGACTACCCCCTGCTGCGCGCTCTGCTGATGGGCGCGGTGTTCGCCCTGCTCATCCCGGGCGCGCCGATGCCACAGGCGACGCTGCGGGCCGAGCTCTTCCAGCGGTACGACCTGGCCTGGGAGCTGGGTGTCCCGCCGAGCGGCAAGCCGCCCGACGGGACACCGTCGACGCCCGTGTGCCGGCTGCCCCGGACCCCTCAGTCGCGTCGGTTGAAGTAGTCGGGCTGCGTCTGGACGTTCAGCTCGCCCAGGTGGACCCGCCGCGCGGGCTGGGTCCGCTTGTCGTTGATCTTCAGGACGTCGAGGCCCTTGGCGATGTCGTTGGAGTAGACCAGGCCGTTGTAGTAGTACGCCGACCAGGAGCCGGCCGTCGTGATCTTGTCGGTGGTGTGCGGGCCGCGCTCGAAGTACCCGATCTCCTTGGGCCTGGTCGAGTCGGTGAAGTCCCAGACGGAGACACCGCCCTGGTACCAGGACTGGACCATCAGGTCCTTGCCCCTGACGGGGATCAGCGAGCCGTTGTGGGCCACGCAGTTCTCGGTGGTGGCCTGGTGGCGCGGGATCTTGAAGTAGCTCTTGAAGACCAGCTTGCGCTTGTCCCCCTTGCCCCTGATGTCGTAGATGCCGTTGGCGCCGCGCTCGGGCCCGGTGGCCTCGTCGCAGGTGGCGCCTGAGCCGCCGCCCAGCTCGTCGGTGAAGACGACCTTGTCGGCCCGCTGGTTGAAGGTCGCCGAGTGCCAGAACGCGAAGTTCTCGTTGTCCTGCACCTGGTCGATGATCCTCGGCTTCTCCGGGTCCTCGATGGAGAAGAGGATGCCGTCGCCCATGCACGCGCCCGCGGCGAGATCCTCGGAGGGCAGCACGGTGATGTCGTGACAGCCGGTGGTCTTGGAGACGCCGGGGTTGGTGGGCCCGCCCGGGTTGCCGCCGCCGTCGGGGCCCTCACCGGGGAAGAACACGGGGAAGTCGATGACCGCGGCCTTCTCCGGGGCCCTGCGCGGCACCTTGATGATCGAGATCCCGTCGTGCGGCGGCCGGCAGTCGGGGAAGCTCGCGCTCGGGGAGTACGAGGAGACGTACACGTAGACGTTGCGCCGTTCCGGCACCAGCGTGTGCGTGTGGGAACCGCAGGCCGTCTCGACGGCCGAGACGTACCGGGGGTTCGCCTTGTCGCTGATGTCGAAGATCTTCATGCCCTCCCAGGAGGACTTCTCCGTGGCGGGCTGCGAGGTGCTGTTGCAGGAGTTGTCGCTCCGCGAGGAGTCGGTGGACAGGAAGAGCAGGTTCCCCGAGACGGAGATGTCGTTCTGGCCTCCCGGGCATAGGACCTGCGAGACCGTCCGCGGCTTTTGCGGGTCGCTGATGTCGAAGACGCGGAAGCCGTCGTAGTTGCCGGCGAACGCGTACTTCCCCTGGAAGGCGATGTCCGTGTTCGTGCCGGGCAGGGCGTCCTTGGGGACGTTGGCCACGTGTTCGATGTTGGCCGAGTGGACCACCTCGCCCGGCGCCGGTATCTCGCCGCGCTCGATGGCCTTCCGGGCCTTCTCGGCATCGCTCTTGGAGACGCTCTTCGGAGCGGCGGGCGTGTCACCGGGGTCGGGTGTGGCTCCCGCGGGCGCCGCGGTCAGCAGCGCGGCGAGGAGTCCGGCCGCCGCGGCGCCAATTCCTAGGCGTCTGCGTCGAGTTCGGGATGTGTGCAACAGGGCCACTGCGTCCTCCCTTGTCGCCGTTCACAGTTGAACGGTTCACGGACACCCGCAGTATCGTGCTCATCATGCACAGATCAATAGGGGGCAACAGGTCGTTCGTCCTGGAAGTCGCCGCGCGCCGGTGCCCCCTCCGTGCTGGTACGGACCCCAACCCGCCCGTGTGTCGCAGGAGGTCGCTGTGCTGCTCCACCGTCGTACACCCACCCTCACCGCACTCATGACGGCCGCCGTTCTCGCACTCGGCGCCTGCGACTCCGGCGGCGGTTCGGCGTCCGACGACGCCGGGCGCGAGGTGTCGGAGGGCCCCTCCGTGATCGTCCCCGGCAAGCCGGGCGAGGCGGCGGAGACCATGTCGGCGAAGGAGGCGGCCGAGCGCAGAGGCGACGACGACACCCCCAACGCGGCCGACTTCACCTACACGCAGATGATGATCACGCACCACGGCCAGGCACTGACGATGAGCGCGCTCGCCCCGAAACGGGCCGCGTCGCAGAAGGTGAAGCGGCTCGCCTCCCGCATCGGCGCCGCGCAGCGGCCGGAGATCGGCGCCATGAAGCGCTGGCTGAAGAGCCACGGCGGACCGCGCGGGGGCGCCGGGCACGAGCACGCCGGGCACGACCACGCGGCGATGCCGGGGATGGCCACGAAAGCGCAGCTCAAGCAGTTGCGGGCCGCGAAGGGCAAGGCGTTCGACCAGCTCTTCCTGAAGCTGATGATCACGCACCACAGCGGGGCCGTCACGATGGCCACGGAGGTCCTGTCCGAGGGCAACAACATCCAGGTCGAGGAGATGGCGAACGACGTCGTGGCGCAGCAGACGAGTGAGATCGGCCGGATGCGGCAGATGGGCTGAGCCTCGCGGGGGCCATGCCCCTGGTACCCATGCGCCTTCCCCTCGGCGCACGCTCCTGACAGCGGGCACCGCGGGTGCGATCCTGAAACCGTCGGGGTCACCTCGCGGAGGGAGCACCACCGTGCTGCACGTCGCCGTCGTAGGTTCGGGTCCCAGCGGGGTGTACGCCGCGCAGTCCCTCGTCCAGCAGGACCAGGTGCCGGGGGTGTGGGTCGACGTACTCGACCGGCTCCCCTGCCCGTACGGCCTCGTGCGCTACGGCGTCGCGCCGGACCACGAGAAGATCAAGTCCCTCCAGTCCAGCCTGCGTACGGTCCTCGAACACGAGCGGGTCCGCTTCCTCGGGGCCGTCGAGATCGGCCCCGGCACGCTGCCCCCGGCCCGGCTCCTCGGCCTGTACCACGCGGTGGTCTACTGCGTCGGCGCGGCGGCGGACCGCAGGCTCGGGGTGCCGGGCGAGGAGTTGCCGGGCAGTCACTCGGCGACCGAGTTCGTCTCCTGGTACAGCGCGCATCCCGACGTCCTGACGGACGGTTTCGAACAGGACGGTTTCGTACGGGGCGTGGAGTCGGCCGTCGTCATCGGTGTGGGCAACGTCGCGGTGGACGTCGCCCGCATCCTGGCGCGCGGCGTCACCGAGCTGCTGCCCACCGACATGCCGGACGCCGCGCTCGGCGTGCTCGCGGGGAGCCGGGTGCGCGAGGTGCACATGGTGGGGCGGCGCGGGCCCTCGCAGGCCCGGTTCACCACCAAGGAGCTGCGGGAGCTGGGCTCGCTCCCGGACACCGAAGTCCTGGTGGACCCGGCGGAGTTGGCGCTCGACCCCGCGTACGTCGACCCCTCGGGTCTGCCCGCCGCGAGCCGCCGCAACGTCGAGGTGCTGCGCGGCTGGGCCGAGCGTCCCGCGCGGGGCCTCCCCCGGCGCATCCGGCTGCGGTTCTTCCTGCGCCCGGTCGCCCTGACGGCGGGAGCCACGGGCCGTGTCGGCGGGGCGCGGTTCGAGCGCACGTTGCCGGACGGTCGGGGCGGGGTGGCGGGTTCGGGGCGGTACGAGGACATCCCGGCCCAGCTGGTCCTGCGCTCGGTCGGCTACCGCGGGGTGCCGCTCGACGGGCTGCCGTTCGACCCCGAGCGCGGCACGGTGCCGCACGCGGCCGGGCGGGTGCTGCGCGACGGGGTGCCCTCGCCGGGCGAGTACGTCGCCGGGTGGATCAAGCGGGGCCCGACCGGCGTCATCGGCACGAACCGCCCGTGCGCCAAGGAGACGGTGCGGTCACTGCTCGACGACGCCCCCGCTCTTGTACGGAAGGAGCTTCCGGGAGATCCGCTGGCCGGGCTGCGCGCGGTGGGGCTGCGGCCGGTGGAGTGGCCGGGGTGGCTGGCGATCGAGCGCGCGGAGGCGGAGCTGGGGCGTTCGCTCGGGCGGGGCGTGGTGAAGATCCCGGACTGGGCGGGGCTGCGGCGGGCGGCGCAGGGCGCGGGGCAGTAGGCGGGGCGGCGGTCCGGGGGGCCGGGCGTCGCGGTCAGGTGTCCGCGCCGAGCCTTTCCGCCTCACGGGTGGCGGCGGCGAGGACGCTGTCGAGGAGGCCGGGGAAGAGCGTGTCCAGGTCGTCGCGGCGCAGCACGCTCAGTTTGGCCGTGCCGCGGTAGATCTGCCGGATCACGCCGCTCTCGCGCAGCACCCGGAAGTGGTGCGTGCTGGTCGACTTGGTGACGGGCAGGGCGAAGTACGAGCAGGAGAGTTCGGCGCCGTCCTCCCGGGCGAGGTCCCGGACCACCCGCATCCGCATGGGGTCGGCGAGGGCGTGCAGCACCGCCTCCAGCCGGATGTCGGCCGGGTCGGGGTGGGCGAGCGTCCTGCCGCTCGTGGTGGCGGTCGTCATGACGGCTCCCCTTCGTCCGGTATTTCTCTCGCGCCTTGGCGTTCTCTCGCGCCCAATCTCTGGCACTTGACCTCTCGCGCCTGATCTCTCGCGCCTGATCTCTCGCGTCATTGTACGAGAACCACCGTAGTTTGACAGGCGCCGTACTACGAGGACTATCGTACGACGAGTACACCAGCCGCGAGGAATGGAGCCCGCCGTGAGCGCGCTGTTCGAGCCGTACACCCTGCGATCGCTGACGATCCCGAACCGGGTCTGGATGCCGCCGATGTGCCAGTACTCGGCCCCGCCGGAGGGCCCTCAGGCGGGCGCCCCCCAGGACTGGCACTTCGCGCACTACGCGGCGCGGGCCACCGGCGGCACGGGCCTGATCATCGTCGAGGCCACCGCCGTCAGCCCCGAGGGCCGCATCAGCCCTTACGACCTGGGCATCTGGAACGACACCCAGGTGGAGGCGTTCCGCCGGATCACGGCGTTCCTCAAGAGCCAGGGCACCGTCCCCGGCATCCAGATCGGGCACGCCGGACGCAAGGCGTCGACCGACCGCCCCTGGAAGGGCGGCGCCCCGGTGGGCCCGGAGGAGCACGGCTGGCAGAGCGTCGCGCCGAGCCCCGTCGCCTTCGACGAGCGCCACCCGGTGCCGGCCGAGCTGTCCGTCGAGCAGATCCGCGAGATCGTCGGCCAGTTCGCCGACGCCGCGCGGCGCGCGGTGGCCGCCGGCTTCGATGTGGCCGAGATCCACGGCGCGCACGGCTATCTGATCGGCGAGTTCCTCTCCCCGCACAGCAACAAGCGCACCGACGCGTACGGCGGGTCGTACGAGAACCGCACGCGCTTCGCCCTCGAAGTGGTCGACGCCATGCGTGCCGTGTGGCCCGAGGACAAGCCGCTGTTCTTCCGCATCTCGGCCACCGACTGGCTCGACGACGCGGGCTGGACGGCCGACGACACCGTCCGCTTCGCCTCCGAGCTGAAGGAGCACGGCGTCGACCTGCTCGACGTCTCCACGGGCGGCAACGCGGCGGGCGTGCGCATACCCGTCGGGCCCGGCTACCAGGTGCCGTTCGCCGCGCAGGTGAAGGCCGAGACGGAGCTGCCGGTCGCGGCCGTCGGTCTGATCACCGAGGTGGAGCAGGCCGAGAAGATCGTCGCCAACGGCGAGGCGGACGCCGTCCTGTTGGGGCGGGAGCTGCTGCGGGACCCGTCATGGGCACGGCGGGCGGGACGCGAGCTGGGCGCCGACGTGCACGTGCCCGAGCAGTACCACCGGTCCGTCTGAACACCCGCTTGGCACGCGTGCCACCGGGGGGCGTCTCGGCGAGTGACCGTTCACCACTTCGGTCACTCGGGGATGGCCGCCAGCGTGAAGGAGTGACCCGCCGGGTCGGAGTACGTGCGCGTGTCCCGCGGCCCGCTGTTGTTCTTGGTCTCCACCGGGCGCGCCCCGAGGCCCACCGCCTCCCGCTCCGCCTCGTCCATGTCGTGGCGGGCGACCATGATCCTCAGGTGCGCCTGCTGCGAGTCCTCCGGGCGGGGCCAGCTCGGCGGGATGTAGTCGCGCTCCCGGTGCACGGCGAGGCAGACCCCGGCCTCGTTCGTGATCTCCACGTAGTCGGGGTCCTTGCTCAACCGGACCTCCGCGCCGAGGAGTCCGGCATAGAACTCGGCCAGAGCCTCGGGCTCCGAACAGTCCAGTACGAGCACGGCGTTCTTGTGGACGGTCATGGTGTCCGGGTCCCCCGTGCCGCCCCCGCCAAACGGGGCGCGGGCGGCGTCGGTCAACCGGCGGTTTCCGTTCCGGTCCCAGGGGCACCCGGGCGGCCATGGAATGGTTGCAGAGGGCTGCCTGCGTCGACGAGGACCCGGAACTCTTCTTTCCCGTCGGTACGACAGGCCCAGCGTTGAGGGATCTCGCCGCCGCCAAGAGCGTCTGCGCCCGCTGCCCGGTGCGGGGCGAGTGTCTGTCGTGGGCGCTCAGGACCGGCCAGGCGGCCGGTGTGTGGGGCGGCACCTGCGAGGAGGAACGCGCGGTCCTGCGCGGGGAGACGCGCAGGACCGCACGGCGGCACGCCGCCGCGGGCGTCACGGGTGTCACGGTCGAAGCGCAACTACGCTGACCTCACCGCTTGCCGCGGCTCACCTCATCCACTGGTCCTCGTACGTCGCGTACGTCCCGTCGTGCTTCGCGAGGTGCACGAACTGATCCACGTACTCCTTGAACTCCTCGTCGCCGCGCGGCATCGCGTACGCCTTCTCGGAGAAGGTGAAGGGCTTGTCGGGGTGGAGGGCGCAGAGTTCGGGGTGGATCTTCGACTGGTAGAGCGTCTCGCTCGCGTCCGTCATCATGACGTCCGCCCGCCCGTCGATGATCTCCTGGAAGACCGTGGTGTTCTCCGGGTGGAGCCTGATCATCGCGTGCTTGATGTGCGCCCTGGCGAACTCCTCGTTCGTGCCACCGGGGTTGACGACGACCCGCACGCCCGCCTTGTCGATGTCCTTCAGCGTCCCCGCGCCGAACCTTTCCTTGTCCGCACAGCGCGCGATCGGCGTCTTGCCGTCCTCGCGCGTGGGTTCACTGAAATAGACCTGGCGGGCGCGTGGCAGTGTGATGGAGACGCCGCCGACCCCGATGTCGCAGCGGCGCGCGGCGACGTCCTTGGTGAGGTTCGCCCACGTCGTCGCGGTGAACTTCGGCTTGGTGCCAAGGCTCTTGGCGAGGTCGCGCGCCATCTCGATGTCCACGCCGCTGTACGTCCTGTCCGCGGGGTCCAGCTTCGTGAAGGGCGCGTAGTCACCGGTCGTGCAGACCTTCAGGACGCCCTTCCTCGGCACGGCGTCCAGGAGGGTGCCCGGGTGGTGGCGTTCCGGGCGCGCGCCCGCGCCGGGGGACGCGGGCGCGGCGGCGGTGACGGCCAGCAGACAGACGAGGGCGGACAGGGTGACGGCACGCTTCACGGAGGGCTCCTTTGCACGGTGGGCGACGGCTCCGGGCTGATGAACGAACGAGCGGCCGACCGGGCAGCCGGGCGGCTCGAAGGGATCACCTTCGCAGACCCCTCCCTCCGGCTGAACCCCCTTCTCACCCGGCGAGCGGCGCCAGCACGACCGGCGTCAGGTCCGGCCCCTCACCACCGGCCGCACCCGTGTCGTACGCGTCCTCGTCGAAGGGGTAGAGCGGCCGCTCCACCCGGTGGTGCCCGAGGCGCGGCAGGTCCTGGTCGACTCCGCCGGGGGTGAGGGCGAGCAGCCAGTCGGCCGCCATGTCGTACAGCTCCGGCTCCAGGTAGCCGATCTTCACGGCCACGATGTCGTACGTACGCGGGTCGATGCCCAGGCCGCCCTCCCGCGGGCCCATGAAGTCGGCCAGGGTGTGGAACGGCTTGCGGCGTTCGACGAGGATGACGGTGAGGCCACCGGTGCGGACGGCCGCCATGTCGGTCCCGCGGTCGTACGCGCCGCCCTCCGCGCGGTCCTTGCGGTCGGTGGCGCGCTGCAACGCGACGACAGTGCCGGTGAGTTCGTACGGGCCGCCGTGGCGCGGGTCGACCTTGCCGCCGACGCTCAGCGTGACCTCCGCGCCGATGCCCGCCTCGAAGCAGCGGGCGACGGCCACCGGGTCGGTGATGCCGGGGTGGACCGCGGTGACCTGCCCGGAGCGGATCGCGTCGTGTGCGAGCAGCTTGCCCAGCATGTACGCGAGGTCGCCCGCGCCGCCCGCCGTCGGGTTGTCGCCGGAGTCGCTGATCAGGAAGGGCCGCTTGTCCGAGGCCACCGCCCGCGCGACGCACTCCTCGGCGGTGCCCGTGGGGCCGACGAAGGCGAAGTCGCGGCGCGCGTCCCAGTAGCGGCGCGCGAGCTTCGCGGCCTCGGCGGCGGCGCGTGCGGCGTCGTCTCCGGTGACGACGACCGCGGCCCGGCAGCGGGGCTCGTCGGCCCAGGCGTAGCCGACCCACAGCGCGGCGTCGAGGATGCCGGGCAGCCGTTCGATGTCGGCGAGGGAGGCGTAGAGGGACGTGGCGGGTTCCAGGCGGGTGCTGGTCTTCTCGCCGGGCAGGAGGACGGGGATCTGCACCCAGGCGCGGTGCGGGCGCGTGCCGTCGAGGAGGCAGCGCACGAGGTTGCGGGCGGCGCGCTCCCGGGTCCCCCAGGCGTCCTCGTGCGGGGCGAGGCGGTGGGCGGTGAGCAGGTCGACGGGCTCGGCGAAGCGGCGGGAGACGTTGCCGTGCAGGTCCATGGCGGCGGAGATCATGGGACGCCCGGTGCCGTCCGGGGTGCCGACGGAGTCGAGGGCCGCGCGGACCGCTTCGGTGAGGTCGGCCTCGGCGTCGGTGAGGCCGACGACGCTCATCGCGCCGTGGATGTCGTAGACCAGGCCGTCGAGGGGACCCGCTTCCCTGATGCGCGTGACGAGTTCGTCCTTGAGGGTCAGGTACGACTGCGCCTCCACCGGGCCGCCGGGCAGCGCGGTCGCGTGCAGCAGCGGCACCCATGCGACGGTGGCGGCCAGGTCGGAGTCCGCCCCCGTCCAGGTGTAGCGGTCGAGGAGTTCCTGGCCGCGCGTCCTGCGGAAGTCGTCCGTGGTGGAACGGTGCGGGCAGAACGTGGAGGACTCGATGCCGATGCCGCCGATGCCGATGCGCAGGCGGCGGTTGACGGGGGTGCTCGTCATGCGGGTGCGCTCTCTTCCTGGGGAGCCGGGGCGGGGGCGGGGAGGGCCGCGGGGGTGGTCGGCAGGTGCTCGCGCAACGCGGTGAGGCCCGCGCCGAGCAGGCCCGCGTCGACGCCCGTGACCGTGGTGGTGATCTCCAGATCGGCGGTGGCGAGGGGCAGGCACCGTTCGTAGAGCACCCCGCGCACGGCGGCGACCAGGGGCTCGGCGGTGGCGAGGGCGCCGCCGAGCGCCACGGCCTGCGGGTTGAAGAAGTTGACGACGACGGACAGGACGGTGCCGATGTGCCGTCCCGCGGTACGGACGAGGGTGGTGGCCCGCGGGTCGCCGTCCGCGACGAGACGCAGCAGGCCGGTGGTGCCGTCCACCTCGACGCCCTGGAGGGCGAGTTCGCGGATGAGGGCGGCGCCGCTGGCCACGGTCTCCAGGCAGCCGATGTTGCCGCAGCTGCACGGGCGGTCGCCCGCGGCGTCGACGCGGACGTGGCTGATGTCGCCGGCACTGCCGTTGGCCCCGTCGTGCGGGCGCCCGGCGGAGATGACGCCGCTGCCGATGCCGCGCCCGGCCTTGACGACGACGAGGTGGTCGAGTTCGGGGCGGGCGACGCGGTGCTCGCCGACGGCCATCATCGTGGCGTCGTTGTCGACGGTGACGGGGAGGCCGAGGCGTTCGGCGAGCACGTCGCGCAGGGCGTGGCGGTGCCAGCCGGGCATGCGGGAAGGGCTGAGGACGCGGCCGGTGCCGGGCTGGACGGGGCCGGGGAAGGCGACACCGAGCGCCCGCACCGTACGGCCCTCCTCGCGCTGGCGGGCGACGAGCCGGTCGACCTGGCCGCAGAGCCAGTCGACGGCGGAGTCGGGGCCCGCGGTGATGTCGTGCGGCAGGTCGACGGCGTCGCTGACGGTGCCGCCGACGTCGACGACGCCGAGCCGCGCGTGGTGGCTGCCGAGGTCCGCGGCGACGGCCACGCCTCCGTGCGAGGCGACCCGCAGCAGCCTGGGCCTGCGGCCGCCGCGGGAGGCGCCCTCGCCGGACTCGGTGAGGAGCCCGGCGTCGACGAGTTCCTGCACCCGCAGGGAGACCGTCGAGGCGGCGAGGCCGAGTTCGCGTACGAGGTCGGCCCGTGAGGAGGCAGCCCCCGAGGAGACCAGGTGGAGGATGTGCTGTGCCGATCCTGGTTCGCCGAGTGGTGTTCCGGCCATGCCGCCCCCAGTTGCTCATCTGTCGTACGGGCTGCCCCGCACTGTTCTCTCGCCCTGTACGTCCGCGGTGGTATGCGGCGACGTTACTTCGGGATGTTCCTTTGAACTGCGCCCGAACACTAGGCCTTACCAAACCAAGTCCGCGACCCCCAGCGGGTTTTGGCGTTCATTCCGAAGGAAGCTATTGACTTGTTTTTCCGGGGCGGCCTAGCGTTCGGGCGCCGCCCCGTCGTTCTGGTGCACGGTGGCCGGCCCGTCCCCTTGGAGGCCCATCGCCATGCGCTCACTCAGGTCCGCGGCGGCAGCCCTGATCCTCCTCGCGGCCGTCCCCACCGCCCTCACCGGTTGCGTTCGTGAGGGCGGCCGCATCGACATGGGTCCCACCGGTGGCACTCCGGTCGAGGGCGGCACGGCGACGATGGCGCTCCCACCGGCCGCCACGCCCAACTGGATCTTCCCGATCAGCCCGCCGGGCTACGGCGGTTCGTACAACTACGGCATCCAGTCCCTGCTGTTCACACCCGTCTACGACGCCGTGCAGGACAAGGAGAAGGGCGAGCTGACGACGCACGGGCCCGGCACACTGGGCCTGGAGCCGAGGTACGGCGACGGCAACACGACCGTGACGGTGCCGCTGCGCAAGGGCGTGACGTGGTCCGACGGCACGCCGGTCACCGCCCGCGACCTGGAGTTCTGGTTCCGCCTCGTCAAGGCCAACAAGGCCGCGTGGTCCGCCTATTCGGTCGGCACGATGCCGGACAACATCAAGCGGTTCGAGACGCTCGACGACCACACCGTGCGGCTCCACCTGACCCGCGCCTACAACCCGGACTGGTTCACCGCCAACCAGCTCACCCTGATGCGGGCCCTCCCCCAGCACACCTGGGACGCGCGGACCGACGGCGGCGAGATCGGCGACTGGGACCGCACCCCCGAGGGCGCCACGGCGGTCTTCGCGCGGCTCACGAAGCACGCGAAGAGCCTCGGCTCGTACGGCTCCGACCCGCTCTGGCGGACGGTCAACGGCCCCTGGAAGCTGGCCGGCTGGCGCGACAGCGGGCAGGTCACGATCGTGCCGAACGAGAAGTACACCGGCCCGCGGTCCGAGCGCCCCCACCTGGACAAGGTGGTCTTCAAGCCCTTCACCACGGCCGACTCCGAGTACAACGTGCTGCGCTCCGGCGGCGTCGACTACGGCTACATCCCGCCGTCGGTGATGGCACAGAAGGAGAAGTTCGAGGCCAAGGGGTACCACGTCGATCCGTGGGAGGGCTGGGCGGCGACGTACATCGTCTACAACTTCAACTCCACGCGCGGCGGCCCGCTGATGGACCAGCTCTACATCCGGCAGGCCATGCAGCACCTCGTCGACCAGAAGGCCATGAGCGAGGTCATCTGGCAGGGCGGCGCGACCCCGACGCTCGGCCCGGTGCCCGTGACGCCGAAGAGCCAGTACCTCTCCGAGGCCATGGAGAAGAACCACTACCCGTACGACGTCGGCAAGGCCCGGCGCCTGCTGGCCACGCACGGCTGGCGCGTCGAGGACGGCACCGCCCGCTGCGTACGCTCCGGAACCGGCGAGGACCAGTGCGGGAAGGGCATCGGGAAGAACACCCCGCTCGAACTGACCCTGCTCTCCCAGTCCGGCTCGACCGAGACGACGAACATGATGCAGGAGCTGAAGTCGTCGCTGTCGAAGGCCGGCATAGAGCTGACGGTCCGTCAACAGCCGCTCAACTCCGTGCTCGGCAACTCCGTGCCCTGCACGGCGAAGGACCCCGGCTGCGACTGGGACATGTCCTTCTTCGGCACCGCCGGCAGCTGGTACTACCCCCTCAACCCCAGCGGCGAGCAGCTCTTCTCCACCGGAGCCTCCGCCAACTTCGGCAACTA
Organism: Streptomyces huasconensis; assembly: GCF_021028635.1. Taxonomy (NCBI): domain Bacteria; kingdom Bacillati; phylum Actinomycetota; class Actinomycetes; order Kitasatosporales; family Streptomycetaceae; genus Streptomyces; species Streptomyces huasconensis. Next base: position 992,490 of record NZ_CP086119.1, read on the forward strand.
CAGCGACAAGAAGGCCGACCGCGTCATCCGGGCGGTGCAGTACTCCCCCGACATGAAGGCCGTGCACGAGTACGGCGAGTACCTGGCCGAGCAGCTTCCGGTGATGTGGATGCCCAATCCGGCCTACCAGGTCTCCGTCATCCGCAACGACCTGCGCGGCGTCTCGCAGAACCCGACCGTCACCTTCGCGCCCCAGCACTGGTACTACGTCAAGAAAGACGACGAGAAGCACGGTGAGAGGCAGGTCGAGAGGCACGTCGAGGGGCGCGTCGAGAAGAAGGGAGCCGAGAAGTGACCGGCTTCACCGGCTTTCTGGTCAAGCGCTTCCTCCAGGCGCTCGTCGTCCTCTTCCTGGTCTCCGTCATCGTCTTCGTGCTCCTGCACCTCCTGCCGGGCGGCCCGGCCCGCGCCATCCTCGGCCCCAAGGGCACGCCGCAGCAGATCGAGCACTTCAACCACCAGCAGGGGTACGACCGTTCGCTGCCAACGCAGTACGCGATGTACCTGAAGCGACTGCTCACCGGCGACCTCGGCGAGTCCTTCAAGCTCAACTCGCCCGTCCTGGACCTGCTGAAGCAGCGCCTGCCGAAGACCCTGCTCCTGACCGTCCTGTCCACCGCGCTCGCCGTCGCCATCGCCGTCCCGCTCGGCCTGCTCCAGGCCGTGCGGCGCGGCAAGCCTGCCGACTACGCGCTGACGGGCCTCGCCTTCCTGCTGTACGCGACGCCGGTGTTCTTCCTCGGCCTCGTCATGATCATCCTGTTCGCGCAGGTCATGCCGGTCCTCCCGGCGGAGGCGCCACAGGGGGAGACGATCGGTGAACTCCTCGGCGACCTCGCCGGGTTGGTGCTCCCGGTGGTCACGCTGGCCTTCGCCGTCATCGCGATGTTCAGCCGCTACATGCGCTCGGCGGTCCTCGACAACCTCACCGAGGAATACGTCCGCACCGCGCTGGCCAAGGGCCAGTCGAGCCGCCGCGTCGTGGTGCGGCACGTCCTGCGCAACGCGCTCATCCCGCTCGCGACGCTCCTCGGCCTCTACCTGCCGACGCTGTTCAGCGGCGCCCTCGTCGTCGAGTCGATGTTCAACTACCCCGGCATGGGGCTGCTGTTCTGGAACGCGGCGCAGGGCTCCGACTTCCCCGTCCTCCTCGGCGTGACCCTCGTCATCGGCGTCGCCACCGTCGTCGGCTCCCTGCTCACCGACATCCTGTACGCCGTCCTCGACCCCCGGATACGGAGCGTGGCATGAGCACCCCCGCCGCCCCTGTCGTCGCCCCCGGCCAGGAGGAGGCGGCGCGCGCCACGCCCTCCCTCGCCCGCCGCACCCTGCGGGTCTTCACCGGCAACAAGCTCGCCCTGACCGGCATGGTGATCCTGGCCCTGCTGCTCGCGTTCAGCTATCTCGGCCCGCTCCTGCACCCCACCGAGCAGATCCACACCGACCTGTCGCGGGCGAACCTCCCGCCCGGCAGCCCCGGCCACCTCCTCGGCACCACCGACCTCGGCTACGACATGGTCGGCCGCCTGATGGTGGCCGGCCGGACCTCGCTGGAGATCGGCCTGGCGGCGGGGCTGCTGGCCACCCTCTTCGGCACGGTCTACGGCGCGGTCTCCGGGTACTTCGGCGGCTGGGTCGACGCCGTGCTGATGCGGATCACGGACGCGGCGCTCGCCATCCCCGCGATGTTCCTGCTCGTCGTGGTCGCCGCCATCATCACGCCCAGCGAGGGCGTCCTCGTCGTGATCATCGCGGCGGTCGCCTGGCTCTCCCCCGCCCGCCTGGTGCGCGGCGAGGCCCTCTCGCTGCGCGACCGCGAGTACGTCCAGGCCATGCGGATGATGGGCGGCGGCGGCACCCGGGCCGTCTTCCGGCACATCGTGCCGAACGCCATCGGCACGGTCATCGTCAACTGCACGTTCCAGATCGCCGACGCCATCCTCTACGTCAGCTACCTCGCCTTCCTCGGCCTGAGCATCCCGCCGCCCTCGGCCGACTGGGGCTCCATGCTGTCCGCCGGCATCACCTACACCCAGAACGGCTACTGGTGGCTGATCTTCCCGCCGGGCATCGCGATCGTGCTGGTCGTCGCCGCGTTCAACTTCATCGGCGACGGGCTGCGGGACGCGTTCGAAGTCCGGCTGCGGAGCTGAGAGGAAGACCCCACCGATGACCACCACCGAGCCCCTCCTCACTCTCGACGGCCTGCGCGTCGACATCACCTCGCGCGAGCGCACCGTCCACGCCCTCGACGGCGTCTCGCTGACCCTCGCCCCCGGCGAGGCGCTGGGCATCGTCGGCGAGTCCGGCTGCGGCAAGACCATGACCGCGCTCGCCGTGCTGGGCCTGCTGCCGCCGGGCGGCGCCATCACCGGCGGACGCGTCCTGTTCGACGGCCGTGACCTCGCCACCGCTGCCGCGCCCGTGCTGCAGGACGTACGCGGCAACACCGTCGGCATGGTCTTCCAGGACCCGCTGACCTCCCTCAACCCGACCATGACGATCGGCACGCAGGTCGCCGAGCCGCTGCTCCTGCACCGCCCGGGCATCGGCCGCAAGGAGGCCCGGACCCGCGCCGAGGAGATGCTCCGCCTGGTCGGCATGCCACAGCCCGCCGAACGCATGAAGGCCTACCCGCACCAGCTCTCGGGCGGCATGCGCCAGCGCGTGGCGATCGCCATGGCCCTGGTCTGCGAGCCGAAGCTGCTCATCGCGGACGAGCCGACCACCGCCCTGGACGTCACCACCCAGCACCAGATCCTGGAACTCGTCGACGACCTGCGCGCCCGCCTCGGCATGGCGATGATCCTCGTCACCCACGACCTGGGCGTCATCGCCCACCGCGTCGACCGGGTCGCGGTGATGTACGCGGGCAAGGTCGTCGAACAGTCCGGCGTACGGGACCTCTTCGCCCGCCCGCGCCACCGCTACACCGAGGCCCTCTTCGCCGCGCTGCCCGAACGCGCGGCCGCGGCCGGCACGGAGCTGCACACCATCCCCGGCCTGCCGCCGAACCTCACGACGCGGCCCACGGGCTGCCGGTTCGCGCCGCGCTGCGCCTTCGCCACGGACCAGTGCCGCGCCGAGGAGCCGCCGCTCGCCCACGACGAGAAGCGGGGCGCCGAGCACCGGTTCGCGTGCTTCCACCCGGTGCCGGTGGAGGCCGCGGCCAAGGACGAGGTGGTGACCCCGCCGCCCGTGCCCCCGGCCGCCGCCCCCGGTGACGTACTCCTCGAACTCGACGCGCTCACCAAGGAGTTCCCGCTCAAGGGCGGCCCCTTCTCGCGCGGCCGCGGCACGGTCAGCGCGGTCGGCGGGGTGACTCTCACGGTCCGCAGGGGCGAGACCTTCGGCATGGTCGGCGAGTCCGGCTGCGGCAAGACCACGCTCGGGCGGATCGTCGCGGGACTGGAGGAGCCGACCTCCGGGACGGTGTACTTCGAGGGCGCCGATCCGTTGCGGATGTCACGGGCCGAACGGCGCGCGCACCGGCGCCGCGTCCAGCTGATGTTCCAGGACTCCACCGCCGCGATGGACCCGCGCATGCGGGTGGCCGACATCCTGCGGGAGCCGCTGGTCATCCAGGGCGCCGGCGGCCGCGCCGAGCAGGAGGAGCGGGTCGCCGGACTGCTCGACGCCGTCGGCCTGCCGCGCGGCGCGGTCCACCGCTACCCGCACGAGTTCTCCGGAGGGCAGCGCCAACGCCTGGGGCTCGCACGCGCGTTGACGCTCTCCCCCGATCTGGTCGTCGCCGACGAGCCGGTCTCCGCGCTGGACGTGTCGGTGCAGGCACAGATCCTGAACCTCATGCGGGACCTCCAGCGCGAGCACGGCCTGACGTACCTGTTCATCTCGCACGACCTGGCCGTGGTGCGCCACCTGGCCGACACGGTGGGGGTGATGTACCTCGGCAAACTGGTGGAGGCCGGGCCCGCGGAGAAGGTGTACGCGCAGCCGCTGCACCCGTACACGCGAGGGCTGCTGGAGACGGTGAACCTGGCCGACCCGGGGGCCGTCTCCACCGCCGGACGCGCGCCGCTCAGGGGCGAGGCGCCCTCCGCCGCGAAGCCCCCGTCCGGCTGCCGCTTCCGTACCCGCTGCCCCCTGGTCCAGGAGGTGTGCGCCACGACCGAGCCGCCGGTCAGCACCCCGAACGGCGAGGGGCACCAGGTGGCCTGTCACTTCCCGCCGGCCGCGCCTCGGCTAGCGTCGGCGAGGTGAGATTCGCCGACGCCCTTGCCCGCCGCCCGCTCGTGCTGGACGGCGGCCTCTCCAACGAGCTGGAGGCCGCCGGGCACGACCTGAGCGACGCCCTGTGGTCGGCGCGCCTGCTCGCCGACCGGCCCGACGCGATCGAGGCCGCCCATCGCGCGTACTACGAAGCGGGCGCCGACATCGCCATCACCGCGAGCTATCAGGCGACGTACGAGGGGTTCGCCCGGCACGGCATCGACACGCGCCGCACCTCGGAGCTGCTGCGCCTGAGCGTGGCCTTGGCGCGGCGCGCGGGCGGCGGACTGGGCCGCCAGGTGTGGGTGGCCGCGTCGGCGGGGCCGTACGGCGCGATGCTCGCCGACGGCTCCGAGTACCGGGGCCGATACGGGCTCTGCGTGGCCGAGCTGGAGCGTTTCCACCGGCCTCGGCTGGAGACCCTCGCCGCGGCGCGGCCGGACGTCCTCGCCCTGGAGACGGTCCCCGACACCGACGAGGCGCGGGCGCTGCTGCGCGCGGTGCGCGGCCTCGGCGTGCCCGCCTGGCTGTCGTACAGCGTCGCGGGGGACCGCACGCGCGCGGGTCAGCCACTCGACGAGGCGTTCGCCCTCGCCGCCGACGCCGACGAGGTGATCGCGGTCGGCGTGAACTGCTGCGATCCGCGGGACGCGGGGGCGGCGGTGGCGCTGGCCGCGCGGGTCACCGGCAAGCCGGTGGTCGTCTATCCGAACAGTGGCGAGCGATGGGACGCCGAGGCGCGGATGTGGCGCGGTCCCGCACGGTTCACGGCCGGTCAGGTGGCAGGTTGGCGGACTGCGGGGGCGCGGCTGGTCGGCGGCTGCTGCCGGGTGGGGCCGGAGACGATCGCGCGGGTCGCGTCGGAGCTGTCGGCGCCCGACCGGCCCGCGGGCCGGGACGTCTGAGCCCCGCGACAGAGCCGGGACACGGGCGTTCACCTGCGGGAACGCGACGCCGGAGGGTGACTGTCAGTGGTGGGGTGCAGACTGACGGATACCTGAGACAACGACGTCCGGAGGTGGCCGCCATGGCCGATGTTCTTCTGACCGTAGGCACCCGCAAAGGCCTCTTCATCGGCCGCAGGCGTGACGGCGCCGACGCCTGGGAGTTCGACGACAGCCCGTACTTCAACGCCCAGGCGGTGTACTCCGTCGCGATCGACACCCGGGGGCGCACGCCCCGCCTGCTGGTCGGCGGCGACAGCGCGCACTGGGGCCCGTCCGTCTTCCACTCCGACGACCTGGGCCGGTCGTGGACGGAGCCGTCGAAGCCCGCCGTGAAGTTCCCCAAGGAGACCGGGGCGTCGCTGGAGCGGGTGTGGCAGCTGCACCCCTCGGCCGCGGAGCCGGACGTGGTCTTCGCGGGCACGGAGCCTGCCGCGTTGTACCGCTCGGAGGACCGCGGCGAGAGCTTCACGCTGGTCCGCCCGCTCTGGGAGCACCCCACACGGTCCAAGTGGGTGCCGGGCGGTGGCGGCGAGGGACTGCACACCATCCTGACCGACGCCCGCGACGCCCGGGCGGTGACGGTCGCGGTGTCCACGGCGGGAGTGTTCCGCACGCTGGACGGCGGCGCGAGCTGGTCCCCTTCGAACAGCGGGGTCTCGGCGGTGTTCCTGCCGGAGCCCGACCCCGAGTTCGGGCAGTGCGTGCACAAGGTCGCGCGGGACGCGGCCGACCCGGACCGGCTCTATCTCCAGAACCACTGGGGGGTGTACCGCAGCGACGACGCGGGGGCGCACTGGGCGGACATCGGCGGCGGCCTGCCCTCCGACTTCGGTTTCGCCGTGGTCGCCCACCCGCACCGCGGCGGCACGGCGTACGTCTTCCCGATCGAGGCGGACAGCGACCGCGTCCCCGCGGGCCGCCGCTGCCGGGTGTACCGCACGGCCGACGCGGGCGCGAGCTGGGAGCCGCTGAGCGCGGGCCTGCCCCAGGGGGATCACTACGGCACGGTGCTGCGGGACGCCATGTGCAGCGACGGCAACGACCCGGCGGGCCTCTACTTCGGCAACCGCAACGGCGAGGTGTACGCCTCTGCGGACGACGGCGACAGCTGGCGGCTGCTCGCCTCGCACCTGCCGGACGTGCTGTGCGTGCGGGCCGCGGCCATCGGTTGATCGACACCGCCGGTACGGCAGTAGGGTGACGCCGTGGCACCACGACCCTTGCATGAGATCGTCGAACCCGGCTGGGCCAAGGCCCTGGAACCGGTGGCCGAACGGATCGCCGCGATGGGGGACTTCCTGCGCGCGGAGATCGCCGCGGGACGCACCTACCTCCCGGCGGGAGCGAACGTGCTGCGCGCGTTCCAGCAGCCCTTCGACGACGTCCGCGTCCTGATCGTCGGCCAGGACCCCTACCCCACGCCCGGTCACGCGGTGGGGCTGTCGTTCTCGGTCGCGCCCGAGGTGCGGCCGCTGCCGGGCAGCCTCATCAACATCTACCGCGAGATGAGCGACGACCTGGGGCTGCCCCCGCCGTCGAACGGCGACCTGACGCCGTGGACCCGGCAGGGCGTCCTGCTCCTCAACAGAGCGCTCACCACGGCCCCGCGCAAGCCCGCCGCGCACCGCGGCAAGGGCTGGGAAGAGGTCACCGAGCAGGCGATACGGGCGCTGGCGGCCCGCGGGAAGCCGCTGGTGTCGATCCTGTGGGGGCGTGACGCGCGCAATCTGCGGCCGCTGCTCGGACAGTTGCCGTCGGTGGAGTCCTCGCACCCCTCCCCCATGTCGGCCGACCGCGGCTTCTTCGGCTCGCGCCCCTTCAGCCGCGCCAATGAGCTGCTGGTCCAGCAGGGGGCGCAACCGGTGGACTGGCGGCTGCCGTGACCGAGCCGCGGCCGGTGTACGTCCTGGGGGTCGACTCGGGCGGCTCCGGGCTGCGGGTGGCGCTCGCCGTGCCGGACGGCGGTGTGCCGCGCCCCGTCCCGGCCGGGGAGCCGGTGCGCTCCGCGGAGCCGGTGCGCACGGGGCCACGCGGTATCGACGCCGCACATCTGCTGGGGCAACTGCTGCCCATGGCGCGGGCGTTGCTGGAGCGGGCGGGCGGCGGGCGGATCACGGCCGTCGCCGTCGGGGCCGCGGGCCTGGCGACGCTCGGCGAGGACTTGCGGGCCGAACTGCCGTCCGCGCTCGGCGAAGCGCTCGGCGTGCGGCGCGTGGCACTGGCCGCCGATGCCGTGACGGCTTACGCGGGCGCGCTCGGGGAGAGCCCCGGCGCGGTCGTCGCCGCGGGCACCGGCCTGATCGCGCTCGGCACGGACCTCACCGCCTGGCGGCGGGCCGACGGCTGGGGGCATCTGCTCGGGGACTGCGGCGGCGGCGCCTGGATCGGCCGGGCGGGGCTCGAAGCGGCGATGCGGGCGCACGACGGCAGGCGGGGCGGTTCACGGCCGCTCCTCGTGCGCGCTGAGCGGCTGTTCGGGCCGGTGGCGGGGCTGCCGGGCCGGCTCTATCCCCGGGCCGACCGGCCGGCGGTCCTCGCCTCGTTCGCACCGGAGGTGGCCGGCTGTGCGGCGGGGGACGCGGTGGCGGGCGCCATCCTGCGGGACGCGGCACGGCACATCGCGGAGGCCGCGGCGGCCGCCTACCCCGAGGACGCGGCGTGCGAAGTGGCGCTCACGGGCGGGCTGTTCAAGCTGGGCGAGCCGCTGCTCGTGCCGCTGCGCGAGGAGCTGGCGGCCCAACTGCCGCGGGCGCGGCAGGTCCCGGCGGCCGGTGACCCGCTGGACGGCGCGCTGCGCGTGGCCGCCGACATCGCTCTGGACCGGCTGCGGCTGCCGCAGGACGCGTGTCTGCTCTCCGTGCATTCTGCCCGCCCGGAAGGTGCATGAGGAAGGTGTCAGTTGACCTCTGCGTAATTCATCAGACAAAAACGGACTTATACCGCTCACCTGCACCCTCCCCGAACAGAGCGGCCGCGCGAGCCAGTAGCATGCGGGCGCATGAGCTCCTCCACTGGGCCCGCATCCGGCCTGCCCGTACGAATGCCGCGCCCCCGTCAGCCGGGCCGGCACCGCCGTCCGGAGCCCGTCGCGGCTCCTGAGGGCGCGCCCGCACTCGTCCTCGCCGTGCCGGGCGCCCCCAGCACCACCACGCGCGGCCTCGCCGAGGAAGTCGTGAGCATCGCCCGCTCCGAGCTGCCCGGCCTGGACGCCCGTATCGGTTACGTCGACGGTGAGGAGGACGCCACCGTCACGTCCTTCCCCGAGTTCCCCTCGCTCGGCTCCGTGCTCGTGCACGCGGCCGCCCAGCGTGCCGCCCGCGTCGAGCGTGCGCGTGCCGCCGCCGCCGAGGCCGGTGAGGCCGCTCCGGCCGCGCCGCAGGAGGGCCCCGTGGCGGTCGTCGTGCCGCTGCTCGCGGGCCCCGACAGCGCGCTGATGGACCGGATACGGCAGGCGGTCGTCGGCAGCGGTGCCGCGGCCGAGCTGGCCGATGTGCTCGGCCCGCACCCGCTGCTCGCCGAGGCGCTGCACGTGCGCCTGTCGGAGGCCGGGCTCGCCCGCGCCGACCGGGCGCGTCTGTTCACCGTCGCGACCGCGGCGGACGGCATCGTCCTCGCCACGGTCGGCGGCGAGGAGGCCGTCCAGGCCGCCGGGATCACCGGCATGCTGCTCGCCGCGCGCCTCGCGGTGCCGGTGATGGCCGCCGCGCTCGACCAGGAGGGTGCCATCGCGGCCACCGCCGAGCAGCTGCGCGGCTCCGGTTCGGCGCAGCTGGCGCTGGCGCCGTACGTGATCGGCCCCGAGCTGGACGCGGGTCTGCTCGACGCGGCGGCGAAGGAGGCCGGCTGTTCGGTCGCCGAGCCGCTCGGCCCGTACCCGGCGATCGGCAAGCTGGCGCTCTCGAAGTACACGACGGCGCTCGGCATCGCCCCGCAGCAGCCTTCGGGCGCGCCGGTGCACTGAGCCCCCGCGCACGTACGCCGATGGGCCCGCCCCGATGTGGGGGCGGGCCCATTCGCGTATGTGCGTGCGGATTCCGGCCTGAGCCCGTCGGTCAGCCGAAGATCACGCAGGAGGCGGCGGGCGCCTCGATGGAGCCGGACTTCCGGGGGAGCCCGGTGGCGTGGTCGACCGTGAACCAGGTGACGTCGCCGGAGCGCTCGTTGGCGGCGTACAGATGCCGCCCCGAGGGGTCGATGGCCAGGTCGCGCGGCCAGTGCCCGCCGCAGGAGACCGTGGCGGCGAGGCGGGGCGCGTCGCCGGCCTCGTCGAGCGCGAGGACTGAGATCACGTCCGCGCCGCGCGTGGCGGTCCACAGGAACCGGCCGTCGGGGGCGACGACGACCTCGGACGGGTAGACGTCGCCGTCCGGGACGTCGACGAGGACGGAGACCTCGCCGAGCGGCTTGAGCGTGCCGTCGGCGGCGTCCCAGGCGCAGACGGTGAGCGTGGGGGCGAGTTCGTTGAGGACGTACGCGCGGTCGCCGCGCGGGTGGAAGACGAGGTGGCGCGGCCCTGAGCCCGGGCGCAGCGCCACTTCGCGGTGGAGCGTCGGCCCGTCGTCGTCGAGCGCGCAGACGCGGACGGAATCCGTGCCGAGGTCGACGCTGACCGCCCAGCGGCCGCTGGGGTCGGCGAGGACCTGGTGGGCGTGCGGGCCCTGCTGGCGCTGCGGGTGGGGCCCCGACCCCGTGTGGCGCAGTTCGCCCGCGGGGGCCGCGAGGCCGCCGTCGGGGCGCAGCGGCACGGCGGTGACGCTGCCGGAGCGGTAGTTGGCGGTGAGCACGTGGCCGTCGTACAGGGCGAGGTGGGTGGGGGCCGAACCGACCGGCACGGGGCGCCCGAGGAGGTGCGGTTTGTCGCCGTCGAGGCGGTACGCGGCGAGGGCACCGTCCGACGTCTCGCTGACCGCGTAGAGGGTGTCGCCGGTGGGCGAGAGCGCGAGGTAGGACGGATCGGCGACGGTGTCCGTGGTGCTGAGGACGGTCAGCGCGCCGGTGTCCTCGTCGACGGCCGCGGTGAGGATGCCGAGCCCCCCGGCCGCGGTGAAGGACCCGATGTATGCCCGTCCGGCGCGGTTGTCGTCGCCCACTTCTGTCCCCTCTCGAACAGGGCGCCGCGTCCGTGGCGCCGCTCACGCGGCCGACGCTAGCAGTCGGTCTAGACCAGGTGGCGGCAGCGGCGGTCGAGTCGGCGAGCTGCGAACGGTACGTCACGATGTGTTGAGGTAGGCGAGGACGGCGAGGACGCGGCGGTTGCTGTCGTTGTCGTCGGTGATGCCGAGTTTGCCGAACATGGAGGTGGTGTATTTGCTGATGGCGCTGTCGCTGAGGAAGAGCCGTCGGCCGATGGCCTGGTTGGACCAGCCTTCGGCCATGAGGGCGAGCACGGACCGCTCGCGTTCGGTGAGGCCGCCGAGCCGCCTGTTCGAGGAGCCGCCGGCGAGCAGTCTGGCGATGACGGCCGGGTCCATGGCGGTTCCGCCGTCGGCCACGCGCTGGAGGGCGTCGATGAACTGGTCGGCGTCGAACACGCTCTCCTTGAGGAAGTACCCGGTGCCTCCGGCGCCGTCGGCCAGCAGTTCGCGGGCGTAGAGCTGTTCGACGTACTGGGACAGGATCAGGACCGGCAGTCCGGGCAGGTGGCGGCGGGCGGCGAGTGCCGCGCGCAGGCCCTCGTCCGACTGGGTCGGCGGCATGCGGACGTCGACGACGGCGACGTCCGGCCGCCAGGTCAGCAGCGCGTCGAGCGTCTCGGGCCCGGTGGCGGCGGTGGCCACCACCTCGTGGCCGTACGCCTCGATGAGACGGACCATGCCGTCCCGCAGGAGGTAGAGGTCCTCGGCCACGACTACGCGCACGGCACGACCATCCTCGCGCGCGTGGGGCCGCCTGCCGGGCTGGTGAGTTCCAGGGTGGCGTCGAAGACGGCGAGGCGGCGGCGCAGCCCGTCGAGCCCGCCGCCGGGGCGTACGGCGGCTCCGCCGCGGCCGTCGTCCGCCACGTCGACGACGAGGTCGGTGCCGTCCCGGGTGACGGAGATCTCCGCGCGTGTCGCGTGGGCGTGTTTGGCCGCGTTGGTGAGCAGTTCGGCGACCCCGAAGTAGACGGCGGACTCGATCGGCGGGTCCGGCCGCAGCCGCAGGTCGGCGCTGACGGTCGCTTCGAGCGGGCTGTCGAGGGCGAGGGCGCGCACGGCGTCGACGAGGCCGCGGTCGTTCAGTACGGGCGGGCGGATGCCCTGGACCAGTTCGCGCAGTTCGGTGAGGGAGGTGGCGGCACCGGTCCGCGCCTCCCGCATCAGCGTCCTGGCCCGCTCGGGGTCGGTTCCCATCAGCTTCTCGGCGGTGGCCAGGGCGAGCCCGAGCGACACCAGCCGGGCCTGGGCCCCGTCGTGCAGGTCCCGCTCGATGCGGCTGATCTCGGCGGCCTGGGCGACGGTCGTGTCGGCGCGCTGGGCGGTCAGCTCACCCACGCGGTCGGCCAGGGCCATGGCGGGCGACGGTCGCAGCAGGCGGACGGCCTGCGCTACGGCGGTCCGCCAGGCGTACGGGGCCGCGGCGACCCCGGCGGCCAGGCCGAGCACGCCGAGGAGGCGGGCCGGGAGCGCGGGATGGCCGAGCCCGAGGACCGCCGCCGTGCACGCGGCCGGGGGGACGGCCGCGGTGACGCCCACGGTGACCGGTGCGAGCACGGTGAAACGCAGGTCGCGCCAGGTGGCGGGGTCGGTCCACCGGAGCCGCCACCGCTGGTCCATGCGGGCGTCGCGGCGGGTGCGTTCGTAGCCGAAGCCGTTCCACCAGTAGCCGGTGGAGAGCTGGAGCACCGGCGCGGCCCGCAGGTAACCGGCCGGGATGACGGTGCCCGTCCACCGGGCGACCAGGTGGCGGACCATGCGGCAGGCCGGGCGGGAGAGGGCGAGGGTGCCGGCGCAGGCCGGTACGGCGGCCGCCACCCATGACCAGGGGTTCCCCGGGCCCCACCGGACCGCCAGGGCCACGGCGGCGGCCCACACGGCCGGGGCCGCCATGGCGACCACCGTCAGCGCGCAGGCCCGTACCAGCCCCACGCAGGCGCTCTCCGCCCACGACACCCACCGCCGCACGGCCATTGTCTCCACGTCCTTCACGTTCGCCGGATCGACCCCTGTCGGAGTCTGCCTGGCGCGCGACCGGCCCCGGAAGTGGGGCTGGACCCACTCCTCCGTGCACCCCGTCCTACGGCGCTTCTCCCTTGACCACCACGTGTGTCCCAGGTCACGCCGATAAGGCGGGAAGGCCCGGAACAACCGGATGTGGCCGGCCGTTCCCCTAGGTGTGGCTGCGGAGGGGACAGTGTCCCCGGGCCTCACCTATAGCCCATGGGGACGATCGTTCGGCTGAAGCCCCATGGAGCCTTTCGCCGAGAGGCGACCGCCCTCCGCAGGCCACCCGTGACGACCCCGGCTAGTCTCCCCCGTCCAGCCGGGGTCTTCTCATGTCGCCTCCGTGCCGACCCCTCGCCTCCGTGCCGACCTCTCGTTCCGTTTCCCCGGCCGCCTCCCTGGTCCGTTGGCCTGCTCGCACTTCGACGCGACCGGGCTACGGTGAGCCAATGGCCCAGCACATAAGACACCGGTTGAGCCAAGGGGCGGGTAGATGATGAGATGGGGCTGTCGATGGCGCTGCGGATTCCCGCGGCGCCTTTTTCATGTGGGCATGTCGAGCACGTCGCGGAAGGGCGGGGAAGCAGTGCTGAAGAGGATGTTCGTGGCTCCGGATGCGGGACGGGTGCGGTTGCGCTTCGCCTCGCGGGCCGTCCTCGGCATCGGGCTGGCGGTTGCGGTGTGCGGTCTGGCCGGGCACTCGCTCATGGCCGCGATCATCGGCGGCCTCGCCGCCCTCCTCGCCCTCTTCACCGTGACCGACGCGACGGTACGGGGGCAGGCGGTCACCACCGCGCTGCTGCCGGCCGTCGGTTTCCCCGTCCTCGCGCTGGCCGCGGGTCTGCACGACCTTCCCGTCGCGCGGGACATCGCGTTCCTCACCGTGATGGGCGTCGGGGTCTACGCGCGGCGGTGGGGGCCGCGCGGGCACTCCCTCGGCGTCTTCGCGTTCATGACCTTCTTCATCACGCAGTTCCTGCGTGCCGAGTGGCAGCAGCTGCCCGAGCTCTACGCCGCCGTCCTGCTCTCCCTCCTCGCCTCCTCGGCCGTGCGTTTCGGCCTGTGGTGCTACGAACGACGGCTGCCGACCGCGGTCCCGCCGGTCCCGCCGACCGGCCGCGGCCTGGCCCGGGCGACCACGCGGCAGGCGGTCCAGGCCACGCTCGGCGGCGCGTTCGCGCTCTCGCTGGGCCAGCTGGTCTCCGGTGAGCGGTGGTACTGGGCCGTGGGCGCCACCTGGTGGGTGTTCGTGAACACCACCTCGCGCGGCGAGACGCTCGTACGGGGCTTCCGCCGGCTGCTCGGCACGCTGCTCGGGATCGGCGCCGGGTTCGTGCTCGTCGTACCGCTGAACGGCGCGGCCGTGCCCAGCGCGGCGCTGGTCGCGGTCAGCGTCTTCGGCATCTTCTACACCGCCGCGGTGTCGTACACGTGGATGATGCTCTCGGTCACGGTGCTCGCCAGCTCCTTGTACGGCCTCATCGGGGTGCTGAACGGCGATCTGCTCGTGCTGCGGCTGGTGGAGACCGGCGTGGGCGCCCTGGGGGCGGTGCTCGCGGTGCTGCTCGTCCTGCCCATCACGACCCACGCCACGACCCACGGGTGGATCGAACGCGCGCTGCGCTGCGTGCACGCCTGCACCGCGGAGGCCGCCGCGCGACTCGCCGGGGCGACCGACGCCGACCCCGCCCACCGCGTCACCGAACTCGAGGCGCTGCTGGGGCGGGTACGTCTCTCCGTGGCGCCGCTCGTGCATCCGCTCTGCCCGCTGCGCGCCCGCAAGCAGCGCGCTCTCCAGGTCCTCGCCCTGCTCGACGCCTGCGCGCACGAGGTGCGCGGGCTGGCTGCCGTCGCGGCCGACCCGGAGGCGTCCCACGACGCCCGCCTGGCCGCCGCGTGCTGGCGCGTCGAGGCGGCGGTCGAGGCCCTGACGGCGCCCGGTGCGGCGTCGGGGGCGACGGCACCCGGCGACCTGCCGCAGGCCGCCGTCGCCGAACCCGCCCTCGCCCACCTGCACAGCCTGGAAAAGGCACTGGCCGCCCTCGCCACCCCCCTCCGGGGCACGGGACGCGCACCACTGATCGGCGCCTGACCGGCCCCGGCGCCATCCCGGAGGCGGTCAGGCACCACGTCCGCCGCGGAGCCGCCCGGCGACCAGGATGCTCCCGGGCCGTGCCTGGGCCGCGGGGCGGGGCAACCCGCCTCGCCGCGCGGCCCCTACTTGTTCGGGTCCCGGAAGCGGCCGAACGCCTTCGTGAGGGCGCTCAGCGGTGAGCTCTCCGCCTTGCCCGGGCCGGGCGCGAGCGGACGGGACACGGCGTCGCCGCCGGCCGTCTCCGCCAGCGCGGCCTGCGCCGCCTCGGCCGCCTCCCGGTACAGGTCACGCGATTTCGTCATGGCGTCGAGCGCCTCGGCGTACCGGGTGACCATGGCCCGGGCGTGCGCCAGCTCCTCGTCCGGGGTGAGCAGGTGCCAGCCCTGGCGCAGGCGGGTCAGAGCCTGCTCGGCTTCGGCGGGCAGCGGCCGGGGCAGGGCGGCGAACTCCTTGATCCTGTCGAGGAGTTCGGTCGGTTCCGAGCCGTCCAGGAAGACGCTGCGCACCGAGAAGCGCTCCGCGTCGTACTCCGGTGTCCGCGGCGCCGTCGGCAGGACCACGGCACCGCCGCGCGGCATCCGCACGCCCAGCTCCCGCTTCATCGCGAAGTCGGCGATCTGCGCCTGCTCGGGCGTGCCGCGGTGTTCGACCACCCGGTGCCGCAGGCTCGGCGGCAGGAAGACCGAGACCGGCTGCTGCCCCCGGGCGTCCGGAGTCATCGCCTCGTGCACGACGACGTGGATGAACCAGCTCTGCCGGGTGCACTCCCGCAGCCGGTGGCGCAGCTCGTCGTCGTCCTTCGGCAGGTGGTTCGCCGCCCGCAGGCGCAGGTCCTCCACCGTGTCGTGGTCCCAGGCGACCCGGTCGCTGTCGGGCCAGAACATGGTGGCGGGCGAGGGCCAGTGCGCCTGCCACGGCTGCTCCGCCTCGGCGGCGAGGACCCAGACGACGCCCTCACCGTCCTTGCGGCGCGTCTCGGGGGCGTACGTGGTGAGCTGGGCGCGGACCGTAACGCCGTCCGCCACCTGCCAGCGGGCCTCGAAGAGGCGGCGGGCCGCGGGGCCGGGGTCGGCGGACTCGTCCCGCGGGTGGAGGACGGTGGAGCGGGCCGCCTCGGCGGGGTCGAGGTCCAGGTGGTCGTCGAGCACCCCGGCCGCCTTGAGGGCGATCAGGTTGCGCCGGACGTCCTGCTCGGGCTCGGGCCCGAGGTGGCGCCCGCGCCCCAGCCACGCGGTGTCGGGGACGGTGATCGATGAGGTGCTGTTCTTGGCCATGGAATCGTTCTGTGGGCGGTCAGGGCCCGACCAGTATGGTCCGTGGAGCCGCCGGGCGAGGCGGTAACCCCGTGAAACGCCTGCTCGGGCCGGTTCCGGGGGGCGAACGGCATGACGCCCCGGTTGCCGCCGGCCCGGCCTCGACGGCCGGTGCGTTCTCACCCCTCGTTCGGGTCGTTCGGGACACGCTCCGGCGCCCTCCGGTCGTGCGTCGGCCGGTTCCTCGCGCAGGATGGAGGGATACACGCCGCCGGCCGCGCAGCCCCCGGGCGCGGCCAGGAGGGAGTGGGCGCGATGGGTACAGACGAGCCGTTGCGGAACGACGGGGCGACGGACGCCTCGGCGACCCTGCCTCCGGGCGGCCTGCTCGATCTGCTCAGTGTGTCGGCCGTGGTGCTGGACAGCAGTGGGCGGATCGTCTTCTGGAGCCCGCAGGCGGACGAGGTCTTCGGGTACACCGCCGAGGAGGCGCTCGGGCAGTACGCGGCCCAGCTGCTGGTCCACGAGGAGCACCGCGGTCTGGTCGCCAAGCTGTTCACCGAGGTGATGGGCACCGGGGCGAGCTGGGCCGGGGCGTTCCCGGTGCGGCACAAGGACGGCAGCACGCGGGTGGTGGAGTTCCGCAACATGCGGCTGCTGGACGACCTGGGCGATGTCTACGCCCTGGGGATCGCCGCCGATCAGTCCACGTTGCAGCAGGTGGAGACGGGCCTGGCGCTGTCCGAGCGCCTCGTGTACCAGTCCCCCATCGGGCTCGCGCTCCTCGACACCGACCTGCGCTACCTCCTGGTCAACCCCGCCCTGGAACGGATCAACGGAGTGCCGGCCGCCGACCACATCGGCCGCAGGCCGCGGGACATCCTGCCGTTCCTCGACGTCGACCGCATCGAGTCGGCGCTGCGGCAGGTGCTGAGCACCGGCACCCCCGTCACCGACGACTACGTCGTGGGCCGCACCCTGGCGTCACCGGGCACCGACCGCGCCTGGTCGGTGTCGTACTACCGGCTGGAAGGGCCGACGGGGCGGGTGATCGGTGTCGCCAACTCCGTCATCGACGTCTCGGAACGCCACCGGTCCGAGACCCAGGCGGAGCGGGCCCGCCGTCATCTGACACTGATCGCCACGGCGTCCGGCCGTATCGGCACCAGCCTGGACGTGGTGCAGACCGCCAACGAACTGGCGGAGGTCGCCGTCCCCGAGCTGGCGGACATGGCCGCGGTGGACGTGCTCGACTCCGTACTGGCCTTCCGCCGCCCCACGGAGTCCGAGGAGGGCGCGAAGGTCTTCCGCGCGCTCGCCGTGGCCTCCGCCTACCCGTCCGAGGCCACCGTGGCCATGGACCAGGTGGGCGACGTCGCCGAGTACGGGGCCGAACGGCTGGTCACCCGCTGCGTCCGCACGGGACAGCCCGTGCTCGTGACACACGCGGGGCCCGAGGACCTCCAGCGGATCGCCCGCGACCCGGAGGCGGCGCGGACCCTGGCCCGCGCCGGTGTGCACTCCTACGTCGCCGTGCCGCTCATCGCGCACAACGAGATCCTCGGCGCCTTCGACCTGCTGCGCGCGCGCAATCAGCGGCCCTTCGACGAGGACGACGTACTCCTCGCCAAGGAGCTGGCCGCCCGCGCCGCCGTGGCCATCGACAACGCGCGCCGGCACGAGAGCATCCGCAACTCCGCCGTGACCCTCCAGCGCAGCCTCCTGCCCAAGGTGCCCCCGCGGCTCGCGGGCCTGGACGTCGCCTCGCACTACCAGCCGGCCGAGGCCTCCAGCGAGGTGGGCGGCGACTGGTACGACATCATCCCGCTGGACGGCGACCGGACGGCCCTGGTCATAGGCGACGTCATGGGCAACGGCATCGACGCGGCCGCCGCCATGGGGCGGTTGCGCGCGGCGACCAGCGCCTTCGCCGACCTCGACCTGGAGCCCGACGAGGTCCTGCGCCACCTCGACAAGATCGCCCGGAGCCTGGAGCACTACATCGCCACGTGCGCCTACGTCATCTACACCCCGCACGAGCGGACCTGCTGCATCTCCAACGCCGGGCACCTGCCGCCCGTCCTCGCCCGTGAAGGCCGGCGCCCCGAACTGCTCGACGTGCCGACGGGGGCTCCGCTCGGCGTGGGCGGCATCCCGTTCAGCACGATGAGCTTCGAACTGAATCCGGGTGACCGGCTCCTCCTCTACACCGACGGCCTCGTCGAGACCCGCCATCACCCCATCGACGAGCGCCTGGACGCCTTGTTGCTCCTGCTCGACGAGCCGCGCCGTCCGCTCGGCGAGACCTGTGAATGGCTGCTGTCGTCCCTGCGGCACTCCGACGACCACGACGACGTCGCCCTCCTGGTCGCCGAAGCCCGCCCCTTGGACCCGCCCGGCACCGGCACCGGCCGGTAGTGGCTCGCTACGGGTGCAGCGCCGCCCACGTGTTGGGGCCGACGAAGCCGTCGGCGGTCAGGCCGACGCTCTGCTGGAAGTTCTTGACCGCGGCCAGGGTGGCGTCGCCGAAGATCTTGTCCATGGCGACGTTCTTGTAGCCGTACACCTTGTTCAGGACACACTGAAGGTGCCCGACGGCGTCGTTCGCGTGGCCCTTGCCGAGTTCGGGGTGGGTTCCGGTGTAGGGGCAGTGGCGCCACTCGCCGTTGGTGGCCTGCTTGATCTGTACGTCGGCGGCGGCCGTCCCGCCGTCCTTGCCGGACGGGCTGGCCCCGGCGAGCGCCACGGCGGGCCCGGCCAGCAGCGCGCAGCCGAGCAGGGTGGCGGCGAGCGTACGGACACGGATACGTCGGCTGGAGCGTGAAGTCACGGTGAACCTTCTCCCGAGCGGTGGTGGGACGTACAAGGGACGTACGGGGGCGTACGTGGGAAGGGGCGGGGCGGATCAGAACCAGGGGCAGCGGGGCAGCCCGGGGTAGGGGTGCTTCTGGGTCTGCACGACCTTGGCCGGCACCATGCCCCAGCCCTTGATGCCGGGCAGGCTCACGACCTCGTCGCTCTGCGTGTAGTACCAGACCTTGTTCCCGTCGGGGGCGGCGTCGCCCTCGGTCCAGCACACGAACCAGCTCGGCGAGAACTTGAGGCGGCCGGTGACCGGCGCGTTGAACGCGGGGCGGCCGAACGCGTCGGAGGCGAGGTTGTCGCAGTACAGGTCCAGGCTGAAATAGTTGCCCAGCGTGTCCTTGTGCGGCTGGTTCTGCCGCAGCGAACACGTGGCCGTGGCGTCGGCGGGGCCGGCCTGGGCGGCGGTCGGGGCGAGTGCCGCGGTCAGGGCCAGGCTCAGCGCGGCGCCCGCGAGGGCCGCGCGGCGCTTGCCGCGGGGTGGGGTGGGACGCATGCTCGTGCTCCATCCAGAGGTCCGGAGGGTCGGCGGTGTCAGTCGCTCATGACCAGGTGCACTGCTTCAGGCCCGGTACCGGGTGCGTGGCCGAGGAGAGTTCGGCGGCCGGGAGGTAGCCCCAGCCCTTGGCCGTCCTGCTGCCGGAGACCGTGTCGCCCTGCGTGTAGTACCAGATGTCCCCGCCCTGGTACGGGCTGCCGCGCTTCCAGCAGACGAACCAGCTGGGCGAGAAGTCGATCCGGCCGTTCACCATGCTGTCGGTGGTGGACTGCACGCGGACCGAACCGGTGGTGTGCGAGCACACCACGTCGCCGAGGAAGTGCATCCCGGTCCAGTCGGTGTGCCGGGCGTCGGCCCGCGACTGGCAGGCCGCCGCGGTGGCCTGCGTGGACGCGGTGGCCAACGAGGCCTGGGAGGCCGGTGACACGGTCATGGCCGCGGCGCAGACGAGGGCGCCGGCGAAGGCCGCACGCCATCCGCGGCTGCCCGGCCGGCGGCCGGCGGCGTCGGGTTCCCCGCCGCCAGGCCTGCCCGCGTGCCCATGCCCGTACCTGTGCCCGTGCCCGTTCCGATCGCGTGCGAGTTTGCTGACGGCCATGTCTGCTGTCCCCCCAGCGGCTTGGGTCCGTGTCGTGCGCTTGTTTCGGGTGGCTCGATCGGTTCTCTGCGTCTCCGAGCGTGCCGAGCGGCGCTGACATGACTCTGACGTCGTCCGGGCGACCGTGCCATCGTGGGAGACCGGCTGGTCCGGACCAGCCTCGCGGTCGTGTGACGGCGGCCGTGGCGGACGGCGTCGGATGAGGAGCGTACGCATGCGCGGCACAACGGTCTTGCCCGGCAAGGGTAACAACGGAGAGCCCGCCGGGGAGGGCATGCCCATGCATCGCCTGGAGGTGCCGATGCCCAACGCGCTGCCGTTCGCCATCGGCACGTTCGACACCATCGGGCCGATGTCGCGCGCGCCGTTCCCGCACCGGCACACCTTCCACGAGATCGTCCATGTCACGGGCGGCACCGGCAGACACGTCGTCGACCTCACGGGCTTCGCGCTGCGGCCGCCCAACCTGGGCTTCATCGCTCCCGGTCAGGTCCACCACTGGCAGGACGTCACCGGTCTGGAGGGCCATGTCATCCTCTTCACCGACGACTTCCTCCTGGACCACCCCGCCGACCGGGAGGTGTTGCGCGGGCTCACCCGGCGCTCGTGGCTGGACCTGTCCGGCGACGCGGCGGAGTGGACCGCGCGCCTCGTCGCCGAACTGGACGGCGAGTACCGCACGGGGGCGGAGGGGTTCCGCAGCGTGCTGCGGGCTCTGCTGCACGTGCTGGTGGTGCGCGCCGCGCGGCTGCCCGCGCATCAGCCGGTGGCCGCGCCGCCCCGGTCGCGGCCCGGCTCGGTGGCGGCGGAGTTCGTGACGCTCCTCGCGTCCCCGGAGGGCGCGCCGCCCTCGGTGCGCACGTGCGCGGAGCGCCTGGGCGTCTCGGTCAGCTATCTCAGCGAGGCCGTGAAGGCGTCCACCGGCCGCACGCCGGGCGAGCTGATCCGGCAGGCCCGGGTGCACGAGGCCAAACGGCTGCTGCTGCGCACGGAGTTGTCGGTGCGTCAGATCGCCGGGCGGGTCGGGTTCGGGGACCCGGCGTACTTCTGCCGCTTCTTCCGCAGGGAGACCGGGGCGAGCCCCGGGGACTTCCGCCGCGGCGGTGGCGATATTCACCACGACCACCGGCTCCCGTCCATCGCCCGGCACCGCTCCCCCGCATAGCTTCTTAGCCGATCCGGAACCCACCCCACCCTTCAGGAGGAGCGATGGACGACGAGATCGGCACCGGCGCCGGAGACGGCACCCGCGGCCCGGACGGCGACGGCAGCGGCGGGGCCGCGCGGCCGCGCGGGAAGGGGCCCAGCCGCAAGACCGTCCTGAGGGCGGCCGCCGCGGTCGGCATGGCCGTCCCGGTGAGCCTCATGGGGGTTCCCGCGCTGGCCCGCACCGCCGCCGAGCGGGGCGAGGCGCCGGCGGTGACCCCGTACTGCGACGACGGCGACGACCCGACGCCGCCGCAGATGGAAGGGCCGTACTTCAAGCCCAACTCCCCGCGCCGCACCTCGCTGATCCAGGCGGGCACGCCCGGGGTGCGGCTCACGGTCACCGGGTACGTCTTCGGGCGCGCCTGCCGTCCGATCCCCCAGGTCCTGATGGACTTCTGGCAGGCAGACACCTACGGGGCCTACGACAACGTCGGTTTCCGGTTCCGCGGGCACCAGTTCACGGACGCGTCCGGCGCCTTCCGGCTCACCACGGTCGTGCCGGGGCTCTACCCCGGGCGCACCCGCCATCTGCACGTGAAGGTGCAGGCTCCGGGGCGGCCGGTGCTCACCACCCAGCTGTACTTCCCCGGTGAGCCCCGCAACAACACGGACCCGATCTTCGACGCCCGGCTGCTCATGAACGTCCGTACCGTCGGAAACGCGAAGGAGGCCGCCTTCGACTTCGTCCTGAACGTGCCGCAGTAGAGGCCCCGTACAACCTTCCCGGACCGTCGAAGGTCACAGGATCGGCCAGGGGTGAACCAGCGGGTGACTCGCAGTGAACGGCGGGGAGCCATCGGTGGTCTCACGTCCCGAGCCGCTCAACTGGACCTTGACCGAGGGAAGTCGTATGTCGCGCGCCCGTCGCACCGCTCGTCTCACCATGCCCGTGATCGCCGCCTCCTTGCTGGTGGGCGGCGGTCTCTCCGCCCTCACGCTCGGGCAGGGCACCGCCCGTGCCGCCGCTCCCGCCGCCGACGCGTCCGCCGCCGGGCGCGCGGGGGTCGCGGCGAAGGCGACGGACGACTTCAACGGCGACGGGTACGGCGACCTGGTCGTCGGCGCCCCGGGCGGCACCGTCTCCGGGAAGGCCAAGGCCGGGTACGTGGTGGTGACGTACGGGGCTAAGGACGGCCTCGACCCGGCCCGCAAGAAGGTCATCAGCCGGTCCACGAGCGGGGTGCCCGGCGCGGCCACCGCCAAGCAGGCGTTCGGCAGGTCGTTCACCAAGGGCGACCTGGACCGCGACGGCTACACCGACCTGGTCGTCGGCGTCGACAGCGGGAGTTCGGCGGGCGCGGTCGTCCTGTGGGGCTCCGCGTCCGGCCTGACCGGCGGCACCAAGATCGCCACCCACGGTTTCAACCCGCAGGCCGGTGACTTCGACGGCGACGGCACCACCGACCTCGCCCTGTTCTCCGGGCCGGGCTACTACGGAGACGACCCGATCAGCCAGCAGGCGCGCCTCTGGAAGGGCCCCGTCGCGCGGACCGGCACCCCGGCCAAGACCCTCGACTTCCTGGACAAGTCGCAGTGGTGGGACTACGACAGCGACCAGCGCCCCGACCCGACCTGCGCCGACCGGGAGTGCATCGACGGCCCCAGGTCCGTGCAGGGCCCGGTCGTCCCCAAGGCCGTCGGCGACCTCAACGGCGACGGCCGCGCCGACATCGCCATGAACGACTACTACGGTGACGGCGAGTGGAGCAACAGCGTCCTGTACGGCACCCCGACCGGCTTCAAGCGCGGCCGGGCGCCGGGCTCGGCCGGCGAGCTGGCCATCGGCGACGTCAACGGCGACCACTACGACGACCTGGTGCTCAGTGACGACGACTACGACCCGGGGGTCAGGGTCGCCTTCGGCTCGGCCGACGGCCTCAAGGCGCAGACGCAGGGGTTCGACCAGAACCTGCCGGGCGTGCCCGGCGCCGAGGAGGACGGGGACCGGTTCGGCAGCTCGATCGCCGTCGGCGACGTGACGGGTGACGGGTACGCGGATATCGCGGTCGGTGCCATCGGCGAGGACGTCGGCAGCGTCGTCAACGCGGGCGCCGTCGTCCTGGTGCGCGGCAGCGCCGGTGGCGTCACCGGAGCCGGGGCCCAGGCCTTCCACCAGAACACGGCGGGCGTACCCGGCGCCGCCGAGAAGGGCGACTTGTTCGGTGCGGTCACCGCGCTGCTCGACGTCACCGGTGACGGCCGCGCCGACCTCGCCGCCTCCTCTGTCGAGGAGAATGCCCGGGCGGGCGCGGTGTGGTCGCTGCGCGGTACGTCCACGGGCCTGACCGCCACGCACTCCGTCGCCTTCGGACCGAAGGATGTCGCGGCTCCGAACACCGCGGCGCTCTTCGGCAGTGCGCTGCGCTGACCCCCGCCCCAGCGGGTGACGGCCCGGTCCGAGACCTCCCCTGCGGGTCTCGGGCCGGGCCGCGGTCCTGGTGCGCGGTCCGCTGCCAGGCGGTGTCGGACCGGGCAGATCGGGCGGGTCAGCTCCCGCGTGCCGACGGCGAAGTGGCAGCCAGGAGCCCCGCTCCGGTCCGCTTCAGGATCGCCAAGTCTGCCCGCACCCCGGGAAGTTCGGTGTGCCCGCGTCCGATCTCCGACAGAGCAACTGTCCGCTGCGGAGCCCCTCGACCGCAACGGACTTTCCGGCGTGGCGCCTCCCCGGCGGCCTGCCGAAGGTGCGGGCCGCGGCTCGACGCCGGGGTCCGCGGGCCCTTCGGACCGTCAGGCCAGCACCGCCCGCACCGTCTTGCCGCCCCGCCGTACGGTCACGACCTCCAGGCGGTGGGCCAGTTGGCAGACCAGGGCCAGGCCCCGGCCGTTCTCCCGTTCGCTGCTGGGTCTGCGTACGCGGGGGCGGACCGGGCTCGTGTCGTAGACCTCCACGGTCACCCGGTCACCGGAGACCTCCAGGCGCAGGCGGCAGCCGCCTCGCGCGTGCTGGACGGCGTTGGCGACCAGCTCCGAGACGACCAGCGCGGCGTCGTCCACGCGCTCGGCGGTCACCCCGTTCTTCCGGCGGTGGGGCCTGACCAGGAACGCGCAGGTCAGCCTCCGTGCCCGCCCCGCCGAAGCGGCCTCCTGCGGCAATGCGTACTCGACCCGTGCGGTGGGCCTATGGGCGCGCTGCTGCGCACGCATGGCAACTCACATCCCCTCCCTGGGACACAACCGGCGTACCCGCGACCGCTGCCGCCACCGGGGCCGCGGCGTGTCTTGCGCGACCGGTCCTGCCCCACGGTGATGCCCCCTCAGGCCGACCGCCAACCCGCCCGTGCCGTGCCGTCGACGTTGACGCTGACATCAGCTTCAAAGAACACTGGCCGGTGCCTCGCCCCGCTCCCTCCCGGCCCTCTCGCCCCCTTGAAAGGCCGCCCCATGCTCCA
The DNA here is from genome assembly GCF_021028635.1 of Streptomyces huasconensis. Classification (NCBI taxonomy): domain Bacteria; kingdom Bacillati; phylum Actinomycetota; class Actinomycetes; order Kitasatosporales; family Streptomycetaceae; genus Streptomyces; species Streptomyces huasconensis. The sequence goes on from NZ_CP086119.1 coordinate 1,016,713, forward strand.
GGAACCCCGCCCCTTCAAGGACTACCAGGACGAGATCTACCTGGACGGTCTGCGCGGCGTCGTCCCCGCGTTCCCCATGACGTACGCCGGCTGGGAGGCCCGCGCGCACGCCGCGCTGCCGCCGTCGGTGCTCTCGTACGTGGCGGGCGGCGCGGGGGGCGAGCGGACGCAGGAGGCCAACGTCCGGGCGTTCGACCGCTGGGGGCTGATCCCGCGGATGTTCGTCGGCGCCTCGCGGCGCGACCTGTCCGTGGACCTGTTCGGCATGACGCTGCCCTCTCCGCTGTTCATGGCGCCCGTCGGGGTCCTCGGCATCTGCGCGCAGGACGGGCGCGGCGATCTCGCGACCGCGCGGGCGGCCGCGCGGACCGGGGTGCCGATGATCGCCTCGACGCTCTCCGCCGACCCCATGGAGTCGGTCGCCGCCGAACTCGGGGAGACGCCGGGCCTCTTCCAGCTGTACACGCCGACCGACCGCGCCCTGGCCGAGAGCCTGGTGCGCCGCGCGGAGAAGTCCGGGTTCAAGGCGATCGTCGTCACGCTGGACACCTGGATCACCGGCTGGCGCCCGCGCGACCTGAGCACCTCGAACTTCCCGCAGCTGCGCGGCCACTGCCTGGCCAACTACACCAGCGACCCCGTCTTCCGCGCCCAGCTGCCCGCCGCCCCCGAGCAGGACCCGCAGTCGGCGGTCATGAAGTGGGTACAGGTCTTCGGCAACCCGCTGACCTGGGACGACCTGCCCTGGCTCCGCTCCCTGACGTCGCTGCCGCTGATCGTGAAGGGCCTGTGCCACCCCGAGGACGTGCGCCGCGCCAGGGACGGCGGGGTGGACGGCATCTACTGCTCCAACCACGGCGGCCGCCAGGCCGACGGCGGACTGCCCGCGCTGGACGTCCTGCCCGCGGTCGTCGAGGCCGCCGACGGCCTGCCCGTCCTGTTCGACTCGGGGGTGCGCGGCGGCGCGGACATCGTCAAGGCGCTGGCGCTCGGCGCCACCGCGGTCGGCGTGGGCCGCCCGTACGTCTACGGCCTCGGCATGGGCGGGACCGACGGCGTCACGCACGTCCTGCGCTCCCTGCTCGCCGAGGCCGACCTGCTGATGGCGGTGGACGGCTATCCGACCCTCGCGGACCTCACACCGGAGGCACTCCAGCGGGTGCTGTAGCCCGCCTTCCCCGCCCTGTCCGCGTTGGACACCCCTACGCTCCTTGTGAGACATTGGTGTCTCATTCGAACTTGGAGTGTTCCACCATGTCCCCGCAGCGTGATGCACGACGCTGGGCCGTCCTCGCGATCCTCTCCGGCAGCCTGCTGCTGATCGCCATGGACACCACGATCCTGAACGTCGCCTTCCCGTCCCTCGTCACCGATCTGCGGCCCAGCTCCGTACAGCAGCTGTGGATCATCGACGTCTACGCCCTCGTGCTGTCCGGACTCCTGGTCACGGCCGGTGCCCTCGGCGACCGGTGGGGACGCAAACGACTGCTGATCATCGGCTTCGGCGTCTTCGCCCTCGCCTCCCTGCTCGCGGTCGTCGCGACCGCCCCCTGGCAGGTCATCGCCGCCCGTGCCCTGCTCGGCGCCGGCGGCGCGGCGATCATGCCCGCCACCCTGTCGATCCTGCGGCACGTCTTCACCGACGCCCGGGAGCGCGCCCTCGCCTACGCGGTGTGGTCCGCCGTCTTCGGTGGCGGCATGGCGCTCGGCCCCGTCGTCGGCGGACTCCTCGTCGAGCACGACGGCTGGCACTCCGCGTTCCTGATCAACATCCCCGTCGCCCTGGTCGTCATCGCGCTCGGCCTGTGGATTCTGCCCGAGTCGCACCAGCCCCGGGAGGGCCGCTGGGACTGGTGGGGCGTGGGCCAGTCCGTCCTCGGCATGCTCGCCCTGGCGGGCGGCATCAAGCAGCTCGGCAAGGGCGGCCCGGCCGACCCCGTGGCCTGGGCCCTGCTCGCCCTGGCCGTGGTGACGCTCACCGTCTTCGTCCGCCGCCAGCTGCGCCTGGAGCACCCGCTCCTCCAGGTACGCCTCTTCGTCTCCCGGCCGTTCGCCATCGCCGCGGCCTCGATCTTCCTCGGCATGATCGCGCTGGGCTCGGCCCTGTTCCTCATCACCCAGTGGTTCCAGTACGGGCAGGGCTACACACCCCTGGAGGCGGGCTTCCACCTGCTGCCCGCGCCGCTGGGCCTGGTCCTGACGTCGCTGGTCACCCCGGCGCTGATGCACCGGCTGCCGATCCGGCACGTCATGGGCGGCGGGCTGCTGATGATGACGGCGGGCCTCGCCCTGCCGTGGCTGCTCCAACGCTCGGGCCCGCTCGGATACGGCCAGCTCGCCGTGGCCCTGGCCGTGCTCGGCTGCGGCGTCGGCATCGCGACGACCGCCGCGTCCGTGACGCTGATGGCCGCCACCCCGGCCAAGGACGTCAGCGGTGCCGCGGCCATCGAGGAGACCTGCTACGAACTCGGCGCCGCCATGGGCGTGGCCGTCCTCGGCAGTGTCGCCACGGCGCTGTACCGCGTGAACCTGCCCGACCTCGGCCTCCCGGACGGCACCACCGCGTCCGTGAGCGACTCGATCGGCGAGGCCGCGCGGGTGGCGCAGGAGCTGACCGGACCGGCCGGCAACGCCCTGCTGTCCCGGGCCGCCGACGCGTTCACCTCCGGGATGACGCCGACGTTCCTGATGGCGGCGGCACTGCCGCTGGCCGCCGCGGCGCTCACCTGGGCGAAGATCCCGAAGGGCCTGCGCCCGACGGAGGACGCGCACTGACGCCGAAGCGGCGCCCCGGGGCCGAGCGGCTACAGTCACCAGCGATCAGCACCGCTCACCTGGGAGAACCTCGCACCATGGCCGTCGACGAACTCGACACCCGCATCCTGCGGCTGCTCCTCGAACAGCCGCGCACCAGCCTGCGCGAGTACGCGCGCGTCCTCGGCATCGCCCGCGGCACGCTCCAGGCGCGGCTGGACCGCATGGAGCGGGACGGCGTGATCACGGGCACGGGTCCGTTCCTCTCCCCGGCCGCGCTCGGCCACCCCGTGCTGGCCTTCGTCCACATCGAGGTGACGCAGGGGTACCTGGACGAGGTGGGGGACGCGCTCGCGGCCGTGCCCGAGATCATCGAGGCGCACTCGATCACGGGCGGCGGCGACCTGCTCACGCGCGTCGCGGCCCGCGACAACGGCCACCTGGAGGACGTCATCCAGCAGCTGATCAAGCTGCCGGGTGTCGTCCGCACCCGTACCGAGATGGCGCTGCGGGAGCGGGTGCCGCACCGCCTGCTCCCGCTCGTCGAGTCCGTCGGCAGGACGACCGCCGGACAGGGGTGACAGGGGTGACAGAGGTGACCTGGCGCTTTGGCATGCTGGGGCCATGACCATCTTCGGCAGGACCTCGGTCGTCCTCGACCTCGACGGCACGCTCGTGGACAGCGAGCCCAACTACTACGAAGCGTCGCGGGCGCTGCTCGCCGACCGTGCGGGCCGGGAGTACACCTGGGCCGACAACGAGCAGTACGTCGGCGTCAGTTCCGTCGAGACGCTCGCGCAGTGGAAGGCGGAGTACGGCATCGAGGCGTCGGCGGCGGAGCTTCTCGCCGACCTGGACCGCCGCTATCTGGCGCTGGCGCGCGCGAGCACGCCGGTCTACCCGGAGATGCGCAAGCTGGTCGAGCGGCTGCACGAGGCAGGCGTGCCCATGGCCGTGGCGTCCGGGTCCTCCCGCGCGGCCATCGAGGCGATCCTGGCCGGCACGGGCCTGGACGCCCAGCTGACCACGCTCGTCTCCGCCGAGGAGGTGCCGCGCGGCAAGCCCGCCCCGGACGTGTTCCTCGCGGCGGCCGCGCTGCTGGGCGCCGACCCCGCGGACTGCGTGGTCTTCGAGGACGCGGCCCCGGGCGCGGAGGCCGCGCGGGCGGCCGGCATGCGGTGCGTGGCCATCCCCTCCATACCGGCCCACGCCACCCACGAGGCCTTCGCCCACGCGGACCTGCTGTTCCCCGGCGGGCACGCCGAGTTCACCGCGCAGGCGGCCCTGGAACTCCTGGCGAGCCGGGCACAGGCATAGGGGGGCCCGGCCCGCGGTCAAGCGCAGGCACAGGAGGCCCGGCCCGCGGTCAGGCGGCCCCTGCCACCCGCTCGGGGGTGAGCAGCTCGGCCAGCCGCTCCGGGGGCAACAGCCCCTTCTCCAGCACCAGTTCGGCGACACCCCGCCCGGTGGCGAGCGCCTCCCGCGCGATCTCCGTGGCGGCCGTGTAGCCGATGTGCGGGTTGAGTGCGGTGACCAGCCCGATGGAGGTCTCCACGGAGTGGCGCAGCACCTCCGTGTTGGCGGTGATCCCCTCGACGCACCGCTCGGCAAGGGTCACGCAGGCCGCGCGCAGCGAGGTGATGCTCTTCGCCAGCGAGTGCAGGATGATCGGCTCGAAGGCGTTGAGCTGGAGCTGGCCCGCCTCGGCGGCCATGGTGATGGTGACGTCGTTGCCGATGACCTCGAAGCAGACCTGGTTGACGACTTCGGGGATCACCGGGTTGACCTTGCCCGGCATGATGCTCGAACCGGCCTGCACCGGCGGCAGGTTGATCTCGTTGAGCCCGGCGCGCGGCCCGGAGGACAGCAGCCGCAGGTCGTTGCAGCTCTTGGAGAGCTTGACGGCGATCCGCTTCAGGACGCCGGAGAGGTGCACGAAGGCGCCGCAGTCCTGGGTCGCCTCGACGAGGTTGGCGGCCGTCACGAGCGGCATGCCGGTGATCTCGGCGAGGTGGCGGCGGGCCGTCTCGGCGTATCCGGCGGGGGCGTTGAGCCCGGTGCCGATGGCGGTGGCGCCGAGGTTGATCTCGTGGATCAGCTCGACGGCCTCGGCGAGCCGCATGCGGTCCTCGTCGAGCATCACCGCGTACGCGGAGAACTCCTGGCCGAGCGTCATCGGCACCGCGTCCTGGAGCTGCGTACGCCCCATCTTCAGGACGTCGCGGAACTCCAGGGCCTTCGCCGCGAACGCGTCCTGCACGAGGGACATGGCGCGCAGCAGCCCGTGCACCGCGCTGATCGTCGCGACCTTGACGGCGGTCGGGTAGACGTCGTTGGTGGACTGGCTGAGGTTGACGTCCTCGTTGGGGTGCAGGTGGGCGTAGGCGCCCTTGGGGTGTCCGAGGAGTTCCAGCGCGCGGTTGGCGACGACCTCGTTGGCGTTCATGTTGGTGGAGGTGCCCGCGCCGCCCTGGATGACGTCGACGACGAACTGGTCGTGCAGGCGCCCCGCGCGGATCTCCCGGCAGGCGGCGGCGATCGCGTCGGCCTTGGCCTTGGGGAGCAGCCCCAGTTCCTCGTTGGCGCGCGCGGCGGCTTCCTTCACGGCGGCGAGGGCGTCGACGAGCTGCGGGTAGACGGAGATGGGGATGCCGGTGATGGGGAAGTTCTCCGTGGCGCGCAGGGAGTGGATGCCCCAGTAGGCGTCGGCGGGGACGTCGCGGTCACCGAGCAGATCGTGTTCGCGGCGCGTGGCGGGGGTGGGGGCGGCGGTCATGGTGCTGTTCTTTTCAGTCGTACGGGGAGGGGAAGTGAAAGCCCCTTCAGGGGCGCGGGACAGTGACATGTGCGGCTTCCGCCGCGCGGGCGCGACCAGCCACAAGCCGGCCCGCAGCCAAATCCGCTCAGACAGCCGCAACCTCGGCCACGGCCTCCGCCCCACCGACAACCCTCCGCAGAACCCCCACCCGCTCCTCCCGCCCGGAGGCGGAAAGCAGCGCCGCGAGCACCGCCGTACGCGCCTGACCGGCGCGCAGCGTACCGGTGAGCACCGCTCCGGCGGCCGCGAGGTCGACGGCTCCGCCATGGGTGTAGATCTCGGCGACGGGGCCCGCGGGGACGCGGGTGGTGAGGGCGACGAGTACACCCCGTTCGACGGCGCCGCGGACGGCGGTGACGAACTCGGGGGTCGCGTTGCCCGCTCCGGTGGCGACGAGCACGATGCCCCGCGCGCCGGCGGTGAGCGCCGCCTCCAGGAGCAGCGGGTCGGCGTCGACGTGGTGCATGACCATGTCGACGCGCGGCAGGGCGGCGTCGGCCGCGGGCAGCGGCAGCGGCTCGGGGCGCTCCGGGCGGTGCAGGACGGAGACCTTGCCGAAGCCGACCTTGCCGACCCGCGGCCCGGAGGGGTCGGCGAAGGCGTCGGCGGCGAGAGTCTGCGTCTTCACGGTGCCGCGCGCGGCGTGCACCTTGCCGTCGAAGACGACCAGAACCCCGAGGTCGCGCACGGTGGCGGCGGTGAGCAGGGCGTCGTACAGGTTTCCGGGTCCGTCGCCGTCCTCCGCGCCGAGGGGCTTCTGGGCGCCGGTGAGGACGACCGGGCGGGGGTCGTGGTGGTGGAGGTCGAGCAGGAGGGCGGTCTCCTCCAGGGTGTCCGTGCCGTGGGTGACGACGATGCCGTCGACGCCGGGGTCGGCGAGCACCTCGTGCACGGTGCGCAGCAGGGTGAGCTGCTGGGCGGAGGTCAGCCGCGGGCTGTTGACGTTGAACAGGTCGATGACCTCGGAGGTGATGCCGTGGGGTATCGCGGCCGTGGCGAGCACCTCGCGCCCGGGGGCGTCGGCGGCGAAACCGGTGCCCTGCCAGCGGCTGGCGATCGTTCCGCCGGTGCTGATGACGACGATCCGTCGCGCCTGCGTTTCCACGTCTGCGTACCTCCCGCGAATCCCGGGGCCCCGAAGCCCTCCGAGCGGCGGGCGGCCCCGCGCAACGATAGTTCGAACGGCGCGCAATGTGTTTGCCTGTTTCCGTGGGCGCGCGCCATTTCGGGGTGGATAATTGCGTCATGGACGAGATCGATCGGAATATCTTGCGTGAGCTGCAGAAGGACGGTCGGCTCACCAACCAGGAGCTGGCCCAGCGGGTCGGTCTGAGCGCGTCACCGTGCATGCGGCGGGTGCGCCAGCTGGAGCTGGACGGCGTGATCCAGGGGTACCGCGCGGTCGTGGACCCGGAGGCGGTCGGGCGGGGCTTCGAGGTGCTCGTCTCCATCGAGGTGCGGCGCGACCGCGAGACGGTCGAGGCGTTCGAGGCGGCGCTCCAGGACATCCCGGACGTGATCGAGGCGTACCGCCTGTTCGGCAGCCCCGGCTGCCTGCTGCGCATCGCGGTGGCGGACCTCGCGGCGTACGAGCGCCTGTGGATCGAGCGGCTCACGGCGCTGGCGGGGGTGACGGAGGTCAACTCGCAGATCATCATGAAGCGGATCAAGGAGCCCGAGGGCCTGCCGGTGGGCGGCTGACCGAGGCCGCCCCGATACCCCCGCTTCCCCTTTGGTCCAGACCTATTGACGCCAGGTCCGGTCCTTCCTACTGTGACGCTTCGCACCACGCACGCCTCCTCTCCCCCCTCGCAGCCAAGGAGCACAGCGTGATCGGTCGGACGTTACGCCTGCTGGGGGCCGCCCTGGCCCTGGCCTGTGCCGCACAACTGCCCGCCGCCGCGGCGGCCCCCTCCGCCCCCTCGGCCGACACCTGCGCGGTCAAGTCGAAGCCCGCCGGGAAGGTCCTCCAGGGCTACTGGGAGAACTGGGACGGCGCCGCCAACGGCGTGCACCCGCCCTTCGGCTGGACCCCCATCACCGACTCCCGCATCCGCGAGCACGGCTACAACGTGCTCAACGCGGCCTTCCCCGTGATCCGTTCCGACGGCACCGTCCTGTGGGAGGACGGCATGGACGCGACGGTGAAGGTCGCGACGCCCGCCGAGATGTGCGAGGCCAAGGCGGCCGGCGCGACGATCCTGATGTCCATCGGCGGCGCGACGGCCGGGATCGACCTCAGCTCCAGCAAGGTCGCCGACCGGTTCGTCGAGACGATCGTGCCGATCCTGAAGAAGTACAACTTCGACGGCATCGACATCGACATCGAGACCGGCCTCGTGGGCAGCGGCAACATCAACCAGCTCTCACCGTCGCAGTCCAACCTGATCCGCATCATCGACGGCGTGCTCGCCCGGATGCCCGCCAACTTCGGCCTGACCATGGCCCCCGAGACGGCTTACGTCACCGGCGGCAGCGTGGTCTACGGCTCGATCTGGGGCGCCTACCTCCCCGTCATCAAGAAGTATGCGGACAACGGCCGCCTGTGGTGGCTGAACATGCAGTACTACAACGGCAGCATGTACGGCTGCTCCGGCGACTCCTACTCCGCGGGCACCGTCCAGGGCTTCACCGCCCAGACGGACTGCCTCAACAAGGGCCTGGTCATCCAGGGCACCACCATCAAGGTCCCTTACGACAAGCAGGTCCCGGGGCTCCCGGCCCAGCCGGGTGCGGGAGGCGGCCACATGTCCCCGAGCCTGGTGGCCCAGGCATGGAACACGTACAACGGCGGCCTGAAGGGCCTCATGACGTGGTCGATCAACTGGGACGGCTCGAAGGGGTGGACGTTCGGAGACAACTTCAAGCGGTTGACGCGGAGTTGAGCCGCTCCCGGGGCCTTCCGGCGAGCGGTGCGGCCACTCCCGCCACGGCCCGCCGCGCGGCCTCGGCCAGCGTCCGCCGGTCGGTGCCGGTGAGCGGCTCGTGGAGCGTGAGCCGTACGGTCAGATCCGACGCGGCCGCCACCCTGCGCAGCGAGGCGGTGAAGTCCTCCTCGCCGAGGAAGGCGGCCGCGGTGACGGTGGCGCCGCCTTGCCGGTACTCGACCGTCACCGGGCGCACGGGCGCGGCCGCGTCCACCGCTGCCTGGAACGCGGCCCGTCGGAAGCCGCCGCCCCCGGCCGTGCACCACGTCGTCGCCTGAGGGAAGACGAGAACGGACGTGCCGCCCCGCAGGTCGCGCGACAAATCGCCGACGGCGTACGGGAGTCGGCGCGGGCTGCCCTCCCTGTCGATGAACCGTGTCCCCGCTCGCCGGGCCAAAGTGCCGATCAGCGGCCACCGGCCCACCTCGCGCTTGGCGAGGACGCTCACCGGCTCGACGGCGAGCAGGGCGACGACATCGAGCCAGGAGATGTGGTTGGCCACCACGAGAGTGCCCGCGCCACGGCCCCTCGCACTCAGCCGGCCGCCGCGCACCGCCTCCAAGCGCACCGCCTCCGTCCCCACCACCTCCAGCCGCACCCCGAGCGCGCCGAGCACCGCCCGCGCCTCGCCCCGCAGGACCCCGGGTTCGGCGAGCCGCCCGCCCCGCGCCACGGCCCGGCTCAGGGCGTACGCCAACGCGGCATACCGGCGGACGAGTTCACCGGACGGCACGCGCGGGTCCGGCCGGGCGGCGCAGCTCGCCGGGCAGCCGCGGTCGACCACCCAGGGGTGGCTCACGCGTCCGCCCCGAGGAAGTAGCGGCGGTGCCGTGCGCTGAGCCGCTCCGTGTCGAGGAGGACGAAGAAGTCCGCGACGTCGAACTGCGGATCGTGCGCGGGGGCTCCGCACATCCACGCGCCGAGGCGGAGGTAGCCGCGCAGCAGGGGCGGCAGGTCGGCGTAGGAGGGCCGCTCCGGGGCGACACCCGCGGGGGTCCACGGGCGGCGGGGGTGTACGCGCAGCTCGGGCGGCGCGGCGTGCTTGGCGGTGCCGAGCAGCCAGGCGCTGGACGCGGCCCGGCCGCCGTCGGCCAGTGGCACGGAGGCGCAGCCCGCGAGGTGGCGGTGGCCGGAGAGCAGGACGTAGCGGGCCAGCGCGGACCACATGAGGTTGATGACGGCGCCGGAGCGGTGGTCGGGGTGGACGCAGGAGCGGCCCGCCTCGACGGTCGAGGACCGCAGGGGCGCGAGGGCGCTCAGGTCGAACTCGCCGTCGGAGTAGGAGTGTTCGGTGCGACCGGGCGGCAGCAGCCGGTAGGTGCCGACGACGTCGCCGGTCGAGGTGTCGGTGACGATCAGGTGGTCGGCGAGATCGTCGTACGCGTCGATGTCGTGTCCGGGCAGGGGCGTGTCGAGCGCCGCGCCCAGCTCCTCGCCGAAGACGCGGTGGCGCAGGCGCTGGGCGGCCCTGATCTGTTCGGTGGTGTCCGCGAGGGAGGTGACGTACGAGCTGGTGACCGGCGAAGCGAGGGACGTCGAAGGCATGACACTTCCGTTCTCGGTTCGGTGGGGAGGGAGAGTCGAGCGGTGGCGCCACGGCACGTTCAGCACGGTGACGGCACCGGCTGAACTTCGCGCTTCAGGCGCGCGTCGGCCGTACGTCGGGCGCGCGTCCAGAACGGTCGGCGGGCCGCACTCCCCTCCGGCCGTTTCCGGCCTCTTGCGGCTTCCGCGGCGTCCGCCCCGGCCGGTTCCCATTGACCCGCCCCCAGGTCAGGCCGTACAAACGCCGCATGCCACCTCCCCTCCCGCTCGCCGGTATCACCGTCGTCAGCCTTGAGCAGGCCGTCGCCGCGCCCTTCGCCACCCGGCAGGTCGCCGATCTGGGCGCGCGCGTCATCAAGGTCGAGCGGCCCGGCGGCGGTGACTTCGCACGGCGGTACGACACCACGGTGCACGGCCAGGCCAGCTACTTCGTCTGGCTGAACCGCTCCAAGGAGTCCCTCACCCTCGACCTGAAGTCCGGGGAGGGCCGAGGCATCCTCGCCGAACTCATCGCGGGCGCGGACGTGTTCGTGCAGAACCTCGCCCCCGGCGCCGCCGCCCGCCTGGGTCTGGGCGCCGAAGAACTCCAGGCCCGCCACCCCTCCCTCATCCCCTGCACCGTCAGCGGATACGGCACCGACGGCCCCTGGGCGGACCGCAAGGCGTACGACCTGCTCGTGCAGTGCCAGACGGGGCTGCTCCAGCTCACCGGCACCCCGGACGAGGCGGTGCGCGTGGGCATCTCGGTGGCCGACATCGCGGGCGGCATGTACGCCTACAGCGGCATCCTCTCGGCGCTGTTCACCCGGGCGACGACCGGCCGCGCCCCGGCCGTCGAGGTCTCCCTCTTCGACGCGCTCGCCGAGTGGATGAGCCAGCCCGCCTACTACACGCGGTACGGCGGCACGCAGCCGCCCCGCGTCGGCGCCCGGCACGCGACGGTCGCGCCGTACGGCCCATTCACCGCCGCCGACGGCAAGGACGTCCTGCTGTCTGTGCAGAACGAACGCGAGTGGGCCGCCCTGTGCCGGGAGTTCCTCGGCCGCCCCGAGCTGGCCGCCGACCCGCGGTTCGCCACCGGCTCCGACCGCGTCGCGCACCGGGACGCCCTCGACGCGATCATCGCCGGACGCTTCGGTGAACTGGGCGGCGACGAGGCGATGAAGCTGCTCGACCGGGCCAACGTCGCCAACGCGGGGGTGAACTCGGTCCATGAGTTCCTCGGCCACCCCGTCCTGACGGAGCGCGGCCGCTGGCAGGACGTACGGGTGCCGGGGGCGCCGTCACCCGTACAGGCACTGCTGCCGCCCGCGGACCTCTCCGGGGTGAGCCCGCGGATGGACCCGGTGCCGGCGGCGGGCGAGCACACCGAGGCGATCCTCGCCGAGCTGGGGCGCGGCCCGGACGAGATCGCCCGGCTGCTCGCGGAGGGGGTCTGCCGGTGAGCGCCCTGGACACCCTCCCGCCGGACGAGCGGCTGGCCGTCACGACCGTACGGGAGTTCGTGGACCGCCGGGTCCGGCCCGTCGTCCGGGAGCTGGAGCACTCCGACACCTGTCCCGAAGCGCTCGTCGAGGGCATGAAGGAGCTGGGCCTCTTCGGGCTCGCCGTCCCCGAGGAGTACGGCGGCACCCCCCTCTCCGCCCCCTGCCACGTCCTGGTCACCGAGGAGCTGGCGCGCGGCTGGATGAGCCTGGCGGGCGCGCTGGGCGGCCACACGGTCGTCGCCGGGCTGCTCGCGCGCTTCGGCACCGACGCGCAGCGGCGCCGCTGGTTGCCCCGCATGGCCACCGGCGAGGTGCGGGCGACGATGGCGCTGACCGAGCCGGGCGGCGGCTCCGACCTCCAGGCGCTGCGCACGGTCGCGCGCCGCGCCGAGGACGGCACGGGGTATGTGATCAACGGCGGGAAGACCTGGATCACCAACGCCCGCCGCTCCCGGCTGATCGCGCTGCTCTGCAAGACCGACCCGCAGGCCGAGCCCCGCCATCGCGGCATCTCGGTCCTGCTCGTCGAGCACGGCCCCGGCCTGACCGTCTCACGCGACCTGCCGAAGCTCGGCTACAAGGGCGTGGAGAGCTGCGAGCTGTCCTTCGTCGACCACCGTGCCCCGGCGGAGGCGCTGCTCGGCGGCGTCGAGGGCCGGGGGTTCGGGCAGATGATGAAGGGCCTGGAGACCGGGCGGCTGCAGGTGGCCGCTCGCGCGCTCGGCGTGGGGCGCGCCGCGTTCGAGGACGCGCTGCGCTACGCCCAGCAGCGCGAGTCGTTCGGCGTGCCGATCTGGCGGCACCAGTCCATCGGCAACTACCTGGCGGACATGGCGACTTCCCTCTCCGCCGCCCGCCAGCTGACCCTGCACGCGGCCCGGGAGGCCGACGCGGGGCGGCGCGTCGACATGGAGGCCGGCATGGCCAAGCTGTTCGCGTCGGAGACGGCGATGCGGATCGCGCTGGACGCGGTCCGCATCCACGGCGGCAACGGCTACTCGACCGACTTCGACGTCGAACGCTACTTCCGCGACGCGCCGTTGATGATCGTCGGCGAGGGCACCAACGAGATCCAGCGCAATGTGATCGCCCGGCAACTGGTCGCGCGCGGCGGCCTGGACGTCTGAACCCCCTCAGCCGGCGACGCCGAGCCCCTCGATGACCACCGCGTTCGGCAGCGCGGCGAAGACCTTGCCCGGCACGATGAGCTTGCCGCGGCGGCTGCCGCTGCCGACAAGGACGTACGGCAGGTCGGCGACGGCGGCGTCGACGAGCAGCAGCCAGCCGGCGGGCAGCCCGATGGGCGTGATGCCGCCGTACTCCATGCCGGTCTCACCGGTCGCCGTGTCCATCGGCGCGAACGAGGCCTTGCGCGCCCCGAGTTGACGGCGGACGACGCCGTTGACGTCCACGCGGGTGCCCGACAGCACGACGCAGGCGGCCAACGTGGTCTCGCCGCCGCGCTTGCCCGCGACGACGACGCAGTTCGCGGACTGATCGAGCAGCTCGGGGCCGTAGTGCTCCAGGAACGTGGCGGTGTCGGCCCACCGCGGGTCGGTGTCGACGTGGATCAGCTCGTCGGCCGGGACGGGGCCGCTCCATCCGCGTACGGCTTCCGCGACGGGCGCGACCAGCAGGCCGAGGACCTCGGGGGCGGGGTGGACGACGTCGAAATCACCGAGAGGAGCGCGCATGGCGGCACGGTAACAGCCGTCAGTAGGAGGCCGCGTGGGCGGGCGGCACCGAGACCGACATCGTCATTTCGAGGGGCTCGGCGCCCTGGTTGCGGTAGGCGTGCGGGGCGTTGGCCTCGAAGGTGGCGGCCGTCCCCGCCGCGACGACGTGCTCGACGCCGTCCACGACGAGCGTCAGCTCGCCCCGCGAGACGTGCAGCAGCTCGACGGTGCCCGGCGGATGCGCGTCGGACTCGCTGCCCTCGCCCGGCATCAGGAGCCAGGACCACAGCTCGAAGGGGCCGCGGGCCTCGGCGCCGACCAGGAGCGTGGTGTTGCTGCCGGCTTCCGTGGACCACATGCGCACGGCCTGCTCGGGCGGTACGAGGCGGACGTGCGGGCCCTGTTCGCGGTCGAGGAGGGTGGTGATGCTGATGCCCAGCGCGTCCGCGAGCTTCACCGTGATGCCCACGCTGGGGTTGGTCCTGGCCTGCTCGATCTGGATGATCATGCCGCGGCTCACACCGGCCCGGGCCGCGAGGGCGTCGAGGGTGAAGCCTCTTTCGTTCCGCCACCGCTTGAGGTTGCGCGCGAGCGACTGGGTCAGCTGATCGAGGTCCGACACATTCCGTCCAATATTCTGGATGACGAAGTTCACTGTACTGAACTACCGTGCGGTCCACCCGATGGTTCCCGCCAGTTCACCACACTGTACTGCGAGGCCTCTCCAGGACCGCCTCGCAGTTACGCCTCCCCCATCTCCCCCAGCGCGATCAACTGCTCCGGCGTGACCCCCTCGGGGATGGGCACCGGCGCGGGCGTACGCAGCGGCGGCTGCCACCCCGACTCCGCGTCCCAGGTACGGACGACCCGCGCCGGCGCCCCCGCCACCACCGCGTGGTCGGGGACCTCCCCGCGCACCACCGCCCCCGCGGCGACGACGACGTTGCGCCCGATCCGCGCTCCCGGCAGGATCACCGCGCCCGTCCCCACCCAGCACCCGGGCCCGATCTCCACCGGGTCCATCCGCGGCCACTGCTTGCCGATGGGCGTGTGCGGATCGTCGTAGGAGTGGTTGGTGGAGGTCACGTAGACGTACGGCCCGAAGTAGCAGTCGTCGCCTATCGTCACCGTCGTGTCGGCGATGACGTGGCTGCCGCGGCCGAGCACGACGCCGTTGCCGATGCGCAGGATGGGGTCGGGGCCGAGGTCGAGGTCCGGCATCATGCCCGCGGTGAGCGTCACGTGCTCGCCGACGATGCAGTGGTCGCCGAGGCGTATCCACGGCTCGCCGAAGACCGTGCCCTGCGGGAAGGCGAGCTTCGTGCCCGCACCGATCGCACCGAACCGCAGCCGCCCCGGGTGCGCGGCGGTCACCGCGCCCGTGCGCTGCACCCACGCCCAGCCCGAGTGGACCGCGCGCTGCGCGAGACGGCGCGGCGCGGCGGCCAGGGATGAGAACGTGTTCCTGTTCTTCGGCACGCGCTCACGTTACTCAGAGCCTCCGGCCCCCGCAGGCCCAGGGCCTGTGATCTTCACCCCACCCGACCGCGCGCGCCGTGCCGTCCCGTACGGTGCCGTCAGGCGCGACACCACGGAAGAAGACGTACAGAAGCGGGGAGCGAGTCGATGGGCCACGAGGCACTCATCACCGGCATCGGCGGCAAGAGTCCGAAGATCGACCCTCAGGCGTTCACCGCGCCGACCTCGGTCGTGCTGGGCGAGGTGACGCTGCACGCCGGGGCCAGCGCCTGGTACGGCGCGGTGCTGCGCGCCGACTGCGGGCCCATCCTCGTGGGCGCCGACAGCAACATCCAGGACAACTGCAGCCTGCACGTCGACCCGGGCTTCCCCATCACGATCGGCGAGCGCGTCTCGGTCGGGCACAACGCCGTGCTGCACGGGTGCACCGTCGAGGACGACAGTCTGATCGGGATGGGCGCGACCGTCCTCAACGGCGCGGTGATCGGTGCCGGTTCCCTGGTCGCCGCGCAGGCCCTGGTGCCGCAGGGGATGCGGGTGCCCCCGGGCTCACTCGTCGCGGGCGTACCCGCCAAGGTGCGCAGGCAGCTCACCGACGAGGAGCGCGAGGGCATCTCGCTCAACGGCACGATGTACGTCGAACTGGCCGGGGCCCACCGCGACGCGCACGCCGCCGGGTGACCCCGTCCGCTCAGTCGCCGACGCCGACGGGCTGCGGCTCGGCCGCCACGGGCCCGGCGGCCGCGGCCTCGGCGGCCGCCTTCTTCGCCCGGCGCTTGACGAACAGCATGGAGCCTGCGCCGATCAGGACGGCGATGGCGAGCCCCAGGTAGGAGAAGCGCTTCAGCCAGTCCTCGGCGACCACGCCGATGTAATAGATGACGGCGGTGGTGCCGCCCGCCCAGACGATGCCGCCGAGGACGTTGGCGATCAGGAACTTCCAGTACGGCATGCGCAGGACGCCCGCGAGCGGCCCGGCGAAGATGCGCAGCAGGGCGACGAAGCGGCCGAAGAAGACCGCCCACATGCCCCACTTCTGGAAGGACCGCTCGCAGCTCGCGACGTTGGCCGCGCTGAAGTGCTTGGGGAACTTCCGCTCCAGCCAGGCCAGCAGTGGTCGGCCGCCCTTGCGGCCGATGGCGTACCCGATGGAGTCGCCGATGATGGCGCCCGCGGTGGCGCAGGCGCCCAGGATGACCGGGTCGATGTCACCGTGCTGGGAGGACAGGAGGGCCGCGGAGACCAGGACGATCTCACCGGGCAGCGGAATGCCCAGGCTCTCCAGGCCGATGACGACTCCCACCAGCGCGTAGATGCTGACGGCCGGTACCTGCTCCAGCCACTCCTGGACGTGCAACGCCGGTTCCTCCCGTAGTTCCAGTGCCTGCCCCCGGCATACGCGCCCTCGGACAGCGCACGCCCGCGCAGCCTACCGGTCCGGGATCACCTGGACGGCACGGCGCCACCCGCGCCCGGCCGCCGTCAGCTGGGGTCGTTGGGCCTGAGGGTCCACAGGACGGTCATCTCGCCGGTCACCGCGCCGTCCGCGCGGCGGATCTCGACGGCGACCGGGAACTCGGGGCGCTGTCCGGCGTCGAGTTCGGCGATCACGTCCCGCGCCGGGCGGCCGAGCGTCGCCGTGGCCGTCACGGGGCCCATGGCGAGCTTCTTGTACGCGATCTCGGCGCTGACGGCGAGCGGCACGGCGCGGGAGAGCTGCGCGCCGAACGCGGCGAGGACGATGGCCCCGCTCGCGGACTCGCCCAGCGTGAACATGGCGCCGGCGTGCGGGCCGCCGACGTGGTTGTGGTACTCGCTCTGGTCGGGCAGGGCCACGACGGCCTTGTCCGGCGCGGTCTCCCGGAACTCCAGGTTCAGGGTCCTGGCCATCGGCACCGTGGCGGCGAGCATCTCGCCGATCGACATCTTGTCTGCGCTCATGGCGGCGATGTTACCCACGAGTAGCGTCCCCTGGCCAGGCCCCTCCGCCAGGCGGATCACCGTCCCCTATCGTGGACGCCCATGTGGCATGGACAGCAGCCGCCCGGGGGCGAACAGAACCAGTCGGGCCGAGAGCCGAACCCGTACCGGCAGCCGGGGTACCAGCAGCCCAACCCCTATGCGCAGCAAACCCCTTGGGACGCGCCCACCATGCCCGGGCAGCCGCGCGGCGGCGCGCCCGAGCCCCCTCGCGGCGGCGGCAGGCGGACCAAGGTGATCGCCCTCACCGCGGCGGCGGCCGTCGTGGTGGCCGCGGGCGCCACTGGGGCCCTGCTCCTCGGCGGCGGCAAGGACGACACCGCGAAGCCGGGCCCGGCCGAGTCCAGTTCGGCGCCCGGCCCGTCCGTCTCCGGCTCCGCCGACCACCCGCGCGCGGGGGCCGAGCCCGGCCCGACCGTGCCGGGCTGGAAGGTCGTCGTGAACCCCAAGCGCGGCATCGCCTTCGACGTGCCTCCCGAGTGGTCCCTGGAATCGCGGGACTGGGCCGGCGGATACGTGGAGGACAAGGACGCCGACGACGAGTCGGCGCCGTTCCTCGTCGCCTACGCCGCCCCCGCCTACTTCAAGGAGCGGTGGTGCGGAAGCGACGAGGACAAGGACGGGACCAAGGACTACGTCCCGCTGGCCGCCGCGGGCACCCGCGGCAACAAGGGCGCCAAGAGCACCGAGCAGGTCGCGCGGAACGACGCGACCATGTGGGTCTACGGCGCTTACACCCAGCCCGACAAGAAGAAGGTCACCACCGGCCCCGTGGAGTCGTACACCACGAAGTCGGGCCTCAAGGGCAGCCTGGCGAGCGCCACTTCGACGGGTGCCGACCAGCAGGGCGCGTGCGACTCCGACGGCAAGGCCACGGTGTTCGCCTTCGAGGACTCCGCCGGGAAGATCGCCTCCTGGTCCTTCCACGGCGCGAAGGGCGTACGGGAGGAGCTGCCGGACGCGACCGTGCGGAAGATCCTCTCGACGGTGCGCGAGTACGAGATGCCCGAGAGCTGACCGGCCGCGCGGGGCCCCGTCCGGCCTCCGGGGTGATGTGATCTTGAACGGTCGCTCCCCGTATCGTGTGCGGCCATGTGGCCAGGACAGCAGCCGCCCGGGGGCGAGCAGAACCCGCGGGACCAGAGTCAGAACCCGTACCGGCAGCCGGGATACCAGGCACCGAACCCCTATCAGCAGCCGGGGTATCAGGCGCCCAACCCCTACCAGCAGCCGGTGGCCGCGCCTCAGGGGCAGCCTCAGGGGGGCGGCGGCAAAGGCACCGGCAGGGTCAAGGTCGTCTCCGTCGTCATGGCGGCCGCCGTGGTCGTCGCCGCGGGCGTGACCGGGTTCCTGGTCCTCGGCGGCGACAAGGACGACAGGGACGAGAAGGACACCCGGGCCGGCTCCCCCTCGCAGGCCGCCCCTGCGAGCCCGGGTGCCGCCCCGGACGACGGCGACGACAGCGAGCGCGGTACGGACAACGGCCTCAAGCCGACCATCAAGGGCTGGCACGTCGTGGTGAACCCCCGGTGGGGCACGGCCTTCGACGTACCGCCCGAGTGGGAGGTGCAGAACCCCGGGTCCGCGATCGCCTACGAGGACAACGAGACCGGCAAGCCGCTCATGACGATGTCGGCGCCCGCATACCTCAAGCCCACGTGGTGCGTCACCGACGACGACAAGGACGGCAGGAGCGAGGACCACGAACTCGCCGCCGTCGGCACCAAGGGCGCCAAGGGCGCGAAGAACACCGACCAGGTCGCGGTCAACCAGGTCGCCTGGTGGGTCTACGCCGCTTACACGCAGCCGGACAAGAAAAGCTTCACCTCCGACGAGAAGGCACAGCCGTACACCACCGCGTCCGGCATCAAGGGCAGCATCGCCCGCGCCGAGTCCAGGAACACGCCCCAGCGGGGCAAGTGCGCCTCCGACGGCAAGGCGATCACCTTCGGCTTCAAGAACGCCGCGGGCGACTACGTCGCGTGGAGCCTCTACGGAGCGCGCGGGGTGAAGGACGAGATATCCGAGGAGACGGTCATGAAGATCCTCAGCACGGTGCGCACCCACGGCGAGGCGACGGAATCCTGACGCTTTCCGCCCCTTTCTCCGTACGGTTCGCCGTACGTCGCACCCGCCGGCGGCGGACCGGTGCCGGCCCCGGCGGGGCTGCCCGTGGCACCCGGCCCCCGGCACCTCTATGGTTACTGGCCATGTGGCCAGAACAGCAGCCGCCCGGGGGCGAGCAGAACCCGCAGGACCAGAGTCAGAACCCGTACCAGCAGCCGGGGTACCAGGCACCGAACCCCTACCAGCAGCCGGGGTATCAGCAGCAGCCCACGGGCGGCTACCCGCAGCAGCCGCCCGCCGGTGGCCACCAGCAGCCGCACTCGGGCGGGTTCTCGCGGCCCGAGCAGCCGCAGTGGTCCGCTCCGACGCCGCCGCCCGTGCTGCCGCAGCCGGGTACCGGCGGTCAGGGCGGGGGCGGCGGCGACAAGACGAAGATCACCGCCATCGTCGCCTCGCTGGCCGTGCTGGTGGCGGCCGGTGTCACCGGCTTCCTGGTCCTCGGCGGTGACGAAGACGGCAAGGACGACAAGGCGGGTCCGGCGAAGCCCGCGAAGTCCGCGACGGAGAAGCCGGACCCGACGCCCACCACGGGCGGGAACGAGCGCGGCGAGGGCGGCGAGGACAAGCCGACGATCCCCGGCTGGCAGGTCGTGGTGAACCCCAAGTGGGGCACCGCCTTCGACGTCCCCGCCGACTGGAAGGTCGAGACGCCCGACACCTTCACCGGCTTCGACGACCGCAAGGACCAGGGCTCGAAGACGATCATCGGCATGTCCGCGCCCGCGGTCTACAAAGAGAAGTGGTGCACGTCGGACGACGACAAGGACGGCGAGCCCGAGGACACCTCGCTGGCCGTCGTCGGCACCAAGGGCCAGAACGGCGCCAAGAACACCAAGGACGTCGCGCGCAACGACTCGGCCTGGTGGGTCTTCGGCGGCTACACCGAGCAGACCAAGGCCGACAAGAAGAAGATCAAGATCAGCGACGTGGAGGAGTACACCACCAAGTCCGGCGTCAAGGGCAGCCTCGCGACATCGACGACGTCCGGCGCCGCCACGTCCGCCAAGTGCGACTCGGAGGGCAAGGCCACCACGTTCGCCTTCAAGAACGAGGCGGGCGAGTACGTGGCCTGGACCCTCTACGGCGCCAAGGGCGTCAAGGAAGAGGTCTCCGACGCCATGGTGAAGAAGATCCTGGCCACCGTGCGGTGGAGCGAGGCCGCGGCCGAGGAGTCCTGAGTCGCGGTTCTCCCCGGGGTCACGCGGCGCGTTCTGAGCCACGAGAACCACCGTTCGAGCCACGGGAACAAACGGTTTGGCAAGTGCCCCGGCCCCCGGTCATAGTCCCGGGGTGACGAAACCTGCCTCCGTGCCGCGTCGCCGCCCCAGTTGGGCGGGCCGCAACTACACGCTGCTGACCGCCGCCGCGATCGTGACGAACCTCGGGAGCCACGGGGCGTTGATCGCGGCGGCGTTCGCCGTCCTGGACGCCGGGGGCGACGGCGGGGACGTCGGGCTCGTCGCGGCCGCGCGGACACTGCCGCTCGTGCTGTTCCTGCTCATCGGCGGGGCCGTCGCCGACCGGCTGCCGCGCCACCATGTGATGGTCGCCGCCAACGCCCTCAACTGCGTGTCGCAGGCGGCGTTCGCCGTGCTCGTCATCGCGGGCGAGCCGCAGCTGTGGCAGATGATGCTGCTCACCGGTCTCGGTGGCGTCGGCCAGGCCTTCTTCGGCCCCGCGGCCGAGGGCATGCTGATGTCGTCGGTCAGCGGCGAACAGGTCAGCCGGGCCTTCGCGCTGTACCGGATGGCGATGCAGGGGGCGGGCCTCGGCGGCGCCGCGCTCGGCGGCCTGATGGTCGCGGCGATCGGCCCCGGCTGGGTCCTCGCGGTGGACGCGGCGGCGTTCGCCCTGGCGGGAGCGCTGCGTTCCTTCCTCGACGTCAGCCACATACCGGAACGCGCGCCCGGCGGCGGACTCCTCTCCGATCTGCGGGACGGCTGGCGGGAGTTCACCGGCCGCCCCTGGCTCTGGTCGATCGTGGCGCAGTTCTCGGTCGTGGTGGCGGTGGTCGGCGCCGCCGAGTCGGTGTTCGGCCCGCTGGTCGCCCGGGACGAGCTGGGCGGCGCGGGGCCGTGGGGCCTCGCGCTCGGCGCTTTCGGCGCGGGCACGGTGGGCGGCGCGATCCTGATGATGCGCTGGAAGCCGCGTCGGCTGCTGCTCGCGGGGACTCTCTGCGTCTTCCCGCTGGCCGCGCCCTCGGCGGCGCTGGCCGTGCCGCTGCCGGTGGCCGGGCTCGCCGCGGTGATGTTCGTCAGCGGCGTGGCGATCGAGGTGTTCGGCGTCTCCTGGATGACCGCGATGCACCAGGAGATCCCGGAGGAGAAGCTGTCGCGGGTCTCCGCCTACGACTGGTTCGGCTCGGTCGCGATGGTGCCGCTGGCCACGGCCCTGGCCGGCCCCGCGGAGTCCGCGTTCGGCCGCGGCCCGTCCCTGTGGGGCTGCGCGCTGCTCGTGGTGCTCGTGACGGCGGCGGTCCTGTTCGTCCCCGACGTACGCCATCTGACACGGCGTACGAAGGAGGTGACCGTCCTGCCCGCGCCCCGCGTGGCGGACCCGGTGGCCTCGACCGACGCGGAGACCCCCGCCGGGCGGCTCGGCTGAGGGCACGGTGTGCTCACCGGACACCCCGATTCAGCCGATGCTGAAGGCCCCGCCCGGCGGCTCCGGTGACGGCACGGCGTCCTCGTCACGCACGGCCTTCGCGTCCCCGACGAGACGCCGCAGCGCCGCGCCGTGCTCGACGCGGGCGGGGAAGGTGTCGGACGCCGCGCGCCGGGCGAGGGCCGCGATGTCGAGGGGTGCGTGCGAGGCGATGAGCACCGCGTTCCCGAAGCGGCGGCCGCGCAGCACGGACGGCTCGGCGATCAGCGCCAGCTCCTCGAAGACCTCGGCGAAGGTGGCGAGTTGGGAGCGGAGGAAGGCGAAGGGCGCGCCGTCGGCGAGGTTCGCCGCGTACACGCCGTCCGGGCGCAGCACGCGCTCGGCGGCCCTGGCGTAGGCGACGGCCGTGAGGTGGGCGGGGACGCGGGAGCCGCCGAAGACGTCGGCGACGAGGAGGTCGGCGCTGTCGTCGGGCGCCGCGTCGAGCCACTGCCGGGCGTCCGCGCCGTGCACGGTGATGCCCGAGTCGCGCTCCCACGGCAGCTGTTCGGCGACCAGCCGCAGCAGCCCCCGGTCGGCCTCGACGACGTCCTGCCGGGAGCCGGGGCGGGTGGCGGCGACATAGCGGGGCAGGGTGAGGGCGCCGCCGCCGAGGTGGGTGACGTCGAGGGGGCGGCCCGGCGCGGCCGCGGTGTCCAGGACGTGGGCGAGCCGGCGCGCGTACTCGAACTCCAGATGGGTCGGCGCGTCCAGGTCCACGTACGACTGCGGCGCCCCGTCGACGGTGAGCAGCCAGGCCCGCGCCCGGTCGACGTCGGGCATCAGCTTGGCGGTGCCGTGATCCACCTCGCGCGTCACCGGAGTCGCCTCGTCCGGAGGCTCGGCCCCCGCGCCCGTCTCGAACTCGTGCTCGTACTCGTCCACGGGCTCCATTGTGCCGCCCCCTCCCCGGCGGAGATCACCCCGTGTTCTCGCCGTGCGCCTGCTTCTGCGATGCTCCGGGGATGCGGAGAAGGAAGCTGCTCGACATGCTCGTGGGAGCGCTGCTTCTGGCCGTGGTCGGCGGTGTGGTCCTGGCCGCCACCGTGTGGCGGACAGCCGTGGACGACACGCTCAACGGCACCAGGACCCGCGGCTTCGCGGGCTGTGAGTACGTCATGCCCGAACGCCTGGTGCGCGCCGTCGACGGTGACGCCGGGACGGTGGCCGCGGGTGAGATGGACGTGCGCTGTGCGGAGCGCCCCGAGCGGTTCCGTCTCCGCCTCGCCCTCCAGGTACGGACACCCGCCGGCCACTGGCGCGCCGCCCCCGACGGCGCCGCCGAGCGCACGGACGATCTCGCGGAGCAGAGCTTCGACGAGGAGGGGGCGCGCGCTCCGGGGTCCGAGGGACAGCACTACATGACGGTCACCGACTGCGATCCCACCTATACCGTTCGCGTCACCTACGCCTTGCGGGTGACCCGGGGCGGCCACACCCGTACGACGGGCACTGTGTCGACCGCCCCGGTTTCCCTGCGCGAACGCTGCTGACCCCCGGCGGGGCCCGTCAGAGGACCTCCGTGACCGTGCCCGCGCCGATGGTGCGCCCGCCCTCGCGGATCGCGAAGCCGAGGCCGGTCTCCAGCGGCACGTCACGGCCCAGTTCGACCGTCATCGTGACCGTCTCGCCGGGTCGGGCCACGGCCGCCCCGCCGAGGTCGACGTCACCGACCACGTCCGCCGTGCGGATGTAGAACTGCGGCCGGTACCCCGTGGCGATCGGCGTCGTACGGCCGCCTTCGCTCGCCGACAGGACGTACACCTGTGCGGTGAAGCGCCGCTTCGGGCCGACGCTGCCGGGCGCCGCGACGACATGGCCGCGGCGTACGGCGTCGCGTGGCAGGCCGCGCAGCAGCAGCGCCACGTTGTCCCCGGCCTGCGCCTCCTCCATCGGCTTGCCGAAGGTCTCCAGGCCGGTGACCACCGTCTCGGTGTCCGCGCCGAGGACCTCCACGCGGTCGCCGAGACGAACGGTGCCGCGCTCGACGGCGCCGGTGACGACGGTGCCGCGTCCGGTGATGGTGAGCACGTTCTCGACGGGCAGCAGGAACGGCGCGTCGAGATAGCGCTCGGGCATCGGCACGTACGTGTCCACGGCGTCCAGCAGCGCCTCGACCGCGCCCGTCCACCGCGGGTCGCCCTCCAGCGCCCTGAGCCCGGAGACCCGTACGACCGGGACGGAGTCGCCCCCGTACCCGTGCCGGGAGAGCAGGTCGCGCACCTCCAGCTCCACGAGGTCGGTCAGCTCCTCGTCCCCGGCGTCGGCCTTGTTGAGCGCGACGACGATGTGGTCGACGCCGACCTGCCGGGCGAGCAGCACGTGCTCGGCGGTCTGCGGCATGATCCCGTCGAGCGCCGAGACGACGAGGATCGCCCCGTCGAGCTGGGCGGCGCCGGTCACCATGTTCTTGACGTAGTCGGCGTGGCCCGGCATGTCCACGTGCGCGTAGTGCCGGGTGTCCGTCTCGTACTCGACGTGCGCGATGTTGATGGTGATGCCGCGCTGCGCCTCCTCCGGCGCCCGGTCGATGCGGTCGAAGGGGACGAAGGTGCCGGTGCCGCGCTCGCTGAGGACCTTGGTGATGGCGGCGGTCAGCGTCGTCTTGCCGTGGTCGACGTGGCCCATGGTGCCGATGTTGAGGTGCGGTTTCGTGCGGACGTAAGCCGTCTTGGGCATGGTGGTTCCTTCTCCGGAACTCGAAGCTGTGGTCCGGACCCGCGGCGGGCGCGTGGTCGGGACGGGGACCCCGGAGCCGTACCGACCCTCCCCCTGCGGGGTCCGCCGGAGTCTCCGGGGAGGGTCAGCTTCGGGCGCCGTCGAAGGCGTCGGGGGCGTCAGGGGCGACGACGGCAGCCTTCGCAGCGCCCGCGACTGCGGGCGTGGCTGCGAGGAAGGCGTACCGGAACATGGCTCCGATCCTCGCCGACACGAGTCACCCGCGTCGAATGAATTTCGCCGAACGCGGCGAGGTGCGGCCTCAGTTGCCGCCCTCCGGCGGGCTCAGAGGTTTTTCGACGCCTCCCGCACGGACAGCGGTGCGAGCCGGTTCCGCTCACGCTCGACGAAGGCGCGTACCGCGTCCGGGTCGGTCTTGGCGTACTCGCGCAGGCACCAGCCGATCGCCTTGCGGACGAAGAAATCCGGATGCCCCGACTGGCGCAGGCAGTAGGCGAAGAGGCGTTCGGTATCCGTTGCCTCCTTGTGGCGCAGCTGGTGCAGGAGCGCCGTGCGGGCCACCCACAGGTCCTCGTCCTCGATCCACGCGTCCATGTCGGCGCGCAGCCGGGGGTCGGCGGCGACCAGCCCTCCGACGACGTGCGCGGCGAGCAGGTCGACGGTGTCCCACCAGGAGCGGGTGGTCACCAGATGGCGTACGACGGGCAGGAAACCGGACGAGCAGCGCCGCACGTGACGGCGCAGGTAGTCCACGGCGAAGTAGGCGTACTCGCGTTCGGGCAGTGCCCAGCAGCGCAGCGCGACGGCCGCGCAGTCCGTCTCGTCGGGGTGCGGTGTGCCGGTGAGGACGGCGCGGGACAGCTCGCGGCGCGCGGGCGAGGCCAGGCCGAGGAAGGGGGCGATGCCCTTCATGTACGCGCTCATCTGCTCGCCCCGCCGGGGATCGGCCGCCGAGGCGTACGTCACGACGAGCCGGTCGAGCACCGTGTCGGCCAGGGCACTTCTCGGGACTGTGACGCTCATGAGACGCACCATACGGCGATCAGACACATCAGCCGGTTAGTCTTCCCGGATGTTCGAGACCGTAACCGCCCGGCCACAGGGCCTCGCCGTGCGCTGCACCAGGGCGCTGCTCTCGCCGTGGTCACGTCTGTCGCTGCTCGTGGTGCTCCTCGCGGCGGCGGGGACGTGCGTGCTGCTGTTCGAGCCTCAGCGGCTCCTCTCCGACGGCTGGCCCGCGCAGTTGGGCGGCGCGACGGCGGTGGCCCTGTTCGCGGTGGCGTACGGGGCGTGCACCGCCGCGTTCGTGCCGCGGCCGCTGCTCAATCTCGCGGCGGGCGCGCTCTTCGGCTCGCAGGCGGGCCTCGCCGCCGCGATCGCCGGCACGGTGTTCGGCGCCGGGATCGCCTTCGGGCTCGGCAGGATGCTGGGCCAGGACGCGCTGCGGCCACTGCTGCGGGGGCGCTGGCTGAAGGCGGCGGACGGCCAGTTCAGCCGGCACGGCTTCCGGTCGATGCTGGCCGTGCGGCTCTTCCCGGGGGTGCCGTTCGCCGCCGCCAACTACTGCGCGGCGGTGTCCCGGATGGGCTGGCTGCCGTTCCTCCTCGCCACGGGCCTCGGGTCGATCCCGAACACGGCGGCGTACGTCATCGCGGGCGCCCGTGCCTCGACGCCCACGTCGCCCGTCTTCCTGATCGCGATGGGGTTCATCGCGGTGACGGGCCTGGCGGGGGCGGTGGTGGCGTGGTTCAAGCGGCACCATTTGCGCGGGGCCCGCTGACCGACCGGGGCCGTCCGGGACCCACAGGCAGGACCGGAGGCGACGGGACCGGGGTGACGGGACCGTCAGAGTGCTTCGAGGACCGTGGCGTTGGCGAGTCCGCCCGCCTCGCACATGGTCTGCAGCCCGTACCGGGCTCCGCGGGCGCGCATCGCGTGGACGAGCGTGGTCATCAGGCGGGTGCCGCTGGCGCCCAGCGGGTGGCCGAGCGCGAGGGCGCCGCCGTGCACGTTGACCTTCTTGTGGTCGGCGCCGGTCTCCCGCAGCCAGGCCAGGACGACGCTCGCGAAGGCTTCGTTGACCTCGAACAGGTCGATGTCGTCGAGGGTGAGTGACGCCTTGCGCAGCACCTTCTCGGTGGCGGGCAGGACGCCGGTGAGCATGAGGAGCGGGTCGGAGCCGGTGACGGCGAAGCTGTGCAGCCGGGCGAGCGGGCGCAGGCCGAGCCGGGCCGCGTGCTCGCTGGTGGTGATGAGGACGGCGGAGGCGCCGTCGTTGACGGGGCTGGAGTTGCCCGCCGTGACCGACCAGTCGATCTGCGGGAAGCGCTCGCCGAAGGCCGGGTCGTAGTAGGCGGGCTTGAGGCCGGCGAGGACCTCGGGTGTGGTGGCGGGGCGTACCGACTCGTCACGGGTCAGGCCCGCGATCGGCGCGGTCTCGGCGTCGAACAGGCCCGCGTCCCAGGCGCGCGCGGCCCGCTGGTGCGAGGTGGTGGCGAAGGCGTCCATGTCCGCGCGCCCGATGGACCACTTGGCGGCGATCAGCTCGGCGCTGATGCCCTGCGGGACCAGGCCCTCCGGGTAGCGCGCGGCGATGCCGGGGCCGAAGGGGTCGGCGCCCGCGGGCACGTTCGACCACATCGGTACGCGGCTCATCGACTCCACACCGCAGGCCACGACCATGTCGTACGCCCCCGACATGACGCCTTGCGCGGCGAAGTGCACGGCCTGCTGGGAGGAGCCGCACTGCCGGTCGACGGTGGTCGCGGGCACGGACTCGGGGAAGCCCGCCGACAGGACGGCGTAGCGGGTGGTGTTCATGGCCTGCTCGCCGACCTGGTCGACGGTGCCGCCGATCACGTCGTCGACCAGGGCGGGGTCGATGCCGCTGCGTTCGACGAGGGTGCGCAGGGTGTGGGCGAGGAGTTCGACGGGGTGGACGGCGGCGAGGGCGCCATTGGGCTTGCCCTTGCCGACGGGGGTGCGTACGGCTTCGACGATGACGGCGTCACGCATGGTGCGGGCCTCTTTCGCTACCGGGAGGGCTGCTGGGCTACTGCACTGCTGGGCCCTGGAGTGCCGGGGGCTACCAGTCAGTAGGAAATCTGGACTCACCATAGCCCTGCCAGTTGGAAAATCAAACCCTCTCTCGTCCGCCCTCTAGACTGCCCGCATGAAGCATCCGCGCCCCTGCTCCATCGCCGACGCCCTCGCTCTCGTCGGCGAGAAGTACTCGCTGCTCGTCCTGCGTGAGGTGTGCCTCGGCAACGAACGCTTCGACCAGCTCGTACGCAACATCGGCGCACCCCGCGACATCCTCGCGACGCGCCTTCGCCGGCTCGTGGAGGCGGGCATCCTGGAGAAGGTCGTCTACAGCGAGCGCCCGCAGCGCTTCCGGTACCGGCCCACCCCGGCCGGGCTCGAACTGGAGCCGGTCCTGATGACGCTCATGGCGTGGGGCGACCGTCATCTGCGCGGCGAGGGGGATCGGCCGATGATCCTGGAGCACTCCTGCGGCCAGGAACTGGTCCCGGTGGTGACGTGCTCGGCCTGCGGCGACGCGGTCCGCCACGAGGACCTCACCGCGCACCCCCAGAGCCCGGGCTGGACGACGACCGGCCCCTCGGCGGCGTAGGAGAGCGGCCGCGGTCCCCGGCTGTTCCCGCGGCGGCAAGGCGGCCCTCCCAGCAGCCCCGTAACCCAAGGCCGCTACGCTGCCCCACGACGAGGGGGGCGATCTCGGCGGTCTCCTCCCCTGTCCCGGCATTTCCGCCTCTTTCGTACGCCTGCTCACGCTCCCCGCACGCCTCAGCCACGCACCTCTACGACCTCGATGACCTCGATGACCTCGATGACCGCTGTGATCGCTCACGCGGTCTGATGATCAGTACTTGGACGGCGCAGTTCTCATGTCTTGGCTTGAATCCTTCATCCTCGGGCTCGTCCAGGGACTGACCGAGTTCCTCCCGATCTCCTCCAGCGCGCACCTGCGGCTGACGGCGGCGTTCGCCGGCTGGCACGACCCGGGCGCCGCGTTCACGGCGATCACGCAGATCGGCACCGAGACGGCCGTGCTGATCTACTTCCGCAAGGACATCGCGCGGATCGTGTCCGCGTGGTTCGGCTCGATCGCCGGGAAGGTGCCGCGCTCGGACCACGACGCGCAGATGGGCTGGCTGGTCATCGTCGGCTCGATCCCGATCGGCGTCCTCGGCGTGACCTTCAAGGACCAGATCGAGGGCCCCTTCCGCGACCTGCGGCTGATCGCCACCACGCTGATCGTGATGGGCATCGTCCTCGGCATCGCCGACCGCCTGGCGGCGCGCGACGAGACGGGCGGCAGGCACCGCGCCGTACGCCGCCGCAAGGGCCTCAAGGAGCTGGGCGTCAAGGACGGCCTGATCTTCGGCCTCTGCCAGGCGATGGCCCTGATCCCGGGAGTCTCCCGCTCCGGCGCCACGATCAGCGGCGGCCTCCTCATGGGCTACACACGCGAGGCAGCGGCCCGCTACTCGTTCCTGCTGGCCATCCCCGCCGTCCTCGCCTCCGGCGTCTTCGAGCTGAAGGACGCGGGCGAGGGGCACGTCTCCTGGGGGCCGACGATCTTCGCCACGATCATCGCGTTCGTGGTCGGATATGCGGTCATCGCGTGGTTCATGAAGTTCATCACCACCAAGAGCTTCATGCCGTTCGTCTACTACCGGATTTTGCTGGGCATCGTCCTCATCGCCCTGGTGGCGACGGGGACGCTGAGCCCGCACGCGGGGGAATCAGCGGGATAGGGGCAGGACGGTCGCGCCGGGGGGCGCGGTGGAACCGGGTGAGGTACGCCGAGCACGCCGCCCGGGCAGCGGCGGGCACAGCGCGGCAACGGGCTCCCGCGGTCACTGCTGGGGCCCTGCGGTGGGCGTGGGTCCAGCAGGCGGACTCTATGACGGCCAGCGACGCGGCCGAGCCCTCCTTGGCACCGCCATCGCGGCCGCCCGCCGACAGCGGCAACCGAGGGCGGGGCCTGGCCTGGCGTACTGCCCGGCCGCGTGGGCGGTCTCAGGACTGCGGACGACTGCCGTGGTTGGCCGCGTGCTTGCGGCGGGACTTCTTCTTGCGGCGTCGCTTCGAGGACATGGGGCCACCTCTTCCGGTAGGAACCAACACCACGGGCACAGCGGGAACCGCGCCGGTGGCTTTCTACCGTTTCATACGGATTTGGGGGCGGCGACCCGAGCGCAGGCGCGGCGGGCGATCACCCGGCGGAGGTGTGTGGTAGCTGACAGTTCCGATTGTCGTACTCATCCCCTAGGCTTGGCGCCATGCCCTTAACCTCACCGACCCATGGTTCCGTGCGCTCTTCCGTGGAGCTGAACGAGCGGATACGCGGCCTCTGGCTGCGCGCGGCCGGTCGCCTCACCCCCGAACAGCGCAGAGAGTACGAACAGTTGGTGACGGAGTGGGCGGCGGCCGTCCGTGCCGAGATGGTGAGGGCCGCCTGACGTAAGACGCCCCCCGCCCGTGGGTCGTCGCGGCTCAGGCCTCGTCCGTCTCCGGCACCGGTGAGACGGGTGCCCCGGCCGCCAGCAGCCTCTGGGCCAACTCCCGGCAGCGGCTACCAAGTTCCAGCGGTTCGAGGATCTCGAAGGCGTGCCCCAGCAGGAGGACGTGCATCAGCACGGCGTCGAGCCCGGCGGCGCCACTGAGCACCTCGCAGCGCTCACTCCCCCGCTCGCGCACGACGGCCGCCGACGCGGGCAGCTGCGCGCGCACCGTCTCGGCCGACGCGTGCACGAGGAAGCGCGCCCGGTGCGGATAGACCCGGCTCGCCACGCCCTCCTGCACGTACCGCGCCGCGTCGGGCGCCGCGCGCGGGCGAAAGCGCCACGTCCGTGCGGAGACAGCGGTCATCCGGTCGACGCGGAAGGTACGCCAGTCGTCGCGGTCGAGGTCGTACGCGAAGAGGTACCAGCGCCGGTCGGAGGCGACCAGCCGGTAGGGCTCGACCCGCCGCCGACGCACCTCGCCCCCTGAGGGATAGTCGAAACCGACCTCGACCTCGTCACGGCGGGCCCGGGCCAGCGTCATGAGCGCCTCGGGGACGACCGGCGTGCGGCCCGCGCCGAAGGACTCCACCGAGCCGGAGAGCGCACGCACCTCGTGCCGCAGCCGGGCGGGCAGCACTTGGTCGAGCTTGGTCAGCGCCCGCAGCGCCGCGTCGCCGACGACCGCGCCATCCGCGCCGACGAGCAGCAGGACCGCGGTGGCGATCGCTTCCTCGTCGTCGAGGAGCAGGGGCGGCAGTTCCTGTCCCGGGCCGAGCCGGTAACCGCCGCCGACGCCCTGCCCGGCATGCACCGGATACCCGAGCGCGCGCAGCCGCTCGACGTCACGCCGCACCGTGCGGGGCGTGACCCCGAGCCGCTCGGCGAGTTCGGGACCGCTCCAGGCCTGTCGCTGCTGCAGCAGCCCGAGCAGGGCGAGAACCCGCTCCGTCGTCCCCCGCTCCGCACCGCTCACCACGTCCATGCGCCCACCTTGGCAGAAGTGGCGGACCGATCCTGTCCGCCTCAGGTGCCACGGTGACCCCATGGACGCGAACGAACTCGACGTCAACCGAACGCTGCGCGAGCAGTGGGAGTGCCACTGGAACCATCAGCTCCGAGCCCGCCTCGACGGCCTCACCGGCGACGAGTACTTCTGGTCGCCGGTGCCCGACGCCTGGAGCGTGCGACCGCGCGGTAGTTCGACGGCTCCCGTACAGCTGGGGGCCGGGGACTTCATGCTGGACCACGCCACGCCCCAGCCGGCCCCCGCCGCCTTCGCCACCATCGCCTGGCGCCTGCATCACGTCATCGTCGGCGTGCTCGCCGCGCGCAACGCGGCACACTTCGGGGCGCCCCCGGCGTCGTACGACACCTGGGAGTACGCGGGCGACGCGGCCACCGCGCTCGACCAGCTCACGGCCCAGCTCGACGTCTGGCCGGCCGGAGTCCGCGGCCTCACCGACAGCGAACTCCTGGCCCCGGTCGGCGCGAAGGAGCCCTTCCCCGAGCTGCCCATGGCCGACCTCGTGCTGCACGTCCACCGCGAACTGATCCACCACCTGTCGGAGGTCTGCCTGCTGCGCGACCTCTACCTGCACACGGCACCCGGCACCTTCGGAAAGAGGCCCATGACCGCGCGGACGACCCACCTCGACCCCGACGGGCTCCACAGGAACCCCGCCTTCACGCAGGGCGTGATCACACCCGCCGCCCGGATGCTGCATGTCGGCGGCCAGCTCGGCAGCGACAGTGACGGAGAACTGCTCGACGGCATCGAGGCGCAGACCGCTCAGGCGATGCGCAACGTCCTGACCGTCCTCGCCGCTGCGGGCACCGGTCCCGAGCATGTCGCCAAGTTGACCATCTACCTCGTCCAGGGTGTTGACGCCCATGAGGCGTACGCGGCATCGCGGTCGGTGTGGGGCGATCACCGCACAGCCGTCACCGTCGTCTCCACCGCAGGACACGCGCGCCCGGGCGCGCTCGTGGAGATCGACGCGGTGGCGGTCGTCCCGGAGCAGGACGCCGGGCCGTCCTGACGAGCGGCATCCCCTGGCCACGGCCGGGGGGTGGCCGGCCTGGACGCCGATGGTCCGCTCCCGGTGGCGGGAGCGGACCGGCCGCCCGGCGTCACCGGCGGCGGAGGCCGCCCAGGAGCCGCTGTGCCTGTGCCCGTCGCCGCGGGTCGGCGGAGGCGCGACGCACCTGTGCGACCGTGCGTCGGCCCTGCGGGCTCTGGACGAACTGCTTGATCTTCGTCATCAGTCCTGGCATGTCGTTCGTTCTCCTCTGCCGAGAGTGGCTGGTGGACCGTGCACCTCTTCGTGTACCCGCTGAAGCGCCGTACGGACAGACGAGTTGAGCGAGCGCGTCGATGCGGGCGAACCGCTCCGTCCCTCCGGCTCCGTGCACGCCCCTTGGCTCCGCATCCCCCGTGCCCAACACTGAGCCGATGACGCAGCGCGTGGAACTCGCCGCCGTGATCGACCGGTTGGCCATCGATGCCCTCATCACCGAGTACGCGGTGACCGTCGACGACGGTGACTGGGACGCCTACCAGCAGCTTTTCGCACCCGGTGGACGCGCGGACTACCGCTCCGCGGGCGGCATCGAGGGAGACTCCGCCGAGGTGGCCGCATGGTTGGCCGAGACGATGCGGATGTTCCCCATGCGCCAGCACCTGATCGTCAACCGCCGCCTGGAGTTCGGCACGCTGGAGCAGGACATCGGCGACTCCGCCCGCGTGCGGGCCGACTACGTGAACCCCATGCGGTTCGCGGACCGCGCCGGCGAGGCGGCGTCCACGGCACCCGACTTCGTCTGCGGCGGCCGCTATGCCTTCGCGCTGCTGCGCACGCACGGCGGCTGGCGGCTGCGGGAGGTGGCTGTGCGGGAGAAGTGGCGCCGCGTCAGGGACCGGCGGCACGCGACGCCCACCAAGGACTGACTGACCCGGGGCACGCCACCACCCTTCGTCCCTGCCCACGCCACCCGAACAAACGCCCACTGTTCTAGATCGTCGGCGGCGCGCACACTGGAAGCACGTCCGGGCGTCGGGGACCTAGGGAGGCGCTGCATGGCTCAGTTCGGCGACGACCGGTGGGGGCGGCTCGGGCCCCGCGCCGAGCGGCTGCTCGCGTCACGGCGGTGGCGGGGCGGCGTCGCCGTCGTGGCGGGAGCGCTGCCCGCGCTCGCGTTCCCCGCGCCGTCGCTGTGGTGGTGCGCGTACGTCGCGCTGGTGCCGTGGATGCTCCTGACGCGCACGGCCCCGACCGGGCGGCGGGCCATGGCCGACGGCTGGCTCGGCGGACTCGGGTTCATGATCGCCGTACACCACTGGCTGCTGCCGAGCCTGCATGTGTTCACGGTCGTCATCGCCGCGCTGCTCGGCCTGCTGTGGGCGCCCTGGGGTTGGCTCGTACGACGGCTCCTCGGCGGCGTACCGACGCCGGGTCGGGCGGCGGTCGCGCTGGTGGCCCTGCCCTCGGGCTGGCTGATGGTCGAACTGGTCAGATCCTGGGAGGGTTTGGGCGGCCCCTGGGGTCTGCTCGGCTCCAGCCAGTGGCAGCTGTCCCCGGCCCTGCGGCTCGCCTCCGTGGGCGGGGTCTGGCTGGTCAGCGCGCTGGTGGTGGCCTTGAACGTGGGGGTCGCGCTGCTGATCGTCGCCTGGGCGCGGGGCAGGGGGCTTGCGGGGGATGCGGTGGACGCGGTGGACGCCGGTTCGGCGCCCGGAAGCGGTTCGGCGCCTGGAAGCGGTTCCGTGTTCGGACATGGCTCCGCGTTCCGGCACGGCGCCGCGTTCCGGCACGGCTCCCGCATGGTGGCCCCGAAGTCCGCCCTTCTCGCCACGTCTGCCCTCCGCACGTCCGCCCTCCCCGCACCGGCCCTCGCCGGGATCGCCGGGCTCGTCGCCGTCGCCCTCGTCACCATCGCCGCCTGGTCCTGGGCCCCGCAGCCGGAAGCCGCGGGCCGCGTCCGGGTCGCCGTCGTACAACCCGGTGTCATCAACGGCATCGCGGGCGCCGAGAAGCGGTTCGCCCGCGAGGAGGAGCTGACCCGCTCCCTCGCCGGGCGGGACCTGGACCTGGTCGTGTGGGGCGAGAGCAGCGTCGGCTTCGACCTGGCCGACCGGCCCGACGTCGCCCGCCGCATCGCCGCGCTCTCCCGCGAGGTCGGCGCGGACATCCTGGTGAACGTCGACGCGCGCCGCTCCGACCGGCCCGGCATCTTCAAGAGCTCCGTGCTCGTCGGCCCGGACGGGCCGACCGGCGACCGCTACGACAAGATGCGGCTCGTGCCCTTCGGCGAGTACATACCGGCGCGGTCCCTGCTCGGCTGGGCCACCTCCGTCGGCAAGGCCGCGGGCGAGGACCGCAGGCGCGGCGACCGCCAGGTGGTCATGGACGCCGGGCACGGCCTGCGGGTCGGGCCACTGGTCTGCTTCGAGTCGGCGTTCCCCGACATGAGCCGGCAGCTCACCCGGGACGGCGCCCGACTGCTCCTCGCCCAGTCCGCCACGTCGTCGTTCCAGGCCAGCTGGGCGCCCGAGCAGCACGCCTCGCTCGCGGCGGTGCGCGCCGCCGAGACGGGCCGCCCGATGGTGCACGCCACGCTCACCGGTGTCTCCGCGGTCCACGCCGCGGACGGTTCACGCGTCGGCACCCCGCTCGGCACCTCGGCGAGCGCCGCCGAGGTGTACGACGTACCGCTGGCCAAGGGCACCACCGCGTACGTCCGCTGGGGCGCCTGGCCCGTGCAGGGAGCGCTGCTCGTCCTCATGGCGCTGGGCGCGGCCGAGGGCGCGCGGGTTCTCAGGCGCCGCCCTGCCCCTGAGCGGCGAGGACCACGCGCTCGCACAGTTCATGGGTCGCCAGTGCGTCCCGGGCGCTGAGGACCTTGCCCGCGCGGACGGCGTCCAGGAAGGCGAGGACGACCTGTTCGATGCCGCGCTGCCGGGCCACCGGCACCCAGTCGCCGCGCCGCCGCACGCTGGGCTGGCCCTTGTGGTCGATGACGTCGGCGAGGTTGACCACCTGCCGCTTGGTGTCCTGCCCGGAGACCTCGAGGATCTCCTCGGTCGAACCGCTCAGCCGGTTCATCACGCCGAGCGCGGTGAAGCCGTCGCCCGCCAGTTGCAGCACGACGTGCTCCATCAGCCCGTCCACGACGCGGGCCCGCACACCGACGTGGTCGATCGGCCCGGGCGCCAGGAAGCGCAGGGTGTCCACGACGTGGATGAAGTCGTCGAGCACGAGGGTGCGCGGGTCCTCGGGCAGCCCGACGCGGTTCTTCTGCATCAGGATCAGCTCGCGCGGGTGGTCCGCGCACTGGGCGTAACCGGGCGCGTAACGGCGGTTGAAGCCGACGGCGAGGCTGACGCCGCGGTCCTCGGCGAGCTTCACGAGGCGCTGGGAGTCGGCGAGTTCGTACGCGATGGGCTTGTCGACGTACGTGGGGACGCCCGCCTCGACGAGCCGCGTGACGATCTCGGGATGCACGGCGGTCGGCGCGTGCACGAAGGCGGCGTCGAGGCCCTGGGCGAGCAGTGCGTCCAGGTCGGTGTGGCAGCGGGCGTCCGGGATGTGGTGGACGCCCGCGACCCGGGCGAGCGTCGCGGGGGTGCGGGTCTGGAGGTGCAGCTCGACCCCGGGCTGGGTGGTGAGGACGGGCAGATACGCCTTCTGCGCGATGTCACCGAGTCCGATGCAGCCGATCTTCACCACTGTCTCCCTACGTCTGCCGCTGATCCACCGCCGACCCGGCCGACCCCTGCGCGCGGCCGCGCGGAAGTCCCGGTCACCATTCCCGCAGCATACGGGGCCTGCGGAGGGCACCGGTCGGCTCCGGCGAGGAGCCGGGGGCTCGTGGGGGGGTGGGGGTGAGCCGGGAGGTGCGTGAGGCCCGTCCGGCGGAGGAGGTCCGCGGGGGCGGGCGGGCGCCGGGAAACCGCTGGGGGGCGACGCTCTACGGCCGCCTTCGCGTCGCGGGCGCGTGCGGGGGCACCCCTCCCGGCTGCCCTCGCCTCGCGGGCACCAGGGAGTGCCGTGCAGCGCGGGCACACACGCGGCCCAGCAGGCACGGGCAGGCGTCGGGAAATCACCGCAGGGGGACGCCCCCCGACCACCTTCGCGTCGCGGGCCCCGGGCAGGGCCATGCCGCTCGGGCATGGGCGAGCCGGGCGTGCGCCGGGAAACCGTCGCGGGGGATGCCCCCGGCCGCCTGCGTGTCGCGGGCCCTAGCCATGGCCATGTAGCGCGGGCATACACGGGGCCCAGCGGCCACGGGCGGGCGTCGGGAGACCACAGCGAGGGCACGCTTCCGCTGCCGCCTTCGCGTTGCGAGTGCGTGGGGGGGGGGACGCACCTCCCGGCTACCCTCGCGTAGCACGCCCCAGACAGGGCCATGCGGCGCGGGCACACACAGGGCCCAGCGGACCCGGGCGGGCGCCGGGAAACCGCCGCAGGCGCCCCCCCCCAGCCGCCCTCGCCTCGCGGGCCCCAGGCACAGCCGTGCAGCGCGGGCACCCATGGGACCCAGCGGCCACGGACAGGCGCCAGGAAACCGCCATGCGGGGGCGCCCCCAACCGCCCCCGCGTCACGGGCCCCAGGCAGAGCCGCGCAGCGCAGGCACACACGCTCGCCGGTCCACACAGGCCGCCCCGTCACCCGTGCGGGGCACCTCCCCCGTGTTTCGGCCCCAAGGGCCGCCGTCGACCCCAGAGTTGGGCGGGTGCACAGATCGACGACCACCACCGCCGCGCTTCTCGTCTCCGTGGCCGTCTCGGCCACCGCCTCCGGCTGCGTGAGCGTCGAGCGGTCGCCCCGGCCCGCCACCGCCCCGACCACCGCGTCACCGTCCGCGCCCCGCACGGACGGGCGAAGCCGGCCGCAGATCGAGCAGGCCCCGGCCCGCGATGCGCTGGTGAGCATGGGGCCGCCCCGACGGCCGGCCCCACAGAACCCCGCCCCTGTCACCCGCCCGTCCACCCCGGCGCCCCGCTCCGAGCAGCCGCAGCCGAAGCCGAAACCACCGCCGGTACGCAGGCCCCCCGCGGCCCGGCCCGACGCCCGCGCCACCCGTCCCGTCCCGCCCCTGCCGCCGCCCACCACGGACGTCTGCGCCCTCGGCGAGGCCTACGGAGGCTGGCGGCCGGGCAGCCCCGAGTCGGTCATCTGCCGGGACATGTACGGGCGTTGAGCCGGGCGGCGCGCGGCGGTGACACCCCCGTGGCCACCGCTGTGCGCCCCGGCGCGCTCCCCACCCCCGTCACTCCTCCTCGCCGCCCTCCCCACCTGCCGCTCCAGCCGCGCGATGGCCGCCTTGATGCCGTCGCCGTATCCGTCGTCCTCCAGTGCGCCGACCGCGCCGCGGGCCCGGCGCAGATGGCTGCGGGCCGCCTCGGGGCGGCCCAGCTTCAGGTAGTCCGCGGCGAGGTTGAGGTGCAGGGAGGGGTAGAAGCCGCGCACCGCGAGCGACCGGTGGTGTTCGTGCAACCGGGCGTCCGTAAGCTCGTCCGCCGCCGACAACGCCCGCAGGTCCCAGGCCAGTTCCGCCGAAGGGTCCTCCTGGGTGTCCGCCATGTAGTGCGCGAGGGTGCACCGGTGCAGTGGGTCGCCGTCCTCGCCGATCTCCCCCCACAGGCCGAGGAAGCGGCCTTGCGCCTCCTCGCGGTCGCCGCCGTGATGCAACATGACCGCCTGCCCGATCCGCGTCATCATCGCGTCTTCCGCCGTCTGCTCCTGCTGCTCCGTCACCGGGTCCTCCGTGGTCGTACGGCCATCGCCCCCATCCCTGACGACGCTAGCGGCCACCACTGACAATCGTGGTCAGGCACGTTCGGCGGAGGCGGCGCTCACGCGTACCGCTGGGCCGGCCCGGTGACGCTCCTGGCCACCTCGGCGCGGAGTCCGGGCGGCCCGAGCCCCTCCGCCTCCAGGCCGAGCCGGAGGATGTCGCCCGCGGCCACCGGCAGCTCCTCCACGTCGAGGTCCACCTCCGTCCAGCCGGCCGCGTCAGCCCCACCCGCGCCGTCCACGGCCCGCGCCTCCGCCGCGCCGAACATCGCGGTCAGCGGCCCGATCCCCGACCGGGACACCTTCAGCCGCGCGGTGCTCCGCAGCACCCGCGCCTCCGGACCACGCGACGCCTCACCCCCGTACTCCATCGCGTACACGAGCGAGACGACGAGCGCGTACGTCGGCTACGAGTTCATCGACGGCACGCGACGCACTCGGCGCCCTGGGCTGAGTCCGTCAGCCGAGGTTCGGGATACGCCAGTCGATCGGCTCGTGTCCCTGCGCCGCCACCGCTTCGTTGATCTGCGTGAAGGGGCGCGAGCCGAAGAACTTCTTCGCGGACAGCGGCGAGGGGTGGGCGCCCTTCACGACGACGTGGCGCTCCTCGTCGATGAGGGGGAGTTTCTTCTGGGCGTAGTTCCCCCACAGCACGAAGACGGCCGGGTCGGGGCGCTCGGCCACCGCGCGGATCACCGCGTCGGTGAACTTCTCCCAGCCCTTGCCCTTGTGGGAGTTGGCCTCACCGGCGCGGACCGTGAGCACCGCGTTCAGCAGGAGGACGCCCTGCTCGGCCCACGGCATCAGGTAGCCGTTGTCGGGCACGGGGTGGCCCAGCTCCGCCTGCATCTCCTTGTAGATGTTCCGCAGGGAGGGCGGCGTCTTCACGCCGGGGCGCACGGAGAAGCACAGGCCGTGGCCCTGACCCGCGCCGTGGTAGGGGTCCTGGCCGAGGACCAGGACCTTCACGCGCTCGTAGGGCGTCGCGTCGAGGGCGGCGAAGACCTCCTCGCGCGGGGGGTAGACGGGGCCCATCGCCCGCTCTTTCTCGACGAACTCGGTGAGCTCCTTGAAGTAGGGCTTCTGGAGCTCCTCGCCGAGGACTCCGCGCCAGGACGCGGGCAGCATGGCGATGTCGGTCACGTGAACAACCTCCGGTGTGCGGTCACTTCTCACGGAAGAACCTACCGGCGCCCACTGACAATCCGACCGGAACCCGTCTCCCCCGGCCCGACGCCCCTTGCCTACCAGCTCGTTTTGCGCTGGAGCTCCCACATCATCATGATCGCCGAGGGGTCGAGGGCGCGCTCGCCGCCCGCGATCTCCTCGCTGGCCATGATGTACTGCTTGCCCTGCCAGAGCGGGAGCAGCCTGACGTCGTCGACGAGGATCTCCTGGGCCCGTTCGAAGTCGTCGATCACCGCGCCCCGGTCGGTCTCCCTGCGCTCGCGCGGCAGCACCTCGTCGGTGATCTCCTTGGAGACGTACGGCGTGTTGAGCACGTTCTTCGGGCCGACGAACGGCGCGATGAAGTTGTCCGCGTCGGGGAAGTCCGGGAACCACCCTCGCCCGAAGACCGGGTACTCGCCGTTGCTGTAGCCGTCCTGGAACTCGGTCCACGGGCGGCTCTTGAGCGTTATCTCGAAGAGGCCGGACGCCTCCAGCTGCCGCTTGATCTCGGCGAACTCCAGCGCGGTGGCCGATCCGTAGCGGTCGGTGGTGTACCAGAGCGTGAGCGGGACGGGCGCGGTGATGCCCGCGTCGGTGAGGATCTTCCTGGCCTTGGCCGAGCTGGGGTTTCCGTAGTCGTCGAAGAACCCGGTGGCGTGGCCCGTGAGGCCCCTCGGCACCATCGAGTAGAGGGGTTCGACGGTGTCCTTGTAGACCTTGTGGGCGATGGCGGCACGGTCGACGACCTGCGCGAAGGCCCGGCGGACCGGGAGCTTGCGCGCCCAGGCGTCCTTGGTGTTGAACACCAGGTAGCGGATCTCGGTGCCCGCGCCCTCGACGAGTTCGATGTCCTGCTCGCGCCGGCCCCTGTTCTGCATGGCGACGACGTCCTCGGCGGCCAGACCGCGGAAGGTGACGTCGATCTGCTTCTTCTTGAGGGCGTCGACCATCGCCGACGACTTCTTGTAGTAGCGGATGGTGACGGCGTCGTTCTTGACGTCGGCCGCGCCCTCGTAGTGGCTGTTCTTGACCAGCTCCGCCTTCTCGCCCGCCGTGTAGGCCTTCAGGGAGTACGGCCCCGAGCCGGTGATCTGGTCCCCGGTGCGGAGCTTGTCCGCCGGGTAGTCACCGGGGTCGACGATCGACATGGCGGGCGTCGCCAGCACGAACGGGAAGGTCGCGTCCGCCTTCTTGAGGCGGAAGACGACGGTCCTGTCGCCCTTGGCCGTGACCGTGTCGAGGGAGCCGAGCAGCCCCGCGGGACCGCCCTTGACCACGCCCTTGGCCTCCAGGGTCCGCATCCGGTCGAAGGAGTACTTGACGGCCGCCGCGTCCAGTGTGTCGCCGTCGGAGAACTTCAGCCCTTCGCGCAGCTCACAGGTGAAGACCTTGTTGGACGCGTCGGAGAACTCGCAGGACTCGGCCGCGTCCGGCTCCGGCTCGGTGGCCCCCGAGGGGAAGCTGAGCAGGGTCTGGAAGACGTTCCGGTAGAGCTCCCAGGAACTGTCCCAGGCCTTGGCCGGGTCCAGGGTGCTGGGCGCGCTCATCGTGCCGACGGTGATCGGCTCTTCCTCGTCCGGCCCCTCGGAGGACAGCAGCCCACAGCCCGCGAGCAGGGACATGGACGCGAGCGCCGCCACCGGACGCATACCCCTCATACGCTTCGCAAGGGGAACTTCACTGAACACGCGCACGCTCCTCGATCGGCCATGCCATGGGATCGGCAGACAATATCGCAGTGCCCCGCCGGGCCAACCCACTGCGCCGACAGGGCACTTGATGCGTGCGTACGTCGCTTTTGGCGGCGTAGCCGATGGTTGTGCGGGCTTCGTCAGCCGACGCCCGCATTGAGGAAGATGCCGCCATCGACCACGAGTGTCTGGCCGGTGATCCAGTCGGACTGGGCCGAGGTGAGGAAGGCGGCCGCGCCGCCGATGTCCTCGGGCACGCCGAGCCTGCCGAGCGGGTAGGAGGCGGCGGCCTCCGCCTCACGGCCCTCGTAGAGCGCCTGGGCGAACTTGGTCTTGACGACCGCGGGCGCGATGGAGTTCACGCGCACCTTCGGCGCGAACTCGTGGGCCAGCTGGAGGCTGAGGTTGACCATGGCGGCCTTGCTCATCCCGTACGCCCCGATGAACGGCGAGGCGGAGACGCCGGCGACGGAGGCGATGTTGACGATCGCGCCGCCGTGCTCGCTCTGCCAGGCCTTCCAGGTCTGCTGGGCGAAGCCGAGCGCCGAGATGACGTTGGTCTCGTACACCTTGCGCGCCACACCGAGGTCGAGTTCGGCGATCGGCCCGAAGACCGGGTTCGTGCCGGCGTTGTTGATCAGGAAGTCGACCCTGCCGAAGGCCTCCATCATGCGTGCGACCGCGGTCGCCTGGTGGGCCTCGTCGTGGGCCTTGCCCGCGACGCCGATGACCCGGTCGGAGCCGAGCTTCTCGACGGCCTCATTGAGAGCGTCCTCGTTGCGTCCGGTGATGCAGACGCGGTCGCCGCGGGCGACCAGGGCCTCGGCGATGCCGTAGCCGATGCCGCGGCTCGCGCCCGTGACGAGCGCGGCCTTTCCGCTGTCCCGTACCGCGCCGTCCCGCACTGCGCTGTCCTGCGCTGCCATGATCTTCGCCTTCCGGGTCAGTTGAGCGGGCCGCCGGCCACGTACATGACCTGTCCGGAGACGAAGCCCGCGTCCTCGCCGGTGAAGAAGGCGATGGCGTTGGCGATGTCCTCGGGGCGGCCGACGCGCTGCACCGGGATCTGGGTGGCGGCCGCCGCCTGGAACTCCTCGAAGTCCATGCCGACGCGGTCGGCCGTGGCCTTGGTCATCTCCGTGACGATGAAGCCGGGGGCGACGGAGTTGGCGGTGACGCCGAACTTGCCGAGTTCCTTGGCGAGGGTCTTGGTGAAGCCCTGGAGTCCGGCCTTGGCCGCGGCGTAGTTGGCCTGGCCGCGGTTGCCGAGCGCGGAGGACGAGGAGAGGTTCACGATCCGGCCGAAGCCCGCATCCACCATGTGCTTCTGGCAGGCCTTCGACATCAGGAACGCACCGCGCAGGTGCACGTTCATGACGGTGTCCCAGTCGCCCGCGCTCATCTTGAACAGGAGGTTGTCGCGCAGCACACCGGCGTTGTTGACCAGGATCGTCGGCGCGCCGAGCTGCTCGGCGATGCGGGCGACCGCGGCCTCGACCTGGGCCTCGTCGGAGACGTCGCAGCCGACCGCGAGCGCCTTGCCGCCGGCGGCGGTGATCCGCTCGACGGTGTCCTTGCAGGCGGCCTCGTCGAGGTCGATGACGGCCACGGCACGGCCCTCGGCGGCGAGCCGTACGGCGGTCGCCGCACCGATGCCTCGCGCTCCTCCGGTCACGACCGCGACGCGCTGCTCAGTGGTGGACATGCTGGTTCTCCTCGCCTTGGGATGCGGCTCTGCGTAGTGCGGCTCCACGGTACGCCCCGCTGGTGAGCGACCGCTTAGTACCTTCAGCTGGACGAGACGCTAGAAGCCCTGGCACCGGGTGTCAACGGCCCACAGCCGAGCTGTGACGCGTTACCCCGCCGAACCTCACCTGACCAACAGGTCGAGGAGGCGGTCCACCTCGGCCCCGGGGTCGGCCGTCAGGCCGGTGTGCACGGGGCCCGGCTGCACCACCGTGGAGCGCGGCGCGATCAGCCACCGGAAGCGGCGGCCCGCGTCGTCCCGCTGGGCCTGGCCCGCGGCCTCGCCGCCCGCGCAGATCCGCTCGACGGCGCCGAGCGCGGCCCGGATTCCGTCGATGTCGGCCGCGGGGTCGAGCGCCCGCAGTCTGCCCTCGTCGAGGTGGGTGCGGGCGGCGACGAACTCCTTGGCGCGGCAGTAGACGACGACGCCCGCGTTGAACTGCTCGCCGCGCTCGACGCGCGGCACCACGCGCACCAGCGCGTACTCGAAGACGTCCCGCTGCGTCACGTGGTGGCACCCTTCTTCGGCCGCGGCTCGCCGAGGGCGATCCGTTCGTGGATGGTCCCCGCGCGCGGCAGCAGCACGGAGACGTAGGCACGGCGTACGTCGTCCGGGTCCGCGAAGCCCGGCTCGTCGAGGAGCCACGCGTCGGGCACCTCCGCGGTGACCTCGGTGAGCAGGTCCTCGGTGATGAGCGGGGCGAGTTCGGCGGCGGCCGTCGCCACGTCGGGGCCGCAGGGGGCCAGGACGTGGTCGGAGGCGTCGTACGGCTTGGCGGCCGCGGCCTGGGCGGTGCGCCAGTTGTGGTGCCAGATCATGCTGGCGCCGTGGTCGATGAGCCACAGGTCGCCGTGCCACAGGAGCAGGTTGGGGTTGCGCCAGGAGCGGTCGACGTTGTTGATCAGGGCGTCGAACCAGACGACGCGGCCCGCCTCGGCCGGGTCCACGGCGTGGGCGAGCGGATCGAAGCCGAGCGCGCCCGAGAGGAAGTCCATGCCGAGGTTGGGGCCGCCGCTGGACTTCAGGAGTTCCTGCACCTCCTGGTCGGGCTCGCCGAGGCCGATCACGGGGTCCAGCAGCATCTGGACGAGCCGCGGCATGCGCAGCCCCAGGCGGCGCGCCAACTCCCCGCAGATCACCTCGGCGACGAGCGTCTTGCGGCCCTGACCGGCGCCGGTGAATTTCATGACGTACGTCGCGAGGTCGTCGGCCTCGACGAGTCCCGGCAGCGAGCCGCCCTCACGCAGGGGCGTGATGTAGCGGGTCGCGGTGACCTCTTTCAGCATGTTCCCAGGCCACCTGTCCATTCAACCTAGCGATCCACGGCCAACCTTGGAGGCGTAGGAGTGGGAGTCACCCGCTCCGGCTCCGGCGTGAAGTGAGCATAGTAACCGAGGGTGATCGCGGGAAAGATGCGGGCAGCGGCCGACGCGGCTTTCGTCCCACTCGGGACGGGGGTGCCATGCTCCCACGAAAGAGTGGCCCGACGAATGGCGGTAATAGGTGGGGGCAGGCGACGCATATGGCCGACCTTGGAGAACTTCTGCAAGTAACCATGCACCGCCGCCACATGACTGCTCAGGCTCTCGCGGAGCGAACCGGTATTCGCACTCCACGTATCAGGGCCTTTATGGAGGACGGCGCCCAGGGGCCCGTTCTTCCCACCGAGGGGGAACTGGCCGAAATCGCTGTGGCCTTGCGGCTGCCGCTCACCGAGATTCTCGGCGCCACTCGTACTCCGGCCAAGATGACGGCCTGACTCCCGCGCCCGCCGTTCACGGCTACTCGCCGATACTCAGCGGCGCCTCGACTGGCCCATGACACACCACGGCGAGGTGCACAGCGCGGACGCTGTACACCTCGCCGTGCTGGCGCTGCTCAGTGGCCGGCCGCCGTGCCGCCCCCTCCGTAGGAACGACGGGCCGCATCGGCGGCCTTGTCGGTCTGGGCGTCGTACTTGTCGCCGGTACGCTCATCGACCGCGCGTTCCACGTTCTCGACACCCTTGTCGGCCTGATCCGGGTGGCCCTTGGCCAGCTCCTTGGCCTTGTTCGCCATATCGCCGAGCTTGCCCATAACCTGCCTCCTGCGGTGGTGCGGGTATTTCGTCGTACGCCGTAACGCGTACCCCTGACTCGCGGCCAAAACCGCCGCTTCGCCTTCCGCTCGGTGTCGCGTACACCGAAGGCGCCGGCAAGGGCAGCGCGAATGCGGTCGCGTCACGCGATCGCCCCGCTGCCGGTCCCTTGACGAGGACCGGCAGCGGGGCGATCTACGGGCCGGGTCAGCTGCCCGCGGGCGTGACGCCGAACATCAGGGTGCGGCGGGTCACGTCGTAATGGACTGTTCCGGTGTTCTCCAGCAGGTCCTGCAGAACGTCGGCGTCGTCGGCCTGCACGGTCAGGACCTCCTCCCACGCGCCCTCGTCCAGGACGAGCTGGAGGGTGAAGGTGCCGCGTGCGCCGGCTTCACCGGCCACCCAGCTGAACTGGTAGTGGCTGACCTGGCGGACCTTGATGCTGTCGTCGGTGAGCGGCTGCTTGACCCTGGGCATGTGTTCTCCTCGTCCAACAGATGATGCGGTACGTGGCTCGGACTCGGGCTCGGTGGCCGTCCGGGCGATCGGTTCCTTCTCCGTCATACGGCGGGAGTCGGCCGTCAGCGACCGGTGTCCCGGTCCCGGCCGGGGGTGTCCGCCTCGATGTGCTCCTTGCGGAGCCGGCCGC
Organism: Streptomyces huasconensis; assembly: GCF_021028635.1. NCBI lineage: Bacteria > Bacillati > Actinomycetota > Actinomycetes > Kitasatosporales > Streptomycetaceae > Streptomyces > Streptomyces huasconensis. The sequence goes on from NZ_CP086119.1 coordinate 1,061,490, forward strand.
GGACCGTCTCTTCCTCGACGTGTTCCTCGGTGTTCAGACGCACCCGCTCCACCGGGACCGCCTCCGTCTCCACGACGGGACGCTCGGCGTGCAGGGTGACTTCGTGCTCGGCCTCGGAGATCTCGGGACCGGACAGGGCCTGGTCGGCGTTGGCGTCGGTGATCGGCTCGCGTTCGATGACGACCTCTTCGTGCCGCACCGGGACGGTCTGCTGGACCTCCTCCGTCACCACGTACTTGCGCAGACGGGCGCGGCCGGTCTCCCGGCGCTCGGTGCCGACGTGCATCCGCTCCTCGGAGCGGGTCATGGCCTCGTCCCCGGAGCGCGGCGTCGAGGTGTCACCGCGGGCCCAGCCGCCCTCTCCGGGCTGGTTGGCCTGGTGCCAGGCCTCTTCCCAGGCGATGCCGTAGTGCTCGTAGAGCCGGTGTTCCTCGGTCTCGGACAGGTGTCCGCCGGAATCGACGTCGACGTTGGGTGCGTCCTTGACGGTGTCCTTGGCGTACGGCACCTCAAGGTGATCCTCGACCACGGTGGCGTCCTGGATCGGCACGAACGACTCGCTGGTGCCGAAAAGGCCGGTCTTGACGCTGACCCACGCGGGGTGACCGGTGACGTCGTCGAGGAAGACGTGCTTGGCTTCGCCGATCTTGTTGCCATCGGCGTCGTGGACCGGGTGGTCCAGCACGGTCGGGATCTGCTCTCGGGTGATCATCGTGACCCTCCTTCTTCCTCGGTGTTGGGCTCCCCCTCCGACTCACCGCCACAGACCGGACGAAACATCGCGAGTGCCTGCAAACGGAATCTGTTTCCGTCCTGCCGGGTCCGGTTACCCATCTCGCATGGCACCGACCCCGGAATCACCTCAGCGACGGAACGAACCCAGCGGTGACAGCGGCACCGGCCACCACGACGACCGTGCGAACGGCACATCCGAGGCCACACGCGGATCGGAGAACATCGGTCCGAACCCGGAAGTGGAACGCAACGCGCCCGATGAGCCGACGGCCATGCCCAAGAGGTCGTGGTGGGTGCTGCTCAAGCGCACGGCGAAGGAGTTCCAGGACGACGAACTCGCCGACCGGGCCGCGAGCCTGACCTACTACGGCGTCCTGTCCCTCTTCCCGGCCCTGTTGGTGCTGGTGTCACTGCTCGGGATCGCGGGCAAGTCGGCCACGCAGCAGGTCATGGACAACTTGCAGAAGCTCGCCCCCGGCCCGGCGCGCGACATCATCTCCAATGCCGTTCAGCAACTGCAGGGCAACGGCGGGACCGGCTCGCTCATGGCGATCGTCGGTCTGGTGCTGGCGGTGTGGTCGGCCTCCGGCTACATCGCGGCGTTCATCCGCACCTCCAACGCCGTCTACGACATGCCGGAGGGCCGCCCGGTGTGGAAGGTGCTGCCCCTGCGCCTGGCGTTGACGGTCATCCTGATGGTGCTGGCGGTCATCAGTGCGCTGATCGTGGTGTTCACCGGTCCCCTCGCGCAGCGGGCGGGCTCCGCGCTGGGGATCGGGGACGGCGCCATGACCGCGTGGTCGATCGCGAAGTGGCCGGTCCTGGTCCTGCTCGTCATCATCATGATCGCGATCCTGTACTGGGCCGCCCCCAACGCCCGGGGCCGCGGCTTCAAATGGGTGACCCCCGGCAGCCTGCTCGCCCTGCTGATCTGGATGATCGCCTCGGCCGGCTTCGCGCTGTACGTGGCCAACTTCGCCTCGTACAACAAGACCTACGGCACCCTCGCCGGCGTCATCATCTTCCTGGTGTGGCTGTGGATCACCAACCTGGCGATCCTGCTGGGCCTGGAGTTCGACGCGGAGATGGCCCGTCAGCGGGCCATAGAGGGCGGCCATCCGGAGAACGAGGAGCCGTACGTCGAACCGCGTGACACCACCAAGTGGACCGAGGAGGACCGCCGACGCCTGGAGTGACCCCCTCAGCACCGCGAGGCAACCGTTCCCGGCTGGGCCCCGACGCGCACGAGGTCCGCGGGCGTTTGAACGCGGCGGCGCGCGGGGCCGTACCACCGGGCATGACGACTTCCGAGGAACCCTTCTCCGGGCCCCGCCGCCGCACCGTCGTGGCCACGATCGGTGGCGTGGGGCTCGCCGCCGCCCTGACCGCGTGCGGCGGCGACAGTGACAGCGGCGACGGCGGCAACGACTCCACCGCCCCGGCGGGCGCGCGGTCGTCCGGTGGCGGCGACGGGGCCACCGGAGCGGTGCTCGCCAGGACGGCGGACATCCCCGTGGGCGGCGGCAAGATCTTCAAGGACGAGGGGGTGGTGGTCACCCAGCCCACCAAGGGCGAGTTCAAGGCGTTCTCGAACCTCTGCACCCACAAGCAGTGCCCGGTGACGAGCGTCGAAGGGGGCACCATCAACTGCCCCTGCCACGGGAGCAAGTTCTCCATCGCCGACGGCAGTGTCGAGCAGAAGCCGGCGACCAGCCCGCTGCCGGCCGCCGAGATCTCCGTGGACGGTGACTCGATCACGCTTGCCTGAGAGGTCCGGTCGCCGAGCCGGACCCGACGACCAGCGCCACCAGCCGCTCCATGTTCTCCCTGGGGGCCGGGGAACCTCCCCGCCCGGTCATCAGGAGTTGGTGGGCGGTACCGGCGAGCGCGAGCGCGGCGGCCACGGTGTCCGTGGCCGCCGCGAGCCGTCCGTGCCGGACCCCGACGTCCAGGCGGGCGGCGACGGAGGGCCGCGTCCGCGCGCGTCATGGCGAGGCTCACGACCGGCCGGTGGAAGCCCCCCACGCCTACGTCCCGCGCGGCCCCCGCCACACGCCCAGCACGTCCCGCGTACGCGTGACGGTGGCGACGAGCGCCAGGGTGTTGCGGACCATCGCGGGCGTGTACTCGGCGGGGACTCCCGCGATGGCGTCGGCGGGCACGACGGCGGTGTAGCCGAGGTTCACCGCGTCGAACACGGCGTTGGGTATCGCGACGTTGGCGGAGACGCCGGTGACCACGAGGGCGCGGCAGCCGAGGTTGCGCAGCAGCGGGTCGACGTCGGTGCCCGCGAGCGGCGAGAGGCCGTGCAGGCGGCGTACGACAAGGTCCTCCTCGGCCACTTCGAGGGGCGGCGCGATCCGCACGGCTTTCGTCCCGCAGAGCTGCCGTACGGGAAGCCGTTCGGCGGCGCGGAAGATCCGGGCGTTGCTGTTGGCCCCCCGCCCGTCGGGGCGCCGCTCGGCGACCGCGTGCAGGACCTGGACGCCGCTGTGATGGGCCGCGGACACCAGCCGCGCCACGTTCGCCAGGGCACCGGACGACCTGGCCTCCTCGGCGAGTTCGGGCAGCGCGCTCTCGGTGCCGACGACGCCCTGCTGGCACTCGACGGTCAGCAGAACGGTGGTGGCCGGGTCGAGGATCTCCCTGAGCTGTTCGTACGACGGCATGGCTCCCCCTGTCGTGAGCGCCCGGGCAGTCGGTCCCCGACGGCGGCCGCTGCCCGGAGTCCGCGCGAGGCTAACGGCCATTGCGCCACGAAGGAAGAGCCCTCATTCTTTGCTGACGCCTCGTCAATTGCGGGCGTGGGGGGGCTCATCACTCGGGAGGACACATGGCCGTGACACAGCGCCGGGGCCGCAGGATCATGATGACGCCGGACGAACTCGACGCCTTCCTCGCCACGGAACGCACCTGCCGGGTGGCGACGGTCTCCGCCGACGGCGCCCCGCACGCCAGCCCCCTCTGGTTCGTCTGGGACGGCACATCACTGTGGATGTACTCGATCACCCGCAGCAAGCGCTGGGCCGATCTGCGCCGGGATCAGCGGATCGCGGTGGTGGTCGACGCGGGCGAGGAGTACGGCGAGCTGCGCGGCGCCGAGCTGTCCGGCACCGTGGAGTTCGTCGGGGAGGCGCCGCGCACGGGTGAGCCGTGCCCCGAACTCGAGACCCCTGAGCGGTTGTTCGCCCGCAAGCTGTTCGGCCTGGACGCGATGCCGCACGACGGCCGCCACGCGTGGCTCCGGCTCACACCGGACGCGATCGCGTCCTGGGACTTCCGCAAGCTGGCGGGCTGACCACGGAGGCCGGAAAGGCGGCTACGGGATGCCTCTCCGGGCCGACGCCCGCTCAAGAGAGGGACTGGTCCTAGCCCAGCCCCGCCCCGGCCGCCCGCAGCGCCTCCACCGCGGCCCTGATCGACGGGCGCCGGTCCGCGTCCGCCCGCCACACCACGTACACGTGGCGCCGCACCCGGTGCCGTACCGGAACCGCGCGCACGCCGACCGGCATCGGGTCGCGGCCCAACCGGGGGGCCACGCAGACGCCGAGGCCGGCCGCGACCAGGGCGAGCTGGGTGTGGTGCTCCTGGGCGCGGTGCGCGACGCGCGGTTCGATGCCCTTGCCGCGCAGCGTCAACAGCAGCCACTCGTGGCAGAACTCGCCCTCCCCCCAAGTGATCCACTCGTCGTCGGCGAACTCCTCCAGGTCCACTTCGGACCGGTCGGCGAGGGGGTGCGCGGCAGGCATGGCGACGTCGGCGGGGTCGTCGAGGAGAGGCGCCTTGACCAGGCCGTCCGGAATCGGCAGCGGCTTGTTGTACCAGTCCAGGACGACCGCCATGTCGATGTCACCGCGCACCACCGCCGCCACCGCGGGCGCCGGTTCCACTTCGTGGCAGCCGACCCGCAGCCCCGGGTGCCCGGCGCGCAGCGCGGCGAGCGCGGCGGGCAGCAGGCCGCGCATGGCCGTGGGGAACGCCGAGATCCGCAGCTCGCCGACCGCCTTGCCGCGCTGCTCCTCCAGGTCGGCCTGGGCGCGTTCGACCTGCGAGAGAATCCGCGCGGCGTGTTCGGCGAGCAGCCGCCCCGCGTCGGTCAGGCGTACGCCCCGGCCGTTCTTGGCCAGGAGCTGCTGGCCGACCTCCCGCTCCAGCTTCGCCATCTGCTGGGACACCGCGGAGGTCGTGACGTGCAGGCCGGCGGCGGCTCCGCCGACCGAGCCGTGCCGGGCGAGGGCGTCGAGCGTGCGCAGGCGCTCCAGGTTCAGCATGGGCAGACTCCCGGGTCGGCGAGGGGTTGGGGCAGAACGCCGGGGGAACTCCCGCGCTCGGCATGTAAGCGGCCCGGACCTGTGAGCAGGCCCCCCCATGGAAGCAGCCCCCGACGTGTAAGGCAGTCCCCACATGTAAGCAGCGCTAAGCGATACCGGGCAACAAATATCGCTTGTGCTACGAGATCATCGAGGCCCATCGTGGAACCCATGAGTACCCCGCCCCCACGCTCCGGCACGGCCACCACCACCCCCGCGCCCCACCGTTCCACCGCCCCACCGACTGCCGCCACGGACCGCCCCGCGAACCACCCCACGGACCGCCCGGCGAACCGCCCCGGCCTCGACTGGCGCGTCCGCTTCGGCATCCTCTCGCTGATCTGGGGCTTCAGTTTCCTGCTGATCAAGGTCGGCACGGACGCGTACGCGCCCTTCCAAGTCACCCTGGGGCGACTGGTGTTCGGCACGGCCGTGGTCGCCGCCGTCCTCGTCGTGAAGCGGGAGCGGCTGCCGCGCGGGGCGCGGACCTGGCTGCACCTGGCGGTGGCGGCGCTGTTCCTCAACGCCCTGCCGTTCTCCCTCTTCGCGTACGCCGAGCTGACCATCCCCTCGACGCTCGCCGGGATCTGCAACGCGACGTCACCGCTGTGGGGTATGGCCCTCTCGCTCGTGGCGCTCTCCGAGGACCGCCCGACCCGCCGCCGCGTCGCGGGCCTCGGCATCGGCTTCTTCGGGGTGCTGACGGTGCTGGGCGCCTGGCAGGGTTTCAACGGCCTCGACGTCACCGGCACGGTACTGGCGCTGCTGGCCTCGCTCAGCTATCCGATCGGCTGGATCTACGTACGCCGCACGCTGGCCGGCGCGGGGCATTCGAACCTCTCGCTGACCGGCGCCCAGTTGTTGCTGGCGACCGCCGAACTGGCCGTGGTGACCCCGCTGTTCACGTCGCTGCCGACGAGCTTCCCCGTCGTGCCGCTGCTCGCGGTCGTGGCGCTCGGGGCCCTCGGCACGGGGCTCGCCTTCCTGTTGCAGTACAGCTTGGTCTCCGAGGTCGGGCCGACCACCGCCCAGATGGTCACGTACTTCGTCCCGGTCATCGCGACCGCCGCGGGGGTCGCCGTGCTCGGCGAGTCCCTCAGCTGGTCGACGCCGGTCGGCGCGGTGATCGTCCTGGCGGGCGCGGCGCTCACCCAGTCCCGGCCCCGGTCCCGACGCTGACCCCCAGCCCGCCCCTGCCCCGGCCCTTACGCCTCCCTCACCCGTAACGCCGCGCCGGGGCAGGTCCGACAGCCGAGGCGACCGCGTCGGCCACCGGCACGATGTCCTCGTCGGCGAGTGCAGCGATGGTGATCCGCACCCCGGGCGGCGCGCTCAGCCGGAACCGCGCGCCCGGGGCGACCGCCCACCCGGCGTGCAGCAGCCGGGCCACCGCCCCGGTCTCGTCCGGAACCGGCACCCAGACGTTCATGCCGCTGCGCCCGTGCGCCGGCACGCCCCGCTCGGCGAGCGCCGCGATCAACGCGTCCCGCCGACGCGCGTACGACGCCGCCACCACGGCGGGATCGACCGCCCCGCTCTCCCAGAGCCGCACCACGGCCCGCTGGAGCAGCCGGCTGACCCAGCCGGGGCCGAGCCGCTGGCGCCCCTGCACCCGGTCGACGGTGACGGGATCACCGGTGAGCACGGCCAGCCGCAGGTCGGGCCCGTACGCCTTGGCGGTCGAGCGCACCAGGGCCCAGCTGTGGGTCACCCCGGCGAGCGGGTGCAGCGGCAGGTCGACGATGCCGTGGCCGTGGTCGTCCTCGATGAGCAGCGTCCCCTTGTGCCCGGCGAGCACCTTCCGCAGGGCACGCGCGCGTGGGGCGCTGAGGGCGGCGCCGGTGGGGTTCTGCGCGCGGTCGGTCACGACGATCGCGCGGGCGCCTTCGGAGAGGGCCCGCTCCACCTCGGCGGGCAGCGGCCCCTCGTCGTCGACTCCGAAGGGGACCGCCCGCAGCCCCATGGCCGAGACGAGGTCGAACAGACTGCCCCACCCCGGGTCCTCGACGGCCACGGCGTCACCGGGCCTGAGGTGGGCGGCGAGCACCCGCTCCATGGCGTCGAGGGCTCCGGAGGCGACGGCGACGGGCCCGGGCGGCACGCCCTCCGCCTCGAAGGCCCTGCGTACGTGCCGTTCGAGTGCGGGGTCGACGGCGCCTTCTCCGTAGAGGACCGGTTTCTCGTCGCCCTGCGCCGCGGCCGCCGTGAACGCCTCGGTGAGCGCGGGCAGCAGGTGCGTGTCGGGATTGCCCTTGGAGACGTTCCGCACCCCGGGCGGGGCATCCACGCGGATCAGCTCGCGGGCGGTCGTGGCGGGCTTCGGCCGCACCCGGCTGCCGCGCCGCCCGGCCGTCTCGATGACCCCGCGCTCCCGCAGCGTGCGATAGGCGGCCGCGACGGTATTGGGATTCACCCCGAGCCGTGACGCCAACTCCCGCATGGGCGGCAGCAGTTGGCCGGGCTCCAGGCCGCCGTCACCGACGGCACGCTCCACACTGGCGGCGATATCGGCTGCGCGTCGACCTTCGATCCGATACTCTCCTAGCACAAAACAAAGTATGCACTAGTACAAACTAAACGGCAACACCGCGATGCCGCATCCCCCGCCACCGAGCGCGGCGCGGCCCACGGACCACCAAGGAGAGGCCATGCAGACGACGCCGTCCACCACGGACACCGCCGCACCGGGGAGCGCCGCACCGGAGGGCGCCGCCTACGCACCGACCGACCGCACCGTTCCCACCCGCGCCCGGCAGCGGGCTTCGTACGACCGCGAGACGGTGCACGCGATACTCGACGAGGCCTACGTCTGCCACCTCGGTTTCGTGCGCGACGGCTCCCCCGTCGTACTGCCGACCCTCTACGGCCGCGTCGGCGAGCGCCTGTACGTGCACGGTTCGACGGGGTCCCGGCCCCTGCACATGGCCGGCGCCGCCCGGGACGGCCAGGAGGACCCGGGCCTCGAGGTCTGCCTGACCGTCACCCACGTCGACGGCCTCGTCCTGGCCCGCTCCGCCTTCCACCACTCGATCAACTACCGCTCCGTGGTGGTCCATGGCACCGCCCACCAGGTCACCGACCCGGAGGAGAAGCGGACCGCCCTGGACGCGCTCGTCGACCACGTCGTGCCGGGCCGCTCCGCCGACTCGCGCCCCGCCAACGCCAAGGAGCTGGCGGCCACCGCCGTGCTCCGCCTCGATCTGAACGAGGTGTCAGCGAAGGCCCGCACCGGCGGCCCGAACGACGAGCCCGAGGACATGGGCCTCCCCCACTGGTCGGGGATCGTCCCGCTGCGCAAGGGCCACGACGCCCTGATCCCCGCCGCCGATCTCGCGCCCGGCATCGAGATCCCGGACTACCTGGTGGAGCTGTAGTGCTGATCCACCCCTGGGACGCCGCCCGCACCGACGGCGAGTGGCAACAGTGGCTGGCCGCCCACGACTTCGGCCAGCTCGCGGTGAACGGCCTGCCGGGCGAGCCCCCGCACGTCCAGCCGACGCACTTCACGTACGAGGCCGGTCATGGCGAGCACGGCAGGGTGCTGACCCACCTGGCCCGGCCGAACCCCCTGTGGCAGGCCGTCGAGAGCGACCCCGAGGTGCTCCTGAGCGTGGTCGACGACTACGTGTTCGTGCCGGGCCCCTGGCAGGCCGCCCCGGAAGGCCCGCCCGAGCACGGCGTGCCCACCAGCCTCTACGCCGCCGTCCAGCTCCGCTGCACCGCTCGCGTGGTCGACGACCCGGCGGAGAAGGCCGAGATCCTGAACCGCCAGGTCGCGCACTTCCAGCCGGAGGGCGGCTCCGCGCGGGCGGCGGTCGGCGAGGCGCCGTACGGCCGCATGCTCTCGGGCATCCGCGCGCTGTGCCTCGACGTCATCGACGTACGGGCGAAGTTCAAGTACGCGGTCCACAAGCCGGCGGAGGTCCGGGAGCGCATCGCGGCCGGGCTCGCGGAGCGGGGAGGGCCCGGCGACGCGGCCGCCCTGGCGCACCACTTGCGCCGCCGCGAGGCCTAGCCGGAACCTCGCGGGTCCGCCCGCCGCCCCGATCCCCGTGGGCGGCGGGCGGACCCGCGACGGTCACACCGGCGCCGCTTCCCTGCGCGCCGCCACCACGCTCCGCGTCTCGGCGACCGCGAGCCCCGTCACCGCGGCCAGCATCAGCACCGTGCCCGCGACCGTCGCCACCGTCAGCTCCTCGCCCAGCAGCGCGACCGCGATGACGGCGGCGCTGACCGGCTCCAGGAGCGTGATCACGGAGACGGTGGCGGACCGCACGACGGCCGCCCCGGCGAAGTACAGCGTGTACGCGACCGCTGTCGGCACCGCCGCGATGTAGAGCAGATGGGCGCCCACGCGCGCGGGCTCGGCGGTGTGCGGCACCAGGCCCTCGGCCGTGGCGAGAGGCAGCAGGCAGAGCGCGACGACGGCGAACGACCAGACGGTGGTGTCGGACGAGTCGGTACCGCCGTCCTGGCCCCACCACCGCGTGACCAGCGTCATCGCGGCGTACGCGGCCGCGGAGAGGAGCCCCCAGGCCACGCCCGCCGACCGGACGGTCGCACCGCCGCCGCCGAGGACGAGCACCACGAGCCCGGCCAGCGCGCCCACGACGGCGACGACCCCGCCGCGTCCGAGCCGCTCCCCCAGGGCGAGCCGTGCGCCGAGGGCGATGAGGACGGGCCCCGACCCCATGGTGACGACCGTGCCGACCGCCAGGCCGGTGCTCTGGACGGCCGCGAAGTACGCCGTCTGGAAGACCGTGAGAGCGACGCCCGTCACGACGATCCGGCGGACCCTGCGGCTCAGCGGCGCGTGTGCGCGTGCGGGCGCGTGGCGCGGCCGGGCGAGGCGGGCGGCGAGCAGCAGCAGGAAGCCGCCCGCGCACCGCCAGAAGGAGAGGCTGACCGGCCCCATGTCGCTGTCCCGGAAGACGAGCGCGGCGGCGGCACCGGCGGTGCCCCAGGCGGTTCCGGCGACGATCAGATAGAAGAGGCCGCGCCCGACGGACAGGCCGAGGACGGCGTTCGACACGCCGGACACGGGGGCCGTGTGAGAGGTGTGAGAGGTGTGACAACTGTTGGACGTGTTGGACACGTGAGTTCTCCGCAGCAGAGAAGGAATGTCTGGCTCCGTCTGCGGGCAGCACCGTTCCGCCCGGCCACTTGCCTGGCCCGGGCGCGATCCGTGAATGCCCCGCGCTAGGCGGCGGGGGGCGGAAGAACGAGTGCTCGTGCGTACATGATCAGAACCCTAGGTCGCGCCGCCGCCGCGCGACAACTCCCTTTCGGCATCCGGGACGCCGCCCTTCACGGAGGGCTCGACGGGCGCCGAGGACTGGGCGATGAACGCGCCCGCCAGGACCACCGCGCCGCCGACGATCTGCGGCGCGGAGAGGTGCTCGCCCAGAATCACCCAGGCCAGCGCGGTCGCGATGACGGCCTCCAGGCAGGCCACGACACCGGCCACCTGCGGCGAGAGCCTGCGTACGGACAGCACCCCGGTGACGTAGGCGACGACGGTCGCGACGAGCACGATCCAGGCGAGCAGGACCCAGGCGGGCACCGTCGAGCCGTCCAGATCCGCGCGGCCCGCGAGCACCGACCAGTCCATGCCCCACGGGCGTGCCACGACGGTCAGCACGGCGGTCCCCACGAGCAGGCCGTACGCGATGACGCCGAGGGGGTCGGGGGCGTCGTCGCCGGCGTCGCTGCCCTGGTCGGACAGGACGAAGTAGCCGACCTGGCAGCAGGCGGCACCGAGCGCGAGCAGCAGCCCCACGGCGTCGAAGCTCAGCCCCGACCACACCTCGACGACGCAGGCGAGCCCGCCGACCGCGAGCACCACGCCGAGCGCGGCCGCGCGCGTGACAGGCCGCCGCTGCACGAAGCGGACCCAGCCGAGGACCAGGGCGGGGGCGAGGTACTCGATGAGGAGCGCGACCCCGACGGGGATGCGGGAGAGCGCGGCGAAGTAGCAGGCCTGGACGCCCGCCACGGCGAGCAGACCGAATCCGGCGAGCAGCGCGGGCCTGCGCCGCGGCAGTGCGCGGTGGCGCCAGGCCACGGGCAGCATCACCAGGGCGGCGCCCGCCACCCGCAGCCACACCACGTGCAGGGGGTCCAGGCCCGCTTCGATCAGCGGTTTCGCCGCGACGCCGGAGCCGCCGAAGGCGAGCGCCGACACGAGGGCGAGGCCGAGCCCCAGGCCGCGGCCGGAAGCCCTGCCGCCGTCACCGCCGTGGCTCCCCTTGCCCCCACGCAGCGGCTGGCTCTCCTGGATTCCCCGAGACGCTTGCACCGGCACATCATGGCAGGAGGTGTCATGACCGTCACCCCGCCTGACGCCTGTCTCAACCGGCGGACGCCGGGGCTTCTAGGTGTGTCGGGGCTCCTACGTCTGTCGGCGCCCCTAGGTGCGCCGGAACCCCTGGGTGTACGGACGGCATCCCTCCTCGACGCGCCGGAGCAGCACCTCGACGTCGACCCCGGCGCGCCCCAGGACCTCGACGGCCCGGCACTCCGGGTCGGCGGTGAGCCCGGCGAGCAGATCCATGCCGAGGGCTCGCGGCTCCTCGCGTGACTCGGCGCGCTCCAGCGCCACGTCCATCGCGGAGAGAGCGGCGGGCGACCAGCCCGCCTCCTTCACGGACCCCACCACGGGCACGGCGCCCGAGTCCTCGACGGTGCCCTGCCATTGCAGGCCGTACCCGATGCTGCGCTGTACGAGGTAGCCGAGGAGGCGCACGACCTGCGCGCCGTTCTCGAAGACGGCGCGTACTGCGGGATCGGTTTCCAGCAGGGAGTGCAGCAGGTGCGCGGTGTCTATCTGCCGGTCCCCGTCCCGCACGGCGCGACGGCGCGCGCCGGCCACCACCGAGGCCAGCTCCGCGCTGAGTCGCGAGTCGAGTTCTGCTCGGGTCGGGCCGGGTTCGGCCCCCGGCGGGGTACGGCTTTGCACGTCTCCCACCACATCAACCGCCAGTGGCATATGCATCGGCGGCGGGAAGCATCTTCGGGTCCGACGCAGGTTGGGCGCCCGCGTTTGGGTTGTCCTCCTTACGGATGAGATCCGACCGGCCGGCCCCGAGGGGGGCGCCCCCTCGTCCGCCGTCCCCAGGGCAACCCCCGCGCGGTGTCACATGTCTCATAAGCATGGAGAGCAGGTGCTGGATGGTCGCCCTGCCGGCAGTGGACGGCAGGCAGTACGTGTACCGGGTGTACGCCCCCGACGACGCGCTGCCCGCCGACCTGTTCTGGGACGCCTGGCACTGCCACGACGAGAGCCCGTTCCCCAGGGCGTCGGACCATTTCGACGCGGCGGTGATCCGCCGGGTCGGCTGACCCGCCGGCCCGGCGAGGGAATGCCTTCCTCTCCCGGCGCGGCGGAGCCTACGGTTTGTGGGTCACCCAGAGCAGTTCCGCCGGCCAGCGGCGGGCCCAGTCGGGCGGGTCGGTTTCGTTGTAGCCGTTGGGTGTGCCGCGTTCGGGCCGCGGCTCGATGAGGTCGTCGATGACGAGACCCGCGCCGCGCAGGACCTTGACCCAGTCGCCGTAGGTGAGCTGATAACTGGTCGCGCCGTCGCCCTCGGCGATGGTGTGCAGCCCGAAGTAGTCCTTCTGCAGCGTCGTGGTCACGCGGTCGGCGGCTTCGTCGTAGCATGCCTCGAACCACGGACTGGCGACGTTGAACACCAGGCGCCCGCCCCGGCTCAGGACGCGTGCGGCCTGCGGGACGGCCAGGTGCGGGGGCGCCCAGCTGAGCCCACCGAAGTCGCAGAACACCAGGTCGAAGCTGTCGGCGGCGAAGGGGAGCTGTTCGGCGGCGCCTTGCACCAGCGGGTAGCGGGCCGCTCCCATCGCCCGGGTCGCTGCGGCGAGTTGGGCTTCGGACAGGTCGAGCCCGACCACGGTGGCCCCCTCGGCGGCGAGCGCCCTGGACCACTGGCCGGCGCCGCAGCCGAGTTCGAGGACGCGCTTGCCGGTGACGTCGCCCAAGGCGCACAGGTGCGCGTCGGGGATGGAGTACATGCCCCACAGCCGGGGTGTGGCGCCGATGCGCGGGTCGTGCCTGTGCTGGTAGGGGCCGCTGATCTGGTTCCAGAGCCGCCGGTTGGCGGGGATGCTGTCCACGTGCCGACTCCAGCATTGTCTGCCGGGGCGGTCAACACGATGAGGATGGGCCACGCTCCGCCACCTCACCGGACGCGCGCGACCCACTCACCCCTTCTGCCTCACGTGACTCACGCAGGGCTTCACTGACTCACGCGTAGCCTCACGTGACTCACGCAGGGCTTCACTGACTCACGCGTAGCCTCGGGACTCACGCGCAGCCTCGCGTGACTCACGCAGAGCGCTCGCGGGCCGCGAGCCGCGAGCGCGTGCCGATGACGACCGTGGCGTACAGCTCCTCGTCCTCGACCACCCGCGCCGTCAGACCCGCCCGTTCGACGGCGGCCACGGCGGCGGGCACCTGCCCCTCGCTCGTCTCGAACAGGAGGTGGCCGCCGGGCGCCAGCCAGCGCGGCGCCCCGGCGGTCACCCTGCGCAGCACGTCGAGCCCGTCGCTGCCGCCGTCGAGCGCCACCCGCGCCTCGTGGACACGGGCCTCGGCGGGCAGCAGGCCGACGTCGCGGGTGGGTACGTAGGGGACGTTGGCCAGCAGGACACCGACGCGGCCGCGGAGGTCGCCGGGCAGTGGGTCGTAGAGGTCGCCCTCGTACACCTCTCCCCCGGCGGCCGCGACATTGCGCCGGGCGCAGCGGACCGCCGCGGGGTCGATGTCGGCGGCGTGCAGCTCGACCCGGTCGAGGCCGGCGGCGAGCGCGGCGCCGAGCGCGCCCGATCCGCAGCACAGGTCGACGACGACGGCTTCGCGCCCCGCGAGGGCGGCGGCCTGGGCGACGAGGAACTCGGTGCGGCGGCGCGGCACGAACACCCCGGGGTCGACGGCGATCCGCAGACCGCGGAACTCGGCCCAGCCGACGACGTGTTCCAGGGGCAGGCCGCCCGCCCTGCGCTCGACCATGGCGGAGACCTCGGCCGGGGTTCGGGCGGTGGAGAGGATCAGCTCCGCCTCGTCCTCGGCGAAGACACAGCCCGCGGCGCGCAGCGCCGTGACGACGGCGGCGCCTTGGGCGGAAGAGGCGGGGAAGACGGGAGAAGCGGGAGCGGGTGTGGCTGAGAAAGACGGAACCGACATGCGAGGAAAACCTTCCGAGGATGTCCCGGCGGGGCTCCCTCGGGTCACCTATGCCGGGTGAACCGCGTGGTCGCGAGGAGGAAGCACCCGACCTGCTGCTGCGGTAATGGGTCTCACCTCCAAGGTTCGTCGCCTGCGGGCGTCGCAGGACGGAGGAACACTATCCCACCCTCCGGAGCCCGGCGGCACCGGGCCCCTGACGGTTCAACAGGGTTGAACGTGCGAGCCGAAGGCAGCGCGGAAGCACGGATGGAGGCACCCGCCGGGAAGGTCCGGGCGCGGCTCACCGACTTCTCCTCGTACGGCTCCTCGTACGGCGAGTGGAACGCCCCAAGGGCCCGCCCGCGAGGTGGCCCCACAGATGAGGCGCCCCACACGTGTGGTGCGGAGCGCCTCATCTGTGACAGGGGCCGGCGGCCCCCGCCCCCTCAGTCCTCATCGGCGAGGATCAGGTACAGCTTCTTGCGGGCGTCGTTGATGACGGAGACCGCCTTCTCGCGCTGCTCCTTGCTGCCGGTCTTCCAGACCTGGCCGAACGCCTCCATCAGACCGAAGCCGGCCTGCCGGATCTCGTTCAGCGTGTCCCAGTCGACCCCGCGCCCGGCCTCTTCCCAGGGAGCCTCGGGCCCCTCCTCTGCGGCCTCGCGGCCTGCGTCGGTGAGCGAGAAGAGCTTCTTGCCGCCCTCGCTCGCGCTGCTGATGAGCCCCTCGTCCTCCAGGAGCTGGAGGGTCGGGTAGACCGAACCGGGGCTGGGCTTCCACGCCCCGCCGCTGCGCTCGGCGATCTCCTGGATCATCTCGTAGCCATGCATGGGGCGGTCCTTCAGGAGGGCCAGGATCGAGGCGCGTACGTCACCGCGCCGCGCCCGCCCCCGCGGGCCGCCCCGCCCGCCGCGACCACCCCAGGGGCCGCCTGGCCCACCGGGCCCCCCGAAGCCGGGGCCGAACGGGCCGAACGCCGCGCGCCGCCCCTCGAATCCACCGAAGCCGCCGAAGCCCTCCCGGCCGCCTCCTTCCCGGCCGGGGCGGCCGCCGTGGCGCCCCCGCCCCTGCTCGTGCTCGTGCTCGAAGCCACCATGGCCAAAACCGTGGGAACGCATACGGATCACTCCTCTATCTACTCGGCGATCAATCACGTATCGATCGCGATGGCTCAACGATATATCGGAAGCGATCGCCTGGCAACCCTCCCCCCACCCCAAGGACCGGTAGCCGCCGGCCATGGCCGCCGACCGGAGGAGCGGGTCGCACACCCGCGACGCTCGCCCGCCCGCCGCTGCCACGACCGGCGTCACCACCACCGAGACCTGGAATCGAATGACGGAACAATTTTCCGCTCTTCATTCTTATTTCTTTTTCAGGCCGCTTTCCGATTTCGTCACCCCATCCTCTAGGCTCGCCCCCCGCAGCGCCTTGCAGGGAATCTTTCGATGGAGAGGGCCTAGTGACAGACAGCGCGTACGTTCAGCGCATGGCGGATTATCCGATCGCCATCGTGGGCCTAGGAAGTATTTTCCCGCAGGCCGATGACATCAGTGAATTCTGGAGCAATGTCACCTTCGGCCGGGACGCTGTCACCGATGTTCCCCCGGCCTGGTGGGACCCGGCGGAGCACTTCGATCCGAATCCGCTGGCCGAGGACAAGACGTACGCGCGGCGCGGCGGCTTCATCTCTCCGCAGGCCTTCGATCCGCGCGCGTTCGGCATGACCCCGAAGTCGCTCGACTCCGTCGGCCTGGTCCAGTTGCTGAGCCTGGCGGTGGCCCGGGGCACGCTGGCCGACGCCGCGCGCGGGCGTGAGGGCTGGTATCCGCCCGACCGCACCGGAGTCATCCTGGGGATGGCCGGCGTGTCCACCACGCTGATCCCGTTGGCGGCCCGGCTGTACGCCCCCGCCGTCTCCCAGAACCTGCGGGATCTCGGCCACGGCGAAGACGCCATCCGGGCTTTCAACGAGACTTTCCTGGCTTCCCTCCCGTCCTGGACGGAAGACAGTTTTCCCGGCACGCTGGGGAATGTGGTGGCGGGCCGCATCGCCAATCGTCTTGATTTGCGGGCGGCGAATCACACCGTGGACGCGGCGTGCGCCAGTTCCCTGGCGGCGGTGCGCGCCGCCGTCGATGAACTCCTCACCCACCGCGCCGATGTAATGATCACCGGCGGCTGCGACGCCGACAATTCCATTGTGTCGTTCCTCTGCTTCAGCAAGACACCCGCCCTGTCACCCAGCGGGCGCGTGCGGCCGTTCGACACCGCGGCCGACGGGACGCTCCTCGGCGAGGGCCTCGGAATGCTGGCGCTCAAGCGGCTGCCGGACGCGGAGCGGGACGGCGACCGTGTGTACGCCGTACTGAAAGGCCTGGGCAGCGCCAGCGACGGCCGCGGCAAGAGCATCTACGCCCCCTGTGGCGACGGCCAGTTGACGGCCCTGCGGCGGGCGTACGCCGACGCGGACTGCCCGCCCTCCACCGTGGAGCTCATCGAGGCCCACGGCACGGGCACCGCCACCGGCGACGAGGTCGAACTGACCGCGCTCACCCGGCTCCTGGCCGACTCCGCCCCCCGCCGCAGCGTCGCCGTGGGCAGCGTGAAGTCGCAGATCGGACACACCAAGGCCGCCGCCGGAGCCGCCGGGCTCATCAAGGCGGCGCTCGCCCTGCACCAGCGGGTCCTGCCGGGCACCCTGCATGTGGAACACCCGCGCGAACCGGCCGACCACCCGGACAGCCCCCTGTACATCAACACCACCTCCCGCCCCTGGATTCGCGACCCGGCCCGGCCGGTGCGCCGCGCCGGGGTGTCGGCCTTCGGGTTCGGCGGCATCAACTACCACGCCGTGCTGGAGGAACACGCGTCCACCCGTACGGGACGACCGCAGGTCCTGCACCGGACGCCGCGCGCGTATCTGTGGCACGCGCCCGACCCGCAGCGGCTGCTGGAGCGCCTGGAGCGCGGCGATGCTCCCGACGACGAGGCCGTCCCCGCCGACCACGCGCGCCTGGGATTCGTCGCCGTCGACGACGCCCACTGCGACGCGCTGAGGGCGCAGGCCGCGCGGGCGCTGAAGAAGGTCCTCGCGGGCGAGGCGTGGGCGGGCGGCCCGGACCTGCACTACCGGCGGCACGCCGAGCCGCACGTCAAGGTCGGCGCTCTCTTCGCGGGGCAGGGCAGTCAGTACGTGAACATGGGGCGGGCCTCGGTGATGGCGGTGCCGCCGCTGCGCGAGGCGTTCGACGAGGCGAACATGGTCTCCCCTCCCCAGGACACCCTCGCCCGCGCCGTCTTCCCGCCGCCGGGAGACGACACGGACGCGGAGGCCATGCTGTGCCGTACCGCGTACGCCCAGCCGGCCATCGGCGCGCTCTCCCGGGGCCAGTACGGCTTCCTCGCCGAGCTGGGGTTCGCCCCCGACGGCGTGCTCGGGCACAGCTTCGGCGAGCTGACCGCGTTGTGGGCCGCCCGTGTCCTGGACGACGCCGGGTTCACCGCGCTCGCCCATGCGCGCGGCCGCGCCCTACGCCCCGCGGACGGGTGCGAGGACCCGGGCGCCATGGCCGCCGTACGCACCGGGGAGCCCGAGCTGGAGGCGCTGCTCGCGGAGCACCCGGGGCTGCGCGTCTGCAACCGCAACGCTCCGGACGAGCACGTCGTCGGCGGCACCACCGACGACGTGCGCCGGTTCCTCGACGCGTGCCGCGGCGCGGGCGTCGCCGCCCGGTGGCTGCCGGTGGCCGCCGCCTTCCACACGCCGCTCGTCGAACACGCCCTCGCCCCCTTCGCCGAGGCCTGCCGGACGGTGGACTTCGCCGAGCCGAGGATCACCGTCTACGCCAATACGGCGGGCGCCCAGTACGGACCCGACGCCGCGCGCAACCGCGACACGCTGACGCGTCAGTTGCTCGCTCCCGTCGACTTCTGTGCCCGGGTGCGGCAGATGTACGACGACGGCACCCGGGTCTTCGTGGAGTTCGGGCCGCGCCAGGTGCTCAGCCGCCTGACCGAGCGCATCCTCCACGGTCGCGAGGCCCACGTCATCAGCTGCGACTCCGGCGACCCGGCCGACGGCACGACGCTGCTCACGGCGGCCGTACGCCTGGCCGTCCTGGGCCTGCCGCTGTCGCACATCAACCGCTACGCGGCACCGGCTCCCGCACAGCCACCGCTGTCCGCCGCGGCCCGCGAACTCAACGGGCCGCGCTTCGCCGAACTCACCTGTCGCCCCCGCTATGAACGTGCGCTCTCCCGGCTGGCGGCCCCTCCTCCGCAGCCGGCCCCCGCCACGGCGGACGAGCCGACCGTGCCCACACCGGCAGCGGCAGCAACGGCCGACGACGAGCTGGAAAGAGCGGCGGTCGCGCATCTGCGGGCGCACACGCAGTTCATGGAGACCCAGCTGGCCACCACCCGCCGGCTGTGCGACCTCATGGGCATGCAGGCCGCCCGGCCCACCGCCGACCCCGGCCTGAGCGAGGGCCTTCAGTCCGTCGCCCGCCACGGCCTGGCCCTGACCGAGGCCCATACGCGGGCCGCGGACGTCATCACCGAACTGCTGCGCGGCGAGCCCCTGCCCGTCGAGCCGTCCCCGACCACCGCCGACCCCGCACCAGTGGCGCCGCCACCCGCGTACGAGAGCACGTCCGCATCCGACCTCCCCGCACCGGAGAGCGGCGCCGTCTACGTCCCGGCCCAAGAAGGGCCGCGGTACGGCGAATCCGGCGCGGGCGGTACGTCACACCCGTCCGGCGACCGTTCCGCCCTGGGCGCCCTGCTGTTCGACGCCGAGGACGAGAGCCGGGACGGAGGCCATGGAGGAGGTCAGGGCGGAAGCCAGGGCGGAGGCCTGGAGAGGCCCGTCGAGATGCCCTCCAGTGAGGAGGAGATCCTTGAGCGCTGCCGGGCGGTCATGGCGGAGAAGACGGGCCACGATCCGAGCATGCTCGACTCCGGGCTCCTCCTCCAGGAGGACCTGGGCCTGGACTCGCTGAAGATGGTCGAACTCGGGGCGGAACTGTGGCGCCTGTACCCGTCGATCAAACGCGAGGACCTGTTCCGCTTCACCGAGGCCCGCACCCTCGGCGAGCTGGCCGCCATGTTCGCCGAGGAACTGCACTCCGACCGCTCGCCCCTGCGGCACACGGGCAGCGGCTCACTGGACCGCACGTACGTCACGATGGTCCCGCTCGCCGAGCCGGACCGCGTCGTCGATGCCTTCGCCCCCTCGCCGCGGGCCCTCGTACTCGACGACGGCGGCGAGTTGTCGGCGCAGCTGAGCGACACGCTCGTACGCCACGGCTGGGACGTGCGTCGCCTCGCCCTGCCGGACGCCGGTGTCGCGGATGGCGGTGTCGCGGACGGCGGCCACGGCCTGGCGGACTGGAGCGAGGACTCACTTGAAGAGGGTGTGCGCCTGGCCCTCGGCGATCCGTCCCGCCTCGATCTGTGTCTGCTCCCGGTGAGCCGCTCGGCGCCCGCCGACGAGACGGCACTTGTCGCCCGGCTGAGGCACGCCATCCTGGTGGCCAAGCGCACCCAGTACGCGTTGCGGGCCACGGCGCAGGGCGAGCGGCGCGGCGCGTTCGTGACCGTCACGCAGCTCGACGGGGCGCTCGGCTACGCCGGGTCCCAGGGCGACACCACGGCGGCACTCGCCGCGGGGCTGAGCGGCCTGGTGAAGAGCCTGGCCCTGGAGGCGACCCCCGTCTTCTGCCGGGCGCTCGACTTCGCACCGGACCTGGCGCCCCATGACCTCGCCGAAGCCTTCGTCGGTGAACTGACCGACCCCGCCACCGCCGTCCGCGAAGTGGGGCACGGTCACCCCAGGGGGCGTGTCACGCCCCGTCTGACCTCCCGCCCCGACAGCCTGCTGCCCGCCCCCGAGGCCACCCACGAACTGAGCGACGACGACGTGCTGCTGGTCACGGGCGGCGGCCAGGGCATCACCGCATGGTGTGCGACCGCGCTCGCCCGCCGCCACCGCTGCACCTACCTCCTGCTCGGCCGTACGCCGCTCACGGAGCCCGAGCCGCTCTGGGCGCTCGACGTGGACGGCGAGGAGGAGTTGCGCCGGTCCTTCCGCGCCCACACGGCGACGCACGGGACGGACGGCGACGCCGCGACGGACAGTGACGCCGCGACGGACGACGACGTCGAGCGGCAGGTGCGGCGGGTGCTCTCCGCGCGGGCGGTGCACGACACCCTGCGGACGCTGCGCGAGCACGGGGCGCGGGCCGAGTACGTGACCGCCGACCTGCTCGACCCCGACGGCGTCGCCAAGGCGCTGGCGCCGTACGCCCCCCGCGTCACCGGGGTGCTGCACGGCGCGGGCGTGCTGGGCGACCGCCCCCTGTCGCAGATGCGGGCCAACGGCATCGCCCCCGTCGTCGACACCAAGCTGCTCGGCCTGCGCCACATCCTGACGGCGCTCGACCCGGACCGGCTGCGGCACCTGGTCGTCTTCTCCTCCGTCAGCGGGCTGAGCGGCAACGTACGGCAGAGCGACTACGCCCTGGCCAACGAATCCGTGACCCGCTTCGCCTGCGCGTTCAAGACCACCCACCCCACGTGCCGCGTCACTCCCGTCGCCTGGGGCCCGTGGCGGGGTGGCATGGCCGACCGGGTCCACCACTTGTTCGAGGAGATGGGCGTCCCGGTCCTCACCCGGGAGCAGGGCACCTCGTACTTCCTGGAGCAGATGGACCCGCGCCACACCGCCGACGGCGTCACCCTCATCGGCCCGGTGAAACCCCTGCTCAACGTCGCCACCCCGCTGCCCGCCGCCGGAGTGACCGTACGGCGCCGGATCACCGGGCTCGCCGAGGAACCGGTGCTGGTCGACCACCGCGTCGGGGGGCACCCGCTGCTGCCCATGACGGCCGTCGTCGGGTGGTCCCTGCACACGGTGGAGAACATCTGCGGCGGCTGGCGGCCCGTCGTCGAGTGCCATGACGTCGTCATCAACCGGGGCGTGTACTTCGACGGGGGGCAGCCCGCGCACGTGGACCTGACCCTCACCCCGCGGCCGGACGCCTCCAGCGTCGCGGTGTCGACCCACCCGGACACCGCGTCCGGCGGGGCGGCACCCCGCTTCTCGGGGGTGTTCACCTGCGCCGACGCCCCGCCGACAGCACCGACCGTCGCGTTGCCACCCCTCCCCGACGACATCCGGATCGACGGCGACCGGACCAACCCGGCCTACAGCGACGGCACCCTGTTCCACGGGCCGTCCCTGACCGGTCTGCGCACGGTCGTCGAGCACGGAGAAGACCGCCTGGTCGTGCTCGCCCGCATGGCGGAACCCGCGCTCGCCCGGGGCAGCTTCAGCGGTCGGCTGTTCACGCCCGGCCTGGCCGACCTGCTGCTCCAGGCGGCCGGCGTCATGTGGTCCGCTCTGCCCACGCCCGGCGGCTGCTTCGCCCCGGTGGGCGTGGAACGCGTCGAGTTGTACGCGCCCCTGCCCGACGACGAGCCCTTCGTGATCGTCGCGCGCAGCGAGGAACTCAACGCACTGGACGGCTTCTGCACCATGACCGCCTGCGACACCCGCGGCACGGTCCTCCAGCGCTGGACACGCCTGCGCATGCTGCGCCTCCCCGAGGCACGAGTCGCCCGCATGCTGGCCTCTCCCGCACGGCAGGCGGGGGCGTCCCATGTCTGACCCGCGCCCGGCCCCGGCTTCCCCTGCCCCGACCTTGCCTGCCCCGGCCTCCCCCGGCCCGGCCTTCCCCGCCCCGGACGGCATCGGCTTCACCGGCCACCCGTTGTGGACACCACCGGAAGCCCCCACCGCCTCACCGGCGGCGGCCGCCACGCACCCCGTGACCACGCGTCCGCACACGCTCCCGGCCGCTGCCCCCGGCACCCTCACGGCGGACCCCGCGTCGTGGCGCGACGACCTCGCGCGGCAGCTGCAGCACGCGCACGCCGCGGTGCTCCGGGCCCATCACGCGGTGGTGGAGCGTCGCAGGCCCGCACCCCCCGCGCCGCCGCCCCGGTCGGCACCATCCCCTCGCGGACGTGCCCAGGCGGTGCTGGCCTCGGCCCTGGACGAGTTGCGGCGGCGTGCGGCGGAGCCCGTCGGCCAAGCCGTCCACCGGCTCGTCTGGCACCAGGCGGTGCTCGCTCCCCCCGCCGCCCCGACGGTCCGGACCGTCGCTGCCGACCTGGCGGCGGGCCTCGTCTGCCACGTCCACGACGGCGGCCGCGCGATCGCCGAACTGTCGGTGCCGGCCGGCGACGTCGACCTCGCCGTGCCCACCGGAGCGCCGTACCCGCCCGACGTACGGCCCCTGGCGCGGACCACGGTCGACCGGTGCGACGCCGGGCAACTGGACGCTCTGGCCTCGGGAGAGGTCTCCGCCGTGTTCGGGGAGGCCTTCGACCAGTCACACGTGGAGGCCCGCCACAGGGTCGCGGCGGGCAGTGAACGCGTTCTGGACGCGGTGACACACCTGGACGCCCGCGGCGGCCCCCTGCGCCAGGGCCTGCTCACCGCGGAGTTCACGGCGTGCGGCGGCGCCATGGGCCCGGCACAGCTGTGGGACGCCTGTTACGAGGCGGTGCGGGTCCTCGTGCTGCACCGGGGCCTGCATCTCGCCGTACCCGCCGCTCATGTCGCCCCGCTGCCGGGGAGGCCCACCCTGCTCCAGGCCGACGTCCGGGTCCCCGCGGGCACGCCCTTGCGGATGACGGTGCGGGTACGGGAGTCGGTGCTGCGCCCTCGCCCCGCGCTCGTGGCCGACGCCGACGTCACGACGTCCGCCGGGCAACCGGTCGCGCGCGTACGGGCCGTGGGGATGGCGGTGCTGGGCGCCGCGCCCGACGGGGGCACCGCCGTGGCCGGTGCCGCCGCGTGCCGTCTGTCGTCGGCGCGCCGCCCCGTCCTGCTCGGCGAACCGGGCATGGCCGAGATCGCGGAGGGCGACACCCCGGCCCGGCCCGGCTCCCCGTCCGCCGCGGCGCCACCGGCCACGAAGGTCCGCCCGCGCCTGCCCCGCGGCGACATGCTGATGGTCGACCGCGTGGTGTGGACCGCGCCCGGGGGCGGGGCCGACGGCAGGGGGGCGACGGGCGCCGCGGAGTACGACATGCCCGTGGACCCCTGGTACTGCCGCGAGAGCGGTACAGCACCGCCCCCGCCCCTGGCCCTGATGGAGATGGCCCTCCAGCCGGCCCACCTGCTCGGGGCCTTCGAGGGCGCGACCGCGCGCTTCCCCGACCAGGACTTCGTGTGCCGCAACCTCGAAGGGCGGGCCCGGCTCCTGCGCCCGGTCGACGCGCGCGGCTCCACCGTCGGCCAGCGGGCGACGCTGCGGTCCAGCACCCTGCTGCCCGGCGCCGTCCTCCAGTCGTACGAGGTCGAACTCGCCGCCCACGGCGAGAACTTCCATATTGCCGAGACCACCCAGGGATACTTCACCAGGGACCTGCTTGACCGGCAGCGGGGGCTGGACGGCGGTGCGGCGTCCCGGCCGTGGCTGCACCGGCACCCCGTACCCGACCGGGACCTGCTGCGCCTCGACGCCCGTGACGACGCCCGGCTGGGCACGGGCCGCATGTGCCTGCTGGAGGACGTCACCATCGCGGCGGACGGCGGCCGTCACGGCCGGGGCTACGTACTGTCCACCACATCGGTGCGCGACGACGACTGGTACTTCGCACAGCACTTCGCCCACGACCCCGTGATGCCGGAATCCACGGGTGTCCAGATGCTCTACGAGGCCCTGCACGCCTTCGCGCTGCACACACCGGTCACCGCGGGTCTGCGGGGACCGCGGCTGCGCGTCGCCGTCGGCGAGGAGCTGCGCTGGTCCTGCCGCGGCCAGATCCTGCGCCACCACGAACAGGTCCAGGCGGAGCTGCACATCACGGCCGTCAACCGTGACGCCGACCGGGTCCTGCTGCGCGCGGACGGCGACCTGTGGCGCGACGGCCTGCGGATCTGCCACCTCGAAAACATCGCGGTGGTCGCCGAGGGGGCCACCGCCGAGGAGAACCGTCCATGAACCTTCTTCCGGCACGTCCTCCGGCACAGCCCGTGACAGATCCTCCGGCCCGGCTTCGGGGGCAAGATCCCTACGCCATCCTCGCGGACCTGGAGAACCCGGTCTACGTCATCGGTGACAGCGGCACCGTCCGGCTGTCCGCGCGGCCGCCCGCCGGAGGTCAGGCCCTGCTCGCGGCCGCCGCCCCGCTGCCCCCGGGCCGCCTGGGCCCGGCCGCCTTCCGCGCCCACCACGGCGTACAGGCCAACTACATGGCCGGGGCCATGGCCGGTGGCATCGCAGGGACGGAGCTGGTGCGGGCCCTGGCCCGGGCCGGGTACCTGGCCTCGTTCGGGGCCGCAGGGCTCTCCGCCGGCCGCCTGGACGCGGCGCTCGGCACCCTGGCCCGTGACCTGCCCGGCACCCCGTACGCCTGCAACCTGATCCACACTCCGTCCGCGCCGCGCCTGGAGGGCCTGTGCGTCGACCTCTGCCTGCGGCATCGGGTGCGGTGCGTGGAGGCCTCCGCGTTCGTCCAGCTCACCCCCGACCTGGTGCGCTACCGGGCCACCGGGCTGCGGCGGGGCCGGGACGGAAGCGTCACCGTCGCCCATCGGGTCGTGGCGAAGGTCTCCCTCCCGCAGACCGCCGAGATGTTTCTGCGCCCGGCGCCGGAAGCACTCGTGACCGAACTGCTCCGGCTCGGGGCACTCACCGTGGAGCAGGCGGAGCTGGCGCGGACCGTGCCGATGGCGGACGACGTCACGGTCGAAGCGGACTCGGGCGGACACACCGACCGGCGCGCCCTGTCCGTCGTCCTGCCCGCGGTCCTGGCCCTGCGCGACCGTATCGGCGAGGAGCGGAGCAGGACGTCGATGCCCGTGGTGTCCGCCGTGCCCGCCGTGCGCGTGGGCGCGGCCGGCGGGATCGGCACACCGCACGCGGTCGCCGCCGCCTTCGCCCTGGGAGCGGAGTACGTGGTCACGGGCTCCGTCAACCAGGCCACGGTCGAGGCGGCCACCGGCGACGCCGTCAAGCGCCTGCTGGCGACGGCCGACGTGACCGACTGCCTGATGGCGCCCGCCGCCGACATGTTCGAGCAGGGCGTCACCGTCCAGGTCCTGGGCCGGGGCACGCTCTTCGCCGGACGCGCCGCGCTCCTCCACCGTCTCTACCGCGACCACGACAGCCTCGACGACCTCTCGGCGGAGCAGCGGCGGCACCTGGAGGAACGGGTGCTCGGGCTGCCGGTGGAGGAGGTGTGGCGGCAGACCCGCGCCTACCTCGGCACGCACGACGCGGGCCGCCTCGCACGCGCCGACGCCGATCCCAAGCACCGCATGGCTCTCGTCTTCCGCTGGTACCTGGCCAACGCCTCCCGGTGGGCGACCGCGGGAGACCAACGGCGTTCGTCCGACTGGCAGATCTGGTGCGGGCCCGCGATGGGGGCGTTCAACCAGTGGACGCGGGACACCGCGCTCGCCGAACCGGACGGCCGCCACGCCGCGGACATCGCCGGGCACCTCATGCGGGGTGCCGCCTACCTCACGCGCCTGCACCACCTGCGGTCGTCGGGGGTCCACCTGCCACGGTCCTGCGACCAGTACCGGCTGCCGCCCGCACGGCGGGTCCCGCCCCCGGCGGACGCGGCGCCGAGACGGACCCCCTGCCAATCAGTCCACTCATAAGGCCGCCCAATCAGTCCACCAACCCGGAATTGGCCTTACCGGCCCGGGTCACTGGCCTGGCAAGGTCAACGGCATGGCGACTTCACACCGCATCCGCATCATCGACGCCTTCACCGACCGCCCCTTCGGGGGCAACCCGGCGGGCGTCCTGCTCCTCGACGCCTTCCCTGACGGCACCTGGCTCCAGCACGTGGCCAGGGAGGTCAACCAGTCCGAGACCGCGTTCGCCCACCGCCTCCCCGAGGGCGGCGCGGCGGACTGGGCGCTGCGCTGGTTCACGCCGGCCGCCGAGGTCGATCTCTGCGGTCACGCCACTTTGGCCACCGCCCACGTCCTGCACACCACCGGCGCCGCCACCGGCCCCGTCCGCTTCGCCACGCGCGGCGGCGTCCTCACCGCCACCGCGCACGACGACGGCACCCTCACCCTCGACTTCCCCACCGCCCCCCTCACCGCCACCGAGGTCCCCGCCGGCCTCGCCGAGGCCCTGGGCAGCGAGCCGCTCGCCGCGTACGACACGGGGCGGCACTTGGGCGACCTGCTGGTGGAGCTCGCCGACGAGAAGACGGTTCGGTCGCTCACCCCCGACCACAAAGCCCTCGCGCGCTACTCGAAGCGCGGCATCGTCGCCACGGCACAGGCCGAGGACCCCGCCCGCGACTACGACTTCGTCTCCCGCGGCTTCTTCCCCCGCGTCGGCATCGACGAGGACCCCGTCACGGGCAGCGCGCACACCGCCCTCGCCCCCTTCTGGTCCGAGCGCCTGGGCCGCACCACGCTGACGGGCCTTCAGGCCTCGGCCCGTACCGGCCTGGTCCGCACGGAGGTACGCGGCGACCGCACCCTCCTGACGGGCCGCGCGGTCACGGTCATCGAGGGCGAACTCTTCGCCTGACGGCGCCGCCGCCCCCGTACGGCACGGTGGGGACGTACGAGAAACCACACGCGTACGTCCCCCCACAGCCGACCCGAAGCCCCCCTCAAGAGGGCGTGGGCAGCCACCCCACCTTCCCCGCGAGCAGCGCGTAGCCGACGAACGCCCCGACATCCAGCAGAGTGTGGGCCGCGACCAGCGGGCCCACCCGGCCCCACCTGCGGTAGAGCAGGACGAAGACCACTCCCATCGCCACGTTTCCGAGGAACCCGCCGATGCCCTGATACAGGTGGTAGGAGCCGCGCAGCACGGAACTGCCCACCAGCGCGGCCATCGGCGTCCACCCCAACTGCCCGCATCTGCGCAGCAGGTAGCCGACGACGATCACTTCCTCCAGGACCGCGTTCTGCGCCGCGGACAGCACGAGGACCGGGTACTTCCACCACACGTCCGGCAGCGCCTCCGGCACCACCGTGAGGTTGAAGCCGAACCCGCGGGCCGCGAGGTAGAAGGCGATGCCGAGGCTGCCGATGACCGCGGCGATCGCCGTGCCGCGCCCCAGGTCGGGCCACGCCCGCGTCCGGTCGAAGCCGAGCGTCCGCAGGCCCGCCCCCTCCCTCAGCAGGAGGTGCGCGACCAGGGCGACCGGCACCAGCGCACTGGCGATCCCGAACAACTGCCACGCCAGATCGAGCCACGGGCGCCCCGGTGCCGCCGACGCGTTCAACGTCGCCGCCTGGTCCTTCAGACCCCCCGGCCTGGTGACCGATCCGACAAAGCTGATCAGCGCGGACACCCCGCTCGCCCCGAGCGAGAGGGCCAGCACGAGCAACGTCTCGTCGCGCAGAATCCGCCGCGACCGCCCGCTTGCCGGACAAGAACCGTCCATCGGCCCCGGCTCCCCTTGCACTGACGCCTCCCGTTGAGTGATCCCGCCTGGCCCCCATCCTCGTACCACCCGCCTCAGGGGGCACCACCGCGATGGGAGGACGTCACAGCTTGCCCGATGAGCACGGGACACCCGCGCCCGGCCCCCGACCGCGCGCCTCCTGGGGACAACCGGGACTGAAGATCACCCTGGCCAGGCCCAGACCAGGCAGAGGCACAGCCTCAGGCCTAGCCCTTGCCCAGCCTCAGCGTGACACCCGCACCGCCGGTCGCAGATGCCCCACCGGCCACGTATGCACCGGCTCACCCTCGTGCATCAGCTCGCAGTACCGCTTGGTGGTCGCGGCCAGCGCCGCCTCCCTGGAGAGCCCGCTGTCCACGGCGCCGTGGTACGTCGCGGCCTGCCATGACG
Source organism: Streptomyces huasconensis (assembly GCF_021028635.1). Lineage (NCBI taxonomy): Bacteria > Bacillati > Actinomycetota > Actinomycetes > Kitasatosporales > Streptomycetaceae > Streptomyces > Streptomyces huasconensis. Next base: position 1,089,576 of record NZ_CP086119.1, read on the forward strand.
CGCCGTTGACCCGCCGCCGGCACCGCTCCTCGATCACCCCGAGGTACAGATCCCGGTCGGCGGGCTCCACACCCCACGCGTCGAGCCCGGCGGCCGCCAGCGGCAGCAGTTCATCGCGTACGAGATCGACGGCGGGCACCTCGACGGTGCCGCCCGTGCCGCCGAGCCTGCCGCGCCGCGGCCACCGCAGCCGGGCGTCGATGCCGTACCGGCACGCGACGTCGAAGTTGTCGCGGGCGGCCTCGAATGGCAGCCGGGTCCACACGGGCCGCGCCTCCTCCGCGAGGGCCCGCACGAGCCCGTAGTAGAAGGCCACGTTGGCGATGACGTCGGTGACGGTGGGGCCCGCGGGCAGCACGCGGTTCTCCACGCGCAGATGCGGGACGCCGTCGGCGATGTCGTACACCGGGCGGTTCCATCGGTACACGGTGCCGTTGTGCAGGACGAGTTCGGCGAGCTGCGGCACACCGCCCGCGTCGATGACGCCCAGCGGGTCCTCGGCCTCCATGAGGGGCAGCAGCGCCGGGAAGTAGCGCAGATTCTCCTCGAAGAGTTCCAGGGGCCCGGTGATCCACCGCTCCCCGAACCAGGTGCGGGGCCGCACCCCCTGGGCTTGGAGTTCGGGCGGCCGCGTGTCCGTGGACTGGAGGAACAGCGGGGGCCGCGACTCGCGCCACAGCTCGCGCCCGAAGAGGAACGGCGCGTTGGCGCCCACGGCGACCTGCGCCGCGGCGACAGCCTGCGCGGCGTTCCACACGTCGGCGAACCGGCCCGGGGTGACCTGGAGATGCAGTTGCACCGAGGTGCAGGCCGCTTCCGGCACGATCGAGGCGGACGTGCAGGTCAGCCGCTCGACTCCCTCGATGTCGAGGGCGAAGCGCTCCCCGCGCGCCGCCACGATCTGCTCGTTCAACAGGGCGTAGCGGTCGACGTCGGAGAGGTTGGCGGAGACCATGTCCTGTCTGTTCAGGGTCGGCAGAATGCCGATCATGACGATCCCCGCGTCGACCTCGCCGGCTTTTCTGTGGGCGTAGTTGAGGCCGGTGCGCACTTCTTCGGCGAGCCGGTCGAGAACGCGTCCACCGAGCCGGTGCGGGGCAATGTTCACTTCCAGATTGAACATTCCGAGTTCTGTCTGGAAATCCTGGCTCGCGATGCGCTCCAGAACCTGCGCATTCAACATTCTCGGCAGTCCGTCGGGCCCGGCGAGATTCAACTCGATCTCCATGCCCATCAGATTCCTGGGCCGGTCGAACCGCTCCTCCTCCAACAGCCGCCGCAGCCCCGTCAGACACGCCCGCAGCTTCTTTCGGTACTGGTGGCGATCGGACAGGTCGAACGCGCCCGCCACGACCTTCTCACCCATCGAAGCGTCCCTCCTCGGACAGGCAGCCAAGGGTCCGGCCGCTGTGTACGGGGGATGATGCCCCGCCAATGTGATCGATAACGCCCCGCGGCGACGCGCCGGGCAGTAGGCTCGGGGACAGTTGGCGAGAGGCACATTCACCGGGCATGCGGCACGGTGAGGATTCCGTCCCGCAGAACCCGGTGAAAAGCACCGGCGTGAATCGGCCGACCGCTCGCCTCGCGCAATACGAGGTCACGGATGCGGAGCCCGCCCGAAATCGGGATAAAGCCCTCAGAAGTATGACCCGATATCGCCTTGCCCGCAATATCGAGCACGTCTAGCCGAAACACCGCTCGAACACCTCTCATATAAACTGCGCAATCTAGGCAGAGAGTTGGCGCTCGCGGTCCCCCGGCCCCCGCCCCCTCTGACCCAGAGCCTGACAGCGACGTCACGCACCTGCCCCCGCTCCACTGTGCCTGTCGAATGAGAGAGGCGACCCACCATGCCGCTGCATGTCCTCCCGGCCCCCGCGCCCGCCCTGCGCAGCGTTCTCGCGGCACTCGGTTCCCCCACCGCCGTACGCGAGGCCCGGACCCCGGCCCTCCGTGCCGCCCAGGGTTCCGTCCGGCCCGAACTCCCGCTGCCCGTCCATGTGCTGGGCCGCGCCACGCCCGATGGCGCGTCGTCCACCCGCCTCGCCGGCTGGCGCTTCATGATCCGCGGCGGCGAGCGCACCCTCGCCGCGGCCGACACGATGCTCACGCCGGACGGCTGGGCCTTCTCGCACTTCTTCGAGGGCCCCTACATCGCCTCCACCGAACGGGCCCTGCGGCACGCCGAGGCCATGCCGATGCCCTGCCAGCCCCGGCTGCTCTCCGTGCCCGAGCTCTACATGCTGACGCTCTGGCTGCACGGCGACTGCACCGACGAGGGCACCGAAGCACCCCTCGCCGCCACCGACCTGCTGGTCCCCCTGGCCCCCGCCCCGCCCGGCATCGCGGCCCACCGCCCGCACCGCGTCGCCGAGTTGCTCCCCGTCCTCACCCACCGCCTGACACCCGCGTCGCCCGCGCCCCTGCTCGGCTCGCCCGCCTGACCCACCGCGCCCTCCGGTCACCCGTGCCCCGCCGCCGCCCGGCCGCGGGGCACGGCGCTGCGCCCTGGCGCACGCCCCCACCCAGGTGGACTAGCCCGGTCGGGCCACCCCGAACCACCCGAAGAGACGGGGAAGTTGAGCTGAACCGCCCGGGCGGGTGATACGTCATTAAGCAGTAAGAACCGAGGCTGCAAAATCCCTGCGGATTGACTCCCGTGGGGCAACACTGGGAACGGACCGACTACAAACGGGGGGCGGTTATGACCACCGCATCGAACCGCAGCACAGACGTCACCACCATCTCACCGCAGCGAAAGAACCCTTCCATGTGCCAGCACCAACCACCGTGCCCGACAGCCGACTCCACCGACCGGGAAGCCGCGCTCCTCATGGCGAGCCACCCGGAGCAGGGCTGGAGCCTGCTGTGCAACGGCGTCCTGCTCTTCGAGGACACCGGTGAGCTGCTGCCGGACGGCCAGATCATCGCCCCGCACCGACCGTTGGGCACCGACCACGTCATGACGGCCGCCTGACCGCCGCCGACACGGACGCACAAACGCACGCACGCCGCACCACCGCAGTACGGATCACACACGAGGGGCCGGCCCGGAGAGAACTCTCCGCACCGGCCCCGAGGCATGCCCGCGACCCACGGGCTCCGTCATCAGTCCTCGTACGCGTCCAGCGGCGGGCACGAGCAGACGAGGTTCCGGTCGCCGTACGCCTGGTCGATGCGGCGCACCGGCGGCCAGTACTTGTCCGCCGCGGCGACCCCGGCCGGGAAGACGGCCTCCTCACGGCTGTAGCCGTGCTCCCACTCACCGCCGAGCGCGGCCGCGGTGTGCGGCGCGTTCCGCAGCGGGTTGTCGTCGGCGGCCCACTCGCCCGAGCCGACCTTCTCGATCTCCCGCCGGATGGCGATCATCGCGTCGCAGAACCGGTCGATCTCGGCGAGGTCCTCGCTCTCGGTCGGCTCGATCATCAGCGTCCCCGCGACCGGGAACGACATGGTCGGCGCGTGGAAGCCGTAGTCGATGAGCCGCTTGGCGATGTCGTCGACGCTGACCCCGGTCGCCTTGCTGATCGGCCGCAGGTCGACGATGCACTCGTGCGCGACGAGCCCGGCGGGGCCGGTGTACAGCACCGGGTAGTGCGGCTCCAGGCGCTTGGCGATGTAGTTGGCGGAGAGCACCGCGACCTGGGTGGCACGCTTGAGCCCCTCGCCGCCCATCAGACGTACGTACGACCAGGAGATCGGCAGAATCCCGGCGGAGCCCCACGGCGCGGCGGAGATCGGGCCGACGCCGGTCTTCGGGCCCGCGGCGGGCTGGAGCGGGTGGTTGGGCAGGTACGGCGCGAGGTGCTCGCGCACGCCGACCGGGCCGACACCGGGACCGCCGCCGCCGTGCGGGATGCAGAAGGTCTTGTGCAGGTTCAGGTGCGAGACGTCGCCGCCGAAGTGCCCGGGCTTGGCGAGCCCCACCAGCGCGTTGAGGTTGGCGCCGTCCACATAGACCTGGCCGCCGGCCTCGTGCACCTCCGCGCAGATGTCGGCGACGTGCTCCTCGAACACACCGTGCGTCGAGGGGTACGTGATCATGAGCACCGCCAGCTCGTCGCGGTGCTTCTCGATCTTGGCGCGCAGGTCCTCGGCGTCGATCTCGCCGTCGTCGGCGGTCTTCACGACGACGACCTTCATGCCGGCCATGACGGCGCTCGCCGCGTTCGTGCCGTGCGCGGAGGACGGGATGAGGCAGACGGTGCGCTGGTCGTCGCCGTTGGCGCGGTGGTAGCCGCGTACGGCGAGGAGGCCGGCCAGCTCACCCTGCGACCCGGCGTTGGGCTGGAGGGAGACCTTGTCGTACCCGGTGACCTCCGCGAGCCGCTCCTCCAGCTCACGGATGAGCGTCAGATACCCCTGCGCCTGCTGGGCGGGGGCGAAGGGGTGCAGCTGCCCGAACTCGGGCCAGGTGACCGGCTCCATCTCGGTGGTCGCGTTGAGCTTCATCGTGCAGGAGCCCAGCGGGATCATGCCGCGGTCGAGCGCGTAGTCCCGGTCGGCGAGCCTGCGCAGGTAGCGCAGCATCGAGGTCTCGGAGCGGTACTGGTGGAAGACCGGGTGCGTGAGGTAGTCGTCCGTACGCAGCAGGTCCGCGGGCAGCGTGTCCGCGACCTCGGCGTCGAGCGCGTCGACGTCGGCCTCGACCCCGAAGGCGCCCCACACGGCGGTCAGCTGGCGGCGGGTGGTGGTCTCGTCACAGGCGAGCGAGACGTGGTCGGCGTCGACCCGGCGGATGTTGACGCCGTTCTCGCGGGCGGCGGAGACGATTCCGTCGGCCTTGCCGGGCACACGCACGGTCAGCGTGTCGAAGTACGCGCCGTGGACGACCTCGACGCCACCCGCCTTCAGGCCCGCGGCGAGCAGCGTCGCGTACCGGTGGGTGCGCCGCGCGATGGACTTCAGCCCGTCGGGGCCGTGGTAGACGGCGTACATCCCGGCCATGACGGCGAGCAGCACCTGAGCGGTGCAGATGTTGCTGGTGGCCTTTTCGCGGCGGATGTGCTGCTCACGGGTCTGCAGCGCGAGGCGGTACGCCTTGTTGCCGTCGGCGTCGACGGAGACGCCGACGAGCCGCCCGGGCAGGCTGCGCGCGAACTTCTCGCGCACCGCCATGTAACCGGCGTGCGGACCGCCGAAGCCCATCGGCACACCGAAGCGCTGCGTCGTACCGACGGCGATGTCCGCCCCCAGCTCGCCGGGCGAGGTGAGCAGCGTCAGCGCGAGCAGGTCGGCGGCGACCGTGACGACGGCACCCAGTTCGTGCGCCTCGTCGATCAGCGACTTGATGTCGCGTACGGCACCGGAGGCGCCGGGGTACTGCAGCAGGACGCCCACGACACCGCGCTCGGCGGCCTCGGCCGGAATACCGGTGCTCAGATCAGCGACGACGACCTCGACACCGGTCGGCTCGGCGCGGGTCCGGATGACGGCGATGGTCTGCGGCAGCGCGTCGGCGTCGACGAGGAAGACGCCGTCCTTGACCTTGCCCATGCGCCGCGACAGGGCCATGGCCTCGGCGGCGGCCGTGCCCTCGTCGAGCAGCGAGGCACCGGAGGTGGGCAGACCGGTCAGCTCGGCGACCATGGTCTGGAAGTTCAGGAGCGCTTCGAGGCGGCCCTGGGAGATCTCGGGCTGGTACGGCGTGTACGCGGTGTACCAGGCGGGGTTCTCCATGACGTTCCGCAGGATCACGGGCGGCGTGAAGGTGCCGTAGTACCCGAGCCCGATCATGGAGTCGAGCACCTGGTTCCGGTCGGCCAGCGAGCGCAGCTCGGCGAGCACCTCGGCCTCGGAGCGGGCGCCGGGCAGCTTCAGCGCCTCGGCGTTCTTGATCACATCCGGCACCGCGGCGGCCGTCAGCTCGTCGAGGGAGCCGTACCCGACCTGGGCGAGCATCTTCGCCCGCGCTTCCGCATCGGGCCCGATGTGCCGCTGCTCGAAGGGGATGCCCTGTTCGAGCTCGGAGAGCGGGATGCGATTGGTGGCAGTCATTGCGGAGGCCTCCTGGTCTGCGCGACCTACGAGGGGTACCACGGCGCGGGTACCCGGACGGCCTCCCCCTCTGTCATCTCAACCTGAGAGCTTCACCGGGGGACACCCGCGAAGGCGCCGTCCCGGCTTTCACCGTCGGTGAGGAAGGGGTTCGAACGTGCCCGCCCGTACGCCCGCCCTGCTTTCCAGAGTGACCTCGTCCGTGCGGTACGTGTGCCTGAGAGATTCCGGGGAGGATTTGCTCCTTCGGCGCCTCCGGAATCGTGACCCGGAGAGCTCTCCCGCACGGGGTCAGCAGCCAGCGCCAGCCTACCAGCGCGGACCTCAGCCGTTCCCTCGAGTGGCCGACTGCCCCGAAGTGCTCTTACGTAGTGAGTACGAGCGGACAAAGATGAGTGACGCCCACATCCGACCCCGCGATCAGCTGGAGGGCCCGTGCAGACCGACATCGATCCGCGCAATCTGATCGGCCGCAAGGCGTTCGACCGCAACGGGGCGAAGATCGGAACGATCGACGAGATCTATCTCGACGACGCCACCGGCGCGCCGGAGTGGGCGGCCATACGCACGGGCCTGTTCAGCCGCGACGCCTTCGTCCCCCTGGAGCCGAGCGAACTGGTCGACGACGGCACCCTGCGCATCCCGTTCGACCGCGACCTGATCAAGGACGCCCCGGACTTCGGCGTGGGCCGCCACCTCTCCCCCGCCCAGGAACTCCAGCTCTACCACCACTACGGCCTGGACACCACGCTCCCGCAGCGCCCGCCCCCGGACCACGACTTCGGCCACATCGCGGGCGCGGACCCGTCCTGACCCACGCCGGCGGCTCCTCCACCGGTCCCCGCCCGGCAGCCCTCACCCAGGGACGACCTCCTCACCCTCGACGCAGGACGGCGCTTCGACCACAGCGGGCAGCTCCCCCGCACGGCCCGGCCGCTCCACCAGTGGCAACGGCTCCGCCGGCTCCAGCAGCGGATCATCCGTACGGAACGTCCGCACCCGCCCCGGCTCGGACCCCGGCGTCTCGAAGCGCACCGTCACCCGCCCCAGCCCGCTGCCCTGCACCCACCCGTGCCCGTACTCGGCATGCCGCACATCGAGCCCGGCCGCCCAACGCCGCTCCACCGGCCCCACCGGCACCTCAGCACCCACCGCCTCCGGCTCCCCGGGCGACGCCCCTTCCGCCTCACCACCGTTGTCCGGCTCCGTCTGGACCTCACCGGACACCTCCGCGTCCGCCGCCGCCTGCGCGAAGAGGTCCTCCTGGGTGTAGTCGGCGAGTCCCGTGACGCCCACCCCCAGCAGCCGCACCCCTCCCGTGGTGTCCACGGACTCCAGCAGCCGCGCCGCGGCCTCCCGCACCACTCCGGGGTCGTCCGTGGGCCCCCGCAACGTCTCGGACCGCGTCAGCGTCGAGAAGTCGAACCGCCGCACCTTCAGCACGATGGTCCGCCCCGAGTGCCCCGCCGCCCGCAGCCGCTGCACACACCGGTCGGCGAGCCGGGCGACCTCCCCCCTGACCCGCAGCCGGTCATGGATGTCCACGTCATAGGTGTCCTCGACACTGACCGACTTGGTGTCCCGCTCCGCCACCACGGGCCGCTCGTCGCGCGCCAGCGCCATCGCGTACAACGACCCGCCGTGCGCCTTTCCGAGCAGCCGTACGAGTTCGTCCTCCCCGGCCTCGGCGATCTCCTCGACGGTGGTGATCCCGGCCCGCCGCAGATGGTCCCCGGTGGCAGGCCCGACCCCGGGCAGCGTCCGCACCGACATCGGCCCCAGCAGCGCCCGCTCCGTGCCCGGCGCTATGAGCCTGAGCCCGTCCGGCTTCGCCTCCTCGGAGGCGATCTTCGCCAGCATCTTGGACGCGGCGAGCCCCACGGACGCGGTCAGCCCGGTCACCGCCTTGATGTCCGCCCGCAACCGCTCCCCCACGGCCCTGGCCGACGCCTCGTCATCGGCGACGCCACCCGCCTCCAGATCCACGAAGGCCTCGTCCAGACTGAGCGGCTCCACCAGCGGCGACAGCTCCCGCAGCAGCCCCATGACCTGCTCGCTGATCTCGCGGTACAACCCGAAGCGCGGTACGAGATAGGCGGCGTTCGGCGCGAGACGGCGCGCCTGCCCCATCGGCATCGCCGAGTGCACACCGAACCGCCGCGCCTCATAGGAGGCCGTGGCCACGACACCCCGCGGCCCCAGACCGCCCACCACCACGGCCTTCCCCCGCAGGCTCGGCTTCGCGGCCTGCTCGGCGGACGCGTAGAAGGCATCCATGTCCAGATGCAGGATCGTCGGCGCGCTTCTCACATCTTTGATGCTGCCTTACGCCACTGACAACGCGCCGCCGACAGCGCCCCCGCCGACGGCTCAGACCGCCTTGTTGCGCCGCCTGGCCAGCTCATCGGCCGGGTTGTGGCCGACCAGCGTCTCACCGGTGTCGACCCGCTCCCCGTGCAGCTGGGAGAGCGCGGCCTCGACGTCCCGCCACACCACGCCCACGGCGATCCCGAAGACCCCCTGCCCACCCTGCAACAGCTCGTGGACCTCGCTGGGAGACGTGCACTCGTAGACCGTCGCGCCGTCGCTCATCAGCGTCATCCGCTCAAGGTCACGGAACCCGCGCTCCCGCAGGTGCTGGACCGTCGTACGGATGTTCTGCAGCGATACCCCGGTGTCGAGGAACCGCTTGACGACCTTCAGGACGACGACGTCCCGGAAGCTGTAGAGCCGCTGGGTACCGGAGCCACCGGCGGCGCGCACACTCGGCTCGACCAGGCCCGTGCGGGCCCAGTAGTCGAGCTGGCGATACGTGATGCCCGCGGCCGCGCACGCGGTCGGACCGCGATACCCGATCTGCTCGGAATGCTCGAACGTCGCGTCCCCGCTCCCCTGGACCACCACCGGCTTCGGAGAGTGATCGGCCGCGCTGTGAAACGGGTACGGACCACCCACCGCCGTACCGTCGCCGCTGCTTCTCACGCCGACCTCCGTCCTTGACCTGCCTTCTCGACGGTAGGCAGTCACCAGGGGCTCGTCAACGATCGCCACACTCGCCACGCCGAGTGATAATCACCCTGAGAGTGGTTTCGCGTGCCTCGACACGGGGAAAGGCTTGTCGAATGGCCCGAAACGGACCGCTGAGAGCGGTTCACTGGCTGTTGGTGCCGAAGTCCTCGGGCGAGATCTGGTCGAGGAACTCGCGGAACTTCTCCACCTCGTCCTCCTGCTCGTCCGGAATCGCGATCCCGGCGTCGTCGAGGACACCGTCGCTTCCGTAGATCGGCGTTCCCGTGCGCAGCGCCAGCGCTATGGCGTCGGACGGCCGCGCGCTCACCTCCACTCCGCTGGCGAAGACCAGCTCGGCGTAGAACACCCCTTCCCGCAGGTCGGTGATGCGCACTTCGGAGAGCTCCTGGCCCACCGCGTCCAGCACGTCCTTGAACAGGTCGTGGGTCAGCGGCCGTGCGGGTGCCATGCCCTGCTGCGCGAAGGCGATGGCAGTCGCCTCACCTGGTCCGATCCAGATGGGGAGGTACCGGTCGCCTCCCACTTCACGCAGGAGCACGATCGGCTGGTTGGAGGGCATTTCGACCCGGACACCTACGACGTCGAGCTCGTTCACACAGCAACCCTAGGACGTGGCTGGCAGGTTTGGGTAGTCGGGCACCCGCCGAGTACCAGCCGGGCCTCGGCCCGGGTGCCTGCCGGGTCAGGGCAGTCTGACCCCGAGAGCAGTCTGCACGAGGGCCGAATGCAGCTTCCCCGTGAGTGCCGCGAGCTCTTTGGTACGGGCCTCCGCGTGGGCCCTGGTCTGCGGATTGCGGTGCCGCCGCAGCGGCGCCACGACCTGGTCGACGAGACCGGCCTCCCGGTCGGCGGCGGCCTTCATGGCCCGCAGATGGCGTGGCTCGATACCGAACCGCCCCAGCTCGACGACGACCGAAGCGATCGTGACGGCCTCGGCGTCGTACCCGCCGTCCGGCAGGCGCGCCAGGAGCCCGTACGACTCCCACTCGTCGAGCTGCCGCTCGTCGATCTCCGCGACCGCCAGCAGCTCGTCGCGGCCCACACGGGCCGCAGTCGGCCGTTCGGCCTCTCCGTGGCCCTCGGTGCCGCCCGGGTCGCGCTGGCGCCCCAGGGAGGGCAGAGGGGGCTGCTCGCCCCGCTCCAGCGCCTCCAGGTGCTCGCGGATCACCTTGAGCGGCAGATAGTGGTCCCGCTGCATTCTCAGGACATGGCCGAGCCGCTCGACGTCCTCCGGACTGAACTTCCGGTAGCCGGACGGCGTGCGCTGCGGCTCGATCAGCCCCTCGGACTCCAGGAAACGGATCTTGGAGATCGTGACCTCGGGGAACTCGGCACGCAGCGTGTTCAGCACGGTGCCGATGCTCATCAGCCGACGGTCCGCGGCGGCGGTGCCGGTGCCGACACCGCCGCTCGATGTTTGAAGCATGGACCTTCCTGAGGGGGGTCCCCCCGGACGGGTCCGGGGGTGGTGGGTCAGATGCCGACGCTCCGCTGGCTCGCGTAGAAGACCAGCCGGTACTTACCGATCTGCACCTCGTCGCCGTTCGACAGCGCGACCGAGTCGATGCGCTCCCGGTTGACGTACGTGCCGTTGAGGCTGCCCACGTCGGCGACGGTGAAGGAACCGTCCTGAAGGCGACGGAACTCCACGTGACGACGCGACACCGTCACGTCGTCGAGGAAGATGTCGCTCTGCGGGTGACGCCCCGCCGTGGTCAGCTCCCCGTCGAGCAGGAAACGACTGCCCGAGTTCGGCCCGCGGCGCACCACGAGGAGCGCCGAGCCCAGCGGCAGCGCGTCGACGGCGGCCTGCGCCTCCGGGGAGAGCGCGGGAGACAGGGTCTGCCCCGTCGCCTCCGCGTCATAGGCCTCCAGGCCCGAGATGGAGATCGTCGACGTCGTCTCGGACGCGCGCTCCGGCGTCGCCCCGGCACGCAGCGGCGCGCCGCAGTTGGAGCAGAACCGGCTCGCCTCGCCGTTGCGGTTCCCGCACCTCGTACACACCAAGGCCATGGACGGGTCCTCCTGCCGCGGCTGCCCCGCGGGGGCGTTGGATGCGTACGGGCCGGGGGTGAATCCTCCGCCCGCGCCTGAGCTCGACGGTTCCCCGGAACCTATGCGGCCGGGACCGGCAGGGTCAACAGATGACACGCCCCGTCCGCCCGAAATGTCTCCACCTTGACCAGCCACCTGGTCCCGGAACATGGGGCGCTCGCCCCCCTGTCCCTCCGCGTCTCCATGACGCGGGGCACGGTGCCGGGCAGTGGCCGGATTGCCGCTGTCCTCACGTGCACTCTTGCCGAACAACTTCGCAAACAACTTCACGGGCGATTCCCCTTGACCGAAACAGACCCGCCCGTGGGGCAGGACGAACCCTGATTGCACACACCGGCATTCATCGGTGAACCAGACATCATCACAACGTCCGTATCCACCAAACAGTTTCCACCACGCACCACGCTTCCGGTGCGCCGACCCCCCGCAACCTCATGCCCTCGCCTGACGGCCCCCACGCGCCCGCCCCTCACCGCGAGGACGACCGAGCGTAGTCAGGCCGCTTCGCAGGTCGCAAGGCGTTCACGACGATCTTCTCCGAGCGGGTCACGGTCACCGTGGCCTGCTCCTTCTCCAGAGTCTGCACCACGCCTCCCGGGATGTTCAGCGCAGGTTCCAGATCCTGCGGCTTGCCGATCACCTTGAAGAGGTACGGTTCGCCGACCTTGCGGCCGTCCACCCGTACGCCACCGCCGCCGGCGTCCGACAGATGGGTGCCGGCCACCACGCGCACATCATTGATCTGGATCGCCTCGGCGCCGGCGGCGCGCAGTTCCTGAATGGCGTCGAGCAGCATGTCCGCCTCGATCGCCCCCTTCTTGTCCTCGATGGCGAGCGTGATGCCCGGCCCCTGGGCCGCCACCGTGCCCGCCAGGATGCCGAGTTGCCTCTCCCGCTCGACCGTCTGCTTGCGGGCCTCTTCGGCCTGGTCCGAACTGTTCTCCAGCCCGGTCCGCTGCTCCTCGAGGCTCCGCTTCTCCTCTTCAAGACGCTGCGTACGGTCATCCAGTTCATCGAGGATGCGTACAAGATCTTCTTGCCGCGCGCCGCGCAGCGCACTGCTGTCGTTGTTCGACCGCACCTGGATGGCCAGACCGAGGCCCAGCACGAACAGCAGCAGGGCGACGATCAGTTGAGGGCGGGTCACCCGCGGCGGCCACAGCCCCTTCGCCAGCCGCTGCCGACCGGTGAGCCGCTGCCCCCCGGAGGCGGGTGGCGCGGGCGCCTCGGGCTTGGCGGGAACCTCCGCGGGAAGTTCCCTGCGATGGCGGTGCTCGGGCCTCTCGTCAGCGCTCATCGGCGTCACGCCCTGAAGATGTGCCGACGGATCGCGGCGGCGTTGGAGAAGATCCGGATGCCGAGGACCACGACGACGCCCGTGGACAGCTGCGCCCCCACGCCCAACTTGTCGCCCAGGAACACGATCAGCGCGGCCACCACCACGTTCGACAGGAACGACACCACGAAGACCTTGTCGTCGAAGATGCCGTCGAGCATCGCGCGCAAGCCGCCGAACACGGCGTCGAGAGCCGCGACCACGGCGATGGGAAGGTACGGCTCGACCACCGCCGGAACCTCGGGCCGAACCAACAATCCGGCCACGACTCCCACGACGAGGCCCAGTACGGCGATCACGATGTGCCCTTTCCTGCTTTCGGCTCTGCTGTACGTACGGTCACACTCGGCGCTGCGGGCAGCCGGAGTTCGTCCGACACGGAGATGCTGGTCCGGATGCCGAAGTTCTCCTGCAGAGCATGCAGGTACTGACCGTCGGCGCTGTTCTGGAACCGTGTGCTCAAGCGTTGCCCCGCCCCCACCGCGAGCACCGTATACGGCGGAACCAGCGGCCTGTTGTCGACCAGTATCGCGTCACCCGCGGCCCTGATCGCCGACAGCGCGGTGAGCCGCTGGTCGTTGATGGAGATCGCCTCTGCCCCCGACTGCCACAGGCCGTTGACGACGCGCTGCATGTCCCGGTCGCGCACCCGCCCGGTGTCGGAGAACCCGTTGCTCTCGCGCGGCCCACCACCACCCTGGGAGGCCTGCTTCTTGTCGTCCACGACGAGCTTCACCCCGGGCCCCTGCACTTCGGTGGCACCGGAGAGGAGACCGAGCAACTCGCCCTTGCTGCCGCCGTGCTTCTTCAGCGCGGCCTGCTGCCGCTGGCCCACGTCGTCGCGGAGTTCGTCCACGTCGTCCTCGAGGTCGTCGGCCCCGGCCGTCGCCGCCTCGACGCGGTCGATCAGCTCCTCGCGCTCCTTGGCGAGCACCGGCGCCGCCACCCGGGCCTGCGCGGCTCCCACGGTGACGACGAGCGCGGCGAGCACGAGGCCCGCCGCCAGCCCGAGTTTGGCCCGCAACGGGCGCGGGAGACCGGTGTCCCCCCTGGCCTTCTTCCTGGCGGCCGCCTCGGCGTAGCCCTCGTCCAGGCTGTGGTCCATGACCGTGGTGAGCAGCGACATGGACGCGTCCGGACGCCTGGGGCGGGAAGGGGTGCTCCGAACGGGGGGCTGCTGCGGCATGCCGCACATCGTCGCACGTCGCGGCCGCTACCTCCGAATGGCCCCACCGGCGTGCCGGGCGGCACCCGTTGTGGGTGCCGCCCGGCAGCCGGTCATGATCAGCGACCCGCGCTGTCCACCACGGCGGCCCACTCGTCGAGCAACGCCTGGGCGGACGCGTCGTCGGGTCCCTCGGCCCACAGATGGGTGACGGCCTCCGCCGGGTCGGGCAGCACCAGCACCCAACGTCCGTCGGCCTCCACGACCCGCACACCGTCGGTGGTGTCCACGGACCGGTCCCCGGCCTCCTCCACCACACGCCGCATCACGAGCCCCTTGACGGCCCACGGCGTCGCGAGGTCACGCCGCTGCACATGGGCCCGCGGGATGCGCGCGTCGATCTGGCTCAGGGTGAGCTGGGTACGCGCCACCAGCCCGATGAGCCGCACGAACGCGGCAGTGCCGTCGAACACACTGCTGAACTCCGGCACGATGAAACCACCGCGGCCGTCGCCACCGAAGATCGTCGACTCCCCGCGCCCGACCCGCGTCAGATCGTCGGGCGAGGTGGTCGTCCAGTCCACCTGTGTGCCGTGGTACGCCGCCACCTGCTCGGCGATACGCGTCGTGGTCACCGGCAGCGCCACCCGCCCGCTGCGCCGCTCGGCGGCCACCAGGTCGAGCATGACCAGCAGGGCCCGGTCGTCCTCGACGATCCGTCCCTTCTCGTCCACGAGCGACAGCCGCTCACCCACCGGGTCGAATCGCACACCGAAGGCCGCTCGCGCCGACGCCACGATCTCCCCGAGCCGCACCAGGCCGGCCCTGCGGGCGTCGGCGGTCTCGGTGGGCCGTGACTCGTCGAGGCCGGGATTGATCGTCAGCGCGTCCACGCCAAGCTTTCCGAGCAGGCTGGGCAGCACCAGTCCGGCACTTCCGTTGGACGCGTCGACGACGACCTTCAGCCCCGACTCGGCGATCCCGGAGGTGTCGACGTTCCGCAGCAGCGACCCGGTGTAGGAGTCGAAGACGCTGGACGGGAAGTGCAGATCCCCGATCTCGCCGGGGAAGGCCCGCCGGTACTCCTGACGCGCGTATACGCGGTCGAGCTTCCGCTGGCTTCCCTGCGAGAGGTCGGCGCCCTCCCCGTCGAAGAACATGATGTCGACGGAGTCCGGCACCCCGGGCGTCGTCCGGATCATGATTCCGCCGGCACTGCCTCGCGCGGTCTGCTGCCGCGCGACCGGCAGCGGCACGTTCTCCAGATCGCGTACGTCGATGGCACTGGCCTGCAGCGCCGAGATCACGGCCCGCTTGAGCGCCCGGGCGCCTCGCGAGTGGTCACGCGCGGTGGTGACGGTCGAGCCCTTCTTCAGGGTCGTCGCGTACGCCCCCGCGAGACGCACGGCGAGTTCCGGCGTGATCTCCACGTTGAGGATGCCGGACACCCCACGCGCCCCGAACAGGTGCGCCTGGCCGCGTGATTCCCAGATGACGGACGTATTGACGAACGCGCCGGCCTCGATCGTCTTGAACGGATAGACCCGTACGTTGCCCTGGATGATCGATTCTTCACCGACGAGGCACTCGTCGCCGATGACGGCACCGTCCTCGATGCGGGCGGCCCGCATGATGTCGGTGTTCTTTCCGACGACACAGCCGCGGAGGTTGCTGTGCTGTCCGATGTAGACGTTGTCGTGCACGACGGCCTTGTGCAGGAAGGCGCCGTCCTTCACGACGACGTTCGAGCCCACCACGGTGTGCTCACGGATCTCGACGTTCGCCTCGATCTTGGCGTAGTCCCCGATGTACAGGGGGCCGCGCAGCACCGCGTCGGGGTGCACCTCGGCGCCCTCGGCGACCCACACACCGGGAGAGATCTCGAAGCCGTCCAGCTCGACGTCGACCTTGCCCTCCAGGACGTCGGCCTGGGCTTTGCCGTAGCTCTCGTGCGTACCGACGTCCTCCCAGTAGCCCTCGGCGACGAAGCCGTAGATGGGCTTGCCTTCCTTCATCAGCTGCGGGAACACGTCACCGGACCAGTCGACCGGCACATCGGCCTCGACGTAGTCGAACACCTCGGGCTCCATCACGTAGATGCCCGTGTTCACCGTGTCGGAGAAGACCTGCCCCCAGGTCGGCTTCTCGAGGAAGCGCTCGACCTTGCCTTCCTCGTCCACGATGGTGATGCCGAATTCCAGCGGGTTGGGCACACGCGTCAGGCAGACGGTGACGAGCGCGCCCTTTTCCTTGTGGAAGTTAATCAGCTCGGTGAGGTCGAAGTCGGTCAGCGCGTCACCGGAGATCACGAGGAAGGCGTCGTCCTTCAGCGCTTCCTCGGCGTTCTTCACGCTGCCGGCGGTGCCGAGCGGCTTCTCCTCGTTGGCATAGGTGAGCTCCATCCCGAGCTCTTCGCCGTCGCCGAAGTAGTTCTTGACGAGCGAGGCCAAGAACTGCACTGTTACCACGGTCTCGGTCAGACCATGCCTCTTCAGCAGGCGAAGCACATGCTCCATGATCGGCCGGTTGGCCACAGGCAGGAGCGGCTTGGGCATGCTCGAGGTCATGGGGCGAAGGCGGGTACCCTCACCGCCGGCCATTACGACGGCCTTCATGTCGGAAACGTCCTCCTCATAGACGACGATCTAGCCGACTCAGCCCGCCAAACAGGGCCCGCATATGTCAAACACGGGCCTTCGCGCCTCTACGGGTCACCTAATTGGCAGGCTCAATCGGCCCTACTGTCCGCTTTCACGAGTCGGCGGACCTGGATCACATACAGGATGCCTGCCCACCAATACAGACTTGTACCCCATCCGGCGAACGCCCATCCGAAAATAGCAGCAAGAGAAGCGATCCAGCCGTGTCCGTCGCTCAGGAGCAGTAGTGGAAAGGCGTACATCAGGTTGAAGGTGGCGGCCTTGCCGAGGAAGTTCACCTGCGGCGGGGGATAGCCGTGGCGCCTGAGGACCCAGACCATCACCAGAAGGACCAGCTCCCGCAGCAGGAGCACGCCGGTCAGCCAGAGCGGAAGAATCTCCCGCCACGTCAGTCCGAGCAACGTCGAGAGGATATACAGCCGGTCCGCCGCGGGATCAAGGAGCCGACCGAGGTTGCTGATCTGGTTCCAGCGGCGCGCGAGCTTGCCGTCGAGGTAGTCGCTGACACCGCTGAGCGCCAGCACCAGCAGCGCCCATCCGTCGCTGTTGGGTCCTCCGAACTCAGGCCTGAGGATCAGCCACAGGAAGAGGGGCACGCCGGCGAGGCGGGCCATGCTGAGGATGTTCGGGATGGTGAGGACGCGGTCCGTCTGGACCCGCGTCTCCTGGACCTCCACCCGGGGGCCTCCTGTGGGAAAAGAACCGATGATGCCCCCTGACCTTACCCTCAGCTGACAGTCGGCGGTGCGGAGGGGGGAGGGGGTACCGCACGCACAAAACAAAAAAGCCGTGGTCCCTGGAATTGAATCCAGGGACCACGGCTATAAAAGGAGTTCGGCGGCGTCCTACTCTCCCACAGGGTCCCCCCTGCAGTACCATCGGCGCTGTGAGGCTTAGCTTCCGGGTTCGGAATGTAACCGGGCGTTTCCCTCACGCTATGACCACCGAAACACTATGAAACTGTCAACCGCACCATGCGTGACCTTGCATGGGGTTGTTCGTTGTTTCAGAACCAACACAGTGGACGCGAGCAACTGAGGACAAGCCCTCGGCCTATTAGTACCAGTCACCTCCACCCGTTACCGGGCTTCCAGATCTGGCCTATCAACCCAGTCGTCTACTGGGAGCCTTAACCCCTCAAAGGGGGTGGGAATACTCATCTCGAAGCAGGCTTCCCGCTTAGATGCTTTCAGCGGTTATCCTTTCCGAACGTAGCCAACCAGCCATGCCCTTGGCAGGACAACTGGCACACCAGAGGTTCGTCCGTCCCGGTCCTCTCGTACTAGGGACAGCCCTTCTCAATATTCCTACGCGCACAGAGGATAGGGACCGAACTGTCTCACGACGTTCTAAACCCAGCTCGCGTACCGCTTTAATGGGCGAACAGCCCAACCCTTGGGACCGACTCCAGCCCCAGGATGCGACGAGCCGACATCGAGGTGCCAAACCATCCCGTCGATATGGACTCTTGGGGAAGATCAGCCTGTTATCCCCGGGGTACCTTTTATCCGTTGAGCGACGGCGCTTCCACAAGCCACCGCCGGATCACTAGTCCCGACTTTCGTCCCTGCTCGACCCGTCGGTCTCACAGTCAAGCTCCCTTGTGCACTTACACTCAACACCTGATTACCAACCAGGCTGAGGGAACCTTTGGGCGCCTCCGTTACTCTTTGGGAGGCAACCGCCCCAGTTAAACTACCCATCAGACACTGTCCCTGATCCGGATCACGGACCGAGGTTAGACATCCAGCACGACCAGAGTGGTATTTCAACGGCGACTCCACACACACTGGCGTGCATGCTTCACAGTCTCCCACCTATCCTACACAAGCCGAACCGAACACCAATATCAAACTGTAGTAAAGGTCCCGGGGTCTTTCCGTCCTTCTGCGCGAAACGAGCATCTTTACTCGTAGTGCAATTTCACCGGGCCTATGGTTGAGACAGTCGAGAAGTCGTTACGCCATTCGTGCAGGTCGGAACTTACCCGACAAGGAATTTCGCTACCTTAGGATGGTTATAGTTACCACCGCCGTTTACTGGCGCTTAAGTTCTCAGCTTCGCACACCCGAAAGTGCACTAACCGGTCCCCTTAACGTTCCAGCACCGGGCAGGCGTCAGTCCGTATACATCGCCTTACGGCTTCGCACGGACCTGTGTTTTTAGTAAACAGTCGCTTCTCGCTGGTCTCTGCGGCCACCCCCAGCTCAGACAGTAAATGTCATCACCGGTGATGGCCCCCCTTCTCCCGAAGTTACGGGGGCATTTTGCCGAGTTCCTTAACCATAGTT
The DNA here is from genome assembly GCF_021028635.1 of Streptomyces huasconensis. Classification (NCBI taxonomy): domain Bacteria; kingdom Bacillati; phylum Actinomycetota; class Actinomycetes; order Kitasatosporales; family Streptomycetaceae; genus Streptomyces; species Streptomyces huasconensis. The sequence continues at coordinate 1,108,113 of NZ_CP086119.1, forward strand.
CACCCGAACGCCTCGGTATTCTCTACCTGACCACCTGAGTCGGTTTAGGGTACGGGCCGCCATGAAACTCGCTAGAGGCTTTTCTCGACAGCATAGGATCATCCACTTCACCACAATCGGCTCGGCATCAGGTCTCAGCCTTATGTGCGACGGATTTACCTACCGCACGGCCTACACCCTTACCCCGGGACAACCACCGCCCGGGCTGGACTACCTTCCTGCGTCACCCCATCACTCACCTACTACAAGTCTGGTCCGTCGGCTCCACCACTCCCCTCAACTCCGAAGAGATCGGGGCGGCTTCACGGACTTAGCATCGCCTGATTCGATGTTTGACGCTTCACAGCGGGTACCGGAATATCAACCGGTTATCCATCGACTACGCCTGTCGGCCTCGCCTTAGGTCCCGACTTACCCTGGGCAGATCAGCTTGACCCAGGAACCCTTAGTCAATCGGCGCACACGTTTCTCACGTATGTATCGCTACTCATGCCTGCATTCTCACTCGTGAACCGTCCACCACTGCCTTCCGGCGCAGCTTCACCCGGCACACGACGCTCCCCTACCCATCCACACAGGCGTTGGCCCTATTGTGTGAATGACACGACTTCGGCGGTACGCTTGAGCCCCGCTACATTGTCGGCGCGGAATCACTAGACCAGTGAGCTATTACGCACTCTTTCAAGGGTGGCTGCTTCTAAGCCAACCTCCTGGTTGTCTGTGCGACTCCACATCCTTTCCCACTTAGCGTACGCTTAGGGGCCTTAGTCGATGCTCTGGGCTGTTTCCCTCTCGACCATGGAGCTTATCCCCCACAGTCTCACTGCCGCGCTCTCACTTACCGGCATTCGGAGTTTGGCTAAGGTCAGTAACCCGGTAGGGCCCATCGCCTATCCAGTGCTCTACCTCCGGCAAGAAACACACGACGCTGCACCTAAATGCATTTCGGGGAGAACCAGCTATCACGGAGTTTGATTGGCCTTTCACCCCTAACCACAGGTCATCCCCCAGGTTTTCAACCCTGGTGGGTTCGGTCCTCCACGACCTCTTACAGCCGCTTCAACCTGCCCATGGCTAGATCACTCCGCTTCGGGTCTTGAGCGCGCTACTATATCGCCCTATTCGGACTCGCTTTCGCTACGGCTTCCCCACACGGGTTAACCTCGCAACACACCGCAAACTCGCAGGCTCATTCTTCAAAAGGCACGCAGTCACGAGACACCAAGCAAGCTTGATGTCCGACGCTCCCACGGCTTGTAGGCACACGGTTTCAGGTACTATTTCACTCCGCTCCCGCGGTACTTTTCACCATTCCCTCACGGTACTATCCGCTATCGGTCACCAGGGAATATTTAGGCTTAACGGGTGGTCCCGCCAGATTCACACGGGATTTCTCGGGCCCCGTGCTACTTGGGTGTCTCTCAAACGAGCCGCTGATGTTTCGACTACGGGGGTCTTACCCTCTACGCCGGACCTTTCGCATGTCCTTCGCCTACATCAACGGTTTCTGACTCGTCTCACAGCCGGCAGACTGTGAAAGAGAGATCCCACAACCCCGTATACGCAACCCCTGCCGGGTCTCACACGTATACGGTTTGGCCTCATCCGGTTTCGCTCGCCACTACTCCCGGAATCACGGTTGTTTTCTCTTCCTGCGGGTACTGAGATGTTTCACTTCCCCGCGTTCCCTCCACACTGCCTATGTGTTCAGCAGCGGGTGACAGCCCATGACGACTGCCGGGTTTCCCCATTCGGAAACCCCCGGATCAAAGCCTGGTTGACGACTCCCCGGGGACTATCGTGGCCTCCCACGTCCTTCATCGGTTCCTGGTGCCAAGGCATCCACCGTGCGCCCTTAAAAACTTGGCCACAGATGCTCGCGTCCACTGTGCAGTTCTCAAACAACGACCAACCACCCATCACAGCCCGCCGAAACGAACCTTCACTGGGGTCGGCATTGAGGTCGGGAACAAGTCCGTACCCTCAGATACCCAACAGCGTGCCCGACCAGTCTTCGTCCGGAGATCGTGCTTTCCACGCTCTTACGAGCAGTACTTGCAGCCTCCGGCCCGTGAACCGGCCGAGTAGTCAACGTTCCACCCATGAGCAACCAGCATCAGACATTCGCCGATGTACTGGCCTCTGACCTCACCCCGAAGGGATCAGTGAGAAGTGCTCCTTAGAAAGGAGGTGATCCAGCCGCACCTTCCGGTACGGCTACCTTGTTACGACTTCGTCCCAATCGCCAGTCCCACCTTCGACAGCTCCCTCCCACAAGGGGTTGGGCCACCGGCTTCGGGTGTTACCGACTTTCGTGACGTGACGGGCGGTGTGTACAAGGCCCGGGAACGTATTCACCGCAGCAATGCTGATCTGCGATTACTAGCGACTCCGACTTCATGGGGTCGAGTTGCAGACCCCAATCCGAACTGAGACCGGCTTTTTGAGATTCGCTCCACCTCGCGGTATCGCAGCTCATTGTACCGGCCATTGTAGCACGTGTGCAGCCCAAGACATAAGGGGCATGATGACTTGACGTCGTCCCCACCTTCCTCCGAGTTGACCCCGGCGGTCTCCCGTGAGTCCCCAACACCCCGAAGGGCTTGCTGGCAACACGGGACAAGGGTTGCGCTCGTTGCGGGACTTAACCCAACATCTCACGACACGAGCTGACGACAGCCATGCACCACCTGTACACCGACCACAAGGGGGGCACCATCTCTGATGCTTTCCGGTGTATGTCAAGCCTTGGTAAGGTTCTTCGCGTTGCGTCGAATTAAGCCACATGCTCCGCCGCTTGTGCGGGCCCCCGTCAATTCCTTTGAGTTTTAGCCTTGCGGCCGTACTCCCCAGGCGGGGAACTTAATGCGTTAGCTGCGGCACGGACGACGTGGAATGTCGCCCACACCTAGTTCCCACCGTTTACGGCGTGGACTACCAGGGTATCTAATCCTGTTCGCTCCCCACGCTTTCGCTCCTCAGCGTCAGTATCGGCCCAGAGATCCGCCTTCGCCACCGGTGTTCCTCCTGATATCTGCGCATTTCACCGCTACACCAGGAATTCCGATCTCCCCTACCGAACTCTAGCCTGCCCGTATCGACTGCAGACCCGGGGTTAAGCCCCGGGCTTTCACAACCGACGTGACAAGCCGCCTACGAGCTCTTTACGCCCAATAATTCCGGACAACGCTTGCGCCCTACGTATTACCGCGGCTGCTGGCACGTAGTTAGCCGGCGCTTCTTCTGCAGGTACCGTCACTTTCGCTTCTTCCCTGCTGAAAGAGGTTTACAACCCGAAGGCCGTCATCCCTCACGCGGCGTCGCTGCATCAGGCTTTCGCCCATTGTGCAATATTCCCCACTGCTGCCTCCCGTAGGAGTCTGGGCCGTGTCTCAGTCCCAGTGTGGCCGGTCGCCCTCTCAGGCCGGCTACCCGTCGTCGCCTTGGTGAGCTTCTACCTCACCAACAAGCTGATAGGCCGCGGGCTCATCCTGCACCGCCGGAGCTTTTAACCCACTCAGATGCCTGAGCGGGTGTTATCCGGTATTAGACCCCGTTTCCAGGGCTTGTCCCAGAGTGCAGGGCAGATTGCCCACGTGTTACTCACCCGTTCGCCACTAATCCCCACCGAAGTGGTTCATCGTTCGACTTGCATGTGTTAAGCACGCCGCCAGCGTTCGTCCTGAGCCAGGATCAAACTCTCCGTGAATGTTTTCCCGTAATCGGGATGAACACCACGAGAGCGGAACCAAGGAGAGGAATAATCTCCCGGTTCACAGCGTCCTCGCTGTGTCGCCTGCACGAACATATGCCGTACAGGACTTTTTCAAAGGAACCTCAACCCGATCGGAACCGATCAGGTCGGGGTATCAACATATCTGGCGTTGACTTTTGGCACGCTGTTGAGTTCTCAAGGAACGGACGCTTCCTTTGTACTCACCCTCTCGGGCTTTCCTCCGGGCGCTTCCCTTCGGTGTTTCTTTTGTTCTTGCGTTTCCGACTCTATCAGACTCTTTCGTGTCCGATTTCCTCGGCGCCTTTCCGGTTCCCGCTCCGTCCTTTCGGCTTTCGCGTTTCCCTTTCCGGCGGCTCCGACTTTATCAGGTCTTTTTCGACTCCCTGACCACGGTCACCGCAGTACATGCGGAACCACACTCAAGGATAAGATCTGACGTGGGGATGTCGCCGAGCCTGGACGCTTCCGCGTCCCGTTGGCCTCAGGCAGAGTCCGACTCTACATCGCCTCCCCGGCAGGCGCAAATCGTCCGTGCTGCGCTCCTACGTCCGTCAACCGGGATCTCTCGTACGGAACCGGGACTTCCTATGACTTACGCTTCTGAGCAGCGCGTCGTCCAGGACAGGTAGCGACGGCGGCCACCAATCTCCACCCCCTGGGAGGCATGCAATGACCAGTGTTTCGTCCCCGCTTGCTGGACGCGCCATTGGGCTCTCCGCAGTACCGGACCCCGTCTTCTCAGGCGCCATGGTCGGCCCTGGTACGGCCATCGATCCCGTGCGCGAGGCCTCCGTGGCCGTCTCTCCCGTGGACGGCATCGTCGTCTCCCTTCACCCTCACGCGTATGTGGTGGTCGACGATCAGGGTCACGGCGTCCTGACACACCTCGGCATCGACACCGTCCAGCTGAACGGCGAGGGCTTCGAGCTTCTCGTCAACAAGGGGGACACCGTGCAGCGCGGCCAGGCCGTGGTGCGCTGGGACCCGGCCGCCGTCGAGGCCGCCGGCAAGTCTCCCGTATGCCCGGTCGTGGCTCTTGAGGCGACGGCCGAGTCCCTCTCCGAGCTGATCGAGGACGGCGACGTGAAGGCCGGCGACGCGCTCTTCAGCTGGAAGTGACGTCATCGCCGTCGCTGACGGCAGGCAGGACAACCACCGCGGCGGGCGAGCCCGCCGCACTACCGGAGACGGGTGAGATGGAGACAACGCTGCGAGGCGTCGGTGTGAGCCACGGTGTGGCGATCGGCGAGGTTCGGCACATGGGTACGGCGGTTCTCGAGCCGCCGGCGAAGCAGATTCCCGCGGAGGAGGCGGAGCGCGAACAGGGGCGTGCTCGCCAGGCCGTGGAAGCTGTGGCGGCCGACCTGAATGCACGCGGCAACCTGGCCGGTGGCGAGGCTCAGGCGGTGCTCGAGGCGCAGGCCATGATCGCCCAGGACCCGGAGCTCATGTCCGACGTCGACCGGCGCATCACCGTCGGCAGCACGGCCGAGCGCGCCGTCTACGACGCTTTCTCGCACTACCGCGAGCTGCTCGCCGGTGCCGGTGAGTACATGGCCGGCCGGGTGGCGGACCTGGACGACGTGCGGAACCGCATCGTCGCCCGGCTGCTGGGCGTCCCGATGCCGGGTGTCCCGGACAGCGACGAGCCGTACGTACTGATCGCACGGGACCTGGCGCCCGCGGACACCGCGCTCCTCGACCCGGCTCTGGTGCTGGGCTTCGTGACGGAGGAGGGCGGGCCCACCAGCCACAGCGCGATCCTCGCGCGAGCGCTCGGTGTCCCGGCCGTCGTCGCGCTGCCGGGCGCCGGCGAACTCGCCGAGGGCACCGTCGTGGCCGTCGACGGCAGCACCGGTGAGATCTTCGTGGACCCGAGCATGGAGAAGCGGGAGCAGCTGGAGGCCGCCGCTGCCGCGCGCAAGGCCGCGCTGGCGGCGTCGACCGGTCCCGGTGCGACGTCCGACGGGCACAAGGTCCCGCTCCTTGCCAATGTCGGCGGTCCCGCCGATGTGCCAGCCGCTGTCGAGGCCGGAGCGGAGGGTGTCGGTCTCTTCCGTACCGAGTTCCTCTTCCTGGATGACAGCACCAAGGCGCCGTCGGAGGAGAAGCAGGTCGAGGCGTACCGCAAGGTGCTGGAGGCTTTCCCTGAGGGTCGTGTGGTCGTACGGGTGCTGGATGCCGGTGCGGACAAGCCGCTGGACTTCCTGACGCCGGCCGACGAGCCGAACCCGGCGCTGGGCGTGCGGGGGCTGCGGTCGCTGCTGGACCACCCGGAGGTGCTCCGGACACAGCTGACCGCGCTGGCCAAGGCCGCTGAGGGGCTGCCGGTCTACCTCGAGGTCATGGCTCCCATGGTCGCGGACCGTACCGACGCCAAGGCGTTCGCGGACGCGTGCCGTGAGGCCGGGCTTCGGGCCAAGTTCGGTGCGATGGTCGAGATCCCGTCGGCGGCACTGCGGGCGCGCTCGATCCTTCAGGAGGTCGAGTTCCTTTCGCTGGGGACCAATGACCTCGCGCAGTACGCGTTCGCCGCCGACCGGCAGGTGGGTGCGGTGTCCCGGCTCCAGGACCCGTGGCAGCCCGCGCTGCTCGACCTGGTGTCGCTGTCCGCCGAGGCGGCGCGGGCCGAGGGCAAGAGCTGTGGCGTGTGCGGTGAGGCCGCGTCCGACCCGCTGCTCGCCTGTGTGCTGACCGGTCTGGGTGTCACCTCCCTGTCGATGGGTGCGGCGTCGATTCCTTACGTGCGGGCGACGCTCGGCAAGTACACGCTGGCGCAGTGCGAGCGCGCGGCGGCCGCGGCTCGTGCCGCGGACACCGCCGAGGAGGCCCGGCAGGCCGCCCAGGCGGTGCTGTCCGGCGAGTAGCCGTACGGTCGTTCGTTGTTCCGAGGGGCGTCCCACCGATGTGGTGGGGCGCCCCTCGGGCGTTCAGTGGAGGTGGCCCCTTCCCGGTTCGTCGTCTTCGAGGTCGGGCGCCGCGCAGTAGTCGACGCCGGATTCGGGGGCGACGAGCTCTCCGGAGATGGCGTCGGTGCAGTACGCGTCGAAGACCTCGGCGGCGGTGAGGGGATGGAGTCGGCCGCCGTTCATGCGCCAGCCCTGGACGCGGTCGCGGGTGCCTTCGGCGGTGCAACGCAGCACCATGCCGGCGGCGCGGTGGGTGGCGATGCCGACCGCGAGGATCGTGGCGAACTCCAGGGCTTCCGTCTCGTCGAGTTCGGCGGAGCCGTCCTCGTCGATCTCGACGTGCAGGGCGGCCAGGAGTGTCTCGGCTTCGCAGGGCACGCTGCACACCAGGTGCCGCGCGCCTGGGCCCGATGTGTCGAGGGCCCGGGTGATCAGTTGCGAGGCCCGGGCGAAGGCGGCCCGTCCGATGTCCTCTCCGCAGGTCGCGCAGGGGCCGGTGCGGGCGAGCACCGCCGTCGCGTACTCCCAGGTGGCCTGGCGGACCGCCTCGTCGACGAGCTCGGGGAGGAGGTCGGCGAGGGGCTGGCCTTCATAGGGCACGGTGGGGCCGCCCGATGCCAGTGCGGCGGTGAAGCGGCCGCGGCTGCCGGGGGCGTCGGGGTCGAGGCCAGTGTCGGCGCAGTACTCCGCGTACTCCTCGGGGTCGAAGAGGGCGACGGTGGTGTGCCTGCCCTGGGACGCGAGGGTCTTGAGCAGGGCTTCGACCTGTTGGAGGTAGGTCGCGTGGTCGTCGAAGGTGAAGGTGTGGTAGCGACGCATCGCCGCGAAGTCCTCCTCATCGGCCAAGAGGCCGATGGTTCCGGCGACTTCGCGGCGTAGAGCACGTCGCATCGTGTCGTGTCGGGTGGTGTGCGCCATGATTCCCCCTGCGCTCGGCGATCAATGCTCACTCAGAGTAACCATGGGCACTGACAATCGGTGCTGAGCTGCGGGGATGGCGGTCAGGCGCGCTTGTCGGCCAGGCCCTCGTAGAAGCGGAGGAGGTCGAGGTCGTCGACCGAGCCGGGGTTGACCGCCTTGTTCAGCGGGGTGCCTTGCAGGAGGCGTTTGACCGGGACCTCGATGCGCTTGCCGGTGAGGGTGTGCGGGATGCCGGGGACCTCGATGACCTCGTCGGGGACGTGGCGCGGAGAGAGCCGCTCGCGGATGGTCCGCTTGATGCGGTCGCGCAGGGCGTCGTCGAGGGTCGCGCCGGGGGCGAGGTGGACGAAGAGCGGCATCCAGTAGCCGCCGTCGGGCTGTTCGACGCCGATGACGAGGGACTCGCGGATCTCGGGGAGGCGCTCGACGGCTTCGTAGATGTCGGCGGAGCCCATGCGGACGCCCTGGCGGTTGAGCGTGGAGTCGGAGCGGCCGTGGATGATCACGGAGCCGCGGGAGGTGACGGTGATCCAGTCGCCGTGGCGCCAGACGCCGGGGTAGGTGTCGAAGTAGCTGTCGTGGTAGCGGGTGCCGTCCGGGTCGTTCCAGAAGTGGATGGGCATGGACGGCATGGGGTTGGTGACGACCAGTTCGCCGACCTCGTCGATGAGCGGTTTGCCCTGGGGGTCCCAGGACTGGAGGTCGGTGCCCAGGCAGGGGGCCTGGAGTTCGCCGATGTGGACGGGGAGGGTGGGGACGGCGCCCGCGAAGCAGGAGCAGACGTCCGTGCCCCCGCTGACCGAGGCCGTCCACAGGCCGCCCGGGGTGTCCGAGGTGCCGGCGAACTCGTCGTGCAGCCAGCGGAAACCGTCGGGGGGCAGCGGGGAGCCGGTCGTCGCGACGCACTTGATGCGGGAGAGGTCGAAGTTGCGGGCCGGGTGGACGTCGGCCTTGCGGCAGGCCATGACGTACGCGGCGGAGGTGCCGTAGAGGGTGGCTCCGGTGCGTTCGGCGATGCGCCACTGGGCGCCGGTGTCGGGGTAGCCGGGGCTGCCGTCGTACAGGACGATCGTGGTGCCCGTCAGGAGGCCGGAGACGAGGAAGTTCCACATCATCCAGCCGGTCGAGGTGTACCAGAAGAAGCGGTCGTCGGGGCCGAGGTCGCAGTGCAGGCCGAGTTGCTTGAGGTGTTCGACGAGGATGCCGCCCTGGGACTGGACGATGGCCTTGGGCAGGCCGGTGGTGCCGGAGGAGTACAGCACCCACAGGGGGTGGTCGAAGGGCACCGCTTCGAAGGCGGGCGCCACGTCGGCCGAGGTGAGGGCCGACCACTCCAGGGCGCCTTCGGGGGCGTCGGTGCCGAGCAGCGGGATGTGGACGACCGCGCGGAGGCCGGGCAGTTCGGAGCGCAGCTCGGCCACGGTTTCGCGGCGGTCGTGTTCCTTGCCGCCGTAGCGGTAGCCGTCGACGGTGAACAGGACGACGGGTTCGACCTGCTGGAAGCGGTCCAGGACGCTGCGGGCGCCGAAGTCGGGGGCGCAGGAGGTCCAGACGGCTCCGACGGCGGCGGTGGCCAGGAGGGCGACGACGGCTTCGGGAATGTTCGGCAGGTAGCCGCTGACGCGGTCTCCTGGGCGTACGCCGAGTGCGCGCAGTTCCGCGCTCAGGGAGCCGACCTGGCGGCGCAGTTCGGCCCAGGTGACGGGCCGCGGGTCGTGGGTCTCGTCGACGTGGAGGAGGGCGGGGGTGTCCGCGCGCGCGGGGTCGTCGGCCGCGCGCAGGGCGTGTTCCGCGTAGTTGAGGGTCGCGCCGGGGAACCACTGGGCCCCCGGCATCGAGCGGTCGCCGAGCACGCGCGCGTAGGGCGTGGAGAACTTGACGTCGAACCAGTCGGTGACGGCCTTCCAGAACGTCTCCAGTTCGGTGACCGACCAGTGGTGCAGTGCTTCGTAGCCCCCCTCGGCCGGTGCGCCGTGGTGCTCGGCGGCCCAGGTCTGGAATCGGGTGACCTGCGCTTCGGCGATCCTCGCCGGGCTCGGCTGCCAGAGTGGCACAGGGTTCGCTGAGGACGTCATGGGGCGGCTCCCGGACTGTACGCGTCGTATGCGTGTGGGGTGCGCACGTGCTGGGTGTGCGCGTGAACACGGCTGAAAAGGACGATGCCACGTGATCGACTTCCGCACCAGAGTGTGACCCGCCCGGTCGGCCTGCGGGTCAGGTGCCATCCCCCCAGGTGAACGGCAGTTGAACGAACCACACATGCGGCGTTTTCGGTGGCAGGGTGAGCAGCATGAACGGTCGTGACCTGGTGCGTTCGGTGAAGGCGGTCGGCATGGTCGGCACGGCGCAGGGGCTGCGCACGGTGCGCGCCTCATGGCGCAGGTGGCGGGCGGACGCGACAGGGCTGGCACCGCGGCGCACCGAGCGCGCGCGGGTGCCGGGTCCCGTGACGGAGGTGGAGCCCGGTCCCGGTGGGGGTGTGGTGCGGTTCGCGCGGTCCGAGCTGCGGGTGCGGGTGACCACCGGTGGGGCGGTCTTCTGGGGGTGGGACGGCGCGGAGCCGGAGCCGTCGTACGCGCTGGCGTGCGGGAGTCCCGAGCCGGACCCGCGGGCGGTCCTGGAACCCGACAAGGAGGGCGGCTGGCGGGTGGTGTCGGAGCGCGCCACGGTGGTGGTGTCCCGCCAAGGGGCCGTGGAGTTGCGCACGCCCGGTGGCGCATTGCTGCGGCGTGATCTGCCGCCGCGCTGGTGGGAGCCGGCCGAGGGGGGTACGGCACGGTGGGTGCAGCGGTCGCAGGTGCCGGCGGACGCGCGGTTCTTCGGGCTCGGGGGCCGGTCCGGCGGGCCGCGGTTGCGGAACGGGACGTACCGGCTGTGGAACACCGATCCGGGCGGCTCCTTCGGGCCTGGGGACGATCCGTTGTACATCACCATGCCGGTGCAGATGGTGGTGGCGGACGCCGGTACGCATCTGGTCTTCCACGACAACACGTGGGAGGGCGAGGTCCTGGTCCGGGAGGGCGAGGAGGGGGCGGGGTCGGGTCACGACCGGGGCGGTTCGTGCGAGGTGCGGATGGACGGCGGGCCGTTGCGGTGCTGGGTGATGACCGGCACTCCCGCGCGCGTGCTGCACAGTTGGGCGTCGCTCACGGGCCCCCCGGCGCTGCCTCCCACGTGGGCTCTGGGGCACCATCACGCGCGGTGGGGGTTCGGCAGCGAGGAGGAGGTCCGGCGGATCGTCGCGGGCTATCAGGAGCACGGGCTGCCGCTGGACGCCGTCCATCTGGACATCGACCACTACGCAGCGCATCAGGTGTTCACGGTCGACAAGGAGCGCTTCCCCAAGTTGCCGCAGTTGGCGGGCGAGTTGCGCAGGAGCGGGGTCCGGCTCGTCTCGATCGTCGATCCGGCGGTGAAGGCCGAGCCGGGAGTCGAGGCGTACGACCGCGGGGTGGCGGCCGATGCCTTCGTACGGGACGCGGCGGGGCGGCTGGTGCGCGGTGTCGTGTGGCCCGGTGAGGCGGTGTACCCCGACTTCACCGACCCGCGCGCGCGGAAGTGGTGGGGCCGTCTCTATGAGGAGCGGCTCGGCCAGGGGTTCGCGGGGTTCTGGCACGACATGAACGAGCCGGTGTCCTTCGCCGCGTTCGGCGAGACGACGCTGCCCCGCTCCGCGCGGCACTGCCTGGAGGGGCGTGGCGGCGACCACCGGGAGGCCCACAACGTGTACGGGCTGGCGATGGCCCGCGCGGGGTACGAGGGGCTGCGGGAGCTGCTTCCCGAGGAGCGGCCCTTCTTGTTCTCGCGTTCCGGGTGGGCGGGGATGCAGCGCTACGGAGGGACGTGGTCCGGCGATGTGTCCACGGGCTGGCCGGGGCTGAAGGCGTCGCTGTCGTTGGTCCTGGGGCTCGGGTTGTGCGGTGTGCCGTACTCGGGTCCGGATGTGGGCGGGTTCGACGGCAGCCCCTCTCCGGAGCTGTATCTACGGTGGTTCCAACTCGGGGCGTATCTGCCGCTGTTCCGTACGCACGCGGCGATCACAGCGGGGCGGCGTGAGCCGTGGGAGTTCGGCGAGGAGGTGCTCGGCCACGCGCGCGTGGCGCTCGTCGAGCGGAGGCGGCTGCTGCCGTATTTCGTGACGCTCGCCCATCTGGCCCGGCTCACGGGAGCGCCGTATGTGCGGCCCTTGTGGTGGGGCTGTCCTGAGGACAGGGCGCTGCGGGACTGCGAGGACGCGTTCTTGCTGGGGGACTCCTTGTTGGTGGCACCGGTTCTGGAGAGTGGCGCTCGGGCGCGGACGGTGCGGCTGCCACCGGGGCGGTGGTACGACACGGTGACCGGCAAGGCGTACGAAGGGCCGGGGCGGGCGCTGGTGGACGCTCCGCTGTCGCGGGTTCCGGTGCTGGCGCGCGCGGGCACGGTGCTGCCCGTGCGCGGGCGTGACGGCGGTCTTGAGTTGGAGGTGTGGGCGCCTGCCAAGGGGCGCACCGGCGGGGGTCTGGTGATCGCCGATGTTGGTGACGGGTGGCAGAGGGCAGAGATCGAGCGGTACACGACGCGGTGGAGTGGGAGGCGTGTCGTGGTGGAGAGGGAGGACGGTGGCGGTGAGGGCGGGGGCGGCGTGCCGGTGCGGCCGGTGCGGGTGCGGGGACTTGTGGGGTGAGGGCTGGGGGTGAGGCTTGATGGGTTAGGGCCTGGCGGGCGAGGCCTTCGGTGGGCCAGGCTTTCGGTGGGCGAGGTCTGGTGGGCCAGCTGACCAGCTACCACCCGGCGGGCCCGTGCCCGTCGCATGGGCTCCGCCAGCCGGCGGCCACCTGCCAGTGGGCTGACCCCTGCCACTCGGCGGGACCCTCCCGACCGGCTGGCCCCTGCCAGTAGGGCTGCCCTGCTGCTCCTCGGCAGGCCCCTGCCGGTCAGCCGGCCCCTGTTCTCCGTACGGCTGGACCGCTGGCCTCTGGCGTCTGGCGGTCGGAGTCCACCGTCCCGCGCCCGCCCCGGGTGCCCGGGGCCCCGTACCGCTGCCCCGGCGCTTCCCAGGCGCCCCATACCACCGGCCCGGTGCCTCCCCAGGCCCCTTACCGCCGCCCCGGCGCCTCCAGCCTCCCTACCACTTGCCGGCCCACGCCGTTCCGGCCCCGGCCAAGTCCCGTCCGCCGGTCGCGCGGGGCCGTGGGCGGCGCGTCAGATGTAGCGGCCCTCGAACCACGCGCGTGCCGCCAGGGTGTGGAGTGGGAAGGCGAGTTCTTCGGGCTGGCGCAGGACGTGCCAGCCGTCGGTCTCGTCCGTCGGTGTGGAGGTCGGCAGGTCGGCGGCCGGGCGTTCGGGGAGGAGGCCGAAGAGCAGGAGGTATCCGTCGGGGGCGCTCATGGCGTCGATGAGGCGGACGTCGCGGCTCTGCACCGCGATGCCGGTCTCCTCCTTGAGTTCGCGTACGACCGCGTGCCGCCAGTCCTCCCTGTCGTCGATGAAGCCGCCGGGCAGGGCGATTCCTCCGCGTGCGGGAGCGATGGTGCGCGTGACGACGACCAGGCCGGTGCCCTGTGTGTCGTACACGGGCTGGAGGGCCACCGCTACGGGGAGCGGGTTGCGGTAGGCGACGGCTCCGCAGGCGGCGCAGGTGCGGGACCGGCCCGAGGGCTGGTCTCCGTAGGGCGCTCCGCAGCTCGAACAGTGGGAGCCCGGGGCGGAGTTGGCGGGGTGTGGGGATTCGGACACGCCGCGGACTGTATCCGATCACCCTGGCGTCGGTCTTCCCTGGTCGGCAGTGACCCTGATAGATGCAGGGGCATGACAGCATTTGCCCCTGTTCTGCGGAAACTCGTGGTCTCGACCGCCGCCCTGCTGGCTGTGGCGGCCACCCCCTCGCCCGCGCACGCGAAACCCGAGCCGAAGGCTCCCGCGGAGTTCGTGGCGCTGCGGGACATCGACCCGACCATCATCCAGGAGATGCGCTACTTCACCCCCCACAACTTCGTGGGTGAGCCCATCGACGGTTACAAGAAGCCGATGTGCATCCTCACCGAGCCCGCGGCGAAGGCGCTGCACAAGGCGCAGCGCTCGCTGCTGCGCAAGGGCTACTCCTTGAAGGTGTACGACTGCTACCGGCCGCAGCGGGCCGTGGACCACTTCGTGCGGTGGGCGGAGGATTTGAGCGACGAGCGCATGAAGGGCGAGTTCTATCCCCGTGTCGACAAGTCGCGGTTGTTCGCGGACGGTTACATCGCGGAGAAGTCCGGGCACAGCCGCGGCTCGACGGTGGACCTGACCGTCGTGAGGCTTCCGGCGGCGCCGACCCGCCCCTATGTGCCCGGGGAGCCGCTGGCGCCCTGCTACGGCCCTCGGAGCGAGCGTTTCCCGGACAGCTCCGTGGACATGGGGACGGGCTTCGACTGCTTCGACACGCTGTCGCACACGGACGATCCCCGCGTCACGAAGCGGCAGCGGGCCCATCGCGATCTCCTGAGGAGCACGCTGGCCAGGGAGGGTTTCGTCAACCTGCCGGAGGAGTGGTGGCACTTCACCCATAAGCCCGAGCTGTTCCCGGACACCTACTTCGACTTCCCCGTGTCAAGAAGGTCGCTGGGCGGGCGCTGACGGCGCCGCGGCCGACGAACCGGCGCACATGGAGAGGGTGACCGGGACCACCCCCGTGCGTCCCGGTCACCGCCCTCGGACTCCGTAGTCTCCGGCTTTCGCTCCCCCTGACGAAATCCGGTTGCCCGTGGCACACTTCTGACACATCGTCAGGTGCGGCGGGAGGCGGCGCCGCCACAGCGCCATGGAGGAGCCTTGTCGCGTACGCGCACACCCGTAGTGGCCGACTGGTTCGCCGGCGAGGGGGAGAACTTCCGCCTCCTGGGGACGCGTTGCTCGGCCTGCGCCGCCGTCTTCTTCCCGCGCGAGGACGGATTCTGCCGCAATCCCGGCTGCGCGGGCGGGGAGCTGGTGGAGGTGCCGCTGTCGCGGCGCGGGCGCGTGTGGTCGTACACCGACGGTCGTTACCGGCCTCCCGCACCCTATGTCTCCGACCCGGAACTCCCGTGGCAGCCCTACACGTTGATCGCTGTGGAACTGGCCGCCGAGCGCATGGTGGTGCTCGGGCAGGCGGTTCCCGGTGTCTCCGTCGCCGATCTGGAGGTCGGCATGGAGGTGGAGGTCGTCCCCGGGGTGCTCAATGAGGACGACGAGACGACGTGGACGACGTGGCACTGGCGGCCCGTGGAGGTGAGCGCATGACCGGCGAGGTGGCGGTGCTCGGCGCGGGCATGCACCCCTGGGGCAAGTGGGGGCGCGGCTTCGTCGAGTACGGAGTGGCGGCGGCCCGCGCGGCGCTGGCGGACGCGGGGGTCGACTGGCGGGACGTCGGCTCGATCATCGGTGCGGACACGGTCCGGGGCGGTTATCCGGGGTACGTCGCCGGGGCCACCTTCGCCAAGGCGCTCGGCTGGCAGGGGGCGCGGGTCACGAGCGTGTACGCGGCGTGCGCGTCCGGCGCCCAGGCGATCGGCACCGCGCGCACGCAGATCCTCGCGGGCCTGGCGGACGTGGTCCTGGTGGTCGGTGCCGACGCGGCCCCCAAGGGGTTCTTCCGGCCGGCCGGCGGCGACCGACCCGACGATCCCGACTGGCTGCGGTTCCGGGTCCTCGGCGCGACCAACCCCGCGTACTTCGGGCTCTGGGCGCGCCGCAGAATGGCCGTGCACGGCGACACCCTGGAGGACTTCGCCCAGGTCAAGGTGAAGAACGCGGCTGCGGGCGCCCTCAACGCGGACGCCCGCTACCGCAAGGCCGTCACGGCCGAGGAGGTCGCCGCCTCGGCCGTCGTCGCCGACCCGCTGCGGCTGCTCGACATCTGCGCCACTTCGGACGGCGCCGCGGCCCTCGTCCTCTCCAGCATGGAGTTCGCCCGGCGGCACGGAGCGTCCGACCCGGTGCGCATCCGCGCGGTGTCCACGGTCACGCCGAGATATCCGACCACCGTGCTGGACCTGCCGGACATCGCCACGGACTCCGCGGCGGCCGTCACCCCCGCCGAGGAGACGTTCCGCGCCTCCATCGCGCGAGCGGCGTACGAAGAGGCGGGCATCGGCCCCGAGGACATATCCCTGGCGGAGGTGTACGACCTCTCCACCGCTCTCGAACTGCAGTGGTATGAGGATTTGGGGCTCTGCGCCGAGGGTGAAGGGGCCAAGCTGCTGCGTGACGGGGCGACCTCCGCGGGCGGACGGGTGCCGGTGAACACCAGTGGCGGCCTCGCGTCCTTCGGAGAGGCGGTGCCCGCCCAGGCCATCGCTCAAGTATGCGAGGTGACCTGGCAGTTGAGAGGGGCGGCCGGAGCGCGGCAGGTGGCGGGCGCGCGGGTGGGGGTCACCGCGAACCAGGGCCTGTTCGGCCACGGCTCCTCCGTGGTCGCCGTACGCTGACGCACGCGGCGGCACTCTCCGGGCAGCGCTCCGGGGGAAGGCGCGGCACCGGTTAACCGTTGCCGTCCGCGACCTTGACGCTCCATCACCACCGGTGAACACTTCCGGTGTCAGTCGGCGTCGCCGCACCCCGGCTCCCCGGCGCTCAGAGCCTCTGTGCGCGCGAAGGGTCTGCGTGAAGGGCCTGGTCACCAGGTCATCCCCCATGGGCGATACGACTGCGACGGCACGCTCGCCACGGACGCCGGGCGGAGCGCGGAACACTCCCCGCCTCCGGCTGCGTCAGCCGGGCGTATCCAGGCAGTAGTCGTGGGAAACGCACCCTGCACGGAGGACCGGGGCGCACCGCCCCGGGCGAGGGCCTAGGAGCCGCCATGTACGCGAACGGGGACATCTTCGTCGGTGAGGTCATCGGCACCGCGATCCTGATTCTGCTCGGCGCCGGCGTGTGCGCCGCCGTCACGCTCAGCCACTCGAAGGCGAAGGCCTCGGGGTGGGTCGTCATCGCCTTCGGCTGGGGCTTCGGGGTGCTCGCGGGCGCCTACACCGCGGGGCCGCTCTCCGGCGGGCACCTCAACCCCGCCGTCACGCTCGGCATCGCCATCGACACCGGAAAGTGGGACAAGGTCTGGGTCTACGTACTCGGGCAGTTGGTCGGCGCGATGCTCGGCGCCGTCCTCGCGTACCTGGTCTACCTCGCCCAGTTCAACGCCAATGTCACGCGGAGCGTGAAGGACGCGGTGACCGGGGGCCACGAGCCGACCCCGACGCTCGGGATCTTCTCCACCATCCCGGAGATCCGCAA
This sequence comes from Streptomyces huasconensis, assembly GCF_021028635.1. Classification (NCBI taxonomy): domain Bacteria; kingdom Bacillati; phylum Actinomycetota; class Actinomycetes; order Kitasatosporales; family Streptomycetaceae; genus Streptomyces; species Streptomyces huasconensis. The sequence continues at coordinate 1,124,907 of NZ_CP086119.1, forward strand.
TACGGTCGCCAACCTCGTCACGGAGGTCATCGCGACCGTCGCGCTGGTGCTGCCGATCCTCGCCTTCGGCCTCACCAAAGGCCTCGGCGAGTCCGGCACCCAGACGCTGATCGTCGCCTTCCTCGTCGTCGGCATCGGTCTCTCGCTCGGCGGCCCCACGGGCTATGCCATCAATCCGGCGCGTGACCTCGGTCCGCGCGTCGTGCACACCTTCCTGCCGATCCCCAACAAGGGCACCTCCGACTGGAGCTACGCCTGGGTCCCGGTGGCCGGGCCGTTGATCGGCGGAGCCCTCGCGGGCCTCATCTACAACGCGGCCTTCTGACGCAGCGCTGTCTGCTGAGCGCAGCCTGCCGAGCGCCGCCTTCCAGCGCAGCCTGCCGAGTCCTCTCACCGAGTTCATCAAGGGGTAGCCATGCCGGACAGCTCCGAGAAGTTCGTCGCCGCCATCGATCAGGGCACCACCTCGAGCCGCTGCATCATCTTCGACCGGGACGGCGCGATCGTCGCCGTGGACCAGCGCGAGCACCGCCAGATCTTCCCCAAGCTCGGCTGGGTGGAGCACGACGCCACCGAGATCTGGTCCAAGGTGCAGGCGGTGGTCGCGGGGGCGATCGCCAAGGCCGGGCTCCGCGCCGACCAGGTGAGCGCCCTCGGCATCACCAACCAGCGCGAGACGACGGTCCTGTGGGACCGCGCGACGGGCAAGCCCGTGCACAACGCGATCGTGTGGCAGGACACGCGTACATCCGGGCTCTGCAGTGAACTGGGCGGCACGGACGGCCAGGACCGCTTCCGCGAGCGGACGGGCCTGCCGCTCGCGAGCTACTTCTCCGGGCCGAAGGCCGCCTGGCTGCTAGACAACGTGCCGGGGCTCAGGGCGCGCGCCGAGCGGGGCGAGATCGCCTTCGGGACCATCGACTCCTGGCTGATCTGGAACCTCACGGGCGGCACCGACGGCGGCAAGCACGTCACCGACGTCACCAACGCGGGCCGCACCATGCTGATGAACCTCCAGACGCTCCAGTGGGACCAGTCGATCCTGTCGGCGATGAACGTCCCCGAGGTGATCCTTCCGGAGATCAGGTCGTCGTCCGAGGTGTACGGCACAGCCGTGGGGCAGCTCTCCGGCGTGCCCGTCGCCTCCGCGCTCGGTGACCAGCAGGCGGCCGTGTTCGGGCAGGCCTGCTACGACACGGGGACGGCCAAGAACACGTACGGCACGGGCAGCTTCCTGCTGCTCAACACCGGGAACCGGCCCGTCCCCTCGAAGAGCGGGCTGCTCACGACCATGGGGTACAAGATCGGCTCCGAGGCGCCGGTGTACTGCCTGGAGGGGTCCATCGCGATCACCGGCGCCCTGGTGCAGTGGTTCCGCGACCAGCTCGGCATCATCCGCAGCGCGGACGAGATCGAGAGCCTCGCGGCGAGCGTGGACGACAACGGCGGCGCGTACATCGTGCCGGCCTTCTCCGGCCTCTACGCGCCGTACTGGCGTTCGGACGCACGCGGCGTCGTCACCGGGCTCACCCGGTACGTCACCAAGGCGCACCTCGCGCGCGCGGTCCTGGAGGCCACCAGCTGGCAGACCCGCGAGGTCGTGGACGCCATGTACCAGGACTCCGGGGTGCGGATCACCACCCTGAAGGTGGACGGCGGCATGACCAAGAACAACCTGCTGATGCAGCACCAGGCGGATGTCCTCGGGGTGCCGGTGATCCGCCCCATGGTCTCCGAGACGACCTGCCTGGGAGCGGCGTACGCGGCCGGGCTCGCGACCGGCGTCTGGAACGACCTCGACGAGCTGAAGGCGCACTGGCAACAGGACGTCGAGTGGTCGCCGCGGATGGACGCGGCCACGCGGGACAAGGAGTTCCACAACTGGCACAAGGCGGTGGAACGGAGCTTCGGCTGGCTGGAGGACGGCGAGAGCTGAGCCGAGCACAGCTGCGGCCCGTACCCCGGTCGGCGGGGGTACGGGCCGCGCTCCCGGCACGAGGCCGTCACGTGGTCGCGGGCTCCCTGGCGGCAGCGGCGGCCGCCATCGCGTGTTCGACGACGCGGATGAGGACCTCCTTGACGGTCTCGCGGTCGCGCGCGTCGCACAGCACGACGGGCACCGTCTCGTCGAGGTCCAGCGCCTGGCGGACGGTCTCGGCGGGATAACGGGTGGCGCCCTCGAAGCAGTTGACGCCGACGACGAAGGGGATGGAGCGCCGTTCGAAGTAGTCGACGGCGGCGAAGCAGTCCTCCAGGCGGCGGGTGTCGGCGAGGACCACGGCGCCGAGCGCCCCGGTCGCCAGCTCGTCCCAGAGGAACCAGAAGCGGTCCTGCCCGGGCGTACCGAAGAGGTACAGGACGAGGTCCTCGCGCAGGGTGATGCGGCCGAAGTCCATGGCCACCGTGGTGGTGTGCTTGCCCGCGACGCCGCTCGTGTCGTCGATGGGCCGGCCGGCCTCGCTGAGGGTCTCCTCGGTGCGCAGCGGTTTGATCTCGCTGACGGCGCCGACGAGGGTGGTCTTGCCGACGCCGAAGCCTCCCGCCACCAGGATCTTCAGCGTGACCGGCTCGACGGGGGCCTTGCCGCGTTCAGAACGCCTGAAGATCATCGCTCACTTCTCCTGGATCGGTGCCCGCAGGGGCACCTGTTTCGATACCTGTGTCGGTGGTGTCGCGCGGGGCCGGTCCGTATCCGCCGCCGCCGGGGGTTTCGATCACGAGTACGTCACCGGGGCCCAGCTCGGCCGAGCCGCTGCCGCCGAGTTCCTGGACGGTGCCGTCCGCGCGCTCCACGCTGCCCGCACCGAGCGCGGCCGGGGCACCGCTCGCCATGCCGTACGGCGGGACCTTGCGGTGCTGGGCCAGGGTCGACACCGTCGTCGGCTCGCGGAAGCGGATGCGGCGCACTCCCGTCACCGCCGCGCCACCTCCCTGCGCCGCCGCTGCCTCGCCGTACGGCGAACTCCTCCAGGAGGACCGGCAGCCGCCACTCCAGGACCTCGGGGTTGGCGTAGAGCGCGCCGGTGATCGCCTGTGAGGTCTCCACGTTCCCGGCGACGACCGCCGCGGGCGGCTCGGGCGCGAGCAGGGAGCCGGGCGGGACGATGATGCGCAGAGGGCGCAGACAACCGTCGTTGAGCGGGATGTCGTCGTCGACGAGGGTGCGGAAGACGTACAGGACCGCCGCGTTGACCACCGCGAAGGGGGCGTAGAAGTCCGTGGCGAGCTGTGGGGACGTACCGGTGAAGTCGACGGTCGCTGAGCGTGCGGCGCCGTCCACGGTGACGCGGACGTCGATGACCGCCCCCGAGTCGGTTTGATAAGTGAACTCGCCGTCTTCGAGGACGTCGATGACGCGGCGCACTGATTCCTCCGCGTTGTCCTGGACGTGCTTCATGTATGCCTGGACGACATCGAGGCCGAAGTTGTCGATCATCCGGGCGGCTTCGTCGTCGCCCTTCTGGTTGGCGGCGATCTGGGCGCGCAGGTCGGCGAGGTTGGTGTCCGGGTTGCGGGAGGGGTAGGGGGCGTCGGTGAGCAGGCGCCGGGTCTCGGCCTCGCGGAAACGGCCCTCTTCCACGAGGAGCCAGTTGTCGAAGAGGATGCCCTCTTCGTCGATGGTGCGGCTGTTCGCGGGCATGGAGCCGGGGGCGATGCCGCCGATCTCGGCGTGGTGGCCGCGCGAGGCCACGTGGAAGAGGATGCGCTCCCCTGGAGTGCCCTGCTCCCCCGGCCGGTCGAAGACGGGCGTGATGACCGTGACGTCGGGCAGGTGCGTGCCGCCGTGGTACGGGTCGTTGACGGCGTAGGTGTCACCGGGGCGCATGGCGTCGCCGCGGCGTGCGATGACCTCCTTCACGCTGGTGCCCATCGAGCCGAGGTGCACGGGGATGCGTGGGGCGTTGGCGACGGTGGTGCCGTCGCTCGCGCGGGCCAGGAGGTCGCGGATGCCCGTGACGGCCGCGTCGCGGTAGCGGGTGGGGTTGTCGGAGGGGAGCTTGTGGGTGAGCAGGCGGCCGTCGGGGCGGCGCGCGACGATGTCGGTGAAAGTGCCGCCCCTGTCGACCCGGAACTGCCAGCCAGTCACGTTCTCACTCCCGCTTCCGCGCTGTTCAGAGCGCCCGGAGGCCGCTGATCACGTCGCGCAGAATACTCTCGTCCGGCAGCTCGGCAGGGGGAACGGGGCGGGTCACGTGCACCAGTTCGTCGGCCACGAGGTCCCCTATGAGAACGCGGATCACACCGATGGGCAGATCGAGTTCGGCCGCCAGTTCGGCGACCGACTGCGGCGCGTCACGACAGAGTTCGACGATGTCCACGTGCTCGGGCGACAGCGTCTGGTCCGCCTCCGGGTCGCCGTCGGCCCACTCCTCGGCGATGACGAGCGCGATCAGGTCGAGGCGGTGCTGGGCGGGGCTCGTGGTGCGGCCGCGCGTCATGGCGTACGGGCGCACCACGGGGCCGGCCTCGTCGTCGAACCAGCGAGGCACCCGCTGCGACTCCGGCGTCCCCCGCGCCGCGGCCGAGCCCGGTAAGCCCCGCAGTGCCGGTGCCCGCCGCGTCCGTTGCGCGCCGGGTGTCCACTGCGTTCCCTGTGTTCTCTGCGTGCTCTGTGTCCCTCGACCGTCGTCGCTCATGACCTCCCACTACCCTCCCGCGGGCAGGTCCGTGCGCGGCGCCGTCCCCAGATGCACACCCACCCTCTTGACCAGCAGCGTCATCTCGTACGCCACCAGGCCGACATCGGAGTCCGCTTCCGCGAGGACGGCGAGGCAGCTGCCGTCGCCCGCGGCGGTGACGAAGAGGAACGCGTCGTCGAGCTCGACCACGGTCTGGCGGACCTTGCCCGCCTCGAAGTGGCGCCCCACTCCCTTGGCGAGACTGTGGAACCCGGAGGCGACGGCGGCGAGGTGCTCGCTGTCCTCCCTCGTCAGGTTCTTGGACACGCCCGTGGGCAGGCCGTCTCCGGAGAGCACGAGCGCCTTGCGGATGCCGGCGACGCGCTGCACCAGGTCGTCGAGGAGCCAGTTGAGCTCACCCGGCCCCCCGGTCGTGGCGGTGCGTGTGTCGGCCTTCGGTGCGGTCATCGACCGTTCCCCTCCGATGTCGTTCCTGGTGCTGTGCCGTCCATGGCGTCGTCGCCGGCGGCGTTCTCGTCGCGGCCGCGCTGCCAGCCCCGCTGGAGCGAGGCCATGCGGCTGCGTACCTCGTCCGCGTCGCGCTCCTCCGGCCGGGTCTCGGCACGCTCGGAGCGATGGTCGGGGCCGTCCTTCAACTGCGGGGCGAGACTGGCTTGCCGGACTCGGCGGGGCAGTCCGCCCAGGGCGTTGGTGGTGCTCCGGTCCCGGTCGGCGTCCGCGAAGGGTGCCGGGGCGGGGCGGGGCCTGGTCTCGGCCTCTGCCGGGGTGGTGCGGTGCTGGGTGGTGCGGTCCGGGGCTGCGCGGTCCGGGATGGTGCGGTCCGGGGCGGCGCCGCCCTGTGGGCCGGTGCGGCGGGTGCGCCGGGGGAGGTCGGTTGCCGCGTCAGCGGTGACGTCCCGGTGCGGCGGGGACAGGTCGGGCCAGGCGGACTGCGGCCGGGGCCGCGAGGGCTCCGGAGTCATGTCCTCCGGCGCCGGGGCGAGCGGCCTGCCCTCCGGCCTGCCGTGTGTGACGGGGCGGCCGTGCGAGCTGACCAGCTTCGGGGCCCTGCGGCGCGGCAGCGGCACGGGGTCGCCGGGTCGGGTGTCCTCGGCGGGGTCGTCGTCGAGGCGGGGCCGCGGGATGTCGTGGCGGGGCTGCCCGGCGTCGCGGCGGGTGGGCTGGGCGCGCCCGGCCTGCCGGTCGTCTCGGGTGTGCTGGTGCTGCTCGCCCGGGGCGCCGGGGGCCCGTCGGCGGGGGCGGAAGAGGTCGCCGCGCTCGCTGTCGTCGTCGCCGAGTGCGCCGGGGAAGCCGTCGAGGTCCGCCATGCCGACGGGTGCCTCCAGCTCCACGGGGCCGTCGAGCAGGGAGGCGGGCAGGCCGGGCAGGTGCACGGGGACCTGCGCCAGGGCCGCCGCGCGGTCCGCCGCCTTGTCGGTGCCCGCCGCGGGCTCCTTGGCCTGCGGCCGGTCGAGCCGGAAGCCGACGCCTCCGGTGTCGGGGACGTCGTCGGTGAGCAGGGCCTCGGGGATGAAGATGACGGCCGTCGTACCGCCGTACGGGGAGGGTTGCAGGGAGACGCGGACCCGCTGGCGCTGAGCGAGCCTGCTGACGACGAAGAGGCCGAGCCGGTCGGTATCCGACAGCTCGAACTCGGGGGTCTCCGCGAGGCGGAGGTTGGCGTCCAGCAGGGCGTCGGGGGCCATGCCGAGCCCTCGGTCGTGGATCTCCAGGGTGAAGCCGTTGGCGACGTGCTCGCCGAGGACCTGGACGGCGGTGTGCGGGGGCGAGAACACCGTGGCGTTCTCCAGGAGTTCGGCCATCAGGTGCGTGAGGTCGGCGACGGCCGGGCCGGTGACCGCGATGCGCGGCAGGCGGCGCACTTCGATGCGTTCGTAGTCCTCCACCTCGGCGACGGCGGCGCGTACGACGTCCATGAGTTGGACGGGCTTGCGCCACTGCCGGGACGGGGCGGCCCCGGAGAGGATCACGAGCCCCTCGGCGTGCCGGCGCATGCGGGTGGTCAGGTGGTCGAGGCGGAAGAGGTCGGCGAGTTCGTCGGTGTCCTCGGTCCTGCGCTCCATGGTGTCCAGGAGGGTGAGCTGCTTGTGCAGCAGGACCTGGCTGCGGCGGGCGAGGTTGACGAAGACCTCGGAGACGCCGCGCCGCAGGTCGGCCTGTTTGACGGTGGCCTCGATCGCGGCGCGCTGGAGGGTGTTGAGCGCTTGGCCGACCTGCCCGATCTCGTCCTTGTCGTACGTCAGCCGGGGCGCCTCGGTCTCCACGTCGACCTGTTCGCCGGCCGCCAGGCGGCGCAGCACGCCCGGCAGCCGGACTCCGGAGGCCTCGTGGGCCTCCAGCCGCAGGCGGCGCAGGTCGCGGATGAGGCCGCGCCCGATCCGTACGGACAGGAAGACCGAGACCAGCAGCGCGACGAGGCCGAGGACACCGGCCAGGACGACGCGCACGATCACGCCGACGGCGGCGGGCTCGGCGCGGTCCCGGAAGCGGTCGCCCGCCTCGACGTCCCGCTCGGCGAGGTCCTTCAAGGCCCGGCCCGCGGCGGCGTCCCAGTGTGCGGAGGTCACTGCGCGCGGGGTGCCGGGCGCGGACTCGATGACGTCGTTCTCCGCCTTGCGCAGCTGCGTGGTCTCGGCGCCGTTCCAGTAGCGCTCGTAGCGGCCGCGGTCGTCCTCGGGAAGCGGCGCGAGGTTCACTTCGTACAGAAGGGAGCGCTGCGCCCTGAGTTCGGCGATCTGCCGGATCTCGGACCGGGTCACGCGCCGCGCGACGAGCGCGGAGCCGAGCAGCGCGTCCTCGCGGGCGAGCAGTTCACGCGCGCGTGCCACACCGACGAGCGCGCGGCCCTGCTGGTCGAGGCTGATGTCGTCGAGGGAGCCGAAGCCGTTGAGGGTGGTGAGCAGGCCGAAGCAGGGGTCGATCAGCTTGGTGTACATCTTCAGGGCGCCGGCTCGGGTGATCGTGCCCTCTTCGACGGTGCGGCGCAGCGAGTCGATGCCGTCGAAGGCGTCGAGGAGCGAGGTGAGCCGCTTGCGTGCACTCTCGTCGATGCTGTCGCGTACGTCCGCGTCCTCGGCGTTCGTACGGACCTTGGCGATCATGTCGTCGGTCGCTTCCCGGCTGCGGCGCAGGGCCGCGAGGGCATGGGAGGCGCGCGGGTCGGCGAGGTGGACGAGGGTCTGGCGGCGCTCCTGCTGGACGACGCGGACCGTGTCCTCGATCGGATAGCCGAGTTTGTCGACGACATTGGCCGTGTCGAGCAGGGTGCTCGCCTCGCGGCCGGTGATGACGGTGGCGAAGCCCCAGATGGCGGTCAGGGAAACCAGCGGCACGAGCAGCAGCGCCACGATCTTCCGGCGGATGGACTTCCCGCGAAAGCGCATGGCCTCCCCCAGATCGGCCCCCTGCGGCCGTTGCACGGGCCAGGGGCACACATGTGCGTCAACAAACGGCGCGAGCCTACTACTGACCTTCGAGCAACTCGACGGCACATTCGAGCACTTTTCGGCCGTGACGCGAAAGAGACGTCCGCAGTTGTCCCTCCATTACGGGAGATTGCGTCCCAGCCTGTGGCACCCCTCACCGGGGTTCATCGGCCGTCATACGTACGCCAGTTGGCCGGAACTATTCGCTTCACGGAACCGGAACGGGAATCTTTCCGATCTCTCGTTCGTCGACCAGGGAGAGACGGTGAAGAGCCCTCGGGGCGAGGGTGGGGCCGCGGGGCAGGCGGCATATAGAGCGGTAAACCGGGCAGCAGCCACAGGTGAGTTAGGTCGATGGGTGTCCCCGGAAGGTGTTCGTGAACGGCCGCGAGGCAGCGGGGGAGTGACGGGATGATGGGCACGGCAGAGCGCCACAGGGCGTCGGCGTCAGGCAGTGGTGGGACCGGGAGGACCGCGGCGCGCGGAGCCGCCCCGCGGGAGCAGGAGGGTCGGCGCCCGGCGCCCCGGCCGCCCCTGTGGGTCGAGGAACCCGCCCGCAGGAGGAGGCTCCCCGATCCGGTCCGGACGGCGGCGGTGCGGGCCGTGATCCTGGTGGCGGTGACCCTCGTGCAGGCGATGGTCGCCTTCCTCACCGCCCTCGCTGGGTCCTGGCTCTCCTTCCCCATGGTGCTGAGCAGCGTGGCGAGCACGATCGTGGCCACCTGGGGCGTGCTCGACGTGTGGGTGACCCGGCAGGTGTGGAAGCAGCGGCACGGGGTCGTGTCGACGCCGAGCAGCACGGCGCGAGAGCTGCGGCGGGAGCGGCGCAGGGCCCGGCGTCAGGCCAGGGCCGCGGCGCGCGGCAAGATAGGTATACGTACGCGGGTACGAAGGCGCGGTGGCGCGGGTCAGCTGTCGCACTCCTGAGGTGGGCGGCCTCTCCGGAGGAGGCCTCTCCGGAGGGTGCCTCTCTGGAGGAGGCCTCACCGGACGTCGTTGCAGGGCTTGCGCGCGGCGCGGTTCTCGCGCTCCCGCCCCCGGGCAGCGGGAGGCTGCGCGGGCTCCAGAGGTTCGGTGCTCGCTTGAGCCCCGGTAGCCTCCTCGACCTCGGCGGCCTTGGCGGCTGCGGCGGTCTCTGCGGTCTCGGCGGCCGCAAGTTGCCTGCGGGCCTTCATGCACGGGCGGAGGCGATCCACCGCGAGGGCGGCTGTCCTGCGCCCGGCACGCTCGTAGACGGCGAGGAATCCGCCCTCCCCCACGGCCTCCGGGGAGCCCTCCACGATGCGTACGGTGTCGCCGTCGCGGCGCCGTCCGGCGAACTGGATACGGGAGCCGTACTGATCCGACCAGAAGTACGGCAGTGGGCGGACCGTCTCGACCCTGTGCCCGGCGAGCAAGTTCCGTACGACCACCCGGGGTTGCTCGGTGGCGCTCGTCCAGTGCTCGGCGCGGATGCCGCCGGAGCGGGCCACGTCACCCACGGCGACGACCTGCGGCAGTGCGGTGACGCAGCCGTCGTCGCACAGCACGCCGTCGTCCAGGGCGAGAGGCGAGCCCGCGAGCCAGCCGGTGTTGGGCGTGGCCCCGATCCCGACGACGACCACGTCCGCGGGCAGCAGGCGCCCGTCGGACAGTTCCACGGCGGTAACGGCGCCCCCGGAGAAGGCTGTCGGTGCGTCGCCCCGGAGTGCGGCGACACCGGCCCGGGTCAGCAGCCGCGCCCCGCCACGCGCGTGCAGCGCTGCGCACACGGTGGCCATCGCGGTCCCCAGATGGGCGGCGAGCGGCAGTGGCGCGGCCTCGACGACCGTGACGTCATGCCCGAGGGCCACGCACGAGGACGCGGTCTCGGCGCCGATGAAGCCGCCGCCGATCACGACCACGCGCCGTGGGCCACCGACCAGTTCGGCCCGCAGTGCGCGGGCGTCGTCCAGCGTGCGCAGGGTGTGGACGCCCGTGAGCGCGGGGCCCGGGAGGCGCCGCGCGGATGCTCCGGTGGCGATGACCACGCCGTCGCTCGCCAGGGTGCGGCCGTCGTCGAGGACGACCGCGCGGCCACGCGTGTCGAGCGCTCGCGCGCGCGTGCCGAGGACCCACTCCGCGCCCAGTTCAGCCGTCTCCTCCGGGTCGGCCAGGGTGAGCCGGTCCTCGACGCCGCCTCCGGTGAGGAACTCCTTGGACAGGGGCGGCCGGTCGTACGGTGGATGGGGCTCGGCTCCGACGACGAACAGGCGCCCGTCGAACCCCTGGGCACGCAGTTCCCGCGCCGCGTACAGTCCGGCGAGCGAGGCCCCGACCACGGTGACGGTCCTCATGCGGCCCGCGGTCGCAGTCCTCATACGGCTCGCGATTGCAGTCCCCCGCACACTCGCGGTCGCGGCCCTCACGCCGTGTGCGGTCACAGCGGTCATGCGGCGGAACCGTCCCGCGCTTCCTCCGTGCCGGCAAGACGCACGTGGACGACGCCGTCCTCGACGTACACCTGGTGGGTACGGACGGGCCTGCGCGCGGGCAGGCAGGTGGGGCGCCCGGTCCGGAGATCGAAGGAGGCGGCGTGGAGCGGGCATTCGACCGAACAGCCCTCCAGCCAGCCCTCGGACAAGGAGGCGTCCTGATGGCTGCATGTGTCGTCGATGGCGAACAGCTCACCGTCGGCGTTGAACACCGCGACGGGCGGCGTGGTGTCGAGGCGGACGGACTCGCCCGCGGGGAGGTCTTCGAGGCGGCATACGGGAATCATGGGCCCCCTCTGATGTCGTTAGGCCCGGCCCTCGACCCCTTCTGGGGCCAGGACCCTTCGATAACATGACGTTTCGCATGGCGCACGAGGGAGCGCTCTGCGCAACAGAATCCGGTCGGGGTGCCCGTCGCGTCAAGGGCTTCCCGAAGACGCGGCCGCGACAGGCCGCCAGGTGGTGAGAGTCGAGTGATGACCGGCACGCGGAAACAGGCTGATCAGAACAGTGGGCCGAGCGGCGAGCCACGCGAGAGGCAGTCCAGGACAGCCGCCGGGTCCGTCCAGTCCGTGGACCGCGCGGTGAGCGTCCTGGAGATCCTCGCGCGGCACAGCGAGGCCGGAGTGACCGAGATCGCCGATGAGTTGGGCGTGCACAAGTCGACGGCGTTCCGGCTCCTCGGGGTGCTGGAGAACCGTGGTCTGGTCGGCCAGGCCAAGGACCGGGGGAAGTACTTCCTGGGTGCGGGCGTACTCCGCCTCGCGGGGGCGGCGGCAGTGCGCATGGACATCTCCCAGGAGGGCGGCCCGGTCTGCCGCGAACTCGCGGACGAGGTGGGCGAGACCGTCAACATCGCGGTCCTGGACGAGGACGCGGCGGTCAACATCATGCAGGCGCGCGGCCCGGCCTCGGTGACCGCGCAGAACTGGCTCGGCCGCCGCACGCCGCTGCACGCCACGTCCAGCGGCAAGGTGCTCCTCGCGCACCTGCCGACGACCCTGCGGGAGGGGCTGCTCGCGCGCACGCTGCCCCGCCTCACCGAGCACACGGTGACCGGCACGGTGGCGCTGCGCGGCGAGCTGGAGGCCGTCGTGGGGCAGGGCTTCGCCGTCGCCGTCGAGGAGTTGGAGGTGGGCCTCGCGGCCGTCGCCGCGCCGGTGCGGGCGCACGACGGGAAGGTGATCGGGGCGCTCAGCGCGTCGGGGCCGGTGTACCGGCTGACCGAGGACCGCCTGACCGAGCTGTCCAAACGCACGGTCGCGGCGGCCGTGGAGCTCTCACGGCGCATGGGGTACGGCTTCTGACCGACAGCCACGCGCGCCCCACCCGGGGCACACCGTGGGCGGGACCAGGGACCAGGGACCAGGGACAGGGAGCAAGGCCCTGGTCCCGCCCACACGCGTATCGGCCATGTTCCGGCGCGCCTCGGCTGTTTTGCACGGGGTTCACCACTCCCCCTTGACGGCCTCTTGATGGCGTTCCCACTATGTCTCTCATAGCGCAACCGAACGTGCACTACGCAACAGCTTCAGCTCCAGCTTCAGCACCGTCATGCCGTGCGTGAGAGCAGAGGAGGCTGGCCGTGGCCCATGAGGTCCGTGCCGTCGTCGCCGTCAAGAAGGGCGCACCCGTGGAGGTGCGGACGATCGTCGTGCCCGACCCCGGCCCCGGAGAGGTTCTCGTCTCCGTGCAGGCCTGCGGGGTCTGCCACACGGATCTGCACTACCGGGAGGGCGCGATCAACGACGACTTCCCGTTCCTGCTCGGCCACGAGGCGGCCGGGACCGTCGAGGCGGTCGGCGCGGACGTCACCGGCCTCGTCCCCGGCGACTATGTGGTGATCGCCTGGCGCGCACCCTGTGGGGCCTGCCGTTCCTGTCTGCGCGGGCGTCCCTGGTACTGCTTCGACTCGCGCGACGCCGACCAGCCGATGGCCCTCCTCGACGGCACACCGCTGAGCCCCGCGCTCGGCATCGGCGCCTTCGCGGAGAAGACACTGGTCGCCGCCGGCCAGGCGGTGAAGGTCGATCCGGCGGCACGCCCCGAGGCCGTGTGCCTGATCGGCTGCGGCGTGATGGCCGGGTACGGGGCGGCCGTGAACACCGGCGGGGTGGGCCGTGGCGACACCGTCGCCGTGATCGGCTGCGGCGGTGTCGGCGACGCCGCGATCGCCGGGGCGTCCCTGGCCGGGGCCCGCCGCGTCATCGCGGTCGACATCGACGACGCCAAGCTGGACGGCGCCGCCCGGTTCGGCGCGACGCACACCGTCAACGCCCGCGGAACCGACCCCGTGGAGGCCGTGCGCGAGCTGACCGGCGGGCACGGCGTCGACGTCGCGATCGACGCGGTCGGCACCCCGTCGACGTACAAACAGGCGTTCTACATGCGTGATCACGCGGGTGTCCTCGTCCAGGTGGGGGTGCCCGATCCGGAGATGACGGTCGATCTGCCACTGATCGACGTCTTCTCGCGCGGGGGTGCCCTCAAGTCGTCGTGGTACGGCGACTGTCTGCCCACCCGGGACTTCCCGCTCCTCGTCGACCAGTACCTCAGCCGCCGTCTCGACCTGGGCGGCTTCGTCTCGGAGAAGATCACCCTGGAGCAGGTGGAGGAGGCCTTCGCGAGCATGCGGCGCGGTGAGGTGCTGCGCTCGGTGGTGGTCCTGTGAGCCGCCCCGACGCGTCCGCGGCGGTCCGGGCGACGGCCCGGCCGCGCGTCGTCGTCATCGGCGCCGGGATCGTCGGCTGCTCGCTCGCCGACGAGCTGACCGCCCGTGGCTGGACCGACGTCACCGTGCTCGACCAGGGGCCGCTGCCCGCGCCGGGCGGCTCCACGTCGCACGCGCCGGGGCTGGTCTTCGCCACCGGGCCCTCCAGGACGCTGACCGCGTTCGCGAAGTACACCGTGGAGAAGTTCGGCTCGCTGGAGGTCGACGGGCTCTCCTGCTTCCACCCGGTCGGCGGCCTGGAGTTGGCGACCACACCCGAGCGCTGGGCCGACCTGCACCGCAAAGCCGGTTTCGCCGCCTCCTGGGGCGTACGGGCCGAACTCGTCGGCCCCGAGCGGTGCAAGGAGCTGTGGCCGCTGGTGGACGAGGCGCGGGTGCTCGGCGGTCTGTACACGCCCGAGGACGGCCTGGCCCGGGCCGTGCCCGCCTGCCGGGCGCAGAGGGAACGGGCACGCGCGCGTGGAGCACGTTTTCTGGACCGGCACACCGTGACCGGCTTCGAGCGGGACGGCGACCGTGTGACGGCCGTCGTCACCGACCGCGGCACCTTCCCCGCCGACCACGTGGTCTCGGCGGCCGGCTTCTGGGGCCCGGTGATCGGGCGGATGGCCGGCGTTGACGTACCCCTGCTGCCGCTCGCACACCAGTACGCGAAGACGAGTTCGCTGCCCGAGCTGGCAGGAGTCGACGACCCGCGCACCGACGCGTCGCGGCCCATCCTGCGCTTCCAGGACCGTGACCTGTACTTCCGTGAACACACCGACCGCATCGGCATCGGCTCCTACGCCCATCGGCCGCTGCCTGTCGATCCGTTCACCGTGCCCGCGTACGACGACGCCGAGGAGATGCCGTCGTCGTACCCCTTCACCGAGGAGGACTTCGCGCCCAGCTGGGAGGAGTGCCGGTGGCTGATGCCCGCCCTCAGGACGGCGGAGATCGAGGAGGGCTTCAACGGCGTCTTCTCCTTCACCCCGGACGGCATGCCGCTGCTCGGCCCGTCGCCGACGCTGCGCGGGTTCTGGCTGGCCGAAGCCGTGTGGGTCACGCACTCCGCGGGCGTCGCCAAGGCGGTCGCCGAGTGGATGATCGACGGCCGGCCCTCGCTCGACCTGCACGAATGCGAGCTGACGCGGTTCGAGGACGCCCAGCGCTCCCCCGCGTACGTCGCCGAGCGCGGCGCACAGCAGTTCATCGAGGTCTATGACGTCATCCACCCACTCCAGCCCCCGGCCGAGCCGCGTCCCCTACGGGTCAGCCCTTTCCACGCCCGCCAGCAGGAGCTGGGCGCGGTCTTCCTGGAGGGCGGCGGCTGGGAGCGCCCGCACTGGTACGAGGCGAACGCGCCGCTGGCCAAGGGCATCGAGGTGCCCCCGCGCGACGCCTGGGCGGCCCGCCACTGGTCGCCGATCGCGGCGGCGGAGGCCCGCGCCACCCGCGAGGGCGTCGCCCTCCACGACATGACGACGTTGCGCCGCCTGGAGGTCGCGGGCCCGGGCTCGCTCGCCTTCCTCCAGCGCATGACCAGCAACAACCTCGCCAAGAAGCCCGGTTCCGTCACGTACACCCTGCTGCTCGACGAGGCGGGTGGCATCCGTTCCGACCTGACCGTGGCGCGGCTGGCCCCCGACCGCTTCCAGGTGGGGGCCAACTCCCCCGCCGACCTGGACTGGCTGCTGCGGCACGCCCCGGCGGACGTGCACCTCAGGGACATCACCTCGGGGACGTGCTGTGTCGGCGTCTGGGGCCCGCTGGCCCGCGCGCTCGTCCAGCCGCTCACCCACGACGACTTCTCGCACGAGGCGTTCGGCTACTTCAAGGCCAAGGAGACGTACATCGGGCACGTCCCGGTGACGGCGATGCGCCTGAGCTACGTCGGCGAACTGGGCTGGGAGCTGTACACCACCGCCGATCTGGGGCTGCGCCTGTGGGACACGTTGTGGGAGGCGGGACGGGCGCACGGCGTGATCGCGGCGGGGCGCTCGGCCTTCAACAGCCTGCGGCTGGAGAAGGGGTACCGCGCCTGGGGCCATGACATGACCACCGAACACAACCCCTACGAGGCGGGTGTCGGCTTCGCGGTCCGCATGAACAAGGGCGACTTCGTGGGGCGTTCGGCGCTCGAAGGGCTCGGGGCGCCGACCCGCAGGCTCACCGCCCTCCTCCTGGACGACCCGGCCGCCGTCGTCCTCGGCAAGGAGCCCGTGTACGTCGACGGCGCCCCCGCCGGGTACGTCACCAGCGCCTCGTACGGCTACACGCTGGGCCGCTGCGTCGCGTACGCCTGGCTGCCGCCGCTGAAGACGGGCACGGGCGTCCATGTGGAGTACTTCGGCGAGAAGGTGCCGGCGACGGTCGCCGAGGAGCCGCTTTTCGACCCGGAGATGACCCGCATCCGCCGCTGACCGCTCCCGGAGGCAGCCGCCCCGCCCGTTGGAGGAGTACGCCACCGTGACGACGACCCCGCACTCCCCGGCCCCGAGCCTCATCGCGACGCTTCCCGGCCGCTACTACACCGACCCGGAGATCTTCCGGCAGGAGCAGGAACGCATCTTCGAGGCCCTCTGGTGCTGCGCCGTGCGCGCCGCCGACCTCGACGCGCCGGGCGCCTTCCGGACCGTCCAGGTCGGCCGGGAGAGCGTGCTGGTCACCCGCTCCCGCGGCGGGGAGCTGCGCGCCTTCCTCAACGTCTGCCGGCACCGCGGCGCCCGGCTGTGCACTCAGGAGTCCGGGCAGGTTCGCCGCGCCCTCCAGTGCCCGTACCACGCGTGGACGTACGACCTCGACGGCAAGCTCGTCGCCGCGCCCAACCTGGTGAGGATGCCGGACGTGGACCGCTCCGCGTACGGGCTGGTGAAGGTCGCCCTGCGGGAGTGGCTCGGCTACGCCTGGGTCTGCCTGGCCGACGAACCGCCCTCCTTCGAGGAGACCGTGATCGGCGCCGCGGTCGAACGCCTGGGCGACGCGGCGTCGATCGAGCGGTACGGCACCGAGCGGCTCGCCCTCGGCAAGCGGATCACGTACGACGTACGCGCCAACTGGAAGCTGATCGTCGAGAACTTCATGGAGTGCTACCACTGCGCGACGATCCACCCCGAACTGACGGATGTGCTGCCGGAGTTCACTGAGGGATACGCCGCGCAGTACTACGTCGGGCACGGCGCCGCGTTCGGGGAGGACGTCGGCGGCTTCACGGTCGACGGCAGCGCGGGCTTCGGCCGCCTCCCCGAGGTCGCGGACCACCAGGACCGCCGCTACTACGCGATCACCGTGAAACCGACCGCGTTCGTCAACCTCGTGCCCGACCATGTGATCCTGCACCGGATGTTCCCGGTGGCCGAGGACCGCACGGTCGTCGAGTGCGACTGGCTGTACGCGCCCGACGTCGTCGCGTCCGGCGCCGACCTGTCGAAGTCCGTGGAACTCTTCCACCGGGTCAACGTCCAGGACTTCGCGGCCTGCGAGCGCACCCAGCCCGCGATGGCGTCACGCGCCTACCGCGCGGGCGGGGTGCTGGTGCCGACCGAACACCACATCGGGCTCTTCCATGAGTGGCTCACCAAAACGCTCGCTACGTAGTGGCACGCTCCGGGGTGGCCGTCGGGCGCTTGTACATCCGGGTCGCCGTGATCTGCCCGTGCACTGTCTCGCCGTCGGGGTCCTCGGGGTCGCGCTGCGGCAGCCCCGGACGCAGGTGTTCCTCGACGCTGATGTACTTCAGGCCCGCCCGCAGGTCCGCGTCGTTGCGCAACCGGATGACCAGCGGGAACTCCGCGAGTGCCGTCGTGTCGAACAGGCCGGTCGTGTAGAGCAGCTGCACGCCGAGCGCGTCGGAGACGGCCCGCTGGAGCTCCAGGAGGTATGTCGCGTTGGCACGGCCGATGGGGTTGTCCAGGAAGAGCGTGCCCGCGTGGCGGTGCTTGTCGCGGCCCCGGTCGTTGCTGCGGAGGGCGGCCATCGTGCAGTACAGGGCGATGGCGGCGGTGAGCAGCTGGCCTCCGGAGAACACGTCGCCCATCTGCCCGACCGGCACGCGCTCGGCGCGCAGCACGGCGTCCGGCTTGAGGATCTCGACGGCGACGCCGCGCGGCTCCAGGGCGGCCTGGACGCCGCGCAGCAGCAGGGACATGCCGTCGCGCCGCATGTCGGAGTTCTTCTTCACCGCCGCGCGCGTGGCCTCGTCGATGACCTCGCCGAGGCGCTCCACCAGGGTGGCCTGGTCGGGCTCCTCGAAGCGGACCCGCAGGAACTCCTGGCCCGACCACTCCCCCAGCCCCTCGGGCAGGCGGGACAGGCGCTGGGCGGACCTGAGCGTCGCGAGGGCCGACTCCACGAGGCCGCGCAGCCGGTCGACGATGCTGTCGCGGTTGCGCTCCAGCTGCTCCAGCTCGTCGGTCAGGACGCGCAGCCGGGGCGCGAAGGCGTCGGCCCACTTCTTCGCGTGCTCGGGCAGCGCGGAGGCGGGCAGTTCGCGGATCTGCTGGCGGGCGGGGGTGCGGACCTGTTCGTAGCGGGTCGAGTTCGCGTGGCGTACGAGTATGTCGCAGGCCTCGCGGACGGCCGCCTCGGCGGCGGACAGGTCGGCGGCGCAGCCGCGCAGGGAGCGGCGGGTCTCGGCGGCGGCCTGGCGGGCCTCTTCGAGGGTGCCGGGGTAGGGCTCGGGCTCCTCTTCGGGGTCTTCCTGGTGTTCGCGCAGGAGGTCGCTCAGGAGGGCGGCCGTCTCGTCGAAGCCGCCCGCCGCGTCCTCCGTGGCGCGGTGGGTCCGGAGCAGCGCGGCGTGCGCCTCCTTGGCGCGGCTCAACGCCTCGGTGCGGGCCGCC
The DNA here is from genome assembly GCF_021028635.1 of Streptomyces huasconensis. Classification (NCBI taxonomy): domain Bacteria; kingdom Bacillati; phylum Actinomycetota; class Actinomycetes; order Kitasatosporales; family Streptomycetaceae; genus Streptomyces; species Streptomyces huasconensis. The sequence goes on from NZ_CP086119.1 coordinate 1,142,973, forward strand.
AGTTCGCCGGTGGCGGTGCGCAGCAGGGCCTGGGCCTGCTCGGCGTCGGCGGGGACCAGCTCTTCGGGCAGCTCGGTGTGGGCCTCGCCGTCCTCGGGGGCGTGCCGCTCGGCCTCGCCGCGCAGTCGGCCCAGCTGCTCGCTGGCGGTGGCGGCGCGGGCCTCGATGAGCTGGACCTGGGCCTCCGCGCGCGCGGCGGCGGCCTGCCGGGAGGGCCCGTCGGAGCCGTCGGTGCCTTCAAGGAGGAGGGCGGCGCGGGTGCGGACCTTGTTGCTGAGCCGGTCCAGCTCGGCGAGGGCCGCGCTCTCGTCGCTCTCGGCGCGGGCCTGCTCGGCCCGCAGGTCGGCGCCGACGCCCACCTTTTCGTAGAGCTGGGAGGCCGCGCGGTAGGCCTCGCGGAGGGCGGGCAGCGACGTCTTCGGGACCTCGGTGTCCTCGGGGACGTCCTCGGGGGCGCCGGCGATCTCGGCGCGCTCGGCGCGCAGCGCGCGGGCGGTGCGGCGGGCGTCGTCGGCGGCGCGCTGGGCGGCGCGGCGGTCCTCGTCGGCGGCGCGGGCGCGGTCCAGGCAGGTCTGGGCGCGGGCCTCGTACTCGACGGCGTCGTCGGCCAGTTCGCGCAGCTTGGCCTGCCAGCCGGCCCGCTCGCGGAGCCGGTAGGCGAGGCCCGCGAGGGCGTCGGCGGCGCGCCGGGCGCGCTGGGCGGCTTCCTGGCGCTCGTCCCGCACGCGTGCCGCCTCGGCTGCGGCCTCGTCGGCCTCGGCGCGGGCGGTGCGGGCCTCGGCCAGCTCCGCCTCGGCCTCTTCGGCGAAGGCGCGTGCTTCCTGGGCGGCGGTGGCGAGTTCGGCGAGGCGGCCGGTGGGGCAGCCGGTGCGCCAGGACGCCAGGCGCGCGGCCAGCTCGCGGTCCTTGGCGAGGCGGACGGCGAGCGCGCGGATCTCCTCGTCCCGCTGGGCGGCCCGCGCGCGCAGCGCTTGGCGCTCCTCGTCGGCGGCGTGCTCGTCGTGCATGGCCGGGTTCGGCGGTACGAGAAATACGCTGCCGGCACCGCTGTCCGTGGCCTGCTCGCCGGGGGTGGGGGCGAGGAGGGCGGCGGCGGTGCCCACGGCGACGGCGGAGCGGGGCAGTAGGGCGGCGTCCGCGAGGGCTTCGCGGGCACGCGCGTGGGTGTCCGGGTCGGTGATGACCACGCCGTCGACCAGCTCGGGGCGGGCGGCGAGCACCCGCGCGTGGTCGGCGGGGTCGACGGCCTGGGCGAGGTAGCGCCAGCCGGGCAGGGCGGGGATGCCGTGCTCGCCGAGGAACTCGACGGTGGCGAGGACGTCGGGGCCGGGCGGGAGCAGCCCGCCGTCACCGAGGGCGCCGAGGATGCGGGAGTCGTCGGCGGCGGCGGTGCGCAGGTCGAAGAGCTGGCGCTCGGCGGAGGCGACGCTGTCGTCGAGGAGGGCGCGCAGGTCGTCGGCGGAACGGTCCAGCTCCTCCACGGAGAGGGCGCCGCCCGCCGTGGCTGTGTCCGCGTTCTCGGCGCTGCGCGGCTGCGGGACGGCGCTCCTGCCGGTGGGCAGGCTCAGCAGCTCGGCGAGCCGCTCCTCCCCCGCGATGGACTCGGCGGCGCGGCGCTCCGCGTGATGGGCGGCCTCGGCGGCGGTCGCGGCGTCGGACGCGCGGGCGGCGGTCAGCTCGGCGCGGGCCTCGGCGGCGGCCGCCTCCTTGGCGTGGTCGGCGGCGCGGCGGGCGGCCTCGCGCGCGGTGTCCCAGGCGGCGACGGTGGTCTTCTCGGCGTCGCTCGCGGCGAGGGCGGCGCGGGCCGGGTCGGCGTCGGGGGCGGTGTCGTCGAGCCAGCCCGCGCGGACGGCCTCGGCGGTCTCCTGCTCGACCTCGGCGAGGCGCTGCTTCAGGTGTCCCGCCTCGCTGCGGGCGCGCTGGGCCTCGGTGGCGGCGGCGGTGGCGTCGCGGTGCGCGGTCTCGCCGGTCTCCTGAAGGGCGGCGGAGCGCTCCTCCTCCTCGTTCGCGAGGTTCTCGGCGCCCTCGGCCGCGGTGTGCAGGGCGCGGACGAGGTCGGCCGCGGCCTTCGCGCGGGCGGCGAGTGCGGGCGCGGCGTCCCGCTCGGCCTCCCGGATCGCGGCGGCCACGCGCGCGGAGCGGTCGGCGGCCGCGCGGTGGCGCAGGACGGCTTCGGCGGCCTGCCACGCGGCGTGCAGCGTGCGCGCGTCGGCCAGCTCGCGGCGCTGGGCGGCGGCGGCCTTCTCGGCGACGGTGAGCGCCAAGGAGGCGTGGCGGTAGGCCAGTTCGGCGGAGATCAGGGCGCTCTTGCCGCGCGCCTGCTCGGCCTCGGTGACGGTGTGCGCGGCGGCGGTGACCTGCTCGGCCAGCATCGCGGCGCGGCCCCGCTCCTCGACGGCGCGGGCGGAGAGGCGGCGGGCCAGGGTGCGCGTGCGGCGCTCGGCGCCCGCGTGCACGTCACGCGCGCGTGCCCGCGTCTCGGCGGCGTCGACGATGCGCCCGAGCAGGTCGACGGAGCCCGCGGTGAAGTCCCGCTCGGCCATCAGCTCGGCTCGTCGGCCCAGCTTGTTGCCGAAGCCGTGGACGAGGTCGGCGAGGCCGTCCGTGTCACGGGTGTCGGTGACGGCGCGCAGCAGCAGGTCGGTGAAGTCGGAGTCCTTCTTGACGGCGAAGAGGCCCGCGGCCTCACCCTCGTCGGCGTTCATCTCGCGCTGGTAGCGGAAGAGTTCGGGGTCCAGGCCCAGGTCGCCGAGGTGTTCGTTCCAGCGGTCGTGGATCTCCTCCCAGTGCACTTCGAGGTGAGGGTACGCCTTGCCCGCCTCGGTCAGCGCGTCACGGAAGCCCTTCATGGTGCGCCGCCGCCCCTGCGCGCCCGAGGCGCCCTCCGCGGAGGGCCGCACGGCGGTGGACTCGGCGACCGGCAGCGAGTCCAGGCTCAGACCGGGCCCGGGCCGGAAGGAGTACCAGGCCTCGGCGAATTTGCGCGGGTCGTTCGAGACCTGCCGACCCCGCCATTCGCTGACCTTGCCGACAACGACGCACTCACCGGTCAGGGTGTGCTGCCACTCCAGGGCGACGTGGCCGCAGTCGTCGGCGAGCAGGAACTTGCGCAGCACGCCGGAGCTGGCGCCGCCGAGGGTGTTCCGGTGGCCCGGCAGCATCACCGAGAAGATGAGCTTGAGCAGTACGGACTTGCCGCCGCCGTTCTCCAGGAACAGCACACCGGCGGGGGCGGGGCGGCGCGGCGGGCCGACCGGCTCCTCCTCGAAGAACTCCGCCTGGGTGGGCGCGGGGTCGGGCACCTCGGCGCCCACGCCGCGCAGGTCGAGCACGGTGTCGGCGTAGCGCGCGCCGGCCGGACCGATGGAGTAGAGGCGGACCCGGGACAGCTCGTACATGGCGGCGGACTCTCGTCGTAAGTCGTGGGAAACAGCGGGAAGGCGGGGGAGCAGGGCCTGCGGTGTCAGGAGTGGAAGGGCAGCCCCGCGTCGGCGGCCAACTCCAGGTCGTCGGTGTCTTCGGGGGGCAGCAGCGTCGCCGAGCCGTCCGTGACGGGGACGACGCCGAGGTCGAGGAGTTCGGCCATGGCCGCGCTGCCCGCCATGTCGCGGACCTGCAGCTGGTAGCGGGCCGTGGTGCGGTACGTCCCTCCGGAGTCGTCGCCGGTGCGCTGGAGGAACCCGGAGTCGGTGAGGAAGGCCACGGCCTTGCCGACGATGCCGGTGGTGGAGCCGGCGAGGCGGCGGGCATCCTTGGTGGCGCCGGTCGAGCTGCGCCGCGCCCAGATCCGCCAGGCGGCCTCCAGGCCCGGGGCGTCGGTGGCGGGGTCGGTGTTCTCGCCCTGCTCCTCGGCGCGCTCCTCCAGGCGGTGGCAGGCCTGGCGCACGAAGGCGTCGACGCCGTTGACCGTGACGCGGCCGATGTAGCCGTCGTCGGCGAGGTCCTCGGGGCGGGGGAAGGCCATGGCGGCGACGGCGAGGTGCGCGAGGCCGTGCAGGAAGCGGTCGGTCGCGTCGGTCGCGGCTCGGCGGGCGTAGTCGCCCATGCGGACGGCGAAGACGGAGTCCTCGGCGGCGGTCACGGCCATCCCCGCGCGCGGGGAGACCTCCAGGACGACGAGGCCGAGTCCGGTCGCGACGGCGTCGGCGAGCCGCGCGAAGGGCGGGTCCTCGCGGTAGCGGCGCAGCAGTTCGGCGTACTCCTGGTCGCGGGAGGGCTGGAGCTTCGGCTGAAGCCCGAAGGAGACGAGCCGCGCGGCGTCGGCGGCGTCGGCCGGGGTGACGGGCGCGGGGGCGGCGGGCACCGCGGTGGACTCCGGCTCGCCCCACGCGGCGTGCTCTGCGGGGTGGTCGGTCACGGCGTGTGCTCCTTGTTGCTGGGGTGGTGCGGGGTGGGCGGGCTGTACGGGGTGGTGGCAGCCAGGGTCGGGGCGGCCGGGGTCGGAGTGTGGGGGCAGGCGCAGGCGTTGGCGTAGTCGTGCGGGGTGGCGATGGTCGCGGCCTGGTCGCGCCGGATGGCCCCACTGGCGATCCCGCCGAAGCGCGGAGCGCCGCTCGCGATCGCGCCGTGCCGCATGGCTTCGGCCGCGATCCCGCCCAATCGAAGGGCACCGCTCGCGATCCCGCCGTACCGAAGAGCCCCGCCCACGGCCCCCTCGACCCGCACGGCTTCGCCCACGGTCCGGATACGCCGCCGCACGACCGCCCTGGCGGCCCGGCCACCCCGCATGGCATCGGTCACGGTCACCGTCACGCCGCCTCCTTGCGGTCGGCCGCCATGCCGGCGGCGTCGAGGAGGGCCGTGCCGACGATGAGGTCGGCGCCGCCGAACTCCTCGTCCTGGAGTTCCGTGCCGTCGTCCACGGCGAAGAGCAGCTTCTCCTCGCCCTGGCGGTAGGCGGTGCCGACCGGCGGGCTGGCCGCGTGGACGGCCAACAGGGCGACGAGGTAGGGCAGTTCGCGGTCGCGGTCCCGGGCTTCGGCGAGCAGGCCGGAGAGGCGGCGCGGCGCGTCGGCGGGCAGGTCGAGCAGCTCCATGGCGCTCGCGAGCTGCTCCTCGCTGAAGCGGCTGTCGTCGGGGGTGGCGATCAGGTCCGGCTCGGGCATCTCCGCGCCGAGGTGCTCCCGCTCGACCGGCGGCGTCAGCAGTATGTCGACCAGGTCGCCGACCCGGACCGAGACCGGCGTACGCAGGCCGGTCCCGCGCGCGAAGAAGGCGTCCGTCACGCGCGTGGCCTGCTCCGCGGGGAGCGGCAGGAGCGGCGCGAGGAGCTGGCCGTACAGATCGAGGCCCGCGCGGGCGGTGGGCGTCGCGAACGCCTGCCGGTCCTGCTCGGCACGGAACAGCGGGCCCGCTTCCAGAAGGCGGGACTGGAGCTGGGTGTGGCGGCGGATGCAGTCCTTGACGATGTCGACCAGCTCGGCGGCGCGGCGCTTGTGCTCGGGGTCCTCGGACTCGTCACGGGCCTTGCGGATGTTGGTCAGGATCGCGTTCTCGTGGCGGTACCGGTCGGCGACGTGGTCGAGCGCCTCCGCGATCATGTCGGGGACGGCCTGGAGCCAGTCCACCGCGCGGACGTTGCGCCGGGTGGCGTCGAGGGCCTTGCGGAGGGTTTCCGAGTACTGCACGGTGCGGTAGCGGGCCTGTTCGGCGGCGAGCTGCGCGTCGGCGAGCCTGCCGCGGCGGATCAGGACCTCCAGCTTGACCTCGGCGGCGATCTGGGCACTGGTGACGTCGGTGTCGAGGGCGCCCACCAGGACGTTGACCGCTTCGTCGGTCGTGCGCAGGTAGACACCGCCGCCGTACCCGGGGACCTCTTCGAGGAGCTTGAAGTCGTAGTCCCTGCGGACGTACGTCCCGTCGGGCGCGAAGGTGCCGTAGACGGCGCGGAAGCCGCGGTCGACGCTGCCGACGTTGATCAGGTTCTCCAGGACCCAGCGGGCCACGCGCTCGTGCTCGGCGGCCGGGCGCTGCGGGGCCTGCGCGGCGACGCGCGGCAGCAGTCGGGCGACGATCTGCTCGTGGTCGGCGCCGGTGTCGAAGTCCATGTTGAGCGTGACGAGGTCGATGGCGGACAGGGCCACCTCGGCCATCGCGTACACCGAATACTCGCCCGCGAGGTTGGCCTTGCGCACGTCGAGGTCGTGCAGCGGGGCCGTGCAGGCCAGGGCGCGCAGGCGGCGCGCCAGGCCCTCGTCGGCGGCCGGGCCCGGCGCGGGCCTCGGCCCCGCGCTGAGCTGGGGCGGAGCAGTGTCCGTAACGGCAGGCGAAGTCACGGTGCACAGACTAGGTCCTCGGTCTGACAACGGTCGAAACGGCGCAGACCTGACAGGCTCAGCCGCTGTCCCGCTCGTCCTTCGCGCCGCTGCGCCGGTAGGCGTCGACGACGCGTCGGCGCGAGTCGTCGAGGTACTCGGCGAGGAGCCTCTCGGCCTCGTCGCGCTGGCCTTCCTGGAGTGCCGTCAGGATCTGCCGGTTGCGTGCCAGGTAGGGCTCGTGGAGCCGCCGGGGTTCGTCCACCACGTGGAAGGCGAGGCGCAGTTCGGCGAAGACGCTGCGCATCAGTTCGTCGGTGCGGGCGCTCCCGGCGAGGGCGACGAGTTCCCGGTGGAAGTGGATGTTGGCGGTGGACACGCCTTTCCAGTCACCTGCGCGGGCGGCCCGTCGCCCGTCCGAGACGGCGGCGGCGAGCCCGTCCACGGCGTAGGGCGGCTCGCCGAGCCCGCGGACGACGGCGCATTCGACGAGGGACCGGGTGCGGTAGATGTCCTCCACGTCGGCGTCGGTCAGCATGCGGACGAAGACGCCGCGGTTGAGCTGGTGCTCCAGCAGCCGCTCGTGCGTGAGCAGCCGGAACGCCTCCCGGAGCGTGTTGCGCGAGACGCCGAGCGCGCCGCCGATGCTCTCCTCGGAGAGCCGGGTCCCGGGCGGGAAGAATCCTTCGGCGATGCGGCTCCTGAGGATGTCCGAGACCCGCTCCGCCGTGCTGGTGCGCCCGAGGAGCGCGCGGTCGTCGGCCAGTCCGTGCACGTCAGCCATCCCCTCCGCCATGCCCGGATTCAATCGCACATACAAGAACAAGACAACAGGGGTATTGAAGGATCGTTCAACGATCCTCTACGTTGTCGGGCACGGCTCCACCGCGCACCGCTTCACCGCTTGCCGCTCCACCGCTCGCCACGCAGCCCCCACTCCCGCTCCCGCACCCTCCCGTCCCTCTCCTGTGAGGTGCCCATGAGCACGACCCCACCTTCGAGCCCGCCGCCCCAGGCGGCCCCCGCGGCCGACCCGCACGCCGGCATACGCCCCGACAAGGGCGAACTCCTCGACGACAGCGGCGCGTTCGGCTGGCTGCGGGCGCTCGGCCCGCGCGGCCGCCGCGCCTTCGCCGGGGCCTTCGGGGGGTACGCCCTCGACTCCTACGACTACTTCACGCTGCCGCTGAGCATGGTGGCGCTCGCCGCATACTTCGGCCTCGACAGCGGCCAGACCGGGCTGTTCACCACCGTCACCCTCGTCGTCTCCGCCATCGGCGGCGCCGTCGCGGGCGTGGTCGCCGACCGCATCGGCCGCGTGAAGGCGCTGATGATCACGGTGGTCACGTACGCGGTCTTCACCGTGGCCTGCGGCTTCGCGCCCAACTACGAGACGCTCTTGGTCTTCCGGGCCCTCCAGGGCCTCGGTTTCGGCGGGGAGTGGGCGGTCGGCGCGATCCTCGTCGCCGAGTACGCCACCGCCAAGAACCGCGGCCGTACGCTCGGCGCGATCCAGAGTTCCTGGGCCGTGGGCTGGGGCCTCGCCGCGATCGTCTACACCGTGGTGTTCCAGTTCCTGGACGACGACCTCGCCTGGCGCGTGATGTTCTGGACCGGCGCGCTGCCCGCCCTCCTGGTGGTCTATGTGCGCCGCAACGTGCACGACGCCCCCGAGGCGGCGGCCGAGCGCCAGAAGAGCGCGCACAAGGGGTCGTTCACGGCCATCTTCAAGCCGGGGCTGCTGCGCGTCACGTGCTTCGCGGTGCTCCTGTCCACCGGAGTGCAGGGTGGCTACTACACGCTGGCCACCTGGGTGCCCACGTACCTGAAGACCGAGCGCGGCCTGACCGTCGTCGGCACCGGCGGCTATCTCACCTTCCTTATCTCCGGTGCCTTCATCGGCTATCTGACGGGCGGCTATCTCACCGACAAGCTCGGCCGCAAGCGGAACATCACGCTCTTCGCGTTCCTCTCCGCGGCCAGCATCCTCGCCTACACGAACATCCCCGACGGGGCCAACGGCCTGCTCCTTGTGCTCGGTTTCCCGCTCGGCTTCTGTATGTCGGCCATTTTCAGCGGCTTCGGTTCCTTCCTGAGCGAGCTGTATCCGGCCGCCGTGCGCGGCACGGGACAAGGCTTCACGTACAACACGGGACGGGCGGTGGGCGCCGTGTTCCCCACCATGGTCGGCTTCCTCGCCGACAGCTGGGGCGTCGGCGGTGCGCTGATCTTCGGAGCACTGGGGTACGGCCTCGCCGTCATCGCGCTGCTCGGCCTCCCCGAGACGCGAGGGAGGGAACTCCTGTGACGCGCGGAAAGAGCGCTCCTGTGACGCACGGAAAGGGCACCGCTGTGACACCGGGAAAGGACACTGCTGTGACGCCCGGAAAGGACACCGCTGTGATCGGGCACGCGCGCGTGGGCGACGCCGGGACCCACTCCGCCGAGCAGGCCCGCGCGGCCTTCCGTTCGGGCGAGACGAGTCCGACCGCCGGCTGGGCGGCGGGCTTCACTCAGGCCAACCTCATCTCCGTCCCCGCCGACTGGGCGTACGAGATGCTGCTGTTCTGCCAGCGCAATCCGAAGCCCTGCCCGGTGCTCGACGTCACGGACGCCGGTTCCTGGGAAACGCCGCTCGCCCCGGGCGCCGATCTCCGCACGGATCTGCCGCGCTACCGCGTGTGGGAGCACGGCGAGCTGATCGACGAGCCCACGGATGTCGTCGACCGGTGGCGCGATGACCTGGTGTCGTTCCTGATCGGGTGCAGCTTCACCTTCGAGTGGGCGCTCGCCGACGCCGGGGTCCCGCTGCGCCACATCGAACAGGGCCGCAACGTTCCGATGTACGTGACCACGCGCCCCTGCCGCCCCGCGGGGCGGCTGCACGGCCCCATGGTCGTGTCGATGCGGCCCGTCCCACCCGACCGTCTCGCCGACGCCATCAGTGAGAGCGCCCTGATGCCGGCGGTGCACGGCAGTCCCGTGCACTGCGGCGAACCGGGCGGGCTCGGCATCGCGGACCTGGACCGGCCCGACTTCGGGGACCCGGTGGCCGCCGAGCCGGACGACATCCCGGTGTTCTGGGCCTGCGGGGTGACACCGCAGGCGGCCGTGATGGCGTCGCGGCCGCCCTTCGCGATCACGCACGCCCCGGGCCGGATGTTCGTCACCGACGCCCGGGACGAGCAGTACCGCGTGGCCTGACCGCGCGGAACCGTCCGGCCGAGGGGGTACAACCTGACCGTCACGAACCACCTGGCCGTCGAGAACCACCTGGCCGTCGCGAACCACAGGAGACCTCCGCACATGAGCACCACCTCCATCGATCTGAACGCCGACCTCGGCGAGGGCTTCGGCCGCTGGCGCCTGACCGACGACGAGGCGTTGTTGTCCGTCGTCACCAGTGCCAACGTGGCCTGCGGCTTCCACGCCGGGGACCCGGTCACCATGCGGAGGGTGTGCGACCTGGCCGCCGAGCGCGGGGTGCGGATCGGCGCGCAGGTCTCCTACCGTGACCTGGCGGGCTTCGGGCGGCGCGCGATGGACGTGCCGTCCGACGAGCTGGCCGCCGAAGTGGCGTACCAGATCGGCGCCTTGGAGGTCTTCGCCCGCGCGGCGGGCACGCGCGTGTCGTACGTCAAGCCGCACGGCGCGCTCTACAACCGCGTCGTCCACGACGAGAGCCAGGCCCAGGCCGTCGTCGAGGGAGTGCTGCTCGCCGGTGCCTCGCTGCCCGTCCTAGGACTGCCCGGCTCCCGCTTCCTGGAGCGCGCGGCGAAGGCCGGACTCACACCCGTCACGGAGGCGTTCGCGGACCGCGCCTACACCGACGAGGGCACGCTGGTGCCGAGGGGCGGCGAGGGCGCCGTCATCACCGAGCCGGACGCCGTCGTCGAACGGTCCCTGGGGATGGCGCGGACCGGGACGGTCACCTCCCGCACCGGCCGTGAGATCCCCGTCCGCGCCCGGTCACTGTGCCTGCACGGCGACACTCCGGGGGCGGTGGAGCTGGCCCGCCGGGTCCGGGCTCGCCTGGAGGCGGCGGGCGTGCGCGTGGCGGCGTTCGCGTGAGGGTGCTGCCGGTGGGCGAGAAGGCCCTGCTCGTAGAAGTGGCCGACGGTACCGAGGCGCAGGCCCTCCACGCCGAGCTGCTGCGCCGCCGCGCGTCGGGGGCGCTGCGGGTCCGGGAGATCATCCCCGCGGCCCGCACGGTGCTCCTGGACGGCCTCGACGAGCCCGCCCGCGTCGGCGCCGAACTGCCCGGCTGGCGGGTTCCCCCCCTGCCCACGCGCGCGGACGAGGTCCTTGAGATCCCGGTGCGGTACGACGGTCCGGACCTCGCGGACGTCGCCGCGCACTGGGGTGTGGCCGTGCCCGAGGTGGCGCGGATTCACTCGGCGGCGCGGTTCCGCGTCGCGTTCTGCGGCTTCGCGCCCGGCTTCGGGTACCTGACGGGGCTGCCCGAGCGCTACGCGGTCCCCCGCCGGGACACGCCCCGCACCGCCGTCCCCGCGGGCAGCGTCGCCCTGGCCGGTCCGTACACCGGCGTGTATCCGCGTGCCTCGCCGGGCGGCTGGCAGCTGATCGGCTCGACGGACGTCGTGCTGTGGGACCACGCGCGCGTGCCCGCCGCGCTGCTCTCCCCCGGCGTCCGTGTCCGCTTCGTGGTGGCGGACCCCGCGCCGGAGGAGGCGTGATGACCGACCGTGCCGTCGCCGTCGTACGGGCCGGCGCGCTGACCACCGTCCAGGACCTCGGGCGCCCCGGTCACGCCCATCTCGGCGTACCGCGCTCGGGAGCCCTGGACCCGGCCACGGCCCGCCTGGTCAACCGCCTGGTGGGCAATCCGCCGGGCGCCGCCGTGCTGGAGACCACCCTCACCGGTTGTGCCGTACGCCCCCGCCGCCCCGTCACGGTGGCGGTCGGCGGCGCGCCCTGCCCCGTCACCGTGGACGGCCGGCCGGCCGCCTGGGGAGCGCCGGTACGGGTGCCCGCGGGGGCGCTCCTGGACATCGGGGCGGCCCTCTCCGGAGTGCGTACGTACGTCGCGTTCGACGGCGGGGTGGCGGTGGAGGCGGTGCTCGGCAGCCGTTCCGCGGATCTGCTCTCCGGGCTCGGTCCGCCCCCGCTCGCGGACGGGGCGGTGCTGCCGCTGGGCCGCGCGAGCGGCCCGCACGCACGCGTGGACACCGTCCCGCAGCCGGCGCCGCCCCGGGAGCTGGTGCTGCGGGTGACGTTCGGGCCGCGCGCCGACTGGTTCACCCCGGCGGCTCTGGACACGCTCGTCACGCGCGCGTACCGCGTGTCCTCGGCGAGCAACCGCATCGGCCTGCGCACCGAGGGCCCCGCCCTGGAGCGTGCGCTTCAGGGGGAGCTGCCGAGCGAGGGCATGGTGGTGGGGGCGGTGCAGGTGCCGCCGGACGGCAGGCCGGTCGTCTTCCTCGCCGACCATCCGACGACGGGCGGTTATCCGGTGGTCGCGGTCGTGCGGGAGGCCGATCTCGCCGCGGCGGCCCAGGCGCGGCCGGGCACGCCGGTACGGTTCGTGGGCGTCGGCCGCCGCTGACCGGGCCCACGCCACCGCGCGAGCGCCGGCGTCAGGCCTCCACCGCGGGGGCGTCCGCGTCGGGCCCGATCCTGCTCCGTACCGCCGTCTGTACCTCGTCCTCCTCGGCGGGGTCCGCGGCGAGCCTGCGCAAGCGGTTGACCACGCGGGCGTCACCGGTCTCGGCGTGCCGGGCGGCGACTCCCCGGGTGGATTCCTCGCAGTCCCAGAGGCATTCGACGGCGAAGCCCGCGGCGAAGGTGGGGTCGGTGGCGGCGAGCGCCCGGGCGGCGCGGCCGCGCAGGTGGGATGAGGCGGTCTCGCGGTAGACGTGGCGCAGCACGGGGGCGGCGCAGGCGATGCCGAGGCGTCCGGCGCCGTCGACGAGGGTCCACAGCGTCGGCGCGTCGGGGCCCTCGCCGCGGACCGCCTCGCGCAGCGCGGAGAGGACCAGCTTGCTGTCCTGCGCGTCGCCCCGGGAGGCGAGCACGCGTCCGGCGGCGGCGCCCAGGGCGTCGGGGCGGTAGGCCCAGCGCCGGGCGCGCTCGACGGGGGCGGGGCCGCCCATCCGTTCGAAGGCCTCGGTCGCGGCGTCGGCGACGACACGGGAGTGCCCCTCCACGGCGTACTCGATGAGGTCGAGGACGGCGGGGTCACGGGCATCCGCCAGATAGCGCAGGGCGGTGCCGCGGGCCCCGTCGGAGCCGTTCCGGGCGGCTTCGACGATCTCGGCCCGGTCCTCGGGCCCGGCGACGGCGCTCAGGCAGCGGGCGGCGGGCACGTGCAGCACGGCGCCGCGCTCAAGGCCCTCCTGGGCCCAGTCGAAGACGGCCTGGACGCTCCAGCCGGGGCGGGGCCCGGCGGGCCGCATCTGGCGCTGCCAGCGGTCGAAGGAGCCCTGTTCCCGCGCGGCTCGCACGCGGGCGCCGATATGGGCGCGGTGGTCCTCCTCCCACAGCCGCCAGGGCCGTGGTTCGTAGGCGTCGCGGACGACGGCGGCCAGTTCGGCCTCGCCCTCGGCGTCGGCGGGGAAGCGGGCGAGCACGGCCGCCGCGAGGGCGCGCAGGCCCGCGTCGTCGTCGCGCAGCGCCAGCTCGTCCAGGGCCCACGCCCAGTTCGTGCCGGAGGCCGCGTACCGCCGCAGGAGTTCCAGGGCGTCGTGCCTGCCGTACGAGGCGAGGTGTCCGAGGACGGCGAGGGCGAGTCCGGTGCGCGAGTCGTCCGTGTTCAGGACGTCCTCGGCATCGAAGAGGTGCCGCTCGATCGCGCCCAGCCCCCCGTGCAGGTCGAGGTAGAGGCGGGCGTAGTAGAGCGAGCGGTTCTCCACCTGCCAGTCGTGGCGTGGATCGTTGAGCACGCAGTGGTCGAGGGCGGCGAGCGCCTCGGACCGGGGTGCCGTGAGCGCGTGCAGAGTGCCGTCGCCGCGGCCCCGCTGGAGCAGGCCGAGCAGCGTACCGCTGGGCGCTATGACCGGATCGAACATGGGAAACAGCCTCACATCAAGCGTCGACGCAACCGGGAATCACGCATTACCTGGCCGTGCGCCAACACGTCGGGCCGCCCGCCGTCTTTTGCTTGTCGAAGACCATTTTCCTCTGCCTCTCATCCGTGGCCCTTGGGGGTCCCGGACCAAGGTCCGGGGGCGGGCCGCTCACGGTCCACGTGGTGCGGCAAGATCTGCCCCGCCGTCGCGTCCGTAAATCACGTCGTCATGATGACCCGCGGGTCATGCCCGCCGCGACCACATTTCCATCGCCCCCGTAGCCACTGGTCCGCTACCCGCTCAGGCGGCCCCGAACAGTTTCAGCAGCTCCGCCTTCTGGAACATGCGTGCGGTGTCCACCGCCGACGGCATCCCGGCGGCCGGATCGGCCCCGCCGTCCAGGAGGGCCCGGACGACCGCGTCCTCGCCCTTGAAGACGGCACCGGCGAGCGGCGTCTGCCCCCGGTCGTTGGCGCGGTTGGCGTCCGCGCCCCGCTCCAGGAGGGCACGGACGGCCTCGGCGTGCCCGTGGTAGGCCGCGAGCATCACGAGCGAGTCGCCGCTGTCGTTGGTGAGGTCGGCGGGGACGCCCGCGTCGACGTACGCCGCCAGAGCGGCGGTGTCACCCTGCCGGGCCAGATCGAAGATCTTGGTCGCCAGCTCCACGACCTCGGGGTCGGGGGCTTCGCTCATGGGGGCGTCCGCCTTTCTGGGATGCGCTGCCGGTGCAGCCGTACGAGTGAATCGACAGGGTACTGCCCTCGCGGGCACATGACGCGGCCCGGCCGAGGCAAAGATCACGGCGGGCTCGGGAGCACCCTGACCCACTGTCGACGCCCAGGGCAGCTCTGCCATTCGAGGGAAATTCAGCTTATTTCACTCATTTGCACCTTTTGTCGTATGGATACATCCTGTGAGCCTGGAAGAACTCATGGTGACTGTCCCCACCAACCAGGAGAATCCTCATGATCCTGTCCATCTCGGGCGTCGTGCTGCTCGGCATCATCGTCTTCCTCTTCTTCCGCAAGGACGGACTCAAGGCCTCCCACGCGCTGGTCTGCGCGCTCTTCGGCTTCTACCTCGCGGGCACCGCCATCGCCCCGAGCATCAAGGCCGGCGGCGCGAGCCTGGCGAGCCTGCTGGGCGGGATCAAGTTCTGACGCCGCTGCCCCTCCCAGGCACTTCCGTACGCACCTCCAGGAGACCGACGTGGCCAGGCGCCCCCTCCCCCGCATCCTGAGCAACGGCACCGCGGCCATCGCGCGGGGCCGCGAGCTGACGCGGTCGGCCGTCGACAGCGCCACCGACGTTCTCCACCCGCTGATCACGATCGCTCGTGGACTGCGCCGGCTGGCTGCCGCCGGGCGGCGCAAGTGGGTCGACACACCCAAGGACAAGCGCGGACCGCTGCTCTTCTTCGTGGCCTCCGTGCTGCTGGTCGTGGCCCTCGTCCCTTACGGCCCGGGGTTCGCCCTCATCGCCCTGATGGGGGCCGCCGCATGGACGGGCCACGAGCGCACCGCACGCGCGCGGACCGGCCCCGACGAACCACAGGCACAGCGACTCCAGTGCCTCTACGAAGCGCTCGTCCCGTACTTCTCCGTCCCCGACGACCCCGCCCCGCTCTTCACCCACGGCGGCGAATGGGACCAGGCGTTCCCCTCCTACGAGTTCGACGACACCGGACGGATCTCCCGGCTCGTGGTGCGCTACCCGGCGTACTTCACGGACGGCGAGGCCGAGGCCCGCGCGCGGATCGAGCAACTGCTGCACGCGAAGTCGGGCCGCGGACGCGAATACCACTTCGCGTGGGACGAGGAGGACAACGAACTCACCGTCGCCGTGCTGCCCCCGCTCCCCACCGACATCGCCGCCCAGCGCTTCGTCACCGCCCCCGGGGAGACCGTCCTCGGCTTCACCGACGAGACCGGCGTCCAGCGCACCCTGCCGGTGGCCGACGGCGAGGGACACCGCGACGTACCCCCCGTCGTGTGGCGCACCGGCATCCGCTCCACGGAACCCCACCTGCTGGTGGCGGGCCAGCCGGGCAGCGGCACCACGACACTGCTGCGCTCCGTCGCCCTCCAGGCGCTGCGGCACGGCGACGTCCTCATCGTCGAGGGCAGCGGCACCGGGGACTACGCCTGCCTGACGGGCCGCGAAGGGGTCCTGGCCATCGAGTGCGGGCTCGCCGGGGCGCTCGCGAGCCTCGAATGGGCGGCGCACGAGACCGAGCGCAGGCTCATCGCGGCCAACCGCGCCCGGCAGGCGGGCCACCCGCCTCCGGAGGACACCAGACGCCCTCTGTGGATTCTGTTCGACCGGCCGAGCGTGCTCGGTCACCTCGCCGCGGCCGACGGGCGCGACGACCCCCAGGCGCTGCTCCATGTCCCGCTGCGGCACGGCAGGGCGGCGAACGTGACGGTGGTCGTCGCGGACCAGCTTGACTGCCTGGAGGCCCTGAGCGACTCCGTGCGCCACCACACGCGCGCGCGGGTGGTGCTCGGTCCCGCGCTGTCCGACCAACTGGAAGAGGTCCTCGGGACGCGCCCCGCCACGACACCCACCGCCGAGGTCCCGCCCGGCCGGGGTTACGCGCGGCTCGGCCCAGGCCCGGTGCTCCGCCTCCAGGTCCCCGCGACGCCCGACCCGTACGACGACGCGACCAGCGAGGCGCACCGCCTCGCGGTCATGGACCTGCTGCCGGACTACAGCACACCGGCGGACGCCGTGGCCGCCGACGAGGAGGTGCCGGAGGAGCTTCCCGAGACGATCGCCGGGGCGGAGCCGGTCCCGGCGGAGAGCTAGCCCGGGGCGGCAGCGCTCAGGCCACGAACGGGTGCGCGACCTCCGCCCCCGCCCCGGCACCCGTGTCCACGAGGCGGGCGGCGGCGGCCAGGCGCACCGCCGCCTCCTCGGCCACCGCGCCGCTCACGGTGAACGGCAGCCGCACATACCCCTCGAACGCCCCGTCGACGCCGAAGCGCGGCCCCGACGGCACCCGTACCCCCACGCGCTCGCCCACCTCCGCGAGCCGCGAGCCGGAGAGGCCGCCGGTCCGCACCCACAGCGTCAGGCCGCCGCGCGGCACCTCGAACTCCCAGCCGGGCAGCTCGCGGCGGACGGCGGCGACCAGCGCGTCACGGTTCTCCCGCGCCTGCTGTCTGCGCACGTCGACCGCGGCTTCCCAGCCGCCGGTGTTGAGGAGCCAGTTCACGGCCAGTTGTTCGAGCACGGGGGTGCCCAGGTCCGCGTACGCGCGCGCCGCGACGAGGCTGCGGATCACATCAGGGGCGGCCCGCACCCAGCCGATGCGCATCCCGGCCCAGAAGGCCTTGCTCGCCGAGCCGACGGTGACGACGGTGGACCCGGCCGGGTCGAAGCCGCAGACGGGGCGCGGCATGGCGAGGTCCGGTTCGAGGCTCAGCTCGCTCATCGTCTCGTCGACGACCAGGACCGTGCCCGCCGAGCGGGCCGCGTCGACCAGCTGCCTGCGCTGGTCCTCCCCCGCGAGCGCGCCCGTGGGGTTGTGGAAGTCGGCGACGACGTACGCGAGCCGGGGCGCCGCGTCGCGCAGGACCTGCCGCCACCGGTCCATGTCCCAGCCCGCGAGCCCCTCGGCCATGGCGACGGGGACGAGCCGTGCGCCCGCCTCCCGCATGAGCTGGAGGATGTTGGCGTACGAGGGGGACTCCACCGCGATGCGTTCGCCGCGCCCCGCGAAGAGGTGGCAGATCGCGTCGATGGCGCCCATCGCGCCGGTGGTGACCATGATCTGTTCGGGCATCGTCGGAATCCCGCGCGCGGTGTAGCGCTCGGCGAGCATCTCGCGCAGGGCGGGCAGGCCGGCGGGGTAGTCGCCGTGCGTGTGGGCGTACGGCGGGAGCGCTTCGAGGGCGCCCTGCACCGAGCGGGTGAGCCACGGCTCGGGCGCGGGCAGCGCCGCGCAGCCCAGGTCGATCATCGAACCGAGCGCCTCCGGAGGCAGGGGTTCGAGCCCGCGCGCGGGGAGGGGGTTGCCGGCGGGGACGGCGGTCCAGCTGCCGGCTCCCCTGCGGGACTCCAGGAAGCCTTCGGTGCGCAGCGCTTCGTAGGCGGCGGCCACGGTGGTGCGGCTGACGGCGAGAGCCACCGCCAGTTCGCGTTCGGCGGGCAGGCGCGCGGCGACGGGAACGCGGCCTTCGAGCATCAGCAGCCGGATGCCGTCGGCGAGCGCGCGGTAGGCGGGCGGGCGGCGGGCGCCGGGGCCGGTGGGGCGCGCCTGCTGGGAGGCGAGGAGCCGGGCCAGCTGAGTCGAGCCCATCGCCGAAGTCCACTGAGCCATGATTCCCAGTCCACCTTCCCCGGATTGGCCATGGTTGCGGTCTGCTTCCAGGCCACAGGGTGTCATGCGTCAAGCCACAGCACTACGGGGGGAGCCTTCCTTGTCCGTCACAGAGCCACCTCCGAGGGCACGCCTGAGGCCACGTCCGGGACCGCGTCCGCGGCCGCACCTCACGAGGCGGCTCGTCCAGCTGTACGCGGGACTGACGCTGTACGGCGCGAGTTCCGCGCTGATGGTCGAGGCGGGGCTCGGGCCCGAACCGTGGAACGTCCTCCACCAAGGCCTCTCCGAGCTGACCGGAGTGTCCATCGGGGCCGTGTCCATCGTGGTGGGCGCGGCGGTGCTGCTGCTGTGGGCCCCGCTGCGCCAGCGTCCGGGCCTCGGCACGGTGTCGAACGTCATCGTCTGCGGCGTGGCGATGGACGCCACCCTGGCGCTGCTGCCGGACGCCCACGCGCTCGCCGTCCGCGTACCGCTGCTCGTGACCGGGGTGCTGCTCAACGGCGTGGCGACCGGGCTCTACATCACCGCGGCCTTCGGCCCCGGCCCACGGGACGGCCTGATGACGGGCCTGCACCGCCGCACCGGCCGCTCGATCCGGCTCATCAGGACCTCCATCGAGGCGACGGTCGTGGCCACGGGTTTCGTCCTGGGCGGCACGGTCGGCGTCGGCACGGTCCTCTACGCGCTGTCGATCGGCCCGCTCGCCCAGTACTTCCTGCGCCGCTTCGCCCTGCCCGCACCCAGCGCGGGCGGCGCCGTCCCCTCCGGTGGTCCGTCGGAGGCGATACTTCAGCGGTGACCACGCGCGTACGCCATCCCTATCTCGATCACCCGGGGCCGCTCGCCCTCGCCCACCGCGGGGGTGCCGCGGACGGCCTGGAGAACACCACCGCAGCCTTCCGGCGCGCCGTCCGCCTCGGTTACCGCTACATCGAGACCGATGTGCACGCCACGGCCGACGGCCGCCTCGTCGCCTTCCACGACGCGACGCTCGACCGCGTCACGGACGCGGCGGGCCGCATCGTCGACCTCCCGTGGAGCGAGGTGCGCCACGCGCGCGTGGCCGGCACGGAACCGGTGCCCCTCTTCGAAGAGCTTCTGGAGACCTTCCCAAACGTGCGCTGGAACGTGGACGTGAAGGCCGAGCCTGCCCTGGCACCGCTGCTCGACCTGATCCGGCGTGTCGGGGCCTGGGACCGCGTCTGCGTCGGTTCGTTCTCCGAGGCGCGCGTGGCCCGGGCACAACGCCTCGCGGGCCCGCGTCTGGCCACGTCGTTCGGGACGCGCGGCGTGGCGGCGCTGCGCCTGCGGTCGTACGGCGTGCCGGCGGCGGTCCGTCGCTCGGCGGTCTGCGCGCAGGTGCCCGAGACGCACGGCGGGGTCCGGGTGGTCGACCACCGCTTCGTACGGGCCGCCCACGCGCGCGGGCTCCAGGTCCACGTGTGGACGGTCAACCACGCCGAGCGGATGGCGGCTCTCCTGGACCTGGGCGTGGATGGCATAGTTTCCGATCACATCGAGACGCTGCGCGAGGTGCTGAAGGACCGGGGGAGCTGGGTCTGACCGGCTGACCGGTCACCCCGGCCGGACTGTGCCGACCGCCCGAGGGCGGCTTCGCACCACGGGGAACAGCGAGGGTCACGGGTGGGCACCGACACCGAGCGGACGGGGGCCGCCGCGACCGCCGAACGGCGGCGCGAACAGCGCGGCTGGTACTTCTACGACTGGGCGTGCTCGGTCTACTCGACGAGCGTCCTGACCGTCTTCCTTGGGCCCTACCTCACGGAGATCGCCGAGACGGCCGCCGATCCCGAAGGGTTCGTGCACCCGCTGGGCATCCCGGTCCGGGCGGGCGCCTTCTTCGCTTACGCGGTGTCCGCGTCCGTGCTGGTGTCCGTCCTTGTGATGCCGCCGGCAGCCGCCGCGGCCGACCGCACGGGGCGCAAGAAGCCGCTGCTCGCCGTGGCCGCGTACCTGGGGTCGGCCGCGACGGCCGGAATGTTCTTCCTGGACGGCGACCGCTACCTCCTCGGCGGCCTCCTGCTGATCATCGCCAACGCCTCGCTCGCCGTGTCGATGGTGCTCTACAACTCCTACCTGCCCCAGATCGCCCCTCCCGAGGAGCGCGACGCGGTCTCCTCGCGCGGCTGGGCCTTCGGCTACGCCTCGGGTGCCCTGGTGCTGGTGGCGAACCTGGTGCTGTTCCTCGCCCATGACGCCTTCGGGGTCTCCGAGTCGACGGCGGTCCGCATCTGCCTGGCGTCGGCCGGCGTGTGGTGGGGCGCCTTCACCCTCGTACCGCTGAGACGGCTGCGCGACCGGCGGACAGTGCCGTCGGAGGGCGCCCCGCGCGGCGGCCTGCGGCAGCTGGCGGCGACGGTGCGCGACATGCGCCGGCACCCGCACACGCTTGCCTTCCTGCTGGCGTACCTCGTCTACAACGACGGGGTGCAGACGGTGATCTCCCAGGCGTCCGTCTACGGCTCCGAGGAGCTGGGGCTCGGCCAGTCCACCTTGATCGTGGCGGTCCTTTTGGTGCAGCTGCTCGCGGTCGCCGGGGCGCTCACCATGGGCAGGCTCGCGCGCGTCCACGGCGCCAAGCGCGTCATCCTCGGCTCCCTCGTCGCCTGGACGGTGACGATCGGGGCGGGTTACTTCCTGCCCTCGGGGGCGCCCGGGTGGTTCTTCGCCCTGGCGGCGGGGATCGGCCTGGTCCTCGGCGGCACGCAGGCCCTGTCCCGCTCCCTCTTCTCGCACCTGGTGCCGCGCGGCAAGGAGGCCGAGTACTTCTCCGCGTACGAGATCAGCGACCGCGGCATGGCCTGGCTGGGACCGTTGATCTTCGGGCTCACCTACCAGCTCACCGGGAGCTACCGGGACGCCATCGTCTCCCTCGTGGTCTTCTTCGCGCTCGGATTCGTGCTGCTCGCGAGGGTGCCGGTGAAGCGTGCCGTGCGCGACGCGGGGAACCCCGTGCCCGAGAAGATTTAGCAACTGAGGGCAAAGGGCGGTAGTGTACGCGTTTGGCCTGCCAGGCGGACCGTTACTGCGATCTGGAGAATCAGAAACGCTGGGTGACATCTGCTGCCAGATGTGACAAACCGGGCGTTGGTGGGTACAACAAGGGGCGGCATACGACGGCGACGCATGACCCAGAACGGGAATCTTTACCGCCGACCGGACGTTGACCGGATGACGACGACAGCGACACCTGTCCTGTGGGCGACAAGCCCGGGAGGCACGATTCATGAGTGAGCGAGCTCTTCGCGGCACGCGCCTCGTGGTGACAAGCTACGAGACCGACCGCGGCATCGACCTGGCTCCGCGCCAGGCCGTGGAGTACGCATGCCAGAACGGACATCGTTTCGAGATGCCGTTCTCGGTCGAGGCGGAGATCCCGCCGGAGTGGGAGTGCAAGGTCTGCGGGGCCCAGGCACTCCTGGTAGACGGCGACGGACCTGAGGAGAAGAAGGGCAAGCCGGCGCGTACGCACTGGGACATGCTCATGGAGCGCCGTACTCGAGAGGAACTCGAAGAGGTCCTGGAGGAGCGCCTGGCGGTCCTTCGGTCCGGCGCCATGAACATCGCGGTGCATCCGCGGGACAGCCGCAAGTCCGCCTGACGACGGACTCGGCGCACAGCAGCACAAGTACGAGGGCCGGGGCCACTGCTCAGCAGTGGTCCCGGCCCTCGTGTGCGTCGGCGGCGGTGCGCCGTCAGCGCGGCAGCTGCGGGTCGTCCGGGCGCGGGCCGCGCGCCGACGGCTCGTCCCTGATCACCTCGCCCTGGACCACCTTGCCGTCGGGGCGGTGCATGCGCGCCTGCTGGAAGGCGTCGCCGAGGCCGCCGGGCGTGGTCTCGCCGAGTCGGCGCATCTTGCGGTCGATGGTTCGCTCCGCGTACCTCCCCAGGGCCTTCTGGACCGGGGGCACCAGCAGGATCAGCCCCAGGGCGTCCGAGATCAGGCCCGGCAGGATGATCAGCAGTCCGCCCAGCATCGTCAGGGCCCCGCCTCCGCCACCGGCAGAGGACTCGGGCGGGATGCCGCTCTGCTGCTGTTGCACCGCCTCGCTGAGCTTGCGGAACGCCCGGCGCCCCGCGCGCTTGATCACCGCGGAGCCGAGCACGAGGCCGCCCACCAGGAGCAGGAAGACCACGAACCCGCTCGTGGCGCCCGCCACGACGGTGAGCAGCCAGATTTCCAGGACGAGCCACACGGCGATGCCGAGCGGCAGGTACCTCAGGAGCCCGGAGCGCCGGGGCCGGGCAGGTCGGATGGGAGGCGGTGCGCCAGTCGTCATGCTCCCAGTGTGCCTGGGCGCGTCTCAGGCCGGGATAAGGGGGATGATCAACAAGGCGTCCGCGCGCGGGCCGGTCAGGGCAGCCAGCACCGATCAGGGCCTGCTCGGCGCCGGTCAGGGTAGCTGAGCGCCGGTCAGGGCTGCTTGCGCCCGATGACGCGGCCCACCCGTTCGCCCACGCCCCAGGCGGTGACCCGCCACAGCGCCTCGACGACGATGTTCTGGCTCATCTTGCTGTCGCCCAGTTCCCGCTCGACGAAGGTGATGGGCACCTCCACCACGTGGTAGCCCGCCTTGATCGCGCGGCGCGCCAGGTCGACCTGGAAGCAGTAGCCCTGCGACTCGACCTCGCCGAGCCCGAGGCCTTCGAGGGTCTCGCGGCGGAAGGCGCGGTAGCCGCCCGTCACGTCCCGGATGGGCACGTCGAGCAGGAGGCGCGAGTAGGTGCTGCCGCCACGCGAGATGAACTCGCGGTGCTTGGGCCAGTTCACGACCCGGCCGCCCGGCACCCAGCGCGAGCCGAGCACGAGGTCGGCGCCCTTGAGCGCGGTCAGCAGACGCGGCAGCTCCTCGGGCTGGTGGGAGCCGTCGGCGTCCATCTCGATCAGCACGCCGTAGTCGTGGTCGAGTCCCCAGCGGAAGCCCGCGAGGTAGGCGGCGCCGAGGCCTTCCTTGCCCTGGCGGTGCAGCACGTGCACCTGCTCGTCCTCGGCCGCGAGCTCGTCGGCGATCTTGCCGGTGCCGTCGGGGCTGTTGTCGTCGGCGACCAGGACGTGCGCGTCCGGGACGGAGGCCCGCACCCGGCCGACGATGGACGTGATGTTCTCCGCCTCGTTGTAGGTCGGAATGATCACCAAGGCCGTGCCGAGCGAGCCGAACTGCCTCCCCTGGTCTTCCGCTTCGAAGACCCGACCGCCGTCGTTCACTACTGCCCCTTCGTTCGTACGCAGAGGACAACCATAGTGGCCGCGGCCCGCGCCCCAGCGGCGGCACGGGAATAGCGGCGGCCGGCACTGCGGATCGGGGCCCGGCGCCCTTCGGGCCGACCTGGGACCCGCTGGCTGCGGATCGACCGAAAGCCGTTGTCTACTGAGCGTCCGGGCCCCACCCGGGTCACACCTGCCGATCGGCTCATACGTTCCCTCGCCTCCGCGTCGCGGACGCTGGACCTGGCTCCCAGTGGCGGTGCGCCGGTGCGGCACACCACCCATGACCCAGCGGCGTTCGACGACTGCGTGGAGGTTCGCCTCTCGGACGTCCTGTGGTGGACCCGGCCGAACCTACCGGCCCACGACGGCTTTCTGTCAATAGCCCGGTGAACTGCGCCGACGACGAGAGCTCCCAGATCGGTGCCCAGGATTCCCAGGTCGTGCGGAGCCCCGGCGGGCCGTGAGCGGCGTCGCGCACCGCCGGTACATCACTCGTCCGGCCCCACATGAACCGTCCGGCCCCCCACCACCGTACGCAGGCAGACCGGGAGTTCGGCCCCCGGCGACAGGTCGGGGAGGCCGGGGGTGCCCGAGCGCGGGTCGGTCGACCAGCGGGCCACACGGTCGTCGGGGGCCTGGACCACCAGATCGGAGGTGCGCCACACGGCGTAGTCCGCGGGCGCGCCCGGCACCAGGACACCCGCGTCGTCGCGGCCGACGGCCCGCCAGCCGCCCCTGGTGTGGGCGGTGAACGCGGCGCGTACGGAGACGCGGTGTCCGGGCGTGCGGTGGAAGGCGGCGGCTCGGACGGTGCCCCAGGGGTCGAGCGGCGTGACGGGGCTGTCGGAGCCGAAGGCGAGGGGCACACCGGCGCGCAGCAGGGCCGCGTAGGGGTTGAGGGTGCGGGCCCGCTCGGCGCCCAGGCGCTGGGCGTACATGCCGTCCTCGCCGCCCCACAGGGCGTCGAAGGCGGGCTGCACGGACGCGGTGAGGCCGAACTCCGCGAAGCCGGCGATCGTCTCGGGGGTGAGCATCTCGGCGTGCTCCACACGATGCCGCGCGGCGCGGACGCGCGGCAGGCCGAGCTTCTCCGCGGCCTGGCGCATGCCGTCGACCACAGAGGCCACCGCGGCGTCCCCGATGGCGTGGAAGCCCGCCTGGAGGCCCTCCTCGGTGCACGCCACGACGTGGGCGGCGACGGCGACGGCGTCCAGGTGGGCCGTGCCGGTGTGGGCGGCGTCGGCGTACGGCTCGTGGAGGCAGGCGGTGTGCGAGCCGAGGGCGCCGTCCACGAAGAGGTCACCGGCGGCGCCGAGCGCCCCCAACTCGCGGGCCCGCGCGACCCCTTCCCGGCCCTGCTCGGCCCAGTAGCCGATGACGCGCGGTCCCGCTTCCTCGGCGGCGAGTCGCAGCAGTCCGGTGAAGTCGTCCTCGTCGGAGATCTCCGGGCCCGCGCACTCGTGCACGGAGCCGATGCCGAGGGAGGCGGCGCGGCGCAGGGCGGCGCGCTGGGCCTCGGCCCGCTGGCGCGGCGTGACGGCGGCGAGGGCGGCGGCGCGCACCCCGTGATGGGCGTCGCCGGTCAGCGGGGCGTCCGGGCGGAAGCCGGCGCGCCCGGTGACGCCGGGGACGAGGTCGAGCAGCGCGGTGGTGGCGACCGCCGAGTGGACGTCGATGCGGGAGAGGTAGAGCGGTCGGCCGCCGGTGGCCTCGTCCAGCTCCGCGCGCGTGGGCGGGCGGCCGCCGGGCCAGCGGGCGGCGTCCCAGCCGTGGCCGAGCAGGACGGTGTCGTGCGGCCGCGCGGCGGCGTGTGCGCGTACGGCGGCGAGCGCGTCGTCCAGCGATCGGGCCCCGGACAGGTCGAGGCCGGTGAGGGCGAGGCCGGTGGCCGTGGTGTGCACGTGGGCGTCCGTGAACGCCGGGGTGACCAGGGCGCCTTCGAGGTGCACGACGTCGTCGACGCCGTCCGCGAAGGCGTCCGCCGCGCCCTCGGAGCCGACCCAGGCGACATGGCCGCGCTCGACGACCATCGCGGTGGCGAACGGGTCGGCGGGGCTGTGGACGTCGCCGCCGCGCAGCAGCACGGTGCGGTGGCTGTGGGGGTCCTGGGGGTCCCGGGCGTCGTTCCCGGGGGCGGTGCTCTGGCTCATGGGTCCAGTCTCGCCCCTATGGGCGGCCGCCCGACGCGGGGGTCACCCCCACGCGCGTACCAACCACTG
Organism: Streptomyces huasconensis; assembly: GCF_021028635.1. Lineage (NCBI taxonomy): Bacteria > Bacillati > Actinomycetota > Actinomycetes > Kitasatosporales > Streptomycetaceae > Streptomyces > Streptomyces huasconensis. The sequence goes on from NZ_CP086119.1 coordinate 1,168,031, forward strand.
CGCGACAGCCCCGGGAGCCACCGCTTGATGCAGATGCCCACCGGCGAGGGACCCCACGGGCCAACCACGCGCGCGTGCCTCACCCGCGACCGGTCGGTACGCCGCGGAGAAGCGGAGGTACCCGCACGGCAGCCGGTCCCAGCCGGGTGGCGCGGGCGGCGGCCGGGTGAAGTGGGTGAGCGGCAGGCGCGGCTGCTCGGCGATCACCGCGGCGCGCAGCCGCGGGTCCGGCAGGAGGGCCGCCACGGTGGCTTCGTCGAACCACTCGGTCCAGGGGGGCAACAGCCCGTCGGAGCCGGTGAGTTCCCGCAGCGCCGCGAGGTGCACGGCGGGCAGCGGGGCGCCGGGCAGGGCCGCGTCGACGAAGACCACCCGGCGCACGTCCGGCACGGCCTCGGCGAGGACGGGCACCAGGAGCCCGGCGTTGCTGTGCACGACCAGGGTCTGCTCCCCCGCGGGGGCGGCCGCGGCGGCGCGGCGCACGAACGCGGGCCAGTGCGGGCCCGGGCCGGTCGCCGCGCCGGTCAGGTCGGGGACCGCGCAGATGTGGCCGGCCGCGGTCAGTTCGGCGGCCACGCGGCGCCAGGTCGCGGGCCCCACCAGAGGGCTGTGCACGAGCAGAAAGCGCATGCGCTCAGACCTGTGGCGGCCGGGCCTCGTAGGGCGTGGAGAGCACGACGGTCGTCCGCGTGGAGACTCCGGCGAGCGCGCGCAGGCGGGTCAGCAGATGCTCCAGTTCCAGCGGGGTGGCGACGCGGACCTTGAGGATGTAGTTCTCGTCCCCGGCGACGCTGTGGCACGCCTCGATCTCCGGAACGCCGGCGAGGCGCTCGGCGATGTCGTCGGGCGCGCTGGGGTCGAACGGCTTCACCGAGATGAAGGCCGTCAGGGGCAGCCCCACGGCCTCGGGGTCGACGACCGCGGCATAGCCGCGGATGACGCCCCGCTGTTCGAGGCGGCGCACCCGCTGGTGCACGGCCGACGTGGACAGGCCCGTGGCCTTGCCCAGGTCGGTGTAGCTCATCCGCCCGTCCTTGACGAGCAGCTGCACGATCTGTCGGTCCAGCTCCTCCATGCGGTGAACCTACAGGGCTCTTGATCCTCACGGATACCTGAGCGCCGGAAGGGCTCGCCGACCGGGGCAACTCCCCCGGTCATGTGACGAACGCCACATGGCTGTGACCGTGTCCGTTCGGATGCCACGATTACCCCTACGACGGGACGGGAAGTGCTTGCTGTGGTCGAGGCCGCAGCGCCTTGTCGGCCCACCCAAGGGGGAGAGTCCCATGCAGAATTTGAAGCGCCCCGGCAGGTCCACTCGCGCCAAGCAGCAGCAGGTCGCCGAGCCCGAGCCGGAGGGCGTCGAACCGGCTGACGCCCTTCTCGACGCCTACGACACCTTCGAGATGTACCGCGTGAACTGCCCCGACTGCGGGCAGCCGATCGCGCTCCTCGCCGACGAGGACGTCCTGCCCGAGCACGCCCTGTGCCCCACGCCGTGGAACCCGTTCGGGCTCACGGTCTGTGCCGGTACGGGCCGCGCGGCCACGGACGCCACGCCCACCGACGAGTCGATGGAGGTTCAGGAGCAGGACACCGCCCTGCTGTTGACGCTCCCTCAGGGACTCGACTGGCGGACGCAGCCGTTCTCGCACGTGGGCGGCCCCGGTTCGCGCCCGATGCGCGCGGCCCAACAGCAGCGGCCCGCCGCCTGATTCACCAGTAGCTGCCCTGCACCATGGCCGCGAGGCTGCCATGGTGCAGGATCAGCGTGTCCGTGTCCTGCGGCGCAGCGGGCGCGGCGGCCTCGCCGAAGTGGATTTGGCGGCAGGCGACGCGCAGCATGACGATCGCGTGCCGCAGCGCCGCGTACAGCGTGTAGAAGCCCATGGCCCGTGGGGTGTGTCCCGTGAGCCGGGCATACGTGTCCTCCACCCGGTCGCGGCGCAGGAAGTCCGGCAGCCCCGACTGGCCGAAACTCACCGTCAGGTCCTGGAAGAAGCGGTGCAGGTAGATCATCCAGGCGAGGTCGACCTCGCGCGGGGCGAGCGCCGCCATCTCCCAGTCGAGGACGGCCGCGGGTGCGAAGCCGTCGTAGACGATGTTGCCGATGCGCGCGTCGCCCCAGTTGAGGACGGGTTCGCCCTCGGTGTCCGGCCACAGCTCTTCGAGGCGGTCGAAGGCGCGCTCGATGAGAGGTGAGCGGGGCAGTCCGCTCACCACCCATGCGTAGTAGGCGCGTTGGGCCTGGACGTGGCGGCGCAGCGGGCTGCCTTCGCCCGGCAGCGCGAGGAACCGCGCCTCGTCGACCGGGACCTGGTCGTGCAGCCGGGCCACCACGGCGACCGAGGCTTCCTCAAGGTGCGCGCGTTCGGTGTCGGTGGCGGCGTGCAGCCAGTTCCCCTCGTACGTGTAGGGCATGACGTCCGGCGGTACGCGGCCCTCGACCCGCTCCATGACGAAGAAGGGCGCGCCGAGCGGGCCGGGGTCCTCTTCCAGCCACAGGACGCGCGGCACCGGCAGGTCGGTGTGCTCGGCGACGAGTCGCATCGTGCGGTACTGGCGCGGCATGTCGTAGACGGGAAAGACGGTGTACGCGGCCGGGTCGGCCGCCAGGCGCAACGCGCAGCGCCGCAGGGGTGGTTCGGGGTGCTCGACGGTGAAGAGCAGGGTCTCGCTGGACATGCCGTTGGACTCCGGGACGCTCACGTCGACCGCCTTGGCGCCGGGCAGCCGGGCGTCGAGCCACGCGGTGAGGCGGCGGGTGAGTTCTTCGGGGTCGCGGGTGGTGGTGCGGGGGCGGGGTGCCGATGCCATGGTCCGTGCTCCTTTGCCCGTGCTCCCTTTGCCTTGCTCCTTTGCCCGTGCTCCTTCGGCGGACCGTCGGCGGCCTCAGGGCGCCACGGAGCCGAAGCCGGTGAACCCGCTCGGGTCGTGGCGGCCGAAGCTGCCGTGCTCGAAGATCCCGTGGCCCGTGCGGCCGTTCAGGGTGAAGCGCGCCGCGTGGTCGATGACGCCGTAAGCGGCGAGCGGGTGGACCCCGGGATCCGAGAGGTCATAGGCCCGGCGGTCGGTCCAACCGCGCCCCCGCCAGGTGCCGTGCTGCCAGTCGTCGGCGGGCGGATAGCCCGCGCCGACGGCCAGGGGCAGCGAGGCGAGCACCTCGACACCCAGCTCCAGGGGCTTGTACCCGCCGGGGTCCGTGAGGTGGAGGACGGCGCGCTCGGGGTGGCGGGTGCCGGAGCGGTAGGTGATGTCGGCCCGGGGCCAGCCGAGTTGGCGGTCGCGGTGGCCGGGGCGGACGAGGGTGGCGTCGTTGAGGGTGCGGTAGCCGTCCGCGTCCTCCTGGACGACGACCATCAGGAAGCGGTCCTCGAAGCGCACCGGGCACCAGATCCAGTGGAAACCCTCGGCGGCGAACTCCTCTTCCAGCCGCCCGCGTTCCTCCCCGGGGATGGGCCGCACCCCCCAGCTGCGGTCACGGGTCGCGGTCCACTCCCCCGCCGTCACGGGGATCTCCTCGCCGCCCACGCGGATCATCCCCGACGGGCGGCCCGCCTGGACGAAGCGGCGTCCTTCGAGGGTGAGCCGGCCCCCGCGGCGCTGGATGTGGTGCGGCTCCCACAGCGCGGGGAAGTCGGCGCTCCAGGTGAGGTCGTACGACAGGGACGCCGGGTCCTCGGGGTCGGGGGCGCACTCCAGCCGCAGCCGGCGCAGCGGCTCGTCGACGGTGATGCGCAGCGGACCGACCGAGAGGTCCGTCCGGTCGTCACCGAGGGCATCGTCGGCGCGGACGGCGTGCACGGTGTCGCCGGTGCGGAGGGTGGCGTACGCGTCGATCACACCGGTGTTCGGGTAGACGCCGAGGCCGAGGATGAGCAGGGCGCGGCCCTCGTGGTCGAAGAGGTGGAAGATGCACCGGTCGTAGGCGTTGCGGTCACCCGTCGCGACGTGCTTCATCGACAGCGGGACCTGGTGCACGGGGTACTCGTCGAGCGGTACCGGCCGGTCGTCCTCCACGGCAGACCTCCCTGGGCGCGGAACAGCACGGGGCAGCGCGGGACAGTGCGACGCGCCAAGGGCCGGGGGGGGCCGAGCAGGCGGCGGGCGCGGAGTTGACGGTACGTCAGTCACGGGGCCGGGGCCATAGCCGTGCGCGGCCGCGGGGGCGCGCGCGGGCGCGCTTCGGGCCACGCCCCTGCGGCGCCCGCGCGCCATGAACTGACGCCCTAATCCGCGCGGCGGTGACTTCGACGCCGGTCCGGGCGTTTGGCCCGGTATGACCCCCACGGACATGGGCCCCACGCACGTCCCCACCAGCCGTCGGCGACGCACTCTGGTGATGGTGCCCGCCTCCGCAGAATCGGTTCCGCCACGGGCTCGACAGGCGGAACCGCATCAACAGACGTACGGGCAACAGACGTACCAACAGCAGACGTACGAGCAACAGGCGTACGAGCAGCAGGCGCATGAGCGGCAGCCGTACGAGCAACAGGCTTACGAGCGACAGCCGTACGACCGGCAGGCGCAACAGCAGCAGACATACCAGCCACAGCCCTACCGGCCACCCTCGCAGCCCACGCAACCCTCACAACAGACCTACCAGCAGCCGCGCCTGCCCCAGCCCCCGGACCCGCCGATCTACCGCGCCCTGGTCCACCACTGGGCCGACCGGGGCCGGACGCTGCCCGGGCGCCACGACCCGGAGTGGGTCCGGCTGGTGGCGCCGCCCGTGGCCCGCGGCCAGTTCAGCGTGACTCGGGACCCGCGAGGTGACGGGCGATGACCATCCGCTGGATCTGGTTGGTGCCCTCGACGATCTGGAGCACCTTCGCCTCCCGCATGAAACGCTCCACGGGGAAGTCAGCGGTGTAGCCATAGCCCCCGAGGACCTGCACGGCGTCCGTCGTCACCTTCATCGCGGTGTCCGTGCACAGCAGCTTGGCCATCGCCGCCTGCTTGGCGAACGGCCGGCCCGCGTCGCGCAGCCTGGCCGCCGACAGATAGAGCGCCCGGCCCGCCTCGATCTGCGTCGCCATGTCCGCGAGCATGAAGCGCAGGCCCTGGAAGTCGGCGATCGGCCGGCCGAACTGCCGCCGCTCGGTGGCGTACGTGAGCGCCTCGTCCAGGGCCGCCTGGGCCACGCCGATCGCACAGGCCGCGATGCCGAGCCGCCCCGAGTCGAGCGCCGAGAGCGCGATGGCGAAGCCTTGGCCCTCGTCCCCGATGCGGCGGGAGTCGGGGACACGGACGCCGTCGAAGTGGAGCTGCGCGGTGGGCGAGCCCTTCATGCCCATCTTCTTCTCGGGCGCCGCCGCGGTGAGCCCCTCGGCGTCGCCCGGCACCAGGAAGGCCGTGACGCCCCTGGCGCCCTCGCCGCCGGTGCGGGCCAGCACGGTGTAGAAGTCGGCGACGCCGCCGTGCGTGATCCAGGCCTTGGTGCCGTCGATGACCCAGTCGTCGCCGTCCCGGACGGCCTTCGTGCGCAGGGACGCGGCGTCCGAGCCGGAGGCGGGCTCGGAGAGGCAGTACGCGCCGAGCAGGCCGCCGCCGAGCATCGCCGGCAGGTGCTCGCCCCGCTGCTCCTTGGTGCCGTACCCGGCGAGCGCGTGGCAGGAGAGCGAGTGGACGCTGACGCCGAGGCCGACGGTCAGGCGCGCGGCGGCGAGTTCCTCCAGGACCTGGAGGTAGACCTCGTAGGGCTGGTCGCCGCCGCCGTACTCGGAGTCGTACGCGAGGCCGAGCAGTCCGGCCTCGGAGAGGAGGGTGAAGATCTCGCGCGGGAAGCGCCCGGCTTCCTCTTCCTCGGCCGCCTTCGGGGCGATCTCGCGCTGGACGATGTCCCGGACGAGCGAGAGCAGATCCCTGGCCTCATCCGTCGGCAGCTGACGGTCCACCGGCTGTGGGGCGTGGTCGGGCATGACGCTCTCCTCCCTGTCGGGCTACGGCGGACGCCCGCGCAGGGTGAGGCGGCGGCGCCGGAAACGATGCCGAGCCAGGGTCTCCTCCCGGGTCACGGAAGCGGCTGACCAGCGGCTGCGGCGCGTTGAGTATGCCCGATCGGCGGCAGCCAGTCACTAGTTAACGACCGCTTACTCGAAAGATACCCGCAGATCGACAGCGGCGGCCGGATTGGTCCGAACCATTGACCGTACTGGTCTAGTCCTCCTAGTGTTCCGTTGAACCACTTACCGCGTTCATGCCAAATGAACGCGGCGGCTCCACGGCAGCACTTCCCCCCCTCGCGCCTCACTGGTTTCCCCCCACGAGGAGACACGATGCCCACACCGCACTCCCCGTGCCCCGGCCTCCGGGCCCTGATCGCCACCGCCTGTTGCGCCGTCCTCGGCGCGGGCCTGCTCGCCGGGGCCGGCAGCGCCGCCGCCGAACCGGACAAGGCCCCGGCAGCGGAGGCCGCCGCCGGTTCCAAGGTCGTCGGCTACTTCACCGAATGGGGTGTCTACGGCCGGAACTACCACGTCAAGAACATCGAGACGTCCGGCTCGGCCGCCAAGCTCACCCACATCAACTACGCCTTCGGCAACGTCCAGGGCGGCAAGTGCACGATGGGCGACGCCTACGCGGCGACCGACAAGGCCTACACCGCGGCCCAGTCCGTGGACGGCGTGGCGGACACCTGGGACCAGCCGCTGCGCGGCAACTTCAACCAGCTGCGCAAGCTCAAGAAGAAGCACCCGGACCTCAAGGTCCTGTGGTCCTTCGGCGGCTGGACCTGGTCCGGCGGGTTCACCGAGGCCGCGAAGAACCCGGCGGCCTTCGCCCAGTCCTGCTACGACCTGGTCGAGAACTCCAAGTGGGCCGATGTCTTCGACGGCATCGACATCGACTGGGAGTACCCCAACGCCTGCGGTCTGACCTGTGACACCAGCGGGCGCGAGGCGTACAAGAAGCTCATGGCCGCGGTCCGTGCGAAGTTCGGCGGCGGCAACCTCGTGACGGCGGCGATCCCCGCGGACGCCTCCGCGGGCGGCAAGATCGACGCGGCCGACTACGCGGGCGCCGCCCAGTACGTCGACTGGTACAACCCGATGACGTACGACTACTTCGGCGCGTGGGACGCGAAGGGGCCGACCGCCCCGCACTCGCCGCTCACCTCCTACACCGGCATCCCGAAGGCCTCGTACCACTCCGACGCCACGATCAAGAAGCTCCGCGCCCTCGGCATCCCGGCGCAGAAGCTGCTGCTCGGCATCGGCTTCTACGGGCGCGGCTGGACGGGTGTCACCCAGAAGGCCCCCGGCGGCACCGCGACCGGGCCCGCCGCGGGCACGTACGAGCAGGGCATCGACGACTACAAGGAACTGAAGACCAAGTGCCCGGCGAACGGCACCGTCGGCGGGACCGCGTACGCGCACTGCGGGAACAACTGGTGGAGCTACGACACCCCGGCGACCATCGCGGGGAAGATGAACTACAAGAACCAGGCGGGCCTCGGCGGCACGTTCTTCTGGGAGCTGAGCGGCGACACGGCCAACGGTGAGCTGATCAAGGCCATCAACTGACGCACGGCGCACGGAGTTCGGGGTGGGAGCCGGTTCTCGGCGCCCACCCCTCGCTCATGGCCGCGCGGGCGCCGGGAACGACGGTTCGAAGTCCTCGATGACGCGCAGCGTGTCCCCGAGCGTGCGCACCAACAGGGCGCAGACCCGCTCGCGCGGCAGGCCGCGGTGCCCGACCCAGTCGAGCGTGATGCCCTCGACGCTGCACAGCCAGCCGAGCAGCGCGGTACGGGCGAGGCACGGGATGTCGGCGCGGCCGTACGTCCCCTCGGCGATCGTCCTGATCATCGCCTCGCGGACGCCGTCGCGGATCGCGTGCACCTCGGCGTCGAAGCCGACACCGCCGCTGATGATCGCCCGGTAGGCCGCCTGGTGCTGCTCGGCGTAGCGCAGATAGCCGTCGATGGTGCGCTGCACGCGCTCCACGGGCGGCAGGCCGTCGTGGCGTCCGGCGCGCGCGACCAGGTCGGCGACGGAGTCCTCGATGATCGCGAGGTAGTAACCGCGCTTGGACTTGAAGTAGTAGTAGATCAGCCCCTTGGCGACGCCCGCCTGTTTCGCGATGTCGTCCATCGACAGGGCGTCGTACGACGTGTCGGCGAACAGCTTCCGGCCGATGGTGATGAGGTCGGCGCGACGAGCCGCGGAACGGTCGGTACCGCGCTGTTGACTATTATTCAATTTCGGCCCTAGTCTCCAACTGCCGTGGGATGTCCGCAGTATGGCAGAGCGGTGCCGTCTGCCGACCAGGCTTCCGACGGCGCTTCACGCACTCCCCTTACGCACGCTTGACGACGCGGAACGACGTTCGGGAGGAAGAACAGTGGGCGCTAGCCGCAACGCGTTACGCGAGGGCAGAACCTCCTGGAAGAAGACGGCCGTGGTGGCCATGCCGGCCGTGCTGGCCGTCGGTGTGATGGCCTCCGTGATGGCCGAGGGCGCGCTCGCCGCGTCCTTCGCCGTCTCGGGCACCAGCTTCCAGGTCTCCTCGGGGAAACTGACGAGCGAGGGCCTGTCCTCGTACGTCCAGACGGACCGGGACATCGACGGCAAGGGGCACCCGGTGGCGCTCCTCGGGATCGGTGACGCGACCCTGTCCGACATCTGCCAGGCCGCCGGGGTGAAGACCCCGCTCGGCACGGTGGTCTTCAAGCTGACCGCGGGCGGTGACGCGGGGAACGTCACCGCCAGCAACCTCGTCATCGACGGCGAGGACCTGGTGGGCGACGCTCGCTTCGGCACCGCGGAGATCGGCCGGGACGCCTCGACGCTGGACGAGGTGCCCGGGGTCAAGGGCGAGCGGGGCAAGTTCGGGCTCCAGGCCGGGGACATCACGGTCTCCGGGGTGAAGTCCCACGCCTGGTCGGCGACGGGCGGGAACTTCCGGCTCAAGGGCATGCGCGTCGACGTCAGCCTCGGCGGCAAGAAGTGCTTCTGACGGGCGGCGGGAGGGCCGGCGTCAGACCCTTCCGCAAGGACGGCGGCGGCCCCCTCGACCGACGGCTGCCCTGGCCCCGGCAGCGGCGGGTGCTGCGCAGGTGGCGCCGCACGCGGCCGTTCTGGGGTGGACTGCTGCTGATCCTCGGCGGCGCCGAACTGCTGCTGGTGCCGCTCTCGCCGCTGACGGTCCTGGTGAGCCTCGGGCTCGGCGGGATCGCGGCGGTCGGCATCGGCATCGCGCTGGTCGTGGCGGGGCTCTTCCTGTGGTTCCTGCCGCACACGCACCACTATGTGAGCGTCAACGCCCTGATCCTCTCGGTGCTGTCGTTCGCCGCCACCAACCTCGGCGGGTTCCTCGTCGGCATGCTCCTGGGCATCGCCGGCAGCGCCATGGGCTTCGGGTGGACGCCGGTGCCCGAGGACGCCGAGGAGGGCCCCGCGCCGCCGAGGGTGCGGGACGGGCAGGGCACGCGGACGCTCGCCGTGCTGCTGCCGGTGGTGATCGTGGCGGGGATCGTGAACGGCAGCCCGGCCAGGGCGGCTCCCGCCCCGTCGATCGTGGCGGCCAGGACCCCGCCGACCATCACCACCACGCTCTTCGCCCCGAAAGGCTTCATCGTGGCGGGCGTCACCGAGATCCCGACCGCCGACGGCCCGCTGAAGGTCATGGTGCTGCGGATGAAGGCCGCCTCGCTCACCGACTACGCGCTGAAGACGCGGGACGGAGGCGGGGAACTCGCCCTGGGCGCCGACACGCTGGACCTGAGCGGCTCGGTCACGCTCTACCTGACCAAGTTCAAGGGGTGCATCGAGGGGCTGCTCTGTCTGACCTTCACGCCCGACAGACTGCCGGTCCCGCCGCTCGTACCGCCGTTCGTCTTCATGACGGACGTCAGCGCCGAACAGGCCCTGGTCACCTCGGACTCGATCGTGGCGGGCGGACTCTCCCTCAAGGCCTCGGCGTGATCACTCCGGCATGAAGGGTTCGGCATGATCCAGATCCAGGCCGCCCTCTTCTGGGCGTACGCGGCCGGCGCGACGTCCGCGCTCGCCGCCGGGCGCCAGTTGCAGGTGTGGGAGCGGATCAACGCGGGTGAGGGGCCGCGCACCCGCAGCCGCGCCGCGAACCCCTATCTGGCGCTCACGGCGCTGTTCGCCGCCGTCCTGATGGTGCCGACGGGGCTCTTCCTGCTGTGGCAGAACCCCGCCTGGGCGACCATGCACGTCGCGGAGGGCCACGAGGACGTGTGGGCCGGCTTCGTCCTCTGCTACGCGGGCGGGATTCCGGTGGCCGCGGTCCTCGGGTTCCTCGTGGCGCAGGCGCTGGTGCTCGCGGGGGCGGGCTACTGGGCCTACCTCCAGTGCGTGGGCGGGTACTTCCTGCTGTTCGGGACGCTCGTCCACGGGTGGGACGGCCGCGGATACCAGCGGTTCCTGTCCCCCGGCGCCGACGACTTCGCCGACTGGCCGAGGGACGGCGTCGTCAATCACGTACTGGACTTCCTGACGTCCGGGACGTTCCTGGCGCTGCTGCTCTTCGGGGCCGCGGTGATCGGCACCATGCTGGCGACCGCGATCGGCTGGCTCATGGAGGGCTGGTCGCTGCCGGGAGCCGACGAGGACCGCAAGGCGCCGCAAGTCCTCGCCGTCGTCATCGCGGCCGCCGGGGTGTACGGGCTGCCGTTCGCGGGCGCGCTTCTCGCCAGCGGACTGGTGCGCCTGCTCGGCGGGTGGCTGGGGCTGCCGCTGTTCGCGGTCGTGGCGGGGCTCACCCTGCTGCACGGGCGCTCACCGGTGCGGTGGCTGTACGGCCTGGTGGGCGTCCCGCACCGGCACTGGCGGGCCGGCGCGGGCGACGACGGTGACTACGCGGCGGGCGGGGTCACAGCAGACCGGTCTGCGTGACGAGCATCGCGAGGACCACGACGAGCGTCCAGCCCGCGAGGTGCTCCAGGAGATTCGGTCCGTCTTCTTTCGGGCCGCCGGTACGGGCCTGGACGCGAACGGCGGTGGCAGAGAACGCGGTCATGTCTTCTCACTGATTCTTCTGGCAGTGGTGTCCCCCCATGGAACCCCTCCACCATGCCAGCAGAAAACCTGTGGGGGGACGAGAGCTTGGTCACGCCACAACTCGGCCGGACCGCCGTGCGTCTAGGACGGGACACGACGCACGTCCGCGCAGCATCCGACCGAGAGGTTCCCGATGAGCACGAACCGGACGACCCGCCGCGGAGCACGGCTCGCCCTCGCGGCCGCGATCACCGTGGCGGCCGCCCTCACCGCGCCGCCCTCGCAGGCCGCCCCCGCCACGGACGGCAGGCCGTCGCCGGGCGCGCCCGGCCTCGGCGACCCGCTGTTCCCGCTGGACGGGAACGGCGGGTACCGGGTGGACCGCTACTACCTGGACTTCGACTGGCAGGCGCCGAAGACGCCCTTCGATGCGGCGACGACCATCAGGGCCACGTCCACCCAGGCCCTCTCCCGCTTCAACCTGGACTTCGCGGGCAACACCCTGCACGCCGTGACGGTCGACGGCGCCAAGGCGGGCGCGTCCCGCGAGGGCGACGAGCTGACCGTGACCCCCAAGGCGCCGATCCGCAAGGGCAGTTCGTTCACGGTCAAGGTCACGTACACCGCCGACCCGGCCCAGACACGGCACCGGGACGACGCGATCGAGGACTACGGCTGGATACCGACGCCGGACGGCACGGTGGTCTACCCCCAGCCGAACGGCGCCCGCATGATCTTCCCCTCCGACGACCACCCCAGCCGGCGCGCGCCGGTCACCTTCCGTATCAGCACACCGGCCGACCGCACCGCCGTGGCCAACGGCAAGCTGGTCTCGCGCGTGGAGGTCCCCGGCGGCCGGGTGCGCTGGACGTACGACTCCGAGCAGCCGCTCTCCACGCAGCTGGTGCAGCTGGCCGTCGGGAAGTTCCGGCTCGTCGAGAGCGAGGGCCCCGGCGGGCTCCCGCTGCGGGACGTCGTCCCGGAGGCGCTGGTCGAGCCGACCGCGGAGTACCGCGGGCTCACCCCCGACCACCTGGCGTGGCTGGAGGAGCGGCTCGGCCCCTACCCCTTCCACCGCTACGGCGTCCTGGTCGGCGACACCGACCTCGGTGTGGCCCTGGAGACCCAGACGCTCTCCCTCGTCCCCAAGGCGGACCTGCTCGGCACGAAGGTCGACGCCGAGCGGAACCTGGTGCACGAGCTGACCCACCAGTGGTTCGGGAACAGCGTGGCGCTGGAGAGCTGGTCCGACCTGTGGGTGAGCGAGGGGCACGCCCGCTTCTACGAACGTCTGTACTCCGAGGCCCACGGCGGCGACAGCCTCGAGGCCGCGATGAAGACCGCGTACGCCGCCCATGACCAGTGGCGCAAGGACTTCGGCGCCCCCGCCGAGCCGACCGAGCCGAACCTCTTCAAGCGCATGCGCTACGACGGCTCCGCGCTCGTGCTGTACGCGCTGCGCGAGCGGGTCGGCGACGCGACGTTCCAGAGGATCGAGCGGGCCTGGGTGAGCGGCTTCCAGGGGCGCACGGCGAGCACGCGGGACTTCGTCGACCTGGCGTCACAGGTCGCGGGCGAGGACCTGGAGGGGTTCCTGCGGCCCTGGCTGTACGGGGCGAAGACGCCGCCGATGCCGGGGCACCCGGACTGGGTGGTGGACCCGGTGACGTGAGGCTCACCGGGGGTGCGGGGCGGGGTGCCCCGCACCCCCGGCGTCCGTCAGCGGATGCCGACCGCCGCGAGGGCCTGCCGCTGGGCCGCGGTGAGCTTCACCGGGAAGTACAGGTAGCAGACGCCGCCCGAGCCGGAGACGACCTTGCCGGTGGAGTTGTAGCGCTTGGTCCGCAGCCAGATGTTCTCGAATTCACGCCGCTTGTAGACACGGCGCACCGCCTCGTTGGTCGGTGAGGCCGGATCGTTGGCGATCACGTCGCCGTCCGCCGTGAAGCCGATGACCGTCATCAGGTGGCCGGCCGTGCCGTACCCGGCGCCCGTCAGCTCCTCCTTGAGGAAGGACTGGGACGTGATGGCGGGGACACCGGCGGCGATCAGCTGCTCCAGCTCGGTGAGCGTGGCGAGGCGGGTGACGACGCCCTGGAGGTCGGTGTACGTCGCCGCGTACGCCGCGTTGAAGGGCCAGTTCCCGCAGCCCTTGTACTGGTAGTCGAACGTCTGGCGGGCCGCGTGGCACACCTGCGGGTCGGCGTACGACGGGTCCACCCAGGCGAGGTCCTCGGGCTTCGGCTTGCGCCCCCAGTACTCGATGATCATCTGTGAGGAGGTGGGGCTGCACCAGGCCTCGCCGCCGTTGTCGTACTCGGGGTACTGGCCGATGTGGATCTCCTGCGAGTAGCGCGGGACCGTCAGCTCCTTGGCGGGGCCCGGCTCGGAGGCGGGGACCGTGAAGCGGTCGGGGACCGCCGAGGCCATCGCGCCGAGCCGCCAGACCGTGGGGGTCGTAGTGGCGCCCGGCGTGCGGTACAGCGTCAGGCGCAGCCGGTAGGAGACGACGCGCGGACCGGCCGCCGCGTCGTTCAGGGCGAGCGTGTCCGTCCAGACCGTCGACTTGCCGTCGGTTTGGTCGTCGACCGAGGTCCGCCGGATGTCGGCCTCCTTGTCGTCACCGGCGGTCCAGCGGCCCATGACGAACCAGGGGCTCTTCGTGCCGTCGGCGTACGTGCCCGTCAGCTCGACCTGGAGCCAGGTCCCGGCGGGCGTGTGGGCGTTCCAGGAGGCGATGAGTTCCGTCGCGGGGACGGTGGAGCGGTGCGTGGGCGAGGTCCAGCGCGCGTACTCCCAGGTGGCGGTCCTGCCGGTGTGCGGGTCGGCGTAGTCGGTGCGGCCCGCGGGCCTCGCGATGCGCAGGCCGGGGCGGCCCGCGGCGACGACCGCGGTGCCCTCGGCGGTGCCGGTGCGCCAGTCCTCGTACGAGGTCCAGAAGCGGTTGTCCACGAAGCGGTCCGCGCGCGGCGCGCGGCGCCCTCGGGCCTGGCCGCCCGCGGCCGGGGCGGGGCTCGTGGCCGCCGCGACGGCGGCCAGGGCGGCGGCCGTGGCGAGCACGGATCTGCGGGACAGGTCATGGCCCCGGGCGGGGCGGTCAGCTCGGTCAGCTCGGTCCATCAGGGGACCCCCAGTCGACGTGGTCTCCGGCCGGAGCCGGAAGGGTCGGTACAGGTGCGCGGAGGCGTTCCGGTGCACCGAAGTGGTCGGCCGCACGGAAGTGGGGCAACTATGGCCGGTCCCGGCCGGCTTCTGCCAGCACTTCGGACACCCTCGCGCGCACCAATATTGGCCTCAACCAATGGCATGACCTGGGACGGCGCGCGGAACACCTGCTTCCGCGCGCCGTAGGCTTGCCGGTGATGACCCCCGACCCGCGCGCCCCGCGCACCCCACCGACCTCGCTGCCCGCGCTCGCGGCCGCCCTGCGCGGCCTGCCGCCCTCGTGCGGACCCGTCCGGCTGATCGCCGTGGACGGGCACGCGGGCTCGGGGAAGTCGACGTTCGCGCGACGCCTGGCCGAGGCGCTCGGCGGCGCGCCGGTCCTGCGGCTCGACGACATCGCGAGCCACGACCAGCTGTTCGACTGGACGGAGCGGCTGCGGGGGCAGGTCCTCGACCCGCTCTCCCGCGGCGAGACGGCGCGCTACGCCGCGTACGACTGGCACGAGCGGCGCTTCGGCCCCGCCGAACATCCCCTGCCGCCGGCGCCCGTGGTGCTCGTCGAGGGCGTGGGCGCGGGCCGCCGCGCGCTGCGCGGACACCTCGCCGCCGTGCTGTGGATGGACGTGCCGCGCGAGGCGGCGTGGCAGCGGGGGCGGCGCAGGGACGGGGCGGCCCAGCGGGACTTCTGGGACGGCTGGGAACCCGCGGAGCTGCGGCACTTCACCGAGGACCCGTCCCGGCCCTTCGCCGACCTCCTGGTACGACAGTGCCCCGAGGGATACGAGGTGCTGCGGGGGCCCAGTGGGGCGCCGACCGGAACCCAAGTCGTCACCCACGGTGAGGGCTCGTCGGCGGTCCGCTGAACCTCCGGAAAACGGCTTCCCGTTGGCCAGGCGACTTTTCACGAGTGCCCCAACTCCGCTTGACCCAGGGGCCATACAGGACTTACGTTCTGATGGTGCGGCCTCGTGAGGCCGCCCGCAGACGCGAAGCCCCCGGTTGTTCCCCCGTGATCGGGGGCTTCGTTCTGCCCTCAAGGGCCCGTTCCCCGACCGCTCCGAGCCGCCGTCCGCTCACCCTCGGTCACCGTCGGCCCGGCTCCCCCGACGGCCCTTCTCGGCCGATCCGGCAGTGCGGCACCCTACGGCCGACCGCTCCCCCGCAGGTACGATGCCTATCGGTGCGCCTTTTCCGGACGGATGCTCTGCGCGCCGAGACAACTCCCGTCCGCAGCACGGCGGTTCAGTGAAGTGGCCGACGGGCACCGGCCCGCTGGTACGCACACGGGGGCACGGTTTGTGGGGGACGTGATGGACTTCGACGCGGTGGGCTCACCCGCCCCGGCCGACCTCGCCTGGCTGAGGGGCGTCGACGCCTACACGATGGGCGCCTATCCGCAGGCCGAGGAGGAGTTCCGCGCCGCGGTGCGGATGGATGCCGGCATGGCCGACGCCTGGCTCGGGCTGCACGCGCTGCGCGTCGACACGACGACGGCGCTCCTGCGGATGTTCCAGCACCGGACCCGGTTCGGGGAGCAGCGGGTCCGGCACGCGCGCACGCTCAACTCCTGGTACTGGCTGGGGTGGTGGGTCCAGCCCGTCCTGGAGAGCACGCGCGACCTGCTGCTCGCGCACGCCTCGCACTGGCTCGACGGCCGCCATGTCCCGGAGCTGGACCGGGCGCTCGCCGGCCTGCCGCCCGTCGACGCGGACCCGCAGGTGCGGTTCCTGCACGCCTGCCGGGCCTACCTGGTCAAGGACTGGGAGCAGCTGGTGCGGCACACCGACCCGCTCGTCGACGACCCGATGCTGGGCATCGAGGCCGGGCTCTTCGGAGGCATGGCCCGGGTGCGCCTGGAGATGTACGGCCAGGCGGAGCCGCTGCTGTCCGCCGCCCTGATGCGGTGCCGCAGCGAGCAGCCCCAGCGCAAGGAGCTGCGGTACTGGCTGGCCCGCGCGCACGAGGGCACCGGGCGCTCGGCGGCGGCGCTGCCCCTGTACCGCGCGGTGCACCGGGTCGACGCCTCCTTCATGGACACCTCGGCACGGCTCGCGGCGATCGCCGAGGGCGACGGCTACGACGAAGCGGCCGACCTCGCCACCGCGATCACTCTGGCGGGCGGGGGCCAGGACGCGCTGGAGGGGCCCGACGGCATCGACGTGCTCTTCGGCACCGAGGGCCGTGACGTGAAGGTCACCGGCCTTGAGCCGCCGCCGGGCGGGCCGCCGCCCGCGCAGAGCGGCGCTTCCGAGGCCGACGCCGTCCGCGAGAAGGCCGTCATCCCGGTCAAGCCGGGGGCCGCGCAGCGGCCGCCGGGGCCCACCGACCCCGCCCTCCTGGAGGCCGCGCTCGCCGAACTGGAGGGCATGGTCGGCCTGGAGCCGGTGAAGCGCCAGGTCAAGGCGCTCTCCGCGCAGCTGAACATGGCCCGCCTGCGGGCCGCGCAGGGCCTGCCCGTGCAGCCGCCGAAACGACACTTCGTCTTCTCCGGCCCCTCGGGCACCGGCAAGACCACCGTGGCCCGCATCCTCGGCCGCGTCTTCTACGCCCTCGGGCTGCTCGGCGGCGACCACCTGGTGGAGGCGCAGCGCGCCGACCTCGTCGGGGAGTACCTCGGCCAGACCGCCGTGAAGGCCAACGAACTGATCGACTCGGCCATCGGCGGCGTCCTCTTCGTCGACGAGGCGTATTCGCTGTCCAACTCCGGTTACGGCAAGGGTGACGCGTACGGCGACGAGGCGCTCCAGGTGCTCCTGAAGCGGGCCGAGGACAACCGCGACCACCTCGTGGTGATCCTCGCCGGCTATCCGGAGGGCATGGACCGGCTGCTCGCCGCCAACCCGGGCCTGTCCTCGCGGTTCACGACGCGGGTCGACTTCCCCTCGTACCGCCCTCTGGAGCTGACGGCGATCGGTGAGGTGCTGGCCGCCGAGAACGGCGACGTGTGGGACGAGGAGGCCGTGGAGGAGCTGCGCTCCATCAGCGGGCACGTCGTCGACCAGGGCTGGATCGACGAGCTGGGCAACGGCCGCTTCCTGCGCACGCTCTACGAGAAGAGCTGCGCCTACCGTGACCTGCGGCTCTCCTGCTACCCGGGCGAGCCGGACCGCGAGGACCTGTCGACGCTGCGGCTCCCGGATCTCATGCAGGCGTACGGAGAGGTGCTCTCGGGGCGCGGGCCGCAGGACACGCCGGGCTGCTGAGCCCCGGCGCGCCCCGCCGCCCGCCCGCCGTCACCCGACGAGGGCGCCGTCCAGGTGCTCGTGGCCGCCCGTGGTCTCCCGCGCTCTGCGGGGCACCGCCACGCGGTGCGCCGGGTCGCGGACCTCGCCGACCAGGAGTTCGAGTACGTCCTCCAGGGCGACCAGGCCGAGCACCCTGCCCGAGGCGTCGGCGACCTGCGCCAGATGGGTCGCGGCGCGCCGCATCACGGTCAGGACGTCGTCGAGCGGCAGCTCCGCCCGCAGCGTCGTCATCGGGCGCCAGACCTGCTGGGGCACGGCCCGGTCGGTCTCCTCCAGGTCCAGTACGTCCTTGACGTGGAGGTAGCCCATGAAGGCGCCGTTCTCCGCGCGGACCGGGAAGCGGGAGAAGCCGGTGCGCCCGGTCAGCTCGACGACCTGCGCCGGGGTGACCGAGGCGCCCACCGTCACCAGGGAGGCGGGGTCGAGGAGGACGTCCGTCACCGGGCGCGAGCCCAGCTCCAGGGCGTCCTCCAGGCGCTCCTGCTCCTCGGGGTCGAGCAGGCCCGCCTGGCCGGAGTCCTCCACGAGGCGGTTGAGCTGTTCGCTGGTGAAGACCGCCTCGACCTCGTCCTTGGGCTCCACCCCGAAGAGCTTGAGGACGACGTGGGCGCACGCCCCGAGCGCCACCGTCACCGGCCGGCACAGCCGGGCGAAGGCGACCAGGCCCGGGCTGAACCAGAGCGCGGTCTTCTCAGGGGCTGCCATCGCGAGGTTCTTCGGGACCATCTCGCCGATGACGAGGTGCAGGAAGACGACGACGGCGAGCGCGATCACGTAGCCGAGGGGGTGGATCACACCCTCGGGCAGGTGGACCGCGTGGAAGAGCGGCTCCAGAAGATGGGCCACGGTCGGCTCGGCGACGGCGCCGAGCGTCAGCGAGCAGACGGTGATGCCGAATTGGGCGGCCGCCATCATCTGCGGCAGGTGTTCGAGCCCGTACAGGACCTGGCGGGCCCGCTTGGTGTCCAGGGGCTCGATCTGGCTGCGGCGTACGGACACGAGGGCGAACTCGGCGCCGACGAAGAAGCCGTTGGCGAGCACCAGCAGGAGGGCGAAGAGCAGTTGGAGCAGACTCATCGGCCCGCCTCCGCGAGCGCGGGGGTGTCGGCCGTCCTGGCGATCCTGACCCGCTCGGCGCGGTTGTGTCCGACCTGGCGCACCGAGAGCCGCCAGCCGGGCAGTTCCGCCCGGTCGCCGGGGGCCGGGATGCGGCCGAGGAGGTCGGCGACGAGGCCCGCCACGGTCTCGTAGGGCCCTTCGGGTACGTCGAGTCCTATGCGCCGCAGCGTGTCGACGCGGCAGCTGCCGTCGGCGTCCCAGGCGGGCCTGCCGTCCTCGGGCGGCACGGGGCACAGCTCGGGCACGTCGAGGAGGTCGTGCTCGTCGCGCACTTCGCCGACGAGTTCCTCGACGATGTCCTCCAGGGTGACCACCCCGGCGGTGCCGCCGTACTCGTCGACGACGACGGCCATGGGCTGCTCGCTGCGCAGGCGCGCCAGGAGCGGCTGCACGGGCAGCGTCTCGGGGACGAGGAGCGGGGCCTGGGCGATGCGGCTCACCGGGGTGCGCAGCCGGTCGGTGGCGGGCACCGCGAGGGCGTCCTTGAGGTGCACCACGCCGACGACCTCGTCGATCCGCTCGCGGTAGACCGGGAAGCGGGACAGGCCGGTGGCGCGCGTCAGGTTCACCACGTCCTCGGCGGTCGCCGAGGACTGCAGGGCGCTGACCTTCACGCGCGGCGTCATGACGTGCTGCGCGGTCAGCTCGCCGAGGGAGAGGGTGGACAGGGTCCGGACGAACAGGTCGGCGGTGCCCTGCTCCAGGGCACCGGCCTGCGCCGAGTGCCGGGCCAGGGAGACCAGTTCGCCGGGGGTGCGGGCCGAGGCCAGCTCCTCGGCGGGCTCGACGCCGAGGGCGCGCACCAGCCGGTTGGCCACGGCGTTCAGGAGGGCGATCACGGGGCGGAAGAGGCGCGCGAAGACGTGCTGCGGGCCCGCGACGAACCGCGCGACCTGGAGCGGCCTGGAGACCGCCCAGTTCTTGGGCACCAGTTCACCGATGACCATCTGCACGGCGGAGGCGAGCAGCATGCCGACCATCACGGAGACACCGCCGACGGCACCGTCGGGGACGCCGATCGCCGTGAACGGGCCCGCGAGCAGGTGCGCGAGGGCCGGTTCGGCGAGCATGCCGACGACGAGCGAGGTGAGGGTGATGCCGAGCTGGGTGCCGGAGAGCTGGAAGGACAGCTCCTTGAGGGCGGCGACCACCGTGCGGGCCCGGCGGTCGCCGTCGGCCGCGGCCTTCTCCGCGTCGGGCCGCTCGACGGTGACGAGGCCGAATTCGGCCGCCACGAAGAAGCCGTTGGCGAGAATGAGCAGGAATGCCGCCCCGAGAAGCAGCAGGGGGACTGTCATGCCGCCGCCTCTCCGGTCGTGCCGGTCCCGGTCTGTCGGGAGAGGGCGGCGCAGGTACTACAGGACGATCCGTCCATCGCCGGAGGGAGTCACTCCTCGGATAGCAGGAGCCCCTGGGGGCCGGGCGGGCCCGTCAGGGGCGGGGCGGCACACCGGGCGCGCCCCGCCCCCAGATTAATCAAGACGCGACGCGGAACGTCAGTCCCCTTGCGGCGTACGGGCGTCCACGAGGGCACGGAGGGCCTTGGCGTCGGCGACGGCCTGCTCCCGTGCGATGCCCGGCTGGATGCCGAGAGCGGCCAGGCTGGTGCCGTCGCTGAGGTTGAGGAAGACCCAGGGGTCGCCGGGGCGCAGGGTGACCTGGACGATCTCGGCCCAGGCCAGGCGGCGGCTGCTCGCGATGTTGACGACGGTGACCCCGGAGTCGTCCGCGACGACCTTCGGCCTGCTGAGCAGCATGAGCACGCCGAGGAGCAGGGCGCCGGTGAAGATGAAGCTGGTCCGCTCCCCCGGGCTGAGCGTGGGCAGCAGGAGGGAGATCACGGTGAGGACGACGAACATCGCCGCGCCCGCGCCGAGCAGCACCGCCCTGGTCCGCTTCGGCCGGAACGTGACGGGGAGAGCGGGGAGAGCGGGAAGTTCGGACACGAGCGGGTCCTTCTGCCGGTTCAGAGACGACATGCGTGGATGGCGGTGGTGAGGATGGCCCGCGCCCCGAGGGCGTACAGGTCGTCCATGACGCGCTGCGCCTCCTTGGCGGGGACCATGGAGCGGACGGCCACCCAGCCTTCGTTGTGCAGCGGGGAGATCGTCGGCGATTCGAGGCCCGGGGTGAGCGCGACGGCCCGCTCCAGGTGCTCGGCACGGCAGTCGTAGTCCATCATCACGTACGACCGGGCGACCAGGACGCCCTGGAGGCGGCGCAGGAACTGCTGGACTTTCTCGTCGTCGCCGTCGGCGCCGGTGCGCCGGATGACGACCGCCTCGGACTTCATGATCGGCTCGCCGAAGACCTCCAGGCCCGCGTTGCGCAGGGAGGTGCCGGTCTCCACGACGTCCGCGATGACCTGGGCGACGCCCAGCTCGATGGCGGTCTCCACGGCTCCGTCGAGGTGGACGACGGAGGCGGCGACGCCGTGGTCGGCGAGGTGCTTGGCGACGATGCCCTCGTAGGACGTGGCGACGGTCTTGCCCGCGAGGTCCTCGATGCCGGTGGCCGTGCCCGGCTTGGCGGCGAAGCGGAAGGTGGAGCGGGCGAAGCCGAGCGGAAGGATCACCTCGGCGTCGGCGCCGGAGTCGACCAGCAGGTCCTGGCCGGTGATGCCGATGTCCAGCTTGCCGCCCGAGACGTAGATCGCGATGTCCTTGGGCCGGAGGTAGAAGAACTCGACCTCGTTCTCGGGGTCGACGAGGACGAGTTCCTTGGACTCCTTGCGCTGCTGGTAACCGGCCTCATGGAGCATCGCCGACGCAGGTCCGGACAGTGAACCCTTGTTGGGGACGGCGATGCGCAGCATGAGGCGGGCTTCCTTCGTGTGATGGGGTGTGGAGCTGGTTCGGCTGGTGTACGGCTCAGAGGTGGGCGTAGACGTCGTCGAGGGAGATGCCGCGGGCGACCATCATCACCTGGACGTGGTAGAGCAGCTGCGAGATCTCCTCGGCGGCTGCTTCCTTGCCCTCGTACTCGGCGGCCATCCAGACTTCGGCGGCCTCCTCGACGACCTTCTTGCCGATGGCATGGACGCCCTTGTCGACCAGCTCGGCGGTGCGGGAGGTCGTGGGGTCGCCGTGGGCGGCCTTGTGCTGGAGCTCGGTGAAGAGCTCCTCGAAAGTCTTCTTGGACATGATGCCGTTCACTCTACGCGCCCGCCCGGACCCGCTCAGCGCCAGGGCTCGGAGACGGTACGGAGCGTGGTGGCGGTGGCCACGGCCGCGGTGACCGCTTCGTGCCCCTTGTCCTCGCTGGAGCCCTCGATGCCCGCGCGGTCCAGGGCCTGCTCCTCGGTGTCGCAGGTCAGCACGCCGAAGCCGACCGGGACGCCGGTGTCGACGGAGACCTGGGTGAGGCCCTGCGTGACGCCCTGGCACACGTACTCGAAGTGCGGGGTGCCGCCGCGGATGACGACGCCGAGCGCCACGATCGCGTCGTAGCCGCGTCCGGCGAGGACCTTCGCGACGACCGGCAGCTCGAAGCTGCCCGGCACGCGCAGGACGGTCGGCTCGCTGATGCCGAGTTCGTTCAGGGCGCGCAGGGCGCCGTCGACGAGGCCGTCCATGACCTTCTGGTGCCACTGCGCGGCGATCACCGCGACCCGCAGGTCTCCGCAGTTCTTCACGCTCAGTTCGGGTGCGCCCTTGCCGCTCACGCGCTTCTCCTTCGGTTCTCGGATTCGGTTCCCGATGACGGGGGTGGGTGGTTACTGGTTGCCGCAGGCGGAGACACCGGGGGCGTCCAGCCAGGGCAGGTCGTGGCCCATCCGGTCCCGCTTGGTGCGCAGGTAGCGGAGGTTGTGCTCGCCGGCCGTGACGGGCATCGGCTCGCGGGCGGTGACCTTCAGGCCGTGCCGCAGGACGGCGTCGACCTTGTCGGGGTTGTTGGTCATCAGCCGTACGCCCCGCACGCCGAGGTCGTCCAGGATGCGGGCGCCCGCGCCGTAGTCGCGGGCGTCGGCGGGCAGGCCGAGTTCGAGGTTGGCGTCGAGGGTGTCGCTGCCGCGCTCCTGGAGTTCGTACGCCCGCAGTTTGGAGAGCAGGCCGATGCCGCGCCCCTCGTGGCCGCGGAGGTAGACGACGACGCCGCGGCCCTCCTCGGTGATGCGCCGCATGGACGCCTCCAGCTGGGGTCCGCAGTCGCAGCGCAGTGAGTGGAAGACGTCGCCGGTGAGGCACTCGGAGTGCAGCCGGGCGAGGACGTCCTCGCCCTCGCCGATGTCGCCGTGGACGAGGGCGACGTGTTCGACGCCGTCGACGGTGGAGCGGTAGCCGTACGCGGTGAAGTCGCCGAAGGCGGTGGGCAGCCTGACCTCGGCCTCGCGGCGGACGGTGGGCTCCGAGGAGCGGCGGTAGGCGATCAGGTCCTCGATGGAGATGATCGTCAGGCCGTGCTTGCGGGCGAAGGGGATCAGCTCCGGCAGGCGGAGCATCTTGCCGTCCTCGCCCGCGATCTCCACGATGGCGCCGGCGGGGCGCAGGCCCGCGAGACGGGCGAGGTCGACGGCGGCCTCGGTGTGGCCGTTGCGGGCGAGGACGCCGCCGGAGCGGGCGCGCAGCGGGAAGATGTGCCCGGGGCGCACGAAGTCGTCGGCCGTGGCCGCGCCGCCCGCGAGGAGCCGCAGGGTGGTGGCGCGGTCGTCGGCGGAGATGCCGGTGGTGACGCCGTGCGCGGCGGAGGCGTCGACGGAGACGGTGAAGGCCGTGCTCATCGACTCGGTGTTGTTCTCGACCATCTGCGGCAGCCGCAGCCGGTCGAGTTCCTCTGCCTCCATGGGGGCGCAGATCAGGCCGCGGCACTCGCTCATCATGAAGGCGACGATCTCGGGGGTCGCCTTCTCGGCGGCGATGACGAGGTCGCCCTCGTTCTCGCGGTCCTCGTCGTCGACGACCACGACGGGCCGGCCGGCCGCGATGTCGCGGACGGCCTGCTCCACCGGGTCGAGGGAGAGGTCCGAAGTGTCCTCGTTGAGGGCGGTGCTGTACCAGACAGGTGCCGTTGTCATGCCGGGGCTCCTTCCATGACGGGCTGAGAGGCCGCCGCGCGGGAGCGCAGCCACCAGTCGCGCATGCCCCACAGGACGAGGGCGAGGTAGACGACGTAGACGAGGCCGGAGAAGGCCAGGCCGCTGCTGAAGGCGAGCGGCACGCCGACCACGTCGACGAGCAGCCAGGCGAACCAGAACTCGACGAGGCCGCGGGCCTGGGCGACCATCGCGGCGAGCGTGCCGACGAAGATGTAGGCGTCCGGCCAGGGGTTCCAGGACAGCGAGGGGACGGCGGTGAACAGCGCGCCGACCGCGAGCGTGCCGACGGCGGTGCCCGCGAGGAGGACGCCCCGCTCCTTCCAGGTCGCGAAGCGGATGGCGATGGAGCCGTCCTGCGCCTGCTGCCTGCCGCGGGTCCACAGCCGCCAGCCCCACAGCGCGACGCCGATGACGAGGAGCTGCTTGCCGACGCCGCCGGACAGCTGTGCGGAGGCGTACGCGGCGACGAGGATGACGCCGGAGAGGAGCTGGGCGGGCCAGGTCCATATCGAGCGCCGCCAGCCGAGGGCGAGGGCGATGAGGCCGACGGTGTTGCCGATCATGTCGGACCACATGATGTGCTGGTCGAAGGCTGTGAACGCCTCGGAGTTGAGCCAGTTCACTTGGTGGCCTCCTGCTGCTGGACGCGGTCGCCGAGGAGGCGCTCCACGTACTTGGCGATGATGTCGACCTCGAGGTTGACCGGGTCGCCGGGCTGCTTGATGCCGAGCGTGGTCAGCGCGAGGGTGGTGGGGATGAGGCTGACGGTGAAGAAGTCGGGGCCCGCGTCGACCACGGTGAGGCTGACGCCGTCGACCGTGATGGAACCCTTCTCCACGACGTAGCGGGAGAGTTCGGCCGGGAGGGAGACCTTGACGATCTCCCAGTTCTCGGAGGGCTCGCGGGCGACGATCGTGCCGGTTCCGTCGACGTGGCCCTGCACGATGTGTCCGCCGAGCCGCGCGCCGACCGAGGTGGGGCGCTCCAGGTTGACGCGGGAGCCGACCGTGAGCGCGCCGAGGCTGGAGCGCTTGAGGGTCTCGGCCATCACGTCGGCGGTGAACTCGTCGCCCTCGTGCTCCACGACCGTCAGACACACGCCGTTGACGGCGATGGAGTCGCCGTGCTTGGCGCCCTCGGTGACGACGGGGCCGCGCAGGCGGAACCGGGAGGCGTCGGGGAGGTTCTCGACGGCGGTGATCTCGCCCAGCTCTTCGACGATTCCGGTGAACACTTCAGTGCTCCTTCGTTACGAGGGTCGCGGTGACGCGCAGATCGGGTCCGAGGCGGACGGTCTCGCTCACGTCGAGCCGCAACGCTTCGGTGATGGTCGTGATTCCGCCACCGGCCAGGGCGGCGGGGCCCGCGCCCAGCAGGACGGGGGCGAGGTAGCCGATGACGCGGTCGACGGCACCGGCGGCGACGAAGGCCCCGGCGAGCGTGGGACCGCCTTCGAGGAGGACGGAACGCACGCCACGCGCGTGCAGCACGGCGAGCAGGGTTGGAATGTCCAACCCGCCCTCCGCGGCGCGCGGCAGCCGGACGGTCTGCACGCCGTCGCCGTCGCCCTCGCCTTCGTACGCGGGTGTCGCGTCGTCGGCGACGGCGATCAGGGTCGGGGCCGCGTCGTCCAGGACGCGGGCGCCGGGCGTGACGGCGGTGCCGTTCGTGTCGACGACGACCCGCAGGGGCTGCACGGCGGCTGCTTCCGTGTCTGCGACGACGCGCGCGGCGAGGTGCGGGTCGTCGGCGCGCTGGGTGCCGGAGCCGACGACGACGGCGTCGCACTCGGCGCGCAGCCGGTGCACGTCGGCGCGGGACTCGGCGGAGGTGATCCAGCGGCTGGTGCCGTCGGCGGCGGCGATGCGGCCGTCGAGCGTGGCGGCGTACTTCCAGGTGACGTGGGGGCGGCCGAGCCGCACGGAGGTGAGCCAGGCGGCGTTCCCCTCGGCGGCCTCCGCCTCCAGGAGTCCCTGCTCGACGGAGATCCCGGCCGTGCGCAAGGTCTGCGCGCCCCCGGTCGCGTCCGGATTGGGGTCGGCGACGGCGTAGACCACGCGGGCGATCCCGGCGTCGATGAGGGCCTGCGCGCACGGACCGGTGCGGCCGGTGTGGTTGCAGGGCTCCAGGGTGACGAGGGCGGTGCCGCCCCGTGCCTTGTCGCCCGCCGCGCGCAGGGCGTGCACTTCGGCGTGCGGACCCCCGGCCCGCTGGTGCCAGCCCTCGCCGACGGCCTCGCCGGACGCGTCGAGGACGACGCAGCCGACGACGGGGTTGGGGCTGGTGGAGCCGAGTCCGCGCGCGGCGAGTGTGACGGCGCGCCGCATGGCGGCTGCTTCGGCTGCGGCGGTGGCCACCGGGTCCTCCTGCCTCTTCGGGCACGGACTCCGGGGCTGTCGATGGCGAACGCCATGGACGGACGACGGACGACGACATCGGGAGCGACGCCGACGCCGAAGGACACCTGTCCCCGGGAGATCCCAGGAACCACTCCTGGCCTGAGCCAGGAACAAGCCACTACGACGGCGTGCAAGGATGCCCGCCCGCCGCGCACTGCCTCCCATCCGGACTTTCACCGTCGGTCCAGGAATTTCACCTGGTCAACCGGCCGCTGGAGGCGGCCGGGTCGCGGACTGTAACCGCCGGTTCGGAATTACACCGACCCCGGAGTGCGCTGCTTCTGGTACGTGGTCAGTCTGCCACGTCTGATCGACGGCCAGGCGGGCGGTCGACTGTGGGCTGGCTCACAGCAACGGCGGATGGCTCATATCAGCGGCGGGTGGCTCGCAACCAGGCGACGGCAGGCGATCTTCCGTTCAACAACTTGGTCCGTACCTATTGACCGACTGGTCTAGTCCTCTTAACGTCTGCGTCACCTCCGAGGAACCGGAGCCGACGGTGTGCGCACACCGGGCCCCGGAACGCCCCACCTTCGCACCGGCTGTGCCGTCCCGCCCCGTCCGCGCTCCACACCGCTCTGGAGGCCCCCTTGCCGTCCCTCGACCGCGCAAGATCCACCTTGTTCGCGTCCGGCGCCGCCGTCGCCGGAATGCTGCTCGACCTCGTCTCCGGCGGCGTCTCGCACGCCGCCGACGAGGCGTCCGCCCGCGACGCGTCCGCCGACCACGCGGCCTGTCGCCCCGACGGCCTCTACAAGACGCCCGGCGTGGACGTCCCCTACTGCTCCGCCTACGACAGCGCGGGCCGCGAGAAGATGGGCGCCGACCACCAGCGGCGCGTCATCGGCTACTTCACGGGCTGGCGCACCGGCAAGAACGGCGAGCCCGCCTACCTCGCCCCGGACATCCCCTGGGACAAGGTCACCCACATCAACTACGCCTTCGCGCACGTCGACAAGGACAACAAGGTCTCCGTCGGCTCCGACGGCGAGAAGAACCCCGCCACCGGCATGACGTGGCCGGGCGTCGCGGGCGCCGAGATGGACCCGGCGCTGCCCTACAAGGGCCACTTCAACCTGCTGAACAAGTTCAAGAAGCAGCACCCGGACGTCAAGACGCTGATCTCGGTGGGCGGTTGGGCCGAGACGGGCGGCTACTTCGGTGACGACGGCAAGCGCGTCGGCTCGGGCGGCTTCTACTCGATGGCCACCAACGCCGACGGCTCGGTGAACCAGGCGGGCATCAACACCTTCGCCGACTCCGCGGTCGCCTTCATCAAGAAGTACGGCTTCAACGGCGTCGACATCGACTACGAGTACCCGACGTCGATGAAGGACGCGGGCCACCCGGCCGACTTCCCGATCTCCAACGCCCGGCGCGGCGGCCTGGTCAAGGGCTACGCGGCGCTGATGAAGGCCCTGCGCGAGAAGCTCGACAGGGCGGGCGCGGCCGACGGCAAGCACTACATGCTGACCGTGGCGGCCCCCTCGTCCGGGTATCTGCTGCGCGGCATGGAGACCTTCCAGGTCCAGAAGTACCTGGACTACGTCAACATCATGTCGTACGACCTGCACGGCGCCTGGAACGAGTACGTCGGTCCGAACGCCTCCCTCTTCGACGACGGCAAGGACGCCGAGCTGGCGGCCGCGGGTGTCTACGGCAGCCAGCAGTACGGCGGCATCGGCTATCTGAACACCGACTGGGCCTACCACTACTTCCGCGGCTCGATGCCCGCCGGACGCATCAACATCGGCCTGCCGTACTACACGCGCGGCCACAAGAACGTGCAGGGCGGCACCGACGGGCTGTGGGGCAAGGCGGCGGCGAGCAGCTGTCCGGCCGGGTCCGGGCTGACCAAGTGCGGTGACGGCGCGGTCGGCATCGACAACCTCTGGCACGACAAGGACGACAACGGCAAGGAGTCCCCGGCGGGCTCCAACCCGATGTGGCACGCCAAGAACCTGGAGAAGGGCATCGTCGGCGACTACGTCACCAAGTACGGCTTCCCCGCCGACACCAAGCTGACCGGCACCTACGCCCGCAAGTACAGCTCCACGCTGGTCGCGCCCTGGCTGTGGAACGCGGACAAGAAGGTCTTCCTGTCGACGGAGGACGAGGAGTCGGTGGCGAAGAAGGCCGACTACGTGGTCGACCGGGGCATCGGCGGCACGATGGTCTGGGAGATGGCGGGCGACTACGACTGGAACGCCGCCAAGGGCCAGTACGAGATGGGCGACACGCTCACCTCTTTGATGCACGACAAGTTCAAGACCGCCAAGCCCTACGGCGCGAAGGTCGCGAACAAGGAGATGCCCACCAAGGCCGTGGACATCGGTGTGGAGTTCGGCGACTTCAAGCTCGGCGACTCCAACTACCCGATCACGCCCAAGGTGAAGATCACCAACAACACGAAGACGGCGCTGCCGGGCGGCACCGAGTTCCAGTTCGACTACTCCACCTCGGCGCCGGGCAACGCCTCCGACCAGTCCGGCTTCGGTACGAAGGTGATCAGCAGCGACCACACGGGCAGCAATGTCGGCGGCCTGAAGGGTGACTTCCACCGGGTCTCGCTGAAGCTCCCGGCCTGGCAGTCACTGGCACCCGGCGCGTCCGTGGACCTCTCCTTCAACTACTACCTGCCGGTGTCCACCCCGTGGAACTGGACGGTGAACATCAGCGGCACCACGTACGCGCTCGCCGGTGACCTGGCGCGCGGCACCACGGTCGTCGAGCCGGGCCCGGGCACCGGGCCGACGGACCCGCCGGGGCCGACCGACCCGCCCACGCCGCCCGGCACGTGCACGGCGCCCGCGTGGAACTCCTCGGCCGAGTACGGCTCCGGGGCGACCGTCTCCCACAAGTCCCGCACCTGGAAGGCCAAGTGGTGGACGAAGGGCGAGGAGCCCGGCGCCGGCGGCCAGTGGGGGGTGTGGCAGGACCTCGGCGCCTGCTGACGCCTGCCGACCGCTTCCCTCCTGACTTCGGCCCGCCGTCCCGCTGCTTCAGCAGCCGGGCGGCGGGCCGAACAGGTCGTCCTGGGCCGCGTCCATGGCGGCGAGCAGCGCGCCGCGTGACACCGCCGGGCCGCCGAGCGCGCTCGCGCGGACCTCCGTGCGCAGCGGTGACATGGCGGTGACGCGCTGCTCGACGCGGGCGGCGAGCGCGGCGCCGCCCGCGCGGCCCACCTCGCCGCCGAGCACGACGCACCCGGGGTCGAGGATCGCGGCCATCGCGGCGGCACCGATGGCCACGCGGTCGGCGACGGCGTCCAGGAAGGCGTCCTCCCGCGCCTGGACCGCGTGCCGCACCAGATCGGCCGCGGACCTGCCCGGCGCCCCGAGGCCGTGCTCGGCGCCGAGCGCGTGGAGGGCCGCGGCGCAGGCCAGCGAGTGGAAGCCGCCCTCGCAGCCGGTGGCGGACGGCAGGGAGCCCGTGCCCGGCACCGGCAGGAAGCCGATCTCCCCGGTACCGCCGGAAGCGCCCCTGCGCAGCACGCCGTCGAGTACGACAGCCGCTCCCACCCCCTCGCCGAGCCAGAGCAGCACGAACGTCTCCCGGTCGCGCGCGGCGCCGTCCCGCTGTTCGGCGCGGGCCGCGAGGTTGGTCTCGTTCTCCACCAGGACGCGCGCGCCGAGCCGCTCCTGGAGGGCGCCGGCGAGA
Source organism: Streptomyces huasconensis (assembly GCF_021028635.1). Classification (NCBI taxonomy): domain Bacteria; kingdom Bacillati; phylum Actinomycetota; class Actinomycetes; order Kitasatosporales; family Streptomycetaceae; genus Streptomyces; species Streptomyces huasconensis. The sequence goes on from NZ_CP086119.1 coordinate 1,197,624, forward strand.
GCGCGGTGCCAGGCGGGCAGCGAGGTGGTGTCGTGCAGGTCGCCGGTGGCCGGGTCAATGAGGCCCGGCGCGCCGATGCCGACGGTGTGCAGCCGCTGGGCGCCGCCCTCGCGCGCGGTGCCCTCGACGAGGGTGAGGGCGCTCTCCACCGCGGTCGCGGTGTCGCCGCCGATGGGCGCGGACGCCTCGGCGAGCACCGCGCCGAGCAGGTCGGTCACGACGACGGAGACGCTGTCGGTGCGTACGTCGAGCGCGGCGAGGTGGGCCCGGTCGGCGACGATGCCGTAGAGCCGGGCGTTCGGTCCGCGCCGCCGGGCCCCCGCCTCACCGACGACGGCGACGAGCCCGGACCCCTGGAGGCGTTCGACGAGGTCGGCCACGGAGGGCCGGGAGAGGCCGGTGAGCTGCTTCAGCTGATTCGCGGTCAGGGGTCCTTCGCTCTGCAGGAGGCCCAGCGCGAGCCGGTCATTGATGGCCCGGGCGGTACTGGGTGAGGCAGGCATGCCGGGAATCCTTCCACAACGGCCTTCTATTTATCAGGCAGGGTTCCTGATAGTTTACGCGCCGTATCGGAGCACACCCGCGTCGTGCGGGGCACACCCGCGCTGACGAGAGCCACCTCGGGAGGGGCGGACGGAATGAGTGAAGTGGTCTACGACAAGAGCCGGCTGCGGCGCGCGCGGATCGCCGTGGCCGCCGTCTTCTGTGTCCACGGCGCCGTCACCGGCTCCTTCGCGACCCGCGTGCCGTGGATTCAGGAGCACGCCTCGGTCAGCGCGGGCATGCTCGGCCTCGCGCTCGCCTTCCCCGCGATCGGCGCCTCCGTCGCGATGCCGCTCGCGAGCCGGATCAGCCACCGCTTCGGCGCCCGCAACGCGCTGCGCGGACTCCTCACGCTGTGGACGCTCTCCCTGATCCTGCCCTCGCTCGCGCCGAACCTGCTCACGCTCTGCGCGGCCCTCTTCGTGTACGGGGCGACGTCCGGCATGTCGGACGTGGCGATGAACGCGCTCGGCGTCGAGACCGAGACCCGCATGAAGAAGTCGATCATGTCGGGCCTGCACGGCATGTGGAGCGTCGGCGCCCTGATCGGCTCCGCCGCCGGCACCGTCGCCGCCCACCTGGGCTCGGACGCCCGGCTGCACCACGCGCTGGCCGCCGCGGCGCTCACCGCGCTCGGCCTCGCCGCCTGCCAGGGCGTGCTCGACCTCCAGGCCACGCCGGAGGAGGAGGTGCCGCCGCGGTTCTCGCTGCCGCCCAAGTCGGCGCTGCTCATCGGTGCCGTCGGCTTCTGCGCGGTCTTCGCGGAGGGCGCCAGCCTGGACTGGTCGGCGGTCTATCTGCGGGACGTCCTGGACTCCTCGGCCGGTGTCGCCGCCGCGTCCACCACCGGCTTCACGCTCACCATGGCCGTGGCGCGGCTCGCGGGCGACGCGGTGGTGAACCGGTTCGGCGCGGTGCGCACGGTGCGGGTCGGCGGGGTGCTCGCGGCGCTCGGCGGGCTGCTGGTGGTGCTCGCCTCCCACCCCGTCATGGCCATGGGCGGCTTCGCGCTGCTCGGTCTCGGCATCGCCGTCGTGGTGCCGCTGGCGTTCGCCGCGGCGGGGCGCAGCGGCCCGAACCCCAGCCAGGCCATCGCGGGCGTCGCCACCATCACGTACACCTCCGGCCTGATCGCGCCGTCGGCGATCGGGACGCTGGCGGACGCGACGAGCCTGGTGACCTCCTTCGGCCTGGTGACGCTGCTCGCGTTCGGTCTCGCGGTCTTCGCGGGGGTGCTGCGGACGAACGGCCGCAAGGCGGCGCGGCCGCAGAGCCCGCGGCCGACCGAGGAGAGGTCGCGCTGACGCGGGCCGAAGGCGTACTGATGTCGCATTAACATGGCGTCGATCAATTCGGGCCACGCGCAGTCAGAAACCGGCCCGGCCCGGCGCACAGAAAGCGACACTCACCATGGACCTCGGCGTGCGCTGGAAACTCCACGGCGACGGCCGCACCCCCGCCCCCGGCGCGGTCGTCCGCCCCGACGAGCGCCTCTCGTGGCCGCGGACGTTCGGGCTCGGGGCGCAGCACGTCGTGGCCATGTTCGGCGCGTCTTTCGTCGCGCCCGTTTTGATGGGTCTTGACCCGAATCTCGCCATCATGATGTCGGGTGTCGCGACCGTCATCTTCCTGCTCGCCACGCGCGGCCGGGTGCCGAGCTACCTGGGCTGCTCGCTCTCCTTCGTGGGCGTGGCCGCGGTGATCCGCGCGCAGGGCGGCTCCAGCGCGACGGTCACCGGCGCCGTCTTCGTCGTCGGCGCCGCGCTGTTCCTGGTGGGCCTCGCGGTGCAGAAGTTCGGGGCGCGGGTCATCCACGCCGCGATGCCGCCGATCGTGACCGGCGCGGTCGTCATGCTGATCGGCTTCAATCTGGCGCCGGTCACCGCGTCGACGTACTGGCCGCAGGACCAGTGGACGGCGCTGCTCGTGATGCTGTTCACCGGGCTGGCCGTGGTGTGCCTGCGCGGCTTCTGGTCACGCATCGCGATCTTCCTCGGCCTCATCTTCGGCTACGGCGTCTCCTGGGTCTTCGACCAGGTCTTCGGCAAGATCCACTCGGCGGATGGCTCCGGCAAGGTCGTCGACCACTGGCGCCTCGACCTGTCCGCCGTCGGCAAGGCCGACTGGATCGGGCTGCCCTCCTTCCACGCCCCGAGCTTCGAGTGGTCGGCGATCCTCGTGGCGCTGCCCGTCGTCATCGCGCTGGTCGCGGAGAACGCGGGCCACGTCAAGGCCGTCGGCGAGATGACCGGCGACGACCTCGACGACAGGCTCGGCACGGCGATCTCCGCCGACGGCGCCGCCTCCATGCTCTCCACGGCGGTCGGCGGCCCGCCCAACACGACGTACTCCGAGAACATCGGCGTGATGGCGGCCACCCGCGTCTACTCCACGGCCGCGTACTGGGCGGCGGCCTGCTTCGCGCTGCTGTTCGGGCTCTGCCCCAAGTTCGGCGCGGTCGTCGCGGCGATCCCCGGCGGTGTGCTCGGCGGCATCACCGTCATCCTGTACGGCATGATCGGCCTGCTCGGCGCGCAGATCTGGATCAACGCCAAGGTGGACCTGCGCAACCCGCTGAACCTGGTCCCCGCCGCCGCGGGCATCATCATCGGCGTCGGCGGCGTCTCGCTGAAGTTCACCGACAACTTCGAGCTGAGCGGCATCGCCCTCGGCACGATCGTCGTCATCACCGGCTATCACGTGCTGCGCGCGTTCGCCCCGCCGCACCTCAAGACCCAGGAACCGCTGCTGGACGCGGGGACGTCGACGTACGACGAGAAGAGCGCGAGCGGGAGCCGGGACGACAGCGCCCGGTAAACCGGTGGACGGGGCGCGCACGGTCTGACTACCGTGCGCACCATGTCCAGCCCCGAGTCCGACAGACTCCCGCCACCGGTCGTCCGGTGGCTTCCCGCGCCGTCGCACTGACGCCCTCGTCGCCGTGTTACTGACGCCTCCGTCGCCTTGGCGCGACCGTCACGCGCCGCCTTCCGCGCGCTCGTCCAGCCACCGGATCACCGCTCCCGTGTCCTGATCGTTTCGTTCGATCCACACCGTGGTTGCGGAGTTTCGCTGTGCCCTTTGCCCTCTACCTGCTCGGGCTCGCCGTCTTCGCGCAAGGCACCTCCGAGTTCATGCTCTCCGGCCTGGTGCCGGACATCGCCCGGGACCTGGGTGTCTCCATCCCGTCCGCGGGCCATCTCACCTCCGCCTTCGCCGTGGGCATGGTCGTCGGCGCGCCGCTGATGGCCCTGCTGAGCCGCCGCTTCTCGCGGCGGCGCGCGCTGTCGGCCTTCCTGGTGACCTTCCTGCTGGTCCATGTCGTCGGCGCGCTCACCACGAGCTTCGCGGTGCTGCTCGTGACGCGCGTGGCCGGCGCCCTCGCCAACGCCGGTTTCCTCGCGGTCGCGCTGGTGACCGCCGCGGGCATGGTCGAACCGAACGCCAAGGGGCGCGCCACCTCGGTGCTGCTCGGCGGCGTGACCGCGGCCTGTGTCGCGGGGGTGCCCGCGGGGGCGGTGCTCGGCGAGGTGTGGGGGTGGCGTTCGGCGTTCTGGGCCGTGGCCCTGGTCTCCGTGCCCGCCGTCCTCGCGATCGCACGGGCCGTGCCGGGCGGGGCCGCCGGGACTGCTGGGGCAGCCGGGGCGCCGGATGTCGCTGGGCCGAGCGCCCTCGGCGAGCTGCGCGCGCTGCGCGGTCCCCGGCTGCTGCTCACCCTGCTGCTGGGCGCGCTGGTGAACGGCGCGACGTTCTGTACGTTCACCTACCTGGCGCCGCTGGTCACGGAGGTCACCGGGCTCGGCTCGGGCTGGGTGCCGGTGGTGCTCGCGCTCTTCGGCATCGGTTCGTTCGTCGGCGTCGGCCTGGGCGGCCGAGCCGCCGACGCGCGGCCCGTGCCGCTGCTGGTGTGCGGGTCGCTCGCGCTGCTCACCGGCTGGGTCCTGTGCGCGGTGACCGCCGGGTCCCCCGTGACGGTACTCGTCCTGGTGCTCGTCCAGGGGGCGTTGTCGTTCGCCGTCGGCTCCACCTTGATCACACAGGCCCTCTACGCGGCGACGGACGCGCCCACCCTGTCCGGCGGCTTCGCCACGGCCGCGTTCAACGTGGGCGGCGCGCTCGGCCCCTGGTGCGGCGGCCTCGCGATCTCCGCGGGGCTCGGCTACCGCTCCCCGCTGTGGGTGAGCGCGCTGCTCGTGGCGGCGGCCACGGCCATCGGGGTCGTGGCGCTCGGCCTGAGCCGACGCGGGCGCCCGGAGGCGGTGGCCGTGGCGGTGGCGCGGTCGGGCGGTGACCCGTCGGCGTAGGGGACGACGGCGGTGGTGACGGCGGCGACGGTGACGGCGGCGGCTTGCGGTCGAGCCAGGTGGGCCGTCACCCCGTGTCCCTCGTTTCGGGGAAGCGGCCGGTGCGCCCGCGTTCCGGCCGGGCCGGGGCTGCGACCCTGCCCCCATGGCGCAGTTGGAGCGGTTCGCAGAGTCCAGGGCCCCCGGGCGCGGGGTCGACGGCGTGGTGGCGCGGATGCGCGCGCTCGGTGACGACTTGCCGCCGCGCGACGGGGTGGCCGTCTTCAACCGGATCTATCTCTCGGTCACCGAGGAGGTCGGCCGCCACCTCGGCCTCGGCGCCTTCCCGGACGTACCGGCGGCGACCACGCTGGGCGTCCGGTTCGCCGAGCGCTATCTCGCGGCCGTCGACGCGGCGGCCGAAGAGCGTCGGCCGCCCGCCTGCTGGCGCCCGCTGTTCCAGTACCGGCACCATCCCGGCCTCCATCCGCTGCAGTTCGCCCTGGCGGGCATCAACGCGCACATCGGACACGATCTGGCGCTCGCCCTCGTCGACACCTGCCGTGCGCTCCGCTGCGAACCGGCCGATCTGGAGGACGAGTTCGACGGCGTGGGCGACATCCTCGTCACCCTGGAGGAGCGCATCCGCGAAGAGCTGATGCCCGGCCCCGACCTCCTCCAGATCGGTGATCCGCTGACCCATCTGGCCGGTTCCTGGAGCCTGGAACGGGCCCGCGACGGCGCGTGGGGGACGGCCCGCGCCCTGTGGGCCCTGCGCGAACTGCCGGGCGTGGCACAGGAGTTCAGGGAGCGGCTGGACGGGGCGGTGGGGCTGGTGGGCCGCATCCTGCTGACGCCCCTGCCGGACTGACCGTCGTCGCTGTACGTTGCGTCGACGGCCCCGACGCGAAGGAGCACAGGCATGGCGACCCGACTGGGACTGAGCCTCCCGCAGGGCAGGCAGTACGACATCGGACGCGACGTCCCGGCGGTGGCCCGGGCCGCCGAGGACATCGGCTACGCGAGCCTGTGGGTCTTCGAACGCGTCCTGTACCCCGACCCCGCGACGCAGGGCCTGTACGGCATCCCGGGCCGGGCCTGGCCCGATCACTACCGCTCGGTCGCCGACCCGCTGATCACCCTGGCGCTCGCCGCCTCGGCCACCGAACGGGCCCGGCTCGGCACCAGCGTCCTGATCGCCCCGCTGCACGTGCCCTTCCAGCTCGCCCGCTCCCTGGCGACGCTGGACGCGGCGAGCGGCGGCCGGGTCGTCGCGGGCCTCGGCACGGGCTGGTCCGTGGACGAGTACGCGGCGGCGTCGGTGGCGCCCTTCGCCCGGCGCGGCAAGGTCCTGGACGAGCTGATCGACGTCTGCCGCGCGGTGTGGGGCCCCGACCCGGTGACGTACGAAGGGGAGTTGACGACCATCGCGCCCTCCGCGGTCGGCCCCAAGCCCGCCCGGCCGATCCCGATCCTGCTGCCCGCGAACAGCCCGCGTGCGCTGCGCAGGCTCGTGGACCGGGCCGACGGCTGGATGCCGGTGGGCATGGGAGCCGAGGCCCTCGCCGCGCAGTGGGCCGCGGTGCGGGAGGCGGCCGCCGAGCGGGGCCGTGCGCGGCCCGTCCAGAGCGTGGTGCGGGCCAACGCGCGCTACACGCCGAGGGCCCACGTCGGCGAGGGCCGCGCCCCCTTCCAGGGCGACGCCGCGCAGATCGCCGAGGATCTGGCGGCGCACGCGGCGGTCGGGGTCGAGGAGATCATGCTGGAACTGGCGGCGGGGGCCAGGGACGCCCAGGAGCTCGAGGACGTCGCCGCCGCGGTGTACGAGGCCGCGCGGGCGGCCGGGGTCTGAGGCACCCGGCCGCCCGGCGCCGCCCGTCAGTCCTCCGGCAGCTCGACCGGGGCGATCTCGTCGTACACGTCGCCGGGGCCGGGGTTGGTGGCGTCCGTGGACCCGCCGAAGTGGTGCATCACGCCCCACACCGCGTTCAGCGCGGTCTGGATGGCGCCCTCGGCCCAGCCGGCCGTCCAGGAGATGTCGTCGCCCGCGAGGAAGATGCCGCGCTTGTCCTCGGGCAGGCGGTCCTGCATGAAGTGGGTGAACAGGCGCCGCTGGTAGCGGTAGTGGCCCGGCAGGTTCGCCTTGAAGGCGCCCATGAAGTAGGGCTCGTTCTCCCACGAGACCGTCACCGGGTTGCCGATGATGTGGCTGCGGATGTCGACCTTGGGGTAGATCTCGCCGAGCGACTTGAGCATGACCTCCATGCGCTCGTTCGCCGACAGGGGCAGCCACTTCAGGCTGTCGTCGCACCAGGTGTAGGAGAGGCAGATGACGGCGGGCTTGTCCGGCCCGTCGTCGAGCAGGTACGTGCCGCGCGTCATGCGGTCGGTGAGCGTCATCGACATGACGTCACGCCCGGTCTGCTCATCCTTGTCCAGCCAGAACGGCCGGTCGACCGGCACGAAGAGCTTCGAGCTCTCCATGTAGTGGGTGCGCTCCATCGCCGTCCAGTGGTCGATGGGGAAGAGCGAGTCGTCGCACTCGATCTTGGAGAGCAGCATCCAGGACTGGGCGGTGAAGATCGCCGCCTGGTAGGTGCGGATGTCGCCGGAGGCGTCGGTGACGGTGACGCGGTTGCCCGCGGTGCGGGTCAGGCGGGTCACGGCGGGCTTGGGCTCGCCGCCGTGCAGCGACTTCAGGGACGTACCGGGTGCCCAGTGCACGATCTTCTGCGGCTCGCGGTCCCACAGGCGCAGGGGCAGCTGCTGGCTGCCGCCGACGATGCCGCGGTGGTGGTCGTCCGCCTCGGTGTAGACGACGCGCAGGATCTCCAGGATGGAGTTCGGGAAGTCGGTGTCCCAGCCGCCGGTGCCGAAGCCGACCTGGCCGAAGATCTCGCGGTGCCGGAAGGACTTGAAGGCCTCGGAGTCGCAGAGGAAGCCGTAGAAGGTCTGGTTGTCGAGCTTCTCGACGAGCTTGGACCAGATCTCGCGGATCTTCGGCACGTCGCGCTCACGCAGGGCGCGGTTCATGTCGGAGAAGTCCGCGCCCTCCTCCAGGCAGTCGGCCCACGCCTTCGCCACGTCGCGGTAGACCTGCGGCAGGTCCTCCACCGTCTCGGCGTAGTGCGACTCGCCCTTGAGGTCCACCACCGTCGAGGGGGTCGACTCGGCGAGCGGGTTCGGGAACGCCCGCGTCTTCAGGCCCACCAGGTCGATGTAGTGCTGGAGCGCCGTCGAGGACGGCGGGAAGCGCATCGCGCCCATCTCGGCGGTGAGCGACGGGTCGCAGCCCTCGAAGCCGACGGTGCGCAGTCGGCCGCCGATCTGGTCGGCCTCGTAGACGACGGGCTTGAGGCCCATCTTCATCAGTTCGTACGCGGCGACGATGCCGGACAGGCCGCCGCCGATGACGGCGACCTCGGTGCCGTGCTCGGTCGCGGGTATCTGGCCGAGGCCCGCGGGGTGCGCGAGGTAGTCGTCGTACGCGTAGGGGAAGTCCGGGCCGAACATGGTGATCGGCGGCTGGGCGTCGGTGTGCTGGATGGCGGTGGGCACCGTGGACGTCATGGGGTACGGACTCCTTGCGCGGAACTGAAAGGCAGGTGGGGGGGGTTGACTCAGACGAGGGACGCGTACAGGCCGGGGCGGCGGTCGCGCAGGTAGGGGTTGTTCGCGCGGGAGGCGCTCAGGAACTGCGGGTCCACGTCACCGAAGACCAGTTCCTCGCCGCGGCCCGCACGGGCGCGCGCCACTCCGTCGGGGCCGGCCAGCGTGGAGAGGCCGACGAACTCGAACTCCCCCTCCGGGCCGACCCGGTTGATGTACGCGACGTACATCTGGTTCTCGAAGGCGCGCACCGGCACGACGGACTCGGCGACGAACTGGAAGGGGTGCATCTGCGCCGTGGGAACGATCAGGAGGTCGGTGCCCGCGAGGGCGTGCGCGCGGACGTTCTCCGGGAACTCCACGTCGTAGCAGATCATGAGGCCGACCCGGACGCCGCCCAGCTCGGCCTGGACCACGGCCTGCTCCCCCGGGGTGAAGGAGTCGCGCTCGAAGCAGCCGAAGAGGTGGGTCTTGCGGTAGTTCGCCAGGCGGGACCCGTCCGGGCCGATCAGCTGTACGGAGTTGAAGACGGCCTCGCCCTCGCGCTCGGGGTAGCCGTAGGCGACGCCGACCCGGTGCCGGACGGCGATCTCGGCGATGGCCTGCGCGGACGCCCCGTCGGCGGGCTCGGCAAGGCGGGCGATGTCGTCGCCGATGGCGTACCCGGTGAGGAACAGCTCGGGAGCCGCCAGCAGCCCGGCCCCCGCGGCGGCCGCGCGCCCCGCCGCCTCGTCGAGCGCCGTGAGGTTCTCGGCGACGGATGCAAGGTGCCCGGAACTCTGGAGCAGGGCGGTGCGCAGCGCAGGCATGGCTGATCCTCAGGGCATGGGGAAGGGCTGGTGGGGTCCGTTAGACGGTACGGTCGGCGGCCTCGCCGGGACAAGGCGCGACCGTTGCGGGCAGCCGCACGATCTGTTGCGCGTGGCGGGCCATCGGCGGCGATTCATTGCGCGGGGAGACGCGCCTCACGTCCGGGCGGTGTCCACCCACAGGTGCAGGGCCCGGGCGGCCGTCCCCGCCGCACGGGGGAAGCGGAGTCCCGCCCGTGGCCGGACGTGCCGGACCCCTGTTCCGCGAGAGCGTGAGGACACCCGGAGAGACCGGGTGAACGCCTGGCAGAGGGAAGGCCTCCCATGAGCCGTACGACCATCGACCGCGTCCTCGACCGCCGCCGCGCCCTGGCGGTGTGCGCCGCGCTCCTCGTGACCGCGGGGGCGGCCGGTGTGGCCGTCGCGTCCGGTGACGAAGCCTCGCGCCCCACCACCGCGACCGCAGCGTCCCACAAGGCCGACAAAGCTGCGCAGCGCGAGGCCGCCGCGCTCACCGGCTCGGCGAAGATGTACCGCAAGACCACGGAGGACGTGACGTTCACCTTCGACGCGCACCTGGCGGCTCAGGACAACGGCGACCCGTCGAAGGCGACCGGCACCTTCCGCTTCGTCCACCTCGACAAGCCCGGCGGCAAGGGCGGCTGGGCCAAGGGCCGCATTGACTGCCTGATGACCGGCGGCAAGGTGGCCACGGCGACCGGGATCATCACCGCCACCAACCTCAAGGACATCAAGGGCGGCCGGGTCGGCTTCACGGTCCACGACACGGGCGGCACCGACCGCGTCGGCTACAGCTGGGCGGCCGTGGGCGGCCCCGACGGCACGAAGAACCTCCCGAAGTGCACCAGCTCGGCCCCGCACGAGAAGGTCAGAAAGGGCACGGGCGATTTCCACGTCACCCCGTGGAAGGTGCCGTACCCGACAACGAACTAGCCGCAGGGGCGGCCCGTAAGGCGCGCGGGGAACTGCGCGACCAGCCACGACGGCCCCGCAGCCAACAAACCGGAACCCGGGAGGCACCCACCCACCCGCAGGCGGAAAGCTACGCCGGAGACCCGGAAGAAAACCTCCGCATGAGCGGCGAGAGCACCAGCACCGACCTCGTCCGCTCGACGAACGGCTCCCCCGCGATCCGCTCAAGCACCCGCTCGAAATGCCGCATATCCGCGGCGAACACCTGGACGATCGCGTCCGCGTCCCCCGTGACGGTGGACGCGGACGCGACTTCCGGATACCGCTCGAGCCCCCGCTTGATCGCCTCCGGCGAGGTATTGCGGCGACAGTAGATCTCGATGAACCCCTCGGTCTCCCAGCCGAGCGCCGCGGGGTCCACCCGCACCGTGAAGCCCGTGATGGCTCCGGTGGCCCGCAGCCGGTCCACGCGCCGCTTGACGGCGGGCGCGGAGAGTCCGACCAGCTGGCCGATGTCGGCGTAGGAACGGCGGGCGTCCTCGGCGAGGGCGTGCACGATGCGTTCGTCGAGATCGTTCAGTCGCACGGGGGGTGGATCACTTCTCTGCTGTGGCCAATCGGGAGCGGCTCATGCCGTACAGGAAGTAGAACACGAGGCCGACGGCCATCCAGACACCGAACACGACCCACGTCACGGAGTCGAGGCTGAACATGTTGTACGCGCAGAAGACGAAGCCGAGCACCGGGAAGAGCCAGCCGAGCGGCACCCGGAAGGTGCGCGGCATGTCGGGCCGGGTCTGGCGCAGCACGATGACGGCGATGTTGACCAGGCCGAAGGCGAAGAGCGTGCCGATGCTGGTGGCGTCGACGAGCTTGCCGAGCGGGATGACCGAGGCGAGGGCGCCGCAGAACAGCGAGACGATGACCGTGTTGACGCGGGGCGTGCCGGTCTTCTTGCTGACCTTGCCGAAGGCCTTGGGGACCAGGCCGTCACGGGACATGGCGAAGAGCACACGGGTCTGGCCGTACAGCACGGTGAGGACGACGGAGGCGATGGAGATGACCGCGCCGGCGGCGAGCAGCGTGCCCCAGAAGGTCTGGCCGCTGACGTCGTTCATGATCGCGGCGAGCGTGGCCTCGGAGCCCTCGAAGTCCTTCCAGTTCCAGGCGCCGACGGCGACGGCGGCGACCAGGACGTAGAGGGCCGTGACGATGATCAGCGAGAGCATGATCGCGCGGGGCAGGTCGCGCTGCGGGTTCTTGGCCTCCTCACCGGCGGTGGAGGCGGCGTCGAAGCCGATGTACGAGAAGAAGAGGCTCGCGGCGGCGGCGCTGACGCCCGCCGTGCCGAGCGGCATGAAGTCCGCGTAGTTGCCGGACTTGAAGCCCATGAAGCCGATGGTGCAGAAGAGCACGAGCGCGGCGATCTTCACGATGACCATGATCGTGTTGGCCGTCGCCGACTCCTTGGCGCCGCCGAGCAGGAAGACCATGGCGAGCAGCACGACGATGAGGCCGGGCAGGTTGATGATGGCGCCGTCGACCTCGCCGGGCGCGGCGGAGAGCGCGTCCGGGATGGTGACGCCGATGGTGCCGTCGAGCAGTTCGTTCAGGTACTCGCCCCAGCCGACGGCGACGGCCGCGACCGAGACGCCGTACTCCAGGACCAGGCACCAGCCGCAGACCCAGGCGACGAGTTCACCCATCGTTGCGTACGCGTACGAGTACGAGGAGCCGGCGACGGGTATGGAGCCCGCCAGTTCCGCGTACGAGAGGGCCGAGAAGAGGGCGGTGAGTCCGGCGATCACGAAGGCGATGGTGACGGCGGGGCCGGCCTTGGGGACGCTCTCGCCGAGGACGACGAAGATGCCGGTGCCGAGCGTGGCACCGATGCTGATCATGGTGAGCTGCCACATGCCGAGGGAGCGCCGAAGCGAGCCTCCCTCACCCTGGCCACCCTCCGCGATCAGGAGTTCCACCGGCTTGCGGCGCATCAAACGGCCGCCGAGCCCGGTGGGTCCCGGCGGGCTTGGGCGGTTCTGCGGGGGTGCGCCTTGGTCGAGCACGTGCTGGCTCCTTCATCACTGCCGGTCACGGCGGCGAGGACCCGTGGCACCCGCGTCGGAAGACGGGAACCACCGAGCAGGCAGTCCCCGCCACACCACGTTCAGCGCCTGACTCTAAGGTCCGCGCCTTCCCGACCGTAATGCAGCAACCTTGCGCACCACCAGTTGATCATTGCGCACTTTCCGGTTATACGTGGCTTCGTTGCGCGGCCCGTTTCGTCCGTTGCGTTCCCCCGCTGCGGCGGGTGACGCGAAAGGCCCCCTCGGAGTGTTCCGAGGGGGCCTTTACCGAGGTGGGAGGGGGCTAGCTCCAGCTGGCGTGCAGCGGCTTGCCCTCCGCGTATCCGGCGGCGCTCTGGATGCCGACCGTGGCCTTCTCGGTGAACTCCGCGAGGGAGGCAGCGCCGGCGTAGGTGCAGGAGGAGCGGACGCCCGCGATGATCGAGTCGATCAGGTCCTCGACGCCCGGGCGGGCCGGGTCGAGGAACATGCGGGAGGTCGAGATGCCCTCTTCGAAGAGCGCCTTGCGGGCCCGGTCGTACGCCGACTCCTCGCTCGTGCGGTTGCGCACCGCGCGGGCGGAGGCCATGCCGAAGGACTCCTTGTAGGCACGGCCCTGGGCGTCGTGCTGGAGGTCGCCCGGGGACTCGTACGTACCCGCGAACCAGGAGCCGATCATGACGTTCGACGCGCCGGCGGCCAGCGCCATGGCGACGTCGCGGGGGTGGCGGACACCGCCGTCGGCCCACACGTGCTTGCCGTACTTCTTCGCCTCGGCGGCGCACTCGAACACCGCGGAGAACTGCGGGCGGCCGACGCCGGTCATCATGCGCGTGGTGCACATGGCGCCGGGGCCCACGCCGACCTTGATGATGTCGGCGCCTGCCTCGATCAGGTCGCGCACGCCCTCGGCGGCGACGATGTTGCCCGCGACGATCGGCACCTGGGGGTCGAGCGCGCGCACGGCCTTGACCGCGGCGATCATCGACTCCTGGTGGCCGTGCGCGGTGTCCACGACGAGCGTGTCGACGCCCGCGTCGAGGAGCTGCTTGGCCTTGCCCGCCACGTCGCCGTTGATGCCGACGGCGGCGGCGATGCGCAGGCCGCCGTTGGCGTCGACGGCCGGGGTGTAGAGGGTCGCGCGCAGGGCGCCCGTGCGGGTCAGGATGCCGGCGAGGCGGCCGTCCGTGTCCACGGCGGGGGCGTAGCGGCGGTTGGCGTGGTCCAGCTTGTTGAACGCGTCGCGCGGGTCGATGTCGGCGTCCAGGAGCAGCAGGTCCCTGGACATGACCTCGGAGAGCTGCGTGAAGCGGTCCACGCCGTTCAGGTCGGTGTCGGTGACGACGCCCACGGGCTTCTGGTCGGCGTCGACCACGACACCGGCGTTGTGCGCGCGCTTGGGCAGCAGGGCGAGCGCGTCCGCGACCGTCTGCGTGGGAGCCAGGACGATCGGGGTGTCCAGGACGTGGTGGCGCGTCTTGACCCAGGAGACGACCTCGGTGACGACCTCGATCGGGATGTCCTGGGGGATGACGACCAGCCCGCCGCGACGGGCGACCGTCTCGGCCATGCGGCGGCCGGCGATCGCGGTCATGTTGGCGACGACCAGCGGGATCGTGGTGCCGGTGCCGTCGGGCGAGGTGAGGTCGACGCCCTGGCGGGAACCGACGGCGGAGCGCCTCGGGACCATGAAGACGTCGTCGTACGTCAGGTCGTAGGGAACCGGAGGAGTTGATACATGCCGCCCCGTACCGGGCTCAAGGAAACGCATAAGTCTCACATTTTCACGCGAAACGGCGCAGGTCACTCCCACGAAGACACAGCAAAACGCCCCCGACCATGTCTGGTCCTCCAAGCAGGAGGTACGGGGGCTGGTGCGCAGGACAGTGGGCCTGCCTTACGACGAAAGGTTACCCGAGGTCGAACACTTCGGCGAGCCGACGGCTCGGCCGGGGGCGTACAACGGCAGGGCGACGCCGTTTCGCGTGCCCATCGGCGACCTCCTCTTCCCCGGGCCTGGCTTCGGCAGGCCGCTCCATAGATGATGACGGTACGTACCCGATGGAACCGACCAGCTGAAAGGTGTCCAGTGCGCATCATTGTCACCGGGGGCGCGGGGTTCATCGGCTCGCATTTCGTCCGGCAGGCGGTACAGAACCAGTATCCGGCCCTCGCGGGCGCCGAGTTGGTCGTCGTGGACAAGCTCACCTATGCGGGCAGAAAGGAAAATCTCGCGCCGGTCCTCGCGGACCCTCGGGTGCGTTTCGTCCAGGGCGACATCTGCGACACGGAGCTGATGCGGGACGTGCTGCGGAACACCGATCTCGTCGTGCATTTCGCCGCCGAGTCGCACGTCGACCGCTCCATATCCGGGGCCGCGGAATTCGTGCGGACCAATGTGCTCGGGACGCAGACGCTGCTTTCCGCCGCGCTGGAGGCGGAGGTCGGGAAATTCGTCCATGTCTCGACCGACGAGGTGTACGGCTCATTGGACGCCGACGGCACACCGTGGACGGAAGAGGAGCCCCTCTCCCCCAACTCCCCCTACGCGGCGTCGAAGGCCTCGGCCGATCTCCTGGTCCTCGCCTTTCACCGCACCCACGGGCTGCCGGTCTGCCTGACCCGTGGCTCCAACACGTACGGCCCGTACCAGTACCCCGAGAAGATCATCCCGCTGTTCGTCTCCCGCCTGCTGGCCGGCCGGAAGGTGCCGCTGTACGGCGACGGTGCGAACGTCCGGGACTGGCTGCACGTCGACGACCACTGCCACGGCGTCGCACTGGTGGCCGGGGGCGGGGAACCCGGTGAGGTCTACAACGTGGGCGGCGGCACGGAGCTGACCAACCGGGAGCTGACCGGGCGGCTGCTCGACCTGCTCGGCCTGGACGAGTCGATGGTGGAGCGCGTGGCCGACCGCAAGGGGCACGACCGGCGGTACGCGATGGACACCTCCAAGATCTCCGGGGCCCTGGGCTACAAGCCGGCGGTGCCGTTCGACGAGGGGCTGGCGGCCACCGTCGACTGGTACCGCCGCCACCAGGGCCTGTGGGGCGAGGACGCCTGACCCTCCGCGCAGGCCGGTCGGAGCCGGCACGGACGCGGCGCGCCGGCACGGCTTCTCCAGCGGGGGCGGTTCAGCCCGCGTCGCGCGCGGCCGCGGGCGGCCCGAGCGCGAGGACGATCTCCAGGCCGGTCTCCGCGCCCCGCCAGTGCTCGACGGCCGAGGAGAACACCTCCTGGGCGGTCTCCCACTCCTCGGGCGCGGCCCGCGCGTACTCCTGCCAGCCGGAGACGACGAGCAGCCGGCCGCGCGCGGGCGGCGCCCAGGACAGGTCGGCGAGGCAGTCGGCGAGCGCGTCCCAGTTGTGCCCGAACCAGTCGGGCAGGCCGAGGCCGCGGGCGCAGCGCTCCATGAAGGCCGCCTTGTCCCGCACCCCGGTCAGGGAGAGCGCCGCGGTGGTCCAGCCCGCGCCGCGCGCCGCGTCGAGCACGGGCGCGAGCGGGTCGGGCGTGGTGTCAGTACCGCCGGGCATTACCTCAGCACCGCCTTGAAGGACGCGTAGTGGTCATCGGTGTAGTAGATCTCGCCGCCGCTGCCGGTGACGAGCCGCCGGGGGCCGCGGCCCCGCTCGCCCGGGGTGCGGACGGTGTACTCGCGGTAGTAACCGCGCTTCTCGCGCGGCAGCTCCCGCTCGAAGTTGCCGAAGACGGTGCCGTCCTTCTCGTACGGGAAGGGACCTCCGTCATCGATGCGCCGCAGCGTCCGCCGTGCCTCGGCGGGCAGCCGGTCGGCCTGGACGGTGTCCATGCCGCGCGCCCAGGCGGGAGCGTCCCCTCCGGTGTCGCCGGAGGAGCACCCGCCCACGAGGACGGCGAGACAGAGCAGCAGCGCCCCCAGCACGCGGGGCATGAACCTGACCGACATGGGACAGATGCTGCCATGACAGGCCCGGCTCGGCAGCGCCCCGAAGAGGGGCGGGGAACTGCGCGACCAGCCCCCACGACCCGCAGACGCTCAGCTGCCGTCCGGATCGGCCCGATTGAGCGCGGGCCGGGGCGCGGCCCCGGCGACGAGCAGCTGATCGGCCGCCGCCGTGTCCGTCACCAGACTGGTGACGAGCCCGGACCGCAGCACCGCGTCAATGGCGGCGGCCTTGCGCTGCCCGCCCGCGATGGCGACGACCTCAGGAATCCGCCGAAGCCGATCCGCTTCGACGGTGATGCACCGCTCGCCGAGGTCCCGCCCCACCCGACGCCCCTCGGCGTCGAACAGGTGCGCGGACATCTCCGCGGCCACGCCCAGCGAGGCGTAGTGCGCCCGCTCCTCGTCGCTGAGCATGTCGTGGACGGTGGAGATGCCCGGCTCCCAAGAGCCGATGGAGACCGCGGCGACCGTGACCTTGTCGAAGTACTCGAAGGCGCGGGCGATGCCGGTCTGGTTGCGCAGCGCCGCCGCGGTGGCGGGGTCCGGCAGGAGCATCGGCGCGTAGATGGGGTGGGCCTCGCCGCCGGAGACCTGGGCGGCCCTGCGCACCGCCTCCACGGAGCCGCGCTCGGCGGTCCCCGCGTCGTACACCCCGGTCAGCTGGACGACCGTGCACGGCGGCAGCTGGTCGAGCGCGGCCGCCATGTGGATCGTGGAGCGGCCCCAGGCGAGGCCGAGCACGTCGCCCTCGGTGACCAGCTCGCCGAGCAGATCCGCCGCGACCTCGCCGAGGTTCTCGGGGTCGGGCGAGTCCTCGATCTCGTCGGTGGGCGCCGGGGACTCCACGACGACGGCGTGCCGCAGGCCGTAGCGGGCGCGCAGCGCGTCGGAGCGCTCGGCGTCCAGCTCCGCCGGGACCCGGATCTCGATGCGCACGAGATCCCGCTCAAGGGCCGTCTCCAGGACCCGGGCCACCTTGAAGCGGCTGACGCCGAACTCCTCGGCGATCTGGATCTTGGACTTGCCCTCGAGGTAGAAGCGGCGGGCCATGGCCGCCGCCTGCACCAGCTCCGCGGGGCCCATCCGCATGGCTGACCGACCCGCCGACATGGCCGACACGGCGCTCTCCTCACTGCTGTTCACAAACTGGGTACGCCGTTCATCCTTGCAGATCCGGCCTAGTTGATCAGCCCTGAGGGACTGCGTTCACGTTCCCGTGGCTCAGTGGTCGCACGCCCAGGCACTTGACGCGGTCTTTGCCGTCGCTTGGGCACGCAATGAACGTACCGCTTCTGCCGGGTCCTTGGCGCCGTAGACGGCCGAGCCCGCGACGAAGACATCGGCGCCGGCCTCCGCGCAGCGCTCGATGGTGTCGGCCGAGACACCGCCGTCGACCTGGAGCCACAGCTCCAGACCGTGCTTGCCGATCAGCTCGCGGGTGCGGCGGATCTTGGGCAGCATGATGTCCAGGAACGCCTGGCCGCCGAAGCCCGGCTCGACCGTCATGATCAGCAGCATGTCGAGCTCGCCGAGCAGGTCCTCGTACGGCTCGATGGGCGTCGCCGGCTTCAGCGCCATGGAGGCGCGGGCGCCCTTGGCGCGGATCTCGCGGGCGAGGCGGACGGGCGCGGCGGCGGCCTCCGCGTGGAAGGTGACGGAACCGGCGCCCGCCTCGACGTACTGCGGGGCCCAGCGGTCGGGGTCCTCGATCATCAGGTGGCAGTCGAGGGGGGTGTCCGTCGCCCGGGCCAGCGACTCCACGACCGGCACGCCGAGGGTCAGGTTCGGGACGAAGTGGTTGTCCATCACGTCGACATGGAGCCAGTCGGCGCCTTCGACGGCCTTGGCCTCCTCGGCGAGGCGGGCGAAGTCCGCGGACAGGATGCTGGGATTGATCTGCACGGCCATGCCCCAAGCCTGCCATGCCCGGCGCACGCCGCCGACCCCGGTCCGAGCGGTGGACCGGTCCGGCGGCCCACCGGATCGGCCCACCCACCGCGTCAGTGCGCCCGAGGCGTCACGCGGTCCGCCTGATCAGCGCCAGATACATCGCGTCCGTCCCGTGCAGATGCGGCCACAGCTGTACGTCGGGGCCGTCCCCCAGCGCCGGGACGCCGGGCAGCAGCGGCCGCGCGTCGAGCAGTTCGCCGCCCCCGGTGTGCTTGAGGACGTCGTCGACGACGGCGCGGGTCTCCGCCAGGTGCGGTGAGCAGGTGGCGTACCCGACGATGCCGCCGACCCGCACGGACTCCAACGCCGTGCGCAGCAGGGAGCGTTGGAGCGGGGCGAAGCCCTCCAGGTCCTGCGGGCGGCGGCGCCAGCGGGCCTCCGGGCGGCGGCGCAGCGCGCCGAGCCCGGTGCAGGGCACGTCCATCAGGACGCGGTCGAAGGTGCCGGGGCGCCACGGCGGGCGGGTGCCGTCGGCGGCGATGACCTGGTAGGGGCCGGGGTTGCCGTCGAGGGCGTTCGCGACGAGGCCCGCCCGGTGCGGCTGCTTCTCGGCGGCGAGCAGCGCGGCGCCGCGCTGCGCGGCGAGCCCGGCCAGCATGGCCGCCTTGCCGCCGGGTCCCGCGCAGCCGTCCAGCCACTTCGTGTCGGGGCCGTCGAGCGGGGCGTTCGCGAGGGCGAGCGCGACGAGCTGGCTGCCTTCGTCCTGCACCCCCGCGCGGCCCTCCCGCACCGCCTCGACCAGGCCGGGCTCACCGCCCTCGGTGAGCCGCACGGCATACGGTGACCAGCGGCCCGGCAGCGCCGACTCCTCGCCCACGGCGTCGAGCAGCTCGTCGGCGGTGGAGCGGCCGGGGCGGGCGACGAGCGTGACCTCGGGGCGTTCGTTGTCGGCTTCGAGCAGGTCCTCGATGCCGGCGCGGCCGCCGCCGAGCGCGTCCCACAGCGCCGAGACGACCCACCGGGGGTGCGAGTGCACGACGGCGAGATGGTCCTCGGGGTCCTCGTCGTAGGGCGGCGCGACCTTCGCCACCCACCCGTCGAGGTCGTCCTGGGCGACCTTGCGGAGCACGGCGTTGACGAACTTGGCCCGCCCGTCGCCGAGCACCACGCGCGCCAGCTCCACCGAGGCGGAGACGGCGGCGTGCGTCGGGATGCGCGTGCCGAGCAGCTGGTGCACACCGAGGTTCAGCACGTCGAGCACGGGCGGGTCGACCTCGCGCAGGGGCCGGTCGATGCAGGCCGCCACGATCGCGTCGTACGTCCCCTGGCGGCGCAGCGTGCCGTAGACGAGTTCGGTGGCGAGCGCCGCGTCCCGCGCGTCGAACTTCTCGGGCCCCTCCTTCTCCCTGGCCTTGCGCAGCAGGGGCGGCAGGACGAGGTTCGCGTACGCGTCCCGCTCGTCCACGGCCCGCAGCGCCTCGAAGGCGAGGAAGCGGACGGGGTCCTTCTGAGGCCGGCGGTACGGCTTGCCGGGCTTGCCGGACTTCCCGGGGCCTCCCTGCTTGCCGGACTTCACCGGGTTACCGGAGGGCTTACGGGGGCGCCGGTTCGGCTGGTCGTTCAAAGGTGCTCCGCTGCTGGAATGGGTCGAACCCACTCAGCCTACGTCGCCGCCGCCCAGACGCTCGTCGGGGGCGATCCGCACCCCACGCGCCCAGTCGGCACCGGGCATCGGCTTCTTGCCCTGCGGCTGGACCCAGAGCAGCTCGACGGCGTGCGAGCCGGAGCCGACGTACACGTTGTTCTTGGCGGCGGACAGCTCACCGGGGGCCAGGTCCGTGCGGTCCGGCACCAACGCCGCCTGGATGATCTTCAGCCGCTCACCGCGGAAGACGGTCCAGGCACCGGGCGCGGGCGTGCAGCCGCGCACCACGCGGTCGACGCGCAGGGCGGGCGCGGCCCAGTCCACCTGGGCGTCCTCGACGGTGAGCTTCGGGGCGAGGGATACGCCGTCGGCCGGCTGGGGCACCGCCTTGAGGCTGCCGTCCGCGATGCCGTCCATGGTCGCCACGAGCAGCCCGGAGCCCGCGAAGGCGAGGCGGGTCAGCAGGTCGCCGCTGGTGTCGGTGGACCGCACCTCCTCCGTGACCGTGCCGTACACCGGCCCGGAGTCGAGCCCCTGCTCGATCAGGAAGGTAGAGGCGCCGGTGATCTCGTCGCCCGCCATCACGGCGTGCTGCACGGGCGCGGCTCCGCGCCAGGCGGGCAGCAGCGAGAAGTGCAGGTTGACCCAGCCGTGGGCCGGGATGTCGAGGGCGGCCTTGGGCAGCAGCGCTCCATAGGCGACGACGGGGCAGCAGTCCGGCCCGATCTCCCGCAGCCGCGCCAGGAACTCCTCGTCCCGTGGCTTCGCGGGCTTCAGCACCTCGATGCCCGCCTCCTGCGCGCGCTCCGCCACGGGGCTCGCGACGAGCCTGCGGCCGCGGCCCGCGGGCGCGTCCGGCCGGGTCACGACGGCGGCGACCTCGTGCCGGTCGGAGGCGATCAGGGCGTCCAGCGCGGGGACGGCGACCTCAGGGGTGCCTGCGAAGACGAGCTTCACTGGGTGGTACCTCGGATCTCTGGTGGGAGCGACGGCAGCGCACCAGTCTATGGGCCGCTCGCGGGCCGCGCCCATGACGGCCGTCCGGGCGACGGCGGTTGACGCATGTGGGGGCGTACGAACTGACGCGCGCCCTGTGCATATGCTCATACGCCCCTGCACCGTGACCCCACACGCGCTGGCGCGTTGGTCAAGTAAGAGTTGACCACAATGGGCCGCGGATGCGGCTCGATCCTTTTCAACGCCGGTTCGAGAGGCTTGTTCATGGCCGACCACGCAACCCACGACGCCCAGGCACGGGCCAGCCTGCACCTCCTGGTGCGGGACATCGAGCGGGTCCGCCGGCAGGTGGACGCACTGCGCACCCTCACCGCCCAGCTCGGCAACGTCTACCGCCCGCGCCGCTCCAGCCCGTCCGCGGGCTTCGTCGTGTACGGGCGGGCTCCCGCCCCGACCGTCCGCCTCGCCCAGGAACTGCGGGACAGCGTCGAGACGCTGGTCACCGCGGCGGTGGACTTCGACCGCTCGCTCGGCTTCTCGTGGGACGCGGTGGGCTCGGCGCTCGGGGTCACCAAGCAGGCGGTCCACCGCCGTTACGGCGCCCGGCGGGCCACCGCGCAGGCGGCGGCCGAGGCGGAGCGGGCGACGGACGCCTCGGCGCCGAGCGCGACGACCACGGCCACCCGTCCGGTCCCGGTCGGCGCTCCCCTGCCGTCCGTCCCCGCGGCCCGCACGATGCCCACCCAGCCGACCGCGGGCAGCCCCACACTCCGCGACGAAGCGCGGCCGAGCGCGTTCCCGGGCCCGCGCAACGGCTGAGCCGCGGCACGCGCCACCCGGCTCCCCCGAGTTCTACGACGACTGCCTCTTCGCCGCACTGCCTCCGTGGGCACGGCGAGGGGGCAGTCGTGTGCTGTCCGCCCCCCCGCCTCTGCCCGGCCGCCGATCTCTGGCCGTCGGCGCACCGGCAACCCGCGAGCCTACGGATATGGGCCGCGGGTGAAGGGGTGGAGGGGGCGTGGGGCGGCCACCACGGGCCCCCTCAGCCGATGTCCAGCGGGTCCACCCGAATCCGCACCGCCTCACCGCCGCCCTCACGGCCCCCCTTCGCCCCCCGGGCCATCCGCGCGGCCTGCGCCGCCTTCAGGGAGGCGGCGAGCGCGGCGCCGCTGCCCGGTGGCACGCGGATCAGCACCCGCTCCCACTGCTCACCGGCGGGCGCCGCGCCGGGCCGCCGCGTGGGGCCGGGACCGGCGTCCCGCACCGGCACGGGCCCCAACACCACGGCTTCCGGCGGCAGTTCGGCCCCGGCGAGGAACCCCGCGAGCGCCTCCGGCGGCCCGGAGACCGCCGCCATCCGTGACACCGGGGGGAAGCCCAGCTCGGCCCGGTCCGCGAGCTCCCGCACGGCGTGGCCCACGGGGTCCCAACGCACCAGCGCCTGCACGGGTCGCAGCGTCGGCTCGGCGACGACCACCACGGTGCCGCCCGCACCCTGCGGACGCACGAGCGAGGCGGCACCGATCCACCGCCGCAGCGCGTCCTCGCCCGCCCGCAGATCGGGGCGGCTCAGCATGGCCCAGCCGTCCAGCAGCAGGGCGGCGGCATAACCGCCCTCGGCGACGGGTTCCGCCCCGGGGGTGCTCACCACCAGCGCGGGAGCTCCCGGCACCGTGTCGAGCACCTGCTCGCGCCCCGATGTCCGTACCGGCACCGCGGGGAACGCCCGGCCCAACTCCTCGGCCGTCCGCCGCGCGCCCACGACCTGGGCCCGCAGCCTGAAGCCGCCGCAGGCATCGCAGTGCCAGGCGGCCTCCTCCACCCCGCACCAGCCGCACCGCAGAGCGGCGCCGACGCCCTCCTGCGCCTCCAGCGGACCGGCGCACCGGCGGCACCGCGCGGGCTCCCGGCACCGCTCGCACGCGAGCCGCGGCACATAGCCGCGCCGGGGCACCTGCACCAGGACGGGCCCGTGCTTCAGCCCTTCCCGTACGACCTGCCAGGCCAGCGTCGGCAGCCGCGCGGCCCGCGCCGCCTCGTCGCGGGCGAGGTCTCCGTCGCCGACGGTGCGGACGAGCGGCGCCGCGCCCCGGACCTGCTCGCGGCCGGCGACCAGGGGCGCCGCCCAGCCGCTCTCGACGAGCTGGGCGGCCTCGACCGTACAACTCCAACTGCCCAGCAGGAAACCGCACTTGTCGCGTGTCGCCCGCAGCTCCAGCACCTCCCGCACATGCGGAAAGGGGGCGCGGTCCTCGCTGTGATTGGAATCGCCGTCGTCCCAGACGACCACCAGCCCGAGGTCCCGTACGGGCGCGAACATGGCGGCCCGCGTCCCGACGACGGCCCGCACCTCACCGCGCCGCACCGCCAGCCACTCCCGGTAGCGCCGCTCCTGCCCGGCGTCGGCGGTCAGCACCGCGTGCTGCCCCTCCCCGAGGAGCGCGGTGAGCGCGGCGTCCACGCGCGCGGCGGGCCGCCCGGTCGGTACGACGACGAGCGCGCCCCGCCCCGAGGCAAGCGTGGCCTGCACGGCGCGGGCGATCTCCTCGGCCCACTGGGGCCCGGGCAGCGCGGTCCACACCGCGCGGGGCGACCCGCCCGAGGCCAGCGCCTCGAGGAACTCGGCCCCGTGCCCGTACCGCCGCCAGGTCCCCGCGTCCGGGGCGGCCGGTGGCGCCGGAGGGGCGGCGGCCGCCCGGGACTCGGCGCGCGCGTGCCGGGGCGGCACCGCCAGCTGGAGCACATCGGCGAGACTGCCCGCGTACCGGTCGGCGACGGCGCGGGCCAGCTCCAGGAGCCCGGAGTCGAGCACCTGTTCCGGCGAGACGACCTGCGCCAGGGCTGCCAGCGGCCCGCTGTACTCGCTCTCGGCGCACCGCTCGACGATGAACCCGTCGATCAGCCCACCGCCCTCGCGCCGGCCCTCGCGCACGTTCCGCGACCCGGCCCCGAAGCGCACCCGGACCCGGACCCCGGGCTGAGCGACCGCGTCCAGCTCCTCGGGGACGGCATAGTCGAAGTACCGGTCGAGATGCAGCACTCCCTTGTCGACCAGCACCCGCGCCACGGGCAACTCCTTGGCCAACGCGGCCCCCCGCCACGTCCGCGGCTTGGCCCGCGGCACCTTGGCCCCCCGCACGCTCTCCCGAATCAACGCGAGCTGCTCGGCCTCAGGCACCCCACCCCCGGCACCCTCACCCACACCCGACCCGTTCTCGCTGCTCACAGCAGCATTCCTACCAGACGGCACTGACAGCGCCGCAAAGACGGCCGAGGCCCGGCACCCCCAAGGGATACCGGGCCTCACCACAAACCGAACGCGCCTGAACTACAGCCCCGCCGCCTTCCGCAGCGCGTCCACGCGGTCCGTGCGCTCCCACGTGAAGTCGGGGATCGCCCGGCCGAAGTGGCCGTACGCGGCGGTCTGCGAGTAGATCGGGCGGAGCAGGTCGAGGTCGCGGATGATCGCGGCCGGGCGCAGGTCGAAGACCTCGGCGATGGCCGTCTCGATCTTGTCGGTGTCGACCGTGGCCGTGCCGAAGGTCTCGACGAACAGGCCCACCGGCTCGGCCTTGCCGATGGCGTAGGCCACCTGGACCTCGCAGCGGGCCGCGAGGCCGGCCGCGACGACGTTCTTGGCGACCCAGCGCATCGCGTAGGCGGCCGAGCGGTCGACCTTGGACGGGTCCTTGCCGGAGAAGGCACCGCCGCCGTGGCGGGCCATGCCGCCGTACGTGTCGATGATGATCTTGCGGCCGGTGAGGCCGGCGTCGCCCATCGGGCCGCCGATCTCGAAGCGGCCGGTGGGGTTCACCAGGAGGCGGTAGCCCTCGGTCTCCAGCTTGATGCCGTCCTCGAGGAGGGCCTTCAGCTCGGGCTCGACCACGAACTCACGGATGTCGGGAGCGAGGAGCGAGTCCAGGTCGATGTCGCTCGCGTGCTGCGAGGAGACCACGACCGTGTCGAGGCGGACGGCCTTGTCGCCGTCGTACTCGATGGTGACCTGGGTCTTGCCGTCGGGGCGCAGGTACGGGATCGTCCCGTTCTTGCGCACCTCGGACAGGCGCCGCGAGAGGCGGTGCGCGAGGTGGATCGGGAGCGGCATCAGCTCCGGCGTCTCGTCGCAGGCGTAGCCGAACATCAGGCCCTGGTCGCCCGCGCCCTGCTTGTCCAGCTCGTCCTCGTCGCCTTCGACGCGCTGCTCGTACGCCGTGTCGACGCCCTGCGCGATGTCGGGCGACTGCGAGCCGATGGACACCGACACGCCGCAGGAGGCGCCGTCGAAGCCCTTCTTCGAGGAGTCGTAACCGATCTCGAGGATCTTGTCGCGCACGAGCTGCGCGATCGGCGCGTACGCCTTCGTCGTGACCTCGCCGGCCACGTGGACGAGGCCGGTGGTGATCAGCGTCTCCACGGCGACCCGGGACGTCGGGTCCTCCCGCAGAAGCGCGTCGAGAATGGTGTCGCTGATCTGGTCAGCGATCTTGTCGGGGTGACCCTCGGTCACAGACTCCGAGGTGAAGAGGCGCCGGGACACATCGCTCCCTGTGGTTGCAGCGGCTGCTGTCTGATCATTGGTGAACGGCCGGGAGCTGCGCCCGACGTCGTCCGAGACCAGTTTATCGGTCACACTCGTCCGCCGGACCACATGTCTCGCCACTTGGGAGCCCTGTGACCTGCGGCACTGCATTGTGCGGTACGACGATCAGTCTCCACCAGAGGGTCTCGCGCCCGATTTCCCCGGGTTTGAGGCCCCTGCCGGGACGGAGATGACATTGAGCCCCGCCGGTGGTTCCCGTCAAGTAACGCGTCGCATTGTGGCTGAGTTCCGCCGAGAGACGAAAGACGGCGGACGGAAAGACGAGGAAAGACGACAGCCGCTTCCTCGGCCTCCCTCAGGACAACCGTTCCGCCACCAGGTCCCACACCACGTCCGCGAGCGCTTCCTTCGGCCCGTACGGCACCACCGTCTCGCTGCCGTCCGCGCCCAGCACCACGGCCTCGTTCTCCTCCGCGCCGAACGTCTTGCGCTCGCCGACCTCGTTGACGACCAGCAGGTCGCACCCCTTGCGGGCGAGCTTGGCGCGGCCGTTGGCGAGGACGTCGTCCGTCTCGGCGGCGAAGCCGACGATCACCTGGCCGGGGCGCGCCCGCTCCCCCGCGATCTCGGCGAGGATGTCGGGGTTGCGGACCAGGGCGATGGGCGCCGGTCCCTGGCCGTCCTTCTTCTTGATCTTGCCCGCCGCGTACGTCTCGGGCCGGAAGTCGGCCACGGCGGCGGCCATCACGACGGCGTCGGCGTCGGCCGCGGCCTTCAGGACGGCCTCGCGCAGCTGCACGGCCGTGCCGACCGGCACGACGTCGACGCCCGCCGGGTCCGGCAGGGCCGCGTTCGCCGCCACGAGCGTGACGCGGGCGCCGCGCGCCGCCGCGCTGCGGGCGAGCGCGTAGCCCTGCTTGCCGGAGGAGCGGTTGCCGAGGAAGCGCACCGGGTCGAGGGGCTCCCGGGTCCCACCGGCGCTGACGACGACGTGGCGTCCGGCGAGGTCCCGGGTCAGGTCGCCGCGCGCGAGGACACGGCGTACGACCTCGAAGAGTTCCGCGGGGTCGGGGAAGCGGCCCTTGCCGGTGTCGACGCCGGTGAGGCGGCCGACGGCGGGCTCGATGACCAGGGCGCCGCGGCGGCGCAGCGTGGCGACGTTCTCCTGGGTGGCCGGGTGCTCCCACATCTCCGTGTGCATGGCCGGGGCGAAGACCACCGGACATCGGGCGGTGAGGAGCGTGTTGGTGAGGAGGTCGTCGGCGAGGCCGTGCGCCGCCTTGGCGAGCATGTCGGCGGTGGCGGGGGCGACGATCACGAGGTCGGCGTGCTGGCCGATGCGGACGTGCGGCACCTCGTGGACGTCCGACCAGACCTCGGTCGAGACGGGGTGGCCGGAGAGCGCGGACCAGGTCGCGGCACCGACGAAGTGCAGCGCCGACGCGGTCGGCACGACGCGCACGTCATGGCCCGACTCGGTCAGCCGCCGCAGCAGCTCGCAGGCCTTGTAGGCGGCGATGCCACCGCTGACCCCCAGAACGACGTTGGGCTTGCTCACCCGTGCCTCCCCGCACTCCGCGTCCTCGTCCTCGAAGACGTACGACTCCATGACACACCACAGGCCCGGCGGTCGCGCCGCCGGGCCTGTGGTGAAAGAACGGACAACGCCTACTGGGCGGGGCCTTCGATGGCCTCGGACGTCAGCAGGCCCGCGTTGATCTCGCGGAGCGCGATCGAGAGGGGCTTCTCGTGGACGTGGGTGTCCACCAGGGGGCCGACGTACTCCAGGAGGCCCTCACCGAGCTGCGAGTAGTACGCGTTGATCTGGCGCGCGCGCTTGGCGGCGTAGATCACGAGGCTGTACTTCGAGTCGGTGGCTTCGAGCAGCTCATCAATCGGCGGGTTGATGATGCCCTCGGGCGCGGTGATGGAAGAGGACACGCTCTGCCTTCCGGTGGGATCAAGTGAGTCATGACCAGAAGTCAAGACGGGGGTACAGATCAAAGAACTTTCATCAAGGCTAGCAGCTCACGGGCCACGTCCTCGACGGAGGTGTTGACCAGGGTCGTGTCGAACTCGGCCTCGGCGGCCAGCTCGATCTTCGCCGCGGCCAGCCTGCGCTCGATGACCTCGGGCGCCTCGGTCCCCCGGCCGGTGAGCCGGCGGACCAGCTCGTCCCAGCTCGGCGGGGCGAGGAAGACCAGCTGGGCCTCGGCCATCGACTCGCGCACCAGGCGTGCGCCCTGGAGGTCGATCTCCAGGAGGACGGGCTCGCCCGCCTCCAGGCGTTCGAGGACCGCACGCCGCGGGGTGCCGTAGCGGTTGCCCGCGAACTCGGCCCACTCCAGCAGCTCGCCGTTGGCGATCAGCTTGTCCATCTCCTCGTCGGAGACGAAGAAGTACTGGACACCGTGCTTCTCACCGGGGCGCGGCTTGCGCGTGGTGGCGGAGACCGAGAGCCAGACCTCGGGGTGTTCCTTGCGCATATGGGCGACGACCGTGCTCTTGCCGACCCCGGAGGGGCCGGAGAGCACGGTCAGCCGCGGACGTACGTCCGGGGGTACGGGGGTCGTCCCCCGGGATGTTGCAGCCATGCAGCGATTATCCAGGTTCTCAGGAGTGCCTGAGAACGTCAGGCAGCGCCACCGCCGAACTCGCGCTCAAGAGACGCGATCTGGTTGGAGCCGAGACCGCGCACGCGGCGGCTCTCGGAGATGCCAAGACGCTCCATGATCTGCTTGGCGCGGACCTTGCCCACGCCCGGCAGGGACTCCAGGAGGGCGGAGACCTTCATCTTGCCGATGACATCGTTCTCCTGACCCTGCTTGATGACCTCGTGAAGCGAGGCGCCGGAGTGCTTGAGTCGATTCTTGACCTCGGCCCGCTCCCGGCGAGCCGCGGCGGCCTTTTCGAGCGCGGCTGCGCGCTGTTCAGGGGTAAGGGGCGGAAGAGCCACGCCTACGTCACCTCGGATGTCGAACTGTCGGATACGGACCGGTGAGGAACGTAGTCGCCCCACACCAGGGGAGCAACGTGCAACGCGCTTGCCCGTTGGCTCCCTCGGAGACTAGCGGCCATGGCCGCTGGAGTCAGCGAGAACAGACGAAAAGTCCTGGTCAGCCTCTGTCGAGCCGTACATATCGGGCATATCGACTCCGATTTGAGCCAGTGAGTCGCCGGTGAGTCGGCGGCGGGCACCGCGCGAGTGCTCCGCCGCCCCGCTCACGCCGCCTCGACCGCCGCCCGGATCTCGTCCGCGAAGCGCTCCGCGGCCCCGCGCAGACCCCCGGCATCCGGTCCGTACCGCAGCACACCCCGGCTGACGCTCGGCACGACATTGCGCACGGCCTGCCCGAAGACGCCCGGCAGATCCGCCGGGGTCGCGCCCTGCGCACCGATCCCGGGGGCGAGCAGCGGGCCGTTGATGGCGAGGTCGTACGAGGAGAGGTCGCCCAGGGTCGCGCCGACGACGGCCCCGAAGGACCCCAGCGGCGCCTGTCCGGCGTTCTCGTCGGCGAGGTGCCCGAGGACGGTGGCCGCGACCGTGCGGCCGTCCTCGCGCAGCGCGTGCTGCACCTCGGCGCCCTCGGGGTTGGAGGTGAGGGCGAGCACGAAGAGCCCGGCGCCGTTCTCGCGGGCCAGTTCGACGGCCGGCTTCAGGGAGCCGTAGCCGAGGTAGGGCGAGACCGTGAGCGCGTCGCTGAACAGCGGCGAGTCCTTGTGCAGGAAGGTCTCGGCGTACGCGGCCATGGTCGAGCCGATGTCGCCGCGCTTGGCGTCCATGACGACCAGGGCGCCGGCCTCGCGCAGCTCCGCGACCGCCTTCTCCAGGACGGCGACGCCGCGCGACCCGAAGCGCTCGAAGAAGGCGCTCTGCGGCTTGAAGACCGCGACCGTCCCGGCGAGCGTCTCGACGACGGTCCGCGTGAACCGCTCCAGGCCCGCGATGTCGTCGTCCAGCCCCCAGGCGGACAGCAGCGAGGCGTGCGGGTCGATGCCGACGCAGAGCGGGCCGCGCTCGTCCATGGCGCGGCGCAGCCGGGTGCCGAAGGGCTCCAGGGCGCTCGCAGGGGTTTCCGGGGCGGTCATGCGGACCTCCTGACGTCGGCGCCGACGGCGTCGGCGAGGGTGGCGTACGGGCTCGTGCGCAGGCGCGCGGCGAGGCCCTTGTGGATCGCGCGGGCCCAGAAGGGTCCCTCGTAGATGAAGGCGCTGTAGCCCTGGACGAGGGTGGCGCCGGCGAGGATGCGCTGCCAGGCGTCCTCGGCGTTCTCGATGCCGCCGACGCCCACGAGTGTGATGCGGTCGCCCACGCGCGCGTAGAGGCGGCGCAGGACCTCCAGGGAGCGCGCCTTGAGGGGCGCTCCGGAGAGCCCGCCGACCTCGTTGACCAGCGTGGGTTCGGATGTCAAACCGAGGCTCTCGCGCGCGATGGTCGTGTTGGTGGCGATGATGCCGTCCAGACCGAGTTCGACGGCGAGGTCCGCGACGGCGTCGATGTCCTCGTCGGCCAGGTCGGGGGCGATCTTCACGAGGAGCGGTACGCGGCGGCCCTCCACGCTGTGGTCGGCGGCCTCGCGGACGGCGGTCAGCAGCGGGCGCAGCGACTCGGTGGCCTGGAGGTTGCGCAGCCCGGGGGTGTTCGGGGACGAGACGTTGACGACCAGGTAGTCGGCGTGGCGGGCGAGGCGCTCGGTCGACTTCACGTAGTCGGCGGCGGCCTCCTCCTCGGGGACGGCCTTGGTCTTGCCGATGTTCACGCCCACGACGGTCCTGAAGACCGCCTTGCGGGCCGCCAGCCGGGCCGCCACGGCCGCCGAGCCTTCGTTGTTGAAGCCCATGCGGTTGATGAGCGCGCGGTCCTGCACGAGGCGGAAGAGCCGCTTCTTGGGGTTGCCGGACTGCGGCTCCCCCGTGACGGTGCCGATCTCGATGTGGTCGAAGCCGAGCATCGACATGCCGTCGATCGCGACGGCGTTCTTGTCGAAGCCCGCGGCGAGGCCGAAGGGGCCGTGCATCCGCAGCCCGAGGGCCTCGGTGCGCAGTTCCCTGAACCGGGGCGCGAGGCCGGCCGCGAGGAACGTGCGCAGGACGGGGACGCGGGCCGCGAGGCGAATCCAGCGGAAGGCCAAGTGGTGGGCCTGCTCCGGGTCCATCCGCTGGAAGACGAGGTGGAAGAAGAGCTTGTACATGTTCGGTGTCCTCAGAAAGAGCCCATGACCTCACGGGGAGAGCGCCCCATGAGGAGGGCCGCACGAATAGGGCCTCATGAAGAGGGGGACACCGTTTCCGGTGTCCCCCTCAGGGCTGCTAGTCGCGGGCCGCGGTCAGGCGTTCCGCGTGTTCCTGGAGCGATCGGACGCCGACGTCGCCGCGGTTGAGCGCGTCGATGCCCTGGACGGCGGCGGCGAGCGCCTGGACCGTCGTCAGGCACGGCACGGAGCGCGCCACGGCGGCCGTACGGATCTCGTAGCCGTCGAGGCGGCCGCCGGTGCCGTACGGGGTGTTGACGATGAGGTCGACGCCGCCGTCGTGGATGAGCTGGACGATGGTCTTCTCGCCGTTCGGGCCCACGCCCTCGGACTGCTTGCGCACCACCGTGGCGGGCAGGCCGTTGCGCTTGAGCACCTCGGCCGTGCCGGAGGTGGCGAACAACTCGAAGCCGTGCGCGACCAGTTCGCGCGCCGGGAAGATCATCGAGCGCTTGTCACGGTTGGCGACGGAGATGAAGGCGCGGCCCTTGGTCGGCAGCGGACCGTACGCGCCCGCCTGCGACTTGGCGTACGCGGTGCCGAACACCGAGTCGATGCCCATGACTTCGCCCGTGGAGCGCATCTCCGGGCCGAGGACGGTGTCGACGCCGCGCCCGTGGATGTCGCGGAAGCGCGACCACGGCATGACGGCCTCCTTGACGGAGATCGGCGCGTCCATCGGCAGCGTGCCGCCGTCGCCGTGCTTGGGGAGCATGCCCTCCGCGCGCAGCTCGGCGACGGTCGCGCCCAGCGAGATCCGGGCGGCGGCCTTGGCCAGCGGCACCGCGGTCGCCTTCGAGGTGAAGGGGACGGTGCGCGAGGCGCGCGGGTTGGCTTCGAGGACGTACAGGATGTCGCCGGCCATGGCGAACTGGATGTTGATCAGTCCGCGGACGCCGACGCCCTTGGCGATGGCCTCCGTGGAGGCGCGCAGGCGCTTGATGTCGAAGCCGCCGAGCGTGATCGGGGGCAGCGCGCACGCCGAGTCGCCGGAGTGGATGCCGGCCTCCTCGATGTGCTCCATGACGCCGCCGAGGTACAGCTCGGTGCCGTCGTAGAGGGCGTCCACGTCGATCTCGATCGCGTCGTCCAGGAAGCGGTCGACGAGGACCGGCCGCGAGGGGCTGATCTCGGTCGACTCCTCGATGTAGGAGGCGAGGCGGATCTCGTCGTACACGATCTCCATGCCGCGGCCGCCGAGCACGTACGACGGGCGGACGAGGACGGGGTAGCCGATCTCGTCGGCGATGGCCTTGGCCTCGGCGAACGTGGTGGCGGTGCCGTGCTTCGGCGCGGGGAGGCCGGCCTCGGCGAGCACGCGGCCGAACGCGCCGCGGTCCTCGGCGGCGTGGATGGCCTCGGGCGAGGTGCCGACGATCGGGACGCCGTTGTCCTTGAGGGCCTGCGAGAGGCCGAGCGGGGTCTGGCCGCCGAGCTGGACGACGACACCCGCGATCGGCCCGGCCTGCGCCTCGGCGTGGACGATCTCCAGGACGTCCTCCAGGGTGAGCGGCTCGAAGTAGAGCCGGTCGGAGGTGTCGTAGTCCGTGGAGACGGTCTCGGGGTTGCAGTTGACCATCACCGTCTCGTAGCCCGCGTCGCTCAGCGCGAAGGAGGCGTGGACGCAGGAGTAGTCGAACTCGATGCCCTGGCCGATGCGGTTCGGGCCCGAGCCCAGGATGATCACCGCGGGCTTCTCGCGCGGGGCGACCTCGCTCTCCTCGTCGTACGAGGAGTAGAAGTACGGCGTCTTCGCGGCGAACTCGGCGGCGCAGGTGTCGACCGTCTTGTAGACCGGGCGCACGCCGAGCGTCTGGCGCACCTCGCGGACGACGTCCTCGCGCAGGCCGCGGATCTCGGCGATCTGGACGTCGGAGAAGCCGTGCCGCTTGGCGTCGGCGAGCAGATCGGCGTCCAGGTGGTCGGCGGCGGCCAGCTCGTCCGCGATCTCCTTGATCAGGAAGAGCTGGTCGACGAACCACGGGTCGATCTTCGTGGCGTCGAAGACCTCCTCCCGGGTGGCGCCCGCGCGGATCGCCTGCATGACGGAGTTGATGCGGCCGTCGGTCGGGCGGACGGCCTCTTCGAGGAGCTGCTTCTGGTCGCCGGGCTCGCCCACGAACGTGAACTGCGAGCCCTTCTTCTCCAGCGACCGCAGCGCCTTCTGGAGGGCCTCGGGGAAGTTGCGGCCGATGGCCATGGCCTCGCCGACCGACTTCATGGTGGTCGTCAGGGTCGAGTCCGCCGACGGGAACTTCTCGAAGGCGAAGCGCGGGGCCTTGACGACGACGTAGTCGAGGGTCGGCTCGAAGGAGGCCGGCGTCTTCTCCGTGATGTCGTTGGGGATCTCGTCCAGGGTGTAGCCGACGGCCAGCTTGGCGGCGATCTTCGCGATCGGGAAGCCCGTGGCCTTGGAGGCGAGCGCGGAGGACCGCGAGACGCGCGGGTTCATCTCGATGACGATGACCCGGCCGTCCTCGGGGTTGACCGCGAACTGGATGTTGCAGCCGCCGGTGTCGACGCCGACCTCGCGGATGATCGCGATGCCGACGTCGCGCAGGATCTGGTACTCGCGGTCGGTCAGCGTCATGGCGGGCGCGACGGTGATCGAGTCGCCGGTGTGCACACCCATCGGGTCGAAGTTCTCGATGGAGCAGACGACCACGACGTTGTCGTTCTTGTCGCGCATCAGCTCCAGCTCGTACTCCTTCCAGCCGAGGATGGACTCCTCCAGGAGCACCTCGGTGGTCGGCGAGAGGGTCAGGCCCTGCCCGGCGATGCGGCGCAGCTCCTCCTCGTCGTGGGCGAAGCCTGAGCCGGCGCCGCCCATGGTGAAGGAGGGGCGCACGACGACGGGGTAGCCGCCCAGCTCCTCGACGCCCTTGAGGACGTCGTCCATGGAGTGGCAGATGTACGAGCGGGCGGACTCGCCGTGCCCGATCTTCTTGCGGACCTCTTCGACGACGCCCTTGAAGAGGTCGCGGTCCTCGCCCTTGTTGATCGCCTCGACGTTGGCTCCGATGAGTTCGACGCCGTACTTCTCCAGGACGCCCTGCTCGTGCATGGAGATCGCCGTATTGAGGGCCGTCTGGCCGCCCAGCGTCGGCAGCAGCGCGTCGGGGCGCTCCTTGGCGATGATCTTCTCGACGAACTCCGGGGTGATCGGCTCGACGTACGTGGCGTCGGCGATCTCCGGGTCGGTCATGATCGTCGCCGGGTTGGAGTTGACGAGGATGACGCGCAGGCCCTCGGACTTGAGGACCCGGCACGCCTGGGTGCCGGAGTAGTCGAACTCGGCGGCCTGACCGATGACGATCGGGCCGGAGCCGATGACCAGGACGGACTGGATATCGGTGCGCTTAGGCACGCTGGGCTCCTTCTGCGGTCATCAGCGATACGAAACGGTCGAAGAGGTACGCGGCGTCGTGCGGGCCGGCGGCCGCCTCGGGGTGGTACTGGACGCTGAACGCGGGCTGGTCGAGGAGCTGGAGCCCCTCCACCACCTGGTCGTTGAGGCACACGTGGGAGACCTCAGCGCGCCCGTAGGGGGTGTCGGAGACCTTGTCGAGCGGCGCGTCCACGGCGAAGCCGTGGTTGTGCGCGGTGACCTCGACCTTGCCGGTGGTGCGGTCCTGCACCGGCTGGTTGATGCCGCGGTGGCCGTACTTCAGCTTGTACGTGCCGAAGCCGAGGGCGCGGCCGAGGATCTGGTTGCCGAAGCAGATGCCGAACAGCGGCGTCTTCCGCTTGAGGACGGCGGTCATCAGCGCGACCGGTCCTTCGGCGGTGGCCGGGTCGCCGGGGCCATTGGAGAAGAAGACTCCGTCGGGGGCGACGGCGTACACCTCCTCCTCGGTGGCGGTCGCGGGCAGCACGTGCACCTCGATGCCGCGCTCGGCCATCCGGTGCGGGGTCATGCCCTTGATGCCGAGGTCGATGGCGGCGACGGTGAACTTCTTCTCGCCGACGGCCGGGACGACGTAGGCCTCCTTGGTGGCGACCTCCTCGTAGAGGCTGGCGCCCTTCATCTGGGGCTGCGCCTGGACGCGGGCCACCAGCTCGTCGTCGGCGGCCAGCGCCTCGCCGGAGAAGATGCCGGAGCGCATGGAGCCGCTCTCGCGCAGGTGGCGGGTGAGGGCGCGGGTGTCGATCCCGGAGATGCCGACGACGCCCTGCTTCACCAGCTCGTCGTCGAGCGAACGCCGCGAACGCCAGTTGGAGGGGACGCGGGCGGGGTCGCGGACCACGTAACCGGAGACCCAGATGCGGCCCGACTCGTCGTCCTCGTCGTTCCAGCCGGTGTTGCCGATCTGGGGGGCGGTGGCGGCCACGATCTGGCGGTCGTAGGAGGGGTCGGTCAGGGTCTCCTGGTAACCGGTCATGCCGGTGGAGAACACCGCTTCGCCGAAGGTCTCCCCCACGGCCCCGTAGGCACGGCCGCGGAAGATGCGGCCGTCCTCCAGGACGAGTACGGCGGGAGCCTTGCCGGCTCCCCGAGTGGAGGTCGTCATCGTGCGATGCCTTCCGTAGTAGCGGTTGTGATCATGGTGTTGATGGTCTCGACCCACTCGGCCTGCTCGGCCGCGTGGTCCGAGCGGAAGCCCGAGTCGAGCAGCTTCCCGCCGTGCTCCCAGGTGACGACGAGCAGTCCACCCTCGGCGAGCACCTTCCCGGCGATGCCCTTGTCGAGACGGGCCTCGCGCAGTCGGCCGACGGGGATGAAGAAGTCGCTCGCCCCGGGGCGTACGACGTCGAGCCCCGCGTCGGTGAGCGTCAGCTCGACGCGGCTTCGGGTGCCCAGGCCGTGCGCCACGATGCGGTCGAGCCACTGCCCCGCCGTGGTGGAGCCGTGGTAGCGGCCGCTCAGCTCAAGTCTGGCCGGGCCGGGCTCGGACGGCGCGGCGGGCAGCTCGGGCAGGTCGCCCTGGAGCGTGCCACGCCACTTCCAGCCCTCGCGCATCAGCCAGTAGACGAGCGCGATGAAGAGCAGCAGTCCGACGACCCAGCCGAGCCGTGCGGCCCAGTCGGTCACGTCCGCCGATTCCTTCTCGGCGGCCAGTTGCAGAAGAGTTGTCACGCGAGCTTCCCGTCGACGAGCGTGGGCCGGCCCCGGAGCCAGGTGTGCGTGACGCGGCCCGGCAGCTCGCGGCCCTCATAGGGAGTGTTGCGGCTGCGCGAGGCGAAGCCCGCGGGGTCCACTTCCCCACGGTAATCGGCGTCGACCAGGACGAGGTTCGCGGGCTCACCTGGCGAGACGGGGCGGCCGTGGCCGGTGGCGCGGCCGATCTTCGCCGGCTTGAAGGACATGCGGTCGGCGACCGCCTCCCACGTCAGCAGGCCGGTCTCGATCATCGTCTGCTGGACGACGGAGAGCGCGGTCTCCAGACCCACCATGCCCATGGCGGCGGCGGCCCACTCGCAGTCCTTGTCCTCGTGCGGGTGCGGGGCGTGGTCGGTGGCCACGATGTCGATGGTGCCGTCGGCGAGGGCCTCGCGCAGCGCCATGACGTCGCGCTCGGTGCGCAGCGGCGGGTTGACCTTGTAGACCGGGTTGTACGAGCGGACCAGCTCGTCGGTGAGGAGCAGGTGGTGCGGGGTGACCTCGGCGGTCACGTCGATGCCGCGCGACTTGGCCCAGCGGACGATCTCCACGGACCCGGCGGTCGACAGGTGGCAGATGTGGACGCGCGATCCGACGTGCTCGGCGAGCAGGACGTCCCGGGCGATGATCGACTCCTCGGCGACGGCGGGCCAGCCGCCGAGGCCCAGCTCGGCGGAGACGACGCCCTCGTTCATCTGGGCGCCCTCGGTGAGCCGCGGCTCCTGGGCGTGCTGGGCGACGACGCCGCCGAAGGCCTTCACGTACTCCAGGGCGCGCCGCATGATCACCGCGTCGTCGACGCACTTGCCGTCGTCGGAGAAGACGGTGACGCCGGCGGCGGACTCGTGCATGGCGCCCAGCTCGGCGAGCTTCTTGCCCTCCAGGCCGACGGTGACGGCGCCGATGGGCTGCACGTCGCAGTAGCCGGACTCCTTGCCGAGGCGGTAGACCTGCTCGACGACGCCGGCGGTGTCGGCGACGGGGAAGGTGTTGGCCATGGCGAAGACGGCGGTATAGCCACCGGAGGCGGCGGCGCGCGTGCCGGTCAGGACGGTCTCGGAGTCCTCGCGGCCCGGCTCGCGCAGGTGGGTGTGGAGGTCGACGAGGCCCGGCAGCAGCACCTTGCCCCCGGCCTCGATCACGGTGGCGCCCTCGGCGGAGAGCCCCGCGCCGACGGCCTCGATGGTCTCGCCGTCGATCAGGACGTCCTGCGCCTCGCCGCCGAGCACCTTCGCACCACGGATCAGGATCTTGCTCATGGTCGTTACTTCTCCTCGGAACCGGTGGGGCGGGGGGTGACGGCGGGCTCGTTGCCGCCCAGAAGCAGATAGAGGACGGCCATCCGGATGGAGACGCCGTTGGCGACCTGCTCGACGACCGTGCAGCGGTCGGAGTCGGCGACCTCGGCGGTGATCTCCATGCCGCGGACCATCGGGCCGGGGTGCATGACGATGGCGTGCTCCGGCATCTTCGCCATGCGCTCGCCGTCCAGGCCGTAGCGCCGCGAGTACTCGCGCTCGGTGGGGAAGAACGCGGCGTTCATGCGCTCGCGCTGCACCCGCAGCATCATCACGGCGTCGGACTTCGCGAGGACGCGGTCCAGGTCGTACGAGACCTCGCAGGGCCACTGCTCGACGCCGACCGGCACCAGGGTGGGCGGGGCGACCAGGGTGACCTCGGCGCCGAGGGTGTGCAGCAGGTCGACGTTGGAGCGGGCCACGCGGCTGTGCAGGACGTCGCCGACGAGGGTGATGCGCTTGCCCGCGAGGTCCTTGCCGAGGCCCTCGTCGGGCCCGACGAGGCGGCGCCGCATGGTGAAGGCGTCGAGCAGGGCCTGGGTGGGGTGCTGGTGGGTGCCGTCGCCGGCGTTGATCACGGCGGCGTCGATCCACCCGGAGGTGGCCAGGCGGTAGGGCGCGCCGGAGGCACCGTGCCGGATGACGACGGCGTCGACGCCCATCGCCTCCAGGGTCTGGGCGGTGTCCTTGAGGGACTCGCCCTTGGAGACGGACGACCCCTTGGCGGCGAAGTTGATGACGTCGGCGGAGAGGCGCTTCTCGGCGGCCTCGAAGGAGATCCGGGTCCGGGTGGAGTCCTCGAAGAAGAGGTTGACCACGGTGCGCCCGCGCAGGGCGGGCAGTTTCTTGATCGGCCGGTCGGCCACCCGCGCCATCTCCTCGGCCGTGTCGAGGATCAGGACGGCGTCGTCGCGGGAGAGGTCGGCGGCCGAGATGAGGTGTCGCATCATCGGGGGGGTACTCCGGTGTGTGGAGGTGTGCGGGCACGCGGGCGCGCAGGGTCGCGCCCTGGGCCCCGTGCGGAGGGAAGCCGGTCCTTAAGCGGAAGCGGACTTGGCGCCGAGCAGCACGGCGTCGCGGCCGTCCTCCTCGGTGAGCTGCACCTTGACCGTCTCCCGCAGCGACGTGGGGAGGTTCTTGCCTACGTAGTCGGCGCGGATGGGCAGTTCGCGGTGGCCCCGGTCGACGAGTACGGCGAGCTGCACCGCGCGCGGGCGCCCGATGTCGTTCAGCGCGTCGAGGGCGGCCCGGATGGTGCGGCCGGAGAAGAGCACGTCGTCGACGAGGACGACCAGGCGGCCGTCGATGCCGTCGCCGGGGATCTCGGTGCGGGCCAGCGCGCGCGGCGGGTGCATGCGCAGGTCGTCGCGGTACATGGTGATGTCGAGGGAGCCGACCGGGATCTTGCTGCCGGTGATCTCTTCGAGCTTGGCGGCGAGCCGGCGGGCGAGGAAGACGCCGCGGGTGGGAATGCCGAGGAGGACCACGTCGTCGGCGCCCTTGGCGCGCTCGACGATCTCGTGGGCGATGCGGGTCAACACCCGCGCGATGTCGGGCCCTTCGAGTACGGGGCGCGCGACAACGGAGTCTTTGGAGCCTTGCGTGTCCATATGAAACGGACCTCCTTCTCCGCCTCACGGGACGGACATTAAAGGACGTCGAAATTGCGCCAGTCACACTACCAGTACTGATGGCCGAACACGTCATCGGCCTCCACTGAAGGGGCGGTACGGACCATTCGGCTTGACGCAGGCAAGTAACGCTGCGTAACCTCACAGTGAGTTACCAGCCACGCGGCGGAGCCGCATGATTGTCGCAGCGTCCGGGGAGCTATATGTCCAGCGAATACGCCAAGCAGCTCGGGGCCAAGCTCCGCGCGATCCGTACCCAGCAGGGCCTTTCCCTCCACGGCGTCGAGGAGAAGTCCCAGGGACGCTGGAAGGCGGTCGTGGTGGGGTCGTACGAGCGCGGTGACCGTGCCGTGACCGTGCAGCGCCTCGCCGAGCTCGCGGACTTCTACGGCGTCCCCGTGCAGGAGCTGCTGCCCGGTACGGCTCCTGGTGGCGCCGCCGAGCCGCCGCCGAAGCTCGTCCTCGACCTGGAGCGCCTGGCCCACGTGCCGGCGGAGAAGGCGGGCCCGCTCCAGCGGTATGCCGCCACGATCCAGTCGCAGCGCGGTGACTACAACGGCAAGGTGCTCTCGATCCGCCAGGACGACCTGCGCACCCTCGCCGTCATCTACGACCAGTCCCCCTCGGTCCTGACCGAGCAGCTCATCAGCTGGGGCGTCCTGGACGCCGACGCGCGCCGCGCCGTGGCCCACGAAGAGGTCTGACCCTTCCCGCGAAAACCCCAGCAGAAACGTGCCGCCGGGGTGGCCACAGCCTTTTGGCTGTGGCCACCCCGGCGGTTTTTCGCTATTCCGGAGCAATTCCCCGGGCCTCCCCGCCGAAAACCCGGGACGGAGAAACCGCCGGGGCCCGCAGCGATCGCTGCGGGCCCCGGCGGTGACGTACGGGAGAAGCCTTACGCCTCGTCCCGGCGCAGGGACGGCTTCAGGTCCTTGAAGCGCCCGAGCAGGCCGTTGACGAAGGACGGCGACTCGTCGGTGGAGAACTCCTTGGCGAGCTGGACCGCCTCGTCGAGGACCACCGCGTCGGGGGTGCCGTCGACCCAGACCAGTTCGTAGGCGCCGAGCCGAATGATGTTCCGGTCGACGACCGGCATGCGGTCCAGGGTCCATCCGACGGCGTACTGCGAGATGAGTTCGTCGATGCGG
The DNA here is from genome assembly GCF_021028635.1 of Streptomyces huasconensis. NCBI lineage: Bacteria > Bacillati > Actinomycetota > Actinomycetes > Kitasatosporales > Streptomycetaceae > Streptomyces > Streptomyces huasconensis. The sequence goes on from NZ_CP086119.1 coordinate 1,237,254, forward strand.
CGCTCATGCTCCGCGTATCCCTCGACGAGCTCCATCGTGTACTCGCTCACCGGCGGCTGCCGGGTGTCGGACCGCGAGTGGCGCACCCAGTCGGCGAGGACCGTCAGGACGTCCGTACCGCGCTGGTCCGCCTCGAAGAGGATCTGGAAGGCGCGCTTGCGGGCCGTGTTACGAGCAGCCACGGTTAGCTGTTCACCCGGCCGAGGTAGTCGCTGGTGCGGGTGTCGACCTTGATCTTCTCGCCGGTGGTGATGAAGAGCGGCACCTGGATCTGGTGGCCGGTCTCCAGGGTGGCGGGCTTGGTGCCACCGGTGGAGCGGTCGCCCTGGACGCCCGGCTCGGTCTCCTGGATGACGAGCTCGACGGCGGCGGGCAGCTCGACGAAGAGCACCGCGCCCTCGTGCTGCGCCACGGTGGCGGTGAAGCCCTCGATCAGGAAGTTGGCGGCGTCGCCGACGGCCTTCTTGTCGACGTGCAGCTGGTCATAGGTCTCCATGTCCATGAAGACGAAGTACTCGCCGTCCATGTAGGAGAACTGCATGTCGCGCTTGTCAATCGTGGCCGTCTCGACCTTGACGCCGGCGTTGAACGTCTTGTCGACGACCTTGCCGGAGAGCACGTTCTTGAGCTTGGTGCGCACGAAGGCCGGGCCCTTGCCGGGCTTGACGTGCTGGAACTCGACGACGGACCAGAGCTGGCCGCCTTCGAGCTTGAGCACCAGGCCGTTCTTGAGGTCGTTCGTGGAAGCCACGGTTGCGGAATCTCCTGCACTGACTGACTGGTGGACGACCCCGGTCGGGCACGCGCGCTAGAGCGCGAGCAGTTCCTTGGTCGTGATGGTGAGTAGCTCGGGTCCGCCGTCCGCCTCGGGGCGCACGACGAGCGTGTCATCGATCCGGACACCACCCCGGCCAGGGAGGTGAACCCCCGGTTCGACGGTGACCGGCACGCAAGCGTCCAGTTTACCCATGGCCGAGGGCGCCAACTGCGGGTCCTCGTCGATTTCGAGCCCCACCCCGTGTCCCGTCAGTGGAGCGAGCCCTTCCGAATACCCCGCCGAGTCCAGTACGTGACGTGCCGCGCGGTCCACGTCACGGCAGGCCGCACCGGGTACGAGGGCCTCCCTGCCCGCCCGCTGAGCGGCGAAGACGAGATCGTACAGCTCGATCTGCCAGTCCGCGGGAGAGGTCCCGATGACGAACGTACGGCCGATCTCGCAGCAGTATCCGCGGTAGCTCGCGCCCAGGCAGACGGAGAGGAAGTCACCCTCCTCCACCCGGCGGTCGGTGGGCCGGTGGCCGCCCTTGCCGGAATTCGGCCCGGTGCCGACCGAGGTGGGGAAGGCGGGGCCGTCCGCGCCGTGGTCCACCAGCCGCCGCTCCAGCTCCAGCGCCAGGTGGCGCTCCGTACGCCCGACGAGGATGGACTCGAGCAGCTCCCCCAGCGCCTGGTCGGCGATCTCCGCGGCGACCCGCAGACAGGAGATCTCCTCCTCGTCCTTGACGAACCGCAGCTGCTCCACCGCGCCGCCGAGGTCCACCAGCCGCAGCCCTGGCGCGACCGAACGGAGCGCCCGGTGCCGGGCCACCGTCAGATGGTGCTCCTCGACGGCCAGCGACTCGGCTCCGCCGGCGGCCGCCAGCTCGGCCCCCGCGACGGCCGGATCGGCGCCCGGCGCGGGAAGCAGCCGGGTCCGCAGCGCCTCGTCGGCCCGTCCCTCGCCCGGCAGGTCGCCGGGTGGGCGCCCGCACAGCAGGACGTCTTCGTCCGTGCCGACCAGGAGCACGGCGCCGCGGGGCGCCGCTCCGGCGAGATAGCGGACGTTGGCGGGCCGGGAGATCAGCGCCGCCGCACCACCACCGGCGGCGCTCCGCTCCCTCACCCGCTCCCTGCGGACCGCGTACACCTCTGACATGGGGCGAGCCTATGAGCGCCGCGGCGCCCCGGCCCGGTCAGCGCGTCCGACCGGGCGGTGGGCCCTGCTCCACGGCTCCTCACGGCCGCGCGGGGCCCCGCCCTACCACTGCGGCGGGCTCGCGATGGCGCGGGCCAGGACGTCGTCCAGGACGCGGGCCGTGGCGGGGACGTCCATCTGGGAGTTGTCGATGATGGGCAGGCCCGAGCCGTACCAGCCGGCCATGCGGCCGTGGATGCGGGCCACTTCCTCGTCGCTGAGGCGGCGGTTGCCGCTGCGCTCGGCGTTGCGCTCCAGGACGACTTCCAGGCCCGGCAGGAGCACGACGGGCAGCAGGCCGGGGCCCACGTGGCGCTTCCAGCCGCCGAGGCCCACGACGGGGCGGTCGGGGAAGACCGCGTCGTCGAGGATGCACGATATGCCGTTCGCCAAAAAATTCCGCGCGGCGAAGCCGCAGGTGCGGCGGGCCAGGCGGTACTGCGCCTCCGAGTGGTCGTTCCAGCCCGACTGGGGGTCGGCGAACCCGGAGCGGACCCATTCGCGTACGTCGTCGAGGCTGATGTGGGCCGTCGGCACACGCCGGTGCTCCGCCCAGAACTTCGCCACGCTCGTCTTGCCCGCGCCCGCGGGGCCGATGAGCAGCACCGCGAGCGTGGTGGCCCCGGAGTCGGCCTGTGCCGTGCCCGGCGGGGGGCTCGGCATCGCTACGGGGCCACCGGGCGGCAGCTGGACGTGCCCCGTGGTGTCAGGGACCGGTGGCACGGGGCCCGGCCCCAGCTGAAGGGTCGCGGGCGCCTGGCCCTGCGGACGGGGCGGCGGTGCCGGGGCCTCGGGCACGTGGCCCGGGGCCTGCACCTGGGGGTGCGGGGCGCCGGGATGGCCCGTGAAGCCCGGTGCGGGGGGCTGCGGAGCCCCCGGCGGGTGATGTGCGGCCGGGGACCAGCCGGCGGCCGGTCCGTGCCCCGGCTGATGGGGCGGCGGCAGCGGAGACCCCACTGCGTGCTGCATCCGGTGCCACTCCGTCTCGTGCGACTGACGCTGGTCGGGCGGCGGCCGGGCCGCCCGTTACCGAACGGTACCGTCCCCGGCCGCCGTTGTGTGAACGGCCGGGGACGCGCTGAAGTGCCCGTGGCCGGATCGAAGGGCCACGAGAAGCGCGCTACTGCCCGACTTCGCCGTACGCGGCGAGCAACACCGCCGGGTCGGGGCCCTCCAGGACGGTCGGCTTGCCGAGACCGTCCAGGACGATGAAGCGCAGCAGGTCACCGCGGGACTTCTTGTCGACCTTCATGGTCTCCAGGAGCTTGGGCCACTGGTCGTAGCGGTAGGTCAGCGGCAGACCGACCGACTCCAGCACGGCGCGGTGCCGGTCGGCGGTCGCGTCGTCCAGGCGCCCGGCGAGGCGGCCGAGTTCGGCCGCGAAGAGCATGCCCACGGAGACGGCGGCGCCGTGCCGCCACTTGTAGCGCTCGTTCTTCTCGATGGCGTGCGCGAGGGTGTGCCCGTAGTTGAGGATCTCGCGCAGGCCCGACTCCTTGAGGTCGCTGGAGACGACCTCGGCCTTGACCCTGATGGAGCGTTCGATCAGCTCGGCGGTGTGCGGCCCGGCGGGCGTGCGGGCGGCCTGCGGGTCGGCCTCGATGAGTTCCAGGATGACCGGGTCGGCGATGAATCCGGCCTTGATGATCTCCGCGAGCCCGGAGACGTAGTCGTTCACCGGGAGCGAGTCGAGCGCCGCGAGGTCGCACAGGACCCCGGCGGGCGGATGGAAGGAGCCCACGAGGTTCTTGCCCTCGGCGGTGTTGATGCCGGTCTTGCCGCCGACGGCCGCGTCGACCATGCCGAGCACCGTGGTCGGTACGGCGATCCAGCGCACCCCGCGCAGCCAGGTCGCGGCGACGAACCCGGCGAGGTCGGTGGTGGCCCCGCCGCCGACGCCGACGATGACGTCGCTGCGCGTGAAGCCGGACTGGCCGAGGGCCTTCCAGCAGTACGCGGCGACCTCGGCGGTCTTGGCCTCCTCGGCGTTGGGCACCTGGATGACGACGACCTCGTACCCCTGGTCGGCGAGGTCCTGGCGCAGCGCGTCGCCGGTCTCGGCGAGCGCCTCGGGGTGGATGACCGCGACGCGCTTGACCTGGTCGCCGATGAGGCCGGGCAGCTCGCCGAGGAGCTGCCGACCGACCAGGACCTCGTACGGACCCGTGCCGGCGGTGCCGCCGACGTGGATGCGGGTGGGGGTCTGCTCCGTCGTCATGCTTCCTTCAACTCCAGTGCGTCGAGGACCGCCTGGGCGACCTCTTCGGGGGTGCGGTTGTCGGTGGCGACGACCGCGCGGGCGACTTCGGCGTACAGATGGCGGCGGGCGTCCATCAGCTCGCGCCACTGCTTGCGCGGGTTGACGGCGAGCAGCGGGCGCGCCTGGTTGAGGCCGGTGCGCTTGACGGCCTCCTCGACGTCCATCGAGAGGTAGACGACGGGGTGCGCGCCGAGCAGGGCGCGCGTCGACTCGTCGAGGATCGCGCCGCCGCCGAGCGCGAGGACGCCGGTGTGCTCCTGGACGGCGGCGCGGACCGCCTCGCGCTCCAGCTCGCGGAAGTACGGTTCGCCCTCGTCGACGAAGATGTCCGCGATCTCGCGGCCCTGGGCGGCGACGATGTCGGCGTCGGTGTCCCGGAAGGCGGTGCCGAGCCGGTCGGCGAGCAGCTCGCCGACCGTGGTCTTGCCGACGCCCATGGGGCCGATCAGGACGACCTGCGGGCCGCTCACCGGATCTGGAGGTTGTCGAGGTACGAGCGGACGTTGCGCCGGGTCTCGGGCACGCTGTCGCCGCCGAACTTCTCCGCGACGGCGTCGGCGAGGACGAGCGCGACCATGGCCTCGGCGACGATGCCGGCGGCCGGCACGGCGCACACGTCGGAGCGCTGGTGGTGCGCCTTGGCGGCCTCACCGGTGGCCACGTCGATGGTGGCGAGGGCGCGCGGCACGGTCGCGATGGGCTTCATCGCGGCACGCACGCGCAGCAGTTCACCGGTGGTCAGGCCGCCCTCGGTGCCGCCGGAGCGGCCGGAGGTGCGCTTGATGCCGTCCTCGGTGGTGACGATCTCGTCGTGCGCCTTGGAGCCGGGCACGCGCGCGAGGTCGAAGCCGTCGCCGACCTCGACGCCCTTGATGGCCTGGATGCCCATGAGCGCGGCGGCGAGACGGGCGTCGAGCCGCCGGTCCCAGTGCACGTGCGAGCCGAGGCCGACGGGCACGCCGTAGGCGAGAACCTCGACGACGCCGCCGAGGGTGTCGCCGTCCTTGTGGGCCTGGTCGATCTCCGCGACCATCGCCTTCGACGCGTCGGCGTCCAGGCAGCGCACGGGATCGGCGTCGAGCTTCTCGACGTCGGCGGGGGTCGGGTAGACGCCGTAGGGAGCCTTGGCGGCCGCCAGCTCCGTCACATGGCTGACGATCTCGATGCCGGCCGTCTCCTTGAGGTACGAGCGGGCCACCGCGCCGAGTGCGACGCGCGCCGCGGTCTCGCGGGCGGAGGCGCGCTCCAGGATCGGCCGGGCCTCGTCGAAGCCGTACTTCTGCATGCCGGCGAGGTCGGCGTGGCCGGGGCGGGGGCGGGTCAGCGGGGCGTTGCGGGCCAGCTCGGCGAGTTCGGCCGGGTCGACCGGGTCGGCCGACATGACCTGCTCCCACTTGGGCCACTCGGTGTTGCCGACCATGATCGCGACCGGCGAGCCCATGGTCAGGCCGTGCCGGACGCCGCCGAGGAAGGTGACCTCATCGCGCTCGAACTTCATGCGGGCGCCGCGTCCATAGCCGAGCCGCCGCCGGGCCAGGTGGTCCGCCACCATCTCCGTGGTGATCGGCACGCCGGCGGGAAGTCCCTCCAGCGTGGCGACAAGTGCGGGTCCGTGGGACTCCCCAGCGGTCAGCCAGCGCAACCTGCTCAACGGTGCTCCTCATGCTCGCGCCTGGAACTGCGGTCTTCGACGGCGCGGCCGGGTGCGCGGCCCTGGCCCGCCGCCCCCGATCCTCCCACGTCCGCGGGGCACCATCGGCCCGCGGTCCACCAGGCGGACGCCGCGCCCATCTCTCGGACACGGCGTCGGCCCGTCCCGGGGCTACCGCTCGGCGAGCGCGTGCTCCCCCGCCTTGCGCATCGCGTCCAGCGGCGCGGGACGGCGTCCGGTCATCTGCTCGACCTGGAGCACCGCCTGGTGCACGAGCAGGTCGAGTCCGCTGACGACCGCCCCGCCGTACGCCGACCAGCGGGCCGCCAGCTCGGTGGGCCACGGGTCGTACAGCACGTCGAAGAGGGTCGCCGGACGCTCGGGCACCAGGCCGGAGAGCGCGTCCGTGGCACCCGCCGGGGTGGTGGCGATCACCAGCGGCGCGCTCAGCGCCTCGCGGGCGTCCTCCCAGGCCTCGGTCCTGACCTCGACGTCGAGCCGCTCGCCCCACTGCCGCATCTCGGCCGCGCGGGCGTCACTGCGTACGTACGCGACGACCTCGCCGGTGCAGATCCGCGCGAGCGCGGCGAGCGCGGAGGAGGCGGTGGCGCCGGCGCCGAGGATCGCGGCGGAGTCGACCTGCTCGATGCCGCGTTCGCGCAGGGCGGCGACCATGCCGGGGATGTCGGTGTTGTCGCCGACCTTCCGGCCGTCCTCGGTGAACACCACCGTGTTCACGGCCTCGACGGAGGCGGCGGTTCCGCTGACCTCGTCGAGCAGCGGAATCACCGCCCGCTTCAATGGCATCGTCAGGGAAAGCCCCGCCCATTCCGGGCCGAGTTCCCCGATGAATCCGGGCAGCGCCGCCTCGTCGATCTCGAAACGGTCATACGTCCAGTCGGTCAGCCCGAGTTCCTCATAAGCGGCCCGGTGCAGCACCGGGGAGAGGGAGTGGGCGATCGGGGAGCCGAGGACGGCGGCTCGACGCTGTGGCGCGCTCATTGCCCCTTCAGGTATTTCTCGCGGTTGCGGTTCTGCTCTTCATTGGTCTCGGCGAAGAGCGTCTTGTCCTCGCTGACCGAGACGAAGTAGTACCAGTCCCCCTTGGCCGGATGCAGCGCCGAATTCAATGCCACTTCGCCGGGGTTGCTGATCGGTCCGGGCGGCAGGCCCTTGACCTTGTAGGTGTTGTACGGGTCCTTGATCTTGCGCAGATCGTCGACCGAGCCGATGGCGAGCTTAGACTCGCCCCTGAGGTAGTTCACCGTGGAGTCGAAGTCCAACAGGCCGTACGTCTCGGTGTTGTTGGGCTTGAGGCGGTTGTAGACGACCGTCGCGACCTTGTCGAAGTCGTGCTTGTGCTTGCCCTCCGCCTGGACCAGGCTCGCCACCGTGAGGACTTCCAGCGGGTTCTGCAGGTTCAGCTCGGCGGCCTTCGACGCGAGGCCCAGTTCGTCGTACTTCTTGTTGGCGTGGGCGACCATCTTCTTCAGGACGTCCTCGGGCTTCTGCCCCGGGGCGACCGGATAGCTGGAGGGGAAGAGGAATCCTTCCAGCGGGTCCTTGATGTCCTTGTTGGTGTTGGCCCACTCCGGAAGACCGAGGGTCTTCCATTCCTTCTTGGCGATCTTTTCCGTCGTGCCCGGGGACACCTTGAGGCGCTCGTCGATCTTTTTGTAGACGTACGCGTTCCGCCTGCCCTCGGGGATGATGAGGTTGGCGCGGCTCTTGGGGCTGAGCATCAATTCGACGGCGCTCGCCGCCGACATGTGCTTCTTGAGGACGTATGCGCCCGCCTGAATGGTCTTGCCCTGCGGGTGCTGCCCCTGGGCGGAGACAAAGGCGTCGACGCTCTTGACGACACCGGCTTCCTTGAGCTTCTGACCGATGGCATAGCCGAGGGACTGCTCGGGGATGTCCACGGTGACCGAGCCCGTACCGTCGCCCGAGTAATCCGGCGCCGTGCCGAAACGGTCCTGGTAGAACTGGTAGCCGAAGTAGCCGACCCCGCCGAGGCCTCCCGCGAAGACGAGGGTCACGACCAGGCACGCGCAGCCGTTGCGGCCCTTCTTCTGCTTCTTGCCGCCGCGGCCGCCGCGCCGACCACGACGGCCGGGCTCTTCGTCGTCGTCCGCGTCCTCGCCGTCCGCGAAGAAGGCGTGCTCGCCGCGGTCCGGCCCGGGGTCCCAGTCGGTCTCGGCGTCGGACGCCGCCTCGGGGTCCGGTTCGGGCCGACGGCGGGTCGGCGGCTCCGGGGGTGCGTAGGCGTCGGGGGTGGCGTAGTAGTCGGGGCCCTCCTGGCCGTACCCGGCCTGCTGGCCGGCGTAGGGGTCCATCGGGTCGGTGTAGGGGACCTGCCCCTGCTGCTGCCCGGTGTCCCAGCCGCCGTTGGGCCCGTCCTGGCCGCCGCCGTGGTGATGCTGCCCGGAGCCTCCGCCGTAGCCTTGGTCGGAGCCGCCGTTGTACCCCTGGTCGAGCCCGCCGTCGTAGTTCTGGCCGGAGCCGCCGTCGTAGTGCCGGTCGGCGCCGCCGTCGTGCCCCTGGTCCGAGCCGCCGTTGTAGCCGTTGTCAGGGCCGTTGTACGCCTGGGCGGAGCCGCCGCCCTCGTACTGCTGGCGCCCGCCCTCGTGCCCCTGCGCGCCGTACGCGGCCTGCTGCTGCCCCGTGTTCCAGTCGCCGCCGTACTGCGGCTGCTGCGACTGGCCGTGCTGCGGCTGCTGATGCTGATGCGGCTGGTGGTACTGCCCCTGGCCGCCGTAGGGGGACCGGCCGCCCGCGGGCTGCTGGCCTCCCCATCCGCTGTCCCCGTACAACGGGTCCTCCGGATGCCACGGTTCGGAGCCTGGGCCCCGGCCATACTCAGTCATCGATCCCCTACATGCCGCGAGGCGGGGCCGCCGTTGGGATGGCCGGGCAACCGTTCCGCCTCTTGATGCTGTGCGGCAGCTGTTCGAACGCCGCCGCATCGCGCGGAACGTTACCGTATCGCGATCAGATGACCACTTCGACGCCCTCGCCGGGGGCCTTCCCTGACGCCCGTTCGGACTCCAGGGCCTGCTGGAGGATGATCACGGCTGCCGCCTGATCGATGACGGACCTGCCCTTTTTGGACTTCACGCCCGAGGCGCGCAGCCCCTGACTGGCCGTCACTGTGGTCATCCTCTCGTCTACCAGCCGCACCGGAATGGGGGCGACCAGGCGGGCGAGTTCCTGGGTGAACAGACGGATCTTCGCGGCCGCCGGGCCCTCGCGCCCGTTGAGGGAGCGAGGGAGGCCGACGACGATCTCGATCGGCTCGTACTCGTCGACGAGCTGCTTCAGTCGGCGCCGGGCGGCCGGGACATCGCGTCCCGGCACGGTCTCCACCGGCGTGGCGAGGATGCCGTCGGGGTCGCACGAGGCGACCCCGATCCGGGCGTCACCGACGTCGATGGCGAGCCGCCGGCCCCTGCGCATGCCCTGGGCAGGCTCGGTCATCAGGCCGTCTCGGTGACGAGGCGCTCGACGGCGGCGATGGCGTCGCCGATCGCGGCCGGGTTCTGGCCGCCGCCCTGGGCGACGTCCGGCTTGCCGCCGCCACCGCCGCCGAGGGTCTTGGCGGCCGTACGGACCAGGTCGCCGGCCTTGAGGCCGCGCTCACGGGCGGCTTCGTTGGTGGCGGTGACCGTGAGCGGCTTGCCGTTGGCCGTCGTGAACAGGGCGACCACGGCGGGGCGGTCGCCGGGGATGCGGCCGCGCACGTCGAGGACGAGCCTGCGCAGGTCGTCGGCGCCCGTGCCGTCGGGCACCTGGCCGGTGACGAGGGCGACGCCGCGGATGTCCTTGGCGGACTCCACGAGACCGGCGGCGGCCGCGAGGACCTTCTCCGCGCGGAACTTCTCGATCTCCTTCTCGGCGTCCTTCAGCTTCGCGAGCATGCCGGAGATCTTCTCGGGCAGTTCCTCGGAGCGGCCCTTGACCAGCTCCTGAAGCTGGGCGACGACCGTGTGCTCCTTGGCGAGGAAGTTGTACGCGTCGACGCCGACCAGGGCCTCGATGCGGCGCACGCCCGAGCCGATGGAGGACTCGCCGAGGAGCTTCACCAGGCCGAGCTGGGCGGTGTTGTGGACGTGCGTACCGCCGCACAGCTCCTTGGAGAAGTCGCCGATGGTGACGACACGCACGCGCTCGCCGTACTTCTCGCCGAACTCGGCGATGGCGCCCTGCTTCTTGGCGTCGTCGATCGACATGACCTCGGCCTGGACGTCCAGCTCGCGGGCGAGGACTTCGTTGATCTTCTGCTCGACGTCCGTCATCACGGCCGTGGGCACGGCGGACGGCGAACCGAAGTCGAAGCGGAAGCGGCCGGGCTGGTTCTCCGAACCGGCCTGGGCGGCCGTGGGGCCGAGCGCGTCGCGCAGCGCCTGGTGGGTGAGGTGCGTGGCGGAGTGGGCGCGGGCGATGGCGCGGCGGCGGTGCGAGTCGATCGAGGCCCACACCGGGGCGCCGACGGTGATCTCGCCGACCTGGACGACACCCTTGTGGACGTGCACGCCGGGGACCGGCTTCTGCACGTCGCGGATCTCGACGATGGCCCCGCTGTCGAGGCGGATGCGGCCGGTGTCGCCGATCTGGCCGCCGCCCTCGGCGTAGAACGGGGTGCGGTCGAGGACGATCTCGACGTCGTCGCCCTCGGTGGCGGCGGGCGAGGAGACGCCGTTGACCAGCAGGCCGACGATCACGGCCTCGTTCTCGGTGAGGGAGTAGCCCGTGAAGTCGGTGGCGCCCGCGGCGTCGGCGATCTCGCGGTAGGCGTGCAGGTCGGCGTGGCCGGTCTTCTTGGCCTGCGCGTCGGCCTTGGCGCGCTCGCGCTGCTCCTTCATCAGACGGCGGAAGCCGTCCTCGTCCACGGAAAGGCCCTGCTCGGCGGCCATCTCCAGGGTGAGGTCGATGGGGAAGCCCCACGTGTCGTGCAGCAGGAACGCCTTGTCGCCGGAGAGGACCTTGCCGCCCGCGGCCTTGGTCTCGGTGACGGCGGTGTCGAGGATGTTCGTGCCGCCCTTGAGGGCCTTGAGGAAGGCGGCCTCTTCGGCGAGGGCGACGGTCTCGACGCGCTTGCGGTCGGTGATCAGTTCGGGGTACTGGAGGCCCATCGTGTCGATGACGACGTCGATGAGGTCCTTGACGACCGGGCCGGTGGCGCCGAGCAGGCGCATGTTGCGGATCGCGCGGCGCATGATGCGGCGCAGGACGTATCCGCGGCCCTCATTGCCGGGCGTGACGCCGTCGCCGATGAGCATGGCGGACGTACGGATGTGGTCGGCGACCACGCGCAGGGAGACGTCCGAGCCGTGGTCGGCGCCGTAGCGCACGCCGGTCAGCTCGGTGGCCTTGTCCATGACGACGCGCAGGGTGTCGGTCTCGTACATGTTCCGCACGTCCTGCAGGATCATGGCGAGACGTTCGAGGCCGAGGCCGGTGTCGATGTTCTTGGTCGGCAGCTCGCCGAGGATCTCGAAGTCCTCCTTCGAGGTGCCCTGGCCGCGCTCGTACTGCATGAAGACGAGGTTCCAGATCTCGACGTACCGCTCGTCGTTGACGGCCGGGCCGCCCTCGACGCCGAATTCTGGGCCGCGGTCGTAGTTGATCTCGGAGCAGGGGCCGCAGGGGCCGGGGACGCCCATGGACCAGAAGTTGTCCTTCTTGCCCAGGCGCTGGATGCGCTCGGCCGGGACGCCGATCTTCTCGCGCCAGATCTGCTCGGCCTCGTCGTCGTCGAGGTAGACCGTGATCCACAGGCGCTCGGGGTCGAGGCCGAAGCCGCCGTCGGCCACGGAGCCGGTGAGCAGCTCCCAGGCCAGCTCGATGGCGCCTTCCTTGAAGTAGTCGCCGAACGAGAAGTTGCCGCACATCTGGAAGAACGTGCCATGCCGCGTGGTCTTGCCGACCTCTTCGATGTCGGGCGTACGCACGCACTTCTGCACGCTGGTCACGCGCGGCGCGGGCGGCTTGACCTCGCCGAGGAAGTAGGGCTTGAAGGGCACCATGCCCGCGGGGACCAGGAGCAGAGTCGGGTCGTCGGCGATGAGCGACGCCGAAGGGACGACGGTGTGCCCGCGCTCCTCGAAGAAGCTCAGCCAGCGGCGGCGGATTTCAGCCGACTCCATCAGTGGTCCTCATTCCGGTTGTACGAGTGCCTCGGCGTGCCGAGGTACTGCGTCTTCTTGTTGTCGCTGTCGTGTGTGGTGTTCTCGATGACCGCGAAGCGGCGCCCGGCGGGCAGGGCGGCGTCGGGGTGGGCGTTGAGCCCGAGGGCCTCGCCCAGTTCGGCCTCGCGTTCGACCATGTTGTCGCGGACGTCGAGCGCGAAGTCCTTCAGCTTGTGACCCGCCTCGATCGCCTTGTTCGCCGCCTGCGCGGCGAGGCTCTCGGGCGTCAGCTTCTTGAGCTTGCGGTTGACCTTGGTGGTGGCCCATACGCCGGCGGCTGCGCCCGCGGTGAACCAGAACGTACGGCGGAACATCGCTGCGTCAGTCCCTCTTATTCCGGTTGTCCCGCTTCCTCTGCCGTGCGGAGGGGACGGTGCGGCCCACGATCACCGTACGACGGGACGGTTTGGCGGGCATGTCCTTCGTCTCGGGGCCGGCCTTGCGGCTGATGGCCCGGCGCACGCCGTAGCCGAACGCGGCCACCTTGACGAGCGGGCCGCCGAAGGTGGAGGCGACCGTGCTGGAGAGCGCCGAGGCGTTCGACGTGACCTCCTGGACGTCGGAGGCGATGGCATCGACGCGGTCGATCTGCGTCTGCGCGGAGCGCACCGCCGATGAGGCGTCTGCCAGCAGGGGGACGGCCTGTTCGGTCACGTCCGCGACGAGCTTGGTGGTCGCCCTGAGCGTCTGGGCCAGCCTCGCCAGTGCCACCGCGAGGAAGGAGACCAGGATCGCCCAGAAGACGGCCACCAGAATCCCGGCAACCTCTCCACCGGACACTTGGCACCGCTCCCTGAGACATCGTCCGAGACATCGTCCCTGAACATCGAACGTGAACATCGAAAAGTCGTCCCCCGAGCCTATCGCGCCGGGGCGCTCGGTCCGTACCGCATTCCCGCCCGCCGTCACGGACATGCCTCACAGCGATTGTACGGACCGCATGCGCGTGAGTACGCTCCGTGCTTCATGCGACCCTCTCAACCCGGCAACCTCCCCCTCGAACTGAACGCCTTCGTCGGGCGCGGCACCGAACTGGCCGAGCTGGCCGCGGCCTTGGAGGCCGGGCGGCTGGTCACGGTCACCGGGGTCGGCGGAGTGGGGAAGTCGCGGCTGGCCGTGCGGGCCGCGGGGCGGTGCCGGCCGCGTGACGGGGCCTGGCTGGTGGACCTGGCGCCGCTGCGGGACGCGGACCTGGTCGAGCACGCCGTCGCCGAGGCCCTGGAGCTGACCGACCACACGAGCAGGCCGCCGCGGCAGGTGCTGCGCGAGCACTTGGCGGAACGCGAACTCCTCCTTGTCGTCGACGGGTTCGAGCACCTCGTGGACGCGTGCGCCGCGCTGGTGCGCGAGCTGCTGGTGCACTCCCCCGGGCTGCGGGTGCTCGCGGTGGGGCGCAGGCCGCTGGAGACCGAGGGCGAGCGGCTCCTGTCGCTCGCGCCGCTGCCGCCGGAGGAAGCCGCCGACCTTTTCACGGACCGGGCGGCGGCGTGCGTGCCCCGCTTCGCCCTGGACGACGGCAACCGCGAGGACGTCCTTGAGCTGTGCCGGCGCCTGGACGGCATCCCGCTCGCCGTCGAGCTGGCGGCGGGCCGGCTGCGGGTCCTGTCCCCCGCCCAGTTGGTCGCCCGGCTCGACGACCGCTTCCGGCTGTTGACGGGGGTGCGCCGCGACGCGCCGCCCCGCCATCAGACCCTGCGCACGGCCATCGGCTGGAGCCATGAGCTGTGCGCGCCCCGCGAGCGGCTGCTGTGGGCGCGGCTTTCGGTGTTCACCGGGCAGTTCGATCTGGAGGCGGTCGAGTACGTCTGTGCCGGGGACGGGCTGCACGCCGACGAGATCATCGACGTACTGGACGAACTGCTCGCGCAGTCCGTCGTGACCCGCGAGGAGAACCCCGCGGGCGTGCGCTACCGCATGCTCGACACGGTCAGGGCGTACGGGGCGGAGTGGCTGGAGGCCGCGGGCGAGGCCACGCGGCTGCGGCGCAGGCACCGCGACTGGTACATGGGGCTCGCCACGTGGTGCGAGGTGGACTGGTTCTCGCCGCGCCAGCCCGAGATCGCGGCCCTGGTCGACATGGAACTGCCCAACCTGCGCGCCGCGTTGGAGTTCTGCCTCGACGAAGGCGGCGAGGCCCACCTGGGGCAGTACCTCGCGGGCACGCTGTGGTTCTACTGGGTCGGCTGCGGGCGGCTGGCGGAGGGCAGGCACTGGCTCGACCGGGCGCTGGAGCTGGACGGCGGCCACGAGGACGCGCGGCTCAAGGCGCTGTGGGTGCTCGGCTATGTGGCGGTGCTCCAGGGCGACACGGTCGCCGCCCTGGCCGCGCTCCACGAGTGCCGTGAGGGCGCCGAGCGTGCGGGCAGCGCGGTCGCGGTGGCCTACGCCGAGCACCGCATCGGCTGTCTGGCGCTGGTCTCGGACGACGTTGCGCGCGCGGAGAGGCTGTTGCGCTCGGCGCTGGCGCGCTACGAGGAGATCGGTGAGCTGAACAGCAACGTCCTGATGGGTCAGGTGGAGCTGGCGATGGCCCTCGCCTTCCGCGGTGACCTCGCCGGCGCGGTGGAGCTGTGCGAGGACGTCCGCCGGGTCTGCGAGGACCACGGCGAGCGCTGGGCCCTGGCCTACGCCCTCTATGTCCTCGGCTTCGCGGCCTGGACCCACGGGGAGGCCCAGAAGGCCCGCGCGCTGCTCGCCGAGTCCCTCGACCTCGACCACCGCTTCCACGACCTGCTGGGCACGGTGCTCTCCCTGGAGCTGCTCGCCCTGTTCACGGCCGCGGAGGGCGACCCGGCCGAGGCGGCGGTGCTCCAGGGTGCCGCCTCCCGTATCTGGCCCTCGGTGGGGCTGCCGCTGTTCGGCTCGGGGAACTTCGGCGCGCCGCACGCGCTGTGCGAGGAGCGGGCCCGCGCGGCGCTCGGCGACGAGCGGTACGAGGAGTGCGTACGGGCGGGGGCGGGGCTCGGCCTGGACGCGGCGGTCCAGCGGGCGCTGCGCACCAACCCCGAGAACGAGCGAACCCGCCGCCTGCCCCGCCGGGAAGGGCGGGGAGGCGACGGGCTGAAGCAGGGTGAGCTACGTCCGGGTCAGCGGGCGTAGTACTCGACGACGAGCTGCTCGTCGCAGATCACGGGGATCTCCTTGCGGTTCGGGTCGCGGTCCAGGCGGAAGGCCAGGGCCTTCAGGTTCACCTGGAGGTAGCGCGGGGTCTCGCCGTCGGGGGCGAAGCCACCCTCACGCGCGACCTGGAACAGCGGCTTCTCGCGGCTGCGCTCGCGGACCATGACGACGTCGTCCGGCTTGACGCGGAAGGACGGCTTGTCGACCTTCTGGCCGTTGACCTCGATGTGGCCGTGCACGACCATCTGGCGGGCCTGGTAGATCGTGCGGGCGATGCCCGAACGCAGAACCAGGGCGTCGAGACGACGCTCCAGCTCGATGACCAGGGCCTCACCGGTCTTGCCCTGCGTCTTGGCGGCACGCTCGTAGGCGCGGACGAGCTGGCGCTCGGACACGTCGTACTGCGCGCGCAGACGCTGCTTCTCGAGCAGACGGACCTTGTAGTCCGAGTTCTGCTTGCGCCCACGGCCGTGCTCGCCCGGCGGGTAGGGGCGGGCCTCGAAGTACTTGACGGCCTTCGGGGTCAGCGCGATGCCAAGAGCACGCGACTTCTTGACCTTGGGGCGGGACTGGTTCGGCATGAACCAACCTCTCTGTTCAATGTGAATTCGGCTTCACCAGTGGTTAGGGGAGGTCGCATCCGCAGCCTGGGAAACCTCTTGAGCCACCATGGGCTCTTGAGGCAGCCGCTCCCTGGTCTGGGCACTATGTGCAGCACGCGAGTGGCCCACCGGCCGGTCCCGGGGCCTTGGCTCCGGGTGGTGGTGGGCTGCCCGCGACACCTTCGACGGTGCGCGACGCTCCTGGTCCCCGTGCCTTGCGGCGGTGGGGTCCGGCTGGATGTCCCGTTCTGGTGGTGCCGGTACGAGACCGGGCACGGGACGCAGCACTTCGGGCAAGTGTACCGGGTGCGGCGGGGTGCCTCAGCCGGGTGCGGCGGGGTGCCTCAGCCGGGGGCGGGGGCCGTGCCCGTGCGGTCCGGTGCTAGCTCTCGGGCTGCTCGCCCTTGAGCCGGGCGCGGACCCGCTCGACCACGTCGGCGTACCGCGCCTCGGCGCCGTACCGCGTCGGCTGGTAGTAGCGCTTGCCCTCGATGGTGTCCGGGGCGTACTGCTGGGCGGCGATGCCGCCGGGGACGTCGTGGGGGTAGACGTAACCCTGCGCGTGGCCGAGCTTGGCCGCGCCCTTGTAGTGGCCGTCGCGCAGGTGGGGCGGGACGGGGCCGGCGAGGCCGCCGCGGACGTCGGCCTGGGCCTGCTGGATGGCGATCGTCGCGGCGTTCGACTTGGGGGCCAGGGCGAGGGCGATCGTGGCGTGGCTCAGGGTGAGCGCGGCCTCCGGGAAGCCGATCATGGCGACGGCCTGGGCGGCGGCGACCGCGGTGGGCAGGGCCGTGGGGTCGGCGAGGCCGATGTCCTCGCTGGCGGAGATCATCAGGCGGCGCGCGATGAAGCGGGGGTCCTCGCCCGCCTCGATCATGCGGGCCAGATAGTGCAGGGCCGCGTCCACGTCCGAGCCGCGGATGGACTTGATGAGGGCGCTCGCCACGTCGTAGTGCTGGTCGCCGTCGCGGTCGTACTTCACCGCGGCGCGGTCGACGGACTCCTCCAGCGTCTGGAGGGTGAGTTCCTTCTCGCCCTTGGCGAGGGCCGAGCCCGCGCCCGCCTCCAGCGCGGTGAGCGCGCGCCGGGCGTCGCCGCCCGCGATCCGCAGCAGGTGCTCCTCGGCCTCCTCGGGCAGCTCGACCGCGCCGCCGAGACCCCGCTCGTCGGTGACGGCCCGGCGCAGCAGGCCGCGCAGGTCGTCGTCGGTGAGCGGTTCGAGGGTGAGCAGCAGGGAGCGGGAGAGGAGCGGGGAGATGATCGAGAAGTACGGGTTCTCGGTGGTCGCCGCGATCAGCGTCACCCAGCGGTTCTCGACGGCGGGCAGGAGGGAGTCCTGCTGGGCCTTGCTGAAGCGGTGGATCTCGTCGAGGAAGAGGACGGTCTCCTTGCCGTGGCCGCCCAGGGCCCGGCGGGCGCCGTCGATGACCGCGCGCACTTCCTTGACGCCCGCGGTGATGGCGGACAGCTCGACGAAGCGCTTGTTCGTCGCCTTGGAGACGACGTACGCCAGAGTGGTCTTGCCGATGCCGGGCGGTCCCCACAGGAGCACCGAGGAGGGGCCGGCCGGGCCTCCCCCGGCCTCGCCCACCAGGCGGCGCAGGGGTGAGCCCGGCTTCAGCAGATGCTGCTGGCCGACGACTTCGTCGAGGGTGCGCGGGCGCATCCGGACGGCCAGGGGGCTGCTGGACGGGTCCTTCTCCTGGCGGTCTTCGGCTGCGGCGGTGAACAGGTCGGGCTCCACGTCCAGAACCCTATGTCACCCCACTGACAATCGGCCCCGGCCCTGGTCAGGCCCAGAGGTCGGCGCCCCAGCGCGTGAGGATCAGCATGGCGATGACGCCGGTGTGCATCACGGGCAGCGCCCAGGTGAAGTCCGCCAGGAAGCTCTTGGCCCAGCCCGGCGCGGGCAGGAAGCCGTGGCGGATGTTGAACGACGTGACGTACCAGAACATCAGGAGCGTGGCGAGCCAGGCCAGGCAGCACCACAGGCAGAGCGCGTTGATGTGGTACAGCGACTGGATCATCAGCCAGGTGCAGAATCCGACGCCGAAGAGCGTGCCCGCGTTGAACGTCAGCCAGTACCAGCGGGGGAAGCGGGCCCGGGCGAGCAGGCTCATGCCGACGCCGATGACGATGGCGTAGGTGACCAGGCCGAGCAGCGGGTTGGGGAAGCCGAAGACGGTCGCCTGCTCGCTCTTCATGATGCTGCCGCAGGACACGACGGGGTTGATGCTGCACCCCGGCTGGAAGTCCGGGTTCTTCAGCAGCTCCAGCTTGTCGAGGGTGATGATCCAGGAGGCGAGCAGACCGGCCGCGCCCGTGATCACCAGGAGCAGGGCGAGCCCACGGCTTCCGCCGACGGCGCCCGGAGCGTCCGCCCGCTCCCCGTGGTCCAAGTCGTCATCCTGCGCCGAGATCGTTTTGGTCATCACGCCGTTCCGTCGCTGTCGAGGTGGCCTGGGGGCACGCACATTGTGCCGCACGTACCTGTGTGTCCACCGGCCGATGGGACACACAGGTACGTGAAGCTGTGAGGAGCTACGAAAGCCCGGTCTTACGCGAGCCGGTCCTTCAGGACGGCGACGATCTCGTCCGTCGCGACCGGCTCCTGCTCGCCGGACTCCATGTCCTTGAGCTGGACGACGCCCTCGGCGAGGTCACGCTCACCGGCGACGACGGTGAACCGTGCGCCGCTCCGGTTGGCGTTCTTCATCGCTCCCTTGAGCCCCTTCCCGCCGTACGAGAAGTCCGCCGCCACCCCGGCCTTGCGCAGCTCCGTCACCTTGGCGAAGAGCACGCGGCGTGCCTCGTCGCCGAGCGGTACCGCGAAGACGCTGGTGGCGGAGGGGAGTTCGAGCTCGACGCCCTCCGCCTCCAGGGCGAGCACCGTGCGGTCCACGCCGAGTGCCCAGCCGACCGAGGGCAGCGAGGGGCCGCCGATCATCTCGGAGAGGCCGTCGTAGCGCCCGCCGCCGCCGACGGCGGACTGCGAGCCGAGGCCGTCGTGGACGAACTCGAAGGTGGTGCGGGTGTAGTAGTCCAGGCCGCGGACCAGCTTCTCGTCGTCCTCGAAGGCGACGCCCGCCGCCGTGATCAGCTCACGGACCTGCTCGTGGTACGCCTTGCACGCGTCGCACAGGTAGTCGCGCAGGGAGGGCGCGCCCACGAGCTGCTTCTGGACCTCGGCCCGCTTGTCGTCGAGGACGCGGAGCGGGTTGATGTCGATACGTCGACGTGTCTCCTCGTCCAGGTCGAGGCCGCGCAGGAAGTCCTGGAGCGCGGCGCGGTAGACGGGACGGCACTCCTTGTCGCCCAGCGAGTTGAGCAGGATGCGGAAGTTCCGCAGGCCGAGCGCGCGGTAGGCCTGGTCGGCCAGGATGATCAGCTCGGCGTCGAGCGCCGGGTCCTCGGCGCCGATCGCCTCGGCGCCGACCTGGGAGAAGTGCCTGTAGCGGCCCTTCTGCGGGCGCTCGTAGCGGTAGTAGGAGCCGGAGTACCAGAGCTTGACCGGGAGGTTGCCCGCCTTGTGGAGGTTGCCCTCCAGGGCCGCGCGCAGCACGGACGCGGTGCCCTCGGGGCGCAGCGCGAGTTCGTCGCCGCCCTTGGTGGTGAAGGCGTACATCTCCTTGGTGACGATGTCGGTGGACTCACCGACACCGCGCGCGAACAGCTCGACGGCTTCAAACCCGGGCGTCTCGATGTAGCCGTATCCGGAGTTGCGCAGCGGGGCGGAGATCGCCTCGCGCACCGCCAGGAACTTCGCGGAGTCCGGCGGAAGCAGGTCGTACGTGCCCTTGGGGGCCTTGAAGGTGCTCACGGAAGTTCTCTCGTCACATTCCTCGTCGCGGGGCGGACGTCTGGTCCGCGCCCAGGCCGGCGGCCACCTGCCGCAGATACGGGTTGGTGGCGCGCTCCTGGCCGATGGATGTCTGGGGGCCGTGGCCGGACAGCACCACGGTGGAGTCGTCGAGCGGCAGGCACACGCGGGCCAGCGACTCGAGGATCTCGGCGTGGCTGCCGCCGGGCAGGTCGGTGCGTCCGATGGAGCCGGCGAAGAGCAGATCGCCCGAGAAGAAGACCGAGGGGATCTCGGCCGTCTCGGGCATCTGGAAGGTCACCGACCCCTTCGTATGGCCCGGGGCGTGCGCGACGGAGAAGTCGAGGCCCGCCAGCTTCAGCTCGGCGCCGTCGGACAGCTCCCGCATGTCGTCCGGCTCCCCGACGGTCAGCTCGCCCATGAGCGGCATCCCGATGGAGCGGCCGAGCGCCTTCTCGGGGTCGCTCATCATGTACCGGTCGCGGGGGTGAATCCACGCGGGCACGTCGTGCGCCCCGCAGACCGGGACGACCGAGGCGACGTGGTCGATGTGGCCGTGGGTGAGGATGACCGCGACGGGCTTGAGCCGATGCTTCTTGAGGGTGTCCTCGACTCCCTGGGTGGCCTGGTGGCCCGGGTCGATGATCACGCACTCCTCGCCTGCGGCGGGGGCGACCAGGTAGCAGTTGGTGCCCCAGGCCCCGGCGGGGAACCCGGCAATGAGCACGATCGTCCTTCGTTCGTCGTCCGGCGGGAGGGGCCGCAGCCCCCGGAACGGGAGAATGCGGCAGATCAGAGCCTACCGGCGCTGCCGATTCCACAGGTAACCCATATACGGTACGGGGCACATTCAGGCGGTCTTGAGAAACGTCCGGGACAACGGACGAACGGGAGATGGGGAGAGAACCCGGTGGTCAGCAACGATCAGCGGCGGCGGCAGCTCGCCCGGGAGAAGTTCGAGCGTCAGCAGCGGCGGCGGGAGGCCGCGCGGCGCAGGACGCGGCTACGCAACGGCGTGATAGCGGGGACGCTCGCGGTGGTGGTGGCGGGCGGCGCCGTGTCGTACGCGGCGGGCGCCTTCGACGGCGGCGGTTCGACGGAGGACGACGCGGCCGCGCGGCCCACCAGCACCCCCAAGGACCCGTGCGCGAAGCCGGCTCCCGGCAAGGTGAGGCCGCTGAGCTTCAAGAAGGAGCCGGCGCTCAAGGTCGACAGGTCCGCCGACTACACGATGAACCTGAGGACGACGTGCGGTGACATCGGCCTCGACCTCGACGCGGCGAAGGCCCCGCACACGGTCAACTCCTTCGACTTCCTGGTGAACAAGGGCTACCTCGACCACACCAAGTGCCACCGCCTCACCACCGGCGGCATCTACGTCCTGCAGTGCGGCGACCCGGAGGGGACCGGCAGGGGCGGTCCCGGCTACTCGATCCCGGACGAGAACCTCAAGGACAAGCGCCTGAAGGGGAACGTGTATCCGGCCGGCACGGTCGCCATGGCGAACCAGTACAACGCCCAGGAGAAGAAGGGCCGCGACACCGGCGGCAGCCAGTTCTTCCTCGTCTACCAGGACAGTCAGCTCCCGCCCGACTACACACCGTTCGGGACCATTTCCGATTCCGGGATGAAGGTGCTGAAGAAGATCGCCGCCGCCGGGGAAAGCTCCGGGCGGGGCGACGGCGCCCCGAACGCGACCGTCGTCATCGACAAGGCGACCGTCACCAAATCCTGAGCCCCGCCAGGCAAACTTCGGTCGTGCGGGATGCGGACAGCCGCCCCGCCGGTCGCCTATGTTGGCGGTGACGAAACTGTGGACGATGCCGGGGGCCCGACGGCCCTGCGCAGGCATCATGTGGAGGAGGCGCTGTGAGCAGCGACCCGTGGGGCCGCGTCGACGAGACGGGGACCGTGTACGTGCGTACGGCCGACGGCGGCGAGCGAGTGGTCGGTTCGTGGCAGGCAGGATCTCCTGATGAGGCCCTCGCCTACTTCGAGCGCAAGTACGACGGTCTGGTCGTCGAGATCGGACTTCTCGAGCGCCGGGTGAAGACGACCGACCTGTCGGCCAAGGACGCGATGACCGCCATCGACCATCTGCGCCAGCAGGTCGACGAGGCGCACGCGGTCGGCGATCTGGACGCGCTGAGCAAGCGGCTCGACAAGCTGGTGGAGACCGTCGAGGCCCGCCGTGAGGAGCGCAAGGCCCAGAAGGCCAAGCAGTCCGACGAGGCGCGGCACGCCAAGGAGGCCCTGGTCGTCGAGGCCGAGGAGCTGGCCCAGAGCGAGCAGTGGCGGTCGGCCGGTGAGCGGCTGCGGGCCCTGGTGGACACCTGGAAGGGGCTGCCACGGCTCGACCGCAAGTCGGACGACGAGCTGTGGCACCGCTTCTCGCACGCCCGCTCGGCGTTCTCCAAGCGCCGCAAGGCGCACTTCGCGTCGCTGGACGCGCAGCGCGAGGAGGCCCGCAAGGCCAAGGAGAAGCTGGTCGCCGAGGCCGAGGCGCTGTCGAGTTCGACGGACTGGGGGCCGACGGCCGCGCGCTACCGCGAGCTGATGGCCGACTGGAAGGCCGCGGGCCGCGCCCAGCGGGAGCACGAGGACGACCTGTGGAACCGCTTCCGCGGCGCCCAGGACGTGTTCTTCGCGGCGCGCAGCGAGGTCTTCGCGGAGCGTGACGCCGAGCAGTCGGAGAACCTGAAGCTCAAGGAGGAGCTGGCCGAGGAGGCCGAGAAGCTCGTCCCGGTGAAGGACCTGAAGGCGGCCCGAGCCGCGTTCCGCTCGATCAACGAACGCTGGGAGGCCATCGGCCACGTCCCGCGCGACGCCCGCCCCAAGGTGGAGGGTCGTATGCAGGCCGTGGAGCGGGCGCTCCAGGAGTCCGAGGAAGCCGAGTGGCGCCGCACGAACCCGGAGGCACGCGCGCGTGCCGAGGGGCTCACCGGCCAGCTCCAGGCGGCCGTGGACAAGCTGACGGAGCAGATCGAGAAGGCGCGCGCCGCGGGCAACAACGCCAAGGCCGACAAGCTCCAGAAGGAGCTGGACGGCCGCCAGGCGCTGCTCGACCAGGCGCTGAAGGGTCTGCACGAGTTCGGCGGCTGATCCCGCGAGACGAGGAGGGCCCGGCCGGTGGCGAGCGCACCGGCCGGGCCCTGCGGCGTTCCCGGTGCCTACGGCGCGGTGCCCACTCCCCCGTACTCGGTGAGGTCCAGCGCGTGTTTGAGGACCTCGCAGGCCTGGATGTGGTTGCCGGACTCCTGGAGCAGATCGGCGAGCCTGCGGCAGACGAGGACGGCCTCGGGCCCGTACACCTTGTGCACCTGCTGGAAGGCGAGTTCGAGGACCTCGATGGCCTCGCGGATCTGCCCCGTCTCGGCCAGCAGTTCCGACAACTCCAGTTGTACGGCGAGCAGTTCGCCCCGGCCGTCGCTGACCTGCTCCTGGAGCGCGAGGCGCAGCACCGGCAGGGCGTCGCGGGTGTTCCCCTCGGCGCGCAGCAGCCGGGCGACGTTCAGTCCGGTGGCGACCATGGCCGCGCGGATGTCGGTCGCGAGGACCGGGCCCGCGGGAGCGCTGCGGGCGGCGCGGGCCTTGTTGCGGGCGAAGGGCAGCCGGCCGACGCCGTTCTCCTGGGAGCGCTGGGGCAGCGGGCGGTTCTTGGCGCGCAGCCGCTCCTCCAGGACGCGGTAGAGCGTTTCGAGGTCGATCAGCTCGGGGCCGTCGGGGACACCGCCGCGCAGCACGGTCAGGAGCTCGCCGGTGAACGCCGTGTAGCGCTCCCCGTCGGGTGCGAGGGCCACGCGGTCGCGGGGCGAGGCGGTGAGGACGTACGCCCCGTCAACGGCTGCCTGCGCGGCGAGCACGTCACCGCCGGACAGGGTGCGCGCGGCGCGTCCGCTGAAGCAGCAGTCGAGTACGACGATCTTGCGTCGGGCGCGGGAGCCGCGCAGCGCGGTGCGCAGATGCTGGTAGGCGACCGCGGTGTAGCCCATGGTGTCGCGGGAGTCGCCGAGGGCGAGGTACAGGTCGGCGGATTCGGAGTCGCGCATGCCGTGTCCGGCGTAGTACACGACGAGGGTGTCCGTGGCCTCGTCGGCGGCCTGGTGCACGGGGTCGAGCATGGCGGGCACGCTCTGCGGGTCGGTGACCACGGTGCAGTGCTGGACGGGAAGTCCCCAGACGGTCGCGTCGCACAGCTCGGCCGCCAGGTCCACCACATTGGCCTCGACGGCCGGCAGCTGCGGCAGGTGGCGGTAGGACGCGGTGCCGATCAGGACGGCGCGGGAGCGGGCCGGGTCAGGAAGCGCCGTCGCCATCGGCCGCGCCCCCCTCGCCGCGCTCCAGGGCTGCCATGACGCGCCGCAAGGTCTCCTCGTCGCGGGCCGCTTCCGGCGTCAGTTCCACGCGTACGTCGCCGCGGCTCAGGACGAGGGCCGGGGCCCTGCGGCGCGAGAGCTGCCACTGGAGCAGGGAGACGACCAGGGCGGCGGTGGACAGGGAACTGCCGAGGACGAGTTCGAGCACGTCGAAACCGGTGCCCATGTGGTCCGCCGGGGCGGGCGCGGCCGGGGCGACTCTGCCGCGCAGCTGCCCGTCGAGGGACTCGTCCGCTCGCAGCCAGCCCGCCAGGGACCGCAGTGCGTCCTCGGCGTCGGCTTCGCGTACCTCCACCACCAGATCGGTCACCGCTCGCTCCCTCTTCGCTGGTCCACTTGACGGTTCACCCGGGCGAGCAGTTCGACGGCCTTGTCGCCCGCGCCCAGCCGGGCCAGGCACACGGCCTGCCAGTACTGGCTGATGAGCGTGGTCGGGTGGGCGGGCCCGAGCGACGACAGGCAGACGGGGACGACCGCGGCCAGCATCCGCGCGGCTTCCTGCAGTTCGCCCCGGAGCACGAGGTTGACCGCCTCACGCTGGCGGGACAGGGCGTTCTGCGGGGTCATGCTGCTGAGCACGATGCGGCGGGTGGCGTCGCTGAGCGTCGGCGGATGCAGCGGGTCGGCGAGCTCGGCCCTCGGGTGCGGGACGGCCTCTTCCCAGTCGTACTCCGGTTCCTCGGCGGCGGCCGCCGCCTCGTGCAGGGAGCGCACCGCCTCGTCCCTCACCTGGCCGGCCAGGAGCGCGGCCAGAGTGTCCCGGCCGCCGTCCGCGTGCCGTTCGAGCACTTCTTCGGTGGTGCCGATGGGACCCGGCCGGTCGGCGGGGTCCTGGGCGCAGAGCCGGTCGACGAGGTCGAGGAGCTCGCGGGGAGGTCCTTGGAGGCGTCCGGCGAGCCGGGGGACGCCGTCACCGAGGGCGCGGTCCACGATGGCGCCGTAGTCCACCGTGGCATCTCCGAGCGGCAGCTCTCCGGTGAGCATGAGGTACATGCAGGCGCCGAGGCCGTACAGGTCGGCGGCCGGCGAGGGGGCCGCGCCCCGGATGGCCTCCGGGGCCATGAACTGCGGGGTGCCGACGAGCTCCCCCGTCCTGGTGATCGCCCGCTCCCCCGCGAGCCGGGCGAGCCCGAAGTCGTGCAGGACGACGTGGCCGCCGTGGTTGATGCCGATGTTGGAAGGCTTGACGTCCCGGTGGAGGACCCCCGACTCGTGCGCCGCGGCGAGCCCGCGCACCACGTCCAGGGCGACCTGTGCGACGACGGGCGCCGGCAGCGGTCCGATCCGCTGGACCAGTTCCGCGAGGCTCAGTCCGTCGAGCACCTGCATCACGAGGTAGGGCGTGCCCTCGACCAGTCCGGCGTCGTACAGCGTGACCACGGCGGGGTGTTCGATGCGGGCGAGGGCCCGTGCCTCGCGCAGGAACCGGTCGCGGGCCTCGCCGTCCTCGGCGAGGCCTTCGACGGCCGTCAGCACTTTCACCGCCACGCGCCGCCCGAGCCGGGTGTCCTCGGCCTCGTGCACCACACCCATGCCGCCGCGCCCCAACAGCCCGAGCAACCGGTACCGCCCGGCGACGGTCGCGCCCTCCCCGTAATCCATCGCCTTCCCCCCGCCCGCCGCGCCCGCTCAGGGCCTGCGCGCCGACGTCACCCGGTACACGTCGTACACACCCTCCACTCCCCTGACCGCCTTGAGCACGTGCCCCAGGTGCTTGGGGTCGCCCATCTCGAAGGTGAAGCGGGAGGTGGCGACGCGGTCGCGCGAGGTCTGCACGGCCGCCGAGAGGATGTTCACGTGCTGGTCCGAGAGGATGCGCGTGACGTCGGACAGGAGGCGGGAGCGGTCCAGGGCCTCGACCTGGATGGCGACGAGGAAGACCGAGGACTGCGTCGGCGCCCACTCGACCTCCAGAATCCGCTCCGGCTCGCGCGAAAGGGAGTCGACGTTCACGCAGTCGCTGCGGTGGACCGACACCCCGCTGCCGCGCGTCACGAAGCCGATGATGGGGTCGCCGGGGACGGGTGTGCAGCAGCGGGCCAGCTTGACCCACACGTCCTCGACGCCCTTGACGACGACGCCCGGGTCGGCGTTGGAGCGGCGCTTGCTGCGTCCACGCGAGGGCGGGGCGCTCTCGGCGATGTCCTCGTTGGCGGCCTCCTCGCCGCCGAGGGCCTGGACGAGCTTCTGCACGACGGACTGCGCGGTGACGTGCCCCTCGCCGATCGCCGCGTACAGCGAGGAGATGTCGGGGTAGCGCATCTCGTGGGCGAGGGTGACCAGGGAGTCGCCGGTCAGGATGCGCTGGATGGGCAGGTTCTGCTTGCGCATGGCGCGCGCGATGGCGTCCTTGCCCTGCTCGATGGCCTCGTCGCGGCGCTCCTTGGAGAACCACGCGCGGATCTTGTTCCGTGCCCGCGGCGACTTGACGAAGCCGAGCCAGTCGCGGGAGGGCCCGGCGCCCGCTGCCTTGGAGGTGAAGACCTCCACCAGGTCGCCGTTGTCCAGCGTCGATTCGAGCGGCACGAGACGGCCGTTGACCCGCGCCCCTATGGTGCGGTGGCCGACCTCGGTGTGCACCGCGTAGGAGAAGTCGACCGGTGTGGCGCCCGCCGGAAGCGCTATGACGTCGCCCTTCGGCGTGAACACGAAGACTTCGTTGCGCGACAGGTCGAAGCGCAGCGACTCCAGGAACTCGCTGGGGTCCTCGGTCTCCTTCTGCCAGTCCAGGAGCTGGCGCAGCCACGCCATGTCGTTGAGGTGGTCGTCCTTGCCGCCCGCCTTCTTCGGTACGTCCGTACGCACCTTCGAGGCGCCGGCGACGGCCTCCTGCTTGTACTTCCAGTGCGCGGCGATGCCGTACTCGGCGCGGCGGTGCATGTCGAACGTACGGATCTGCAGCTCGACGGGCTTGCCGTTGGGACCGATGACCGTCGTATGCAGCGACTGGTACATGTTGAACTTCGGCATCGCGATGTAGTCCTTGAACCGGCCGGGGACCGGGTTCCATCGCGCGTGGACGGTGCCGAGCGCCGCGTAGCAGTCGCGGACCGTGTCGACGAGGACACGAATGCCCACCAGGTCGTAGATCTCCGCGAAGTCACGGCCGCGGACGATCATCTTCTGGTAGACGCTGTAGTAGTGCTTCGGGCGGCCGGTGACGGTAGCCTTGATGCGGGCGGCACGCAGGTCGGCCTGGACCTCGTCGGTCACTATGGCGAGGTATTCGTCGCGCTTGGGGGCGCGCTCGGCGACCAGGCGGACGATCTCGTCGTACATCTTGGGGTAGAGGATCGCGAAGGCGAGGTCCTCCAGCTCCCACTTGATGGTGTTCATGCCCAGGCGGTGGGCGAGCGGCGCGTAGATCTCCAGGGTCTCGCGCGCCTTCTTCTCCTGCTTCTCGCGCTTGAGGTACCGCATGGTGCGCATGTTGTGCAGGCGGTCGGCGAGCTTGATGACCAGGACGCGCGGGTCCTTGGCCATGGCGACGACCATCTTGCGCACGGTCTCGGCCTGCGCGGCCTCGCCGAACTTGACCTTGTCCAGCTTGGTCACGCCGTCGACGAGCAGCGCCACCTGGTCGCCGAAGTCGCGGCGCAGGGTGTCCAGGCCGTACTCGGTGTCCTCGACGGTGTCGTGCAGGAGGCCGGCCATCAGGGTGGCCGGGTCCATGCCCAGCTCGGCGAGGATGGTCGTCACGGCGAGCGGGTGCGTGATGTAGGGGTCGCCGCTCTTGCGCTTCTGGCCGCGGTGCCAGCGCTCGGCGACCTGGTAGGCCCGCTCGATCTGGCGGAGTGTGGCGGTCTCGATCTTGGGGTCGTTGCTGCGCACTATCCGCAGCAGGGGTTCCAGGACCGGGTTGTACGGATTCGAGCGCTGGACGCCGAGGCGGGCGAGGCGGGCTCGTACGCGGTTGGAGGAGCCGGAGCGCGCGGGCGCACCCGTGGCGGGACGGATCGCGGGAGCCGTCGGGTGGTGGTCCGCGGGCGGCTTCGGGCGGGGCTGCTCTGCCGGCTTGTCGCCCCGGGAGACCTCTCCCTTGGCGCGCTGCGCGGACGAGCCGCCCTGGGCGCCTTCTGCCTTCTTCGCGGGCGCGGCGGAGCCCGCCGAGGCCTGCTGGGCCTTCTGGGCGGCCTTGGCGGCGGTGAGTGGCTGGGACTCGTCTGGCAAGAGCGCTCCCTGTGCGCGATCGGGGTCCCCCGGACAGGCCCCGAAGTACCCATGGTATCGATCCTGGGGCTTCCGCTCGCCTGCGGCCGGTGAGACACCGCTGTACAGGAGAAACGTGCGGGACGGGGCATCGATTCCCCTCCGGAGTCCCGCTGAGCGATTTCCGCCTGGGGTCCGCGGGCTCACCGGAAACGACGACGGACGCCCCGGCCGGTGCCGGAGCGTCCGTCGTGCTGTCGCGCGTGTCGGCTCAGACGGTGATCAGCGCCTCCAGGGGCGCCCCGTCCAGAGCCCGGACCAGCTTGCGCCGGCCCTCCAGGAAGCCCAGCTCCATCAGGACCGCGACCCCGGCCACCTGGGCGCCGGAGCGCCGGATGAGCTCCAGCGAGGCCTCGGCGGTGCCGCCGGTGGCGAGGACGTCGTCGATGACCATGACACGGTCGTCCGCCGCCAGGTCCTCGGCGTGCACCTCGATCTCGGCGCTGCCGTACTCCAGGTCGTAGCTCTGCCGCAGCGTCGCTCCGGGGAGCTTGCCCGCCTTGCGTACGGGGATGAAGCCGAGCCCGGCGCGGAGTGCGACCGGAGCGCCGAGAATGAAGCCGCGGGCCTCCAGGCCGACGATCTTCGTGGCGCCGTGCCGCACGCTGAAGTCGGCCAGCGCGTCGGTGAGCGCCGCGAACGCCACCGGGTCCGCCAGGAGCGGGGTGATGTCCTTGAACGTCACGCCCGGCACCGGGTAGTCCGGGACGTCACGGATGCGGCTGAGCAGCAGCTCCGTGACGTCCGTCAGCTCGGTCATCGGCGCTTGCCCGACGGACGGCCCTTGCCGCGGCTGCGCGAGGCGGGCTGGGAGCGCGGGCCGACGACGGCCGGCGCGGCGTCGTCGTCGGAGACGCTGTCCCGCGGCTCCTCGTCACCCGCGAAGGTGCCGTCCTCCGCCGAGTCCCCCTTGGCCGCGGCCGAGGCGCGCTTGGCGAGGACCCGCTTCTTGAGGGCCTTCAGCTGCGGCTCGCGCTCCTTGAAGTCGGCGACGAGCGGCGTGGCGATGAAGATCGAGGAGTACGCACCGGCCGCGAGGCCGACGAACAGCGAGAGCGAGATGTCGTTCAGCATGCCGGCGCCGAGGACACCGCCACCGATGAACAGCAGGCCCGCCACCGGGAGCAGCGCGACGACCGTGGTGTTGATGGAGCGCACCAGCGTGCCGTTGATGCTGCGGTTGGCGACTTCGCTGTAGGTGAAGCGGGTCTGCTTGGTGAGGTCCTTCGACTGCTCCTTCAAGCTGTCGAAGACGACGACCGTGTCGTAGAGCGAGTAACCGAGGATGGTCAGCAGACCGATCACCGTGCCCGGGGTGACCTCGAAGCCGACGAGGGCGTACACACCCACGGTGATGGTGATGTCGTGGATGAGCGCGATCAGCGCCGCCAGCGCCATGCGCCACTCGAAGGCGATGGCCAGGTAGATCACCACCAGGACCATGAAGATCGCCAGGCCCTGCCAGGCCTTGTTGGCGACCTGCTCACCCCAACTGGGGCCGACCAGGTCGGCGTTGATGTCCGCGGCCTTGACGTCGAGGTCCTTGGCCAGCGCCGCCTTGATCTGGTCGGACTTGTCGATGTCCACACCCGCGATCTGGATGCGCATCGCGTCGTCGCCCAGCTTCTGGACGATCGCGTCGTGGCCCGAGGCCTTCTCCGCGGCCTCTTCGGCCTTCGCCACGGAGACACTCGTCTTCGGGGTGTTGAAGACGGCGCCGCCCTCGAACTCGATGCCCATGTTCAGGCCGCGGACCGCGAGGCCCACGATGGCCGTGATGGTGATCAGTATCGAGACGGCGTACCAGATCTTGCGCTTGCCGACGAAGTCGTAGCCGACCTCGCCGTGGTAGAGCCTGGCGCCGAGATCGCCGAGCTTCGACATCTCACGCCTCCTTCGGGTCGACAGGGCCAACGGAGGAGCCGGCGGTGCGGCGCGACCGGCGGGTCGGGGGCTTGATGCCGAGCCGCTTCGGGTCGAAGCCCGACCACTTGTGGCCGTCCGCGAAGAACTTCCTGCGCGCCATGAGCGTCATCAGCGGCTTGGTGAAGAAGAACACCACGACGACATCGAGCAGCGTGGTCAGGCCGAGCGTGAACGCGAAGCCCTGCACCTTGCCGACCGTGACGATGAAGAGCACGGCGGCGGCGAGGAACGACACGAAGTCGGAGACCAGGATGGTGCGCCGGGCACGGGGCCAGGCCCGCTCGACGGCGGGGCGCAGCGTACGTCCCTCGCGGACCTCGTCACGGACGCGTTCGAAGAAGACGATGAACGAGTCCGCCGTGATGCCGATCGCGACGATGGCACCACACACAGCGGGCAGGTTCAGCGCGAACTTAATGGTCGGGCCGAGCAACGTCATGATCGTGTACGTCAGCGCCGCGGAGACCAGGAGGCTCGCGATGGCGATGAGCGACAGGCCGCGGTAGTACACCACGAGGTAGATCACGACGAGCGCGAGGCCGATGGCGCCGGCGATCAGACCGGCCTTGAGCTGCTCACCGCCGAGGGCGGGGCTGACCGTGGTGACGCTCTGCTCGTGGAAGGTGAGCGGCAGCGCGCCGTACGACAGGATGTTCGCCAGGTCCTTGGCGGAGTCCTGGTTGAAGCTGCCGGAGATCTCGGCGTTGGCGCTCAGGGTCGTGCTGACACTGGGGGCCGAGACGACCTCGCCGTCCATGACGATCGCGAACTGGTTCTGCGGGGGCTGCTGCGTCGAGAGCTTGCTCGTGGTCTTGGCGAACTTCTTCGAACCGCTCTTGGTGAAGTCCATGTTGACGACCCAGGCACCGGTGTCCTGCCTGATGGTCGCCTGCGCCTCGTCGACGTCCTTGCCGTCGACCTCGGCCGGGGCAAGGATGAACTTGTCCCACGTCTTGCCGTCGGGGCTCTTGCCGCACGCGATGGTGGGCTCGGAGGGCTTGATGCCCTTGCCGGCCGCCGCGCGGGCCTTCTTGTCCGTGCAGTCGAGCTTGGTGAACTGCTCCTGGAGCTTGGCCGTGGCCGGGTCCGTGGACGGCGTGGGCGAGGGCTTCTCGTCCTTCTTCTTGCCGTCCTTGGCCTGGTCGTCCTTGGCCTTGTCCGACGGGTTCGGGGTCGGGTCGGCCTTCAGGGCCTCGCTGACGGCGCGGCCCTGGGGCGACGCGGAGGAGGACGGGGAGTTCGCCTCGTCCTTGTCGGTGGCCTTGTCCGTCGCCTTGTCGGTGGCCTTGCCCTTGTCCTTGTCCTTGTCCGTGCCGGACGAGGAGCTGGGGGACGGCTCGGGAGCCGGGCCGCTGGGGGCCTGCGTGATCACCGGACGGAAGTAGAGCTGAGCGGTCGTGCCGACCTGCTCGCGCGCCTGCTTCTCGTTCGTCCCCTTGGGGATGTTGACGATGATGTTGCGATCGCCCTGGGTCTGAACCTCGGCCTCGGAGACACCCAGGCCGTTGACACGGTTGTTGATGATGTCAACGGCGGTGTTCATGTTGGTCGGGTTGATCGCGTTCTTCTGGCCCGGCTCGTTCCTCGCCTCGAGCGTGATGCTCGTACCACCCGCGAGGTCGATGCCCAGCCGCGGTGTGGTGTGCCCGGAAAGGAACATTCCCCCGGTCAGCGCCACGAGGGCGATCAGGATGAAGACCAGCGCGCGGCCCGGCTTGCCCGGTGCGCTCTGCCTTCGGCCCTTCTTCGGTGCTGCCACCTTCTCGTTTCTCCCTGTCCAACCGCCCGGAACCGACTGCGTGCCGTGGACGGCCATGAAGTGGTGTCGAGATTCGGCGCGAAATGCACGTGGTCCGGGGCCCCGTGGCGCGCGAGCGGCGCGCCCCACGGACCCCGGTCGTGGCTACTTCGCGTCGGACTCGCCGTCGGTCTTCTTCGGCTGCGCGTCGTCGGCCTCGGCGGCCGCGTCTTTCTTGCCGAGGTCGATGCGCGAGTCGTCGGAAGCGTCGGCGGGCTCAGCGTGCTCGGCGGGCTCGGTCAGGGAGGAGGCGTCGTCCGGAACGACGGGGGTGTCCTCGTTCAGGTCGTCCTCGGTGCCGTGCACGATGCGGTTGTACTCGTCGTCGGCCAGGACGGCGCCGATCGCGTTCTTCGCGTAAACCGCGTGGACACCGGGGGCCACCTCAAGGAGGACGGCGTCGTCGTGGACCTCCTTGACGGTGGCGTACATGCCACCGATCGTGCGGATGCCGGTGCCGGGCTGCATCTCGTTACGCATCTGCGCGGCGGCCTGCTGCTTCTTCTTCGCAGACCGGGTCATCAGGAACATGGCCCCGATGAGCACGATGAACGGGAGGAGGGTCACGATATTCACGGGACGGAGTTTCCTTCGCACGACCGCGGGGGTAAGCGGCCTGATGGATGGGGGTGGGCACGCCGCCCGCAAAGGCGGCGTCGGCGGAGTCTAAGCGAGTCCGCGCCTAAGGAACAACGCTCAGCATGGCACCGCAGTTCCTGACCGGACGACTATCCGCGCCGTTCTGTCGTCCGTGGGAGCGGTTGCGTCGCCGTCACGCCCCGAACAGATCCTGTTGTCCGGCTCCGCCCGCTTTCTGCGGGGGTGTCAGTCCCAGGTGCGCCCAGGCCGCGGGGGTAGCGACGCGTCCGCGCGGGGTGCGGGCGAGCAGCCCCTCGCGTACGAGGAAGGGCTCGGCGACCTCCTCGACGGTCTCGCGCTCCTCCCCCACGGCGACCGCCAGGGTCGACAGGCCGACGGGGCCGCCACCGAAGAGCTTGAGCAGGGCCTCCAGGACCGCGCGGTCGAGGCGGTCGAGGCCGCGTCCGTCGACCTCGTACACCTTGAGGGCCGCGGCCGCGATCTCGCGGTCGATCCGGCCGTCGGCCTTGACCTGGGCGTAGTCCCGCACGCGGCGCAGCAGGCGGTTGGCGATGCGGGGCGTGCCGCGTGAGCGGCCCGCGATCTCGGCGGCGCCGGCCGGGTCGATCTCCACGTCGAGCAGCTGGGCGGAGCGGTGGACGACGCGCTCCAGCTCCGCGGGTTCGTAGAACTCCATGTGCGCGGTGAAGCCGAAGCGGTCGCGCAGCGGCGGGGGCAGCAGGCCCGCGCGCGTGGTGGCGCCGACCAGGGTGAAGGGCGGCAGTTCGAGCGGGATGGCGGTGGCGCCGGGGCCCTTGCCGACGATGACGTCGACGCGGAAGTCCTCCATCGCCATGTAGAGCATCTCCTCGGC
The DNA here is from genome assembly GCF_021028635.1 of Streptomyces huasconensis. Taxonomy (NCBI): domain Bacteria; kingdom Bacillati; phylum Actinomycetota; class Actinomycetes; order Kitasatosporales; family Streptomycetaceae; genus Streptomyces; species Streptomyces huasconensis. Next base: position 1,270,611 of record NZ_CP086119.1, read on the forward strand.
GGGCCGCGACATGCGGTGGATCTCGTCGAGGAAGAGGACCTCGCCCTCCTGGAGGGAGGAGAGGATCGCGGCGAGGTCGCCGGCGTGCTGGATGGCGGGGCCGCTGGTGATGCGGATCGGGGCACCCATCTCGGCCGCGATGATCATGGAGAGGGTGGTCTTGCCGAGGCCGGGGGCGCCGGAGAGCAGGACGTGGTCGGCGGTGGCGCCGCGCGCGCGGGCGGCCCGCAGGACGAGGTCGAGCTGCTCGCGGACCTTCTCCTGGCCGATGAACTCGCCCAGGTCCTTGGGGCGCAGGGCGGCCTCGACGGCCTGGTCCTCGCCGTCGGCGGACGCACCGACCAGCCGTTCGGCCGCGGTGGCAGCGTCGTCGGTGGTGTCGTCCCAGTTCATGCGGTGTGCCTCGCGATGCGGTTCGGGGGTCGGGGGGCCGGCGCGGGTGCGCTCAGCGGGTGCGGTTCAGGGTCTGGAGCGCGGCCTTGAGGAGCTGGCCGACCTGCGGGGTGCCCTCGGCGGCCTCGGCCTGCGGGGTGACGGCGGCGACGGCCTCGTCGGCCTCGCGCGTGGCGTACCCGAGGCCGATGAGCGCGGCGTGCAGCTGGTCGCGCCAGCCGGAGGTGACGGCCTTGCCGACGGCGAGGCCGCCGGTGCCGAGCGGTTCGCCGAGGCGGTCCTTGTACTCCAGGAGCAGCTTCTGGGCGCCCTTCTTGCCGATGCCGGGCACGGCGGTCAGCGCCTTCTCGTCGCCGGTGGAGACCGCGCGCCGCAGGGCGTCGGGGCTGTGCACGGCGAGCATGGCCTGGGCCAGGCGCGGGCCGACGCCGCTCGCGGTCTGCAGCAGCTCGAAGGTCTGCCGCTCGTCGTCGTCCGCGAAGCCGTACAGGGTCAGGGAGTCCTCGCGCACGACCAGGGAGGTGGCGAGCTTGGCCTGCTGGCCGACGCGGAGTGTGGAGAGGGTGTTCGGCGTGCACTGCACGGCCATGCCGATGCCGCCGACCTCGACCACCGCGGTATCGGGTGCGAGGGCGGCGACGGGGCCGCTGACGAAGGCGATCATGCGGTACGGCCTTTCTGTGCTGCTGCGGGGGACGGCTTCGCGGCGTGCAGGGCCGCGGCCTGCTGGAGGCGGTTCTGGGCGACGGCCTGCTGGAGGCGGTTCTGGGCGGGGGCGCGCCAGATGTGGCAGATGGCGAGGGCCAGGGCGTCCGCGGCGTCGGCGGGCTTCGGCGGTGCGTCGAGCCGCAGCAGCCTCGTCACCATGGCTCCCACCTGCGCCTTGTCGGCGCGGCCGCTGCCGGTGACGGCGGCCTTGACCTCGCTGGGGGTGTGCAGGACGACGGGGATGCCGCGGCGGGACGCGCAGAGCATGGCGACGGCGCTGGCCTGGGCGGTGCCCATGACCGTACGCACGTTGTGCTGGCTGAACACCCGCTCCACGGCGAGGACTTCGGGGCTGTGCTCGTCGAGCCACTGCTCGACGCCCTGCTCGATGGCGACGAGGCGGTGGCCCAACTCGGCGTCCGGCGGGGTCCGCACGACTCCGACGCCGCGCATGGTCAAGGGGCGTCCGGCGACGCCTTCGACGACGCCGACACCGCACCGGGTGAGCCCCGGGTCGACTCCCAGTACGCGCACGTGAAACCCCTCCCCATCGCCTGTCCGTGCAGGCTATCGGGTCCCTCTGACAACGCGACGGGCCGACGGGGTGTGTCCCGTCGGCCCGTTCGAGAGCCCCCATGGGGATGGGGGGAACTGCGCGGGCAACCGCGGGGCCCGGCAGCCGTCGGGTCCGAAGACCCGGCGGAGCGCTTACGCGTCGACCTTCGCCATGACCTCGTCGGAGACGTCGAAGTTGGCGAAGACGTTCTGCACGTCGTCGCTGTCCTCCAGGGCGTCGATCAGCTTGAAGATCTTCCGGGCGCCCTCCTCGTCCAGCTCGACCTGCATGGTCGGGACGAAGTTGGCGTCGGCCGAGTCGTAGTCGATGCCGGCCTCCTGGAGCGCGGTGCGGACCGCGACCATGTCGGTGGCCTCGCTGAGCACCTCGAAGGTGTCGCCGAGGTCGTTGACCTCTTCGGCACCGGCGTCCAGGACGGCGCCGAGCACGTCGTCCTCGGTGAGCCCGGCCTCGCCCTTGGGGACGATCACGACGCCCTTGCGGTTGAAGAGGTACGCGACGGAGCCCGGGTCGGCCATCGAGCCGCCGTTGCGCGTCATGGCGACGCGGACGTCGGACGCGGCGCGGTTGCGGTTGTCGGTGAGGCACTCGATGAGCACCGCGACGCCGTTCGGGCCGTAACCCTCGTACATGATCGTCTCGTAGTCGGCGCCACCGGCTTCGAGGCCGGCGCCGCGCTTGACCGCGGAGTCGATGTTCTTGTTCGGGACCGAGCTCTTCTTGGCCTTCTGGATGGCGTCGAACAGGGTCGGGTTACCGGCCGGGTCGGCGCCGCCCGTACGGGCCGCGACCTCGATGTTCTTGATCATCTTCGCGAAGAGCTTGCCGCGCTTGGCGTCGATCACGGCCTTCTTGTGCTTCGTCGTAGCCCATTTAGAGTGGCCGGACATCTGCCTGTCTCCTTCGCGTTACCCAACCTGTACGAACTCTCGGGTCCTGCGGGCCCGGGAGATACCCCGGGAGATCCTACAAGGAACCCGCGCGCGGGTTGCCCCGCGCCATCTCCACGAACAGCGCGTGGACCCGGTGGTCGCCCGTCAGCTCGGGGTGGAAGGACGTCGCGAGGGCGTTGCCCTGGCGCACGGCGACGATGTGGCCCTCGTGCTCGGCGAGCACCTCCGCCCGCGCTCCGACCGACTCCACCCAGGGCGCGCGGATGAAGACGCCCTCCACGGGGGCACCCTCGACACCCTTGACGTCGACGGCCGCCTCGAACGACTCGTTCTGCCGTCCGAAGGCGTTGCGCCGCACGATCATGTCGATGCCGCCGACCGTCTCCTGGCCCGAGCGCGGGTCGAGAATCTTGTCGGCGAGCATGATCATGCCCGCGCAGGTGCCGTAGACGGGCATACCGTCCCGCACGCGCGCGCGGAGCGGCTCCATGACGCCGAAGAGCGTGGCCAGCTTCGAGATGGTGGTGGACTCGCCGCCGGGGATGACCAGGCCGTCGACCTCGGCCAGTTCTTCGGGGCGCCTCACCGGCCTGGCCAGGGCGTCCGCCGAGGCCAGGGCGATCAGGTGCTCCCGTACGTCCCCCTGGAGGGCGAGGACGCCCACTACGGGAGTGGTCATCACCAGCCTCGGTTCGCGTAGCGCTCGGTCTCGGGCAGGGTGTCGCAGTTGATGCCGACCATGGCCTCGCCGAGGTTGCGGGAGGCGTCCGCGATGATCTTCGGGTCGTCGTAGAAGGTGGTGGCCTTCACAATGGCGGCGGCGCGCTTGGCCGGGTCGCCGGACTTGAAGATGCCGGAGCCGACGAAGACGCCCTCGGCGCCGAGCTGGCGCATCAGGGCGGCGTCGGCGGGGGTGGCGACGCCACCGGCGGAGAAGAGCACGACCGGCAGCTTGCCCAGCTCGGCGGTCTCCTTGACCAGCTCGTACGGGGCGCGCAGCTCCTTGGCGGCGGCGTACAGCTCGTTGTTGTCGTAGCCGCGCAGCTTGGCTATCTCGTTCTTGATCTGGCGCAGGTGGCGGACGGCCTCGACGACGTTGCCGGTGCCGGCCTCGCCCTTGGAGCGGATCATGGCCGCGCCCTCGGCGATGCGGCGCAGCGCCTCACCCAGGTTGGTGGCGCCGCACACGAACGGGGTCGTGAAGGCGAACTTGTCGCTGTGGTTTACCTCGTCGGCCGGAGTGAGGACCTCGGACTCGTCGATGTAGTCGACGCCGAGGGACTGCAGGACCTGGGCCTCGACGAAGTGGCCGATGCGGGACTTGGCCATGACCGGGATGGAGACGGCCTCGATGATCTCTTCGATCATGTTCGGGTCGGACATCCGGGCCACGCCGCCGTCCTTGCGGATGTCGGCGGGCACCCGCTCCAGCGCCATGACGGCGACGGCGCCGGCGTCCTCGGCGATCTTCGCCTGCTCGGCGTTGACGACGTCCATGATCACGCCGCCCTTGAGCTGCTCGGCCATGCCGCGCTTCACGCGCGCGGTGCCGGTCTCGGGCGTCGGGGTGCTGGTGGAGGGGGTGCTGGACACGGAGTTGACCTCACTCGCTGAAGACTCGCGGAAGACTCGTCGAAGGCCCGTCGAAGACGGTTGCCTCAGCTCCGAGGAAACGCCCGGGCACCAGGCCACAGCAAGGGCCAATGGCTGACCGGTGGCTCGTTTTCCGGCGATGGCCCTGGTCAGCGCCGCTCGGCCGGGATCACCCCGTGGCCCGGTCGGCCAGCGCCACCGGAGGCTCGTCGTCCATCTCGAACGCCATGGGGAAGGGCGCGTGGCCCGCGAGGCGGAACCAGCGGACCTTGCGGTGCCTGCGCAGGGCGCGGGCGGCGCGTACGGAGTCGTTGTGGAAGCGCCGGGCCATGGGCACCCGGCGCACGGCCGCGGCCAGTTCGGTGGCCGCCTCGTCGCCGCCGGGAGCCTCGCGCACCGCCTCGACCTGCTGGCTCTCGCCGAAGATGGCCCGCAGCGCCTGGCTCAGCTCGCTCTCGGCGACCTCGCGCTGCTCCTCCTCCGCCTGCCGGGCCGCGTGCGCCGCCTCGTAGAGCACGATCGAGGCGGCGGGGTCGAGGACTCCGGAGGTGGCCAGTTCCTGGGCGACCGAGGCGCGGCGCAGGAGCTGCGCGTCGAGGGCGGCGCGCGCCGCGTCGATGCGCGCGTGCAGCCGGTCGAGCCGGCCGGCGGTCCAGCTCAGGTAGAGGCCGATCGCCAAGAGGGCTACCGCGATCCAGATCAATGTGGAGGTCACGGGCCTACACGCTAGTCCCCCCGGGGAGCCGGGCGGGCCGCCGGGCACCCCGAGGGTTCAGCAGGTCAGTCCCTGGCCAGGCCGAAGCGCGCCCGCAGGCCCGAGCGTTCGTCCTCGGCGACCGAGGCCGCGCCGTCCGTCACCGTCTCGTACACCGCGAGGATGTCCGCGCCGACGGTCGACCAGTCGAAGCGCCGCACGTGCGCGCTGCCGCGCTCGCGCAGCCCCTCACGGCGCTCGGGGTCGGTGAGGAGGCGCACCGCCGCCTTGGCGAGGGACTCCGCGTCCTCGTTGCCGAACAGGTCGCCCGCTCCGCCCTGGTCGAGGACCTGGGCGAAGGCGTCGAGGTCGCTGGCGAGCACGGGCGCGCCCGCGGACATCGCCTCGACCAGGATGATGCCGAAGCTCTCGCCGCCGGTGTTCGGGGCGACGTACAGGTCGACGCTGCGCAGCAGCCGCGCCTTGTCCTCGTCGCTGACCATGCCGAGGAACTCCACGCGGGAGCGCAGCTCGGCGGGGAGCGAGGCCACCGCCTCGTCCTCGTCGCCGCGCCCGGCGACCAGGAGCCGCGCCTCAGGGCACTCGGCGAAGATCTGCGGCAGTGCCTTCATCAGGACCGGCAGACCCTTGCGGGGCTCGTCGATGCGGCCGATGAAGCCGATGGTTCCGCCCTGCCATTCGGGTCTGGGCTCGGCCCTGGCGAAGAAGTCGACGTCGACGCCGTTCGGGATGACGACCGCGTCGCCGCCCAGGTGTTCGACGAGGGTGCGGCGCGCGTACTCGCTCACGGCGATGCGGGCGCTGATCTTCTCCAGGGCGGGCTGGAGGATCGGGTACGCGGCGATCATGGCCCGGGAGCGCGGGTTGGACGTGTGGAACGTCGCGACGATCGGGCCCTGCGCGGCCCAGCAGGTGAGCAGCCCCAGCGACGGCGAGGTCGGCTCGTGGATGTGGATGACGTCGAACGTGCCGTCGTGCAGCCAGCGCCGCACCCGCGCGGCCGACAGGAAGCCGAAGTTGAGCCGCGCCACCGAGCCGTTGTACGGCACCGGGACGGCGCGGCCCGCCGAGACGACGTACGGCGGGAGCGGGGTCTCGTCGTCGGCCGGGGCCAGGACGGACACCTCGTGGCCGAGTCGGATGAGGTGCTCCGCCAGGTCGCGGATGTGGAACTGGACGCCGCCCGGCACGTCCCACGAGTACGGGCAGACGATGCCGATCTTCACGAGGGCTCCCCCGCCGCGGTCCCGCCGGGGCGGGATTCCAGGTCGGCGAGCCACAGCCGCTGGAGCATGTGCCAGTCCTCCGGGTGGTCGGCGATGCCGGTGGCGAAGGCGTCGGCCAGCGCCTGCGTCATGACAGACGTCTTCTCGGCGCGCGTACCTGTCTCGGGGACGTCGACGGGCGGGTGGATCCGGCCCCGCATCATGGCCCCGTCGTACCAGAGCGTCACCGGCAGGAGCAGCGCGCCGGTCTGCTGGGCCAGCATCGCGGGCCCTCCGGGCATCCGGGCGCTCTCCCCGAAGAACTTCACCTCGACCCCGGAGGCCGACAGGTCGCGGTCGGCGACCAGGCAGACCAGGCCGCCCGCGCGCAGCCGCCGCGCCAGCGTGCCGAAGGCGGAACCGCCGGTGTGCGGCAGGACCTCCATGCCGAGGCTTTCGCGGTAGGCGACGAAGCGGTCGTAGAGCGTCTCGGGCTTCAGGCGCTCGGCGACGGTCGTGAAGGGGGTCTCCAGCCGCGTGGTGACCCAGGCGCCCGCGAGGTCCCAGTTGGCGAGGTGCGGCAGCGCGACGACGGCGCCCTTTCCGGCGGCGAGCCCGTCGGTGAGGTGGTGCAGGTCCTTGACGTCGACGCCGTCCTTGATGCGCTCCCGGCTCCAGGACGGCAGCCGGAAGGACTCCATCCAGTAGCGCAGGTACGACCGCATGCCCGCCCTGGACAGCTCGGCGAGCCGCTGGGGGGTGGCGTCGGGCACCACGCGCGCGAGGTTGGCCTCCAGGCGCAGCACGCCTTTGCCGCGGCGCTTCCAGGCGGCGTCGGCGATGGTCCGCCCGAGCCGCTCGGCCACCGGCTCCGGCAGCTTCTTGACGGTGCTCCAGCCCAGGCCGTACAGCGCGTCGGTGAGTCGGTCCTTCACTGCGCGGCGCCACCCTCCACGCCCGTGGCGGCGTCCGCCTCCGCGGACTCGCGACGCACGGTCACGACCCGCTGCACGAGGGTGACCAGGCTGCCGACCGCGACGATCCACAGGGCGATGGGCAGCAGGATCTCGATGCCGGGGACGCCGAACGCGTGGAGGCCGGCGAGGCCCGCGGCGACCAGGGAGATCACCAGCCGCTCGGCGCGCTCCACCAGGCCGTTGACGGCGACGGGCAGGCCGATCGCCTCGCCGCGCGCCTTCGTGTACGAGACCACCTGGCCGCTCGCCAGGCAGAAGATGGAGACGGCGCAGAGGATGTTGTCGTCACCCGATCCGGCGTACCAGAGGGCGAAGCCGCCGAAGATCGCGCCGTCGGCCACCCGGTCGAGCGTCGAGTCGAGGAAAGCGCCCCAGCGGCTGGAGCGGCCGAGCTGGCGGGCCATGTTGCCGTCGACCAGGTCCGAGAAGACGAACAGGGTGATGACGATCGTGCCCCAGAAGAACTCGCCACGGGGGAAGAAGACCAGCGCTCCCGCCACCACACCGGCCGTGCCGATGAAGGTGACCGCGTCGGGGCTGACCCCGCGGCGGATGAGAAACGCGGCGAACGGTGTGAGGACACGCGTGAAGAATGCACGCGCGTACTTGTTCAGCATGGCCTTCCCGAGGGGTCGGTGCGCCGCGTGGCCCCGTTGGCCACCGGCCGACCCATCGTAGTCACGCCCGTGAGGGCCCGGCTCGCCCCCTCACGATCGCGTACGACGTATGGACGCACCGGGAGCCGAGTGGAAAGCTCGGAACCACCACGGGCGCCGTCGGAGCCGCCCCGCACCGGGCCCGAGCGCGTCCGCAGCAGCCAGCATCCCCGAGGGGGCTGAGCCTCCTCACCGCGCACGTGACCGGGAGGCAAGGCATGGGCGACAAGGCGAACGCACACCCCGGAGCCGCCGGCAGGGCAGTGACGGCCGACCACCCCGCGTCCGTACGGAACGTGGTGCTGGTCGGCCACAGCGGATCGGGCAAGACGACCCTGGTGGAGGCCCTCGCGCTGACCGCGGGGGCGGTGAACCGGGCGGGCCGGGTCGAGGACGGCACGGCCATTTCCGACTACGACGAGATCGAGCACCGGCAGCAGCGCTCGGTGCAGCTCTCCCTGGTGCCCCTCGAATGGGACGGCATCAAGATCAACCTGCTGGACACCCCCGGGTACGCCGACTTCGTCGGTGAGCTGAGGGCCGGTCTGCGCGCCGCGGACGCGGCCCTCTTCGTCGTCTCGGCGGCGGAGGGCACCGAGGGCATCACCGGCGCGACCCGCATGGCGTGGGAGGAGTGCGCGGCGGTCGGCATGCCGCGGGCCATCGTGGTCACGCACCTGGAGTCGGCGCGCACGGACTTCACGGACATCACGCGCTGCTGCGCCGAGGCGTTCGGCGCCGACGACCCGGACGCCGTGCTGCCGCTGTACCTGCCGCTCCACGGCGAGCAGGGCCCCGACGGGCACGCGCCGCTGACCGGGCTCATCGGACTGCTCTCCCAGCGGGTCTTCGACTACGCCTCCGGGGAGCGCAAGGAGTCCGAGCCGGGCGGGGACCAGCTGCCGGTGATCGAGGAGGCGCGCGGCACCCTGATCGAGGGGATCATCGCCGAGAGCGAGGACGAGTCCCTCATGGACCGCTATCTCGGCGGCGAGGAGATCGACTACAAGACCCTTGTGGACGATCTGGAGCGCGCCGTCGCGCGCGGCGTCTTCCATCCCGTGCTGGCCGCCGGGCCCGCCGCGCAGGGCGCCCGCCAGGGCATCGGCACGGTCGAACTCCTGGAGCTGATCACGGGCGGCTTCCCGACGCCGCTGGAGCACCCGGCACCGGTGGTGACCATGCCGGACGGCAAGGCCGGGCCCGTGCTCACCTGCGATCCGCAAGGGCCTCTGGTCGCCGAGGTGGTCAAGACCGCCTCCGACCCGTATGTCGGCCGGATCTCGCTCGTACGCATCTTCTCGGGCACCCTGCGCCCCGACCAGACGGTGCACGTCTCCGGACACGGCCTGGCCGACCGGGGCCACGAGGACCGTGCCCCCCACGAAGCGGACGAACGCGTCGGCGCGCTCTCCTCCCCCTTCGGCAAACAGCAGCGCGTCCTGACCCGGGCCGTGGCCGGCGACCTGGCGTGCGTGGCCAAGCTGCACCGCGCGGAGACGGGCGACACGCTCTCGGACAGGGACACCCCGCTCCTGATGGAGCCCTGGGACATGCCCGACCCGCTGCTGCCGCTCGCCATCCGGGCCCACAGCAAGGCGGACGAGGACAAGCTCTCGCAGGGGCTCTCGCGGCTGGTCGCCGAGGACCCGACGATGCGCCTGGAGCAGAACCAGGACACCCACCAGGTGGTCCTGTGGTGCCTGGGCGAGGCCCACGCCGACGTGGCCCTGGAGCGGCTGCGCAGCCGGTACGGCGTGCAGGTCGACGTCGTACCGCACAAGGTCTCCCTGCGGGAGACGTTCGCGGACCGCTCGACGGGGCGCGGCCGCCACGTGAAGCAGTCCGGCGGGCACGGCCAGTTCGCGATCTGCGAGATCGAGGTGGAGCCGCTGCCCGGCGGCAGTGGCATCGAGTTCGTCGACAAGGTCGTCGGCGGCGCGGTCCCGCGGCAGTTCATCCCGTCCGTCGAGAAGGGCGTGCGCGCGCAGGCCGCGAAGGGCGTCGCCGCCGGGTACCCGCTCATCGACGTACGCGTCACGCTGCGGGACGGCAAGGCGCACTCGGTGGACTCCTCCGACGCCGCGTTCCAGACGGCGGGCGCGCTCGCGCTGCGCGAGGCGGCGGCCGACGCGAAGATCCATCTCCTCGAACCGGTGGCCGAGGTGCGGGTGCTGGTCGGCGACGACCACATCGGCGCGGTGATGAGCGATCTGTCGGGCCGGCGCGGCCGGGTGGTCGGCACCGAGCAGGCACCGGGCGGGCGCACCCTCGTACGGGCCGAGGTCCCCGAGATCGAGATCGGCCGGTACGCGGTGGACCTGCGCTCCCTCTCCCAGGGCACCGGCAGGTTCAGCCGCGCCTACGTCCGCCATGAGCCGATGCCCCCACAACTGTCGGAGCGGATACGGCAACAGGCGGGCGGCGCCCCGTAGTTGCGCCGGGCCGGGACCGGCCGGCGAGCGGAGCCGTCCGCCCCTGTCACATCCGGACGGGCGGCCTCCCGTGCGCCCCGGCGGCTCCGGTGCGCCCTGACGGATGTCGGTGCGCACCGATACGCTGATGACCTGATCAACGGATGTGCCGGACGGCAACAGGTGTGCCGGACAAGGAAGTCGGGAAGAGCCGCAGGAGCGAAGGCGTCGCGGCGAGGGGGCGGCAGTGGCGGACGATGTATTCGACTTCAGGCCCGGGGCACAGGTCCCGCTCTCGGGCGCCGCGGGACAGACCGCGGCGACCCACGCCCTGGCCTCGGCGGCGTACCGGGACGGAGACGTCGACGAGATCCTGAAGGCCAACAGCGAGTGGCACAAGTCGGTGGTGAAGCCCGGGCTCTGGTCGCTGTTCAAGCCGAGCCTCGGCGAGGCGTTCGCGCGGACCGTGCAGGTGCGGATGCTCGGCGGCGGCCGCAAGCCGCTCATCCAGTCCTTCGGGATCGAGCCGCAGTCGGTGGTGGAGCACTGCCTCGCGGCGAACCGCATCCGCAAGGAGCGCGACAGCTGGCTCACGGCGGTGATGGTCCTGTGCGGCCTGCTGTTCCTGCCCGGCCTCCTGGTGTGGCTGCTCGTCTTCACCATCAGGCGCCAGGTCGCCAAGGGCGAGAACAAGCGGGCGGGCGCGCTCGCCTCCGCGGTCCTGGTCGCGATGGGCGTGCTGGCCGTGCTCGCCCTGCTCAAGCTGCCCTTCGACGGCTTCTGGCCCTGGTATCTGCGGGCGGCGATCGTCGCGCCGGTGCTGGGCTGGTTCTGGGCCAAGCAGATCGCCGAGCGCACGGCCAGGGACATGCGCGAGCGCTGGGGAGCCCTGCTCTCGGGCGGCGGCATCGGCGCCAAGATCCCCGAGGCGGTGCCGGGCAGCCCCGGCGAGACGGCCGCCGAGCGGCTGCGCCAGGGCCTGGCCCGGCTCTCCGCGGAGCAGCAGAGCAACTCCGTGTTCTACGCCGGGCCCAAGGGCATATTGGGCATGGGCACCCGCTGGGGCAGCTGGCAGCTGGCCGAGGAGCTGGTGCCCGCCGACCCCACCAAGGAGATCCACCCCTTCCGCAGCTGGGACGTGATACGGGCGGTGCACGACCAGCTCCGCATGCTGGAGCGCGGCCCCCTGCACACCGGCGGCTTCCCGACCCCCTCGATAAACCACTGGATCGTCTCCCCCATCGGGGAGAACGCCGGGGCGGTGAGCCGCCCCACCGGCACGGACGTCGAGGCCTTCCAGATCCGCGGCCACGAGATACAGCGCATCTGCAACGAACAGCAGTTCGGCAGCGGTGACCGTCACTACCTGGGCGTCCAGTTCACGCTCTGGGACGGCCAGCTGGTCATCACGATGCTGATCACCGTGACCGTGCTGCACGAGACGCTGCGCATCGAGGTCACCGGGCACGCGCTGGGACCGGTGCACTCCCTGTTCACCACCAAGCCCGAGCCCAAGACGAAGACGGTGTCCAAGGCCATCAAGTTCTGGGAGACCGTCGACCGGCACCTGCCCCTGGTCGACGCCGACGAGGTCGTACGCCTCGCCGTGCGCGCCCCCTTCACCTGGTACCCGCCGCTCCTGGACCACCTCGGCGGCAAGCTGGTCCTGCCCGAGCCCTTCGGCCTGCGGCACGCCTGGGCCGACAAGCCGTGGCGGCACCGCTTCATGGCCGACGACGCGCTGCGCGCCGCCACGCCGGTGCTGCGCGTGGTGCACTCGGCGGCGATCAAGGTCCTCGCGGAGAACGGCGTGGACACCGAGAAGTTCGGCGCCCGCTCCGGCTTCCTCAGCGGGGCGATCCAGGACCCGATGCCGAGGAAGGCGGACGTGTACGACGCGTGACGGCCGTCGGCCCGCGGCCCCGGCGGTGCTCCGGGGCCGCGGGCCGTGGCCGGCAGGGCTAGCGGGTCGCGGGCCAGGCGTCCGCGAGCATCGCGCGGGTGTCGGCGAGCAGCTGCGGCAGCACCTTCGTGTGGCCCACGACCGGCATGAAGTTGGTGTCGCCGCCCCAGCGCGGGACGACGTGCTGGTGCAGGTGCGCGGCGATGCCGGCGCCCGCCACGGCTCCCTGGTTCATGCCGATGTTGAAGCCGTGCGCGCCGGACGCGGCGCGCAGGGCGGTCATCGCCTGCTTGGTCAGCTCGCCCAGCTCGGCCGTCTCCGGGCCGGTCAGGTCGGTGTAGTCGGCGACGTGGCGGTAGGGCACCACCATCAAGTGGCCGCCGTTGTACGGGTAGAGGTTCAGCACCGCGTACACCTGCTCGCCGCGCGCGATCACCAGGCCGTCCTCGTCGGACTTGGCCGGGATGGAGCAGAAGGGACAGCCGTCGTCGGCCCCCGGGCCCGTGGGCTTGTTCTCGCCCTGGATGTACGCCATCCGGTGGGGCGTCCACAGGCGCTGGAACGCGTCCTGCGTACCCACTCCGATCTGCTGCTCCGGCTCACTCGTCATGGTGGTCAGCATATTCCCCGGGAAGTACGCGGCGAGGGGCGGCCCCGAACGGGACCGCCCCTTGCCTCCCCGCGCCCGGCGGGGACCACGTCACACCTGTACGCGGCGCTCCACCACGTCCACGAGCTTCGCGATCGCCTCGTCACGAGGGATGCCGTTCTCCTGCGATCCGTCGCGGTAGCGGAACGACACCGCGCCCGCGTTCATGTCGTCGTCACCGACGATGACCATGAACGGCACCTTGCTCCGCTGCGCGTTGCGGATCTTCTTCTGCATGCGGTCCGACGAGGCGTCCACCTCGACCCGCAGCCCGCGCTTCCTCGCCTCCTGCGCGAACTCCTGGAGGTAGGGCACGTGCGCGTCGCCGACCGGGATGCCGATCGCCTGCACCGGAGCCAGCCACGCCGGGAACGCGCCCGCGTAGTGCTCCAGGAGCACGCCGAAGAACCGCTCGATCGAACCGAACAGCGCGCGGTGCAGCATGACGGGCTGCTGCTTGGAGCCGTCCGCCGAGGTGTACTCCAGACCGAACCGCTTGGGCTGGTTGAAGTCGACCTGGAGGGTCGACATCTGCCAGGACCGGCCGATCGCGTCCTTCGCCTGCACCGAGATCTTCGGGCCGTAGTACGCGGCGCCGCCCGGGTCCGGGACCAGCGGAAGGCCCTGCTTCTCGGCCGCCTGGCGCAGCGCCTCGGTGGCCTCCGCCCAGTCCTCGTCCGAGCCGATGAACTTGTCGGAGTCGTCGCGGGTGGACAGCTCCAGCTCGAACTCGTTCAGGCCGTAGTCGCGCAGCAGGTCCAGGACGAAGGTGAGGAGCTTGTCGAGCTCCTCCGCCATCTGCTCCTTGGTGCAGTAGATGTGCGAGTCGTCCTGCGTGAAGCCGCGCGAGCGGGTCAGGCCGTGCACGACGCCCGACTTCTCGTAGCGGTAGACCGTGCCGAACTCGAAGAGCCGCAGGGGCAGTTCGCGGTAGGAGCGGCCGCGCGACTTGAAGATGAGGTTGTGCATCGGGCAGTTCATCGCCTTCAGGCGGTAGTTCTGCCCGTCGAACTCGATCGGCGGGAACATGCCCTCCGCGTAGTGCGGCAGGTGCCCGGAGGTCTCGAAGAGGTGCTCCTTCGAGATGTGCGGGGTGTTCACGAACTCGTAGCCCGAGTCCTCGTGCCGCTTGCGGGAGTAGTCCTCCATCACCTTGCGGATCACGCCGCCCTTGGGGTGGAAGACCGCGAGGCCCGGGCCCAGCTCCTCCGGGAAGGAGAAGAGGTCCAGCTCGGCGCCGAGCTTGCGGTGGTCGCGCTTCTCGGCCTCGGCGAGGAACTCCAGGTGCGCCTTCAGCTCGTCCTTCGACGGCCACGCGGTGCCGTAGATGCGCTGGAGCTGGGGGTTCTTCTCGCTGCCGCGCCAGTAGGCGGCGGCGGAGCGCATCAGCTTGAACGCGGGGATGTTCCGGGTGGTGGGCAGGTGGGGGCCTCGGCAGAGGTCCTTCCAGCACAGCTCGCCGGTCTTCGCGTCGATGTTGTCGTAGATGGTCAGCTCGCCGGCGCCCACCTCGGCGTCCGCGCCGTCGGCGGCGTTCGCCGCGTTGCCCTTGAGGCCGATCAGCTCCAGCTTGTACGGCTCGTCGGCCAGCTCGACGCGGGCGTCGTCGTCGTTGGTGACGCGGCGCGAGAAGCGCTGGCCCCGCTTCTGGATCTCCTGCATCTTCTTCTCGATGCGCTTGAGGTCCTCGGGGGTGAAGGGCTCCTTGACGTCGAAGTCGTAGTAGAAGCCGTCCCGGATGGGCGGGCCGATGCCGAGCTTGGCCTCGGGGAACAGCTCCTGCACGGCCTGCGCCATGACGTGCGCGGTCGAGTGGCGCAGGATGTTCAGGCCGTCCTCGGAGGAGATCTCGACGGGCTCGATCTCGTCGCCGTCGGCCACGGCGTACGCCAGGTCCTTCAGCTCGCCGGCCACGCGGGCGGCGACGACGGTGCGCTCACCGGGGAAGAGGTCGGCGGCCGTAGTGCCCGTCGTCACCACGCGCTCTTCCCGCTCGGAATCGCGTTGGATGATCACACGGACGTCAGACACCGGTCTCTCCTTGCAGAAGGGGGCTGCGGCGCTTTCCACTGCGCGCGCAACAGGAATCGTACCGAGCCCGGGGCTCCTGCCGCGAAACGGTTGTTCCGGGCCCCCCGGAAGCCCCGCCTCCGCACCCGGTGCGCTCAGTCGCTGCCGCAGGCCTCCTCGAAGAAGTTGAGGTTCTCCTGGAGCGACTTCATGAGCCGGTCCCGGTCCCCCTCGTCCACCTGCACCGGAGCCACGCCGGTCGCCTCCGTCAGCCGCCGGAACCCGCCCCGGCTCTCCAGCCGCCCGTGCACCCGGATCGGCAGCCCGACCAGGTGCGCGTGGCCCGCGACGCGGTACGACTCCTCGTCCAGGGTCATCCGGACGTGCGGGACCTCCGCCCCGCCGATCACCCGCAGCCGTACCGTGCCCTCCCCGCACGGCGAGGAGCGCCGCATCCGCACCACGGTCCCGGTGATCCGGACCGGCACCGACGGCTCCTCGCGCAGATAGCGGGCGCCCGCCTCGCGCAGCACGGTCAGGTCGCCGGGCGAGAAC
This sequence comes from Streptomyces huasconensis, assembly GCF_021028635.1. Taxonomy (NCBI): domain Bacteria; kingdom Bacillati; phylum Actinomycetota; class Actinomycetes; order Kitasatosporales; family Streptomycetaceae; genus Streptomyces; species Streptomyces huasconensis. The sequence continues at coordinate 1,285,859 of NZ_CP086119.1, forward strand.
TCGACGGGCTCGGCGTGCGCCGCGCACCCCTCGGGCACCTGTGCTCCCGGGGCCCACTCCACGGCGACCCGCGCCCCTTCCGTGCCCCGTACCAGGGCGATGATCGCCTCGGTCAGCTCATGGCTCACCCCGGCCTCGACCGCTCCGTCGAAGGCGTCCATGCCACCGGTGGCGCGCTGGTAGTCGACGGCCTCGCGGGCGGCGTACAGCGCCTGGTGCACCCGGACCGCGAGCGGCCGCCCGGTGCGCACGGGCACGAACGCGGTGAGCCGGCGCCCGCCGAGCGCGGGGCCCACCAGGACGTTCTCCAGCGCGGCGGTGGCGGGCCCGCGGTGCCGCGCGCCGTAGTACCCGGCCCGGCCGCGCGCGGCGAGTGCCCCGGCGAGCAGCATCCGCCGGGCCGCCGAGCGCAGCTGCTCCTCCACCGGCCAGGGCGCGGCACCGGCGTGCCCCGTCGGCACATCGCGCCACCAGCGGATCTCGTCGCTGGGCACGCAGAGCCCGACGAGCACGTCACGGGCGGCCGGCGCGGCGCTGCGGGAGAGCGCGACGAGGGCCTCGCCGATGAGGTCCTCGCAGTCGGGGAAGGCCCGGCTCTCCGGCACCAGGAGGCTGGTGCCCCTGCCGCCGGGCCCCGGCGGCGTCCACCGGGCGTAGCGGCCGGGGGCCCCGCCGCGTCGCTGCCAGCCGTGGCGGGCGAGGAGGGCGGCGAGCACCGCGGGGTCGACCGTGCCGGGGTCGACCGTGCCGCCGGGTTCGGGCGGGGCGGCCCACGGGCCCGCGGCCGGGGCGGGGTGGGGGCGGGCGGGGCGCGGGGGCTCGTCGTGGGGGCGGTGCATCAGGGTTTCCCTCCCGTCCCGACCCGCGTCATGATCTCGCAGAGCGCGAGGTCGTCGAAGATCCGCGAGGTCGGTATGCGCACGGTGGTCCTGCGCCGGCCGGTCACCGGGTGCCCGGCGAGGTTGGTCCAGTAGCAGCAGTGCCGCAGGTCGAGCCGGTCGTGGCCGGCGCGCAGCCAGTCGTCGCGCGAGCGGGGCACGAGCATCACGACGAGGATCTTGTGGACGGAGACCGGCGTGCGGGCGAGCTTCTCCAGGTGCGGGTTGTCGAGCGTGAAGGAGAAGGCGGGCCGGTCCGGGTCCGGCGCCGTCTGGTACGTGCACTTCAGCTGGACCTTGATGGTGACCTCGTCGTCGACCGTGTGTCCGGGGGCGCTGTGACTGACGTGCCAGTCGATGCCGTTGTCCGGAAAGGGCTGTGAGAGCGAGCATCCGGCGGCCGCCGCGACGGCGTGCAGGTAGCCCACCTGGAGGGTCTCCATACAGGCGGTGGTGGCGAGGGTGCCGCGCGGCGGTGCGATCCGCCCGGGCAGCAGCCCACCCTGTTCGGGCCGCGCGAGCGCCATGTCCAACGGGCCTTTCCACGACGGTACTTCGCCGTCCGGGCCGTCAACGCCACGGCCCGGTACCTCTGTTGTCTCCGGGCCGCGTACGGCGCAAACGGCCCGGGTATCACCAGCAGGGGCAGGGGACCGACGTCATCTGCCGAAGCTGAGCGAGGAGTTGCGTCACCATGACGTGCTGGTACGAGGGGCCCTTGGCCGCATTCGACACGGAGACCACGGGCGTCGACGTCGAGACCGACCGGATCGTGTCGGCCGCCGTCGTCGTCCAGCAGGGCGCGGGGACCCGTCCGCGCGTCACCCGCTGGCTGGTGAACCCGGGCATTCCGGTGCCCGAGGAGTCCACCGCCGTACACGGACTGACGGAGGATCACCTGCAGCGCAACGGCCGCTGGCCCGCGCCGGTGATGGAGGAGATAGCGCGCGATCTGGCCGAGCAGGGCGCGGCGGGACGGCCGATCGTGGTGATGAACGCGCCGTTCGACCTGACCATCCTGGACCGGGAGCTGCGCCGGCACCGCGCCTCGTCGCTGAGCCGCTACATGGAGGGCTCGCCCCTGTGTGTGATCGACCCGCGGGTCCTGGACAAGCACCTGGACCGCTACCGCAAGGGCCGCCGCACCCTCACCGACCTGTGCGCGCACTACGAGGTGGAGCTGGCCGAGGCGCACGACGCGGCGGCGGACGCACAGGCCGCGCTCGATGTCGTACGAGCGGTGGGGCGCCGTTTCGCGGCCCGTCTTGAGCGGCTCTCGCCCGCAGAGCTGCACACGCTCCAGGCCGTCTGGCACGCGGCGCAGGCGCGCGGCCTTCAGGCGTGGTTCGCCAAGAGCGGTTCACCGGAGGCCGTGGACCCGGCGTGGCCGCTGCGCCCCGAACTCCGCACGGCGGCCTGAACGTCGGCGGCGCGCACGCGCGACACGGCATGGCACCGCCTGGGCGGGAGAACGCCCGGGCAAGAAAAAACCGGTCCGTCTGCTGACGGACCGGCATTCTCCGGGTGGGCGATACTGGGTTCGAACCAGTGACCTCTTCGGTGTGAACGAAGCGCTCTCCCACTGAGCTAATCGCCCGGGAACGCACTGAACAATACAGGTCCGGGCGCCGTTCCTTCAAACCGCTGCCAGATGTGCCGCGAGACCTCTGCGGCCCGCCCGCATCATGTGGGCGTGGTTGAGCAGGAACACGGGCCTTCCGGGGACCGCGAGGCGCCGCATCAGCGGCCGCCGCACCTCGACCTCCTGGTCGTAGCGGACCCGCGTCCCCCCGGCCCCGCCGGTCACCGTCCAGCGCGCCCAGCCCTCCAGGTCCCCGGCCATGGTGATCTCCAGGACCCCCGCTTCGGGGTCGCGCCGCCGCTCCCGCGCGGTGACGACGAGGTCGCATGGGAGGAAGGACCGGAAGCGGAAGACGCCGCTGTGGCCGTCGACCGAGGTCACCTCGCGCACCTGCGGCCACCACAGGGGATAGTCCTCCACCCGCTCCAGGACGGCGTAGGCCTCGGCGGGCGTGCCGGGCAGGTCCCAGAGGCTGAGGAAGCGGTAGTGGCACCAGTTCATGGAAGGGAGCCTGCCCGGTGAGGGCGGTGGGCACCGCATCTGAGTACCTCCTGAGTATCCGCGCCGATGCCGCCGCGCGTGGCGCGGACCACACTCCTCGTCCATGACGAACATTCCGCCACCGGCCGAGGAGCTGCGCCTCCTCGACTGGGAGCTGCACCAACTGGAGGCGCGCAGAACGCAGTTGCTGCGCCGCCGGGCCTGGCTGCTCGGTGTCCTGCGCGCGGCGGGCGCGGCCGGGCCGCCCTCTCGCCCGGCCGGTCCGCCCGCGCCCGAGGCCGCTCCCCCGAGCGCGCAGAACATCCTGCTGACGCTGGGCGGCGTGCTCCTGACCATCGCCGCGATCGCCTTCACCGTGGTGAGCTGGGGGCACCTCGGCATCGCCGGGCGCGGCGCGGTCCTCGGTCTCGTGACCCTGGCGGCGCTCGGCGCCCCCGCGCTGCTGCTGCGCCGTTCACTGCGCTCGACGGCGGAGGCGGTGGCGGGCCTGGGGCTCGCGCTGACCGTCCTGGACTCGTACGCGCTGCGCCACCTCGCCCTCCCCGATGCGGGGACGCTGGCCTACGCGGCGGGCACCTCCGCAGTCCTCGCGACGCTGTGGGCGGGGTACGGCCTGCTCCTCGGCGCACTGCGCCTGCCGCTGCCGACGGCGGCCGCGACGGCCCAACTGCCGCTGCTCCTCTGGGCGGGCGCCGCGGACGCGGGTGATCACGCCGTGACCGCCGCGCTGCTCGTGACGGCGGCTTTCGACACCGCGCTCGCCTTGTGGGCGACCGTCAGGTCCGTACGGGTTGTCGCGGCCGTCGGCGGCTGCACGCTCGGCCTGTGGGGCGCGGCGGGCGCGGGGCTGCTGTCCGCGCGGGCCACGGACCCGACGGCGGCGGCGCGCGCCGGGGTGCTGCTGCTCTTCGCCGCGTTGATCGTCCTTGTGGTGGCGTGGCGGGCGAAGGAGCCGCGGATCGCCATGGGTGCTGCGGGCGCGGGCGGTCTGCTGGTGGTGGCCGCGTCCGGTGGAGTGCTGCGCACCGCCCTGCCCCCGGAGTGGACCGTCCCGGCGTATCTGGTGTGCGGGGTCGCGCTGGCGGCCGCTGTCCGTACGGCCTTGCCCCGGCCCGTGCGGCTCGGCGCGGCAGGCGCGTCGGCCGTGGTCCAGGGCCTCGCGGTGCTGTGGGCGCTGCCCGTCACCGCCGTGGCCCTGCTCGGCCCGCTCGGCTGGGCCACGCGGAGCTGGACGGGCGCCCCGTCGGATGCCCGGGCCGCCCCCCTCGTCGAACTGCCGTTGTCCCACCCGCTCCTGGCCCCCTTGGTCCTCGCGACCACCGCCGCGTTCCTGCTCGTGGTCTCCGGAGCGCTCGGCCGAGGGTCGGCGTGGCTCGGCCCGCTCCCGGGGAACAGCGCCGCCACCCACTCCGTCACCCGCCTCGGCGCCCTGACGCTCGCCTGGGCCGCCGCTGTCGCCCTGCCGTCGGCGCTGCGTCTGCCGTACGTCGCCGGGCCGGTGGCCCAGTTGGCGGTGACCGCGGTCCTGCTGGCCGTCGCCGCCCGCGCCACGTCCGCCGCCTCCGCCCTCACGGCGTCCGCTCTGGCCCTGGTGTCCTCGGTGAGCGTCGCGTTCCTGGCCCTGTCCACCGAGGCGGCGACCCTCGGCACCCTGGGCACGCTCACGGCCCTGTTCCTGGCCGCGTGCGGCTGGACGGCCCGCCGCACACCGTCGGTCCGGGTCGAGGCGGCGGCCGGTGCGCACGGCACCCCGGCTGTTGGGCCCGGCGCGGCCGCCCTGGCCGCCTGCGCCGCCGTCGCGTACGCCACCGCGCTCGCCTGCGCCGCCGGGGCCGCGGCGGGGCTGCGCCTGGAGCACGTCGGCCTGGCCGCCCTCGCCGTCCCGGCTCTCGCCGCGTTCGCCGCCGCCCGCCTGGGGCGGCATCCGCTGGCCCTGCCGGTCGAGATCATGGCGGCCGCGTCTGGAGTGCTCGCCCTCACCCTGACCGCGGGGCACGCGCCGACACTCGCCCTCGCGCTGTCCCTCTGCGGGCTCATCGCGGCGGGCACGGCGCTGCGTCCCGGCCGCCGCCCGGTGGGATACGCGGCCGGGGCGCTGCTTCTCCTGGCGAGCTGGGTCCACCTGGCCTCCTGGGGGGTGGTGACACCGGAGGCGTACACCCTGCCGGCCACCGTCCCCGCGCTGCTCCTCGGCAGGTGGCGGCGCCGCCACGAGCCCGAGGTGTCGTCCTGGGAGGCCTACGGCCCCGGCCTCGCCCTGACGCTGCTGCCGAGCCTCGCCGCCGCCTGGGGCGACGCGCACTGGCAGCGCCCGCTGCTGCTCGGCGCCGCGGCGCTCGCCCTGACCCTGATCGGCGCCCGGCACCGATTGCGCGCCCCGCTGGTCCTCGGCGGCACGGTGCTCGCCCTGGACGCGCTGCACGAACTGGCCCCGTATCTCGTGCAGGTGGCGGGTGCCCTGCCCCGCTGGCTGCCGCCCGCGCTCGCGGGCCTGCTGCTCCTGGGTGTCGGGGCGACGTACGAGCAACGGCTCCGTGATGCGCGGCGGTTGCGGAATGCGCTCGGCCGAATGCACTGAAATACGGGGCGCCCCACTACGGCGCCGACATATGTGGACCCGTCAATTCCCTTGAAGGACAAAGGAAATACGAGAACGGCCCGGAGGCTCAAAGCCTCCGGGCCGCAATCCGGGGTGGGCGATACTGGGTTCGAACCAGTGACCTCTTCGGTGTGAACGAAGCGCTCTCCCACTGAGCTAATCGCCCGGGCGCACAGAGAACATTACCGCATGTCAGCGGGTGCTTCCGACCGCCTCGGAGTCACCTCTCGGTCACTCCTCGATCTTCCACGGCATCGTGATGCCGAACTTCCACACGTAGACCGCGACCAGCACCGCGACGATCACCAGGCCGATCGTCGTCAGGATGATGTTCCGGCGGCGCACCTTCGGGTCCAGCGCGCGCTGCGCGGCCTCGGTGACCTTGCGCTTCGTCCAGCGAAGGACCAGCTGGGCCCAGACGAACTCGGTCGCCCAGATCGCCATACCGCCGAAGATCACCAGCCAGCCGGGGCCGGGCAGCGGAAGCATGATGATGCCCGCGACGACCACGGCGAGGCCCACGATGAACACGCCGACCTGCCAGCTCAGGTGCAGCGCCTTGCGGGCCTGGATGTACTGCGGAGCCCGCGACCCGAGCGGCTGTTCGGCCTCCGCCCCGACGGTCGGCCCCGCGGCTTCGGTGGGCTCGCTACGCCCCTTACTCCCCGTATTCATACGGCCAAACCCTACCGGACGGAAACCCGTCACCGGAATGGGTGCACGAACGGAAGAGGGAACCCGCCAATCGAGCTACCTAAAGACACGCAAAACCCTCAGAGGGGTTTACAACGGCACCGTAGGTGGCATGTCGATTTCGCCGACGTGCGAATCCCCGAGCGCACACTGAGCGAAAGGCCCTGGCGCTTATGAACACCACGGTCAGCTGCGAGCTGCACCTGCGCCTCGTTGTGTCGAGCGAGTCCTCACTGCCTGTACCCGCAGGACTGCGGTATGACACGGCCGATCCCTATGCCGTGCACGCCACCTTCCACACCGGAGCCGAGGAAACGGTCGAGTGGGTGTTCGCCCGCGACCTCCTCGCCGAGGGCCTGCACCGGCCCACCGGAACCGGCGACGTCCGAGTCTGGCCGTCCCGGAGCCACGGTCAGGGCGTCGTCTGCATCGCCCTGAGCTCGCCGGAGGGCGAGGCTCTGCTCGAGGCCCCGGCGCGGGCCCTGGAGTCCTTCCTGAAGCGAACAGACGCGGCCGTGCCGCCCGGCACGGAGCATCGCCACTTCGATCTCGACACGGAGCTGTCCCACATCCTGGCCGAAAGCTGACGGCACGGGAGCGTCGAGATCCCCTCACGCCGTCCGACTCGGGGCGACGGCGCAGGCAGCCACGACACCACAAGGCAAGAACAGGCGAGACCAGCCGAGACAAGGCGCACAGAAAGCAGTCACCGGCGCCGTCGCCGCGGGACCCCGCGGCGACGGCGCCGGTGCGTCCCCCGGGTAAGCCGCTAGCATCGGCCAGCATCGGCGGGCACCGGCCCGTTCCTCAGGCCAGGGAGCGCATCGTGCTGATCACCCACGACAACCGGTGTTCTCTCGACGCCGTGGTCGATCTGGTGAACACCGCACCCGAGGAGGGCGGCGCCGACGGACTCGCGGACCTGGCGGCGCTCAGCGACTTCGTACGAACGCACGAAGTGAGCGATGTCGGGGTGCTCTCGGAGCGTGACCTCGCCGATGTGCGCCGGGTCCGCGGCCGCTTCGCCGAGGTCTTCGCCAACCCCGAGCCCCGGGCCGCCTCCACGATCATCAACGAGCTGGTCGCGGCGGCGGGCACCACGCCGCGCCTCACCGACCACGACGGCTACGACTGGCACATCCACTACTTCGCGCCCGGGGCGTCCGTCGCCGACCACCTGGCGGCCGACTGCGGGATGGCGCTGGCCTTCTTCGTGGTCGCCGGGGAGCAGGAGCGGCTGCGGCGCTGCGAGGCACCGGACTGCCGGCGCGCCTTCGTCGATCTTTCCCGCAACCGCTCCCGCCGCTACTGCGACAGCCGCACCTGCGGCAACCGCCTGCATGTCGCCGCGTACCGCGCACGCCGCAAGGAAGCCGCGGGCTAGAGCAGCAGCAGGTCGTGGAGTGACGCCAGCAGGATCAGCATGCCGACCACCGTCAGGAAGATCATCAGCGGTGGCTGGGAGAGGGCGAAGAGGCAGCCTCGCGGTTCTTCGTCGGTGGCGTGCCGCTCTTCGTCGGCAGGTCGTCGCTCTGGGGACGATGCCGCTTGCCGTCCGTCGTCCGGCGCGGCCGCGTCGCCCTGTGTGGTGTCCAGCATCTCGCGCTGATGATGACGCAGGCGGCGGGCCCCCGCTGACCAACACGCCCGGTTGAGGGGGCAGTTCGCCGAATCCCGTGAACAGGGAAAGCCCAGCGCTCAGAGCGTTTCGTCCATGGCCCCCGGCCGTTCATCCGCGCGACATCCGACGGCGCCGCCCGCACTCGAACGAGGGAGCCGCCCTGTCCATGGATCGCAGACGGCTGTTGACGGCCGCGTCCGGCGCGGGCGCCCTGTCCGCCGTCCCGCTGCCCGGCCCTTGTCGCGGGTTCCGCTATGAGATGCCGTACAACACCCGTGATCCGACCAGCCTTTGAGAGGCGTGACCGTCAGATGCCGTGCTTCTTCAGAATGGCCTCGATGTCGCTGAAGTCCTCCGCGGGCGCGGCGGCCTGCGGCTTGCCCGCGGGCCGCGCGGTGGTCGGAGAGGCGCCTTGGCCCAGCGAGGGCGCCGAGGCCGCGGGGGCCACCGCCTCGCGTCGGGCGGCCTTCGCTGCCTTGCGCTCCGTGCGGGTGCCGCCCCTGCGGCGCTCCACCGCGCGCGTGCCGAGGAAGATCAGCCAGGCCGCGCCGAGCACGCCGAAACCGACCCACGCCTTCAGGCTGAAGGCGGTGTCGGCGGCCCACCCGACGACGCCCGTCAGGACGAGCCCGATGGGCACCAGGGAGTACGCGGCGATGCGGGCCGCGGTCAGGAAGCGCTTGCGGTAGGCCGAGACCGCGGCGATGCCGAGCCCGGCCGCGGATACGGCGGAACAGACGGTCTCGGCAATCATCCGGCCCTCCAGGCATACAGGCGTACGTCGTGCGTGACGCGGTGGTCCCTTCCATCCTGCACCGCGCGGGTGCCCCGGGGCCACGCCCGAGCCCGGACCTCAGGGACATATCCGGGTCATCTCGGGGTCCGGGCTCCTCCCCAGGTGCCGGTCCGCGCCCCCGGTCCCGGTTGGGAGGCGGAAGCGAGGGCTGGGAGACTGTGCCCATGAGCGACTCCTCTCCCGAGCACCCCGCCCGCCCCGTCGTCCTCGACGTCTGGTGCGAGCTGCAGTGCCCCGACTGCCGTACCGCCCTGGACGACGTGCGAGCCCTGCGCGCCCGTTACGGCGACCGCGTCGACCTGCGCCTGCGGCACTTCCCCCTGGAGAAGCACAAGCACTCCTTCGCCGCCGCGCAGGCCGCCGAGGAGGCCTTCGAGCAGGGCAAGGGCTGGCCGTACGTCGAGGCCGTGCTCGCCGGGGTCGAGGAGCTGGACCGGCGCGGCGAGCCCTTCCTCCTGGACACCGCCCGGGAACTCGGCCTGGACGTCGAGGAGTTCGACACCGCCCTCATCGACGGCCGGCACATTTTGATCGTCGACGCCGACCAGGCCGAGGGCAAGGCGATCGGGGTCACCGGCACACCCACGTACGTCATCGACGGTGAGCGTCTGGACGGCGGCAAGAGCCAGGAAGGGCTGCGCGAGCGCGTCGAGGAGATCACCGACCGCCTGCTGGCGGCCGAGGGCTCTTAGTCCCCCCGGAGGCAGCGGCTGCCTACAGCAGCGGCTTGTAGAGGGAGTACGAGACGGGTTCGTAGCCGAGCGAGTCGTACAGGCACAGGGCCGTGGCGTTGCCCGCGAAGACGCTGAGGCAGATCCGGTCGCGGCCCCCCGCGCGGGCCTGCGCCTCGGCCAGCAGCATCAGGGAGCGGCCGTGGCCGCGCCCCCGGCAGTCCTCGTCGACCTCGACGCGGAAGACGAACGCGTCGTCCTCGCGGAGCGTGAGCCACAGGGCGCCGACCTTGGCGCCCTCCTGGGTGAGCACGCTCAGCAGGGTGTTTGGGGTGGCCAGGCCCTGCGGCAGCAGCTCGGCGTGGTCGGCCTCGGACTTGGCGCGCGCCTGCGCCTCGGGCACGCCCCGGTCGATCCAGCTCCGCGTATAGCTCCCCTGAGCCCGCGCCAGCCATGGCCCGTACTCGTCCTCGGTCATCGGCCGCCCCTCGACGCCCGGCGGCAGCACGGCGGGCTCGGCCGGCACCGGCTTCGCCATCCGGCGGTTGCGCTCCACGTAGCCGAGCGCCGTCGCCAGCGGCAGGGCTCCCGGGGCCTCGGCGGGGACGGTCACCTCGATGCGCCTGCAGCCCCAGCCGCGCGCCACCTCCTCGGCGGCCAGCGCCGCGACCGTGCCGCGGCCACGCCTGCGGTCCGGCTCCGCTATCCGCAGCTCCCGCACCCGGCAGACCTGCGGCCCGAAGACGTCATGGGTGGCGAGGTCGACGGACCCCACCGGCCGGCTGTTCACGCACACGTCGTACGTGCGCGCCCTGGCGCCGTCGGCGCCCCGCTGGAGCGGCCCGGTCGGCCGCAGGGTCGTGGTCATCACAGGTGTTCTACCCACCACGACCCCACCGCGTCACGGGATTTTCGGCGGGCCGGGGCACTCACGGATCGAGGTCGTCCGCGGCCCGCTCGTCGAACGTCCGCATCGCCTTCGTCGTCATCGGGCCCGGCGCGCCCGTCAGCTCGCGCCCGTCCACTCGGTGCACGCCCTGGATGTCGCGCAGCGTCGACGTCAGGAAGATCTCGTCGGCGCGGTCCAGGACGTCCATGGGCAGGTCGGCCTCGCGGGCGCCCGTCCACTCGACGGCCAGCGCGCGGGTGATGCCGTCGAGGCACCCGGAGGCGACCGGCGGCGTGAGGATCTCCCCGTCGAGGACGACGAAGACGTTGGAGCCGGTGCCTTCGCAGAGCTGCCCGACGGTGTTGGCGAAGAGGGCCTCCGAGGCGCCCTGTTCGCGGGCGCGGGCGAGGGCGACGACGTTCTCCGCGTACGAGGTGGTCTTCAGGCCGGTCAGCGCGCCCCGTTCGTTGCGCGTCCACGGCACCGTGATCACGGCGGTGGAGTCCGGGCGCCGCGCGGCCTCGCCGAGGGCCACGATGAGCGTGGTGCCCTGGTCGCCGCGGTCGGAGCCGAGCGGTGACAGGCCTCCGGTGTACGTGATGCGCAGCCGCCCGAGCGGCAGCGGGTTGGCCTCCAGGACCGCGGCGCAGGCACGGCGCACCTCGTCGAGGTCCGGCTCGGGCAGCCCCAGGCCGCGCGCCGACCGGGTGAGCCGGGCCAGGTGCCGGGTGAGGGCGAAGGGCCGGCCCTCGACCGACTTCACCGTCTCGAAGATGCCGTCGCCGACCGTCAGCCCGTGATCGAACACGGAGACGCGGGCGGAGTCGACGTCCCGCAGCCCGCCGTTGAGCCATATCTTCACGTTGGGGTTCCTCCACTCGCTTCGTACGCCCCTGACGCTACCGCCAGCAGCCGCGCCGCCTTCAGCTCGGTCTCCCGCCACTCCCCCTCAGGGTCCGAGCCCCAGGTGATGCCCGCTCCGGTGCCGAAGCGCAGGATGCCCTCGGCCCGGTCGATCCAGAAGGTGCGGATGCCGACGGCCAGCTCTCCGGTGCCCCGGTCGGCGTCGACCCAGCCGATGCCGCCGCAGTAGGGCCCGCGCGGCGCGGTCTCCAGCTCGTCGATGATCCGCAGGGCGCTGGACTTGGGGGCGCCCGTGACGGAACCGGGCGGGAAGGTCGCCTCGAACAGCTCCGGCCAGCCCGCGCCGGGGCGCAGCTCGCCGTGGACGGTGGAGACGAGGTGGACGAGGCCGGGGTGCTTCTCCACCACGCAGAGGTCGGGGACGGTGACCGAACCGGTCGCGCAGACGCGTCCGAGGTCGTTGCGGACGAGGTCCACGATCATGACGTTCTCGGCGTAGTCCTTCTCCAGGAGGTCCGCCTCCGTCCGGCCGGTGCCCTTGATGGGGCCCGACTCCACGACGCGGCCCGCGCGCCGCAGGTACAGCTCCGGGGAGGCGGTGGCTATCTCCACGCCGTGCGCGGGCAGGCGAATCGTTCCTGCGTACGGAGCGGGGTTCCCGCGCGCGAGGAGGGCCGTCAGGGCGTCCACGTCGGCGCCGGGCGGGACGGGCGCGGACAGGACGCGGCAGAGGTTCGCCTGGTAGACCTCGCCGGCCGCGATGTACGCCCGTATCCGCCGTACGCCTTCCGTGTACGCGGCGCGGTCCAGGGACGACGTCCAGTCATCGGCGGCAGGTCCCAGCCACCGGCCGGGCACGGGAGCGGGCACGGCCTCTTCGCGTACGTGGTCGAAGCGGGCGCAGACCAGGCCTCCCTCGAAGTCCGCGGACACCGCCCAGAAGCCGGCGGAGTCCAAGGCCGCGGGGTCGCTGGTCACGTCGCGCAGGCCGGTGGCGACGAGGCCGCCGAAGCGGGCCATGGGAGGGAGCGCCGGAGAGGACGTCTGAGGGGGGTTGTGCACGCCTGCGAGTCTATGACCGGCGTCCTGGCCGCGCCCCGGGCCGACGACAGCGCAGCACGCTGCGCAAACGCGTTTTTGTACTGGCCCAGGAATCCGCTAGAGTTCAACACGTCGCCGGGACGCGCAAGCGGACCGGGAAAGACAAGCGGACGTAGCTCAGTTGGTAGAGCGCAACCTTGCCAAGGTTGAGGTCGCCAGTTCGAACCTGGTCGTCCGCTCGCAGGAACGTGGGGGATCTTCCCGAACCCCCGCACTCCTGGTGGAGTGGCCGAGAGGCGAGGCAACGGCCTGCAAAGCCGTCTACACGGGTTCAAATCCCGTCTCCACCTCCAAGGACGATTAGCTCAGCGGGAGAGCGCTTCCCTGACACGGAAGAGGTCACTGGTTCAATCCCAGTATCGTCCACTGATCTTCACGAGAACCGCTTCGGCGGTGTGCTTCTGAAGGTCGTCCCGCGCGATTAGCTCAGCGGGAGAGCGCTTCCCTGACACGGAAGAGGTCACTGGTTCAATCCCAGTATCGCGCACGCAGTACGCAGTACCACGCAGGTTGACCCGCGCGATTAGCTCAGCGGGAGAGCGCTTCCCTGACACGGAAGAGGTCACTGGTTCAATCCCAGTATCGCGCACCGCACACCGGAGCCCCCGGCCGTTCCCACGGCCGGGGGCTTCGTCGTTCCCGCGGGTGCTCAGGAGGAGAAGAGCATGTGCCCGAAGCTCTTGTGGCGCTTGCCGTGGCCGTAGTGGTCACCGTGGCCGCCGTGGTGCTGCGGGGCGCCCCAGGCGGGGGCGGGAGCCGCGGGGTAGCCCTGCGGGGCGGGGGGCGCGGGCGGCGGCGGGACCTGCTGGCCGCCCCACTGGGCCTCCAGGCGGGTCAGGGACTCCAGCTCGCCGTAGTCAAGGAATATGCCGCGGCAGCCGCTGCACTGCTCGATCTGGACGCCATTGCGGTTGTACGTGTGCATCGGTGCGTGGCACTTGGGGCACTGCATGGACGGCTCAACTCCTCGCCGGTGGTGACTGCGCCGGAACTCTGCCCGGCTTCGGTGCGTTGCACCCTACTTCGTCGCGTCCCGGGTCAACTCGGGCGGGCGGGCACCCACTCGGCTCAGCCGCGCGCGGTGGTCCGGCTCATCCGGTCGCAGGCGTCGACCAAGGCCTGCTCGACCTCGTCCAGGGGGCGGTCGGCGGCGGCGGCCTTGGTGATCGCCAGGGCGGCTGTCTGCACGGTCAGGGCGCGGGCCGGGACGTCGAGGTCGCGCCAGGGGTCGGCTCCGTCCGCCGGGACGGCCGGGCCGCCCGCCGTGCGGTAGGCGTCGAGGAAGCGGGTCCACTCCTCGGGGGCGAGCAGGCCGCAGGCGTACCAGGCGGCGGGGCGGGCCAGGTCCCAGGCGGGGGCGCCCGCGCCGAGGTCGTCCACGTCGATCAGCCGCCAGGTGCCGTCCGGGGTGCGGACGAGCTGGCCCAGGTGGAGGTCGCCGTGGCACAGGCGGGGCGGGCCGGGTGCGGGGGCCTCGGCGCGGGCCCAGGGCGGAAGGGCCCGCCAGGCCCGCAGGACCGGGGGTGCGGCGGGGTGCGGGCCGGCGGCGTGCAGGCGGGCGACGGCGCGGGCCGCCTTGGCCGGGCCGCGCATGGCGGGGAGCGGGTGCGGGAGGCTCGCCGGGTCGGTGCGGTGGAGGCGGGCCAGCAGGGTGGCGGCGGCCTCCCAGGGGGCGGCGTCCGGGTCGTCGCGGTCCACGGGGGTGCCGCGGGGCCAGAAGGTGACGAGGCGGTCGTGGAGGGGGGTGGGGGTGGTGTGCAGGGGCGGCAGGAGGGTGCCGGGGAGGCGGGCGGCCACGGTGAGGCGTGTCGTCAGGGCCGCCGGGTCGGTCTGCGGGGCGTGGGCCTTCGCGACGAGGTCGCCGTGGCGTACGACTGTGGCGTCGGGGCGGTTTGCGAGGACGGTGCCGTTGCCTTCTCCTTGGCCGCAGGTGCAGGTGGCTGGGGGCGGGTGGGCTGTGTGCCTGGCCTTGGCGGTGAGTGCGGGGAGGAGGGGGGTCACGGGGGTCCTGGGGGTGGGGTGGGGGTGTGTGCGGAAGCGTAGTCAGTGGGGTGGGGCGGGGTTGTGGGGGGCGGTCGTGCAGTTCCCTGCGGCCCTGAGGGGGCGGTAGGCGGGGCGGGGTGTCTTGGGTTGTGTGGGGGGTGCGGGATTGTGGGGGCTGAGCGCGCAGTTCCCCGCGCCCCTGGCGGGGCGGGGTGTCCTCGGTTGTGTGTCGAGTGCGGGATTGATGGGGCTGAGCGCGCAGTTCCCCGCGCCCCTGGCGGGGCGGGGTGTCCTCGGTTGTGTGGCGGGTGCGAGGTTGTGGGGGCTGAGCGCGCAGTTCCCCGCGCCCCTGGCGGGGCGGGGGTGGCTGGCGAGGGTATGGCATGGCGATGCCCGCGCAGCTCCCCAGCTGCGCGGGCATTTTTGCCGTCCGCCGCACCCCCGTCCCCACGGGGTTTCCTGGCCGGATGTCCCCGCCCGGACCGCTCTTCCGGGCCTGGGGCGCCGCTCAGCGCCCCAGCATCACGCCTACGGACGACGCTTGTGTGACCACTGCTTCCCAGCCGCCGAAGACGACCACGAGCAGGGCTGCCAGCGGGAGGACCATGGCCGTCGCCACCAGGGGGTGGCGCGTGCCGGACGGGCGGACGCCGAACGCGGAGAACCTGCGCCCTTGCGTGCGGAGCAGGGTCCGCGGTGCCGTGTCCGCCATGGTTCCTCTCCTGACCGGTCTCGATGTGGTGTTGGCAAGCGGCGGGTGTCTGACCTCGGGGGACGAGTGCTGCACCCGCCGCTTGACCTCAAATCTAGGCGCGTGGGCAGACCCTGGCGTCATGCCCTCGTACCGATTGGCTGGCCTCCCGGAGGATGAGCGTCCCCCGCGCGTGTACTCCCGTGGGTGGAGACGGGGGCCTAGGACTCAGGGTCTTCCCGGAGGGGACGGGCCGTCGCCTCGGAGGCGTCCTCCCTGGGGACGGGCTGTTCCACCAGGGCCAGGACGCGGGTCGCCATGAACCGGGCCGTGCGCACCACCGTGTCGGTACGGGTGACTTCGCTCACTTCCACCACTCCCCTGCGCACGGCCGTCTCCACGCGGCGCCCCGCCCGGCTCGCCACCACCTCGTACGTCCTCGTCGTGTCCCCGGCGTCCACGACTATCTCCACGCGATCACCCTTCACGGGATCAATCCCCCTTCAGCGATGGATGGTTGGCACCGGGGGTGGCGTCAACGGCCTCTGGCCCCCCGCTCCCTGACCACTCTTCGATTTTCCCACCCGGCACTGACAATCGGTCGCCCCGCGAGGGCGCGGCCTCTGCACGTGCCCGCCCGTGGAAACGTAAGCTGTGGCTCGTCAGACGGACCGGGTAGCGGGGATGGACATGGCGATGATGCGGCTCCGGCGCGAGGACCCGCGTGTCGTCGGCTCGTTCAGGCTGCACAGGCGCCTGGGCGCCGGCGGCATGGGGGTCGTCTATCTGGGGTCGGACCGGAGAGGGCAGCGCGTCGCCCTGAAGGTGATCCGGCCCGACCTGGCGGAGGATCAGGAGTTCCGGTCGCGGTTCGCGCGGGAGGTCTCGGCCGCCCGGCGCATCCGCGGCGGCTGTACGGCCCGGCTCGTCGCCGCCGACCTCGAGGCGGACCGGCCCTGGTTCGCGACGCAGTACGTTCCGGGTCCCTCGCTGCACGACAAGGTCGCCGCGGAGGGGCCGCTCTCCGCGGCCGACGTGGCCGTGGTGGGTTCGGCGCTGGCCGAGGGGCTCGTGGCCGTGCACGAGGCCGGTGTCGTACACCGCGACCTGAAGCCGTCGAACATCCTGCTGTCCCCGAAGGGGCCGCGGATCATCGACTTCGGCATCGCCTGGGCGACCGGCGCCTCGACACTCACCCATGTGGGTACGGCCGTCGGTTCGCCCGGCTTCCTCGCGCCCGAACAGGTGCGCGGTGCGGCTGTCACGCCCGCCACCGACGTCTTCGCGCTCGGCGCCACGCTCGCGTACGCGGGCATGGCGGACTCACCCTTCGGGCAGGGCAGTTCCGAGGTCATGCTCTACCGCGTCGTCCACGAGGAGGCGCAGCTGCACGGCGTCCCGGACGCCCTCGCCCCGCTGATCCGGGCCTGTCTCGCCAAGGACCCGGAGGAGCGGCCGAGCACGCTGCAACTGTCGCTGCGGCTCAAGGAGATCGCCGCGCGTGAGGCCCAGGGCCTCGGTGACGTACGGCCGCCGGCGCCGCGCCAGGACCTCGACCGGCCCACGGGGCGGCTCGCCGAGAGCTACGCGGATCAGCGCACCCAGCGGCGGCCCGCCCCCGGCGCCACTCCCCCGCCCCGCCCGGGCGCGTCCAGGAGCGGTCCGGCCAGGACGGGAGGGTCGAAGACCGGTGCCTCCAGGACGGGCTCTTCCCGGACCGGGTCGTCAAGGACCGGGTCGTCAAGGACCGGTTCTTCGAGGACCGGTTCGTCGAGGACCGGTTCGTCGAGGACCGGCACGCCGCGGCCCGGGGCCCGGCCCGCCGGGGGCCGCGACACCTCGCGCTCCGGCGGCAGGACCGCCCCGCGCAGCGGCACGGGCCGGCAGGGCCCGCGCTCCACGGGCACGGGCCGGCGCATGATGCCCGCCAACCCACGCCTGCTGCGGCAGCGCCTCTTCGTGTTCGTGGTCGTCACGCTGCTCGTGGCGCTCGGGATCGCGGCGGCGCAGGGCTGCCAGGGGCCCGCGAAGAGCCTCGGCGACCCGGACGTACACCGTGGGCAGCAGACGCAGAGCCGGCAGGTCGGGCCGGAGGACGCGGCGCGCGGCTGAACGCGCGCGTCCGCTTTCCCTCAGTCCTGCGGGCGGCCCGTGGCCACCGCGTAGAACGCGACCGCCGCCGCCGCGCCCACGTTGAGCGAGTCGACGCCGTGGGCCATCGGGATGCGGACCCATTCGTCGGCCGCGACCAGCGCCTGCGTGGAGAGGCCGTCGCCCTCCGCGCCGAGCATCAGCGCGACGCGGTCCATGCGGTGGGGGGCCGCCTCGTCCAGGGACCTGGCCTTCTCGTCGGGGGTGAGGGCGAGGAGGTTGAACCCGGCTTCGCGCACGCCTTCCAGACCCTTGGGCCAGGACTCCAGGCGGGCGTACGGGACCGAGAAGACCGCGCCCATCGAGACCTTCACCGAGCGGCGGTAGAGCGGGTCCGCGCAGTCCGGGGAGAGCAGGACCGCGTCCATGCCGAGCGCCGCCGCGGAGCGGAAGATCGCACCGATGTTCGTGTGGTCGTTCACCGCCTCCATGACGGCCACCCGGCGGGCGGTCGCGAGGAGTTCGTCGGCCGTCGGCAGCGGCTTGCGCTGCATGGAGGCGAGGGCGCCGCGGTGCACGTGGTAACCGGTGACCCGCTCGGCGAGCTCGGGGCTGACCGCGTACACCGGGGCCGGGAGTTCGTCGATGACGTCGCGCATGACGTCGACCCACTTGGCGGAGAGCAGCATCGAGCGCATCTCGTAGCCGGCGTCCCTGGCCCGTCTGATGACCTTCTCGCCCTCCGCGATGAAGAGGCCCTCGGCCGGTTCGCGCCTGCGGCGCAGCTCGACGTCGGTCAGGCCCGTGTAGTCGCGCAGGCGGGGGTCGTCGGGGTCGTCGACGGTGATGAGATCAGCCACAGGGTGATACTGCCTTGTCCTGGGTGTGGTGCCAACGGCCGGGGGCGTGTTCCGTTACCGCTGGTTACTTGGGTGGTGTCGGGGGGCGGGCGGGACGGCTAGGCCACGGGCTCCGGGCCCACTCGTACGACGTCGCCGATGACGATGACGGCCGGGGGCTTCACCTCGTGGGTGCGGACGGCCTCGGCGACCGTGGCGAGGGTCGCGTCGACGCGTCGCTGGGCGGCCGTCGTGCCCTCCTGGATCAGCGCGAGCGGGGTGTCGGCGGCCTTGCCGTGGGCGATCAGGGCCTGTGCGATCTTGCCGATCTTGTCGACGCCCATGAGGATCACGAGGGTGCCGCGCAGCTTGGCGAGTGACTCCCAGTCGACGAGGGAGCGCTCGTCGTCCGGTGCCACGTGGCCGCTGACCACGGTGAACTCGTGGGCGACGCCGCGGTGGGTGACCGGGATGCCGGCGGCCGAGGGCACGGAGATCGAGCTGGAGATGCCGGGGACGACCGTGCAGGCGATGCCCGCCTCGGCGAGCGCCTGGGCCTCCTCCATGCCACGGCCGAAGACGTAGGGGTCGCCGCCCTTGAGGCGTACGACGGCCTTGCCCTGCTTGGCGTGCTCGATCAGGGCGGCGTTGATCGCCTCCTGGGCCATGTAGCGGCCGTAGGGGATCTTCGCGGCGTCGATGACCTCGACGTGCGGCGGCAGTTCGTCGAGAAGGTCGCGGGGGCCGAGACGGTCGGCGATGACGACGTCCGCGGCGGCGAGCAGGCGGCGGCCGCGGACCGTGATCAGGTCGGGGTCGCCGGGTCCGCCGCCGACCAGGGCGACGCCCGGAGTGCGCGTCCGCAGGTGGGGGGCGACCAGGCTGCCGTCGCGCAGGCCCTCGACGACCGCGTCGCGGATGGCGGCCGTGCGGCGCGGGTCCCGGTCGTGCACGTCGCTGCTGAGCACCGCCACGGTGACGCCCTCGGAGCGGCCCGTGGCCGGGGTCCAGGCGGTGGCCGCCTCGGCGTCGTCCGAGCGTACGCACCAGACGCGGCCCGCCTCGGCCTCCGCCGAGGCGCGGGTGTTCGCCTCGGGGTCGCTGGTGGCGATCAGGGCGTACCAGGCGTCCTGGAGGTCGCCGTGTTCGTAGCGGCGCCTGGTCCAGGTGATCTCGCCCGCGTCCGCCATGGCCTCCACGGAGGGGGTCGCCGAGGGGGACACGAGGAGGATGTCGGCGCCCGCCTTGATCAGGGCGGGGAGGCGGCGCTGGGCGACCTGGCCGCCGCCGAGGACGACGACGCGGCGGCCGTCGAGGCGGAGGCCTACGGGGTAGGCGGGGTGTTCGGCCATGGCTGTGCGGCTCCTCGTGCGGGCGGAGTCTTCGTGGTGCGTCACCGCTGCTGCGCTGGAGCGGCTGCTTGACGTGCGGGTTCAGTATGGCGGGGGCGGGGCCGGAGGTCTCCCCCCAGCCCCGCCCGGTGCCGGCGTCCGGGGCTTCGCCCCTCGGCGGCTACTTCTCGGTGACGCCGGCCGAGTCGAACGTGGCCACCTCGTGCATCGCGCGGGCCGCGCTCTGGACGATCGGCAGGGCGAGAAGCGCGCCCGTGCCCTCGCCGAGCCGCAGGTCGAGGTCGACCAGGGGCCGCAGGCCCAGCTTGTTCAGGGCCGCCACGTGACCCGGCTCCGCGCTGCGGTGGCCCGCGATGCAGGCCGCGAGGACCTCGGGGGCGATGGCGCGGGCGACCAGGGCGGCCGCGCCTGCGCTGACGCCGTCCAGGATCACCGGCGTGCGCAAGGAGGCGCCGCCGAGGAGGAGGCCCACCATGGCCGCGTGCTCCAGGCCGCCGACCGCCGCGAGGACGCCGATCGGGTCCGCCGGGTCGGGGTGGTGCAGCTCCAGGGCGCGGCGGACCACGTCGACCTTGCGGGCGTGCATCTCGTCGTTGATGCCGGTGCCGCGGCCGGTGACCTCGGCGGGGTCCGTCTCCGTGTAGACGGAGATCAGGGCCGCGGAGGCGGTGGTGTTCGCGATGCCCATCTCGCCGGTGAGCAGGGCCTTGTTGCCCGCCGCCACCAGGTCGCGGGCGGTCTCGATGCCGACTTCGAGCGCGGCCTTGACCTCTTCGCGGGTCAGGGCGGGGCCGGTCGTCATGTCGGCCGTGCCCGCGCGCACCTTGCGGGGCAGCAGGCCCGGCGTGGCGGGCAGCTCGCTCGCCACGCCGACGTCGATGACGCAGACCTCGGCGCCCACCTGGTTGGCGAAGGCGTTGCAGACCGCGCCGCCGCCGAGGAAGTTGGCGACCATCTGCGCGGTCACCTCCTGGGGCCAGGCGGTGACGCCCTGGGCGTGCACGCCGTGGTCGCCCGCGAAGATCGCGACGGCCGCGGGCTCCGGGATCGGCGGCGGGCACATCCGGGACAGGCCGGACAGCTGCGCGGAGATGATCTCCAGCATGCCGAGGGCGCCCGGCGGCTTGGTCATCCGCTTCTGGCGTTCCCACGCCTCGCCGAGCGCCTTGGCGTCCAGCGGGCGGATGTTGGTGACGGTCTCGGCGAGCAGGTCGTGCGGGTCCTCGCCGGGCAGCGCGCGGCGGCCGTACGTCTCCTCGTGGACGACCCAGGACAGCGGGCGGCGCTTGGACCAGCCCGCCTGCATCAGCTCGGGCTCCTCCGGGAACGCGTCGACGTACCCCACGCAGAGGTAGGCGACGACTTCGAGGTGCTCGGGCAGGCCGAGGGCGCGGACCATCTCGCGCTCGTCGAAGAAGCTGACCCAGCCGACGCCGAGGCCTTCGGCGCGGGCGGCGAGCCAGAGGTTCTCGACGGCGAGCGCCGAGGAGTACGGGGCCATCTGCGGCTGGGTGTGCCGGCCGAGGGTGTGGCGGCCGCCGCGGGTGGGGTCGGCGGTGACGACGATGTTCACCGGGGTGTCGAGGATGGCCTCGATCTTCAGTTCCTTGAACTGCTTCGCGCGGCCCTTGGGCAGGGACTTGGCGTACGCGTCGCGCTGGCGCATGGCCAGTTCGTGCATGGTGCGCCGGGTCTCCGCGGACTTGATGACCACGAAGTCCCAGGGCTGCGAGTGACCGACGGAAGGCGCCGTGTGGGCGGCCTCCAGGACGCGGAGCAGCACCTCGTGCGGGATCGGGTCGGAGCGGAAGCCGTTGCGGATGTCGCGGCGTTCGCGCATGACGCGCAGGACGGCCTCGCGCTCGGCGTCGTCGTAGCCGGGGGCGGGGGTGCCCGGGGAGATCAGGGGCTCGGCGGCCGCGGGCCGGTCGCCGTTCTCGGCCTCGTCGTGCTCGCCGGTCGCGCCGGGTACGTCGGGCTCGTCGGGTTCGTCGTCCTCGATGACGAGGAGGCCCGGGGCCGCGGCGGCGGGCTGTGTCTCCTCCGCCGCCGGGGTGTCCTCGGCCGTGAGCGGCTCGGGGCCCTCCGGCGTCTCGGGTGCTTCAGGCGCTTCGGCCATCTCAGGTGCTTCGGCCACTTCGGTCACTTCGTTCGCTTCGATGGGTTCGAACGAGATGACTTCGTCGGCCTCGTCCAACTCGTCGGCCTGGTCGGCCGTCTCGGGGGCGGCCGGGGCCACCGCCGGGGAAACAGGGGGGTCAGCGGCAACGGGGGCCTCCACCGGGGACGCGGCCGGAACCGGTGCCTCCGGGAAGGGCTGTGCGGCTTCGGCCGTCGCCTCGGGCTGCGGCAGCGCGGTGTCCGGCGCGGGCGCCGCTTCGGCGACCGTCGCCGCGGGCTCGGTCCCGTCGCGCGGGGCGGGCACGGTGACGGCGGGCTGCGCGGCCTCGGGCATCTCGTCGGCGGGCGGGGCCTCGACGGATGCGGGCTCGCCGGCCACGGGTTCCGTCGGCGATACGACGTGGGGGGCGACGGCGGGCTCCGCGGGCTCGGCCGGCGCGGGCGCCTGCTGGGCCATGGGCTGCTCGGCGGCCGGGGCGGCCTCCGCGATCTCCGGGGCGGCCTCTGCGGTCGGCTCGTCCTGCGGCACGGCGAGGTGGCGCGGGGGCGTCGGCGCAAGGTGGGGCGTGGTCGGCACCGAACCCTCGACGGGCACGAACTGGCCGATGGGCATGGGCGCCGGGGCTCCACCGGGAGGCGACGCGTACTCCGGGGCGCCGGTGTCCTGCGGCTCGGGCTGGTGGTGCGGCGGGACGGGGGCGGCGTGCACCGCGTCGGCCGGGTCGCCGCCCTGCGGCGCGTGGCCGGGGTGGGCTCCGACGGCCGCGGCGTACGCGTCCTGGGTGGTGCCCGGGGCGAAGCCGGGCTGGCCGGCCTCACCGGTGTGCGGAGCCGGGGCGCTGTCGCCCCACGGCTGGGCGGAGGCGACGACGAACGGGGGCTGAGCGGCGACGGCGGGCTCCGCCTCGGCGAAGGCGGGCTGCTCCCCCGCCGGCGGCGGGACCTGTCCGGCCTCGGCGGCGTGCGGGAAGGCGGCGGCCTCCGGGGGAAGCTGGACGGCCTGCCCGGGCTGCTCGGCGGGGGCGGCTTCCGGTGCCTGCGGGGCATCCGCGCCCTGCGGGAAGCCGTCAGCGGCCTGCGGGGCTTCGGGGGTGGCCTGCGGGGCTTCCGCCACCGGATGCGCTTCGGGGAGCTGCGGGTCCTGTGCGGTCTGCGGGTCCTGCGCGGTCTGCGGCTCCTGCGGGGCGGGGGCCTGCACGGCCTCGGCGCCGTGCGCGGCCTCGTGCGCCGGGGCTTCCGGGGTGACGGCCTCCGGGGCCTGCGCCTCGGGTGCTGGGGCGACCGGGGCCCCCGTGGCATCTGCGGCGTCAGTGGCAGCCGGGCCGGCAGGGGCAGCCGTGGCCTCTGGGACGACCGTTTCTGCTGGTGCGGCATGGGCCGCCTGCTGCGGCTGCGGCTGTGCTTCCTGCTGGGACCACGGCGCGCCGCCCTGCGGCGGGATCTCGCCGAGCTGCGGTCCCGGCGGGGCGGCGTCGTGGCGCGGGATGTCGAGGTACTCGGGCCCGATGGTCGCCGGGCCCGCGTGCCGGGCCGGCGCGGCCTGCTGTGGCTGCGCCGACGGCGTCACCGCTCCGGCGGGACCGCGGTCGGCGAGCGAGCGCACGGGGCTGCCGGAGCTGTCGGGCACCGCGGGGCCCGAGGGCCCGTGGTGCAGCGGTCTGCGGGAGGAGCCGGGGTGCGCCGCGCCGGGCATGCGGACGCCGTTGAGGTCGACCGAGCCGCTGTCGCGGCCCGCCGTCTCGTGCGGGCCCGGCTGATGAGCGGCCTGGGCCGCCTGCGCCGCCTGGGCCTCGCTCCACGCCCCCTGGGGGCTCGGCATCAGCAGCAGGTCGTCGTCCTCGGCGGGGTTCCCCGACGGATCGGAGGGGTCGGTGGAGTCGGTGGGGTCCACGAAGGGATACGCACCCGGAGCGGGAGCGTTCGGCTGCTGTGCCCCCATGCCCTGCACGGGCCCGGACGGCACACTGTTGCCTGCGCCCTCCGGCAGCCCCTCGCCCGGGACCTGGCCGGTGTCGGTCATGCGTAACCCCTCGCCCATCGGTTAGTGCTTCTTCGACCGCCCCTCAGCCTTCGGCCGGGGAGGCCCCATTGACCGGAGCGGCGCACCAACCGTCCGTCATCCTCAACGAGCGTGCGCGCCGCGCGGCACGAACCGCTTACCGGACAACTGGCATTGTCCCGGTCGGTCCGCCGCCGCGGCAGCTTGATCGGCCACGGCCCGCTGTGGACTGCGCCACGTTGCGCGTCCCTCCGGTCCTGCCGTACCACACAGGCCCCCCAAAACGGGTGGACTTTCCGGACCTTGACCAACGAAGTGCCGGGCACCCGGGTGCGGTACAACGATCGGCCAGCCTACCTCGCGCCCTGCCGCGCCGGGGTCACGGGGAACGGTCCGGGAGGCGCCCGGAGAGCAGGAATGCCACGGTCCGCTTCTCCTCCCGCCAGGCGCGGGTGTCGAGCTCCACGGACTGGAGGAGGGCGCACTCGACGGAGTACCCGTGCTCGGAGAGATCCCTGCCGATCAGCTCGGCCGCGTCGCGTGTCGCGGCGTGCGTGACGATGCGCTCGGGGCGCCGGTCGGCGACCGCGGAGACGACCGCGGCTCCCCCGCCCCCGACCCGTACGACGTCGGGTTCGGGCAGGTCTTCGAGGACGTGCGGCGCGACGCCGTGCACGGTCTGTGCCTGGACGCCGAAGCGGCGCACGGCGGCGGTGGTCCGGCCGAGGGCATCGGCGTCGTGGTCGACGGCGATCACGGCGGCCCCGAAGCGGGCCGCCTCCGCGGTGAAGGCGCCGCTGCCGCAGCCGATGTCCCAGACGAGGTCCCCCACGCGCGGCCCGAGCCGGGCGAGTTGGGCGGCCCTCAGCCGGTCGTTCTCCCCTTCGCCGAGCCAGATGTCCCCGCCGTACTCGGCGGCGGGCAGCGCCCAGCCACGCGGGGAGGCCGCCGGTTCGCGCCCGGCGATCCAGCCGGTGTCGGACGCGGCGGCGCTCCCGCCGATGACGATGACGACGTTCGGGTCGCGCCACGTGTGGTCGGCGGCCTTGTCGGACGTGACGACGGTGACCCGCTCGCGGTCGGTGCCGAGTTCCTCGCAGATGACGAAGGTGCGGTGGACGCCCTGGAGCAGCAGGCTCAGCTCGGCGGGGCCCGCGCCGGGCGAGGTGAGGACGGCGACCTTGGTGTGGGCGCGGCAGACGTTCACGGCGCGGCGCAGGGTGCGGCGATGGGCGACGACGACCTCGGCGTCGTCCCACGGCATGCCCGCGCGGGCGAAGGCCTGGGCGACGGAGGAGACGGCGGGCACCACTTCGACCTCGAGGCCGAACTCGGGGGCGCGCAGGGTGCGTACGACGCCGAAGAAGCCGGGGTCGCCGTCGGCGAGGACCACGGCGGTGCCGCGGTGGGCGGCGATGCGGCGGGCGGCGAGGCCCACGCTGCCGAGGCGGATGCGCTCGGCGCGGGCGGGGATCTCGTCCAGTGCCAGGTGGTGGGCGGCGCCCGCCACGAGCGTGGCGGCGCTGAGCGCGGAGCGTGCCGCGGCGGTCAGCGGCGTACCGTCCCAGCCGATCACCGTGACCCGGTCGGCCATCGTCGTCTGTCTCCTGGGTTCTCGCGGGTCTTCAGTGCGGGGCGGTGGCTGCGGGAGCGACCGCGCGCGCGGCCAGGGGCGAGCGTACCTGGTGTTACTCGGGGGTGCCGGGAGGGCCGCGGGCCGGGCTCAGTTCCAGTCGGAGTAGGCGGAGAAGCCGCTGTCGGCGAGGTTGTCGCTGACGCCTTCGAGGTCCTCGGGGAGCAGGCTCCACACGATGAGGTCGGTGCGGACCTCCAGCCAGCCGCCGAACGGGTCGCCGCCGTTTCTCATCCGCGCTATCCAGGCGCCGCGCAGGACGCCCTCGCTGATGCAGCCGATCTTCTGGGCGACCTGCTGGGCGGCGGTGTTGTCGGCGGCGGTGCGCAGCTCGATGCGTTCGAACGCCTGGTCCCTGAAGAGCCACTGGGCGGTGGCGAGCGCGGCCTCCGAGGCGTAGCCCTCGCCGCGGGCCCAGGGGGCGACGACGTAGCTGAGTTCGCTGGCGCGCACCCGCCAGTCGGTGTTGCGCAGGTGGACGACGCCGACCAGGCGCTGGGTGAGGAACTCCGTGACGGCGAGGGCGATGCCGCGGCCCTCGGTGCGCTCGGCGGGGGCGAGGCGGGTGATCCAGTCGCGGGCGTCGGCCTCGGTGTAGGGCTGGGGGACGGAGGTCCAGGCGGTGACCATCTCGTCGTTCATCATCTCGGCGTACGCGGGGACGTCGGCGTCCTCGAACGGGCGCAGCACCAACCGCTCCGTGCTGATGGAGATGTCGGGGAAGGTGGTTGTCATGCGCCGCTCCGTAACCTGGAACCCTCGGGCCTGCTGAAGTGCCCAGCATGCAGCATGTCGGCGCGTGGACGCACCACGGGGTCCGCTCCTTCCTCAGGAGGGGACCCCGTGGTGCGGGCGGGAGCGGACTGTGCGTCAGTTCCCTTCGCGGGCCGCTTTTTCGACGGGCAGGACCGAGCCCTTGTACTTGTTTTCGATGAACCGCTTCACCTCGGGCGAGGTGAGCAGCTTCGCCAGTTTCTGCACCCGCGGGTCGCCCTCGTCGCCCTTCTTGACGACGAGGACGTTGTTGTACGGATTGCCCTTCGGGGACTCCAGGAGGATGGCGTCCTTCTTGGGGCTGAGTCCGGCGTCGAGGGCGTAGTTGTTGTTGATGACGGCCGCGTCGAGGTCGTCGAGCGAGCGCGGCAGCTGTGCCGGGTCGAGCGGCTTGATGGTGAGCTTCTTCGGGTTGGACGTGATGTCCTCGGGCGTCGCGGTACCGCCGACGCCCTTCTTGAGCCCGATGACGCCCTTGGCGGCGAGGAGCTGGAGCGCCCGGCCCTCGTTGGTCGTGTCGTTGGGGACGGCGACGGTCGCGCCCGTCCGCAGCTTGCCGATGTCCTTCGTGGCCTTGGCATCCCCGGCCTTCTTCACGTACACGCCCATGGGCGGCAGGTAGGCCTCGGCGACCGGCACCAGGTCCGTCTTCTTGGACGCGTTGAAGTCCTTGAGGTACGGGGCGTGCTGGTACAGGTTGGCGTCGAGCGAGCCCTCCTGGAGCGCGGTGTTCGGCGTGACGTAGTCCGTGAACTCCTTGATCTCCAGGTCGAGCCCCGCCTTCTTCGCGAGGTTGTCCTGGATGTACGTGAGGACTTCGCCGGCCGGGGTCGGGGTGGCCCCGACGACGAGCCGGCCGTCGTCGGAGCCCCGGTCCGGGCCGCCGCCGCACGCGGTGAGGCCCAGCGTGAGGGCGAGGGTGCCCGCGGCGGCGGCGATGACGGACGTACGCATGATCAGAACGCGGCGACGACGGCGCCGTCGTACTTTTCGGCGATGAACTTCTTGACCTCGGGCGAGGTGAGGAGCTTGGCCAGCTTCTTCACGCGCGGGTCGTTCTCGTCGCCCTTCTTCACGGCGAGGAAGTTGCCGTAGGGGTTGCCCTTGGCCTTCTCGGCGACGAGGGCGTCCTTGGCGGGGCTGAGTTCGGCCTCCAGGGCGTAGTTGCCGTTGATCACCGCGGCGTCGACATCGCTCAGGGAGCGGGGCAGCTGGGCGGCCTCCAGCTCCTTGAACTTGAGGTTCTTCGGGTTCTTCGCGACGTCCTTGGGGGTCGCCTCGTAACCGACGCCCTTCTTGAGCTCGATGAGGCCGTTGTCGGCGAGGAGCTTGAGGGCGCGGGCCTCGTTCGTGGTGTCGTTGGGGACGGCGACGGTGGCGCCGTCCTTCAGCTCGCCGAGCTTCTTGACCTTCTTCGAGTACACGCCGAGCGGCTCCAGGTGCACGGTGCCGTTCGGGACGGGGACGACGTCCGTGCCGTTCTTCTTGTTGAAGTCGTCCAGGTACGGCTTGTGCTGGAAGTAGTTCGCGAAGACCTCGCCCTGCTGGACGGCGGTGTTCGGCGTGACGTAGTCGGTGAACTCGCGGACCTCGAGGTCGAGGCCGGCCTTCTTGGCGAGGTTCTTCTGGACGTAGTCCAGGATCTGGCCCTGCGGCGTCGGGGTGGCGGCGACGACGAGCGGGCCGTCCTTGTCGCCCGCGGAGCCCTTGTCGGAGCCGCAGGCGCCGAGCCCGAGGGTGAGGGCTCCGGCGGCGAGGACAGCGGTGGTGATCTTGGCGGTGTTACGCACGAAAAGTGCCTTTCTCCATGGATGGTGCCGGTGGTGCCGGTGGTGCGGCCCCGCGTGGGTGGCGGGGAGGTCAGCCGGTCTTGGTGTGCGACTCCGCGGCGGCGGTGCCGGGGAGCACGCCGCGCAGCGGCCGGAACAGCAGCAGCGGACCGGAGCCGCCGCCGCGCTTGTGGAGCCTGCGGGCGGCGTAGTCGCCCGCGAACTGGATGATCGAGATGACCACGGCGAGGATCGCCACGGTGATCCACATCAGCTCGGTCTCGAAGCGCTGGTAGCCGTAGCGCAGCGCGAGGTCGCCGAGGCCGCCGCCGCCGACCGTGCCCGCCATCGCGGAGTAGCCGATGAGGGCGACGATCGTGGTGGTGGCGCCCGAGATCAGCGAGGGCAGCGACTCGGGGACGAGGACCTTGCGTACGACGGTCCAGGTGGAGCCGCCCATCGACTGCACGGCTTCGACGAGCCCGCCGTCGACCTCACGGATCGAGGTCTCCACGAGCCGCGCGAAGAACGGGATGGCGCCGACGGCGAGCGGCACGAGGGCGGCCTCGCGGCCGATCGTGGTGCCGGTGATCCAGCGCGTGAAGCCCATCAGGGCGACCATGAGGATGATGAACGGCATCGAGCGGGCGATGTTCACGACCTGCCCGATGACCTTGTTCAGTACGGCGTTCTGCAGCAGCGCGCCGCGCTCGGTGAGGACGAGCAGGATGCCGAGCGGCAGTCCGGCGACGACGGCTATCAGCGTCGACCAGCCCACCATGTAGAGGGTGTCCCAACACGCCTGCTCCAGCAGGGGACGCATCTCCGACCAGGTCACTTGGCACCTTCCTTGACCAGCAGCGTCTCGTTGCGGGGCGCGGGCACGGGGTCCTCGGCCGCGATGTCGACCTGGAGGCCCTGCTCGCGCAGGAACCCGATCGGGACCACGTTGTCCTCGAAGCGGCCGGGCAGTTCGATGCGCATGCGGCCGACCTGCTTGCCCGCGACGGTGTCCATCGCGGCGCCGAGGATCGAGATGTCGATGTTGTACGTGCGCGACAGCTGCGAGATGACGGGCCGGGTCGCGGCCTCACCGAGGAACGTCACGTCGACGACGGTGCGGTTCTCGCCGGTGGTGTCGCCGCTGACGGGGAAGAGCGCGGCGGCGAGTTCGGAGCCGGGCGTCGCGAGGAGTTCGCTGACGGTGCCGGACTCGACGATCTGGCCGCGCTCCATGAGGGCGGCGGAGTCGCAGACGCTCTTGACGACGTCCATCTCGTGCGTGATGAGCAGGACGGTCAGGCCGAGCTGCCGGTTGAGGTCGCGCAGGAGCTGGAGGATGGAGCGGGTGGTCTCCGGGTCCAGGGCGCTGGTCGCCTCGTCGGAGAGCAGCACCTTCGGGTCGCCGGCGAGCGCGCGGGCGATGCCGACGCGCTGCTTCTGGCCGCCGGAGAGCTGCGCCGGGTAGGACTTCGCCTTGTCGGCGAGGCCGACGAGATCGAGGAGTTCGAGGGCCTTGCGGGAGCGCTCCTGGCCGGAGAGGCCGAGGATCTCCAGGGGCAGTTCGACGTTGTCCTGGACGGTGCGCGAGGACAGCAGGTTGAAGTGCTGGAAGACCATCCCGATGCGGCTGCGCGCCCGGCGCAGCTCCTTGCCCGCGCGCGGGCCGCGTCCGGCGAGGGCCGTGAGGTCCTGGCCCGCGACGGTCACGGTGCCGGAGGTGGGGCGCTCCAGGAGGTTGACGCAGCGGATGAGGGAGGACTTGCCGGCGCCGGACTGGCCGATGACGCCGTACACCTCGCCCTCGCGGACGTGCAGGTCGACTCCGTCGAGGGCGGTTACTTCACGACCGCGTGAGCGGTAGACCTTGGTGAGGCCGGAAGTGGTGATCACAGGGGATTCCGTCACTGTCGAGTGCGCGGCGCGGGTGTCGCCGGGCACGGGGCATTCGTTCGGAACGCGGCACGGTTCTCGCGGTGGCGAAGGGAACCGGAGGACGTGTGCGCGGGGCAGGCTCGCTTCCTGCGTCAGTACGGCTCTTTCGTCGCGTACGTCGTGCGGGAGGTGCGGCACAGCGGCTTCGCTTCGGGGCGCGATGCTCTTCGTGGTGCGGGGGCCCTCAGAAGGCGCACATTCGACACATACAACGAGCACCGGGCGTCATCGTCGCCTCGGTCGCAGGGGTGCGGCTGCTCGTCGTGGTCATGGGCCCAAGTAAAACACGCGTGAGGTCGCCGTCCGCCACCGCTGTCCGTATAGCGGACAGCGGTGGGACCGGGCCGGGCCGCGCGCGCCGGACGGTCAGCCGACGACGGTGATCTCCACGGCACCGGACGTGGCCTGCGCGGACACGGCGGAGAGGTCCTTGACCACGACGTCCGCGGACAGTTCGGCGGCGGCGTGGGTTGTGGCCAAGGCCACGGTGGTCATGCCCGCGGCCCGCCCGGCCTGCAGGCCTGCCGGGGCGTCCTCGAAGACCACGCAGCGGGCCGGGGCGGCGCCGAGCTTCTCGGCGGCGAGCAGGTAGGGCTCGGGGTCGGGCTTGCCGCGCGTGATGTCGTCGGCGGCGATCAGCAGTCCGGGCCGGATGCCGACCTCGGCGAGCCGGGCCTCGGCCAGGACGCGGGTCGCGGAGGTGACCACGGCCCAGCGGTCCGCGGGCAGCGACTCCAGCAGCTCGCGGGTGCCGGGCAGCAGGCGGACACCGCCGGCCACGTCCGAGACCTCCAGCTCCTCGATGCGGGCGACGGCCCCGGCGACCTGCTCCGGGGGCAGCAGGTCGGCGGCTATCTCGGCGGCGGGGCGGCCGTGCAGCTCGACGCGGGCGAACTCCTCGGCGGTGATCCCGTACTCCCGCGCCCACCGCGTCCAGCAGCGGTACACCGACTCCAGGGAGGAGACGAGGGTGCCGTCGTTGTCGAACAGGAGCGCTTCAGCCTCGATCTTCATGGTGTCCGAGCGTACGGGTCACCTCGGGGCGCGGTACGAGGACCCTGGGCCCGGCGGTCCGGGCACTCCGGGGGGAGGCGGCCCGGGCACGCCGCATCCCGCGGTCCGGGCACTGCGGGGGCAGGCGCATCGGGTCAAAGGGCCCGTAATAAAGTCACCGACATGCTTGTTGCCCTGACGATCGCGACCGCCGTGGCCGCGCTCGCCCTCGCCGCCTGGTGCGGTTTCGCCGCCTACCGCGACCAGCCGACCAAGGACTGGCACTTCATCGGCATGGGCGTGGTGACGCTGCTCGCGCTGGTCCAGCTGGTCGTCGGCATTGTCCAGCTCGCGCGCGGCGAGGACCCGGAACAGGGCACGACGATCTTCGTGGCGTATCTGCTGGGCTCCTTCGCGTGCGTACCGGTGGCGGGCTTCATGTCGCTGGCCGAGCGCACGCGCTGGGGTTCGCTCACGGTCGCCGCGGGCGGCGTGGTCCTCGCCGTGCTCCAGGTACGGCTCTACGACATCTGGGGTGGCTGAGGTGGCGGACACCAAGAAGAGCGCGCCTGCCGACGGCCGCCGGAAGCTGATCACCGGGCCGGGCATCCTGCTGCTGTGGCTGTACGGCGTGATGGTCGTCGGCGCGGTGTCGCGCTCGGCGGTACAGATCTCGACGGACTTCGACAAGGCCCCGCTCGCGTACTCCCTCTCGGCACTCGCGGGCCTCGTCTACGGCTTCATCACGTACTCCCTGGTGCGCGGCGGCGACACGGCCCGCAAGGCGGCGCTGGTGTGCTGCGCCGCCGAGCTGGTGGGCGTGCTGGCCGTCGGCACGTGGACGCTGGCGGAGCCGTCCGCCTTCCCGGACGCCACGGTGTGGTCGGACTTCGGAATGGGCTACTTGTTCATCCCGGTGATCCTGCCGGTGACGGCGATCTTCTGGCTGCTCCGCGCGCGGCGGACGGGACGCTAGCGGGGCCGCTCGTCGCGTCCCGGCGCCGCGCCCGGTGAGGGCGCCGGTCTCAGCCGCCGGCCGACGGCTTGGCTTCCGGGGCGCTCGCTGCCCGTCGGTGGGCTCGCCGGCATTCGGCTTGCACAGCGTTACCGACGGCCAGTGGCGGGGCAGATGCCCTTCGGGCCTCGAAGTCCGTGTCTTCGCTGCTGAGCTCCTCGTCGATGAGGCTGAAGGAGATCTCCTGGTCGCCGTTGGGGTAGCAGCCCAGGCTCAGGAGTCCGAGGGCGCACTCGGCCGCGGTGCGCAGAACGACGTCCGAGGGGGCGGTGCCGGGCTCGGCGTCCGCCACCGTCCGGGCGGCTACGTGGTCCAGGAGATCGTCGCGCAGTGCCTGCATCTCCTCGTCGGAGTAACAGTCGTATCGCATGGTGTGCCAGCGGTGGTGGGCCCGCCGCCGGATGTTCTCCAGCGCCTCTTCGATCCGCGGCTCACTCACTTCATGCCGCGCTACGTCCTTGATCGTCATGACGGTCATCCTGGCAGCCGCCACTGACACCGCGGGAAGCCGGCCGTGAGCCCGCTGCCGGCCGGGGCCGGCGGCTTGCGCCGCCGGGCCGGGGTGCGTCAGGCGCTCGCCGCGTACGCGCGGGCGTCGGAGTCCTTGGCGAGGGTCACGACGGTGAGCCGGTCGTTGACCCGCTGGGTCTTCACGGGGGCGTAGCCGTGCTTGCGGTAGAGCTGGAGGTTCTGTTCGCTGCGGTGGCCGGTGAAGAGCTGGAAGCTCTTGGTCGTGCTGTTCGCGCCGAGCTGTCGCTCGATGGCGTTGAGGAGCCGGCCGCCGAGGCCGTGCCGCTGCAGGCGGGGGTGGACGATGAGCTTGCCGATCCGCGCCGTGCCGTCGGCGTCGACGGTGCCGCGCACGGAGGCCACCACCTCGTCGCCGAGCCGGGCCACCAGGACGGTGTCCGAGGCGACTTCGGCCTTGACGGAGTCAAGGGACTGGGTCAGCGGCTCGATCGAGTAGTCGCCGTAGAGCTCGGCCTCGCTCTGGTAGCAGAGGTACTGCAGTTTGAGGATCTGTTCGGCGTCCGCTTCGGACGCCGCCTCCGAGATGGTCACGCTCATGCCCATGTGTGCATGCCTCCCGCTCACCTGCTCCACCGGTTGTCTAACGCTCCCTTCCCCGCGGTGCAGGAGCCGCAACCTCCGCCGCCAGCATTCTGCGCAGGCATCCCAGGCATCGGGAACGTTCCGGTCCCAGACTCCCCTGTGACATTCCCAACTCCCCTGCGATCTCACGGTAGGTGAGGTCCTTGGGGGACAGCAGCGCCGCCAGGAGACGGGGGCAGCGGCCGGGCAGCCTGCGGACCGCGGCGTGCAGGGTGCGGTGCCGGTCGGCGGTCAGGGCGCGCTGCTCGGGGCCGCGGTCGGCGTCGTCGGCGGGCTCGGCCGCGTACGCCACCTCGCGCCGGCTGGCGTGCCGGGAGCGGCGCGCCTCGGACTGGACGGCGCCGCGCAGCCACAGCGCCGGGTCGGTGGGCGGGCCGTCGGACTCCAGGCGCTCCAGCAGGCGCAGCCAGACGGCCTGTTCGAGGTCGCCCGCGTCGGCACCGGAGTCGAGGGCCTCCGCGGACGCCTCGGCGGCGAGCAGCGGACGCAGCGTGGGGATGAGGGTGGGGATGAGCGTGGGGATGGGCTCGTACGTCATGCACGACGGGACGCGGCCGCTCCGGCGGAAGGTTTCCGGAGCGGCCGTCTCTCACCCCAACCGGGGGCGTCCCCACGGCCGTTGACGGGCGTCGCTCAGTCCTTGGCGAAGTCCGCGGCGGCCAGCAGCGCGGTGTCCGGGTTGTCGGAGAAGATGCCGTCGATGCCCGTCTCGAAGTAGGCCTTGAAGGCCCCGAAGGCGTCTCCGTAGGCGGCCGGGTCGGTGCCCTTCCTGAAGTTCGCGGGCAGGAAGGTGTTCTCGTTGCGCATCGTGTACGGGTGCAGGATGAGGTCCGCCTCGTGCGCGTCCGCGACGAGCGTGGTCGGCGTGCCGAGGCTGCCGTCGGCCTTCTTCGGGATGATCAGGTCGAGGGTCGGGCCGATGCCCTGTGCGAAGCGCGCCAACCACGCCAGGCCCTCGGGCTTGATCAGGTCGGCGACGGTGCGCGGGTCGCCCGCCTCGACGAAGTCCCACGGCCGGGAGTTCGCACTGGACAGGAGCACGACGCGGGGCGCGGCGACCAGCTTGGCCAGGCGCTGGATGCTGCCGGGCTCGAAGGACTGGAGGAAGTTCGGCGAGTTCTTCTTGTGGCGGCCGTAGCGGCGCAGGAGCTTGGCAAGCGGCTCTTCGAGGCCGAGGCCCAACTGGCGGAAGTACGTGGGGTGCTTGGTCTCGATGTGCAGCCAGATCTGCCGGCCGCGCCTGCGGCCCTCCTTCTCGGCCCACTCGAAGACCTCTTCGAGGGTGGGGATGTCCCAGCGGCCGTCGTAGAGGGTGTTGTGCCGGCGGGTGCCCGGGATGCGCTCCTTGGCGCGCAGCGTCTTCAGCTCGGCGAGCGTGAAGTCCTCGGTGAACCAGCCGGTGAGCTTGACGCCGTCCACGGACTTGGTGGTCTTGCGGGAGGCGAACTCGGGGCGCGCGGCGACGTCCGTCGTCCCGGTGATGTCGTTCTCGTGACGGCATACGAGATGGCCGTCCTTGGTGGGTACGACGTCCTGCTCGATGACGTGCGCGCCCATGTCCAGGGCGAGCTGGTAGGAGCCGATGGTGTGTTCGGGGCGGTAGCCGCTGGCCCCTCGGTGCGCGACGACGGTGGGCTTGGGCAGGCTCTCGTAGCCGTGCCCGTGTCCGTGCCCCGGCCCGTGCCGCTCGTCGGCTCTCGCCACTCCCGGCAGGCCGACCGCGGCGGCGCCCGCGCCGAGGAGCGCCGCTCCCAGTACCGCTCGGCGTCCCCGGCCCGTCCCCGGCTGCTGCTGACCCGACTCCTGCGTCGCCATTGGCGTTCCTCCCGTTGTGCATCCGCCTTGCACCTGACAAAGCGGGACTGATCGTAGGTGGCCGCGAGTGACGGGTGGGAGACCCCGGACCGAACGGCGGGGTGACGCGACATGGCGAGTGGGCGCACCATGGAGGCTGCGGCCGGGCCCGGTCCGTGCGGCACGGCCGCTACGCAGAGAGAAGTGTGTGGGTGACAAGCACCACTACTTCGGGCCACACCGTTCCCACGGGGATACGGTCGTCGCTAGGGCCACGACCCGGAGCGACGTGGCGCAGAGCCGTGTCAACACTGCGTATCGGGTGCGTGAACCCGATGTGCAAACGGCGGTGACCCGCGAGTACCGTACTCACCTGCACTTACTCGTCACCTACTCGCCGTCGACCCGTTGACACCGGAGGGCCTGTTGTCCCGTCTAGCGCTCATCAAGGCAGTGCTCGGACCGATCTTGCGCCTGATGTTCCGCCCACGGGTAGAAGGCGCCGAGAACATCCCCGGGACCGGGCCCGTCATTCTGGCCGGGAACCACCTGACGTTCATCGACTCGATGATCCTGCCGCTGGTGACCAACCGCCCGGTGTTCTTCATCGGCAAGGACGAGTACGTCACCGGCAAGGGTCTCAAGGGCCGCCTGATGGCGTGGTTCTTCACCGGCGTCGGCATGATCCCGGTGGACCGGGACGGCGGGCGCGGCGGTGTCGCGGCGCTGATGACCGGGCGGCGCATTCTCGACGACGGCAAGGTCTTCGGCATCTACCCCGAGGGCACGCGGTCGCCCGACGGGCGGCTGTACCGGGGGCGTACGGGCATCGCGCGGCTGACGCTGATGACCGGTGCGCCGGTCGTGCCGTTCGCGATGATCGGCACGGACAAGCTGCAGCCCGGCGGCAAGGGGCTGCCGCGGCCGGGCAAGGTGACGGTGCGGTTCGGTGAGGCGATGGAGTTCTCTCGGTACGAGGGGATGGACCGGGACCGGTATGTGCTGCGGGCGGTGACGGACTCCGTGATGGCGGAGGTCATGCGGCTGTCCGGGCAGGAGTACGTGGACATGTACGCCACCAAGGCGAAGGCGGCGTAGCCCTGCGGGGCTTGGGCGGTTTGGTTTGTGCGCCCGCGTCGGTGCGGGGGGCTTTGCCCTTCGGGCCGGGGCGGGCGTTTTTTGTTTTTGGGGTGAGGCGGGTGTTGGGGGTGCGGGGCGGGGTGGGGGCGAGTGCGGGGGGCGTGTGCGGGTTGGTTGCGGTTGCTCGCGCCGTTCCCCGCGCCCCTGACCGGGGCTGGCCCCGGTGCGTCACTGCGGGTTCGTCGGGGTTGCTCGCGCCGTTCCCCGCGCCCCTGGGCGGGGCTGGCCCGCAGCCCCGCCTGTCGCTGGCGCGGCCCTCACGGGGCGTCGTCCTCCGTGGGGAGTGGGCTTTCTTCCAGTTTTTGGCCCTTCAGGAGGAACCATGCCGCTACCGCCGTTGCCAGGAGGACCGCCGCGCCGACCGTCGCCGCCAGGCTGAGGCCGTCCACGAACGCCGTGCGGGCCGCCGCCAGGAGCGCGTCCGCCTCGTGGGGTGGCAGGGCCGTCACCGACTCCACCGCGCCGCCCAGGGACTCGTGGGACGCCGACGCCACGTCGGGCGGAGTGCCGGCGGGGGCCGTGAAGTCGCGGTAGACGCCGGTGACGATGGAGCCGAGGAGGGCGATGCCGAGCGCCGCGCCCAGTTCGTACGCCGTCTCCGAGACCGCGGAGGCCGCGCCGGCCTGTTCCTTGGGGACGCTGGACAGGATGACGTCGGCGGTCACCGTGAACGAGAAGCCCGCGCCGATGCCGACGACCAGGAGCGAGGCCCCCAGCAGCGGGTAGCCGGTGTGCTCGCTCAGACCGGTGAGCGCGGCGAGCGCGAGGCCCACCGCCGCGAGGCCGCCCGCGACCACCACACGGACGGAGAAGCGCCGCGCGACCATGCCCGCGATCAGGCCCGCCCCCACCGCGCCCACCGCGGCCGGCAGTTCGGCGAGGCCCGCCTCGAACGGCCGCCTGCCCTGGACCAGTTGCAGGAACTGGGAAAGGAAGAAGACCAGGCCGGAGAGGCCGAGGACGGTCAGCAGGTCGGCGAGCACCGCCCCGGAGAAACCCCGGTTGCGGAAGAGCCGCATGTCCAGCAGGGGCGCCGGGAGGGTCAGTTGGCGGCGTACGAACCAGGTGAGCGCCGCCGCGCCGATGACCGCCGCCACCACGACGTCCCAGCGCAGACCGTGCGCGGCCGCCTCCTTGATGGCGTACACCACGGCGATCATGCCGATGAGCGACAGCGCGACGCTGACCAGGTCCCAG
Source organism: Streptomyces huasconensis (assembly GCF_021028635.1). Taxonomy (NCBI): domain Bacteria; kingdom Bacillati; phylum Actinomycetota; class Actinomycetes; order Kitasatosporales; family Streptomycetaceae; genus Streptomyces; species Streptomyces huasconensis. The sequence goes on from NZ_CP086119.1 coordinate 1,322,493, forward strand.
GGGCCCGGCGCGGGGTTCTTCGACTCCGGCAGCAGCTTGATGCCGACGAGGACGAGCACCGCCATCACCGGCAGGTTGATGAGGAAGACCGAACCCCACCAGAAGTGTTCGAGCAGGAAGCCGCCGACGACCGGCCCCACGGCCGCGCCGGCGGAGGCCATGGCGCCCCAGATGCCGACCGCGAGGCTGCGCTCGCGCGGGTCGTGGAAGATGTTGCGGATCAACGCCAGGGTCGACGGCATCAGGGTCGCGCCCGCGACGCCGAGCAGCGCGCGGGCCAGGATCATCAGCTCCGGGCTCGTGGCGTAGGCGTTGAGGACCGAGACCGCGCCGAAGGCGACGGCTCCGGTGAGCAGCAGTTTCTTGCGGCCGATGCGGTCGCCGAGGCTGCCCATGGAGACCAGCAGGCCGGCGATGACGAAGGAGTAGACGTCGCCGATCCACAGCAGCTGGGTGCCGGAGGGCTTGAGGTCCTCACTGATGTACGGCGTCGCCAGGCCGAGCACGGTCGCGTCGACGGCGACCAGGAGCACGGCGAGGACGAGGACGGCGAGCGCGAGCCAGCGTCCGGGGCCGCGCTCCACGTCGGCCCCGGACGCCCGCTGATGGGTGCTGGTCATGACTCCACTCTCCGTCGTGCGCCGCCGATCAGCAGCTCGGAGATCATGTACGAGACGTCCTTCGCCGCCACCCGGCCGTCCTGCACGGCCCAGGCGCCCGACCCGATGAGGCCGTAGAGCGCCTCGGTGAGCCAGGCTGGGGTCAGGTCGAAGCGGAACTCCCCGCTCTCCTGGCCGCGCCGGAAGAGCGCGGCGAGCCGGGCGTCGATCCGGGACCAGCCCTCGTTCTGCGCCTCGCCCTCGAAGAGCTGGTTCTCGGTGTAGAGGAACGCGAGGAGCCCGGCGGCGGGCTCGATCTCCTTCACCAGGCGCCGCAGGGCGTCCTGCGCGCTGCCCTCCCCGAGTCCGGCCCGGTCCAGGGCCGCCTCGCACTCCTGGAGCCCGAGCTCCTCCAGGGCGCGTACGAGGGCGTCGCGGCCCGCGAAGTGGCGGTGGAGGGTCGCCCGGCTGATCCCTGCGGCGCGGGCGACCTCGTCCATGGTGGAGGTGGATTTTCGGGTGAGCAGGGCCGCGGCGCTGCGCAGGACCTGGTCGCGATCGACAGACATGAGACGACTCTACGCTCTTTGAGACGTAAATGTCTCATAATGGTGTCTCAGGGTGCGCTCACGGGGTCAGTGCCACGGCAGGTTCGCCCGCCGCGTCCAGTACTCCCGCGGCCCCTCCGCCAGCTGCGCGAGCCGCTCCAGGTGTCCCGTTTCCAGGTCGACGGCGGCCGCGTGCAGGTTGGAGACCAGCTGGACCGGGGTCGCCGCCCCGGACAGGACGACGCCCGCCCACGGTGCGCGCAGCACGGCGGCGAGGGCCACGGCGTCGCAGCCGAGCCCGGTCTCCGCGGCGACCTCGCGGAGCGCGGCGGGCGCGTGCGGGGCGGCGAGGCGGCCGTTGGCCATGGCCTCCTTGACGATGACGGTGAGGCCCGCGTCGTGCGCCTCGGCGAGTGCGGGCGCCACCGAGGTCTCCAGGAGGTTGTACGTGGCCTGGACGGTACGGAAGAGCGGTTCCCCGGCCACGGTGACCTCAAGGGCGGCGCGGATCGCCGCCGCCTGCTCGGGGCCGCTCACGGAGAGGCCGACGGTCACGCCCTCCTCGGCCAGCGCGGCGAGACGCGCGTGGAGTTCCTTGTCGGTGAGCGCCGGGCTCTCGGGCGTGACGGAGTGGATCTGGTAGAGGTCGAGCCGGTCGCCGAGCAGGGCGGCGCTCTCCGCGCGCTGCCGGTCGTAGGCGGCCACACTGTGGTCCTTGACCTCGTGCGGGCCCTCGACGTCGGTGCGCCAGTCGGCCGTATACGTGTAGCCCCACTTGCTGCCGACGACGACATCGCGGTGGTCCGGCCTCGCGTGCAGCCAGTCGGCGAGGAACTCCTCGGAACGGCCGTACGAACGCGCCACGTCGACGTAGCGGACCCCCGAGGCGTACGCGGCGTCGAGGAGTTCGAAGGTGCGTTCGCGCAAAGCCTCGACGCTGCGGGACGGCGGCAGGTCGCTCTCGCGGCCCAGCGTGATGTAGCCGGGCCTGCCGACGGCGGCGAGGCCCATCCCGATGTGCGCGGTCGGGGTCGTGGCTGCGGCCAGCCGGGCGAAGGGCATCGCGGGCTCCTCGTCGTTGGGGATCTTCCCGCCAACGTAACCCCCCGCGCCCTGCGTCACCCGCCCCGCCCCACGTCACCGCCTGCGCCCCGCGTCACCCGCCCCACCCCGCGTCATCCCACGCCCCGCGTCACCCGCGCGCGTTCGCCCACTCCCGCTGCGCCGCCAGGTCCGCCTTGACCTCGGCGAGCTGGACCGCGACGGCGGACGGGGCGGTGCCGCCGCGGCCGTTGCGGGAGGCGAGGGCGCCCGGCACGTTCAGGACCGTGCGGACCTCGGGCGTGAGGTGCTCGGAGATCGCGGCGAACTGCTCGTCGGTGAGACCGTCCAGTTCCTTGCCCTCGGCCTCGGCGACCTTCACGCACTCCCCCGCCACCTCGTGCGCGACGCGGAACGGCACGCCCTGCCTGACCAGCCACTCGGCGATGTCGGTGGCGAGCGAGAAGCCGGCCGGGGCCAGCTCCTCCATGCGCTCGCGGTGGACGGTGAGCGTCGCCATCATGCCGGTGAAGGCGGGCAGCAGGACTTCCAGCTGGTCGCAGGAGTCGAAGACCGGCTCCTTGTCCTCCTGGAGGTCGCGGTTGTACGCGAGCGGCAGGGCCTTCAGCGTGGCGAGGAGCCCCGTGAGGTTGCCGATCAGACGGCCCGACTTGCCCCGCGCCAGCTCGGCGATGTCCGGGTTCTTCTTCTGCGGCATGATCGACGAACCGGTCGAGAAGGCGTCGTGGAGGGTGACGAAGGAGAACTCCTTCGTGTTCCAGATGATGACCTCTTCGGCGATCCGCGAGAGGTTCACGCCGATCATCGCGGTGATGAAGGCGAACTCCGCGACGAAGTCACGGGAGGCCGTGCCGTCGATGGAGTTGCCCGCGCTGCCGCGCTCGAAGCCGAGCTCCGCGGCGACCGCCTCCGGGTCGAGGCCGAGCGAGGAACCGGCCAGCGCCCCCGAGCCGTACGGCGAGACGGCCGTCCGCGTGTCCCACTGCCGCAGCCGCTCCGCGTCCCGGGACAGGGACTGGACGTGCGCGAGGACGTGGTGGGCGAAGAGCACCGGCTGGGCGTGCTGGAGGTGCGTGCGCCCCGGCATGGCGACGTCCGGGTGGGCCTCGGCGAGGCCGACGAGCGCGTCCTGGAGGTCGGCGATCAGGCCGCCGATGATCCGCGCGTGGTCGCGCAGGTACATCCGGAAGAGCGTGGCCACCTGGTCGTTGCGCGAGCGCCCGGCCCGCAGCTTGCCGCCGAGGTCGGGGCCGAGCCGCTCCAGGAGACCGCGCTCCAGGGCGGTGTGGACGTCCTCGTCGGCGATGGTCCCGACGAACGAACCGTCGGCCACATCGGCTTCGAGCCGGTCGAGCCCGGCCAGCATGCGGGTCAGTTCGTCCGCGGTGAGCAGCCCCGCCTTGTGCAGCACGCGCGCGTGGGCGCGGGAGCCGGCGATGTCGTACGGCGCGAGGCGCCAGTCGAAGTGGACCGACGCGGACAGCTTGGCCAGGGCCTCGGCGGGCCCGTCGGCGAACCGTCCGCCCCAGAGCCGGACGTCACCGCCGTTGTTGCTGCTCACTGCACGTGCTCCTCAGGGCTGTCGCTTGCGGGTTCACTGGTACGCGCTGCACGCGCCATGCATGAGCATGCAGAAGACTGCATGATTCGTCAATTGACCCATCGATCCACCGACCGCCCCGACGGGGCAGATCACCGAAGTTGTTAGACAGTCGAACGACCTCGGCGATAGGTTCGGCGCCATGGGAAAGACGTACACACGCATAGACGGCCGGCTCCGCGCCTTCATCGAGGAGCAGCCGATGTTCTTCACGGCGACCGCTCCCCTCTCCGGTGACGGCACGGTCAACCTCTCCCCCAAAGGCCTCAAGGGCTCCTTCGCCGTCATCGACGAACTGACCGTCGCCTACCTGGACTTCGCGGGCAGCAGCGCCGAGACCATCGCCCACCTGCGCGAGAACGGCCGTATCACGCTCATGTGGTGCGCCTTCCAGGGACCGCCCAACATCGTGCGGGTGCACGGGCGCGGCGAACCCGTCTTCCGTGACGACCCGCGCTTCAAGGACCTGCTCGGCCACTTCCCCGGCATCGACCCCACGCCGCACGGCCTGCGCGCCATCATCCTCGTGACGGCCGACCTCGTCCGGGACAGCTGCGGCTACGCGGTGCCCTTCATGACGTACGACGAGGACCGCGATCTGCACGGCAAGCGCTTCGGGCGGGAGGACGACGCCTCGCTGAGCGCCTACTTCGGCAAGAAGGAGTACATCGCGCAGAGCATTGACGGCCTTCCCGGGCTGCCGCTTCCACTGCCGCCCTCCAGCGTCTGAGGCATGCGCCCCGAGCCGCCGCCGCCCTCGTCGCCCTCGGCACGGCCGGGGCAGCGCCCGGCGCGGCGCCACCGCTGCCCGAGCGGATGGCCGAGACGGGCGGTGGCAGCCGGCTCATCACCGCCGAGGCGCTGGGTGGCCCGGCTCTTCGTGTAGGGACCACATATCGAGACGGGGTTGCACGGGTGCGGGGCCGGGGCGTTGCATCGCGCCGTGCGAGCCGAACAGACGATCCCTCATCCCGCCGACGACGACACGGACGGCGCCGACAAGGCCGCCCGCCGCGCCGTCACCGTCTTCCCCGTCCTCGTCCTGGCCGCTGGCGCCGTCGGCCTCGCCGCGCCGGGGGCGTTCGAAGGGTGGGGCACCCACGTCCCGTACCTGCTGGGCGTGGTGATGTTCTGCATGGGGCTGACCATGACCCCGCTGGACTTCCAGGGCGTCGTCAAGCGGCCCTGGGCGGTGGCGCTCGGGCTCGTCGCGCACTACGTGATCATGCCGGGGCTCGGCTGGCTGATCGCCCACGGGCTCGGGCTCTCCCCGCAGTTGGCGGCGGGGGTGATCCTGGTGGGCTGCGCCCCGAGCGGCACCGCGTCGAACGTGGTGACGTATCTGGCGCGCGGCGACGTGGCGCTGTCCGTCTCGGTCGCCACCGTCTCGACGGTCCTCGCGCCGCTGGTCACGCCGCCGCTGACGCTGCTGCTCGCGGGCGAGTATCTGCCCGTCGACGCGGGCTCGATGGTCACGGACATCCTGAAGACCGTGCTGCTGCCGGTGCTCGGCGGCCTGGCCGTGCGGCTGCTCTTCGGGCGGTACGTCGACCGGGTCCTCGGCGCGCTGCCGTGGCTGTCGGCGCTGACCATCGCCGCGATCGTGGCCATCGTGGTCGCGGGCAGCGCCGCGGCCATCAAGTCGGCCGCGGCACTGGTGTTCCTCGCGGTGTTCCTGCACAACGGCCTCGGCCTCGCGCTCGGTTACGGCGCGGGCAAGCTGGCCCGCCTCGGCCCGCCCGCCTCCCGCGCCATGGCCTTCGAGGTCGGCATGCAGAACTCCGGCCTAGCGGCGTCCCTGGCCACGGCCCACTTCAGCCCGCTGGCCGCGCTGCCCTCGGCGGTGTTCTCCGTGTGGCACAACGTGTCGGGGGCGCTGGTGGCGGCGTGGATGGCGCGCAGGAGTGCACGCCCGTCCGGTGGCTGAGGACGGGCCGGGCGCGGCCCGGGGTCACTCGTTGGAGGCCAGCCGCAGCAAGTGGTCCGCCAGCGCCTGGCCGCCCGCCGGCTCCCTGCTGATCAGCATCAGCGTGTCGTCGCCCGCGATCGTGCCGAGGACGTCGTGCAGTTCGGCCTGGTCGATGGCGGACGCCAGGAACTGGGCGGCGCCCGGCGGCGTCCGCAGCACGACGAGGTTGGCCGAGGCCTCCGCGGAGATCAGCAGCTCCGCGGAGAGGCGGCGCATCCGCTCCTCCTTGGCCGACTCCCCGAGCGGCGCGCGCGGGGTGCGGAAGCCGCCCTCGCTCGGCACCGCGTAGATGAGGTCGCCCTCGGCGTTGCGGATCTTCACGGCGTTCAGCTCGTCCAGGTCCCGCGAGAGCGTCGCCTGCGTGACGGTCAGGCCGTCGTCGGCGAGCAGCTTCGCGAGCTGGCTCTGGGAGCGCACCGGCTGCCGGTTGAGGATGTCCACGATCCGGCGGTGGCGTGCGGTGCGGGTCTGCGGCACGGCGGGACCCGCGTGATCGCCGTGCTCGTTGCCTTGCGCCTGGCTCATCGTCGTCTCATTCTCCGGATCGTCCGTCCCCGTCGGCCTCGGCGGCCTTGTCCAGTACGCCGGGCAGCGCCCGGAGGAACGCCTCCACCTCGTCGTCGCGCACGTTCAGCGGTGGCATCAGCCGTACGACATCGGGGGCGGGGGCGTTCACCAGGAAGCCGGCGTCCTGAGCCGCCTGCTGGACCTGCGGCGCGAGCGGCTCGGTGAGCACGATACCCAGCAGCAGGCCCGCGCCCCTGACATGCCCGACGAGCCGGTGCCCGAGCGCCTCGATCCCGCCCCGCAGCTTCTCGCCCGCCCGCTTGGTGTTCTCCAGCAGTCCCTCGGCGGCGATGGTGTCGACGACCGCGAGCCCCGCGGCGCACGCGACGGGGTTCCCGCCGAACGTCGTGCCGTGGTGGCCGGGCTTGAACAGCTCCGCGGCGGCGCCGAACGCGACGGTCGCGCCGAGCGGCAGACCACCGCCGAGCCCCTTCGCGAGTGTGACGACATCGGGCTCGACGCCGTCGTGCGCGAGGTGCTCGAACCAGTGGCCGGTGCGGCCGATCCCGGTCTGCACCTCGTCGAGGACGAGGAGGGTCCCGGTGGCGCGGGTGATCTCCCTGGCCGCCTTCAGGTAGCCCGCTGGTGGCACGATGACGCCGTTCTCGCCCTGGATCGGCTCGATGATCACGAAGGCGGTCTCGGTGGTGACGGCGGCGCGCAGGGCCTCGGCGTCGCCGTACGGGACGTGGGTGACGTCGCCGGGCAGCGGCCGGAACGGCTCCTGCTTGCCGGGCTGACCGGTGAGGGCGAGGGCGCCCATGGTGCGGCCGTGGAAGCCTCCGTCGGTGGCGACCATGTGGGTGCGGCCGGTCAGCCGGCCGATCTTGAAGACGCCTTCGTTGGCCTCCGCCCCGGAGTTGCAGAAGAAAACACGGCCTTCGCGTCCGAAGAGTTCCAGGAGGCGTTCGGCGAGTCGGACGGGCGGCTCGGCGACGAAGAGGTTCGAGACGTGGCCGAGCGCGCCGATCTGGGCGCTCACGGCCTCGACGATCGCCGGGTGGGCGTGGCCGAGCGCGTTGACGGCGATGCCGCCGACGAAGTCGACGTACTCCTTGCCGTCGGCGTCCCACAGCGTGCTGCCCGCGCCGCGCACCAGGGGCAGCCGCGGCGTGCCGTAGTTGTCCATGAGCGCGCCCTGCCAGCGCGCGGTCAGCTCCTGGTTGCTCATGACTCCCCCTCGGTGTCGGCGTGGTGCGGCGCGTCCGGCACGACCATGGTGCCGATGCCCTCGTCGGTGAAGATCTCCAGCAGGATCGAGTGCTGGACGCGGCCGTCGATGACGCGGGCGGTCTCCACGCCGTTGCGTACGGCGTGCAGGCAGCCTTCCATCTTCGGGACCATGCCGCTGGCCAGATCGGGCAGGAGTCTCTCCAGCTCGGTGGCGGTGAGCCTGCTGATGACCTCGTCGGAGTTCGGCCAGTCCTCGTACAGGCCCTCGACGTCGGTCAGCACCATCAGGGTCTCGGCATCAAGCGCCGCAGCGAGTGCCGCAGCCGCCGTATCAGCATTGACGTTGTAGACATGGTGATCGTCCTGGGAGCGGGCGATCGAGGAGACGACCGGGATGCGGCCGTCGGCGAGGAGCGCCTCGATGGCGCCCGTGTCGATCTCGGTGATCTCGCCGACCCGGCCGATGTCGACCAGTTCGCCCTCGATGCGGGGCTGGTGCCTGGTGGCGGTGATGGTGTGCGCGTCCTCGCCGGTGAGCCCGACGGCGAGCGGCCCGTGCCGGTTGAGCAGGCCGACCAGCTCGCGCTGGACCTGACCGGCGAGCACCATGCGGACGACGTCCATCGCGTCCTCGGTGGTGACCCTCAGGCCCGCCTTGAACTCGCTGACGATGCCGTGCCGTTCGAGCGCCTTGCTGATCTGCGGGCCGCCGCCGTGCACGACGACGGGCTTGAGGCCCGCGTGGTGCAGGAAGACGACGTCCTGGGCGAAGGCGGCCTTCAGCTCCTCGTCGACCATGGCGTTGCCGCCGAACTTGATGACGACGGTCTTGCCGCGGTGCCGGGTCAGCCAGGGCAGCGCCTCGATGAGGATCTGTGCCTTGGGCAGCGCGGTGTGTTTGCGGGCGGTGGGCTGGCCGCCGGGGTCCTTGCTCATGAGGAGTACGCGCTGTTCTCGTGGACGTAGTCCGCGGTGAGGTCGTTCGTCCAGATGGTCGCGGTCTGATCGCCCGCCGCCAGGTCGGCGGTGATGACGACCTCGCGGTAGCGCATGTCGACCAGGTCGCGGTCCTCGCCCACGGAACCGTTCTTGCAGACCCATACGCCGTTGATGGCGACGTTCAGCCGGTTCGGGTCGAAGGCGGCCGACGTGGTGCCGATCGCGGAGAGCACCCGGCCCCAGTTGGGGTCCTCGCCGTGCAGGGCGCACTTGAGGAGGTTGTTGCGGGCGATGGACCGGCCGACCTCGACGGCGTCGGCCTCGCTCGCGGCGTTGACCACCTCGACCTTGATGTCCTTGCTGGCGCCCTCGGCGTCGCCGATGAGCTGCCGGCCGAGGTCGTCGCAGACCTCGCGGACGGCCTCGGCGAACTCGGCGTACTCCGGGGTGACTTCGGCCGCGCCGGAGGCGAGGAGCAGCACGGTGTCGTTGGTGGACATGCAGCCGTCGGAGTCGACCCGGTCGAAGGTCACGCGGGTGGCGTCCCGCAGCGCCTTGTCCAGGACGTCGGCTTCGAGGTCGGCGTCGGTGGTGAGCACGACCAGCATGGTGGCGAGGCCGGGGGCGAGCATGCCCGCGCCCTTGGCCATGCCGCCGACGGTCCAGCCGTCCCTGGTCACCACGGCGGTCTTGTGCACGCTGTCGGTCGTCTTGATGGCGATGGCGGCCTTCTCGCCGCCGTGCGCGGAGAGTTCGGCGGCGGCCTTCTCGACGCCCGGCAGGAGCTTGTCCATCGGCAGCGTGACGCCGATGAGCCCGGTGGAGGCGACGGCGACCTCGCCCGCGTTCAGGGACAGGACGTCGGCCACCTTCTCGGCGGTGGCGTGCGTGTCCTGGAAGCCCTGGGGGCCCGTGCAGGCGTTGGCGCCGCCGGAGTTGAGGACGACGGCGGAGACGAGTCCGCCCTTGAGGACCTGCTCCGACCAGAGGACGGGGGCGGCCTTGACGCGGTTGGAGGTGAAGACGCCCGCGGCGGCCAGGCGGGGGCCGGTGTTGACCACGAGGGCCAGGTCGGGGTTGCCGTTCTCCTTGATGCCGGCGGCGATGCCCGCCGCCGTGAATCCCTTGGCTGCCGTCACACTCACGGCGCGACTCCGATCGTTGTGAGCCCGGTGGTCTCGTCGAGGCCGAGGGCGATGTTCATGCTCTGCAGGGCGCCGCCCGCGGTGCCCTTGGCGAGGTTGTCGATGGCGCTGATCACGATGACGCGGTCGGCCGCCTCGTCGTACGCGACCTGGATCTGTACGGCGTTCGAGCCGTACACGGCGGCGGTCGCGGGCCACTGCCCCTCGGGGAGCAGGTGGACGAACGGCTCGTCGGCGAAGGCCTTGGCGTACGCGTCCCGGACGGACTCGGCGGTGACACCCGCCTTGGCCTTGGCGCTGCTGGTGGCGAGGATGCCGCGCGGCATCGGGGCCAGGGTCGGCGTGAAGGAGACGGTGACCGGGGTGCCCGCGGCGGCGCTGAGGTTCTGGATCATCTCGGGGGTGTGCCGGTGGGCGCCGCCGACCCCGTACGGGGACATGTTGCCCATGACCTCCGAGCCGAGCAGGTGGGGCTTGGCGGCCTTGCCCGCGCCGGAGGTGCCGGAGGCGGCGACGATCACCGCTTCGGGCTCGACGAGGTCCGCCGCGTACGCGGGGAAGAGCGCGAGGGAGACGGCGGTCGGATAGCAGCCGGGCACCGCGACGCGCTTGGCGCCCGCCAGCGCGGCGCGGGCGCCGGGCAGTTCGGGCAGGCCGTAGGGCCAGGTGCCGGCGTGCGGGCTGCCGTAGAACTTCTCCCAGTCGCCCGCGTCCTGCAGCCGGAAGTCGGCGCCCATGTCCACCACGAGGACATCGGGGCCGAGCTGCTCGGCGACGGCGGCGGACTGCCCGTGGGGCAGCGCGAGGAAGACCACGTCATGCGGCCAGTCCTGCCCCGCGAGGACCTCGGCGGTGGTCGGCTCCAGGACGCGGTCGGCGAGGGGGAGCAGATGCGGTTGCAGCGCACCGAGGCGCTCGCCCGCGTTCGAGTGCGCCGTGAGGGCGCCGATCTCCACCTCGGGGTGGGCGAGGAGCAGGCGCAGCAATTCGCCGCCCGCGTACCCACTCGCCCCTGCCACTGCTGCGCGTACCGCCATGGAACCTCCTCCTGAATGGCATGACTATACGTCTAAGCGCAGGGTTATGCAAAGGGTCAGGAGGCGGGCAGGCGGCGACAGCCGGACCGCAAACTTAGGCAAGGGTACCCTTAGTTGACCTACGCCGGGAACGGGATGCCGGGGCCCGAAATTCACGTGCCGCCCCGTCCCGGCCGCGCTACCGTCGGCCGTATGAACGTCATCGGCCTCTGCCTCACCGCGTCCGCGCGAGCGCCCCGCTCGCCGGCCGCCGCCGCCTGACGTACGTACGTACGTCCCGCACTCCCCACCGGCGACCGGAAACGGCCCCCGCCGGTGGTTCCGTGGTCCTCTCGTCTCATGTCATCCCGGTTCCGGTGATCGCACGGGCCGTCTTCCGGTGCCTCCCGTCGCGACGCGAAGGAGCCACTCCCATGAAGACCCCCCTGAAGACCGGGCCGAGCACCGAGGACATCGTCCGTACGTTCGTCGAGTACTACGAGGAACGCGGGCACCGCCGGATCACCGGCTCGACCCTGCTGCCGCCGCCCGGCGACCCGGTGCTCTTCACCACCTCGGGGATGCATCCGCTCATCCCCTACCTCGAAGGGCGCCCGCACCCCCTCGGCACCCGGCTCGTCAACGTGCAGCGGTGTCTGCGCACCACGGACCTCGACGAGGTCGGCGACCCCACCCATCTGACCGTGTTCGAGATGCTCGGCACCTGGTCACTCGGCGACTACGAGGGACCGCAGAGCCTCGACTGGGGATACGGGCTGCTGACGGAGGGGTTCGGCGTCGATCCCGGGCTGCTGCACGCCACGGTCTTCGGCGGTGACGAGCGGACCGGGCCCGACACCGCCTCCCTGGAGCTGTGGCAGGACCGAGGGGTGCCGGTGGAGCCGACCGACGAGGACAACTGGTGGCCCAGCGGATCGGCCGGGCCGTGCGGGCCCGACTCGGAGATCTTCCTGTGGACCGGCGACGGGCCGCCTCGGTCGACGCCCACGCGCGACGAGCGCTGGGTGGAGGTGTGGAACCACGTGATGATGCGTCACCGCCGCCTCGACGACGGCTCGCTCGTACCGCTGGCCCGGCGCAACGTCGACACCGGCCTCGGCCTGGAGCGGCTGGCCTCGCTGCTCCAGGGCCGGCGGTCGGTGTTCGAGTGCGACGTCTTCGAGCCCTGGCGGCGGCTCGTGCCGGGTCTGTGGCCGCTGGACGAGCCGTCGCTGCGGCTGGTCTGCGACCATCTGCGCTCGGCCGTCGTGGTGATCGGCGACGGCGTGGGCCCGGCCGCCTCAGGCCGCGGCTATGTGCTGCGCCGGCTGGTGCGGCGCGTCCTCACCGTGCTGTGGCGGGACGACGCCTCGCGCACACTCGGCGACCTCCCGGAGGACCTGGTGCGGCACACCCTGGACCGCTTCCGGCAGGACACCGATCCGGGGGCCGTGCGCCGGGTCCTGACCGACGAGGAGCGCCGCTTCAGGCGGCTCCTGGAACGCGGGCGGCAGGTGCTGGCCCGGCCCCGCTTCCGGGGGCCGTTGGGCGAGGAGGACTTCCGCCATCTGCACGACACCCATGGCCTGCCGCGCGAGCTGGTGGTGAGCCTGCGCGCCCGGGGCTAAGGCCTGTCTGACAATTCCCGTCTGCCTCGCGACGCCATGCACGCTCCCCCGAGCTCTTCGAGCAGGGGGTGCCCCCACTCGCCGCACCGGGCGCAGAGCCAAGTACATCCAGTACGAGGCCCTACGCCCGGCACGCCGAGAGCACGCACCTGACGCCGCGAGGCCGCCCTCCGGGCGACGACGGGAATTGTCAGACAGGCCCTAGCGGGCGTCCTCGGCGGTGCGGTCCGCGCGCTTCTGGGCCTGCTCGGCCTGCTTCTCCTTGATCCGCACCGCTTCCTTGCGGACCTCGGCCTGGGTGGCGCGCTCCTGACGCAGCCAGCCGGGCATCTCGTCCTTCAGCGCGTCGATCTGCTCCGTGGTGAGCGGCTCGGTGATCCCGCCGCGGGCGAGGCCCGCGATGGAGACGCCGAGCTTGGCGGCGACGACGGGGCGGGGGTGGGGGCCGGTGCGCCGCAGATCCTGGAGCCACTGGGGCGGATCGGCCTGCAGCGCGTTCAGCTCGCTGCGCGAGACGACGCCCTCCTGGAACTCGGCGGGCGTGGCCTGGAGGAGCACACCCAGCTTCTTCGCCGCGGTCGCGGGCTTCATGGTCTGGGTGTTCTGGTGCGACGTCATGGTGTCAAGGGTATCGAGCATGTGCGCCACCTCTGACCACGGCGGGTAGCCTGGCGAGGTGACAGGCTCGGAAGTAACCCCTTCGTTCCGGCTCGCCTACGTCCCGGGGGTGACGCCCACCAAGTGGGTGCGTATCTGGAACGAGCGGCTGCCCGACGTCCCCCTGACCCTCGTGCAGGTCTCCCCCGCCGAGGCACCTGACGTGCTGCGCGCGGGCGGCGCCGACGCCGGGTTCGTACGCTTGCCGATCGACCGTACGGATCTCAGCGCGATCCCCCTCTACACCGAGACCACGGTCGTGGTGATCCCCAAGGACCACGTCGTGGCCGCGGTCGACGAGGTGTCCCCCGAGGACCTCGCCGACGAGATCGTGTTCCACCCGCTGGACGAGACGCTGGAGTGGGAGCGGCGCCCGGGGCGGCCCGCCGCCGAGCGCCCGGCGACGACGGCCGACGCGATCGAGCTGGTCGCCGCTGGGGTGGGCGTCCTCCTCGTCCCGCAGTCCCTCGCGCGTCTGCACCACCGCAAGGACCTCACCTACCGCCCCGTCACCGACGCCCCCGAATCGCGCGTCGCCCTGTCGTGGCCGGAGGACGCCACCACGGACCTGGTCGAGGACTTCATCGGCATCGTCCGGGGCCGGACGGTCAACAGCTCGCGGGGCCGGACGCCGACCCCCGCGGTGAAGGAGAAGCCGCAGGCCAAGGCCAAGCCCGCGGCCCAGCCCAGGAAGAAGCCCGCGTCCCGCCCCAAAGCCGCCAAGCGCGGCAAGCCGCGGCGTCGGTCCTAAGCTACGCGGAGACATGGAGGGGGGCCTCCCGCCGAGCGGCGGGAGACCCCCTTGTGCACGCACCGGATGAGCCGGTGCCGCGGGCGTCAGCCCAGGATCGACAGCGCCTGGTTGAGCGTCGCGGACGGGCGCATGACCTTGGTGGCCTTGTCGACGTCCGGCTGGTAGTAGCCGCCGATGTCGACCGGGGAGCCCTGCACCGCGATCAGTTCGTCGACGATGGTCTGCTCCTGCTCGGTCAGCGTCTTGGCCAGGGCCGCGAACGCCTCCGCGAGCTGCGTGTCCTCGGTCTGCTTGGCCAGCTCCTGCGCCCAGTACAGGGCGAGGTAGAAGTGGCTGCCGCGGTTGTCGATGCCCCCGAGGCGGCGGCTCGGCGACTTGTCGTTCTCCAGGAACGTGGCCGTGGCGCGGTCCAGGGTGTCGGCGAGGATCTGCGCGCGGGCGTTGCCCGTGGTGGTGGCGAGGTGCTCGAAGCTCACCGCGAGGGCGAGGAACTCACCGAGGCTGTCCCAGCGGAGGTAGTTCTCCTTGACCAGCTGCTGGACGTGCTTCGGGGCGGAGCCGCCGGCGCCGGTCTCGAAGAGGCCGCCGCCGTTCATCAGCGGGACGACCGACAGCATCTTGGCGCTGGTGCCCAGCTCCAGGATGGGGAAGAGGTCGGTGAGGTAGTCGCGCAGGACGTTGCCGGTGACGGAGATGGTGTCCTCGCCGCGGCGGATGCGCTCCAGGGAGAACGCGGTGGCCTCGACCGGCGACAAGATCCGGATGTCCAGGCCCGCGGTGTCGTGGTCGGCGAGGTACTGCTTGACCTTGCCGATGAGCACGGCGTCGTGGGCGCGGGTCTCGTCCAGCCAGAACACGGCCGGGCTGCCGGTGGCGCGGGCGCGGGTGACGGCGAGCTTGACCCAGTCCTGGATCGGCGCGTCCTTGGTCTGGCACATGCGGAAGATGTCGCCGGCGGCGACGGCCTGCTCCAGGACGACCTTGCCCGCGCCGTCCAGGACCCGGACGGTGCCGGTGGTCTGGACCTCGAAGGTCTTGTCGTGGCTGCCGTACTCCTCGGCCTTCTGCGCCATCAGGCCGACGTTCGGGACGGAGCCCATGGTCGCCGGGTCGAAGGCGCCGTTGACGCGGCAGTCGTCGATGACGACCTGGTAGATGCCCGCGTAGCTGCTGTCCGGCAGGACGGCCAGGGTGTCGTGCTCCTCGCCGTCCGGGCCCCACATGTGGCCGGAGGTGCGGATCATGGCCGGCATGGAGGCGTCGACGATGACGTCGCTCGGGACGTGCAGGTTGGTGATGCCCTTGTCGGAGTCGACCATGGCCAGCTCCGGGCCCTCGGCCAGCTCGGCCTCGAAGGACGCCTTGATCCGCTCGCCGTCGGGGAGCGACTCCAGGCCCTTGAAGATGCCGCCCAGACCGTCGTTCGGGGTCAGGCCGGCTGCGGCGAGGGTCTCGCCGTACGCGGCGAAGGTCTTCGGGAAGAAGGCGCGGACCACGTGGCCGAAGACGATCGGGTCGGAGACCTTCATCATCGTGGCCTTGAGGTGCACGGAGAACAGCACGCCCTGCGACTTGGCGCGGGCGACCTGCTGCTTGAGGAACTCGCGGAGCGCCGCGACGCGCATGACGGCGGCGTCGACGACCTCGCCCGCGAGGACCGGTACGGACTCGCGCAGGACGGTGGTGGAGCCGTCGTCACCGACCAGCTCGATGCGCAGCGAGCCGTTCTCGGTGATCACCGCGGACTTCTCGGTGGAGCGGAAGTCGTTCTCGCCCATGGTGGCGACGTTCGTCTTCGACTCGGAGGTCCAGGCGCCCATGCGGTGCGGGTGGGCCTTGGCGTAGTTCTTGACCGACGCGGGGGCGCGGCGGTCGGAGTTGCCCTCGCGCAGGACCGGGTTGACGGCGCTGCCCTTGACCTTGTCGTAGCGGGCGCGGATGTCGCGCTCCTCGTCGGTCTTCGGGTCGTCCGGGTAGTCGGGGAGCGCGTAGCCCTGGCCCTGCAGCTCGGCGATCGCGGCCTTCAGCTGCGGGATCGAGGCCGAGATGTTGGGCAGCTTGATGATGTTCGCCCCGGGCGTCTTCGCCAGCTCGCCGAGCTCCGCGAGGGCGTCGTTGATGCGCTGGCCCTCTTCGAGGCGCTCGGGGAAGCTCGCGATGATCCGGCCCGCGAGCGAGATGTCACGGGTCTCCACGCTGACACCTGCCGTCGAGGCGTAGGCCTGGACCACCGGCAAGAACGAATGGGTCGCCAGGGCCGGGGCCTCGTCAGTGTGGGTGTAGATGATGGTCGAGTCAGTCACCGGGTGCTCCGCTCCGCGTCTGCAACATTGCTCGACATCAAGATATCTCCTCCCTCCCCCCGTACGGACAGGGCCCTGGGCACCTCTTTCTGCGTAGACACTGTCTACGCGATGTAGTAGACAGCGTCTATGAGTACGGAGACGAGTGCGGAGAGCACACGGGACGCCGGGCTGCGGGCCCGGCTGGTGGACGTGGGCGTCGAGCTTCTGGCGGCCGAGGGCGTGCAGGCGCTGACCCTGCGGGAGATCGCCCGCAGGGCGGGGGTCTCGCACGGGGCTCCCCGGCGCCACTTCCCCACGCACGTGGCGCTGCTGTCGGCGATCGCGCGGCGGGGGTACGCGGCGCTGGCCGCCGAGGTGGCGGGGGCCGTGACCGACGGGGACGCGCGTACGCGGCTGAAGGCGCTGAGCCGCGCCTACCTCGGCTTCGCGGCGGAGCACCGCGGCATGTTCGAGCTGATGTTCCGCCACGACCTGCTGGAGAGCGACGGACTCGGCCTGCGGGAGACCAGCCTGCCGCTCTTCGACGTCCTGGTCGGTCTCGTCGCCGAGGCGCGCCCCGCGTCCGGCGCCGGGGCACGGGTCACCGCGGGGGCCCTGTGGGCGAACCTGCACGGCATCGCCCAGCTCTGGGAGTGGGGCAGCCTGCGGCTGGCGTCCGGGGCCGCGGACGTGGAACCGCTGATCGAGGCCGCGCTGGACGCGCACCTCGGGCGGGTGGAACGGTGACCGCCGGGCCGCGAGCGCGGCAGGCCTCCGCTCCCGGGGCAGCGGGGCGGCGCCTGACCCTGGCGTGCAGCGTCCTCGGCGCCATGATCGTCGCCCTGGACGGCACCGTCCTGACCGTCGTCCAGCCCGCGCTCCAGCGTGATCTGGACGCGTCGTTCGCACAGGCGCAGTGGACCAGCACCGGCTATCTGATCGCCGTGGCGAGCCTGCTGGTCTTCGCGGGGCGGCTCGGCGACCGGTACGGGCATCGGCGGGTCTTCGCCGTCGGAACCCTCGGCTTCGCGCTCGCCTCGGCGGGGGTCGGCCTCGCGTCCGGCATCGGGTGGGTGATCGCGCTGCGCGCCGGCCAGGGGGTGTTCGGCGCGCTGCTCCAGCCCGCCACGCTCGGGATGCTGCGGGCCGCGTACCCGGCGGACAGGCTCGGGATGCCGATCGCGGTGCGCACGAGTGCGATCGGGCTCGCGGCGGCGGCCGGGCCGCTGCTCGGCGGGGCGCTCGCGACGGAACTGGGCTGGCGCTCGGTGTTCTTCCTGAGCGTGGTTCCCGCGCTGTTGATCGGCGTACTAGCGCTGGTGGTCCGCGTGCCCGCTCCGCCTCGCGGCAGGCCCGCCGCCGGGCTCGACCTGCCCGGTGCCGCGCTGTTCGCCGTCTCCCTCGCCTGCCTCGTGCACACGCTGGTCGGCGTCGCGGAGGGCGGCCGGCCGGCGGCCACCGTGCTCGGGGCGTGTGCGGCGGCGCTCGCGGCGGCCGCGTTCCTCCGGCACGAACGGCGCGCCGCGAACCCGCTGATACCGCCCCGCCTGATCGGCTCGGCCGCGGTCGGGCCCGCCCTCGGCGTCCTGGTGGCGGCCTCCGCGGCGATGTTCGGGACGCTGTTCGTGGCGACGTACTTCCTTCAGAACGTACGAGGGCTCGACCCGCTGCACAGCGCGGTGCGGGCGCTGCCGCTCGCGATCATGATGATCGTGAGCGCGCCGTACGCGGCGGTGCTGTTGCGCCGGTACGGCCCGCGCGGGACGATCACGGCCGCCATGGCGGTGCTCGCGCTCGGCGTCCTCGCCCTGTCCCGGCTGGACCAGACGGCGGGGCCGGTGGCGGTCGGCGGCGGGTTCCTGCTGGTCGGCGCCGGGTTCGGCACGGTGATGGTCGCCGCGACGGCCGTCGTCGTCCGGCATGCCCCGGTGACCGACGCGGGCGTGGCGGGCGGCCTCCAGCAGACCGCGATGAACGTCGGCCCGACGCTGGGCATCGCCATGGCCACCACGCTGATGACCGCCCTCGCGGGCCGCGCGCACGGCACGGGGCCGCACTGGACCGACGGCGCGTTCCTCAGCGGGATGGGCCCGACCCTGACGGCGCTCGCGGCCGTGGCGGCGCTCGGCGCGGTGGCGGGGAAGAGGCTGCCGGGGCGGGCGGCGAACACAGGGGCGGCGCCCAAGCCGCCGGTCTCCCCTCAGCAAGGTGCCCGGCGACCGGAACCTGCCGCCGACCCCGCGTCGACGGCTCGGCGCGATGGCAGCGACCACACTGCCGGGCCGGGTGGCGAACACCCGGGCGGCGACCAGTCGCCGGGAGCAGTGGCGGGAGCCCGGGGTGCATGAGTCCGTGCCCCCGGTCATCCACGCGTCCCCCGGCCGGCGTCGCTAGCGGCCACCCCCAGACCCACCCCCCAGCACCGCGTCCACCATCCGCAAAGCCGCCCGCGACTGCTTCTCGTTCTGTTCGCGGCTGTCCAGACGCAGCGTGAAGGCGGCGCTGGTCACCGCCATGGCGCCGTCCGAGGTGACGCCGCATTCGGAGACGCAGCCGAGGCTGGTCCCGCCGTGGAACCAGATGCCGTCGCGGCGGCCGGCCACCGGGCGCCAGGCGATGCCGAGGCCGTAGCGGACCCCGGCGGCGGACACCCAGTCCTGCACGGGCACGGTCTGCTTCATCGCCGCCAGCTGGGCCGGGCGCAGCAGGCGTCCGCCGAGCAGGGCGCGCAGGAAGACACCGTGGTCGCGGGGTGTCGAGATGAGGCAGCCGTCCGCGCCGCCGCCGAAGCCGAGGGTGGTGTCGACGGGCCGGGTGCCGTTCGGGAAGTACGTGTAGCCGGTGGCCGTCGGCCTCGGCACGTACGACGACGTGCCGGGGGTGAGGGTGTCGCGCAGGCCGAGCGGTTCGATGATCCGCTCGTGGAGTTCCTGGGCCCAGGGGTGGCCCGTGACCGCCTCGACGAGCAGTCCGGCGACGACGTAGTTCGTGTTGGAGTAGCTCCAGCGCCGCTCCCCCGCCGGGTCGCCGGCGTCGGGCAGCCACTGCGGGGGCTTGCTCAGGGCGGCCTTCAGCTGCTCCTCGGGGGTCTGGGAGCGGAAGCGGTTGCGCCGGTAGGCCTCCGGGGTGAGGTCGTCCGGGTCCGCTCCGAGGGCGACGTAGTCGTTCAGGCCGCTGGTCTGGCGCAGCAGGTTGGTGACGGTGATCCGACGGCCGTCGTTGCCGTGGCCCCGGATCGCGCCGGGCAGCCACCGTTCGACGGTGTCGGTGAGCTTCAACCGCCCCTCACCCACGAGTTGGAGGAGGAGGGTCGCCGTGAACGTCTTGGTGTCGCTGCCGATCCGGTAGTACGCGTTCCACGGCACCGGGTCCTTCGCCGTGCGGTCGGCGACGCCCGCGCGGGCGGCCGTGCGGCCGTGCGGGCCCCGCACCTCGGCGAGGACGCCGGTCACTCCGGTGGCGTGGAGGGCGTCCACGTGACGTTGCAGGGCCGCTTCCCGGCGGGGGGCCGCCGCCGAGGCGGAGGGCGCCGCCCCCGTGAGCAGCGCCGCGGTGGCCGCCGCGAGCCCCGTACGCCTGCTGATGTCCGTCATGAGTGGTCCTCCGGCTTCGGGCAGGTGAGGTCGGCGGCGGGCATCGTGCTCCCTTGGCCCGTCGGTGTCCGCTCCGGCCCACCCGGCCGGAGACGATCACCACGCTAGGGAGCCGCGGGGCACGCCACCATCGGGCCACCGGGCCCAAAACCCCTGGGGACAGCCCCCGTACGCCCCCTCCGGTTCCCCCGAGGCCGTGCGGTCTTGCCCTGGAGTCCGCTCCAGCTCCTAGGGTCGGAGGCGACCACGGAGCACCAGCCAGGAGGTACCACCATGACCGCCCTTCCCACCCGCCGGCTCGGCGCGTTGACGGTCTCTGCCCAGGGACTCGGATGCATGGGGATGAGCCACGGCTACGGCGCGTCGGACGACGACCGGTCGATCGCGACGATCCACCGCGCCCTGGACCTCGGCGTCACCCTGCTCGACACCTCCGACTTCTACGGAAGCGGCCACAACGAGCAGCTCATCGGCCGCGCCCTCGCGGGTGCGCGCCGCGAACGGGCCGTCGTCGCCACCAAGTTCGGCTTCGCCAACCGCCTGGGCGAGCCCCCGTACATCCGGGGTGACGCCGCGTACGTCCGCGAGGCCTGTGACGCCTCGCTGCGCCGCCTCGGCGTCGACCACATCGACCTGTACTACGTGCACCGGGTCGACCAGACCGTGCCGATCGAGGAGACCGTCGGCACGCTCGCCGAGCTGGTCGAGTCGGGCAAGGTGCGCCACCTCGGGCTCTCCGAGGCCGGCGCGGACACGATCCGCCGGGCGCACGCCGTGCATCCGATCGCCGCGCTGCAGAGCGAGTGGTCGCTGTGGACCCGCGACCTGGAGGCGGAGATCGCGCCGGTCTGCCGGGAACTGGGCATCGGCCTCGTGCCGTTCTCCCCGCTCGGCCGCGGCTTCCTCACCGGCCGTTACACCTCGCTCGACGCGCTCTCCGAGGACGACCTGCGGCGCACCCAGCCCCGCTTCGCCGACGGCAACCTGGAGCGGAACCTCGCCATCGTGGACACCCTGAACGCGCTCGCCGCCGAGAAGGGCGTCACCGCCGGGCAGCTCGCGCTGGCCTGGGTGCAGCACCGCGGCGACGACGTCGTGCCGATCCCGGGCACGCGCCGCGAGAAGTACCTGGAGGAGAACGTCGCGGCCGCCACGCTGGAGCTGTCCGCCGAGGATCTCGCCGCCATCGACGCGGCGGCCCCCGCGGACAGGGTCGCGGGCCCGCGGTACGACGAGCGCAGCATGTCGGTGGTCGACAAGTAGCGGTTACCCTGCCGGTATGCCTGCCGGTGCGTCCTGCCTCCACCCCGTCGCGGAGGTCCTCGCCCACCTCGTCGGCGAGTGGCGCGTGACCCGCACGGTCCGCGACCTCACCGACGGGTCCGAGGGCCATTTCACGGGTACGACGCTCTTCTCGCCGCTGCCGTTGCCGACGCCGCCGCTGCCCGCGTCGGAGGAGGGCGGGCTCCTCCACCACGAGTCGGGCACCTTCACCTGGCACGGCGTCGCACGCCCCGCCGAACGCACCCTGCGCTTCCTGCCGGGCGCCGCCCCGGGCACGGCCCGCGTCGAGTTCGCCGACGGCCGCTTCTTCCACGACCTGGACCTGCGCACCGGCCGCCACGCGACGGACCACCCGTGCGCGGCGGACCTCTACCGGGGCGAGTTCGAGGTGTACGACGCGGACCACTGGCGCACCCGGTGGCGCGTCGGCGGCCCCGCCAAGGACCTGCTGCTCGTCACGGAGTACGTACGGGCCGCCCAGGGCCCGCCAGGTCACTGACTGGTTAGCGCCATCCAGTCCTCCGGGGCGTCCAGGGCCTTGAACCCGGCCTTCGCGTAGAGGCCGTGCGCGTCGGCCGTGGCCAGGAGCACGCGGCGCAGGCCGAACGGCTCCAGGTACGCGCGGACCGCGTCCACGAGGGCGGTGCCGAGCCCGCCGCCGCGCGCGGCCGGGGAGACGTACACGTCGCAGAGCCAGGCGAAGGTGGCCCGGTCGGTCACCACGCGCGCGTACGCCACCTGCTGCCCCGAACTCACGTCGTACGCACCGAAGTTGAGAGACCCGGCGATCGCCGCGTCCTGCTTGGCGCGGCTGCGGCCGAGGGCCCAGTACGCGTCCGTGGAGAGCCAGTGGTGGACGCGGGCCGCGTCGATGCGGGCGGGGTCGGCGGAGATCTCGTACGCACCGTGGAGCGTGCTGCTGTCGTTCATGCCCCGACCCTGCCAGCACTCCGCGCGCCGCGTCGACCACTTTCCGCCCGGCAGCTACCCCCGCACCTCGTCGCAGGCCGCCCGCAGCCTGCGCACCCCCTCGCCGATCTCCCCCACCCCCGCGACCGCCGCGAAGCTCAGGCGGACGTACGCCGCCGGGGGCTCCGCCGCGTAGTACGGCCGGCCGGGGGCCACGGCCACGCCCGCGCGCAGGGCGGCCGATGCCAGCGCCGCCTCGTCGGTGCCGTCGGGCAGCCGCACCCAGAGGAGGTAGCCGCCCGCGGGGATGTGCGGCATCGCCAGCTCGGGGAGGTTCAGCCGCAGCGCCGCGGCCATGGCGTCCCTGCGCACCCGCAACTCGCCCGCCACGGACCGCAGATGGCGCGGCCAGGCCGGGGAGCCGACCAGTTCGAGCGCCGCCTCCTGGAGCGGGCGCGGCACGAAGAAGTGGTCGACGACCTGGATGGCGCGCAACCGCTCCAGTACCGGTCCGCGCGCGGCGAGCGCGCTCACCCGGAAGCTCGGCGAGGTGGCCTTGGTGAGCGAGCAGACGTGCACGACGACGCCGTCGTTGTCGTCGGCGCAGAACGGCGGCGGCAGCGGCCCGGCGTCCTCGTGGACGAGGCGGCGCACGAAGTCGTCCTCGACGACGAACGCTCCCGCCTCGCGGGCGATCCGCAGCACCTCGGGGCGGCGCTCGGCGGAGAGCACGGCCCCGGTCGGGTTCTGGAACAGCGGCTGGCAGACGAAGACGCGGGCGCCCGTCGCGCGGAAGGCGGCCGCCAGGAGCTGCGGGCGCACCCCGTCCGTGTCGACGGGCACCGGCACGGGACGCATCCCCGCCGCGCGGGCGATCGCCAGCATGCCCGGGTAGGTGGGCGACTCGACGAGCACCGGCGCCCCCGGCGGCGCGAGCGCGCGCAGCGCCGTGGTCAGCGCGCTCTGCCCGCCCGCCGTGATCAGCACCTCGGCGGCCGTGACGGCCCCGCCGATGCCCCGCGCGAACCACTCCCGAAGCTCCGGCAGGCCGTCGAGCGGCGGCCTGCCCCACGCCCCGGGCCGCCGGCCCGCCCGCGCGAGCGCCGCGGCCATCGCGCGCTCGGGCTGGAGGGAGGCGTCGAGGTAGCCGCCGTTGAACTCGATGACGCCCGGCGGCGGGGCGGCGAGGGTGGCGAGCACCCCGGACGCGTCGACCGCGCGCGGCGCCGGCTCGGCCGTGGCGTCGGCGCTCAGCGACACCTCCTGCCACGAGGTGTCCCCGGTCGGCACGGCGGGCGCCGACGGCTCGGCACGGAAGACACCGGAGCCGGGCCGGGTGACGACGAGCCCTTCGGCGGCCAGCTGCGCGAGGGCCCGCGACACGGTCACCGGGCTCACCCGGAACCGTTCGACGAGCGACCGGCTCGACGGCAGCTTCTCGCCGGGTGAGTAGCGGTTCACCTCGCTCCGCAGCCGTTTCGCCAGTTCACCCACGCTGCTACTCTCTTGCATGACAGCACAGGATAGCGCTACTCGTCCGCAGCGGATAGCGGTCGCCGAAGCCACCACGGCCCCGGAAGGCACCACGGCCCCGGGAGGCACCCCCGCCCCGCACGGCTCACGCCGTACCGGCACCGTGCTCGCCGCCCTCGGCGTCACCGCCTTCTCGCTCACCTTCCCCGCCACCGCCTGGGGCCTCGAAGGCATCGGCCCCTGGAGCCTCGTCACCCTGCGCGGCGCGCTGAGCGCCCTCATCGCGGGCGGCTGCCTGCTCGCCCTGCGCGTCCCGGTGCCGCACCGCCGTCACTGGGCGGGGCTCGCGGTGGTCGGCGCCGGCGTGGTCGTCGGCTTCCCGCTGCTGACCACGCTGGCCCTGCAGACCTCCACCACCGCGCACGCGGCCGTGGTCGTCGGCCTGCTCCCGCTGACGACCGCCGTCCTCTCGGCGCTGCGGACCGGGGCGCGCCCCTCCCGCACGTTCTGGGCGGCGGCGCTCGCCGGGGCCGCCGCCGTCATCGCGTTCACCGTGCAGCAGAGCGGCGGCGCGCTGTCCGCCGCCGACCTCTACCTCTTCGGGGCGCTGCTGATCTGCGCGGCCGGCTACACCGAGGGCGGTCGCCTGGCCCGTGAGATGCCCGGCTGGCAGGTCATCGGCTGGGGGCTGATGCTCTGCCTGCCGCTCAACCTGCTGGGCGCCGCCCTCGCCCTCCAGCACGAGTCCTTCCGGCTCACCGGCCACAGCACGGCGGGGCTGCTCTACGCCGCGATCGGCTCGCAATTCCTCGGCCTGGTCGTCTGGTACCGGGGCATGGCGGCCATCGGGGTCCCCAAGGCCAGCCAGCTCCAGCTCGCCCAGCCGCTGCTGACCCTCGTCTGGTCGGTGTTCCTGCTCGGCGAGGACCTGCCCGTCGCCGCGCCCCTCACGGCGGCCGCCGTACTCGTCTGCATCGCGGTCACGCAACGGGCCCGCGGCTGACTCGAAGCTGACCCGACCGGCGTCCGACCAGGCGCCGACTCCCGCCCTGCGCCCTAGACTGGAGGCCACGGATCGCGACCGCAGAGCGGGACGAGGGAGTACTCCACATGCGCGCAACCGTAGGAGACAGGCTGGTGGTCCACGGCCGGATCGTCGGGCAGCACGACCGGATCGCGGAGGTCGTCGAGGTGCTCGGCGCGGACGGCACCCCGCCGTACCGCGTACGCTTCGAGGACGGCCACGAGACGCTGATGTCGCCGGGCCCCGACACCGTCGTACGGCACGAGGACCCGGCCACCTAGGTCTGCGCGGCCGTCAGCGCGGCGGCCTCGCGGGTTCCTGGTAGTGGTCGGCGACCACCCGTGCCATCGCGCCGATCTTGTCGACGCCGACCTCCTTGGCGGAGAAGTAGATGTGCCCGCGCACCTCGCTGAAGCCCTCGGCGTAGGTGAGGTGGCGGGACAGCTCCGCCGGGTCCTGCCAGGCGGCGGGCTGTGCCGGGTCACCGGCCTTGTAGAGGGCCTCGCCGATGTACAGGCGCACGCCCGTGCCGCGTACGACATCGCTCCACCACGGGACCAGCTTGGCGTAGTCCGCCGCGGGGAAGCCGATGTTCCAGTACACCTGCGGGACGATGTAGTCGAGCCAGCCCTTCGTCACCCAGCCGCGCGTGTCCGCGTACAGGTCGTCGTACGTCTGCACGCCCGCCCGGGTGTCCGAACCCGTCGGGTCGGTCGCCTTGTTGCGCCAGACCGCGAAGGGGCTGATGCCGAACTGCGTGCGCGGCCGGGTCTTCTTGATCCGGCCGGACATCTCGCGCACCAGCCGGTCGATGTTGTCCCGGCGCCAGGAGGCGCGGTCCGCGAAGCCGCCGCCGTGGCGGGCGAAGGCGGCGTCGTCGTCGAAGGTCTGGCCCGCGACGGGGTACGGGTAGAAATAGTCGTCCCAGTGCACCGCGTCCAGCGGATAGCGGCGGACCGCGTCGAGCATCGCGTCCTGCACGAAGCGGCGCACCTCGGGCAGGCCCGGGTTGTAGTAGAGCTTCCCGCCGTAGGGCACCACCCAGTCGGGGTGCACGCGCGCGGGGTGCGTGGCCACCAGCCGCGAGGGGTCGGTGTGGTTCGCGATGCGGAAGGGGTTGAACCACGCGTGCAGTTCCAGGCCTCTGCGGTGCGCCTCCCGCACCGCGGTGCCCAGCGGGTCCCAGCCCGGGTTCTTGCCCTGCGTCCCGGTGAGGTACTCCGACCACGGCTCGTGCGGCGAGGGCCACAGGGCGTCGGCGGTGGGCCGCACCTGGAAGACCACCGCGTTCAGTCTGCGGTTCACCGCCGAGTCGAGGAACGCAAGGAGTTCGCTCCGCTGCTGCTGCGCGGTCAGGCCCGGTTTGGAGGGCCAGTCGCGGTTGACGACGGTCGCCAGCCACATGGCCCGCAGCTCCCGCTCCTTCTTCCGACGCCGGTCGGGGGCCGCCATCGCGTCCCCCGCCGTCGCCAGGCCCGCGATCGTCGCCGCGGCCACCACCGAGAAACCCCGACGTGACATACGCCTCATCTGTACGCCCCTGAGCTCGCTGTGTCCGGCACCTTTCGCCGGGTTGCGGCCAGCATGCCCGACCCGGCACGCCATGGACCCTCAGTTGCGGAGTAACGTTCACGGCCGAGGCAGGCACCATCCATACGGGGGACCTGCCGGCCCCGTTGATCAGCGAAAGGCACGAGGTGACCGACTCCATGACCGATATCGCACGCGTCGGAGTGGTGGGCTGTGGCCAGATGGGCGCCGGAATCGCAGAGGTCTGCGCCCGCTCCGGACTGGATGTGAAGGTCGCGGAGACCACCGGCGAGGCCCTGGAGATCGGCCGCACGCGGCTGTACAACTCGCTCTCCAAGGCGGCCGAGCGCGGCAAGATCTCCGACGAGGAGCGGGACGCGGCGCTGGACCGGCTGAGCTTCACCACCGACCTCGGCGAGTTCGCCGACCGTGACCTCGTCATCGAGGCCGTGGTGGAGAACGAGCAGGTCAAGACCGAGATCTTCCAGGTGCTCGACCAGGTGGTGACCCGGCAGGACGCGATCCTCGCCTCGAACACCTCCTCCATCCCGCTGGTGAAGCTGGCCGTCGCGACCTCGCGGCCGGACCAGGTCATCGGCATCCACTTCTTCAACCCGGCGCCGGTGCAGCAGCTCGTCGAGCTGATCCCGGCGCTGACCACGTCCGAGGGCACCATCAGCCGGGCGCAGGTCATGGTCGAGAAGGTCCTCGGCAAGCACGCGATCCGCGCCCAGGACCGCTCGGGCTTCGTGGTCAACGCGCTGCTCATCCCGTACCTCCTCTCCGCGATCCGGATGTTCGAGTCGGGCATCGCGAGCCGTGAGGACATCGACAACGGCATGGAGATGGGCTGCGCCCACCCGATGGGCCCGCTCAAGCTCGCCGACCTGATCGGCCTGGACACGGTCGCCTCGGTCGCCGACTCCATGTACGCCGAGTACAAGGAGCCGCTGTACGCCGCGCCCCCGCTGCTCCAGCGCATGGTGGACGCGGGCCGCCTCGGCCGGAAGACCGGCTCGGGCTTCTACACGTACGCCTGACGCCCCGTGTGAATCCTCTGTGGTGACGGGCCCGGCACTCCTGCGAGTGCCGGGCCCGCGGCGTTCACACACCGTGTGCGCGGTGGGCTCGCATATGCCCATCGCACACTCTCCCGCCCAGTCCGTCACGCGAGTTGACTTCCCGTGCGGAAGAAGGGGGGACGCGCCACTACAGAGAGGAGTGGACTCGTGACCACCGATGGCGAGCGAGCCGTGGTCCCGGAAGAACTCGCGGAGTTACGCCGCAGCCTGGACGTGGGCCTCGCCCGCGTCGACGGACGGCTGGCGTTGCTGACGCAGCACGACCAGCAGACCGCCAAGAACGTGGAGGCCCTGCAATCCCGGGTCTCCGCCCTGGAACACACGCGCTGGCCGCTCCCCACGATCGTCGCTCTCGCGACGGTCGCGGCGCTCGCCGTCGCGGTCTGGCAGGCCCTCGGCCACTGACCACCGCACGGCTAGCGCGCGTCCTGGCCGAGGCGCAGATGGTGCAGGAGGAGCAGCGCCGCGGCCATGTTGGCGGCCGGGACCTCGCCGCGGGCCACCATGTCGGGGACGAGCTTGAGCGGGACCCACTCACGGCGGTCCGACTCGAAATCGTCCTCGGGATGGCCCACATAGGTCCCTTCGTCGGACCAGTAGATGTGGTGCCGGGCGTCGGTGAGCCCGTTCGAGGGCTCGACGCTCATCAGGTGCCGCAGCGGGCCCGGCCGCCAGCCGGTCTCCTCCTCCATCTCGCGGGCCGCCGCGTACGCGATGTCCTCGCCGTCCTCGACGACGCCCGCCGCGAGTTCCCAGCCCCAGCTGTCGGTGATGAAGCGGTGCCGCCACAGCAGCAGCACTTCGTTGGCGTCGTTGACGACGGTGGCCACGGCCACGGGCCGCATCCGTATGAGGAAGTGGTCCAGATGCCGGCCGTCGGGCAGCTCGACATCCGCGAGATTGACCGTGAACCACCTGTTTCCATACACAGTTTGTTCGCTCTGTTTCGTCCACTGCACGGTTCTGCCACCTTTCGCCGAGTTGACGGCAATATCGCAGCAGGGAGAACCGCAGAGCAGTGGGCGCCAGGGGGCGTCACGGGGCGCCAGGGGTCAGAGCGGGACGCGCAACGCCCCGTCGATGAGTTCGGCCGCCTCGGCCGTGCCCGCGCAGTCGCTGCGCACCAGGTGCTCCCGCACCGCGCGCAGCCGGTCCCGCAGCCGCTGGGACTCCATCCCCCGCGCCTGCTGCGCCATTTCCACCGCGGTGGCCACCGCCTCGTCGGTGTTGCCCTGGCGCAGTTCGATCTGGCTGAGCATGGCGAGGCGGTGGACGCGGCCCCGGTCATGGGCCGGCGTGTCGACGGCCGCGGCGGCATGCTCCCGGGCACTGACCAGGTCACCGAGGCTGAGCAGGGCCTCGGCCACCTGGACGTTGACCAGTCCCGGCTGGACATACCCCGTCTCGTCCGGCTCGCGGCCCCGCAGGATGCGGTCGGCGGCGGCCTCCGCGCGCCGGATGCACGACAGGGCGCTCCGGCCGTCGCCCAGGTGCGCGTACGCCTTGGCCTGCATCGCGTACAGGTCGGACGCCAGCGCCGGGGTGAGGTCGCGGCCCGCGGCCCGCAGCGCCGCCTCGGCGAACGCCACGGCCTGGCGGTACTCCCGCATGAACAGCGACTGGTTGACCAGCAGCGCGATCACATACGCCCCGAGCCCCCGGTCCCCGCTGGCCTTCGCCAGCCGCAGAGCCTGGTGGAAGTAGCGCTGGGCGAGGCCGTGCGCGTCGGAGTCGTAGGCGCAGATGCCCGCTATGGCCACCAACCCGCCCGTGGAGCGGTGCAGTTGGCGGCCCATCTCGTCGGTGTAGCTGCCCCGCAGCAGGGGCGCGGCCTCCGCGTTGAGGAAGCCGACGATGCGGGTGCGGGTCGCGACGCCACCGGTCTTGCGGTACATCTGCTCGTAGTGGGCACGGGCCGCGCGCATCATCTCGATGTCGGCCGTGCTGACGGGGTGGCGTCCGCCGCGGGACACGTCGACGTCCTCGGGCGGGTTCTCCCACTCCCAGACCGGCATCACCGCGGGGGTGCCGGTGACCGCGGGCGCGCCGAGCAGGTGGGGGCGCTGCTGTTCGTCCGAGCGCCACAGCGCGGTGGCGCGCTCCACGAAGCCGGAGAGCGTGCACGTCGCCGATCCCGCGGGGGCGGCGGGGACACCGGGCACTCCCAGGCCGATGTCGTCGAGGGTGACGGGCCGCTGGAGCCGGGCGGCGAGTACCTCGCAGATCAGGTCCGGGACCTGGCCGCGCGGGCGCTGGCCCTTCAGCCAGCGGGAGACGGCGGTGTGTTCGTAGCGCAACGCGAGGCCCCTGGACTTCCCGGCCTGGTTCACGTGGGCGGCGAGTCCCGCGTGCGAGATGCCCGCTTCGTCGAGGATCGCGTCGAGCAGGGTGTTGGGCTGCATGGATGCCCTCCGGTGGCTCGGTGCTGTTCAGAGTAGTGGAGGCGCCTTCACACGGGGTGTGAACGGAGTGCCCGAATCCGGGGGGTGTGCGCTCTGCCGCGTCCCGTGTGGGGCCGCTTGACTGAGGGGCCTCATCAGTCGATGAGGCCGGTGGGTCGCCGGCTCCCCCCTCAATACAGTGCGGCGGCCCCTCCTGGCGCCGTCCGTCCCGTCGTCTGCCCGACAACTCCATGGCGGGGCGGACGGCGCGCGGCTCGCTCCGTCCCACCGGGCGCTCAGCTCATGGTGCGGGTGATGGGCCGCTCGGACTCCTGCTGCCGGTTGGGGGCCTGCTCGCGGTCGTTGCGCAGGACGAGCAGCGCCGCGTCGTCGGACGGCAACTGGCCCGCGTGGCGCAGGAATTCGGCGTAGACCGCGTCGATGAGGTCCTGCGGGGTGGCCGGCCGGGCCCGCGCCGCCTCGGTGAGGGCGGCCTGGAGCGGGAAGAACGCACCCGCCGCGTCGCGGGCGTCCTCCATGCCGTCCGTGTGCAGGACGAGCGACTCGCCCGGCAGCAGCCGCCCGCAGTGCACCACGGGCAGTTCTCCGGGGAGCGGGAAGAGGCCGAGCGGAGGCAGCGGTTCGGCGTCGGCCAGCGGCCGGGCCTGCCGGGTGAGCAGGTACGGCCAGGGGTGGCCGCAGTTGATGGCCAGCAGCTCGCCGTCCTCGCCGATCTCCAGGAGCAGCACGGTGACGAACTCCTCGGCCAGCGCGCCGTCCTGTGCCGCTCTGCCGCTCACGGGCTGCTCGGCGTACGAACGCTCCCGCAGGTGCCGCCCGAGGGCCCGCTCCAACCGGCGCATGACCGCCGGGAGTTCGGGTTCGTCGTGGGCGGCGTCGCGGAAGCTGCCGAGGACGGCGGCGACGGTCCCGATGGCGCCGAGGCCGTGCCCGCGGACGTCACCCATGACGACGCGCACGCCGTGGTCGGTGGCGGCGACCTCGTACAGATCGCCGCCGACACAGGCGCCCCGCGACGCCGAGACCCGGCCGGCGGCGAGCGCGAGCCCTTCGACGCGGGGCGGCAGCGGTCTCAGCAGCACGTTCTGCGCGGCGCCGGCGACCTCGCGGACCTGGCGCAGCTCCCGCAGCAGGGTCCGGTGGACATGCACGACGAGCCCGGTGCCGACGACGAAGAAGACGGCGCTGCTGACGATCCGCGCCCCCATGCCGTCCTGCTGGGCGAGCGGACAGGCCAGTTTGAACGTGATGGCGACGGCGCCCCACACCGTCGGCAGGCCCAGCGAGAGCACCCGGCGGAAGCGACGACGGCCGCCCCCGCAGGCTAGCCGGGGGTCTCTCGCGGGGCCGCGCGGGCCCTTACCACGCGCTCGTGCTCCCCTGGTCCCCGCTCTCGCCCGCGACACCATCGCGCGGGGAGCCCCAGCCCTGATACGGATCATGCTGTCGGCCCCCCTCAGCCCCGTGCGGCGCGCAGACCGACCCCTACGGCCGGAATGATTCTGTCGACCGAGTGACCCGATCGGGCCAGAGTGATGCCCTTTGTCACCCCAACGAGTGAGGGGCTCACCCGGCGATCCGGATGAGCCCCTCTTCGCGCCCCATGGTGCGCGGGGCGTCGCCTACCGGCGGTGACTACGCTCCGCGGAGCACCGCGCCCGTGCGCTCGGCCGCCAGGGCGACGGCCGCGTCACGGGCCGCCGACGCCTCGTCGACCGTCAGCGTGCGGTCGGGCGCGCGGAAGCGCAGCGCGTACGCCAGGGACTTCTTGCCCTCGCCGATCTGTTCGCCCTCGAAGACGTCAAACAGCCGGATGGACTCCAGGAGGTCGCCCGCGCCGCCGGTCAGGTAGTACTCGACCACGGCGGCCGGCACCTCCTTGTCGACGATCAGCGCGACGTCCTGCGTGGCCACCGGGAAGGCGGAGATGCGCGGCGCGCGCAGCGTGCCCTCGCCGGCCCGCGCCAGGCGGTCCAGGTCGACCTCCATGGCGCAGGTGCGGGCGGGCAGGCCGAGCGCCTTGACGACGCGCGGGTGCAGCTCACCGGCGTGGCCCACGGAGACGATGTCGCCGTCGATGACGACCTTCAGCTCCGCGCAGCGGCCCGGGTGCCAGGGGCCGTACTGCCCCTGGTCGACGATCAGCTCGGCACCGGCCTCGCGGGCGAGGGTGCGCGCCGCCTCGACGGCGTCCGCCCAGTCGGCCGGGCGGCCCTTGCCCCACCAGCCGGCCTGCTCGCGGGCGCCCGCGAGGACGACGGCGGCGTGCCGGGGCTGGACGGGCAGCGCGTCGGTGAGGGAGGCGATCTCCTCGTCGGTGGGCCGCCGGTCGACGGGCAGCCGCACCGCGACCTTCAGCTCCTGGCGGGGGTGGAAGACCAGGCCGGTCTCGAAGAGCGCCAGGTCGTGGCTGCCCCGCCCGTCGTTGCGGCGGAGCGCGGCGAGCAGCCCCGGCAGCAGCGTCGTACGGAGGGCGGGCTCCTCGTCGGAGAGCGGGTTGACGAGCTTGACCACGCGGCGGTTCGGATCGTCCGCCTCCAGGCCGAGCTGGTCAAAGACGTTCTCCCCGATGAAGGGGTAGCTCAGCGCCTCCACGTATCCGGCGCCGGCCAGCGCGCGCCCGACACGGCGGTGCAGGCGCTGCCGCTCGGTGAGGCCGCGGCCCGCGGGGGGCTTCGGCAGGGTCGAGGGGAGGTTCTCGTACCCCTCAAGACGGATGACCTCTTCGGCGAGGTCGTTCGGCTCCGCGAGGTCGGGACGCCACGACGGCACGGTGACGGTCAGGTCGTCCTGGCCGTACACGTCGCAGCCGACCTGCTGGAGGCGGCGTACGACGGTCTCGCGGCCGTAGGTGACACCGGCGACCCGGTCGGGGTGGTCGGCGGGCATGGTGATCGTGCGCGGCGCGGTGGGGGCGATGATCTCCGTGACGCCGGCCTCGGCGGTGCCGCCCGCGAGCAGCACCAGCAGGTCGACGGTGCGCTGCGCGGCGGCCGACGTGGCCTGCGGGTCGACGCCGCGCTCGTAGCGCTTGGCGGCCTCGGAGCCCAGCTTGTGGCGGCGCGCGGTGCGCGCGACGGACAGGGCGTCGAAGTGCGCGGCCTCGATCACGACGTCCGTCGTGCCGCCCTCGGCGTCGTGGTCGGCGATCTCGGTGTTGGCGCCGCCCATGACGCCCGCGAGGCCGATGGGCCCGCGCTCGTCGGTGATCACCAGGTCCTCGGCGTCGAGGACGCGCTGTGCGCCGTCGAGCGTCATGAACTTCTCGCCCTGCTCGGCCCGGCGCACGCCGATCGTCCCCTGGATGCGGGAGCGGTCGTACGTGTGCAGGGGCTGGCCCAGCTCCAGCATCACGTAGTTCGCGACGTCGACGGTGAGCGAGATGGGGCGCATCCCGGCCTTCTGCAGGCGCCGCTTGAGCCAGATCGGCGAGCGGGCCTCGGGGCGCAGGCCGGTGACGGTGCGCGCGGTGAAGCGGTCGCAGCCGAGCGGGTCGCTGATCTTGACGGGGTAGCCGAAGGAGTTCGGCGCGGGCACGTCCAGGAGCGCCGGGTCGCGCAGCGGCAGGCCGTACGCGATGGCGGTCTCGCGGGCGACGCCGCGCATCGACAGGGCGTAGCCCCGGTCGGGCGTGACGGCGATGTCCAGGACCTCGTCGACCAGTTCGAGCAGCTCGATGGCGTCGGTGCCGACCTCGTGCTCGGGCGGCAGCACGATGATGCCTCCGCTGCCGTCGTCGCCCATGCCCAGCTCGTCGCCGGAGCAGATCATGCCGTGCGAGGTCTTGCCGTACGTCTTGCGGGCGGCGATCGCGAAGTCACCGGGCAGGACGGCGCCCGGCAGGACCACGACGACCTTGTCGCCGACGGCGAAGTTCCGGGCGCCGCAGACGATCTCCTGCGGCTCGCCGGTGCCGTTGGCGGTGCCGACGTCGACGGTGCAGAAGCGGATGGGCTTCTTGAAGCCCTCCAGCTCCTCGATGGTGAGGACCTTGCCCACGACGAGCGGGCCCTTGAGGCCGCCGCCGAGCTGCTCGACGGTCTCGACCTCGAGGCCGACCTCGATCAGCTTGGCCTGCACGTCACGGCCGGTCTCGGTGGCGGGGAGGTCGACGTACTCCCGCAGCCAGGAAAGCGGGACCCGCATCAGATCTCCATCCCGAACGGCCGGGTGAACCGGATGTCACCCTCGACCATGTCTCGCATGTCTTCGACGTTGTGGCGGAACATCAGCATCCGCTCGATGCCGAACCCGAAGGCGAATCCGCTGTACTTCTGGGGGTCGACGCCGCAGGCGGTCAGCACCTTGGGGTTGACCATGCCGCAGCCGCCGAGCTCGATCCAGCCCTCGCTGCCGCAGGTGCGGCAGGGGCGGTCGGGGTTGCCGACGGACTCGCCGCGGCAGACGTAGCACACCATGTCCATCTCGGCGGACGGCTCGGTGAACGGGAAGTAGTTCGGCCGCAGCCGGGTCTTCATGTCCGGGCCGAAGAGCGCCTGGACCATGTGGTCGAGGGTGCCCTTGAGGTCGGCCATGGTCAGGCCCTCGTCGACGGCGAGCAGCTCGATCTGGTGGAAGACCGGGGTGTGCGTCGCGTCCAGCTCGTCCGTGCGGTACACGCGGCCGGGGCAGACGATGTAGACGGGCGGCTCGCGGCGTTCGAGGAGCGCGCGGGCCTGCACCGGGGAAGTGTGCGTCCGCAGGACGACACCGGACTCGTCGCCCGACTTGCCCTCGGGGCCCTGGACGAAGAACGTGTCCTGCATCTGCCGGGCCGGGTGGTCGGGCGTGAAGTTCAGGGCGTCGAAGTTGAACCACTCCGCCTCGACCTCGGGGCCCTCGGCGACCTCGTACCCCATGGCGACGAAGACGTCCGCGACGCGCTCCATGAGCGTGGTCAGCGGGTGCCGGGCGCCGGCGGCGGTGCGGTCGTACGGCAGGGTGACGTCCACCGCCTCCTCGACCAGCACACGGGCGTCGCGCTCGGCCTCCAGCTCGGCCTGGCGGGCGGCCAGCGCCTTGTTGACGGCGCCGCGCGCCATGCCGACGCGCTTGCCCGCCTCGGCCTTGGCCTGCGGGGGCAGCGCGCCGATCTCGCGGTTGGCGAGGGCCAGCGGCGAGGTGCCGCCGGTGTGCGCGACCTTGGCCTCCTGGAGCGCGTCGAGGGAGTCTGCGGCCGCGAAGGCGGCGAGCGCCTCGTCCCGCATGCGCTCGATCTCTTCAGGTTTCAGTGCCTCGACCTCAACAGGGTCGTACGACTTGTTCGGTGCCGACATCTCTTCCCGTGCTTCCGGTTGGCTGGCGGATGGTCCCCGTCGACGAGTCGGAGACGGAGTGTCCCAAGGTTGGGGACGCAAAGTGCCAACGACCGAGTCTAACGGGGGTGCGGTGATCGAATGCGCCCGCGGGCTGCTCGGAACGTCCTGGCCGGAGTCCGTCGTGGACTCACAGGAGGTACGCGGGAGTCCCCACGGGCAACGTAAATCGGAACTGGGCGCCGCCGCCCGGGGCGCGGCCGACGGTGATCGTCCCGCCGTGCGCCTCCACGATGCCCTTCACGATGTACAGCCCCAGTCCCGTCCCGCCGCGTTTGCTGCCCCGCCAGAAGCGGGTGAAGACGCGGCCCATCGACTCCTCAGGAATGCCGGGACCCTCGTCGCTCACGGTCACGGCGGTCTCGGCGCCGCCTCGCTCCCGGGGGGACGAGGAGGGCGCCACGTCGATGGTGACGGTTCCCTCGCCGTGCCGCACCGCATTTTCCAGCAGGTTGCTCAGTACCTGGTCGATCTTGTCGGGGTCCGCCCACAGGTCGGGCAGCGGCTGCTGGAGGCGGAGCAGGAAGCGGGCGGCGTCCTGGCCGGAGGCGACGTGCGCCTGGATGTGCCGGCCGACGGCGGCGCCTATGTCGACGGGCTGGCGGCGCAGTTCGAGCCGCCCGGAGTCGATGCGGGAGATGTCGAGGAGTTCGGCGATGAGCCGGGTGACGCGGTTGGCGTCGGCGTCGACGGTCTCCAGCATCAGCTTCTTCTGGTCGTCCGTGAACCTCTCCCACTTGGCGAGCAGCGTCGCCGTGAAGCCCTTGACGGAGGTGAGGGGCGAGCGGAGTTCGTGGGCGACCGTGGCGATCAGCTCGGCGTGGCTGCGCTCGGTGCGGCGGCGGGCCTCGGTGTCCCGCAGACAGACGATGACGCGGCGCACGGGCCCGGTGCGGGAGGCGCGCAGATAGCGGGCGGAGACCAGGACCTCGCGGCCGCCCGGCAGCAGCAGATTGCGCTCGGGCTGGCCGACGCGGATGGCGAGGCCTCCGTAGGGGTTCGTCAGCTGCCACCAGCGGCGGCCTTCGAGGTCCTCTAAGGGGAGGGCGTGCTCCAGGGGGCTGCCGAGAGCGTCGGCGGCGGGGACGGCGGTGATCCGGACGGCCGCCGCGTTGAAGCAGATGACGTGGCCCGTCTCGTCCGCGACGACGAGCCCGTCGGGCAGGTCGTCGGGGTCGAGCCCGAGATCACCGGGACCGCTGCGGTCGGCGCGAGCACGGACGACGTCCGGTGCTCCCGGTGCTCTGCTGGTGCCGACACTCATGCCCCGTACCCCACCTCTCGGACTGGCGGTGGGGGTGCCTCCCCGCTCCAGCAAAGGCGTGAGCTTGGGGGAGGGCCCCCGAGCCCGTCACCCTACTAGCTCGATGTGACGGAGCGGCACCCTCCGGCGGCGCGCTGTGCACGAGCGGAGGCGTAGAGGCACACGGCCGCGGCGGTCGCGAGGTTGAGGCTCTCGGCCCTGCCGTGGATCGGAACGCGCACCACGGCGTCGGCGAGTGCGCGGGTCTCCTCCGGCAGCCCCCACGCCTCGTTGCCGAAGACCCAGGCGGTGGGGGTGCCCATGGTGCCCTTGTCGAGCTCGGTGTCGAGGTCGTCCTCGCCCGCGCCGTCGGCGGCGAGGATACGCACGCCGGCGTCCTTGAGTCCGCGTACGGCCGTCTCCACGGGCACCCCGACGGCGACCGGCAGGTGGAACAGCGACCCGACCGAGGCGCGCACGGCCTTGGGGTTGTAGAGGTCCACGGAGGCGTCGGTCAGCACCACGGCCTCGGCGCCCGCGGCGTCGGCGCAGCGCAGCACGGTGCCGGCGTTGCCGGGGTCGCGTACGTGGGCGAGGACGGCGACGAGCTTGGGCCGGGCGGCGAGGATGTCCTCGAAGGGGGTGTCGAGGAACCGGCAGACCCCGACGAGCCCCTGCGGGGTGACGGTCGTCGAGATGTCGGCGATGACGTCCTCGTCGGCGAGGTGCACCCGGGCCCCGGCGGCACGGGCCTCGCCCACGATGTCGGCGTAGCGCTCGGCGGCGTCGACGGTGGCGAACAGCTCGACGAGGGTGTCCGCGTGCCCCGCGGCCTCCCGCACGGCCTGCGGCCCCTCGGCGAGAAACAGCCGCTCCTTCCCCCGGAAATTCCGCTTGGCCAGCCGCCGGGCAGCGCTGACGCGCGGCGACTTGGGGGAGATCGACTCGGGAGCGGCGGTCATGAACTCACCTTCGGGTAGCTATGCGGGCGCCCCCGCAGGGGCAGCCCCGTAGGGGTGCGGGGAACTGCGCGACCAGCCGGTCACGGCCCGCGGACGGCAGACAAGAGAAGAGGGCAGACGAGAGCCCGAACGCAAGCGGACCCGTAAGCCAAGCGGCTTACGGGTCCGAAACAACGCTCAGCTCAGCGCAGTGTCACGCGGCCTTGGGCGCGTTCACGTCGCTCGGCAGCGCCTTCTGCGCGACCTCGACCAGCGCGGCGAACGCGTTCTGGTCGTTGACGGCCAGCTCCGCGAGGATCTTGCGGTCCACCTCGATGTTGGCGGCCTTCAGACCCTGGATGAAGCGGTTGTAGGTGATGCCGTTGGCGCGGGCAGCAGCGTTGATGCGCTGGATCCACAGCTGACGGAAGTCGCCCTTGCGCTTCTTGCGGTCGTTGTAGTTGTAGACCAGGGAGTGGGTGACCTGCTCCTTGGCCTTGCGGTACAGGCGCGAGCGCTGGCCGCGGTAGCCGCTGGCCGCTTCGAGGATCGCCCGACGCTTCTTGTGGGCGTTGACTGCCCGCTTGACGCGTGCCACTTGTTAACTCCTTGTAGCGGGGCCGTGGTTGGACTCACACGACCCGATATCGATTGGGTCCCGGTCAGAGCTGAGGCGCGCGGTGCGCGCCCCGGCTCACTTGCCGAGAAGCTTCTTGATCTTCTTGGCGTCGCCCGGGGCCATCTCGGCGTTGCCGGTGAGGCGACGCGTCAGACGGGACGACTTGTGCTCGAGCAGGTGGCGCTTGCCGGCGCGCTCACGGAGCACCTTGCCGGAGCCGGTGACCTTGAAGCGCTTGCTGGCACCGCTGTGCGACTTGTTCTTCGGCATAGCGCCGTTCTCTCCTCGTCAGTGGCACTCCGATGCCCGGTCGTGAAACCGGGCATCCGGGAGCCATATGTGTCAGGTGGCGATCCCCTGGACTCGCGTCCGGGAGGATCAGGCCTCGGCGTTGGCCTCGGCCGGGGCCTCGGCGGGAGCCTCCTCGGAGTGCTCCTCCCCCTCGGCGGAGTTCTGCGAGCGGCCGGGGTTGGCCTTCGCGTCCGCCTTGCGGGCCGCCTGGGCCTCGCGGGCCTCGGCCATCGCCTCGGTCTTCTTCTTGTGCGGACCGAGAACCATGATCATGTTTCGGCCGTCCTGCTTCGGGTTCGACTCGATGAACCCGAGGTCCTCGACGTCCGAAGCGAGACGCTGCAGCAGCCGGAAGCCAAGCTCGGGGCGGGACTGCTCGCGACCACGGAACATGATCGTGATCTTGACCTTGTCGCCCTGCTTGAGGAACCGGACGACGTGACCCTTCTTGGTGTCATAGTCGTGCGGGTCGATCTTCGGCCGGAGCTTCATCTCCTTGATGACCGTGTGCGCCTGGTTCTTGCGCGCCTCACGGGCCTTCATGGCCGACTCGTACTTGAACTTCCCGTAGTCCATGAGCTTGCACACGGGCGGACGGGCGTTCGCCGCGACCTCGACCAAGTCGAGGTCGTACTCCTGCGCGAGCTCCAGGGCCTTGGCAAGCGGAACAATCCCGACCTGCTCACCGCTGGGGCCGACAAGTCGCACCTCGGGAACGCGAATCCGGTCGTTGATGCGGGGCTCGGCGCTGATGGATCCTCCTCGGTAGCACCACGCGACCGTCTGGCGGACAGCCGCGTTACGTCTGTTGTGGGACCAACCGAGCGAGGCCACAAAAAATGCCCCGACCGATCACAGAAGGGGCTCCATTACTACCGGAGCACCTCCGCGGTGATCGCGGGGCGCACATCGGGCGACCCGAAGCCTCGGGGACTTCGGCCGCCTGACCGGTGACCCGCCGCTCCGGGGAGCGGTCAGGTGGGAGAACGGAGCCTCCACTTGTGGGCCGGGTCCTCGCGTTGGCACGCGGGTCTCCGGCCGGTCGTTACACAAGGTTAGCAGCTCCCCCGGGGTGGGGCGAACCGGTGGGGGCGGCGGCTCCCGGGGCGGGGCGGACGCGGGGCGCGGCTTATCGTGTGGGACATGAGCGACACGACCCCCACCCCCGAGTCTCCCGCGGCCCCCGGGACCGCCGGGCCCGACTCCCCCGACTTCGACACCCTGACCCGTGACATCGCGGACGTCCCCGCGGTCGAGGTGATCACCACGGTGGCGGTCCACCTGATGAGCGCCGCCGCCGTGAACCTCGGCCTCGCCGAGGGCGGCGAGGGCCACAAGGACCTGGACGAGGCCCGCAAGCTGATCCACTCGCTGGCCGGTCTGATGGACGCCAGTGCCACGGAGATCAGCTCGTTCCACGCGGCGCCGCTGCGGGACGGTCTGAAGTCCCTGCAGCTGGCGTTCCGCGAGGCGTCGATCGTGGCGGACGAGCCGGGTCAGGGCCCGGGCGAGAAGTACACGGGCCCGGTCTTCGGCTGAGCCCGCACGCCATGCGTGCGTAGGTCAGACCGTATGGACGTGCGTACGTAGCTCACACCGTACGTACGTAGAGGGGCTCGCCCGGCGGCGTGGCCTCGGCCGGCAGGAGTGCCAGGTCGAGGCCGTGCACCAGGCGGGCCCTCAGTGTTTCGTCGGCGGCGATGCGGCGGGCCACGCGCTGGGCGGCCTCGGCGGGGTCGGCGGACGGGTCGAGGACCAGGGCGAGGGTGCCGTCGGAGCTGCCGGGGCCGAGGTGGGCGCGGAGCACGGCGGGCTCGGCGGCGACGGCCGCGCGTACCGCACCGGTGACGGCGGGGTCGGCGAGCGGGTCGGCGCTGGCGCGGCCCTCGGCGAGGGCGATCAGCGCGGCCCTGCCCAGTTCGTAGGGGACCGGGCCCGCGAGGTCGAGGACGATCGTGTCGGCCTGCTCGTGGGCGGCCGCCTGGAGGGCCTGGTGCAGGGGGACGGCGACGGGCCGGGCGGCCGGGTCCCACAGGGCGAGCGCCTCGATGGAGGTGAACGCGGGCAGCGCCTTGCGGCCGCCGGCCTTCAGGGTGGGCACGGCCATGTCGCTGGTCTTCTCGCGGCGCAGCCCGTTCTCGTCCACCTCGACCTCGCCGAGGACGGCGACGACGGGGACGAGGAGCCGGGCCCCGGCGAGGGCTTCGAGGACGGGGCCGTGGGCCGTACGCTCCTGCGACCAGGCGGTGAGCGCCGCGGCCAGCCGGGGGTCGGCGGTGCCGTCGTCGTCGGAGAAGCCGGGGTCGGGGATGTTCTTGTTCGCCATGTTCGCCACGGTCGTCGACCCTACAGAGGGCCCGCGCCGCGTCCTTCCGGCGGGATGCGCCTGCCGCGCCAGAGCGAGACCGCCGCCGCGAGCAGGACGACGCCGAGGCCGCCCGCCGCCGGGCCGATCCAGCCCGCGGGGCCGTCGTCGCCCCGGCGTGCGTCGGGGCCCCGGCCGAAGTACTTCTCGCCGTACGCCGCCGCCGCGGGCTCGGCCTTCTTCAGCCGGCCGGCGCGGTCGAGGGCGGCGGCCGGGTCGATGAGGCCGAAGCCGCGGGAGTCGTCGCGTCCACCGGGCGGGGCGTCGCGGGCGGTGTCCTCCAGGAGCTGCTTGATCTGCGCGGGGGTGAGGCGGGGGTGGGCGGCGCGGATCAGGGCGACGGCGCCGGAGACGAAGGCGGACGCGGCGCTGGTGCCCCAGCCCTCGTAGTACTTGCGGTCGGGGTCGGCGATGACGATGTCGTCGCCTGGCGCGGCGACGGTGGCGTACCAGCGGCGGGTGGAGAAGGAGGCCCGGGCGCCGTTCTCGTCGACCGCTGTCGCGGCGATCACGCCGGGATAGGCGGCCGGGTAGGAGATGTGGTCGCCGCGCTCGCCGCCGTTGCCCGCGGAGGCGACGACGGCGACGCCCTTCTTCAGGGCGTACTGGACGGCGGCGTCCTCGGCGGGTTCGGGGTGGGCGGACTTGGAGTCGTCGCCGAGGGAGAGGTTGATGACGTCCGCGCCGTGGTCGGCGGCCCAGCGGATGCCTTCGGCGAGCGCGTTGCCGCGGGTGTCGCGGGCCTTCTTGCGGGCGGGGTCGCCGTCTTCGAGGATCACGCGGACCGGCAGGATCTTCGCCTCGGGTGCTATGCCGAGCACGCCGTCGCCGCGGCCGACGCCGTGTCCGTGGCCCGCGATGATGCCGGCCATGGCGGTGCCGTGGCGGGCCCAGGGGCGGTCGCCGCGGCGGGCGCCGAAGCCGACCATGTCCTTGCCTGCGAGGACGTTGCCCACGAGGTCCGGGTGCCGGCCGTCGACGCCGGTGTCCAGGACGGCGACGGTGATGCCCGCGCCCCTGGTGGCCTGCCAGGCCTCGCCGGTGCGCATGGTGTCCAGGGCCCACTGCTGGGCGCGGATGCCGTCGTCGGCGTGTGCCGTGGTGGCGGGGGCGAGGGCCAGCGCGGCGGCGAGCGCGGCGGCGACGAGGGGCCGGCGGGTCCTCGCCATCACGTCTCTTCCGCTCGGGCGATGTTCT
Source organism: Streptomyces huasconensis (assembly GCF_021028635.1). Lineage (NCBI taxonomy): Bacteria > Bacillati > Actinomycetota > Actinomycetes > Kitasatosporales > Streptomycetaceae > Streptomyces > Streptomyces huasconensis. Next base: position 1,363,703 of record NZ_CP086119.1, read on the forward strand.
TGCGCAGGCCTCGCTCGACGCGGTCGGCGATGCCCTTCGCCTCGTGGCCGAGGCCCGCCTGTGCGGGCGCGGCGGCGGTGTTGCCGCTCATCGCGTCGGTGGCGGACCGGGGGTCCGTGACCGTGCGGCCGTCGGCGAACCCGGACACGGCGTACGCGACGACGGGCGCGTCCGGCAGCACGGACACGGTCCAGGAGGCGCGCTGGGCGTCCCCGAAGCCCTCCGCGACGGTGCCCTTGGCCGGGTATGTCCGGGGCATCAGGTCGGAGCGCTGCTCCAGGCCCTCTTCCGTGAAACGGTTCCGCAGGGCCCGCATGCCGTCGGCGTCCGCCTTGGTGAACAGCAGGCCGACGGTGGTGACATGGCTGCGGGTCGCGTCGGTGTACGTGGCGCGCAGCAGCCGCAGGCAGCCGGCGGGCGCGAGGGCCTTCCTCAGCAGCGGGTCGAAGGCGGCCTCGCAGGTGCTGTCCGGGGCGACGGCGACCCGGCTCCAGGAGCGGTCGGCGCCGCCGGGGCCCGCGCCCTCGCCCTTGAGGGTGGGCGGGAAGAGCCGGTCGACGGGGAGGCTGTGCCAGAGCCGGCCCGTGGCCGCGTACGCGCTGCGGGTGGACCCGGTGGCCGAGGACTCGCCGGTCAGCCAACTGCCGGTCACGGCGCCGCCGATGAGGCCGAGCCCGAGGACGGCGCAGGCCGCGGCGGCGACCGCGCGGCGGCGGACCCGGGCGCCGAGGGGGCGCGGCCGGGGGGCGGTGTCGTCGTCCAGGGCGGGCCGCGCGAGGAAGACGAAGGGCCGCCCGGCGCCGGGCCTCGGCGGCGCGTCGTGGGCGGCGGTGTCCTCGGCCACCGGGCCCGGGGGCGGCGGATCGGCGGGCTGGGGGGCCGTTACGGGTACGGCCGTTCCCTCATCGGCGGTCCGCCCCGGCAGGTCGTCCACGTCGAGGACGCGGAGGGTGCCCGTGGCCGCGGGCGGGGTGTCGGGGAGCCGGGCAGAGGCGGGTGGGGGCGGTGGGGCATCGCTGTCCCTGGCGGAGCCGGGGGGCGCGGCGCTGAAGGGGTCCGTGCACTCTCCGGCCGTCGCGTCCGGCGACGGCGCGACGGGACCGGCGACGCGGACGCCGGCCGGGGTGCTGCCCTCTCGTGCCGCGGACCCGTCACCGCGCCGCGGAGCTGCCGGGCCCCTGCGGCGGGCGGCTTCGTTGAACGGGGCCAGGAGGTCGGCCACGCGGGACGCCCGGTCGGGCTCCTCGGCGTCGAAGCCGGTGTCGGCCGCGTCCGTCTCGGTTCCGTCGGCGGCCTTGCGCGAGTCGGCCCTGCGCGATGCGGTGACGCCCGTACCCCGTCCCTCCGGGCGCGGCGCGGTCAGGAGCCAGTCGTCGTCGATGGGGGGGCGCACGTCGGGGAAGCGGGCGGAGGGGGGCGGAGGCGGCTCGTCCGGCGGGGTGCTGGGGCGAGGCGGCACGGTGGGACGCGGGGGAATCGGGGTGCGTCCCGCCTCCGTGCTCATGCTCCCCCGTCTCCTCGCGCTCCGGCTGCCGGAACGCTCGGCCCGGCGAGGCTCCGTGCGCGTCACTCTACGGGCAGACGCAGGCCGTGCGGGAACTCGGTCCACGGCCCCGGGCGATCTGCCCGGATCATCCCTCTACCCTCGGGTAACCGTGTCTGGCAGGCTTCGGCCATGACTGCCCGTGCCGCGGACCGTGCCGCAGACAGGGCCCGTTACGACCGGGCCACCGCCCACCTCGACGCGCCTCTCGCCCTCGTCGATCTGGCGGCTTTCGACGCCAACGCCGACGACCTCGTACGCCGGGCCGGCGGCAAGCCGATCCGCGTCGCCAGCAAGTCCGTGCGCTGTCGGGCCCTGCTGGAGCGGGTCCTGGCCCGCGAGGGCTTCGCCGGGATCATGTCCTTCACGCTCGCCGAGTCGCTGTGGCTCGCCCGCTCCGGCTTCGACGACGTCCTGCTCGCCTATCCTTCGGCCGACCGCGCCGGCTTCGCCGAACTGACCGCCGATCCCCGGCTCGCGGCGGCCGTGACCGTGATGGTCGACGACCCGGCGCAGCTGCGGCTGATCGACGAGGCCAGGGCCGGCGGGGCCGAAGAGGTGCGGGTCTGCCTGGAGTTGGACACCTCCTTCCGGCCGCTGGGCGGCAAGGTGCGGATCGGCGCGCTGCGCTCGCCCCTGCACTCCCCCGCGCAGGTGGCCGCCCTCGCCCGGGCGATCACCCGGCGGCCCGGTTTCCGTCTCGTGGGCGTCATGGCGTACGAAGGCCATGTCGCGGGGGTGGGCGACGCGGTGGAGGGGCACGCGGCGCGCTCGCGGGCGATCCGGCTGATGCAGGCCGCGGCCCGCAAGGAGCTGGCGGAGCGCCGGGCGCGGGCCGTCGACGCCGTGCGGGCGGTCGCGCCGGACCTGGAGTTCGTGAACGGCGGCGGGACGGGCAGTGTGCAGCACACCACGGCCGAGCGCGCGGTGACGGAGATCGCCGCCGGGTCGGGGCTGTTCGTGCCGCGGCTCTTCGACCACTACACGTCGTTCAGCGGGCGTCCGGCGGCGGTGTTCGCGCAGCCCGTGGTGCGCAGGCCGGGCCCGGGCACGGTGACGGTGCTGGGCGGCGGCTATCCCGCGTCGGGGGTCGCGGGCCCGGACCGCTCACCGGTGCCGTATCTCCCGGAAGGGCTGCGGTACGACCCGCAGGAGGGCGCGGGCGAGGTGCAGACGCCGCTGCACGGGCTCGCGGCGGACGATCTGCGGATCGGCGACAAGGTGTGGTTCCGGCACGCGAAGGCCGGGGAGCTGTGTGAGCGGTTCGACGCGCTGCTGCTGGTGGAGGGCGACCGGGTGACGGGGAGCGTGCCGACGTACCGGGGCGAGGGCCGCACCTTCCTGTGACCCCGCCCGCCTCTTACGAGTCCGGTCCTACGAGTCCGGCGTCGCGCCGACGTCCTCGCCGACGCCGCCGCCCGTCGCGCCGTCCCCGACCGACCGGATGCCCTTGACGATGCGGTCCATGTCGCTGAGGGGCGGCGCGGCCTCGGCGATGTCGATGGAGAGGCGGACGATGACCATCGGTTCGGAGCCGATGCTGGACTTGAAGGCGACCGACTGCACATACCCTCCGGCGCCCTTGCCGGTCCTCACCTTCCAGCGGACGTAGTAGCCGCTGCGGCCCGCGACGGCGACCGTGCCTTCCTTGACCTTCGTGTGTCCGCTCACGCCGCCGTAGTGCTCGTTGTCGAGGACGTCCTTGCCGTAGACGCTGTCGGTCGCGTCCTTGATGTCGCCTCGGGCCAGCGCCTTGGGCGACGTCTCGTCGGTGGAGGTCACCGTGTGCGAGGTGACCTCGCCGTAGCGGCAGAGGCCCGGGTCGCCCGGGCAGTCGAAGGTGTCCGGCGTCTGGAGGGTCGGCTCGTCGTTGATGACGCCCTCCGCCTTCTCCCAGCCGTCGATGACGGGGAGCGTGATGCCGTTCAGGTCGTCGACGAGGACGTTCGGGTCCGCGGTCGGCGAGGCGGACTTCGACTCCGTGGCGGTCGCGGTCGGTGTCGGGCCGGTGGGGGCCGACGGGCTCGGCGCGGGGCCGCCGGCCCGCGGGTCGCCGTCGTCCTTGCCGAGGACGACCACGCCGGTGACGATCGCCGTGACGAGGACGACTCCGGCGGCGGCGAGCGCGATGACCTTCGCCCGGCCGCCGCCGGAGGCCGCCGGCGCCATCACCGCGGTCGCCGCCGGGTCCGGTGCCGGGCCGAAGCCCTGCTGCACCGGCGCCGCCTGGGCGTGCCCGGGGGTGCGCCGGTGCTCGGTCCAGGCGGTTCCGTCCCACCAGCGCTCGACGGCGGGCTGGTTCGGGTCCGGGTACCAGCCGGGCGGAGGTGTCATGCTCATCCCGGCACTCTAGGGCGTGACCCGAACGTCAGTACACCGAGTCCCGCTGGTCGGGCACGACCGAGCCGTCGTCGCGGAGCACCGGGCCCTTGCGGCCGTCGTGTTCGTTGTACGCGGCGGTGGAGCACGGGTACGTGCCGCTCTTGCGCGGCATCGGCTCGATGAACATCGGGTTCACGACCCAGCGGCCGTCGGCGTTGTCGTACGCGCGGCACATGAACTCGCTCTTGTTGCGGTTCAGCACGAGGTGCGCGCCGGTGGCGTCGCCGACGAACGTCACGTCGGTGTCGGCGTCACCGCTCCCGAGCGCGATGCGGTGGTCCCAGTCCTGCTTCTCCCAGGCCGACTTGCCCTTGACCTTGAAGATCTCCTGGTTGATGAAGCAGCGCTTGCCGTCGATGTACGGGATGGCCTCGCCTTTGTTGACGGGCACATCGCCGCAGCCCTGGTTCCAGGTGGTGATACGGCCCTCGCGGTCCAGGACGGAGCGGATGGCGATGGTGTGCGCGCGGTCGATGCCGACGCTCCTGGACCACACCTCGGCGACCGGCTCGGAGCCCGCCGAGACGATGTAGACGTCGAAGCCGGCCTTCTTCAGGGTGCGGATCAGGTCGCGCTGCTGGTCGTAGTAGCGGACGTAGCCGGGGAGTTCGTGGGTGCCGACGGTCTGGGTGGCGCCGATCGGGGCGGCGAGCGCCTCCTTGCGGGCCTTCGCGGCGTACGACTCCAGTTCGGGGACGGTGTGCCCGGCGAAGAGCTGCGGCACCCAGGCGTACTGCGGGACGGTGTGGCGGTGGTCCCACTCGCCCGCGAAGGCGGCGGCGCCGCTCATGGTCTTCCCGTCCTCGCGGATCTCGAAGATCTCGTCCGCGCAGGCGGTGTTCTTGGAGGTCGGCAGGGGATTGCCGACGGGGACGTCGGTGCCGCAGGCCTCGGTGAGGGCGCGGTCCGCCGCGTCCGTCATCCACTTGCTGGTGGACTTCCAGCTCTTGGGGCGGAGGATCTTGTCGTGCCGCAGGGACCAGGCGATGGTCGCGTCGGTGACGTCGTTCTTGGCGACGGTGTTGTCCCAGTCGAAGGCGGCGACGGGACGCTTCTGGCCGTGTCCGAGGCGGGGGTTCGAGCAGCGGCCGCGCTCGTCGATCATGCGCTGGAGCCTGGCGCGGTTGTCGCCGTGCCAGGTGAGCTTCTTCGACAGCTGGGGACAATGCGCGCTGTGGGCACGGGAGTTCGCGGGCGTGGCGGCGACCGCGGGGAGAGCTGCCGGCACGGCTGCCAGGGTGGCGGCCGCGGCCAGGGTCAGCGCCAAGATGTTTCTGTTACGCATGTGAGTGGACCGTACATTCTTTCTGCGGGTCTGACGATGCCTGCCGGGGATCAGGGATTCCGCGTGGCCGCGTGGACCGTGTCCCGCTGGTCGGGGATCACGGAGCCGTCGGTGCGGCGCACCGGGCCCGCGTCGCCGTTCCGTTCGGTGTAGCCGGTGGTGGCGCACGGGTACGGGTCGGTCTTCGCGCCCTTGGGCTCGATGAACATGGGGTTGATCAGCCAGCGGCGGTCGGCGTTGTCGTAGGCGCGGCACATCAGTTCGTTCTTGTTGCGGTTCAGGACGAGCCGCAGGACGGTGGCGTCGCGCAGGAAGGAGATGTCGGTGTCGGAGTCGCCCGCGGCGAACACCTGCCGCTTCGCCGCCGGTCGCACCTTCTCGGCGGCGGCGCCGCGCATCCCGTAGATCTCCTGGTTGATCCAGCAGCGCTTGCCGTCGATGTACGTGATCATCGAGTCGTCGCCGTCCCGCACGGTGCCGCAGCCCTTGAGGTGGGCGGTGTGGCGGCCGTGCGCGGTGACGTTGCGGATGCCGAGGGTGTGCCGGGCGTCGACGCCGACGCTCCGGGACCAGACCTCGGCGACCGGCTCGGGGGACGCGGAGACGACGTACACGTCGAAGCCGGCCTTCTTCAGGGTGCGGATCAGGTCGCGCTGCTGGTCGTAGTAGCGGACCCAGCCGGTGGCCCGGCCGGTGCCGACGCGCTGCCGCGTGCCGATGGGCGCGGCGAGGTTCTCCGCGCGGGCTGCGGCGGCGAACCTCTTGACCTGGGGGGTGGACCAGCCGCGGGTGAGTTGCGCGAGCCAGGCGTACTGCGGCTCCATGCGGCGGTGGTCGAACCCGGCGAAGGCGGCCTTGCCGGTGGTCGTGGTGCCCTCGCCGTAGACGGAGTGGATCTCGTCCGCGCAGGCGGCGCCCCGGGCGGTGTTCCGGTGGGTGGGCAGCGTGGTGCCGGTGGCCGGGCAGGCCGTGGTCAGGGCCTTCGCCGCCGGGTCGGTCAGATAGCGGCTGGTGGTGTGCCAGTCGCCGCCCTGGGGCGTCCGTATCTTGCCGTGGCGCAGCAGCCAGAACATGGTGGCGTCGCCGACGTCGTTCTTGATGACGGTGTTGTCCCAGTCGAAGACGGCGACGGGCTTGGCGCCGCCCTTGCGCTGCCCGTCGCCGCAGTGGCCGTACGTGTCGATCAGGTGCTGGAGCCGCGCCTTGTTCTCGCCGTACCAGCCGCGCGAGACGGTGAGGTCGGGGCAGGCCGCGGCGGGCCGCGCCCGGGGTTCGGGCTGGGTGGCTTCGGCGGTGGCCTGGACGGCGGCGAGGCCGGCGGAGGCGACGGCGAGTACGGCTGCGGCCGCGACGGCGCGGCGCTTGAAGTTCACGAACACACTCCCGTGTCTACGCAGGCCGGCCGGGCACCGTGCGACGCCCGGCCGGCCTGGGGGTAGCTGCTGGGTGAACAGCCCGGAGCCGGGCCTACACCGGGGTGACGTACGCCCCGGAGATGCCGCCGTCGACGAGGAAGTCCGTGGCGTTCACGAACGAGGAGTCGTCGCTGGCGAGGAACGCCACGGCGGCGGCCATCTCGTCGGCCTCGGCGAAGCGGCCCACGGGGATGTGCACGAGGCGGCGGGCGGCGCGCTCGGGGTCCTTGGCGAAGAGTTCCTGGAGGAGCGGGGTGTTGACCGGGCCGGGGCAGAGCGCGTTGACGCGGATGCCCTCGCGGGCGAACTGGACGCCCAGCTCGCGGGACATGGCGAGGACGCCGCCCTTGGACGCGGTGTAGGAGATCTGCGAGGTCGCCGCGCCCATCCGCGCCACGAACGAGGCGGTGTTGATGATCGAGCCCTTGCCCTGGCGCCGCATGTAGGGGATGGCGGCCTTGCAGCAGAGGTAGACGGAGGTCAGGTTGGCCTCCTGGACGCGCTTCCAGGCCTCCAGGCCGGTGTCCAGGATGGAGTCGTCGTCGGGCGGCGCGATGCCCGCGTTGTTGAAGGCGATGTCGACGGAGCCGTAGGTGTCGAAGGCCACCCTGAAGAGCGCCTCGACCTCCTCGGCGTCGGTCACGTCGACCTTCACGAAGGTCCCGCCGACCTCCTCGGCGGCTTCCTTGCCCGCCCGCTCGTCGATGTCGCCGCAGACGACGTGGGCGCCCTCGGAGGCGAGGCGGCGCGCGGTGGCGAGGCCGATGCCGCTGCCGGCGCCGGTGACGACGGCGGTGCGGCCGACGAGGCGGCGGCAGATGTTCTGCTCAGTCACTGTGCGGGACCTTCCGTGCTGATGAAGACGTTCTTGGTTTCCGTGAAGGCGTGGAGGGCGTCCGGGCCGAGTTCGCGGCCGAGCCCAGACTGTTTGTAGCCGCCGAAGGGGGTCCAGTAGCGGACGCTGGAGTGCGAGTTGACGGAGAGGTTCCCGGCCTTGACGGCCTGGGAGACGCGCAGGGCGCGGCCCACGTCCCGGGTCCAGACGGAGCCGGACAGGCCGTACTCGGTGGCGTTGGCGAGCCGGACCGCGTCGGCCTCGTCCTCGAAGGGGATGACGACGGCGACGGGTCCGAAGACCTCCTCGGCGGCCACCGGGGCGTCCGGGGCGACGTCGGTGAGCAGCGTCGGCGGGAACCAGAAGCCGGGGCCCTCGGGGGCCGTGCCGTGGATGCCGTCGCCGGGGGTGACGTAGGAGCGGACGCGGTCCAGCTGGGCCCGGGAGATCAGGGGGCCCATCCGGGTCTTCTCGTCGGCCGGGTCGCCCACCACGATCGACTCGATCGCGGGCGCCACGATCTCCAGGAAGCGGTCGTACACCGAACGCTGGACGAGGACGCGGGTGCGGGCGCAGCAGTCCTGGCCGGAGTTGTCGAGGTACGACATGGGGGTGGCGAGGGCGGCGGCCTCCACATCGGCGTCGGCGAAGACGATGTTGGGGCTCTTGCCGCCGAGTTCGAGGGTGAGCCGCTTCACCCGGTCGGCGCACTTGGCCATGATCTGCTTGCCGACGCGGGTGGAGCCGGTGAACACGATCTTGGCGACGCCGGGGTGCTCGACCAGCGCGTCGCCCGCGACGGCGCCCTCGCCGGGCAGGACCTGGAAGAGGCCTTCGGGCAGCCCCGCCGCCAGGGCGAGTTCGGCGAGGCGCAGCGCGGTGAGCGGCGTCGTCTCGGCCGGCTTGAGGATCACCGCGTTGCCCGCGGCGAGGGCGGGCGCCGTGCCCCAGGCGGCGATCGGCATCGGGAAGTTCCAGGGGGCGATGACGCCGACGACCCCGAGGGGCTCCAGGAGGGTGACGTTCAGGCCGCCGGGTACGGGGATCTGCCGGCCGCTCAGCCGTTCGACTCCCCCGGCGGAGAAGTCGAGCAGGTCGCGGACGTTGCCCGCCTCCCAGCGGGCGTTGCCGATGAGATGACCGGCCTCGCGCACCTCCAGCCGCGCCAGCTCTTCGAGATGGTCGTCGACCTGGGCGGCGAAGCGGCGCAGCAGGCGGGCCCGGTCGGCGGGGGCGGTGGCCGCCCACTGTTCCTGGGCGCGCGCGGCGCGGGTGACGGCGGCGTCGACGTCCTGCGCGGTGGCGGCGGGGACGGTCGCGACGACCTCTTCCGTCGCCGGGTTCAGTACGTCGAGTTTCGATGCGCCGGGTTTCGATGCGTCGCGCTGCGATGCGTCGAGTGGTGATGCGTCAAGCAAGGGTGCCTCACATGCGTTCGAAGGAGCGGCGGAGCTCCCAGTCGGTCACCGCGGAGTCGAAGGCTGCCAGCTCGACCCGCGCCATGTTGCGGTAGTGCGCGACCACCTCGTCACCGAAGGCGGCCTTGGCGATGGCGCTGTTCTCCCACAGCTCGGCGGCCTCTCGCAGGGTGGTGGGAACGTGTTCGTAGTCGCCGGTGTAGGCGTTGCCGGTGCACTCCTCCGGCAGTTCGAGCTGCTGCTCTATGCCGTACAGACCGGCGGCAACCAGGCCCGCGACGGCGAGGTACGGGTTCACGTCGCCGCCCGGCAGCCGGTTCTCGAAGCGCAGCGAACGGCCGTGGCCGACGACGCGCAGGGCGCAGGTGCGGTTGTCGTAGCCCCAGGCGGCGGCGGTCGGCGCGAAGGAGCCGGGGACGAACCGCTTGTAGGAGTTGATGTGGGGCGCGTAGAGGAGGGAGAACTCGCGCAGCGCGGCGAGCTGTCCGGCGAGGAAGTGCCGCATGACGGGCGACATGCCGCCGGGGTCGTCCTGGGAGCCCCGCATGGCGTTGTCGCCGTCGGCGTCCTGGAGCGAGAGGTGGATGTGGCAGGAGTTGCCCTCGCGCTCGTTGAATTTGGCCATGAAGGTGAGCGAGACGCCTTCCTGGGCCGCGATCTCCTTGGCGCCGGTCTTGTAGATGGCGTGCTGGTCGCAGGTGACGAGGGCCTCGTCGTAGCGGAACACGATCTCGTGCTGGCCGGGGTTGCACTCGCCCTTGGCGGACTCCACGACGAGCCCGGCGGCCGTCATGTCGTTGCGGATGCGGCGCAGGAGCGGCTCGATGCGGCCGGTGCCGAGGACGGAGTAGTCGATGTTGTACTGGTTGGCCGGGGTGAGGTCCTTGTACCCGGCGTCCCAGGCCTGCTCGTAGGTGTCCTTGAAGACGATGAACTCCAGCTCGGTGCCGACGTGGGCGGTGTAGCCCAGCTCGGCGAGGCGCTCCAGCTGGCGGCGGAGGATCTGCCGGGGGGCGGCGACCACGGGTGAGCCGTCGCTCCAGGCGAGGTCGGCGATCAGCATCGCGGTGCCGTCGTTCCAGGGGACGCGGCGCAGGGTGGTGAGGTCGGCGTGCATGGCGAAGTCGCCGTAGCCGCGGTCCCAGGAGGACATCTCGTATCCGTCGACGGTGTTCATCTCCGGGTCGACGGCGAGGAGGTAGTTGCAGCCCTCCGTGCCGTGTTCGAGGACCTCGTCGAGGAAGAAGCGGGCGGCGAACCGCTTGCCCTGGAGCCGCCCCTGCATATCGGGGAAGGCCAGGACGACAGTGTCGATCTCGCCGCTCGCGACCAGAGCCGTCAGCTCCTGGACGGTGAGCGGGGGTGTGCGGTCTGCCACGGGAAATGCCTCCTTGGGTCAGCCGGGAGCCATAAGGTATTGCGGAGAACCTTTGCTTGGGAAGGGGGTACGGACATGTCGCACTCGGAAGAGCCATCGGAAGACCACACGGAAGAGCACACGCGAGAGCACCCAGAAGAGGGCGGACCGCCCGCGACACAGGGCGACGACCGGCTGACTCCGGTGCTGCGCCCGGTGCGGGCGGGCAACGGCTTCGAGGAGGCCCTGGAGCAGATCCTCCAGGTGGTCCGCCTCGGTCTGGTGCCGGGCGGCGAACGCCTGCCGTCGGAGCGGGAGCTGGCCGACCGCCTCGGCATCAGCCGGGTCACGCTGCGCGAGGTCCTGAAGGTGCTGACCAGCCAGGGCCTGGTCGAGTCGCGTCGCGGACGGTACGGCGGTACGTTCGTGCGCCCGCGCCCCGAGGCGCCGGGCAAGGACGAGCTGCGGCGCCGCATCAAGGACGTCGACGTGGAGGACGCGCTGCGCTTCCGCGAGGTTCTGGAGGTGGGCGCGGCCGGACTCTGCGCGGCGCACGGCCTCACCGACGAGCAGGCGGACCGGCTGCGCGCGGCGCTCGCGCAGACCCATGACGCGCCCCTGTCGGAGTACCGCCGCGTGGACACGCTGCTGCATCTCACCCTCGCCGAGCTGTGCGGCTCGCCGACGCTGACCGCGCAGTACGCGGCGGTCCGCGCGACCGTCAACGACCTCCTGGACTGCATCCCGCTGCTCGTACGCAACCTGGAACACTCGCAGCGCCAGCACACCGCGCTCGTCGAGGCGGTGCTGGACGGGGACGCGGACGGGGCGCGGGAGATGATGCGGGAGCACTGCGCGGGGACGGCGGCGCTGCTGCGGGGTTTCTTGACGTGAGGGCGCGAGGGACGCGAGGGACCTGGGGGACGTGAGGGGTGTGAGGGGTGATTAACCGCGGTGTAACGCAGGGGTCTTGATTTCTCACCCCCGGCCCGGCAAAGGTATGGATTCGTTCCATTGAGTCACCCTGCCGCCAAGCCGACCGCAGTGCCGCCGCCGCATAGGAGCCGTGCCATGACCGTGGAGTCCAGCAGTCCGAGCCCCGCCGAACCGGCGGACGACCCCGCGGACGACTACCTGGAGCGCAGGACGCTCCGCCGGGGCAGCGCGGGCTGGCTGCTCCTGACCGGCCTCGGCGTCGCGTACGTCGTCTCCGGCGACTACTCGGGGTGGAACTTCGGCCTGGCGGAGGGCGGCTTCGGCGGCCTCGCCATCGCGATGGTCCTCATGGGCGTGATGTACACGTGCATGGTCTTCTCGCTCGCCGAGCTGTCGTCCGTCCTGCCGACGGCGGGCGGCGGCTACGGCTTCGCGCGCCGGGCGCTCGGCCCGTGGGGCGGCTTCCTCACCGGAACCGCAATCCTCATCGAGTACGTCCTCGCGCCCGCTGCGATCTCCATCTTCATCGGGGACTACGTCGAGTCGCTCGGCCTGTTCGGCCTCACCTCGGGCTGGCCGGTCTACCTCGCCTGCTTCGTCCTCTTCATCGGCATCCACCTGTGGGGCGTCGGCGAGGCGCTGCGCTTCAGCTTCGTGGTGACCGGCATCGCGGTGGCGGCGCTGCTGGTCTTCGCGGTCGGCGCGTTCCTGGACTTCGACGCCTCGAAGCTGAACGACATCCCCGTGGAGGCGGACGCGTTCGGCGCCAACTCCTGGCTGCCGATGGGGCTGTTGGGCATCTGGGCGGCGTTCCCGTTCGGCATGTGGTTCTTCCTCGGCGTCGAGGGCGTGCCGCTGGCGGCCGAGGAGACCAAGGACCCGGCGCGCACGCTGCCGCGGGCCATCCGCTGGTCGATGGCCATCCTCGTGGTGCTCGCGCTCCTCACCTTCTTCGCCTCGGCGGGCGCGCGCGGCGCGAACGCGCTCCAGGAGGCGGGCAACCCGCTGGTGGAGGCGCTGCAACCGGACGGCGAGGCGACGGCGCTCAGCCGCGTCGTCAACTACGCGGGGCTGGCCGGCCTGGTGGCCTCCTTCTTCTCGCTCATCTACGCGGGCTCGCGCCAGCTCTTCGCGCTCTCCCGCGCCGGGTACCTCCCCCGCTTCCTCTCCCTCACCAGCAGCCGCAAGGCCCCCTACCTCGGTCTGCTCGTGCCCGGCGCGATCGGCTTCGGACTCGCCGCGGCGACCGGGGACGGGGCGCGCATGCTGAACGTCGCGGTGTTCGGCGCCACCATCTCGTACGCCCTGATGTCGCTCTCACACATCGTGCTGCGCCGCCGCGAGCCGGGCCTGGAGCGGCCGTACCGCACCCCGGGCGGCGTCCTCACCTCGTCGGTCGCGCTGGTCCTCGCCTGTGCGGCGCTGGTCGCGACGTTCCTGGTGGACGTGACGGCGGCGCTGATCGCGCTCACGGTGTACGTGGTGGCCATCGCGTACTTCGGGATGTACAGCCGCAAGCACCTCGTGGCGCGCGCGCCGGAGGAGGAGTTCGCGGCGCTGGCGGCCGCCGAGGCAGAGTTGGCCCGCGACTGACCACCATGGCAAGGAGAACGGTGAAGGAGAACGCAGTGAGCGGCAGGCCGCTGATCGGCGTCAGCACCTACCTGGAGGAGAAGGCGACCTGGCGGGTGTGGGAGCTGCCCTCGGTCCTGCTGCCGGCCGGGTATCCGCGCCTGGTGCAGCGGGCGGGCGGCATCGCCACGCTGCTGCCGCCGGACGATCCCGCGTACGCGGCGTCCGTCGTCGCCCGTCTCGACGGCGTGGTCATCTCGGGCGGGCCCGACGTCGAGCCCGTGCGGTACGGCGCGGAGCGCGAGGAGCACACGGGGCCGCCGGCGCGGGAGCGCGATGCCTGGGAACTCGCCCTGATCAAGGCCGCGTTGGAGGCCGGGAAGCCTCTGCTCGGCATCTGCCGGGGCATGCAGCTGCTGAACGTGGCACTCGGCGGCACGCTGGTGCAGCACATGGACGGGCACACCGTGGCGCCGGGCGTCTTCGGCGCCCACGCGGTGAAGCCGGTGCCGGGCACGCTGTACGAGTCGATCGTGCCGGACGCCTCCACCGATGTGCCGACCTACCACCACCAGGCCGTGGACCGCCTCGGCGAGGGCCTCACGGTATCGGCGTACGCGGCGGACGGCACCCCCGAGGCCATCGAACTCCCGCCCCCGTCCTGGGCGTTGGGCGTGCAGTGGCACCCGGAGATGGGCACGGACACCCGCGTCATGGCCGCGCTGGTCCGAGCCGCCTCCTGAGCCGGTCGACGACGGCCGCGCCCTGGAAGGCCCGCAGGGTCGGCAGCACCACCGGGGCGGTGGTTCCGCTGGAGCGGGGACCCTTCAGGGCCCGGCCCTGCTGAGCAGGGGCTCCGCCGAGCCATGCCTCTGCCGCGCGCGTCAGGCCGTCCCCTGCCCCTTCCCGCCCCGCGTCAGCGTCAGCAGGTCCCGGCCGGGCCCGGCCGGGCGGTGGCCGGTCGGCCAGACCGCCCGCAGCTCCCGGCGCAGGCGGACGTCCTTCAGGGGGATCTCCACCAGGCGCCGCGCGGCCAGCTCCTCCCCCACCGCGAGTTCGCTCAGGACCGAGGGGCCCGCCCCACTGACGGCCGACGCCTTGACCGCCGTCGTGGACGACAGTTCGATCAGCGGGCGGGCGAGGCCGCCGAGTGCCGCGTCGAGGACCTGCCGGGTGCCCGACCCCTCCTCGCGCAGGATCAGCGGCGTCGCGGCCAGTTCCTCGGCGGCCAGCGGTTTCCCGCGCCGCGCCCAGGGGTGCCCCGGCGCCGTCACGACGACCAGGCGGTCATGGGCGATGACCACGCCGTCGAGGCCGCCGGGCACGGTGAGCCCCTCAACGAAGCCGAGGTCGGCCTCCCCGGCGAGCAGCCGGGCCGCCACCGCCGCGGAGTTGCCGGCCAGCAGCGAGACCGCCGTGTCCGGCCGCTGGGTTCGCAGGGCGATCAGCCAGCCCGGCAGCAGGTATTCGGCGATCGTCATGCTCGCCGCGACCCGCAGCCGCGAGTCCCGCCGGTCACGCAGCGCCTGCGCCCCGGCGTCGAAGGCCTCCGCCGCCTCCACGATCCGCCCGGCCCAGTCGGTGACGAGCGCCCCGGCGTCCGTGAGCCGCGAGCCGCGCGGTGACCGGTCGACGAGCGCGACGCCGAGCTGCCGCTCCATGGCACGGACCCTGCTGCTCGCCGCGGGCTGGGTGATGCCCAGCTCCCGCGCGGCCCGCCCGAGGCTGCCGAGCCGGGCCACGGCCAGCAGCAGCTGGAGCGCCCCGAGGTCGGGCACCCGGTGCGCGAGCGGCGGCACCGGCCCCGACGCCTCCGCCGGCGCGGACGAGGGAACGGGAGAGGGAGCGGGCGCGGAGAAAGCGGGCTGGCTCATAAAGGCAGCTTATGCCCCCATAGGTCAATACTCCCTGGTGGCCGCCCCGCCCCCGTAAGACCGTGGACGCATGGTCACCGCCGTCCGCCCCGCCCCTCCGGCCCCCGCCACCGCCGCCCTCCGCCTCCGTCCCCGCCTCCCGGCGGTCCGCCACCTCGGGCCGAACTGGTACGCGTCCGTCATGGGCACCGCCGTCGTCGCCAGCGCCGGTGCCACACTCCCGTACTCGTTCCCGGGGCTGCGCACGGTTTGCGCCGCCGTCTGGGCGCTCTCCCTCCTGATGCTCGCCGTGCTGCTCACCGCCCGCGCCGCGCACTGGCTCCACCACCGCGACCAGGCCCGCGCGCACCTCCTCGACCCGACGATGGCGCCCTTCTACGGCTGTCTGCCGATGGCGCTACTGGCGGTCGGCGGTGGCGCGCTGACCGTCGGCAAGGACTGGATCGGCACCGGCGCCGCCGTTCCGATCGGTGCCGTGCTGTTCGGCGTCGGCACCGCGCTCGGACTCGCCGCGGCCGTCGCCGTCCCGTATCTGATGGTGGTGAGGCACCGCGTGGCCGCCGACCAGGCCTCGCCCGTGTGGCTGCTGCCCGTGGTGGCCCCGATGGTTTCGGCGGCCGTCGGCCCGCTGCTCCTGCCGCACCTGCCCTCCGGCCAGGCCCAGCGGACGCTGCTGTACGCCTGCTGCGCGCTGTTCGGCCTGAGCCTGCTCGCCACGCTGCTGATGCTGCCGCTGGTCTTCGCCCGCCTGGTGACCGCGGGCCCGCTGCCCACGGCGCTCACCCCCACGCTCTTCCTGGTGCTCGGCCCGCTGGGCCAGTCCACGACGGCCGCCAACAAGTTCGCGGACGCCGCGCCCGGTGTCGTGCCCGCCCCGCTCGACCAGGGCTTCCTGATCTTCGCCGTGCTCTACGGCGTTCCCGTGCTGGGCTTCGCGCTGCTGTGGCTGGCGCTCGCGGCCGCCCTGGTGCGGCGCGCCCGGCGTGACGGCATGGGCTTCGCGATGACCTGGTGGGCGTTCACCTTCCCGGTCGGCACCTGCGTGACGGGCGCCGAGGGCCTCGGCGCCCACACGGGCCTCCCGGCCTTCGACTGGCTGGCGGCCGGCCTCTACGCCTTCCTGGTGCTCGCCTGGGCGACGGCCCTGACCCACACCGTGCGCGGCACCCTCACGGGCAGGCTGCTCGCAGCGCCGTGCCGAGCACTGCCGGGGCCTTGGTCAGCGACGGGCCGTACCAGGTGAGGTGGCGGCCGCTGACCAGCGCGACCGGCGTACCCGGTTCGAACGCCTCGGGGCCGTCGTCGCGCGTGAAGCGGTACGGCTCGTCGGGCAGCACCACCAAGTCGAGGCCGGCCGAGCGCAGCTCCTCGACGGCGACACGGGGGTAGCGCTCGGCGTGTCCGGCGTACGCGTTGTCGACGCCCAGACGCGCCAGCAGGTCCCCGGCGAACGTGTCGCGGCCGAGCACCATCCACGGCCGCCGCCAGACGGGCACCGCCGCCCGGAGCCGGGCCGCCGCGCGGGGCGGGTCGGCCCACGCGGCCCGGGCCTCGGCCAGCCAGGGCGGCGACCCCGCCCCGCACGCGGTGAGGACCCGGCTCAGCTCCTGGAAGGCCTGGTCGAGCGTCCGCACCTCGGTGACGAGGACCTCGATGCCCGCGGCCCGCAGCGCGGCCAGGTCGGGGGCGCGGTTCTCCTCCTCGTTGGCGATCACCAGGTCGGGCGCGAGGGCGATGATCCGGGGCACGTCCGGGTTCTTCGTACCGCCCACCCGCGTCACGTCGAGGTCCACCGGATGGCTGCACCAGTCGGTGGCCCCGGCCAGCGCGCCCGGCACGGTCACGGCGACCGCCTCCGTCAGCGAGGGCACCAGGGAGACGACCCGCGGCGGGGTCCGGGCCGAAGTGGCGGCGAGCGGCACGTCAGCGCCCTCCGTCGTCCACCGCCTCGATGTGGTCCCCCACGGCGACCACCAGGACCCGGGTGTCCACCACCGTGGCCCGCCAGCGGTGGCGCACCCCTCCGGTGAGGAACAGGCTGTCGCCGCGCCCGAGGCGGTAGGCGCGGCCCTCGGCCTCCATCTCGACGGCGCCCTCGACGACGTACATCAACTCGTCGTTGCGATGCTGGAATTCGCGGCCCTCGTCGTGGTCGCCGATGAATTCGAGGACGTGTAGCTGGTGGTGGCCGCGGGTCAGCTCCCGCACGCGCGCCTCGGGTGTCGAACCGGTCAGGTCGGTGTCGTCGTCGGCGCGCACCACCTCGACGGTGCGGGCCGGGTCGGCGGCGGCGAGCAGCTCCACGTCGGTGGTGCGCAGCGCGTCCGCGACGCGCTGCAAGGAGCGTCTGCTGGGCCGGGCGCGTTCGTTCTCGATCTGGCTGAGGAACGGGACCGACAGGCCGCTGCGCTCGGCGACGACGGCGAGGGTGAGCTCCAGCTGGCGGCGGCGGCGCCGCACGGCCGAGCCCACCCGGAGGGTCTCCTTGTGCTCGTCCATCGCCTCGGCTCCCTTCAGCGCGTCGGTCCACTCTCAACCCTGACGGGTTTTCTGCACCCTACGCATGTTCGCCAAACGGTTCCGCTCTGTTGCCGCGACCGGTGCCGGGCGCCGTTACGGCCTGTGTCAGTACAGCAGCTCTCCGGCCTCGCCGGGGGCGGAACCCTCGGCTCGGCCGCCGACGGGGTCGTACGCGGGGGTGTCCCGGCTGCCGCAGTGGCCCCGCCTCCCCTGTCCCTCGATTATCACCACGCGCACGGCCCGGTCGAGCGCCGCACCAAAAAGGGGTGGACCTCGCCGCAAGGCGAGGCCCACCCCTCGGAGCGGAATCGTCCGGCCGGTGCTACTTCGCGGAGGTCATCTTCTCCTCGAAGCCCGGGTTCTTCTCCAGCCAGGCGTCGACGGCCTCGGGCTCGTTGCCCTTGCCCGCCTTGTTGATCTCGTTCTCCAGGCCGGCCAGTTCCTTCTCGCTCATCTTGAAGGCCTTGAGCCACTTGGTGAGCCGCGGGTACTGCTCCGGGAACTCCTTACTGGAGATCGTGCGGATCGTGTCGCCCTTGCCGAAGGCGACCTTGGGGTCCTTCAGCTTGGTCAGCTCGTACTCGTTGTACGCCCAGTGCGGCGACCAGAGCAGGACCGCGACCGGCTCCTTCTTGGCGTACGCCGACTTCAGCTCGGAGAGCATCGCGGGCGTCGAACCGGAGACGATCTTGTACTCCTTGTCGAGGCCGTAGCCGGGCAGGACCTTGTCCTTGAGCGCCGTCATCACACCCGTGCCGGGCTCGATGCCGATGATCTTGCCCTTGAACGTGTCGCCCTTGCCCTTGAGGTCCGCCAGCGACTTCACGTCCTTGACGTAGGACGGGACGGCGATCTCCAGCGACGTCGGGCTGTACCAGGAGCCCAGGTCCTTGAGGTCCGCCTTGTTCTTCTCCCAGTACTGCTTCTGGGCCGTGGGCAGCCAGGCGTCGAGGTCCAGGTCAAGGTCGCCCTGGGCGAGCGCGGTGTAGACCGGGCCGACGTCGGACGGCGTCAGCTTCATCTTGTAGCCGCGCTTCTCCAGGACGCGCTTCCACAGATTGGTGACGGCGATGTTCTCGTCCCACGCGAAGTACGCGGCGTTCAGCGGACGCTTCGCCTCGGCGGGCGTGGACGTGTCGGGCAGCGGGGCCAGCTTGTCCACGACGCCCGGGTGCTGCTTCAGCCAGGCGCGGACGGCTTCCTGCTGCTTGCCCTTGCCCGCCCTGTTGATCTCCGCCTCCAGACCCGTGAGCTGCTTCTCGCTCATCTTGAAGTCCTTCAGCCACTTGGCGACCAGGGGGTTCTCCTCGGAGAAGCCCTTGCGCGCCAGCGTGTGCACGCCGTCGCCCTTGCCCCAGGCGCCCTTGGGGTCCTTGAGCTTCTTCAGGTCGAAGTCGCTGTACGCCCAGTGCGGCGACCAGAGCGTGGTGACGATCGGTTCCTTCTTGGCGTACGCGCGCTTCAGCTCGGCCAGCATCGCGGGCGTGGAGCCGTCGACGACCTTGTACTCCTTGTCGAGGCCGTACTCCCCGAGCACCTTGTCCTTGAGCAGGCCCATCATCCCGGCGCTCGACTCGATGCCGACGATCTTGCCCTTGAACGTGCCGCTCTTGCCCTTGAGGTCCGCCAGGGAGTCGACGCCCTTCACGTAGGAGGGCACGGACAGCTCCAGCGAGGTCGGGCCGAACCACGCGCCCATGTCCTCCAGCTTGTCGCCGTACTTCTTCCAGTACGCGGCGTGCGTCGTCGGCAGCCAGGCGTCCGTCTGGAAGTCGACGCTGCCCTGGGCCAGCGAGGTGTAGAGCGGGCCCGCCTCCAGCTGCTTGGTCTGCGGCGTGAACCCGCGCTGCTCCAGGATCTCCTTCCAGAGGAAGGTGGAGGCCACGCCCTCGTCCCAGGGGATGTAGCCGATGTTGATCCGCTTGCCCTGGCCGACGTTCTTGTCGCCCGTGGCCGCTTCCCCGGACTTCGAACCGCCGAAGACGCCCATGCCGCCCGCGACGAGCGCGAGCACGACCACGCCGACCACGGCGACCGCGGCCTGCGGGCGGTAGGTCCAGATGTTCAGGCCCCGCGCGGCACGCGCCTTGGCGGCGGCGCGGCGGCCCAGCGGGGAGACCTGGGTGCCCAGCGAGCTGGTCATCCGGTCCAGGTAGATCGCCAGGATGACGATGGCGACGCCCGCCTCGGAGCCGAGGCCCACGTTGAGCTGGCCGATGGCCTCGTTGACGTCGGCGCCCAGGCCCTCGGTGCCGACCATGCCCGCGATGGCGGCCATGGAGAGGCCCAGCATGATGACCTGGTTGACACCGGCCATGATCGTGGGGAGGGCGAGGGGCAGCTGGATGCGCAGCAGGATGTTGCGCGGCGTGGTGCCGAAGGCGTCCGCGGCCTCGACCAGTTCCTTGTCGACCTGGCGGATGCCCAGCTCCGTCATGCGGACGCCGGGGGCGAGGGCGAAGATCAGGGTGGCGACGATGCCCGCGGGGGCGCCCATCCCGAAGAAGAGGATGGCGGGGATGAGGTAGATCATCGCCGGCAGCGTCTGCATGAAGTCGAGCACCGGGCGGACGACGCCGCTGACCGTGCTGGACCGGGCGGCCCAGATGCCCACGGGCACGGAGATGGCCAGCGCGATGACCGTCGCGACGAGCACCAGGGCCAGCGTCATCATCGCGTGGTCCCACAGTTCCAGCGAGATGATGAACGCGAAGCCCGCGAACGTCAGGACGCCGGCGACCACCCCGCGCAGCCAGAAGGCGATGACGGCGAAGATGCCCGCGAGCAGCAGCGGCTCGGGCGCCTGGAGCACGTCGGCTATGCCGTCGTAGGCGCCCTGGAAGACGGTCTGGAAGAAGTCGAACAGCCAGGCCATGTGGCTGAGCAGCCAGTCGACGGCGTCGTTGACCCACTCGCCGAACGGAATCCTAGGCACCGCTGACCACCTTCTTGCTCTCCTGCGGCTGCTCGTCCTCGGGGGCCTGCGGCTCGCCCTCGGAGGTCATCGGCTCACCGAGGACGGCGAGCAGCCGCGTCCGCGGGACGACGCCGACGAGCTTGCCGTCGGCGTCGGTGACGGCGACCGGCACGTCACTGGTGGAGCAGGGCGTGAACAGCTCGATGATCGGGGTGTCCTCGGTGACGGTGGCGGGGGCGTCGGTCCGCACGTAGTCACCGGCGGGGTCGGCCATGATCGCGCCGGCGGTGAGCACCCGGGAGCGGTCGACGTCCTGCGTGAACGCGGCGACGTAGTCGTTGGCCGGGGTGACGAGGATGTCCTCGGCGTTGCCGATCTGGACGATGCGGCCGTCGCGCATGACGGCGATCTGGTCCCCCAGGCGCATGGCCTCGTTGAGGTCGTGGGTGATGAAGACGATGGTCTTCTTCAGCCGCTTCTGGAGTTCGAGGAGCTGGTCCTGCATGTCGCGGCGGATCAGCGGGTCGAGCGCGCTGAACGACTCGTCCATGAGGAGCAGGTCGGCGTCGGTGGCGAGCGCGCGAGCCAGGCCCACGCGCTGCTGCATGCCGCCGGACAGTTCGTCGGGCCAGGACTTCTCCCAGCCCTTGAGCCCGGCGAGCTCCAGCGCCTCGGTGGCGCGCCGCTCGCGCTCGGCGCGCGGGACGCCCTGCACCTCCAGGCCGTAACCGGCGTTCTCCAGCACGCTGCGGTGCGGGAAGAGCGCGAAGTGCTGGAAGACCATGCTGATCTTCTTGGAGCGCACCGCGCGCATCTCGCGGGCGCTCAGCTCGGTGAGGTCCTGACCGTCGAAGCGGACGTGACCGGCCGTCGGCGTCGACAGCCCGTTGAGCATGCGCAGCAACGTGGACTTGCCGGACCCGGAGAGACCCATGACGACGAAGATCTGGCCCGGTTCGACCTCGAAGGAGGCGTCGATCACGGCGGCGGTGGTGCCGTCGGCGCGCAGCTCCTCCCGGTCGGCTCCGTGGCGGAGTCGCTCCACCGCGTCGGCGGGTCGTCTGCCGAACACCTTGTACAAGTGCTCGGCCTTCAGCCTGGACACATACACCTCTCGGGTTGAACCAAGACGGCCCGCCTCCCCCGCCGGAGGGCCGTGGAGCGCCGTGACCTCTGCTCACTTGCCCGGTCGAAATGTTGAAAGCTCGACGGGGTGCACTCCGGCGGCGCGCCTGCCCCAAGTCGGGAGAAGCAAACGCAGAAGTGACCCAGCTCACCTCGCGACCGGTCCGTATGTCGTCGTCCCAGGTCGAGGCCGGGTGTCGGTGCCGTGCGGCATGATGCGCACCGTGACTCAGCGAACACGACGGCTCATGCTCCTCGACACGGCCTCCCTCTACTTCCGGGCCTACTTCGGGGTCCCCGACTCCGTGAAGGCCCCGGACGGCACGTCGGTCAACGCCGTGCGCGGACTGCTCGACTTCATCGCCCGCCTCGTCCAGGACCACCGCCCGGACGACCTCGTCGCCTGCATGGACGCGGACTGGCGCCCGCACTGGCGCGTCGAACTCATCCCCTCCTACAAGGCGCACCGCGTGGCCGAGGAGACCCCGCAGGGCCCGGACGCCGAGGAGATCCCCGACACCCTCGCCCCGCAGGTCCCGGTGATCGAGGAGGTCCTGGACGCGCTCGGCATCGCGCGCGTGGGCGTCGCGGCGTACGAGGCGGACGACGTCATCGGCACCTTCGCGGCGCGCGCCACGGGCCCGGTGGACATCGTCACCGGCGACCGCGACCTCTACCAGCTGGTCGACGACGAGCGGGGCATCCGCGTCCTCTATCCCCTGAAGGGCGTCGGCACGCTCCAGATCACCGACGAGGCCTGGCTCCGCGAGAAGTACGGCGTCGACGGCCCGGGCTACGTCGACCTCGCCCTGCTGCGCGGCGACCCGAGCGACGGCCTGCCCGGCGTACCCGGCATCGGCGAGAAGACGGCGGCCAAGCTGCTGGACGCCTTCGGCGACCTGGCCGGGATCATGGCCGCGGTCGACGACCCGAGGTCGAAGCTCACCCCGTCGCAGCGCAGGCGGCTCGACGAGTCGCGGGCGTACGTGGCGGTCGCCCCGAAGGTCGTCCGGGTCGCCGGCGACGTGCCGCTGCCCGAGGTCGACGTGGCACTCCCCCGCGCGCCGCGCGACCCGGCCGCGCTCGAAGAGCTGGCCGAGCGGTGGAACTTGGGCGGCTCGCTCCAGCGGCTTCTCCACACGCTCCAGAGCTGAAGTGCTAGCTTAGGTAAGCCTAAGTATCCAGGGATCAGGGGAGGCCGTCGCCGATGGCAGAACGTCCGGCACGCACAGCACCGAAGACCCACGTCGGGCGGGTCGTCCGCACGGAGCGGCTGACCCCGCACATGCAGCGGGTGGTGCTCGGCGGCGAAGGCCTCGCCGAGTTCTCCGCGGGCGAGTGCACCGACCACTACGTGAAGCTGCTCTTCGACGCCGAGGGCGTCACCTACCCGACGCCCTTCGACATACAGCGCATCCGCGAGGAGTTCCCGCGCGACCAGTGGCCGGTCACCCGCACGTACACGGTGCGCTGGTGGGACCCCGAGACCCGCGAGCTGGCCCTCGACTTCGTCATCCACGGCGACGAGGGCCTCGCGGGCCCCTGGGCGCACGAGGCCGAGGCGGGCACCACGATCCGCTTCCTCGGCCCCGGTGGCGGCTACGCCCCGGACGCGGCCGCCGACTGGCACCTGTTGGCCGGTGACGAAAGCGCCCTGCCCGCGATCGCCGCCGCGGCCGAGGCGCTCCCCGCCGGGGCGACCGCCCGGATCTTCGTGGAGGTCGAGGGCCCCGTGGAGGAGCAGAAGATCGCCACGGACGCGGAGATCGTCTGGCTGCACCGCGCGGGCCGCCCGGTGGGCCAGGCCCTGACCGAGGCCGTACGCTCCCTGGAGTTCCCGCGGGGCGACGTCCAGGCCTTCGTCCACGGCGAGGCGGGCTTCGTGAAGGAACTGCGCCGCTACCTCCGCGTGGAGCGCGAGATCCCGCGCGAGCGCCTGTCGATCTCCGGGTACTGGCGCCTCGGCCACAACGAGGACGGCTGGCAGGCCTCGAAGCGGGAGTGGAACGCGCAGGTGGAGGCGGAGCAGGAGAGCGCGGCGTAGGCGCTGGCAGGCTCCGCGACCTGCCGTCGGCCCCGAAGGCCTTGCGGCGTTTCGCTCCGCGGGGCCGGTCGGTCAATGGCCGTAGGGGCTGATGTCCGTGGCCGACGGTCGGCCGTGGTCCGTCCTCGCGCAGTTGCCCGCGCCCCTTGCGGGGCGCCCACTCCCCCCGTTCTCCGCGAGGCGCGCGTGCAGGTGCATGTCGTGCCAGCCGTCCGCGTGCAGCACCGCGCCGCGCTTGGTGCCCTCCGCGGCGAAGCCGGTCCGCAGGGCCACCCGGCACGACGCCTCGTTAGCCGTGGCGTGCGTCAACTCCAGGCGGTGCAGGCCCACTTCGTCGAAGGCCCAGCGCGTGAGGGCCTCGACGCCGCGTGAGGCGACGCCGCGGCCGCGCGCCGACGGCACCGTCCAGTAGGCGATCTCGGCCTGGCCGTCGGCCAGCTCGATCTGCCGCAGGGCGACCCGTCCGACGAGCCGGTCCGTGGCGGTGTCGGTGATCGCCCAGTGCGCGTGGCGCTCACCGGCCCAGGCCCCCCGCCAGTCCTCGATCCAGCCGAGCGCCTCGCTCTCGGAGTCGGCCACGCGGGCGTGCCAGCGCTGGAGCAAGGGGTCCTGGAAGGCCTCGTACACGGCGGGGGCGTCGGTGGGCGCCCAGGGGCGCAGGGTCAGACCGCCGGGGGCGGGGAGCGTCGGCTGCTCCCGGCGGGCGAGGGTACCGGGGGCGACGACATCGGGGACCTTGAGGGGCATGGCCTCATCGTGCACCGGGAGCGCGCGCGACGGCACCGGTTTTCCGGGCCCCGCGGCCGACACCCCGCCCTGACCTGCGGCGCCGCCCCGTACGCTGGGCTCCTGATGAGACACAAGCCCCGCATCCCGCCCGCCCCTCTGCCCCAGCGCGACGGCGTCGACCCGGTCAGGGTCAGGCTGCCGTCCGGCGGGGCGTGGCCAACGGTCCGCGACCATCTGGTGGAGCGGCTCGCGGCCGGGCCCGGCGTCATCGACGCGATGCTGCGCGGCGGCGAGATCGTCGGCGCGGACGGCACGCCGGTCGCGCCGGACGCCCCGTACGCGCCGGGCGCCTTCGTCTGGTTCCACCGGGAGCTCCCGCCGGAGGTCACCGTGCCGTTCGCCCTCGACGTCGTCCACCGCGACGAGCACATCGTGGTGGTGGACAAGCCGCACTTCCTCGCCACCATGCCGCGCGGCGGCCACGTCGTGCAGACGGCCCTCGCCCGGCTGCGCGTACAGCTCGGCATCCCGACGCTGAGCGCGGCCCACCGCCTGGACCGGCTGACCGCCGGGCTGCTCCTGTTCACCGTGCGGCCCGAGGAACGCGGCGCGTACCAGACGCTGTTCCGCGACCGCCTCGTACACAAGGAGTACGAGGCGGTGGCGCCCCACGACCCGCGCGTGCCGCTCCCCCGCACCGTCCGCAGCCACATCGTCAAGGAGCGCGGGCTCATCGCCGCCTACGAGGTCGAGGGCGCCGAGCCGAACAGCGAGAGCCGCGTCGAACTCATCGAGCACCGCGGCGCCCTCGGCCGCTACCGCCTGACCCCGCACACCGGCCGCACCCACCAGCTCCGCGTCCACATGAACGCGCTCGGCCTGCCGATCCTCGGCGACCCGCTCTACCCGGTGGTGACCGGCCCCGCGGAGCCGGACGACTTCCGGCGGCCCCTGCAACTCCTCGCGCGGGTGCTGGAGTTCACGGACCCGGTGACCGGCGCCCGGCACCGCTTCGTGAGCGGGCGGACGCTGGGCGCTTGGTCGGCGTACGAGGACTGGGCCCGGTAGCCGGCCCGCCGACCGGGCTCAGTTGCCGCGCCACCAGGTGACGAAGCGCCGCCACGCCCCCTGGGCCTGCACCGGCTGCGGTGCGGGCGCGGGGTCCGCGGGCGGGGCGGCCTGCGGCAGCGGGGCCGGGGCGGCGGGGGGCGGCGGCTGGGGCGGCGGCGTGGAGATGTGCCACTCCTCGCGGGGCCGGGGCAGCTGCGCGTACGGCCGCACCGTGACGTCCTGCGGAGGGCGCGGCACGAACCGCACCGGCAGCTCCACCAGATGCCGCGAGAGGATCGACGAGGTCCACCGCAACTCCCGCTCGTGCACGTCCAGTTCGACGTCCGGCAGCCGCATCAGGAGCGCGTCGACACCCGTGTCGGCGATGGCGCGGCCGATGTCCTGCCCCGGGCACTCGTGGGGCCCGCCGCTGAACGCCAGGTGCGAGCGGTTGCCCCGCATGTTGGCGGCGAGGTCGGGGCGTACGACGGGATCGACGTTGCCCGGCGCGATGCCGAGGATCAGGCCGTCGCCGGCGCGGATCCGCTGGCCGCCCAGCTCCGTGTCCTGCTTGGCGAAGTAGCCGATCATGGCGGTGAACGGCGGCTCGTCCCACAGCGACTGCTCAACCGCCTCGGGGACCGTCATCTGGCCGCCGCTGAGCTGCGCGCGGAAGCGGGGGTCGGTCAGGACCATCCGCAGGACGTTCGCGATGAGGTTGGCGGTGGCCTCGTAGGCGGCGATGAGCACCAGCCGCAGATGCGCGGCGACCTCGTCATCGGTGAGCTGCGCCGGGTGCGCGATGAGCCGGGTGGCGAAGTCCTCCTCGGGCTGGACGCGGCGCCGCGCCACGAGGCCCGTGAGGACCTCCATGATGTACGCGTTGCTGGCGATGGCCGTGTCGGTGCCCTTGATCATGTCGCGGGCCGACTGCACCATCCGCTCGTTGTACTCCTCGGGCATGCCGAGGACGTGGCACATCACCATCATCGGCAGGTGCTCGGCGAACTGGCTGACCAGGTCGGCCCGGCCGGTCTCGCAGAAGTCGTTGAGCAGCTGGTTCGTGTAGCGGTTGATGTAGCGGCGGACGCCGCGGTGGTCGATGCCCGCCATGGCGTCGGTGACCGCTCCGCGCAGCCGCTGGTGCTCGCCGCCCTCGACGAAGCTGCACATGGGCTGCCAGGTGAAGACGGGCGCGAGCGGATGGTTGGGCCCGGCACTGCCGTCCCGCACCGCGCGCCAGATGCGCGAGTCCCGGGTGAACTGCGAGGGCGTGCGGACCATGTGGAGGTTCTCGCTGTGGCCGAGCACGGCCCAGATCGGCACGTCCTGGTGGAGAAGCGCGGGGGCGACCGGGCCGTGCTCGGCGCGCAGCTTCTCGTACAGACCGGCCAGATCGTTGTCCGCCTCGGGGCCGTAGAGGCGGCGCAGCCCGCCGGGGCCGAGGCCATGGGCGGGGCAGCCGGGGGGCGGCGCGGCGGGGTCGTCGGTGCCGGGCCAGGAGGGGGAGGGGGTCGTCACGGTCGTCGCTCCGGGGTGGCGGAAGGGTTGTGGGTGGCAGCTGTCGCAAGGGTGGGGCGGGTCGGACGCGGGCCACGGTCGGGCCAGGTCAGGGATCAGACGCGGGCCACGGTCAGGGAGTGCAGGTAGCGCATCAGGGTCATCAGGACGTCCCGGCTGGACTCCCTGCGGCGGGCGTCGCAGGCCATGATCGGCACCGCGAGGTCCAGGTCCAGCGCCTTGCGCAGGGTCTCGACGGGGTGCTGCGGCGCGTCCGGGAAGTCGTTGACGGCGACGACGAACGGCACGCCGCGCTCCTCCAGGCGCCCGATCACGTCGAAGCTGACTTCGAGGCGGCGCGTGTCGATGAGTACGACCGCGCCGAGCGCTCCTTCGAAGAGCCCGTTCCACAGGAACCAGAAGCGCTCCTGGCCGGGGGTGCCGAAGAGGTAGAGCACCAGTTCCTCGGAGATGCTGATGCGGCCGAAGTCCATGGCGACGGTGGTGGCCGTCTTGGACTCCGATCCGTAGTTGTCGTCGACGCCGATGCCCGCCTCGGTCATCGTCTCCTCGGTCGTCAGCGGACGGATCTCGCTGACCGAGCCGACCATCGTCGTCTTGCCGACCCCGAACCCGCCGACGATCACGACCTTCACGGCGGCCGCGGCCGTGTGCGGCAGGACGTCCTCGCTGCGCGGGCCGGTGATCGTGTCGGTGCTCTCAGAGCTTCTGTAGTCCATGCATCACCGCTTCGAGGAGGGATCGGTCGGGGAGCGCGGAGCGGACGATGGGCGCGCGCGCCTGCACGAGTTCGGCCGCGAGCAACTCGGTCAGGACCACGGTCACCACACTGAAGGGCAGCGCCATGTACGCGGACAGCTCGGCGACGGAGAGCGGCGTCCGGCACAGCCGCAGCACGGCCGCGTGCTCGGGCTGCGCCGTGGGAGCCGCCTCGCCGTCGGCGACGATCAGCGTGACCAGGTCGAGGGGCGCCCGCTCGGAGTCCTCGCCCGTCAGGATGTACAGCCGCTCGGGGTTGTCCGGGCTGCGTCGCTCGCGCTGGGGAGGGGCGTCGGGGGCGGGGGCGTCCCGGGCGGGCGCGTCCCGCCGGGACGGCGGCTCCCCGTTCGCCGGGCCGGGCAGCGGGCCTTGCGGAGGAGTCATACGGCCTGCCCGTCACGCCGAGGCGGGCTCGTCAGGTGCGCCCCGATGCGTACGACGAGGTCGCGCATCCGGGCGGCGACGAGGCCCGCGTCGACGGTCACGTCGGCGAGCACCGCCAGATAGGCGCCCGCGCCGGCGGCCATCATGTAGAAGTAGCCGCCGTCGATCTCGATGATGACCATCTTCATCCCGCCGTCGCTGTGCGGGATCTCCGTGGCCACGGCGGTGGCGAGGCTCTGCAGACCGGCGCAGGCCGCGGCGATGCGGTCGGCGGCGTCCGGGTCGCCGCCGTAGCGCGCGATGCGCAGTCCGTCGGCGGAGAGCACCACGATCTGCCGTGTCTGCGGCACGCCGTCGGCGAGCTCCTTCAGCATCCAGTCGAAATTGGCGCGCTGCTGGATCACTGCCAGCCCCCCTCGTCGGCGTTGCCGTGGTTGTTCTGGGTGGTTCCCTGCGGAGGGGTGGTTCCCGGCGGGGATGTGGTCCCTTGCGGGGGTGTGGTCCCCTGCGGGGCGGCGGACGGATCGGGGCCGCCCGTGCCCTCACCCTTGACGCCCTTCATGAACGCCTCGACCCACAGGCCCGGTTCGGTCGTCTGCTTCTTGGGCGCGGGGGGCGGCGCGGTCGCGGCGGCGTGCGCCTCGGCGATCCGCTGGGCCTCGGCCTCCCGGGCGTACCGCTCCTTGAGGGTCATCGTGACGCGGCTGCGGCGCTGCGGGAGTCCGTTCTCGGTCCACTCGGTGACCTCGGGGACGTCGTCGCCCATGACCGCCTCGCGCTGGGAGCGCAGCGGCGGGCCCGCGGTGACGACGCGGGGCTTCTTGCGGCGGATGTTGCGGGCGGGCTCCTCGATGAGCCGGCCGCTGTTGTCCACGCGGGGCACGGCGGAGGCGCCGATGCCGTGGGCGAGGCCGGGGGCGGGCCCGGTGGTCATCATCTCGCGCGGCACGATGAGCACCGCGCGGACGCCGCCGTACGCGGACTGCCGCAGGGCGACCTGCATGTTGTACATCTGCGAGAGGCGGCCGACCACGGCCATGCCGAGGCGCGGCGTCTCCCCGAGGTCGTTGAGGCCGATGCCCGCCTGGGCCTGCGCCAGCATGTGCTCCGCCCGGCCACGGGCCTCCTCGCTGAGGCTGACGCCGCCGTCCTCGATCTCGATGGCGATGCCGGTCTGCACCTCGATGGCGGTGACGTGCACCTTGGTGTGCGGCGGCGAGTAACGGGTGGCGTTGTCGAGGAGTTCGGCACAGGCGTGGATGAGCGGCTCGACGGAGGTGCCCTTGATCGCGACGTCGGCGATCGAGTGCAGGGCCACGCGCGGATAGTCGAGGATGCGGGACATGGCGCCGCGCAACACGCTGAACAGCGGTACGGGGTTGGGCCACTGGCGGCCCGGCCGGGCGCCGCCGAGGACCGTGATGGAGTCGGCGAGGCGGCCGATCAGCGCGGTGCCGTGGTCGATGCGCAGGAGGTCGTCGAAGACCTCGGGGTTGCGGCCGTGGAACTCCTCCATCTCCCGCAGCTCCGCGGCCTGTTGGTGGACGATCGACTGGACGCGCCGGGCGATGTTCACGAAGGCGCGCTGCGCGGACTCGCGCCTCGACTCCTCGTCGTCCAGGGTGTTGAGGATCACCCGGAGCAGTACGCGGTGCGTCTCGGGCAGATCGCGGTGCACCCCGCTCTTGTCGACGACGTTGCGGATCACGTCGATGGGCCCTTCGCCCTGCCGCAGCCGCCACAGCGCGTCGGGCAGGATTTCCCGGCCCAGTCGCATCATCTCGCCCTCGTGGGCCGCGATGCACCCTTCGAGGTGGGTCAGTCGCTGTGCGTACTGTGCGCGCTCGCTCCGGATGGTCCGGCCGCGCCGCACGGCTTCGATGCCGACCACGATGACCATGAGCGTCGCCACGGCGCCGCACGAGCCGACCGCGAGCCGGGCCGGCTCGGTCACCGCCGCGACCGCGGCTCCGGTCGCCGCGGCCATCAGCATGGCGGGCAGCAACAGCACGCGCGTGTAGGGGACTTCTCGGCCACCGGGAGGCGATTGAACACTCACCATGTATGCCCTCTGAACAGTCGTCTTGGGGAACTCGGGGAAGGGGGGAGCAAAAACGAACTATCGAAAGATCTGCGAACAAGCGCGCGAATTTCGGCGCAACTCACTTCAACTCGCCGCGCTCCGGGCGAGCTTAGTCCGCCGCAAACATCGCCGAGTCATATTCGGCAACCCCCTGCACGGGCCCGGCCGACAGGAATACACTCGCTCCATTTACACGCCTGGCGATCATTCGAACACGTGGAGTGACACCTTCGAACGACAGGCGACGCGGTGAACTCCGGCGCCTTGCGGGCGAGTTACGGTCGGCTTACCGATGGCCGTGCGGTGGCGCCGCCCGATGACGAGCAGCACGGGAAGCCACGGCTCCGGCAGGTCGGCCGCCACCAGGTGGTGGTACGCCATCCGGTAGCTGAGGGCGGCGGCTATGGCCCAACGCGGGCACTCGGCGCCGAGGGTGACCCGATGGTGGATCTCGACGGTGCGTTCGTACGCCGGGCGCCGGTGGACCACGTACGCGCGGCAGAACGCGCGGACGAGTGTGCAGGTGCGCGCCGGGGGCCGCAGGGCGAAGCGGACGGCGAACATGCCCCCATGGAGTGCCCGACGACATAGGTCCGTTCGACGCCGAGGCGATCGAGGAGCGCCACCGTGTTCGACGCGAGCAGGCCGGAGGTGTGCTACGCCAGGGCCGGTTTCGAGGACCGCCCGAAGCCGATCCGGTCGGGTACGACGACGCGGTACCCGGCGGGGCGCACGCCCGCGCGGCCGGCTTCCACGCCCCGCCGTCGAAGTTCTTGCCGTGCAGCAGAACCGTCCGACCGAACGGCTTCCCCCGGGGGCGCGAGGTCGACGTACGCCATGTTCACCGTCTCGCCCTCGATCACCAGCCGCAGGAAGCCGCACCGGGAAGGGCGGGGGGAAGCCCTCCATGGGGATGCCGACCGGCGCCGCTCGCCGTGGCGGGACCTCCCGCTCCTGCCACGGCGACCGCTCCTGCGGCGGCAGGCTCCGGCGCATGGTCATCGCGCACCCCGGCACACTGGCACGTCAGTACGGCCATCGTGCGCCAACGCCCTTGCGGGGCGCGGGAGTCGGCGCCCCGCGCGGGCGCACTGCCATCCGGGTCGCGTCAGCCCACCGAGCTGTACGCCACCACGCCGCGCAGCAGCTGGTCGACCGCCTTGCGGGCGTTCTTCGCGACCGTGCTGCCCTCGCGGGGAGCCGCCGCCGCGATCTGGCCGAGCACGTCGATGACCTGCTTGCACCAGCGGACGAAGTCACCGGCCGGCATCTCCGCCTCGCGGAGCACCTCGTCCAGGCCCTTGCCGCTCGCCCACATGTACGCCGCCCAGGCGAAGCCGAGGTCGGGCTCGCGCTGCCCGACGCCCTCGGCCTGGTTGATCCTGAACTCCTCCTCCAGCGCGTCGAGACGGCCCCAGATCCGCACCATCTCCCCCAGCGCCGCCTTCGCGGCACCGGACGGCAGCTTCGGGGCCAGCGCGTCGTCACCGACCCGCGACTCGTACACCAACGCCGAGACACATGCGGCCAGTTCGCCCGGGGCGAGGCCCTCCCAGACCCCGGCGCGCAGGCACTCGCTGGCCAGCAGGTCCAGCTCGCCGTAGAGCCGGGCGAGGCGCTTGCCGTGTTCCGTGACGTCGTTGCCCCGCAGGTAGTCCAGCTCGGTGAGGAGCGCGACGATGCGGTCGAAGGTGCGGGCGATGGTGTTCGTACGCCCCTCGATGCGGCGCTCCAGCTGGGCGGTGTCGCGCTTGAGGCGGTCATAGCGCTCGGCCCAGCGGGCGTGGTCCTCGCGCTCGTCGCAGCCGTGGCACGGGTGGGCGCGCAGCTCCGCGCGGAGCCGGGCGATCTCCTGGTCGTCGGCGGCCGCCGCACGGCCCTTGCGGTGCCGCTCCGGCACGATGTGCCCGGCCTTGGTGCGCAGCGCGGACGCCAGGTCGCGGCGGGACTGCGGCGAGCGGGCGTTGAAGGACTTCGGGACGCGCATCCGCTCCAGGGCCTCGACCGGCACCGGGAAGTCCATCGACGCGAGCCGCTTGACCTGCCGCTCGGCGGTGAGCACGAGGGGCCGCGGGCCGTCCACGTGGTCGAAGCCGCGGTGGCCGTTGGCCCGGCCGGCGGGCAGCCCCGGGTCGAGGACGAGGGCGAGGCCCGCGTACTTCCCGGTGGGCACGTGGATGACGTCGCCCGGCTTGAGCTTCTCCAGAGAGGCGGCGGCGGCCGCCCTGCGCTGGGCCGCGCCCTGCTTGGCCAGCTCGGTCTCGCGGTCCTTGAGCCGGCGGCGCAGCCGGGCATACTCCTCGAAGTCGCCGAGGTGGCAGGTCATGGAGGCTTTGTAGCCCTCCAGGCCCGCTTCGTTCTTCTGCACCTGCCGGGAGATCCCGACGACCGACTTGTCGGCCTGGAACTGCGCGAAGGACGTCTCCAGAAGCTCGCGCGAGCGGTGCCGCCCGAACTGCTCGACGAGGTTCACCGCCATGTTGTACGACGGCTTGAAGCTGGAGCGCAGCGGGTACGTGCGTGTGCCCGCGAGCCCGGCCAGGTGCTCGGGGCTCATGGCGCGCTGCCAGAGCACCACCGCGTGGCCCTCGACGTCGATGCCGCGCCGCCCCGCCCGGCCGGTCAGCTGGGTGTACTCGCCGGGGGTGATGTCGGCGTGCTGCTCGCCGTTCCACTTGACGAGCTTCTCCAGCACCACGCTGCGCGCGGGCATGTTGATGCCGAGGGCGAGGGTCTCGGTGGCGAAGACGGCCTTGACGAGGCCGCGTACGAACAGCTCCTCGACGACTTCCTTGAAGGTGGGCAGCATGCCCGCGTGGTGCGCGGCGATCCCGCGCTCCAGGCCTTCCAGCCATTCGTAGTAGCCGAGGACGTGCAGGTCCTCGTCCGGGATCGAGCTGGTCCGCTCCTCGACGATCTCGCGGACCTTCATCCGGGCCTCGTCGTCGTTGAGCCGGAGGCCCGCGTACAGGCACTGCTGGACGGCCGCCTCGCAGCCGGCGCGGCTGAAGATGAACGTGATGGCGGGCAGCAGGCCTTCCGCGTCGAGCCGGTCGATGACCTCGGGGCGGCCCGGCGTCCAGATCCGGGACCGCTGGCGCCGCTCGCGCTCGCGGTCGGCCTCGCGGACCATCTTGCCCTTGCGGCGCTCGCGCGGGTTGTACGAGCGGCTGGCCTCCATGCGGGCCATGCGCGTGAGGTCGGGGTTGACCGCCTTCTTGTGGCCCTCGCCCTCCTCGAAGAGGTCGTACATCCGGCGCCCGGCGAGCACGTGCTGGAAGAGCGGCACGGGCCGGTGCTCGGAGACGATCACCTCGGTGTCGCCGCGGACCGTGTCGAGCCAGTCGCCGAACTCCTCGGCGTTCGACACCGTCGCCGAGAGGGAGACCAGGGTGACCGACTCCTGGAGGTGGATGATCACTTCCTCCCAGACGGCGCCGCGGAAGCGGTCGGAGAGGTAGTGCACCTCGTCCATGACGACATAGCCGAGGTTCAGCAGCGACTGCGAGCCCGAATACAGCATGTTCCGCAGGACCTCGGTGGTCATCACGACCACCGGGGCGTCGCTGTTGACGCTGTTGTCGCCGGTGAGGAGGCCGACCTTGTCCGCGCCGTACCGCCTGGCGAGGTCGGTGTACTTCTGGTTGGAGAGCGCCTTGATGGGCGTGGTGTAGAAGCACTTCTTGCCCTGGCGGAGGGCGAGGTGCACGGCGAACTCGCCGACGATCGTCTTGCCCGAACCGGTGGGAGCGGCGACGAGCACGCCCTTGCCCGCCTCCAGCGCCTGGCAGGCCTCGATCTGGAAGGGGTCGAGGCCGAAGTCGTACATCTCGCGGAAGGAGGCGAGTGCGGTGGCCTGCTCGACAGCGCGCTTGCGCGCCGCCGCGTACCGCTCGGCCGGTGAGAGATCCTCTGTCATCGTGCTTTCGAGACTACCGGCCACCACTGACAACGGACGATCATTATCCGCAAGCCCGGCGGGGGCGCTCAGGGGGCCAGGACCCGCACGGCCCCCGGCACGCACTCGACGGTCAGCGGCAGCGCGCCCAGCGGCTCCCCGTCCGCGTACCCCGTGGTCCCGGGCGCGACCAGCTCGACCGTGGCGGCCCGGTGGACGGTGACCGCGGGGTGGCCGAGGTGCGTGCCCTTGTAGACCCGCGGGAACACCTTGAGCAGCGTCGTACGGCTGCACGGCCCGACCACGGTGATGTCGAAGAGCCCGTCGTCCGGCTCGGCCCCGGCGCAGATCCGCATGCCGCCGCCGTACGAGGAGCCGTTGCCGACGGCGACCAGCGTGGCCTCCGTCTCGTGGACGTCGCCGCCGTCCAGCGTGATCCGGTACGGAACGGGCCTGAAGGCCGCCAGCTCGGCGGCCATCGCCAGGTCGTACTTGAAGCGGCCCGCGGGCCACCGCATCCGGTTGCCGCGGTCGTTCACCCGCGAGTCGAAGCCGGACGCGAGCA
Organism: Streptomyces huasconensis; assembly: GCF_021028635.1. Classification (NCBI taxonomy): domain Bacteria; kingdom Bacillati; phylum Actinomycetota; class Actinomycetes; order Kitasatosporales; family Streptomycetaceae; genus Streptomyces; species Streptomyces huasconensis. The sequence goes on from NZ_CP086119.1 coordinate 1,397,915, forward strand.
CGGTCCCGAACCAGGTGCCGCCCACCCTGCCGAGGTCGATGGAGCGGGTGCGGGCCTTCTTGAGCGCCTCGGCGACGAGCCGCCCCGCGGCGCCCGGCTCGCGCACCGGCAGGGCGAGGGCCCGCGCGAAGTCGTTGCCGGTGCCGACCGCGATCACCCCGAGCGGGGTGCGCGTCCCTGCGACGGCCTGGAGCGCGAGGCTCACCATGCCGTCGCCGCCGACGGCTATCAGCGCCCCCGTACCGCCCTCGACGGCCTCGCGGGCCCGCCGCAGCGCGTCGGGGGCGTCCTCACCGATGACCGTCCGCACGCGGAAACCACGGTCCCGCAGAGCGGAAGCGGCCGGCTGCGCCGCGTGGGCGCCCCGGCCGCGGCCCGCGGTGGGGTTGACGAAGAGGGTGATCTCGCCGGTCACGGCGGGGACCCTACAAGGTCATGTCACGTCACGTCGTCGAAACCGTTGACGCGGTGATCGGCCCGGCCGGTGCCCGCCTGCTCGGGCAGGGCCTTGGCCGAGGCGACGGGCTCGATCCCGCCGATGGCCTCGGGGGTGAGGTCGATCGCGGAGGCCTCGTCGTCGTCCAGCTCGGCGTCGGGGTCGTTGCGACGGCGGCGCCTGTCGTTGAGGAGGGAGATGCCGACGGCCATGAAGTAGAGGACGACGATCGGTCCCGCGAGGGCGATCATGCCGACGGGGTCGGTGGTCGGGGTCGCCACCGCGCCGAAGATGAAGACGCCCATGACCACGCCGCGCCACCAGGTGGCCATGCGGCGGCCGGTCACCATGCCCGTCATGTTGAGCATCACCAGGAGCAGCGGTAGCTCGAACGAGATGCCGAAGATGAGGACCATCCTGACGGTGAAGTCGAGGATCGTGTCCATCGGGAGGAGGTTCTCCGCCCCGTCGGGCGTGATGCCGAGCAGGACGCGCATGCTGACCGGGAGGATCGTGTACGCCAGCCAGGCGCCTCCGAAGAAGAGCGGCACGGCGGCGGCGACGAACCAGTAGGTGTACTTCCGCTCGTGCTTGTGCAGGCCGGGGGCGACGAAGGCCCACAGCTGGTAGAGCCAGACCGGGCTGGACACGATGATGCCGACCATGAGGCTGACCTTCACCGTGGTGGTGAAGGGCGACAGCAGGTCGTTGAACGTCACCTTCGCGCAGTGGCCGCCGGTCACCTTCATGCCGGGCTCGCAGCGCGGCACGGGATCAGCCAGGAACTCCATGAGGTCCTGGCTGTAGAAAGCCGCCACGATCGACACGACCGTGATCGCGAGGAGCCCCTTGGCGAGCCGGTTGCGGAGCTCGCGAAGGTGCTCCGCGAGGGGCATCCGTCCCTCGGGGTCCTTCTCCTTCTTGCGGGCAGACTTGAGCAACCCACGTCCTCATCTCGTGCGGCAGGCCGGCCGTCGCCGGCCTTGGATCAGCGCTTCGTCGTGTCGGTCGGCTCGGCGACCGGACGCGAGCTGGTCACGTCGCCGGGGGCCGCCTGGATGGTGCGCTGCTGGACGACCGGGTCGCTCGGCGGGTCGGCCGGAGCGGCGGCGTCGTCCTTGCTCTCGGACTTCATGGCCTTGGCCTCGCTCTTGAGGATGCGGGCCGACTTGCCGAGGGAGCGCGCCATGTCGGGCAGCTTCTTGGCTCCGAACAGCAGGACGATGACGACGAGGATGAGAACGATCTCGGTGGGGCCGAGCCTACCCATAGCTGTTTACCTTCTTCACCGAGGCGACAGGAGTCTGGTTGCCAGGCAGACCGGACATATATCCGATCTCCGCTGTCAGCGATCGTAACCCCCCGGGGTAAACGCACGGCAATCCCCGCGCGTACTCCGGGTGCGGCCCCCGCCTCGATCCGGGCCGCTTTCGCAGCGTACCCGCACGTCTTAGGGAGTTGACAGGCCGCGGACGCTAAAGAGCCCCGCCTCCCGCACGGGCCACTGTGGCCGCCGCCTTCTCCAGGTCCTCGGCCGCCCGGTTGATCTGCCGCGTGGTCTCCGTCACCTGGCGTGCGAGGCGCTGGGCCTCCACGAAGACCTTGACCGCCATCACGCCGAGGACGGCGAGACCCAAGAAGCCCGCCGCGATCGCGAGCATCGCCCAGAACATGCGCCGAGCCTAGACGGTCGAGTGCAGACGCAAGGTCCGCACCCCGCCGTCGGTGAGGAGTTCCACGATGCGCTCCCCCGCGGGCTTGCGCACCGCGGCCCCGCACTCGGGGCAGGTGAAGGAGTAGAAGGTCGTACGGCGGCTGGCGCCCATCACCAGGCGCAGCGCCCCCGCAGAGAGCTCGAAGCGGGCGCGGCAGTCGGTGCAGGCGGCCGTGAAGAGGACGGGCGCGGACCGCTGCGCCGGCACTCCCGGCAGTCCGGACATGATCGGTGAACTCAACTCCCCTGCTCCTGCCGCTTGTGGGCCTGGCTCTGGTCGTACGACGGTTCGGCCGGCGCCTGGCCGTACGGCCCGTCGGCGCCTTGGGCACTGTCCTGGTCGTAGGCGGCGAGGGCCTCGCGTGCCGCCTGCCGGGCGCTGTCGGCGAGCTGGGCCGGCGAGACGATCCGGCCGTCCCTGCCGAGCCGCAGCGCGAGGCGGCGCAGCGAGGCCGGTTCGGGGGTGCGCAGGGTGATCCGCAGGCCGCCGCCGGGCAGCTCCTCGGCGCTGTCGTGGGGGTAGTACTCGGCGACCCAACGGCCGCCGGGGCCGACCTCGACGACGACCTCGGGGTCCTCGGCGGCGGGCTGGACGAGGCCTTCGGACAGGTCGCGCAGTTCGACCTCGGGCGGCGCGGACGGCTCGTCGAGGATCTTGATCTCGGCGACGCGGTCGAGGCGGAAGGTGCGGCGCGCCTCGGAGCGGCGGCACCACGCCTCCACGTAGGTGTGGCCTACGCTCACCAGGCGGATCGGGTCGATCTCGCGTTCGGTGACCTCGTCGCGCGCGGGCGAGTAGTAGCGGATCCAGAGCCTGCGGCGCTCGGAGATGGCCCGGTCGACGTCGGCGAAGACGCCGCCCTCGGACTCGAAGGTCACCGACAGGCGGGAGCTGGCGCCCGCCGCCTCACCGGCCGCGGTCTCCAGCTTCGCGGTGGCCCGGAGCAGCGCGAGGCGGTCGCTCTCGCGCAGGCCGGGCAGGGTGGCGACGGCGCGGGCCGCCACGAGGAGCGCGGTGGCCTCGTCGGCGGCGAGCCGCAGCGGGGCCGCCACGTCGTCGGGGTTGTGCCACCAGATGCGGTCGCCGTCGGTGTCGATGTCGAGCAGGTCACCGCCGCGGAAGCTGGTCCCGCACATGGGCAGCACGTCGAGGTCGGAGATCAGCTCGTCCGGGGTGATGCCGAAGGCGCGGGCGACGTCGCCGACGTGGGCGCCGGGGCGCTCGCGCAGATAGGTCACCAGCGACAGCATCCGCCGCGTCTGGTCGATGGCGTTCGAGGCCATTGGTCTTCCGTCCCCCTCAGCCCTTGGCCACGGCGCGCAGCCGGTCCACGACGTCGGCCCGCAGCTCGGCGGGGTCCAGGACCACCACGTCGGGCCCGAACTCCACCAGCCAGGCATCGAGCCCATGGCCGTACGGAATCTCCAACTCGTCCCAGCCGTCGCCCAGTTCCCGCACCGAGGCGGCCTTGGCGCGCAGCGGGAAACCCGCGTCCGAGCGCAGCTTGATCCGGGCCGTGCGGTCGGCGCTCTCCCCGGCCCAGCTCGCGACGGTCTCACGGACCGTGACGACGTCCGGGACATCGGCGGTGTACTTGCCCGCGCGGGCGCGCACCTTGCCGGTGATCCGGGAGAGGCGGAAGACGCGCTCGGCGCCCCGGTCGCGGTCCCATCCCGCGAGGTACCAGTGGCCGCGCCAGCACTCCAGCGCCCAGGGCTCCACGTGGCGCTGCTCGGGGCGGGCCGCGGTGGCCTTGCGGTAGTCGAAGACGACGGGGCGGCGGTCGCGGCAGGCGAGCATCAGGGGCTCGAAGGCCGCCTCGTGCGCGGGGATGCGGGGTTCCAGGGCGCTGTGCGCCCCGTACGGGTCGGCGTCCTCGGGCAGCCCCGCGGCGCGCAGCTTCTGCAGGGCGCCGCTGGCGGCCCCGGCCAGGCGCGCCTGCTGCCAGACCTTGGCGGCGAGGCCGAGGGCCGCGGCCTCCTCGGCGTCGATGGTGATGGGCGGCAGGCGGTTGCTGTCGCGCCGGGCGAGGTAGCCGACCTCGCCGTCGAGGTTCTCCACGGTCTCGATGACCAGGCCCAGCTCGCGCAGATCGTCCTTGTCGCGCTCGAACATCCGGTTGAAGGAGTCGTCCGACCCCGCTTCCAGGTAGGCCTCAATCGACTCGCGCAGCTCCCGCTTGCTGAGCGGCCGCCGGGTCCCGAGCAGGCACAGCGCAAGATTCATGAGCCGCTCGGCCTTGGCAATGGCCATCGACGCCCTTTCTCGGCCTTACACATGGTGCTTCCGACCGATGACCGTACCGCCCCGGGGTGTCCGGGCAAAAGCCGAGGGCCGCTGCCTGGCCAGGCAGCGGCCCTCGGAGAAACGATCAGGTCGAGGACGTCCTCAGACGGAGACCAGGTCGCAGACGAAGATCAGCGTCTCGCCGGGGGCGATGCGGCCGCCACCGGCGCCGCGGTCGCCGTACGCGAGGTGGGCCGGGATGATCAGCTCGCGGCGGCCACCGACCTTCATGCCCTGCACGCCCTGGTCCCAGCCGGAGATGACCTGGCCGGCGCCGAGCTGGAACTCCAGCGGGGTGCCGCGGTTCCAGCTGGCGTCGAACTCCTCGCCCGTGCTGAAGGCCACGCCCACGTAGTGGACCTTGACGCGGTCGCCCGCCTTGGCGACCGCGCCGTCGCCCTCCCAGATGTCCCTGATCTGCAGCTCGGCCGGCGGCTCGCCACCCGGGAAGTCGACCTCGGGCTTGTCAATGCTCACGAAATGCTCCTGCTTGGTACGGAAAGTCAGCGCGGACAGTCTTACATCCCCGAGGGGGTCACGCCTTCGCGAGGATGTCCACGCAGAAGACCAGCGTGGAGTCCTTCTTGATGGAGCTGTTCTGCGGCGGCTGGTCGCCGTAGCCCAGCTCCGGCGGGATGACGATGAGGACGCGGCTGCCGACCTTCTTGCCCGTCAGCCCCTGCGCCCAGCCCTTGACGACCTGCGCCAGCTGGAACTGGGCGAGTCGGCCGCTCTTGTACGAGGAGTCGAACTCCTTGCCGTCCGCCCAGAGCACGCCCTTGTACTGGCAGAGCAGGCTGTCGGTCTCCTTGATCTCGTCGCCGTCGCCCTCCAGGACGTACGAGGAGACGAGCTTCTTCGGCGCGTCGGTCTTCGGCACGTCGATCGAGGGGGCCTTGCCGTCGGTGTTCGTGCCGACCTTCGGCAGGTCCTTGTTGGACTGCGCGACCTCCTGGCCCTTCGCCGAGCTCTTGGCGTTGAAGGTGTCCACCAGGTCGACGACGAACACGAGGGTGTCCGAGCCCTTGATGCCCGCCTGCTTGTTGCCCTCCTCGCCATAGCCCATCTTCGGGGGGATGGCCAGCTCCACGCGGCTGTCGAGCTTCTTGCCGACGAGTGCCTGGTCCCAGCCCGGGATGACCTGGCCGACCCCGATCTGGAAGACCGTGGGGTTGCCCCGGTCGTAGGAGTTGTCGAAGACCTTCGCCGTCGCCCAGATCTGGCCGAGGTAGTGGGCCTGGAGGTAGTCGCCCTTGGCGACCTCCTTGCCCTTGCCCTCGATCAGGGTCTTCACCGCGAGGTCGGAGGACGCCTTGCCGGGGCCCTTGGCGACGGTCGGCTTCTGGCCGAACTTCGTGCCCTTGGTGATCTCGGGCAGCGGCCCGGCGACGATCTTCGCCGTCGGCGCGGCCGACGGGGAGTTGGTCGGGCTGTCGCTGGGCTTGGTCTTGGCCTTGTCGGCCTTGTCGTCACCACAGCCTGCCAGCGTGAGCAGGCCGGCCGGGACGGCAAGAAGGAGTGAGCGTCGGCGCACGGTGGGGGCCTCGTATCGGTCGATCTTGTGGGTTGGCGTGCGCGCAACTCTACGGCGTGAGAAGGGCGCCGAACGAGGAACGTACGGCGCCCGCGTTGCGTTCCCACAACGCCGCTCACATCACACGGCTCCCACACGGAGGCCTCACCGGGTCTCACCCCGGACCGGGTCACATTCCGGCGATGAGCTTCTCCACGCGGTCGTCGACCGACCGGAAGGGGTCCTTGCACAACACGGTGCGCTGTGCCTGGTCGTTGAGCTTGAGGTGCACCCAGTCGACCGTGAAGTCGCGGCGCTGCTCCTGGGCGCGCCGGATGAAGTCGCCGCGCAGCCGCGCCCGGGTGGTCTGCGGAGGCACCGACTTGCCCTCGAAGATCTTCAAGTCGTTGCAGATCCGGGCGGCTTGGCCCTTCTTCTCCAGGAGGTAGTACAGGCCACGGCGACGGTGGATGTCGTGGTAGGCGAGGTCTATCTGGGCGACCCGCGGGTGCGACATCGTCATGTTGTTCTTGGCGCGGTACCGCTCGATGAGCTTGTACTTCATGACCCAGTCGATCTCGGTGCCGATGCGGTCGAGGTCCTCGGACTCGATCGCGTCCAGCGTGCGGCCCCACAGTTCGAGCACCTGCTCGACGGTGCCGGTGCGGATGCCGCGGCGGTCGACGAAGTCCACCGCCTTCTCGTAGTACTCGCGCTGCACTTCGAGGGCGGAGGCCTCGCGGCCGCTGGCCAGGCGCACCTTGCGGCGGCCCGTGATGTCGTGGCTGACCTCGCGGATGGCCCGGATGGGGTTCTCCAGGGTGAGGTCGCGCATGACCGTGCCGGCCTCGATCATGCGCAGCACGAGGTCGGTGGCGCCGACCTTGAGGAGCATGGTCGTCTCGGACATGTTCGAGTCGCCGACGATGACGTGGAGCCTGCGGTAGCGCTCGGCGTCCGCGTGCGGCTCGTCGCGGGTGTTGATGATCGGCCGGGAGCGGGTGGTCGCGGACGAGACCCCTTCCCAGATGTGCTCGGCGCGCTGGCTGACGCAGTACACGGCGCCACGCGGCGTCTGGAGCACCTTGCCGGCGCCGCACAGCAGCTGCCGGGTCACGAGGAACGGAATGAGGATGTCCGCGAGCCGGGAGAACTCTCCGTGCCGGGCCACCAGGTAGTTCTCGTGGCAGCCGTAGGAGTTTCCCGCCGAGTCGGTGTTGTTCTTGAAGAGATAGACGTCGCCCGCGATTCCCTCCTCGTGCAGGCGGCGTTCGGCGTCGACGAGCAGGCCTTCCAGAATGCGCTCGCCTGCTTTGTCGTGGGTGACCAGCTCGGTCACGTTGTCACATTCGGGTGTGGCGTATTCCGGATGTGATCCCACGTCAAGATAGAGGCGGGCGCCGTTCCGCAGAAAGACGTTGCTGCTGCGGCCCCATGACACAACACGGCGGAAGAGGTAGCGCGCCACCTCGTCAGGCGACAGGCGGCGCTGTCCCCTGAACGTGCACGTGACGCCGTACTCGTTCTCCAGCCCGAAAATGCGGCGGTCCATGACTGAACATTACGCCTGATGCCCGGCGGTGAAACCGGGTTCGACGGTACCGTTTCGATCATTTTCCGATGAACCCGCAACGATCCCCGAGTCAGGGGTCGGCACCATTACCCGAACGGTGGCGAGCAAAACCAGCAGAGCGGCCGCTCCCGCGAGCCCGGGGACGGCGAATCCGCTCGCCGTGCTGCCCCACTCCACGACGGGCCCCGCGGCGGCAGTTCCGAGCGAGGCCCCGACGGTGAACGTGGTCACCAGCCAGGAGAACGCCTCGGTGACGGTCCCGCGCGGGGCGTGCCGGTCGACGATGACGAAGGCACAGGCCAGCGACGGCGCGAGGAAGACCCCCGCGAGGGCGGAGAGCGCGGTCATCGCGGGCGCGCCGGGCACCAGCATCAGGGGCACGTAGCAGACGGCGAGCAGGGCCACCAGGACGCTCAGGCGCCTCTCCGGGACGCCGCGCCACCGCCGCGCGCCATAGACGGAGCCGCCGGCCAGCGCGCCGAGGCCGAGCGCCGCCATCATCCAGCCGTACACCGCGTCGCCGCCGTGCCCGTCCGCGTACGACACACCGGCCACGGTGATGGAGCCCAGCGCCACGCCGATGAAGAGGAACGCGCCGAGGAGCGCGAGGAGCCCCGGTGAGCGCAGGGCGCCGAGCCAGTGCGCCTCGCGGGGCGCCGAGCGCCACGCGCGTGAGGGCTCGGAGACCACCACGGAGAGGGCGCCCAGCACACCCACGGCGTTCACCACGAGCAGCGCCGCCTGCTCCGACCACAGGGCCACGCAGCCCGTGACGAGCAACGGCCCGACGGTGAACATGACTTCCTGGGCGATGGCGTCCATGGCGTACGCCGCGTGGACCTGCTCCTCCTTGCCGAGGACGCTCGGCCACAGGGCCCGCAGCCCGCCTTCCAGGGGCGGGGTGAACAGGCCCGCGGCGCCCACCGCGACGTGGGCGAGGGCCAGCCGGTCGGGGCCGGTGAAGGCGAAGGCCGTCATGGCGAGCGCGGAGAGCAGGGCCGCGGGCAGCTGGACGCGCGGCTGGCCGTACAGGTCGACGAGGCGCCCGAGCAGCGGCTGTCCGACGGCGTTGGCCACGCCGTACACCGCGGCGAGGGCGCCGGCCAGGCTGTAGGTGCCGCCCTCGGCCCGGATGAACAGCACGATCGCGATGGAGGCCGTGGCGTTGGGCAGCCGGCCCACCAGCGTCCCGGCGAGCAGCCGTGTCGCGTATCGCGTCCGGAGGATCTCCGCGTAACCAGCAGCCATGCCGTCCCGCCCCTCCCCCACGCCGTCAGGCCCGGGGTTTTACGTATAACGTCGAGCGTCATACGTACCATGAGCCCTGTCCGCGGGTCCACCGCGCCCGCGTACCGCGGACACGACCAGGAGGTGACAGTGGCCGGGCCACAGCAGGAAACCGGGAGCCCCCGGCCCCCCACCAGCCGCGACGTCGCACGCGCCGCCGGTGTCTCCCAGGCCACCGTCTCCCTCGTGCTCGGCGACAAGTGGCGCGGCCGGGTCGCGGAGCCGACCGCCGAGCGGGTGCGCGCCGCCGCCCGGCAGCTCGGCTACCGCCCCAACCTCGCCGCCCGGAACCTGCGCCTCGGCAGGACCAGGACGGCGCTGCTCGTCGTCCCCGCCCTCACCAACGAGTTCTTCGCGCACGTCTACACCGGAGCCGCCCGCGTCGCCGCCCGGCACGGCTTCGGCGTCCTCCTCTACCCCACCCCCGAGGGGACCGGCCCCGCCCGCGACCCCTTCGAGTCGGCACGGGCCTCACTGGACGGCGTACTCGCCTCCTCCATGGCCTCCGACACGCTCGCCACCATCCGCGGCGACGACCTGCCCCTGGTCATGCTCGACAGCGACCCCGCCCACAGCCTGGGCGCGGCCACCGTCAACCTCGACCTCGCCGCGGGCATGCGCCAGGTGACGGAACATCTCCTCGCGCTCGGCCACCGCGACTTCCTGCACCTCGCCGCGGCCGTCGACTCCTGGACCTTCGACGTACGCGCGGAAGCCCTCGCCACGGCCCTGCACGGCACGGACGCGGCCGTACGCCGCGCCGCGGCACCCCTGACCGTCGACGCGGCCCGCGTGGCCGCAGAGGCCGCCCTGGCCCCCGCGAGCGGGCGCCCCACAGCGGTCATCTGTGACGACGACTTCCTCGCCGCCGGCGTCTGCAAGGCCGCCCGGCGACTGGGACTGCGCGTCCCCGAGGACATCTCGGTGACCGGCTTCGACGACATGACCCTCGCGACCGCCGTCGAGCCGGAGCTGACGACGGTCCGGCTGCCCGCCGAACACTTCGGCGAGCGCGGCATGGAGTCCCTGGTCGCCGTCGTCGAGGGCCGCCGCCCAGAGGCCACCCCGCTCCCCGTCGAACTGGTCGTCCGCGGCTCGACGGGACCCGCCCGCCGGAGCGTCTGACGGGAACGCGAACGCCCCGCGTCCCGGCCGGGCGGCCGGAGCGCGGGGCGCACACACGACAGTGGGCTACTCGATGTCGCCACCGGACTGCGGCGTGGGTCCGGCGTCCTCTTCCGTGTCACTGGCCGCGTCCGTCGCGCCGCCCTCATCGAGCAGCCGCGACAGCTGGCGCCCCACGATCCGCTTGAACTTGCGCTGCTGCGGACGCGTTCGGTCCAGCACCGCCACCTCCAGACGCTCGGCCGGGATCTCCCGCTCGGTGCCGTTCGTGTCGCGGGAGAGGGCGCGCACGGCCAGCTTGAGCGCCTCCGCGAGCGTCATGTTGTCGTTGTGGTGCTGGTCGAGGTAGTTGCTGATCTGCTCGGCGTTGCCGCCGACGGCCAGCGAACCGTGCTCGTCGACGATGGAACCGTCGTGCGGCAGGCGGTAGATCTGGTCGCCCTCGCGGGTCTCGCCCACCTCGGCGACCACCAGCTCGACCTCGTAGGGCTTCTCGGCCGCGCTGGAGAAGATCGTGCCCAGCGTCTGCGCGTACACATTCGCCAGGCCACGCGCCGTCACGTCGTCGCGGTCGTAGGTGTAACCACGGAGATCGGCGTAACGGACGCCGCCGATCCGGAGGTTCTCGTACTCGTTGTACTTGCCTGCGGCCGCGAAACCGATGCGGTCGTAGATCTCGCTGAACTTGTGCAGCGCACGGGACGGGTTCTCGCCGACGAACACGATGCCGTCGGCATACTGCAGGACGACCAGACTGCGGCCGCGCGCGATGCCCTTGCGGGCGTATTCCGCCCGGTCGGCCATCTGCTGCTGGGGTGATACATAGAACGGCGTCGACACCGGATCCGTCCCTTTCTGTCAAAAACTTCAGTCAGTGGCGAATTCGGAGCGATCAGAGCAGCGCGGCGCGCGGGCCGTCCGGCTGTTCCAGCCGCTTCTCCAGGATCGAACGCGCGATCACGGACGACTCCTCGTCCGTGAGCCGCCGGAAGCCCTCGTCGGAGATGACGGTGACGATGGGAAAGATCCGACGCGCCATGTCGGGGCCGCCCGTCGCCGAGTCGTCGTCGGCGGCGTCGTACAGCGCCTGGACGACGAGTGTCGTCGCCTGTTCCTCGGTCAGACCGTCGTGGTACAGCTTCTTCATCGCGCCCCGCGCGAAGACCGCCCCGGAGCCGGTCGCCGCGAACCCGTGCTCCTCGGAGCGGCCGCCCGTGACGTCGTACGAGAAGATGCGGCCCTTCTCGCGGTCCACGTCATACCCCGCGAAGAGCGGCACCACGGCCAGGCCCTGCATGGCCATGCCGAGGTTGCCGCGGATCATCGTGGAGAGACGGTTCGCCTTGCCCTCCAGGGAGAGCGTGGCGCCCTCCACCTTCTCGAAGTGCTCCAGCTCCAGCTGGAAGAGCTTCACCATCTCGACGGCCAGGCCCGCCGTGCCGGCGATGCCGACCGCCGAGTACTCGTCGGCGGGGAAGACCTTCTCGATGTCCCGCTGCGCGATGACGTTCCCCATCGTGGCCCGCCGGTCGCCGGCGAGGACCACACCGCCGGGGAACGTCACGGCCACGATGGTGGTGCCGTGCGGGGCCTCGACGACGCCCTGCGTGGGCGGCAGTTGGCGATTGCCCGGCAGGATCTCGGGCTGGTGCTCGGACAGGAAGTCCATGAAGGACGACGAGCCAGGCGTCAGGAAGGCAGCTGGTAGACGCCCGGTGCTACGAGGGTTGGCTTCCACGAGTTTCCTTCCAGGTAAGCGGTGGCTCGGCGGGTCTTGTCGGGGTCGTCCCCCAACTTGCCGATGCCTGAGTTGCAGTTGAAGCACAGTACGCCTCGGACCTTACCTGTCTCGTGACAGTGATCCACATGCACGGCAGGCGCCTCGAGACAGATCACACAGAGGCCCTTCTGGGCCCCGATCAGTTCGTCACGCTCGGCCTCGGTGATCCCGTACTGGCGCTTGAGATGGCCGGCACGGCCTTCGATGGTTCGACATGCTTTGCACCGAGTGGACAGGCCGTCGGAGGCAGTCTTGTTGCGGTCCCATTCGGCATGAGGCTTGATCTCCCCACACCTGCGGCAGTACTTGTGGCCCGCCGGAGCTGCGACCTTGGGTCGAACGTTCTTCCCCTTGGCCTTCTGCCGCTCCTGGTGATACGCCGCAGCGCACGGCCTGCAGTAGCACTGCAAGCCGTCACGCACTGCCCGATTCGATGCAAACGCCTCGCACGACTTGAACTCTCGGCATCGCGCGCACCGCTTGAGCGGCTCCGACAAAGCCCCTCCCCTCCACCTTCGACCTTCGATTCGAAGGCAAAGTCACTCTCCACCCTTCTGAACGAAGGAGCGCACGAAGTCCTCGGCGTTCTCCTCGAGCACATCATCGATTTCGTCCAGCACGGAGTCCACGTCGTCGCTCAGCTTCTCCTGGCGCTCCTTGAGGTCCTCGGAGGCCTGCGCGTCCTGCGTCTGCTCCTCGGTCTCCTCGGTGGAACGCGTCGCCTTCTGCTGTCCGCCGCCGGTGTCCTTGGTCGCCATCTACCTCACCCCGCTCGCTCGGTTAGACGTTCTTGATCAGACCCTACAATCCAGGTCCGACATCGGCCCCGCACTTCCCTCAACGTGCGGGACCCACCTCTGTGATTCCCCCGCCGGTGACCTTTCAGCCGCCGGAGAGCACCCGAACCAGTTCCTCCGCCGAGCGGCAGCGGTCCAGCAGCTCCTTGACGTGGTTCCTGGTGCCGCGCAGGGGCTCAAGCGTCGGCACTCGTTGCAGGGAGTCACGGCCGGGCAGGTCGAAGATGACCGAGTCCCAGGAGGCCGCGGCCACGTCGTCCGCGTACTGCTCCAGGCAGCGGCCCCGGAAGTAGGCCCGGGTGTCCTCCGGCGGCTTGGTGGTGGCCCGCTCCACGTCCGCCTCGTCCAGGAGCCGCTTCATCTTGCCGCGCGCCACCAGGCGGTTGTACAGGCCCTTCTCGGCCCGTACGTCGGCGTACTGGAGGTCGACGAGGTGCAGCCTGGCGGCGTCCCAGTCGAGGCTGTCGCGGCGACGGTAGCCCTCCATGAGCTCCCGCTTGGCGACCCAGTCCAGCTCTCCGGAGAGGCTCATCGGGTCGTTCTCCAGGCGGCCGAGCACGTCCTCCCAGCGGGCCAGGACGTCCTTGGTCTGCTCGTCGGCGTCGGAGCCGTACCGCTCCTCGACGTACTTGCGGGCCAGCTCGAAGTACTCCATCTGCAGCTGCACCGCGGTCAGTGAACGACCGCTGCGGAGCGTGACCAGGTGCTGGAGCGTCGGGTCGTGGGAGACCTGGTGCAGGGTGCGCACCGGCTGGTCCACGGCGAGGTCCACCGCGATGAAGCCGTCCTCGATCATGGCGAGGACGAGCGAGGTGGTGCCCAGCTTGAGGTAGGTGGAGATCTCCGAGAGGTTCGCGTCGCCGATGATGACGTGCAGCCTGCGGTATTTCTCGGCGTCGGAGTGGGGCTCGTCCCGGGTGTTGATGATGGGCCGCTTCAGCGTCGTCTCCAGGCCCACCTCGACCTCGAAGTAGTCCGCGCGCTGGCTGAGCTGGAAGCCGTGCTCGTGGCCGTCCTGGCCGATGCCGACGCGTCCGGCGCCGGTGACGACCTGGCGGGAGACGAAGAAGGGCGTGAGGTGCCGCACGATGTCCGAGAAGGGGGTCTCCCGCTTCATCAGGTAGTTCTCGTGCGTGCCGTACGAGGCGCCCTTGTTGTCGGTGTTGTTCTTGTACAGGTGGATCGGCTGGGCGCCGGGGAGCTGGGCCGCCCGGTCCGCCGCCTCGGCCATGATGCGTTCGCCGGCCTTGTCCCACAGGACGGCGTCCATGGGGTTGGTGATCTCCGGTGAGCTGTACTCGGGGTGCGCGTGGTCCACGTAGAGACGCGCTCCGTTGGTCAGGATGACGTTGGCGAGGCCGATGTCCTCGTCGGTCAGCTGGCTGGAGTCGGCGGCCTCACGGGCGAGGTCGAAACCCCGCGCGTCCCGCAGCGGGTTCTCCTCCTCGAAGTCCCAGCGGGCGCGTCGAGCCCGGTGCATCGCCGCGGCGTAGGCGTTAACGATCTGGGATGAGGTGAGCATGGCATTGGCGTTGGGGTGGCCGGGGACGGAGATGCCGTACTCCGTCTCGATGCCCATTACTCGCCGTACGGTCATGCGGCCCTCCTTGCCCGGCGGCGCTCCCCTTCGGGAACGGCGCTCAAGTACCGCTGGTTCTCCGGTGCGCGTGCGGTGCCCGTCCCCGCACTGCGCGACTCGGCGGTACCGAAGAGCCTAGAACGCCTTTGCGCTGGTGGGGAGATCATTGTCTTCATTGAAAAGCAGACGGCTGCGGGTACCCGTGAAGGACACCCGCAGCCGGCCTGCGTTCTACAGGTACTGACCGGTGTTGGCCACCGTGTCGATGGAGCGTCCGGTGTCCGCGCCCTGCTTTCCGGTGACGAGGGTGCGGATGTACACGATCCGCTCGCCCTTCTTTCCGGAGATCCGAGCCCAGTCGTCGGGGTTGGTGGTGTTGGGCAGGTCCTCGTTCTCCTTGAACTCGTCGACGCAAGCCTGGAGGAGGTGGGAGACCCTGATGCCCTTCTGGTTCGCCTCGAGGAAGGCCTTGATGGCCATCTTCTTGGCGCGGCCCACGATGTTCTCGATCATGGCGCCGGAATTGAAGTCCTTGAAGTACAGGACTTCCTTGTCGCCGTTGGCGTACGTCACCTCGAGGAAGCGGTTCTCCTCGGACTCCGCGTACATCTGCTCGACGACGGACTGGATCATGCCCTGCACGGTGGCGCGCCGGTCGGCGCCGTGCTCGGACAGGTCGTCGGCGTGCAGCGGGAGCCGCTCGGTGAGGTACTTGGCGAAGATGTCCTTCGCCGCCTCCGCGTCCGGGCGCTCGATCTTGATCTTGACGTCGAGTCGTCCGGGCCGCAGGATCGCGGGGTCGATCATGTCCTCGCGGTTGGAGGCGCCGATGACGATGACGTTCTCCAGCCCTTCCACGCCGTCGATCTCGGCGAGCAGCTGGGGGACGATGGTGTTCTCCACGTCCGAGCTGACACCGGAGCCGCGGGTGCGGAAGAGGGATTCCATCTCGTCGAAGAAGACGATGACGGGGGTGCCCTCGCTCGCCTTCTCACGGGCACGCTGGAAGACCAGGCGGATGTGGCGCTCGGTCTCGCCGACGTACTTGTTGAGGAGTTCGGGGCCCTTGATGTTGAGGAAGTAGCTCTTCCCCGCGGGCTGCCCGGTGACCTCGGCGACCTTCTTGGCAAGGGAGTTGGCGACGGCTTTCGCGATCAGCGTCTTGCCGCAGCCGGGGGGCCCGTACAGCAGCACGCCCTTGGGCGGCCGCAGTTCGTGCTCCTTGAAGAGGTCGGGATAGAGGTACGGAAGCTCGACGGCGTCCCGGATCATCTCGATCTGGCCGCCGAGGCCGCCGATCTTCTCGTAGCTGATGTCGGGGACTTCTTCGAGGACGAGCTCCTCGACCTCGCTCTTGGGAACGACCTCGTAGACGTAGCCGGAGCGGGGTTCGAGCAGGAGGGCGTCGCCGGCACGGATGGTGACGTCGAGGAGGGGTTCGGCGAGCCGCACCACTCTCTCTTCGTCGGTGTGTCCGACCACCAGGGCTCGGTCGCCGCCTTCAAGGATCTCCTTGAGGGTGACGATGTCGCCGACGCTCTCGTACTCCATGGCCTCGACCACGTTGAGCGCTTCGTTGAGCATTACTTCCTGGCCGCGCTTGAGCTCGTCGAGCTCGACGCTGGGGCTGACGTTCACCCGGAGCTTGCGGCCGCCGGTGAAGATGTCCGCCGTGCCGTCCTCGTTCGCCACGAGGAAGACTCCGAAGCCGGCCGGCGGCTGTGCGAGCCGGTCGACTTCTTCCTTGAGGGCCACGATCTGGTCTCGGGCCTCGCGGAGCGTGTTGGCGAGCCGCTCGTTCTGTGCGGACACGCCGGCCAGGTTGGTCTGCAGCTCGACGATCCGCTCTTCGAGAATCCTCGTATGACGCGGAGAGTCGGCGAGCTTGCGTCGCAGGACGGCGATTTCCTGCTCAAGATAGGCAACCTGACCGGCAGGGTCGTCAGACCCTCGTCCCGGCCGGATGCCGCGGTTGTTTTCGTCGTCGTGGGCTGCCACGGTCCTCACCTCCTCCAAGGGGAGCTGGACGCTTCCAGACCCTACCTGGGTGGGTGTCGATTGAAACCCCTAGATCACAAAGACAAGGGGGTGTGTCCGATCTTCACCCTTGCGCTTCCCCTCACACCAGCTCATTACCCACCCAACAACATCGGAAAGCGGG
Source organism: Streptomyces huasconensis (assembly GCF_021028635.1). Lineage (NCBI taxonomy): Bacteria > Bacillati > Actinomycetota > Actinomycetes > Kitasatosporales > Streptomycetaceae > Streptomyces > Streptomyces huasconensis. Next base: position 1,414,167 of record NZ_CP086119.1, read on the forward strand.
CGGTTGTATCGTCGAAGCGTTCAACACCCGTCAGAGCTGGCCGGACTTACCGATTGGTCGGGCCGCTCGACGCAGCGACCGGCAGGAGAGATGACCGTGCGGCACGACGCCGAGACCGGCAGTGAGGGCCATGATCTGCTGGAGGTCTGGATCGACCAGGACCTCTGCACCGGAGACGGCATCTGCGCGCAGTACGCGCCCGAGGTCTTCGAGCTGGACATCGACGGTCTGGCCTATGTGAAGAGCGGCGACGACGAGTTGCTCCAGGCCCCTGGGGCCACAACGCCCGTCCCGCTGCCACTTCTCCAGGATGTCGCCGACTCCGCGAAGGAGTGTCCGGGCGACTGCATCCATGTACGTCGTGTTTCGGACAGGGTCGAGGTGTACGGGCCCGACGCGGAGTGAGCCGCCGCCCGCCGCGGCGTCAGACGCTGCGCGCCCCGGCGGGCGTGGTCCGTACGAACGCGCCGTCCCGCCACTGCCACTTGGCCGCGTCCTTCTGGTCGGGGCAGCAGCGGGGGACGTCGAGCGAGGAGTAGCCGAGGAGCGTCGCGGTGATCGCGCCGTCACGTACGGCGAAGTCGCTCACGTTCCGCCGGTCCTTCGGGTCGACGAGGGTGGCCACCACGCGGGACTTTCCCGTGCCGGCGCGGGTGATCACGTAGATCCCGTCGGGCGGGGTGCCCGAGCCGGCGCGGCAGTGCACCACGGCGACGGCCTCGGACCTGCCGTCCCCGTCGAGGTCGCCGGTGGCCTTCTTCTGCACGACGGGCTTCACCGGGCCGCAGTCGAGGGGGAACTCCACGGCGGCGGGATCGGGCGCGGGGGCCGGTGCGGGTGCGCCCGCGGCGGCCCTGGTGTGCGTCGGGGGCCCTGTCTGGGCGGCGGTCGCGGGGCCGGGCTGCAGGAAGGCGGAGCCCGCGACGACGGCGGCCAGCGCGGCGGCGGTGGCCAGCCAGTGGACGGGACGGGCGGCGGTGTGTGCCAGGTCCGGGACGGCGGGGTGCTGCACGAGGAAGTGTCTCCTGTGAGGGCTGTGCCGGTGGATGCCCAGCATCGTGCCATAGGTCACAGTGAGGTGGAACACCGGGGTCCGTGGGTACCCGCGGCTCTTTTGGACGCGCCTTCGGTACGGGGCTGGTGTCCCGTCAACGCAACGGCGCCGTCGCCGAGTTCCCTGGTCGGTCAGGGAACTCGGCGGCGGCGCCTGTTCATTGGACGGGGTGCCTCGCGCGGGTCAGCGCGGGCTGCCGCCGTCGGCGTTGGGTCCGGAGTAGTCCTCGCCGTACGCGCCCTTGGCGGGGCGGCGGCGCCGCATGGGCGGCTCCACGCCGTCCGCGAGGCGGCGGGCGGTGAGGAGGAAGCCGGTGTGCCCGATCATGCGGTGGTCGGGGCGGACGGCCAGGCCCTCGATGTGCCAGTTGCGGATCATCGACTCCCAGGCGGTCGGCTCGTTGAAGCCGCCGATCTCGCGGATGGACTCGACGGTCCGGGCGAGCTGGGTGGTGGTCGCCACGTAGCAGCAGAGGATGCCGCCGGGGACGAGCGCCTTGGAGACGGCCTCCAGGCACTCCCAGGGGGCGAGCATGTCGAGGATGACGCGGTCGACCTCGGTGTCGCTGAGGTTGTCCTGGAGGTCGCCGACGGTGAGCTGCCAGGCGGGGTGGGGGCCGCCGAAGTAGCGCTCCACGTTCTGCCGGGCGATGTCGGCGAAGTCCTCGCGGCGCTCGTAGGAGTGCAGCATTCCCTGGTCGCCGATGGCGCGCAGCAGGAAGCTGCTGAGCGAGCCGGAGCCCACGCCCGCCTCGACGACGCGGGCGCCGGGGAAGATGTCGGCGAAGGCCAGGATCTGCCCCGCGTCCTTGGGGTAGACCACGGCGGCGCCGCGGGGCATGGACAGGACGTAGTCGGGGAGCAGGGGGCGCAGCGCCAGGTAGGCGACGTTTCCCGTGGTACGGACAACACTGCCCTCGGGAGCGCCGATCAGCTCGTCGTGGGGGAAGGAACCCTTGTGGGTGTGGAAATTCTTCCCGGCCTCGAGCGTGAACGTGTAGTGGCGTCCCTTGGGGTCGGTGAGCTGGACCTGGTCCCCGACCTTGAAGGGCCCGCGACGGCGGGCGGCACCGGTCGGTTCGGACATGTGACCAGCCTACCGGCAGCGGGCGGGGCTGCGGACCATGGCTCGGGGCGCCCCGGGCGGGGTGGGGTCAGGCGGGCCGGGGGACGATGCTCACGGCGCGGTAGGCGTAGCCGTCCTGTTCGAAGCCGGGGGCTTCCCAGGTGAGGTCCACACGCTGTCCCGGGGACAGGGTGCGGAAGCCGGTCGCCTGGATGTCGGAGAAGTGGCCGAAGCAGCCGCCGGGGGTCTCGGGGGAGTCGAGCACGCCCCAGCCTTCTTCGTCGCGCCATTCGCGGACGGTCGCGGTCACCATGAGGCATTCCTTAACACGCGCATTCGACGGTCATCGCCCGCTGCCGTTCGTCGAGGCAGGCCAGGACGATCGGAGGCAGCCGGTACCGGTCGGAACCATACCGTTCGACGAGGTGGATCTGGGCGAGTTCGTCCAGGAGCGGTTCCGCGGCCCGTTCCGTGACGCCCAGGACGGCTGCCGCGTCCGCGGGGTGCGTCGGGATACCGGCGCCTGGTGGAGGCGGGCCGCCGCCTCGGTCACGCCGCGTGGCGACCAGGACATGACCGCGGCCAGATCCGTGCTGTCCTCGCCGACCGAACAGGTGGGACGGCTCACACTCGCCGCGGATCTCGGCCATCAGTCGCGCCAGGGCCGTCCGGGGGCGCGGTGCCGCTCGTTCGGCGAGGATGCGCAGCGCGAGCGGGAGGCCGCCGCAGAACGCGGCGAGTTCGCACAGCGAGTCCGGCGTGGTGCGGTACCCGGGCAGCAGGGCGTGCAGCAGGGCGACGGCCCGCTGGGGGCCGAGCGGTGCAGGGTCCCGGCGGAACCCTGCCCCCGCAGCGTGCCCACCGTCCGCCGCGACCAGATGGCAACTGCCGGTCAGGCCGTGGGCCAGGCTGTCCAGCGCGTCCGTACCGGACGTGGCTTTCAAGGCGCCGCGCACCGACTCCTCGGTCGGACGACAGCCCGATGGCCGCGGCCCGGACGCCGCCCCGCTGGGCCGTCACCCGTTGGGCCGCGGGGAGCCGGGCGGGCAGCAGAGGGCGGCCTGACACATGACGAGACCTCCTGGCCTCACCGCGGTCCCACTGGTCGCGGTGGCCGATGACTGCATCGTGGGGGTCGGCCGTGGTACTGCCGTGGCGCTCGTGTGGCACATCCGTGCCATGCCTTTGACCTGGTGTCCGATGCCGGTGCTCGGTGCCTGGCGCCTCGCCGGGTGTGCCCGGTGCCTGGCGCCTCGGCGGCTGTGGGTGACGCCGTATTGCCGGGGGTGCGTGGTGGCTGCGGTGCCGTCAGCCGGAGCAGGAGAGTTCGGTTCTCAGCGGCGCCGAGGAGGCTAATATCGCCTGAGCCTCGTCGGGGAGGGCACGGTGGCGGGCGCATCCGATGAGCATTCGACTGCGAAGTTGTTGGCCCTGCTCGGCGGGATCGCATCCGTCCTGTCGATCCTGGCCTGGCTGGGCGTCAGCAACGCGGCGGAGCTGAAAGACCTGCTGGCCGATGCACCTCCTGCCAGTGCCAGTGCCAGCCCCACCCTGAACGTGCCTCCGTCGACCGTCCACGCCCCCGGCGGCTCCGGCACCGGTGGGGGCAGCACTCACACGTCCGGCGCCGAGCCGTCGACCCCCGCTCCGGACCTCACCGAAAAGGCGTTCAAAGCCATCTCGGCCGGTGACTGCCTGGCGGTCTACGACACGGGCCACGGGGGCAGTGCCACCATCGACTGGAGCGTCGATGCCCCGCCGGACCCGGTGTCCTGCGCCGCCGCGCAGGCACAGGTCAAAGTGACCGCCACGGATACGGCCTGCCCTATCGGCCAGAACAAGTCGTACTGGAGCCACCGGTCCGCCACCACCGGCAACACCACGAAGCTCTGCCTCACCCGGATCTACCACTACGGCCACTGCCTGCTCGGCCGGCAGGCCGGCGATGCGATCACCTTCGGCTTCATGGCAGCCGTGGACTGCCGACGCAAGACGGTCCCTGCCCCGTACAACCAGATCATGCACATCACGGGCGTCTACCGCGCCCCGGCGGGCGCCAACGCGAACAACTGCCTCCGTGCGGCGGGGGATCGGACGCGCTACTGGGCGGTCCTGGTGGACGACGGCGCCGTGTTGCTGTGCACCACCATCTACCAGGGCGGCTGACCGGCTACTCGTCTCCGCGCCGCACGCTTCGCGCGGCGGTCCTGGTGCCGGACCCCCGGGCGTTCATCCGCGGTGGTGGACCCGACTGATCACCATGTCCGCCGGCCACCGACCGAGTTCCACTAGAGCCAACTGGCCCTCATGCTGGTTACCGCGTCCGCGTCGACATCGGTTGTGGGCCGGGCGAGCTCGCCGGCCCATACCCGCTCCAGCACGCGGCGGACGGTATCCACGATCTCAGGGGCCGCTGTACGAAGACTGTCCGCATCCGCCGCCGAGATCTCGTCCGGAGAGATGCCGGCCTCACGCAGAAGGCCGGGAATGTCGGTCAGCTTGCTGCTCAACCACGCCAACGGATCGTCGGACAACTCCTTGACGAACGTCCGCGGGCCGGGTTCCCAGCCGACGATGTTGGGGTGGTGGTGCGTCCGGTCGAAGGTGTTCGGGGCGGCGGCCGCGTCCTGGAGGAGATCGACCCGCCACAGCGGGCGGCCGATCGTGATCGGGCGCGCCGCGTAAATGGAACCGGTCAACTCGCCGCTTTCGAAGACTCGCATTTCCAGCCGCACCCCGCGCTCGGGGGTCTCCTGCCCCTGCAACGGCTTCGGGTCGAGGAAGTAGAGGTCGCTCACCACGACGCCGACCCGCTCAAAGGCGAATGCGTACAGCACGCCAACCCCCAAGGGCTACTCGTGAGACAGGCGAGTCCTGTCGGGCCGAGCGTACGGAAGTCCGCCCCCCTCCACCACGACCCGGAATCGGCCAAGCGGTGCGAACATCCCGAGGCGGGGGGCGCGGAGATCACCTTCGGTACGGGCGGGGGCGCCCCCCGGCAGGATTCGGACCTGCGACACCCGCTTTAGGAGAGCGGTGCTCAGGAGGGGCGGGCCATCGCCTTGACGAAGGCGCGTTCCACGTCGGCGGCGGACAGCACTCCGTAGATCTCGCCGGAGTCCTCCACGACGAGGTACTCCGTGGCGGGAGTGGCCCTCAGGGTGTCGAGCAGCTCCTCCCCCGCCAGCTCGGCGGAGATCCGCATGCCTTCGGTGATGTCCTGGGCGAGGCCGCTGACCGCGACCCAGGGGCGGCGGTGCTGGGGCACGGAGACGATGGCCGCCTCACGGACGACCGCCATCGGGTCGCCGTCGGCATCGACGATCACGAGGGCGCGGGCACCCGCGTCGTTGGCCCGGCGCAGCGCTTCGGAGAGCGGGGTGTGGGACTCGACCGGGACGGCTCGGCGGGTCAGGGTGCGGGCGCGGAGTTCGGGCAGGTGTTCGCGCAGGCGGGCCATGCGCAGGCTGTTTCCGGCGCCGGTCCAGATGATCGCGGCGAGGATGGCGGCGAGCAGGGCGTCGGTGACGGTGGTCATGCCGCCGATGTCCTGGGGCTCGCCGCCGAGGGCGCCGGACTGGTTGAGGAGCGGCAGTCCGATCAGTACGGAGATGGCGAGCGCGCGGCCGACCCAGGCGGCGGCGACGGTTCCGCTCATGGGCTTGCCGGTGATCTTCCAGACGACGGCGCGCAGCATGCGGCCGCCGTCCAGGGGCAGGCCGGGCAGGAGGTTGAAGGCGGCGACGATGAGGTTGGAGATCATCAGGCCGGCGAGCAGGACGCCGGGGACGGTGCCGGGCTCGACGACGCGCATGCCGGCGTAGAAGACGCCGGCGAGCACGAGGGAGAGGAGCGGGCCGACGAAGGCGAGGACGAACTCGCGGCCGGGGGTCTCCGTCTCCTTCTCGATCTCGGAGACTCCGCCGAAGAACTGGAGCTGGATGCGGCGCACCGGCAGCTTGAAGCGGAGGGCCGCGATGGTGTGGGCCAGTTCGTGGACGAGTACGGAGGCGTAGAAGGCGACGGCGAAGAAGAGGGATACGAGGTAGCGGGCGCCGCCCAGCTCGGGCAGGACTCGGTCGAGCTGGCCGCCGAAGACCCAGGTGATGAGGGCGGCGACGAGGAACCAGCTGGGCGCGACGTAGACGGGCACGCCGAAGGGCCTGCCCATGAGCAGCCCGCCGCCGGGGTTCTTCCGTCCCGTGGGCGGCGTCGGCCCGCCCCCCTTGCCGTCGGCACGGCCGCCGCCGTCGAAGGCGGGCTGGGGGCGGCGGGGGGTACCGGGGTCGCCGGGACGCGGGTCGGAGGGCCGCTCGGGGGCCGTCCGGGCGTCGTCGCTGGGGGCGGACTGGGAGGTGGGGTGCGGCTCGGGGGTGTGAGGAGCGGTGTCCTGGCCGTCGCGCGGGGGCTTCGTCATGGCGACGGTCGGCCGCGCGGGCGGCTGCTGCTGCGGGGCATCGGCGGCGGAGGCCTCATCGAGCGTGGGCACCCGGCGCTGGTCGGCGGCACGCGCCTCATCCCCCGACGGCTTCGGCGCCGGGGCGGCGGGCCGCTGCCCGGCACCCGAAGCCGAGCCCGCACCATCTGCCACCTCGCCGGGCGCCTCGTCGAGCGTCGGCACCCGCCGCTGCTCAGCGGCACGCGCCTCATCCCCCGACGGCTTCGGCGCCCGGGCGGCGGGCCGCTGCCCGACACCCGAAGCCGAGCCCGCACCATCTGCCACCTCGCCGGACGCCTCGTCGAGCGTCGGCACCCGCCGCTGCTCAGCGGCACGCGCCTCATCCCCCGACGGCTTCGGCGCCCGAGCGGCGGGCCGCTGCCCGGCGCCCGAAGCCGAGCCCGTGCCGCCCGCCGCTTCGCCGGGCGCCTCGTCGACCGCAGGCGTCGGAGTGGTTCGCCGGGGGTCCGGGCCGGGGGTGGGTTCCGGGGTGGCCGTTGGTTCGGGCTTGGCGTTGGTTTCTGCGGGCTTCGTCACAGGGGCGGGGGGCTCCGGTCGGGGGTTCGGGGCCGGGGCGGCGGGGGTGTCCGCCGGGCGCGGTGGGGGCTGCGGGGTGTTGTCCGGGCGCGTCGGCTCGGCGGAGCCGTCCGTCCCGCTCGGCCTCAGCCCCTCGGCGCCGTCGGACTGCGGCCTGCCGCTCTCGCCGCTCTCGTCCACGATGTCCCCTCGTTCGAAGCGTCCCTCGCCCGGTATGGCGCGATTACCCGCACGATCATGCAGGGCGAGAGGGTCTGTCGTCGATGGTATGCGGCCGTTGTCAGTGGCGGGTCGTAGGGTCTGTCCTCATGGAAACCAGCACCGACGGTGCCGCGGCGGCCGTGCGCCCGGCATCTTTGTCGCCCTCGCGCGCGGGCGACTTCATGCAGTGCCCCTTGCTCTACCGGTTCCGGGTGATCGACAAGCTGCCCGAGAAGCCGAGCGAGGCCGCCACGAGAGGCACGCTGGTGCACGCCGTCCTGGAGCGGCTCTTCGACGCCCCCGCGAGCGAGCGCACGGCGCCGCGCGCCAAGTCGCTCATCCCCGGCCAGTGGGACCGGCTGCGCGAGGCGAAGCCCGAGCTGACCGAGCTGTTCGCCGACGATCCGCAGGGCGAGCGCATGGCGCGCTGGCTGGCGGACGCGGAGAAGCTCGTCGAGCGCTGGTTCACCCTGGAGGACCCGACCCGCCTGGAGCCGGCCGAGCGCGAGCTGTTCGTGCAGGCCGAGCTGGCCTCGGGCCTGAAGCTGCGCGGCATCATCGACCGCGTCGACGTCGCCCCTTCGGGGGACGTCCGCATCGTCGACTACAAGACGGGCAAGGCCCCGCGTCCGGAGTACGCGGAGGGCGCGCTCTTCCAGATGAAGTTCTACGCCCTGGTGGTCTGGCGGCTGAAGGGCGTCGTCCCGCGCCGCCTCCAGCTGGTGTATCTGGGCAGCGGTGACGTGATCACGTACGACCCGGTCGTGGCGGACCTGGAGCGGGTGGAGCGGAAGCTGCTCGCGCTCTGGGAGGCGATCGAGCGGGCCACGGTGACGGGCGAGTGGCGGCCCCGGCCGACCAAGTTGTGCGGTTGGTGCGACCATCAGGCGGTCTGTCCCGAGTTCGGGGGGACTCCCCCGCCGTATCCGCTTCCTCTCAGGGCGCCGGAGTCCGCCGAGGGCGAGCAGGGCAGAATGGGCCCGGGCTAGCTAAGGAGAGTTACGTGGCGATCCGCGTCCTACTGGTCGACGACCAGCCGCTGTTGCGCACCGGGTTCCGGATGATTCTGGAGGCCGAGCAGGACATCGCGGTCGTCGGCGAGGCCGGAGACGGCCTCCAGGCTCTCGACCAAGTGCGGGCGCTCCAGCCCGATGTGGTGCTCATGGACATCCGCATGCCGCGGATGGACGGCGTCGAGGCGACGCGGCAGATCACCGGCCCCGGCCGCGACGGCCCGGCCAAGGTCCTGGTGCTGACCACCTTCGACCTGGACGAGTACGTGGTGGAGGCGCTGCGCGCCGGCGCCAGCGGCTTCCTCCTCAAGGACGCCCCGGCGAACGAACTGGTGCAGGCGATCCGCGTGGTCGCCGGTGGCGAGGCGATGCTCGCGCCGAGCATCACGCGCCGTCTGCTCGACAAGTACTCCGCGCACCTGCCGTCCGGCGAGGAGCCGGTGCCGGACACCCTGCACACGCTCACCGACCGTGAGGTGGAGGTCCTGAAGCTGGTGGCCCGCGGGCTGTCGAACGCGGAGATCGCCGCGGACCTCTTCGTGAGCGAGACGACCGTGAAGACCCATGTCGGGCACGTGCTCACGAAGTTGGGCCTGCGCGACCGGGTGCAGGCCGCCGTGTACGCGTACGAGAGCGGGCTGGTGCGTCCCGGCGCGCAGTGACCCGCTCACACGACGCACGGCGCACGAGAACGAGGCACGACGAACGACGACGGTGGCCGTCCCCGGGAGGGGGCGGCCACCGTCGTCTGCACGGTCGGCGCGGTCAGGCGCCATCGGGCGGGCTCAGCCCTTGCTGATCTCCCAGAAGCGGAAGACCGTCGACGCGTCCAGGCACGACTCCAGGCCGTAGACGCTGTCCTGGACGACCGCGTACTGCTTGGCCTGCCAGACCGGCAGGACCGGCACCTGCTCGGCCACGATGTCCTGCAGCTCGGAGTACTGCTTGTCGGTCTTGGTGCGGTCGCTCTCGGTCGCCGTGCCGGGGATGATCTTCCCGGTGATCCGGCTGTTCTCGAAGTGGTTGCCGAGGACGTTGCCCTTGCCGAAGAAGGGCTGCGTGAAGTTGTCCGGGTCCGGGTAGTCCGGCACCCAGCCCTTGACGTAGACGCCGTACTTGCCGGCGGCGATGTCCTTCTCGTACTGCTCGAACTCCACGGACTTCACGTCGGCGTCGAAGAGGCCGGAGGCGTTGAGCTGCTTGGCGATGGCCGTCAGCTCCTGGTCCGTGGCCGGGCCGTAACGCGTCGGGGTCGACCAGAGGGTCAGCTTGACCTTGCCGTCGATGCCGTCGGCGCGCAGGGCGGAGGCGGCCTTCGCGCGCTGCGGGCGGGCGCCGTAGGTGTCGAAGAACGCGGTGTTGTGGCCGCCGATGCCCGCCGGGACGATCGAGTACAGCGGCGTGGCCGTGTTCTGGTAGACCTCCTGGACGAGGGCTTCCCGGTCCAGGAGGTAGGCCATGGCCTTGCGCACGCCGAGCTTGCCCGCGACCGGGTCCTTCATGTTGAAGACCAGGTGCTGCACCTCGGCGCTGCTGCCCTCGACGATGTCGACGGCCTGGCCGGCCTCGGAGGTGTCCTGCTCGATGTCCGCGATGTCGGCGGCGGCGAGACCTCGGTAGGCCACGTCGATCTCGTGGTCCAGGAGCGCCTTCTTCAGGCCCTTCTGGTCGCCGTGGAAGAACTTGAGCGCGACGCCCTCGTTCTTGACCTTGGCGGTGCCCTTGTAGGAGGAGTTGACGGAGAAGGTCGCCTGCTCCTTGTCGAACGAGTCGAGCTTGTAGGGGCCGGAGCCGATCGCCTTGCCGTCCTTGCGCAGCCCGTTCATGTCGTACTCGCGGTGGTCCACGATCGAACCGGCGCCCGAGGCGATCTTGCTGGGGAAGGTCGCGTCGGGGTACTTGAGCCGGAAGACGACGGTCTTGGCGTTCGGGGCCGAGACGCTGTCGAGCATCGGGAACATGATCGCCGGGCCCGCGTCGTCCTTGATCTTGCGTATGCGGTCGAAGGAGAACTTGACGTCCTTCGAGGTGAGGTCGTTGCCGTTGCTGAACTTCAGCCCGTCACGCAGCTCACACTTGAAGACCTTCGCCTCCGTGTCCGTGAAGCCGCAGCTCTTGGCGGCCTCCGGCTGCGGCTCCGTGGCGCCCTTGGGGAAGCTCAGGAGGGACTGGAAGACGTTGTTGAACAGGAGCCACGACCCGGGGTCGTAGCCGGATGCCGGGTCGGTGGCGAGGACGTCGTCGGACATCCCCATCACGACCGCGTCACCCGTGTCCCCGGCCCCGCCCGACTCCGTTCCGCAGCCGGTCAGCAGGGCGGCGGCGAGCCCTCCCGTGAGGGGGAGGACCAGCCACTGGTTACGACTTTTCACGTACGTGCCTTAGTTGTCGAGGTCGTTCGGTGGAACCTGTGGGGGAGGCTGCGAGGTGGGGGGTCAGCCGCTCACGCCGCGGCCGAGTTCCCACAGCTGGAGGTTGGAAGAGGAGTTGAGGGCCCACTGCACGCCCGTGATGTCGTCGCGGGCGGCGATGTACTGCTTGCCCTGCCACAGCGGGAGCACCGGGACGTCCTCGGCCACGATGTCCTGGATCTTGCGGATGCTCTTGGAGGCGGTCAGCCGGTCGGCCTCACGGCGCGAGGTGGGGATCAGCTGGTCGTTGATGTCGCGGTTGACGTACGGCGAGCCGAGGAAGTTGTCCTTGTCGAGGAAGGGCGCGAGGAAGTTGTCGGCGTCCGGGAAGTCGGGGAACCAGCCCATGCCGTACACGTCGTACTTGCCGTCGCGCTCGGCCGCGCGGAACGTGCTCCACGGCGTGCCCTTGATCGAGACGTCGAAGAGACCGGAGTCGTTCAGCTGCTTCTTCAGCAGCTCGAACTCCTTCTTCGTGCCCGGCCCGTAGTGGTCGGTGGTGTAGTGGAGCGTCAGCTTCACCGGCGTGGAGATGTTCGCCTTGTTGAGCAGCGAGCGGGCCTTGGCCGGGCTCGGGTCGCCGTACTTGTTGAAGAACGAGTTGGCGTGGCCCGTGACGCTGGAGGGCACCAGGGAGAACAGCGGGTCGGCCGTCGAGCCGTACACCGAGGAGGCCAGGGCGCCGCGGTCGACGATCTGCGCGATCGCCTGGCGCACGGCCTTGTTCTTGACTGTGGGTGCCTGGGTGTTGAAGGCGAGGTAGCGGATCTCCAGACCCTGCATCTCGACCAGGTCGATCTTCTTGTCCGAGGAGCCGTCCAGCTCCCTGACCTGCTGCGGCGACATGGTGCGCGTCATCAGGTCGATGTCGCCGTCCTCGAGGGCCTTGCCCATGGACGCGGTGTCGGCGAAGTTGCGCAGCTCCACCTTGTCGCTCTGCGGCGTGAACTGGCCCTTGTACTTGGGGTTCTTGGTGAAGACCGTCTTGACCAGGCGGTCCTCCTCGACCTCCTGCTCCGCGGTGTAGGGGCCGGAGCCGGAGATCTCGAAGCCCTCGCGCAGCTTGTTCTTGCTGTAGTGGTCCTTGCTGATGATGCCCGCGGTGGGCGTGGCCAGCTTGAACGGGAACGTCGCGTCGGGAGTCTTGAGGTGGAAGACGACCCCGCGGTCACCCTGGGTCTCGATCTCTTCGACGTTCGCCACCAGACCGTCGGAACCGCTGGGGTCCTTGATCTTGATGTCGCGTACGCGTTCGATGGAGAACTTCACGTCGGCGGCCGTGAGCGGCTTGCCGTCGGAGAACGTCAGGCCCTTGCGCAGGGTGCAGGCGTAGCGCTCGTTGCCCGTGTCGGTGAAGCGGCAGCTCTCGGCGGCTTCGGGCTGCGGGTCGCCGCCGCCGCGCGGCATGGCCATCAGCGTCTGGACGGTCTGCCGCAGCAGGTTCCACGAGCCGGCGTCGTAGGCGTACGCCGGGTCGAAGGGGGCCGGGACCTCTTTGGAGATGGCGAACGCGTCCGTGGTGCCGACGGTGATCGCGTCGTCGCCGTCTCCGCTGCCCGAACCGCCGCATGCGGCGAGAGCGGGGGCGAGCAGACCGATGACGGCCGGCAGCACCAAAGTCTTGCGGTTCATGCTCGACGTTCTCCAGAGCTCTTGGGTCCCGTGAATCCCGCAACGCGGGGTGTGGGTTGACGGAGGCACGGGGGGTGGGGCGATGTTCTCGCGACGACATTAGTCCGCACCACTTGGCCCGTTGCCCGGGGTGGGAGCCGAGCCCCCATCACACAGTGAAACGGGGCGTGGACGCACCGATAACCCGACACCGGAAGGTTTCGTGCACGCTCCCACCAAATCGGGACCAAAGGTCACAGCCCCAGGGGCCCCAAAAGGGGTCTCTGCACACACCGGGCCCGCTGTCGACCCCCGCCGGAGTGGGAAACGTCACACTCCGGACCGGCTCGCGGGCGGAGCTGTCACAGGGTCATGAGCCCTTGCAGGAAAGGAAGGTTGACGTGTTCGAGGGAGGGGACGACGGTGCGCCCCGGGGCCGGCGGGATGGGCGCGACCGACGGCACGGCGACCACCCGGCAGCCGGCGGCCTCCGCGGCGGCGACGCCCGTGGCGGTGTCCTCGATGACGGCGCAGCGGGCGGGCTCGGCACCGATGCCCGCCGCCGCCAGGAGGTAGGGGTCCGGGTGGGGCTTGGTGCGGGGCACCTCGTCGCCCGCGACGGTGAGTTCGAAGTGGTGGGCGCCGATCGAGTCGAGGACGCGGTCGATGATGCGCCGGTGCGAGGCGGAGACCAGCGCCATCGGCACGTCGTGCGCGGCGAGTTCGGCCAGCAGGTTCGCGGCGCCCGGCATCAGCGGCAGGGAACGGGAGATGCGCTCCTCGAAGCCGTCGTTGAGCAGCACGGTCAGCTCGTCGAGGGTGATGTCGGCACCCGTGGAGTCGATGAGGAAGCCGGCGCTGCGGGTCATCGGGCCGCCGACGACGACATCGCGCCAGGCCTCGTCGAGGGTGTGGCCGAGGCGGGCGAAGACCTCGACCTCGGCGTCCCACCAGAAGCCCTCGGTGTCGACGAGCGTGCCGTCCATGTCGAGCAGGACGCCCTGGAGCGTGGCCTCCTCGACGCGCGGGGCCGAGGGCTGGGCGGCGGGGCCGAGGGAGCGGAGAGGGGTGCCGAACGCCGGAACCGTACTGGTCATGCGACCACACCTTCCATGAGGGACGAGAAGGCCGGCTGCCCGCTGGTGACAACGGGCAACCGGCCTGCACTGGACCGACCAGTGTACGACCGAGGTCGGATCAGCGCGCGTTGAAGTACTTCGCCTCCGGGTGGTGGATGACGATCGCGTCCGTGGACTGCTCGGGGTGGAGCTGGAACTCCTCGGAGAGGTGGACCCCGATCCGCTCCGGCTGCAGGAGGTCGGCGATCTTGGCGCGGTCCTCCAGGTCGGGGCAGGCGCCGTAGCCGAGCGAGAAGCGGGCGCCGCGGTACTTCAGGTCGAACATGTCCGCGACGTCGGTGGGGTCCTCGCCGGCGAAGCCGAGTTCGGCGCGGACCCGGGCGTGCCAGTACTCGGCGAGTGCCTCGGCCAACTGGACGGACAGGCCGTGCAGTTCGAGGTAGTCGCGGTAGGAGTCGGCGGCGAACAGCTCGGCGGTGGCCTCACCGATCCTCGAGCCGACGGTGACGACCTGGAGGCCGACGACGTCGGTCTCGCCGGACTCCTCGGGGCGGAAGAAGTCCGCGAGGCACAGGCGGCGGCCGCGTCGCTGGCGCGGGAAGGTGAAGCGGGTGCGCTCCGAGCCGTCGTCGTTGAGGATGATGAGGTCGTCGCCCTTGGACACGCACGGGAAGTAGCCGTGCACGACGGCCGCCTCCAGCAGGTTCTTGGTGTGCAGCTCGTCCAGCCAGCCGCGCAGCCGCGGGCGGCCCTCGGTCTCGACGAGTTCCTCGTACGAGGGTCCGTCGCCGGTGCGGGCCTGCTTGAGGCCCCACTGGCCCTTGAAGAGTGCGCCTTCGTCGAGCCAGGAGGCGTACTCCTTGAGCTGGATGCCCTTGACGACGCGGGTGCCCCAGAACGGTGGGGTGGGCACGGGGTTGTCGGTGGCGACGTCCGAACGGGCGGGTCCCTCCACCTCGTCGGCCGCCAGGACCGCGGCGGTGGCCTTGGTGGGGACGCGGCGCTGCTTCAGCTCGGGCAGGGCCGCGCCGGGCACACCGCGCTTGACGGCGATGAGGGCGTCCATCAGGCGCAGGCCCTCGAAGGCGTCGCGGGCGTAGCGGACCTCGCCCTCGTAGATCTCGTGCAGGTCCTGCTCGACGTAGGCCCGGGTGAGGGCGGCGCCGCCGAGGATCACCGGGTAGTCGGCGGACATGCCGCGCTGGTTCAGCTCCTCCAGGTTCTCCTTCATGATCACGGTGGACTTGACGAGGAGGCCGGACATGCCGATGACGTCGGCCTTGTGTTCCTCGGCGGCGTCGAGGATCGCGGCGACGGGCTGCTTGATGCCGAGGTTGACGACGTTGTAGCCGTTGTTGGAGAGGATGATGTCGACGAGGTTCTTGCCGATGTCGTGCACGTCGCCGCGGACGGTGGCCAGCACGATGGTGCCCTTGCCCTCCTCGCCCTCGACCTTCTCCATGTGCGGCTCCAGGTAGGCGACCGCGGTCTTCATGACCTCGGCGGACTGGAGCACGAACGGCAGCTGCATCTGGCCGGAGCCGAACAGCTCGCCGACGACCTTCATGCCCTCCAGGAGGGTGTTGTTGACGATGTCGAGGGCGGGCGTGTCCGTCAGGGCCTCGTCGAGGTCGGCCTCCAGGCCGTTCTTCTCGCCGTCGATGATGCGGCGCTTGAGGCGCTCGTCCAGCGGCAGGGCGAGGAGTTCCTCGGCCTTGCCGGCCTTCATGGACTTGGTGGAGACGCCCTCGAACAGCTCCATGAGCTTCTGGAGGGGGTCGTAGCCCTCGGCGCGGCGGTCGTAGATGAGGTCGAGCGCGGTGGTGACCTGCTCGTCGTCGAAGCGGGCGATCGGCAGGATCTTGGAGGCGTGCACGATCGCGGAGTCCAGGCCCGCCTTGACGCACTCGTCGAGGAAGACGGAGTTCAGCAGGACGCGGGCGGCCGGGTTGAGGCCGAAGGAGATGTTGGACAGGCCGAGCGTGGTCTGTACGTCCGGGTGGCGCCGCTTCAGCTCGCGGATGGCCTCGATGGTGTGGACGCCGTCCTTGCGGGACTCCTCCTGGCCGGTGCAGATGGTGAAGGTCAGGGTGTCGATGAGGATGTCGGACTCGTGGATGCCCCAGTTGCCGGTCAGGTCCTCGATGAGCCGCTCGGCGACGGCGACCTTGTGCTCGACGGTGCGGGCCTGGCCCTCCTCGTCGATGGTGAGCGCGATCAGGGCGGCGCCGTGCTCCTTGGCGAGGGCGGTGACCTTCGCGAAGCGGGACTCGGGGCCGTCGCCGTCCTCGTAGTTGACGGAGTTGATGACCGCGCGCCCGCCGAGCTTCTCCAGGCCCGCCTGGATGACGGGGAGTTCGGTGGAGTCCAGGACGATGGGCAGGGTGGAGGCGGTGGCGAAGCGGCCGGCCAGTTCAGCCATGTCGGCGACGCCGTCGCGGCCCACGTAGTCGACGCAGAGGTCGAGCATGTGCGCGCCCTCGCGGATCTGGTCGCGGGCCATCTCCACGCAGTCGTCCCAGCGGCCTTCCAGCATGGCCTCGCGGAACTTCTTGGAGCCGTTGGCGTTCGTGCGCTCGCCGATCGCCATGTACGCGGTGTCCTGGCGGAACGGCACCGTCTGGTACAGCGACGCGGCGCCCGGCTCGGGCTGCGGGTCGCGGGCCGGGGTCTGCATGCCGCGGACGCGCTCGACGACCTGGCGCAGGTGCTCGGGGGTGGTGCCGCAGCAGCCGCCGACCAGGGAGAGGCCGTACTCGCGTACGAAGGTCTCCTGGGCGTCGGCCAGCTCGGGCGCCGTCAGCGGGTAGTGGGCGCCGTCCTTGCCGAGGACGGGCAGGCCCGCGTTGGGCATGCAGGAGATCGGGACGCGCGAGTGGCGGGCCAGATAGCGCAGGTGCTCGCTCATCTCGGCGGGGCCGGTGGCGCAGTTCAGGCCGATCATGTCGATGCCGAGCGGCTCCAGGGCCGTCAGGGCGGCGCCGATCTCTGAGCCGAGCAGCATGGTGCCGGTGGTCTCGACGGTGACCGAGCAGATCACCGGGAGGTTCGCGCCGGTGGCGTCCAGGGCGCGGCGGGCGCCGAGGATGGCGGCCTTGGTCTGCAGGAGGTCCTGGGTGGTCTCCACCAGGAGGGCGTCGGCGCCGCCGGCGATCATGCCTTCGGCGTTCTGCTGGTAGGCGTCGCGCAGGGCGGTGTACGGGGCGTGGCCGAGGGTGGGGAGCTTGGTGCCGGGGCCCATGGAGCCGAGGACCCAGCGCTGCTGCCCGGTCTTGGCCGTGTACTCGTCGGCGGCCTCGCGGGCGATGCGGGCGCCGGCCTCGGAGAGTTCGAAGACGCGCTCGGGGATGTCGTACTCGCCGAGGGCGGCGAGGTTGGCGCCGAACGTGTTGGTCTCCACGCAGTCGACGCCGACCGCGAAGTACTCCTCGTGCACGGAGCGCACGATGTCGGGGCGGGTGACGTTGAGGACTTCGTTGCAGCCCTCGAGGTTCTGGAAGTCCTCCAGAGTCGGGTCCTGTGCCTGGAGCATCGTGCCCATCGCGCCGTCGGCCACGACCACGCGGGTGGCGAGGGCCTCACGGAGGGCGTCGGCCCGCGCCCCGCTCTCGGGCGAAACGGGCGTGGACTGCGCGGACGGGGTCGGCGACGAGGCCATGAAAGAACTCCCTGGAGTGCGACGGCTGTCGGCTTTGCGCCTTCTGTGGGGAGGGCGCACTCGGTCAGGGTAGCCGGGACCAAGGTCCCGTGGGGAAGACGTCCACGGGGCGGACGGCGGTGGACAGGGGCGGAGGCGCGCCCCGGAGCTGGCTCGAACAGGTGCTTGACACGGGAAAGCGGAGCAACACGGGCTGTCCGGGCATTAGCGGGAGGTCGACAACGACCGATAGTGTTCAGCATTGTCGAACGTCAAGGGTGCGAGGGTACGGAGGTCGGGGCTGCGATGGCACGCAACATCCAGTCGCTCGAAAGGGCCGCGGCGATGCTGCGGCTGCTCGCGGGCGGCGAGCGACGGCTCGGCCTCTCCGAGATCGCCTCGGCGCTCGACCTGGCCAAGGGTACGGCCCACGGCATCCTGCGCACCCTGCAGGCGGAGGGCTTCGTCGAGCAGGACCCCGCGTCGGGCCGCTATCAGCTGGGCGCCGAACTGCTGCGCCTCGGCAACAGCTACCTGGACGTGCACGAGCTGCGGGCCCGCGCCCTGGTGTGGACCGACGACCTGGCCCGCTCCAGCGGCGAGAGCGTGCACCTGGGGGTGCTGCACCAGCAGGGCGTGCTGATCGTCCACCACGTCTTCCGGCCCGACGACAGCCGCCAGGTGCTGGAGGTCGGGGCCATGCAGCCGCTGCACTCCACGGCCCTCGGCAAGGTCCTCTCGGCCTACGACCCGGTCGCGCACAACGAAGCCGTCGAGGTCGAGCGCGAGGCCTTCACCGTGCGCACCGTGACCGACCCGGAGGGCTTCGAGGGCATCCTCGACCTCACGCGCGCGCGGGGGTACGCGGCGGACATCGAGGAGACCTGGGAGGGCATCGCGTCCGTCGCGGCGCCCATCCACGACCGGCGCCGCATGCCGGTGGGCGCGGTCGGCGTCACCGGCGCCGTGGAGCGCGTCTGCAAGGACGGGGAGCTGCGCCCCGAGCTGATCGCCGCCGTACGGGACTGCGCGCGCGCCGTCTCCCGGGATCTCGGCGCCGGACGCTTCTGAGCCGCCTCAGGGGCGCCCCCGGACCCTTTGTCCCGCCCCGGCGAGCCGCCGCCGAGCTGCGGAATCATCGATAACGCGAAACGATCAATAACGATCGTGTTTTCAATAACAGAACTCTTGACGAGCGAGTAACCCCAGAGCGAGACTCGCGTCCATCGGTCGGCATTGTCGAACACCTACCGGCATTACGCGTTAGAGTGTGACAAGGCCAAGGGCCGGCAACGACCTCACCTGAGGTCGCGGACCACCGGAGGGACCCGGGGTTCGCCTTCCCCTGGACGAAGGACAAAGGAGTCGCGGGTGTCCAGCTCCGACATCTTCATCGGCGAGACCATCGGTACCGCCGTGCTCATCCTGCTGGGTGGCGGCGTGTGCGCCGCCGTCACGCTCAAGCGCTCGAAGGCCAAGGACGCCGGCTGGCTCGCCATCACCTTCGGGTGGGGCTTCGCCGTACTGACGGCCGCCTATCTCGCGGGTGGCGTCTCCGGCGCCCACCTCAACCCGGCGGTCACGCTCGGCCTCGCCATCGAGGGCGGCACCAAGTGGAGCAACGTTCCGCTCTACCTGGCCTCGCAGCTCCTCGGCGCCATGATCGGTGCCGTCCTGGTGTGGGTCACGTACATGGGCCAGTTCAAGGCCCACCTGACCGACCCCGAGGTCCTCGCCGCGCAGCCCGCGGAAGAGGGCATGGTCGACCAGAAGGCCGCCCCCGCCGCCGGCCCGGTGCTCGGCATCTTCTCCACCGGCCCCGAGATCCGGAACTACCTCCAGAACGTGGTCACGGAGATCATCGCCACGGTCGTCCTGGTCCTCGCCATCCTCACGCAGGGCCTGAACGACGGCGGCAACGGCCTCGGTGTCCTCGGCGCCCTGATCACCGCGCTCGTCGTGGTCGGCATCGGCCTCTCGCTCGGCGGCCCCACGGGCTACGCCATCAACCCCGTCCGTGACCTCGGTCCCCGCATCGTCCACGCCGTGCTCCCGCTGCCGAACAAGGGCAGCTCGGACTGGTCGTACGCCTGGGTGCCGATCGTCGGCCCGCTGATCGGCGGCGCCATCGCCGGCGGTCTCTACAACGTCGCCTTCAAGTAGGCGTTCAAGTGGAACCGCGACAGCGACCGATGACCGCTTAAGACGGATGACCACCGCTTAGGACGGATGACCGCCGCAGACGCCCGAGAGCCGTCAGCAAAGAACTTCTGGAGCACACCGTGACCGACGCACACACCGCAGGCCCCTTCATCGCGGCCATCGACCAGGGCACCACCTCGAGCCGCTGCATCGTCTTCGACAAGGACGGCCGGATCGTCTCCGTCGACCAGAAGGAGCACGAGCAGATCTTCCCGAAGCCGGCCTGGGTCGAGCACGACGCCACCGAGATCTGGAACAACGTTCAGGAGGTCGTCGCCGGGGCCGTCGCCAAGGCCGGGATCACCCGCGACGACATCAAGGCGATCGGCATCACCAACCAGCGTGAGACCACGCTGCTGTGGGACAAGAACACCGGCGAGCCGGTGCACAACGCCATCGTCTGGCAGGACACCCGCACCGACGCGCTCTGCCGTGAGCTGGCGCGCAACGTCGGCAAGGACCGCTTCCGCCGCGAGACCGGCCTGCCGCTGGCCTCCTACTTCGCGGGGCCCAAGGCCCGCTGGCTGCTCGACAACGTCGAGGGCCTGCGGGAGCGCGCCGAGGCGGGCGACATCCTCTTCGGCACCATGGACTCCTGGGTCATCTGGAACCTCACCGGCGGGGTGAACGGCGGCAAGCACGTCACCGACGTCACCAACGCCTCCCGCACCATGCTGATGAACCTCCACAAGATGGAGTGGGACGAGCGCATCTGCGAGTCCATCGGCGTCCCGAAGCAGATGCTGCCGGAGATCCGCTCCTCCGCCGAGGTCTACGGCGAGGTCACCGGCGGACAGCTCGGCGACCTGCTCGGCGGCATCCCCGTCGCCTCCGCGCTCGGCGACCAGCAGGCGGCCCTGTTCGGCCAGACCTGTTTCGCCGAGGGCGAGGCGAAGTCCACGTACGGCACCGGCACCTTCATGCTGATGAACACCGGTGACAAGGCCATCAACTCCTACTCCGGGCTGCTGACCACCGTCGGCTACCAGATCGGCGACCAGAAGCCGGTCTACGCCCTGGAGGGCTCCATCGCGGTCACCGGTTCGCTGGTGCAGTGGATGCGTGACCAGATGGGCCTGATCAACTCCGCCGCCGAGATCGAGACGCTCGCGTCGTCGGTCGAGGACAACGGCGGCGCCTACTTCGTACCGGCCTTCTCCGGCCTGTTCGCCCCGTACTGGCGCTCCGACGCCCGCGGTGTGATCGCCGGTCTGACCCGGTACGTCACCAAGGCGCACATCGCGCGCGCCGTCCTGGAGGCCACGGCCTGGCAGACCCGTGAGATCACCGACGCCATGACGAAGGACTCCGGCGTCGAGCTCGCGGCCCTGAAGGTCGACGGCGGCATGACCTCCAACAACCTGCTGATGCAGACCCTCTCGGACTTCCTCGACGCGCCCGTGGTGCGTCCGATGGTGGCCGAGACGACCTGCCTCGGCGCCGCCTACGCCGCCGGTCTCGCCGTCGGCTTCTGGTCCTCGACCGACGAACTGCGCGCCAACTGGCGGCGGGCCGCCGAATGGACCCCGAACATGGACGCGGGCACCCGCGACCGTGAGTACAAGAGCTGGCTCAAGGCCGTGGAACGGTCGATGGGCTGGCTCGATGAGAGTGGCGAGGAGTAAGACAATGACCACCCTGCAGAGCGTCCCTGCCCTCGGGACGCATCCGGCTGCCGGCCTCAACCCGAGCCGCGCCGAGACCCGGGAGCAGCTTTCCAAGGCGACGTACGACCTCCTGGTGATCGGCGGCGGAATCCTGGGCATCTCCACCGCCTGGCATGCCGCGCAGTCGGGACTGCGGGTGGCCCTGGTGGACGCCGGTGACTTCGCCGGCGCCACCTCCTCCGCCTCCTCCAAGCTGCTCCACGGCGGTCTGCGCTACCTGCAGACCGGCGCGGTGAAGCTGGTGGCGGAGAACCACTTCGAGCGTCGCGCGGTCTCCCGTCAGGTCGCCCCCCACCTGGCGAACCCGCTCACCTTCTACCTGCCGGTCTACAAGGGCGGCCCGCACGGCGCCGCCAAGCTGGGCGCGGGCGTCTTCGCGTACAGCGCGCTGTCCGCCTTCGGTGACGGCGTGGGCCACCTGCTGTCGCCCTCCAAGGCCGCGCAGGACGTGCCGGAGCTGCGTACCGACAACCTGAAGGCCGTCGCGGTCTACGGCGACGACCAGATGAACGACGCCCGCATGGCCCTGATGACGGTCCGCGCGGCCGTCGAGGCCGGTGCCGCCGTCCTCAACCACGCCGAGGTCACCGGCCTGCGCTTCACCCGGGGCCGGGTCACGGGCGCGGAGTTGAAGGACCGCATGAGCGGCGATGAGTTCGGCGTGAACGCGCGGCTCGTGCTGAACGCCACCGGCCCGTGGATCGACCACCTGCGCAAGATGGAGAACCCGGACGCGGCGCCCTCCATCCGCCTCTCCAAGGGCGCGCACCTGGTCCTCAAGCGCACCGCCCCCTGGAAGGCGGCGCTGGCGACCCCGATCGACAAGTACCGCATCACCTTCGCCCTCCCCTGGGAGGACATGCTGCTGCTCGGCACCACGGACGAGGAGTTCGAGGGCGACCCGGCGGACGTGAAGGTGACCGAGGCCGACACCGCCCAGATCCTGGACGAGGCCGCGTTCTCCATCCGCGACCAGCAGCTGTCGCGCGACCTGATCACGTACTCCTTCGCGGGTCTGCGGGTGCTGCCGGGCGGTCCCGGTGACACCTCGAAGGCCAAGCGCGAGACGGTCGTCACCGAGGGCCGGGGCGGCATGCTCTCGGTCGCGGGCGGCAAGTGGACCACCTTCCGCCACATCGGCCGTACGGTGATGAAGAAGCTGGAGTCGCTGCCCGGGCACCCGCTCGGCGACGACTACGAGCCGATCTCCGAGCTGCCGAAGAAGCTGCCGCTGCCGGGCATCGCCAACCCGCGTGCCGTCGCCCACCGCCTGCTGGTGGACGGTCCGGCACCCGGCCCGCGCATGGCCGCCGACACCGCCAAGCACCTGGCGACGCACTACGGCTCGCTCTCCTTCGACATCGCCCGCCTGGCCAACGAGAACCCGGAGCTGGCCGAGCGCGTCCACCCCGACGCCCCGGAGATCTGGGCGCAGGTCGTCTACGCCCGGGACAACGAGTGGGCCGAGACGGCGGACGACGTGCTGCGCCGCCGCACGACCCTGACGATCCGCGGCCTGGCCACGGACGAGGTGCGGGGCAAGGTCGAGGACCTGCTGGGCAAGAAGGCCTGACGGTCCATCGGCAGTACGTAGTCACGTAGTAAGGGGCGGCCTCCCTGGAGGCCGCCCCTTACGCGTCCACGCACTGGGACACCCTGTGGCGAGCCGGGGCCGGGAGCTACCATCCCGGGAACACCCGTCCGACCTGCCCTGGAGTGACTCATGACTCTCCTGACGACCTGGCCGGAGGCCGGGCCCGACACCGTCGTCCGCCGCACCTCGGACCCGGCCGAGATCGCCGCCGCCCTCGCACCGATAGGCGTGCGGTTCGAACAGTGGCCGGTGCGCGAGGACGTCCCGGCCGACGCCGACAGCGACACCGTCTTCGCCGCGTACCGCACGGAGATCGACAAGCTCAACGCCGAAGAGGGCTTCCGGACCGTCGACGTGGTGGCGCTGCACCCCGACGGGTCTCCTGAGTGGCCCGCGAAGGCGGCCGGCGCCCGCCAGAAGTTCCTGGCCGAGCACACGCACGACGACGATGACGAGGTCCGCTTCTTCGTCGCGGGCGCGGGCATCTTCTACCTCCACGTGAACGGCGAAGTGCACGCCGTGTACTGCGAGAAGGGCGACCTGCTCGGTGTGCCGCGCGGCACCACGCACTGGTTCGACATGGGCACCTCCCCCGCCTTCACCGCGATCCGCTTCTTCCACGAGGAGGACGGCTGGATCGGGAACTTCACGGGCAGCCCGATCGCGGACCGCTTCCCCGACTTCGACGAGATCCACGCGGCATACGCGGGTGCTGCGGGGTCCGCGGCGTGAGTCTCCGGTTCGACGTGGACGCCGTGGTGCTCGACATCGAGGGCACCACGAGCGCCACCGGGTTCGTGGTGGACGTCCTGTACCCGTACGCGCGTGAGCGGTTCGGGGAGTTGCTGGCCGCGCGGGGCGCGGAGCCCGAGGTGGCGCGGGCCGTCGACCAGGTGCGGGCCGAGATCTGTGAGCCCGGTGCCGACGCGGCGCGGGTGGAGAAGGTGCTCGGCGAGTGGATCGACGAGGACCGCAAGGCCACGCCCCTCAAGACGCTCCAGGGCATCCTCTGGGCGGAGGGCTTCGCACGCGGCGAGCTGGTCTCGCACTTCTACCCCGACGTCATCGAGGTCCTGCGGCGCTGGCACGCGGACGGCGTCCGGCTGTACGTCTACTCGTCGGGCTCGGTGGCGGCGCAGCGGGCGTGGTTCGCACACTCGCCCGAAGGCGATCTGCTGGGGCTCGTCAGCGGGCTGTACGACACCGTGAACGCGGGGCCCAAGCTGGAGCCGGGCTCCTACCGGGCCATCGCCGCGGACACCGGCGACGCCGCCGGACGCCTGCTCTTCCTCTCCGACCGGCCCGGCGAGCTGGACGCGGCGCGGGCCGCGGGCTGGCGGACGGCCGGTGTGCGCCGGGCCGGGGAGCCGTACGCCGACGCCGAGTTCGGTGACCACGCCCAGGTCTCCGGGTTCTCCGAGATCACCCTTCGCGCGAGGAGCAGTTCATGACCGAGACCACCCCTGCCGCCGCCCTGGACGTGGAGGAGGCCGGAGCCGTACTGGCCGCGGAGGCCGCGCGGTTCGCGTCGTTCGGCTGGATGCGGGGCACGTCCGGGAACCTGTCCCTGGTGCTCTCCCGGGAGCCGCTGCGGCTCGCGGTCACGGCGAGCGGCCGGGACAAGGGCGAACTCACGTCGGCGGACGTGGTGGTGACGGATGGTCAGGGTGCCGCGGTCGGTCCGGGCCGCCCCTCGGCGGAGGCGGCCCTGCACGCGCGGGTGGTGCGGCTCACCGGCGCGGGCGCCGTGGTGCACGTCCATACGGTGGCGTCGGTGGTCATGGGGCAGCGCTCCCCCGCCGGCATCCCCTTCGAGGGTTTGGAGATGCTGAAGGGGCTCGGGCATCCGACGCACGAGGTGTCCGTGACCTTGCCGGTGATCGCCAACAGCCAGGACATGACCGAGCTGGGCGACCGGCTGGAGGCCGCCCTCCAGCCGGGGATGCCGGCGGTGGTCGTGGCCGGGCACGGCATCTACGTCTGGGGCGCGGACCCCCGCGAGGCGCGGCACCGGGCCGAGGTCGTGGAGTGGCTGCTTGAGCTGGAGCTGGCGCGGCGCTGAGGACAGGGCGGAGGAAGCGCTGAGTTCTGGGCGGGGCAGGTTCGGGCGGGGAAGGTGCGGGCGCTACTGCAAGCGGGCGCCCGGCAGCTCCCCCGCCGCCACCTCCAGCACGCCCCGCTCCGTGACCAGCGCCGTCACCAGCGAGCCCGGGGTCACGTCGAAGGCGGGGTTGTGGCCGCGCGAGGCCGCCGGGGCGGTGCGGACGCCGGACCACTCCAGCACCTCGTCCTCGCCGCGCAGTTCGATGGGGATGTCGGCGCCCGAGGCCGTGCCGAGGTCCACCGTCGTGGTGGGCGCCGCCACCACGAACGGGATGCCCGCGTGCGCGCACGCCAGGGCGATGGCGACGGTGCCGACCTTGTTGGCGGTGTCGCCGTTGGCCGCGATGCGGTCCGCCCCGACGATCGCCGCGTCGACCTCGCCCCGCAGGATCGTGCCCGCCGCGGCGCCGTCGGCCTGGACGTAGTGCGGGATGCCCTCCTGGACGAGTTCCCAGGCGGTCAGGCGCGCGCCCTGGAGCAGGGGGCGCGTCTCGTCGGCGTAGACCGCCTCGATGCGGCCCCTGGCGTGGAGTTCACGGATGACGCCGAGGGCGGTGCCCCAGCCGGCCGTGGCGAGGGCGCCGGTGTTGCAGTGGGTGAGGACGCGCAGGGGGCGGTCCGCGCCGGGGGCGGCGCGCTTGAGGAGCCAGTCCGCGCCGTACGCGCCCATCGCGTGGTTGGCTTCCAGGTCCTCGCGTACGACGGCGTCGGCCTCCGCGAGGACCGCGGCGATGCCCTCGTCGACGCGCGCCGCCACGCGGTCCACGCACACCATGAGGTTCACGGCGGTGGGCCTGGCCGCGCGGACGCGAGCGATCTCGGCGTCCAGCCGGGCCCGGTCCCAGCCCTCGCGCTCCCCCTGGACCATGGCGAGCGCCACTCCGTACCCGCCCGCCGCGCCGATCGCGGGGGCGCCGCGGACGACGAGGCGCACGATCGCGTCGATCAGCGCGTCGACCGTCGTGACGTCGAGCCGTTCCAGCGTGTGCGGGAGGGACGTCTGGTCGATGAGGGACACGGCCGGGGCGCCGTCCCCCGCGGCGGCCGTCCAGGTCACGGCGCGCAGTTCCTGGCTGTTCATGGGCTCAACTCCGAACGAATAGGGCGTTTTTGGCCATGGGAGGAGGGGTGCCGTCACCGTACCTGACGTGCGCGAACCACATTCCGAGACGTTCGTGCGACTGCCCGAACCTCGGTGCTACTCTCACCGCCACCCAGGACAGATCGGTCCGATCCACGGTGCGAGGAGGCCAGCCCATGACCGCGACAGTCGCCGCGCCGCGCTGCCCCGCCGTGTCCCGCGGCCGCCGCATGTGCGGCTGTCGCCGCTGTTCTCGCTGAGCGACGCCGCTCACGCACGTACGACTCTCCTGTCACCGCCCGGGCCGCTCCCGGGCACCTCCCCTAAGGCGCTCCCTGTGTCCCTGATGTCCTTGCGTACGCGTAGGTCCCCGCGGCTCACCGCCGCCACCGCCGGCGTCGTCTGTGCCGCGCTCCTCGCCACCGGCTGCAACGCCGCCGCCAAGGGCGGGGACTCGGGCGAGGGCGGGAGCGGCAAGGCGTTCACGCTCGTCACGCCCGACCCGGTCGCCCAGAACGAGTTCCTGAAGCTCGCCGTCACCGGCGTGAAGGCCGCGGCGAAGGCGCACGGCGGCTCGCAGAAGGTCTTCCAGAGCAGCGACACCGACTCGCGGCAGCAGAACGTCGCCTCGGCCGTGGACGCCGCGCCCGACGTCGTCGCGCTGGTCGGCTTCGAGTTCGCGGACATCGTGGCGCAGCAGGCCGAGGCGCACCCGAAGCAGCAGTTCCTGCTGGTCGACGCGTGCACGAAGAAGGCGTACGAGAACGTCACGTGCGCCGTCTTCCGCGAGCACGAGGCGGTGTACCTGGCGGGCGCCGAGGCCGGGTCGCTCACCGAGAGCGGGAAGGTCGGGGCCGTCGACGTGCTCGACACCCCGCAGTTCCGGCGGTACAGCGAGCCGTTCGCGGCGGGCGCGAAGAAGGTCGACCCGAAGGTGAGCGCCCGGACGTTGTTCGTGGGCGGGCAGTCGCCGTTCAACGACGCGGCGCGCGCCAAGGACCAGGCGGCGACGCTGCGTTCGGGCGGGGCCGACCAGGTGATGGCGGCCGCGGCGGGCGGCAACACGGGCGTCTTCCAGGCGGCGAAGGGCGCGAAGGGCGGGCACGGCGAGGGCTTCCAGGCGTACGGCGTGGACGCCAACCAGTGCCTGGGCAGCCCCGGGGTCGTCGTCGACAACGTACTGAAGAAGACGGATGTCGCCGTGGAGAAGGGCATCGCGCAGATCCTCGACGGCAAGGGCGGCACCACGGTGTCGTACGGCCTGAAGGAGGGCGGCATGTCGCTGACCGGCCTGGAGCCGGGGGTCGCCGACTCCAAGTGCCTGATCGCGAAGCCCGCCAACAAGGACGTGCTGCGGCGCGTCGAGAAGCTGCGTGACGCGATCGTCGCGGGGAAGCTGACCGTCGATGACCCCGCCGCCTGAGGGAGCCGGCGGCGCGCCCGCCGTCGAACTGCGGAGCATCACCAAGGAGTTCCCCGGCACGCTCGCCAACGACCGGGTCGACCTGACCGTCCGGCGCGGGGAGATCCACGCGCTGATGGGCGAGAACGGCGCGGGCAAGTCCACGCTGATGTCGGTCCTGTACGGCCTGACGCGGCCGGACGCGGGACAGATCCTGCTGGACGGGCGCGAGGTGTCGTTCGCGAGCCCGAGCGAGGCGATCGCGGCCGGGCTCGGGATGGTGCACCAGAGCTTCAAGCTCTTCCCGTCCTTCACGGTCGCCGAGAACGTCGTCTTCGCCGCGGAGCCGCGCCGCTTCGGGCTCGTCGACCGGGGTGAGGCGCTGCGGCGGGTGGCGGCGCTCGCCGAGGAGCACGGGCTCGCCGTCGATCCGGCGGCGCGGGTCGGGGAGCTGCCGGTGGGCGTGCGCCAGCGCGTGGAGATCCTCAAACTCCTGTACCGGGGCGCCCGTACGCTCATCCTCGACGAGCCCACGGCCGTGCTCACGCCCGCCGAGGCGGACGCGCTCTTCGGTGTGCTGCGCTCCCTCGCGGACGAGGGCCGCACCGTCCTGCTGGTCACGCACAAGCTGCGCGAGGTCATGGAAGGCAGTGACGCCGTGACCGTGCTGCGCGACGGGCGGGTGGCGGCGCGCCTGCGGACCGCCGACACGAGCGCGGACGGCATCGCGGCGGCCATGACGGGGCGCGCGGTGGAACTGGACCGGACGCATCCGGCGGGCTCGCCGGGCGCCGAGGTCCTGGCGGTCACGGATTTGGCGGCGGACGGGGTGCGGGGCGTCTCGCTCACGGTCCGGGCCGGGGAGATCGTCGGTGTCGCGGGTGTCGCGGGCAACGGCCAGTCGGAGCTGATCGAGGCCGTCACGGGCTTGCGGCCGGTGACGGCGGGGCGGGTCACGCTCGCCGGGCGGGACGTCACGGGCGCGACGGTGGCGGGACGGCGCGCGGCCGGTCTCGCGTACGTCCCCGAGGACCGCTCGGCGGTCGGCACGGCGCCGGACGCGACGATCGCGGAGAACCTCGCCATGGGCCACCACCGCGGGCACGGACTGCTCCGCCCGGCCCGGCTGCGGGCGCACGCGCGGGCACTGGTCGAGCGCTTCGGCATCAAGGCGGCGTCGACCGGGCACGCGGCCAGGTCCCTGTCGGGCGGCAACCTCCAGAAACTCGTCATCGGCCGCGAACTGGCCCATGGCTCCCCCCTGTTGGTCGTCGAGCAGCCGACGCGGGGCGTCGACATCGGCGCCGTGCAGACGATCCACGACCAGCTGATCGCCCACCGCGACGCGGGCCACGCGGTCCTGCTGGTCTCCGCGGAGCTGAGCGAGATCCGGGGCCTCGCGGACCGGGTCCTCGTGATGTACGAGGGCGAGGTCGTCGCGGAGTATCCGCGCGCGGCGGCGGACGAGAGGACGCTCGGGCTGGCGATGGCGGGAGCGGTGCCCTGCGCGGGCGGCGAGAGCGGGACTGCCGCCAGCGCCCGGCCCTCCGGCGGAGACAACGAGGCGCGGCCCCCGGCCGATGCCCCGCCCGCGCCGCGCCGGGTTCTTCCTGGCTCGCGTACGGACACGCCCGCCGAAGCACCGCTGCCCGCCGAAGCAGCGCCCCACCCCGCCCCAGGCTCCCGCCCGGCGACACCCGCCGAGACACCGCCCGCGCCGCGCCGGGTCCTTCCCGGCTCCCGCACGGACACACCCGCCGAGACACCGTCCGCGCCGCACCGGACCCCCGGCACGCGCCCGGCCGCGTCCGCCGAAGCCGCGGGCGGCTCGGACGACCCGGCTCCGGCTGCCGAACCCCCCGCGCCCACCAAGGAAGGCCCCTGACATGGCCGTCCAGAGTCTGTCCGAGGGGCGCTCCCCGGCCGTGTCGCGGCTGTTGCGTTCCTCCGCCCTGCACTCCGTCGTCGCCGCCGTGCTCGTCGGCGCGCTCTTCCTCGTCGGGACCGGCGCCGACCCCGTCACGGCGTACGGCTCCGTCATCGGCGGGGCCCTCGGGCCCGACGGCATCGGGTCCACGCTGACCACCGGCACCAGCATCCTCGGGCTGGCCGTGGCGCTCGCCCTTCCGATGCGGGCGGGGCTGCTGAACCTCGGCGGTGACGGCCAGTTGGTGCTCGGCGGGATCGCCGCCGCGGCCACCGGGCTGTACGTCCCGCTGCCCGCGCCGCTCGCCGTGGCCGCCGCGCTGCTCGCCGGGATGGTGGCGGGCGGGGCCTACGCCGCGCTCGCCGCCGTCTGCCAGAACCGGTTCGGCGTACCGCTGCTGGTGAGCAGCCTGCTGCTCGGCTATCCCGCGATGTCGTTCGCCTCCTACCTCGCGCGTTTCCCGCTCAAGGAGGACGGTTCCAGCCTGCCGCAGACCAGGCCGCTGCCGGACGGCGTCGCGCTGCCCGCCTTCGGGACCTCGACGGTCACCGTAGGGCTCGTGCTCGTCGTGCTCGCCGCCGCGGTGTTCGCCTTCGCGGACGCCCGCACCGCCACGGGTTACGAGATCCGCATGACGGGGCTCAACCCGCGCTTCGCCGCGTACGCGGGCGTCGACCGGCCCCGCCTCACGCTGCGGCTGATGGGCCTGTCGGGGGCGGTCGCCGGGCTGGTCGGCGCGATCGGGGTGCTCAGCTTCCCGTACCGCTTCATCGACGGCTCGCTGACGGCCGCCGGGCACACCTGGACGGGGCTCACCGCCGCGCTGCTCGCCTCGGCCGCGCCGCTCGGGACGGCCGTCGCCGCCCTGTTCTTCGCCGCGCTCGACGTCGGCGGGCCGCCATGGAGCGGGCCACGGAGGTGCCGCGCGAGCTGACGCAGGTGCTCCAGGCCGTCGTCATCGTCTTCCTGGCCGCGCGGCTGCGGCTCACCTGGCGACGGGCCGCCAAGACCGCACGCGGCAAGGGGGACCTGTGATGTCCGTCGACTCCGCGCTCTTCCACTCGGCGCTGCTCGCCCTCACTCCGATCCTGCTCGCCGCGCTCGGCGGCGCGGTCTGCGAGCGGGCGGGCGTGTTCAACATCGGGCTCGAAGGCATGATGCTGATCGGCTGCTTCAGCGCGGTCGCGGGCAGCTGGTCCACCGGCAGCGCGTGGCTCGGTGTCCTGTTCGGTGCCCTCGCCTCGGCGGCGTACGCGATGATCCTCGCCGTGGGAACCATCACGCTGCGCGGTGACGCCGTCGTCCTCGGGGTCGCGCTCAACCTCCTCGCGGTCGGCCTGACCGGGTTCCTGCTGCGTACGGTCTTCGGTGTGCAGGGCACCTTCTCCGACCCGGAGTTGGCGGGGCTGAGCGGCCTCGACCTGCCGGGCCTCGACGCCGTCCCCTTCGTCGGGCCGGTGCTTTCCGGCCACTCCCCGCTGGTGTACGTCTCCTGGGCGGCCGTGGCCGTCGCGGCCGTGTTCCTCGCCCGCCATCCGCGGGGGCTGCGCCTGCGCGGCGTCGGGGAGGCGCCGGACGCGGCGGCGACGCTCGGCGTGAGCCCGGCGAAGTACCAGTACGCGGCCGTCCTCGTCAGCGGCCTGCTGTGCGGACTCGCGGGCGGCCAACTCGCGCTTGGCAACGTCACGTTGTTCTCGGAGAACATGACGGCCGGGCGCGGCTGGATCGCCGTGGTCGCGGTCATGCTCGGCCGGGCGCTGCCGCTCGGCGTGCTGCTCGCCGCGCTGCTCTTCGGCGTCGGGGAGGCGGTCGGTTTCCGGCTCCAGGGCAACGGCCTGCCGCAGCAGGCGACCGACGCCGCCCCCTACGTGGTGACCCTCATCGCCCTCTTCCTGTCCACGGCGCGCCGCAAGCGGCACAAGCGCCTCACGCCTCCGGTAGGAGCCCCTTCATGACCTCGCCCACCGACACCCTGCCCATCACCCGTGTCCCGCGCACCGGCCTGCCCGCCCAGGCGGTCGTGGTCGGCGATCCGGGCCGCGCCGCCGCCGTCGCCGATCTGCTGTCCGACGCGAAGGAGGTGTCGTACCACCGCGAGTACCGCACCTTCACCGGCACCTGGCAGGGCACGGAGGTCGTCGTCTCCTCGCACGGCGTCGGCGCGCCCGGCGCGATCCTGCTCTTCCAGGAGCTGGCCGAGGCCGGCGTCCGCACGATGCTGCGGCTCGGCACGGCGGGCGCGATCCGCCCCGGCATCCGCGACGGCGACCTGGTCATCGCGGACGCGGCGGTACGCGACGACGGCGTGACCCAGCAGCTGATCCCCGCCGAGTACCCGGCGTTCTCCGCCCCGGAGGCGGTCATCGCCCTGGAGCGCGCGGCGCGGGCGGCCGGCGCGCCCCACCACCGGGGCGTGGTGTGGACGCGGGCGGCGTTCCAGCCGGGCTTCCTGCCGCTGCCCGGCGAGGCGTACGCGGCCGCGGGGATCGCCGCCATCGAGATGGAGCTGTCCGCGCTGTACGTCTTCGCCTCCACGCACGGCCTGACGGCGGGCGGCGCGCTGGTGGTGGACGGCGCGAACGCCGACGAACTCGTCGCCGAGGAGGCGCCGTTCTCGACGAGCGGCTACGACCCGCACCGCGACGTGGTGGCCCAAGGGGTCGACCGAGGTGCCCGGATAGCCTTGGACGCGCTGCGTCTGCTGGCCGCGGCCGAGCACTGAACAGCTGAACACCGACCAGGGAGAGACGCGACTGATGCACACCACCGACCTGCCGGCTCAGGCCCGTGGCGGCTCCCTCGACCTGCTGGTGCACGGCGGGGACGTGCTGACCGTCGACGCCTCGGGCACGGTCGTCGCGGACGGCGCGGTGGCCGTCCGGGACGGCCGTGTCGTCGAGGTGGGGCCGGCCGGGCGGCTGCGCGCCGCGTACGAGGCCGCCGAGGAGATCGACGCGCGGGGCTGCCTCGTGCTGCCGGGGCTCATCAACACCCACACGCACCTCGCGATGAACCTCATGCGGGGCATCGCCGACGACGTCACGCTCCAGGGCTTCCTGGCCCGCGTGATCCCGCGCGAGGCCGAGATCCTCTCCCCCGCCACGGTGACGGCCGCCCTCGGCGCCGCGATCGCCGAGTCCGTGCGCGGCGGGGTGACCACCGCGCTCGACATGTACTGGTTCCACGAGGCGGCCGAGGCGGCGGCGCGCGCGGCCGGGTGGCGGCTGCTGACCGGGCCGACGTTCATGGACGTGCCGGGCCCTCCGGACGGCCGCCCCTACGCGGAGCGGGCCGGCTGGGCGGCGGCCGACCTGAAGTCCCGTACGCCCGCGCCCGGCACCCGCCCCGTCGTCTTCGCGCACTCCGCGTACACCCTGGACCCCGCGCAGCTCACGGAGATCACCGCGCTGGCCCGCGAGCACGGCGCCCTGCTGCACCTGCACGCGGCCGAGAACGCGGGCGAGGTGGCGATGGTCGCCGAGCGGCACGGCATGCGCCCGGTGGAGCTGCTCGACTCGCTCGGCGTCCTCGGCCCCGACACGCTGCTCGCGCACGCCGTCGACCTCACGGACGCGGAGATCGCGACGCTGGCCCGCACCGGCACGGCCGTCGCGCACTGCCCGGTGTCCAACCTCAAGCTGGGCTGCGGCATCGCACGCGTGCCCGAGCTGCTCGACGCGGGCGTCACGGTGGGCCTCGGCACGGACGGCGCCGTGAGCTCCAACACACTCGACGTGCTGGGCGCGGTGCGGATGGCCGCGCTGGTGCACAAGGCGGGCGGCGACCCCACGGCGGTCGGCGCCGAGCAGGCCGTCCGCATGGCGACGATCGAGTCGGCGCGGGCGCTCGGCCTCGACGCCCAACTCGGCTCCCTGGAGGCGGGCAAGCGCGCCGACCTCATCGTGCTCGACCTGGACCGGCCGCACCTGGCGCCCCGGCACGACCCCTGGTCGACGCTGGCGTACGCCGCCACGCCCGGTGACGTGCGGGACACCGTCGTCGACGGGCGGGTTCTGATGCGCGGGCGCACCCTGCGTACGCTGGATGAACCGGCTGTCCTGCGCGCCCTGCGGGACGCGGCGACCGACCCCGAAGTGACGAGCACCGCATGACGTACGACGAGCGGACCACCGCCCGCGAGGCCTTCGAGCCCACCCGCGGCTTCACCGGCCGCGCCCGCGCCGCCGACCGCGACCCGCGCCTGCCGCCGGGCCAGTACGACGCGCGCGACGGCTGGCCCGTCCTGTCCGCCGAGGTGACGCCGCACCTGACCGCCGCCGACTGGACCTTCCGCGTGGACGGACTGGTGGCGGCGGCTCGCACCTGGACCTGGGACGAGGCGCACGCGCTGCCCCGCTCCGAGTACCGCGGCGACATCCACTGCGTGACCAGCTGGTCCAAGTTCGGTGTGCGGTTCGGCGGGGTGAGCCTGGACACCTTCCTGGCCGCCGCCCGGCCGCTGCCGACGGCCACGCACGTCGTCGCGTACTCCCACACCGGCTACACCACCAGCCTGCCGCTCGCGGACGTGACGGGCGGCAAGGCGTGGATCGTCTGGGAGTACGGGGACGCGCCGCTGCCCGCCGAGCACGGCGGCCCGGCCCGGCTGATCGTCCCCCACCTCTACTTCTGGAAGAGCGCCAAGTGGATCGCGGGGCTGCGGCTCCTCGACCGGGACGAGCCGGGCTTCTGGGAGCAGAACGGCTACCACCACCGGGGCGACCCGTGGGCCGAGGAGCGTTACGCAGGTGACTGAGACCCCGTATCACCAGGGCGCTTTCGTGCCGCCGACGCGGTTCGCCGTGCCCGGCCGGATCGCCGTGAGCAACCGTGCCGCCGCCCTGTGGCAGCGGGCGCTGATCACGGAGATCCGGCGGGAGACGGCGGCCGTGTCGACGTTCCGGCTGAAGGTCCCCGACTGGCAGGGGCACCTGCCGGGCCAGCACCTGATGCTGCGGCTCACGGCGGCGGACGGCTATGTCGCCCAGCGGCACTACTCCATCGCCTCCGCGCCCGACGAGAGCGGCGAGATCGAGCTGACCCTCGACCACGTGCCGGGCGGCGAGGTGTCCGGGCATCTGCACACCGTGGCCCAGGTCGGCGACACGGTCGAGGTGCGCGGGCCGCTGTCCGGCTTCTTCGCGTGGCCGGGCGACCGTCCCGCGCTGCTGCTCGGGGCCGGTTCGGGCGTGGTGCCGCTGATGTCGATGGTCCGCCACCACCGCCTCGCGGCTCTCACCGTGCCGCTGCGGCTGGTCGTCTCGGCGCGCACGCCCGCGGAGCTGATCTACGCCGACGAGTACGGGGACGAGACCAGCGTCGTGCTGACCCGCACCGAAGGCCGGCTGAACGCGGGGCACCTGGCGTCCCTCCTCGGTGACGAGGCGCGGCCCGAGGGCGGCTGGGAGGCGTACATCTGCGGCTCCAACGGTTTCGCGGAGCACGCCTCGCGGCTGCTGGTGGAGGCCGGCCAGCCGGTGGACCGGATTCGGATCGAACGCTTCGGCTGAGGCCGCGCCGGGCAGCCGACATAATCAGCACACACATCCGATGTCTGCTGGTTCTTCGATCCCTGAGGCGAGGTCCCCATGGCTGTCACCGACGAGGCCATCGAGAAGATTAAGGGCATGATCGTCTCGGGTGCGCTGCGCCCCGGCGACCGGCTGCCCAAGGAGAGCGAACTCGCCGCCGACCTCGGCCTTTCCCGCAACTCCCTGCGCGAGGCGGTCCGCGCGCTCTCGCTGATCCGCATCCTCGACGTGCGCCAGGGCGACGGCACGTACGTCACGAGCCTGGACCCCCAACTCCTCCTGGAGGCGCTGACCTTCGTCGTCGACTTCCACCGCGACGACACGGTCCTGGAGTTCCTCGCCGTACGCCGCATCCTGGAACCGGCGGCCACCGCGATGGCCTGCGCCCACATCGGCGACGCGGAACTGGACGCCCTGGCGCGGCAGTTGGACGTGCTGGGGGACGCCCCGTCCGTGGAGGAGCTGGTCGCCTGCGACCTGGAGTTCCACCGCGGCATCGTCAAGGCCGCGGGGAACTCCGTCCTGTGCTCCCTGCTGGACGGCCTGTCCGGGCCCACCACCCGGGCCCGCGTCTGGCGCGGCCTGACCCAGGAGGACGCGGTCAGCCGCACGCTGCACGAGCACCGCGCGATCCTCACGGCGCTGCGCGACCGCGACGCGGAGGCGGCCAGGTCGTGGGCGACGGTGCACGTCGCGAGCGTGGAGCAGTGGCTCCGCGCCACGCTGTGACGGCGGCCCGGGCCCGGGTGAACACCCCGTTTCCCGCTGTTTCCCGCCGCCCGAGGTGGGCAGTGATCACGCATTCCCCCGAGCGAGGGGGCTGCTGGAGGCCCCTTCCGACGCCGTAAGGTTGGGGCGTACGCAAGGGAACATCGGAAGGAGGCCTGGGTGATCGAGCTCGAGGGGGTTCCCGAGCTGGTCGACCCGGTCATGGTGGCCGCGTTCGAGGGCTGGAACGACGCCGGCGACGCCGCCTCCGCCGCGGTCGCACACCTCGACAAGGAGTGGAAGGGCGAAGTGTTCGCGGCGCTGGACGCCGAGGACTACTACGACTTCCAGGTCAACCGCCCGACGGTCTGGCTCGACGACGGGGTCCGCAAGATCACGTGGCCGACGACCCGGCTCTCGGTGGTCCGCGTCGGCGGCGACAAGCCCCGCGACCTCGTCCTGGTCCGCGGGATCGAACCGTCCATGCGCTGGCGGTCGTTCTGCAACGAGATCCTCGGCTTCGCGCACGAGCTGGGCGTCGAGCTGGTGGTGATCATGGGGGCGCTGCTCGGCGACACCCCGCACACCCGTCCGGTCCCGGTCAGCGGCGTGACGTCCGACGCGGACCTGGCGCGCACCATGGACCTGGAGGAGACGAAGTACGAGGGCCCGACGGGCATCGTCGGCATCCTCCAGGAGGCGTGCACGCACGCGGGCGTCCCGGCGGTCAGCCTCTGGGCGGCCGTCCCGCACTACGTCTCGCAGCCGCCGAACCCGAAGGCCACGCTCGCGCTCCTCAACCGTCTGGAAGACCTGATCGGCCTGCGCATCCCGCTGGGCGAGCTGGCCGAGGACGCGCGTGCCTGGCAGCTCGGCGTGGACCAGCTGGCCGCCGAGGACAGCGAGGTCGCCGAGTACGTCCAGTCACTGGAGGAGGCCCGGGACACCGCCGAGCTGCCGGAGGCCTCGGGCGAGGCCATCGCCCGGGAGTTCGAGCGCTATCTGCGGCGCCGTGACGGCGGCGGTGGCGGTGACGGCGGCGGGCCCTTCTCGCGCGACACCCCGGGCGACCGCACCCGCCCGCCGAAGCCGAAGCCGACCCAGCGGCCCGGCCAGGGCGAGAGCGAAGGCGACGGCAAGGACTCCGGTCCTGGGACACCCGAATCCTCGGAGGACTGAGGGGTGCCGGCCGGGTGACGCGGACGACGCGGGGCGGAGGGAAGTCCTCCGCCCCGCGTCACCTGCTCCCGCGCGCTTGCAGCACGGCTGCTACGCGCAACGGAACTCGGCCGCGGCCCAGTCCGCGTGGTCCCCGCTCTTGGAGCCGTTGGTGTCCTTCACCTTGAGTTCCACGTGCCGGGCGCCGCGCACGTCGACGTCGACCGGCACGGTCGCCGAGGCCCCCGTCACCTTGGGCGAGGTCCACAGCACCTTGCCGTCGGCCTCGACGGAGAACGCCACCTCCCCATAGCCGTTGATCTCGTCGTCGATGCCGACATCGGCGGTGAACCGCGTGCAGCGCCCGCCCGGGTAGACCTCGATGACGGAGTCCGCGTGCACGCCGATCCCCTTCTCGTAGGTCTTCCCCGCGAGGGTCAGCGTCCGGCCGTCCGCGGCGCCCGACTCGCCGTTGCTGCGGTCGCGTTCGGCCGGTCCGTAGCCGTTGGTGGATTTCAGCCACACCATGTCGCTCGCCCAGGTGGCGTGCTTGCCCGGCGCCTCGGGCATCACGCCGAGCGCGAACCGCTGGACGGCGGTGCGCTCCTGGCCCGCCGAGCGGTGGCGGACCCGCGCGGTCAGCGGCTGCTCGCCCGGCTTCGCGTCCTTCGCCGGGGTGAGGGTCACCTCGACGCGGCGCGTGGTGCCCGCCGGGATCGTGTCGGCCGTCGCGGCGCCGGCGGTCCAGCCCTCGGGCGCGTCGAGCGTGACCTCGACGTCGGTGGCGTTCTTCGTGCCCGCCGTGACGTCGACGGCGACCTTGCCCGGCGCGCCCGCGCCCAGCTCCTGGCCCGCGGGCACGCCGACGGTGGCGGCGGCCCCGGGCACGGCGCCGCCGACCGCGCTGGTGTCGTCGAGGGTCAGTTCGAAGGCGCGGTCGGTGCGCAGGGAGGCGGTCTTGACGCGCACCACACCGCCCCGGTCGTCCCGGTCGTAGAACCAGCCCCGCGCCGCCTTCTCGTACGCGGCCTTCGACGTGAGCCGCGGCAGCCCGCGGCCGTCCAGCTCCACGCGGCTCGGGGCGTCCCCGGTGTGCAGCGTGAACGCGTAGGGCCGGGTGCTCTGCTTTCCGTCGAAGCGTCCCTTGCTCGCGCCGATCCGTACGCTCACGTCGCCCGCGCCGGAGCGCGGCGCCCGCACGTCGGCGCGCTGGGTGGCGTAGGCGCCGTCGCGGTGCCGCCGGGTCACGCCGTCGTCCTCGTACAGCTCGAAGGAGGACTTCCCTTGCGGGTAGATGTCCCAGGCGAGCGGTGAGTCCGGCTTCCGGTCCTCGTAGGAGCGGATGCCGCCCGGCCACATCGGCACGCTCGCGCCGCCCCTGACGAACAGCGGCAGCGTGTCGAGGGGCGCGCTGTAGCCGTCGATCGTCGTCGGCCCCCGGTAGGTGCGGCCGCTCCAGTAGTCGGTCCAGGTGCCCTTGGGCAGGTAGATGCCGTCGCGCGTGGCGGTGTCCTGGTAGACGGGCGCGACGAGGAAGTCCTCGCCGGTCAGGAACTCGTACTTGGCGGCGTCGGTGGCCGCCTTCGGGTCGTCGGGGTACTCCAGGGCCAGCGGCCGCACGGCGCCCACGCCGGTCTCCGTCGCCTCATGGGCGTACGAGTACAGGTAGGGCAGCAGGGACTCGTGCAGCTTGAGGTATTTGCGGTTGATGGAGGTGTAGGGCTCGCCGTACCGGAAGGGCTGCTTGTCGCTTGCGGCCCAGCCGTCCATCGTCATCGTGACCGGCAGGAACATCTTCCACTGGAGATCGCGTACGTACGTCTTGGGGCTGCCGCCGAAGATGCCGTCGACGTCACCGGTCGTGTAGGCGAGGCCGGACATGGTGGACCCGGCGTACGTGGGGATCTGCCAGCGGATGTACTCCCAGCTGCCGCTCTGGTCGC
The DNA here is from genome assembly GCF_021028635.1 of Streptomyces huasconensis. Lineage (NCBI taxonomy): Bacteria > Bacillati > Actinomycetota > Actinomycetes > Kitasatosporales > Streptomycetaceae > Streptomyces > Streptomyces huasconensis. Next base: position 1,452,529 of record NZ_CP086119.1, read on the forward strand.
CGGACCACTGGACCCCGCAGCGCTGCGCGCCCGACCAGCTCTCGGGGGCCCAGGTGAAGCCGCGGGCGTCGCTGTTGTCCTCGATGCCCCGGTACGCGTCCTTGCAGCCGTCCAGTGCCTTCTTGTAGCCGTCGCCGACCCAGGCGACGTCCAGCTTGGCGACGCGCTGGCCCGCCTTGACCTGCTCGGCGATCTTGTCGAGGCCGTCCTCGGTCCACAGGCCCATCTTCATCTTGCGTCCGGCGAGGCCCTTGGAGGTCTCGGCGAGGTTCTCGTAGCCGCAGCCGTAGCCGTCGTTGACGAGCATCCAGCCGTTCGGCATGTCGTGCTCGACGTAGCCGTCGGCGACCTTCAGGGCGTCCAGGGTGCGGCGCTCGCCTCGGTTGGCGTTGTGGAGGTAGCAGTCGGCGTCGCCGATCTCCAGGCCGTAGACGGGCGGCAGGAAGGGTCTGCCGGTGAGCTTCGTGTATTGCCCGATGACGTCCTTGGCCGCGTCGCTGCCGCGCCCGGCGAAGTAGTAGGCGTCGAAGCGCTGTTCCTTGGCGGTGGCGGTCACGGGCTCGGCGAAGTCGTACGTGTTGGGGGCGTAGGTGTTGCGGAAGACGCCGTAGCCGGCCGAGGAGAGGTAGAAGGGCACGGAGTTGGGGTGGCCGCCGTCGTTCCAGTTGTAGTCGACGGCGACCTCGACCTTCTTGCCGCGGTGGGAGGTGTTGCCGCGGCCGTTCTGCATGCCGGCGCCGTAGAACTGCTCGTCGGCGCCGCGCGCGAGGCTCTGCGTGGTGGTGTCCTTCGTCCAGGACAGGCCCTTGGTCTCGGCCCACAGGCGGGTGCCGTCGGCGCGGTACAGGGCGAAGCGCAGCGGTGACTTGTAGGCGCGCAGTGTCACCTTGGAGGTGCTGAACTCGTAACGGTCGCTCTTCTCGCGCCACTTGGTGCGCGGGGCCCGGCCCTGCGGCAGGACGATGTCCTTGCCGGTCGGGTCGGTGAACGTGCCGTCGGGGGCCAGTTCGAGGCGGAAGGTCTCCGTGGAGACGAAGGTGACGCGGGCCACGGCCGTGCCCGCGCTCAGGCGGTAGACGCCGCCCGCGTGGTCGAAGCCGGTGACGTCCCCGACGGTGGTGGCGGGGTCGTCGGCGGCCTGCGCCGGGGCGTCGCCGCCGGGCACCGCGAACGCCGCGAGGAGGCCCAGCAGGGCGGCGGCGACCGCCGTTCGGAAGCGCGTGGGAGGTCTCATGGCGGAGGTCTAGCGCGTCGGCCCCCGCCGAGGCCATGGACTTTGCTGGGCCGCTCCTGGATTTGTGGAGCGGCCCATTCAGGGGGCGGGCGGGAAGGCGGGGGTTACAGCGCCACGCCCAGCAGCGCGTCCACCGCCCGCGACACGACGCCGGGCGCCCCCTCGTCCGTACCGCCCTCGGCGGCCTGGCGGGCGGCCCAGCGGTCGACGGCGGCGAGCGCCGACGGTGCGTCCAGGTCGTTCGCGAGGGCCTCGCGGAGTTCCTCGACGAGTGCCTCGGCGGGCGGCCCGTCGGGGCGCGAGACGGCGGCGCGCCAGCGGCCGAGCCGCTCGACGGCTTCCGTGAGGACGGAGTCGGTCCACTCCCAGTCCGCGCGGTAGTGGTGCGAGAGCAGGGCGAGGCGGATCGCCGCCGGGTCGACGCCGTCGCGCCGCAGCTTCGACACGAAGACGAGGTTGCCCTTGGACTTCGACATCTTCGCGCCGTCCAGGGCGACCATGCCGGCGTGGACGTACGCCTTGGCGAAGGGGTACTCGCCGGTCAGCGCCTGGGCGTGCGAGGCGCCCATCTCGTGGTGCGGGAAGGCGAGGTCGGAGCCGCCGCCCTGCACGTCGAAGCCCATCCCCAGGTGCTCCAGGGCGATGGCCACGCACTCGATGTGCCAGCCGGGCCTGCCGCGGCCCAGGGAGCCGCCGTCCCAGCTCGGCTCGCCCTCGCGGGCCGCCATCCAGAGCATCGGGTCGAGGGGGTTCTTCTTGCCGGGGCGCTCGGGGTCGCCGCCGCGCTCGGCGGAGAGCAGCTTCATGGCGGCGGCGTCGAGCCCGGACACCTCCCCGAAGTGGGTGTCGGACTCGACGGAGAAGTAGGTGTCGCCCTCCAGCTCATAGGCGGCGCCCATGTCGCGGAGGCGTTCGACGAGCGGCACGATGCCGGGTATCGCCTCGACGGCCCCGATGTAGTGCTGCGGCGGCAGGAGCCGCAGCGCGGTCATGTCCTCACGGAACAGAGCGGTCTCGCCCTCGGCGAGAGCGACCCAGTCCTTGCCGTCGCGGGTGGCGCGTTCCAGGAGCGGGTCGTCCACGTCGGTCACGTTCTGGACGTAGTGAACCTGCCGCTTGGTGTCGAGCCACACGCGCTGCACGAGGTCGAACGCGTTGTAGGTCGCCGCGTGACCCATGTGGGTCGCGTCGTACGGAGTGATGCCGCAGACGTAGAGACGGGCGACGGGACCGGGGTCGAGGGTGACGAGCTCACCGGTCGCGGTGTCGTGGATCCGGAGGTCGCGGCCCTTGCCGGGAAGGGCGGGGACCTCAGAAGCGGGCCAGGCATGCATGACCTGAGCCTAACCGGACGGAGCGTCCGTATACGAGTGGGGATCAACGATCGGTGGCCGGACGGGCCCTCTTGCGGTCATGGCCGGTCTGTGCGGGGGGCCTGAAGCGGCCGCCGCCCCGGGGACGGCCTGCCGACCGCCATGTCGCCTCGATGCCCGCCCGCTGCGGCCGCTAGACCGGTGGCCAGGGGATCGCGGGCCACTCCCCCGACGGTTCGGGATGGCGGCCGGATTCCAGCAGGGAGTCCACCCGCGCGCGCAGCGCGTCGGTCTCGGCCGCCGTGATGAGCCCGGCGAGCCGCTCGGCGAGGGCGGCACCCTCCTTGAGGGCGTCGCGCAGGGCCCGGAGGACCTCGACGGCCTCCTCGGTCAGCGGCTCCCCCGCCCAGCCCCACAGCAGCGTGCGCAGCTTGTCCTCGGCGTGGAAGGTGACGCCGTGGTCGATGCCGTAGAGACGCCCGTCGGCGGCGAGCAGGTGGCCGCCCTTGCGGTCGCCGTTGTTGATCACGGCGTCGAGCACCGCGAGCCGCCGCAGCCGCGGGTCGTCCGCGTGCACCAGCAGCGCGGTGCGGTCCTCGTCGATCTGGGCGCGCCCGACCGCCTTCCAGCCCTCTCCCGGCTCGTCGGCGTCGACCAGGGCGAGCAGAGCCTCGTCGCCCGAGGGCTCGATCCACAGCTGGCACATGCCCTGGCCGTAGGGCCCGTCCCGCAGCACGGTCGGCGGCACGAGGTCCCAGCCGGTGGCCCGCGACACCTCGTACGCGGCGACCTCGCGCTGGGCGAGCGTGCCGTCGGGGAAGTCCCACAGGGGGCGCTCTCCGGCGACCGGTTTGTAGACGCAGGCCGCTTCGTCGCCCTCGTGGGCGACCGTGCAGTGGAGCACCGCGTTCGAGGCCTCGCGGATCTGGCCGCGCACGGTCAGCTCCCCGTGCGTGAGGAGCGTGACGGGGTCGGTGGTCACACTCCCCGCCGGTATCCGTTCTGGCGCGGGCATACGTGTCCTTCCGGGTCGAGCGGGAGGCTGCACAGCGGGCACGGCGGACGGCCCGCGTTCACGACGTCGAGGGCCCGCTTGGCGAAGGCGCGGGCCTGGGCCCCGGTGAGCCGGACGCGGAGCATCGGCGGGCCGTTCTCGTCGTCCTGGAGGAGCTTCTCCTCGGCCTCGGCGAGGTCGTCCTCGGAGTCGGCGTCCAGTTCGACGAGGGCCTGTGCCTCGACGATCATCCGCTCCTCCTCGCCGTCCCAGGCGAGCGCCATCGTGCCGACGCGGAACTCCTCCTCCACGGGGGCGTCCAGCGGCGCGCTGTCGGTGATCTCGGCGGGCGCGACGGCCGGCACGGCGGCGCTGCCCCCACTGCGGCGCACCACCTCGTCCAGCAGCTCCTCCATGCGCTCGGCGAGGGCGGCCACCTGGGTCTTCTCCAGGGCGACGCTGGTCACCCTGACGCCCGCCGAGGCCTGGAGGAAGAACGTACGCCGTCCTGGCAGCCCGACCGTTCCCGCGACGAAACGCTCCGGAGGGTCGTAGAGGAACACCTGACGGGACACGTCCTGTCTCCATTGGATCGACTGCGAGGGGGTGGACCGACTGCGAGGGGGCTGCTGCTTCAACCGCTCACCCTACTGCGGGCGACGATCACGGTGCGCCCGCACCACCCCCCACCGTCGCGTCGTCGCCCGGCGGCTCCTCCCGAGGCACCAGGGAGGCGAAGTCACCGGTGTCCCCGAGGCGTACGAGGAAGGGGCGCAGCCGGGTGTAGCGGATGACGGTGACGGAGCAGGGCTCCACGGAGATGCGCTGGAACAGGTCGAGGTGGAGCCCGAGGGCTTCCGCGACGAGGGACTTGATGATGTCGCCGTGCGAGCACATCAGGTAGACGGCGTCCTCGCCGTGCTCGCGCTCCACGCGCGCGTTCCACTCGCGTACCGCCTCGGCGGCGCGCGTCTGCATGGCCCGCATGGACTCGCCGCCGGGGAAGGCTGCCGCGGACGGGTGCCGCTGGACGACCTCCATCAGCGGCTCGTCGGCCAGCTCGGCGAGCTTGCGGCCCGACCAGTCGCCGTAGTCGCACTCGCCGATGCGGTCCTCGGTGTGCGCCGGGAGCCCCGGACGGGCGGCGAGCAGCGGCGCGACGGTCTCCCGGCAGCGCTGCAAGGGGCTCGTGACGACTTCGGCGAGGGGGACGCCGGCCAGCCGGGCGGGCAGCGCGGCGGCCTGCTCGGCGCCGCGCTCGTCGAGGGCCACGCCCGGGGTCCACCCGGCGAGGAGTCCCGCGGTGTTGGCGGTGGAGCGTCCGTGCCGGACGAGGATCAGCGTGGGCATGCGGACCAGCCTAAGCGGCCGAGGAGTGATACCTCCGGGATGGCCGGGAACCATGTGCGATGTGATTGTCGACTGTGCCATTTACCGCGAGGGCCGCCGCAGCGAGGGCCCTCATGACTTCTCCGACGCCTTGGACGAGGCGCGGGCCACGGGCGAGGCGTTCGTCTGGATCGGCCTGCACGAACCGACCGAGAGCGAGTTCGACAAGGTCAGCGAGGAGTTCGGGCTCCACCCGCTGGCCGTGGAGGACGCCCTCAAGGCCCACCAGCGGCCCAAGCTGGAGGTGTACGACGACTCGCTGTTCATGGTCCTCAAGCCGGTCGTGTACGAGCCGGACACCGACAACGTCTCCTCCGGCGAGGTCATGATCTTCATGGGCGACTCGTTCGTGGTGACCGTCCGGCACGGCGAGGGCGCCCCGCTCGGTGCCGTGCGCGACCGCCTGGAGGCCGACCCGGACGTCCTGAAACACGGGCCGACGGCGGTCCTGTACTCGATCGCCGACGCCTCCGTGGACCACTATCTGGAGGTCGCCGACGAGTTGCAGGAGGACCTGGAGGTCCTGGAGACGGAGGTCTTCTCACCGGACGGCGGCGGTTCGCGCCACACGGCGTCCAGGATCTACAACTTCAAACGGCAGATCCTGGAGTTCCGCCGGGCCACCGGGCCGCTCTCCCTGCCCCTGGCGCGCCTCTCCGGAGCGGGCCCCTACGGCCCTCCGGTGCCTTTCGCCGACGAGACGGCGCAGCCCTTCTTCCGCGACGTCAACGACCACCTGACGCGCGTGAACGAGTCCGTGGAGGGCCTTGACCGGCTGGTCTCGGACATCCTGTCCGCGCACCTGGCGCAGATGAGCGTGCGGCAGAACGACGACATGCGGAAGATCTCGGCGTGGGCGGCCATGGCCGCGGTCCCGACGATGATCGCGGGGATCTACGGCATGAACTTCGAACACATGCCGGAGCTGCACTGGACGTGGACGTACCCCGCCGTGATCGTTGTGATGCTCGTCCTCGAAGTGCTCCTGTACCGCACGTTCAAGCACCGCGGCTGGCTGTAGCAGGCCGTCCGTCTCCGTGCCGGAGGCGGCCTAGGCGAACTCGGGGGCGGGGCTCGCGGGCCCGCCCAGGGCGTCGCGCCGCTCGGGCGGCCTCAGGGTGACCATCCGCCGCCAGCCGCCGAGCCGCTCGTACGCGTACACGGCGTGGATGCCCGTGGCGAGCACCTTCCGCTTCGTGGGCGGCCAGCGCAGGATGCGCCCCATGTGGTCCAGTACGGCGAGGCTGACGTCGCGGTGGACGCGGATCTCGGTCAGCGCGCACTCGCGCAGGATGCGCTGGATGGCGTGACCGTGCCCGGCGGACGCGAGGCGCAGCAACTCCTCGTTGCAGTACGCGAGGTGGTTGTCCCCGTCGTTCACGATCATTCGGACCGCGCGGCCGATGTCCGGGTGGTCGGCGCAGCAGGTGAGCAGCAGCCGCATCTGCTCGGCGGCGCGCTGCTGGGTGACCCGGCTGTGCGCGAGGTGGACGAGGACGTCCCGGGCGGTCAGTTCCCGCTCGCCCTTCAGCCGCTCGTGGGCGAGACCGATGCCGTGCCTCTCCAGCAGCATCGTGTAATCCGTCTCGTGCGGTACGTCGACGGGCCGCAGGCCGCGTTTCCTCAGCAGGGCGTGGAAGATCCGGCCGTGCTTCTCCTCGTCGGCGCCGTGCCGGGTGATCTTGGGTACGAGTGCGCGCTCGCTCGCGGGGACGAGCGCGGCGATGCGGGCGTTCTCCCAGCCGCCTTGTGCCTCGCCGTCGGCGGCGATGGAGCAGAAGAGCCGGAACGACTCGTCGTTGCCGAGGATCTCCTCGTAAACACTCCTGGCCGAAAGCATCACTGGCACCTCCATGCCCCTGCGCGTGGACCGCGGGGCCCGCCGCCTCGGCCTCCTCGGCCGCCTCCGCAGAGAAGCAGTCAAGTGCGAGGGGCGCCACCGGGCAACAGGGGTGCGGGCCGGTTCGGCCGGAAGGGGGACGCCGACGGCCGGGCCCGAGGCCGTAACCGGGGGGCGCGTGCCGCGTTGTTCCCCGTGACGGCCGTGGCGGGGAAGACCCCCCGAGCCCCCACCACGGCCGCAGAAATCCCCCTCTTCCCGTTACGCCAGTCCGGCGCGTTCCAGCGCCTCGGTGCCGGCCCGCAGCGCGGCGATGCGCTCCTCCAGCGTGAAGCCCGCGGGCGACAGCGTGAGCGTGGTGACACCGGCCGCCGCGTAGGCCTGCATCCGGTCGGCGATCCGCTCCACGGAACCGAGCAGCGCGGTCGAGTCGATCAGCTGCCGCGGGATGGCGGCGGCCGCGCCGTCCTTGTCGCCCGCCAGGTACTTGTCCTGGATCTCGGCGGCCTCCTTCTCGTATCCCATGCGCCGCGCGAGCTGGTTGTAGAAGTTCTGCTTGGGGCTGCCCATGCCGCCGACGTACAGCGCCGTATACGGCCGGAACATGTCCGCGAGGGCGCCGATCCGGTCGTCCCCGCCGACCGCGATCGGCAGCGTCGGGACGACGTCGAAACCGTCCATGGTCTTGCCGGCCTTCTCGCGCCCGGCGCGCAGGTGACGCAGCGTGGTCTCCTCCAGGTGCTCGGCGGCCGGGAAGATCAGCAGGGCGCCGTCGGCGATCTCGCCGGTCTGCTCCAGGTTCTTCGGGCCGATCGCGGCGATGTACAGCGGGATGTGCTCGCGCTGGGGGTGGACGGTCAGCTTGATGGGCTTGCCGGGGCCGCCGGGCAGCGGCAGCGTCCAGTGCTCGCCGTCGTGGGTGAGGCGTTCACGGCTCATCGCCTTGCGGACGATCTCGACGTACTCGCGCGTGCGGGCCAGCGGCTTGTCGAACTTCACGCCGTACCAGCCCTCGGAGACCTGCGGGCCCGAGACCCCGAGGCCGAGGCGGAACCGGCCGCCGGAGAGCGAGTCGAGGGTGGCGGCCGTCATCGCGGTCATCGCGGGCTGCCGGGCCGGGATCTGGAAGATCGCCGATCCGATGTCGATGCGTTCGGTCTGCGCGGCCACCCAGGTGAGCACCGTCGCGGCGTCCGAGCCGTAGGCCTCCGCGGCCCAGCAGACCGCGTAGCCGAGCCGGTCGGCCTCCTTGGCGACCGCGAGGTTGTCCGCGTCGATCCCGGCGCCCCAGTAGCCGAGGTTGATCCCGAGCTGCATGGCCGATCCCCTAACCGCTGTACTCATGAGTAACGCCCTTGTGCGGGCGACTGTAACGCGCGGGCGGCTGATCCGTCAGGGGCCGGCCGGCTCCCCGCACGGGTGGCCGAGTTCTCCACATCCGCCGGTTTGTCCACAGGCTCGCCCGTCGCCGGGGCGTGGCCAGTAATCTCAGCGCCCATGGAGCAGAGGCATCTCGGCCGGACCGGCCTGCGCGTGTCCCGCATCGGACTCGGCACCCTCACGTGGGGCCATACCGAGGAGAGCGACGCCGCCGAGCTGTTGAAGGTGTTCTGGGAGGCGGGCGGCACCCTCGTCGACACGGCGGATGTGTACGGCGACGGCGGGTCCGAGTATCTGCTCGGCCGCCTGATCGAGCGGCTCGTCTCCCGGCGCGACCTGGTCATCGCCACCAAGGCGGGCAGCGTGCCCGACCCCGAGCGGCGCTTCGACGGCTCACGGGGCCACCTGCTCTCCGCGCTCGACGCCTCCCTCGCCCGGCTCGGCACGGATTACGTGGACCTGTGGCAGGTGCACGCCTTCGATCCCCGGACCCCGCTGGACGAGACGCTGCAAGCCCTGGACATCGCGGTCAGCAGCGGGCGGGCGCGGTATGCGGGAGTCTCCAACTTCTGCGGCTGGCAGCTCGCCAAGGCCGCGACGTGGCAGCTCGCGGTGCCGGGCGCCCGCACCCGTATCGCCAGTACGCAGATGGAGTACTCCCTGCTCCAGCGCGGCGTCGAGCGCGAGGTGCTGCCCGCCGCCATCGACCTGGGGGTGGGCCTGCTGCCCTCCTCGCCGCTCGGCCGGGGGGTGCTCACCGGGAAGTACCGCCGCGCGACGCCCGCCGACTCGCGCGGCGGCTCCGACCACATGGCGCCCTTCGTCGCGCCGTACCTGGACGACGCGGCGGGGCACATCGTCGACGCGGTCGCGACGGCCGCCGACGGGCTCGCGGCGACCCCGCTCCAGGTCGCCCTGGCCTGGGTGCGGGACCGCCCGGGAGTGACCGCCCCGATCGTCGGCGCGCGCACCGCGCAGCAGCTCACGGCCGCGTTGTCAGTGGAGACCCTTAGTCTTCCTGACGAGATCTGCCAGGCGCTCGACGATGTGTCGGCGCCCGTGCACCGCTATCCCGATCACGACTGGAGCACGCTGTGAGTACGGAACCCGCCGCCGCGGAGGACCCCGGGACCGCTGCCGCGGAGGGAGCGGAGTCACCCGGCGCGGAGGAGACCGCACCGCCGGTTTCCGGCACCGAGGCCGGGTCGGAGCCCGAGCGGGCCTCTGCGGCTCCGTCGGACCCGGAGGCGGAGTCGAAGCTGGACCCGTCGGTCGAGCCGGTGGGAGAGGCTGCCGCGGACGAGGGCGTGGAGGACTCGGAAGGGTCGCAGGGCTCTGAGGGGTCGCAGGAGTCGGAAGGGTCGGAGGAGGCCGGGGGCGGGGCCGGTGAGGGTGCGGCCGGGAGCGGTGAGGCCCCCGCGCTGTCCGAGGCGGAGGCGGAGATCGCCGCGCAGCGGGAGCTGCGGGAGCGGATCGAGCAGCGCAAGGCGTCCAAGGAAGGCCCCATCGAGGCCGGGACGAAGCTGAGCGGGACCGCCGCCGACCTGCTGGCCGCCGTGCGCGCCGTGGAGAGCGGCGAGAAGCCCGTCGCCAGCGCCTTCCGGGAGCCGGAGCCCGTGCGGCGCAGGCCCGCCCCGGCGCCCGTACAGGAGCCCGTGCGCCCCCGCCCGGCCGAGGCGGCGCCCGCCGAGGAGAGCGTCGCCGCGGTCCGCGCCGTGCTCACCGAAGGAGGCGCGCCGGAGACCCTCGCCGCACCGACCGCGGCCGCGCTCGGCGAGGGTGCGGACGAACAACTGCGGGCGGACCCCTGGCAGCTGCTGCGGGTCGGCGGAGTCCGTCCCGAGCAGGCCGACGGGTTCGCGAGGGCGCTGCTCGGCCCCGCGTGCGGGCCCGACGACGAGCGCAGGGGCCGCGCGGTCACCGTGTGGCTCTTGGAGCAGGCGGCCCTCGCGGGACACACCGCGCTGGACGCCGCCGCGCTGACCGCGGCCCTCGGGCAGCGCGCGGTGCCGGACCCGGACGCCGCGGTGCAGAGCGCCTTGGCGGAGGGCGACGCCCTGGTCTTCCAGGACGCCCTCGAAGGGGCCGAGACGGTGCCGGTGCAGCGCTCGGACGACGAGCGCGAGCAGGAGGCGGCGGGCGGAGAAGAGACGGACGGAGCAGAGGAGCCGGAGCGCCCCGTCCGCGTCCTGATCGGCCTTGAGCGGTACGCGCTGGCGGAGGAGAGCCTCGCCGACGGTCTCGCCCGGATCATCAACTCCCTGCCCAAGGAGGACGACGGCGCGGACCCGGGGGACGCCGACTGGGCGGCCGCCGCGGCCCAGACGTCCGGATCCACGGCCGAGCTGATCCGCGCCGTGGGCGGCCACGGCCTGGTGCTGCACTCCGGTGGTGAGGCGGCGCGTGCCGAGCCCGCCGCGCTGGTGTCCGCGGCCGCCGCGCTCGGCCTTCGGGTGTGCGCCGCCGCCCACAGCGCCGACGGCCGGCGCCGCCTCGCGCAGGCGACCGGTATGCAGGAGGCGGCCGTGACGGTCGCGGGACTGCTCTCCGGTGCGCAGGGCCCCGGGCGCGACGCGGACGGCGCCCTCGCGCTCGACCTGCTGGTCGTCCTGGACGCCCCGCAGCTGGACGTGGAGTCCGCGGCGATGCTCGTGGAGTCCCTGCCGGACGGCGCCCGCCTGGTCCTCAGCGGCGATCCGGCGACGCTGTGGTCGGCGGGCCCCGGGCGGGTCTTCGCCGATCTCGTCGCCGCCCGCTGCTGCCCCCAGGTCGTCTCGCGCACCCCGGACCCCGGCCCGATCGGGGAGCTGACGTCCGGCATCGGCATCGGCGAGCTGAACCAGGTCGAGGCGCCCGCCAAGGAGGTCGTGCTCGTCCCGGTGCGCGACGCCGCCGAGGCGATCCACCGCACGGTGCAGCTCGTCGCGGACTCGGTGCCCCGGGCGATCGGCGTGCCCGCCGAGCACACGCAGGTCATCACGCCGGGCCACGGCGGTGCCGCCGGCACCCGCGTGCTCAACGCCGCGCTGAAGGAGCGGCTGAACCCCGGCCCCGGCCGGTTCGGCGGCTTCGACCCCGGCGACCGGGTCGCCCACGTCCCGGCGCCGGGCCGCACGACGCTCGGCCGCGTGGTGCGGGCCGACGCGGAGGGGCTGCACCTGGAGTGTGACGGCGACCCCGTGCTCGTACGCAGGGAGCGGGTGGAGCGGGAGGTGCGGCATGCCTGGGCGCTCACGGCTCACCAGGCGGCCGGGCTGCGCTGGCCCGCCGTGGTCGTGGTGCTGCCCGGTGACGCGGCGCAGACGCTGACCCGGCCGTGGGTCTACACGGCGTTCAGCCGGGGCGAGCGGCACCTGTCGGTCGTGCAGGGCGTCGAGCAGGCCCTCCCGCACGCGGTGGCGGAGCGCCTCTGGAAGGACCGTACGACGCGCCTGCGGACGCTGCTGCGCCCCCAGGTCCCCTCGGCGGCGTCCTGACCCGCTGATCCGGGCGGCGCCACCGCCCGGACCGGCGACTCCACGAGCGAGCGCGCCGCCCTCCTGGGGCGGCGCGCTCGTCGTACGTGCCGGGAATGTCCGCGGAGGGGTCAGCGACCGGTTCCCCGTGGGCCGGCCCCTGCCCCACCGGCCCCACCGGCCTCATCAGCCGCCTCGCTCACATGGACTCCTCCGCCGACCGCGTCTTCATCGATCTCGTCGATCTCATCGATCTCGTCGAGGGGCACGGCCACATCCGGGTCGATGTCCGGGTCGATGTCGGGGTCGGCGTCCAGCCCGTCGAGCCCTTCGTGGTCCAGTTCGTCGTCGAAGACCGAGCTGACGTCGAAACGGCACACCACCCGGTGCGGGTCGGCCTCGTCGAAGGGGGCGTCGAGCCACTCCCCCGGCTCGGCGGGGGTGTCCGCCGCGGTGACCCACAGCGTGGAGTCGCCCTCCTCCAGGCCGAACTCCTTGTGCCGGGAGGCGATCTCGTCCGGTTCGAACTCCCCGAAGAGGACACCGAGCGCACCGTGCACGGTGTCGGCCGGGCCGGTCCCTCCCGGCCCGCCCGCATCGAGGCCGGCGACCCGCTGGGCCTGGACGAGGAGCCGCTGAGGTTCCGCCACGGCGTAGTCGCGCCGGATCAGCACGCTCAGCGCGTTGGCCTCCTCCGGGCCCTGATAGGGCGGCAACGCGTCGTCGGTGCCGGGGATCTCGAAGGGCGTGACCTCGTCGTAGCGGTCGTAGAGGAGTTCGTCGTACTCCTCGGCCGCGGCGGCGAGTTCGTTGAACGCCTCGTACACGGCCGGATCGTCCTCGCCCGACCTGCGTTCGACCGCGGCCAGGTGGCGGTCGAGCGCGGTCTTGACCGCCTCGGCGGCGGCACGTACCTCGGCAGCGGTGGGCTGCGCAGCATCAGACATAGTGCAGACGCTATCCGTACCGGGCCGGTGCCCGCACAATAGATGCGATGCCGGAATACGAATTTGTCGACGTGTATGTACCGCGCGGGGTCACCCGCAAGGAAGCCACACGTCTGCTGACAGACCACGCAGAGTACGGACACTGGGAGTTGGACCGCCTGAGTCTGCACCCCGACGGGAGCCGCAGGGTGCGGCTGAAACGACGGATCATCCGCCAGGTGCGGGCCACCTGGTGAGCGGAGACGAGCCCGGCTGACCCGGGACGGGACGCCGGCGCGTCCCGGAACGGAGCGGGCTCCGTGACGGCGGGGCCCGCTCCGTTCCGGCGTGCCCGGCGGCTGCGAACCGCCCGGCACAGGTTGATCATCAGTCTGTCGCCCGCGCCCTGCGGTACAGCACCGTGCCCGCGAGCAGCACGCCCGCGCCCATCGGCAGCGCGAGGCCGACCGGCAGCGAGTTGCCGGTCTCCGCGAGCTGCGAGGTGCCCTCGGGCGGGGTGACGGTCCGCGTGCCCGGGTCGTTCGGCTTCCCGGGCCCGCCCGGCTGCCCCGGCTCTCCGGGCTTACCAGGCTCTCCCGGCTTACCCGGCTGCTCGGGCTTGCCCGGCTTCCCCGGCTTCCCCGGCTTCCCCGGCTCCTCAGGCTTACCGGGCTGCTCCGGCTTACCGGGCTGCTCGGGCTTGCCCGGCTCCCCCGGCTTTCCGGGCTCCTCCGGCTTCCCCGGGTGCTCGGGGTCCGTCGGGGGCTTCTCGGCGCCCGGCGGGGTCGCCGGGCCGCCGTTGTTGGCGCAGTTGTTCCCATGGGTCGCGTTGCCGAGACCGCCGATGGTGACGCCGTTGCCGCAGACGTTCACCGGAGCGTGCACCGGCACCTGCACGGTGTTGCCGGAACCGACGCCCGGCGAGTTGCTGCTGCGTCCTTCGGCCTTGGACCCGCCGGAGGGCCTGTGCGCGCCGCCCCCCTTGGAGGAGTTGGCGCAGTTGTTGCCCGCCGCGGGGTTCAGGAGCCCGACGACGTTCACGGTGTTGCCGCACACGTTGACCGGAGCGTCAACGGGGGCCTGGACGGTGTTCCCCGACAGTACGCCGGGAGAGTTCGAACTGCTCCCCCTGGCGGTCGAGTCCGCGTGCGCGTAGCCACCGGACATGGCGAGTACGCCGGTCGCGGCCGCCATGGTGATCAAGCTTTTTCGGGTGCCCTGTCGCATAGCTGTTCCCTGCCTTTTACCTTCCGGAAGACATCCGGGCCTCGCCCGGACCTGGAATGCCCGTCGGCCCCGGAGCGCATGGCACGCACTCCGGGGCCGACGGACTCAGCCCCTCAAGGGGTGAGGCACAACAACGTCACTTGTTGACGCAGGTGTTGCCGAAGGTGGGGTTCAGCAGCCCGATCACGTTGACCGTGTTGCCGCAGGCGTTCACCGGGATGTGGATCGGGGCCTGGATGACGTTGCCCGACACGACACCGGGAGAGTTGACGGCGGCACCCTGTGCACCGGCGTCGGCAGCGGCGACACCCGCGCCGGCGAGCACGAGACCACCAGTGGCAGCCGCAGCGGCGACGATCTTCTTGATCATTGTTCCTCCTTGTTGGCGATGCAGCCCCAGCCGCGGACTGCATCACCTGTAACGAGAAGGGAGTTGACGGGCTACGAGCTGAAGAGTGCTTTCACTCTTTTCAGTCAAGTACGCACGCGCTGGCGATTATTGGAGTGTCGTTTCACCATGAAAAGCAGACGATAGCCGCGACAACCAGCCCCCGGCTGCTTCCCGGCCGGGGACCGGGCCGGTTCCCGTCAGGACGCGTCGATGAACCGGTCGAGCACCCGGACGCCGAACTTCAGGCCGTCGACCGGCACCCGCTCGTCGACACCGTGGAACATGCCCGCGAAGTCCAGCTCGGGCGGCAGCTTCAGCGGCGCGAAGCCGAAGCCCCGGATGCCGAGGTCGTCGAAGGACTTGGCGTCCGTACCGGCCGAGAGCATGTACGGCACGGCGCGCGCGATCGGGTCCTCCGCCCGCAGGGCCGTCTGCATGGCGTCGACGAGCGCGCCGTCGAACGTCGTCTCCAGCGCCTTGTCCGCGTGCACGTCCTCGCGCTTGACCCGCGGGCCGAGAATCCGGTCCAGGTCGGCGAGGAACTCCTCCTCGTACCCCGGCAGGTAGCGGCCGTCGACGTGCGCGGTGGCCTGGCCGGGGATCACGTTCACCTTGTAGCCGGCGCCGAGCTGCGTCGGGTTGGCGGTGTTCTGGAGGGAGGCGCCGATGAGCTTGGCGATGCCGCCGAGCTTGGCGAGCGTCTCGTCCATGTTCTCCGGGTCCAGCTCGGTGCCGAGGGCGTCGCCCAGCTCGTCGAGGAAGTGCCGCAGGGTCTTGGTGACCCGTACGGGGAACGTGTGCCGCCCCAGGCGCCCGACGGCCTCGGACAGCTCGGTGATCGCGTTGTCCTTGTGGATCATCGAACCGTGGCCGGCGGTGCCGTCCACGGTCAGCTTCATCCAGTGCATGCCTTTCTGGGCGGTCTCGACGAGGTAGAGCCGCAGGTTCTCGTTGACGGTGAACGAGAAGCCGCCGACCTCGCTGATCGCCTCCGTGCAGCCCTCGAAGAGGTCGGGGTGGTTGTCGACGAGGTACCGCGCGCCGTACGTGCCGCCCGCCTCCTCGTCGGCGAGGAAGGCGAGGACGATGTCGCGCGGGGGCTTGCGGCCGCTGCGCATCCGGTCCCGGACGACCGCGAGGGTCATCGCGTCCATGTCCTTCATGTCGACGGCGCCCCGGCCCCACACGCAGCCGTCCGCGATCTCCCCGGAGAAGGGGTGGTGCGTCCAGTCCACGGCGTTGGCCGGTACGACGTCGGTGTGGCCGTGGATGAGCAGCGCGGGCCGCGACGGGTCCTCGCCCTCGATCCGCGCCACGGTGGAGGCCCTGCCGGGGTGGGACTCGAAGATCTTCGGCTCCAGACCGACCTCGGCGAGCTTCTCGGCGACGTACTCGGCGGCCTTGCGCTCCCCCGGGCCCGAGTGGTCGCCGTAGTTGCTCGTATCGATCTGGATCAGTTCGCGGCAGAGGTCGACGACCTCGTCCTCACCGGTGACGGCCTTGCCCGTGCTGGACCCGCTCACGCTGGGCTCCTCCCGCATTCGCTGCTGGTGGTCCCCCTCATCCTCTCTCCCCCGGGCTCCGCGCCCAAGGGCGGGCGGGCGTCGTCATCAGCAGTTCACGGTGGGCGGACCTGCGGGGGGAGGGGTGATCGAGCGCCCCCGGAAGCCTGGTAATGTTCTCTGTGTCGCCGCGGGGAACACCCCGCGAAGACAGACACCTGGTCCGGGTGGCGGAATGGCAGACGCGCTAGCTTGAGGTGCTAGTGCCCTTTATCGGGCGTGGGGGTTCAAGTCCCCCCTCGGACACCAGCAAGACCCCAGTTGATCTGGGGTTTTCTGCTTTTCTGAGCGGTGTGTGCCCAAGCCGGTGCGCCCCCTTGGAACCTCGTGAAGGCCCCAGTTCATCGAACTGGGGCCTCACGCCTGTTGGCGGTGGGTCAGGAGTCGCCGTCCCCCGCCGTCAGTTCCTTCAGGGCGATGTTCAGGCGCAGGACGTTCACGCGCGGCTCCCCCATGAAGCCGAGGGTTCGGCCCTCGGTGTTGTCGTCGACCAGGGTCTGGACCCGTGCCACGCTCACGTGGTTCCGCTCCGCCACGCGGTGGACCTGGAGGTCGGCGTAGGACGGGGAGATGTGGGGGTCAAGGCCCGAGCCCGAGGAGGTGACCGCGTCGGCGGGGACCTCGGAGGGGCTGACCTTGTGGGACGCGGTGGAGTTGTCCTTGATGACCGCCTCCTTGGCTGCCTTCACCTGGGCGATCAGCTCCTTGCTGTCGCCCGACAGGTTCGTCGCGCCGGACAGGAGCAGTTCGTGCTGGGTGTTGACGCTGTTCTCGCCCAGGCCGTTCGACGGGCGCGGCTGGAACCACCTCAGGTCGGGCTCGGGGGTCCTCTGGCCCTTCCGCAGGGGGAGGTCGTAGCGCTGGCCGATGAGTTCGGAGCCGACGGTCCTGCCGTCCGCCTTGATCTCGGAGCCGTTGGCCTTGTCGTGGAAGAGGGCCTGGGCGGCGCCGGTCACCGCGAGGGGGTAGAGGACGCCGCAGAGCACGGTCAGGACGAGCAGGGCGCGCAGGCCGGCGCCGAGGAGCCGGGCGGTGTTGGCCACGGAGTTGTTCATGAGCGCGTCACCCAATGCCGGGGATGAGGGAGAGGAGTACGTCGATGATCTTGATGCCGATGAACGGGGCGACGAGGCCGCCGAGGCCGTAGACGCCGAGGTTGCGCCGCAGCATCCGGTCCGCGCTCATCGGGCGGTACCGCACGCCCTTCAGGGCCAGCGGCACGAGCGCGACGATGATCAGGGCGTTGAAGATCACCGCGGAGAGGATCGCGGACTCGGGCGAGGTCAGGCCCATGATGTTGAGCTTGTCGAGGCCCGGGTAGGCCACCGCGAACATGGCCGGGATGATCGCGAAGTACTTCGCGACGTCGTTGGCGATGGAGAAGGTCGTCAGCGCGCCCCGGGTGATGAGGAGCTGCTTGCCGATCTCCACGATCTCGATGAGCTTCGTGGGGTTGGAGTCGAGGTCGACCATGTTGCCGGCCTCCTTGGCGGCCGACGTGCCCGTGTTCATCGCCACGCCCACGTCCGCCTGGGCGAGCGCGGGGGCGTCGTTGGTGCCGTCGCCCGTCATCGCCACCAGCTTGCCGCCGGCCTGCTCGCGTTTGATCAGCGCCATCTTGTCCTCGGGCGTGGCCTCGGCGAGGAAGTCGTCCACGCCCGCCTCGTCCGCGATCGCCTTGGCGGTCAGCGGGTTGTCGCCCGTGATCATGACGGTCTTGATGCCCATGCGGCGCAGCTCGTCGAAGCGTTCGCGCATGCCCTCCTTGACGACGTCCTTGAGGTGGATCACCCCCAGGACCCGGGCCCCCTCAGCGTCTTCCACAGCCACCAGCAGCGGCGTGCCACCAGCCTGGGAAATGGCGTCGGTGAGTTCCTGGGCATCCTTCGCGACCTCTCCCCCGCGCTCCTCGACCCAGGCGACGACCGAACCGGTCGCGCCCTTGCGGACCTTGCGGCCGTCCACGTCCACGCCCGACATGCGGGTCTGCGCCGTGAACTCCACCCACTCGGCGCCGGTCAGCTCGCCCTGGTGGCGCTCGCGCAGGCCGTACTTCTCCTTGGCGAGCACGACGATGGAGCGGCCCTCGGGTGTCTCGTCGGCCAGCGAGGAGAGCTGGGCGGCGTCGGCCAGCTCGGCCGCGGTGGTGCCGCGTACGGGGACGAACTCCGCGGCCTGGCGGTTGCCGAGCGTGATGGTGCCGGTCTTGTCCAGGAGCAGGGTGGAGACGTCACCGGCCGCCTCGACCGCCCGGCCCGACATGGCGAGGACGTTGCGCTGCACGAGGCGGTCCATGCCGGCGATGCCGATCGCGGAGAGCAGGGCGCCGATGGTGGTCGGGATGAGGCAGACCAGCAGCGCCGTCAGGACGATCAGGGAGGTCTGGTCGTCGGCCCCGGCGTAGATCGCGAAGGGCTTCAGGGTGACCACCGCCATGAGGAAGACGATGGTCAGAGACGCGAGGAGGATGTTCAGCGCGATTTCGTTGGGCGTCTTCTGGCGGGCCGCGCCCTCGACCAGGTTGATCATGCGGTCGATGAACGTCTCGCCGGGCTTCGTCGTGATCTTGATGACGATGCGGTCGGAGAGGACCTTCGTACCGCCCGTGACGGCGGAGCGGTCGCCGCCGGACTCGCGGATGACGGGGGCCGACTCACCGGTGATCGCGGACTCGTCGACGGAGGCGACGCCCTCGACGACGTCACCGTCGCCGGGGATGATGTCGCCCGCCTCGCAGACCACGAGGTCGCCGACGCGCAGGTCGGTGCCGGGGACGTGCTCCTCGGTGCCGCGGGCCCCCTCGGCGCCGTCGGTCAGGCGGCGCGCGACCGTGTCCGTCTTGGCCTTGCGCAGCGTGTCCGCCTGCGCCTTGCCGCGGCCCTCGGCCACCGCCTCCGCGAGGTTGGCGAAGAGCGTCGTCAGCCAGAGCCAGACGGTGATCGCCCAGCCGAACCAGTCCCCCGGGTCCTTCACCGCGAGCACGGTGGTGACCACCGAGCCGATGAGGACGACGAACATGACCGGCGACTTGACCATCACCCGCGGGTGCAGCTTGCGGACGGCGTCCGGCAGGGACCTCAGCAGCTGGGCGGGGTCGAAGAGACCCGCGCCGACCTTGCCCTCGTCGGCGGTGCGGTGGCCCGTGGGCACGTCCTGGTGCGGGGCGGGGGTGGGGACGGGCCCGGCGTCGCGCTCGTCCGTCTCGTACTTCTTGGTGTGTGTGCTCATGACGCCAGCCCCTCGGCAAGCGGTCCCAGCGCGAGGGCGGGGAAGTAGGTGAGACCGGTGATGATCATGATGGCGCCCGCCAGCAACCCGGTGAAGAGCGGCTTCTCGGTGCGCAGGGTGCCCGCCGTCTTCGGGATCGGTGTCTGTCCGGCCAGCGAACCCGCGAGCGCGAGGACGAACACCATGGGAAGGAAACGGCCGAGCAGCATGGCGAGGCCGATCGTGGTGTTGAACCAGGTGGTGTCCGCGCTCAGGCCGCCGAACGCCGAGCCGTTGTTGTTGGCGCCGGACGTGAAGGCGTACAGGACCTCGGAGAAGCCGTGCGCCCCGGAGTTGAGCATCGACTCCTTGGGCGTGGGCAGCGCCATCGAGACGGCCGTGAAGCCGAGGACGAGCGCCGGGGTGATGAGGATGTAGCAGGCCGCCAGCTTGATCTCGCGGGTGCCGATCTTCTTGCCCAGGTACTCCGGCGTACGGCCGACCATCAGGCCCGCGATGAAGACGGCGATGACCGCCATGACGAGCATGCCGTAGAGGCCGGAGCCCACGCCGCCGGGCGCGATCTCGCCGAGCTGCATGCCGAGCAGTTCGATGCCGCCGCCGAAGCCGGTGTAGGAGGAGTGGAAGGAGTTCACGGCGCCCGTGGAGGTGAGCGTGGTGGCCACCGCGAAGATCGACGAGCCGCCGATCCCGAAGCGGGTCTCCTTGCCCTCCGTCGCGCCGCCGGCCAGGTCGAACGCCGGGCCGCCGTGGTGGAACTCCGTCCACATCATCAGCGCCGTGAAGCCGAGCCAGATCGTCGCCATCGTGGCGAGGATCGCGTAGCCCTGCCGGACGGAGCCGACCATCTTGCCGAAGGTGCGGGTCAGCGCGAAGGGGATGACGAGGATCAGGAAGACCTCGAAGAGGTTGGAGAAGGGGCCCGGGTTCTCGAACGGGTGGGCGGAGTTGGCGTTGAAGTAGCCGCCGCCGTTGGTGCCCAGGAGCTTGATGACCTCCTGTGTGGCGATCGCGCCGCCGTTCCACAGCTGGGTGCCGCCCAGGAACTGTCCGACCCCGTGGATGCCGGAGAAGTTCTGGAGCACCCCGCAGGCGACCAGGACGAGCGCGCCGAGCACCGAGATGGGCAGCAGGATGCGCACGACACCGCGTACCAGGTCGGCCCAGAAGTTGCCGAGTTCACCGGTACGGGAGCGGGCGAAGCCGCGTACGAGAGCCACCGCCACGGCGATCCCCACCGCCGCCGAGACGAAGTTCTGTACGGCCAGGCCGGCGGTCTGCACGACGTGGCCCATGGCCTGTTCGCCGCTGTACGACTGCCAGTTGGTGTTCGCCACGAAGGAGGCGGCGGTGTTGAACGCCTGGTCCGGGTCGATCGAGCGGAACCCGAGCGAGCCGGGCAGCGAGCCCTGGAGGCGCTGGAGGAGGTAGAGGAAGAGGACGCCGGCCGCGGAGAAGGCGAGGACGCCGCGCAGGTACGCGGTCCAGCGCATCTCGGCGTCGGGGTCGGCGCCGATGGCCTTGTACATCCACTTCTCGACGCGCAGGTGCTTCGTCGAGGTGTAGACGCGGGCCATGTGGTCGCCGAGAGGGCGGTATGCCAGGGCGAGTGCCGCTATGAGGGCGAGCAGTTGGAGCACGCCGGCAAGGACAGGGCTCATATCCGTACTCAGAACCTCTCCGGAAAGACGAGGGCGAGGACGAGATAGCCCAGGAGGGCGACGGCCACGACCAGGCCGACGACGTTCTCGGCGGTCACAGCTTCGTCACCCCCTTGGCGACGAGGGCCACCAGCGCGAAGACCGCGACCGTGGTGGCGACGAAGGCCAGATCGGCCATCGTGAGCTCCTGAAGGAAGTGGATGGATGAACGTGTCGGCCGTCGGCGCACGTGAGCCGACGGGTCCGACGGGTTAGAGGTAATCGCTGTTCAGGGCGTTTTCGGCCACCGTTGACGCCCTCCATACGGTGGCGAGCGGCGTCTTGACGGCTCTCTTACGAGGCGGATGGCTCACGAGAGCCGCAGGCGCAGGCGGCAGACGGCGGCGTCGGTGTCCTTGCGGACCGCGTGGGCGACGACCGCGCCGCGCTGGTTCTGCAGCAGCCGCTGCCAGGCGCGGGCCGGTTCGACCTCGGGGATCAGCACGGTGACGCGGGTACGGGGAGAGGCGGTCTCGATGTGGCGTACGTACGCGGCGACGGGGCGGCCCAGCGTGCGGCGCTCGGAGGGCAGGCGGACCAGGGGCACGCCCGGGTTCCACAGCGCCCAGTCCCGCTCCAGGGCGTCGGCGGCGGCGCGGTCCTCGGGGTCGGCGTGGCAGACGGTCACCGCGCGCACCTCGTCGCCCAGGGACACGGCGGCGGTCAGCGCCTCGCTGGTGAGGCGGGAGAGGGCGGAGACAGGGACGACGACCAGGGAGCGGTCGCGGTGCGGGCGGGCGGGGACGCGGCCGAGGCCGAGCCGCTCGCCGATCGCGGTGTAGGCGCGGTGGACCTTCTCGAAGGCGGCGACCAGCAGCGGCAGGGCGACGACGATCAGCCAGGCCCCGCCGTGGAACTTGGTGGCCGTCACGACGATCGCGCTGACGCCGGTCAGGAGCGCGCCGAAGCCGTTGAGCGCCGCCTTGCCGCGCCACCGGGGGCCGCGCTCGCGGCGCCAGTGGACGACCATGCCGGTCTGCGCGAGGGTGAAGCCGACGAAGACGCCGATCGCGAAGAGCGGGACGAGGGTGTTGGTGTCGCCGCCGGAGAGGACGAGGAGCGCCGCGGAGACGGCGGCGAGGGTGAGGACGCCGTGCCGGTGGACCTGGCGGTCGGCCTTGAGGGCGAAGACGTGCGGCAGGTGGTTGTCGCGGGCCAGGAGCTTCAGGAGGACGGGCAGGCTGCCGAAGGACGTGTTCGCGGAGAGGGCGAGCAGGGTCATCGTGGCGAACTGGACGACGTAGAAAGCCCAGTTGTGGCCGAGTGAGGCGTCCGCGAGCTGGGCGAGGACGGTGACGCCGTCGACCGGCTGGAGGTGGAAGCGGGAGATCAGCACCGCGAGGCCGATCAGCATCACGCCGAGGACGGCCCCGAGGGCGGCCTCCGCGTGCTGGGCGCGGCGGGCGCGCGGGGCGCGGAAGGACGGCACCGCGTTGGCGATGGCCTCGACGCCGGTGAGCGCGGAGCAGCCGGAGGCGAACGCCTTCAGCAGGAGCAGGGCGCCGACGGTGGTGGCGTTGTCGGCGACGACGGAGGCGTGGCCCTGCGCGGCTTCGGTGCTGACGGGCGCGGAGCGGAAGAGGCCGACGGCGATCAGGGTGAGGATCGCGAGGACGAAGACGGCGGTCGGCGCGAGGAAGGCCTTCGCGGAGTCGGCGATGCCGCGCAGGTTGACCGCGGTGATCAGGGCGAGGACGGCCAGGCAGATCCACAGCCGGTCGCCGTACAGCCCCGGGAAGGCGGAGGTGAGGGCGGCGACTCCGGCGGTGACGGCGACGGCGACGTTCAGGACGTAGTCGAGGACCAGGGAGGCGGCGGCCACCAGGGACGCGCGGCGGCCCAGATGGGTCTTGGCGACGGCGTAGGAGCCGCCGCCGTCGGGGAAGGCGGCGATGACCTGGCGGTAGGAGGCGACGAGGACGGCGAGCAGACCGGCGATGGCGAGGGTCACCGGCAGGGTGAAGCCGAGGCCGTGGCCGCCGGCGGCGGCCAGGACCAGGACGATCGCCTCGGGGCCGTAGGCGACGGAGGCCATCGCGTCCAGGGACAACGCGGCGAGGCCGGTGACCGCCGTCAGCCGGTGGCGTTCGCCGGTGTCCGGCTGCTCCTCGGCGAGAGGGGCGGTTTTCGCCGGCGCGGTGGTCAGGACGGACATGCGTACTCCTTCTGGAGCCCGGACAGGTCCGCTCAGGTTCTGTCCGGTTCCAGTCGGTGAAGCGCTTCCCTGGCGCGATCTTCGCGCGTGACGGCCCGGTCTTCACGCGTCCTTGACGCCGCCGTCGACGCCCGTCGCTGCCTGCCTGTCGACGCCTGTCCATGCCCGTTGACGTCGCCGGGAGGCTTCTCGTACGCAGGGCGGGCGAGGCCACCCGGGGGGGTCTACACGGACAGCGCGTGCCCCGTCGTCGCGTCCACGTGGTCCGGGACCTGCTCGTGGCGGTCCCCGACGGTCGAGGTGCCGGTGGGCTCGAAGAGCAGGATGCGTGCCCCGTGCGGGGCGGACGGCTTGTGTTCGGTGCCGCGCGGGACCGTGAAGACCGAGCCCTGCGGCAGGGTGACGGTGCGCTCCCCCTCCGGTCCGCGCAGGCCGATGTGGAGTTCGCCGCCGAGCACGAGGAAGAACTCGTCGGTGTCGTCGTGGACGTGCCAGAGGTGCTCGCCCTCGACCTTGGCCACGCGTACGTCGTAGTCGTTGACGGTGGTGACGATGCGAGGGCTCCACAGGGCGTCGAAGGAGGCGAGGGCCTCGTCGAGGGCGATGGGCCCGCCGTGTGAGGTGGTGTTGTCGGTGCGTTCGCTGTTCATGAGGTGATCTTGCGGCGTGACGGGCCTCGGCCACGAGTGCTAGAAACCGCACATGGCGCAAGAATCCTCGCAACCGGCCGCGCGGCGGTCACCCCACCGGGTCGTGGTCGTCGTCGACGAAGGGACCAACCCCTTCGAAGTCGGCGCCGCCACGGAGGTGTTCGGCCTGCCACGGCCCGAACTCGGCCTGCCCGGCGCCCTGTACGAGATCGTCCTGTGCACCCCGAAGCCGGGCATCCGCATGAACCACGGGTTCTTCACCCTCACCGGGGTGCCCGGACTCGACGCCGTGGAGAGCGCGGACACGCTGATCATGCCGGGCCGGCCGGACAACACCGTGCCGCGCGCCCCTGACGTACTGGACGCCATCCGGCGGGCCCATGCGCGCGGCGCCCGGCTCATGAGCTTCTGCACCGGCGCCTTCGCGCTCGCCGAGTCAGGCGTCCTCGACGGGCGCCCGGCCACCACGCACTGGCAGTGGGCGCCCTCCTTCCGGGAGCGGTTCCCGGCCGTGCGGCTCGAACCGGACGTGCTCTTCGTCGACGACGGCGACATCCTCACCGCGGCGGGCAGCGCGGCCGCGCTCGACCTGGCGCTGCACATCGTCCGCAAGGACTTCGGCGCCGAGGTCGCCAACGCGGTGAGCAGGCGCCTCGTCTTCGCGGCGCACCGGGACGGCGGGCAGCGGCAGTTCGTGGAGCGGCCGGTCCCGCAGATACGGGACGCGTCCCTCGCCCCGTTGCTGGCGTGGGCGCAGGAGCGGCTGGACGAGCCCCTCACGGTGGCCGGTCTCGCGGCCCGCGCCGGACTCAGCTCCGCGACCCTGCACCGACGCTTCCGCGCCCAGTTGGGCACCACCCCGCTGGCTTGGCTCACCGGGGAGCGCGTGGCCCTGGCCTGCCGGCTCATCGAGCGCGGCGAGGAGCGGCTGGACGTGGTCGCGCGGCGCAGCGGCCTCGGCACCGCCGCGAACCTGCGGGCCAAAGTGCGCCGCGAGACGGGGCTGAGCCCCTCCGACTACCGGCGCAGGTTCAGGCGATGAAGCTGCCGTCGACGTACACCCAGGCGCCGTCGACGCGCTCGAAGCGGCTGTGTTCGTGCAGGACCTCGGGGCGGCCGCCGTCGGTGTAGTGCGCCCGGAAGGTGACCGTGCCCGTGGTGTGGAAGGCGGTGCCCTCCGTGGTCTCCTCGATGTCCAGGCCCACCCAGCGCAGCGCCGGGTCGAACTCGACGCGGGGCGGCCGGGTCCTCGGGTGCCAGGTGCGCAGGAGGTAGGGCTCGTCCCCCACCGCGAAGGCGCTGTAGCGGGAGCGCATCAGCTCCTCGGGGGTGGCGGCGGCGGCCTCGCCCCGGTGCAGGCGGCCGCAGCACTTCTCGTACGGCTCGGGGTGCCCGCAGGGGCAGGGCGTGGGGCGTGCGGCGCGTCGGGACATGGCGTCCATTGTCGCCGACCCCTCGGCGCATGTGGCGTCAGGGCGCCAGGATGTCCAGCTCTTCGAGCGCGCCCAGCGCGATCTGCCGGGTCAGCGCCTCCGCGCGGGCCGCGTCGCCCTCCCTGACCGCCTCCGCGACCTGGACGTGCAGGGAGACGGCGGGCGGGTCGGGGTCCTCGAACATGACCTGGTGGGCGGTGCGGCCCGTGAGCACCTCGGCGACGACGTCGCCGAGGCGGGCGAACATCTCGTTGCCGGAGGCGTTGAGGATGACCCGGTGGAAGGCGACGTCGTGCCGGAGGTAGCCCTCCAGCTGGTGGCCGCGCGAGTGGGCGACCATGCCGAGCGCGCACTCGGTCAGCTCCGCGCACTGGGCGGCGGTGGCGTGCCGGGCGGCGAGTCCGGCGGCCACGGGTTCGATCGCGGAGCGCAGCACGGTGAGGGAGCGCAGCTGCCGCGGCCGGTCGGCGCCCGCGAGACGCCACCGGATGACCTGCGGGTCGTAGACGTTCCACTCCTCGGTGGGCAGTACCGTCACCCCGACCCGCCGTCGGGACGCGACGAGGTGCATGGACTCCAGGACCCGGACCGCTTCCCGCATGACGGAGCGGGACACCTCGAAGCGCTGGGCCAGCTCGTCCGTGCGCAGAACGCTGCCCGGCGGGTACTCGCCCGCGGTGATGGCGGGCCCGAGGCTTTCCAGTACGCGGGAGTGCAGCCCTCGGGCCTGTGCGGTCATGCCGAAAGCCTACGAGGAGGCGCCCGTGGACAATAAGTCAGACTTTTATGTCACAGCCTCTTGAATTCGTCATACCTAATGAGTTTCAGTGACGTGAACGAACCGACCGAACCGACCGAACCGACCGATGTCGATGAAGACAGCGAGAGCACGATGCGGCAGCAGCACACCCCCCACGTCGTCGTGATCATGGGCGTGGCAGGGACCGGCAAGACGACGATCGGCCCCCTGCTCGCGGACCGGCTCGGCGTCCCGTACGCCGAGGGCGACGACTTCCACCCGCCTCAGAACGTCGAGAAGATGTCCTCGGGCACGCCGCTCACCGACGACGACCGGTGGCCCTGGCTGGACGCCATCGGCGCCTGGGCGCACGGGCGGGAGGGGCGCGGCGGTGTGGTCAGCAGCTCGGCGCTGAAGCGGAGTTACCGGGACCGGCTGCGGGCCGCCGCGCCCGGCGTCGTCTTCGTCCACCTCACCGGCGACCGGAAGCTCATCGAGGACCGGATGAGGCAGCGCAAGGGGCACTTCATGCCCACGGCGCTGCTGGACTCGCAGTTCGCCACGTTGCAGCCTCTCGGCGCGGATGAGGCGGGGGTCGCCGTGGATGTGTCGGGGAGCCCGGAGGAGATCGCCGAACGGGCCGTCGAGGCCCTGAGCCGGCTCGCCTGAATCACTGGGCCGACTCACCCTTTGTCTGCGGGCCGGATGTGGCTGGTCGCGCAGTTCCCCGCGCCCCAACTCGGGGCGCTTCACCTACCCCCCGTACAAGGAAAGCACCGTGACCCATCTCAGCGTCGAGATGCTGGCAGCGGACCCCGCCGGGCCGATCACCTCGGCGGGCCATGCCCAGCTGGGGATCGCCGTCCTCGCGGGCATCGCCGTCATCGTCCTGCTCATCACCAAGTTCAAGCTGCACGCGTTCCTCGCGCTGACCGTCGGGTCGCTCGCGCTCGGCGCCTTCGCGGGCGCGCCGCTCGACAAGGCCATCGCCAGTTTCACGGCCGGCCTCGGGTCGACCGTAGCGGGCGTGGGTGTGCTGATCGCGCTCGGCGCGATCCTCGGCAAGCTGCTCGCCGACTCCGGGGGTGCCGACCAGATCGTCGACACGATCCTCGCCAAGGCGGGCGGGCGCGCGATGCCGTGGGCGATGGTGCTCATCGCCTCCGTCATCGGGCTGCCGCTCTTCTTCGAGGTCGGCATCGTGCTGCTGATCCCGGTCGTCCTGATGGTCGCCAAGCGCGGCAACTACTCGCTGATGCGGATCGGCATCCCGGCGCTGGCCGGTCTCTCCGTGATGCACGGCCTCATCCCGCCGCACCCCGGCCCGCTCGTCGCCATCGACGCGGTCGAGGCCAACCTCGGGGTAACCCTGGCGCTCGGCGTTCTTGTCGCGATCCCTACGGTGATCATCGCGGGGCCGCTGTTCTCGAAGTACGCGGCGCGCTGGGTGGACGTACCGGCGCCCGAGAAGATGATTCCGCAGCGCCCGTCGGAGGACCTGGAGAAGCGGCCGGGCTTCGGCGTCACGGTGGCCACCGTGCTGCTGCCCGTCGTGCTGATGCTGGCCAAGGCGCTGGTGGACATCGTGGTCGACGACCCCGAGGCCACCGTGCAGCGGGTCTTCGACGTCATAGGCTCGCCGCTGATCGCGCTGCTGGCCGCGGTGATCGTCGGGATGTTCACGCTGGGCCGCGCGGCCGGCTTCACCAAGGACCGCCTGTCGACGACCGTCGAGAAGTCGCTCGCCCCGATCGCGGGCGTCCTGATGATCGTGGGCGCGGGCGGCGGCTTCAAGCAGACGCTCATCGACGTCGGCGTGGGCCAGATGATCCTGGACTTCTCAGAGGACTGGTCGATTCCCGCACTGCTGCTCGCCTGGCTGATCGCGGTGGCGATCCGGCTCGCGACGGGTTCGGCGACGGTCGCGACGATCTCGGCGGCGGGCCTCGTCGCGCCGCTGGCCGCCGACATGTCGACCTCGCACACGGCGCTGCTCGTACTGGCCATCGGCGCGGGTTCGCTGTTCTTCTCGCACGTCAACGACGCCGGGTTCTGGCTGGTCAAGGAGTACTTCGGCCTGGACGTCGGCCAGACGATCAAGACGTGGTCGGTGATGGAGACGATCATCTCGGTGGTCGCGGGAGGCCTGGTCCTGCTGCTCTCCCTGATCATCTAGCCGCCGGGGCTCCGGAACCGTCCCGGGGTTAGTTCCGAAGCCGTCCCGGGGGCTCCCGCCGAAGATCTCGTGGCCGCGCCGGAATCGTCGGCGCGGCCACGAACGATCAAGCCCCGTCCGGCGCTTGAGGACAAACTCGGCGGAGCCGGAGACGGGCCGAACCGATCCGAACCGAGCCGAGCCGAACCGAACCGGGAGCGACCGTCACGCCCCCGGCGAGGAAGACGCCTTCTCCAGCTGGAACGCCTCGTTGCCCAGGCCGATGCGGGCATGCGCCTCGGGGTCGCGGGAGCGCAGGATCGCCCCGTGGGCCACGCCGATGGCCGCCGCCAGGACGATGATGCCGGGCAGCACCCAGCTGAGCGCCGAGTCCGGGCCCGCGCCCACCAGGACGTCGAAGTCCTTGACGGTGTACGCCGCGATGGCGAGCAGGGCGACCGCGGCGAGCGCGGAGGCGGCGATCCGCCAGGCCTGGGCGCGGGCGGCGCCGCGGCGGGCGAAGAAGACGATGACGGCCACGGACGCGGTCGCCATCAGCAGGATCACGCCGAGCGCGCCGATGTTGCCGCCCCAGGTGAACAGGTGAAGCACGGGCGCCGTCGGGTCGCCCGCCTTGCCGTCGTCGGCGACGGCGAAGCCCACGACGACCACCACGGAGACGACGGTCTGCAGCAGCGAGCCGGTGCCCGGGGCGCCGGTCGCGGTGTTGGTGCGGCCGAACGCGGCGGGCAGCAGCCCTTCGCGGCCCATCGCGAAGGCGTACCGCGCGACCACGTTGTGGAAGCTGAGGACCGCGGCGAACATGCCGGTCACGAAGAGCACGTGGAGCACGTCGGTGAAGGTGCCGCCGAGCCGGGACTCGGTGAGGTGGAACAGCAGCCCCGCGCTCTGCTCCCGCGCGGCCGGGACGATACCCGAGGGCCCCGCGGCGACGGTGAGCGCCCAGGAGCTGAGGGCGAAGAAGACGGCGACGAAGCCGACGGCGAAGAACATCACGCGGGCGACGACGACCTGCGGGCGGCTGGTCTCCTCGGCGTACACGGGGGCCTGTTCGAAGCCGGTGAAGGCGGCGATGCAGAAGCACAGGGAGGTGGCGACGCCCGCGCCGGAGAGCGTGTCGAGGTGGAAGGCCTCCAGCGAGAGCCCTTCCTTGGCCGGGTCGGCGACGGCCGCGATGTCGAAGATGACGACGAGCGCGACCTCGATGAGCAGCAGCACGCCGAGCACGCGCGCGTTCAGGTCGATCTTCAGCCAGGCCAGCACGGCGACGGCGGCGACGGCGACCAGCGCCGGGAGCCACCAGGCGACCTCGACCTCGAAGTACGTCTGGAGCAGCCCGGACACCTCGAAGCCGAGCATGCCGTACAGGCCTGCCTGGAGCGCGCTGTAGGCGACGAGCGCGACCAGCGCGGCCCCGGCGCCCGCGGTGCCGCCGAGGCCGCGGGATATGTAGGCGTAGAAGGCGCCGGCGTTGTGCACATGGCGGCTCATCTCGGCGTAGCCGAAGCTGAACAGCGCGAGGACGACGCCGAGGATGAGGAAGAGCAGGGGCTGTCCGACGACGCCCATCACGCCGTACGTGGTGGGCATGACGCCGGCGACGACCATCAGCGGCCCGGTCGCGGCGAGCACGGAGAGCAGGAGCCCCGCCGTGCCGAGGCGGCCCGCGCGCAGCGCGCGCTCCTGTCCCTTGTACGTGCTGATCCCGTTGTCACCCGTCGGTTCGCTGCGGGATCTGGTGCCGTTCGTGCTCGAACTGCCCGTCGCCATGGCGCGGTCGTCCTTTCGGGGGTACGGATGTTCAGGCGTGCGCCCTGCGTCGGACGCGTGGCCCAGTGCTCAGGCGGAGCCGAGCGCGGTGGCGCGCGCGGCGGTGAACGCTTCGTGCGGGTCGCGGTCCGGGTACGACCAGGGGGCCGGGGTCGCGTGCCGTCCGATGCGGTGGAAGAGCACGGCGGCCTCGGCGGCCCTGCCCTCGCAGGACTTCGCGTGGGCGAGGAAGTTGAGGTCGACGTGGCAGCGCGGATGGGCCCGCTCGGCGGGTGTCTCCCACTCCAGCCACCAGTCGAAGGCGGCCTTCATGACGCCGCGGGCGCGCTGCCCGGTCCAGTGCGTGCCCGCCATGGGGTCGGCCGGTTCCATGCCCGCGGTGGCGAGGACGCGGTAGCGCTCGGCGTGCGCGACGACCGGGAGAATCGCCAACGGCGAGTCGGGGGGCGCCTGTTCGGCCGCCCAGGAGGCGAAGTCGTAGACCTCGTGCAGGGGGTCCTGTCCGGCTCCCGGCCGCCGCTCGGCGAGGCGGGCGACCATCAGGTGGTGGGCGTGGTGGTGCTCGGGGTGACGGTGGCGGACCTCGTCGAAGAGGCGTACGACGTCCTCCTCGCGGCCCAGCGAGCGTTCCAGCAGGAGCAGCGCGAGCCAGGGCGTCGGGTCGGCGGGGACACGCCCGGCAGCCTCGCGGCACAGGGCGCGCGCCCGGTCCGAACGCTCCTTGCCGCGCAGCGCCTTGTGCACGGTGGCGAAGGCGAGGAGCACCTCCGCGTCGTAGCTCTCCGGTTCCACGAGGCGCCAGTCACGGGCCCAGGCGGTGGTGGTGGGTTCCTGTGCGAGGACGTCGAAGCGGTGGCCCCTGCGGTCCCAGTCGTCGCCGGTGGCGGCGAGCAGCGCGCGAACCTCGGTCCAGCGGCCCTGGGCCAGGGCGGCCCGGGCGTCCACGAGTCCGGTGTCGCCGAGTGCGGCGTCGAAGGCGTGCGCCGCGGCCCTTTTCTTGCGGGAACGGCCCAGTGGGGGTGGGGGTGGTGACACCGCGGGACTTCCTCCCCGGCGCGGCTCGTGTACGGATGATCACGCACAGCAAAGCGGTAGGGGCTGGTCCACGTCAAGGCCGGCCTCCCCTTTCCTCCTCCGTCAACTCGTCGCCCGTTCTGCGGACTTCGCCCGTCACCTGGGAGAACCGTCCCGGGTAAAGAGCTGCTCAACTCACGTCGCGGGCCGCGGCACGGCCCGCCGCGCGTCCCGAGAAGAGGCAGCCGCCGAGGAAGGTGCCTTCCAGCGAGCGGTAGCCGTGCACTCCCCCGCCGCCGAAACCGGCCGCCTCACCGGCCGCGTAGACGCCCGGGAGCGGTTCGCCGCCCTCGGTCAGGACGCGGGAGGAGAGGTCGGTCTCCAGGCCGCCGAGTGTCTTGCGGGTGAGGATGTTGAGGCGTACGGCGATGAGGGGACCGGCCTTGGGGTCCAGGAGGCGGTGCGGGGCGACGGCCCGGATGAGGCGGTCGCCGAGAAACTTGCGGGCGCCGCGGATGGCCGTGACCTGGAGGTCCTTGGTGAAGGGGTTGGCGATCTCGCGGTCGCGCGCGGCGAGGGCGCGGCGCAGGGCGGCCTCGTCGATGAGCGGCTCCTTGGTCAGCGCGTTCATGCCGCGCACCAGCGCGCCGAGGTCCTTCTCCACCACGAAGTCGACGCCGTGGTCCATGAACGCCTTGACGGGGCCGGGCACGTCGGCCCGCGCGCGGTCGATGACGCCGCGCACCGACTTGCCGGTCAGGTCGGGGTTCTGCTCGGAGCCGCTGAGGGTGAACTCCTTGCCGATGACGCGCTGGTTGAGCACGAACCACGTGTGGTCGTAGCCGGTGCTCATGATGTGGTGCAGCGTGCCGAGGGTGTCGAAGCCGGGGAAGAGGGGCACGGGCAGCCGGTCGCCGCGCGCGTCCAGCCACAGGGACGAGGGGCCGGGCAGGATGCGGATGCCGTGCCGCTCCCAGATGGGGTTCCAGTTCTCGATGCCCTCGGTGTAGTGCCACATGCGGTCGCGGTTGATGAGGTGCGCCCCGGCGGCCTCGGTGATGCCGAGCATCTCGCCGTCCACGTGCGCGGGCACCCCGCAGATCATCTTCTGGGGCGGGGCGCCGAGCCGTTCCGGCCAGTTGGCGCGGACGAGGTCGTGGTTGCCACCGATGCCGCCCGAGGTCACGATGACCGCCTGGGCGCGCAGTTCGAAGGTGCCCGTCACCTCGCGGCTGCTGGCCCTGCCCCGCTCGACGCCGGAGGGTTCGAGGATCTCGCCGGTGACGGTGTCGACGGTGCCCGCGCTGCGCCCGAGGCCGGTGACGCGGTGGCGGAACCGCAGCTCGACGAGGCCGCGCGCCACTCCCGCGCGCACGCGCCGGACGAACGGCGCGAGCAGCCCCGGGCCCGTCCCCCAGGTGATGTGGAAACGGGGCACGGAGTTGCCGTGGCCCTGCGCGTCGTACCCGCCGCGCTCGGCCCAGCCGACGACGGGGAAGAACCGTACGCCCTGCCCGTGCAGCCAGGACCGCTTCTCGCCGGCCGCGAAGTCGACGTACGCCTCGGCCCACTTGCGCGGCCAGTGGTCCTCCGGGCGGTCGAACGCGGCGGTGCCCATCCAGTCCTGGAGGGCGAGGGCGTGGGAGTCCTTGATGCGCAGCCGCCGCTGCTCGGGCGAGTCCACGAAGAAGAGCCCGCCGAAGGACCAGTGGGCCTGGCCGCCGAGGGACTGCTCGGGCTCCTGGTCGAGGAGGACGACCCGGCGTCCCGCGTCGACGAGTTCCGCGGTGGCCGCGAGTCCGGCGAGCCCCGCCCCGATCACGATCACGTCTGCGTCGTACGCCATAGGGGTCGTCCTCCTCGACAGGGGCCCGCGAAGTTACCGGTGGGTCAGATCCTGGGCAGCCCGATGCCGCACGTCAACAGGCCGGACGGGGGAAGTTGATCGGCAGGGGCGGCACCGGGCCCGCGGTGAACCACGGCATGGGCCGGTGAGGTTGGATGGCGGCATGACGACCGACCGCGGGCCGCTGCCCGACCCCCGTGACGAGATCCTGGCCGTCGTCGACGAGAACGACGAGGTCATCGGCGAGGCCCCGCGCGGCGAGGTGTACGCGCGCGGGCTGTGCCACCGCTGTGTGTTCATCCAGGTGCGCGATGCCGAGGGGCGGGTCTTCGTGCACCGCCGCACCGCGACGAAGCTGGTCTTCCCCTCCCTGTACGACATGTTCGTGGGCGGCGTGGTCGGGGCCGGGGAGTCCTGTGACGACGCCGCCCTGCGCGAGGCCAAGGAGGAGCTGGGGGTCCGGGAGCTGCCGCGCCCGACCCCGCTGTTCACCTTCCTCTTCGACGACGGCGCGGGGAAGTCCTGGTGGGCGTACCTCTACGAAGTGCGCTGCGAGACGCCGGTGAACCCGCAGGCCGAGGAGGTCGCCTGGCACGCCTTCCTCACCGACGACGAGTTGGAGCGGCGGCTGACGGAGTGGGAGTGGGTGCCGGACGGGCTCGCCGCCCACCACCGGCTGCGGGCCTTCCGCGCGAGCTGATCACCCCGCCCCTGTGAGCACGGCTTATGGTGCGGCGGTGAGCAATTTCGTACGGAGTCTGAGGCTGTGGTTCGCCCCCGAACACATCCGTGAGGAGGGCGACACCCCCGACTACCGCTTCTCGCTCGCCAACGAACGCACCTTCCTGGCCTGGCTGCGCACCGCGCTCGCGCTGATCGGCGGCGGCTTCGCCGTGGACCAGTTCCTGCCGGACCTGCGCTGGGGCTGGCGGATCGGTCTCGCGCTCGCGCTGCTCGCGGCGGGCGTCCTGTGCTCGCTGCGGGCGGTCAACCACTGGGTGCGGTGCGAACGGGCCATGCGGCGCGGCGAGGACCTGCCGGTCGGCCGCTTCCCGACGGTGCTGAGCCTGGTCGTCGCGGTGGTGGCGCTCGCCATGGTGGTGGTCGTGCTCTTCGGGTGGGAGGGGTGAGCGGGCCCGGCCCCGAGCCGGCGCGCGACCCCGGCCTCCAGCCGGAGCGCACGCGGCTCGCGTGGCGGCGCACGACGCTGTCCTGGACGGTCGCGGCGGTCCTCGCCGCCCGTGCGGTGCTCCACCGGGGCCCGACCACCACCGGCGTCCTGGCCTGCGCCCTGTGCCTGCTGCTCTGGCTCGGCTTCCTCGCGGTCGCCCACCGCAGGATGCTCGCGCTGACCGCCCGGCGCCCGCGGACGCTGGCCGTGCGGGGCGCGTGGACGGCGGCGCTGTGCACCGTGGCGCTGGCCGGGTGCGCGGCGGCGATGGTGGTCTGACGGCGGCCGGAACCCGGTCGGTGGCGGCCCGGGCGGCGGGTCAGTCCTTGTGGTCCACCGTGACGACGATCTTGCCGCGGGTGCGGCCCTTCTCGCTCAGCCGGTGGGCGTCGGCGGCCCGCTCCAGGGGGAACGTCTCGTCGACGTGGACCGTGACGACGCCCTGCTCCGCCAGCTCCGTCAGCCGCAGCAGGTCCACGGCGTCGGGGCGGACGAAGCAGTAGTGGCCGCCGAGACCGAGCACCTCGCCGTCCGCGATGGACGCCAGCCGGCCGCCGCTCGTGAGGAGTTCGGCGGACGCCTTGAGGGTGTCGCCGCCGATGGTGTCGAAGGCGGCGTCGACACCGTCGGGGGCGAGCGCGCGGACCCGTTCGGTCAGCCCGTCCCCGTACGTCACGGGCTCGGCGCCCAGCTCCCGCAGGTAGTCGTGGTTGCGCTCGCTGGCCGTGCCGATGACGCGGGCGCCCGCGTGCCGCCCCAGCTGCACCGCGAGGGAGCCGACGCCGCCGGCCGCCGCGTGTACGAGGACGGTGTCGCCGTCCTTGACCTGGAGCGCCTTGACCATCACCTGGTAGGCGGTGAGCCCGGCCAGCGGCAGCCCCGCGGCCTCCTCGAAGCTGAGGTTGCGCGGCTTGGGGGCGAGGGTGCGCACGGGCGCGGCGACGTACTCCGCGAAGGTGCCGCGGGAGAGGAAGTCCTCGCGTACGTACCCGATGACCTCGTCGCCGGCCTTGAACTCCGGGGCGGAGGCGCCCGGCCGGACCACCACCCCGGCGACGTCCCAGCCCGGGATCGCGGGGAAGACGGGGTCGAGGAGGCCGTCGAGGTGGCCCTCGCGGCACTTCCAGTCGACGGGGTTGACGGCCGCGGCCCGCACCTTCACGAGAACGGAGTCGGGGCCGACCTTGGGGTCGCGCACCTCGCCGTACTGGAGGACGTCGGGGCCGCCGTAGCCGTTGTAGCTGATCGCCTTCATGAGGTCGCCTTCGTCGGGTCGCTTTCACTGAACACCCGCACGGGTCACCTGCGCGGAGGTCGGGGAAACATCGCCAGACTGACATAAAGGAATAAACGGGGCATCGAGGGCTAGCCTGAGAGGGTCAGCCTCCCCGGAAGTCACAGAAGGTGCGCGTCATGACCACGCTCCATCACGAACACCCGGTGCACGACCACATCCACGGCCCGGCCTGCGGCCATCCCGAGGTGCCGCACGGCGACCACGTCGACTACGCGCACGACGGCCACCTGCACCGCCGCCACACCGACCACTACGACGAGTGCGAGCCGACCGGCCACGTCGCCCACCAGGGCCATGACCACCAGCACGGCGACGGCTGCGGCCACGACTCCGTCCTCCACGGCGACCACGTCGACTACGTGCACGACGGACACCGGCACGCCGCCCACGACGGGCACTGGGACGACCACTAGTCCGGGCGCCAGCCCGGCTCGGCACCCCTTGGGGGGCATCCCTCACCCTCAGGGGGGCCTCTTCGCTCCGGCCCTCAGGGGACGGCTTCGCTCTGGACGGCATACCGACTGGTCGGCATCATGGGGTGGCACGCCACCACCACGCCGATCAGGAGCGAAGATGAGCGCAGACCATCCGCCGGGCCTCGACCTCGACCAGTTGCGCGGCCACCTCGACCGCGAGCGGCCGGGCCTGGTGGGCGGACCGCTCACCGCCCGGCTCATCGAGGGCGGCCGGTCCAACCTCACGTACGCCGTGACCGACGGCGCCGCGCGCTGGGTCGTGCGGCGGCCCCCGCTCGGCCACGTGCTGGCCACCGCGCACGACATGAGGCGCGAGCACCGGGTGATCGAGGCGCTGCACCCCACGAACGTGCCGGTGCCCGCACCACTGCTGCTCTGTGACGACGACAGCGTCATCGGCGCGCCCTTCTACGTGATGGAGTTCGTGGACGGCACGCCGTACCGCACCGCGGAGGAGCTGGCGCCGCTCGGCCCCGAGCGCACCCGCGCCGCGGTGCTCGGCCTCGTCGACACCCTCGTCGACCTGCACGCCGTGGACCCGGCGGCGGTCGGCCTCGGCGACTTCGGGCGCCCCGACGGCTTCCTCGACCGGCAGCTGCGCCGCTGGGGCAAGCAGCTGGACGCGTCCCGCAACCGCGACCTCGCCGGCATCGACGAGCTGCACGCGGCGCTCGGGCGCTCCCTGCCCGCCTCGCCCGCGCCGGCCGTCGTCCACGGCGACTACCGCCTGGACAACGTCCTGATCGGCGACGACGACCGGATCAAGGCCATCCTCGACTGGGAGATGTCCACGCTCGGCGATCCGCTCACCGACCTCGGCCTCCTTGTGATGTACAGCGCGAGGCTGGAGGTGCCCGACTCTCCCGTCAGCACCACGGCGGGCGCGCCCGGCCACCCCGACCCGGCCGAGCTGATCGAACGGTACGCCGCGCGCTCGGGGCGCGACGTCTCCGCGGTCTCCTGGTACACCGCCTTCGCGTGGTTCAAGCTCGCCGTGATCCTGGAGGGCATCCACTACCGCTACACGCTCGGCCAGACCGTCGGCGCGGGCTTCGACCGGATCGGCGAGCTGGTGCCGGTCTTCATCGAGCACGGCCGCCGCACGCTCCAGGGACAGGAAGGCTGAGACAGCGCCATGGACTTCGCATACGACGCCCGCACCGAAGAGCTGCGCGCGAAGCTGCTCGCCTTCATGGACGAGCACGTGTACCCGGCCGAGGCCGTCGCCGACGAGCAGCGCGCCGCCCTCGCCTCGCCGTGGCAGACCCCGCCCGTGGTCGAGGAGCTGAAGGCCGAGGCCCGCAGGCAGGGCCTGTGGAACCTGTTCCTCCCCGACACGGAACACGGCGCGGGGCTCACCAACCTCCAGTACGCGCCGCTCGCCGAGATCACCGGCCGCTCCCCGCAGTTGGCGCCGACCGCACTGAACTGCGCGGCGCCGGACACCGGCAACATGGAGGTGCTCGCGCAGTTCGGCAGCGACGAGCAGAAGAAGCGGTGGCTGGAGCCGCTGCTCGCCGGGGAGATCCGCTCGGCGTTCGCGATGACCGAACCGGAGGTGGCGTCATCGGACGCCACGAACATCACGACCCGCATCGAGCGGTCGGCGGACGGCTCGGAGTACGTCATCTCGGGCCGCAAGTGGTACATCTCCGGGGCGATGAACCCCGACTGCGAGATCTTCATCGTGATGGGCAAGACGGACCCGGACGGCGCCGACCCGCGCCGCCAGCAGTCCATGGTGCTCGTCCCGCGCGACACCCCGGGCCTCGAAGTCCGGCGCGCCATGCGGGTGTACGGGTACAAGGACCACTACCACGGGGGTCACGCGGAGGTCGTCTTCGACGGCGTGCGGGTGCCCGCGGCGAATCTGATCGGTGAGGAGGGCGGCGGCTTCGCCATCGCCCAGGCGCGGCTCGGCCCCGGCCGCATCCACCACTGCATGCGGCTCATCGGCATGGCCGAGCGGGCGATCGAGCTGATGTGCCGGCGGGCGGTGGCGCGTACGGCGTTCGGCAAGCCGCTGGCCCAGCAGGGTGTCGTCCAGGAGTGGATCGCGGACGCGCGGGTCGCCGTGGAGCAGGTGCGGCTGCTTGTCCTGAAGACGGCCTGGCTGATGGACACGGTGGGCAACCGCGGGGCCCACACGGAGATCCAGGCCATCAAGATCGCCACGCCGCGTGCGGTGGTCGACATCCTCGACCGGGCCGTGCAGTTGCATGGCGCGGGTGGGGTGAGCCAGGACTTTCCGCTGGCGGAGTTGTGGGCGGCGGCGCGGACGCTGCGGTTGGCCGATGGGCCGGATGAGGTGCATCAGCGGTCGTTGGCGCGGCGGGAGTTGAAGCGGTACGTGTAGCTCCGCTGGGGGGCGGGGGATTGTGCGGGGGGGCGCCGGGGCGCGGGGGCGTCTGCCGTGGCGGGTTTTGTGGCGGGTGCGGGGTCGTGGCTGGTTGATCGCGCAGTTCCCCGCGCCCCCTTCGGGGCGCCGTTGCGTCTGCCGTGGCGGGTTTTGTGGCGGGTGCGGGTCGTGGCTGGTTGATCGCGCAGTTCCCCGCGCCCCCTTCGGGGCGCGGGTGCGTCTGCCGTGGCTCGTTGCTCGCGCAGTTCCTCGCGGCCCTTTGGGGCGCGCCTAAGGGCGTAGGGCCCGTAGGAGCAGATCCGCCAGGTGGTCCGCCACCTGTTGGGGTGTCAGGGGGCCGTCGGGGCGGTACCACGTGGAGAGGTGGTGGACGGAGCCGAAGTGGTAGTCCACCACCAGGTCCGCCGGGGTCGCCGTGGAGAAGACGCCCGACTCCTGGCCCTCCTCGATCAGGGCCCGGAAGCGCTCGTGGTAGCGGCGCCGCTCGGCGCGCACCTGCTTGTTCTTCTCGGCGCCGAGGTGGTGCATGGAGCGGAAGAAGATCGAGGCGTCGTCGAGGTTGTCGATAGTGGTGACCACGACGTCCGCGGCGGCGTCGCGGACCCGCCGCTCGACGGGGGCGTCCGCGTCCGCGATGGCGTCCAGCCGCTCCTGCTGGACACGGAGCATCCGGGCGTACACCTCGTGGAGCAGGTCGTCCTTGGAGCCGAAGTAGTGGTAGAGCGCGCCCTTGGTGACGCCGGCCGCCTCCACGATCTCCTGCACCGAGGTGCGGTCATAGCCCTGGTCGGCGAAGAGCCGGGTGGCGGCGGCCAGCAGCCGCTGCGGGACGGGCGTGCCGTCACCGTCCGTCGTCCTGGCCACTGCCGCCACCTGCCTTTCGTGTCACTGACTGTCCTGTGGGCGGGAACACAGTTCCCGTCGGAGGATCTTCCCACTTGTGGTCTTCGGCAGTTCCGGCAGGATCTCGACCTCGCGCGGGTACTTGTACGCGGCCAGCCGCTCCTTGCAGTACTCCGTCAGCTCCTCGGGCGCGGCGCCGCTGCCCGGACGGAGGCTGACGTACGCCTTGACGCTCTCGCCGCGGTAGCTGTCGGGCACGCCGACGACGGCCGCCTCGCGCACCGCGGGGTGCGCGTACAGGACGTCCTCGACCTCGCGGGGCCAGACCTTGAAACCGGAGGCGTTGATCATGTCCTTCTTGCGGTCGACGACGTAGAGCCAGCCGGCCGGGTCCATGAACCCGATGTCGCCGGTGCGCAGTTCACCGCCGGGGAAGGCGCGGGCGGTGGCGTCGGGGCGACGCCAGTAGCCGGGGACGACCTGGGGTCCGCTGACGACGATCTCGCCGTGCTCGCCGAAGGGGACCTCCTGGCCCGCGTCGTCCAGGATGCGTACGACCGTCTCGGGACCCGGGACGCCGACGGCGAGGGTGCCCGAGAACGGGTCGACGGGCGCCTCCTTGCCCGGCGGCACGGAGGCGCAGGGCGCGGTGCACTCGGTGAGGCCGTAGCCGTTGTGGAGGTAGGGGCCGAAGGCGGCGCGGAACTTCTCCACCAGGGCCGGGGGCAGGGGCGCGCCGCCCGAGGAGATCAGCACGAAGGAGTCGAAGTGGGCGCGGGTCGCCGACGGGTGGGCGGCGAGCGCCATGAACGCCGTGGAGGGACCGACGGTGTACGCGGGGCGGTGCTCGGCGAAGGCGTCGAGGACGACCCCGGCCTCGAAGCGGTAGGTGAGGGCGAGCGTGCCCGCTTTGGCGATGCACCCCGCGAGCTGCGCGACCATGCCGGTGATGTGGAAGAGCGGCGCCAGCGCGAAGTAGCAGGCGCCTTCGGGGATGCCGGAGCCGGTGCGCTGGCGCTCGGCGTTGTAGGTGATGTTGCCGTGGGTGTTCATGGCGCCCTTGGGGGTGCCGCTGGTGCCGGACGTGTAGCTGATCAGCGCCACGTCCGAGGGGCCGGGTTCGCGGCCGGCGGGGGCGGGCAGGCCCTGGCGCGCGACCGCCAGCAGGTCGTCGGCGTCGTCGGGCACCGGCAGGCGCTCGAAGTCCAGGACGCGGGGGTCGTTCCTGGTCTGGAGGTCGAGCTGACAGGCGGTGAGCACGACGCGTACGGAGGAGTCCGCCGCCGTGGCGCGCAGATACGTCTCCCAGGCGCGGTCCGCGCAGATCAGCGCGGTCACGTCGGCGTCGGCGAGGACGTGGGCGACCTCCGCCGACTTGTACATGGGGTTGACGGGCACGACGGTGGCGCCCGCCTTCCAGGCGCCGAGGAGGGCGAGCACGAAGTGCGGGGTGTTCTGGAGGAGGATCGCGACGCGGTCGCCCCGCGCGACGCCACGGGCGGCCAGGTGCCCGGCGACGGAGTCGCTGAGGGCGTCCGTTGCGCGGTAGTCGAGGCGCCCGTCGAAGTAGGTGAGGGCGGTGTGTTCCGGGGCCCTTTCGACGGCGGCGCGGAAGGCGTGCAGCACGGAGGGGGCGGGGGTGACGGGGGTGCGCTGGGCGTCGTTGAGGCGGGCGAGCCAGGGTTTGGCCGCGTAGATCGAGCCGTTCGCGTCCGTGGAGGAGTCGGTCACCGCTGCGTCGCCTCCCACTTCTGCTGGATGCTGTTCATGCCGGTCAGCCACTTGTCGGGGGTGGCGGCGCGCGCCTCGTAGTACGCGGCGACCTCCGGGTGCGGCAGGATCAGGAAGCGGTCCTCGGCCATGCCCGCGAAGAGCGCGTCGGCGACGTCCTCCGGTTCGATCGCGGTGGGCGTGAGGACGAGGTCGCCCGCGCTGCCGGTGGCGGCGAGCATGTCGGTGCGCACGCCCTGCGGGCAGATCGCGTGGACCTTGAGGCCCCGGTGGCGGTAGGTGAGCGAGAGCCACTCGGCGAAGGCGTACGCGCCGTGCTTGGTCACGCTGTACGGCGCGGCGCCGATCATGGTGAGCAGTCCGGCCGCGGAGACGGTGGAGACGAAGCGTCCGCCGCCGCGCTCCAGCCAGCCGGGCAGCAGCGCCTGCGCCGCCCGTACGTGCGCCATGACGTTGACGTCCCAGGCCGCGGCCCAGACCTCCTCGGGCGCGGCCTCGCTGCCGCCGGAGCCGAGCCCGGCGTTGGCGCAGTACACGTCGACCGTGCCGCCGAGTGCCTCGGTGGCCCGCGGCACGATCAGCGAGGCGTCGCCGGGAACGGCGACGCCGCCCACCTCGTCGGCGACGGCCCGCGCCTTGGCTCCGTCCAGGTCGTTGACGACGACGCGCGCGCCCTCGGCGGCGAAGCGGCGGGCGAGCGCGGACCCGATCCCGCCCCCGGCGCCGGTGACGACAACTCCCTTGTCCCGCAGGGTCTCCACGACCGGTCTCCTTCGACGTCGGAATCGACCACGGACTCGACCACGATTCGACCACACCTCGCGCGGCCCGCCTGACACGGCAGACTAACCAGTCGGTATGTGATGGCGGAAGGGGTGCGGCCGCGGGTGGAGCACACCCCGGAGACCTCGGGTCTCAGCAGCCGAGACGAGCCGTCCCAGCTATTGACTGGCCCCTGCATCCACCATGAGAGTGCCGCTCGTGCGGAGCGAAACGACAGCAGCAGACACCCAGCAGGTCCACGACGCGCAGAGCGCCGACGGCAGCCCGGAGACCCTCCGCCGGGTGGCCGTGGCCTCCTTCATCGGGACGGCCATCGAGTTCTACGACTTCTACATCTACGGCACGGCGGCCGCCCTCGTCCTGAACCAGGCGTTCTTCCCGACGCTGGACCCCGTCAACGCCACGCTCGCGTCGTTCTCCACGTACGCGGTGGCGTTCGCGGCGCGGCCCATCGGCTCGGTGATCTTCGGTCACTTCGGTGACCGGGTGGGCCGCAAGTCCGTCCTGGTGGCCTCGCTGCTCCTGATGGGCCTCTCGACCGCCCTCGTCGGTCTCCTCCCCGGCTACGGCACCCTCGGCGTCTGGGCTCCGCTGCTGTTGATCCTGCTCCGCTTCCTCCAGGGCATCGGGCTCGGCGGCGAGTGGGGCGGGGCGGCGCTGCTCGCCGTGGAGCACGCGCCGCGGAAGAAGCGCGGGCTGTACGCCGCCTTCCCCCAACTCGGGCCCTCGGTCGGGTTCTTCGCGGCGACCGGTGTCTTCTGGCTGCTGTCGTCCGTGCTCTCCGACGACGCCTTCCGCGGCTGGGGCTGGCGCGTGCCGTTCCTGCTCTCCTTCCTGCTCGTCGGCGTCGGCCTCTTCGTGCGGCTGCGCATCAGCGAGACCCCGGTCTTCGCGAAGGCCATGGCGGCGCGGGAGGCCAGCAAGGCCCCCGCCCTCGACGTGCTCCGCCGCCACCCGCGCGAACTGCTGCTCGGCGCGGGCGGCATGGTCGTCGCGTACGGCCTCTTCTACACCGCGACGACCTACTGCCTCGCCTACGCCACCGGCACCCTGGACGTCCCCCGCACCACCATGCTGGGCCTGTCCCTCGTGGCCTGTGTCTTCCTCGCGGCCGGCACCTGGCTCGCCGCGACGCGCTCCGACGGCGACGGGCGGCGCAAGCTCGTCCTCGCGGGGGCGGGGCTCTCGGCGGTGTGGGGGTTCGTGCTCTTCCCGCTCCTGGACACCGGGCAGCCGGTGCTGATCGCGCTCGCGCTCGGCGGGGCCCTGTTCTGCATGGGCGTGGTCTACGGCCCGATGGGCGCCTACCTGCCCGAGCTGTTCGGCACAAACGTCCGCTACTCGGGCGCCTCGCTCGCCTACAACCTCGGCGGGGTGCTCGGCGGCGCGGTGTCGCCGCTGGTGGCGACCCGGTTGCAGGCGGCGTTCGGCTCCTCCTCGGTGGGCTGGTACGTGAGCGCGATGGCGGTCGTGTCGCTGGTGTGCGTTCTCGCGCTGCCGGAGACCCGGGAGCGCGAACTGACCTGACGTGCGCGGAGTATGGCCAGGTGGCCGAAGCGGCAGGACCATACGGGCGTGAAGCCCTACTGGGAGTTGACCTTCGACGCCGACGGCGACGCCGACACCGCGCGGCGCGAGGAGCTGCTGTCCGGCGCGGAACGCGGACGCGTCTCCGATCTGCTCGTCTTCGCGCACGGCTGGAACAACGACAAGGAGAGCGCCCGCTCGCTGTACCGGCGCTTCTTCGCCCCCTGCCGGCGCCTGGCCGCGCCGCAGGTGCGCCTCGGCTACGTCGGCGTGCTGTGGCCCGCCATCCGCTTCCCCGACGAACCGATCCCCGACTTCGAGCCCTCGGCGGCGCCCGCCGCTCCCGCGCCGCCGGGCGGCCCCGGGCTCGACGCGGCCACCCGGCGGGCGCTCGACCGCGCCTTCCCCGACCACGGCCCGACGCTCGACCGGATCGCCGAACTGCTCGCGGAGCGTTCGGACGTCCCCTCCCGCCTCTACGAGTTCGGGCGGCACGTCCGTGAGCTGGTCTCCCTGCGTGAGACGAGCCCGGCCCGCCACCTCGGCGAGGACACCGGGGCGGGTGAGCCCGCCATGCTCACCGACGACGCCGTCCAGGTCTGCGAGGTGCTCGCGGCGGCCCGCGCGGACGACGGACAGGCCGAACTCCTCAGCGAGCTGCGCGGCCGGGTGTGGGACGGCGCCCACGAGCTGCTGCGGCAGGGCACCTACTACGCGATGAAGCGCCGCTCGGGCGCCGTGGGCCAGCTGGGCCTGGGCCCCGCCATCGGCCTGCTCGCCGCCCACGCGCCCGGCATCAGGGTGCACCTGATCGGCCACAGCTTCGGCGCCCGGCTCGTCTCGTACGCGCTGCGCGGCATGCCCGCCGGCGTGCGTACGGTGAAGTCGGTGACGTTGCTCCAAGGGGCCTTCTCGCACTACGCGTTCGCCGACCGGCTGCCGCACGACAGGTCGCGCGGCGGCGCCCTGCGCGGTGTGCAGCGGCGGATCGACGGCCCGCTGGTCTCCTGCCACTCGCGCCACGACGACGCCCTGGGACGGTTCTACCCCCTGGCGTCGAAGCTGGCCGGTGACTCCACGAGCTTTCTGAACCTGTGGGACCGGTGGGGCGCCGTCGGCTACGACGGCATCCGGGCGGTGGAGGGCGCCCGGCGCGTCCGGCTCGGCGAGAGGCTGCCCGCCACGGGGTGTGTGAGCGTGGACGCGTCGTCGGTGGTGCGGCGCGGCGGACCGCCCTGCGGCGCGCACAGCGACGTATGCCATGAGGAGCTGGCGCGCGCCGTGTTCGCCGCCGGGCGGATTCCGTCGGCCTGACGGCTAGGGGCGGTGGCGGGGGAACTCGACGACCTGCTGGTAGGTGGGGCGGTTCTGCCACTGGACCGGCTCGTGCGTGATGCCGCCGAGCGCGCGGTGGACGATCGCGTCCGCGCACCACTGGTCGCCCGC
This sequence comes from Streptomyces huasconensis, assembly GCF_021028635.1. Lineage (NCBI taxonomy): Bacteria > Bacillati > Actinomycetota > Actinomycetes > Kitasatosporales > Streptomycetaceae > Streptomyces > Streptomyces huasconensis. The sequence continues at coordinate 1,496,584 of NZ_CP086119.1, forward strand.
CTCGCACGCGTCGTCGCCGGGGTAGACCTCCGTGGCGGGCTTGGCGACGGCCTGCGCGAGCGTGGTGAGCAGGGCGTCCCGGCAGGCGTCGAGCCTGCCGTCACCGCAGTAGGTGTGCGCCAGCTCGCCCTCGACCGGCTCCCCGAGGACCCTGCGCAGGTCCTTGTCGGCGTACCCCCACCACCCGTACTGGAAGGTCGATCCGGCGTGCGCCCCGGTGGGTCCGTGGCCCGCCGAGGGCGCCTCGTCGGTGCTGAGCTGCGCGGTCAGGGCGTCGTACAGCCCCTTGCCCATGCCCGGCTCGAACTGGGCCTTGATCAGCAGCGGCCACCAGGCGTCCATGACGCGCACGGCGTCGGGGTGGGCGTACGCCTTGGAGCCCGCGGCCGTCTGGTTGCGCCGGGCGCCCGCCGCGTGCCAGGCCTCCAACTGCCGCACTGCCTTGTCCAGTTGCGGGTCGGCGACCGGTTTGCTCCGTACGACCTTCAGCAGCTCCGGCAGCACTTGTTCGCCGCGCAGATCGGTGACGGCGGCCTCGGACATGGCCCGGGTCAGCTTGGCGCGGGTGACGCCGCCCTCCTTGGTGAGTTTCCTGACCCGCCCGTCGAGCAGGTCGCCGCGGTGCACGGCGCTCATCCCGAAGCCGGCCGTGCTGAAGTCCTTGGCCTGCTTGTTGTTCCAGGAGATGTAGTAGTCCTGGTTGACGGAGTGCGGGTGTGCGGCGGGCGGGGTCTGCGCCGAGGTGTTGTTCTCGGGGTCGAAGTCCCGCCATTCGTAGGTACGTTCGCCCCGCACGGGCAGGGCGGGGTCGACACTCTCCGCCCGCTCCGGGTTGGCGCCGCTGTTGTAGTACGCGATGTCGCGCGCGTCGGCGTAGAACCAGTTGAAGGCGTAGCTGATGTGCCGCGCCGCCTGCATGAAGCTCGCGGCGTCCTTCACCTGGCCCGGGTCGTTCAGCATCTGGAAGCCGATGATCGAGTCGGCCTCGTGGCGGTAGGTGGAGCGCAGCGAGACGTACGCGACGGGCCTGCCGTCGACGCTCGCGCGGTGCGTGACGACGCCGTAGTGGGTGCGGAAGACCTGCATGCGGTAGGAGCCGGCGGCCGTGGAGTCGGCGAGGGTCGGCTTCCAGGCGTTCGTGCGCTCCAGCTTCTCCATGGGGGTGCAGGTGCCCCGGTAGAGGTAGCCGGTGGACCGCTTCGTGGGGCTACCGCCGCCCGGCTCGCACAGTTCGACGGCGTACGTGTCCGTGATGTCCTGCCCGGCGGAGGTCGCCGACCAGGCGTAGTCCTGGCCGCGCCCCAGCTGGACGTACATCCCGACGCCCGCGAAGGAGACGCCGCGCGCGCTGATGCCGGGGCCCCGGAGTTCCTGCTGCATGAGGAGCTGGGGCGCGAAGTAGCCGGTCTGGGGGCCGAAGACGGCGACCGGGTGGCCGCTCGCGGTGTGCTTCCCCGAGACCAGCAGGGCGTTCGACATGCCCTTCTTGTGGCCGTCGGGCCGGAAGAGGTCGGCGGGCAGGACGCCCTTGTCGTACATCCCCTGGAGCGGCTTGAGCTTCTTCGGGGCCCGCACGGGGTCCTTCGCGCCCGTCCGCGCGCCGCCCTCACGGTCGTACACGAGCTGCTCGCGCTCGACCGATCCGGGGTCGGGCAGCGCGGTGCCGCGCGCCTTGTCCGGCTTTCCGGCGTACGGGAAGCTCGTGCCGTCGTGGAGGGTCTGGACGGCCTCGGGGTCGTTGCGGGCGCGGAAGGACTCCCAGACCCGCGTGCCCTTCTCGACGCCGTACTTCTCCTGGGCCTTGAGGAGGGAGAGCGCGGACTCGACCTCCCCGCCGCCACCGTTGCCGAAGAGCCCGCCGACCACGGAGGCCAGCGCGATCATGTCGGTGATCTTGAAGGGTTCGATCTCGCCGATGTTCGTGATCGCGTCGATCTTGCCGGTGAGGACGTACTCGCCGGGGAAGTAGCGGCCGTTCTTCGCCTTCACGCGGTAGGCGTTGAGCCCGTCGATGTAGGCCTGCGCGTCCGCCATGGCCTGCCTGCCGCGCTCGCCCTGGGTCGTCCTGATGTACTCGACCTGCTTCTCCAGGTCCTTCTCGGTGTACGGGGCCTGCGGCCAGAACTGCTGCTCAAGGCCCTGGTTGGCGGGGGCGCCGCCCGCGAACGAGGTCAGCTGCCCGCGGCCTATGTGGCGGAAGAGGTCGATGAGCCAGAGCCGGTCCTGTCCGGCGGCGTAGCCCGCGCCGAACTCGGTGCCGTAGCGGGTGGTGCCCTTGATGTGCGGGATGCCGTACTTCTTGTCACGGGTGATCGTCACGTCGTCGCGCGGCCTGGTGACGGAGGCGACCTGACCGTCGCGCACGCCGAAGGAGGCGTCGTTGAAGAAGTCGGTGAGGCGGTCGTCGGTGAGCGAGGGGTAGCCGGAGGAGAGCGCGTCGTAGGGACCCAACTGGTCGTCGGCGTGGGCGGGTCGGGTGCCGAGGACGCGGTGTGCGAGGATCTCGGCGAGGGTCGCGTTGCCGTTGGCGCCGGGCGGCAGGATGTCCGCGCACTGCCCCTCGCAGTAGTCGTCGCTCTCCGCGGCCCGGTCCACCGCCGGCTGTGCCGCCGCGGCGCCGGCCCCCGGCAGCGGTGTCAGGAGGCCGGCGCCGAGGGCGAGCACCGCCCCCGCCGTGAGCGTTCCGAGTCTGCGGGCGGGTGGTCGCATGGATGCTCCTCCGGGTGCTGCGGAAGGCGGTTGGGGCGGAGGCTACTGGCGGGTCGCCGAACCTGAAAGATGAACAACCTTCGCCTTTGCCGAATCACCACAACGCGCCCCCCTTCTGGGCGCATCAGCACAGCTCAGGTGGGCAGGCGGAAAGGGGTCGTCCCGAAAGGGAGCCGATTCGCGTGTCGATACGTCTACTCGGCGACGTCGTTTCGATTTCGACTCGACTGCGACGGCGGCAGATACGGAACACGGGGTACCAGGACGAAGTACGTGTGACGGAGGTGCAGGGCGATGGCCGGATTCCGGAGTCTCGCGAGACAGGTGCGTGATCCGCGGAACGATTTGGCACTGCGGCGCTACTCGCTGCGCAAGTGCCTGGAGAGGTTCGCCCCATACGGACACCGGGCGACCTGGGACCATCTGTGCTCCCGGGCGGGCTTCGGGTGCGAGGACAGGTCACCCGATCCGGCGCGGCTGGTGGCCGCGCTGGAGGAGCTGGAGGCGGCGCGGGCGGTCTGGCTCGCCTACGAGGAGGATTTCGCGGAGCGCCGCCGCAAGGAGAAGCACGACGGGCTCAGGCGCCCCGGCAGCCACGACGACTGGCACCGCCGCACCTGGGGCGGCTGCGGGGTCGCCTGGTGCGACGACCCCGACGTCCATCCCCGCGCCCCCCTCGCCGAGGTGCTGCGCCGCCTGATCGCGGCGCTGGAGCGGGAGCCGGGCGCGTCCTGCCCGGTCTGCGGGGACACCTGCCTGGTGTGGAAGCGCGGCCTGGCGCACGAGCCGTCCTCGGGGGCGGTCTGCACGGGCTGCGGCATCGTCGTGCCCGCTCCGGTGCTCACGCCGGACGCGGTGGCCCGTGCGCGGGCGCGCGCGCTGCGCACCCTGGTGTCGGCGTGAGGACCTGAGAATCCGCGGACCTGAGGACCCGAGGACATCCTGAGGACATGAGGAACGGCGCGGTCGGAACGTGATGCGGGGCTCGGCTCAGGGCCTGATCACGTCCGTGTGTATGGCGAGTTTGAACTGGGCGTGCGTCAGCGGCGTGGCGAGCCTCGCGTCTCCCACGCCGCGTGCCGAGATCTTCAGGCCGACGGGCGTCCGGGGGTGGACGAACATCTGCCAGACGTACGACCTGAACTGACTGCCCCTGGTGGGCGCGGAGTCGGTGGTGCCCGTCGAGTCGTACCCGGTCGCCAGGCCCAGCGGGTCGCGGACGAAGCGGGCGCGGTACTCGGTGGGGCCACCGTCCGGCTTCCAGAAGACCAGCGCGGAGAGCACGCCCCAGCCGTCGTGGCTGGGCCATATCAGCCCCGAGCGGGGGCTCGGGAACCGCGCGGGGCCGGCTCCGCCCTTGGCCGGGTCGTGCATGTGCCACGGGTCGTACGACTCCTCGTCCGCCCCGTAGGGGAACCGCACGAGGTGGTAACCGTCGCTGTCGTACCTGATGCGCTGCGGCTCGTCCTGCGCCGCGTCCCACTTCAACGAGCAGATGGCAACGGACATCGGCCCTCCCCCTGAGTGACGTCGTGTGGTGCGCCACGCCCACGGTTCCATACCACGGGGAAAATGCGGTAGTCCCCTGCTTTACCTCCGGGAGAACGGCGAGGGGGTGCAGGCTGTGTCGTACGGCGCGGACGGGCGGCGCGACACGCTCGGGTACGCCGTCTTCGACGTCAGCGCGGAGATCGACGGCCGGCTGCGCCGGCTCGCCACGGCGAAGCTGCTGGACGGCGAACTCCCCCCTGGTCGCTCGGCTGTACGAGGGCCCCTACGACGCCGACCGCGTCCTGGAGCTGACCTCGGGCCGCGAAAGGTATCTGACACACAAGGGCGGCACGGAGTACTAGTGAGCAGGCGTGCCGGGCGGCGGGGCCATGCGCCGTCAACGGGCGGCGGCTGGGTCGCACGCCACCCCCGGCCGTGTTCAGGGGCGGGCGCGGCGCTCCACCATCAGGCGGGAGCCGGTGAGGCGCTCACCGAAGACGTCGTCCGGGTTGGAGAGTACGCAGGTCTCCAGGGACAGGCAGCCGCAGCCGATGCAGTCCGTGAGGTGGTCGCGCAGGCGGCCCAGCTGCTTGATGCGTTCGTCCAGTTCCGCGCGCCAGTGCTCCGAGAGGTGGGCCCAGTCCTCGCGGTTGGGGGTGCGCTCCTCGGGCAGTGAGTCGAGGGCCTCGCGGATCGTGGCGAGCGGGATGCCGACGCGCTGGGAGGCGCGGATGAAGGCGACGCGGCGCAGCGTGTCCCGGTGGTAGCGGCGCTGGTTGCCCGAGGTGCGGCGGCTGCTGATGAGGCCCTTGGACTCGTAGAAGTGCAGGGCGGAGACGGCGGCGCCGCTGCGGGCCGACAGCTGGCCGACCGTGAGTTCATGGACCTTCTCTGGAATCTGGGGCACGCCCCGAACCCTAATGGCCGGTCCGCGCGGCCTCGCGGCCGGTCCGTTGACACGCGTCCCCACACCCCGCATGCTGAGCAAGCGCTTAGTCCGCGCAGTCTGTGTATGTCGCACACGTCTAGGAGGCCAGGGACATGGCGGAGCCGAGGATCTTCACGTCGGCCGAGGAACTGCGGGCCGCGGTCGGCGAACAGCTGGGACACAGCGACTGGCTGGAGATCGACCAGAAGCGGATCGACCTCTTCGCCGAGGCCACGGGCGATCACCAGTGGATTCACGTGGACGCCGAGAAGGCGGCCGCGGGCCCCTTCGGGACGACCATCGCGCACGGCTATCTCACCCTGTCGCTGCTGCCGAGCCTGGTGCCGCAGGTCATGCGGGTCGAGAACATGAAGATGGGCATCAACTACGGCACCAACAAGGTCCGCTTCCCCGCCCCCGTGCCGGTCGGCTCCCGGCTGCGGGCGACCGCCACGCTCACCGAGGTGACCCCCACGAAGGACGGCGGCGTACAGGTGACGGCGCAGGTGACCGTGGAGCGCGAGGGCGCCGACAAGCCCGCGTGCGTGGCGGAGTCGGTGTCGCGTTACTACTTCTGAGCCGCGCTGCTACCGCTGAGGCATCCTGTTGCTGCTGAGGCGCGCCGTTACCGCTCAGACGTCTCGGGGCGCGCGCCCACCATCCGCAGCACGAGGTCGGCGTAGAGCGCGCCGACCTCGTCGGGCGTCCGGCGGCCCGCCACGTTGAACCAGCGGGCCACGTCGATGCAGAGCGAGAGCACGGCGAGCGTGGTGCCCGGCACGTCCGGGACGTCGAACTCCCCCGTCCGCACACCGTCGTTGATGATCTCCCGCACCGCCGCGTCCGTCCGCCGGCGCAGCGCGATGATCTCGGTGCGGTGCTCCTCGCCGAGCGCGTCCAGCTCGTACTGCACCACGCGGGCGGTCATGTGGTGGGCGGCGTGCCAGCCGACGAAGGAGCGCACGGCCGCCGCGAGCCGCTCGGCCGCGGAGCCCTCGCCGTCCGCCGCGGTGCGCAGGATGGCCAGGGCCTTGTCGTGGCCGATCCTGCTGATGCGGTGGAGCAGCTCTTCCTTCGTCTTGTAGTGGATGTAGAGCGCGGCGGGGCTCATCCCCGCGCGGCCCGCAATGTCACGGGTCGTCGTCGCGTGGTAGCCGCGCTCGGCGAAGGCCTCGACGGCGGCGATCAGCAGCCGCCGCGCCGCGTCGGGGCTGACCTCGCCCCACGGCTGCTCCTCGACGCCGGTCTCCTCCGCCGCGCTCATGTCCACTCCTTCGCCTTTTCGGGAGGGACACCATACCCCTGATGGTGAGCAAGCGCTTAGAGGGCTTCGGCCGGGACCGGCCTCACACCTTGGTGAACGGGTCGTGCTCGGCGAGCAGCTTGTCGACGCGGGCCTGGTCGACCCTGCTGACGATCTGCTCCACCTCCTGGCGGTCCCTGATCACCTTGGAGAGGGTGAAGGCGGAGGTCGTCAGGTACAGCACCGAGATGGCGAGGAAGGCCCGCACCCAGGCGGAGGCGTCGAGGTATCCGATCCCGATGGACACGGCGGCCAGCGCGACGGCGAAGGACGCGATGGCCTGGCCGTAGAACGCCGTGGTGCTCTGCTGTTTGATGCGCGGCTCAGTCATGGGGGAAAGCATCGGGCAGCGCGCCGGCCGCGACATCCGCTCGGCTACTCAGCCACGTACTCAGAACGCCGAGACTCCGGTCAGCGCGCGGCCGATGACCAGCTTCTGGATCTGGCTGGTTCCTTCGTAGAGCGTCATCACCCGGGCGTCCCGCAGCAGCTTGCCCGCCGGGTACTCGTCGATGTAGCCGTAACCGCCGAAGACCTGGAGGGCGTTGTTGGCGGCGCGCACGGCGGCCTCCGAGGCGAAGAGCTTGGCGGTGGAGGACTCGGTGGCGAAGGGCTGCCCGCGGTCGATGAGGTCGGCGACCCGCCAGGTCAGCAGGCGGGCGGCGTCCACGTCCACCGCTATGTCGCTGATCAGCTCCTGCACCAGCTGGTGGTGGGCGATGGTTTTGCCGAACTGCTCGCGCTCGCCCGCGTACTTCACCGCGGCGTCCAGGGCGGCCTGGGCGATGCCGACGCAGCCCGCGGCCACCGACATGCGGCCCTTGGCCAGCGCCGACATGGCGACGGAGAAGCCCTTGCCCTCGGGCGCGAGCATGGCCGACGCCGGGACGCGGACGTCCTCCAGGACGAGTTCGGCGGTGGCCTGGCCGCGCAGGCCGAGCTTGCCGTGGACGGTGCGGCGGCCGAGGCCGGGCGTGTCGGTGGGGACGAGGAAGGCGGAGACGCCCTTGTGCCCCGGGGTGTCGTTCGTCCGTGCGAACAGGAGCACGACGTCGGCCCAGGTGCCGTTCGTGATGAACATCTTGGTGCCGTTGATGACGTAGTCGTCGCCGTCGCGCACGGCCCGGGTGGCGAGGTTGCCCGCGTCGGAGCCGGTGCCGGGTTCGGTGAGCCCGAAGCACCCCACGTACTCCCCCGAGGTGAGCCCCGGCAGCCACTGCCGCTTCTGCGCCTCGTCGCCCCAGGACGCGATGGTCTTGGCGACGAGGCCGAGCGAGACGGAGACGATGCCGCGCACGGAGGAGTCGCCCCGGCCCAGCTCCTCGGTGACCAGGCAGTACGCGAGGTGGTCGCCGCCCGAGCCGCCGTACTCCTCGTCGATGGTGAGCCCGAGGAAGCCGACCTCGCCGAGCTTCTTCACGAGGGCCCGGTCGACGCTCTCGGCGCGGTCCCACTCGACGACGTGCGGGGTGATCTCGCGCGCGACGAAGTCCTCGGCCAGTCGGCGGACGGCAGTCTGCTCCTCGCTCAGCTCCAGGTTCATCGTGGGCACCTCTTCACGTCGGGTTACGGCGAGTACGTGGAGTTTTAAATTAGCACTGCTAGTTTCTGTTGGCAGCCCTACTATGTGCCGCATGGCCCGACCGCGCAAGCCCCTCCTCAGCCGAGAACGCATCGTCGAGACGGCGTGTGCCCTCGTGGACGCGGAGGGCCTCGCGGCGGTCTCCACGCGCCGGCTCGCCGCCGAGCTGGGCGTCAGCGGGCCGTCCCTCTACAACCACTTCCGCACCAAGGACCAGATCCTGGAGGCGGTCGCCGACTCCGTGAGCGCCCAGGTCGACCTGTCGATGTTCGATGCCGCCGACGGACGCGACTGGCGTACGGCGCTGCACGACTGGGCGGTCTCCTACCGGGCCGCGCTCACCCGGCATCCGAACATCGTTCCGGTGCTGGCCCGCGGCCCCGGCCGCCGCCCGGCCGGACTGCGGCTCGCGGACGCCATGTTCGGGGCGATGGTCGACGCGGGCTGGCCGCCCGCGCAGGCCACGTCGATCGGCGCGCTGATGCGGTACTTCATCATGGGCTCCGCGCTCGGCTCCTTCGCCGGCGGCTTCGTGGACGACGAGACGGCGTACGACCCGGCGGACTACCCCCACCTCGGCCAGGCCCACCTCCTCGCGGACCGCCAGCAGATCATCGACGACCGCGCCTTCGAGACGGGCCTCAGGGCCCTGCTCGACGGGCTGGCGTCGCAGTACGAGCAGGTGGGCGGCGGAGTACGGGAGCACTGACGGCTCGGGGGCTGTTTCGGCGCCCACCGAAGTGTCCGTCCGGCACGGTGGACGGCACGCGCGCCGCGCGCCTGCTCGCGGTGCTCGACGGGCGAGCCTGGACCTCCGGTGAGCCGGCGCGGCACGCGGGGGTGGCCGCGTCGACGGTGAGCGAGCACCTGGGCAGGCCGGTCGCGGGCGGGCTGCTCGCCGAGGAGCGGCAGGGCCGCCACCGCTCCGTGCGGCTCGCCGACGCCGGAGTCGCCCGGCTCGTCGAGGACCTCGCCGCCCACGCGCTGCCCGAAACCCCGGTTCGGCCCCGTACGCTGCGCGAGTCCGGCGCGGGCAGCGCGATGGCGTGGGGCCGCACCTGCTGCGACCACCTGCGGGACGGCTCGGGATCACGATCACCGGGGTGATGACCTCGCGCGGCCTGCTGCGGCAGGACACCGGCTTCGCCCTGACCGAGCAAGGCGTGGCGTGGTTCGGGGAGTTGGGCATCGACCTGGAGCGCGGCGGACGCCGGCCGCCGGCCCGCGCCCGCCTGGACTGGACCGAGCACCGCCCCCATCCGGCCGGGGCCGCGGGCGCGGCGCTGTGCGCGCACGCGCTCGCCGTGGGGTGGTGCGCGCGGATCGGCTCGCAGCGCGCCGTGCGGGTCACGCCCGCCGGGGCGCGGGCCCTCGCCGCCCACCTCGGCATCGATGACCTCTCGGTTCGGCGGGCCGCCTCCGGGCCGTCACTCCGTGACGATGCGCTCCACCGCCGCGGCCACCAGCGCGTCGCGCTCGGCCTCCGAGAGCACGTCCGGCAGCGTGAGCTGCTCCACGATGAGCCAGTTGAAGGCCAGGTGGAGCAGCCGCACGGCGGTCGCGTCGCCGGGCAGGCCGGAACCTTCGTGGTAGGCGACGTTGGCGTCGAGGTCCGCCCGGACGCGCTCGGTGAGGACGGCGCGCAGGTCCGGGCGGCGGGTGGCCTCCAGGCGCAGTTCGAGCAGGGCGAGGTAGCCGGTGCGGAAGCCGCTGACCCGCCCGAGGACCTCGCGCATGAGGCTCGTGTAGGTCTCCTTGTCCCGCTTGGCGGTGCGCTGGCGCTCGACCTCCTCCTCGCTGGGCCGGAGCCGTTCGTAGACCCGGGCGCCGGCCTGGGTCAGCAGGTCGTCGCGGTTGGCGAAGTAGTTGGAGGCCGTGCCGGTGGGCACGCCGGCCTCGGTGTCGACCGAGCGGAAGGTCAGCCCACGGGCGCCCTCCCTGGCCAGCACCTCGATGGCGGCATCGACCAGGGCCGCCCGCCGTTCGTCGTTCCTGCGCACCATGCCGACACTCCAACCGTAGTACTACGCCCCTACCACTACGATGACAGTAATACAGCGGCCCCGTTCCACCGGGGCCGTTCTGTCGGCACGGACGTGACGCGGGAGTTGCCGTGGTGCATGCGACGGATGCGCTGGACGCCGAAGGCCCGGGGAAGGCCCCACGGGGGTCGGCGCGGGCCGGGGTGCGGGTCCTCGGGCCGCCCCGGCTCCGCGGCTTCGCCGTCCAGGTGTTGCGCGGGCAGGCCCAGGTCACCTTCCTGCCGAGCGCCCTCGCGGGCGCGGTCTTCTGTCTCGCGCTCGCCGCGGCCGGCTGGGAGTACGCGCTCTACGCCCTGGCCGGCACCGCCGTGGGGACGGCCACCGCGCGGTTCCTCGGCGTGGACCGCGACCGTGTCGGAACCGGCCTCGAAGGGTTCAACGCCTGCCTGACAGCGCTGTGTTTCGCGGTGTTCCTGGGCGCGCGCCACCTCTCGACGGCCCTGCTCGCGGTCGCGGGCTGCGTGGTCGTCACGGTCGTGACCGCGGCCGTGGTCCGCCTCCTGGGCACCTGGGGCCTGCCGTCACTCACGCTGCCGTACTGCCTGGTCGCGAGCGCCATGACCCTGGCCGCGCCGGGCTTCCGGCATGTCTGGCACCACGGCGAGGGGCTCGCGGCCCTCCCGGTGCCCGCGACCGGCACCACCGCGCTCCAGCCCGCGGAGCTGGCCCGGGGCTTCTTCGCCGGCTTCGCCGAGATCTTCTTCATGCCGCAGTGGTACGTGGGTGCCCTCCTGCTCCTCGGCCTCCTCCTCGCCGACCGGCGCGCGGCGGGTGTGGCGTGCCTCGGCGGCGCCGTCGGGCTCGCCACGGCGTGGGCGCTGGGCGCACCCGCCGAGCGGATCGCCGACGGCACGGCCGGGTACAACTCCGTGCTCGTCGCCCTCGCCCTGTGCGGCGTCTTCCTGCCCGCGCGGCCCGCGACACTCGCGTACGCGCTCGTGGGCGCCGGCGCCGCGTCGGTGGCAGGCCCGGCCATGGCGGCGCTCTGCGCGCCGTCCGGCGGGCACACCTTCACCTGGCCGTTCGTGCTGACGACCCTGGTGTTCCTGGCGGGGGCCAAGTCCTTTCCGCGCCTCGGCGGTTGGCCCGACCCGGCCTGACCGGGCCCCCGCCGCTGCGGCCGTCCGACGGCCCGGTCAGAAGACGATCAGCGCCCGGCCGCCCTTGCCCGCGAGCATGTGCTCGAAGGCGGCCGGGATGCCGTCGAGGGCGATCCGGTCGGTCACCAGGGCGCCCAGGTCGAGGCGGCCCGCCCGGATGTGTTCGGCGAGGACCGGCAGGTCCACCGCCGGGTCGGAGTTGCCGTAGACGCAGCCGGACAGGGTCCTGCCCCAGTGGAAGAGTTCCAGGGCGTTGAAGGTGACCTGCTGGTCCTTGCCGCCGATGCCCACGACCGTGGTGCGGCCGCCGCGGCGCGTGGACTCCCAGGCCGTGCGGATCGTCACCGCGCGGCCCACGCACTCCACGGCGACGTCGACCCCCTGGCCGCCGGTGAGCCCGCGGATGTCGCGGGCCGTCCTCTCCGAGGCGATCACGTAGTCGGTGGCGCCCGCCGCGCGCGCCAGCTCCTCCTTCTCCGGGGAGACGTCGACCGCGACGATCCGCGAGGCACCGGCGATGCGGGCCGCCTGGAGCGTGGCGAGACCCACGCCGCCCACGCCGTACACCGCGACGCTCTCGCCCGCGCGGACCTTCGCCGAGTGGTGCACGGCGCCGTACCCGGTCAGGACGGCGCAGCCGAGCAGGGCCGCGTCGGTGAGCGGGACGCCGTCCGGCACCGGCAGGACGCACCGCCGCGAGACCACGGTTTCCTCGGCGAACGCGGCGACGTTCAGGCCGGGGTGCAGGTCCGTGCCGTCCGGCCGCCGCGCGTAGACGTCGGCGGCGCCCGCGAGGGCGTTGGCGCAGAGCCACACCTCGCCGAGCGAGCAGGCGTGGCAACTGCCGCAGGAGGGCGCCCAGTTCAGGACGACGCCGTCACCGGGGGCGACCCCGGTGACGCCCTCACCCACCGAGACCACCGTGCCCGCGCCCTCGTGACCGAGGACGGCGGGCACCGGGACCCGCATCGTGCCGTTGGACAGGGACAGGTCGGAGTGGCAGACCCCGGCTGCGGCGAGGCGCACCCGCACCTGGCCGGGGCCGGGCTCCGGCAGCTCGATGTCGGCGATCTCCAGCGGGGAGCCGACGGCGGGGAGGATGGCGGCGCGGACCACGTTCACGTACTCCTTGGGGAAGCGGGCGGACTCGGGCTCGGGCTCCGGTTCGGACGCGGACCGCTCAGAACTGGAGCGACTTCGTCTGGAGGTACTCCATCAGGCCGTGCGCGCCCAGCTCGCGCCCGACCCCCGACTGCTTGTAACCGCCGAAGGGGGCGAGCGGGTTGAAGCCACCGCCGTTGATGTCGACCTGGCCGGTGTCCATGCGGCGGGCGAAGGCCACCGCCTCCGCGTCGTCGGCCGCCCAGACCGCGCCCGCGAGACCGTACACCGTGCCGTTGGCGATCCGCAGGGCGTCGTCCTCGTCCTCGTAGCGGATGAGGGAGAGCACGGGGCCGAAGATCTCCTCCTGGGCGATGGTCATCTCCGGGGTGACGTCGGCGAAGACGGTCGGCCGGACGAAGTAGCCCTGGTCCTTGGGCGCTTCGGGGCCGCCCGCCACCAGCCGGGCGCCCTCCTCGACGCCCTTCTCGATGTAGCCGCGGACGCGCGCCTGCTGCTTGGCGTTGACGAGGGGGCCGATGCGGGGGCCGTACTTGGCCGCGGCGGCGGTGGCCAGCTCCACCGCCTCGTCGTACCGGTCGGTGTGCACCAGCATGCGGGTCCACGCGCTGCACGTCTGGCCGGAGTTGGACATGACGTTCGCGACGCCGACGGCCACGGCCTTGGCGAGGTCGGCGCTCGGCAGGATGACGTTGGCGGACTTGCCGCCCAGCTCCAGGGCGACGCGCTTGACCGCCGCGCCCGCGGTGGCGCCGATCCGCCTGCCGACCGCCGTCGAACCGGTGAACGAGACGAGGTCGACGCCCTCGTGCTCGGCGAGGGCCTGGCCCGCGACCGGGCCGAGGCCGGTGACGAGGTTGAAGACACCCGCGGGCACGCCCGCCTCGTGCACGGCCTCGGCGAAGAGCTGGGCGGTGAGCGGGGTGTCCTCGGCGGGCTTGAGCACCACCGTGCAGCCCGCCGCGAGCGCGGGGGCCACCTTGTTGACGATCTGGTGGAGGGGGTAGTTCCAGGGGGTGATCGCGCCGACCACGCCGACCGGCTCCAGGTAGACGGTGGAGTTGCCGACCTTCTCCTCGAAGGGGTGCGTCGCGGCCAGTTCGGCGTACGAACCGCAGACGGCGATCGGCACCCCGGCGTGCACGGCCTGCGCGAACGGGAGCGGTGCGCCCAGCTCGGCGGTGACGGTCGCGGCGATCTCGTCCTTGCGGGCGACGAGCCGGTCGCGGAGCGCGCCGATCAGGGCCGCGCGCTCGGCGGGCGGCGTGGCGGCCCAGTGGGGCAGGGCGGTGCGGGCGGCGCGCACCGCGGCGTCGATGTCCTCGGCGGTGCCGGCGGGGACCTGGCCGAGGGGCTGTTCGTCCGCCGGGTCGACGACCGTGATCGTGTCGGTGTCCGTGGCCGGGCGCCAGGCGCCGTCGATGTACATGCCGTCGCGGGCCTCGTACCTGCCGTCGGGGGCCTTGTACATGCCGTCGTGGGCGTTCATCGCACTCCTCCAGGTAAGTCGTCCGCAGTACAAACTAGCGTTGATAGTTTTTCGGCACCAGGGGCGGCCGGGCGGGGGGCTTTTCCGCCGCGCTCGCCGGAACAGCCGCGTCCGCCGCCTCCGCGGCCCTACTCTCGCCCGTATGCTGCTGCGCCGGAAGTTGCGGACGACCCTGGCCCTGACCGTGACCCTCGCCGCCGCCCTCGTCGGGGCGACCAAGGGGAGCGCGAGCACCGCTCGCGCCGAGGAGGGACCGCCGCGCGAGCGGCAGCTGCTGTTCTACAACCATGCCTACGGGGTCTTCGACCGGGAGACCGCCGACGCCGTCGAACACTCCCCCTACCTGCGGAAGTTCGCCGACTTCGAGGTCCGCACCACGACAGGGGCCGACGGGACCACCTGGACCGGCCGCTATCTGAAGGGCCGCGAGACCTATCTGGAGATCTTCGGCGTGGGCGACGTGCCCGACACCGCCCTCGGCAGCGCCGGCCTGGCGGTCTCCACCGAGCGCGACGGCGACCTGGCGACCGTCCTCGAACGGCTGCCGGAGCTGGGGGTCACCGACCCGCTCGAATTCCGGCAGACCCGAGACTTCGGCGACGGCGTGCCGGTGCCGTGGTTCGACGGGGTGTTCACCACCGACCAGTACGACGCCTTCGGCACCTGGGCGATGGAGTACCGGCCCGAGTACTTCGCCGACCCGCGCGGCAGGACGGAACCGCCCTCCTACCCCGGTGACGTCGGCCGGGAGCGCTACCTCCCCGACGTCTACCGCGACCGCCTGATGCGCGACGTGACCTCGGTGCGCATCGCGGTGACCGCGCGCGACCTGGAGAACTCGGTGCCACTGCTGCGGGCCGGCGGCTTCGACGTGCGCCCGACGGCGGGCGGTGGCGTCGTCGCGGACCGCGGCGGCACCACGATCCGTCTCGACGCGGTGCCGCGCGAGCGGGTGGGGCTGCGGCAGTTCACGTTCGCGCTGAACGAGGCCGTGAAGAAGCGTCACGTGGAGCGGCTGGGCCACTCGACCCTCACGGTCGGGCCGGGGGCACGCGCGGCGTGGGACTTCGAGGAGCCGCGCGGGACCGGAGCGGGACAGCCCAGCGGGATCGCCCGGCAGGACTGAACCGGCAGTGAACCGGGGCCGAAAACCCCACATTCACCGCGCATTTGCCCGGAATTTGATTTCCGTTGCATGACATACGCATGACAACGCGTCGACTCTCTTGATCTACCCCCGTGAAGGGGCCACGCTACTGCTCTCGACGGGAGCGGCACCGCACCGCTCCCGTCTGTGTGTGCGATCACGCGCACACCCCCCACAGTCGCGTCGCCCCACCACGGGCGCGCCGCCTATGAGGAGGACTCCCTCGTAATGGCAATGCCGCGTAGCAAGAAGACTGTGATCGCCGCCGCGATCTCGACCGCCGCCGCCGCTGTTCTCGGCACGGTCACCGCTCTGCCCGCCCAGGCCGCTCCCGCAGAGGGCACCGTGATCGCCGCGGGCTCCGCCGACGCGGTCAAGGGCAGCTACATCGTCACGCTGAAGAAGAGTTCCGGCCTCAAGGCCGCCACGAGCCAGGGCAAGGGCCTCATAGCCGAGTACGGCGGCTCGGTGACGAAGACCTACAAGTCCGCGCTCAACGGCTACGCCGCGAAGCTGAGCGCGGCGGAGGCGAGACGCCTCGCCGCCGACCCCGCGGTCGCCACCGTCGAGCAGAACCAGCGGGTCCGGGCCACCGCGACGCAGACCAACGCCCCCTGGGGCCTGGACCGCATCGACCAGGCCAAGCTGCCGCTCAACGGCGGCTACACCTACCCGGACACCGCGGGCTCGGGCGTCACCGCGTACATCATCGACACCGGCGTGCGCATCTCGCACTCGGAGATCAGCGGCCGCGCGGTCAACGGCTATGACGCCGTGGACGGTGACACCACCGCCCAGGACGGCAACGGCCACGGCACGCACGTCGCCACGACCGTCGCGGGCACGACGTACGGTGTCGCCAAGAAGGCCAAGGTCGTGGCCGTCCGCGTGCTCGACAACAACGGTTCCGGCACCACCGCCGGGGTCATCGCGGGCATCGACTGGGTGACCCGGCACCACACCGCCGGCGCCCCGGCCGTGGCCAACATGTCGCTCGGCGGCGGCGCCTCCACCTCGCTGGACAACGCGGTGAAGAACTCCATCGCCGACGGCGTCACCTACGCGGTCGCCGCGGGCAACGAGGGCGTCAACGCGGCGAACTCCTCCCCCGCCCGGGTCCCCGCGGCCATCACGGTGGGCGCGACCGGCAGCAACGACGCGAAGGCCAGCTGGTCCAACTACGGTTCGGTCCTGGACATCTTCGCG
Organism: Streptomyces huasconensis; assembly: GCF_021028635.1. NCBI lineage: Bacteria > Bacillati > Actinomycetota > Actinomycetes > Kitasatosporales > Streptomycetaceae > Streptomyces > Streptomyces huasconensis. Next base: position 1,512,703 of record NZ_CP086119.1, read on the forward strand.
CCGGGCGTCTCCATCAAGGCGGGCTGGCACACCGGCGACACGGCGACCAACACCATCTCCGGTACGTCGATGGCCACGCCGCACGTCGCGGGTGCCGCGGCGATCTACCTGGCGGGGCACAGCTCGGCCACGCCGGCGCAGGTCGCTTCCGCTCTGGTGAACGGGGCCACGCCGGGTGTCGTGACCAGCCCCGGTACCGGTTCTCCGAACCGGCTTCTCAAGATCGTGCCGTAACCTGCGGTGCTGTACGGGTAGTTGCGCCCCGGGGGTTGTCGACGCCTCCGGGGCGTTGCCGTGCCGGGGCCTGTGGTGCGCTGCGGTGTTGTGCGGTGTCGTCTGCCGGGGCCTCGCCGTTGGCCCGTGCGGGACGAGTGTGGCTGGGCGCGCAGTTCCTCGCGCCCCTGGCGGGGCGGTGCCTCAGGGGTGTTTTGTGCGTGCTCCCAAGGTTGCCGCCAGTAGGAGCAGCCCGCTCAGCATTGCGAATGGGGCCGCCACGCCCGCTGCTCCTGCGAGGAGGCCCCCTGCGGCGGGGGCCGCTGTCTGGCCCAGGCGGTTGCCGGTGAGGCGTAGGGCCAGGGCCGTCGAGCGGGCGCCGGGGGGCGCGGCCTGGACGACCGTTGTCATGGAGAGCGGCTGTCCGACCCCGAGGCAGAAGCCCAGCGCGGCGAGCATCAGGGCGAGCCCCCACACCGGTACGGGCAGCGCCATGCCCGCGCACAGGACTCCGCCGAGCAGGCAGGAGCCGGTGAGCAGGGCCGTCCTGCCGAGCAGCCGGATCATCGGCGTCATCACCAGGCGGCAGGCGATGGTCGACGCGGCGCGCAGGCTCAGGAGCAGCCCTACCGTGGCGGGCGCGATGCCGCGGTGTTCGCCGACCACCGGCAGGTAGGCGGTGAGGATGTCCGTCGCGGAGAGCACGGCGAGGCTGATGAAGATGCCCGCGGAAACGCCCCGGGCGCGCAGGATGCCGAGCACCGGAACCCGCCCGTCACCCCGCCCGTCCCGCTGCCGCCCGGCCGGTGCCTGACGTACGTGCTCGATGCGCCACAGCGAGGTGAGTGACACCGTGCCGACCGCCGCCGAGACGAGCAGGGCCAGCGCACTCGTACGGCCCATGTCGGCGCCGATCAGGACGCCCGCGGCGATCGGCCCGACCAACTGGCCGAGGGAGGCGCCGATGGTGAAGTGCCCGAAGTTGCGGTCCTGTTCGTCGGGCGCGGACTGCCGGGCGACGATCGACTGCGCGCCGATCACGAAGCAGAGGTGGCCGAGTCCCATCACGCCGCTCCACGCGGCCATCGCGGCGAGTGAGCCCGCCATGCCGCTCAGCGCGCAGCCTCCGGAGATCAGGACGACGCCGAGGGGCAGCAGCGGCGCGCACCGCCCGTGGTCGGTCCTGCGGCCCAGCGGCACGGCGGCGAAGAGGGGCAGCAGGGCGTAGACGCCCGCGATGACGCCGACGGCGCGTTCGTCGGCGCCCAGCGCGAGGGCCCGGTAGGAGACGGCGGGCCGCGCCATCGACACCGCCCCCTGCGCGAAGCTGAAGGCGATGACGAGACGGAGCAGCCAGCCCCTGCCACCGGGCCCGGGTATCGCGTACGGCATCAGATGATGCCGAAGAGGATTCCGGCACCGAGCACCACCAGCGACGTGAGCACCGCCCACTTGACGGTGAACCTGGTGTGGTCGCCGAACTCGACCTTGGCCATGCCGACGAGCACGTACACGGCCGGCACGAGCGGGCTCGACATGTGCAGCGCCTGGCCGGCGATGGAGGCGCGGGCGATCTCCAGGGTGGAGACGCCGTGGGCCTGGACGGCCTCGGCCAGGACCGGCAGGACGCCGAAGTAGAAGCCGTCGTTGGACATGAAGTAGGTGAGCGGGATGGAGAGCAGGCCGGTCACCAGGCCCATGTGCGGGCCCATGCCCTCGGGGATGGCGCCGACGAGCCAGTCGGCCATGTGCTCGACCATGCCGGTGCCGGTGAGGACGCCGGTGAAGACGGCGGCGGCGAAGACCATGCCGGTGACGTTGAGGACGTTCTCCGCGTGGGCGGCGATCCGGGCCTTCTGGTCGGGCATGTGCGGGAAGTTGACCGTGAGGGCGAGCGCGGCGCCGAGCAGGAAGAGGACCGGGATCGGCAGCCACTCCATGATCATGGCGGTGAGCAGCAGGACGGTCAGGCCCGCGTTGAACCAGTAGAGCTTGGGGCGCAGGGTCGCGCGGTGCGGGTCGAGTGCCTGAAACCCGTCGTCGTCCGGGTCGTTCGAGGCGTCGGCCCCGGCACCCGCCCCGACCGCACCCGCGCCGGGACCCGAGCCGCCGGTGGCCTTCTTGATGAGCGAGGTCCGCTCCTCGCCGCCGCCCGCGCCCACGAGAACCGTCTCGTCGGCCGTCTCCTTCTCCAGCACCTCATCCAGCGACAGCACCCCGAGCCGCTTGCGCTCGCGCAGGCCCAGTGCGTACGAGAGGAGGAAGACGGCGACCAGGCCCATGGCGAGCGCGGGGATCATGGGGACGAAGATGTCGGCCGCGTCGACCTTCAGCGCGGTCGCGGCGCGGGCCGTCGGGCCGCCCCAGGGCAGGGTGTTCATGACGCCGTTGGCGGTGGCCGCGACGCCCGTCATCACGACGAGGCTCATCTTGAGGCGCTTGTACAGCGGATACATCGCAGAGACCGTGATCATGAAGGTCGTCGAGCCGTCACCGTCGAGGGAGACGATGGCGGCGAGCACGGCCGTGCCGACCACGACGCGCATCGGGTCCGCCTTGCAGAAGCGCAGGATGCCCCGGACGATCGGGTCGAAGAGGCCGACGTCGATCATGACGCCGAAGTACACGATGGCGAACATGAGCATGGCCGCCGTGGGCGCCAGATTGCCGACGCCTTCGAGGACGTACTCCCCGAGATGGGCTCCCTTTCCCACGAACACGCAGAAGAGGGCGGGGATCAGCACCAGCGCCGCGATCGGCGACATCTTCTTCATCATGATCAGCACCAGGAAGGTGGCGATCATGACGAATCCGAGGATTGTCAGCATGGGGGCTACCTAACGTTCACCATCGAACTCCCACCAGGTCTGGCGGTCCGGACGACGGTAGGACCCGCCAGGAAGCGTTAACAAGATGTTGACGCGCGAGCAATAAGCGCAAAACTCCAGGTCAACGCAGCAAAGTGGGAACGCGGCGGCGCGGCCCGGCGTCCGCGCCTCAGTCCAGCGTCCGCGCGAAGTACGCGTGCAGGAGGGTCCGGGCCTCCTCGATCAGGTCCGGGTCACCGGCGGGGCGCCCCCGGAAGGCCAGTTGGAGCACCGCGTCGACCGCCTCGACGCCGACGAGCACGGTCCGGCGCAGCCGCGCGTCCAGCGGGCCGCCGATGTGGTCCGCGAGCAGGGCCGCCACCCGCTCGGCCACCTGGACGTTCGCGTCCGGCATCGCGTCCGGGGCACAGGGCACGCCGAAGTCGACGAGACCGAAGCCGGGCACGGTGCGTTTCATCTCCAGGTACTCGTCGAAGGCGGCGTCGACGGCGCCGCGCCAGTCGGCGTGCCCGACGCCGCTCACCCGGGCGGAGACCCGCTCGGCGTAGGCGTCGAGGTTGCGGTGGGCGAGCGCGTCCGTGAGGGCGCGTTTGTTGCCGAAGAAGCGGTAGACCGAGCCGATCGGGACGCCCGCGCGCCGGGCGACCGCGCGGGTGGTCAGCTCTTCGTAGCCGACCTCGTCCAGGACGTCGGCGCAGGCGTCGAGGATGCGGGTCAGGCGCTCCGCGCTGCGCTCCTGCACGGGCACGCGGCGCAGGGAGGCCGGGGGTCTTGGTTCCTTGGGCGGGTTCCGGTGGTGCATTCCGGGAGAGTAGGGCACCGCTCGGCCTCCCGGCTTCCCCCGCCCACATTCCGGTCGCGGACCTGCGGACAACCCCCCTCCCGAGGCAGAAGGAGGGGGTTTCCCCTTGCGGAAGGAAAACCGGAATCCTACGGTGTCCCATAGGAATCGGACTTCAGGGCAGCCACGAGGGAGCGATGATGAGCGGGGACCACGTGAGGGACGCCGGCCGTGCGGGCGAGGGCGACGCGCGCAAGACGGCCGAAGGGCTGACCTATCTCTCCGGCTTCGGCAACGAACACAGCTCGGAGGCGGTGCCCGGGGCGCTCGTGCACGGCCGCAACTCCCCGCAGCGCGCCCCCCTCGGTCTCTACGCCGAGCAGCTGAGCGGTTCGGCCTTCACCGAGCCCCGCGCACACAACCGCCGCTCGTGGCTCTACCGCATCCGCCCCTCCGCCGCGCACCCCCGGTTCACCCGCGCGGACAACAGCGCAATCCGCACGGCCCCTTTCACCGAGACGGTGCCGGACCCCAACCGGCTGCGCTGGAACCCCCTCCCCGAGCCCGCGCCCGGCACGGACTTCCTGGCCGGCCTGTGGACCCTCGGCGGCAACGGCGACGCCACGCAGCGCACCGGCATGGGCATCCACCTCTACCACGCCAACTCCTCCATGGACGCACGGGTGTTCAGCGACTCGGACGGCGAACTGCTCGTCGTCCCCGAGCAGGGCGGCCTGCTGCTGCGCACCGAGTTCGGCCTGCTGCGCGCCGAGCCCGGCGAGGTCGCGCTGATCCCGCGCGGTGTCCGCTTCCGCGTGGAACTGCTCGACGCGACGGCGCGTGGGTACGTCTGCGAGAACTACGGCGCCCCCTTCCAGCTCCCCGACCTCGGCCCGATCGGCGCCAACGGCCTGGCGAACGCCCGGGACTTCCGGGCGCCCGTGGCCGCGTACGAGGAGGTCGAGGGCCCGGTGGAGGTGGTGAACAAGTTCTGCGGCAACCTCTGGCGCGCGACGTACGACCACTCCCCCCTCGATGTCGTCGCCTGGCACGGCAACCACGTGCCGTACGTCTATGACCTGCACCGCTTCAACGTCATCGGCTCGATCAGCTACGACCACCCGGACCCGTCGATCTTCACCGTGCTCACCTCGCCGTCCGACACCCCGGGCCTCGCGGGCGTCGACTTCGTCGTGTTCGCGCCGCGCTGGCTGGTGGGCGAGGACACCTTCAGGCCGCCGTACTTCCACCGGAACGTGATGAGCGAGTACATGGGCCTGATCGAAGGTGCGTACGACGCGAAAGCCGAGGGCTTCGTGCCGGGCGGTGGCTCGCTGCACAACATGATGTCCGCGCACGGCCCCGACCGCGAGACGTTCGAGAAGGCGTCGGCGGCCGACCTTAAGCCGCAGAAGATCGACGACGGCCTCGCCTTCATGTTCGAGACCCGGTGGCCGGTGACGGCGACGGAGCAGGCTGCCACCGCGTCCCACCTGCAGCGCGGCTATGACGACGTATGGCAGGGTCTGGAGCGCCACTTCCGCGACTGACGCACCGACACGCTGATTCGGAGAGACCGTGACCGCTTTCGCCCCGGACTCGATCGTCCTGAATCGGAAACTGCCGCTCTGGTACCAGGTCTCGCAGTCGCTGCGCGCCTCGATACTCGGCCGCACCCCGGACGCCCCGCTCCGGCTGCCCACGGAGGAGCAGCTGGCGGGGCACTACGGCGTGAGCGTGCTGACCATGCGGCAGGCGCTCAAGGAGCTGGAGGACGAGGGGCTCATCACCCGCCACCGGCGGCGCGGCACCTTCATCGAGCCCAGTGCGCGGCGTGGCTCGCCCGTCCGCCTCCTCGGCTCGGTCGACGCCATCGTGGCCCAGCAGTCGGGCATGACCACCCGCCTCCTCGACCACGGCACCGCCCCGCTCCCCGCCGAACTGGCCGGGCACTTCCCGGACTCCGCCGAGGTGGCGACCTACCACCGGCTGCGCAGTGACGAGAAGACGGGCGAGCCGACCAACCACGCCCGCAACTACATCCGCCCCGAACTGGCCGCCCGCGTCGACCCGGACGACCTGGTGCGCTGGCCGATGACGAAGGTCCTGCGCGACGTGGTGGGCGTGCGCATCAGCCGCATCACCGACACCGTCGAGGCCACGCTCGCCGACCCGGAGACCGCCCGCCTCCTCCAAGTGCCGCTGCTCAGCCCGATCCTGCACTACACGGGCGTCACGTACGACGAGGACGGGCGGACCCTGGACGTGGCCCGCATCCACTACCGCGGCGACCGCTTCTCCTTCTCGGTCACTCTCGACGCGACGTGAGCGGCCCGGACCGGCGCGTCGTACGATGCCGGGCGTGACGCACGACGAAGCGCCGCTGCTCGCGGATCTCATGCCGTGGTCCGTCGCACCGCTCCGGCCGGGCCGCGGGTGGCCGATGGGACCGGACGCCGCCTCCCTGAAGGCCCGCTGGGCGGCCCTCGTCCGCGCGCGGGGCGCCGACCGCGAGGCGCTGTTCCGCCCGACCCGCTCCCGCACGCTGCACACCGCGGTCGCCCAACTCCCGGGCCACCAGGGCGGTACGGTCCGCCTCGCCAGGGAGGGCGGCCCGTGCCCCGAGCCCGTCCGGGTCCTCCACGGCCCCTTCGACGAGCAGTGGCTGATCCCCGACCACCGCCTCATCGACGTCGCCCGGCCCGAGCTGTGGCGCGTCGCCGGCGCGGGGCAGCTCTTCGTGGTCGAGCAGGGGTACGTCGCCGGGGCCGCGGGGCCCGCGGTCCTCGCCTCGGCCGTGCTGCCGGACGGTCACTCCCCGGCCGGGCGGCCGGGGCGCATCCGGCCGCTCTTCCGCCGCCCGGGGGGCCTGGAGCCCAACGTGGCGCCCGGGCTGCTCCCGTATCTCTCCCGGGCGCTGGACCAGGAGGTCACGGCCCGCGCGCTGCTCGCGTGGGTGCTCGCCACGGCGTCCGGCTCGGCGGCGGGCTGCCGGGTGCCGCTCACGGCGGACGCCGGAGTGTGGGCGCGGGGCGTGGAGCTGGGGGAACGGCTGCTGTGGCTGCAGGTGCGCGGCGACGGCGAGCGCCCGAAGCTGCCCGGCGGGCGCAGGCCCTACGTCCGCGCGCCCCTGCCCGCGCGCCCGGGCTCACTGGCGTACGACGCCGAGGAACGGGTGCTGCGCGTCGGCGAGGTGGGGGTGATCTCGCCGGTGCCGCGTGAGGCGTGGGCGTTCGAGGTGGGCGGGGTGCGGGTGATCGAGCGGTGGTTCGGGGCGCGTGCGGCGGGCGGGGACGCCGGGCCGGGGACGCTGGAGGCCATCCGGCCGGCGACGTGGCCGCAGGCCTGGACGTCGGAGCTGCTGGAGCTGATCACAGTTCTCGCGCTGATGGCGGAAGTGGCGCCGCGGCAGCGGGAGTTGGCGACGGGGGCGGATCGCCGGATCACCGTGGACGAGCTGGGCGGGGCGGGTGTGCTGCCCGTGCCGGACGGGGCGCGGCGCCCCGCGTCCGTCCTCGATCACCGCGAAGAGGGGCCGGACGGGCAGTTCGCGCTGATCTGAGCCGCGTGAGACGTGGCCGCGCGAGTCGTGACGCGTGTGCCACGTGACCGCGCGTCACGTGACAGGGGAGGAGGGTGAGCGGGTGGGTGGGAAAGATCCGCCGCGGAGCGGCGGCTCAGTCCCGGGGACCACCCGTGGTCAGCGTCCGCCGAAAAGCGACCGCCGCAGCCTGCGCAGCGGCGCGAAGAGCGAGACGTGCCTCACTCGAGAGCCCCTGCTGCTACGGGCATGCACGGCGTCACGTGACGTGAGCTCACGCATCAGCAGCGTCGCCTCGTGCGCCTCACGCTGCGGGACGGCAGGGCCGCCCAGCACCGAGAGGTGACGGTCGAGGCGCGAGCTGCTCGCGCTGCTCCCGCAAGTGATCGCAGGGACACGCGCCCTGCTGCGCACCGTTATCTGTTCCATGTCACTCCCCACCCGTACGAGGGCACCCGGCCCAGGGCAGGTTAACCCTATCGCCCCGTCCTCACACACGCGTATCCCGGTCACGGGATTCACCTCCCCCACAAGGGGGTTGACGATTACACTCCGAATACGGTTGATTGCAGGGTGAGTTGGACATACAGCCCGGCGTCACTCCGGTCCATGGCCTGCCGCGTGGGCTATCTCACCTGTCGTCATGGCTCCGGGCGGTTGCTACGTTTGTGGAGCATCGCACCGCTGCGGATGGGGGCGCCCCGTGAGTCGGCCAGAGCGTGTGATCGCCGGGCGGTACCGCCTCCTGGCGCCGCTGGGCGAGGGCGGCATGGGCACCGTGTGGCGGGCCCGGGACGACGTGCTCGGGCGCGAGGTCGCCGTCAAGGAGGTGTGCGCCCCGGCCGGGCTCCCGGCGAGCGAGGCCGGCCGGCTCTACGCCCGCGTGGAGCGCGAGGCGTGGGCCGCCGCCCGCATCCCCCACCGGAACGTGGTCACCGTCCACGACGTCGCGCGGCAGGAGGGCCGCCCGTGGATCGTGATGGAGCTGGTGCGGGGCCTCTCGCTCTCCGACGTATTGGACGCGGAGGGCGCCCTGCCGCCGCGGCGCGCCGCCCGCGTCGGCGCCGAGGTGCTCGCGGCCCTGCGCGCCGCCCATGACGCCGGGGTCCTGCACCGCGACGTCAAGCCCGGCAACGTACTGATCGCCAATGACGGCCGCGTGGTCCTCACGGACTTCGGCATCGCGACGGTCGGGGGCGGTTCCGCGCCGACGGTGACCGGTGAGGCCGTCGGCTCGTCCGAATTCCTGGCGCCGGAGCGGGTGTTGGGGCGGCCCCACGGTCCCGCGTCCGATCTCTGGTCCCTCGGTGTGCTGCTCCACACGGCCGTCGAGGGCAGTTCGCCGTTCCGCCGGGACACCCCGCTGGGCACGCTGCGCGCGGTCGTGGACGAGGAGGCGCCGCCCGCGCGCGCCGCGGGGCCGCTCACCCCCGTCATCGTGGGTCTGCTGCGCAAGGACCCGGCCGAGCGGATGCCGGCGGCCGACGCCGAGCGCGATCTGCGGCTCATCGTCTCGGGCGGCAGACCGCTCACCCCCGAGACCTCGAACATCGAGAACCCGAACACCGGGACCCCGGCCACCGGGACTCCGCTCCCCCACCCGCCGACCGCCAAGGCCGAAGGCGCGTCGTCCGGCTCCACGCCGCCCGCCCCCGCCGCCCCGGACACCACGACGACCGGGCCGACCGGGCCGACCGGGCCGACCCGCCGCAGCCGCACGGTGGCCGTCCTGATCGCCGGGCTCATCGCCCTGGCACTGGCCCTCGGCGGACTCACGTACGCACTGGTCAGCCGCGACGACGGCGGTGACGACGGTTCGAGCGGCCGTGGGAGGGGCGGTTCGGCCCCTCCCACGGCCGGCCTGGGTCAGGCCGCCGAGGTGAACACGGGGAGGTAGCCACCGGACTGTCCGGCGGCGGTCGGGTGGTAGGACTCGCCGATGTTGAGCCAGTTCACGCTGTGCAGCCACGCGCTGCCCGAGCAGATCTCGTGGCCGGTGAAGGTGCGGGTGACGTCGCCGAAGGTGAAGCCGTGGTCGGCGGCGCGCTTGGCGGTGGCGGTGTTGAGGTAGTCGGCCGCGTCGTTGATGGCGGCCCGCTCGCGCTCGGTGAGGCCGCTCGTGCAGGAGCCGTTCAGCTTGTAGAAGCGGGGGTAGCCGAGCACCACCACGCGGGCGGAGGGAGCCTTGGCGTCGATCGCCGAGTAGACCTTGTCGAGGTTGCCGGGGAGTGTGGAGTCGACGTACGCGCGTGCCTGGGCGATGCGGGCCAGGCAGCTGCTCTCGGACTGGAGCACACACGTCGTCATGACGTCGGCAAAGCCCGCGTCGTTGCCTCCGACGGTGATCGAGACGAGGCCCGTTCCGGAGCCGAGCGAGCCCAGTTGCTTCGTCAGAACATCACCCGTACGGGCGCCCGCGCACGCCGCGAAGGTGAAGCTGGAGGGTGAGTTCGCGGCCGCCCAGAGTGCCGGGTAGGCGCGCTTGGTGCGCTTGCAGTCGCCGCTGGCGCTGTCGTAGTTGCCGGCGCCGACGCCCGAGGAGTAGGAGTCGCCGAGCGCCACATAGCCGGTGGCTGCCGCGTTCTGGTCCGCTTGTGCCGCCGTGGCCCCGGTGAGGGCGCAGGCGGCGGCGAGGAGGAGTGAGGACGTGTATGCCGTGATGCGGGACAATCTCATGGAACCTCCCTTAGCAGGGTTTCCGCCGAGACCGTGGTAGCACGCACTCCGGCCAGTCGATAGTGCGCATGTCAACGAATTGGCGCGCAATTCCCCTGGGAGCACCGGAAGTTCACCCCCGTCACAGAGGCCGGGAGGGGAACACCTGCACGCCCCCTCCGTACCTTGACGGGCCGCGGGGACTGCGCGACATTGAAGCCCGGCATCCGGCGCGTCGGGGGGCGAAGTCGCCAATGCAGACCATCGGGATCAAGGCACCGCCGGCGGACACGGGGCGGCGCACCGGGCGGCGTCGCGACGGGGATCTGCCGCCGCTGATCGCGGGAGCGGCCGTCGCCGTGGGGGGCGTCGGCGCCGTGCTCGCGCTCGTCGACCTGAGTTCGCCGCTGCGCGGCCCCTGCACCCTCTTCTTCCTCCTCGCCGCGCCTTCGGCGGCGCTCGCCGCGGCGCTGCGCTCGCTGGACCCGTGGGGCCGCGCCGTGGCCTGCGTCGCCGGTGCCGTCGCGGTCAACCTCCTGGTGGCGCAGGCCATGCTGGCGCTGCAGGTGTGGTCGGTGCGCGGCGGGGTCGTCGCCGTCGCCGGCCTCAGCGCGCTCGCCCTCCTGCTGACCGCCGCACGGCGCCCGCGCCGCCGTGCGGCGAGAAGGTGACCGCCTGACGTGAACATCACCGTGCACCGCCCCGGCGAACTCACCGCCGCCGACCGGGCGGCATGGACCGCCCTGCAGTCCAAGGCACATCTCGACGGCGCGCCCGAACTGGCCAACCCCTTCCTCGCCCCGGAGTTCGCCCTCGCCACGGCGCACGGGCGGCGCGGGGTGCGCGTCGCCGTCGTACGCGAGGACGGCGAACCGGCGGCGTTCTTCCCCTTCCAGCGGTCCGTCACCGGCGTGGGCCGGGCCGTCGGTCTCGGCGTCTCGGACTGCCAGGGGCTGGTGCACCGCCCCGGCTTCCGCTGGGACGCCCGGGAGCTGCTGCGCGCCTGTGGGCTCGTGCTGTGGGAGTTCGATCACCTGGTCGGCGGCCAGGGGCCGTTCGAGGCGGGCGCCGGGGGCGGCGTCCGCGCCTTCCCCTCCCCCGTCATCGACGTCGACCAGGGCTACGACACCTACCTCGGCCACCTGCGTGAGCGCTCCCCGAAGTTCACCCGGACGACCCTCGCCAAGGAGCGCCGGCTCGGCCGCGACCACGGAGCGGTGCGCTACGTCCACGACGAGCGCGACCCCGCGGCCCTGGCCGCCCTGATGGGGTGGAAGTCGGCGCAGTACCGCAGGACGGGACGCAGCGACCGCTTCGCGCACCCCTGGATCACCGAGCTGGTCCGCCGGCTCTTCCACACCAGGACCGGGTCGTTCGCCGGAGTCCTGTCGGTGCTCTACGCGTCCGACGTGCCGGTCGCGGCGCACTTCGGGCTGCGCAGCGAGCGGGTCCTCGCCTGCTGGTTCCCCGCGTACGACCCGGCGTTCGCCAAGTACTCGCCCGGCCTGGTCCTGCACCTGCGCATGGCCGAGGCGGCCGCCGCCGACGGGATCGCGTACCTCGACCTCGGCCGCGGCCAGAAGGACTACAAGGACTCCCTCAAGACACGCGAACTGGCCGTGTCCGAGGGGTGGGTGGCGCTGCGCCACCCGGTGGCTCTCGGACACCGGGCGCGGCGCGCCCCGGTGCGGGCGCTGCGGAACACCGTGCTGTCCAGGCCGGAATTCTTCGGACCGGCCGATAAATTGCTCAAGCGGATCGGCGAAATCCGAGCGCTGGGAAAGGAATCAAGGAATAGAGCAGTCCGAAGGTAATCGTCTGGATTGCTCACATCATGAGAAACGTGAGGCCGCGTTCCAGGTCTTGCCATACAGTCTTCATCATCAATACCGTCGTACATCCACCCGCAACGGTCCATCACGCAATGCGATCAAGGGGAGGGCTCGAGATCGCGATGGCACCGGTGCGGGGCGCGGTAGGGGGGTGCCGTGCCCGGTGATCGCTCTTCGGCCGGGTCACGTCCCGCGCGATGCCAGCTCGCCCGGCATGCACGGAGATCTCTTTCGGCATGCTCGGGTGAGAACCCCCCTTTCGAACCGGATCAATTACCGGACCGCCCGGGGGCGGGCGGTCCACCGGACGAGAGGGACCACCGAAATCATGACTTCTTCTGTGCGCCCGGCGGACGCCGGGCAGGACCCGTTGGAAGAGATCTCCAGGCATTACCGCCCGATCTCCACGCACTTGGCGATCACACCGCCGGTGAGTGTGGTGATACCGGCGATGAACGAAGCGGAGAATCTTCCCTACGTATTCAAGACACTGCCCGAGTGGATACACGAGGTCGTCCTCGTGGACGGCAACTCCACCGATGACACGGTGGCCGTCGCCCGCGAGCTGCGGCCGGACGTGAAGGTCGTCCGCCAGCTCGGCAGGGGCAAGGGCGACGCCCTGATCACCGGCTTCGCCGCGTGCACGGGCGACATCATCGTGATGGTCGACGCGGACGGCTCCGCCGACGGCCAGGAGATCGTCTCCTACGTCTCCGCCCTGGTCTCGGGCGCGGACTTCGCCAAGGGCTCGCGGTTCGCCAACGGCGGCGGCACGGACGACATGACGCCGATCCGCAAGCTCGGCAACCACGTCCTGTGCTCCGTGGTCAACGCCAAGTTCGGCGCGCGCTACACCGACCTGTGCTACGGCTACAACGCGTTCTGGCGGCACTGCCTCGACAAGATCGAGCTGGACTGCACCGGGTTCGAGGTCGAGACCCTGATGAACATCCGGGTCGTCAAGGCCGGGCTCAAGGTGCAGGAGATCCCGAGCCACGAGTACCTGCGGATTCACGGCGCCAGCAACCTCAGGGCCGTCCGCGACGGCATCCGCGTACTGAAGGTGATCCTCGCCGAGCGCTCCGGCCGCAGACGCGGCGGTGCCCGGCGCAGGGGCACCCGGGGCCTTCCCTTCGGCAAGGGCCAGGGAGAGGTGTCTTGAGCACGGACATATCCGTCGTCATCTGCGTGTACACCGAGGACCGCTGGGAGGACATCCTCGCGGCGGTCTCCTCGGTGCGCGCGCAGTCCCGGACGGCCCTGGAGACGCTGCTCGTGGTCGACCACAACGCCTCGCTCCTGGACCGCCTCACCGGGGAGTACGAGGAGTGCGCGGCGACCGGGGAGGTGCGGGTGCTCGCCAACGCGGGCCCCCGCGGCCTCTCGGCGAGCCGCAACACCGGCATCGCCGCCGCACGCGGCTCCGTCATCGCCTTCCTCGACGACGACGCCGTCGCCGAGCGGGACTGGTTGCGCCACTTCGCCGAGGGGTTCGAGGACCCGCGGGTGTTCGCCGTCGGCGGGCGCACCCTGCCCGTGTGGGAGTCCGGGCGGCGGCCCGCCTGGTTCCCCGAGGAGTTCGACTGGGTCGTCGGCTGTACGTACAAGGGACACCCCGAGGGCCGCGCGCGGGTGCGCAACGTCCTCGGGGGCAACGCCTCCTTCCGCCGCTCCGCCTTCGACATCGCGGGCGGCTTCGCGACCGGCATCGGCAGGGGCGGCGACAGGCGGCCGCTGGGCTGCGAGGAGACGGAGTTCTGCATCCGCCTCACCCGGGCCCGGCCGGACGCGGTCCTCCTGGTCGACGACCGCGCGGTGATCCACCACCGGGTGCCCGCCGCGCGGGAGCGGTTCCCCTACTTCCGTACGCGGGCGTACGCCGAGGGCCTCTCGAAGGCGCTGGTGGCCCGGAGCGTCGGCGCGGGCAAGGGCCTTGAGTCCGAGCGGCGCTACACCACGCGGGTGCTGCCCGCAGGGGTGGGCCGCGGCCTGCGCGACGCCGTCCTCGGGCGGCCCGGCGGCGCGGGCCGCGCGGGCGCCATCGTGGCGGGCGTCGCCGCCGCAGCCGGGGGGTTCGTGGCCGGGAGCGTCCGTGCGCGCAGGGAGTCCGCCACGTTCTCCGCCGCCGAGGGGGCGGCCCCGTGAGCGACGACAGACGCGTGCCGATCCTGATGTACCACTCCGTCGCGCGGCTGCCGAACGCGGCGACGCACGACCTGTCGGTGGCGCCCGACGCGTTCGCCCGCCAGATGGAGGTGCTCGGCGAGCGGGGGTTCACCCCGCTCACCACCGCTCAACTGGCCGCGGCCTGGCGCTCGCCGGGCGGTCCGCTGCCCGACCGCCCCGTCCTGATCACCTTCGACGACGGCTACGAGGGCGTGCACCGCCACGCGCTGCCCGTGCTCGCCCGGCACGGCTTCGCCTCCACCCTGTTCGTCTCCACGGGCTGGCTGCGCGGGGAGCACGACACCGGGGGCGGCCTCGACCTCATGCTCGACTGGGACCAGGTGCGCGAACTGGCCGCCGCGGGCACCGAGATCGGCGGGCACAGCCACACCCACCCCGAACTCGACCAGCTCGGCGACGAGGAGCTGCGGACGGAGCTGGGCCGCTGCCGGGACATCGTGGCCGGCGAGCTGGGCGCCCCGCCCGCCTCCTTCGCGTACCCGTACGGCTACTCCAGCCGTCGGGTGCGCGGCCGAGTGCGGGAGGCGGGGTTCGCGCAGTCGCTCGCCGTCGGCAACCGTCTGGCCCGCCGTGCCCAGGGGCCCTACGCTCTGCGGCGGGTCACCGTGCGCCGCTCCACCGGGGACGAGGAGTTCGAGCGCCTCGTGGAGGGCCGCGCGATCACCCGCACGTTCGCCAGGGACCACGCCCTGACCAAGGGGTACGCCGTGGTCCGCCGAGCCCGACAGGTCCGCCGGAAGGCCATCCGTTCCCGTGTCTGACACGACCACCGCCCAGGCCGGTTCCGCCGACGCCGGGGGGCGGCCGCCGTCCGGTCCGTCCGGCAGGCCGCGCGGCATCCGCCTGCCGGGGGCGGGCCGCGGCAGCCCGCTGTTCCGCAACGCCTACGCGCTGATGCTCAACACGGGCATCTCCGGTGTGCTCGGCGTCGGCTTCTGGCTGGCCGCCGCCCGCTACTACTCGGAGTCGGCGGTCGGCCAGGGCTCGGCGGCGATCGCGGCGATGAAGCTGCTCGCCGGGCTCACCGCCGTGACGCTGACCGGCGCGCTGGCGCGGTTCATCCCGATCGCGGGCCGCGCCACCGGCCGCCTCATCTTCCGTACGTACGCGAGCAGTTCGGTGGCGGTGGCGCTCGCGGCCGGGGCCTTCCTGCTCACCCTCGACCTGTGGGGGCCCTCGTACCGCTTCCTGCACGGGCCCGTGCACGGCGTCGGGTTCGTCCTCGCCGTCGTGGCCTGGTCGGTGCTGACCCTCCAGGACGGTGTGCTCACCGGGCTGCGCAACGCGCTGTGGGTGCCCGTCGGCACCACCGCCTTCTCCGTGGCCAAGCTGGTGCTGCTCATCGCGATGGCGGCGGCGATCCCCACCGCGGGTGTCTTCGTCTCGTGGGTCGCCGCGATCCTCGTCTCGGTGCTCCCGATGGGCTGGCTGGTCTTCCGGCGCCTGGTGCCGCGCCATGTGAAGGTGACCGCGGGCCGGGCGAGGCCGCCGACGGTGCAGGAGATCGGCCGTTTCCTCGCGGGCGACTACACCGGCTCGCTCTTCTCGCTGGCCGTGGTCTATCTCGTGCCGGTGATCGTCGCCTCGCAGGTCAGCTCGGTCGACAACGCGTACTTCTACATCACCACCACCATCGGCGGCACCGTCAACCTCCTCGCCGTCAACATGGGTGCCTCGCTCACCGTCGAGGGCGCGCACGACCCGGCGCTGCTGGCCGCCCACACCCGTGCCGCGCTGCGCCGGATGGCCGTGATCATGCTGCCGGTGTGCTGCGTCCTCTTCCTGGCCGCGCCGCTCGTGCTGCGCATGTTCGGCCAGGCGTACGCGGACGCCGGCACTCCCCTGCTGCGCTGGTTCGCCGTGGGGGCGCTGCTGCGGGTGGTCATGGAGACGTACTTCGCGGTGCGGCGCGCCCAGAGCAAGACCTCCGGGATCGCCTGGCTCCAGGGGCTGCTGTGCGTGCTGGTCCTCGGCCTCACGCTGATCCTGCTGCCGCGGATGGGGCTGACCGGCGCGGGCATCGCGGAGATCTCCAGTCTGGCCGTGATCGTGGCGATCGCGGCACCCAAGCTGTACCGCGTGACGCGGGCGGCCTCCCCGAGCGGACCGGCCGGTGGCGCGGCCGCCCCGGACAGGCGCCCGGCGAAGGAGCGGCACGGGCCCGCCTGGGCGCTGCGGGAGTCACTGGACTCGGACACGCTCCAACTCGCCGTACAGCTCGACTTCGAACACCAGGAGCGCAGGCCGGACGTGCGGCCCGGCCCGCCCGTGGCCCAGAGCGAGGGGGACGAGATGGAGCACCGGCCCACGTGGGCGCTGAGAACCCCGGCCGCCGCGCCGCCCCCGCCTCCCGCGGAGCCCTCGGAGCCGTCACAGCCCTCGCTGCCCTCGCAGCCTGTGGAGCGTTCGGAGGCGTCGCGGGAGGAATCCGCCGCGCCCGGCGCCGTCGAGGAGCCGGCACACGACGGGCCCGCTGCGCCGCGCGCCCGTCGGCTCCGCGCCCTGCTCGTCGCGCTGCTGCTCGCCGCCGCGCTCGCCCTGTACTGGCTGCCCGCCCTCGGTCTCGGCGAGGAGGATCTCGACGGGATGGGCGGGCTCGGCCTGGTCTCCGTCCTGCCGGTGCCCACACTGGTGGGCGCCGCGCTCCTGATCGTCGTGTTCGCCGTGCTGCTGTGGATGGACCGGCCCCTCAAGGGCCTCCTGCTGGTGACGCTGCTCGCCACCGTCGTGTCACTGCACGCGCTGCCCGCCGTCATCGAGGCCGAGCCGCGGTTCGCCACGGCCTGGCAGCACCTGGGCTTCCTGGAGTACATCGACCGGACGGGCACCGCCGTCCCCGACCTCGACGCGCGCTGGAGCTGGCCCGGCTTCTTCGCCGCGGCCACGTTCGTCGCGAAGGCGTGCGGTGTCTCGGACATGACCGAGGTGATCCGCTGGTGGCCGACCGCCATGCAACTGCTCTACCTCGCGCCGATGTTCCTGCTGGTGCGCTCGATGCGGGCGGCCTGGCGCGCCAAGTGGGCGGGGCTGTGGATCTACGTGCTGAGCGGCTGGGTCGGCCAGGACTACTTCTCCCCGCAGGGCTTCACGTACCTGCTCTACCTCGCCTTCGTCGCCGTACTCCTGGTGTGGTTCCGCGCCCCGCGCGTGCTGTGGGCCAAGCGGCGTCCCGGGGAGAGCGAGGTCGAGCCGACGGGCCGCCGGGAGCGCGCCGTGCTGCTCCTGGTCCTCGTCGGCCTCTTCGCGGCGACCGTGCCCGCGCACCAGCTGACGCCGTTCGTGATGCTCGGCGTCCTCACGGTGCTGGTCCTGGTCGGCCGCTCGGAGCTGCGCGGCCTGCCGCTGCTGTGCACGGTGATGGTCCTCGCCTGGCTGGGCTTCCTCGCCGAGCCGTACTGGTCGGGCCATTTCGACGAGCTGTTCGGCGGGATCGGCGGCGTCGGCGGCAACGTGTCGTCGTCGGTCTCCGGCCGCATCGAGGGCGGCAGTTCGACGCACCAACTGGTGCTGTACGCGCGCGTGGCGATGGCCGGCGCGGTCCTGGCGTTCGCCTGCTGGGGCTGGTGGCGGCGGCGCCTGTGCAAGTACAGCGAGCGCTCGCTCCTGGTCCTCACCTTCGTGCCGTTCCTCGGTTTCGGCATGCAGTCGTACGGCGGTGAGATGGCCCTGCGGGTCTTCATGTTCGCGCTGCCGGGCGCGGCCCTGCTCGCCGGTCTTGCGCTCTTCCCGCGCGCGGGCGTCACGGCGGAGGAGCGGGACCGCGACCGGGTGAGCCTCGCGCCGCTGGCCGCGCTGATGGCCGGGCTCGTGCTGGTGGGCGGCTTCCTGGTGGCGCGCTGGGGCAACGAGCCCTTCGAGCGCGTCCGGCCCGGCGAGGTCGCCGCGATGGAGTACGTGTACGCGCACGACGACCCGACGGTGCGGCTGCTGTGGCTGAGCGACGACCCGGTCGGAAAGGTGACCCCGGCGCTGCCGTGGGGCGCCCGGGACATGGAGAAGGTCCGCTACGTCCCCACGCTCGCGCCCGCCGACCCGGTCCTGGTCTCCGGCCTGGTCAAGGCGCTCAGGGACGCGGGGCCGCAGTCGTACCTGATGGTCAACCGCGGCCAGTCGACCTCTCTCCAGCTGGACGCGGGCTACGCGCGCACCTGGGAGCAGCGGCTGCTGCGCCACCTCGACGACCGCGGGGAGCTGCGGAAGGTCTTCGCCAACGACGACGCGGCCCTCTACAGCCTGCGGGAGCAGCCGGACGGCAGGGTGCCCGAGGCCGACCCGGGGCCGGTCGGGCCGCGGGTGACGTGGACGCCGTGGTCGGTGGTGGGCGCGCTGGCCGCCGTCGCGCTCGTGCTGCTGCTCACCACGCGCGAGGTGGTGCGGGTGGCGGCGGCGCCGAGCGTGCGGCAGCAGCGGTGGCTGCAGGGCAGCTTCTGGTTCTCGCTGCCGCTGCTGGCGGTGCTGCTGGCGTCGCTGGTCCAGCGGTTCGTGACGATGGCGTGAGCGGGGCAGGGGGTGCGGGGGCTCAGCGCTTGAGCCACTTCACCTCGTACCCCGCCATGGTGAACCGTTTGCCGTCGACCTCGGCGCTGACGCGGCGGTCGCGGGTGTTGACCACGAGGACCGCCTCGTCGTCGGCGAGGACGCGGAGGTCCGGCCGGTCGTCGGCGGCGATCGTGACCTTCTCGTACCGCGTGCCGGGGCCGAACTCCGCGCCGAACCGTTCGACGAGTCTCAGCATGGGCAACTCGCGGCCGCCGTCGACGCGTTGGGTAGGCGTCCACAGGCAGCCCGCGCACGTGGCGCCCCGCCTCTGCGGGTTCCAGTAGAAGCCGCTGGTGGCGCCGCCGCGGGCCATCGCCATCAGGCCGGACGCCTGTACGGCGACGCGGTGCGCCTCGGACCAGTCGTCGCGGTTGTCCTGGCTGTCGCCGGGCTCCACGTAGTACTCGGCCCACCACAGGGGCAGGTCGCCGGTCCGCTCGCGCACCCACTCGCCGACGGCCGTCAGCTTGTCGGTGGCCTTGAACTCGTCGGGGAGCATCTCGTCGTCCGCCGTGTAGCTGGCGCCGTCGACGACGACGAAGTCCGCGCCCGCCTTGTGCTCGTTCCAGTACGTGAAGGCGTCGAGGACCCGCTGGTCCAGGCGGCCCCAAGGTCCCTGCACGCGCGAGGCGTTGGCGCTCTGGCGCGGGTGGACGCTGTCCATGACCAGGTAGGGGCCGCCGACCATGATGTCCTTGTCGACCTTTTTCAGCTCCTTGTAGACGAGGTTGTACAGCTCGGTGTAGCCCTCGTGGTCCCAGCGGGCCTTCTCGTCGTTCCAGAAGCCCTTGAACTCGTTCCAGACGATGAAGTGGCGTACGTCGGGGTAGCGCTTGGCGACGGTCGCGGCGAGCTGGGCGAAGTCGTCGTAGTGCTCGGGTTCCGGGGCGGTCTCCAGGGCCTGCCGGCTCCAGTCGGTGTGGTCCGCGCCGGACTCGCCGCCCTTCATCCAGTCCGGGGCGCAGCAGAGCGTGACCACGGGTGTGCCCCCGCTCTCCCGGACGAAGTCGATGCGCCGGTCCATCGCGGAGAAGTCGTAACGCCCCTCGACGGGCTCGGGGTTGCCCGCGCCCCAGCCCATCAGGTGCTGGATCTGCGGGACGGGGGGCCGCCGGCCGGCCAGTTCGGCGCGGACGCGCTCGACGGCCGCCGGCTCGCCCTCGTCCGCGCTGTACTGGGTGTGGGTGAAGCCCCAGCCCACCTCCGGCGCCGTCTCGCCGGGCGGGACGGCGGGGGTGCCGTGCACCTTGGCGCCGTCGGGAGTGGTGCCCGCGGTGCTGCCGCCGTCGCCGGGCAGCGTGGTGGCCAGGGTGACCGCGAGGGCCAGCGCGGCCAGCCCCACGCCGAGCAGTGCGGTGAGCCGCCACCGCCGCGCCCCCGAGAACCACCCATGACGTCCCATCGGCGACCAGCGTATCGGGGGGGTGCCTGCGGTGGGGGCGGGTTTCGCACCACTGCGACGGGTTTCGCACCGCGGCAAACCGGGTGCACGAGGGCGGGTGCGTGCCGGATCATGGCGGCATGCCTGCGAACCCTCACGACGCCCTGCCGATCCGGCTCCACGTCGACGACAGCGACTCCCCGTCGGACGTCGTGGACGCGCTGTTCCTCGGCCGCTTCGCGACGGGCGAGCAGCCCTTCTCGCACAGCGCGAACATCGAACGTGTGAAGAAGGGGTGCACGCTGCTCCCGCCCGGGGCGACGGTGCTGCGCGCGGCCCGCGACGACGACCGCAGCGCGACGCTCGCCGAGGGCGAGGGGTGGACGCTGCTGGTCTCCCGCTGGAACCGCGGCGCGGACGTCACGGTCACGGCGACCACGGCCGACCTCGCCGAGCAGGTCCTCGGGCAGGCCACGGAGGGTGCGCAGGACGAGCCCGAACCCCAGCCGGAGAACGTGACCATGGGGTTCTGGTACGTCTCGCCGCGCCGCGGCCCGCACCGCACCACCCGCCAGATCTCGGCCGGTACGTGGGACGAGGTGCGGCCCAACTACACCGCGCCGGTCGCCGACGCCATGGACAAGCTGATGAAGACGACCCCCGAGGACATCTCGGGTCGTCTGCTCCTGCTGCACGGCCCGCCGGGCACGGGCAAGACGTCGGCGCTGCGGACGCTGGCGCGCTCCTGGCGCGACTGGTGCCAGGTGGACTGCGTCCTGGACCCGGAGCGGCTCTTCAGTGACGTCGGCTATCTGATGGACATCGCGATCGGTGAGGACGACGGCACGGCGAAGGGGCGCTGGCGGCTGCTGCTCCTGGAGGACTGCGACGAACTGATCCGCGGCGAGGCGAAGCACACGGCGGGGCAGGCGCTGTCCCGTCTCCTCAACCTCACGGACGGCCTCCTCGGCCAGGGGCGCAACGTCTTGGTGGGCGTCACGACCAACGAGGACTTGGAGCGCCTGCACCCGGCGGTCGTGCGCCCCGGCCGCTGTCTGGCCCGTATCGAGGTCGGCCCGCTGACCCGTCCCGAGGCCGTGGAGTGGCTCGGCACGGAGGAGGGAGTCTCCCGGGAGGGCGCCACCCTCGCCGAGCTCTTCGCGCTGCGCCGGGGGACGACGCCGACGTCGGTGCCGGACCCGCGGGGAGGGCGCGAGGGGGCGGACGCGGGGCTGTATCTGTGACGCCCCTGTCACTCCGGCCGAACCGCACACCCATGGCGTTTTCGATGACGCGTCCGCCTCCGGATGCCCGTCGGCACCACCGGTCACGACCTGTCCGGACGCTCTGGTGCGCCCCGGCCGGACAGGTCTACGTTCGGCTCCGATGCCCGGACCGGGGCATCTCGACCAAGGGGGAACAATGCGCAAGTTCGCTGCGTCGGCCGCAGGCATGGCCCTCGCCCTCAGCGCCCTCGGACTCACCGTCGCTCCCACCGCCACCGCGGCGACGCCCTGTCCGTCCGGGGCGGTCTGCATCCGTGAGACGAACGGCACCATCCTCAACAAGAACATCTTCTACCGGTACGGCGCCCACAACCTGAACAACGTGACCGGCGAACGTGTGCTCGTCAACAACCAGACGGGAGGCGCCGGCTTCCAGGTCTGCAAGGGGTACAACGGCACCAACTGCTCCGTCGTATCACGCCACGTGGGCGAGTACGCACCGTACGACTTCACGCCGATCAACTCCGTCGTGCTCGTACGCTAAGGCGCGCACGTACGCTAAGGCGCGCACGTGCGTCAAGGCGCGCTCGTGCGGCAAGGGCAGTGTGCCGGGGGGCTCGTCGCGGCTCCCCGGCACGGCGCCGCGGCCGCGCCGGCGCGCTAGCCGGAGGCCCCGTACGCCGCGCGCACGGCGTCGCGTACGGCGGCCAGGGCGTCCTCCTCGGCAAGGCCGAGGCGCCGGACCCGCTCGGCGTACGCCTGCGCGGCGTGGGCCGCCTCCTTCGCGGCGGCGTCCCCCGCGGCGGCGATGAACGTGCCGTTGCGGCCCCGGGTCTCGATGACCCCGTCGGCCTCGAGCGCGCGGTACGCCTTGGCCACGGTGTTCGCCGCGAGCCCCAGCGACTGGGCGAGCCCGCGCACCGTGGGCAGTTTGTGGCCGACGGGCAGCGCGCCCGAGCGTGCCTGCCCGGCGATCTGGGCCCTTACCTGCTCGTACGGCGCGTCGCCCGCGCCCTCGTCGATGTCGATGTGCAGAGTCACGCGGTGATTGTCCCGCACGGCCCCCGGTTCCAGCGGCGCGGACGGCCGCGGAGAGCCGGCGGCCCGCTGACCGGCGGAAAAGAGGAGGCACTCCGGGTCACTCGCCGCGTACCGTGCGGCCCCATGACTGTGATCGTCCGAGCCCTCCGCGCCGACGCCGCCACCGCCCCGGCGGACGACGCGGGTTTCGCCGCCGTACGCCGGGCCTGTGTGCCCGCCATGCTCGCCACTCCCGAGTCGGTCGCCTTCGACCGCGCCCAAGCCCACCCCGACGCCCACTACCGGCAGTTGATCGCCGAGGAGGACGGTGAGGTCATCGGGACGGCGCAGGTGGGCATCGCCTACGACAGCCCCGACCCGGGCCAGGGCTTCGCCAACGTCTACGTGCACCCCGAGCGCCTCGGCGCCGGTGCCGGAACGCTCCTGCTGCGCACGGCCGAGGAGCATCTGGCGGGCGCGGGAGCCACCACGGTCTACTCGTGGGTCCTCGACGAGCCGGCGAACCTCGCCTTCGCCGCCCGCCGCGGCTACCGCGCGAGCCGCCGCGCGCACTTCCTGCGCCTCGACCTCGCGCACGGCACGCTGCCGCCCCGCCGGGAGCCGCCCGCCGGGGTGGAACTGGTCAGCGGCTCGGTGTACGCCGACGACGCGCGGCCGCTCTTCATGCTCGACGCGGAGACGGTGGCGGACGAACCGAGCGATGTGGCCGCGGAGTTCACGGATTACGAGCAGTGGCTCGCCGAGACGTGGCACCACCCGCTGGTCAGCCAGGAGCTGACCACGGTGGCCCTGGTGGACGGCCGCCCCGCGGCGTTCAGCCTGGCCCGCACGGACGGCGCGGGCCGCTACGCCTCCGGCATGACGGGCACCGCCCGCGACCACCGCGGCCGGGGCCTCGCCAAGCTCGCGAAGAACGACTCCCTGCACCGCGCCCGCGCCGCCGGCTGCACGGAGGCGTTCACCGGCAACGACGCGGGGAACGAGCCGATGCTGGCGATCAACGACTGGTTCGGTTACGAGGTGTGCGGTACGGAGGTACGCCATGTCCGAGAGCTCGGCTGACACGCTGGAGGTCGTCCTCGTCAAGGCCGGCCGCACCAAGATCCGCTACCCGGCACGGCTCCTGAGCGACGACGGCACACGCATCACCGTCCGCGCCCCCTGGGCGGCCCCCGGCGCCCGGGACTTCGGCTTCGTCCGCTTCGAGCCGGGCGACGTCTTCACCGAGCACTACTGGCGCGACCGTTGGTACGCGGTCAAGGAGGTCTACGCCGCCGACGGCACCCTCAAGGGCTGGTACTGCGACGTGACGCGCCCCGCGGCCCGCGACGGCGACGCCCTCATGGTGGAGGACCTGGACCTCGACCTGTGGTGCTCGGCGGACGGGGCGACGGTCCTGCGCCTGGACGAGGACGAGTTCGAGGCAAGCGCCCTGCGCACCACGGACCCGGCCGCGGCGGCCGCGGCCCTGCGCGCCCTCGCGGAGCTGGAGTCGCTGGCGCGCGGAGGCCTTCTGCGGACCCTCTGACCACGCGACCGGGGCAGGTTCGCGCAGCTGCTCGATCAGAAAGGTGGGGCGGGGAGGTCTAGCGCGCGGCTTCCGTGGACATCGGTAAGGCAGGGAGGCAGCCATGCGCCGAGTCACCACGCACAAGCCCGCGGTCAAGCCGGTCAGCCGTCGGGTGCGGGAACGCCAGGAAGCCGAGGTTCAGCCCAGGGAGAGGCCGGAGGTCCGCAAGGACGTCCAGCGGACCTGGTGGCCGGACGGGTGAGACGCCGTCAGGACGCGGGCAGCCGCTTGCGGTAGTGCAGGCGGTCGTAGGGGCCTTCGACGCGCCGCTCCACGAGGTCGTATCCGTACCGGGGGTAGATCTTCTGGTTCTCCCACATCAACGCGTTGGTGTAGAGCCGCACTTCCGGGAGGCCGAGGGCACGCGCGTGTGCCTCCACGAAGGCCAGCAGGGCGCGGCCCACCCCCTTGCCCGCGGCGTGGGGGTGGACCGCGATCGACTCCAGGAGGAGATGGGCGTCCTCGCGTGGTGCGGTGCGCGGGACGAGGACCAGGACGCCGACGACCGGGTCCCCGGTGACGTACACCCGCCCCGCCGCCACGTCGGCCGCGTGGTCGGCCTCCATCGGCGCGGGGACGACCCCGATGCGCGCGATGTAGTGGCGGTACGCCGCGTCGGTCACCGCCCGCACGGCGGGCACGTCGGCGGCGGTGGCGGGCCGGATCTCCGCCGGGGCGTCGGGCGTCGTCGAGGTCATGCCTCCACGTCTACGCCGCGGCGCCGGGCCCGCGCCAGTGCCTTCTTCCACAACGGCCACGTCACGATCAGGACGATGAGGCCATGGACCGTGACGGAGAACGGCGTGTCGACGAGCCCGCGGACGCTGCCGTCACTGATCTGGAGGGCGCGCCGCAGCTGTTGTTCGGCGTTGGGGCCGAGGATGACGCCGATGACGGCGGGCAGGACGGGCAGGCCGTAGCGCCGCATGCCGAGGCCGATGAGGCCGATGACGAGCAGGATGACGAGGTCGAGCGGTTCGCCGCCGACCGCGTAGGCGCCGAGCGCCGCGAAGAACAGGATGCCCGCGTAGAGGTAGGGCCGCGGGATGCGCAGCAGCTTCGCCCAGAGGGGGGCGAGGGGCAGGTTCAGGGCGAGCAGGAGCACCATGCCGACGAACAGCGAGGCGATCAGGCCCCAGACCAGGTCGGGTTCGCGTTCGAAGAGCAGCGGGCCGGGCTGGATGCCGTACTGCTCGAAGGCGGCGAGCATCACCGCGGCGACGGCGGTGGTGGGCAGGCCGAGGGTCAGCATGGAGACGAGGGTGCCCGCGGCGGACGCCGACGCCGCCGACTCGGGGCCCGCGACGCCTTCGATGGCGCCCTTGCCCCACTCCTCCTTGTGCCGGGAGAGGCGCTTTTCGGTGACGTAGGAGAGGAAGGTGGGGATCTCCGCGCCGCCGGCCGGGATCGCGCCGAACGGGAAGCCGATGAGGGGGCCGCGCAGCCAGGACTTCCAGGTGCGCCGTACGTCCGCCCTGCCGAGCCAGGGGCGGCCGACGGGGATCGCCTCGGTGCTGGCGCGGCGCAGGTGCGCGGCGACCCACAGCGCCTCGCCGATCGCGAAGAGGCCGACCGCGACGATCACCACGTCGATGCCGTCGGCGAGTTGGAGCGAGCCGAAGGTGAGCCGCTGCTGGCCCGTCATCTGGTCGAGGCCGACCAGGCCGATCGTCAGGCCGATCAGGAGCGAGGCGACGCCGCGGACGCGGGAGGAGCCGAGGACGGAGGTGACCGCGATGAACGCGAGCACCATGAGGGCGAAGTAGTCGGGCGCGCCGATGCCGACGGCGAGGTCGGCGACGGTCGGGGCGAGCGCCACCAGGAGGACCGTGCCGATCATGCCGCCCGCGAAGTGGCCGATGGCGGCGGCCGCGAGGGCCTGGGAGCCGCGTCCCGCCTTGGCCATCGGATGGCCTTCCATGGCGGCGACGACGGCGGCGCTCTCCCCGGGGGTGTTGAGGAGGATCGAGGTGGTGGAGCCGCCGAACATGGCGCCGTAGTAGATGCCGGCGAACATGATGAAGGCACCGGTCGGTTCGAGCCCGTACGTCACGGGGAGCAGCAGGGCGACGGCCATCGCGGGCCCGATGCCGGGCAGCACGCCGATCGCGGTGCCGAGGAGGACGCCGACGGCGGCCCACAGGAGGTTGACCGGGGTGAGGGCCGTGCCGAAGCCGTCCATGAGGGAGGTGAAGGCGTTCATGTCACAGCACTCCCATCAGGGGGCCGCCCGGCAGCGGAACGCCGAGCAGGTTGTTGAAGATCTCGTACGTGACGACGGAGAGCACGGCGGCGATCAGCGGGTCGCGGTCGAGGTGGCGGCTGCCGAGCGCGTACGCGGAGCCCCAGAAGAGCAGGGCGCCGGTGACGGGGAAGCCGAGCGGTTCGATGAGGACGGCGGCGGCGAGGAAGACGCCCGCGAGGAGCAGCACGGTGCGCCAGTCGGCGGGTTCGGACAGGTCGACGTCCTCGCCGCCCTCGGCCTCGCCGCGGCCGCCGCGCAGCACGTCGAC
Source organism: Streptomyces huasconensis (assembly GCF_021028635.1). Lineage (NCBI taxonomy): Bacteria > Bacillati > Actinomycetota > Actinomycetes > Kitasatosporales > Streptomycetaceae > Streptomyces > Streptomyces huasconensis. Next base: position 1,539,010 of record NZ_CP086119.1, read on the forward strand.
GGCGAGCAGGAGGGCGACGACGAGCAGTCCGATGCCGACGGCGACCGGTACGGTCTTGGGGCCGATGGGGCCGCGCTGGGTGATCTCCACGTCCATGGTGAGCGCGTCGGTGAGGACGAGGGCGCCGAGGGCCAGCAGCAGGACGCTGACGCCGAGTTCGGAGTGTTCGCGCAGCCAGGTGCGGCGGTCCGGCCGCTCGCGGGTGGCGTCGGTGGTGGTCACAGTCCCAGCTCCGTCAGGACCGAGACGACGCGCTTGTCCTGGGCGTCGAGGAAGTCGCCGAACTTCTGGCCGGTCAGGAACGCGTCGTCCCAGCCGTTCGTCCTGAGGGACGTGCGCCACTCGGGCGAGGCGTGCAGCTTCTCGACCAGTACGGTGAGCTTCTCGCGCTCGGCGTCGCTGAGGCCGGGCGGGGCGACGATGCCGCGCCAGTTGGTGAAGTTCACGTCGTAGCCGGACTCCTTGAGGGTGGGCCCGTCCAGGCCGCGCACCCGCTTGGGCCCGGTCACGGCGAGCAGCCGCAGTTCCCCGGAGTTGATCTGGTCCAGGTATTCGCCGACCCCGGAGACGCCGAAGGCGACCTTGCTGCCGAGGATGGAGGCGAGGAGTTCGCCGCCGCCGTCGTACGGCACGTAGTTGACCTTCCTCGGCTCGATGCCCGCGGCGCGTGCCATGAGCATCGGGGCCAGGTGGTCAGGACCGCCGGGCGAGGAGCCGCCGCCCACCGGCAGCTTGCCGGGGTTCTTCTTCCAGGCCCGCATCAGCTGGCCGATGGTGCGGTACGGGGAGTCCTTCGCGACCACGACGACGTCCTGCTCCTCGGTGAGCCGGGCGATCGGGGTGGTGTCGGCAAGGGTCTTCGGGGAGTGGTTGGAGCGTGCGGCGCCGACGACGCCGAGCCCCATGGACATCGCCAGCTTGCCGTTGCCGTGCTCGCCGACGAGCCGGGTCAGGCCGACGGTGCCGCCGGCGCCGGGCAGGTTGAACACCTCGATGGTGTGGGTGAGCCCGGCGTCCTCGGCGTTCTTCGCGGCGGTGCGGGCGGTGACGTCGTAGCCGCCGCCGGGGGTGTTGGGGACCATGAGGCGCAGGCCGGGGATCTGGGTGCCGGTCTCGGCACCGCTGCCCGCGGTGAGCAGGGGCGGCGCCACGAGCACGAGGAGCGCGGCACCGAGCAGGGCGAGGGGGGTGCGCAGGCGCACGTGTGCCACCACCTGTCGGCATGGGAGACGGTTGTGAGGTGGCCCACATGGTGCCCGCGCGTCGAGGGCCTGTCTCCCTTCCGGAATCAACGGACGTTGTGGTCGTTGTGGTCGCGCCCATAACCTGCCGCGATGACAAGGGTGCTGGTGGTGGACGACGACTTCATGGTCGCCAGGCTGCACAGCCGGTACGTCGCGGCGGTGGACGGCTGCGCCGTGGTCGGGGTCGCGCACAGCGGCGCCGAGGCGCTCGGCGCGGCGGAGCGGCTCCGCCCCGACCTCGTGCTCCTCGATGTCTATCTGCCCGACATGGACGGCATCGCGGTGCTCCGGGAGCTGCGGGCCGCCGAGGAGCGTGACCCGGCGCGCCGGCCGGTGGACGCGCTGTTCATCACGGCGGCGCGGGACGCGCAGATCGTACGGGCGGCGCTGCGCGCGGGAGCCCTGCACTATCTGATCAAGCCGTTCCACCAGGAGGCGCTGCAGGAGCAGTTGCGGCACGTGGCGGCGGTGCGGGCGCGGCTCGACGGGCTCGGGGAGGCGCGCCAGGAGGACGTGGACCAGATCTTCGGCACGCGGCCGCCCGGCTCCCGGGAGCTGCCGAAGGGTCTGGCGGCGCACACCGCGGAGCTGGTGGAGCGGACCCTGAGGCGGCGTCCCGGGGGCCTGTCGGCGTCGGAGTGCGCGGCGGCGGGCTCGCTCTCCCGCGTGAGCGCCCGCCGCTACCTGGAGTTCTTCGTGGACACCGGCCGCGCCGAGGTGACGCTGCGCTATGGCGGGACGGGGCGGCCGGAGCGGCGGTACCGGTGGCGGGGGTGAGGGCGGCTCAGGGCGTAGCGGCCCGGGGGGACGCCGACCACGCGTTTGAAGTGCCGGTTCAGGTGTGACTGGTCGTAGAAGCCGCAGGCCACCGCCGTCTCGCCGGGCGGCCACCCGTCCAGCAGGAGGCGGCGGGCCCGGTCCACGCGGCGGGCCATCAGGTACTGGTGCGGGGCGATGCCGTATGCCGCGGTGAAGGAGCGCACCAGGTGCGCGGGGTGCGCGTGCAGGAGGGCGGCGGCCTCCTCCAGGGTGAGGCCCTCGACCACGCGGGCGTCGAGGAGTTCGCGCAGGGCGCCCGCGATCCGGCGGTCGGGGGCGGGTCCGGCCGCCCCGGCCAGGCGGGGGCGCAGCCGCTCGCGCAGCCGCTCCGCGACGAGCGCGAGCCGGGCGGCCGCCTCCAGTTCGTCGCCGGGGTGCGCGAGGGCGGTGTGCAGCTGTCCGATGCGGCGCCGCAGCAAGGGGTCGACGAGGTCGGGGCGTCCGCGGCGGGCCCGATGAACGAGGTGTCGAGCGGCCCGTCCTCCGTCGCCTCCAGGTACAGGACGCGTGACCGCGTTCCTCGTGAGCGGGCTCGGCACGCGGCTGCCCGAGCTGGTCGGGGAGCCGTACGAGGACGCCGACGGCACGGCCTACCTGCCGATGTTCCGGCAGCCGGTGCTGGTCCTCCAGGGCGGCGGGGAGGTGCTGGCCGCCGCCCGTGAGCGGGCGCTGGGGCGGGGCCTGCCGTGCTCCGTGTTCACCGCCGACCTCTTCGCCACCGGCAACGACGCCGACAACCGGGCGGCCGTCCGCGCCGTCGCCGGGGACGAGTTGGACGTGGTGGGGCTCGCCGTCCACGGGCCGCGGGGCGCGGTCGACAAGGTGCTGAAGGGAGCGCGGATGCACCCGTGACCTGGGCGCTGCCTGAGCCCTTGGTTAGCGCTTCCTTAAACGCGCCATAAGGATCTCCGCTCCCCGTCCTCAGCAGGGATTTCACGGATTTCAGGGGCTAGCTTTCTGATCACCGGGGCGGTGCCGGACCGTCGGTGCCGCTGGTGATCGGGGGGCGGTGCCGCCCGTTCGCCACCGCCCCGCGCCCCCCTGAACCGCCGTTCGAGGAGAACCCGCATGCCCGCACGCCACAAGCTCGCCGCGATCGCCGCCGTCGGGGCCGCCCCGCTCGCCCTGACCGCCCTGTCGGCGGCTCCCGCGGCCGCGCACGGCTCGATGACGGACCCGGTCAGCCGGGTCTCCGCCTGCTTCCAGGAGGGCCCGGAGTCCCCCAGGTCGGCCGCCTGCAAGGCCGCCGTCGCCGCGAGCGGCACGCAGGCCTTCTACGACTGGAACGGCGTCAACATCGCCAACGCCGCCGGGAAGTCGAAGCGGATCATCCCCGACGGCAAGCTGTGCAGCGCCGGGAACGACAAGTACAAGGGCCTCGACCTGCCGCGCGCCGACTGGCCGTCCAGCAAGCTGTCCTCCGGGAAGCACACCTTCCACTACAAGGGCACGGCCCCGCACCGGGGTTCCTTCGAGCTGTACGTCACGAAGGCCTCGTACGACCCGACGAAGCCCCTGAAGTGGTCGGACCTGGAGAAGAAGCCCTTCGTCAAGGTCACCGACCCGAAGATGGTGAACGGCGACTACGTCTTCGACGGGAAGATCCCCGCCCGGTCGGGCCGTCACCTCATCTACTCGATCTGGCAGCGCTCGGACTCCCCCGAGGCGTTCTACACCTGCTCCGACGTCGTCTTCGGCAAGGACACCGGCGGCTCCGGCGCGGCTCCCGCCCCGGCGGCGTCGGCCCCCTCGGACGAGGAGATCGCGGCGGGCGCCGAGAAGTCCACGGTCGAGCACCACGGCCACGGCGACTCCGACGCGAGGACGGGCGCCAAGGCCACGGAGGCCGCCCCGGCCGCCGGTGCCGGTACCGATGCCGGGCCCGGGGAGGCTTCGGAGGCTACCGCGGCTTCCGCGGGTTCCGGCAACGCGCCCGAGGTGAACGGCGGTGCCGAGAAGCCCGCCACCGCCGCCGACGCCGGCCTCGCCGAGACCGGCGGTGACAGCACCACGCCGTACATCGCGATCGGCGGCGCCGCCGCTCTCGCCGTCGGTGCCGCGGCGATGTTCGCCACGACGCGCCGCCGCGCGGCGGGACGCCACGGCCGCTGAGCCGTCTCGTCAGCCCTCCCCCGCCGTCACGACAGGCAGGAGCTCGGGGTGGCGTGCGCCGGATCGAGGGCGTTCGCCACCTCGTGGTGGGCGACGCGGTCCACGATGCCGACGGCCACGTGCTCGGAGACGTCGGCGCGGCACAGATCCTGGACGGTCACGTTGCGCACGCCGGGGCCGTCGAGGAACTGGCTGCGGTACGGGGTGACCACCTCGTCGTACTTGGTGGCGATGACGGTGTAGCGCACGCCCGGCACGGTGTCGCCGCCCGCGTTGAGCCTGGTCAGGAAGGGCGATCCGGCCACCTGGTCGGCCAGCGCGGGCGTCTTCGTGGTCAGCAGGTCCTCGATGCCCGGGAAGTGCGGCAGCAGCTTGGTGAGGCCGAGCAGCGTCGTGCCGTGGTTGTCGGGCGCGAGGCCGATGAGGGCGTTCACCTCGGCGGCGCCGCCCAGGAACTTGAGGTAGTGACGGGGCATCATGCCGCCCTGCGAGTGGCCGACGAGGTCCGCCTCCTTGGCGCTCGTCGAGGCGAGCACCTTGTCGACGAAGGCGTCGAGCTGCTCGGCCGACTTCTCGATGGGGCCGAGGCCGTGGAAGAACGGCACGTCCTTCAACTGACCGTAGTCCAGGGAGTAGACGCAGTAGCCGCGCGCGACGAGGTAGGGCGCGAGGACGAGCCAGTTGTCGACGGAGTTCCCGAAGGTGCCGTGCACGAGGACGACCGGGCGGGGGTGCGCGGCGGACGGCTTGCAGTCGTAGTCGTTCCAGCCCCTCGACACGGAGGCGGTGGCGGCCGGCGCGGCGGTGTCGGCCGCGGCCGCCGGGGCGAGGGTGGTGGCCGCGCCCGTGACGAGCAGGGCGGCGGCGAACGCGCGCAGGGCGCGTCTCCAGGGCAGCATCGTGGGGTCTCCTTGCGGCTCAAGGGAGGTGCGGGAGTGGCGATGGTGCGGTGGCGGGGGCGCCCTGGGGTCCGGATCACCAGGTCGACGCGGGAACTCGCCCAGTTGTTGCGTGCACGACAAGCTACGCGTGAGTACGCGAAGAGTGAAGCCGCGCGGCGGCAGAACTTCCAGCGTTCACTGGCAGGGTTCAGGGGCCAGTGCGGGTCGGCTCACCGCGGCGGCGCCACCAGGCCCGCCTCGTACGCGATGATGACCAGCTGGACCCGGTCGCGGGCCCCGAGCTTGGTGAACAGCCGCGCCACGTGCGCCTTCACCGTGGCCACGGTGATGTACAGCTGGGCGGCCACCTCGGCGTTGGACAGACCACGCCCCACGAGGGTCAGGACCTCGCGCTCCCGGTCGGTGATGCCCTCCACGCCCCCCGCGCCGCGCGTGGCTCTGACAGCGGGCCGGGCGCACCAGGCCACCGGCGTCAGCCACGTACGCGCCCCTGACCTGGGCATCGGCCCTCGGGCTTACGTCCACGGGCTACCCCGGGAAGCATCGGGCGGCGTTGTCAGTGCCTCCTCCTAGAGTGCAATCACTTCGGCAAGCTGCCTCGGCAAGCCGCCTCGTAGAAGGAGCAGAGCCATGTCCGCACACAGAATCCAGCACAAGGTCAATCACGTCGCGCTGGTCGTGGACTGTTCGGGTTCCATGCGTCCGCACCAGGACCAACTGGTGCGTGTCGTGGACGAGTTCGTGGCCGGCCTCAAGGCCGAGTCGGACAGCCTCGGCCACGAGACCCGGATCAGCCTCTACTCCTTCGACCACCGGGTGGAGAACCTGGTGTGGGACATGGACGTGAAGCATCTGCCGTCCATGCGCGGCCTGTACCGGGTCAACAACGGCGCCACGGCCCTCATCGAGGCCTCCCTGAAGTCCCTCGACGACCTGGGGCACATATGGGAGGAGTACGGCGAGCACAGCTTCCTCCAGATCGTGGTGACGGACGGCGAGGAGAACGCCTCGGGCGGGGACCGGCGCCACGACGGCGACATGACCATCCTCGGCCCGTGGCTCGACAGGATCGCGGCGAAGATGGGCGGGCTTCCCGAGCACTGGACGTCCGCGATCCTCGTGCCGAACTCCCTGGCCAAGCGGACCGCGCAGAACTACGGCTTCCCGGCCGGGAACATCGCCATCTGGGACGCGGATTCCCAGGAGGGCGTCGAGGAGGCCATCGGCACGGTGCGCGCCGCCGCCACCAGCTTCCTGCGGGCCCGCGAGAAGGGTGTGCGCGGCACGAAGAACCTCTTCGCCGTCGGCCAGGACATATCGATCGACGAGGTGCGGGCGAACCTCGAACCGATTCCGGCGAACAAGTACCGGCTCCTGAAGGTGGACAAGGAGGTCGAGATCCGTCCCTTCGTCGACTCGCACCCGGGCGTGACGTACGAACGCGGCGCGTGCTACTACCAGTTGGGTGCCCGCGCGCAGGTCCAGCCGGACAAGGAGGTCATCGTGGTCGAGAAGGACACCGACCGCGCCTACACCGGCGACGCGGCGCGCAGCCTCCTGTTCGGCACGGGCATCCAGGGCACCGTCTCGGTGAAGGCGGGGAACAACCCCAAGCTGGAGGTCTATGTGCAGAGCCGTTCGGTGAACAGGAAGCTCAAGCCGAACACACGGCTGCTCATCATGCTCTGAAGGCGCCGCGAAGGCGTTCCGCGGTCCCGCGCCGCGCGGCGCGGCTCACGCCGCCAGCGTTCCCGGCACGATCGCGCCGGGCCCGAACTTCTCCCGGGCCCGGTCGGCCACCTCCTCGATGCGGCGGGCCTTCTCGTCCGCGGGGTCGAACGTCAGCTGGTGGGCGGTGCGTTCGGCCGGGCCGAGCCCCTCGGCGCGCAGCCCGATGGCGCGCACCCGGGCCCGTTGCAGGCCGAGCGCCTCGTACATGCGGTACGCGGCCGTGGTCAGCGCGGTGGAGTGCGCGGTCGGCTCGGGCAGGGCCCGGGTCCGGACGGTCGTGCTCCGGTCCGCGTACCGCACGGTGAGGGTCAGCGCGCGGCACACCTGGTCCTCGCCGCGCATCCTGATGCCCAGCTCCTCGGCGCCGGAGAGCAGGGCGCGGCGGTGCCGGAAGGGGTCCACCTCATCGCGGGGGAAGGGGCGTTCGGCGGCGATCGAGCGGGCCGCGGAGTTCGGTACGACCCCGGTGCGGTCGATGCCCCGCGCCTTCTCGCGCAGCTCGCGGCCCGCGCGGGCGCCGACCAGCCGCTGCAGGGTGGACAGCGGTGCGGCGGCGACCTTCCCGAGGGAGTCGAGGCCGTACTCGCACAGGGTGCGGGCGGTGGCGCGGCCGATGCCGGGCAGTTCGCCGACCGGCCTGCCGGCGAGGAACTCGCGTACCCCGTCCGGCCCTTCGGGCACGGCGCGGGTCACGCCGGGGGCGGCGCCACGGGCGGCCATCCGCGCCAGCATCGGGCCGGGCCCGGCGCCGATCGCGCACTCGACCCCGTACAGCGCGAGTGCCCGCACCCGGATCAGCGCGGCCATCTCGACGGCGCTCCGGCCGAAGTAGCGCCGGGCGCCGCGGACGTCCAGGAGGGCGGCGTCGGGCGGGAGCGCCTCGACCTGCGGGGTGAACTCGCCGAGCAGGTCGACCAGTTGGGGCAGCAGCGCTTCATACATGGGCTCCAGCAGGAACCGCACGTAGAGGGTGCTCACGGTGCCGCCGGGGGCAGTGGGGTCGGTGCGGTCGGTGTCGAAGGTGTTCATCCCGCGCTCCCCGGACTCTGGTGCCACAGCTTCCTGCTCGTGCCCGCCGACCCTTCGCCCGCCGGGCGCAGGTCCGCCCAGGGGTGCATCTCGTACCCCGTGGCCATGCGGATGCGACGGCCGCCCGCGACCGGGTCCGGGTCGGGGCCCTGCCCGGGGTTCGGCTCGGGCTCGGGCTTCGGCTCGGACGCGGGGTCGAGTCCGGGCTCCGCCAGGCGCAGCGCCACCGCGTCGAGGCCGCCCTCCTCGCGCACCTCCACCAGCTCCGCCAGGTTCCACGCCGCCGAGCCGACGATGCTGAGGCTGCGCGGCCCGCGGCGCTGCACCACGCCGCGCACCAGCAGCAGCCAGGAGTGGAAGACGGTGTGCGCGCACCGCTCGTGCGCGTCGTCGAAGAAGGCCAGGTCGACCAGGCCCGTGCCGTCGTCAAGGGTGGTGAAGATGACCCGCCTGCCGGAGCGGATCGGCGGGGTCTGCGTGGCGGCCTTGGCGCCCGCGACCAGGACGGTCGCGCCGTGCTCGGCCTCGCGCAGCCGCCGGGCGCTGAGGACGCCCAGCTCGGCCAGGAAGGCGCCGTGGTCCGCCATGAGGTGGCGCGAGGAGTCCATGCCGAGGACGCCCAGCTCGGCGCTGAGCCGCTCCGCGTCGTCGAGGTCGGGCAGCCCGGCGGAGGCCGTCCGCCGCCCGCCGGCCAGGGGGAGCTGGGCCCCGGCCGCCGCCCGGCTGCCGCGCCGCAGTTCGGTCAGGTGCAGTTGCAGGTCGCGGCGGTTGGCGCCGAACGCGTCGAGCGCGCCGACCTGGGCGAGCCGTTGCGCGACCGGCTTCGAGGGCCTGGCCCGCTCCCAGAAGTCGACGAGGGAGGCGTACGGCTGCCCGTCCGCGATGCGCGCGGCCTCGGCCTCGCTGATGCCGTGGACATCGGAGAGGGCGAGCCGCAGGCCCCACACGTCCCGAGGCCCCGAGTTATCAGACACCAGTTCGATACGGTGTGCGACCGCCGACCGGTTCACGTCCAGCGGCAGGATCGGCACCCCGCGCCGCCGCGCGTCCGCGAGCAGCAGCCGCTTCGGGTACATGCCGGGGTCGTGCGTGAGCAGCCCGGCGTAGAACGCGGCCGGGTGATGGGCCTTCAGCCACGCCGACTGGTACGTCGGCACCGCGAAGGCCACGGCGTGCGCCTTGCAGAAGCCGTACGACCCGAAGGTCTCGACGATCTCCCAGGCGCGGGCGATGGTCTCGGCGCCGTACCCCTTGGCCGCCGCGTGCTGCGCGAACCAGAACCGGATGCGCCCCTGCGACTCGGGGTCGGAGAGCCCGCGCCGCACCCGGTCCGCCTCGTCGCGCCCGCAGCCGGTCATGATGTCCACGATGTGGATGATCTGCTCGTGGAAGACGACGACGCCGTACGTCTCCTTCAGCGGCTCCGCGAGGTCCGGGTGCGGGTAGCGGACGGGAGCGCGGCCGTGCCGGGCCTCGATGAAGGGCCGCACCATGTCGGCCGCGACCGGGCCCGGCCGGAACAGCGAGATGTCGACCACGAGGTCGTGGAAGGTCGAGGGCTGAAGCCGTCCGACCAGGTCCCGCTGGCCCGGCGACTCGATCTGGAAGCAGCCGAGCGTCTCGGTGGACCGGATGAGCCGGTACGTCGCCGGGTCGCCCGGCTCCACCGCGTCCAGGTCGACCCGCTCCCCCGTGGCCCGCTCGACCTCCGTCACCGCGTGCGCCATCGCCGACTGCATCCGCACGCCGAGCACGTCCAGCTTGAGCAGGCCGAGGTCCTCCACGTCCTCCTTGTCGAACTGCGACATGGGCAGGCCCTCGCCGCTGGTGGGCACGACGGGTGTGCGCGCGAGCAGCGAGGCGTCGGAGAGCAGCACCCCGCACGGGTGCATGGCGACGCCGCGCGGCAGCCCGTCCAGCGCCTCGACCAGCTCCCACAGCCGGTCGCGGTCGCCGAACTCCTTTGCCACCGCCCGCAGTTCGGGCAGTTCCGCCAGGGCGGCGCGGGCGTCGCGGGCGCGGATGTGCGGGAAGGCCTTGGCGACGCGGTCGATGTCGGCCGGGTCCATGGACAGGGCGGCGCCCACGTCGCGCAGGGCATGGCGCACCCGGTAGGTCTCGGGCATGGAGACGGTCGCGACCCGCTCGGTGCCGAAGCGGCCGATGATCGCGCGGTAGACCTCCAGGCGGCGGGCGGACTCCACGTCGATGTCGATGTCCGGCAGGACGTGCCGCCGCTTGGACAGGAAGCGTTCCATGAGCAGCCCGTGTTCGACGGGGTCGGCGTGCGCGATGCCGATGAGGTGGTTGACGAGGGACCCGGCGCCGGAGCCGCGCGCCGCGACCCGGATGCCCATGCCGCGTACGTCGTCGACCACTTGGGCCACGGTGAGGAAGTAGGAGGCGTAGCCGTGGTGGGCGATGATGTCCAGCTCGTGGTGCATGCGCTCCCAGTAGTCGCGCCGGGAGTCGTAGCCCCGCAGCACCATGCCCGCCGCCGCCCGGGAGGCGAGGACGCGCTGGGCGGTGCGCCGCCCGGCGCCGACCAGGCGCGGCTCGGGGAAGTGCACGGTGCCGATGCCGATGTCGTCCTCGGGGTCGACCAGGCACGCGGCGGCCACCGCCTGGGTCTGTTCGATCAGGCGGTGCGCGGTGTCGCGGCGGAAGCCCGCGGCCTCGACGACGCGTTCGGCGACGCGCAGCATGGCGTCGGCGCCCTTCAGCCAGCGTTCGCCGCTGTCCAGTTCCTTGGTCGGGTCGACGGGGACGAGGCGGCGCGCGGCGTCCAGGACGTCGGCGACGGGGCCCTGCCCGGCGTCGGCGTAGCGCACGGCGTTGCTCAGGACGGGCCGCATCCCTTGCTCGGCGGCGAAGCCGACGGTGCGGGCGGCCAGGCGCAGCGAACCGGGTCCGGTGCCCTCGCGGCCGTGCCAGACGGACTCCAGGCGCAGGTCGTCGCCGTACCGCTCACGCCAGGGCGCGAGGAGGCGGGCGGCCCGGTCGGGGCGCCCGGCGGCGAGCGCGCGCCCCACGTCGGAGGCGGGGCCGAGCAGCACGGTCAGGCCCTCGCCGTGGTTCTCCCGCCAGGGCAGGACGGGCTGCCCACCCGTGGTGCCGTCGCCGGTGTCGGCACGGTGCGCGGCGGTGACCAGGCGGCAGAGCGCGGCCCAGCCGGTGGCGCCGTCGCGGGCGAGGAAGGTCACGCGGGGGGTCGACTCGTCGATGAAGGCGCCGCCGCGCACGGGGGCGCGCCGCCGCTCGCCCTTGGCGGGGGCGGGTTCCGCCACCGCCAGCTCGGTGCCGAAGAGCGGCCGTACCCCCGCCTTCGCGCAGGCCTTGGCGAACCGGACCGTGCCCGCGAGGGTGTCCCGGTCGGTGAGCGCGAGGGCGTCCATGCCCCGGTCGGCGGCGCGCTCGGCGAGCCGCTCCGGGTGCGAGGCGCCGTACCGCAGGGAGAACCCGGAGACGGTGTGCAGATGCGTGAAGCCGGGCACACGCACCTCCTGTAACCCTGAACCGATCCGATCTCGTATCCCCCGCCTCCACCATAGACCAAGTTTCGAACGCGTGTACGACACGTGTGCGAGGCCCCTCCCCGGCCACCCCGGGCGTCGCCCGTTCGGCCCATCCCACCTGCGGGAACGACCGGCGCCCCGGAGCGTGGGGGCATGAAGTTCGTCGATGAGTTCAAGAGCGCCGTCACCCCGCGAGCAGCCCTGCTCGTCATCGGCGTACTCGCCCTCCAGCTGCTGTTCATCGCCTCCTACGTGGGGGCGCTGCACGACCCGAGACCAAAGGACGTGGCCTTCGGAGTGGTCGCCCCGGGCCCCGCGGCGAAGGAGACCGCCGACCGGCTGAAGAAGCTCCCCGGCGACCCCCTGGACCCCCGCGTCCTCAAGGACGAGGCCACGGCCCGGCGCCAGATCATGCACCGCGACATCGACGGCGCCCTGGTCGTCGACCCACGCGGCACCACCGACACCCTCCTGGTCGCCTCCGGCGGCGGCACCGCGCTCTCCCGGACCCTGACCACGCTCCTCACCGAGGCGGACGCGGCCGAGAAACGCACGGTGAAGACCGTGGACGTGGCCGCCGCGTCGGACAAGGACTTCAACGGGCTCTCGTCCTTCTACCTGGTCGTCGGCTGGTGCGTCGGCGGTTATCTGTGCGCGTCGATCCTGGCGATCAGCGCGGGCTCCCGGGCCGCGAACCTGCCGCGCGCGATCATCCGGCTCGGCACCATGGCGCTCTACTCGATCGTCGGCGGACTCGGCGGCGCGGTCATCATCGGGCCGATCCTCGGCGCCCTGCCCGGCAGCGTCATGGGCCTGTGGGGCCTCGGCGCGCTCGTCGTCTTCGGGGTCGGCGCGATCACGCTCGCCCTCCAGGCGCTCACCGGCATCGTGGGCATCGGCCTGGCCGTCCTGATCATCGTCATCGGGGGCAACCCGAGCGCGGGCGGCGCCTTCCCGCTGCCCATGCTGCCGGCGTTCTGGAAGGCGATCGGGCCCTGGCTGCCGCCCGGCGCGGGCACCTGGTCGGCGCGCTCCATCGCGTACTTCGAGGGGAACGCGCTCACCGGGCCGCTGCTGGTCCTGGCCGCCTGGGCGCTGGTCGGCGTGGTCGTCACCCTCGCGCTGTCCGCCCGGCGCGGCCGGCCGGCCAACGGTTCGATCGACCTCAGCGGCACGCAGTACGGCAGGCCCCTCGCCCCCTGAGCGGCGGGGAACCGTGTGCGCCCCGCCCCCGCGGGTCGCGGGGGCGGGGCGCACACGGTTCCGGCAGACCCGGCCTCAGTCTCTGCCTCAGCCGATTTGCGCGCCGTACGCGGTCAGCGCCTCCGTCACCGGCTGGAAGAAGGTCTCGCCCCCGGAGGAGCAGTCGCCGCTGCCGCCCGAGGTGAGGCCCAGCGCGGTGTCACCGGCGAAGAGCGCGCCGCCGCTGTCGCCGGGCTCGGCGCAGACCGTGGTCTGGATCAGCCCGTCGACCTGGCCCTCCTGGTAGTTCACCGTGGCGTTCAGCGCGGTGACCTCGCCGTCGTGGAGCTGCGTGGTGCTGCCGCTGCGCTGCACCTTCTGCCCGACCGTGGCCTCCCCCGCCTTGGTGATCGGCTGGCTGCTGCCGTTGTAGAGGTTCACCTCGCTGGGGTGCGGGGTGTCGGCCGTGTACTTCGCGAGGGCGTGGTCGTCGCCCGGGAAGCTCGACTCCACCGTGGTGCCGATCTCCTGGCCGCCCTGCGCGTCGGACCAGCTCTTGACCGCGTTGCCGCAGTGGCCCGCCGTCAGGAAGTGGGGCTGGCCGTCCTTGACGACGTTGAAACCGAGGGAGCAGCGCGAGCCGCCGCCGAAGATCGCGTCGCCACCGGCGAGGAAGGCCTTGAACTCGCCCTTGCTGTGCTTGAGTTCGGCCTTGCCGCCGAGGCTCTTCACGATCGAGCCGACCTTGTCGAGCGCGGCGCCCTTGACGGTGCGGTCCGCCGTGACGACGACCTTGTTGGTGGCCGGGTCCATCGCCCACGAGGTGCCGGGCACGGCCGCCTTCTCGTCGAGCGTGGTACGGGCGCGCTTCAGCTCGGCCAGGGAGTTCTCGACGATTCTGGCCTTGCCGCCCGCCGACTCCACGGCTTCCGCCGCGCTCTCGTTCAGCACGTTGACGACGAGGGCCTTGGCCTTGGCGTCGTAGTACGTGCCCGCGGCGTCCGCGCCGAGGTCCTGGGTCAGGGTCGATGCGAGCTTTCCGGCCTTCGCCACGGAGAGGACATCCGGGGTCGGGTCCGGCGCGCTCTCGCTCGCGTTCGCACTCTGGAAGGTGACTCCCGCGGCGACCAGCGCGGCGATGCCCGCGCCTGCCACGGCGGCACGCCGCTTGGATATGCGTCGGTGCTTCAAAACTCACGACCTCCTGTGGGGGGAACGACCCGCCCGGCGTGGGGGCCTGACGGGTCGTAGGCGGTACGCGGCACGAGATGGCCACGCCGGACGGCGGCGTTCGCCGCGCCGACGTGGCCGCGTCCATGCCAAGTTGCTCGCCCACTATCCCGACGCCTCGCGGTCGCACACAAGGTCCACTTCTGGACGCGCACGCGAAAACGGGCCGTGCGCCCTTCAGCTCTCGTACGACCCCATCGCGCCACGTCGTTCCCGTTGCAAACACCCTGTGCGAGGGAAGGGTCATCAGTGTGTGAGGACTAGTCCTGTCCGGTTCTCGCCGGTGGTCTCACGGAGCCGGTCCACGGCAGAGCCCCCGCCCGGGGACCGGACGGGGGCTCGTCGTGCTGCCGTTGGTCAGTACACGCTGACGTTGTACGCGCGCAGCGCCTCGGTGACCGGCTGGAAGAACGTCGTGCCGCCGGACGAGCAGTTGCCGCTGCCGCCGGAGGTCAGGCCGAGCGCGGTGGTACCCGCGTACAGCGGGCCGCCGCTGTCGCCGGGCTCGGCGCAGACCGTGGTCTTGATCATGCCGTAGACGACGTCGCCGCCGCCGTAGTTGACGGTCTGGTTGAGCGCGGTGACCCGGCCGCTGTGCGTGCCGGTGGTGGAGCCGCGGCGCGTCACGTTCTGTCCGACCGTCGGGTCGGCGGCGCTCGTGATGTCCTGGTTGCCCACCGTGCCCGACTTGGTGATCGAGGTGTTCGTGTAGCGCACGATCCCGTAGTCGTTCGTCGGGAAGCTGGAGCCGTGCGTGGTGCCGAGCACGGTCGTCTTCGCCGAGTTGGCCCACCAGGTGCCCGCGCCGTCGGTGCAGTGCCCCGCGGTCAGGAAGTAGTAGGTGCTGCCGTTGCGGACGTTGAAGCCGAGGGAACAGCGCCAGCTGTCCGCGTAGATGGCGTCGCCGCCCGAGATGTACTTCTGGAACTTGCCCGGGGTGCGCTCGATCTTCAGGGCGCCCGCGTTGGACCCGGCGGCCGCCTTGAGTTCGGCGATCTCCGCCTTGGAGACCGTGCTGTCGGCGGTGACGACGACCTGCTTGGTCTTCGGGTCGATGCCCCAGGCGGTGCCCGCGACATCGGCCTTGAGGACGGCGTCGCTGGCCTGCTTCAGCTGCGGGGCGCTGAAGGTGTCCCTGCCGTCCTGCGCGTTCGCCGCGGGGACGGCGAGCGCTCCGGCGGCGACGAGCCCGGTGGCTATCGCGAGCAGACGGGTGCGTCTGGCCATGCCGGTGTGGGGGATGGTGCGCTTGATCCTCACGTTGTTCCCTCCCGAGGGAAGTCAGTGGGTCCTTGTGGGTTGAGGACCCGTGAGGCGCAGCCAAGAGCAAGCCCGGATTCCGGATATGCCGTGCTCCTGACAAGCGCTGCTCGGGAGTATTGGGGGGCGAGGACCGGCCGCACAAGGGCGCCTTTCGGCCGTGCGCCGGTCCCTGTCCCGCCCGTTGTCGATCCCGCTCAGCGGTCGAGGAGATCCCGCTCCCCCGCCGCGATCTCCGTGGTCAGCGTGTTGCCCGGCGGCGGGAAGGGGCAGATGAAGTGATCGGCGAAGGCGCACGGCGGCAGCAGCGCCCGGTTGAAGTCGACCGCCGTACGCCCCTCGGCGTCGGGCGCGGCGGGCCGCAGGAAACGGAAGCGGTAGCTGGACACCCCGCTGGTGGCGTCAGCGAAGACCGCCCACAGGGAACCGTCGGCCTCGACGCTGACCTGGAGGGTGTGTTCGGTGCCGCCGAGCCGGAAGGACAGCTCACCGCCGAGCCCGAGGCCACGCTCCTTGCCGTCCGCGTTGCCGACCGTGACGGTGCGGTCCTCGTCGTACGGGGTGAAGTGCCCGGGCACGGCCCAGCGGGCGTCGTACGGGGTGGCGTCGATGCCCTTGAAGGCGCGGCGCGTGGCGGCGTCCGGGTCGAAGTCGCGTACCGCCCACAGCCCTTCGCGCCGGATGACGACGAGCCGGCGCTGTCCGTGCGCGACGCGGGCCTCGGCGACTGGGCCGCTGTCGGCGGTCAGCCGGACCTCGCCGTCCAGGGGCCGCCCGTCGACGGTCAGGCCGTCTTCCGCGCGGGCGGTCAGGACGACCGCGTCGGGCGTCCCGGTCCACCGCCCGGGGATGTCCAGAATTGAACCGTCCGGATGGTCGGTGAGCCAGTGGGTGCCGGTGAGGGAGAGCGGCCCGTAGGGGGCCGCGACCGTCTCGGCGCGCTCGGCGTGCCAGCGCTCCCAGTCCCGTACGGGTTCCGCGTCCGAAGCGGGCCCGGTGTGTCCGGCGTGCTCGGTGCGCTCGGTGCCTTTGGCGCCCTCGGTACCGTCGGCGCGCTCGGCGTCTTCGGTGTGCTCGGCGCGCTCAGTGCCGTCACCGCGCTCGGCGCGCTCGGCGCCCTCGGTACCGTCGGCGCGCTCGGCGTCTTCGGTGTGCTCGGCGCCTTTGGCGTGTTCGGTGCTCATGGTGATCAACCCTTCCATACGGGCTCGCGCAGCCCGAGGTGCGAGCGCAGCGTCGCGCCCGCGTATTCCGTGCGGTACGCGCCGCGCTCCTGGAGCAGGGGCACCACCTTCTCGACGAAGTCGTCGAGGCCGCCGGGGGTGAGGTGCGGGATGAGGATGAAGCCGTCGGCCGCGTCGGTGCGGACGGCCTCCACCAGTTCCTCGGCGACCGATCGCGGGGTGCCGATGAAGGTCTGGCGGGCGGTGGTCTCGATGACGGTCTGGCGGATGGAGAGCCCCTTGGCCTCGGACAGCGCCCGCCACTTCGCCGCGACGGCGAGCGGGTCGCCGATCCTCACGCGGCCCTGGGCCAGCTCCGACCCGGGGTCCGGGTCGATGTCGGGCAGCGGCCCGTCCGGGTCGTACGAGGAGAGGTCCACGCCCCAGACCTGCTCCAGGGCGAGGATCGCGTTCTGCGGGGAGACCTGGAGACGGCGGATCTCGGCGGCCTTCTCCTGGGCCTCGGCGGCGGTGTCGCCGAGGACGTAGGTGACGCCGGGCATGATCTTCAGGTCGTCGGGGGCCCGCCCGTACGTCGCCAGGCGGCCCTTCACATCGGCGTAGAAGGCGCGGCCGGCCTCCGGTGTGCCGTGCCGGGTGAAGATCACGTCGGCGGCCGAGGCGGCGAACTCCCGCCCCTCGGGCGAGTCGCCCGCCTGGATCACCACGGGGTGCCCCTGCGGGGAGCGCGGCACGGTGAACTCGCCCTCGATCGCGAAGTGTTCCCCGTGGTGCGCGAAGGGCCGCGGCCGGCCGTCCGGCGTCCAGGAGTCCCACAGCTGCCGCGCCGTCGCCAGGAACTCGGCGGCCCGCGTGTACCGGTCGGCCCGGTCGAGGTAGCCGCCGCGGCGGAAGTTCTCCCCGGTGAAGGCGTCCGAGGTGGTGACGACGTTCCAGGCGGCGCGGCCCGCGCTGAGGTGGTCGAGGGTGGCGAACCTGCGGGCCAGCTCGAAGGGTTCGTTGAAGGTCGCGCTGACGGTGGCCGCGAGGCCGAGCCGCTCGGTGACGGCGGCGAGCGCGGCCAGGACGGTGAGCGACTCGGGTCTGCCGACGACGTCCAGGTCGTGGATGCGCCCCTTGTGCTCGCGCAGCCGCAGCCCCTCGGCGAGGAAGAAGAAGTCGAACAGGCCGCGCTCGGCGGTGCGGGCCAGGTACTCGAAGGACGAGAAGTCGATGTGGGAGCGGGACCTCGGGTCGGACCAGACGGTGGTGCTGTTGACGCCCGGGAAGTGGGCGGCCAGATGGATCTGCTTGCCGGTGGCCTGCCCTGCGTGCCCGGTGGTCTTCTCGCTCATGACGGCTCCCCTGCGAGCGCGGTGTGACGGTTGGCGGGCCGGGCGAGCCCCAGGTGCTCCCGGAGCGTGCTGCCCGGATAGAAGGTGCGGAACTGTCCGCGGTGCTGGAGCAGCGCGACGGTTCCGTTGACGAGCCGCTCCAGGTCGCGGTGCGGCTCGACGGGCGTCAGGTGGAAGCCGTCGACGGCGCCCGCGCGGTGCCAGTCGGCCATCAGCTCGGCCAGGTCGACGGGGCCGCCCCGGTAGGCGGGGCCCTCGGCGGTGGGCAGCGGCCCTCCCCCGTGGCCCGGCTCGGCGGCGCACTCACCGCCGCCGAGGTCCACGTCCAGGGCGGCGAACACCCGCAGCGTGTCCGGGTCGCGGCCGGACCCCGCGGCGAGGCCCCGCAGTTCGGCCCGCGCGGCATCCGCCTGGCGGACGGAGGCGACGCGCACCAGGGCGACGTCCGCGTGCCGGGCGGCGGCCTCGCGGGCGGGCGGGGCGGTGGCGTCGACGACCCGTACGGGATGGCCCTGCGGGGGCCGCGGCACGATGGAGGGGCCCCGCACCGAGAAGGTGCGCCCCTCGAAGTCGACGTGGTGCAGCTTGTCCCGGTCGATGAAGCGGCCGCTCGCGACGTCCCGTATCTCCGCGTCGTCCTCCCAGCTGTCCCACAACAGCGCGGCCGCGTCGGCGACGTCACCGGCCTCGCGCCACAGCTCTTCGGGCGGCGCGGCCCCGCGCCGCCCGAAGAGCCGGGCCTCGGCCTCGGTCGCCGACACGTCCAGGGCCCAGCCGGCCCGGCCCCGGCTGACCCAGTCGAGGGTGGCCACGGCGGCCTGCACGTGGAACGGCTCGGTGTGCGTGGTCGTGACGGTCGGCACGAGTCCGACGCGGCCGGTGGCGGGCGCGATCCTGGCGGCCACGGCGAGCGCGTCCGGGCCGGGCCGCGCGAAGGAGTCCCCCAGCGTGACGAAGTCCAGGGCTCCGCGCTCGGCCAGGAGCGCCAGCTCCGCGTAGGGGCCGGACTCGTACGTTCCGAGGAGGTCGATGGCGGCGGCGATGTGCAGGGGGCCACGGCCGCTTCCATGATCGGTCATCGGCTGAACCTTTCTCGGCGGGTCCGGCTGCGTCCGCAGGACCCGCGTCTAGAGGACTTTGGAGAGGAACGCCTTGGTGCGGGCGTGCCGCGGGGCGTTCAGTACGTCGTCCGGGGCGCCCTGTTCGACGACGCGCCCGTCGTCCATGAAGACGACGGTGTCGGCGACCTCGCGGGCGAAGCCGATCTCGTGCGTGACGACGATCATCGTGGTGCCCTGCCGCGCCAGGTCCTTGATGACGTCGAGGACCTCGCCCACCAGTTCCGGGTCGAGCGCGGAGGTCGGCTCGTCGAAGAGCAGGAGCCTCGGCTCCAGGGCGAGCGCCCGGGCGATGGCGACCCTCTGCTGCTGCCCGCCGGAGAGCTGCCGGGGGTAGGCGCCCGCCTTGTCGGCGAGTCCGACCCGGGCGAGCAGGGCCTTCGCGCTCGCGGTGGCCGCCGCTCGGGGCCGTTTCAGGGCCCAGACGGGGGCCTCGACGACGTTCTCCAGGACGGTCAGGTGCGGGAAGAGGTGGAAGTCCTGGAAGACGAAGCCGATCCGGGTGCGCTGCCTGAGCACCTCGCGTTCGGGCAGCTCGTACAGCTTGTCGCCGGAGCGCCGGTAGCCGATCGGCGTGCCGCCGACGCTCACCCACCCCGCGTCGGCCCTCTCCAGGTGGTTGATGGTGCGCAGGAGCGTCGACTTGCCGGACCCGGAGGGGCCGAGGATCACGGTCACCTCCCCGGCCGCCACCGTCAGGTCGACACCCTTGAGGACCTCCAGGGGGCCGAAGGACTTGCGTACGGAACGGAGTTCGACCATGGCGGTCGTGGCGGTCATCGTGCGGCTCCCAGGATGTCGAGCAGGGCGCGTGCGGTGGCGTCGTTCTGCCGGAAGGACGGGCTGTTGGTGCGCGGCCGGGTGAAGGCGCCCGCGCCCCGCGCGTTGGTGTGCGGGCCGAGTGCGAAGCGCCGCGGGTGGGGCACGCCCGCGCGGTCGAGGACGCGTCCGTCGGCGGGGTCGACGGCGAGCAGGCCGGCTTCGGTCGCCGCCGCGCCCTCGGCGTGCAGCGCGCGCAGCAGCGGGTCACGGGTACGGGCCACGGTGGGCTGCGGCAGCCGTGCCTCGACGAGCGCGCGGGCCTCGGTGACATGGCCCGGCAGGGTGGCGCTGCGGGCCCTGAACACCCCGCCCTCGGCGGCGACTTCGACGTCGGCGCCGAGGAACCGCACGACACCGGCGCGCGACAGGGCGAGCAGCTGCCGCAGCCGCGGCCCCGGCGGCCCGGACGCGAGGAGGCTGAAGAAGCCGTGCCACCACGTCCCGACGTCCGGGAGGCGCGTCAGCTGCCCGTAGACGGAGAGGAGCCCGAGGAAGACGGCGAGGTCGGGGCTGTGCGCCGGGTCGTGGCGGCGCGCGAGGTCCCGGGCGATGTGGCCGCGCAGACCCTCCTGGAGCGCTTGGTACGAGGTGTGGCGCACTCCGGAGAGCGGCCGGTCGAGCGCGGCGAGGTCGAGCCGGTCGGCGGGGTCGGGCACGGCGGAGGCGATGAGGGCGTCCCGTTCGGGGCTGCCGGGGGCGCAGGCCTCGTACTTCTCGTCGAAGTCCCGCCAGGCCATGCGGGTGCGCTCGGGGTGGGCGGTGAAGAGGCGGTGGTAGTGGGCGAAGCCGAGTTCCCGCTCGATGAGCGGCCACACGTCGCGCCGGAAGTCGTGGCCGCCGGGCCGGGCGAGCAGCGTGTCGATCTGGGCGGGCCCCAAGTGGCGTGGCAGCGGCGGCGGTTCACCCGTCCAGTCGTAGCCGATCTTGGAGTGGTAGGGGACGCCTCGCCGTGAGCCGACGTACAGGACGGGCTCGCGTCCGGACGGGATGTACGTGTCCTGGGCCCTCCCCTCGTACCGGCCGCCGCGCCCCTCGGTGAGCAGCACCATCAGGTCGACGAAGGCGAGCCCGAAGCCGCGTACGAGCACGGGTTCGCCGGGCGCGAGACTTGTGAGGTCGGCGTCGGCGGTGAAGTCGGGCGGCAGGTGCACGAGTCCGTGCCGCTCGGCGTACGAGGTCAACTCACGCTGCGTGTCGTCCGGTTCGGCGTCCAGGTGGCCCTGGGCGAGGAGGACGGCGTCGGCTGCGAGCGGCGCCGTGACACCCTCCAGCCACACCGCCTGGCGGCCCCCGCGCGGCCCGGTCACGCGTACCGCCCTGCGCCGGTGGTGGTGGACGACGGTGCCGGGCGGCAGGGCGGCCACGGCCTTCTCGTACACCCAGCGCAGATACCGGCTCTGCTCGCGGCGGCCGGCGAAGGCGCGGCCGTCGAGCCCGGCCCAGGCGTCGAGGGAGGGACCCGGCAGGACGGGCCCCGCGACCTCCACCGTCGCGTCGGTGAACATCGTCACGTCCTTGGCCTGCGAGTTCATCCAGAGCAGGGGGGACTGGTCGTGCCGCCAGACGCGGCCGCCGCCTGGCGGGTAGGGGTCCACGAGGTGGATGTCGAGGCCCGGACCGGCGTATAGCTCGGGGGCGTTGGCCGCGAGGCGCTCCATGACCCCGGTGCCGCGCGGACCGGCACCCACGATCACCAGCGAGTGCCTCACCGGGCACGCTCCGAACCGCGTGCGTAGTACCGCTCGACGTAGTACTGCCCGACGCCGAGCACCGAGGTGACCACGACGTACCAGAGGGTGGCGACCAGGAGCAGCGGGATGACCTGGTAGGTGCGGTGGTAGACGAGCTGCACGGAGTAGAGCAGGTCCTGCACCGCGATGACGCTGACGATGGAAGTGCCCTTGAGGGTGCCGATCAGCATGTTCCCGGCCGGCGGCACGATGGAGCGCATCGCCTGCGGCAGCACGACGCGCCACCCGCGGCGCCACCTGCCGAGGCCGAGCGACCGCGCGGCCTCGGTCTGCCCCCGGTCGACGGAGAGGATGCCGCCGCGCACCACCTCGGCGGCGTACGCGGCCTCGTGCAGGGTGAGCCCGATGACGGCGATGGTCACGGGCCCGAGGAGGTCGACCGTCTTGACGCCGAACACCCGCGGGTACAGCGCCCCGATGTTGAACCAGAACAGCAGCTGCACCAGGATCGGCATCGACCTGAAGAACCAGACGTACCCCCAACTGACCGCGCGCAGCACGGGGTTGGCGGAGAGTCTGCCGACGGCGAGCAGCGTGCCGAGCGCGAAGCCGAGCACCATGACGGCCGCGGTCAGCCAGAGCGTGAGCCCGAGGCCGCGCAGCACGGCCGCCGTGGTGAAGTACTCGCCGACGACGTCCCACTGGAACGCCTCGTTGCGGGCGACGGAGTGGGCGGCGAGCGCGAGCAGCGCGAGGACGAGGGCGGCGGCCGTCCACTGGCCCGCGCGGGGCCGGGGCACGATGCGGGGCGTGGCGGAGGCCGCTTCAGGACCATCGGGGCCTACGGATTCTTCGGAATCTGCGGGATTCGCGGGATCTTCGGGAGGAGGGGTGGTCGCGGCTTTGGCGAAGGTGCCGGAAGGCATGCGGAAGGCTCCGTGGATACGGGAGTGCGAGCACGGGTGACGCCTTCACGGGACCGAGCCCCTCAGCACGATCCGCCTTGAGAGTACGGGCCGTTTCGCGCCCGCTGTCAAGGCCGTCCAGCATATGAGCCGTACGTCTCACGGCAGTTGACACCTCGCCGAATGCCTGTTCCACTTGGCCCATGCATCCACAGCAGTGGCTGGTCACGCGCTCCCACATCGACTTCGGTCGCGTGTGGTCGGCGTCCTGTTGATGCCCTCCTGAGCCGACCCCCTGCGCCGCACGCGGCACCCGAGCCCGCTCGCATCCGCTGAGCCCGCTCCGCCGCGCCCGGGCGGGTCCCCGCGCTCACCCTCTCCCTCTCCTCGTCCCGACGGCCGCGCGCCCGCGCGCCGTCGTCCTCGCCTTCACACGCGCACGTCACCGCTCCGCCCGCCGCGAGCGGTGACACCCCTCCCCTCGCACGGCCGTTCCGCCCCGCCCCGCTTCGTCCAGCCCAGCCGGAGAACCACGCCATGAGAGCACAGCCATGAGCACAGCCCTGCCCGCACCCGAGCGTTCCCGCCGCATCCCGGTGGCCTTCGCCCTGATCACCGCCGCCACCCTCGCGCTCACGGCCTGCGGCTCCGGGGGCGCCGCCGACACCACGGGCGCCGCTCCCGCGGGACGGAGCGGCACGATCCCCACCGCGGACGTCGTCTCCCCGGTCGAGAAGGACGCGGCGGCGGCCCGGCTGCTGCCGCCGGAGGTACGCGCCCGGGGCACCCTCCGCGTCGCCGCCTCCGTCGGCGGCACCCCGCCCGGGGCCTTCTACCGGGAGGACGGCAGGACGGTCGTCGGACAGGACATCGACTTGGCGGACGCCGTCGCCAAGGTCCTCGGGCTGCGGCTGAAGCGCGAGGCCGCGAGCTTCGAGGCGATCCTCCCCGCCCTCGGCAGCGGCAAGTACGACCTCGGCACGGGCAACTTCGGCGTGACCGACGAGCGCCGCAGGACCATCGACTTCGTCACGTACATCAACGACGGCCAGGGCTTCGCCGTCCGTGAGGACAGCGGACTGAAGAAGATCACCCACCTCGAACAGCTCTGCGGTCTGAACGTGGCGACCGGCGCCGGCACCACCTTCGAGGTGACGCTGGAGGACAACAAGCATGTGTGCGAGGAGGCCGGCAAGGAGCCGTACGGCGTCAAGACGTACGCCGAGCCGGGCGCCGTCTGGCCGGCCCTGCGGCAGGGCCGCGCCGACGTGGTGATGTCCACCATCAACGGCCTGCGCTACGCGGTCCACCAGCAGGAGGGCCTGCGGTTCCTCGGCGAGTACCGCCGCCTCGACGTCGGCTTCGCCTTCAAGAAGGGCACGAAGCTGGCCCCGGCGTTCCGGGCGGCGGTGAACCGGCTGATCGAGGACGGCACGTACGACCGCATTCTGAAGAAGTGGGGCACCCGGGGCTCGGCGATCGAGGCCTCCCGGATCTCCCCGCCGGAGATCACGGACTGACGTCCCGTCACCCCACGGCGGCTTAGAGCCCGCAGTCGCAGCAGGAGCAGCACTCGCAGATGCCGCAGCAGCCGCAGTCGCAGTCGCAGTTGTTGCAGCAGCCCTCGCGCTTCTTGCGGGACCACGGCCCTTCGTACTCGTCGGCGCAGCACATCTTGCACGTGCAGCACAGGCCGATGGCGACCGCGCATCCCGCCCAGAAGCCGCGCTTGCCCGGCTTCGGCGGCTGCGGCTCGAAGGCGGGACCGCCACCGAAGCCACCGGGCCCGCCCGGACCACCCGGCCCGCCGCCCCCGTACGGGTTGCCGCCCCCGCCATAGGGATGCTGCGAGCCGTACGGGCCCCCAGCGGAATCCCCGTAGGGACCGCCCTGCTGCGGCCCGTGTGGCGACCCCGGCTGGGGCCCCTGCTGCGGACCCTGCTGTGGAGGCCCGAACGAGCCCGCCTGATGCCCTGTCACCTGGTGGCCGTGGCCGTGACCGCACGCGTCCGTCCCGAAGGCCCGGTCGACCGAGCGGCGCAGTTCGTGCGCCAGCAGCATGTGCGCGAGCTTGCCGTCGGTGAACTCCACGTCGCGCAGCGCGAGGCGTATGCCGTGCAGCGCGTCGTCGGCGAGGCGGCGGGCCTCGGCGAGGGAGGTGCCGGTCGCGGTGAGGGGGTTCCACGCACCCGACGCGGCGTCAGCTTCCTTGTCCTCCACCGCGTCGAGCAGGTGCGCGAGGCGACCGAAGAGGCGGCCCGCCTCGGCGAGCGGCGTCGCGTTGCCCGGCCGTCCGGCGAGGACCGCGGTGTGCGCGAAGGCCGCCGCGGTCGCGGTCTCGGTCGGCTCGGTGACCGTGAGCAGCGAGGTGCCGCGCCCCGCCAGGGCCTCGATCCCGGCCTGCCGTTCGACGGCGTCCACCAGGACGGCCGTGTCGAACCCCACGGCGGAGCCGGTCCGGGCGCCCGCCCTGTCCCAGCTCCTGGCCACGCGCCGCGCGGCGGCGGCCACCGGGCGTCGCGCCAGGAGCCCATCGCCGTCGACGACATGGTCCCGGACCTTCGCCGAGGCGAGCACCAGCGAGACGGCGGCGGCGAGCCGCGCCCCCTCGCCTTGCGCGACCGAGGCCGTGCGCATCCCACGCAGCGGACAGGGCCCCGCGGTGCGCCGCCAGCCGGTGGACCGCTCGGCCTGAGCCTCCGTCAGGACGGAGATGATGAGCCCGTCGTAGTTGGTGACGACGCGGGCGAACTGCCCGTGGTCCCCGCGCAGCGCGAGGCAGAGCCCGCACAGGTGCGCTGTCCACTGCGTCTTGAGCCCCTCACCGAGGCGGTGGCTACAAGGCCTGACGATTCCGAACACGACGACGACTCCCCCGAGCGGCCCGTAGCTGATCAGCTCCCGCATCGTAGCGAGAACCGTTCACCCGTCCGCACCCACCGTCACCCATACGCCGTCGACCATCATATTTCACTCTCAGTCAGCAACCGCGCACAGTACGGCCCTTGAAGTACGGCGTGCGTCGGCGTGTTGACTGTGCACCAGTACCGTCACGAAAACCCCGCGCGGCGACTATCCACTTGGCGCACCATCCGCATCATGGACGAGCATAGGAATGCGGAACGCAGGGAAACCGCAGTGAGAGGAGGCGTCCATGGGATCGGTGCGCAAGGCAAGTGCTTGGCTTGGCCTCGTCGACGACAACAACGACGAGCGCTACTACGACGACGGCTACGAAGACGACCGGGACGAGGGGCCCGGCCGGCCGGAGGCCTGGGTCACCGACCCGCGGGGGCGGGTGGCCGACGAGAAGGCCGTGGACGACGGGCGCCGGATCGGGACCGTGACCCCGGACAGCTTCCGGGACGCGCGCGCCATCGGCGAGCTGTTCCGGGACGGCGTCCCGGTCATCATGAACCTCACGGCGATGGAGCCCACGGACGCCAAGCGCGTGGTCGACTTCGCCGCCGGTCTCACCTTCGGCCTGCGCGGTTCGATCGAGCGCGTGGCGACGCGGGTCTTCCTGCTGACCCCCGCCGACACGCACATCGTCAACGGCGAGGCCACGAGCCGCCCCTCGGACGGCTTTTTCAACCAGAGCTAGGGGCAAGGCCGCTCACCGGGAGCCGACCGGGGTCACCGGAAGGCGTCGAGGCCGGTGAGCGCCTTGCCCAGCACCAGCTGATGCATCTCGACGGTGCCCTCGTAGGTGAGCACCGATTCGAGGTTCGTCGCGTGCCGCATGACGGGGTACTCCAGTGAGATCCCGTTGGCGCCCAGGATGGTCCTGGCCGTGCGGCAGATCTCGATCGCTTCGCGCACGTTGTTGAGCTTGCCGAAGCTGACCTGTTCGGGACGGAGCCGGCCGGCGTCCAGGCGCCGTCCGAGATGATGGGCGAGCAGGACGCCCTTGTGCAGCTCGACCGCCATGTCGGCGAGCTTGGCCTGGGTGAGCTGGAAGCCGCCGATGGGCCGGCCGAACTGCTCGCGGGTCTTCGCGTACTCCACCGCCGCGTCGAAGGACGACCGGGCGGCGCCCATCGCACCCCAGACGATGCCGTAGCGCGCGTGGGACAGACAGCTGAGCGGGCCCTTCAGGCCGACGACCCCGGGCAGGACCGCGTCGGCGGGCAGCCGCACCTCGTCCAGCACCAGTTCACTGGTGACGCTCGCGCGCAGCGACCACTTGTGCTTGATCTCCGGTGCCGAGAAGCCGGGACTGTCGGTCGGTACGACGAAGCCCCTGATCCCCTCCTCGGTCTGCGCCCAGACGACGGCGACCCCCGCCACTGACCCGTTCGTGATCCACATCTTGCGTCCGCTGAGCACCCAGTCGCCGCCGGCCGCGCCGTCCTTCTTCGCGTACGTCCGCATGGACGCCGGGTCCGAGCCGTGGTCGGGTTCGGTCAGGCCGAAGCAGCCGATGATCTCGCCGGCGGCCATGCCGGGCAGCCACCGCTGCTTCTGCTCCTCGGAGCCGAAGCGGTGGACGGCGTACATGGCGAGGGAGCCCTGCACGGAGACCAGGGAGCGGATGCCGGAGTCGGCGGCCTCCAGCTCCAGGCAGGCCAGCCCGTACTGGACGGCGCTCGCGCCCGCGCAGCCGTGGCCTTCCAGTGACATGCCGAGCGCCCCGAGGGAGCCGAGTTCGCGGGCCAGCTCACGGATGCCGGGCAGTTCGCCCTTCTCGTACCACTCGGCGATGTGCGGCAGGACCCGGTCGGCGGCCCAGGCCCGCACGGTGTCGCGGATCGCGAGGTCCTCGGGGGCGAGGAGGTCGTCGATGCCGAGGGGATCGGCGGGATCGAAGGGCGGCAGAGGGGTGCGGGCACTTGCGGACATGCGGGCCTCCGGCGACACAAAACTAGCAGTGGTAGTTCACTACGGCTCGCGCTGACGTTACGACGCGGGGTGCCGCGCGTCCAGGGTGACCCGGTGCGGGGCCCCATCCCGGGCAACGCCGTGCGGCATCCCCCGCCCAGCGCTCCCCTGCCCGGTTCAGCGCAAGGAGTCCGCGCCCACGCCCGCCGGATCCCGGGGCGCCGGAATGCCCTGCTCGGCCCGGGGCGCGGGCGGTGCCCCGCACTCCATGGCACGCGGCAGCCGCAGCGCCGCGAGCGCGCCGAGCAGCAGGAGACCGGCGCTGACCAGCAGCGTCACGTGCAGGCCGTGCACGAAGGAGTCGCGGGCCGCGGCGCGCAGGGCCTCGCCCGCACCGCCGCCGAGCCGTGCGGCCACTTCGTACGCCTCGCCGAGCGAGTGGGCGGCCGCCGCGCTGTCGGCCGGCGGGACGCCCGGCACCGAGGAGAGGCCCGGCGCGTACGCGGCGTTCATGACGGTGCCGAGCAGTGCGATGCCGATGCCCGCGCCCAGCTGGTAGGAGGTCTCGCCGATCGCGGCGGCGCCGCCCGCCTGCGCGGGCGGGGCCTCGCTGAGCATCGATTCGTAGGCGCCGAAGAGCGTGGTCTCCAGGCCGAAGCCGAGCAGGACGAAGCCGGTGAGCAGCAGGGTGTCGTTGGCGTGGCCGCCCATGCCGGTCAGCACCACCACGGCGGCCGCGGTGAGGCAGAACCCCGTGCAGACCATGGTGCGCGGACCGAAGCGGTGCAGCAGCTTCGACCCGGCGAGGCCCGCGGCCATCGCGGCGATGGTGAGCGGCAGCAGCCGCAGGCCGGTCTCCAGCGGGGAGAGGCCGAGGACCAGCTGGAGGTACTGGGCGGCGATCAGTTCCAGGCCCACGAGCGCGAGCATGGCGAGCACGATGCAGCCGACCGACGTGCTGAACGCGGGCCGCCGGAACATCGACAGGTCGACCAGCGGGTGCTTGCGCCGCCGCTGCCTGCGGACGAACCCGGTGAGCAGGGCGGCGCCCACGGCCAGGGAGAGCAGCGTCGTCGCGCCGAGCGGCGACTCGCCGCCGCCGAGCCGCTTCACGCCGAGCACGACGCCGAAGAGACCGCCCGCGGCCATCAGCGCGCCGGCCACGTCCCACGGCCCGTCGCGCTCCCCGGTCGACTCGGGCAGCAGCCAGCGTCCGACGGGCAGGCTGACCAGCATCAGCGGGATGTTGATGAAGAAGACGGAGCCCCACCAGAAGTGCTCCAGGAGGAACCCGCCGAGCAGCGGCCCGACGGCCGCGCCCACGGCGGCCACC
The DNA here is from genome assembly GCF_021028635.1 of Streptomyces huasconensis. Taxonomy (NCBI): domain Bacteria; kingdom Bacillati; phylum Actinomycetota; class Actinomycetes; order Kitasatosporales; family Streptomycetaceae; genus Streptomyces; species Streptomyces huasconensis. The sequence goes on from NZ_CP086119.1 coordinate 1,567,242, forward strand.
GCGCTCCAGATGCCGATGGCGACGGCCCGCTCGCGCCGGTCGGGGAAGACCTGGCGCAGGATCGACAGCGTCGCGGGCATGATCATCGCGCCGCCGACGCCGAGCAGCGCCCGCGCGGCGATCAGCACCTGCGCGTTGTCGGCGACGGCCGCGACCGCCGAGGCGACGCCGAAGAGGGCGTACCCGAGCAGCAGCACACGTCTGCGGCCGACGCGGTCGCCGAGTGTGCCGAAGAGGATGAGGAGCGAGGCGCAGACCAGTGGGTAAATGTCCACGATCCACAGCAGTTCGATCGCTCCGGGCTTCAGGTCCTCGGTGACGGCGGGCACGGCGACGTGCAGGACGGTGGCGTCGACCGCGACCAGCAGCAGGCTGACGCAGAGGACGACGAGCACGAGCCAGCGGTTGGCACCGGCACCGGCCCCGGAACCCCGACGGCCCTGCGGTGCTGCGGCCGTGGTCGTCCCGGACATGTGCGTACCTCCCAGTGATCCCTCGCTTCGGCGGCCTGCGGGATGGGGACTGGCTGCTCCGGCGGCGCAGACAAAGGCGAGTGAGCGGCCAGAGTACGCGAGTTCATCCCTGAGGCGCGTGGTGGACCTCTCATGGTTGTACGGAGGTGATGTGGCGTGCGCCACGCCCTCCACGCCCAGGCCACGCCCCGGACGAGCACCCGGTTCCCGCGACGGCCGATAATCGAGCCCGTGACCGATCTTGATCAACGCCTCTCGCCGTCCCCGCCGCTCTCGGCGGTGCGCGCGGCGCTGCGCCGCGCGGCGCCCGCCCTCCTGGTGTACGCCGGGGTGCGCGCGCTGGGCCTCGCGGTGCTCGCGGTGTGGGGCGCGGCGGCGGGCAAGAGCCCGCACACGCTGCTGGCCGCCCGCTGGGACTCGCTCTGGTACACCCGCGTCGCCGAGCACGGCTACGGCTGGGAGGTGACGCTCCCCGACGGCAGCGTCCACTCCAACCTGGCGTTCTTCCCCCTCCTGCCCTGGCTGGAGCGGTTCGGCGCGGCGGTCAGCCCCTTGTCGTACGCCGACGCGGGGCTGGCGGTGAGCTGGCTCGCGTCGCTCTTCGCCGCCGCGGGGATCTTCGCGGTCGCCGACCATCTGTACGGGCGCCGGGCCGGGGTCTGCGCCGCCGCGCTGTGGGCGGTGCTCCCGGTCGGCATCGTGCAGTCGATGGCGTACAGCGAGTCACTGTTCACGGCGCTGGCCGCCTGGTCGCTGTACGCCCTGTTGCGGGAGCGCTGGGTCCTGGCCGGCGTGCTCGCCTCCCTGGCGGGGCTGACCCGGCCGGTGGGTGCCGCGGTGGTCGCCGCGATCTGGGTGACGGCCGCCGTGCGGATGTACCGGGAGCGGCGGGCGGACCGGCGCATGCTCCTCGGGGTGCTCCTGGCGCCGCTCGGCGCCGCGGGGTACGTGCTGTGGGTCGGCCACCGCACGGGCGACGGCCTCTTCGGCTATCTCGGCGTCCAGGCGGGCTGGGGCAACGGCTTCGACTTCGGTTACGCCTTCGCGCGCTTCATCGGCGCCAAGTTCACCTCCGTCCCCGGTGCCCTCGCGGGTCTCGGTCTCCTCCTCGGGGTGGCGCTGGTGGTCTGGCTGTACGTCGTCGGGGTGCGGCAGCGCCAGCCGCTGCCGCTGCTCGTCCACACCGGAATCGTCGTCGCGCTCGCGCTGTGCGCGGCGGGCTACTTCGGCTCGAAGCCACGCCTCCTGCTGCCCGCCTTCCCCTTGCTGCTGCCCCTCGCGGTGGCGCTGGCCCGGCTGCGTACGTCCAGGTCGGTGCTGATCCTCGGGGGTGTGGCCGTGCTCGGCGCGGTGTACGGGGCGTTCTGGCTGCACGGCTCGGGACCACCGTGATCCCGTCATGATCATTTCCGGCCCCGCGGTGACCGCCAAGGAAAATCCGCACCGGCTCCCGGTGAACGAATTCATAAGGCCCATAAAACGGCATCGAAAACGATCAACGAATTCAGGCAATGCGATGGCGGTCGAATAGGGAATCCGCAGAATAAACACGGACCTGAGATGAATCCCACATCACATCGTCATCACAAAGCCACTGATTCGGCCTAGTGCCAGACTCACCCGCTGTAACGTCGATTGGGTGCGTACCGAACGAAACCTCACCCGTCTTGACCGGGTCTTCGCCCGGCTCGACCGTGAGCCGGAACGACCGACCCACCTCGATGTACCGAGGATGAGCCGGCACCGGATCGTGCTCTTCAGCGCGACCCTGGCCTTCTACCTCGCCATCGTCGTCGCCGTGCTCACCACCTCGTGGCTGGTGCGGTTCGACTGGCAGGTCATGTTCTTCCGGCCCTACCAGCAGTGGCCGGAGATCCACGCCTTCCTCGACTACTGGGTCGTCCTCGGCCAGCGCGGCCCCACGGCCGTCATGGTCGCGGCCTGGCTCGGCTGGCGCTCCTGGCGTCAGCACACCCTGCGCCCGCTGCTGATGTTCGGCGCCTCGCTGCTCCTGCTCAACGTGACGGTCGGCGCCGCCAAGCTCGGCATGGGCCGCCTCGGTCCGCACTACGCGACCACGATCGGCTCCAACGAGATGTGGCTGGGCGGCGATATATTCCCCAGCGGCCACACCGCCAACGCCGTCGTAACCTGGGGAATCCTGGCCTACCTCGCCTCGACCCCGCGCACCCGCCGCTATCTGTCGGCCGTGTCGGCCGTGGTCTCGCTGAGCGTCGGCCTCACCACCGTCTACCTCGGTACGCACTGGCTGAGCGACGTCTTCCTCGGCTGGGCCGCGGGCCTGCTCATCCTGCTCGCGCTGCCCTGGTTCGAGCCGCTGATCACCCGGATCGAGAACGCGATCTTCGGTGTCCGCGAGTCCTGGCGGGCCCGCCGCGCGGGCATCGCGCCCCTGCCCGAGCCCGCGGCGCTCCCCGGAGCCCCGGCCGGCGCCCCCGCGATGGTGCCGCAGCGGCCCCGCGCACAGGAGCAGGCGCCCGCCCGTGAGCCGGTCGGCGCGGCCCGCTCGACACGGGCCCCGGCCTACCTCGCGCCCGGCCCGCACACGGCCCGCTCGGAGCGCACGCCGGTCACGCCGGCCGGCAGCCGCAGGCCGCCGCACTCCGACCGCACGACGCGCGGCACCCCGTCGGCCCGCCCGGTGGCGGGCGGCTGACCCGACAGGCGGCGGGGGCCGGTACGCACAGCCATCCCCCCGCATCGCGAAGGCCCCGGTTCCTCCACGGAACCGGGGCCTTCGGCGTACGGGCGGGGCAGCGGCCGTCAGCCCTTCCAGGAGCGCGTCACGACGCCCTCCGTGACTTCGAGGTTGAGCCGCCCCGCGAGGTACTCCATGGTGATCATCGCGCCTGGCGGCAGCGACCTGACGGTGGACCAGCCGTGCTCGCGCGCCTGACGCTCGGCGGCTTCGGCGGCGAGGCCCACGTAGCGTTCCGGGCTGTCCTGGGGCTCTGCGGGAGGGGTCGGGATAGGTGCCATGGACGCCACGGTAGGCGGCGCGGCACCGCCGGGGAAGGCCGGGGGGGGCGTTCACCATGCGTCACTGATACCTCTCCGGTCACGCTTTTGTCACAGGATCACGACGCGCGTTTCGGTCGAACTCCGTCACACGTATGGGCGGTTCCGTCCATCTGACGGAGTAATTCACGGAAGTCTTCGATACGCCGGGAAGCCACCGTCACGCCTCCGCCGAGAGGGCGTCCCGAATAACCCGGAACCCCCCTTTACGAACCCTCCGCATTTCGGAATCCGCGTCCGCGGACCGGCCTTGGCGGCGCACAAGGAATTCATGGTCCCGGGCCGAGCGCCCCCCCTGGGGCCGGCCTACGCCCGCTCGCACGGCGCGCCCGGCTCGGACCGCTCCCCCCGCTCCAGGGCCCGGCTCAGGAGGTCCCGGGAGGCCCTGATCCGGTCGGTGAGCTCCGCGGGCTCCACGACCTCGAACTCGAAGCCCATGAACATCACGTGGAAGACCATCACGTCCAGGCTCGCCGCCCCGGTGCGCAGCAGGCAGCTCCGCTCGGTCTCGGCCTCCAGGGTGCCGTCGGCCGGGGAGATCCGCTCGGCGGCCTCTTCCAGCGGCACCAGGAGGCGGACCACGGCCTGGGCGGCGTACGCGCGGGTGGAGACGCCCTTGGCGACGTACGCGGCCAGGTCGTCGGCGGGCGGGGTGCGCGGCGCGAAGCGCGGTCCGTGCGGCGGCCTCGGCGTGAGCCGGTCCACGCGGAACGTACGCCAGTCCTCGCGCTCCAGGTCCCACGCCACGAGGTACCAGCGGCGCTCGGTGCACACCAGCCGGTGCGGCTCGACGGCGCGGCGGGTCGAACTGCCTCCGTGGTCGCGGTAGTCGAAGCGCAGCCGCTCCGAGTCCCGGCAGACGCCCGCGAGTTCGGTCAGCAGGGCGGGGTCCAGGCCCTGCTGCCGCGGGGCGCGCAGCAGCGGCACGGTGAAGGCGTTCAGGGCGCTCACCCTGCGGCGCAGCCGTCCCGGCAGCACCTGTTCCAGCTTGGTGAGCGCCCGTACCGAGGTCTCGCCGATGCCCTCGATGCCCTGCCCGGCGGCGGTGCGCAGACCGACGGCGACCGCGACCGCCTCGTCGTCGTCCAGGAGCAGCGGCGGCAGCTCGGCCCCCGCGCCGAGCTGGTAGCCGCCGCCGGTGCCGGGGCTGGCGTTGACGGGGTAGCCGAGTTCGCGCAGCCGGTCCACGTCACGGCGGACGGTGCGCGGGGTGACGCCGAGGCGGTCGGCGAGGTCGGCGCCGGACCAGTCGCGGTGGGCCTGCAACAGGGAGAGCAGGCGGAGCAGTCGTGCCGAGGTCTCCAACATGGACGCGATTGTGCCCGGCCTTCAGGACAGCGACGGCCCTCATCGGCAGGGGGGGGTGCGGACAGCCCCCGTACGCCCCTTCGGGGCCTTACCCCCCGGGGGCTATTCGCTCCGGGCCTCACGCACACGGACGGACAGGTCGTTGTCGAGGGTGTAGTACGGGCCCGCCTCCAGCACCCCGTGCTCCGTCTCGCAGCGCACCACCGGGTACGTGAAGATCGCCTTCTTGTCCGGTACGTCGTCCAGCAGCCGGGCCAGCCGCACGCGCGGTCCGCTCTCCCCGGCCGGAAGCAGCCACAGGTCCCACGGGCCCGGCCCGCTGTCCGCGAGCAGCGTGTGGCGCATCGCGAACGTGAACTCCGGTCCCTCGGAGGTGACGTCGGCGCGGTGGACGTGGCCGGGCTCGGCCCGCCGGACGGCCTCGGCGTACGCGGCGCCGGTCAGCGGCGTGCCGTAGACGCGGCCGTGGACGGTCATGGCGCCGTCCGCCAGCTCGATCTCGCCGGCCTCGGCGTGCGGCGCCCGCAGCCAGCTGCGCACGGAGAGGTTGCCCTGCTTCGTCGCGTAGGGGATGCGCACCGCGATGTGGCCGCGGCTGCCGCTGGGAGCGCGGTCGACCAGCGAGCGCAGGTCGTTCACGCCCGGCATCAGGCGGCGCGGCTCACCGCCCGCGATCTGCGCGTACGCGTTCCAGCGGCCCTCGGCCAGCTCGACGGTGCTGGGCAGCGCGGCACGCAGGCGCCCGTCGGCCGAGGGGGAGAGCGGCAGCCGGACGCAGTCCTCGGCGGAGTCGGCGTCCCGGCGGCGCAGCAGGAGGTGGGCGGCGCCCTGCGGGCCGGTCTCCCCGGGGTCCGTCACGTCGAAGGTGAGACCCCCGGCGGAGTCGGCGACGCAGTCGGCGCGCGGCGCCGTGGACGCCTGGTGGTCGTCCCCGGTGTGCGACGCCTCGTGCGAGGCGGCCAAGGCCGTCATGCGGTCGATCCCTTCGTCTGGACACGCCCGAGATCCCGCACCGCGTACGCGCCCCCGAGCAGTGCGCCGCGCGTGCGGTGCAGGGTGCCGCGCATCCGGCCCCCGAGCGAGCTGCCCCGGGTGAGCATGCCGGAGAACATGGCGTCGTAGCGCTCGGCTATGCGGGCCGGGTCGAAGCGCTCGGAGTCCTGGAGCGCGGCGCCCGCCATCCGGTGCCGGAGCGAGTCATCGTTGATCAGTTCGAGCAGACCGCCGGCGATGGCGTCGGGGTTGCCGACCTCGACGAGGCGCCCGTCGACACCGTTGTCGATGATCTCTCCGGGGCCGTGCGGGCAGTCGGTGGCGACGACGGGGAGGCCGCAGCGCATCGCCTCGACGATCGTCATGCCGAAGGACTCCAGGCTGGAGGTGACGGCGGCGATGGAGCCCTTGGCCCACTCGGGCTCGATGGGGTGGGCGGGGCCCATGAGGAAGACGTGGTTGTAGAGGCCGAGTTCGTCGATCAGGGCGCGCAGCTTCTCCTTCTGCTTGCCGCTGCCGTAGATCCGCAGCCGCCAGTCGGGGCGCTCGCGCCGCACCTTGTCGAAGGCCCTGATCAGCAGGTCGTACCGCTTGACGGGGGCGAGCCGCCCGGCGGCGACGACCCACTTGTGGGTGCCGTCGGCGGGCTCTATGCCGGGCGCGGGCACGGGGTTGGGCAGCGCCTGCACATGGACGCCGGGCAGCCGCATCTTGCGCCTGTAGGCGCGCGCGTCGGCCTCGGTCGTCGTGGTGAGGACGTCGAGGCGGGGGTAGACGCTGCGCAGCTGGCGGCGCAGTTCCTTGGAGTGGCTGTCGAGCGTGAGGTGTTCCTGGCCGACGCGCAGGGGGCCGCGTGCGGTCTGGCGGGCGATGTGCACATTGAGTCCGGGCCGGGTGCCGACGACGACGTCCGCGTCCAGGGCCGCGAGGTGCGCGGCGATGCGCCGGTCGGTGAGCGCGTTGTACTGGTCGTAGCGGCCCTCGGCGCTGGGGAACGTACGGGCGGGCCGCAGGTACTCGGGGTGCTCCCCCTCGTAGCCCGGGCTGTCCTTGCGCGTGTCCACGAGGTGGCTCAGGCGTACGCGCGGGTCAGGCGCGAAGACCGGCTCGTCGCGGTGCCGGAAGACGGAGACGATCTCGACGTCGTGCTGCTGGGCCAGCGTGTTCGCCAAGTTGTACGTCGTCCGGATCGTCCCTCCGATCCCGTACGCGTTGTGTATCAGGAAAGAGATGTGCATACGTCCCCGTATCCCGCGTTTCCATGCGGACAGTCCCCCTCGCCCGCCTACCGCAGGGTTAGACGCTAATTCTTGGCCAAGGGTTGGGTGTCAGTACCACCCTTTTTTGGACAGATGGGTGATCGAGAGCCGAGAACGGGAACTCGCCCGTGCTCCGCCGCATCAAGGCCGGTAGGCGAGCTGGGGAACGTCGAAGCAGTTCCCGGTCATCTCTCCTCCTTGGGTCACCCAGCCTTTCCCGTCCCGCCAGCGGGCCACCGACACGCACGTCCTGCGGCGTTCCGGTGGCTCGGACCGCCGCTCGAAGGTCACGGGCAGGAGCAGTCCGCGCGCCGTATACGGCTCGTTCCGGTTCATGTACCTGTCCACGCACGCACGCGTGACCTCTCCCTCTCCCCTCAGGCAGGCCTTCGCCGCGTCGGTGAACCACATGGCCGCGGCCCAGCCCTCCACCTGCCACTGGGAGAGCGCCTTCCCCTTCATCGCCGTTCGGAACTCCCGTACGGCCGGATGTTCGATGTCCGCGTAGTTCCGGCTCGATCCGGTGGCCCACAGGGCGTTGCGGCAGCGCGGCGCGTCCTTGTACTCCTCGCCGACGGTCGAGGTCCAGTTCTGCACGTTGGTGACCTTGGCGGTGACCTCCGCCCCGACCTCGTCCATCGCCGCGCAGAGCCGGGCGTTGCCGTGGGTGTCCATCGCGTCGAAGACCAGGTCGGCGCCCTGCTCCTTGAGATCGGCGGCGGCCGCGCGGAAGTTGGGCAGCGCGAAGTCGACCTGCTCGGTGACCACCTTGTAGCCCTCGGCCTTCAGCCCTCGGGTGACGAGACGGGCGTACGCGGCGGAGGCGGCCTGGTTGTAGGAGACGACGGCGGCGGTCCGCGCGCCCTGCTCCCGCTTGAAGTAGCGGTAGACCTCGGTGCCGCCGTACAGCTCGCCGTCCCAGCCCGGCTTCCCCTTCCTGGGGGCGAGACTGCCGTAGATCCCGTACAGGTGCGGATACGTCTCGTACGCCGAGCCGATCGGCTGTCCGCCGATGTCGGGCACCCGCGCGCGGGAGACCCGGGAGGCGCCCGCGTAGTCCAGGGAGGCGGTGGCCACGAGCGCGACGACCTCGTGCTCCTCGACGAGTTCGCGCACGCAGTCGTTGTTGCCGACGCCGCTGCCGCCGTCGTCGCAGGTGCGCACCTCCACCGGGCGGCCCTGGATGCCGCCGCGCGCGTTCAGCCGGTCGAAGTACGCCCGCGCCCCGTCGCGCGGCCCGGTGAAGGCGGCGCCCCCCACCGGGCTGGTCGCGCTGGCGATGATGCCGACCCTGACCGGAGCCTTCCGCTCGGGCGCCGGGGCCGTGCCGCGCCGCTCGAAGTCGCTCTCGGGCAGCCGGGACCCGCAGGCCGCGCCGCCCACGAGGAGAGCCGCGACGAGCAGCGCCTCAACAGCCCGGACCGGGCGACGCATTGCCGCTCATCTTCACCAGCGCGCAGAGCGTCTTGACGGACACCTTCCAGGTGTCGTCCTGATGGACGGCCGTACCCGAGGCGTCGGGCAGCGCGGTGGCTCCCTTCAGCGTCAGCGCGTACGTGACGTCGGCCTCCTTCGCCGAGGTGAACTCGACCTCGCCGACCTTTGCCGCGACCTGCTTGCCGCGCTCGTCGCCGCTGAAGCCCGCCAGGACGGCGCGCATCTTGGCGCCGTTCTCCAGGACGGCTTCCTTGTCCTTCAGCGACACCTTGGGGTCGAAGAACTTCTCCCAGTTCTCCCGGACCTCCTTCTCTGCCGCCGCCGGGTCGGCGGGCGCGGTGGCGCTGTCCTTCGCCGGTCCGGTCGTCCTCTCCACGGACGGCTCGGGCGGCGTGCCGCCGTCCCCGCCTCCGCTGTCGTCGCCGCAGGCCACGGCGGCCGGGCCGATCAGGAAGGCCGCTGCGGCGGCCAGGGCCGCGCCCCGCCGCGCCCGCTTCCGGCCGTCCTGCGTCCCCCGCCTGGGGCTACTCCCGAGAACCATCTGGCTCACCACCGGGTGTCGGTCCGGGCCGTGGCGGCCCGGTGCTTTCAGGGTCAGCTCGCAGAAGGCATAGTGCAAGCCATCGGCTGACATGGACAGCCCACCGACGTTGCGATGTGACCCACGACGTGTCCCAGGGGGCCTCGATGCGGGCGGCTCAGACAGTTCGGACGGCCGGTGCGTCCGGCCCGACCCGGCCACGCGCCGCGCACCCCGTGCTGTGGGCGGCCTGCGCGGCGCTGGCCGGCGGCGCGGTGCTCTGCGTGCTCGGCTGGTACGGGGTCTCCGGGGAGCGGTTCGCCGAACGGCAGCTGCCCTACCTCGCCTCGTGCACGGTGCCGGGCGCGGCGCTGATCGTGGCGGGCGCGGTGCTCCTCACCCACGGCAGGAGCGCCCTGGCGGCGGCGCGCGTCGAGGAGCTGTACGGGCTGCTGGTGGCGGCCGGGGCCGCGGAAGCCGGGGAGCGGCCGAAGGGGCCCGCAGCCGCCGACGGAACGCTCCTCACGGTCCCCGGCGGCACACTCCGGCACCGCGCGGGCTGCCCCCTGGTCGCGGGCAAGCCGGAGGCGCTCCCCGTGGACGCCACGGCCACGGCCACGGGCGCCCTGGCCCCCTGCCCGATCTGCGATCCGCCGCGCCCCGACGCGGAGACGGAGCCGCCTGAGGACCGCCCGGGGGCCACCGAGCCGCCCGACACCCGACCAGGGGCCGCCGAGCCGCCCCACGCCCGGCCAGAGGCCACCAAGCCGCCCTCCACCCCACGCCCAACCACCGAGCCGCCCAACGCCCGGCCAGCAACCCCGGACCCGCCCAAAAACCCTCCACGCACCACCCGGCAACCCGACGCGCCACCGCGATGCGCTGAGCCGCCCCACGCCCGGCCAGGGGCCACCGAGCCGCCCTCCACCCCACGCCCAACCACCGAACCGCCCGACTCCCCGCCCCCAGTCGCCGGCCCCGCCGGCACCCCACCGGCCGACCCCGACACCACCCCGGAGCCCTGACCCGGTGTCGTCCCTGAGTTACGACCTGACGCTGGCCGGGCTCTCGGTCGGGGGTGCCGCCGCCCTCACCGGCATCGGACTGATCGTCACCTACCGCGCCACGGGGGTCCTCAACTTCGCGCACGGCGCGATCGCCATGGTCTGCGCCTACGTCCTGCGCCAGCTGACGGCGGAGTGGCACTGGCCGCTCCCGCTCGCCGCGGCGCTCACCCTGCTCGTCGTCGCCCCCGGCATCGGCCTGCTCCTGGACCGCGCGGTCTTCCGTCCCCTGGCGGTCCTCGGCGGCGACCCCGCCCAGACGCTGGTCGCCTCCCTCGGCGTCTTCGTCCTCCTCGTCGGCGGAGCCGCCCTGCTGTGGGGGCCGGGCGCCCGCGACGACGCGCCCACGCTGCTCTCCACCGACCCGTGGGTCCCGCTGGGGGCGGCCCTCGCCCTCGCCGCGGCCGTCGGCGCCGTCACCCGCTGGACCCGCTTCGGCGCCTCGCTGCGCGCGGTGGTCGACAACCGCGGGCTCGCCGTGCTGCACGGCGTCGACGCGGACCGGGTGGCCGCCGCGGGCTGGGCCTTCGGGGCCTTCACGGCGGGTCTCACCGGCGTCCTCCTCGCCCCCTTCGTACGCCTGGACCCGTACGGCATGCCGCTGCTGGTGATGGAGGTGGTCGCGGTGGCGGTGGCGGCCGGGATGCGCAGCCTGCCCGTCGCCGTGGCCGTGGCCGTCGGGCTCGGGGTGGCGCAGAGCCAGCTGACACGCCTGCACCCCGGGGGTGCGCCGGAACAGCTTGTGCAGACCGCGGGGGCGAACCTCTTCGTGATCGCGCTGCTGGTCGCGGCCCTGATCCTGCCGGGCGTCGGCTCCGGCAACGCGCTCCCGCGCACGGCGAGCGCCCGGGTGCCGACCCCGCCGGGCGCCCGGATAGTGGCCGCGGTCCTCTTCCTCATCCCCCTCGGCTTCGCGGGCCCGGATCTGACGACGTCGGTCCAGGTCCCCGCGCTGGCGGTGATCCTGCTCTCCCTCGTCATCGTCACGGGCCGCGGCGGCCAGATCTCCCTGGGGCAGGCGGCGTACGCGGGTCTCGGCGCCCTCTCCACCGCCCTCCTCGCGGCGGGCCGCTTTCCCGGCCTGCCCGAACTCCCGCACCTGCCGGCCCTGGCCGTGGCGGTCCTGCTCGTCGCGCCGCTCGGCCTGCTCACCGGCTGGCCCGCGATCAGCCGCCACGGCCTGGCGCTGGCCCTCGCGACGTTCGCGGTCGGCGTGGGCGTCAGCCGCTTCGTCTTCACCCAGCCGTACGCGACCTCGGGGCTGACCGTGGACCGCCCGGCCGGCTTCGCGGGCGACCGCGCGTACTACGTCCTCGAACTCGCCCTCCTGGCCGGGGCGTCGCTCGTCGTCATCGCGCTGCGCCGAGGCCGTACGGGGCGCGCGCTCGCGGCGATGCGGGACCACGAGGCGGGGGCGGCTGCTGCGGGGGTGCCCGTGCGGGCACTCAAGCTCGCGGCGTTCGTCACCGGCGCGGCGCTGGCCGCGCTGGGCGGCGGGATGCTCGCGATGGGCCAGCGGGCGTTCGACTCCGAGGCGTACGACCCGGTGCGCGGGCTGCTCTGGTTCGCGGCGGTGGTGGTCCTCGGCTCGGACAGTGTCCTCGGGGCACTGGTGGCCGCCGCCCTGCTGGTCGGCCTGGACGCGGGAGCCCGGGGTGGCGTCGCGGCAGCGGTGGTCGGCGTCCTCGCGATACTGATCGGCCGCTTCCCCGGCGGGCCCTACGAGGCGCTGCGCACCGCCACCCGCCGCCTCCACCGCCCGGCCCGCCTCACCCCCCTGGGCACGGCGGCCCGCGCCGCACTCTCCCGGCAGTCACCGGGCCCCCCGCCGACCGCCCCCTCGGCCCCTCCCCCACGCCGCCCCCGTACCGTCCCCGCACGCGGCGGCCCCGACGGACCGCTCCCGCTGACGGCCCACCACCTCACCCTCACCTACGGCGGTTTCACCGCGCTGCGCGACGTGACCCTCACCGTCCCCCGAGGCCACGTCACCGCGGTCGTCGGCCCCAACGGCGCGGGCAAGAGCACCCTCTTCCACTGCCTGGCCGGCACCCTGCGTCCCGACACGGGCCGCGTCACACTCGGCGCCCACGACATCACGAGGCTCCCCGCGCACGCCCGTACGCGCCTCGGCATGGCCCGCACCTTCCAGCAACTGGCGGTCTTCCCGTCCCTGACGATCGCGGAGAACGTCCAGGTCGGCGCGGAACAGGCCTCCCGTCCCGCGCCCGGGGCCACTCCCCGCGCGCTGCGCCTGCTGGACCTGACGCAGCTGCACGCCCGGCCCGCGACCGGCCTCCCCACCGGCACCCTGCGCCGCACCGAACTCGCCCGAGCCCTCGCCGGCACCCCGCACACCCTCCTCCTGGACGAGCCGGCCGCGGGTCTGGACGCCGCGGAAACGGCCGCGCTGGCCGTCCTGCTGCGCGCCCTGGCGGCCGACGGCATGGCGCTGCTCGTCGTCGAGCACGACCTCGACCTGGTGGCGGACCTCGCCGACACCGTGTACGTCCTGGCGGCGGGCCGCGTCATCGCGACGGGCCCCCCGCACCAGGTCCTGGCAGAGGCCCGCGCGGCCGAGGGCGAGCACACCGGATGAGGGGCATCGAGCTGCGGGACGCCCATGTCCACCACGGCCCGCTGGAGGCCCTGCACGGCGTCACCCTGGCCGCACCCGCCGGCGCCCTCACCGTCCTCCTGGGCCGCAACGGCTCCGGTCGCACCACGGCCCTGCGCGCCCTGGCCGGCACGCTCCCCCTCTCGTCGGGAGCCGTGCTGCGCGACGGCAGGGACATCACCGGCAGCCCGGCCCACGAACGAGCGGCCCGGGGCCTGTGCTTCGTACCGGACCGCCAGGCGGTGTTCTCCTCCCTCACCGTCGCGCAGAACCTGGAACTCTCCCGCGCCGACGGCGGCTTCGGCCGCGCCCTGGCCGCCTTCCCCGAGCTGCGCCCGCTGCTCCCCCGCCGCGCGGGCACCCTCTCGGGCGGCGAGCAACGCATGCTCGCCCTGTCCCGCGCCCTGCTCGCACGGGCCTCGGTGATCCTCGTCGACGAGCCGACGCAGGGCATGTCACCGCCCGTCGCGGCCCGGACCCACGCCCTGCTGGCCGGTCTGGCGGGACCGGAGACCTGCGTGGTCGTGGCCGACCAGCGCCTGCCGCCCGCCCCGCGCGACGACGCGGGCCGGACGGTGGTCCTGGTGCATGAACTGCGCCGGGGCGCGGTGGTCTTCAGCGGAGAGGCGGCGGAGCTCAGGCCCGCCCCGGGATGACCAGCTCCGTCCCGACGCCGAGCCGGTCGGGGTCGGTCCCGACGACGTCCTGGTTGGCCTTGTAGAGGGCCTGCCAGCCGCCCGCGACTCCGTACTGCCGGGCGACCGAACTGAGCGTGTCGCCGGAGCGCACCACATGGACGCGCCGGTCGAACCGCTCGATCCGCACCTTCTTGGAGCAGGTCGGCCAGGCCTTCCACCCCTGGGTGCTCAGCACCTTCTCGGCGACCTTGATCTGCTCCTCCTTGGTGGCCAGGTCGGCGCGCGGCGCGTACGCGAGCCCGCCGTGCTCCTCCCACGTCGGCTGCCAGAACTGGAGCCCTCCGTAGAAGCCGTTGCCAGTGTTCGCGTCCCACCGTCCGCTGCTCTCGCACTCGGCGAGACAGTCCCACCGGCCCTTTTCCGCGGAGCAGTCGTACGCCGCGGACGGGACGCCCCGCGGTGGTGGCGGGGCCGCGGACGCGGTGGCCGGTGGCAGCACCACCGCGGCCAGGGCCAGGCCCACGACCGTCACCAAGGACCTCAGTCCGTGCGCCGGTCCCAGGCGCCCCGGGTGACCGAAATGCGTGTTATGCCTTGAATGCGTCACATGCATCGGGCCACGCTAGGCACCTCCTTCCCGCGCCCCCGGCGTGCCGCGCCGCCCCGTCCGCGACCCCACCCGGACGGACCCCCGGCCCGGACCCCGGCGCCCGATGGCCCGATCGGCGGACGCGCCCGAGCGGCGCCGCCGCATAAGGTGGCGGCACCCCGGAGGCCACTCGCCCCGCTATCGACCAATGCCGCGCCATTTCGGCCGGGTTGCGCGTTACCGCGGGTACCGGCGAAATTCAGCCACCCATTTCATTCGCTGTTATCCCCATTTATCGACCATTACCCTTGGGCTCCACGCTCCGCCTCGCCCGCTCAATTCCCCTGCTCACGCACGCTGTTGGGGCCACGTGACGGATTCCGGCGAACGGCTCACGCCCCGCCGCGGATGGTTCGATTCCGCTCACCGCCATCCGTGACTCGCGCCACTGATCCGCCGTTGTCTCCTTACGAGCCGGGCACCCCCCGGCTCCGCGCACCCGCCCCACGCACCCCACGTGACGATCCCGAGGAGCCACCCGTGCCGCGCATGCTCGACGTCAGCGACGACGTACGCGCCGAGATCGGCGACGAAGAAGCCGACCGGCTGCTCGCCGGAGAGAACACCCCGGGCAGTTACGACTGCACGTCCTGCCGCACCCCGGGCGACTCCGAACAGGAACGCACCAGCACGGTCCTGTTCGTCGGCGACGAGACCGCCGTACTCGCCTTCGCCCACGCCACCTGCCTGCCCTCACAGATCGTCACGGTCTCCGAGGAGCAGCTCCAGGGAGCCGTGCGGTCCATCACCGGCGAGGACGCCGCGGAGCCCGCCGACGGCGCCCCCAACCAGGCCGTGCTCGGTGTGACCAGCGGCCTTGTCCTCATCGAGGGCGAGCTGCGCCCCGCGCTCGTCGTGGAGCCCACCGGGCCCATCGCCCGCCCGGGCACCGTGTCGGACGGCGGCGACGAGTTCCTGCCGCTCCTGATCGAGCAGGGCTTCATGCCGGTGGTCTCCCTCGACGGCCTCCCGCCCGTGCTGCACGGCTGGTCGGTGCTGCTCGCCATGGGCCGCCTGCACGCCGTCCTGCAACCGGGCACCGGCGGCGGCGCCCCCGTCGCCTGGTGGCAGGCCCATCAGCCGCTCCAGGTCACCGAGGCGTGGCGGGCGGCGGCGAACAAGACGCAGAGCGTGCTGCTCTTCGCCGCCCCGGCCGGCTCCATCGGCCGGCAGCCGCGCGAGGACCTCCTGCGGGAGGCCCTGGACAAGACCGCGGCCCGCGGACAGCTCGTCGCGTCGATGATGCCGCTCGCCGGCACCTGACCGGCGGCCCCGGACCCGGCCGCCATCCGCCCGCGCAAGCCGCCCCCGAGCCGCGAACGCGCCGGTCACGCTCCTCCCGGAGCCGGAAAGCCGCGCGGCCCCCGCATCCGTCGGGCGGCGCTTTCGTTGGCACAGACGTGCACACATACGACCCCTCCCGCTCCCGACCGGCGTATCAGAACCCGATCCCGTCCATGCGCACCGCGCAGGACGCCACGGGCGAGCGCTCGGCCACACCGATCTACGACACGCTGTACTCGGAGTACCGCCGGGCCTTCCGGGCCCTGCCGGGCGACCGCAGCGGCGAGGAGAATCTGGGGTTCACCGCCTTCGGCACCGGGCCGTACGGCACGCAGCAGTACGGGCAGTTCCAGCACCTGAGCCGCTACGGCCGGCAGGACCACCACGTCCCGGGCCACCACCACGTCCCCGCGGCCCTGCCACCCGCGCCTCGCCGCGAGCTCTGAGAAACTTCCGGCACAGCGAAATGCCCGGCCCCCGTTGATTGCGGGGACCGGGCATTCACGTGCGTACACCCACTCGGTGGGTTACTTCTTGCGGCCGCGCTTCTCGCGCACCCGCACGGAGATGTGGATCGGCGTGCCCTCGAAGCCGAACTCCTCGCGCAGGCGGCGCTCCAGGAAGCGGCGGTAGCCCGCCTCGATGAAGCCCGAGGCGAAGAAGACGAAGCGCGGCGGCTTCGTGCCCGCCTGGGTGCCGAAGAGGATGCGGGGCTGCTTGCCGCCGCGGACCGGGTGCGGGTGGGAGGCGACGATCTCGCCGAGGAAGGCGTTGAGGCGGCCGGTCGGCACGCGCGTCTCCCAGCCCGCGAGGGCCGTCTCGATCGCCGGGACGAGCTTCTCCATGTGCCGGCCGGTGGCCGCGGAGACGTTGACCCGCGGCGCCCAGGCGACCTGGGCCAGCTCGGTCTCGATCTCCCGCTCCAGGTAGTAGCGGCGCTCCTCGTCGAGGGTGTCCCACTTGTTGTACGCCACCACGATCGCGCGGCCCGCCTCGACGGCCATCGTCACGATGCGCTGGTCCTGGACCGAGATGGTCTCGGAGGCGTCGATGAGGATCACCGCGACCTCCGCCTTCTCCACGGCGGCGGCGGTGCGCAGCGAGGCGTAGTAGTCGGCGCCCTGCTGGAGGTGGACGCGCTTGCGGATGCCCGCCGTGTCGACGAACTTCCAGACGACGCCGCCCAGCTCGATCAGCTCGTCGACCGGGTCACGGGTGGTGCCCGCCATTTCGTTGACGACCACGCGGTCCTCGTTCGCCACCTTGTTGAGCAGCGAGGACTTGCCGACGTTCGGGCGGCCGATGAGCGCGATGCGGCGGGGGCCGCCGATGGCGGTGCCGAAGGTCTGCTCGGGCGCCTCGGGCAGCGCCTCCAGGACGGCGTCCAGCATGTCGCCGGTGCCGCGGCCGTGCAGCGCGGAGACGGGGTGCGGCTCGCCGAGGCCGAGGGCCCACAGGGCGGTGGCGTCGGCCTCGCCGGAGGGGCCGTCGACCTTGTTGGCGCACAGGACGACGGGCTTGCCGGCCTTGCGCAGCAGGCGCACGACGGCCTCGTCGGTGTCGGTGGCGCCGACGGTGGCGTCCACGACGAAGACGACGGCGTCCGCGGCCTCGATGGCGTACTCCGCCTGGGCGGCGACGGAGGCGTCGATGCCGAGCACGTCCTGCTCCCAGCCGCCGGTGTCGACGAGCTTGAAGCGGCGGCCCGACCACTCGGCCTCATAGGTGACGCGGTCGCGGGTCACGCCGGGGCGGTCCTCCACGACGGCCTCGCGGCGGCCGATGATGCGGTTCACCAGTGTCGACTTGCCGACATTGGGGCGGCCGATGACGGCGAGGACGGGCAGCGGGCCGTGGCCCGCCTCCTCGATGGCGCCCTCGACGTCCTCGACGTCGAAGCCCTCCTCGGCGGCGAGCTCCATGAACTGCGCGTACTCGGCGTCGCCGAGCGCCCCGTGGTCGTGGTCGGCGAAGCCGTCGCCCTCGGGCTGGATCTGGTCGCTCATGAAGTCCGTACCTCGTCGTTCATCGTGGTGATCGGTGCAGCGGCCCGTACGTCGGACCGGGGCACTACTTGATAAGTCTCGCTCAGCGCCCGGTCAGGCGCCTGGCGTTTTCCAGGTGGGCGGAGAGCCGCTCCTGGATGCGCACGGTGGCTTCGTCCAGCGCCTTGCGCGTACGCCGTCCGCTGCCGTCGCCCGCTTCGAAGGGGTCGCCGAAGACGACGTCGACCCGGCTGCGCAGCGGGGGCAGCTGCTTTATCAACCGTCCGCGCTTCTCGGTGCTTCCCAGCACCGCGACCGGGACGATCGGGGCGCCGGAGCGGACGGCGAAGTACGCGAGTCCGGCGCGCAGCGAGGCGAAGTCGCCCTCGCCGCGGGTGCCCTCCGGGAAGATCCCGAGGCAGCCGCCCTGCTCCAGGACGCCGAGGGCGCGGGTGATGGCGGTCCGGTCGGCGATCGAGCGGTCCACCTTCACCTGGCCGATGGCGTCCAGGAAGGTGCCGAGCGGGCCGATGAACGCTTCCTTCTTGATCAGGAAGTGCGTCGGCCGGGGCGCGACGCCCATGACCATCGGGCCGTCCACGTTGTGCGCGTGGTTGACGGCCAGGATCACGGGGCCGCGGGCGGGGACCCGCCAGGAGCCCAGCACGCGGGGCTTGAACAGGCCGTACATGAGGCCGACGCCGATACGGCGGCCGACCTCCGCGCCCCGCTCCGAAGCACCTTGGGTCACTTCGCGGCCCGCTTCTCCCCGACGAGGGTGACGACGCACTCGATGACCTGCTGGAGCGTGAGTTCGGTGGTGTCGACCTCGACGGCGTCGTCGGCCTTGGCCAGCGGGGACGTCTTGCGGCTGGAGTCGGCCGCGTCCCGCTTGATCAGGGCTTCCCGGGTGGCCTTGACGTCGGCGCCCTTCAGCTCGCCGGAGCGGCGGGCGGCGCGCGCCTCGGGCGAGGCGGTGAGGAAGATCTTCAGGTCGGCGTCGGGCAGCACGGTCGTACCGATGTCGCGGCCCTCGACGACGATGCCCTCCTCGGCCGAGCGGGCGATGGCGCGCTGCAGCTCCGTGATGCGGGCGCGCACCTCGGGGACGGCGCTGACGGCGCTGACCTTGGAGGTGACCTCGGTGGTGCGGATCGGCCCGGCGACATCCGTGCCGTCGACCGTGATGGTCGGGGCGGCCGGGTCTGTGCCGGAGACGATCTCGGGCTTGCCCGCCACGGCGGCGATCGCACTGGGGTCAGTGAGGTCGATGCCGTTGTGCACCATCCACCAGGTGATCGCGCGGTACTGGGCGCCGGTGTCCAGGTAGCTGAGGCCGAGCTGGGCGGCGACGGCCTTGGAGGTGCTCGACTTGCCCGTGCCGGAGGGCCCGTCGATGGCGACGATCACTGCTGCCGGGGCGGCGGTTGCTGCGGTTTCCACGGGGGGCGGGCACCTTTCGCGGTACGCGGGGTGGGGAGGCGGGGCGCGAACACGCCCCGCACAAGGTTACTGGCTCGCGCACCCGGCCCCGACAGCCCCTTCCCCGGGCCCCCGGCGGGGCCCCTACTGCCGGATCGACCAGCCCCGCTCCCGCAGCGCCGCGCTGAGCACGGGCGCGGCCTTCGGCTCGACCATGAGCTGCACCAGGCCCGCCTGCTGGCCCGTCGCGTGTTCGATGCGGACGTCCTCGATGTTGACGCCCGCGCGGTCCGCGTCGCCGAAGATGCGGGCGAGCTGGCCGGGCTGGTCGTTGATGAGCACCGCGACGATCTCGTACGCCGCCGGGGCCGAGCCGTGCTTGCCGGGCACCCGGGTCTGGCCCGCGTTGCCGCGCCGCAGCATGCTCTCGACGCCCGCGGCGCCCTCGGTCCGCTTCTCCTCGTCGGCGGACTGGAGGGCGCGCAGCGCCGTGACGGTCTCGTCGAGGTCGTCCGCGACCTGGGCCAGCAGGTCGGCGACGGGTCCGGGGTTGGCGGAGAGGATGTCGATCCACATCCGGGGGTCGGAGGCGGCGATGCGGGTGACGTCGCGGATGCCCTGGCCGCACAGCCGCACCGCCGTCTCCTCGGCGTGCTCCAGGCGGGCCGCGACCATGCTGGAGACCAGGTGCGGCATGTGGGAGACGAGGGCGACGGCGCGGTCGTGGGCGTCGGCGTCCATGACGACCGGCACGGCACGGCAGAGCGCGACCAGCTCCAGGGCGAGGTTGAGCACCTCGGTGTCGGTGTCGCGGGTCGGGGTGAGCACCCACGGCCGTCCCTCGAAGAGGTCGGCGGTGGCGGCGAGCGGGCCGCTGCGCTCCCGGCCGGACATGGGGTGCGTGCCGATGTACGGGGTGAGGTCCAGGCCGAGCGCCTCCAGCTCCCGGCGCGGGCCGCCCTTGACGCTCGCGACGTCGAGGTAGGCGCGGGCGGCCCCGCGGCGCATGACGTCGGCGAGGGTGGCGGCGACGTGCGCGGGCGGTACGGCGACGACACAGAGGTCGACGGGGCCCTCCGGGGCCTCGTCGGTGCCGGCGCCGAGCGCGGCGGCGGTGCGGGCCTGCGCCGGGTCGTGGTCGGCGAGATGGACGGTGACGCCGCGGGAGGCGAGGGCCAGGGCGGCGGAGGTGCCGATCAGGCCGGTGCCGACGACGAGGGCGGTTCTCACTGGGCGATGTCCTTGCGGAGTGCGGCGGCGGCGCCGAGGTAGACGTGTGCGATCTCGGAGCGGGTGCGGTCGGTCTCTATGTGGGCGAGGACGCGGACGACGCGGGGCATGGCGCCCTCGATGTCGAGTTCCTGGGCGCAGATCAGCGGTACGTCGGCCAGGCCGATGCCGCGCGCGGCCGCGGCGGGGAAGTCGCTGTGCAGGTCGGGCGTGGCCGTGAACCAGATGCTGATCAGGTCCTCGTCCGTCAGTCCGTTGCGCTCCAGGATGGCGGTGAGCAGCGCCCTGACCTGCTCTCCCATGTGCCCGGCCTCGTCCCGCTCCAGTTGGACGGCGCCCCGGACCGCTCGTACCGCCACAGTGCTGCTCCTCGCTCGCGTACGTCTGACTGCTGTACGGCAAGCGTAGCCAGCGCCCGGGACGGGAGCGCGCGGCGCCCGTCTGCCGAGACAGCGGGCTCAGGCGTCCCAGAGCGTCCCGAACCCGAGCAGTTCGTCCCGGTGCTCGACCCGCTCGACCCACGCTGCGGGCCACGCGTCGGCGCCGAGGTGGGCGCCGGCGAAGGCCCCCGCCAGGCAGGCGATGGAGTCCGAGTCGCCGGACGTGCAGGCCGCCCTGCGCAGCGCGGTGACCGGCTCGTCGACGAACATCAGGAAGCAGAGCAACCCGGTGGCGAGCGCCTCTTCGGCGATCCAGCCCTCCCCCGTGGCCAGGCAGGGGTCGGTCTCGGGGTTGGCGTGCCGCAGCGCGCCCGCCAGCCGCTCCAGGGCGGCCAGGCACTCGTCCCAGCCGTGGGCGATGAACCGCTCCGGCGAGGAGGCCCGGGCGCGGGTCCACAGGTCGCCGAGCCATGCCTCCCGGTAGCGGGTGCGGTTCTCCAGCGCGTACGAACGCAGGAGGCCGACCAGCCCCATGGGTTCCGCGCCCCGGGCCAGCAGCCGCACCGCGTACGCCGTGAGGTCGCTCGCGGCGAGCGCGGTGGGGTGGCCGTGGGTGAGCGCGGACTGCAGCTGGGCGGCGCCTGCCCGCACGTCGTCGTCGATGCCCGGCAGCAGTCCGAGCGGCGCGACCCGCATGTTGGCGCCGCACCCCTTGGAGTGCACCTGACCGGCCTCCTCCCACGGCTTGCCCGTCTTGAGGAGGTAGCACGCCTTCATGCAGGTGTTGCCGGGCGCGCGGTTGTTCTCCGGCGACTGGTACCAGTCCACGAACTCCTCGCGCAGGGGCCGCTCCAGCCGCTTCGGCCCGAGCGCTCCGCGGCCCGTGGCGGTGCGCAGGGCCCGGCTCAGCGCCAGCGTCATCTGCGTGTCGTCCGTGATGTACGCGGGGCTCGGCAGCTCCATCTCCCGCCAGGGACCGCACGTGGCGAGGATCGACGGCACGTCGTCGAACTCGGTGGGGTAACCCAGCGCGTCCCCCAGGGCGAGGCCCAGCAGGGAACCGGTGGCGGCGCGTTTCATGCGGACCGTCCTTCCGAGGCAGGCCGCAGCAGCGGCGGGTGGAGGGCGGTGGCGGTGCCCGCGCGGAAGAGCGCCGCGGGCTTTCCCCGGCCGCCGGTGAGCCGGGCGGCACCGGGGATGGCCTCGACGAGCCCCGGGGTGCCGACGACCTTGCGCCGGAAGTTGGCGGGGTCCAGCTCGGCGCCCCACACCGCCTCGTAGACCCGCCGCAGCTCGCCGAGGGTGAACTCGGGGGCGCAGAAGGCCGTGGCGAGGCTGGTGTACTCCAGCTTGGCGCCGATCCGGTGGTGGGCGTCGGCGAGGATGCGGTCGTGGTCGAAGGCGAGCGGGCGGTGGGCCCCCGGGCCGTACGGCAGCCAGGCGGCGCGGGCCGCGTCGCCTCCTCCGTGCGCCTCCGGCGGATCGGCGACGAGCGCGGCGAACGCGACGGAGACGACCCGCATGCGCGGATCGCGGTCCGGCTCGCTGTAGGTGCGCACCTGTTCCAGGTGGAGCCCGGTGACGTCCGCGAGGCCGGTCTCCTCGGCCAGCTCGCGCTGCGCCGCGCTCTCGGCGGACTCGTCGGGCAGTACGAACCCGCCGGGCAGCGCCCAGCGGCCCGCGTACGGCTCCTGGCCGCGCTCGACGAGCAGCACGTGAAGCGTGCCGTCGCGGATGGTGAACACCGCGAGGTCGACGGTGACGGCGAACGGTTCGTAGGCGTGCTTGTCGTAGGCGTGCTTGTCAGAACCCCGCATGCACGACCACCCCCCTCTCTTTATGGTCGCGATGACTATAAAGAGAGGGGGGTGGTACTGACAACCCGGGTGTCTACAGGTCGACTTCCTTCATCAGCATGCCGACCTCCGTGTTCGACAGACGCCGCAGCCAGCCGGACTTCTGGTCGCCCAGGGTGATCGGCCCGAAGGCCACCCGCACCAGCTTGTCGACGGGGAAGCCCGCCTCGGCGAGCATGCGCCGCACGATGTGCTTGCGGCCCTCGTGGAGGGTGACCTCGACGAGGTAGTTCTTGCCGGTCTGCTCGACGACGCGGAAGTGGTCCGCGCGGGCGTAGCCGTCCTCCAGCTGGATGCCGTCCTTGAGCTGCTTGCCCAGGTCACGCGGGATCGGGCCCACGATGTGCGCGAGGTAGACCTTCTTCACGCCGTACTTGGGGTGGGTCAGGCGGTGCGCCAGCTCGCCGTGGTTGGTGAGCAGGATGACGCCCTCGGTCTCGGTGTCGAGCCGCCCCACGTGGAAGAGCCGCGTCTCGCGGTTGGTCACGTAGTCGCCGAGGCACTGGCGGCCCTCGGTGTCCTCCATGGTGGAGACGACACCGGCGGGCTTGTTGAGCGAGAAGAACTGGTACGACTGCGTGGCCACCGTCAGGCCGTCGACCTTGATCTCGTCCTTCTCGGGGTCGACGCGCATGCCCTGCTCGACGACGATCTCGCCGTTCACCTCGACGCGGGCCTCGTCGACCAGCTCCTCACAGGCGCGGCGCGAGCCGTAGCCCGCGCGGGCCAGCACCTTCTGGAGCCGCTCACCCTCCTGCTCGGCGCCGGGGAAGGTCTTGGGGAGGCTCACCTTGGGCTTGCCCGCGTACCGCTCGCGGTTGCGCTCCTCCTGCCGGGCGTCGAACTCGCGGGACGTCGCGGGGGCGCCGCGACGGCTGCCGCGGGCCCCGGTGCCCTGGGAGGTGCGGGGGCCGCCCTTGGCGCCGCCGCGCGCGGCCGCGCCACGGCCCCTGCGGGGGCCGCCGGGGCCGCTGTCGGCGGGGTTCACGTCGTAGCGACGCTCCTCGGGGCGCGGCTTGCTCGGCCGGCTCGGCCGGTCGTCGCGCCGGTCGGCGGACTTGCCGCCCTGGTTCGAGCCCTGCTTGGGGCCCTGCCGGTCGTCACGGCTGTTACCGGCACCCCGGTAATTGCCGCGGCCACCGCTGCTGCCACGGCCGCCGCTGTTGCCACCACGGCTCCCGCCGTTGTTTCCGCTGCTGTTCCTGCCGTTGCTGCTTCGCATCAAAGTTCCGTCTAGTCGGCTGTGTCCTGGGTGTACTCGTACCCCGGCGCATCGGGTGCGTCCGGGTCGAACGACGGAACGCCTTCCTGCGTCTCGGCCTCGATCGCGTCCGCCTCGGGGAGGAAGGGCGCAAGCTCCGGAAGTTCGTCCAGGCCGCGCAGGCCCATCCGCTCCAGAAAGTAGTTCGTCGTCCTGTACAGGATCGCACCTGTTTCGGGTTCCGCGCCCGCCTCCTCCACCAGACCCCTCTGGAGGAGGGTGCGCATCACGCCGTCGCAGTTCACGCCGCGCACCGCGGAGACCCGTGAACGGCTCACCGGCTGGCGGTACGCGACCACCGCGAGGGTCTCCAGGGCCGCCTGGGTGAGCCGGGCCTGCTGGCCGTCGAGCACGAAGCCCTCCACGGCCGCGGCGTACTCGGGGCGGGTGTAGAACCGCCAGCCGCCCGCGACCAGGCGCAGCTCGAAGCCGCGCTTCTGCACGGTGTACTCGTCGGCCAGCTCGCGCAGCGCGTCGGCGACCGCGCGCCGCGGCCGCTGGAGGACCTTCGCCAGGTGCTCCTCGGTGGCCGGCTCGTCGACGACCATCAGGACGGCCTCCAGCGCGGGCCGCAGCTCCAGCCCCGCGACGGCACCGGCCGGCTCCCCCACCGGGTTCTGGGTGTTCACGCCTTCTCCTCCACCGGCTCGGGGGCCCGGTCGAACTCGTCGGTCACGGTCGGCTCCTCGGCGCCGTCGCCACCGGTCCAGCGCACCATCAGCTCGCCCAGGGGATCGTCCTGCTCCAGGGCGACGGCCTTCTCGCGGTACAGCTCCAGCAGGGCCAGGAAGCGCGCGACGACGGTCAGGGTGTCCCCGGCGTCCGCCACGAGCACCCGGAAGCTGGCCTCCCCCTGCTCCCGCAGCCGGGCGATGACCAGCCCCGCCTGCTCCCGCACGGACACCAGCGGGGCATGGATGTGGTCGACGTACACCTGCGGCTTCGCGCGCGGCCGCATCGCCTTCACGGCGAGCTTGGCGAACCCTTCCGCGCCGATGCTGATGACGACTTCCGGCAGCAGCTCGGCATGGTGCGGTTCGAGCCCGACGGTACGCGGGTAGCGCCGCGCCTCCGCCTCCAGCCGCCCGCTGAAGATGTCCGCGATCTGCTTGTACGCGCGGTATTGGAGCAGCCGCGCGAAGAGCAGGTCCCGTGCTTCGAGCAGCGCGAGGTCGGCCTCGTCCTCGACCTCGGCGGCGGGCAGCAGCCGCGCCGCCTTCAGGTCGAGCAGCGTGGCGGCGACGACGAGGAACTCGGTCGTCTGATCGAGGTCCCAGTCGGGCCCCATGGCCCGGATGTGCGCCATGAACTCATCGGTCACCTTGGACAGCGCGACCTCGGTGACGTCCAGCTTGTGCTTGGCGATGAGCTGAAGCAGCAGGTCGAAGGGCCCCTCGAAGTTCGCGAGCCGGACCGTGAACCGCCCGTCGCCGGGTTCGGCCGTGGGCTGGGGCTCGGCGGCGGACTCGGGTTCGGGTTCGGGTTCGGCCGCAGGCTCGGGCTCAGCGGCGGGCTCGGGCTCGGCGGCAGGCTCCGCGGGTCCCGCCCCCGGCCCCCGCCCCAGGGTGCGCCTGCGGGCGGGCGGTGCGGGATCGTCGTTCAGGGGCATCGACGGGAACGCTACCCCTACCGCCCGCGCAGCCGGCGTACGAGGATGCTCGCGTCCCCCCGCGACTCCAGATCCGCGAGGACGACCGCGACGGCCTCCCGCACGATGCGCCCGCGGTCGACCGCGAGGCCGTGCTCGCCGCGCAGCACGAGGCGCGCGTGTTCGAGGTCCATCAGCTCCTCGGCGGAGACGTACACGGTGATCTTCTCGTCGTGCCGCTCGCGTCCGCTGGGCCGCCGGTTGGCCGCCCGCGCCCGGCGCCGCGCCTGCGCGGTCGACGGGCCGCCGGACTTGCCGCCGCCCTGGGCGGCAGAACCTTCCTGCGCCGCCGTAGACGAAGCTCCGCGCCCCGCGCCCTTGTCCGCGTCACCGGTGGACCGGCTGCGGGACTCGCCGGAGCCCGACTCGGCGTCCGTCGCGGCGTGTTCGGCGGGCTCGCCGCCGTCGCCCTGTGCGCTGTCCTCGGCCGCCGTCTCGTCGCTCTCGCCCGCCGGGGCGGGCACCCGCGCCTCGCCGTTCGCCGGGCGCCGCGGGGACGACGACTGGAGAGCCATCCCCCCGGTCGTGCGGAACAGTTCGTCGGCCCCGGGCAGACTCACTCGGCGTGACACCGGGCGAGCACCTCCCTGGCGAGCTGACGGTAGGCGGCCGCGCCGACCGAGTTGGAGGCGTACGTCGTGATCGGCTCACCGGCGACCGTGGTCTCCGGGAAGCGGACCGTGCGCCCGATGACCGTGTGGTAGACGTGGTCGTCGAAGGCCTCGACCACGCGCGCGAGCACCTCACGGCTGTGCACCGTGCGGGAGTCGTACATCGTCGCGAGGATGCCGTCGAGCTCCAGCTCGGGGTTGAGCCGCTCCTGGACCTTCTCGATGGTCTCCGTCAGCAGGGCCACACCGCGCAGCGCGAAGAACTCGCACTCCAGCGGCACGATCACCTTGTGCGCCGCCGTGAGGGCGTTCACCGTGAGCAGGCCGAGCGAGGGCTGACAGTCGATCACGATGTAGTCGTAGTCCTGCATCAGCGGCTTCAGCGCCCGCTGGAGCGTGGACTCGCGCGCGACCTCGCTCACCAGCTGCACTTCGGCGGCCGACAGGTCGATGTTGCTGGGCAGCAGGTCCATGTTGGGGACCGCCGTCTTCAGGAGCACCTCGTCGGCGGACATGCCGCGTTCCATGAGGAGGTTGTAGACCGTCAGGTCCAGCTCCATCGGGTTCACCCCGAGGCCCACCGAGAGGGCGCCTTGCGGGTCGAAGTCGACGAGCAGGACCCGGCGCCCGTACTCCGCGAGGGCCGCGCCCAGGTTGATGGTCGACGTCGTCTTGCCGACGCCGCCCTTCTGGTTGCACATCGCGATGATCTTCGCCGGACCGTGGTCGGTGAGCGGGCCCGGGATCGGGAAGTACGGCAGCGGGCGACCCGTGGGGCCGATGCGCTCGCGGCGCTGACGGGCCGCGTCGGGCGCGAGCGTGGCCGCGTACTCCGGATCGGGCTCGTACTCGGCGTCGGGGTCGTAGAAGTGCCCCTGGGGCAGTTCCTCGTAGTCGGCGAGGTGGGTGTGGGTGTTATCGCCACTCCGGTCGCCGGCCATGGCGTTCACGTGATGGCCATCCATGCTCTGGGGTGCTGACTGTGTCGGCTGGGGGCTCTGCCGGGCTTCGAAGGTGCGGACAGCGACGGAGCCGACAGCCTCGAGCCCGACGGGTCCTTGGTCCCGCACAGACATTCCTGGTTGACCACCCCCGGGAGCAAATGTCGACTCATTCACAAGTCGTCTTACCTCCTTGGTGACCAGGAAATTTCTCGATAGGTCAGCGTGGCACCATGCCGACGGTTGGCGACTCTATGGCGTGTCACCACTCCGCAGCAACACAATCCGCCGGACCGGCCCCGATGTGTCGGCAAAGGAACACCCCGATGTCAAGGGCATGCGGCATGTCTACGACGCGTTTTCGGGGTGGGCGAAACGGTTAAAGGGCTACGTTCAAGGCGAGTTGAGCGCGTCCCCACCGATACGCATACGGCCGGACCCCTCTCAAGGTCCGGCCGTGGGCGTGAGATTGACGACTTTCGTTGACGGATGGTGCCGAAAGTCGTCCGGGACCGACCGAAGTCGGTCACCAGGATTGACCGAAGTCAGTCGCCTGAGGTCAGCCGAGGAGCGACTCCAGCTCGACGTGGTCGAGACCGTGGGCCTCGGCGACCTCCTTGTAAACGACCTTGCCGTCATGGGTGTTGAGACCCAGGGCCAGCGCCGGGTCGCGGCGCAGGGCCTCGACCCAGCCGCGGTTGGCCAGCTCGACGATGTACGGCATCGTCGCGTTGGTCAGCGCGTAGGTGGAGGTGTTGGGCACCGCGCCGGGCATGTTGGCGACGCAGTAGAAGACCGAGTTGTGGACCGGGAAGGTCGGCTCGGCGTGCGTGGTCGGGTGCGAGTCCTCGAAGCAGCCGCCCTGGTCGATCGCGATATCGACAAGAACACTTCCGGGCTTCATGCGCGAGACCAGCTCGTTGGTGACCAGCTTCGGGGCCTTGGCGCCCGGGATGAGGACGGCGCCGATGACGAGGTCGGCCTCCAGGCAGGCCTTCTCCAGCTCGAAGGCGTTGGAGACGACCGTCTGGATCTTCGTGCCGAAGATCTTGTCGGCTTCCTTGAGCTTGTTGATGTCCTTGTCGAGCAGGGTCACGTGGAAGCCCATGCCGATGGCGATCTGCGCGGCGTTCCAACCCGAGACGCCACCGCCGATGACGACGGCCTTGCCCGCGGCCACGCCCGGGACACCGCCCGGCAGGACGCCGCGGCCGCCGTTGGCGGCCATCAGCTGGTAGGCGCCGACCTGCGGGGCGAGGCGGCCCGCGACCTCGGACATCGGGGCGAGCAGCGGGAGCGCGCGGTTGGCGGTCTCGACCGTCTCGTACGCGATGGCGGTGGTGCCCGACTCCAGGAGCGCGTCCGTGCACTCCTTGGACGCGGCCAGGTGCAGGTAGGTGAAGAGCGTCTGGTCCTTGCGGAGGCGGTGGTACTCCTCCGCGATGGGCTCCTTGACCTTCAGGAGCAGGTCCGCGGCGGCCCAGACCTCATCGGCGGTGTCCAGGATCTGGGCACCGGCCGAGACGTACTCGTCGTCCGTGATCGAGGAGCCGACGCCGGCGTTCCGCTCGATGACGACCTGGTGGCCGTGGCGCACCAGCTCGTGCACACCGGCGGGGGTGATGGCCACCCGGAACTCGTTGTTCTTGACCTCGCGGGGGATGCCGACCTTCATCGTCGATCACGGTCCTTGGCTCAGGGGATTTTTCGGGCAATGCAACACAGACCGGTGCACACGACAGCGCAACGGGAGGCACCACGGATGTACGCGGCGGAGCCAGTCTAATGAAGGATTTCCCGCTGTCTAGCCTTCCAATACTTCAATCTTCTGCGGATGCACTGCGGATTTCGTAGGTGGAAGGTGGTGCTCCACCGTTTGTTTCAAGCCTCATGGCCTCCTGGTGCTCTGTTCCCAGCATGCGCTCGGCGGCCCCCCGGTGCAGCCGGGCCGCCGTCGGGTCGCCGAGCCGTTCCAGGGTGTCCGCGAGGCGCAGCTGGAGCGCGGCCTGGAGGCGTACGTCCTTGGCGTGCCGCGCCCACTCGACGGCTTCCTGGCAGGTGCGCAGCGACTCCTCGGGCCGGCCCGCGTACTCCTGCACCCGCGCCATCTCGCTCAACGCCCTTGCCTGGGCGGCCACATCGCCGGCCTTGCGGTGGCCGGCGACCGCCGAGCTCCAGTTGCGCAGCGCCTCGCCGTAGCGGCCCGCGTAGGTGTGCACGACGCCGATGCGGCCGTACAGGCGGGCGGCGTCGGCGCGCTCTCCGCGGGCGAGGCGTTGGGCCAGGGCCCTGCCGTACCAGTCGGAGGCCCGGGACCAGTCCCCCAGCTCCTGATAGGCGCCGCCTACGGATTCCATCGCGCGCCCGGTGGCGTACGGATCGTCCGCCGCCCGTCCCGCGTCCAGCGCGGCCCGGTAGCGGGCCAGCGCCTCATGGGTGCGTCCCGTGCGCGCGTCCAGATCGGCGAGGTTCAGCAGCGCGGCGGCCTTCTCGCGGGGCAGGTCCCGGCGCTCGGCCACGTCCAGGACCAGCCGGTGGATGCCGTACAGCTCGGGGGCCGCGCCCTCGGGGCCGCGGTGCGCGACCAGGGCCCGGGTCAGGGCGGCCATCAGGCGCCGCGCGAGGGTGTCGAGGTCGCCGTCGGCCACCGCGAGCCGGGCGGCGGCGAGCAGCGCGGGCTGCCGGACGCGCAGCCACTCGGCGGCGTCGGCGCGGCTGGGGAAGCGCAGGGCGCGCGGCAGTCCCTCGTGCTTGTCGCGGTCACCGAGGGGGCCGGTGCCGTCGGTCTCGGTGACCGCCCGGCAGGACTGGAGCAGCCGCACGGTCCGCTCCAGCATCCGGGCGCGGGCCAGCTGGATCTCGGCGGGGCGGTCCAGGGTCTCGGTGAGGTTCCTCAGCAGCGGCACCAGGCAGCCCGGCACCTCGTACTGCTGGATCGGGGAGTCCACGGGCCGGACGAGCCCGAGGGCGGCGAAGTCCCCGAGCGCGGCCTTGGCCCCGGAGACCGAGCAGCCCGCGAGCGCGGAGGCGGTGTGCGGGTCCACATGTCCGGCCGGGGCGAGGGAGAGCAGGCGCAGTATCCGCGCGGAGGGTCCGGAGAGCGTGGCGTAGGCCTGGCGGAAGACACGGGCGAGGGAGGAGGTCTCCTCGGCCATGTCGTGCACCTGCTTGGCCAGGTCGGCGACGGCGGCCTTGGGGCGGGCGGAGAGCCAGCCCCCGGCGAGCATGAGGGAGGCCGGGTGCGCCTCGCACGCCTCGACCAGGGATTCCGCGGCACGCGGGTCCACCTTGATGCGTACGGGCCCGGCGGCGCGGGTGAGCAGCTCCACCGCGGCCGCCTTGTCCAGGCCGCCGAGCGTGCACGGCCGCACGTCGGGGATGCCGGTGAGCGGGCCCCCGGAGACGGCGACGACCAGGCAGTCGGGGGTGTCCGGCAGGAGCGGGTCGACCTGCTCGGCGTCGACCGCGTCGTCCAGGAGCAGCAGGGCCCGGCGCTCCTTCAGGGCGTCCCTGAGCAGTTCGGACAGGACGTCCTCACCGGCGCCGGGCGGGGCGGGGACGGCCAGGGCGTCGAGGAGTTCGCGGGCGGTGCGTTCCGTGGGGACACGCGCGCCGTCCGGCTCCGTGAGGCGGGCCCGCAGCAGGCCGTCGGGGTACTCCCCGGCGAGCTGCCGCGCGAGTTCCTCGGCGAGCGCGGTGCGGCCCGAGCCGGGGCGGCCCGCGATGAGCAGGACGCGGGCGCGGGGCGCCTTGCGGCCGGACAGGGTGTCGAGCCCCGCCCGGTCGATGTCGGCGCGCAGTTCCTTCAACTCGCGTTGCCGACCGACGAATTGAGAGCTCGTCGACTCCGCGGCGGCGCCGGTGGGGGACGGCACCACGCCACCCGCCGCCGTACCGTCCGTGTCGACCGCCTGATCCGTCACGGGTCACTCCCGTCCGCGTGCGCACGAACCCGCCGGGACTTCGGGCGGGACGCTTTCAGAGCCTAGTTCAGGCCCTGCGGCGCTCCCGGTCGCGCGACGCCCGCAAGTCCCCCGATCGGATCAGCAGATCGTCATATCGGCGGGACCGTTGGTGGGCCATCGGTGGGGGCCGCCGGTGGGCCCGCTCCGCGGTCAGGACTCGAAGGGACGCGCCGGCCAGGGCGCCTCGGCCGGGCGCAGCGCGTCCACGCCGTCGCCGTTCAGCGCGGCGTACAGCGAGAGGATGCCCACGACCAGGCAGTTGTTGTGCAGCTCACCGGCGAGCACGCCGCGTACGAGTTCGTCGAGCGGGACGCGGGTCAGCTCCATGTCGGCCTCCTCCTCGAAGACCTCGAAGCGCTCGCCCTCGGCCTCGGCGAGGTCGCGGGCGAGGAAGATCCGCACGGCTTCGTCACAACCGCCGGGAGTGGTGTAGACGTCGGTGAGGACGCGCCAGTCCTCGGCCTTGACGTGCGCCTCTTCGTACAGCTCGCGCTGCGCGGCGTGCAGGGGGTTCTCGCCGGGGACGTCGAGCAGACCGGCGGGGATCTCCCAGAGCTTCTGGCGGACGGGGTGGCGGTACTGGCGGATGACCAGGACGCGGCCCTCCCCGTCCAGCGCGAGGACGGCCACCGAGCCGGGGTGGACCTGGTAGTCGCGGTGGACGACGGACCCGTCGGGCATGACCACGTCGTCGGTGCGCACCGAGGTCTTGTTGCCGACGAAAGGCGTCTGGCTCGCCGTGACCTGCCACTCCTCGGCGGTGTCCTTGATCGTCATGTCGCGCTGTCCTCCCACACGTGCAAACGAAAAAACCGGGGCACGCGCCCCAAAAGACGCGTACCCCGGCAACCGTATCGCCTGGTGTTACTTGGCCGGCTTGGTGGCCGCCTTGCGGGCGGCCTCCTGCCGCTCGACGGCCGCCTTCACCAGGCCCGCGAAGAGCGGGTGGGGGCGGGTCGGGCGGGAGCGCAGCTCCGGGTGCGCCTGGGTGGCGACGAGGTAGGGGTGCACCTCGCGCGGGTACTCGACGTACTCGACGAGCTTGCCGTCCGGGGAGGTGCCGGAGAACAGGATTCCGGCCTTCTTCTCCAGGTCGGCGCGGTAGGAGTTGTTCACCTCGTAGCGGTGGCGGTGGCGCTCCTCGACGTACTCCTTGCCGTCGTACACCTCGCGGGCGATGGAGCCCTCGGCGAGCTTGGCCGGGTACATGCCCAGGCGCATCGTGCCGCCCATGTCGCCCTCACCGGCGACGATGTCGAGCTGCTCGGCCATGGTGGAGATCACCGGGTGGGAGGTGGCGGCGTCGAACTCGGTGGAGTTGGCGTCCGGGATGTCCGCGAGGTTGCGGGCGGCCTCGATGACGATGCACTGCAGGCCGAGGCAGATGCCGAGCAGCGGCACCTTGTTCTCGCGGGCGTACTGGATGGCGCTGACCTTGCCGTCCACGCCGCGCTCGCCGAAGCCGCCGGGGATCAGGATCGCGTCGACGTCGCCGAGCTGCTTCTTGGCGCCCGCCGGGGTCTTGCAGTCGTCGGAGGTGACCCACTTGACCTTCACGCGGGCCTTGTTCGCGAAGCCGCCGGCGCGCATGGCCTCGGTCACCGAGAGGTAGGCGTCGGGCAGGTCGATGTACTTGCCGACCAGCGCGACGGTGACCTCGTGCTTCGGGTTGTGCACGCGGTCCAGCAGGTCGTCCCACTGGGTCCAGTCGACGTCGCGGAAGGGCAGGTCGAGCTTGCGCACGACGTAGGCGTCGAGGCCCTCGGTGTGCAGGACCTTCGGGATGTCGTAGATCGACTTGGCGTCGATGGCGGCGACCACGGCGGCCTCGTCGACGTCGCACATCAGCGAGATCTTGCGCTTGATGGCGGTGGGCACGTCGCGGTCGGCGCGCAGCACGATCGCGTCGGGCTGGATGCCGATGTTGCGCAGGGCGGCGACCGAGTGCTGGGTCGGCTTGGTCTTCAGCTCGCCGGAGGGGCCGATGTAGGGCAGCAGCGAGATGTGCACCACGAAGACGTTGTCACGGCCGACCTCGTGGCGGACCTGACGGACGGTCTCCAGGAACGGCAGCGACTCGATGTCGCCGACCGTGCCACCGACCTCGGTGATGACGACGTCGACGTCGTCGGTGGCCATGCGGCGGATGCGGTGCTTGATCTCGTTGGTGATGTGCGGGATGACCTGGACGGTGTCACCGAGGTACTCGCCGCGCCGCTCCTTGGCGATCACCTGGGAGTAGACCTGGCCGGTGGTGACGTTCGCCGAGCCGTCGAGGTCGACGTCGAGGAAGCGCTCGTAGTGGCCGATGTCCAGGTCGGTCTCGGCGCCGTCGTTGGTGACGAACACCTCACCGTGCTGGAAGGGGTTCATCGTGCCCGGGTCGACGTTCAGGTACGGGTCGAGCTTCTGCATCGTGACGCGCAGGCCACGCGCCTTGAGGAGCGCACCCAGGCTGGAGGCAGTCAATCCCTTGCCGAGGGAAGAGGCGACACCCCCGGTGACGAAGATGTGCTTGGTCGTCGTGGATTTCGGCTGCATGGCCAAGAGGGGGCTCCCGTGGTCGCGGTCTGGAGGTGCGTACCGGCGGCCTCGCCAGGGATTTCGGGGGAGGTGCCGTCGCTGCGGTTCGGGGGTTCTATGACCACCGGCTCACGGGCTACCAGGGTATCAGCGACGGGCGGAGCGTGCTTCCGGCCACGCTCCGCTGTCAGGCGCGTACGCCGATGCCGTAGGAAACTCGGGTGTACGGGGAGCAGGACTCCCGGGCATACACACCGCCCTCACAGGGAACACACGACACCGGCGTACTCTCACGCCCCTCCGAACCGCTCCGACCCACCAAGAGATCATGCGACACCCGCTCTCACCTGCCGCTCACCCGTTCGGCCGCGCCTCGTTGCCGGGAGGGGCGCGCGGATCACCGACGTGCGTCGTATCCTGCTCGGACACTCGCTGCCGAGCCCCATCCGGCACACGGCACCACCCCGCCTTGCACCCGGAACAAGCGCTCGGCAACGATCACTTGACCGCTGACAGTAAGTAAGCGCCCCGCGGGGCGAACGTGGCCGTTCGACTGGAGATGCACGTGGCCGGGCGCATCGAGGACTACGCACTCATCGGAGACATGCAGACCGCAGCCCTGGTCTGCCGGGACGGCACAGTCGACTGGCTGTGCCTTCCCCGCTTCGACTCCCACGCCGTTTTCGCCGGCCTGTTGGGCACCGAGGAGCACGGCTTCTGGCGCCTCGGGCCCGCGTACGCACCGGAGGAGGAGCCGCCCACGGCGGCTCGCCGCACCTATCGCGGCGACTCCCTGGTGCTGGAATCGGAGTGGGACACCCAGCGCGGCACCGTCCGCGTGATCGATTTCATGCCGCCGCGCGACACGGACGCACCCCAGCTGATCCGGATCGTGGAGGGCGTCAGCGGCCGGGTGCCGATGCGCTCGGCGCTGCGCATGCGGTTCAGCTACGGACGTGTGGTGCCCTGGGTCCACAAGGTCGACCACCGGACGGTGGCCGTCGCCGGACCCGACTCCGTGTGGCTGGACACCGACGCCGAGACGTACGGCAAGGACCTGACGACCTACTCCGACTTCACCATCGCGCCGGGTGAGCGGATCGCGTTCACCATCTCGTGGCAGCCCTCGCACAAGGGCCAGCCGCCCTTGCCCGAGCCCGAGGCGTCGCTCACCGCCACGGAGGACTTCTGGCGCGACTGGGTCGACCACTGCACGTACCACGGCCCCTACCGCGAGGCCGTGATCCGTTCGCTGATCACCTTGAAGGCGCTCACCTACGCGCCGACCGGCGGCATCGTCGCGGCGCCCACGACCTCGCTGCCCGAGGACATCGGGGGCTCGCGGAACTGGGACTACCGCTTCACCTGGCTGCGGGACGCCGCGATCACCCTGTCGTCGCTGCTGCGCACCGGCTACCGCGAGGAGGCCCGCGCCTGGCGCGAGTGGCTGCTGCGCGCGGTGGCGGGCGACCCGGAGAACCTCCAGATCATGTACGGCATCGCGGGCGAGCGCGAGCTGGGCGAGACGGAGCTGGACTGGCTGCCCGGATACGAGGGCTCCCAGCCGGTCCGCGCGGGCAACGGCGCCGCCCACCAGCTCCAGCTCGACGTGTACGGCGAGGTCACCGAGGCGCTGCACCTGGCGCACATGACGGGCCTGGCCCGCAACGACTACGCCTCGCTGCTCCAGCTCAAGCTGATCCGCTACCTGGAGGACCACTGGGACGAGCCGGACGAGGGCATCTGGGAGGTGCGCGGCCCGCGCCGCCACTTCGTGCACTCCAAGGTGATGGCCTGGGTCGCCGTCGACCGCACCATCAAGCTCCTGGAGTCCGGGGACGCCGACGGGCCGCTGGAGAAGTGGCGCGAGCTGCGTGACGACATCCACCGGGACGTGTGTGAGAAGGGTTACGACCCGGAGCGCAACACCTTCACGCAGTCGTACGGCTCCAAGGAGCTGGACGCCTCGCTGCTGCTGATCCCGCAGATGGGCTTCCTGCCGCCCGACGACAAGCGCGTCATCGGCACCATCGAGGCGATCCAGCGGGAGCTGTCGACCCCGGACGGCTTCATCCTGCGCTACCCGACCTCCGGCGACGAGGAGAACCTGGACGGCCTGGAGGGCGACGAGGGCGCGTTCCTCGCCTGCTCGTTCTGGATGGCCGACGACCTGGCGATGATCGGCCGGGTCGACGAGGCCCGCAAGCTCTTCGAGAAGCTGCTCGCGCTCCGCAACGACCTCGGTCTGCTCGCCGAGGAGTGGGACTCCGCGGCGCAGCGCCAGGTCGGCAACTTCCCGCAGGCCTTCAGCCACGTGCCGCTGATCGACACGGCACTGCGGCTGACAGCTTCGGGGGCGTACGGCGGCTAACGCCGCCCGCACCCGGGTCAGGTTCAAGATGCGTCGGTGCGTTCGGCCGTGTCGTCCTGGACGACACGGCCGATGATCTCGTAGCGCCGCGGGTACCTGGCCCGCAGATACAGGCCGAGGCCGAGGCCGCCGAAGAAGACGAGGCCGACGATCCACGGGATGGCCTTGAACAGCAGCGAGCCGGCCGCCGAGCCCGCCGCGGTGTCCATGTTGAGCACCAGCAGGACGACGACGGCGATCATGCCGAGGCCGCCGAGCAGCGGCGCGAGCAGCGTCTTGAACCAGTGCCGGTCCTCGGGGTGGTTGCGCCGGAAGTAGCCGATCACGGCGAAGGAGCACAGCGTCTGCACGATGAGGATCGCCATCGTGCCGAGGATCGCGAGCAGCGTGTACAGGTGGATGTACGGGTCCTGTCCGGTCAGCCAGAAGGCGGCCACCAGGGCGACGGCGATGACGGACTGGACGTACGAGGCGATGTACGGCGAGCCGTGGGCCGGGTGGGTACGGCCGAGGGCGGGGTGCGGGAACCCTTCGCGGCCGATCGCGTACAGATAGCGCGCGGCGCACTGGTGGAAGGCCATCCCACAGGCGAACGAGCCGGTGATCAGCAGCCACTGGAAGGTGTCGACGGCCCAGGCGCCGATGAAGCTGTGCGCCGGATCGAAGAACAGGTCAAGGGGGCCGGCCGACCGGGAGACCTGCACCGAGCCGCTCAGGCCGTTCCCGGCGATCGTCATCCAGGAGACGTAGATGTAGAAGAGACCGACGCCGACGACCGAGACGAGCGTCGCGCGCGGGATGACGCGCTTGGGGTCGCGGGACTCCTCGCCGTACATCGCGGTCGACTCGAAGCCGACCCACGACCAGAAGGCGAAGAACAGGCCGAGCCCGGCGGAGGTGCCGGTGAAGGCGTTCTTCGGGTTGAGGGGCTCGACGGGTATGCCGTCGGGGCCGCCGCCGTGCAGCAGGACGGCGGTGGCGACCGCGAAGAGGACGGCGATCTCCGCGACGAGCATCACACCGAGGGCCTTCGCCGTGAGGTTGATGTCGAAGTGCGCGAGGACGGCCGTGACGGTGAGCATCGCGGCCGCGTAGACGATCCACGGCAGGTCGACGCCGAGCTGGTCCGCGACGGTCGTCTGCGCGAAGTACGAGAAGACGCCGACGATCGACGCCTCGAAGACGATGTACGCGAGGACGGCGAGCATCCCCGAGGCCATGCCCGCGGTGCGGCCGAGGCCGTGCGAGATGTAGCCGTAGAAGGCGCCGGCGGCGGTGATCCGCTTGGCCATGGCGACGTACCCGACGGAGAAGACCGTCAGGACGAGCGTGGCGAAGAGGTAGCCGGCGGGGGCGCCGGTGCCGTTGCCCGCGCCGACGGCGATCGGGAGGTTGCCGGTCATGGCGGTGATGGGCGCGGCGGTGGCGACCGCCATGAAGACGACGCCGACGACGCCGACGGAGTTCGCCTTCAGGCGGTGGACCTCGGGTGTGCTCGGTTGCTCTGGCATGGCGGGCACCCTGCCGTGGCGTGACGTACGCCACAAGCGACAAGGGGTCGCGCAATGTCCGGGCGGAAGCGACGAGTTGTCGCCCCGCGGGGGCCCGGGGGCGGCCGCTGTGACCGGTCGGAGATGTTCCGGTGACGTGCGCCCCGGTAGCGTCGCGCCATGGACAGTCAGGGCACTCAGGGCGGCATCACCGTGCAGCGCGCGCTGGAACTTCCGGGGCTGCGCGGCGGGCTCCCCGAGGTCGTCGCGGGCGCGGACCGGCTCCAGCGGACGGTGCGGTGGGTGCACGCGGGCGAGGTGCCGAACATCGCCTCGCTGCTCAAGGGCGGCGAGCTGCTGCTCACCACGGGGCTCGGGCTCGGGGCGCGCCCGGCCGAGCAGCGGGCCTTCGTGCGCAAGCTCGCCGAGCGGGGCATCGCGGCGCTCGTCGTCGAGCTGGGGCCGCGCTTCGCCCGGCTGCCCGCGGCGATCGTGGAGACGGCGCGGACGGCCGGTCTGCCGCTGGTGCAGCTGCACCGCGAGGTGCCGTTCGTGACGGTGACCGAAGAGGTCCACACGGAGATCGTCAACGGCCATTACGCGCTGCTCCAGCGGGCCGAGGAGGTGCACGGGCGGTGTACGCAGGCGCTGCTCGGCGGGGGCGGTGTGCCTCAAGTCCTGGCCGTCCTGGCGGAGTTCAGCGGCAACCCGGTGTTCCTGGAGACGGCGGACGGGCAGCTGCTGTACGCCGCCGGGGCAGGCACGGAGTGCGCGGACCCGCTCCAGGTGTGGGAGGGGCTGCGGGGGCGTTCCGTCGACCGGGACGGGCCGCCGGCGAGCGCCGTCATCGTCGATGTGCCGGGCGGCGGGCCGGGGCCCGGCTCGGTGCGGGCCCGGCTCGTACTGCTCGCCGTGGAGTCGGCGGCGCTGCCGGTGCACCGCATCGCGGCGGAGCGGGCGGCGAGCAGCCTCGCGGTGGTGCTGATGCAGGCCCGCCAGGAGGAGGAGCTGGCGGCGCGCGGCCGGGGCGACTTCCTGACCGACCTCGCGGAGGGGCGCATCACGGCCGACGACGCCCCGGCGCAGGCCCGCGTCCTCGGCTTCAGGCCCGGCCCGGCCGGGAGCCCGCTGCTGCCGGTGGTGATGCGACTGGCGGACGGGCTGCCGACCGGGGGCGGCTGGGCGGTGCTGGCGCGGGCGGTGGCGGAGGAGCTGGCGTCGGTGGGGGTGCCGGTG
Source organism: Streptomyces huasconensis (assembly GCF_021028635.1). NCBI lineage: Bacteria > Bacillati > Actinomycetota > Actinomycetes > Kitasatosporales > Streptomycetaceae > Streptomyces > Streptomyces huasconensis. The sequence goes on from NZ_CP086119.1 coordinate 1,605,442, forward strand.
CTGCTGGGCGTACGTCCCGTCGAGGGCCGCGTGCCGCTGCTGCTGGGCCTGCGGTCGGAGTCGGAGCGGACGGCGGTGGCCGACCGGGTCGCCGCCGCGCTGCGGGCCGGGGTCGAGCGGGCCGGGATGCAGCGGCCCGGGGCGCAGCCGCCGGTCGTGGTGGTCGGTGTGGCGGGCGGCTGGGCGGCGGCGTCGGCGGGCCTGCGGCACGCGGCGGAGACGGCGGCGGCCGCACAGGGCCTGAGCGACCGCCCCTGGTACGACGCGCGGCGCCTGGACATCGATCTGCTGCTGTGGCGGCTGCACCGCCATGACGAGGACGGGGTCCTCGCGGCGTTCGTGGACCGGGCGATCGGGCCGCTGCGCGCGCACGACGAGCGTTCGAAGCCGCCGCTGCTGCCGACCCTCCAGACGTACTTGGCGCACGCGGGCCGCAAGGCGGAGACGGCGCGCGAGCTGCATCTGAACCGGCAGACTTTGTACAACCGCCTCGCCCGCATCAGCGAGCTGCTCGGCACGGACCTCGACGACCCGCAGACGGTCCTCGCGCTGAGCCTGGCGCTGCGGGCGCGCAGGCATGTGACGTAGGGCTCTGGCAGCTGTACGTCTCTGTCAGCTGAGGGTTTCTGGCAGCCAAAGGTCTCTGTCAGCCAAGGGCTTCTGTCAGCTGTAGGGAACCGGCTGGGTCAACTCGTCGTACACGCTGAGGACTTGGGTGACCGTGTCGTCCTCGGAGGGCCAGGTGGCGGCCTGGGCCGTGCCTCTGTCCCTCAGCTCCGCCCTGCGGGCCGGGTCGGCGAGCAGGCGTACGACGGCGGTGGCGAGGGCCTGGGCGTCGCCGTGCGGGACGAGTTCGGCGGCGTCGCCGACCAGGTCGGGCACGCCGCCGACCGCGGCGGCGACGAGCGGCACGCGCGCGTGCAGGGCCTCCTGGGCGAGGAGCGGGCGGGGCTCGGCGCTGCTGGGCAGCACCACCAGGTCGGCGGCGGCGAGGAGTTCGGGGACGTCGTCGCGGCGGCCGACCAGCCGGACGGGGAGCCGCTCGGTGTCGACGCGGTGCTGGAGGGCGGCCCGCTGCGGGCCCTCCCCCGCGACGACCAGGAGCGGCAGCGGGTCCAGGTGCCGCCACGCGCGCGTGGCGTCCATGAGGACGTCGTGGCCACGGCCCTGTTCGAGGGCGCCGACGGCGAGGACCAAGGGGCGGTCCACCGCGCCCAGTTCGGCACGGGCCTTGTGGCGGAGCCGGTCAGGTTCCTCCTCGGCGGCTTCGGCGAGGCGGCCGCGGCGGGGCGCGGGCAGCGCGACCGCCGCGAGGCGGGCGTCCCTCGCGCCCCTGCGGCGGGCCCGGTCGACGAGGTCGGACGAGGCGCCGAGGACCACGGCGGCGGCCTTGGCCACGCGCCGCTCCAGCAGCCGCAGGAGGTGGGCGCGGGCACCTGTCGCGTGCGCGCGGTCGTGCCAGGTGACGACGAGCGGCGTGGGGCGGCCGGCCAGGGCGAGGACGGCGCGGAGGGCGGCGTGCAGCCCGTGCGCGTGCACGAGGTCGGCGTCGGCGCAGGCCACGCGGAGGGCGGCGACGGAGGCGGGGTCGCCGCCGCGGGGCACGTGGACGTGGCGGGCGCCCGTGCCGGTGAAGTCGTAGGCGCGGGCTGCCTCGTCGGGGGCGCACACGGTGACCCGCACGCCCCGGGCGGTGAGCCCCGCGGCCAGCGACCTGACGTGGGCGCAGCTGCCCGCGCCGGTGCCGCCGAGTACCTGAACGGTGTGCAGCGGCGTCTGTCCGTGCGGTGGCTGTCCGTGCGGCGAGTGGCTGCTCACGTGGCTCACGCGGCCGGGGCTCCTGAGTCTGCGGCGGGCGGTTCCGCCAAGGATGCCAGCCGGGGTGCCGTTCCGGCACCGCGGAAAGGTCACTTCCGCGTGGGGTCGGGCAACTCTCCGGGCGCGATCACCCACACGGGTGAGGTGTAGCGCCTCGTAGGGGGCGCGGGGCTGTGTCGATTTGCGGCTCCGCCGCGGGGGCGCGCTCAGCTCACGAAAAGCCGCGGACGCGTCTGCCGGGTTACTGAGCAGACGCGTCTGCGGGTTTGCTGTGGTTGCTCGCGCAGTTCCTCGCGCCCCTAAACGGGGCGCCGGCCGAGGGTGCTCCAACCGTCCGACCTAGCGGTGGCGAGGAGTTCCTCGGCGTGGGCCCGCGCCGTCTCCGAGTCCTCCTGGCCCGCCAGCATCCGGGACAGCTCCCGTACCCGGTCCTCGCCCTCCAGGACCTGCACCCCGGAGCGCGTCACCATGCCGTCGTTCGTCTTCTCGACCAGCAGCTGCCGGTCGGCGAACGCCGCGACCTGCGGCAGGTGCGTGACGACCACGACCTGCGCCGACTTCGCCAGCCGCGCGAGCCGCCTGCCGATCTCGACCGCCGCCTTGCCGCCGACGCCCGCGTCGACCTCGTCGAAGAGGTACGTCGGCACCGGGTCCGTGCCCGCGAAGACCACCTCCACGGCGAGCATCACGCGCGACAGCTCACCACCGGAGGCACCCTTGGCGATGGGCCGGGGCGGTGCGCCCGGGTGCGGGGCGAGGAGGAGTTCCACCTCGTCGACGCCCGCGGGGCCGTACGCGACCGTGCGGCCGTCGACCACCACCCCGTCGGCCCCCTCCGGAACCTCCGTGCTGCTGATGGCGATCGACACGCGCGCGTGGGGCATCGCCAGCGACGCCAGCTCCTCGGTGACGGCCGCCGCGAACCTCGAGGCGGCCTCCTGCCGCGCGTCGGTCAACGCCTGCGCCAGCACCGCGAGTTCGGCCCGCAGCGCGTCCCGCTCGGCGACCAGCTCGTCCAGCCGGTCGTCGTCGCCCTCCAGCTCGGTCAGGCGTGCGGCGCCCTCTTCGGCCCAGGCGAGCACCGCGTCGATGTCGGCGCCGTACTTCCGGGTGAGCTGGTTCAGCGCGGCCCGGCGCTCCTCCACCGCGGCGAGCCGCAGCGGGTCGGCGTCGAGGTCATCGGCGTACCCGGCGAGTTCCCCGGCCACGTCGGCCAGCAGGATGCCGATCTCACCGAGGCGGTCGGCCAGGGCGGACAGGGCGGGGTCGTGCGCGCGCACGCTCTCCAGGGCCCTGGAGGCGCCCGCCACGAGCGTCGAGGCGTCGATGACCTCCGGGTCCTCCGGGTTGCCCGCGAGCGCGGCGTGCGCGGACGTGGCGGCGGAGGCGAGGGCCTCCGCGTGGCCGAGCCGCTCCGCCTCGGCGGCGAGTTCGACGTCCTCGCCCGCGCGCGGTTCGACGGCCCCGATCTCGTCCAGGCCAAAACGCAGCAGGTCGGCTTCCTGGGCCCGCTCCCGCGCGCGTGTGGTGATCTCCTCGACCTCGGCGGTGACGGCCCGGAGCCTGCGGTAGGCGGCCGTGTACTTGGCGAGCGGCACGGCGACCGCGTCGCCCGCGTACCGGTCGAGGGCGGCGCGCTGCCTGGCGGGCTTCAGCAGACCCTGCTGGTCGGTCTGGCCGTGCACGGCGACCAGGTCGTCGGCGAGTTCGGAGAGCAGACCCACCGGGACCGACCGCCCCCCGAGGTGCGCCCGGGACCGCCCCTCCGCCGAGACGGTACGGCTGACGAGCAGCGCCCCGTCGTCCAGCTCGGCCCCTGCCTCCTCCGCGCGCACGGCCGCCGAGGAGCCGGCGGGCACAGTGATCCGGCCCTCCACCACCGCCGACTTCGCGCCGATCCGCACCAGGGCGGGGTCCGCGCGCCCGCCGAGCAGCAGGCCAAGGCTCGTGACCACCATCGTCTTGCCCGCTCCGGTCTCACCCGTCACGGCGGTGAACCCTGGCGACAGCTCGACGACCGCGTCGTCGATGACTCCGAGCGACCGTATCCGCATCTCCTCCAACACGGACACGACCTTACGAGGTCGCGGGCCCGCCGTGCGACGGGCCCTGCGCCCGTTCGGTGAAGACGCAGGTGACGGCAGCGGGTCTCTGCCCACTGTCACTCGCGGGAGTGGGCCCCGCGAAGCCGCGCCGCGGCGCGTCGCGAGGGGGGTGGGGTTATCCCCCGCATGATCCACCGGCTCACCGCATGGCCCCCGTCCCACCCCCGGCACGACCATGATCCACATGGCAACAGGACTGGCAAGGGCGGCGCTGAGCGCGCACCGCCCGGCATTCGTGGGCACCGCGGTGGCCGCGCTCTTCGCGGCGACCGTGGTGAGCGCGTCGACGATGATGCTCAGCACAACCAGCACCGAGCGCACCGGCGGCACGGCCGGACTCTCCGCGCGAGCACGGCGGCAGATCACGGAGAACGGCGTCGGCGACATGGCGCTCGTCCTGTTGATCGGTTCTGTCTACATGTCGATTTTCGTGGTCGTCTCGACCATGGGCACCGCCGTCGCGCAGCAGCACCGCGAGCTGGCGATGGTGCGTTCGATCGGCGCCAGGCCCCGCCAGGTGCGCCGCGCGGTGGCCGTCCAGGCCCTCGCGGCCTCCGTCCCCGCCTCCCTCGCCGGCTTCCTGCTCGGCGGCCTGGGCGCCCGCTGGTGGCACGCGGGCATGGTCTCCCACGGGCTGCTGCCCGCCGAGGCCACGTTCCGCTTCAGCTGGCTCGCGCTGCCCGTGTGCGTCGGCGTGGCCGTGGTGACGACGACGCTCGCGGCCCTGCTCTCGGCGCTGCGCTTCTCCCTGCTGCGTCCGGCCCGCGCGCTCTCCGAGGCGGCGACCGGGCGGCGCGGTCTCGGCCTGCTGCGGGCGCCGCTCGGGGTGCTCGCGGTCGCGGGGGCCTGCGCCGTCTCCGTACTCCTGTCACGGCAGCCCGCGGCCGAGGCCAGCGAGGGAGCCTTCCTCGTCCTCATCCTCTTCTGCGTGGGCGCTGGTCTGCTCGGCCCGCGCATCGTCGGCCCGGCGGCCTGGCTGGTCTCGGCGCCGGCCGGCCGGTTCGGGCCGAGCGCGCGCCTGGCGATGCTCAACGTCCGCTCGCAGCCCCGCCGCTTCTCCGCCGCCGTCGTCCCTCTCGTCCTCGTCGTCGGCTTCGGCCTCACCAAGATCGGCATGCATACGACGGCCCAGCACCACACCGGCTCGGCTGGCAGCCCCGGCGAGGTCTGGCTCGACTACGTCGGCACCGGCCTCTACGCGGGCTTCGCCGCCATCGCCGCGGCGAACACCCTCGCCATGATCTCCTTCGAGCGCCGCCGTGACGTGGCGCTGCTGCGGGTGGTGGGCAGCCGGCGCGCCCAGGTGCGGGCCATGGCGGCCTGGGAGGCCGTGGTCGTCGCCGGGACCGCGCTGCTGCTCGGCGGCGCGATCGCGCTGGCCACGCTGGCGCCGATCCTCAGCACGGCGTTCGGCTCGGCCCTGCCGCACCTGCCGTGGCCGGTGCCCGCCGGGGTGGCGACGGGCACGCTGCTGCTGACCCTGCTGGCGACCGGGCTCCCGGTGCGGGCCGTGCTGCGCAAGCGGGCGATCGCGGTGGTCGGCGCGACGTGATCCCACCACCCGCGCCGCCCGATGACAGCGCACCGCCCGGCGACAGCGCCGCCCGGTACTAGTGCGGCGCCCCCCGCCAACCCGACACCGGCAGCGCGAACTTGGCGACGAGCCGGTCGGTGAACGACGCGTGGTGCAGCCGCGCGAGCCGCACCGGCACCGCGCCCCGGCGCACCTCCACCCGCGCCCCGGCGGGCAGTTCGACGGTGCGCCGCCCGTCGCACCACAGCACCCCGTGCGGCGTGTGCGGCTGGACCTCGACGGCGAGCACCGAGTCGGGCGAGGTCACCAGCGGCTTGGCGAACAGGGCGTGCGCGCTGATCGGCACCATGAGCAGCGCCTCCACCTCCGGCCACACCACGGGCCCGCCCGCCGAGAACGCGTACGCCGTCGAACCGGTCGGCGTCGCGCAGACGATGCCGTCGCAGCCGAAGCCGGTGACCGGCCGCCCGTCGATCTCCAGGACGACTTCGAGCATCCGCTCGGGCGACACCTTCTGGACGGCGGCCTCGTTCAGCGCCCAGTCGCGGTGCACGATGTCGCCGTTGCGGTGCACGATGACGTCGATCGTCATGCGCTCCTCGACCTCGTACGTCTTGGTGACCACGCGGTCGACGACCCGGTCGAGGTCGTCCCGCTCGGCCTCCGCGAGGAAGCCCACGCGCCCGAGGTTGACGCCGAGCATCGGCACCCCGGAGGCCCGCGCGAAGTCGGCGCCGCGCAGCAGCGTCCCGTCACCGCCGAGCACGACGATAAGCTCGCAGTCGTCGATGCAGTCGGCCGTGGCCTCCTGGACGGACTCGACCTCGGAGGGCAGCGGCAGGTCCGCCGCCTCCGCCTTGAGGACCCGTACGCCGATGCCGTGGCGCAGCAGTCCCTGGACGACCAGCTCGGCGCTGCGGATGGCCGCGGGCCGTCCGGTGTGCGCGAGCAGGAAAACGGTACGCGCTCTGGTCTGGGTCACTCGGGTCTGAGTCAACGGGGCCCCTCCGCCACGGCACGGTCAACGTCCGCCGGGTCGAGTTCGTCGGCCCCGGCGCGCAGCCACAGAAAGTACTCGACGTTCCCGGAGGGCCCGGGCAGCGGGCTGGCGGTCACCCCGCGTACCCCGAGACCGAGCCCCCACGCCTGACGTGCCACACCGCGCACGGCGTCGGCCCGCAGCTCGGCGCTGCGCACCACGCCGCCGCTGCCGAGCCGTTCCTTGCCGACCTCGAACTGCGGCTTGACCATGAGCACCAGGTCCGCGTCGGGGGCCGCGCACCGCACGAGGGCGGGCAGCACCAGGCCGAGCGGGATGAAGGAGAGGTCGCCGACGACGACGTCGACGGGCACGCCGTCGATCGCCTCCAGCGTCAACTCCCTGACGTTCGTGCGGTCCTTCACGGTGACCCGGTCGTCGCTCTGCAGCGACCAGGCGAGCTGGCCGTACCCGACGTCGACGGCGACGACGTGCGCGGCACCGGCCCGCAGCAGCACGTCCGTGAAGCCGCCGGTGGAGGCGCCCGCGTCGAGCGCGCGCCTCCCCTCGACGACCAGCCCCTGCGGCACGAACGCGGCGAGGGCGCCCGCCAGCTTGTGGCCTCCCCGCGAGACGTAGTCGGGATCGCTGTCGTCCTGCGAGACCACGATCGGGGCGGCCGTCTCCACCTGGGTCGCGGCCTTGGTCGCGACGGTCTTGCCGACCGAGACGCGGCCGGCGGCGATCAGCTGGCTCGCGTGCTCGCGCGAGCGCGCGAGCTTCCGGCGGACGAGCTCGGCGTCGAGGCGGCGTCGTGCCACTCCTGCCACGTTCGGTTCAGCTCCTGTTGTCAGATGATGCGGGCGCCGTTGCCGGAGCCGGTGGACCGGGGCGCTGGTCGAGCGCGGTCAGCGCGTCGCGCAGTCCCCGGTGTACATCCTCGTACACCTCGCTGTGGCCGTCCGTGGCGAGGTGGTCGGCGTCGCCGAGCCGGGCGAGGCAGGCGTCCACGTCAACGTTCCCCGTGGGGGTGCGCTCGACGCCGAGGGGCGCGGGGGCGGCGGGGTCGTACGAGGGTTCGGCCGCCGGTTCGCCCGGCAGTTCGTACGACGATTCATCCGGAACCTGAGGCTCCGGCTCCACCGTCTCCCCCTCTGCGGGGCCCGCGTGAGAGTCGCTCATGGCACGACGCTACCCCGAAGCGCTGCGGTACCGTCGATCACGATGGCGACCATGGCGGAGTGCCGCGCGGCACTCGACAGACTCTCGGACACCCTCGCGTCCGCCGACGGCGACGTGCGGGGCGCCGCTGCCCTGAACCGCTCGCTGAGCTGCCGTATCACCGACCTCGACACCACCTTCACCGGCCGTCTCGAGAACGGCCGGATCACGGTGCTCGACACCCACCCGGGCCCACCCCGCGAGAAGGCCGAGATCCGCCTCGCGATGACCGGCGACGACCTGGTCGCGCTGGTGGACGGCGAGCTGAACTTCGCGAAGGCGTGGGCCTCCGGCCGGGTCAAGCTGGAGGCGGGCTTCCGGGACCTGCTGAAGCTCAGGTCGCTGCTCTAGCCGGTGTTGGCTTTGGTCAGCGGTCTGCGCCCGGCGCGGGCCACCGGGATCACCAGCGGCGTCCCGCTCTCCGGATCGTCGATGATCTGGCACTGGATGCCGAACGTCTGCTCGACCAGCTCCGCCGTGACGATGTCGGCGGGCGCGCCCTCGGCGATCACCGCGCCGTCGCGCAGGGCGATGAGGTGGGTGGCGTAGCGCGCGGCGTGGTTCAGGTCGTGCAGGACGGCGACGAGGGTGCGGCCCTGCTGCTCGTGCAGCTCGGCACAGAGATCCAGGACGTCGAGCTGGTGCTGGATGTCGAGGAACGTCGTCGGCTCGTCGAGCAGCAGCAGCGGCGTCTGCTGGGCGAGCGCCATCGCGATCCACACGCGCTGGCGCTGGCCGCCGGAGAGTTCGTCGACGTAGCGATCGGCGAGTTCTCGTACGCCTGTCGCGTCCATCGACTCGTCGACGACGCGTTCGTCCTCCTTCGACCACTGCCGCAGGAGCCCCTGGTGGGGGTAGCGGCCGCGCGCGACCAGGTCGCCGACCGTGATGCCGTCGGGTGCGATGGACGACTGCGGCAGCAGGCCGAGCGTCTTGGCGACCTTCTTCGCGGGCATCGACTGGATGACGCTGCCGTCGAGCAGCACGCGTCCCGCGGCGGGCTTGAGCATCCGGGACAGGGCGCGCAGCAGCGTGGACTTGCCGCACGCGTTGGGGCCCACGATCACGGTGAAGGAGTTGTCGGGGATCTCGACGGACAGCTTCTCCGCGATGACGCGCTGGTCATAGCCGAGGGTGACGTCGTCGGCGATGAGCCGGTTCACAGCAGCACGCTCCTGGTCGTGGGGTGGTACGAGGTCATGGTCACGGCGGGTTTCATGGTCACCGCGGGTTTCATGGGTGCCCTCATATGCGCCCCGCCTTGCGCTGCGTGACGAGCAGCCACAGCAGATAGCCGCCGCCGAGTACGCCGGTGACGACGCCGACGGGCAGCTGGTCGGCGCCGAAGGCCCGCTGCGAGGCGAAGTCGGCGACGATCAGCAGGGCGGCGCCCATGAACATCGCCGGCATCAGGTTCGGGCCGGGCGAGCGCGTGAGGCGGCGGGCCAGCTGCGGCGCGGTGAGCGCGACGAAACTGACCGGACCGGCGGCGGCGGTGGCGGCCGCGGTGAGCAGCACGGAGGCGGTGAGCAGGACGAGACGGGTGCGTTCGACCCGTACCCCGAGCGCGTTCGCGACGTCGTCGCCCATCTCCAGCATCCGCAGCGGACGCCCGTACACGAGGACGAGCGGCACGAGGACGGCGCAGAGCGCGAGCAGCGGCCAGACCTGCTCCCAGTCCCGGCCGTTCAGGGAGCCGGTCATCCAGACCACGGCGCGGGCCGCGTCGACGAAGTCCGCCTTGGTGAGCAGATAGCCGTTGATCGCCGTGATGAAGGCGGAGACGCCGATCCCGACGAGGACGAGCCGGTAGCCGTGCACCCCGCGCTTCCAGGCCAGCAGGTAGATGGCGAGGCCGGTGACGAGACCGCCGACGAGCGCGCCGCCCGCGACCGCGGTGGCGCTCCCCTGGAACAGGACGATCATGGTGAGCGCGCCGGCGGTCGCGCCCTGCCCGAGGCCGAGCACGTCGGGGCTGCCCAGCGGGTTGCGGGCGATGGACTGGAAGAGCGCGCCGCCGAGTCCGAGGGCGGCGCCCACCAGGAGTCCGACGAGGACCCGCGGCAGCCGCAGTTCGTTGATGATGAACTCCTGCCCGGCGTTGCCGTCGCCGAGCAGGGTCCGTACGACGTCCGCGGCCGGGATCTCGAAGTCGCCGGTGCCGATCAGGACGACGCTCGCGGCGAGCGCGGCGAGCAGGAGCAGGGTGACGACCACGGTCGTGCGGACGTCGAGCCGGACGGAGAGGCCGCCCCGGGTGCGTAGCGCCTTCACAGCTGGGCCACCTTCCGCCGCCGTACGAGAAAGATGAAGACGGGCGCGCCGATGACGGCGGTCACGATGCCCACTTGCAGCTCGGAGGGCCGCGCCACGACCCGCCCGACGACGTCCGCGCCGAGCAGCAGGACGGGCGACAGGACGGCCGCGTACGGCAGAATCCAGCGCATGTCGGGCCCGGTGAAGGAGCGCACGACGTGCGGCACCATCAGGCCGACGAACACGATCGGCCCGCAGGCGGCGGTCGCCGCCCCGCACAGCAGCGTCGCCGCCGCCATCGACAGCGCGCGCGTGCGCGTGAGGTGGGCGCCGAGCGCGCGGGCGGTGTCGTCGCCCATGGCCATGGCGTTCAGCGGCCGGGCGAGACCGAGCGCGAGCACGGTGCCGATCGCGAGGAAGGGCAGGACCTGCCGGATGGTCTCCATGTTGGCGGAGGCCAGCGAACCGACCGTCCAGAACCGCATCTTGTTGAGCGCGGCACCGTCCATGATCATGACGGCCTGGAGATAGCCGTAGAGCGCGGCGCTGATCGCGGTGCCGGCGAGCGCGAGCCGCACCGGCGTCGCGCCGCGCGCACCGCCCAGGAGGTAGAGCAGGACGCCGACGAGTGATGCCCCCAGGAAGGCGAACCACACGTACCCGCTCAGCGAGGTGACGCCGAAGAAGCTGATGGCGGTGACGACCGCCGACGACGCCCCGAGGTTGATGCCGAGGAGCCCGGGGTCGGCCAGCGGGTTGCGGGTGAGCGCCTGGAGGACGGCGCCGGAGAGCCCGAGGGCGGCCCCGGCGAGCAGCCCGAGCAGACTGCGCGCGAGCCGCTCCCCGACGACCACGTCGCCGTACGTCCCCGAGTCGTGGAACAGCCCGTGCCAGACCTGGCCCAGGGGCATCGACTTGGCGCCGATCGCGATGCTCGCGAGGAAGACGAGCAGAAGGACGGCCGCCGAGACGACCAACCCGATCGTGCGTATCGCGAGGCGTCTGGGAGGCGCGGGAGCGGTCTCCGCGCGGGCTTCTGGAGGACTGTCGACCAACACCGGGTTAGGTTAGCCTACCCTCGCACCCCTCGACGCAGGTGGTGCGCCCGCCGTCCGGGCCGACCACGTCGTCCGCGCCCCTGCCCTGAGCGGCTCGCCGCCGCCGTCGAGAAGTCGAAGAGGCTCACGCGATGACCGACTCCCCGTACCAGTACTTCGATGTCCAGGTCCTGCGCGCCGAGCACCTGACCCCCGCCATGATCCGCGTCGCCTTCGGCGGCCCCTACCTGCGGCGGATGGCGTCCGGCGGCCGGGACCAGCGCATCAAGATCTTCCTGCCGCACCCCGGTCAGGACGCCCCCGTCATGCCGGCCACGGACACCGGCGACGCCTCCGACTGGTACGCCGCATGGTGCGCCCTCGACCCCTCGGTACGCGGCATCATGCGCACCTACACGACCCGCGAGCTGCGCCGCGACCCCGACGAGCTGATCGTCGACTTCGCCGTCCACGGCGCGGCCCCCTCGCCCGCCGACGGCCCCGCGACCAGCTGGGCACGGACCGCCCGGCCCGGCGCCCGCATCGGCGTCCTCGCCCCGGTCGAGGAGGAGAACGCGGCATACGACTTCCGGCCGCCGCAGGACACCGACTGGCTGCTCCTGACCGCCGACGAGTCGGCGCTCCCGGCCGTCGCGGCCATCCTCGAGACCCTGCCGCCCGCCCTGCCGACACGCGTCTGGATCGAGGTCCACGACCTCGCCGACCGCCAGCCCCTGCCCACCAAGGCGGACGCGGAGATCCACTGGCTCACCAGGGAGGGCACCACCCCGCACGCCATCCGCGGCACCACCCTCCCCGAGGGCACGCCCTACGCCTGGGTCGCCGGCGAGTCCTCGACCGTCAAGGCGGTCCGCCGCCACCTGGTCACCGACCGCGGCTTCGACCGCAAGCGGGTGTCGTTCTCGGGCTACTGGCGCAAGAACACGACAACGGACGAACTGATCGACCGCGGGGAGAACCCGTGAGCGGGGGCAGAGCGGAGGCGGCCGCCGGTCCGCGCGAGCCAAGGGCCCGACACGCCAGTCCAGCGTGAGCCAAGGGCCCGCCAAGGCCCCGGAACCACCGCCGCCCGCGACCCGCACCGCGAGCGGCAACCTCCACCCCGCGACGACCGCGCCCGGGCTAATCCCCGGCCCACGACGACTCGCCCCCGGGCTACACCCGAGCCGCGACGCCCCGGGCCCGAGCTGACCCTCGAGCCGCGCCAACCCGCGCCCGGGCTACAGCCGACCCACGACGACCCGTGCCCGGGCTACACCCCGACCCACGACGACTCGCCCTCGGGCTACACCCGAGCCACGACGCCCCACGCCCGAAAGACACCCCGCGCCACAACAACCCGCGCCCGGGTTAACCCCCGGCCACGACACCTCACCCCCGGGCTACACCCCGAGCCACGACAACCCGCGCCCGAAAGACACCCCGCGCCGCGCCAACCCGCGCCCGGGCTACATCCGAACCGCGACAACTCGCCCCCGGGCTACACCCGAACCGCAACAATCCGCGATCGAACTACACCCGACCCACGACAACGCACCCCCGAGCTAACCCCCGAGCCGCGACACCCCTCCCCCGAACTACACCCCGAGCCACGACGCCCCGCCCCAGAACTACACCCCGAGCCGCGCCAACGCCTTGCTCGCATCCAACTCGCACACCCCGTCCCCCGCCTCCGTCCACGCCGCCGCGCACAGCGCCCGCAGCCCGTCCATGGCCTCGCCCTCGCCGTCCAAGGCCAGCTCGCCGCCCCGCACCGCGGCCGTCCAGCCGCCGCAGGCGAAGCCGCCGCCGTCCACCTGCGCGACCTCGGGCTGCCCGGTGAGCATGCCGCGCAGATCCGCGTCCACGTACGTCGGCCGGTGCTCGGGCCGCGCGGCGACCAGCTGCGCGCCGTCCGTGACGCCCGTCAGCACGAGCAGCGAGTCCACCTCACCGCGGAACGCCCCCTCGATGTCCGTGTCCAGCCGGTCCCCCACGACCAGCGGCCGCTCGGCCCCCGTCCGCAGGATCGTCTCCCGGTGCATCGGAGGCAGCGGCTTGCCCGCCACCTGCGGCTCGGCGCCCGTGGCGATCCGTACGACCTCCACGGCCGCGCCATTGCCCGGCGCGATACCCCGCGCACTGGGGATCGTCAGGTCGGTGTTGGACGCGAACCACGGCACACCCCGCGCGACCGCGTAACTGGCCTCGGCGAAGCGCCCCCAGGCCAGGTCCGGCCCGCCGTACCCCTGCACGACCGCCACCGGATCGTCGTCCGCCGACTCGACCGGCTCGAGCCCCCGCTCCCGCAGTGCGACCCGCAGCCCCTCACCACCGATCACCAACACCCGCGCCCCCTCGGGCACTTGCTCACTCACGAGCCGGGCCACGGCCTGCGCCGAGGTGATGACGTCCGAGGCGTCCGTCGCGATCCCCAGCTCCGACAGATGCTCCGCCACCGCGTCCGGCGTACGCAGCGCGTTGTTCGTCACGTACGCGAGGTGCATCCCGCCCTCGCGCGCGGTCCCGAGCGACTCGACGGCGTACGCGATGGCATGACCGCCCGCGTACACCACCCCGTCCAGATCGAGCAGAGCCGTGTCATAGGCCTCGCTCAGCGCCCGGCTGCTGCCCCCGGGCCGCGTCCTGGCGCTCCCGCCCCCACCCTGGCCTGCGGTCTGGCTCATTACACATCGCTCCTCGCTCGATCCCACTCCCCCGATCATCGCTCATGCCACTGACACACATACGATGCCCCAATGAACACAGCGGGTCACACGGACGCAGCCGGCCTCGACCTGATCCCGTTCCGGGGCGTGCGCTACGTCCCCGAACAGGTCGGCAGTCTGGCCGCGGTGACCTCACCCCCGTACGACGTGATCGTGCGCCCCGACGGCCTCCTCCACCTGGAGTCCGCCGACCCGCACAACATCGTCCGGCTGATCCTGCCGCAGGCCACCAGCCCGGCCGCCCGCAACCAGCAGGCGGCGGACACCCTGCGCTCCTGGCTCCGCGAAGGCATCCTCGCCCCGGACGCCGAGCCGAGCCTGTACGTCTACGAACAGCGGGACAGCGAGATCCTCCAGCGCGGCATCATCGGCGCGCTCCGCCTCTCCGAGGCCGCGGAGGGCATCGTCCTGCCGCACGAGGACGTCATGCCGCACGTTGTCGAGGACCGCGCCGCCCTCATGCGGGCCACCTCCGCCAACCTCGAACCGCTCCTGCTGACCTACCGCAGCGACAGCGGAGACGCGAGCGAAGGCGACGGAGGGAGCGACGGCGAGGCCCCCGGCGCCAGGGGCATCATCGAACGCACAGCCGAACGCGCGCCCCTCCTCTCCACGATCACCGAGGACGGCTTCCAGCACCGCCTGTGGTCCGTGACGGACCCGGCGGAGATCGCCCAGATCCAGTCAGGTCTGGCTGCCCACCAGGCCCTGATCGCGGACGGCCACCACCGCTGGGCCACCAACCTGCGGCTGCGCGCCGAGCACCCCTCGCCGAGCGCGTGGGACTACGGCCTGGTCCTCCTGGTCGACACCGCCCGCTACCCCCTGCGCGTCCGCGCCATCCACCGCTACCTCCACCGGCTGCCGGTCTCCGAGGCCCTCGCCGCCCTCGGCGACTCCTTCCGCATACGCACCGTCGAGGGCCCCCTCGGCCACGCGCTCGACGCCCTGGCCGAGGCCGCCGCCAAGAGCAACGCCTTCGTCCTCGCCGGCGACGGCGCCTTCCACCTCGTGGACCGCCCCTCCCCGGACCTCCTCGCCCGTACGATCCCGGGTGACCACCCGGAGGCCTGGCGCACCCTGGACGCGACGGTCCTGCACGCCACCCTGCTCGACCATGTGTGGCGCATCCCGGACACCCCGGACCACATCGCGTACATCCACGACACCGCGGCGACCGTCGAGAAGGCCGAGCGCGACGGCGGCACGGCGATACTGATGCACCCGGTGCGCGAGGAGGTCGTCCGCGACCTGGCCCGCCAGGGCGTGACGATGCCCCGCAAGTCCACGTCGTTCGGCCCGAAACCGGCCACGGGCCTGGTCCTGCGCGCCCTGGCCTTCTGACGTACGAACCACTCGCACGCCCCGGATACGAGAAACGGGCGGGTCCCCTCCAGGGGACCCGCCCGTTTCCGTACCGCTGATCAGTGCTTGTCGTCGTCCGAGCCGACGTCACCCGAGCCGGTGGACGCGTCTTCGGCCTGCTCGACGTCGTCCGCGTCCGTCACCACCTCAAGGTGCGTGACGTGCTCGGCGTCCTCGTCGTCCTCCACCAGAGCGTCGACGAACTCGACACCGTCCATCTCGGCGAGCCGGTCCGACGCGTCGGTGCTGCCGTCCTTGTCGGACTCGACGACCTTCGCGAACCACTCGCGCGCCTCGTCCTCACGCCCGGCCGCGAGGAGCGCGTCGGCGTACGCGTAACGCAGCCGCGCGGTCCAGGGCTGCACCGAGTTCGAGGCGAGCTCGGGGCTCTGCAGCGTGACGATGGCGGCGTCGATCTGGTCCATGTCACGACGGGCGCCGGCGGCGACGAGCCGCATCTCGACCTGTCCCGCCTTGTCGAGCTTGTGCACCTCGGGCGCACCGGCCATCTCCAGCGCCTTCTCGGGCCTGCCGAGCCCACGCTCGCAGTCCGCCATGACGGGCCACAGCTCGACGCTGCCGGTCATCCGCCGCGCGGCCCGGAACTCGGCGAGCGCCTCGCTGTACTTCTGGTTGGCATACGCGGCGAAGCCGGCCGCCTCGCGCACGGCGGCGACCCTGGAGGCCAGTCGCAGGGCGATCCGCGAGTAGGCGTAGGCCTGCTCGGGGTCCTCGTCGATGAGCTTGGCGACCATCACCAGGTTCCTGGCGACGTCCTCAGCGAGCCCCTTGGGAAGGCTCTGCAGCTCCTGCTGTACGTCCTTGTCGATCTCGTGCCCGGTGACGTCGTCCGGGATCGGCAGCCGCTTGATGGGCTCGCGCTCACGGTCCCGGTCGTCACGCCCGCCGCGGTACCCACCGCGGTCCCCGTCACGCCGGTCGTCACGCCCACGGAACCCACCGGGACGCCCGCCCCCACGGCTGTCGTCACGCCGCGGCCCACGGTCATCGCGCCCGCGGTACCCACCGCCACCACGGTTGTCGTCCCTACGGAACCCACCACGGTCGTCACGGCGGTCACCGCCACGGTCATCACGCCGGAAGCCACCGCGGTCACCGCCGCGGTCGTTGTCACGGCGGTCGTCGCGCCGGTCATCACGACCGCGGAAGCCACCACGGTCTCCGCCGCGGTCGTCACGTCGGTCATCGCGTCGGTCGTCACGGCGGAAGGCCGGCCGCTCATCGTCGCGGCGGAAGCCACCACGGTCACGGTCGCCACCGCGCTCGTCGCGACGGGGCCCGCTGGGACGGTCGTCACGGCGGTCGTCACGGCGGGGCCCACTGCTGGGACGGTCGTCGCGACGGAACGGCGGACGCCCACCACCATCACGCTCATCACGCCCGCGGAAGCCACCACCACGGTTGTCATCACGACGGAACCCACCACGGTCCCCGCCACGCTCATCACGACGATCGTCACGTCGGTCATCGCGACGGTCATCACGGCGGAAGGCCGGCCGGTCCCCGTCACGGCGGAAGCCACCACTGTTACGGTCGCCACCGCGCTCATCGCGACGGGGCCCGCTGGGACGGTCGTCACGGCGGTCGTCACGGCGGGGCCCACTGCTGAGACGGTCGTCGCGACGGAACGGCGGACGCCCACCACCATCACGCTCATCACGCCCGCGGAAACCACCACCACGGCTGTCATCACGACGGAACCCACCACGGTCCCCGCCACGCTCATCACGACGATCGTCACGTCGGTCATCACGGCGGAAGGCCGGCCGGTCCCCGTCACGGCGGAAGCCACCACGGTCACGGTCGCCACCGCGCTCATCGCGACGAGGCCCGCTGGGACGGTCGTCACGACGGTCGTCACGGCGGGGCCCACTGCTGGGACGGTCGTCGCGACGGAACGGCGGACGCCCACCACCATCACGCTCATCACGCCCGCGGAAGCCACCACCACGGTTGTCATCACGACGGAACCCACCACGGTCCCCGCCACGGTCGTTGTCACGGCGGTCGTCGCGCCCGCGGAAGCCGCCGCGGTCGCCACCGCGGTCGTTGTCCCGCCGCGGACCCCCGCGGTATCCGCCCCGGTCGCCACCGTCCCGGCCGCGCTGCTCTCGGTCCGGTCGCTCGTCGGGAGAGTTGGTGGACATCGGTGACTCCTAGTCTTCGGTACCGCAGTCATTCTCGCGCAGCCAGGGTGCCGGCGCGCTTCGACAAAAAACAAAAGGACCCTTGGTCCCAGCGTGGACGCTGGGACCAAGGGTCCTCCAAAAATTGTTCGGCGGCGTCCTACTCTCCCACAGGGTCCCCCCTGCAGTACCATCGGCGCTTTGAGGCTTAGCTTCCGGGTTCGGAATGTAACCGGGCGTTTCCCTCACGCTATGACCACCGAAACCCTATGAAATATCCCGCCGTGAAGCCGGGATCTCAAACAGGGCAGCGAACAAGCACACTTTTAAATTAAATAGTGGACGCTGTTCAGCCGACACAACTGTTCGTTGTTTCAGAACCAACACAGTGGACGCGAGCAACTGAGGACAAGCCCTCGGCCTATTAGTACCAGTCACCTCCACCCGTTACCGGGCTTCCAGATCTGGCCTATCAACCCAGTCGTCTACTGGGAGCCTTAACCCCTCAAAGGGGGTGGGAATACTCATCTCGAAGCAGGCTTCCCGCTTAGATGCTTTCAGCGGTTATCCTTTCCGAACGTAGCCAACCAGCCATGCCCTTGGCAGGACAACTGGCACACCAGAGGTTCGTCCGTCCCGGTCCTCTCGTACTAGGGACAGCCCTTCTCAATATTCCTACGCGCACAGAGGATAGGGACCGAACTGTCTCACGACGTTCTAAACCCAGCTCGCGTACCGCTTTAATGGGCGAACAGCCCAACCCTTGGGACCGACTCCAGCCCCAGGATGCGACGAGCCGACATCGAGGTGCCAAACCATCCCGTCGATATGGACTCTTGGGGAAGATCAGCCTGTTATCCCCGGGGTACCTTTTATCCGTTGAGCGACGGCGCTTCCACAAGCCACCGCCGGATCACTAGTCCCGACTTTCGTCCCTGCTCGACCCGTCGGTCTCACAGTCAAGCTCCCTTGTGCACTTACACTCAACACCTGATTACCAACCAGGCTGAGGGAACCTTTGGGCGCCTCCGTTACTCTTTGGGAGGCAACCGCCCCAGTTAAACTACCCATCAGACACTGTCCCTGATCCGGATCACGGACCGAGGTTAGACATCCAGCACGACCAGAGTGGTATTTCAACGGCGACTCCACACACACTGGCGTGCATGCTTCACAGTCTCCCACCTATCCTACACAAGCCGAACCGAACACCAATATCAAACTGTAGTAAAGGTCCCGGGGTCTTTCCGTCCTTCTGCGCGAAACGAGCATCTTTACTCGTAGTGCAATTTCACCGGGCCTATGGTTGAGACAGTCGAGAAGTCGTTACGCCATTCGTGCAGGTCGGAACTTACCCGACAAGGAATTTCGCTACCTTAGGATGGTTATAGTTACCACCGCCGTTTACTGGCGCTTAAGTTCTCAGCTTCGCACACCCGAAAGTGCACTAACCGGTCCCCTTAACGTTCCAGCACCGGGCAGGCGTCAGTCCGTATACATCGCCTTACGGCTTCGCACGGACCTGTGTTTTTAGTAAACAGTCGCTTCTCGCTGGTCTCTGCGGCCACCCCCAGCTCAGAGTGCAAGACTCATCACCGGTGATGGCCCCCCTTCTCCCGAAGTTACGGGGGCATTTTGCCGAGTTCCTTAACCATAGTTCACCCGAACGCCTCGGTATTCTCTACCTGACCACCTGAGTCGGTTTAGGGTACGGGCCGCCATGAAACTCGCTAGAGGCTTTTCTCGACAGCATAGGATCATCCACTTCACCACAATCGGCTCGGCATCAGGTCTCAGCCTTATGTGCGACGGATTTACCTACCGCACGGCCTACACCCTTACCCCGGGACAACCACCGCCCGGGCTGGACTACCTTCCTGCGTCACCCCATCACTCACCTACTACCACCTTGGGTCAGCGGCTCCACCACTTTCCTTTCCCCGAAGGGTCCGGAACGGCTTCACGGCCTTAGCATCAATGGGCTCGATGTTTGACGCTTCACAGCGGGTACCGGAATATCAACCGGTTATCCATCGACTACGCCTGTCGGCCTCGCCTTAGGTCCCGACTTACCCTGGGCAGATCAGCTTGACCCAGGAACCCTTAGTCAATCGGCGCACACGTTTCTCACGTATGTATCGCTACTCATGCCTGCATTCTCACTCGTGAACCGTCCACCACTGCCTTCCGGCGCAGCTTCACCCGGCACACGACGCTCCCCTACCCATCCCAGCCCCCGTTGGGGGTATGTGCTGGAATGACACGACTTCGGCGGTACGCTTGAGCCCCGCTACATTGTCGGCGCGGAATCACTAGACCAGTGAGCTATTACGCACTCTTTCAAGGGTGGCTGCTTCTAAGCCAACCT
>NZ_CP086119.1:1630000-3107500 GCF_021028635.1 Streptomyces huasconensis
GACGTCGTCCTGGAGATGGACAAGAAGCCGGGGATGTTCAGCGAGGGCAGTGACTCGTTCCGGTCCTTCAAGGTGGGGCTGAACGACTTCCAGGGCACGGACTGGTCGGCGTACCTCAACGAGTGGCTGTCGCAGGTCGGCAGCAAGCGCAACTGGTTCTAGGGTTCTAGGCTCGGACGCACAGCAATCGACCAGGAGGTGCTCACGTGACCGAGCCGAAGAGGCCGCCGCTTCCCCATGACTTCCACCCGCCCGTGCCGTCGTTCACGGTCGTGAGTGAGGACGTCGAGCCGGGGACGGTCCTTAAGGACGCTCAGGTCCAGTCGGGCGGGAACACCTCGCCGCAGCTGCGGTGGGAGGGCTTTCCGCCCGAGACCAAGAGCTTCGCCGTGACGTGCTTCGACCCGGACGCCCCTACGGGCAGCGGGTTCTGGCACTGGACGGTCTTCGACATCCCGGCCTCGGTCACCGAGCTGCCGGCGGGTGCGGGCAGCGGCAAGTTCGAGGGGCTGCCCGAGGGCGCGGTGCAGGTGCGCAACGACTACGGGGCGAAGGAGTTCGGCGGTGCCGCGCCGCCGCCCGGCGACCCGGCGCACCGCTATGTGTTCACCGTGTACGCGGTGGACCAGGAGAAGCTGGGTCCTGACTCGGACGCCACGCCCGCGGTCGTCGGCTTCAATCTGCGGTTCCACACGCTCGCGCGTGCGCAGCTCATCGGTGAGTACGCCGCCCCCGACGAGGGCTGAGGGTCCGGCTCGGTCGTGCACCGAGCGTTCACCCGTTGTTTGCCCGTCTCTGGTCATGGAAGTGATCAGGGACGGGCATTTTTTATTGCGTTGTCCATCTCGGCGTGCCCGGCCAGAGTTGATCCCAGTCCGCCAGGGGGTGGGCCGGTGCATACGGGAGGTGGGCAGGTTGATGCGGGACACGCTGGTGCTGAACGCGAGCTTCGAGCCGCTCTCGACGGTGACGCTCAACCGAGCCGTCGTTCTGGTGCTCCAGGACAAGGCGGTGGTGGAGCAGGCCCATCCCGGACTCCGTGTGCGCGCCGCGGCGGTCGAGATCCCGGTGCCACGGGTGATCAGGCTCTGCAGATATGTCCGGGTGCCGTTCCGAAGACAGGCCCCGTGGTCGAGGCGGGGAGTCCTGGTCCGGGACCAGCACCGGTGCGCGTACTGCGGCAGGCGTGCGACGACGGTGGACCACGTGGTGCCGCGGTCGCAGGGCGGTGCCGACTCCTGGCTCAACACGGTGGCTTCGTGTGCGCCGGACAATCACCGCAAGGCGAACCGGACGCCCGAGGAGGCCGGGATGCCGTTGCTGCGGCAGCCGTTCGAGCCGACGCCGGCGGACGCGATGCTCCTGTCGTTGGGCCGGAATGAACTGGCCTCGCTGCCGGGCTGGTTGGGGCAGCCCGCGCCCGCCCCCGCGGCGTAGGCGCTTCGTACCGCTCCTCGCTCCTTGCGCCCCGCTCCCCGCGCCCCTTGCTCGGGGCGCGGGGTTTCTCGTGTCGGCGTTTCCCGCATCGGCGGAGTTTCCCGCGTCAGTCGATCGGCGGCTGTTCGCGGCGCTCCTTGGCCTGGGCGGGGACCGAACCGCCGCCCATGGGGCCGAAGTTGCCGAGCGCGCCGCCGAGGCCCTTGAGGGCGTCGCCGATCTCGCTGGGCACGATCCAGAGCTTGTTCGCGTCGCCCTCGGCGATCTTCGGGAGCATCTGGAGGTACTGGTAGGAGAGGAGCTTCTGGTCCGGGTCGCCGGCGTGGATGGACTCGAAGACCGTACGGATCGCCTGGGCCTCGCCCTCGGCGCGCAGGGCGGCGGCCTTGGCCTCACCTTCGGCGCGCAGGATCGCGGACTGCTTCTCGCCCTCGGCGCGCAGGATCTCCGACTGGCGGACACCTTCGGCCTGGAGGATCGCGGCGCGCTTGTCGCGGTCGGCGCGCATCTGCTTCTCCATCGAGTCCTGGATGGAGGTCGGCGGCTCGATCGCCTTCAGCTCCACGCGGTTGACGCGGATGCCCCACTTGCCGGTGGCCTCGTCGAGGACGCCGCGCAGGGCCGCGTTGATCTCCTCGCGGGAGGTCAGGGTCCGCTCCAGGTCCATGCCACCGATGATGTTGCGCAGGGTGGTGACGGTGAGCTGCTCGATCGCCTGGATGTAGCTGGCGACTTCGTAGGTCGCGGCCCTCGCGTCGGTGACCTGGTAGTAGATGACCGTGTCGATGTTGACCACCAGGTTGTCCTGGGTGATCACCGGCTGGGGCGGGAAGGGGACGACCTGTTCGCGGAGGTCGATGCGGTTGCGGATCGAGTCGATGAACGGGACGACGATGTTCAGTCCGGCGTTCAACGTCCGCGTGTAGCGGCCGAAGCGCTCGACGATGGCGGCGCTGGCCTGTGGGATGACCTGGATGGTCTTGATCAGGGCGATGAAGACCAGCACCACCAGAATGATCAGGACGATGATGATGGGTTGCATCGTGACTCCCCGTACCCTTCATGCCTCGGCGATTGTCCGTGGGATCTCAAGCCTGCGGAACTGCGCGGACCCGCGATCTCAAAGATCTTGCTGGTCGAGTCTGTCAGACCGCCGCACGGCCCGTGGCGCATTCACATGACGATGGCCGTCGCTCCGTCGATCTCCACGACATCCACCTGTTGGCCTGTCTCGTAGGCGAGGTCGCCGTCGAGCGAACGCGCCGACCAGATCTCCCCGGCGAGCTTGATGCGGCCGCCGGAGCCGTCGACGCGTTCGACGACGACGGCCGACTTGCCCTTCAACGCCTCTACTCCGGTGGTCAGTTCGGGCCGTTGCGCTCGGTGCCGGGCCGCGATGGGGCGTACGACGGCGATGAGCGCGACCGAGACCAGGGCGAAGACCACGACCTGGAGGACGGTGCCCGCGCCGAGGGCGGCGGCCACGGAGGCCGCGACGGCCCCCACGGCGAGCATGCCCAGCTCCGGCATGGCGGTCAGTACGAGCGGGATTCCGAGTGCGGCGGCTCCGATGAGCCACCACACCCATGCGTCGATGTCCACGGGGGCCATGGTAGGACCGCGCGTCCCTTTCGGGACAGGGCGCGATCAGGCGGGGTGGGGGCACGCCCCTCAGGAGACCTCGGTCGACCTGCGGGAGGCCCCAAGAGACCTCAGGACAGCGGCAGGCCCGTGGCGGTCCAGCGGTCGCCCCGCTGTTCGACGACGAGCGGGAGGCCGAAGCAGAGGGAGAGGTTGCGGGAGGTGAGTTCGAGCTCCAGCGGGCCCGCGGCGAGGACCTTGCCCTGACGGATCATCAGGACGTGCGTGAAGCCGGGGGCGATCTCCTCGACGTGGTGCGTAACCATGATCATCGAAGGGGCGATGGGGTCGCGGGCGAGGCGGCCGAGGCGGCGTACGAGGTCTTCGCGGCCGCCGAGGTCGAGGCCCGCGGCGGGCTCGTCGAGGAGCAGCAGTTCGGGGTCGGTCATCAGGGCGCGGGCGATCAGGGTGCGCTTGCGCTCGCCCTCGGAGAGGGTGCCGAACCTGCGGTCGAGGTAGTCGCTCATGCCGAGGCGGTCGAGGAAGGCGCGGGCGCGCTGCTCGTCGACGTCCTCGTAGTTCTCGCGCCAGCCGGCGGTCATGCCGTACGCGGCGGTGAGGACCGTCTGGAGGACGGTCTGGCGCTTGGGGAGCTTGTCCGCCATGGCCATGCCGGCGACGCCGATGCGGGGGCGGAGATCGAAGACGTCGGTGCCGGGCTTGCCGAGGGTCTCGCCGAGGATGGTGGCGGAGCCGGTGCTCGGGAAGAGGTAGCTGGACGCGATGTTGAGGAGGGTGGTCTTGCCGGCGCCGTTCGGGCCGAGGATGACCCAGCGCTCCCCTTCCTTGACCGACCAGGAGACCTGGTCCACCAGAGCCCGGCCCTCGCGGACCACAGATACGTCCTCAAGCTCCAGTACATCGCTCATGAGCGCGCTGTCTCCCATTGCAGTCTCGGTCGTCGCTCGCGCCGGTGGACGCGGCCCCCGGATAAAACCTACGCCACCGGTCGGACGTTCCTGTCGCGAGGCCGGTCCTTAGGGTGTGTGCATGCTCTCGGAACCACGTTCAGGACGGTTGGCCGCATGGGGAAACGCCCTTTTGGCCGGTTTTGTATCTCCGGATGACGCTGTGCTCGCGATGGTCGGTGACGACGCGGTGCACCGGGTCGAAGGGCTTCCCGGGGAGTCGGGGCCCGTCGGTCTGACGCTCGCGATGGGCCGACTGCGGACGCTCGGGGTGACGGGCCTGCGGGTGGCGCTGCCCGCGCCGGGGCATCCGCTCGGGCTGAGCGGGCCGCCCGAGTTCAACGCGCGCGCCCTGGAGGCGGAGGAGGCCGTCGTCGGGTTCGGCGCCCCGTACGGGCTCGTGCCCGAGGTGTACGAGGCGGGGCCCGAGGGCGATGTGCATGTGGAGGTCCTCTGGCACTGCCTGCCGGTACGTGAGGCGCCGCCGGCCGATGTGCCCTCGCTCGGCGAGGCGGAGCGTGAGCTGGCGGAGGCGCTGCGGGACGCGACGCGGGTCCTGTCGCGGCTCGACGTCGCGGGGTCGGGGCCGGTCGCGGAGGCCGCGCTCGACGCGTACCGGGCACGGGCGGAGGCCGGGCGGGAGGTGCTCGCTCCCGGTTATCCGCCGCGTGCGGTACGGGTGTTGGAGCTGGCGCAGCGGGTCGGCCTGCTGATCTCGCTGGCGTACGAGAACGGCCATGGCGGGGCCGTGAGCGCCTCGGAGATGGCCGCGCGGGGGCAGGCGCTGCGGCCGGTCGAGCGGACGGCCAGGCGGGCGCAGGTGGCTGCCTACAACGCGTACGTGGAGGAGCGCGAGCGGGGTTGAGGGGCGCCGGGGGCGGCATCGGGGCGGGCTGGTGGTGCTGGCGGGCCTGGTCGGAGCGTGGGCGGTTGCCGGGAGGAGGCGGGAGCCCGTGGCCCGGGGGCGGCCCATCCGGTGGCTGTGGCCGCGCGGGGGCCGTGTGCGGACGCATGGGAAGGCCCCGCGGGTCAGGGGTTCCGCGGGGCCTTCGGTGGCCGGGGGCCTTCGGTGGTCCGGGGGGTGCCTCAGTGGTTGGCCGAGGCGTCGCCGAAGGTGGGGTTGAGCGCGCCGACCACATTGGCGCTGTTGCCCGTGGCGTTGACCGGGACCTGAGCCGGGACGTGGGCGAGGTTGCCGGAGCCGACGCCCGGGGAGTTCCCGGCCACGCCGTTCGCCTCGGCGCTCGCGGCGGCGGAGGCCACTCCGGCGGAGGCACCCGCGGCGAGTCCGGCGGTCACGACGGCCAGGGCGGCCTTCTTGGCGATGCTGGTCATGGGACGTACTCCTCCTGCTGGCGTGGACGGCCCTGTCGGCGGGGCCGAAGGGTGCGTGGGCGCGCGGTCAGCGGTTCTCGCAGACGTTCCCGAACGTGGGGTTCAGGGCGCCGATGACCGTGACGGAGTTTCCGCAGTCGTTCACCGGGACGTGGACCGGTACCTGGACGAGGTTGCCGGAGACGACGCCCGGGGAGTTGCCGGCCACGCCGTGGGCGTGGGCGCCACCGTGCGCGGAGGCCATGCCGGCACCGGCCGTGACCAGGCCGCCGGCCATCATCGTGACGGCGGCGGCTTTCTTCAGGTTCTTCACTTCGGGGTCCTCCTGAACGAAGCTGCGGCCGGGCGCCGCAGCACGCACTGGAGAACGGCCGGGCACCCCGGGGGTTGCGCCGAACGGGGGACATCTACACGACGGTATGAATCTCAGCCCGGAACCAGCCAGGAACGTGACGGTCCGGGATGACTCCGACCCGCTGCCCCTCACTCGGCGAGCTGCGCGATCAACTGATCGGCCGGGCGGCCCGTCAGCCGGCCACACCGTGCCGTACGGCCCAGAGCGCTGCCTGGGTGCGGTCGGCCAGGTCCAGTTTCATCAGGATGTTCGAGACGTGTGTCTTCACGGTCTTTTCGGAGAGGACGAGGGCGCGGGCGATCTCGCGGTTCGAGCGGCCGTCGGCGATCAGTCCGAGGACCTCCCGCTCGCGCTCCGTCAGCGAACCGCCCCTGCCCTGGCTGCCGTTGGCCTCCTCCTGGGAGAGCAGGGCGCCCGCCACCTCGGGCTGGAGCAGGACGTGGCCCGCGTGCACGGAGCGGATGGCGCCGGCGAGGGCGTCGGGATCGACGTCCTTGTACACGTACCCCGCGGCGCCCGCGCGCAGGGCCGGGACCACTGTGCGCTGCTCGGTGAAGCTGGTGACGATGAGCACGCGCGCGGGGTTGGCCAGTTCGCGGAGCTTGCGCAGGGCCTCGACGCCGTCCATGCCGGGCATCTTGACGTCCATCAGGACGACGTCAGGCTTCAGCTCCTCCGTCCGCGCGACCCCTTCCGCACCGTCGGAGGCCTCGCCGACGACCTCGATGTCGTCCTGGATCTCCAGGAACGTCCGCAGACCGCGGCGCACCACCTGGTGGTCGTCGACCAGCAGGACCCGGATCATCCCGTTCTTCGCCTTGCGCACCGCGTCAGCCACCGGGGACCTCCATCTCGATCGTCGTGCCCTTGCCGGGCGCCGATTCCACGGTCAGCCGTCCGCCGACCCCGCTCGCCCGGTCCCGCATGGAGACCAGGCCCAGGTGGCGCCCCGCGCGCCGTATCGCCTTCGGGTCGAAGCCCGTGCCGTTGTCGGCAACGCGCAGGACGGCGCCGGCGCCCCGCTTGTCGAGGAGCACCTCGACCCGTCCGGCGCCGGAGTGCCGCAGGGCGTTGTGCAGGGCTTCCTGGGCGACCCGGAGCATGGCTTCCTCCTGGGAGGCCGGCAGTGCCCGTACGCCGTTGCTCTCGAAGGTGACGTCGGCGGAGTGCGCGCGGTGCAGCACCTGGATGTGCGTACGCAAGGTGGCGACCAGGCCGTCCTCGTCCAGGGCAGCGGGGCGCAGCTCGACGACCGCGGCGCGCAGTTCGTCGGCGGCCTCAGCGGCGAGTGCGGCGACCTGTTGCAGCTCGCCCTTGGCGCGGGAGGGGTCGCGGTCCACCAGGGCGGCGGCCGCCTGCGCGGTGAGGCGCAGCGAGAAGAGCTTCTGGCTGACGGCGTCGTGCAGCTCGTGGGCCAGGCGGGAGCGCTCCTCGGCGATGGTCAGCTCGCGGCTGCGCTCGTACAGCCGGGCGTTGGTGAGGGCGATCGCGGCGTGCTGGGCGAGGATGGAGAGCAGTTCCTCGTCGTCCGCGGTGAAGCCGCAGCCGCCCTGGGGCTTGGGGCAGCGCTTGTTGGCGAGGAAGAGCGCGCCGAGCGTCTCGTCGCCGTAGCGGATGGGGAGGCCGAGGAAGTCGGACATGTCGGGGTGGGCGGAGGGCCAGCCCTCGAAGCGGGGGTCCTCCCGGACGTCCGCCAGGCGCTCGGGCTCGGCCTTCTGGAGCATCGCGGCGAGGATGCCGTGCTGTCTGGGGAGCGGGCCGATGGCCTTCCACTGCTCCTCGCTCACGCCGTCGACGACGAACTGCGCGAAGCCGCCGTGGTCGTCGGGGACCCCCAGCGCGGCGTACTCGGCGTCGAGCAGGTCGCGGGCGGAGGCGACGATCGTCTTGAGGACGTCGCGCACCTCCAGATGCCTGCTCATGGCGAGCAGCGCGGCACTCACCGCGTTCAGGCCGGATCGGGGTCCTTGACTCATGGCCTCACCGTACCGGCGGGGTGTGACAGTGCGTATCCGACCTGTGGCGGCCCCCGCCTAGGCCGCGGGCCCTAGGTCCGAGGAGGGGCAGGTGTGCGGCCCGCGCGCGTGGGGCAGGCGGTGAGCCGTCAGGAGTTTCGGAAGTCTCACTGAGCGCATTGCTCCGGCAACTACTGGTGAGACTGTTACGTGCCTGATGTGAGCCCGCGCATAGGACACGCGTCACGTACGAGGTCTCCTAGTGGATGAGGGTTCCCTTTGCGTACGCGGGATGCGGGCCGTTATCGGGTGTCCGCCCACCCCCTGATCCACTACCCGGGATCGTACGTCACTGCTTTGCCACAGATTTTTGCGGCCGCTAAGAATTGCTCTCGTCGCTCGGCGCCGCGGTTCTCGGACCGCGGCGTTTGTGTCGGGTAAGCAACTGTCCCCCACCGGCCCAGGGCGACCTCCGCTACTTGAAGAGGTCCCTTTCGCATGTCCCAGTACACCGCTCCTGGTCATAGTCGCAACAACCTGACCAAGACCCAGAAGTTCTCGATCGCCGGGGTCGCCACGCTCGGCGCCGCCGCCCTCGCCTTCTCGCTCGTACCGGGCAGCCCCGAGGCCGACGCGCAGGCCGCCGACGTCTCCCCCGTCGCCTTCGCCACGTCCTCCCAGGCGCAGCAGGCGGTGCACGCCGGTGTCTCCAAGCAGCAGACGAACGCCGACAAGCAGGCGAAGGACGCCGCCGCCAAGGCCGCCGCCGACAAGAAGGCCGCCGACGAGGCCGCCGCGAAGAAGAAGGCCGAGGACGAGCGCAAGGCCAAGGAGGCCGCGAGCCGCGCCGCCGCCCGCAAGCCCGTCTACGCGAACAACCTCGACGGCTGGATTCGCCAGTCCCTGGACATCATGAAGGCCAAGGGCATCCCCGGTTCGTACGAGGGTCTGCACCGCAACATCCTGCGTGAGTCCTCGGGCAACCCGAACGCCATCAACGGCTGGGACATCAACGCGATCAACGGCACCCCCTCGATCGGCCTGCTCCAGGTCATCAAGCCGACGTTCGACGCGTACCACGTCGAGGGCACCTCGACGAACATCTACGACCCGGTCGCCAACATCACGGCCGCGGCCAACTACGCCGCCGACCGGTACGGCTCGATGGACAACGTGAACGGCGCCTACTGACCTTGATCGCCTGATCACTGGACCTCTTCAGCCGAAGACTCGGTCCGCAGACGCCGAAGGGCGGCACCCCGTGCGGGGTGCCGCCCTTCTCGTACGTACAGGCCTGCTTACTTGCGCATGACCTCCGGCTCGTGCCGGCGCAGCAGGCGGGCGACCGCGAAGCCGCAGATGATGCCGAGCGCGAGCAGAACCGTGATGTTGATGCCCCACTGCCCGGCCGAGTGCTCCCACAGCGGGTCCAGGTCGGTCGGGTTCTTCGCGTCCCACGGCGGCATCAGGTGCGCGAGGTCGAGCGTCGAGCCCGCGCCCGCGATGGCCCAGCGCGACGGCATCAGCCAGGCGAACTGCTCCAGGCCGGGCGAGCCGTAGACCTGGAAGAGGACGCCGGTGAAGACGACCTGGACGATCGCGAACATGACCAGGAGCGGCATGGTCTTCTCGGCGGTCTTCACCAGCGAGGAGATGACCAGGCCGAACATCATCGAGGTGAAGCCGAGCGCGATGATCGTCAGGCAGATCTCCACGGCCGGGGGCATGATCAGGCCCTCTTCCGGCAGCTCGCGCGGGGCGAAGCCGATGGCGCAGATGATCACGCCCTGGAAGGCCGTGATGACGCCGAGGACGATGACCTTCGACATCAGGTACGCCGAGCGGGAGAGGCCGGTGGCGCGCTCCCGTTCGTAGATGACCCGTTCCTTGATCAGCTCACGTACGGAGTTGGCCGCGCCGGAGAAGCACATGCCGACCGCGAGGATCAGCATGATCGTTCCGGCGTCGCCGTTGAACTTGGACGGCGGCTTGGGCGGGGCGAGGCCGAAGTCGGCCGGGATGACGACGCTGACGATGCCGAGGACCGCCGGCAGGATCACCATCAGACCCAGGAAGCCCTTGTCGGAGGCGATCACCGAGGTGTAGCGGCGGATCAGGGTCCACAGCTGCGAGCCCCAGCCCTGCGGCTTGGGCGGCCTCACCGCCTGCGGGGGCGGCATCTGTACGGACTGGGCGGCGACGGCGTCGATGTCCGCGGCGTACATCTGGTAGTGCTGCGAGCCCTTCCAGCGGCCCGCCCAGTCGTAGTCGCGGTAGTTCTCGAAGGCGGAGAAGACGTCGGCCCAGGTGCTGTAGCCGAAGAAGTTCAGCGCTTCCTCCGGCGGGCCGAAGTACGCCACCGAGCCGCCGGGCGCCATCACCAGGAGCTTGTCGCAGATCGCCAGCTCGGCGACCGAGTGCGTGACGACGAGGACCGTGCGGCCGTCGTCGGCGAGGCCGCGCAGGAGCTGCATGACGTCGCGGTCCATGCCCGGGTCGAGGCCGGAGGTCGGCTCGTCCAGGAAGATCAGCGAGGGCTTGGTCAGCAGCTCCAGGGCGACCGACACGCGCTTGCGCTGGCCACCGGAGAGGGAGGTGACCTTCTTCTCCTTGTGGATGTCCAGCTTCAGCTCGCGCAGCACCTCGTCGATACGGGCCTCGCGCTCGGTCTCCGTGGTGTCGGCCGGGAAGCGGAGCTTGGCCGCGTACTTGAGGGCCTTCTTGACGGTCAGCTCCTTGTGCAGGATGTCGTCCTGCGGGACCAGACCGATGCGCTGGCGCAGCTCGGCGAACTGCTTGTAGAGGTTCCGGTTGTCGTAGAGGACGTCGCCCTGGTTGGCGGGCCGGTAGCCGGTGAGCGCCTTGAGCAGGGTGGACTTGCCGGAACCGGAGGGGCCGATGACCGCGATGAGCGACTTCTCCGGGACGCCGAAGGAGACGTCCTTGAGGATCTGCTTGCCGCCGTCGACCGTGACCGTGAGGTGGCGGGCCGAGAAGGAGACGTCACCGGTGTCGACGAACTCCTCGAGCTGCCCGCCGACCAGGCGGAACGTCGAGTGGCCGACGCTGACGATGTCGTTCGGGCCGATCAGGACCGTCGAGGACTTCGCGATCGGCTGGCCGTTGACGTACGTGCCGTTGTGCGACCCGAGGTCGTGGATCTCGAAGCGGCCGTCGGGCGTCGCCGTGAACTCGGCGTGGTGCCGCGAGACCTGGAGGTCCGAGACGACCAGTTCGTTCTCCAGGGCGCGGCCGATGCGCATCTTGCGACCGAGCGCCAGCTGGTGGAACGTCGTCGGGCTGCGATCGCCGTAGACCGGCGGGGCCCCCGCGGCGCCGCCGGAACCGGGGGTCTTCTGTACGTACTGCTCGGCGGGGCCGCCCTGCTGCTGCGGTACGTGGGGCTGCTGGGGCGGCTGGTGGTGCTGTTGGGCTTGCTGAGCCTGCTGGGCCTGCTGGTGGTGCTGGGCCTGCTGTTGGGCTTGCTGCTGGTGGTGCTGTGGCTGCTGCCAGTTCTGCTGTTGCGGCTGGTACGGGGCCTGCTGCTGGGGCGCGTGCTGCTGCGGCGCGGCCTGCTGCTGGGCGTGCTGCTGCGGCGCGGACATGGCCGCGGGCGCGCCGGCGGCGGCGCCGGAGAGGTTCAGCCGCGGGCCGTCGGTCGCGTTGCCGAGGTGTACGGCCGAACCGGGGCCGATCTCCATCTGATGGATGCGCTGGCCCTGCACAAACGTGCCGTTGGTACTGCCGTGGTCCTCAATGACCCAACTGCGCCCGCTCCAGCTGATCGTGGCGTGACGCCAGGACACCCTGGCGTCGTCGAGCGCGATATCTCCCTGCGGATCACGTCCGAGGGTGTATGGCCTGGACGCGTCAAGCGTCCAGGTCCTTCCATTCAATTCCAGTACGAGTTCCGGCACTCCATGCCCCACTGAGTTGTCCCCCGAGCTAGCCCCCGTCGATGGGGAGTCTAGGGATGTCGAACATCGGGAGGAACTATTTCAGGAGGAGGCCTCTGACCGAAAGTCGGGCCTTGTGAAGACTGGGTACGGGCCTGTGCGGTTGCCTCGCCGAGGAATCGTTTACGGAACCGTTGACGGAGAAGAAATCGCCCTGGAGAGTAGTAAGCGCCCATCGTGGCCCTTATGCGCATGAGATGCGTGAAACTCATGTTTCGTATGGAGCGCGAGCAGCGTGACAAAGGGGCGGCGCACTGCGGTTCGGGGGTCTTATGGAGGCCGGTGCGGGCAGGGGCGAAGGCCGGGGCTCTCCGTCGGGCGCATGGTCAGGCGTGCGGCCGGGCGTGCGGTGGGGCGACGTACTGCTGTGTGCGATCGCCGCGGTGAGCTGGGCGCTGGTCGGCATGGCGGGGACGGCCGCACTGGGGCTGCACCTGCTCGGCGCGGACTCCTTGGGCTCTCTCGGGCCGATGACGGCCGCGACGGTGGCGCTCGGCGCGGGAGGCTCGGTCACCCCGTCCGGTGACGTATCGGCGTTCGGCCTGGACGGGGCCGAGGTGGCCACGGGCATCGATATCGCGCCACTGGGCGTGGGGCTGGTCGGCGCGCTGCTCCTCGCCCACTTCTTCCTGCGGTCCGTGCGTGCGGCGGGGTCCGTGATCAGCCCCGCGGAACTCGTCGCGCGCGCCGGCACGGTGATCGTGCTGTTCCTGGCGATGCTCGCGGGGCTCGTCCGGGCGGGTCACGACGTCGTCACGATCGACGGCGAGCGGCTCGGCATCGATGCGGGGATCGGGGATGGGACCGGGGAAGGGATCGGGGAAGGGATCGGGGAAGGGCTGGACCGGCTGCCTGGTGGGGTCGGTGACAAGCTGCGCGATGGCCTCGGGGATGTCGGGGATATCGGGGATATCGGGGATATCGGGAGCATCGGCGGGCTTCTGCCCGACCGGCTCGGGGACCTGGCGCAGGCGAAGGCCTCCGTCGGGTTCACCGTCGACGCCGCGCCGACGCTGCTCGGCGGGGCGGTGTGGGTGGCCGGCGTCCTGCTCATCGCGTTGCTCGCGTCGCGTCGAACTCCGCTGCCGCGTGGCCTCACCGGGCTGCACCGGGCGGTGCGGCCAGCGGCTTCCGCGCTGGTCACGGTGGCGTTGGTCGCGGTCGCCGCGGGGTTCGCCGCGGCGGCGTGCGCGATGATCGGCGACGCCCATCCCCGGCGGATCGCGGGAGCCGCGCTGCTCGGGGCGCCGAACGGCGTGTGGCTCGGCGTCCCGGTGGGCCTCTTCGTGCCGTGGGACGGCAGGGCGACGGGCGTCCTCACGCGATTCTTGCCGGAACCAGTGGACGACCTGCTGTCGGGCAGCTCCGAGCGGGCGCTCACCTTGGGGCGCCTCGCCGAACTCGACGGCAGCGTATGGCTGTTGGGGGTGGCAGCGGCTCTGGTGATGCTGTTCGCGGGGGTGCTGGCGGCGGTACGGACTCCGCTGGCCAGGGGGGCTTCGGTGCCCACGCCGGGGGCCCTGGTGCTCGCCGGGCGCTGCGGGGTGCGGCTCGGGGCCGTGACCGCGGCCGGGCTTCCGCTGCTGGTGTGGCTGACCGGGGTGTCCGCCGACGCCTCCCTGACCGTGTTCGGCATCGACGCGTTCGACGCGGGCATCGAGCTGCACGGCCACCTGGGGGCGGCGGCGCTGCTCGGGGCGGCGTGGGGGTGCGCGGCGGGAGCGGCGGGGGCCTTGCTCGCGTACGTCGCGGGGGTGGCCGGGGGGCGGGCTGCGGCGTTGGCCTCGGGTGACGTGGGCGTGGGGCGGTCGGCCAAGGCGTGGGGTGCCGGTACGGGGGGCGGCCCTGGCTCGGGACTCGGCTCGGGCCACGGCTCGGGCTCGGGCTTCGGCTCCGGCTCGGGCTCGGGTTTCGGCTCCGGCTCGGGCTTCGGCCCAGGCTCCGGCTCAGGCTTCGGCGCGGGCTCGGGCTCGGGCTTCGACCCCGGCCACGGCTCGGGCTCGGGCTCGGGCTCCGGCCACGGCTCAGGCCCCGGCTCCGGCTCGGGCTTCGGCTCAGGCCACGGATCGGGCTCAGGCTTCGGATCTGGCTCAGGCTTCGACCCCGACTCAGGCCACGGCTCAGGCCCCGGCTCGGGCTTCGACCCCGACTCAGGCCCTGGCCCCGGCCACGGCTTCGGCTCAGGTCCCGGCGCGGGCTCGGGCTTCGACCCCGGCGCGGGCTCAGGCCCCGGCTCCGGCCCCAGCCCCAGCCCCAGCCCCAGCCCCAGCCCCAACGATACGAACAAGCCGGGCGGCCCCGAAGCCGGGCCATACGGCGCGGGCCCCTACCGCCCCGGTACTCCGCACCGCCCGCCGAACCCGGACACCAACCCTTACCTGTGGCCGCCGCGCGACGTATCCGATGCCCCGACCGTCGCCGGGCCCCTCGTACCCCCGCCCCGGCCGCAGCCGAAGCGCCCCCGGCCCGTTGACTGGCCTCCCCCGCCACCGCCTCCCCCACCGCCCCCGCGGACACCACCCCCGAAGAAGCCACCGGGACCACGCTGACTCACGCCTACGGGCAACGGGGCCGGTCCGCGCGGTGTCCGGCACGCGGACCAGTCGGGCGGAGGTGTGGAGGGGGCGGATACCGTAGGGATCACCATGAGTGCTTCGCAGCCCCCTCAGCCGGCCGACGTCCCGACGCTCCTCGTCAAGATCTTCGGCAAGGACCGCCCCGGCCTGACCGCCGGCCTCTTCGACACCCTCGCCGCCTACTCCGTCGATGTCGTCGACATCGAGCAGGTCGTCACCCGCGGCCGGATAGTCCTGTGCGCGCTCGTGACCGAGCCGCCCGCCGGTCTGGAGGGTGATCTGCGCGCCACCGTCCACAGCTGGGCGGAGTCCATGAAGATGCAGGCCGAGATCATCTCGGGCATCGGCGACAACCGGCCCCGCGGCCTCGGCCGCTCGCTCGTGACCGTGCTCGGTCACCCGCTCACCTCGGAGTCGACGGCCGCGATCGCCGCCCGTATAACGGCCACCGGCGGCAACATCGACCGCATCTTCCGGCTCGCCAAGTACCCGGTCACCGCCGTCGAGTTCGCGGTGTCCGGCACCGAGACCGAGCCGCTGCGCACCGCCCTCGCCATAGAGGCCGCGCGGCTCGGCGTGGACGTCGCGGTCGTCGCGGCGGGGCTGCACCGCCGTGCGCAGCGCCTGGTGGTGATGGACGTCGACTCGACGCTCATCCAGGACGAGGTCATCGAGCTCTTCGCCGCGCACGCCGGCTGCGAGGCCGAGGTCGCCGAGGTGACGGCGGCCGCGATGCGCGGTGAGCTGGACTTCGAGCAGTCGCTCCACGCGCGCGTGGAGTTGCTCGCGGGTCTCGACGCGTCGGTCGTCGACAAGGTCCGCTCCGAGGTCCGGCTGACCCCGGGGGCCCGCACCCTCATCCGCACCCTCAAGCGTCTCGGCTACCAAGTGGGCGTCGTCTCGGGTGGTTTCACCCAGGTGACCGACGATCTGAAGGAACGTCTCGGCCTCGACTTCGCCCAGGCCAACACGCTGGAGATCGTCGACGGCAAGCTCACCGGCAAGGTGACCGGCGAGATCGTCGACCGGGCGGGCAAGGCCCGGCTGCTGCGCCGTTTCGCCAAGGAGGCGGGGGTCCCGCTGGAGCAGACCGTCGCGATCGGCGACGGCGCGAACGACCTCGACATGCTCAACGCGGCGGGGCTCGGTGTCGCCTTCAACGCCAAGCCGGTGGTCCGTGAGGCCGCGCACACCGCGGTGAACGTGCCCTTCCTGGACACCGTCCTCTATCTCCTCGGGATCACCCGGGAAGAGGTCGAGGCCGCGGACACCCACTTGGACTGAGGTTCGCGGATGCGGGCCGTCGGATCGACGGTCGCCCTCCCCATGGCCTGACGGCCGCCCCACGCTCCCTCCGCTGCCCGGCACGCACAGACGGGGCCCCGCACCTTCGTGGTGCGGGGCCCCGTCCGCGTACGAGGAAGGAGGGACGGTGGAGGGTTACTCGGAGGGCGCCCAGTAGTCGACGAGGGTGGCCACGCCGGGTTCGAGCGCCTTCCACGAGCCGGAGTACGTCAGGACGGAGAAGGTCGCGGTCGGGAAGCCGCGGCGGTTCAGCCGCTCCCGGGCGTCGCCCTCGGCGTCTCCCGCGAGCACGTCGGTCAGGCCCTGGATGCCGGGGTTGTGGCCGATCAGGACGACGTTCTGCACGTCGTCCGGGGTTTCGTTGAGCACGGCGATCAGCTCGCCGGGGGAGGCTTCGTACAACCTCTCCTCGTAGACCGTCTTCGGCCGCTGCGGCAGCTCCTGGACGGCGAGCTTCCAGGTCTCGCGGGTGCGGACCGCGGTCGAGCAGAGGGCCAGGTCGAAGGGGATGCCGCTGTCGGCCAGCTTGCGTCCGGCGACGGGGGCGTCCCTGCGGCCGCGGTCGGCGAGCGGCCGTTCGTGGTCGGAGACCTGCGGCCAGTCGGCCTTCGCATGCCGGAAGAGGACAATCCTGCGGGGTTCTGCGACGCTCATGCACCCCAGCTTCGCATGAAACGCGCCACAGGGCGCGGGTAGTTGACGCGGTCACCCAGCATGGATGATGCCTTCCGTCCAGCCGGCCTCACGGGGTCCTGCGCGAGATCAGGGCCTGTATGTGCTCGATGAGGTGGGTGACGGCGGGCTCGCTGCTCGCGGCGTGCGCGTCCGCGGGGTTGAGGATCAGCAGGAGCAGGGCCGCGAAGGCGACGGCGGGCAGGGCGATCGCCCACCACGGGAGCTGGATGTCGACGCTGCCCGACTCCGCGGGGTCGCGCCGGGTGTGCGTACGGACCGACATGCCGCCTCCGTGTCGTCTCTTCGAGTGGCCGGTGCCCGCCGCGTCGCGGGCACATCTCGAAACTAGGCGATCGGCGGCCCTTGGCCCATCCGGTGATCCACCCACTTGACCCTGAGACTGACCCCCTAGGGGATGGGGGTGCTAACCCCACCATCCGCCCGTTCGGTGCCCTCCCGGAGCCCGCTCGGGCCGCTGCGGAAGTCAGCTCGCGGGGAGGCGGCTCACGGGGAGGCGATGGAGGCGACGATGCCGATGATCACGGTGATGGCCAGCATCGAGCCGAGCACGATGAGCAGCTTCTTCTGGCCGTTCTGGGGGTTCGGGTCAAGGACGGGCATGCCGCCAGTCTCGCACCCCTGCCCCGCACCCCCGCCTTCGGGGTCAGGCCGTCCCGGCCGCTCCGGCCGCTTTGGCCGCCACCTCGTCCTCGACCGTGCGGTTGCGGCCCGCGAGGGTGCCGACGATGATCTGCGGCACCATCAGGCCCGCCATCAGCGCGATCGGCAGGCCCCAGCCACCGCTGTGCTGGTAGAGGACGCCCACCAGGAGGGGCCCGGGGATCGAGATCAGATAACCGGTGCTCTGCGCGAAGGCGGAGAGCTTGGCCACGCCCACGCTGCTCTTGGCCCGCATGCCGACCATGGTGAGGGCGAGCGGGAAGGCGCAGTTGGAGACGCCGAGCAGCAGCGCCCAGACCCACGCGCCGCCCGCGGGGGCGAGGTAGAGGCCCGCGTACCCGGAGAGGCCGCAGAGGCCGAGGACGAGGACGACGGGGCCCTGGTTGGTCAGACGCGTGGCGACCCTGGGGATGACGAAGGCAAGCGGGACGCCCATGGCCATCGTGACGGCGAGCAGCACGCCCGCCTCGCCCGCGGGAACGCCCGCGTCCCGGAAGATCTGCGGCATCCAGCCCATGGTGATGTACGCGGCCGTGGCCTGGAGCCCGAAGAAGACGGCGAGCGCCCAGGCGGTGCGACTGCGGGTGATGCGCAGTTCCGCGTCTTCGTGCCGGACGGTGGCGCTGACGTGCTCGGGGGCGGCGGAGGCCGCGCTCCGGTCACGGACGAGCGGAATCCACGGCACGACGGCGACGACGGCGAGCACCGCCCAGACGGCGAGGCCGGTCTGCCAGCGGCCGCCCAGCGCGTCGGTCATCGGGACCGTGAGGGCCGCGGCGAGGGAGGTGCCGAGGGCGAGGGCCATCGAGTACAGGCCGGTCATGGAGCCGACCCGGTCGGGGAACCAGCGCTTGACGATGACCGGCATCAGGACGTTGCTGACCGCGATGCCCATGAGGGCGAGCGCGGTGGCGGCGAGGAAGCCGGCCGTGCCCCCGATGAAGGGACGTATGACCAGGCCCGCGGCGATGGCGGCCATGCCGACGCAGACCACCGCGCTGGGGCCGAAGCGGCGGGCGAACCGGGGCGCCATCACGCCGAAGACCGCGAAGCACAGCGGCGGCACGGAGGTGAGGAGTCCGGCGAGGGTGCCGCTCATGCCGAGGCCGTCGCGCACCTCTTCGAGGAGGGCGCCGAGGCTGGTGATGGCGGGACGGAGGTTGAGGGCCGCGAGGACGATGCCGACGACGACCAGCCGCGTCGCCCACGCGCGCGTGGGGGCGTGTTTCTCCGGCGACCCCGTAGAAGGCCCCGGAGCAGAAGGCCCCGCATGCGGGGCAGGTGTCGCCGTCGGGCTCGCCGGGCTCGTCGCCGGGCTCATCGTCGTGGTTTCCTCGCTAGCCATGGACCCATCATAGAATCATGGGATGATTGGCTGTCCACTCTCTTTCGGTACGCACGAAGGAACGTCATGCCGCTGACCACTCCTCGCCGTTCGGCGCTCTCCGAACAGGTCATCGCCGAGCTGCGCAACCAGATCTCCTCGGGCGAGTGGCCGGTCGGCTCCCGCATCCCCACCGAGCCGGAGCTGGTCGAACAGCTGGGTGTGGCCAGGAACACCGTCAGGGAGGCCGTTCGCGCCCTCGCCCACAACGGCCTGCTCGACATCCGGCAGGGCTCCGGCACCTTCGTCGTCGCGACGAGCGAGCTGGCGGGCGTGATGCACCGCAGGTTCGCCGACGCCGACCCGCGGCACATCGCCGAGCTGCGCAGCACGCTGGAGTCGAGCGCCGCGCGGCTCGCCGCCGAGCGCCGCACCGAACGCGACCTCAAGCAGCTCGACGGCCTGCTCGCGCGCCGCGAGCAGGCCTGGGCGGCGGGGGACGCGGAGGACTTCGTGACGGCGGACGCGACCTTCCACATGGCCGTGGTGGCCGCGTCCCACAACGACGTCATGACGGCGCTCTACGCCGACCTCGGCGAGGTCCTGCGGGACTGGCTGCGCGAGGACATCGGCGGGGACCTGAGCCCCGAGGCCCACATGGACCACGCCCGCCTGGTCGACGCGATCCGCGCGCGGGACAGGGAGGCCGCCGCGGCGGAGGCGGCGAGCTACCCCTTCATGTGCCGACCGGAACGGCTCACCTAGGGCTGAGGCTCATTTCTGGTGGCTGACCCAGGCCGCGCGGACCTCTTTCCAGCACCGTCCCGCGAGCCGCACGGTCTGCGCGGGCCCCGCCTCGACCGGCGCGCTGTCGACGTCGAGGTCCCACCACCGGTCGCACTCGACGTGCAGGCGCACCCGGTCGGTCTCGGGGTACGGGTTGTGGCAGTACGCGATGACCGCGGAGCCGTGGACCCGGGTGCGGCACTCCGCGCCGAAGGGCCGGGGCTCGCGCCCGGCCGGCTCCCCCACGCGCGCGTGGCGGTCGGGGCCGGTGTCGCCGAGGGACGCGGCACCCGTGGGTACGGCGACCAGCAGGGCGAGAGCGGCGAGCACCGCACCGGTAAGACGCACACTTCAGGGTGCGCGGCCCTCCCCGGCCGCCGCCCGGCCGGTGGGCCGAACGGGTGACACCCCGTCCCCCGCGCACTGCGGGGAACGGGGCGTCACCTTCGTACGCAAGCCCTGGTCAGGACGGTCAAGCCCTGGTCAGGACGGTCAAGCCCTGGTCAGGGCGGGATCGTCCGGTCAGGCGCCCATCATGTGCACGCCGCCGTCGACGTGGATGATCTCGCCGGTGGTCTTCGGGAAGAAGTCCGAGAGCAGGGCGACGATGCCGCGGCCCGCGGGCTCCGGGTCGGCCATGTCCCACTCCAGCGGTGAACGGCTGTTCCAGACGTCCGCGAGGTCGGCGAAGCCGGGGATCGACTTGGCCGCCATGGAGCCGATCGGGCCCGCGGAGATGAGGTTGCAGCGGATGTTCTCCTTGCCCAGGTCGCGGGCGAGGTAGCGGCTGGTGGCCTCCAGGGCGGCCTTGGCCGGGCCCATCCAGTCGTACTTCGGCCACGCGTACTGCGCGTCGAAGGTGAGACCGACGACCGAGGCGCCGTCCTCGAACAGCGGGCGGCAGGCCATCGTAAGCGACTTCAGGGAGTACGCCGAGACGTGCATCGCCGTGGAGACGTCCTCGAAGGTGGCCTCCAGGAAGTTGAAGGCGCCCTGCGGGGCGAAGCCGATGGAGTGGACGACGCCGTCCAGGCCGCCCAGCTCGTCCTTGACCAGACCCGCGAGGCGGTCCAGGTGCTCCTGGTTGGTCACGTCCAGCTCGATGACCTTGGCGGGCTTGGGGAGCTTCTTGGCGATGCGCTCGGTGAGGGTGGGCCGCGGGAAGGCGGTCAGGATGACCTCCGCGCCCTGCTCCTGGGCGACCTTGGCCGCGTGGAAGGCGATGGAGGACTCCATCAGCACACCGGTGATGAGGATGCGCTTGCCGTCGAGAATTCCGCTCATGTGATCAGTGACCCATGCCCAATCCGCCGTCAACGGGGATGACGGCTCCAGTGATGTACGAGGCGTCGTCGGACGCGAGGAACTTGACCGCGGCGGCGATCTCCTCCGGCTGCGCGTAACGGCCGAGCGGCACCTGGGAGACGATGCCCGCACGCTGCTCGTCCGTCAGCACCTTGGTCATGTCGGTGTCGACAAAACCGGGCGCGACGACGTTGAAGGTGAGGTTGCGCGACCCGAGCTCGCGGGCGAGGGAGCGCGCGAAGCCGACCAGGCCCGCCTTGGAAGCGGCGTAGTTGGCCTGTCCCGGACCGCCCATCAGGCCCACGACCGAGGAGATGAGGACGACGCGGCCCTTCCTGGCCCGCAGCATGCCGCGGTTGGCGCGCTTGACGACGCGGAAGGTTCCGGTGAGGTTGGTGTCGAGGACGGACGTGAAGTCCTCCTCGGACATGCGCATCAGGAGCTGGTCCTTGGTGATGCCCGCGTTGGCGACCAGGACCTCGACGTTCCCGTGCTTCTCCTCGATCTCCTTGTAGGCCTGCTCCACCTGCTCGGCGTCGGTGATGTCGCACTTGACGGCGAGGACCCCGGCGTCGGTGAGGTCCTTCGGCGGCTCGCCCGAGCGGTAGGTGATCGCGACCTTGTCGCCGGCGTCGGCGAAGGTGCGGGCGATGGCGAGGCCGATGCCCCGGTTTCCTCCGGTGACGAGAACCGAGCGGCTCAACGGATCACCCTTTCGATAAGCGGTCTGGTACCTCGAAAACCTATCGGTACCTTCCGCGATACGGAGAATCGACGACCGACAGTGACGCAGAGGACTGGCTGTGGGGTCTCTACAGTCGACAGCCTCTCGTCATCCCGCCACGCCACGTGCGTGCGCTGATCGGCCCAGCCCCGCAGGCGGGCAGCGGGGCACCGGAGAGTCGCCGGGACTCTGGCTGCCAGGCCCGGACCTCCGCGGTGAGAAGAATTACCGAGACCGTACAGTCCAGGTCGGGCGGTGAGTGCGGGAAGGGCCCGGCCGTACGGACAGGAAGTCTCGTGATTCGGCCACGCCCGCATATATGGCGAGCGGCGTCAGGAGTGCCGAAGGCTTCTGCGGCTACGGGGCCGACATCTGAACGACCGGCCCCGCGTCGGGCAGTAGTACGCGCCCCCCTCGGGTGTGCCCGCACAGCATTCCCTGTAGCCACAAAAGAGGGGTTCGCGTCACGGTCCGAGAACCGCCGTAGCACCCGGCCCTCTACTCGGCGCCTTTCTCCTCGTCCATACCGTCGAGGAGCCGCCACGCCAGATCGGCAAGCGTCTCTCCGTCCCGCGTGGCCCAGCGGGCGGTGCCCTGGTTCGAGACGGGGCGCCCTTCCCACTCGGCCAGCTCCCACATCCGTGCGATGAGACCGCTGGGCGAATAGGCGACGCCGTCGGCGGCCCAGATGATCGGACGGGTCCGGTTTGTATTGGTCCACTTCGCGAGCGCCCGGCGTGGGTTCGCATCGAGCCAAGCGGCCAGCGCATCCTTTTCCGGCTGTACGTACAGAGCCAGATGCAGGGGCGCCCCTTCGTCCAGGGCGCCACTGTCGACGATGACATGCACCGCGTTGGGCCTACGGCGCTTGCGCGGCTTGTTGTCTTGGCGCCGGTACTTCGCGGCGGCGTCCTCGGTTCCACCGCCTTCGAGAGCTGTCAGGACCGCGGACACGAGGTCGGCTGCCTGGCCGGAGTCGGCGCATACACGCTGCAGGCTGGAACGGGTTCCCACCTCGTCGTCCAGGGCCTGCACAAGCATCGGGACGGTGCGCTTGACCAGTTCGGGCACCTGCCCCCGGGCTGCGGCCGCCCACGCAAGTGACTGGTCCGGCTCACCCATGCCGGCGTCCTGTGCAAGCAACTGCCGAAACACCAGGTGGGTGATGAGAAACGT
Organism: Streptomyces huasconensis; assembly: GCF_021028635.1. NCBI lineage: Bacteria > Bacillati > Actinomycetota > Actinomycetes > Kitasatosporales > Streptomycetaceae > Streptomyces > Streptomyces huasconensis. The sequence continues at coordinate 1,652,140 of NZ_CP086119.1, forward strand.
GCCGTCGTCGATGACGGCGGCCGCACGCCCCGCGTACTGTTCGCGTTCCGTGCGTAGAGCCGTACGCACCGCACGTAGGACATTCACGGCGTTCCATGTCTCGTACACGCTGGGCACGGAGCGAAAGAGAGGGTCGTAGATACCGCTGCTACCTCGTTCCCACAGCACGTCGGTGGAGCCGGAGGCGACGAGCCGGGCTGCGAACCGACTGCCCGTGTGGGCACAAGCGAGCGCGCACGCGGCTTCGACCACCGAGCAACCCTCGTCATCCTGCGGTTCGAGTTCGCTGCGGCGCACGCTGTACACGAGCCCGAGCTCAGCGCGGAAATCCTCGATGAGCACCGCCTGAACGGGGTCGAGGGCGATGCGGTCGCGCTCGGTGATGTGGTTCTGCCTGTTGGTGGCCTGGGTGGTGCGGTTGGCGAAGTCGGTGTCTGCGCCGGTGACGATGAAACGGACGGTGACCTGGGCGAGTCCGGCTTCCTCGGCCTGCTGCGCGGCGTCGATGACAGAGCGGACGGTTTGGGCGCCGTTCACCACGCTGGCGCCGTGGGCAGTGAGGCGGATGGGGTGGCGCTCGGGGAACTTCTGCGATCCGGGCACTGCTTCCACGGAGTCGCACAGGATCGTGACCCCGTTGTTGAAGTACCAGAAGTGGGACGGCTCGCCGGTGAGGGTGTCCACCAGTTCCTTGTTGATGGGGGTCAGCCCCAGCGGGTTGCGGATGTTGCGGACGAACAGCTCGTTACCGTGCTCGGCCCAACTCGCGACCTCTTCCGCCTGCACGACACCCTCGTAGGAGAGGTACGGCGAGGTCACGCTGAACCAGGGACGGAGCGTGGCTTCCAGCATGACAGGTTCGCTTCGCTGGTCCTTCAGTACCAGGGCATGAATATCCGGAGCGTGCAGAAACCGATGGTCGACGTAGTCACCGTGGGAGTTGAACTCCGCCTCACCATTCTTGATGACCTGCTGCACACCAGGTGAAGGCGGCTTGGTCCCCATGAGGGCGATCACTTGCGTGATCCGGGTGGTCTTCTCGCCGATCAGGTCGTGTGCCCGCTTGGCGAGTATCTGACCGCGAGGGTTGAACTGGGCGGCCTCCCCGGAGTCGATGAGGGTCAACCCCGCGAAGAGCTTGTGCACCGCGGTCTCGTCCGCCTTTGCCGTCCCCTCCGGGCTCCACTTGGCCTGCACGAGGTAGATGTGGGCCGCCTCCTCGTCGATGGCGATGGCATCGATTCCCTGGTCCTGGCCGCCGTCGATGACGCAGTCGGCTGCCTGCTCGGGGGCCCAACCCGTCATGATGCGCACTGCATGCGCCGCCAGAGCACGCGAGCGGAATGCGGGCTTGGTCTTCTCCGGCGGCCGATTACCGAAGTCGCTCACGTCGATGAGGCCGGTGTACGTCTCGTCGAAGGCACGCTGAGTCTGACGGACCGGGGCGGGGATGACGGGGTGCTGGGGAGTCGCGTTCATGATCTTCCTGTCAGGCTGGCTACGAGCAGCGAAGGGGCGGCACGAAGCCTCAGCTCAGGGAATTCAGTACTGCCTGGAAGCTCCGCTGCGCGTCATCGAGGTGATCCACGATCGACTGCGCGATGTCGCGCGGATTACCGAAGTCGTCTGGTGAGCCGGAGAGATCGGCCTTCAGATTGAGGCTGGCAAGAGGGCTATCCAGTATTTTCCGCACGGCGTCACAGTCGTATCGCTTGAAGCGTTGCGACTCCGTACGGCCGACAAAACCTTCTTCTCCGGGCCGGTACGCCTGCAAGAACTCCGCGAAGTCTTCCTCGGTGAGCGGACTTTCGGTGTCCCTGTGATGACGGTCTCGAAGGTCGTAGACCCACAGATCCTCGGTGGCCGGCTCACCTGACGGGCGCAGAGCCGACTTGGTGAAGAAAAGGATGTTCGACTTGGAGCCGGTGTCGTGGAACATGCCGGTCGGCAGCCGCAACAGAGTGTGCACGTTGCAGTTCTTCAGGAGCGTTCTGCGGATAGTGGCTGCCGCACCTGCTTGGAACAACACGCCGTCGGGGACGAAGACGGCCGCCCTGGCGCCCTGAGGCAGAGTGATGGCCAGATGCTGGAGGAAGTTGGCTGGGAGCGCGGCATTCTGCGCCCAGAAGTCATCCCGCCGTTGAGTATCCGCCTCGACATTGCTCCTGAACGGCGGGTTGCAGATGGCGACAGTGGCGGCCACGTCACGCTCGTACCGACGCACCGCGCGCTCCTTCGCCTTAAGCGAGTCGGCGCGCAAGATCGGCGGCACGTCGTGGAACTGACGCCCGGTGTTGAGGAGCACGTTCATCGTCGCAAGACGGCACATCTGTACGTCGATGTCGGCACCCGCTATGGCAGCGGCATCGACGCGACCCCCATGCGCAGCCATCTCACGGTGAGCGGCGATGAGGCTGGTGCCGACCCCGACGGCAGCATCGATCACGCGGTCCTGCGGAGTCAGGGCGAGCGCCTTTGCTACGACGGTGAGCAAGTGGGGCGGGGTGAGGAACTGGCCCGTCTCCCGCTTGGCCCGGATATCGTCGCGGCAATCGGCGACCAACGCGGAGAAGGCCGCTCCAAGTTCGTCCCGGCTCACCTCGGACCACTTGTACGGATCGAACTCTTCGATGATCAGCCGTCCGAGTTCCGCCATCCTGTCCACGGGCCAAGGACGGGAATCCTGGAAGACCACGCTCGCGATGGCCCGGCGGGGATCATGCGGGTTAGGTTGGCCGAGTTCAGTCAGCAAGCCGGCGAAGACACGATGCAGGTCCTCACCGCTGGCCAACACGAGATGCGACCAGCTGCCCGCGGGGGCGATCGGCTGACTCGCGAACATTCCAGCCCGCTGGGTACGTTCGTGGTCGAGCTTGAGGAAGAGCAAATACGCGATGTGCTCGGTGAACTCCAACCGCGTCAGCGCCTTTGCGCTCGTCTTCAGCTCGTAGAACCGCTGCCAACGCCTGAAGATCGTTTCGGCCGTCCAGTCACGCTCTGACCTTTTCGCCCCGATGCTGTCGCGCTCCGTTGCCATGCCCCACCCGTTCTCGAACGTCCCTGTCCGAGTGGATACGCCAACGGGCCATCCCCTGGTCCGGCAGCAACGGACCCAGTGGCGAAGCTCTGAGAACACATCAGACCGGCCGATCGGGCCGCAGGCGATCACTCCCTCCCATCGTAGGCACAATCTGCCCATCCGGTGCTACTAGCTGGATTTTTGGAGGCAGCGGATACCGCCACGCCTCGGTCTACGTCCTCAGCAGGACCCGGCAGTGCACCTGTTCACCGACCGGCGTTCCTGCTATCGCCTCCCTGGGCGATTAGATCAACTAGGGGGCAATTCGCCCCAATCACACCTTGGATCGTCCATCTGTGCGCGCCGAGCAGCACGCTGGCCGAGCTCTCGCACGGTGTAGGAGCAGTCCTTTGTGATGTGCAGCACCCGAATCGGGGCCCATGCGCTATAGCGCGGCAGATCGGCCACTTTCCGGGCAGGGCGATTGCGGAGGGCCTGTGGCCACGTGGGGATGGAAGCAGCGACGGGTCGGTGGTTCCCGGAGATCCACCGACCTGTCGCCTGTATCTACTTGTCCTCGGGCGACGGCAGAGCGTTCTTTTTCAAGGCGCGGGCCACGGCTGTGAACTCGGCCAGAGCCACCTCGAGTTCATCGACGATCTCTTGGGCGATCACGTCTGGCGACGCGTACTCCGTGGTCGCGGCAGCTTCGGAGTTGAACACCGTGAGGTCGAGGTTGACCTTGTCCCGGGTGATCAGCTCGTCGTAGTCATACGCCCGGAAGCGGTCACTCGTCGTGCGCTTGGTGAAGTCCGCACCGCCGGAGTGGTACGCGGCGACGAAGTCGTCGAGGTGCTGGCGGCCCAACTGACGCTGCTTGAGCGTGAAGCGCTGCTCCGAGCGGAAGTCGTAGACCCAGAGTTTGCGGGTGCCGGGGCGACCTCCGGTGCGCTGACCCGTCTTGTCGAAGAACAAGACATTCGCCTTGACGCCGTTGGCGTAGAAGATGCCAGTGGGCAGGCGCAGAAGGGTGTGGACGTCGCAAAGATTGAGAAGGTTCTTGCGGATCGTTTCACCAGCGCCGCCATCGAAGAGGACGTTGTCGGGGAGAACGAGCGCGGCTCGGCCGTTGGTCTTCAGCAAGTTGTAGATGTGCTGAACGAAGTTGAGCTGCTTGTTGGTGGTCGGTGCCCAGAAGTCGGTGCGTGATGTGTACGACTCGCCGGTCACCGAGCCGACACCGAAGGGCGGGTTGGCGAGGACGATGTCGTAGTGCCGCTTCGGAGGGCGGGCCAAAGAGTCCTGAATAGTGATGAGCGGTTTGGCCTCGGAGCTCCCGATGCCGTGCAGCAGCATGTTCATCAGAGCGAGGCGGCCGGTCTCGCGAACGAGTTCATAACCGGTGATCGCGCCGGTCTGGAGAGCGCGGCCCTTATCGCCGTACAGCTCCTTCTCGTAGTTCTGAAGGAGGTGCGCATGCGCCGCGATGAGGAAACCGCCGGTCCCGCAGGCCGGGTCGGTGATGGTCTCACCGGGCCGCGGCTGTACGCAGTCGACCATGGCGTCGATGAGCGGGCGGGGCGTGAAGTACTGACCCGCGCCGGTCTTGCGGTCCTCGGCGCCGCGCTGGAGGAGGCCTTCGTAGGCATCGCCCTTCAGGTCCTGGTTCTCGGTGGTCCAGGTGTAGGGATCGATCAGGTCCTTGATCAGGCGCTCCAGGACAGCCGGCTCATGGATCTTGTTCTGCGCCTTGGTGAAAACCTCTCCGAGCATGGTGCCGCCGCGCTGACCGAGGTCCTTGAGGATGAACTCGTAGTGGTCGAGCAACGCTTCGGCAGACCGGGTGGTCAGGCTCTTCCAGTCCCGTCCCTCGGGTACGAGAGGCCGCTCGGGGGCATAGCGCCGGAAGGCAGCCGGGCGGTTGGCGCGCTCGTCGGCCATCTTCAGGAAGAGCAGGTAGGTCAACTGTTCGACATAGTCGAGCGTGGAGACGCCGGAGTGGCGAAGCAGTTCACAGTACGACCAGAGGCGGTTGACGAGAGTAGAGGTCGAGGTCGGGGCGGCGGGAACCGTCTTGGTCCTGGTGTTCGCCTTGGTTTTGGCCGTGCGGGGGGCGGAGACCGCACCGGGCGCTGACGAGACCGCCGCCTCAGCCGGATGCGCGGAGGTCGGCTTCTCAGTGCTGCTGCTCATGATGGTGCTCACAGGGGAAGTGTTTCCTGGGTGCCGGAGGAAACCGGTCGGCCGAGGGCCGGGGGAGCGGCTGGGGACGTCGTGCGGGGTGCGCGCTTGCCTCTGGCCGGCTTCGCGCCGACGGCCCGCTGGGCGCGGATGCGGTCGAGGAGCGCGGTAGCAGGCTCGTCATCGGGGTTCTGGGGAACCAGGGCACCAGTGAAAGCGGCGTGGAGGAGGGCGTCACGGAGGCGCCCAGCCTCGCGGGCTTGCTCGTCCAACTGCCCCTTCAACGGCCTCACCAAGTTCATGGCATCCGCAATGGCAGCGGCCACGTTTTTCTGCGCCACCCCCTCAGGGGGGATAGGGATCCGAGCGGAGCGAACAGTCACCTGTGAAATGTTTCGCATCGAGTCACTGGTTCCTGTAGCCGCCGCTGAATACTGCGCGCGCACCGGTCGCGACGAGAGGACTTCGATAAGCCAATCTCTGTCCACTCCTGCCTTTGGCACCAACCTCAGACTCTTGTCACTGAGCATCAACTTGGAACGAGTTTCACCGACGAGAACGGGGGCGCCAACATAATCGACAGTATTTGCGCGACTCACAAGAATATCGCCACTATGAATTTCATAATCAGGGTTCGGCTCGCGCTCGGGTGGCAACGCCTTGTTCTCATCAGCCCTGAACTCGCCCCATGTCATAGCGCTGACCTTAATGACGCCCCACTCGTCATCACGAGCTACCCTCGGGAGGCAGGTAAAGGATTTACCTGCCTGGATTTTTTCGAGGACATCCCCCACCACACCCCATCTCCACCCCTCGGGGAGCGAATTCTCACCTGTCGGCCAGACACCTTGAGAACGCGCAGCATGGATAAGGTGTTCATACCTCTCGGCGGCCAAAGCCAAGGCCGCTTCCCCTGCTTCAACATGCGTCAGCTGGTCGCCCAGTTTGGCGGTGATGCGATGCTGCTCGGAGAGAGGCGGTAGAGGTATCTCCAGTTCAGCCAAATAGGGGCGGGGAACGCGGCGCTGACCCACAGCACCAGTCATGTGTTGCTCAGCCATTCGGCGAACGTGCCGTTGCAGCAGAAAGCGCAACAAGTAGTCAGGAAGAACAGCTCCGCGGCTCCGCAGCACGTGGAACTCGGTGCTTCCCAGCGCTCGTCCGCCGGTCAGCCCTTGCGCCTTTGCGATCTTCCCGTTCTCCATGCAGGGCGTAATTTTTGCGAAAAGAATATCGTTCTCTTGGAACCTGGTCAGCGACTTCTTTTTGAAGTCGCCGTACCGCACCTGCGTTGACGCATCCATACGGCCCGTTGCTGCCTCAACAGCGGCCATGGGTACCTGAGAAATGACGTCATCGTCGTCAGGTTCCTCGTCGAATCCCCGAGGGTTGACTTCACACAGCTCACCGATGGTCGCCCGTGTCCACCCCATAGGCAGCTCGTCCGTGACAACTCCGTCGGCCTCTGAACCCCCCGGCCTCACACCCGAGTCGGTCGTCACGCGCTCAGCTCCCTGTCCAGTTCATTGATGATGTGTTCAGCCCGTGTCGCCCCGAATTCGGCGATGAATCCATCCGTGCCGTTGTGCGAGGTGAAAGGTGCGTAATCTAGGTCAGCGGTGTCGAAGCGTACACGCTCAGCTGTCGCTGCGGCGATGCGGTCGAGCCACCAGCGTTGTCGTTCAGTGAAACGGGTGCCCACCCGTTCCTGACGGGCGATCCAGGCCTGATACCGCTCGCGCACGAGTTCCTCGTACGGGCGTGGAGCCGGGGCACCCCGCTCCACGCCGCCGGCGAGTTCGTAACGGAGCAGAGCCAATAGATCGGAGGCCGTGCGCACGCGCTCGGCCTCGTCGATGGCCACCTCGCCCACCATCTCGTACGCCTTCCACAGTCTGTCCGCGGTCCAGGCATGCGGCGGGCGGGCGATGCTGCGAGCCACATCCTTGAGCCTGTCCATAGCCACGCTCGGTGGTATTTCAGAGTCGGCACTGAACGCGAGCGACATGGCCGCGATCTCGTCACGGTTGTCAGCGATGTACTGCCGCCAGTTGCGAAGCGTCTCCACCGCCGCATCCTTGTCGTCGACCGCCGCGCCCGCTCGCAGCAGCTCGTCTGCACCGTTCTCGTCGTAGAGGATGTCCTTCGCTCTCCGCATCTCCAGCAGGCGGCCCCGCAGGGGCGGCTGGGCGGCGAGCGGTCGGACTGCCTGCTCGATGAGGTCGCGCACCGCGCTCTCGGGATTCCGGCCCGCGCGCTCGGCGGCCTCCCGAGCTTCCAGTTGCCGGTCCGCTGAGACGGCGTCGACCATTCCGTGCACGATCTTCGTCAGCTCCAGCCCGCCGCTCAGGCGCCGAATCTCGTCCCTCTCCTCATCCGTCATTTGGATGTCGAGTTTGGCAAGGCGGGCCGCGAGCGTGGAGACCTCTTCTTCCTCGATGGTGTTCGCGGCTGTCTTGCGGAGCAGCTTCTCCAAGCTGATCTGCTTGTCTGTGTGCCGTTCCAGCGGTGCCGCGTCGACCTTAGGCCTTTTTGTCACACCGACTGCGTCGACGATCACGAAGCGGGTCTTGGGACCAACGCCAGGAGTGACCTTCTCAAAATCGGTGAGGGACAGCGTTCGGGCGCCGCGGCCCTTCATCTGCTCGAAGTAAGCCCAGCTCTTGACATCTCTCAGGAACAGCAGGCACTCAAGAGGTTTTACGTCCGTGCCCGTAGCGATCATATCTACTGTGACCGCGATGCGTAGCTCCGGAAGGTTACGAAAGGCCGAGAGACGCTCGGCGGCGTTGCGTGCCGCGCTGGTGATCTTCGCGCAAAAGTCATTGCCCTTGCCGAAAACATCGCGGATGACCTCTACGATCTCTTCCGCATGGTTGTCGTTCTTGGCGAAAACGAGCGTCTTTGGAACGTACATCTCGTCCCACAGCAGGGTACCCGTCACCGGATCGCGCTTGGCCCTCTCCGGAAAGATCTCGGTGAAAAGCCGATCGTGAAAGGTCTGGATAACTGTACGCAACTGATCCTTGCTGATGACTCCGACACCGACCTGGTTTGCGCCGTACTCGATGTCCTCGTCGATGTCCTCGTAGCGCTGGCGGCGCGTGCGGCGGTCGCGGACGGGAATGGTGCCGTGCGCGATGACGCCGCCTTGAGATGTTATCCGCGTCTCGATCTCATAGACAGAGAAATCGACGTTGACGCGATCGGCTACTGCCTCTTGGTACGAGTACTCGCTGACCAGGTTTCCATTGAAGTAGCCGAAGGTCTGCGCGACGGGAGTAGCAGTAAGGCCGACGATGGGGGCGTCGAAGTATTCGAGAACGGAGCGCCATTTGCCGTAGATGGAGCGGTGGCACTCGTCGACGACGATCAGATCGAACGCCTCTGGAGGGAGATCAGCGTTGTAGCCGACCTCAATGATGCCCGGCACATCGACATTGTTGTCGACGTCACCGTCATCCCCGTCGGCCCCCGGCAGGCGCACGCCGGTGAGTTCCATGTAGAGGCGCTGGACGGTGGAGATGACGACCTTGGAGGAGGCGAACATGCCCTCCGCGCCAAGCCGTTGGACGTTGTATAGGTCAGCGAACTTGCGGTCGGTGTCAGGGGTCTTGAAGTTCTCGAATTCGGCGAAGGCCTGCACACCGAGGTTGTTGCGGTCCACAAGGAACAGGACGCGCTCGGCACGCGCATGCTTGAGCATCCGATACGAGAACGTCACCGCCGTGAACGTCTTTCCCGCACCGGTGGCCATTTGGACGAGGGAACGGGACTGCCCCATCCCTTGCTGGCCTCTGCCGAGAGCCACCGACTTCTCCACGCCGCGTACCGCCTGAATCTGCGCCGGGCGCAGGGGGCGCTCGTCGAGCTCCGGCATGCGCCAGCGCAAGCGGGCCCGATAGCTGGGGGCCTGCTCGTCCTCTTCGGCCTGCCGGACCCAGCGGGCCAGCGTGCGCGGCTGGTGAAAGGAGAAGATGCGGCGGGTACGAGAGTCCGGATCAAGCACGGACCGGAAGCGTGTCTCGCCGCCGTCGCTCACGTATCGGAACGGGAGCGGGGTACGCCAGGCGTTGAAGCGCTGCTGGGCATCGGCGGGATGGTCGGCGTAGCTGTCGGCCTGGGCCTCTGCGGCGGACAGGTCGGCACCTTCGCGCTTGGCCTCGATGATGCCGACAAGCTTGCGCTCGACGTACAGCGCGTAATCGGCGCGGCCTCGAGCTGTGGTGACCTCGCGGACGGCGACGCCGTTGCCTCGCCGGTCACCCCGAACGTGAAGGTTGAGGTCCGCGCCGCCATCCTGGACGTCCCAGCCCGCCGCCGCGAGCATCGCGTCGAGCCGCTTTCGGACCTGCACCTCGGTGAGGGGTTCGCGGGAGGCCTGCTCGGCATTGTCGAGGAGGCGTGCGCGCTCAGCGACGGCGGCCGACGCAGCGGCCCGGTCGGTGGTGTCGACGCGGCTGCGGCCGAGCTGCGTGGCCTCAGCGGCGGCCTGGAACTCCGCGAGCTGACTCTGCATGGCCGCGACTGCACGGGCCAGCTCCTCGCGCTCCGCCTGCGCCTGCGCGAGCTCGCGTTCGACGGCGGTCCGGGCGGCCTGCTCGGCCTGGGCCTGCGATGCCTGGTCGCGGTAGCTGACACGAGCTTCTTCCAGATCCCTGCGGGCCTGGGCGACATCCTGGAGAAGGCGCTCGTTCTCAGCGGCTGGGGTGTGGTCAGGGCTGGGCGGAACGAACGGCAGCTGCTGACGCGAGCCGGTGAGCAACCGGTGGTACCAGGTCCCGAGCCGGAAGCAGGTGCGCAGGGCGCGGAACGCGTCGTCGGCGCTGTCGAGTCCCGAATGATTCGCTTCGTTGCCGAGAGTGCGCACCTCGTGGAAGGCGGTGCCCACATGGCCATGCAAGTACCCCTCCCTGTCCAGGGCCCGCAGCCGGTCGAACTGAGTGCTGCCCTCCACGCGGACCCTGGCCCGGCTGACCAGGTCGGCAGCCATGGCCTCTCCGAACTGTCGGGATTTGATCAGAGACGTGTTCGGGTCTCGGAAGACATGACTCTCGGCAGCGCTTCCGTACGCGACGAGCAGTGGGAGGTGCGGCAGCAGGAACCCGAAGTTGCGGGACTGCCTGGCCAGGCGTAGGAGTCGGGGGTCTGATGCCTGGGACGCCCCGCCTGCGCTGCTCATGGGGTGGTACCGCCTCTCCGGGAGCCTGAAGGCCGACGCCGCTCGTGCAGCGTGATCGCCCGTCGAGCCTAACGGGCGGCCGGTATTTCCGGCCGGTCTTCGGTACTACAGTTCCGACCGGCATGACCTGGCTTCCGCCACCATCAAATGGCCGCGCCAGCGCCCTCTGGCAACGGGATTCACTCACCGGACCGCGCCCATGACCGAAGGGGAGACCGCCCATGGCCCAGGAGATCGACCAATCGTTCCTCACGCTGCCGCTGCGCCCCCTCGCCGACGCCGCGCTGGCCCGCGCGCGGGCGCTCGGTGCCGAGCACGCGGACTTCCGGCTGGAGCGGGTGCGCAGCGCGTCCTGGCGGCTGCGGGACGCCCGGTCGGCCGGCGGTTCGGACACCACCGACCTGGGGTACGCGGTGCGGGCCGTGCACGGCGGGGCGTGGGGGTTCGCCTCCGGCGTCGACATGACCATGGACGCCGCGGCGAAGGTGGCCTCGCGGGCCGTCGCCATGGCCAAGCTGTCCGCGCAGGTCAGCAAGGACGCCGGCTCCGACATGGGGGCACCTCCCACGCCTTTCGGGCAGTGGGGGAGGGTGGAGCTGGCGGACGAGCCCGTGCACGCCGACCGGACGTGGGTGTCGTCGTACGAGATCGACCCCTTCTCCGTGCCCGACGAGGACAAGGCGGGGCTGCTCGGCGACTGGAGCGCGCGGCTGCTTGCCGCCGAGGGGGTCGCGCATGTCGACGCCTCGCTGCTGACCGTGCACGAGAACAAGTTCTACGCGGATACGGCGGGCACGGTGACCACGCAGCAGCGGGTCCGCCTGCACCCGCAGCTCACCGCGGTCGCCGTCGACGAGTCGAGCGGTGAGTTCGACTCCATGCGCACGATCGCGCCGCCGGTGGGGCGGGGCTGGGAGTACCTCACCGGGACCGGCTGGGACTGGCAGGGCGAGCTGGAGCGCCTTCCCGAGCAATTGGCGGAAAAGATGCGGGCGCCGAGTGTCCGGGCGGGCTCGTACGACCTCGTCGTCGATCCGTCGAACCTCTGGCTGACCATCCACGAGTCGATCGGCCACGCCACCGAACTCGACCGCGCGCTCGGCTACGAAGCGGCGTACGCGGGTACCTCCTTCGCCACCTTCGACCAGCTCGGCAAGTTGGCGTACGGCTCGCCGCTGATGAACGTCACCGGCGACCGGACCGCCGAGCACGGCCTCGCCACCATCGGGTACGACGACGAGGGCGTCGCCGCGCAGTCCTGGGACCTGGTGAAGGACGGCACGCTCGTCGGCTACCAGCTGGACCGGCGCATCGCGAGGCTCGCCGGTTTCGCACGCTCGAACGGCTGCGCGTACGCGGACTCCCCCGGCCACGTGCCGGTGCAGCGCATGGCGAACGTGTCGCTCCAGCCGGACCCCGGCGGGCTCTCCACGGAGGACCTGATCGCGGGCGTGGACCGCGGGATCTACGTCGTCGGGGACCGGTCGTGGTCCATCGACATGCAGAGGTACAACTTTCAATTCACCGGGCAGCGCTTCTACAGGATCGAGAACGGGCGGCTCGCCGGGCAGCTGCGGGATGTCGCCTACCAGGCCACGACCACCGACTTCTGGGGCTCCATGGCCGCGGTCGGGGGCCCGCAGACGTACGTCCTCGGTGGCGCCTTCAACTGCGGCAAGGCCCAGCCGGGCCAGGTCGCCGCGGTCTCGCACGGCTGCCCGTCCGCCCTCTTCCGGGGCGTGAACATTCTGAACACCACGCAGAAGGCCGGCCGATGAGCCGCAGCGCCACCAAGCCGCACGAGATCGTCGAGCGCGCCCTCGACCTGTCCACCGCCGACGGCTGCGTCGTCATCGCCGACGAGGAGTCGTCGGCGAACCTGCGCTGGGCGGGCAACGCCCTGACCACCAACGGCGTCAGCCGCGGCCGCACCCTCACCGTCATCGCCACCGTCGACGGCACGGAAGGCACCGCCTCCGGCGTCGTCTCGCGCTCGGCCGTCACCGCCGACGACCTGGAGCCGCTGGTCCGGGCCGCCGAGGAAGCCGCCCGGAAGGCGGGCCCCGCCGAGGACGCGCGGCCGCTGGTGACCGGCACCGTCGCCTCCCCCGACTTCACGGACGCCCCGGCCGAGACCTCCTCCGCGGTCTTCGCGGACTTCGCCCCCGCCCTCGGCGAGGCCTTCGCCCGGGCCCGCGCGGGCGGCCGCGAGCTGTACGGCTTCGCGAACCATGAGTACGTGTCGAGCTACCTCGGTACGTCGGCGGGGCTGCGCCTGCGGCACGACCAGCCCAACGGCACCCTGGAGCTGAACGCCAAGTCACCCGACCGCGCCAGGTCGGCGTGGGCGGGGCGGGCCACCCGTGACTTCAAGGACGTCGACCCGGCCGCCCTCGACGCCGAGCTGGCCCAGCGCCTCGGCTGGGCCGAGCGGCGCGTCGACCTGCCCGCCGGGCAGTACGAGACGCTGCTGCCGCCGACCGCCGTGGCCGACCTGCTGATCTACCAGATGTGGTCCTCCTCGGCCCGGGACGCCGCCGAGGGCCGCACGGTGTTCGCCAGGCCGGGCGGCGCCACGCGCCTCGGCGAGCGGATCGCGCAGCTGCCGCTGACGCTGCGCAGCGACCCGTACGAGCCCGGTCTGGAGTCGGCGCCGTTCGTCCTCGCCCACGCCTCCGGCGACGACACGTCCGTCTTCGACAACGGCCTGCCGCTGACCGCCACCGAGTGGATGCGCGCCGGTGAGCTGGCCCACCTGGCGACCAGCAGGCACACCGCGGAGCTGACCGGGCTGCCGGTGACGCCCGCCATCGACAACCTCGTCCTGGACGGGGGCGGCGACCGCTCCCTGGACGAGATGGTCGCCGCCACCGGGCGCGGCCTGCTGCTCACCTGCCTCTGGTACATCCGCGAGGTCGACCCGGCCACCCTGCTGCTGACCGGCCTGACCAGGGACGGCGTCTACCTCGTCGAGAACGGCGAGGTCGTGGGCGAGGTGAACAACTTCCGGTTCAACGAATCCCCGGTCGACCTGCTCGGCCGGGCCTCGGAGGCGGGCCGTACGGAGAAGACGCTGCCGCGCGAGTGGGGCGACTACTTCACCCGGGCCGCGATGCCCGCGCTGCGCGTCCCGGATTTCAATATGAGTTCGATCAGCCAGGGCGTATAACCTCGGACCCTGCACCTGCACATCCGTGCAGCCCACCCGTACATCCAAGGAGACGCGAGACCCGTGACGGACATCGTCGACGAGCTGAAGTGGCGGGGGCTGTTCGCCCTGTCCACCGATGAAGACGCACTGCGCAAGGCGCTCGCGGACGGTCCCGTCACGTTCTATTGCGGCTTCGACCCCACCGCGGCGAGCCTGCACGTCGGGCATCTCGTGCAGGTCCTCACCGTCCGCCGGCTCCAGCAGGCGGGGCACCGCCCGCTGGCGCTGGTCGGCGGCGCCACCGGCCAGATCGGCGACCCGCGGCCGACCGCCGAGCGCACCCTGAACGACCCGGAGACGGTCGCGAACTGGGTGACGCGGCTGCGCTCGCAGATCGAGCCGTTCCTGTCCTTCGAGGGCGAGAACGCCGCGACGATGGTCAACAACCTCGACTGGACCGCGGGGATGTCCGCGATCGAGTTCCTGCGCGACATCGGCAAGCACTTCCGCGTCAACAAGATGCTGACGAAGGACTCGGTGGCCCGGCGCCTGGAGTCGCAGGAGGGCATCTCCTACACGGAGTTCAGCTACCAGCTCCTCCAGGGCATGGACTTCCTGGAGCTGTACCGGCGGTACGGCTGCACGCTGCAGACCGGCGGCAGCGACCAGTGGGGCAACCTCACCGCGGGCATCGACCTGATCCACCGCCTGGAGCCGGACGCCACGGTGCACGCGCTCGGTACGCCGCTGATGCTCAAGTCGGACGGCACCAAGTTCGGCAAGTCGGAGAGCGGCGCGGTCTGGCTCGACCCGACGATGACGACGCCGTACGCGTTCTACCAGTTCTGGCTGAACACCGACGACCGGGACATCTCGACGTACATGCGCATCCTGTCCTTCAAGTCCCGCGAGGAGTTGGAGGAGATCGAGAGGCAGACCGAGGAGCGGCCGCAGGCGCGCGCGGCACAGCGTGCGCTCGCCGAGGAGCTGACGACGCTGGTGCACGGCGCCGACCAGTGCGCGGCGGTCATCGCCGCGTCCAAGGCGCTCTTCGGCCAGGGCGAGCTGACGGATCTGGACGAGGCGACGCTGGCGGCGGCACTCTCCGAGCTGCCGCGCGTCCAGGTCGCCGAGCCGGGCCCGGTGGTGGACCTGTTCGCCGAGGTCGGCCTGGTGGCGAGCAAGTCCGCGGCCCGGCGCACGGTGAAGGAGGGCGGTGCCTACGTGAACAACGTCAAGGTCGCCGCCGAGGACGCCGTCCCCGCCCGCGAGGAGCTGCTGCACGGGCGCTGGCTGGTGCTGCGGCGCGGCAAGAAGAACCTGGCGGCGGTCGAGGTCACGGGGGGCTGATCCGCCGCGCCCCGGACGCACACGAAGGGGCCGGTCCGTGCGGACCGGCCCCTTCCGTGCGGCTACGCCACGGCTACGCCGTGCGTCTGTTGCCCCGGACCATCTTGTAGAGCGCGTCGCCGAGGCCGACGATCACGACTGCCGCGGCCACTTGCAGGGCGTGGCGGCCCCAGTCGATGCCCTTGGTCTCGTTGATGCCGAACTGCGTCGCGAGCCAGTTGCCCAGGACGGCTCCGATGATGCCGAACACCGTGGTGAGCCAGATCGGACTGTGCTGCTTACCGGGCAGGATCGCCTTGGCAATCAGCCCCAGCACGAATCCCACGATGATCGCCCACAACCAGCCCATAGCTGCCTCCTTGTACGGCTCTACGTGAGCATTACCGCCAGTGTCGGCCCGTGCCCCGTACGGCGCATGTCGGGCGCCCCCATACGGGGCGCGGCCCAGGAAGCCCCGCCACGGTGAGGGGCGCCCCGGTCTCGTGGGCCGCGCAGGTCAGGCGTAACGTGGAGTGAGCCGGACCGGGGCAGATACCGGGGTGAGTCCGGTACAGCGGACAGGGCGGTGGAACGTGATGCGGAAGCAGAGCGGTGACCAGGTCTTCCGGATCACGGGGGCCCGGCAGGGACTCGCGGAGGACGTGCGCGGCCGGCAGCGCCGCTACGTGATCTCGATGTCGGTCCGGACCGTCTCCGTCGTCGCCGCGGCCGTGCTGTGGAACGTCGAGCGGCATGTCGCCATCGTCGCCCTGGTGCTCGGCGTCCTGCTCCCCTACATCTCCGTGGTGATCGCCAACGCGGGCCGGGAGAGCAACCGTTCGCTGCCGTCGACGTTCGTACCCGCCCCTTCTCGGCCAATGCTGGCGCCGCCCGCCGCGGTCGGTCCCGCGGAATCCGTCCCGGAAGATCCCGTGGGTGCCGCGTACGACCAGCGGCGCGGCTCTTCGCACGGGCAGAACTGACCGTCGACGTTGCGCCAAGCTCAAGAAAAGCTCAGATCAATCATGTGGTTCCGGTGCCAGTGACGGGGTCGACCGTGACATACTTCGTACGCGCTCCGCATCCCCCGTCGGAGCGACAGACCGACGCCGGGCAGCTCCCCCCGTGGCTGCTCGGCGTCGCCTTGTTTTCGCAACGTTGTGGGACGCGACTGTGAGTGACGGAACGCCGATCTGCTCGGCCAAGGGCTGCCGCGCGGCCGCGGTCTGGGTCCTCGCCTGGAACAACCCGAAGATCCACACGCCGGAGCGGCGCAAGACGTGGCTCGCGTGCGAGGAGCACCGGGAGCATCTCTCGCAGTTCCTCGGTGTACGCGGCATGTTGAAGGAAGTCGTGACGCTGGCGGAGTGGGAAGCCCCGGAGGGGCAGGGCCGGGATTAGCGGCCCCCGGAGCTAGCCGCCGATCGCCGACATCGGGCGGTCCGGCTGGAGGAACGAAGGGTCGTCCAGGCCCGAGCCGGCCTTCTTGCCCCACATGGCGAGCTTCCAGATGCGGGCGATCTCCTCGTCCGAGCCGGTCACATCCTCCGCGTCGGCCGTGCCGTCCGCGCCTTCGGCCGGGGTCGCGCGCAGTGCCGCGCGCAGGTCGGTCTCCTCGGTGGCGAAGAGGCAGGTGCGCACCTGGCCGTCGGCCGTCAGCCTCGTACGGTCACAGGCCGAGCAGAAGGGGCGGGTGACGGAGGCGATGACGCCGACGCGGTGCGGGCCGCCGTCCACGATCCAGCGCTCGGCGGGGGCCGAGCCGCGCTCCGTGGAGCCCTCTTCGGTCAGCTCGAAGCGGGTGCGCAGGGACTGGAGGATGTCCCCCGCGGTGATCATGCCGTCGCGCTTCCAGCCGTGCTGGGCGTCCAGGGGCATCTGCTCGATGAAGCGGAGTTCGTAGTCGTTCTCGACGGCCCAGGCGAGGAGGTCGGGGGCCTCGTCGTCGTTCAGCCCCGGCATCAGGACGGTGTTGACCTTGACCGGGGTGAGGCCGGCGTCGCGGGCGGCTTCGAGGCCTTCGAGGACGTCCTTGTGGCGGTCGCGGCGGGTGAGCGTCTTGAAGACGTCGGGGCGCAGGGTGTCCAGGGAGACGTTGACCCGGTCGAGGCCGGCGGCCTTGAGGGCCCGCGCGGTGCGCTTGAGGCCGATGCCGTTCGTCGTCAGGGACATCCTGGGGCGGGGCTCCAGCTGGGCGCAGCGCTCGACGATGCCGACGAGGCCGGGGCGCAGCAGGGGTTCGCCGCCGGTGAAGCGGACTTCGGTGATCCCGAGCCGGGTGACGGCGATGCGCACGAGGCGGACGATCTCGTCGTCGGTGAGCAGGTCGGGCTTGGCCAGCCACTGCAGGCCCTCTTCCGGCATGCAGTAGGTGCAGCGCAGATTGCAGCGGTCGGTCAGTGAAACGCGCAGGTCAGTGGCGACTCGGCCATAGGTGTCGATGAGCACTGCGACCCCCTCCCCGGCGGTTGGTTCGTGATGGGTTCCAGATGGCTCCCACTCGCTTACGACCTTACGCGACACCTCTGACAACGCCATGGGCCATTTGCCACGAGGAACGCGGCGGCCGCGTCGTAGGACTCTACGACGCGGCCGCTACGAACATGTGAACGTTTCCTGGTCAGTGGGCTCCGACGCCGGTGAGGGACTTGACCTCCAGTTCGGCGTACTTGCCCTTGTCGGGCTTCTCCTTGGAGAGGACCGAGCCGAGCCAGCCGAGCAGGAAGCCCAGCGGGATGGAGATCAAACCGGGGTTCTCCAGGGGGAAGAAGTCGAAGTTCGCGTCGGGGAACATCGAGGTGGGCTTGCCGGAGACGACCGGGGAGAAGAGCACGAGGCCGACGGCGGCGGCGAGGCCGCCGTAGATGGACCACAGGGCGCCCTGGGTGGTGAACCTCTTCCAGAACAGGCTGTAGAGGATGGTCGGCAAGTTCGCGGAGGCCGCGACGGCGAAGGCGAGGGCGACGAGACCGGCGACGTTGAGGTCGCGGGCGAGGGCGCCGAGCGCGATGGAGACGACGCCGATGAGGACGGTGGCCCAGCGGGCGGCCCTCATCTCCTCCTTCTCGGTGGCCTTGCCCTTGCGGATGACGTTGGCGTAGATGTCGTGCGCGAAGGACGACGACGAGGCCAGGGTGAGGCCCGCGACGACCGCGAGGATGGTGGCGAAGGCGACCGCGGAGATCACCGCGAGCAGGATCGCGCCGCCGGTGGAGTCACCGCCGCCGCCGATCTCCAGGGCGGCCAGCGGCGCCGCCGTGTTGCCCGCCTTGTTGGAGGCGATGATGTCGCCGGGCTTGAGCAGGGCCGCGGCGCCGAAGCCGAGCACGATCGTCATCAGGTAGAAGGCGCCGATGATCCCGATGGCCCAGTTGACGGACTTCCGGGCGGCCTTGGCGGTGGGCACGGTGTAGAACCGGATGAGGATGTGCGGCAGGCCGGCGGTGCCGAGGACGAGGGCGATGCCGAGCGAGAGGAAGTCCAGCTTCGAGGTGGCGCTCGCGCCGTACTTGAGGCCGGGCTCCAGGAACGCCGAGCCCTGGCCGCTGTTGGCGGCGGCCGAACCGAGCAGGTCGGAGACGTTGAAGTTGAACTTCAGGAGGATGAGGAAGGTGATGAGCACGGTGCCCGTGATGAGCAGGACGGCCTTGACCATCTGCACCCAGGTGGTGCCCTTCATGCCGCCGATGGTGACGTAGACGATCATCAGGACGCCGACGAGGGCGACGATGAGGATCTTGCCCGCGTCGGAGGTGATGCCGAGCAGCAGCGAGACCAGGACGCCCGCGCCCGCCATCTGCGCCAGCAGGTAGAAGATCGAGACGACGATGGTGGAGGTGCCCGCGGCCGTGCGGACGGGGCGCTGGCGCATGCGGTAGGCGAGGACGTCGCCCATGGTGTAGCGCCCGGAGTTGCGCAGCGGCTCGGCGACCAGGAGGAGGGCCACCAACCAGGCGACGAGGAAGCCGATGGAGTACAGGAAGCCGTCGTAGCCGAAGAGGGCGATGGCGCCGGCGATGCCGAGGAAGGACGCGGCGGACATGTAGTCGCCGGAGATCGCGAGGCCGTTCTGGAAGCCGGTGAACTGCCGTCCGCCCGCGTAGAAGTCGGCGGCGCTCTTGGTCTGGCGGCCTGCCCAGACGGTGATGCAGAGGGTGGCGACGACGAAGGCGGCGAAGAGGCTGATGATCAGCGGTCGGTGTTCGGAGGCGTCGGACGCCGCCGCGAGGTCGATGACGGCGGTGGTCTGCGCGGGGCTCATGCGGCGCCCTCCTTGGTGCCGGAGTTACCGGTCCCCGTACGGGACTCCATACGGGCCTTGATCGCCTCGGACTTCGGGTCGAGCTTCGCGGCGGCGTGCCGCGAGTAGAACCAGGCGATGAGGAAGGTCGTCAGGAACTGGCCGAGGCCGAGGACCAGGGCGACGTTGATGTTGCCGAAGAGTTTGGTGCCCATGAGGTCGCCCGCGTAGTTGGAGAGCAAGACGTACACGAGGTACCAGGTGATGAAGGCGACGGTGAGCGGGAAGGCGAACGAACGGTGCGCGCGGCGCAGTTCGCCGAACTCCGCGCTCTCCTGCACCTCGGTGAACTCCTCCGTGGAGGGCGCGTGGGGAGCGGGGTCTTGTCCTGCGCCACCCTTCGAAGGGGGCGGTGCGTCGGTGGCCACGGAGTCTCCTCGTGGTGCGGGTGGGGTGGGGACGGACAGTCGTTCCATGGGTGCCTGGTCTCACGTTCCGGCGTGACGCGGATCACGTGAGCCACGGTTGGCGATGCTAGGGCCATGGGACGTGATCCGACAGGGGTTGATGTTGCTTCTGTTGTCTGCTCAACGTCCCGGCGGCGCGTACGACGCGCCCGAACTCCCCGATCTCTCCGAGATCTCTCCGGTTTCTTCCACGGGGCATTGCTGGCCTGGGAGTTCGGGGGATAGCTTCACCCCTGCACGACCGGTCATGTACCTGCCCGAGTTGTCTGCCCGAGCACCAGCTGTGTTCGGGCAGTTCCGTATCCGCATGATGTGGAGATCCCATGGCTCATCTGCGTTCCCGACGCCGTACGGCGCTCACCCTGCCGCTCGGTGTCGCGCTCGCCGCCTCGGTGGGCTTCGTCCCCGGCGCCGCGTCGGCGGCCCCGAACGAGTCGCCCGCCCCGGTGTCGGCCCGAGCCGCGAAGGACGCCCCCGTCTTCGCGTACGTCGTCAACACCCGTGTCGACCACCGGACGATCGCGTACGTGAAGCGGGCGATAGCCAAGGCCGGCGGCTCCGTCGTCGTCGCGCACGAGAAGATCGGAGTCATCGTCGCGCACTCCTCGGACCCGCGGTTCGGCGAGCGGATACGCGACGTCCGCGGCGTGCACTCCGCGGGCGCGACCCACACCGCTCCGCTGCGGGCGGCCGGCACCACGGACGACGGCGAGGCGAAGCTGCTGTCGAAGGCGGACGCCAAGGCCCTGAAGCGGAGCGCCGCTCCGGGTGCCGAGCCGATGGAGGCCGACCAGTGGGACCTGCGGGCGATCGGCGCCGACAAGGCGGCGAAGATCAACCCGGGCAGCAGGAAGGTCACCGTCGCGGTGATCGACACCGGGGTCGACGACACCCACCCGGACCTGGCCCCGAACTTCTCGGCGGGGCAGTCCGCGAGCTGCGTCGGCGGCAAGGCGGACACCTCGGCCGGGGCCTGGCGCCCGGCGAACAAGGAGCACTACCACGGCACGCACGTGGCCGGTGAGATAGGCGCGGCCCGCAACGGCGTCGGCGTCGCGGGCGTCGCGCCCGGCGTGAAGATAGCGGGCATCAAGGTCGCCGACCCGGTCGACGAGCTGTTCTACCCGGAGAACGTGGTCTGCGCCTTCGTGTTCGCCGCCGAGCACAGCGTCGAGATCACCAACAACAGCTACTACGTGGACCCGTGGCTGTACAACTGCAAGGACGACCCGGACCAGAAGGCCATCCTGGACGCGGTCAACCGCGCCCAGCTGTACGCCCAGCGCAAGGGCATCCTGAACGTCGCCTCCGCGGGCAACTCCAACCACGACCTGGCCTCCGACGAGATCGTCGACAAGTCCAGCCCCGACGACTCCACGCCGGTCACCCGCACCATCGACCCGAGCGAGTGCCTGGACGTGCCGACCCAGCTGGCGGGCGTCGTCACGACGAGCGCGACGGGCGTCAAGAACCTCAAGTCGTCGTACTCCACCTACGGCAAGGGTGTCATCGACGTGACGGCCCCGGGCGGCGACAAGTTCCAGCTGCCGGCCGACACCCCGTCGAAGAACGGCAACATCCTCTCCACCATGCCGAACGGCGAGTACGGCTGGCTGCGCGGTACGTCGATGGCCGCGCCGCACGCCGCGGGCGTCGCCGCGCTGCTGAAGTCCACGCACCCCAAGGCGGGCCCCGCCGAACTGCAGCGCCTCCTGAAGAAGCAGGCCGATCCCATGGAGTGCCCGGCCGAGCCGTACGACCCGGACAGCGACGGTGACGTCGACGCGGTCTGCGAGAGCGGCGGCAAGGGCAAAAACGGGTTCTACGGCAGCGGGATGGTCGACGCGCTCGACGCCGTGAAGAAGAAGTGACGGGGAGCAGGGACATGAACAGGTTCTCCGGCAAGACCACCGGCTTCCCCCGCTCCCGCCGCGCGCTGGCCCTTCCCCTCGGGATCGCGGTGGCCTCGGCCGTCGCCTTCCTGCCGGGTCCGGCGTCGGCGCGGCCCGCCGCGATACCGGACGCCCCCGCCTCGGCGTCCTCCGCGTCGGCCGCGACGTCCGATGCCGCGTCGATGAGTTACGTCGTCAACGTCCGCCCCGACAAGGGAACTTCGGCGCGCGTCACGAAGGCCATCACCAAGGCCGGCGGTGACGTCGTCATCGCGTACGACAGGATCGGCGTCATCGTCGTCCACTCGGCGAACCCGGACTTCGCGAGGACGATCCGCCAGGTGAAGGGCGTCGACTCGGCGGGGGCGACCCGGACGGCTCCGCTGTCCGCGCAGTCCGACGACGCCCTCGACTCCGAGCGGACGCTCACCGCCGCCGAGGCGAAGGCCGCGGCGGGCAAGGCGACCGCGGGCCAGGACGAGCTGGAGCCGCTCCAGTGGGACCTGCCCGCCATGAAGGCGGACAAGGCGCACGAGATATCGCTCGGCAGCCGCAAGGTCACGGTCGGCGTGCTCGACTCCGGGGTCGACGACACGCACCCCGACATAGCGCCGAACTTCGACCGGCGGGCGTCCGCGAGCTGCCTGGGCGGCGTGCCCGTCCAGAAGGACAACGCGTGGCGGCCGGTGGCCAAGGAGAGCGACCACGGCATGCACGTGGCGGGCTCGATAGCCGCCGCGAAGAACGGCACCGGCGTCACCGGCGTCGCGCCCGGCGTGAAGGTCGCGAGCCTGAAGGTGGCGGAGCCCGCGACCGGCATGTACTACACGGAGGCCGTCGTCTGCGGTTTCGTGTGGGCGGCCGACCACGGCGTGGACGTGACCAACAACAGCTACTACACCGACCCGTGGCTGTTCGCCTGCAAGACCGACGACGCCCAGAAGGCGCTGGTCGACGCGGTCGGCCGGGCCGCGCGGTACGCGGAGCGCAAGGGCGCGGTGAACGTCGCGGCCGCGGGCAACGCCAAGACCGACCTGGCCCAGGCCGAGATCCTCGACAAGACGAGCCCGAACGACACCACGCCGGTGCCGCGCACGGTCAAGACCGCGGACTGCCTCGACCTCCCGTCGCAGCTGCCCGGCGTCGTGACGGTCTCGGCCACCGGGGCCAAGGGCATCAAGGCGTCGTACTCGAACTACGGCAAGGGCGTCATCGACATCACGGCACCCGGCGGCGACAAGACGGAGTACCAGGCGCCGCGGCCGCCCGCCGTCGACGGCAGGATTCTGTCGACGCTGCCGGGCGGCAAGTTCGGCTACAAGGGCGGTACGTCGATGGCGGCCCCGCACGCCGCGGGCGTCGTCGCCCTGCTCAGGTCCACCCACCCGCACGCCTCGGTGGAGCGGATCAAGTCGCTCCTGTACCGCCAGGCGGACGCGATGACGTGCACCGATCCGTACGACTACGACAGTGACGGCAAGGTGGACGCGGTCTGCGAGGGCGGCACGGACAAGAACGGCTTCTACGGCGTGGGCATGGCCGACGCGCTGGACGCCGTGCGGAAGTAACGTTCCGGCATGACGGGTCGGGCCGGGCGGTGCACCACCGCCCGGCCCTTCGCGTAGGCGGGTGCGGGCCTTCGCGAATGCGGTGCGGTCCTGCGCATAGGCGCTTGCGGGCGTATGCGCCATAGTGCGTGCATGACGCACACACTGTGGAACGGTACCCGCGCGGCCTGGGCGGCGCTCGGCGGCGACCCCGCCCTCGTCTCCCGCGTGTCGGCCGTCGTACGCCCGGGCGCCCTGCCCGCGCGCCTGCCCGTCATGGGGCTCGCCCGCGCCTGCGTGGGAGTCTGCGCGCTGGCCGCCGCCGAACTGGGCGCGCACCGCACGGGGCGGGAGGTGCCGCGGGTGCGGGTCGACGACGGAGCCGTGGCGACCGCGTTCACCAGCGAGCGGCACCTTCTGGTGGACGGGCGCGCGCCGGTCTCCTTCGCGCCGCTGTCCCGCTTCTGGCGCACGGCGGACGGCTGGGTGCGCACGCACGCCAACTACCCGCACCACCGGGCGGCGCTGACGGCCGCCCTGGGGCTCGCCGCGGAGCCTTCCGTGGACGCGGTCGCCGCGTGCCTCGCCGAGCGGTCGGCGCTGGAGGTGGAGGACGCCGTGTACGCCGCCGGGGGCCTCGCCGTGGCGCTGCGGTCGGCGGCGGAGTGGGCCGCGCATCCGCAGGGGGCCGTGGTGGCCGGGCTCCCGCTGCTGCGGCGCGAGCGGGTCGCCGAGGGGCCCGCGCGGCCCCTTCCCCCGGTCGACGGCGATCCGGTGCTGCCCGCCCAGGGGGTACGGGTGCTCGATCTGACCCGGGTCATCGCGGGGCCCGTCGCCACCCGCACGCTCGCGCTGCTCGGCGCGGACGTGCTGCGGGTCGATCCGCCGGGGCTGCCGGAACTGCCCGACCAGCACACGGACACGGGCTTCGGGAAGCGCTCGGCCGTCCTCGACCTGAGTGCCCGCGCGGACCGGCGCGCCTTCGACGACCTGCTGGAACATGCCGACGTGGTCGTCACCGGCTACCGGCCTGGCGCCCTGGACCGCTTCGGCCTCTCCCCCGAGGCGCTGGCCGAACGCAGGCCCGGCCTTGTCCTCGCCCAGCTGTCCGCCTGGGGTGCGGACGGGCCGTGGGCGGGGCGGCGCAGCTTCGACAGCCTGGTGCAGGCGGCGACCGGGATCGCCGCCGCCGAGGGGTCCGCCGAGCGGCCCGGCGCGCTGCCCGCCCAGGCACTGGACCACGGCACGGGCCATCTCCTCGCGGCGGCCGTCCTGCGCTCGCTCACGGAGCGCTCGACGACGGGCGGGACGTACGTGGCACGGCTCGCGCTGGCGCGGACGGCCGCGTGGCTGACAGGACCGGCCGAGGAGCTGGCGGAGCCCTCCGAGGCGGACGGGGGCGGCCTGAGCGGCGGCTCCTCGGTGGCGTACGACGGCCCCGGGCCCTGGCTCGCCGAGACGGGCGGGCCGCTCGGGCGGCTCCGGCACGCCCTGCCGCCCTTCTCCTTCACCGGCGGCCCGGCCAACTGGTCCCGGCCGCCCGGCCCTTGGGGAACCGACCTGCCCCGCTGGCGCTGAGAGGCGGGCGGCGCGCGGCCGAACGCGATGGTCCGGTCGGAACGGCATTGCCCCACTTGTCCCACAGGAGTTGCCCGCCTCGCGGACCCCTGGTGAAGATCTTGTGGTGAGCTCCATACGACCGTCCGCCGAGCCCGGGGGCGAGGCCGCAGCCGAAGTGACGGCCGAGGTGGCGGCCGAGGTGACGGCCCCTCCTCCCGGCGCTCCGCTCGCCGCGCCGCGCCGCCGCCCGCCCGCCGGGCGCGCCGTGGCCGTGCTCGTCCTGCTGGCCGCCGCCACGCTGATCCCGCTGCTCGGGCCCTCGGCCGCGCTGCGCGGCACCGGCGAGGCGCCGGCGCCCGGCATCAGCGGCATCACGTTCCTGCGGACGGTCATGTTCGCGGCGCTGTGCGTGCAGGCGGGCGAGGTGTTCGCGACGCGGCTCGCGCGGCGCGTCCCGGGGGCGCCGCTGGACCGGGCGCCCCGCTGCTGGTCGGCGTACGCGGCGTGGGCGGGGTGCGCCGCGGCGCTGGCGCTCGCCGCGATCGTGGCGAACGGCAACCTCGTCCCCGAGCACTTCTCGGACCTGGACCTCGGGCGGCTGTCCGGCTCCCGCGACGGCAGGCTCGCCCTCCTGGAGGTCAACGCCTTCGTCGTGGCCGCCCTGTGCGCCCGCTCGCGGCGCCCCGCGTCGGCGGCGCTCCCCCTGGCAGCGGTGATCGTCGCCGAGGCGCTGCGGGCCCACCCCCCGGTGGAGGACCACCCGCTGGTCGGCAGCGGGCTGACCCTCGTCCATCTGACGTGCGGGATGCTCTGGGTGGGCGGCCTGCTGTACGTCCTGCGGACACTGCGGCAGTGGCGGAGCGCAGCTCCGGAGGCGGCCGTGGCCGTTCTCGGGCTCTACGCGCGCGTGGCGGCCGTGCTGTTCGCGGCGATCACCGTGACCGGGACCGTCAGCACGCTGCGCCGGATGCCGCCGGGCACGGTCGCCGACCAGCTCACCGAGACGGCGTACGGGCGCACGCTGCTCGCCAAGGCGCTGCTCGTCGCCGTCGTCGCGGTGCTCGCGCTGCTGGCCCGCCGCCGGCTGCACGGCGCGGCCGACCGGGCCGGTGCCTACGCGCCCGCGCGCCGGGAAGTGGTCGCGCTGGGCGTCGTCGTGGCGCTGTCGGCGCTGCTGACCGCGGTGCCGGTGCCGATCCGCTGGTGATCCCCGCTCGCGGGTGGCACGGCTTTCCGCAGCACGGTCCGGGCCAGCAGGTACTGCGCCGCGAGGTACGTGAGCATGATCGCGAAGTCGGGCCGGGGCGGCTGCGGCCAGTCGGCGACCCCGGTGGCGATGAGCGTGTCCGACACCAGGAACAGCGCCCCTCCCGCCGCGGCCACCGCCCCCAGGACGGTCGCGCCGAGCGCCATGGCGGTGAGCAGCAGGCTGTAGCCCGCGACGGGGCCCCGCATGTCGGCCGGCAGGTCCGGCCAGAGCAGCGCCACGGTCCCGAGGAGCGCGAGGGCGTACGCGGCCACGATCGCCGCCCCACGAGCGCGGGGCGAGCCGCCGCCGGAGCCCGCGTACCGCCTGATGTCGCCGTACCGCTTGAAGAGCACGAGGTAGCAGACATGCCCGGCGGCGAAGGAGCCCATCCCGGCGAGGAAGGCGGGTTCGGCGTCGAAGAGCAACAAGGTGTCGCCGCCCCAGCCGAAGAGGAGCGCGGTGACCAGCAGCCGCGGGCCGCCCCGGGTCCACACGTACGCCGCGAGGAGCGGCATGAGCAGCGGCTTGCAGACGGCGTGGCCGGGGCCCCAGTCGGCGAGGAGCGAGACGAGGTCGCCGAGCACGGCGGCACCGAAGGCCCCGAGGAGCAGCCTCGGTGCGGGTGGCGCCGTCACGCCGCGCGCTCGGCGACAGGAGCGGGGGCCGCCTCGGCACTCTGCACGGCGGGCGTGGGCGGCTCGGCGGGCGTGGGCTGCCAGCCGGGGCCGC
Organism: Streptomyces huasconensis; assembly: GCF_021028635.1. Taxonomy (NCBI): domain Bacteria; kingdom Bacillati; phylum Actinomycetota; class Actinomycetes; order Kitasatosporales; family Streptomycetaceae; genus Streptomyces; species Streptomyces huasconensis. Next base: position 1,678,686 of record NZ_CP086119.1, read on the forward strand.
GGAAGATCCGCCCGGCCCGCTCGCGCCAACTGGTGGCCTTCTTCAGGTCCTTGGCGATGGCGACGTACTCGTGGGTGGCGACGCGCAGCGGGTTGTACGTGGCGATGTTCTTCGTCAGGCCGTAGACGGGCCGCTCGGTCTCGGCGACCCAGGAGCCGAACAGGCGGTCCCAGATGATGAGGATGCCGCCGAAGTTGCGGTCGAGGTAGCCGCCCTGGGAGGCGTGGTGCACGCGGTGGTGCGAGGGCGTGTTGAAGACGAACTCGAAGGGGCGCGGAAGCTTCCCGATGCGTTCGGTGTGTATCCAGAACTGGTACACGAGGTTGGCCGACGAGCAGAAGGCGAGCGCCGCGGGGTGGACGCCGCAGGCGATGAGCGGCAGGTAGAACGGCCATACGGTGAGGCTCGTCCAGGGCTGGCGCAGCGCCGTCGTGAAGTTGAACTTGCGGCTGGAGTGGTGCACGACGTGACAGGCCCACAGGATGCGGATGACGTGGTGGCCCCGGTGCGACCAGTAGTAGAAGAAGTCCTGGGCGAGGAGCATCAGCGGGATCGTCCACCACAGGACGGGCACACGCAGCGGCGTGAGCGCGTACACACCCGAGTAGACGGCGACGATCGGGATCTTCCACAGGAAGTCGAAGACGAGGCTGCCGAGGCCCATGGTGACGCTGGTGGCGGCGTCCTTGGTCTCGTACCCCGCGGCGGCTCCGTCGGCGGCAGGATGGAGCCGGTGGCTCACCATCTCGACGACGGTGAGCAGCACGAAGGCCGGGACGGACCACAGCACGACATCGGGCAGGTTCGGGGACATGCGTGCACCGTAGAACGGCTCTTCGTCCACGACTAGGGGTGGTTACCGACAAGTATTACCGGGGGTACGGGGGAAGTTGTTGGTGATCCTCCCCAAAGCGTCACCAGACCCGTACCGACCCTCCTGGCGCGAAGACCGGGCTCGTCGCGTCGGCGGGGGCCTCCTTGAGGGGTTCGTCCAGTTCCTGGACCGTCGGTCCCACGCGCGCGGCGATGCGGCCGAGCCGCTCCAGGTCGAAGCCGTAGACGCGGGCGGCGTTGCCGCCCACCATGGCCGCGATCTCGTCCCCGGGCAGGCCCGCGTAGGCGGCGCGGAGGCCTTCGCGCGAGTAGGGGTGGGTGCCTTCGTCGTGGGGGTAGTCGCTGCCCCACATGATCTTCTCGAGGCCGATGCGGTGGCGCAGGGCCGCTTCGTGCGGGCGCATGAAGCTGGCGCCGACGAAGCAGTTCTCGCGCCACACCTCGGAGGGCCCCTTGCCCATCGCCTCGGCGAGACCCGCGCCGAACTTCGACTCGGCCGTGCCGGCGGTGTGCGTCGTCGTCGCGGCGGCGACGAGGCGCGCGTGGTAGTAGTCCAGCATGTCCAGGACGCCGGGAATCCAGCCGGAGCCCTGCTCGGTGAGGACGAGCCGCAGGCCCGGGTGGCGGCGGAAGGCGCCGCCGAAGACGAGGTGCCACAGCGCCCGGTGCGAGAACCACGTCGTCTCCACCATGAACACCGCGCGCGCCGCCGGCTCCTCCCCGAGTGGCGGCGAGGCGGAGCCCGCGTGGTGGTTGACCGGCACGCCCAGCTCGGCGCAGGCCGCCCAGATCGGGTCGTACGCCGCTGAGTGCAGCTCCGGCAGGCCCGAGCCCGGCGGGGTGCCGGGCAGCAGCAGCCCGCCCGTGAGGCCCGCCGCCACGGAGCGGCGGATCTCCGCCACCGCCTCGTCGACGTCGTTCAGGAGGATCTGGAAGACGCCCGCCCTGCGGCCCGGCGCGGCGGCGCAGAAGTCGGCGAGCCAGCGGTTGTGGGCGCGCAGCCCCGCCCAGCGCAGCTCGAACTCCTCGCGGGTCGGGGCCGGGGCCATCAGCGACGCCGAGGGGAAGAACGGCGGGATGGTGTTCGGGAAGACGACCTCGGCGACGATGCCGTCCGCTTCGAGTTCGGCGATGCGGCGGTCGGAGTTCCAGTTGCGGTCGGCGGTGTCGGCGAGGAGGTCCTCGTACGGATTGACGTACGTGGCCGCCCAGGCGTCGAACGCCTCGTGGTGGCGGGACGCCAAGTAGGGCTTGTAGTCCAGGAGATCGGCGCCGGCGTGGCAGTCCGCGGAGATGACGGTGTAGCGGTCCCGCGTCATGAGGTCACCCCCAGCGCGGGGAAGTCGTGGCCGGTCAGCCAGTGGCGGCCCACCTCGCGCGAGTGGGCCCAGGAGGCCTCCACACCGGTCTGATCGGCGTCCTGGCCCAGGTCGGCGGGGGTCGGGCCGATGCGGCGGGCCAGCGGCGCGAGCTTCTCCGTGTCGAAGCCGAAGACCTCGGCGGCGGCGAGGCCCAGCATGCGGCGGGTCTCCGCCACGGGGATGTCGTGGAAGGTCTTCCGCAGCCACGCGCGCGTGTCGGGCCAGGTGCCCTCGGGGTGCGGGAAATCGCTGCCCCAGAGGATGTTGTCGACGCCGATCTCATGGCGCTGGGCGAGTTCGCGGCGCTTGGTGTTGGTGGCGCAGACGAAGATCTGCCGGTCGAGGTACTCGTGGGGCGGGCGCTTCAGCTCGGCGAACGGGGAGAGCTTCTTGCCGCCGTGCGCGCCGAGGTAGAGGCGGTCCATGAACCACAGGAGGTTCGGCAGCCACCAGCAGCCCGACTCCGCGACGCCGAAGCGCAGCCCGGGGTGGCGCTCGAAGACGCCGGACCAGAGCAGGAACCACAGGGGGCGCGCGGGCCACCACGTCACTTCGGAGACGTAGATCCCCAGGTGGTCGCCGTACTCGTGGCGGGGCGCGGCCCCCGAGTGCGTGACGACGGGCATCGCGCACTCGGCGGCCGCCGCCCACACCGGGTCGTAGCGCCGGTCGTGGTAGGGCGCCTTGTCGACCCACATGGAGGGGATCATCAGCGCGCCGAGCCCCGACTCCTTGGCGCGGTGGATCTCGGCGACCACGCGGTCGACCTCGCCGGTGACCGGCAACAGCGCGACGCCGCAGTGCCGTTCGGGGTGCTCGGAGACGAAGTCGGCGAGCCAGCGGTTGTGCGCCTGCGCCCCCGCCATGCCGAGGTCGGGGTCCTGGTCGCCGGAGAGGCCGAGCCCCACGCCGAAGGGGGCGGCCGTCCGGCTGTCCACGGCGTCCGCGTCGGGGAAGACGACCTCGGCGGCCACCCCGTCGCCGTCCAGCTCCTTGAGGCGCTGCGCGGTGTCCCAACCGCCGCGCAGGCCCTCTTCGTTGTCGTGGAACCACTTGGCGGCGAACGCGTCGTTGCGGATGCCGAGCCGCGTCGCCTCCTCGCGGCGGGCGTCCCGCTCGCCGAGGAAGTCGTCGAAGGCGCGGTGGAAGCGGCTGTCCAGGTAGGGGCGGTACTCCTCGGTGGGGAGCCCGGCGTGGCAGTCGGAGGAGATGATCAGGTACGGGTCCTGCGGATTCCGGTGATCCTGGGCGCTCATTCGGTGGCGCTCCCTTCAGTCCGGCCAGTCCAGTCAGTCCAAGATGAAGTGTTCGAGGTACGCCGGGTCGGTGCGGTCCAGCATCGACTGCGACCGCGCCCTGATCTGCCGGTCGCTGTGCTCGCTCTCCGGGAGCAGCCAGAAGCGGTCCGCCCTGATGCCGTCCGCCACGAAGTCCGCGACCTGTTCGACGGGCGTGAACCGCACCTCTTGGCCGGCCTCCTTCATCGCCGCCTCCCACTGGTCGAGGCTGCGGTAAGGCGTCCTGCGGGGACGCGACTTGGCGTACCGGTCGGGCCGGTTGCGGTGCGACTCCCACAGGCCGGTGCGCAGCATGTGGGGTCCCGGGAAGAGCACCGAGGCACCCACGCGCGCGTGCTCCGCCTTCAGGTGCGCGTACAGCGACTCGGTCATCGTGACCACGGCCGCCTTGGTGACCGCGTACACGGAGGCGGTGGGCAGCGGCGCGATACCGCCGTCGCCGGAGGAGGTGTTGACGACGTGCCCCGGCCCGCCGCCCGCGAGCATGCGGGGCACGAAGGCCTGGATGCCGTGGAAGACACCCCAGACGTTGACCTCGAAGGCCCATTTCCAGTCGTTCGGGTCGTGCTCCCACATGCGGCCCTCGGCGCCCGAACCGACACCCGCGTTGTTGCACAGCACATGGACGGCGCCGAACTTCTCGTACGTCTCGTCGGCGAGGGCGAGGACCTGTTCGCGCGCCCCGACGTCGACCACGCGCGCGTGCACGGCGGCCCCCTCCGCGCGCAGGCCCGCGGCGGCCTTCTCCAGGGCGCCCTCCTCGACGTCCGCGAGGACCACCCGCAGGCCGTCCGCCGCGAACCGCCGCGCCATGGCGAGCCCGATGCCGCTCGCCGCTCCGGTGACGACGGCGACCTGTCCTTCGCGCAGTTCCATGTCAGGCGCTCCCCTCGGGCGGGCCGTCGAGGATCTGCGCGGGGTCGTCGTAGCGCTGGTGGATGTAGGGCAGCAGGGCCTGCGCGCTGACGCGCTCCACGACGCGGCCTTGCTGGTCGGTGGTCTTCTCGCCGATGGTGATCTCCACGACCGCGCGCACCGGCAGATCGGCCACCGGGTCGTACATCGACTCGCGCAGGACGACGTCGCCGGTGACGCTCTCCAGCTTGCGGACCTGTTCGTTGCGTACGCAGTGCACGAGCACCGGGTCGGCCTCGAAGCCGGAACCGTCGACCGCGGGCAGGAACTTGAAGTAGAAGTCGGTCCTGCGGGTCGGCTCGGGGAGGGGGAGCGCGCCGCCGACCGCGCCGCGCACCTCCACGAACGCGATGCCGTGCCGGGCCAGGGAGGCGCGCACGACCAGGCCGTCGCGCTCCACCCGGACGTCGCCGAGCTTCTTCGGCTCGCCGAAGACCTCGCGCCCGCCGATCAGGGCCCGCTCGTGGGTCATCGGCATCACCAGCGGATACCAGCCGGCCACTCCCCCGTGCTCGGCGGCGACGGCCACGGAGCCCGCGCCGAGCGGATAGCCGGGCAGGTCCACCCTGCTGATGTTCGCCCGCACCAGGGGGCGCCCGGTGGGTTTGAGCGGGGGCGGCAGGACCGCCGCGACCGCGTCGGGATCGCTCTCCCAGACGGCGACGACGCCCGTGGACCAGATGGCGGGGAGCCGGGAACTCGCGGTGCGCGCGGCGGCGGTCTCCGCCTCGGTGCGCGCCCCGTACCGTACGCGTGCCATGTCGTACCACCCTTCGTCAGCGCGGACCGGTGAGGCCGCGGCCGGGACTTGCGGGGGTCGGGACTTGCGGGGGTCGGGCTTGCGGATCGGCTTGCGGAGGTTCTGTAACAGAGTTACAACAGGAGCCGTGAAGGGTAAAGAGACGCGGACGCATCTCGGCCGGGAGGACGTCCTGGCCGCCGCGGAGCGCCTCGTCAAGCGGCACGGTCCGCGGGCCCTGACGATGCGTGGCCTCGCCGCCGAGCTCGACACCGCCGTCACCTCGATCTACTGGCACGTCGGCAACCGCGAGTCGCTCCTGGACGCCCTCGTCGAGCGCACCCTCGCCGACCTCGGGGAGATCCGTCCCGTCGGCCGCACCCCGGCCCAGCGCGTCGTCTCCGTGGCCCGCGCCCTGCGCCGCCGGCTGCTCGACCGCCCGCACCTGGTGGCGATGGTCCACGAACGCGGCCTGACCGAGCGGATGTTCCTGCCCGCCCAGCGCTCCCTGGTCCACGAGGTGCACGGGGCGGGGCTGCGCGGCGCCCGCGCGGCCGACGCCGTGCGCGCCGTCCAGGTCCTCGTCGTCGGTCACGTCCTGGTCGAACGCAACCGCGAACGCGCGCCCGCGCAGCACCCCCGCGAGGACGAACTGTGGACGGCGCGGACGGCGGAGCAGGACGCCGCGCTCGCCCGCGCGCTGGCCGGACCCCTCGATCCGGAGGCGCTGTTCACCACCTCCGTCAAGGCTCTGGTGACGGGCCTGCTCGGGCCGGGGAGCTGACTGCCGGTGCCGACCGGGGAGCTGACTGTCGGTCGCGGCCCGTATCCTCATGGACCATGCTCGAAGACCGCACGACCGCAGCGTCCGCCGCCCCCTGGCCGGCCGCGTATCCAACGGGGTACGCGGTCGTCGACGTGGAGACCACCGGACTGGCCCGCGACGACCGCATAGTGTCGGCGGCCGTCTACCGGGTGGGCGCCCAGGGGGAGATCGAGGACCACTGGTACACGCTGGTCAACCCCCGGCGCGACCCGGGGCCCGTGTGGATTCACGGCCTCACCAGTGACGTGCTCGCGAGCGCGCCCCTGTTCGAGGAGATCGCCGAGGAGTTCGCGAGCCGCCTCGAAGGACGCGTCCTGGTCGCGCACAACGCCGTCTTCGACTGGTCGATGATCGCCAGGGAGTACGCGCGCGCGGAGCGCACCGCCCCCGTGCGCCAGCGGCTGTGCACCATCGCGCTCGCCAAGGAGCTGGCGCTCCCGCTGCCCAACCACAAGCTGGAGTCCCTGGCCGCGCACTTCGGGGTCGAGCAGCGCCACGCGCACAACGCCCTGGACGACGCGCGCGTGCTCGCCGAGGCGTTCCGCCCGAGCCTGCTCGCGGCGGCCGGCGGCAATGTGCGCCTGCCGCTCCTGGAGTGCCGCCCGCTCACCGAGTGGTCCGACGGGGTGCCCCGCATCGGCCGCCAGTCGACCGGACCGACGCCCTCCGCGTCGTACCGGCCCGGGAGTTGGCGCCCCTCGCGCAAGCGGCCGCCGTGCCCGTACCCGAACCCCGGGCGGTACGAAACGGGCAAACCGCTCAAGCAGGGCATGCGGGTCGCGTTCTCCGGGGACACCTCCGTGGAGCGCGACCTCCTGGAGGACCGGGCGGTCGAGGCGGGCCTGCACATCGCGACGAGTGTGTCCCGTCTCACCAGCCTCCTCGTCACGAACGACCCGGACTCGGGCACCTCCAAGACCGTCAAGGCGCGCTCCTTCGGCACACCGGTCGTCGACGAGGCCGCCTTCGGGCAGCTCCTCCAGGACGTGGCACCGGCCACGGACGGGTGACGGCGGGGCGGTGACCGTCAGACGGGTGATTGCGGGCGACTCGCCCGCACACCACCCGCTCCGTACCGCCGCCGCGCCCCACCCTGTGGCGCATGGCACGTTGCGAGGTCTGCGGAAACGACTACGGCATGTCCTTCGAAGTGCACGCGCAAGGCGCCGTGCACGTCTTCGACTGCTTCTCCTGCGCCATCCACCGCATGGCGCCCATCTGCGAGCACTGCCGGTGCCGCATCATCGGCCAGGGCGTCGAGGTGGACGGCCACTGGTACTGCGGCGCCCACTGCTCGCGCGCGGAGGGGCGGGTGGGCATCGTCGACAAGGTCTGAGCCCGCCGCCCGCCTCCGGGCACCCCACGTCGAGACACCCCACGTCGAGACACCCCGCGACCGAGTTGTACCGTCGTGGGGTGTACCGCTTCCTGTTGACCCGGCAGTGGGTGATCCTCACCCTGATCGCCCTCGTTCTCATCCCCGTGATGGTCGAGCTGGGTTTCTGGCAGCTGCACCGGCACGAGCACCGCGTCGCGCAGAACGAGCGGATCGCCAAGGCGCTGGCCGCCGACCCGGTCCCGGCCGAGCGGCTCACCTCCCCCGGGCACGAGGTGCCGAAGGCGGACCTGTACCGCCGGGTGAGCGCCAAGGGGACGTTCGACACCAAGCACGAGGTGGTCGTGCGGCGCCGCACCAACGACGACGACGAGGTCGGCTTCCACGTCCTGACCCCGTTCGTCCTGGACGACGGCAAGGTCCTGCTCGTCAACCGCGGCTGGGTCCCGGCGGACGGCCCGCAGACCGCCTTCCCGAAGATCCCCGCCCCGCCCAAGGGCGAAGTGACCGTCACCGGCCGCCTGATGGCCGACGAGACGTCCGCGGCCAGCGGCATCAAGGACGTCCGGGGCCTGCCGGACCGTCAGATCATGCTGATCAGCAGCGGCCAGCAGGCCGACAGCCTCGGCAAGCAGGTCCTCGGCGGCTATGTCGAGCTGACCTCCCCCGCGCCCCGCGACGGCTCCCCCGAACTGATCGGCGAACCGGACCACAGCGGCATCGGCGCGCACATGGCGTACGCGGTCCAGTGGTGGCTGTTCGCCGCGGGCGTCCCCGTCGGCTGGGTGGTGCTGGTCCGCAGGGAGCGCCGTGACCGGGCCGCCGCGGCGGAGGCTCCCGTCCAGGAGAAGGCGCCGGCACCCGCGTAGAGCCCCCCGCGGCCCCGTCGATTGACAGGGCACTCCCCAGGGAACCCGTTCTGCGTGTCCCGACCTATCGAAGACTTCGCACTCATCGGCGACCACCAGACCGCCGCCCTCATCGGCAGGGACGGCTCGCTGGACTGGCTCTGCCTGCCCCGTTTCGACTCCGCCGCCTGCTTCGCCGCGCTGCTCGGCAACGAGGAGAACGGCCACTGGCGCATCGCCCCGAAGGACGCCGGCCCCTGCACCCGCCGCGCCTACCGCGGGGATTCCCTCGTCCTCGACTCCGAGTGGGACACGGCGGAGGGGTCCGTCCGCGTCACGGACTTCATGCCGCAGCGTGACCGCGCCCCCGACGTCGTACGCATCGTCGAGGGCCTCAGGGGCAGCGTCACCGTCCGGAGCACGCTGCGGCTGCGCTTCGACTACGGCTCGGTCGTGCCGTGGATGCGCAAGGTGGACGGCCACCGCGTCGCCGTCGCGGGCCCGGACTCCGTGTGGCTGCGCAGCGAACCGGAGGTGCGCACCTGGGGCCACGACTTCGGCACCTACTCCGAGTTCACCGTCGAGGAGGGGCAGAAGGTGGCGTTCGTCCTCACCTGGCACCCCTCGCACGAGCCGCGCCCGCCCGTCGTCGACCCGTACGAGTCGCTGCGCCACTGCCTGGAGGACTGGCACGCCTGGTCCTCGCGCTGCCAGTACGACGGCCCCTACCGCGACGCGGTGATGCGCTCCCTGATCACCCTCAAGGCGCTCACCTACGCCCCGACCGGCGGCATCGTGGCCGCGCCCACCACCTCCCTGCCCGAGGAGATCGGTGGCGTACGCAACTGGGACTACCGCTACTGCTGGCTGCGCGACGCCACCCTCACGCTGGGCGCGCTGCTGATGGCGGGCTATCTGGAGGAGGCCGAGGCCTGGCGGGACTGGCTGCTGCGGGCGGTCGCGGGCAGCGCCGCCGACCTCCAGATCGTGTACGGCCTCGCCGGTGAGCGGCGCCTTCCGGAGTACGAGGTTCCGTGGCTGTCCGGCTACGAGGGCTCGGCGCCCGTCCGCATCGGCAACGAAGCCGTGGAACAGCTCCAGCTCGACGTGTACGGCGAGGTCATCGACTCCCTCGCGCTCGCGCACCGCTCCGGCCTCACCACGCGCCCGCCGGGCTGGAACCTCCAGCTGAGCCTCCTGGAGTTCCTGCGGGAGAAGTGGCGCGAGCCCGACCAGGGACTGTGGGAGGTGCGCGGGCCCGGCCGCCACTTCGTGTACTCGAAGGTGATGGTGTGGGTCGCCGCCGACCGGGCGGTGCGGGCCCTGGAGGAGAACCCGGAGCTGCGCGGCGACCCGGACCGCTGGCGTCAGCTGCGGGACGAGGTCCACCGCGAGGTGTGCGAGAAGGGCTACGACCCGCAGCGCAACACCTTCACGCAGTCCTACGGCTCCACGGAACTGGACGCCTCCTTGCTGCTCATCCCGCACACCGGGTTCCTGCCGCCCGACGACCCGCGCGTCATCGGCACCATCGACGCGGTCCGCGCGGACCTCACCCACCACGGTCTGCTGCGCCGCTACACCTCCGACCAGAAGGAGATCGACGGTCTGCCCGGCACGGAGGGCACCTTCCTCGTCTGTTCGTTCTGGCTGGTGGACGCGCTGCACATGACGGGACGCACCAAGGAGGCGTGCGAGCTGTTCGAGCACCTGATCTCCCTGCGCAACGACGTAGGGCTGCTGGCGGAGGAGTACGACCCGGTCTCCGGCCGTCAGCTCGGCAACTTCCCGCAGGCGTTCAGCCACATCGGATTGGTGAACACCGCCCTCGCGCTCTTCGGTGAGGAGGCGGAAAAATAGGGCCATGGATCTTGGACTGAAGGACCGTGTCTACGTAGTCACCGGCGCCACCCGCGGCCTCGGGAACGCCACCGCGCGGCAGCTCGTCGCGGACGGCGCGAAAGTCGTCGTCACCGGGCGGGACGAGAAGACCGTCGCCGAGGCCGCCGCCGGCCTCGGCCCGAACGCGGCCGGGGTCGCCGCCGACAACGCCGACCCGGCCGCCGCGGGCCGGCTGATCGCGGCGGCGCGCGAGCACTTCGGCGGCTTCGACGGCGTACTGATCAGCGTCGGCGGGCCGCCGCCCGGCTTCGTCGCGGACAACACCGACGAGCAGTGGCAGGCCGCCTTCGAGACGGTCTTCCTCGGCGCGGTGCGGCTCGCCCGCGCGGCCGCCGCGGAGCTGGGCGAGGGCGGCGTCATCGCCTTCGTGCTCTCCGGTTCGGTGTACGAGCCGATCGCGGGCCTGACGATCTCCAACGGTCTGCGGCCTGGGCTCGCCGGCTTCGCCAAGTCCCTGGCGGACGAGGTGGGCCCGCGCGGCATCCGCGTCGTCGGTGTGCTGCCGGGCCGCATCGCCACCGACCGCATGCGTCAGCTCGACGGCCTCTCCCCGGACCCGGAGGCGACCCGCGCGGCCAACGAGGCGGGCATCCCGCTGCGCCGCTACGGCACACCGGAGGAGTTCGGCCGGGCGGCGGCGTTCCTGCTGTCGCCCGCCGCCTCGTACGTGACGGGGGTCATGGTGCCGGTGGACGGCGGAGCGCGCAGCGGCTTCTGAGTCCGGCACGGGTCGGCCCGCGCGGGGGTCAACTCACGCGCTCCGCGCGGTGCCTGACCCCGCGCAGCCGCACCGTGGCGGGCAGACTCGCCAGGCCCGCCGAGTCCCGGGCCCGGGTGAGGACCTCCGAGGAGAAGCGGTGCAGCGTGTCGGAGGGCGTCGCGTCGGGCGTGAGGGTGAGGCCCACGCGCGCCCGTGGTGCGGTGCGCCGCCCTCTCAGGGCCGCCTGGGCGTGCTCGACGCCGTCCAGGGTCTCGGCCTCCCCGGCGAGGACGTTCTCCAGGGCGCGTCCGCGCAGCAGCGCGCCCTCGCCGTCGCCGCTCTCCACCAGGACCTCCGCGAGGCGGCGCCTGCGCAGCTGCGCCGAGAGCCACCACAGAGCGAGCAGCACGAGCAGCGCCAGCACGGCGATGACCGTGGGCCAGAACCATCCCTCGTCCCGCCAGCGCGTGCGGTCGGCGGCACTGAGCAGGACGTCGCGCCGGCCGTCGTGGAACCACCAGGAGGGCGGCGAGGCGCCGAGCCCGACGGCCAGCACCGAACCACCGATGACGAGCAGCACGACCCCGGCGAGGCCGAGGAGCACGCGGTTGACCGTGCGGAGCATGGTGCTCACCCCTTCTTTCCGGGCCGGGCGACATGGACCGAGAGCCTCGGGGTGCGCGCGAGGCCGAGCTCGCGGATGCCCTCCGCCAGTGTGGCCTCCAGGTCGCGGTGTACGTCGTCGAGATCACGGAAGTGCGCGACGGCCCGCACGCCCGCCTTGGAACGCGTCATGCGTACCCGGGCGCTCTGCACGCCCGCCACGTCCATGGCCCGGTCGCGCAGTGCCGTGGCGGCGGCGCCGCGGTGCAGCCCGGCGCGTACGTCGGGGTCGGTGCGCCGCATCGGCAGCAGCGCGCGCTGCCCCGGCGTGACGGCGAGCACGAGGAGCCACAGTCCGACGAGGGCGGCGACGGCGGCCCCGACGAGCACCCACGTGTCGTCCAGGGGCCGCTCGCCCAGCTGCCGGGCGAGTGCGCGGCGCCAGTGCATCGCGGGGTGCCCGGCGCGTACGGCGACGACGTCGTACAGGAGCAAACCCGTACCGGCCAGGGCCAGCAGGGCGAGGACGGCCGCGGGCACCCGGCGCGGCGACCAGAACCGGGGCGCCTTGGTGTCGGCGCCGGTGAGCGTGGGCAGCGGGTGCGGGTCACCGGCTGCGGCCGTCGGGTCCTCGCCGCGGTCGGCCGGTCCGGTGACCGGCATCGACTGGGTGGCGCCGCTGGACGGGGGCTGTGGGGGTTGGCTCATCGTGCCCTCCCCTGTGCCGCGGCGCGGACTCGCGCCGAGTGCAGCCGCTCCACGTGGACCACCACCTCGGGTACGTCCATCCCCGCCAACGTCCTTACCCGCTCGGCCACTTGGTGGCGTACGGCACCGCACTGCCGGCCGATGTCGCAGGGATAGTCCAGTTCGAGGCTGACGCGGACGCGGGCGGTGTCGTGCCGCACGGCGACGGAGGCGCGCGGCGGGGAGCCGCCGTCCGGCACCGTTTCCACCGCCTCACGCGCCGCCCGCGCGGCGATCTTCGCGACGACCCGGTCGGCGATCCGGGTGGCGCCGCGCTCCCCGGCCGTGACCTGTGCCGCCACCGGTCAACCCCGCCGGTCGCCGCGCGTGCGGAAGAACTCGCCGGGCTCCAGGTCCCCGTCCAGGAACCGGCCGGCCACGAAGCCGACGGCGCCCAGGGCGGCGACCAGCAGGAACGCCCCGAAGCCGCCGAAGTATCCGGCGAAGCCGAGTGCCATTCCCGCCACCATGCCGATCACGGCCATGCTCATGTGCGCTCCTTAGCGAGACGCGGCTGAAGTGTCATTGCAGGCGGCCCTGGGGCTCGTCCTCGTCGTCCTCGTCGGGCAGCTTCACATCGCTCACCGCGATGTTCACCTCGACGACCTCGAGTCCGGTCATGCGCTCGACGGCGCCGATCACGTTCTCGCGTACGTCCTGCGCGACATCGGTGATCGGCACGCCGTACTCCACGACGATCTCCAGGTCGAGCGCGGTCTGCACCTCGCCGACCTCGGCCTTCACCCCGCGCGTGACGGATTTCGTGCCGCCGCCGGGGACCCGGTCGCGCACGGCGCCGAAGGTCCGCGCCAGGCCGCCGCCCATCGCGTGCACGCCTTCGACGTCACGCGCGGCGAGCCCGGCGATCTTCTCCACGACCCCGTCGGCGATGGTGGTGCGGCCCCGGCCCCCGGGGTCGCCGCCGCCGCGCGCGGTCGCGCCCGCCATGCCTTGGTTCGGGTCCTTCTGCAGCGTCTGAGACGTCTTCCGCTCTCCGATGTCGGTCATCGCGGTCCCGTCCGTTCCGAAAAAGGGGGATCTGCTTTCTTTGCCCACATTAGGACGAGTTGGGCTGCGGCGCTCCAGGGATGCGGCAGGGTGGAACCATGACAGGTGACGGTTTGACCGAGGCGGTACGCCACCGACTGGGCCTCGGCAGGGTACTGCCGCTGGGTGGCGCGCGGGACGGCACATGGGTGACGGAAGCCGCGGTGGACGGCGTGCTGCGCCATGCGGCGCAACGGATCACCGGCGTGCGCCTGGGCGGACTGCGCGTGGCCCTGGCCGATCCGGACGCCGCCTGCGCCCCGGCCGTGCCGCCCCCGCCGAGCGCGCTGCCGCCCGGGCCGCTGCGGATCACGGCGGACTTCGCGGCCGCCACCGGCCTGCCGCTGCCGGCCGCGGCGGACCGGCTGCGCGCGGCGCTCGGCGAGGCGGCACAGCGGCTCGGCCTGGTGGTCGCGGAGGTGGATCTACGGGTGACGGCGCTGCTGGACGAGGGCTCCGACCTCACGGACGGACGTCAGGAGGCGCCCCGTCCGCCCGCCGCTCAGCCGCCCGCGGGCGATGGCGAGGAGGCGCGCGCCGGGCAAGCCGCGCTCGCGGTGCCCGGCGTGACCCGGCTGACCGGCGCGCTCGGCCCGGCCGTGCACATCAAGGAGCACCCGGCGCGTGACGGCGCGCTGCCGCGCCGCCACGCGCGCGTGGAGCTGGCCACGGGCCGGGAGCACCGCGCTCTGGACGTGGCGCTCGCGGTCCGCGCGGCGGTCGGTGAGGCGCTGCCGGACCACCCTTCGGTGGCCGTGCTGGTCACCGCCGTGGACTAGCCGGGACGTGACGTGCGGCGCGGGTCAGTCGCCGAGGCCCGCGAGGTCGCGCAGACGGCGGCCCTGGGCGGCGCGCTCGGCGACGCGCTGCTCCTCGTAGGAACGGCCCGTGGCGCCCTGGAGCAGTGCCTTGGTCTCGATGACCGCGTCGCGCGGCGCGGAGATCAGCGCGGCGGCCAAGTCCTGGGCGGCTGCGGCCAGTTGGTCGCCGGGCACGACGAGGTTGGCGAGGCCCACCCGCTCGGCCTCGTCCGCGTGGACGAAGCGGCCGGTGGCGCAGATCTCCAGCGCGCGGGCATAGCCGACGAGCCCCACCAGCGGGTGCGTGCCGGTCAGGTCGGGGACCAGGCCGAGACTGGTCTCGCGCATGGCGAACTGCACGTCGTCCGCGACGATCCGCAGATCGCAGGCGAGCGCGAGCTGGAAGCCAGCACCGATGGCGTGGCCCTGCACGACGGCGATGGACACGATGTCGCTGCGCCGCCACCAGGTGAACGCCTCCTGGTACTCGGCGATGGTGGCGTCGAGGACACCGTCCTCGCCGCGCGCCAAGTCGATGAAGGACGGCTCGCCGTCGAAACCCTCGGGCGTGAACGCCTGCCGGTCCAGGCCCGCGGAGAAGGACTTGCCCTCACCGCGCAGCACTACGACGCGGACGCTGCCCGGCAGCAGCTGACCAGCCTCGGCCAACGCCCTCCACAGCGCGGGAGATTGGGCGTTCCGTTTGGCCGGATTGGTCAGCGTCACCGTGGCGACGGCCTCGTCGATGGTGAGGCGTACGCCGTCCTTGTCGAGAACCGGTGCGAGCTCGCTGTCGGACGAAGCCATGGGTGCCTCCGATGGGGTGCGGTCGGGCCGGGCACTCGGGAGCGCCCGTAAGTGACTGCACAGTAACCACCCGACCGCTCACACGATCGACCGGGTGGCCACCATCGGACCATGGGTACAGCGGGCCGCGCCTGCCGTCAGCCGGCGGCGGCCTTCTTGCCTCGCGTCGCCCCGCCGCGTCCCCGCAGCGTGACGCCGGACTCACTGAGCATGCGGTGCACGAACCCGTACGAACGGCCGGTCTCCTCAGCCAACGCCCGGATGCTCGCACCGCCGTCGTACTTCTTCTTCAGGTCTGCCGCGAGCTTGTCGCGCGCGGCGCCGGTCACCCGGCTGCCCTTCTTCAGAGTCTCGGCCACCCGTGCCTCCTCATGGGAAGTGCGCTCTGGACTTCTCATGATCACCCCTCCCGGGCTTCCTGGCCACCCATTCGGCAAGGTCGGTACGACGAGGTTTGCCGCGCGGGAAGGGTCCACCACGAGCGGAAGCAGCCATTCCGCGCGCTGAATTCCGTACGACCGACCGAACCGCGCGACGAATCACCAGGTCAGCGGGGTGCCGGGGAGATGCCCGGCACCATGCCCCGACGACGACGAAATCCGTGTATGACACACCTCGGTACGAGGACGGCTCACACAGATGAGGGATCACCGCTCGGCCGAATGATCCATACGCAGTGGATCAGTGGTTCGATCACGCGAAGTGGACGCCGCGGACGGGCGGGCTCAGGCGAGCGCGACGAGGTCCGCGTAGTCCTGGCCCCACAGGTCCTCGACGCCGTCCGGCAGCAGGATGATCCGCTCCGGCTGGAGGGCCTCGACCGCGCCCTCGTCGTGGGTGACGAGGACGACCGCGCCCTTGTAGGTGCGCAGGGCGCCGAGGATCTCCTCGCGGCTGGCCGGGTCGAGGTTGTTGGTGGGCTCGTCGAGCAGCAGGACGTTGGCCGAGGAGACGACGAGGGTCGCGAGCGCGAGGCGGGTCTTCTCGCCGCCGGAGAGCACACCCGCCGGCTTGTCGACGTCGTCGCCGGAGAAGAGGAACGAGCCGAGCGTCTTGCGCACCTCGACGAGGTCGAGGTCGGGGGCGGCCGAGCGCATGTTCTCCAGGACCGTGCGCTCGGGGTCCAGGGTCTCGTGCTCCTGGGCGTAGTACCCGAGCTTGAGGCCGTGGCCCTCGATGACCTGGCCCGTGTCGGGCTTCTCGGCGCCGCCGAGCAGCCGCAGCAGGGTGGTCTTGCCCGCGCCGTTGAGGCCGAGGATGACCACGCGCGAGCCCTTGTCGATCGCGAGGTCGACGTCGGTGAAGATCTCCAGCGAGCCGTACGACTTCGACAGGCCCTCGGCCATCAGCGGCGTCTTGCCGCACGGCGAGGGCTCGGGGAAGCGGAGCTTGGCGACCTTGTCGGACTTCCGCTCGGCCTCCAGGCCGGCGAGCAGCTTGTCCGCGCGGCGGGCCATGTTCTGGGCGGCGACGGTCTTGGTGGCCTTCGCGCGCATCTTGTCGGCCTGCGAGTGCAGGGCGGACGCCTTCTTCTCGGCGTTCTGCCGCTCGCGCTTGCGGCGCTTCTCGTCGGACTCGCGCTGCTGCTGGTAGAGCTTCCAGCCCATGTTGTAGACGTCGATCGCGGAGCGGTTGGCGTCGAGGTAGAAGACCTTGTTGACGACCGTCTCGACGAGGTCGACGTCGTGGGAGATCACGATGAAGCCGCCGCGGTACGTCTTGAGGTAGTCGCGCAGCCAGACGATCGAGTCGGCGTCGAGGTGGTTGGTCGGCTCGTCGAGCAGGAGCGTGTCGGCGTCCGAGAAGAGGATGCGGGCCAGCTCGATACGGCGGCGCTGACCACCGGAGAGCGTGTGCAGGGGCTGGCCGAGCACGCGGTCGGGGAGGTTGAGCGCGGCGGCGATGGTGGCGGCCTCGGCCTCGGCGGCGTACCCGCCCTTGGTGAGGAACTCCGTCTCCTGGCGCTCGTACTGCTTCATGGCCTTGTCGCGCGTCGAGCCCTGGCCGTTCGCGATGCGCTGTTCGTTCTCGCGCATCTTGCGGATCAGGGTGTCGAGGCCGCGCGCGGAGAGGATGCGGTCGCGGGCGAGGACGTCGAGGTCGCCGGTGCGGGGGTCCTGCGGGAGGTAGCCGACCTCGCCGGAACGGGAGATCGTGCCGCCGGCGGGGATGCCCTCACCCGCGAGGCACTTGGTGAGGGTGGTCTTGCCCGCGCCGTTGCGGCCGACGAGACCGATGCGGTCGCCCTTCGCGATGCGGAAGGAGGCGTTCTCGATGAGGATGCGGGCGCCGGCGCGCAGCTCGATGCCGGAAGCGGTGATCACGGGGGGTACTCCTGAACAGGGTGGACGGCGAGAGGGACGACTGGTTGCTCGGGGCCGGTGTCTACGCCGTCCAACTGAGAAGAGGAGCTGCCATGGCAGCCATTCTAACGGGCGAGCGCAACTAGTTTTCTGGGCTGCCGCCGCCCGCGCCCGCCCCCGCACCGCGCTCCGGGTCGCCGTTGCCCAGCGGGGTGCGGCCGGGAACGATCCTGCCGAGGTCGTCCACCGCCACGACCTGCGCCGTCCAGGACGCGGCGGTGCCCGCGCAGGGCTGGGCGACCAGGAGGGCGCCGTCCCGGTGCAGCGAGCGGGCCGGTGCGAAGGCGCAGCCGCGGCGGGCGGGCAGGACCCAGCGCAGGTCGCCGTCAGCGGTGCGGTAGGCGGCGATGCGGCGCGGGGTGATGACGGCCAGCATGCCGGCCCCGGGCGTCAGCGGCCGCAGCACTCCGGTGCCGCCGCGCGCGGCCGGGGTGCGGAGCCAGCCGGCGCTCTCGGGGATCGCCCGGTGCCAGCGCACGGAGCCGCCGCCGTCGCGCTCGGTGTCGGTGACCAGGCCGTCGCTCCAGAGCGTGAAGGCGTGGCCGGGCGCGGCGAGCACGGTGAGGGGCCGCCGCCCTTCCCGCGTGTACGTCCAGCGGGGCGCGCCGCTCTGCGGTTCGTATGCCTGGACGGCGCGGCCCCTGATCCGCAGGGCCGGTGCCGGGCCGGGATCGGCGCCCGGTACGCGCGCGTGGGCGACGAGGCGGTCTCCGTAAGGAGCGGGCCGTGAGTGGTGGGCGGCGGTGATGAGCGGCAGGGCGAGCAGCGCGAGGGCTACGGGGAGGGCGATGCGGGTGCGGGTGTTCTTGCGGGTTGGGGGCCGGGGCGCTGTCCCGTAGGGCTCTGCGGGCGTGGCGGTCGGCTCGGTCGGCAGAGCGGACATGACGCCCCCCTTCGGTACCGCTACCCCAGATCAGGCGCTCAGGCGCAGAGCGTAACGGCGGGGCTCCGGACGGCCGTGGCCCCGCCGGTACGACACGACGCGGGGAAGGGTCCGCGTCCCCCGTTCGGACCTCCGTCCGGCGCCCCGTGGAGGCGGGCGTACCAGGATGAAGTGGCCGGGAGTCCCGGTGCGGGGCGGCGCGTGCCGTCCCGGTGAGGTGAAGGGGTGCGCCCATGCAGTTCGACGACGACGCGGGCCTGGACACCTCCGAGGTGCAGGACGTGCGCGGCAGCCGCATCCCCGGCGGCCGGGCGACCGTGGGCGGCGGCATCGCCGGGCTCATCGCGCTGGTGCTGGGCCTCTTCTTCGGCGTGGGGCCGGATCAGCTGGGCCTCTCCTCCGGTGACGAGGAGCCCGAGGCCTCCTCGTCGTCCCTCGCGCAGGTGCAGCAGAGCTGCCGCACGGGGCGGGACGCCAACACCAAGGACGACTGCCGCATCGTGGCGGTGGTCAACAGCGTGCAGGACTTCTGGCGCCCGGAGTTCCAGCGCAGGCGGGCCGCGTACTCCCCCGCGACGACCGTCCTGTTCACCAGCCGCGTGGGCACCGCCTGCGGGACGGCCACCTCGGCGGTCGGGCCGTTCTACTGCCCGGGCGACCGGAAGGTCTATCTGGACCTCGGCTTCTTCGACGAGCTGCGCACGAAGTTCGGCTCCACGGGCGGCCCCTTCGCGCAGGCGTACGTGGTGGCCCACGAGTACGGGCACCACGTCCAGAACCTGGCGGGCACCCTGAGGCGCTCCCAGGACGGGCGCACGGGCCGCGACAGCAATGCCGTGCGGGTCGAGTTGCAGGCGGACTGCTACGCCGGGGTCTGGGCGCGGCACGCGACCCGCAGTCCGGACGAGCGCACGGGCAAGCCGCTGATCAGCAGCCTCGACGAGGCGGACATCCAGGACGGCCTGGACGCGGCGGCCGCGGTGGGCGACGACCGGATTCAGGAGAAGTTCCAGGGCCGCGTCACCCCCGAGACCTGGACGCACGGCTCCGCCGAGCAGCGCCGGCAGTGGTTCTACCAGGGCTACCGCACGGGCGACATGGGGCGGTGCGACACCTTCCGCTGAGCCGCCCGGACCCCCCGGTGCGGCACGACCTGATCGGAGTGATCGGCATGGCAGACCATCGGAACGGGCGGCCGAGCGTCTTCCCGACCCTGCTGTACGCGGACGCGAAAGCCGCGGTGAAGCAGCTGACGGAGGCCTTCGGCTTCACCGAACTGCATGTGTACGAGACCGAGGACGGCGGCGTCGCGCACGCCGAACTCGCCCAGGGCAACGGCATGGTGATGCTCGGCTCCAAGGGCACGGGCGGTGTCTTCGACCGGGCGATGAAGGGCGCGGGCCCGTGCGGGGTGTACGTCGTCGTGGACGACGTCGACGCCCACCACCGGAGGGCCGTGGAGCACGGCGCGGAGATCCTGATGGCCCCGACCGACCAGGACTACGGCTCGCGGGACTACATGGCGCGGGACGCCGAGGGCAACGTATGGAGTTTTGGTACGTACGCCCCCGGGACCGCCGGGGGCTGACGCTCACTCCCCGCCGGTGTGCACCTGGAAGGCGGCGCGGCGCACCGCCCTGGCGAGCGCCGGGTCGGGGTGGGCGGCGGCGAGGGCGACCAGGACCTGGACGGTGCGGGGGTGGCCCGCGCGACGCACCTCGTCGAGGAGGGCGGGCACGGTGGGCTGGACCGCCGACTCCAGGTGGCGGACGAGGAGTTGGCCCTCGCCGTGGTCCGCGACGGCCGCCGCGGTGTCGATCCACAGCCACGTGGACTCCTCGCGGCTCAGCACGAGGTGGACGTCCTCGGGGTCGGCGCCCTCCTGCTCGGCCAGCCACAGCAGGGCGTAGGGGCGCAGGGACGGCTCGTCGACGACGGCTCTGACCTCCGCCTCGGCCGGGGCGCCGACGACGCGCAGGGCTTCGAAAGCCAGGCCGCGCAGCAGGGCGTCCTCGCCGCGGGCGGCGGTGAGCAGCTCGGTGACGGCGCTGCCGACGGGGCGGGCGGCGAGCCAGGCGCGGTACTCGGCGCGGGCCGCGTTGGGACGCAGGCGGGCACAGCCGCGGAGCATGTCCTCGGCGGACTGCTCGATGTGTCCTGCGGGGCTCTGCGCGGCGACGCAGATCTGCTCCAGCTTGACCCAGACCGCCCAGCTGCCGAGCGGGGTGAGGGTGGCGTGGCCGTCGGCGTAGGTCAGCGCGCCGACGGCGGCGAGGCCGTGCAGCGCCCAGTCGAGGAGGACGGGCAGCGGCGGCGCCTCTTCGAGGTGGTCGGCCGGGGTCTCCGGCTGGGGCCCGTAGGGGATCTCGCAGCGCTCGGTGCGCAGTTCCGTGACGCGCTGGTCCAGGAGGTCGAGCAGCTGCGGCACGGGGACGGGGCCCGCCGACAGCTGGAGGAAGGAGAGGACCTGCGGCATGGCCTCGACGACCTCGGCGACCGCGGCGGGCGCGAGCGCGTCCGGCGCCGGGTGGGCCAGCGACCAGGCGTCGAAGAGCGCGACCCAGCCGCGCAGCACGGCGCTGTCGTCGCGGTCCCAGGCGCGCAGCCGCCAGCCGGGGCGGGCGCGGTCGCCGTGCACCTCGACGAGGCCGGCGAGGCGGGCGGTGTCCCAGTCGGCGCGGACCTGAGCGGCGGTCAGGCCCAGTTCGGCGGCGGCGCGTTCGGCGGTGGCGTCGGAGAGGGTGCCCTTGCCGTCGGGGCTCCCTCCGGTGCTGCCGGGTCCGGGCCGCAGGGCGGCGTCGGCCCAGCGGGCGACCCGCGCGGCGTCGGCGAGACCGGCGCGCGCCGCCCGGGCCAGCTCCGGGCGCGCCGGGGTGCCCTCGGGGGGACGGGGCGCGGGACGGCGCGCGCGGCGGTTGCCCATCGCGCCGGGGGTGGCGGAGAGGGGTCGCGCTGGGTCGCGGTGGGGCTCTCCTCGCTTCTCGGCCCTCGGGTAGGGCGCGCGGACAAGTCGGAGCCTGGAGTCGCGCGGGGTACGGGACGTCACGGGGAGCAGTCTTCCTGTTGACGGTCCGAAAACCCAAACGGAATGACGGCGGCGGCCTTTCGGGGGCGGCGCGAGGGGGCGCGCGGGGCCGTGCGTCAGGGGTCGCGTGCGGTCACATCAGGGGGGTGAGGAAGCGGCGCAGCGCCTCTTCGTAACCGGCCGGGTCGGCGTTCCACATGGCGGCGTGGGGGGCGCCGGGGACGGCGCGCAACGTGACCAGTTCGGGGCGCTGTTCGGCCAGTCGCCGGGAGAGGGCCCAGGGGGCGACGGCGTCGTCGGGGCCGTGCAGGACGAGGGTGGGCACCCGCAGCAGCGCGGGGTCGGCGGCCGCGCGGGTGCGCTCGCCGCGCAGACCGGTGCGTCCCTGGGCCGCGCGGACCGCAAGCGGAAGGAGCGGTCCGGGGGTGCGGCGGGCCACGGCGAGGGCCCGGAGGGTGGTCTCCCAGTTCAGCACCGGGGAGTCGAGGACGAGACCGCGTACGTGGTCGCGCAGCGCCGAGTGGGCGGCGGCGTGCAGGCACATGGTGGCGCCGGTGGACCAGCCGTGGAGGATGACGTTCCGGGCGCCGTGGCGCACGGCGTGGCGGATGGCGGCGTCCAGGTCGCGCCACTCGGTCTCGCCGAGGTGGCCGAGGCCGTCGGCGGAGCGGGGCGCGCCGGGGTCGCCGCGGTAGGCGAGGTCGAGCACGGGCAGCCGCAGGCGGCGCAGGAAGTCCATGACGACCATCGGGTGCTCGCGGGTGGCGCCCAGGCCGTGCACGGTGATGACCCAGGTGTCGCGCATGTCGGGCACGAACCAGGCGGGCAGGGGGCCGAGTTCACCGGGGATGGAGACGTCGATGTGGTCGATGCCGAGCGCGGTGGAGGGGTCGCCGATGTGGACCTGCGGGGTGAGCCAGACCTTCGCGCCGGGCTCCAGGGTGCCGCGGGTGACGGCTTCGAGGCGGCGTACGACCGTGTCGGCCTCGTGCGGCGCGGACTCCAGGACGGGGCCGACGACCGCGTGGGTGCCGTTGCCGCTGAGGCCGTACGTACCGGGGCGCAGGCTGGCGAGGGCGCGGGTCAGGGAGATCCGCCCGTCGCCCGTGGCGTGCACGGTGAGGCGGGGCTCCGACGGCAGGGGGCGGCCCGCCGGGGCCCGGAGGGCGGCGTCGCTGGCGAACCGCCCCGCCGCGACCGCGGCCGCGGCGGTCCCCAGGGCTGCTGTGACTGCGGTGACGGCCGCTGCCGTCGCTTTGGCTGGGCGCACCGTCCCAGTGTCCGCGTCCGGAGGCCCGGCGGCCAGTGGGCGGTGCGCGTGGAGTGACCCGGCGGTGGGGGCGGGCGCCCGTCAGGGCGTCTGCTGCCCGTATCCCCGCAGCTTCTCCTGGGCCTCGCGGAGGCGGGCGGCGGAGAGGAGGGTCGGGGTGTGGCCCGGGACCGAGGTGGCCGTGAGCCACAGGCGGCACATCCACTCCAGTTGCGCCGTGCGGTCGTACGCCTGGGTCAGGGAGTCCCCGTAGGTGACCGTCCCGTGGTTCTGGAGGAGGCAGCCCGTGCGGTCGCTGAGGGCGCGGAGCATGTGGTCGGCCAGTTCCTCGGTGCCGTAGAGCGCGTAGGGGGCGACGCGGACGGGGCCGCCGAGGACGCCCGTCATGTAGTGGACCGCGGGCAGCTCGGGGACGAGCATGGAGACGGCCGTGGCGTGGACCGCGTGGGTGTGGACGACGGCCGTCGCGCCGGTGGTGCGGTAGACGGCGAGGTGCATCGGCAGCTCGCTGGTCGGCGCGAGGCGGCCGAGGACGCGCCGCCCTTCGAGGTCGACGCCGAGCGCGTCCTCGGGCCGCAGCCGGTCGTAGGGGACTCCGCTCGGGGTGACCAGGACGGTGTCGCCGACCCGCACGGAGACGTTGCCCGAGGTGCCGACGACCAGGCCGTCCGTCACCGTCCTGCGGGCCGTCTCGACCAGTTCGCCCCACGCCCGCCCGACGGCGTCCCGCTCCGCGCCCTGCCGCTGCTCAGTCATGGACAGATCCTGCCAGCCGGGGACGCGGCGCCGTAGGCCCCCGGCGCGGCCCGGGCGGGGTGACATGCGTCTCTCGGGGGGCTCGGCCGCCATTCCGCTTGGGGTGCGGGAAGGGGGGTGCGCGAGGGGGCGCGGAAGGGTGGTGGAAGGCGACACTCCGGCTGGATTAGGGGGCTCGCGCCCCCACTCCGTACGATCTCCGACAGACACCTGGTTGATAAGGAGAGGCGGCGCTCCGTTTCGAGTCACCGCGCCGCCCGGCCCAGTTCACTTTCCGTTCACCCAGGTTGCCTACGTTCCACATGCCACTGACGTCCAACAGAAGCCTGGGTAAATGGAACACATCACGCTTCTCCTCGGGATCGTGATCGTCACCGCTCTCGTGTTCGATTTCACGAACGGTTTCCACGACACTGCCAACGCGATGGCGACGACCATCTCGACCGGCGCTCTCAAGCCCAAGACGGCGGTGGCCATGTCCGCCGTGCTGAACCTCGTCGGAGCCTTCCTCTCCGTCGAAGTCGCCAAGACGATCTCAGGCGGGATCGTCAACGAGGACGGCCTCAAGACAGAGGTCATCTTCGCCGCGCTCGTCGGCGCGATCCTCTGGAATCTGCTGACCTGGCTGGTGGGCCTGCCCTCCAGCTCCTCCCACGCCCTCTTCGGCGGCCTCATCGGCGCCGCGGTCATGTCGATGGGCTGGTCGTCGATCAACGGCGGCACCGTCGTCACCAAGGTGCTGATCCCGGCCCTCGCCGCCCCGCTCGTGGCGGGTCTCGCCGCGACGCTGGCGACGCGCCTGACGTACCGCATCGGCCGCAACACCGACACCAAGGCCACCGCCAAGGGCTACCGCGCGGGCCAGATCGCCTCCGCGGGCCTCGTCTCCCTGGCCCACGGCACGAACGACGCGCAGAAGACCATGGGCATCATCACGCTCGCCCTGGTCACCGGCGGTGTCCTCAACCCCGGCGCGAACCCCCCGATGTGGGTCATCGTCTCGGCCGGTGTCGCCATCGCGCTCGGCACCTACCTCGGCGGCTGGCGCATCATCCGCACCATGGGCAGGGGCCTCACCGACCTCCAGCCGCAGCAGGGCTTCGCCGCCCAGACCAGCGCCGCGACGGTGATCCTGGCCTCCTCGCACCTGGGCTTCTCGCTCTCCACCACCCAGTCCTGCTCCGGTGCCGTGATGGGCGCGGGCCTCGGCCGCAAGGGCGGCGTCGTCCGCTGGTCGACCGCGACCCGGATGTTCGTCGCCTGGGGCCTGACCCTGCCGGCCGCCGGTCTGGTCGGCGCGGGCGCCGAGTTCCTCACCAAGCAGGGCCCCTGGGGCGTCGCGGTCACCGCCGCGCTGCTGATCGCCGGCTCGGCCGTCATCTGGGTGCTCTCGCGGCGCAACGCCGTCACCCACACCAACGTCACCGACGACGAGATCCGCGACGACATGACCACGGGCACCGAGCCCGCGGGCGTGGTCACCACCGCGATCGCCGCCGTCCAGCCGCCCCCGGCGGGCCCGCTGGCCACCGTCGGCGCCTCCTCCGACGACCCGGTCAAGGCCACCATCTCGGCCCCGACCACGACCACGACCGGCGCCATGGCGGACCCCGCCCGACCCGCGACGGTGTAAGGACACATCAGCATGAACATCGACTGGGCAGCTCTCGGCTCCGTCTTCGGAGTCAGCCTCGCCGTGACGGTGGCTCTCGTGGGCCTGTTCACCCTCGGCATCATCGGTCTCTCCAAGCAGGAGACGGCGGCCGCGTCCGGCAGCGGCTCCGGCGGCTCCGTGGCGCTGGCGCGCACCGGCGCGTACGCCTGCTTCGCGCTGTGCGCGGCGGCCGTGGCGTACGGCATCTATCTGATCGTCGCCTGACGGCAGGAACCTTTCGGTGGGGTGCGGGACGTGATCACACGTCCCGCACCCCACCGCCGTATGCGGGGTCCTGCCGTGGGGCTCGGCTGTGGGGCTCGGCACACTCTCCCGCCGCAGGTCAACGGCGAGTTGACGGGCGTTCGCGGGGCGTGGTGGACTGCCGGGGCCAACTACGGCGGCAGGAGAGGAAGCCGGTGCGAATCCGGCGCGGTCCCGCCACTGTCACCGGGCAGCCGTCCTCGACGCTCCCGGAAGCCAGGAACTCTCGCCGCCGACACGTCGAACCAGGGCGCGGACACCCTGAGTGAGGACATATCGCCATGCGCGGCCGCCCGTTGCCGGACCTGTTCCCGAGCGTCAGCTCCCTGCCCGGCACGGCGACGGGCTGACCCCGTGAGTGCCGATCGCGACTTCGCGTACGGCGCCGCCGCCGGCCTCCTCGGTGACCTGCTGCTCGGCGATCCCCGCCGGGGCCATCCGGTCGCCGGGTTCGGGCGTGCGGCGGGCGCCGTCGAGCGTGTGCTGTGGCGCGACCACCGCGGGTGGGGCGCGCTGCACGCCGTGGTGTGCGCCGGGGGCGCGGCGGGTGCCGCCGCCCTCGCCGCTTCTCTCGTACGCCGCTCCCCCGCCGCGTCCGTCGCGCTGACCGCCGCCGCGACGTGGGCCGTGGTCGGCGGCACCTCACTCGGCCGGGAGGCGCGGGCCATCGGCGGCGCGCTGGCCGTCGGGGACGTGGACGTGGCCCGGGAGCGGCTCCCGCATCTGTGCGGACGGGACCCGCAGGCGCTGGACTCCGACGGCATCGCGCGCGCCGTCGTCGAGTCCGTCGCCGAGAACACCTCCGACGCGGTCGTCGGGGCGCTGGTGTGGGGGGCCGTCGGCGGGGTGCCGGGGCTCGTCGCCTTCCGCGCCGTGAACACCCTGGACGCCATGGTCGGGCACAAATCGCCCAGGTATCTGCGGTACGGCTGGGCCTCCGCCCGGCTCGACGACGTCCTCGGCTGGCCGGGGGCGCGGCTCACCGCGGGGCTCGCGGCGCTGGCCGGGGGCTCGCCGTCGGGGGCGGTGCGGGCCTGGCGCTCGGACGCCGCCCGGCATCCGAGCCCCAACGCCGGGCCGGTCGAGGCCTCCTTCGCGGGAGCACTCGGCGTACGGCTCGGCGGGACCCTCTCGTACGGCGGGCGGGTCGAGCACCGGCCCGTGCTGAACGCGGCCGGGCGGGACGTGCGCGTGGCGGACATCGAGCGGGCCGTGCGGCTCTCGCGACGGGTGGGCTGGCTGGCGCTGGGCGTCGCGGTGACGGCCCGCCGGGTGCTGCGACGGTCGGCGAAGTCGAGGAGAGACGTATGAGTGGCGGACTGCTGGTCGCCGGGACCACCTCGGACGCCGGGAAGAGCGTCGTGACCGCCGGGATCTGCCGGTGGCTGGTGCGCAAGGGGGTGTCCGTCGCGCCGTTCAAGGCGCAGAACATGTCCCTGAACTCCTTCGTCACCCGCGAGGGCGCCGAGATCGGCCGGGCGCAGGCCATGCAGGCGCAGGCCGCCCGTGTGGAGCCGAGCGCGCTGATGAACCCCGTGCTCCTCAAGCCGGGCAGCGACCGCTCCAGCCAGGTCGTGCTGATGGGCAAGCCGGTGGGCGAGATGAGCGCGCGCGGCTACCACGGGGGACGGCAGGCGGCGCTGCTGGAGACCGTCGTGGGGTGCCTGGAAGAACTCCGGAGCACGTACGACGCCGTGATCTGTGAGGGCGCGGGCAGCCCCGCCGAGATCAATCTGCGGCGCACCGACATCGTGAACATGGGCATCGCGCGGGCCGCCCGCTTCCCCGTCCTGGTGGTCGGGGACATCGACCGGGGCGGGGTGTTCGCCTCCTTCTTCGGGACGACGGCGCTGCTGAGCGCGGCCGACCAGGAGCTGGTCGCGGGCTACCTGGTCAACAAGTTCCGGGGCGACGTCTCGCTCCTCGAACCGGGTCTCGACATGCTGTACGAGCTGACCGGGCGCCGCACGTTCGGTGTGCTGCCCTTCCGGCACGGGCTCGGCATCGACGAGGAGGACGGCCTGCGGGTCTCGCTGCGGGGTGCCGTGCGCGAGTCCGTGGTGGCGCCGCCGGTCGGCGAGGACGTGCTCCGGGTCGCCGTGTGCGCGGTGCCGCTGATGTCCAACTTCACGGACGTGGACGCGCTGGCCGCCGAACCGGGTGTCGTCGTGCGGTTCGTGGACCGGGCCGAGGAACTCGTCGACGCGGACCTCGTCGTCGTACCGGGAACCCGTGGGACCGTACGGGCGCTCCAGTGGCTGCGGGAGCGCGGGCTCGCCGACGCCCTCGTGCGCCGCGCGGCCGAGGGGCGGCCGGTGCTCGGGATCTGCGGCGGCTTCCAGGCCCTCGGCGAGCACATCGAGGACGAGGTCGAGTCGCGCGCGGGCTCCGTGGAGGGGCTCGGGCTGCTGCCGGTGCGGGTGCGGTTCGCCCGCGAGAAGACCCTGGCACGGCCGGTGGGCGAGGCCCTGGGCGAGCCGGTCGAGGGGTACGAGATCCACCACGGCGTCGCCGAGGTCCTGGGCGGGGAGCCGTTCCTGGACGGCTGCCGGGTCGGCGAGGTGTGGGGCACGCACTGGCACGGGTCGCTGGAGAGCGACGCGTTCCGGCGCCGGTTCCTCACCGAGGTGGCACGCGCGGCCGGCCGCCGCTTCGTGCCCGCGCCCGACACCGGCTTCGCCGCCCTGCGCGAGGCGCAGCTCGACCTGCTGGGCGACCTGATCGAAGAACACGCGGACACGGACGGGCTGCTGCGCCTGATCGAGAAGGGGGCGCCGGCCGGGCTGCCCTTCATCGCTCCCGGCGCGCCGTCGGCGTCACCGGAACGTGCCAAGGAGGCCCTGTGAGTACCCCGTACCCGTTCACCGCCCTTGTCGGCCAGGACGACCTGCGGCTCGCGCTGCTGCTCAACGCCGTATCGCCCGCCGTCGGCGGCGTGCTCGTACGAGGGGAGAAGGGCACCGCCAAGTCCACCGCCGTGCGCGCCCTGTCGGCGCTCCTGCCGGAGGTGCCGGTCGTCGCGGGGTGCCGCTTCTCGTGCGACCCGGCGGCGCCCGACGCGAACTGCCCCGACGGCCCCCATGAGGCGGGCGGCGCCACCGCGCGCCCCGCGCGCATGGTGGAACTGCCCGTCGGCGCCTCCGAGGACCGGCTCGTCGGCGCCCTCGACATCGAGCGGGCGCTCGCGGAGGGCGTGAAGGCCTTCGAACCGGGCCTGCTCGCGGACGCGCACCGGGGCATCCTCTACGTCGACGAGGTCAACCTCCTCCACGACCACTTGGTCGACCTCCTCCTGGACGCCGCCGCGATGGGCGCCTCGTACGTCGAGCGCGAAGGCGTGTCCGTGCGGCACGCCGCCCGCTTCCTGCTGGTCGGCACCATGAACCCCGAGGAGGGCGAGCTGCGGCCGCAGCTGCTCGACCGGTTCGGGCTCACCGTCGAGGTGGCCGCCTCCCGCGAGACCGACCAGCGCGTGGAGGTCGTGCGGCGGCGGCTGGCGTACGACGACGCCCCCGAGGCCTTCGCGGCCCGCTTCGCCGAGGACGAGGCGGCGCTCCGGGAGCGGGTGGTCGCGGCGCGGGCGCTGCTGCCCCAGGTGAACCTGGGCGACGGCGCGTTGCGGCAGATCGCGGCGACGTGCGCGGCGTTCGAGGTCGACGGGATGCGGGCCGACATCGTCATGGCGCGCACGGCGACCGCGCTGGCCGCCTGGGCGGGGCGTACGGAGGTGGAGAGCGAGGACGTGCGGCAGGCCGCGCTGCTCGCGCTGCCGCACCGCAGGCGCCGCAACCCCTTCGACGCGCCGGGGCTGGACGAGGACAAGCTCGACGAGACGCTGGAGGAGGCACGCGACGACGCGGCTTCCGAGGCGCCCGAGCCTCCTGAGGACGACCCCGATGGCGGCGGCCCCGGCGACGGCGGCGGGGGCCAGCCCCCGCAGGGCGGCGGCCCCGACACCCCCGATCTCCCCTCCCAGCAGCAGGGCCCCGGCTCGGACGACGCACCGGCGGCCCCTCAGGAACCGGCCCGGACCGCGGGCCCCGGAGCCGGCGAGCAGCAGGCGGTACGCGCCGCCGAGCCGTTCCGCACGAAGATGCTGAGCGTGCCCGGCATCGGCGAGGGCGCGGCCGGGCGGCGCTCGCGTGCCCGTACCGAGCACGGCCGTACGACGGGTTCGCGGCGGCCGCAAGGGGCGCTGACCAAGCTGCACTTGGCGGCGACCGTGCAGGCCGCCGCCCCGCATCAGAAGGCCCGGGGGCGTTCCGGCGCCGGGCTCGTCGTACGCCGTGACGACCTGCGGCAGGCGACCCGGGAGGGCCGCGAGGGCAACCTCGTGCTGTTCGTCGTGGACGCCTCCGGGTCGATGGCGGCGCGGCAGCGGATGAGCGCCGTCAAGGGCGCCGTGCTCTCCCTCCTCCTGGACGCCTACCAGCGGCGCGACAAGGTGGGCCTGGTGACGTTCCGGGGCAAGGACGCCGAGGTGGCGCTGCCGCCGACGTCGTCGGTGGACGCGGCGGCCGCCCGCCTCGAATCGCTGCCGACGGGCGGCCGTACGCCGCTGGCCGCGGGACTGCTGAAGGCGCACGACGTGTTGCGCGTGGAGCGGCTGCGCGATGCCGCGCGGCGGCCGCTGGTGGTCGTGGTGACGGACGGCCGGGCCACGGGCGGCGTGGAGCCGGTGGCGCGGGCGGGACGCGCGGCACGGCTGTTCGCCGCCGAGGGGGTCGCCTCCGTGGTCGTGGACTGCGAGTCGGGTTACGTGCGCCTCGGTCTCGCCGCCCAGTTGGCGGGCGAGCTGGGCGGCACCGCCGTGACGCTCGACGAGCTGCGGGCGGACTCGATCGCCGGGCTCGTCAAGAACGTACAGGGAATGAACTCGCCTTCCAGGAGGGCCGCTTAATGCCGCAGGGACAGCCGAGTGTCGTACCGGACGACGGACTCACGACGCGTCAGCGCCGCAACCGTCCGCTCGTCTTCGTGCACACGGGCATCGGCAAGGGCAAGTCGACGGCCGCCTTCGGGCTCGCGCTGCGGGCCTGGAACCAGGGGTGGCCGGTCGGTGTGTTCCAGTTCGTGAAGTCGGCGAAGTGGAAGGTCGGCGAGGAGAACGCGCTGAAGGTGCTCGGCGCCTCCGGTGAGGGCGGCACGGTCGCCTGGCACAAGATGGGCGAGGGCTGGTCGTGGATTCAGCGGGCGCCCGCCGAGGGCGAGTCGACCAACGAGGACAAGGCGCGCGAGGGCTGGGAGCAGGTCAAGCGGGACCTCGCGGCGGAGACGTACAAGCTGTACGTGCTCGACGAGTTCGCGTACCCGATGCACTGGGGCTGGATCGACACCGACGAGGTCGTGGAGGTCCTGCGTGACCGCCCCGGCACGCAGCACGTGGTCATCACCGGCCGCAACGCGCCGCAGAAGCTGATCGACTTCGCCGACCTGGTGACCGACATGTCCAAGGTCAAGCACCCGATGGACGCCGGCCAGAAGGGCCAGAGGGGCATCGAGTGGTAGCTCGTCTCGTCATCGCGGCGCCGTCGTCGGGCAGCGGCAAGACGACCGTCGCGACGGGCCTGATGGCCGCCTTCACGGCGGCCGGGCTCGCCGTCTCCCCGCACAAGGTCGGGCCCGACTACATCGACCCCGGCTATCACGCGCTGGCGACCGGCCGCCCCGGCCGGAACCTCGACGCGTACCTGTGCGGCCCGGACCTGATCGCGCCGCTGTTCGCGCACGGGTCGGCCGGGTGCGATCTCGCCGTGGTCGAGGGCGTGATGGGGATGTACGACGGGGCCGCCGGGCAGGGCGAACTGGCCTCCACCGCGCACGTCGCGAAGCTGCTGCGGGCGCCGGTCGTCCTGGTCGTCGACGCGTCGTCGCAGTCGCGTTCGGTGGCGGCGCTGGTGCACGGCTTCGCCTCGTGGGACCCCGAGGTGCGGGTCGCGGGCGTGATCCTCAACAAGGTCGGCTCGGACCGGCACGAGACGCTGCTCCGGGAGGCGCTGGAGGAGTCCGGCGTGCCGGTCCTGGGCGCGCTGCGCCGGGTGCGCCAAGTGCGGGCGCCCTCACGCCACTTGGGTCTGGTGCCGGTCGCGGAGCGGCAGGCGGAGGCGGTGGAGTCCGTCGCCGCGCTGGCCGCGCAGGTGCGGGAGGGGTGCGACCTGGAGGCGCTGCTCGCGCTGGCCCGCGGCGCGCCGTCGCTGCCGGGCGGGGCGTGGGACCCCGGCGCGGTACCGGCACCGGCTTCGGCCGCCGGACGCGCGCCCCGTGTCGCCGTCGCCGGTGGCGCGGCCTTCACCTTCTCCTACGTCGAGCACACGGAGCTGCTCACGGCGGCCGGGGCCGAGGTCGTGCCCTTCGACCCGCTGCGCGACGAGCGGCTGCCGGACGGCACGGCCGGTCTGGTCATCGGCGGCGGCTTCCCCGAGGTGTACGCGCCCGAGCTGTCCGCCAACCAACCGCTGCGCGCGGCCGTGGCGGAGCTGGCGCGCTCCGGGGCGCCCGTGGCCGCGGAGTGCGCGGGGCTGCTGTATCTCGCCCGTGAGCTGGACGGCAAGCCGATGTGCGGGGTCCTGGACGCCGAGGCGCGGATGTCGGAGCGGCTGACGCTCGGGTACCGCGAGGCGGTCGCCGTGTCGGACAGCGTGCTCGCGGCGGCGGGGACGCGCACGCGGGGCCACGAGTTCCACCGCACGGTCGTCGAGCCAGGGGCGGGTCCGGCCCCCGCCTGGGGCCTGCACGCGCCGGAGCGCCGCGTCGAGGGCTTCGTACAGGGGAACGTGCACGCCAGTTACCTGCACACCCACTGGGCCGCGCGCCCGGAGGTGGCGCGCCGCTTCGTCGACCGATGCACGGCGTGAACACCGCGCGGCGCCGCTCACTCGGCGACGCCCACCACCAGCCAGATGAACCCCACGCCCGCCACCGTGCACAGCAGCGTCGAGCGGGCGGGGTGGTCGTGGTGCGCCTCGGGCAGGATCTCGGCCGCCGCGAGGTACAGCAGCGCCCCGCCGAAGAACCCGAGATAGGCGCCGAGCAGCTGTTCCGGGATGGTGAGGAGCAGGGTGGAGGCGGCGCCGACCACCGGGGCCACCGCGTCCGCGAAGAGCATCGCGAGGGCCTTGCGGCGGGCGTTCCCGTACAGGCTGGTGATCGTGTACGTGTTGAAGCCGTCCGCGAAGTCATGGGCGACGACGGCGAGCGCCACGGCCGCGCCCATGCCGCCGCCCACCTGGAAGGCGGCGCCGATGGCGACGCCGTCCATGACGCTGTGCCCGACCATCGCGGCGGCGGCCGTGAGCCCCACCTGGGGCACTCGCCCATGGTTGTGCTCGTCGGCGCCGTGAGCGGCCTGCCGTCCCGCGAGGAGGCGCTCCACGAGGTGGGCGACGAGGAAGCCGCCGACGAACAGGAGCAGCGCCTCCGGTACGCCGAAGACGGGCCGCCCGGCGGCTTCCAGGGCCTCCGGCAGCAGGTCGAGGCCGACGACGCCGAGCATCAGGCCGCCGGCGAGGCCGAGGACGAGGTGGCGCCGGTCGGTGACCCGCTGGGCCGTCCACCCGCCCACCAGGGTCATGAGAAAGGCGCCGAGCGCCACGAACACCGCCATGGCCCCTTGCTAGCGGATCGTCCCCCGCTCCCGCGCGTCCCGCACCCCGTGTCCCCCCTCCTCGTATGAAAGGACCATTCCATGGCTGACGTCCAGGTGCTCGTCGTGGGCGTCGGCGCCTGCGAGGGCGCGCCCCCGGAGGAGGTGGTCGGGCTCGTCCGGGACGCGGTCCGCGAGGCCGGTGCCCCCGAGGCCGCGGTGGCCGAGCTGGCGACGGTCGACATCAAGGGCGAGGAGCCGGGGATCGTCGAGGCGGCGGCGCGGCTCGGGGTGCCGCTCGTGACGTACTCGGCGGCCGAGCTGGCGGAGGTGACGGTCCCGAACCCGTCCGCGTGGGCCGGTACGGCGGTCGGCACGCCCTCGGTGGCGGAGGCGGCGGCGTTGCGGGGCGGCGGCGAACTCCTCGTACCCAAGCGGAAGTCGGCGCCCGAGGGGCGCCCGCCGATGGTGACGTGCGCGGTCGTACGCCGTGCCGCCGAACACGATCTGCGTCACCACGGGGACGCGGAGGTACGGGACGACGGCGCCGAGCTGACCGACCTGGCCGTGAACGTACGGGCGGATACTCCCCCGGCCTGGCTGAAGCGGGTCATCGCCGAGTCGCTGGACGGTCTGGCGGCGTATCCGGACGGGCGCGGGGCGCGGGAGGCGGTGGCGGCGCGGCACGGTCTTCCCTCGGACCGTGTGCTGCTCACGTCGGGGGCGGCGGAGGCGTTCGTCCTCCTGGCGCGCGCCCTGAAGGTACGTCATCCCGTCGTCGTCCACCCGCAGTTCACGGAGCCGGAGGCGGCGTTGCGGGACGCGGGGCATGTGGTGCGGCGGGTGCTGCTGCGGGAGGAGGACGGGTTCCGTCTCGACCCGGCGGCGGTGCCGGAGGAGGCCGACCTCGTGGTCATCGGCAACCCGACGAACCCCACGTCCGTCCTCCACCCGGCCGCGACGGTCGCGGCGCTCGCCCGGCCGGGGCGGACGCTGGTGGTGGACGAGGCGTTCATGGACGCGGTGCCGGGTGAGCGGGAGGCGCTGGCGGGACGGACGGACGTGCCCGGCCTGGTGGTGCTGCGCAGCCTCACGAAGACGTGGGGCCTCGCGGGGCTCCGCATCGGTTACGTGTTGGCCGCGCCGGACGTGATCTCCGCGCTGGCGGGGGCGCAGCCGCTGTGGCCGGTGTCCACGCCGGCACTGGTGGCGGCGCGGGCCTGCGTGGGGCCGCGGGCGCTGGCGGAGGCGGGGCATGCGGCGCATCGGGGGGCGGCGGACCGGGCGTATCTCCTCGCGGGGCTGGCGGGGCTGGCGTCCTTCGGGGTACGTGTGGTGGGGCCGGCGGAGGGTCCCTTCGTACTGCTCCGTGTGCCCGGCGCGGCGGGGGTGCGGGGCCGGCTGCGCGAGCGGGGGTTCGCGGTGCGGCGGGGCGACACGTTCCCTGGCCTGGGGCCTGACTGGCTCCGCTTGGCGGTCAGGGACCGCGCCACGTCGGACCGCTTCCTGAGGGCACTGAAGGCAACGCTGACCTTTTGACTCCCGGCCGCCCGCCGCTCCGCGCCGGACGTCTCCCACCCATCCGCCCGTTACTCGGCGTCGAGACGTCGGAGTAGGGGCGGCGGGGGTGGTTACCGGGCGCCAAGACGTTGCGGCAGGGAACACGAGCCGACGACGGCCCGCAGGCGCCCCCGTGCCCGAGGGGACGTGGGGGTATGTGCGCGCGGAGCACAGTGGTGGTCATCAGGGTGGCGAAGCAGCGAAGGTCCCGCGCCAAGATGGCGAGCACGGACATACCCCCGCGGCCCCGCCCCCGGACGGCGGGGCGAGGCCACCCCCGGACGGCGAGGCGAACCCACCGCCGAACCCCCGCTCATCCCACCCCCGGACAGCGAGGCGAGCCCGCCCCCGAACCCCCGCGCACCCCCCAGCCCGCTACCCCCGACCGCGTCGGGCCAGTGCCACCCCGCCCGCGCCCGCCAGCAGCAACACCACCGCGCCGCCCGCCACGTACGGCGTCATCGAACTCCCCCCGGTTTCCGCGAGGTTCGCCTCGGAGGCCTTGGGCTGGGTATCGGTGGCAGGCTTCGCCGGCTTCTCCCTCTCTCCCTGCGGCTCAGCCCCGCCTTCCTCCCGCTCACCCGCCGGCGCCGACGCCGGCGCCGAACACCCGGCCCCCGCCAACGTCACCGTCCCCTCCACCTCCGCAACGTTCAGCTTCAAAGGGTTCACCGAGACCTTGAGCTCCAGCGCCGCCGCCACCGCCGTACGCGACGTCGTACGCGTCTGCGACAGGTCCAGCCGCACCTCCCCGACCCCGGGAACCTTGACCTCCGCCGTCTGCCCGGCGGTCAACGTGACCTTCTTGCCGAGCACGGTCACCCCGCCCAGCAGATTCGCCTCGGCGACAGGCCGCTTGCCCGCCTCGCAGACGGCCTTCGAGGTGACCTGCTCGACCTCGACGAGGGAGAGCAACGGCAGCCCCGGCACGTGCACCTTGGCCCGCGCGAGGTTGCTGCGGCCCTCCGCCCGGCCGCCCCGCACGGTCGCCTTGGCCGTGGCCACGTCCGCGCGCAGCACGCTGAACGGCTTTCCGCCGTCGACCGCGTCGAGCCGTGCGGCGAGCGCGGTCTTCTCCGCGCTGCCGGGGGCCCGCACCTCGTTGAGGGCGACCTTGAGCGGGACGTTCACGGTCTTGTTGAGCAGGGAGACGTCGAGCCCGGTCCGCAGCACGACGGCGTCGGCGCTGCCACCGCGGCCCTGGTCACCGCCGGTGGCCTGCGCGGGCCCGGCACCGGCGAGCGCCGCGGGACCGGCGGCGAGGGCGGTGGCGGTGGCCACGACGGCGAGGCGGCGTGCGGGCATGCGGAAGGTGTTGCTGTTCAAGGTGGTGGAACCCCCACAGGAGAGACGGGCCGTCGGCGGGCGCACGCACATGGGGACATCACGACATGGGGACATCACGACGTAGGGACAGCACGTGCGCGCCGAGGGCGTCGTCCTTCATCGACGAAGGACGACGCGGGAATCTTTACGCACTGAGAGTGAACGGGCGGCAACCTGACGTTAGTTCACCCCAAAGGGTGGTTTCCGGCCTTGCTTTCGAATCCCCCGGCACACGCGTTCCCTCGGGCCACTCAAACGCCACCCGTTCCCGTCCCACCGACCACTCCCACCCCTGGAGCGGCCGAAACCGCCGGAGCCAAACGACCGGGACCGCCCCCACGTAACGCCCGGTCAACCCGCCGTTACGCCACGACCCTCCCGTTCAGCACCACCCGCCGAGGCGCCGCCAGCACCCGTACGTCCTGCCGGGGGTCCGCCTCGTACACCACGAGGTCGGCCGGGGCCCCCTCCGCCAGGCCGGGACGGCCCAGCCAGTCCCGCGCGCCCCAGGTCGTCGCGGAGAGCGCGGCCAGCGGCGGGATGCCCGCGCGGGTCAGTTCGGCGACCTCGGCGGCGACCAGGCCGTGTGGCAGGGAGCCGCCCGCGTCGGTGCCGACGAAGACGGGGATGCCCGCGTCGTACGCCGAACGCACCGTGTCATAGCGGCGGTCGTGGAGCCTGCGCATGTGGGCCGACCAGCGGGGGAACTTCTTCTCGCCGCCGGCGGCGAGGCCGGGGAACGTGGCGATGTTGACCAGGGTCGGGACGATCGCGACGCCCCGCTCCGCGAAGAGCGGAATCGTCTCCTCCGTCAGGCCGGTGGCGTGCTCGATGCAGTCGATGCCCGCCTCGACCAGGTCCCTCAGCGAGTCCTCGGCGAAACAGTGGGCGGTGACGCGGGCGCCGAGCCGGTGCGCCTCGGCGATCGCGGCCTCGACGGCCTCGCGCGGCCAGCAGGCCGTCAGGTCACCGGCCTCGCGGTCGATCCAGTCGCCGACGAGCTTGACCCAGCCGTCGCCGCGCCGCGCCTCCCGGGCGACGTACGCGACGAGGTCGTCGGGCTCGATCTCGTGGGCGTAGTTGCGGATGTAGCGACGCGTGCGCGCGATGTGCCGGCCCGCCCGGATGATCTTCGGCAGGTCCTCGCGGTCGTCGATCCAGCGGGTGTCGGACGGGGAACCCGCGTCCCGCAGGAGCAGGGCGCCGATCTCCCGGTCGGTCAGCGCCTGCTTCTCGGCCGTGGCGGCGTCCACCGGGCCGTGCGCGTCCAGGCCGACGTGGCAGTGCGCGTCGACCAGGCCGGGCAGCGCCCACCCCTCGACGGTCACGGTCTGTGCCGCCGGGTCGACCGGCCGGTCGTACGTCACCCGGCCCCCGACGACCCACAGT
Organism: Streptomyces huasconensis; assembly: GCF_021028635.1. Classification (NCBI taxonomy): domain Bacteria; kingdom Bacillati; phylum Actinomycetota; class Actinomycetes; order Kitasatosporales; family Streptomycetaceae; genus Streptomyces; species Streptomyces huasconensis. Next base: position 1,715,521 of record NZ_CP086119.1, read on the forward strand.
TCGTCCCGTACGTCCTCGGGCCCGACGAGCACCCGCCCCTTCACGTGCAGCACCGCGTGATCACTCATGGCAGCAGCTTAGGAGTCGCTCCCGGCGGGCGGTACGGGGCGCTGGGGGCGCCCGGCCACGGGGTGCTCGGTACGCTCGTACCGCAGGCCGTACGAACTCGTGAGCGAAGTGAGCAGTGACGTGAGCAGTGGTGTGAGCAGTACTGTGACGCATCCCTTTCTGGACCTGGCGCCGCTGAGCGCCCAGCACTTCGCCGCCATCGAGGCGCGGGTGGCCGGGCTGCTGGCCACCGAGCAGGACGTCGTGATCATGCAGGGTGAGGCGCTGCTGCCCCTGGAGGGGTGCATCCGGGGCGCCGCGCGGCCCGGCACGACCGCGCTGAACGTGATCACCGGGCCGTACGGCCAGACCTTCGGGAACTGGCTGCGGGACTGCGGCGCGACCGTCGTCGACCTCGCCGTGCCCTTCCACACGGCCGTCACCGCCGAGCAGGTGCGCCAGGCCTTCACCGAGCACCCCGGCATCGACTTCGTGTCGCTGGTGCACGCCGAGGCGGCGACCGGCAACACCAACCCGGTCGCGGAGATCGGTGAGGTCGTGCGCGAGCACGGTGCGCTGTTCATGCTGGACGCGGTCGCCTCGGTCGGCGCCGAACCGCTGCTGCCGGACGCGTGGGGCGTGGACCTGTGCGTGATCGGCGCGCAGAAGGCGATGGGCGGCCCGGCGGGCGTCTCGGCGGTGTCGGTGAGCGAGCGGGCCTGGCAGCGGATCGCCGCGAACCCGCAGGCGCCGCGCCGCTCGTACCTCTCCCTCCTGGACTGGAAGGAGCGCTGGATCGACGGCGGCCGCAAGGCGCTGCTGCACGCCCCCGCCCAGCTGGAGATGCTGGCCCTGGAGGCGTGCGTGGAGCGCATCGAGACGGAGGGCCTGGACGCCCTGATGGCACGGCACGCCACCGCCGCCGCGGCGACCCGGGCGGGCGCGCTCGCGCTCGGTGGGGGCCTGGAGCCGTATGTGTACGAGGCGCGGGACGCGGCCCCGGTCGCCACCACCCTGCGGGCACCCTCGGGCACCGACGCCTCGGAGCTGGTCGCCAAGGCGCTGGCCGCCGACCCGGTGCTGCCGCTGGTCGCCGGGGGCGGGGCGCTGGCCAAGGAGATGATCCGGGTCAACCACTACGGCCCGGACGCCACCCGTGGCGTCGTGCACGCGTGCCTCGCGGCCCTGGGCGCCGCGATGGGCGAGGCCGGCCTCACGGTCGACCTGGAAGCGGCGCGGCGCGCGGTGACGCAGGCCTGGGGGTAGCCCGCACCCCTTCCCTGGAGGCGCTCTTCGCCACAACCTCTTACCTGGAGGCGCCCCCTTCCCCGGAGGCGTTCTTCCCCCGCGCCCCGCCCCGTGGCACCGTGCCTGACATGACCACGCTTCCGGACGGCCGTCGCATCCCGCCGCTGACCGCCGATGAGCCGGCCATGCTGGCGAGCTGGCTCGACCTGCACCGCGCGACGCTCGCCGTGAAGTGCGCGGGGCTCGACGACGAGCAGGCGTTGCGGACGCCCGTCGAGCCCTCGGCGCTGTCGCTGTTCGGCCTGGTGCAGCACCTGGCCGAGGTCGAACGCAACTGGATTCAGCGGGTGTTCGCCGGGCGCATGGTTCCGCTGCTCTACGGCGGGTCGCCCGGCGGCTTCACCCTGGACCGGTCGAAGACGTTCCCCGAGGTGCTCGCGGTGTGGGAGCGCGAGGTCGCCGTGAACCGGGAGATCTGCGCGGGGCGGTCGCTCGACGAAACGGGGCGGCTCGGTGCCGAGGAGGCGGCGGTCGTGGGCGGTGACCACGAGGTCAGCCTCCGCTGGATCATGCTGCACCTCATCGAGGAGTACGCCCGCCACAACGGGCACGCGGATCTCCTGCGGGAGCGCATCGACGGCGCGACGGGATCGTGACGGGCGCCCGACAGGCATCCGACAGGGCATGAACCGGGCGCGACAGGGCGTGCATCGCGCGCGTCAGGACGTGAATCGGGCGCGCAATTGCCGCGCATCCCGAGCCTCCCCCACCCATTCGTTCACCCAGCCGTCCGCGCATTCTCACGAATTCTTTATCCGCGTCTTTATCTGCTCAGCTTCCCGCCTTCTTCTGCCCGCTTCCCGCGGTCCTAAACACTAAGATTTCATCAGCATCAAACTCCGTAATTCGGACGCGTCTCGACCAGGTTTCAACCATGTGACGCACTCCACATCGCGCCCGTTTTGCGGGGTATGACACGGTCAAATCACCACAAACCTCAGAGTTCTCATGCGTGCGCACACCTACGCGCGATAACACATAAGAGGCTCGCACGTAACCCCCTCCCCCGATGCAATTCAAGAAATTGCTCGGTAAATTCACTCCGCATGACCGCTGCACAAGCCGATCTACCGACCGACCTGCGAGCGAAATTCCTGGAAATGCCGGAGGGGTTGCGACTCGACAGCCCGGCCGTCGCCGACGGCGCCGCCATCTGGCGGATCGCCCGCGACTCCAAGGTGCTGGACCTCAACTCTTCGTACAGCTACCTGCTGTGGTGCCGCGACTTCGCGGCCACCTCGGTGGTGGCCCGGGGCGCCGACGGCGAGCCGGCCGGTTTCATCACCGGCTACATCCGCCCCGAGCGCCCGGACACCCTGTTGGTGTGGCAGGTGGCCGTCGACCACGAGCAGCGCGGCCGCGGCCTCGCCGGCGCCCTGCTCGACGGGCTGACCGCGAAGGTCGCCGCCGAACGCGAGCTGACCGCGATCGAGACGACCATCACGCCGGACAACACGGCCTCCGAGCGGCTCTTCCTCTCCTACGCGCGACGGCACGGCGCGTCGGTCGAGCGGAAGATCCTCTTCGACGCGGGTCTTTTCCCTGATGACGGGCATGAGGCAGAGGTGCTCTACCGCATCGGCCCGATCAGCGCGCCCGGGCACTGAGCCCCGCCCCACGCTCCACCACCCCCTCCCCCCGCACGTCCGAACCCCCCACTTCCACGTCTTTCCATCTCCCAGGAGATCCGCTGTGACCATCACCCAGCCCGACCTGAGCGTCTTCGAGACCCTGGAGTCGGAGGTGCGCAGCTACTGCCGCGGTTGGCCTACGGTCTTCGACCGCGCGCAGGGCAGCCGCATGTACGACGAAGACGGCCACGAGTACCTCGACTTCTTCGCCGGGGCCGGCTCACTCAACTACGGCCACAACAACCCGGTCCTCAAACGCGCGCTCATCGACTACCTGGAGCGCGACGGCGTCGTGCACGGGCTCGACATGTCGACGTCCGCCAAGCGCGCCTTCCTGGAGTCGTTCCAGAACATCATCCTGCGCCCGCGCGACCTGCCGTACAAGGTCATGTTCCCGGGTCCGACGGGTACCAACGCCGTGGAGTCGGCGCTGAAGCTGGCCCGCAAGGTCAAGGGCCGCGAGTCGATCGTGTCGTTCACGAACGCCTTCCACGGCATGTCGCTCGGCTCGCTCGCGGTGACCGGCAACGCCTTCAAGCGGGCGGGCGCCGGTATCCCGCTGGTGCACGGCACGCCGATGCCGTTCGACAACTACCTCGACGGCCAGACGCCCGACTTCATATGGTTCGAGCGGCTCCTTCAGGACCAGGGCTCCGGCCTCAACCAGCCCGCCGCCGTCATCGTCGAGACGGTGCAGGGCGAGGGCGGCATCAACGTCGCCCGCGCCGAGTGGCTGCGCAAGCTCGCCGACGTGTGCGAGCGCTGGGACATGCTGCTGATCGTCGACGACATCCAGATGGGCTGCGGCCGTACCGGCGCGTTCTTCTCCTTCGAGGAGGCGGGCATCACGCCGGACATCGTGACGGTGTCCAAGTCCATCAGCGGCTACGGCATGCCGATGTCGCTCTGCCTGTTCAAGCCGGAGCTGGACGTGTGGGAGCCGGGCGAGCACAACGGCACCTTCCGCGGCAACAACCCGGCGTTCGTCACGGCCGCCGCCGCGCTCGAGACGTACTGGACCGACGGTTCGGCGATGGAGAAGCAGACGCGCGCCCGCGGCGAACAGGTCGAGCAGGCGCTGACCGCGATCGTCGACGAGAACCGTGCCGAGATCAAGGAGTTCCGCGGCCGCGGCCTGGTCTGGGGCATCGAGTTCCTCGACAAGGACCGGGCGAGCGCCGTGGCGAAGCGGGCCTTCGAACTGGGCCTGCTCATCGAGACCTCCGGCCCCGAGGGTGAGGTCGTCAAGCTCCTTCCGGCGCTGACGATCACCCCGGACGAGTTGGACGAGGGGCTGCGCACGCTGGCCCGCGCGGTCCGCGAGACCGCCTGAGCGAGCGCGAGTCCGAGCCCCTCACCCCGTAAGAGAAAAGGAACCACCACACCGTGATCGTCCGTTCGTTCAAGGACATTGAAGGCACCGACCGGCATGTGAAGGCCAAGTCGGGTACCTGGGAGAGCAAGCGCATCGTCCTCGCCAAGGAGCGCGTGGGGTTCTCCCTGCACGAGACCATCCTGTACGCGGGGACGGAGACGTCGATGTGGTACGCCAACCACATCGAGGCCGTCGTCTGCACCAAGGGCGAGGCCGAGCTGACCGACGACACGACCGGCGAGAAGTACACGATCACCCCGGGCACGATGTATCTGCTCGACGGGCACGAGAAGCACACCATGCGGATCAAGGAGGACTTCCACTGCCTGTGTGTCTTCAACCCGCCCGTCACCGGTCGTGAGGACCACGACGAGAACGGCGTGTACCCGTTGCTCACGGAGCCGGACCCGGTCTGAACGGCTGACATCCCGCACAGGGCCGTACGAGAGGAGAGGCAGGCACCACCATGACCACCGCACCCGAACGCACCACCACTGACCTGTACCCGACCCGAGGCGCCGAAGAGGTCCTCATCGAGCGCAAGGACCCGGTGGTGTGGTCCGAGCCGGGTGCCGAGGGGCCCATCGCGGCCGGGGATCTGGCGGGGTTCGAGCGGGACGGTTTCCTGGCCATCGACCAGCTGATCACCCCGGACGAAGTCAGCGTGTACCACGCCGAGTTGGAACGGCTCATGAACGACCCCGCGATGCGCGCGGACGAGCGTTCCATCGTCGAGCCCCGCTCGCAGGAGATCCGCTCGATCTTCGAGGTGCACAAGATCAGCGAACTGTTCGGCAAGCTGGCCGCCGACCCGCGTGTGGTGGGCCGCGCCCGGCAGATCCTCGGCTCGGACGTGTACGTCCACCAGTCCCGGATCAACGTGAAGCCGGGCTTCGGGGCCTCGGGGTTCTACTGGCACTCGGACTTCGAGACCTGGCACGCGGAGGACGGCCTGCCGAACATGCGCACCGTCTCGGTGTCGATCGCGCTGACGAAGAACCACGACACCAACGGCGGCCTCATGATCATGCCGGGGTCGCACAAGACGTTCCTCGGCTGTGCGGGCGCCACGCCGAAGGACAACTACAAGCGGTCGCTCCAGATGCAGGACGCGGGCATCCCGTCGAACGAGACGCTGACCCGCCTCGCGTCCGACCACGGCATCCGGCTCTTCACCGGCGAGGCGGGCTCCGCCACCTGGTTCGACTGCAACGCCATGCACGGCTCCGGGGACAACATCACCCCGTACCCGCGGTCGAACGTCTTCATCGTCTTCAACAGCGTGGAGAACACCGCGGTCGAGCCGTTCGCGGCGCCCGTGCGCAGGCCCGAGTTCATCGGGGCGCGGGACTTCACCCCGGTGAAGTGACCTGATCCCAGGCGCGGTTCGGCCCGGCACCCCCCGTGGGTGCCGGGCCGACCGTCGTTCTGCCGGTGTTACAGCGCGGGGTAGTCCGTGTAGCCCTTCTCGGTGCCGCCGTAGAAGGTCGCCGGGTCGGGCGTGTTGTACGGGCCCTGGGCCTTCAGGCGGGCCGGCAGGTCGGGGTTGGCGAGGAACAGCGCGCCGAACGCGAGGACGTCCGCCGTGCCGTCCTCGACCAGGGCGAGCGCGTCGTGGCCGGTGGGGCCCTCGGTCTGCGGGTTCAGGATGAGCGTGCCGCCGAACTCCTTGCGCAGCCGGGTGGTCAGCTCACGGACCTCACCGACCTCCATGACGTGCAGGTACGCGAGGTCGAGCGCGGCCAGCTCCCGTGCCAGGGCGGTGTACGCCGGCTCCGGGTCGGGCTCGGTGATGTCGTTGAAGGGGTTGCCGGGCGAGACGCGGAAGCCGGTGCGGGCGGCGCCGATCTCGGCGGCCACGGCCTTGGTCACCTCCACGGCGAAGCGCAGGCGGTTCTCCACGGAGCCGCCCCATTCGTCGGTGCGCCGGTTGGTGCCGGGCGCGAGGAACTGGTGGATCAGATAGCCGTTGGCGCCGTGCAGCTCGACTCCGTCGAAGCCGGCGTCGACGGCGTTGCGCGCGGCGGTGGCGAAGTCGGTGATGGTGGCGCGGATCTCGGCATCGGTCAGCTCGCGCGGGGTGACGAAGTCCTGGGGGCCCTCGGCGGTGTAGACCTGGCCCTGGGCGGGGATGGCCGAGGGGGCGACGTTGACCAGGCCGTCCGGGAGCAGGGACGGGTGGCCGATGCGGCCCGCGTGCATGAGCTGGGCGAAGATCCTGCCTCCGGCCGCGTGCACGGCGTCGGTGACCTTGCGCCAGGCGGCGACCTGCTCGGCGCTGTGCAGACCCGGGGTGGCCGGATATCCCTGGCCGACCACAGAAGGCTGGATCGCCTCGCTGATGATCAGACCGGCGGAGGCCCGCTGGACGTAGTACTCGACCGTCAGATCGGTGGGAACACCGCCCTGACCTGCACGGCTTCGCGTCATGGGAGCCATGGCTATGCGGTTGGAGAGCGTGGCGCCGGACAGGTCGATCGGATCGAACGCAGTGGTCATCGTGACTCCCGAGCAGGATTTATGTGGTCGGCCAACCAACTGGCCGGGCTTCACTGTAACCCATTTCTTGGCCGACCAAGGTAATCTTTCGAAAGACGTCCAGTGACCAGCAGGAGCGCATGATGAAGGCCGACACCCCCCGACCGGACCGGCCGACCCCGCCTGTCCCCCCGGGCTCCCCGCGGTCGCCGAGGCGGGCCCCGTCAGCCACGCGCTGAGCCGGGTGGCGCGCTTGCACCGCATCGCGGCGGGCAAGGCCCTGAAGGGGGTCGGCCTCTACCCCGGCCAGGAGTTCGTGATGATGCACCTGTGGGACGCCGGTCCGGTGCGGCAGTCCGAACTGATCAAGGCCGTCGAACTCGACCCCTCGACGGTCACGAAGATGCTCCAGCGCCTGGAGCAGGCCGGACACGTGCGCCGCCGACCCGACCCGGCCGACCGCCGGGCCGTGCTGGTCGAGGCCAGCGACGCCAGCTGCGGTCTGCTGGCCCAAGTGGAGCGCGCCTGGGGCGAGTTGGAGGGTCACACCCTCGCCGGCCTGGACGAGGAGGAGTGCGCCACGCTGCTGCGGCTGCTCACGCGGGTGGAGACGAACCTCTGCACGGAGACGGCCGACTGCCCCGAGCGCCGGGCCGCGGAGGGCTGAGGGCCGGCGCGACGGACCGCCGTCAGCCGGACAGCACGTCGAGCAGCCGGTCCACGTCCGCCTCCGTGTTGTACAGGTGGAACGACGCCCGCAGATGCCCGGCACGGGCGGAGGTGACGACCTTGGCGCGGGCCAGCTCCGGCTGCCGCCCGCCGAGGCCGGGCACGGCGACGATGGGGGACGTCCCGGGCACCGGGGCATGGCCCAGTTCCGCGAGCCCCGCGCGGTAGCGAGCGGCGAGGGCCGTGTCGTGGGCGTGCACCGCCTCGACCCCCGCCTCCTCCAGGACCGCGAGCGCGGCCGCCGCCCCGTGGTAGGCGAGGAAGGCGGGGCCCTCGTCGAACCGCCGTGCGTCCGGGGCGAGCGCGGTCAGCGGTCCGTACGTCGAGTACCAGCCGTCGGCGGAGGCGAGCCAGCCGCCGTGCAGCGGCACGAGGGACTCCTGAGCCGCCTCGCTCACCGTGAGGAACTGCGTGCCGCGCGGGCACAGCAGCCACTTGTAGGCGCCGGTCACGGTGTAGTCGTACAGTGCCGCGTCGAACGGCAGCCAGCCCACCGCCTGTGTGGCGTCGACGAGCGTACGCGCGCCGTGCGCGGCCGCGGCCTCGCGCACCGCCGCCAGATCCGCGGTCCTGCCGTCGGCCGACTGGACGGCGGAGAACGCGACGAGCGCGGTGCCGGGCCGCACGGCCTCGGCGAGGGATTCCAGCGGCACATAGCGCGGCCGGAGGTCGCCCCGTACGACGAAGGGGTTCACGGCGGACGCGAACTCGCCCTCGGGTATGAGGACTTCGGCGCCGGGCGGCAGCGAGGCCGCGATCAGCCCGACGTGCGTGGCGACGGCGGCGCCGGTGGCCACCCGCCCCGGGTCCACGCCGACGAGCCGCGCGAAGGCGGCCCGGGCCACGTCCACGGCCTCGAAGTCCCCCGCCCCACCGGGCCTGCCCTCGCCGAGTTCGGTCACGAGCGCGCCCACGGCCTCGGCCGCCCGGCGCGGCAGCAGACAGCAGCTCGCCGTGTTCAGATACGCCGACGTGGGCGCGAACTCGCTGCGACGGATGTCGTTGATCCCCGTGGTGATCGCCATGGGGTCAACTCTTATACCGTTCAGCCGTTCTGCGGAACCGCGCATCCGTCGGGCCCGCACACGTCGTCTCCGGTGTCGGCGCCCGCGAGGGTGGTCAGCGGCGAACGCTCGCCCCATGCCTGGTGCAGCGCCTGCGTGAAGACCTCGACGGGCTGGGCGCCGGAGATGCCGTACTTCCGGTCGAGGACGAAGAACGGCACGCCGTTCGCGCCCAGTTCGGCGGCCTCGCGCTCGTCGGCTCGGACGTCCTCGGCGTACTGCTGGGGGTCGGCGAGGACGGCCCGCACCTCGTTCGCGTCCAGGCCCGCCTCGACGGCGACCTCGACGACGCGCTCGTCGTCCGCGAAGACCGACCGCTCCTCGGCGAAGTTCGCGCGGTAGAGCAGGCCGATCAGCTCGTCCTGCCTGCCGCGCTCCTTGGCGAGGTGCAGGAGGCGGTGCATGTCGAAGGTGTTGCCGTGGTCGCGGCCCTCGGTGAGGTAGTCGAGCCCCTCGGCGGCGGCGTTCTCCCCGAGCCGCCGCTCCCCCTCGCGGGCCTGCTCCTCGGTCATGCCGTACTTGCGCATGAGCATCGGGACGACCGGCCCGGAGTCGCCCTTGGCGCGGTTCGGGTCCAGCTCGAAGGAGCGGTGCACGACCTCGACGCCGTCACGGTGCGGGAAGGCGGCGAGGGCCTTCTCGAAGCGGGCCTTGCCCACGTAGCACCAGGGGCAGGCGATGTCGCTCCAGATCTCGACGCGCATGTGTGTGGCTCTCTTCAGGTCGTACGTCAGGTGGGTGCGGAGGGAGCCTCCGCTCACGGCGTCAACGTACGGGCAAAGCGGCTCATTCCCCCGCCGCCGTGAACTTTCCCGTGTTGGCCCTGACCCAGGTGCGCAGGTGGGCCAGTGGCTCCAGGGCGCCGCGGCCCAGCTCGGTCAGTTCGTACTCCACGCGGGGCGGGACCTCCGCGTGGACCGTGCGCAGGACCAGGCCGTGGTCCTCCAGGCGGCGCAAGGTCTGGGTGAGCGCCTTGGGGCTGACGCCCTCCAGCTTGCGGCGCAGCTCGCCGAAGCGGCGCGGGCCGTCCGCCAGGGCGGTGATGGCGAGGCCCGTCCACTTGTGCACGAGCAGCTCGAAGACCGCGCGGCCGGGGCAGAGGAGGCCGTAGATGTCGTGCGGCCGGGCAGCGGGGCCGGAGGGGTCGTTGAGGGGCTGACCAGTCATGGTTGCCAAAATATAGTTACGTCCCTTGCGGGTAACCAGGCGGTCCGCCCTACCGTCCCGATCATGACTTCCACCGCTGTTTCCTCCCTGGGCTCGCCCATCCGTGTCGGCCTCGTCGGCCTGTCCGCCCGCGGCGGCTGGGCTCCCCGTTCCCACCTGCCCGCGCTGTCCACCCTGAAGGGGTACGAGCTGCGTGCCCTGTCCGCGTCGAGCCAGGCGTCCGCGCGGGCGGCGGGCGAGAAGTACGGCGTACCGCTGGCCTTCGGGTCGAGCGAGGAACTCGTCCGCAGCGACGAGGTCGACCTCGTCGTGGTGAGCGTGCGCGTGCCGCTCCACCGCGAGGTGATCCTCGCCGCGCTCGGCGCGGGCAAGGCGGTGCTCTCCGAGTGGCCGCTCGGCAACGGGCTCGCCGAGGCCGAGGAGCTGGCGGCGGCCGCGGAGCGGGCGGGGGTGCGGACGTTCGTGGGGCTCCAGGCCCGCTCGGCACCCGCCGTCCGGTACGTCCGGGAGCTGGTCGCCGACGGCTACGTGGGCGAGGTCCTGTCGACCAGTCTGGTGGCCTCGGGGCGGGGGTGGGGGCCGGTCTTCGAGCCGAGCGGCGCGTATCTGCTGGACGAGCGCAATGGCGCGACCATGCTCACGATCCCCTTCGGGCACACCGTCGACGCGGTGACCATGGCGCTCGGGGAGTTCACCGAGGTCTCCGCGACCTTGGCCACGCGGCGGCCCGTCGTGCGCGAGGCGGGCACGGGGCGCGCCGCGGCGATGACGGCCGCCGACCAGATCGCCGTGTCGGGGCGCCTGGAGTCGGGTGCCGTCGTCTCGGCCCACTTCCGGTCGGGGCTCTCCCGCGGCACGGACTTCCACTGGGAGATCAACGGCACGGAGGGCGACCTCGTCGTCACGGGCGACTCCGGTCACCTCCAGCAGGCGGCGGTGACCGTGCGCGGCGGGCGCGGCGCGGAGACGGGCCTGACCGCACTGCCCGTGCCGGAACACCACTTCGGCGTGCCGGAGCTGGACGAGCTGCGCGGGGTGCCGTCGTACGAAGTGGCGTACAACGTGGGGGCGCAATACGCCCGGGTCCTCGCCGACCTGACGGAGGGCACCAAGCACACCCCGGACTTCGCGCACGCGGTACGGCGCCATCGGCTGCTGGACGCGATCGGGCGGGCGGCGGCCACGGGGGGCCGGGTGACGGTGTGAGGTCTCACCCGCCCGAGCCCGCGACCCCGAGCCCGCAGCCCTGAGCCCGCGCGAGGTCAGTGCTCCAGCCGCCCGTCCACCCGTCGCGGCAGCCCCAGTGGGTTGGCGTCGTGCAGTTCCGGGGGGAGCAGGGGCTCGGGGGTGTTCTGGTAGACGACCGGGCGCAGCCAGCGCTCGATGGCCGTGCCGCCCACGGACGTCGAGGTGGAGGTGGTGGCGGGGTAGGGGCCGCCGTGGTGCTGGGCGGGTGCGACGGCGACGCCTGTGGGCCAGCCGTCGACGAGTACGCGCCCGGCGAGCGGGGTGACCTCGGCGAGCAGTGCGGCGCCCCGGTCGCTCACGCCCGCCGCCTCGTCGGCGGAGAGCTGCACGGTCGCGGTGAGGTTGCCGGGCAGCCGGGAGAGGACGGCGGTGATCTCCGCGTCGTCGGTGTAGCGCGCGACGACGGTGACCGGGCCGAAGCACTCCTCCAGGAGCAGGTCGTGCGCCCCCTCGCCCGCCAACCGCGCGGCCGGGACGGTGAGGAAGCCGGCGCTGACGGTGTGCTCGCCGCCGGCGCCCGGGGTCACCGGGGCCTCGACGTCGGGGAGTGCGGCGCGCTCGCGCACCCCGGCGACGAAGTTGTCCCGCATCCGGTGGTCGAGGAGCACCCCGGCCTCGGTGGCGCCGACCGCCTCGGTGAGGGACTTCACGAGCCGGTCGCCGCCCGCGCCCTCGGGGGCGAGGACCAGGCCCGGCTTGACGCAGAACTGGCCGACGCCGAGCGTCATCGAGCCCGCGAGGCCGGTGCCGATCTGCTCGGCGCGCTCGGCGGCGGCGGCCTCGGTGACGACGACGGGGTTGAGGGAGCCCAGTTCGCCGTGGAAGGGGATCGGCACGGGACGGGCGGCGGCGGCGTCGAAGAGGGCGCGTCCGCCGCGGATGGAGCCGGTGAACCCGGCGCCCGCGACCAGCGGGTGCTTGACCAGCTCCACCCCCGCCTCGAAGCCGTGTACGAGGCCGAGGACGCCCTCGGGGATGCCGTGCGCCGCGGCGGCCCGGCGCAGCACCGAGGCGACCAGCTCGGAGGTGCCCGGGTGGTCGGGGTGGGCCTTGACGACGACGGGGCAGCCCGCGGCGAGCGCGCTGGCGGTGTCGCCGCCGGGCACGGAGAAGGCGAAGGGGAAGTTGGACGCGGCGTACACGGCGACGACGCCGAGCGGGATCTTGTAGCGGCGCAGGTCCGGGATGGGCGGGGTCGCGGACGCGTCGGGGTGGTCGATGACGACGCCGAGGAAGGCGCCCTCGTCGACGGTGTCCGCGAAGGCCCGCAGCTGGTAGCAGGTGCGGGCGAGTTCGCCGGTGAGCCGGACGGGGCCGAGCGCGGTCTCCGCGTCCGCCGCCGCCACGAGCTGGTCCTTCGCCTCCTGGAGCAGGTCGGCGGCGGTGCGCAGGAAGGCGGCGCGGACCGCGCGGTCGGCGAGCGCGGGCGCCGCGTCCCGGGCGGCGCGGACCGCGCGGTCGACCTCCTCGGCCGTAGCTTCCACCGCAACCCGCTCACGCTGCTTCCCGGTTCGGGGGTCGACACTCCAGACTGGTGCTGCTGCCACCGCGGATTCCCTTTCCAGAAGTGATGCCAGAGATAAGGCCTGACGTCCGGCCGCACGTCGGCCGGAGGTATGCCACTCCCCCGGGTCGTTCGATATACTGAACGCCGTCTCTGTTCGTGAACGACCGGAGGCTTCGGAGAGTATTTCTCGGCGAACTGAGGGGTCAAGGGCGATGTCGACTGGCGAGACCGGAGGCGGTGCGCAGGTCAAGTCCGCGGTGCGTACGGTCGAGTTGCTGGAGTACTTCGCGGGCCGCCCCGGAATGCACTCGCTGGCCGCCGTCCAGGAAGCCGTCGGGTACCCGAAGTCGAGCCTCTACATGCTCCTTCGCACCCTCGTCGAGCTGGGCTGGGTGGAGACGGACGCGACCGGCACGCGGTACGGCATCGGCGTCCGCGCCCTGCTGGTCGGCACCTCGTACATCGACGGCGACGAGGTGGTGGCCGCCGCCCGGCCGACCCTGGACCGGCTCTCCGACGACACGACGGAGACCATCCACCTGGCGCGGCTCGACGGCACGAACGTCGTCTACCTCGCCACCCGCCAGTCCCAGCACTACCTCCGCCCTTTCACCCGCGTGGGCCGCAGGCTGCCCGCGCACTCCACCTCACTCGGCAAGGCGCTGCTCGCCACCCACACCGACGAGCAGATCCGCAAGCTGCTCCCAAAGGCGCTGCCCGCGCTCACCGAGCACACCATCACCGACCGCGAGCAACTCATCGAGGAGCTGCACACGGTGCGCGAGCAGGGCTTCGCGGTGGACCGCGAGGAGAACACGCTCGGCCTGCGCTGCTTCGGTGTCGCCATCCCCTACCGCACCCCGGCGCGGGACGCGATCAGCTGCTCGGTGCCGGTGGCGCGGCTCACGCCCGCCCACGAACAGATGGTCAAGGACGCCCTGTTCGACGCGCGCGACCGGCTGACACTGGCAACTCGTAGGCTCTGACGCATGGATGTCAGCCTGCGCCCGGTGCACGACAGTGATCTGCCCGTCTTCTACCGGCAGATGAGCGATCCCGTGTCCCGGCACATGGCCGCGTTCACGCCGGAGGACCCCGTCGAGTGGGGTCGGTTCGACGCGCACTGGACGAGGATGCGCACCTCCCCCGGCACGGTCGTCCGCACGGTCCTCGCCGACGGGGACGTGGTGGGCAACGCCGGGGTGTACGGCGACCCGGCCGAGCGCCACGTCACGTACTGGATCGACCGCGCGTACTGGGGCCGCGGCCTGGCCACCGCCGCCCTGCGCGCGCTGCTCGCGCTGGTCCCGGAGCGCCCCCTCCACGCCCGCGCGGCGGCGGACAACGCGGGTTCGCTCCGCGTCCTGGAGAAGTGCGGCTTCCGGGAGACGGCGACCGACCGGGGGTACGCGGCGGCGCGCGGGGCGGAGATCGACGAGGTGGTCCTCGTCCTGGACGGCGGCTGAGTCTCCGCCGCGCGGGGGAGGCGGATCGTCGCGGCGCAGGAGGTGCGGCGGGCCCTCCTGGCGGGACCGTGAGGTCATGATCCGACCGCTGACCGTCCCGCCCCCGGCCGCCGCCCCGCGGCCGGTCTCCCCCGCGCCGAGCCGAGCCCGCCGCGCGCTGCGGTTCCTCGCCATGGCCGCCTGCGTCCCTTACCTCGCGCTCAAGGTCGCCTGGATCGGCGGGAGTCACCTCGGCATCCCCGAGGGAAGCCCGCTGCTCGACCACCGCGCGCCGATGCTCTTCGCCAACGCCCTGACCGTCCTGATGGACGCGGCCGTCATCGTGCTCGTCCTGCTGCTGACCCGCCCCTGGGGGCTGCGGACACCGGCCCGGCTGCTCGTCCCGCCGATGTGGGCGGCGAGCGGGCTGCTCGTGCCGATCATGGCCGGGTTCCCGCTGACGCAGCTGGTCGGGGCGGTCGGCGGTGCCGACTCCCCTGCCACGAGCGGCGGTTCGGCCGAGCCCTTCCTCGACGCGTGGGTCTTCGGCGTCGTCTACGTCGGCTTCATCGTCCAGGGCGTCGCGCTCGGCTCCCTCTTCGTCCTCTACACCAGGGACCGGTGGGGCCACCTGTGGCGGGGGCGGGTGCGGGACCTGCCGCGCGCCCGGCGGCTCGGCGGGCGGGCCACCGCCGTCACGGCCGCGGTGTTCGCGCTCCTCCCCGCGGCCCTGCACCTGCTGTGGGCCACCGGCTCCGCCACCGGGCTCAACGCGGGCCGCGTCGAGGAACGCGGCTCCGACTTCCACGTCCTGGAGTACCTGAACGTGCTCTACCTCGCCATGGCCGTGGCCGGCGCCCTGATCCTCGCGTTCCGGTGGGGGCCCGGGCTGCCGGTGAAGGTGCCGCTCGCGCTGGCCTGGCTGGGCTCGGGCGCAGTGGGCTGTTGGGGCGGCTGGCTGGTGTTCGGCTCGCTCATGAGCCTCGGCGACGCCACGAAGCAGCCCACCGCCGTCATGCTCCTGACCTACGCTGTGCACATGATCATCGGAACGCTCGTGGCCGCCGTCGGGGTGCGCTTCCTCAAGGAGCGGGCGGGTTCCTCGGCGTGACCACCCTCGCCAGCGCCCTGTTCGGGCGCCGGACGCGCCGCCGGTGGGTCCATCTGATCCTGGGCGGCGCGCTCGCCATGCCGTACGTGTTCGTCGGCTCCGTGATCGTCGGGCCGCTCATCGGCGACGACCGGTTCTTCGGGTCGCTCTCCTCCCAACTCGCCTCCTTCGCCGCCGGGTTGCCGCTCGCCGCGATCACCGCGCTGTTCCCGCTGACCCGGCCGATGTCGGTGGCCGCCGTGCGGGCGCTGTGCGCGGTGCCGGACGACTCGCTCGCCGAGGGGCCCGCGCGGGGGCGGGTGGCACGCGGGCGGACCGCCGCCTGGTTCGCGCTCCACCTCGGCCTCGGCGGGATCATCAGCGGCATGTCGCTCGCGCTGCCGCCGTTCGCGTGCGTGCTGATCGCGCTGCCGTTCTTCGTCGTGTTCGGGGACAGCCACATCGGGCTGCCCGACGTCTTCGGCGAACCCTGGATGGCGGCGCTCTCGCCGGTCATCGGCTGTGCGTCGCTGGCCGCGCTCGCGGCGTGCGCGGCCACGGCCGGCGGGCTCCTCGCCCGCTGGGCGCCCGAGCTGCTCGGGCCCACGCCCGCCGACCGGCTCGCCGCCGCCGAGCAGCGGGCCGCCGACCTCGCGGTGCGCAACCGCCTGGCGCGCGAGCTGCACGACTCGGTGGGGCACGCGCTGAGCGCCGTCACCCTCCAGGCGAGCGCGGCCCGCCGCGTCCTCGACCACGACCCGGAGTTCGTCCGCGAGGCCCTGGCCGCCATCGAGGACACCACGCGCCGTACGGTCGGCGAACTCGACGCGGTCCTCGGCGTGCTGCGGGAGGCGGGCGACGCCCGCTCGGCGGCGCCCGCGCCCACCCTCGAAGCCGACCTGGACGGCCTGCTGCGCCGCACCAGGGCGGGCGGCCTGCGGGTGAGCGCCACCGTCGACATGGACCCCGCCGGCCTGCCCCCACTGGTCTCCCGCGAGGCGTACCGCATCGTGCAGGAGGCGCTGAGCAACGCCCTTCGGCACGGCGGCGAGGAGACCGATGTCACCCTGCGCGTCGCCCTGGACGGCCCCGACCTCACCGTCACGGCCGTGAACCCGCTGCCGCCCCGCTCCCCCGCCTCGCGCCCCGGTGGCGGCCACGGCCTGCGCGGCGTCGCCGACCGGGCCCGGCTGCTCGGCGGCACGGCCTCGGCCGGCCCGGAGGACGGCGCCTGGCGACTTCACGTACGACTTCCGCTGAAGGGACACGCATGACGACGCGCATGACGACCACCGCCGCCCCCACCGGCGCGCCCGCCCTGCGGGTCGTGCTCGCCGACGACGAGCGCATGGTGCGTACCGCGCTGCGCGCGATCCTCTCCGCCGAGGCGGACATCGAGGTCGTCGGCGAGGCGGCGACCGGTGCCGAGGCGGTGTCGGTCGTGCGGGAGCTGGCGCCCGACGTGGTGTTGATGGACGTCCGCATGCCGGAGATCGACGGCATCCGCGCCACCGAGCAGATCCTGCGGGCGATGCCGCGCCCGCCGCGCGTCGTGGTCGTGACCACCTTCGAGAACGACGCGTACGTGTACGAGGCGCTGCGCGCGGGTGCCGCCGGGTTCCTGCTGAAGCGGGCGGACGCGGACTCCCTCGTGCAGGCCGTGCGCATCGTGGCGCACAGCGACTCGCTGCTGTTCCCCTCGGCCGTGCGCGCCCTGGCCGCCGAGCACGGGCGCGCCAAGCCCGCGCCGCCCGCCTGGGTGGCGCGGCTCACCGGCCGGGAGAGCGAGGTGCTGCGGCTGATGGCGGCGGGGCTGACCAACGCGGAGATCGCCGGGCGGATGGGGGTGGGCGCGGCGACGGTGAAGACGCACGTGGCGTCCGTCCTCGCCAAGACGGGCGCGCGGGACCGCACACAGGCGGTGATCGCGGCCTACGAGGCCGGCTTCATGAACACGGACTGAGGCTGCCGGGAGACCGGCCGCTGCATGAGAGCGCCTGGTTCATGAGGAGTTTCTGAGAAAACGGGCGCAAGCGGATCAGAAGGGAACGAAACCGTCCGCTCCGCTCGTCCTTCCGTGGGATGAACAAGACGATCAGGCGCGCCTCGGTCTTCGCTCTGCTGCTCGTGCTCGCCCTGCTGGTGCGGGCGACGTGGGTGCAGTTCTACGACGGGAAGGCGCTCGCGGACGACAAGCACAACCGGCGCAACGCGATCGAGCAGTACGCGCACCCGCTGGGCGACATCATCGTGGGCGGTGAGGCCATCACCGGCTCCGCACGCACGAAGGGAGGCGACCTCGCCTACAAGCGCACGTACAAGAACGGCGCGCTCTACTCACCCGTGACGGGCTACAGCTCTCAGGTGTACGGCGCCACGCAGCTGGAGGGCATCTACAAGGATCTCCTGGACGGCACCGACGACCGCCTGAAGAAGCCGCTGGACACGGTCACCGACAAGCGCGCCGACCCCGGCGACGTGGTGACGACCATCGACCCGGCGGTGCAGAAGGCGGGGTACAAGGCGCTCGGGGAGACCAAGGGCGCGGCGGTCGCGCTGGACCCGAAGACCGGCGAGATCCTCGGCATGGTCTCGACGCCGTCGTACGACCCGTCGAAGATCAGCGGCTCCACGGACTCCGAGGAGTGGCGGGCGCTGACGTCCGACGAGGACAAGCCGATGGTGAACCGCGCGATGCGCCAGCCGCTGCCGCCGGGTTCGACGTTCAAGCTGGTCGTCGCGGCGGCGGCCCTGGAGGACGGGCTCTACTCCTCGGTGGACGCGAAGACGGCGAGCCCGAACCCGTACACGCTGCCGGGCACGACGACGGTCCTGCGGAACGAGAACCCCTCGGCACCGTGCGAGAACGCGACGATCCGCACCGGGCTCCAGTACTCCTGCAACAACGTCTTCGCCAAGATGGCCGTCGACCTGGGCCAGGAGAAGGTCAGGGCGATGGCGGAGAAGCTGGGCTTCGACGCGGAGAAGCTGGATGTGCCGGTGCGCGCCTCGAAGAGCGTGTACCCCTCCGGCATGGACAAGGCCCAGACGGGTCTGTCGGGCATCGGCCAGTTCGACGTGACGGCGACGCCGCTCCAGATGTCGATGGTGTCGGCGGCGATCGCCAACGGCGGCGAACTCGCCGCCCCGCACATGGTCTCGCAGATCACCGACGCGGGCGGCGACGTCCTGGAGAGGTTCGGTGAGGGCGCCCCTCAGCGCGTGATGAGCGAGTCCGTCGCCGAGGGCCTTCAGTCGGCGATGCGGACGGTCGTCGAGAAGGGCACCGGTTCGAACGCGCGGATCGACGGGGCGACGGTCGGCGGCAAGACGGGCACGGCCCAGCACGGCGAGAACAACAGCAAGACGCCGTACGCGTGGTTCACCTCGTACGCCAAGGGCGCGGACGGCCAGGAGGTGGCGGTCGCGGTGATGATCGAGTCGTCGAGCGCGGCCCGCGACGAGGTCAGCGGCAACGGCCTGGCGGCGCCGATCGCCAAGGCGATGATGGAGGCGGCGCTGAAGGGCTGAGGCACACATGCGCGGGCCCCGGGGGCGCACCCCCGGGGCCCTTCACGTACGTAACCGCCGTACGTACATAGCCGCGTACGTACGGTCAGCGGTTACGGCGGGCGAGCAACAGCCGCCCGCCGACGATCAGCCCGAACGGCACGCACGCGCCGGCCAGCAGCCCGGCCGCGAAGCCGAACCCCGAGCTCGCGTCACCGTCGTCGAGCCCGGCCCCGATGCCGCCCAGCACGACGGCCGCCCCGAGGAAGGCGAGCAGGGCGTAGAACTTCCGGCTGAGGAAGTTCGTCCGCTCCGGGGCGGGCGGCGGCGCGGCGATCTCCGCCGCCGGGCCGAGGCTGGCCGCCTTGGGGCGCTTGAACCAGGCGTAGATCACCCAGGTCCCGCACGCCTCCCAGCCGTCGGGGGCGAGGCGTGCGTCCAGGTCTTCGCGGCCGCGCGTGATCAGCTCCCTGCGGTACTCCCACCGCTGGGGCCGCGCGAGGTCCCGGTGGCTGACGAAGCGGCCGACGGCGTCGACGCGCTCGACCTCCCAGCCCTGGTCGCCGAAGCGGTTCAGGAGCTCCTCGTCGACGCCGGTGTCGGCGGTCCAGCGCCAGGTCTCGACGTGTTCTTCCGGTGGCCCGTCGGGGGTGGCCGCCTCGGGGGCCAGCTGCCGGGCGAACTCCTCCACGGGGCCGAACTCCGCCTCCGGGTCCTTCGTGCCCGACTCCTCCAGGTGCGCGGTCAGGTCCGCGACGGTCGCCTCGACGCGGTCGGCGGACAGGCCGTGTGCGCGCAGCCGCTCGGCGAGGGCGGTGAGGTAAGTGTCCTGCTGGTCTCGCATGTTCATCGGGTGGGTTCCACTCCTGCCTGCGCGAGGAGCTCGCGTACGGATGTGTCGAAGGCGAGCCACAGGCCGCCCTGTTCACCGAGCGTCTCGCGCCCGGCGTCGGTGAGCCGGTAGTAGCGCCTGCCGGGCCCCTTCTCGGCGGCGCGGAACTCGGCGGCGACCAGGCCCGCCTCTTCCAGGCGGTTCAGCACGGGGTAGAGCGTGCCGCCCTTGATCTGTCCGAAGCCGGCTGCTCCGAGGAGTTTGGCGATCTCGTAGCCGTAGCTCTCGCCGCCGGTGAGACTCGCGAGCACGAGGAGGTCGAGTACGCCCTTGAACCAGCTGGCGCGGCGGTCGGTCACGTGTCCCTGCCCTTCACTTGGTGGCGAGCGGCGCGGTGAGCGGCGCCGCGGACGGCGTCGGCGGCGCGAGCACCGTCAGGTCGCGCACGCTGATGACGACGTGCAGGGCCATGGGCAGGAGCAGGCTCCCGGTGGCGAGGTAGAGGCCGGTGAGCAGCGCGCCGAAGGCGCCGAAGACGAGGAACCCTTGGCGGCCCTGGTAGTACCCGGCGACGGCGTAGACCAGCACGGAGAGAGCGGCGGCGGCGTAGAGGTGGAGGCCGAGGACGCCGACGCCGAACGCGATGAGCAGGCCGCGGTAGACGAACTCGGCGCAGATGCCGTCGGTCACGCCGAAGGCGACGGCGAGGGCACGCTCGCGGGGCGTGCCCGGCAGCATCGCCTCGACGGCGGCGCGGCCCGGCACGTGCTTGCCCTGCCGGTCGAGGTCGCGGAGCGTGCGCCCGGACGTCACCGCGATCACCGTGGCGAGCAGGACGCCGACCGCGACGACGGCGGGCTTGTCGGGCGAGGCGATGCCGAGGTCGGCGGCGGCCATGCCCGGCGAGAGCAGCAGCGCCGCGACCGCGCAGGCGGCGAGGGCCCACCACAGTCCGAGCGCGGTGCGGAAGTAGCCGACGAGCGCGCCGGGTTCGGTGGCCCGGCGGCGGGCCAGCGAGGCGTACATGCGGCGGCCGAGCAGGGGTTCCCCGAGCAGCAGGTAGGTGCCGAGTACGGCCGTGAGGGCCGTGGCGGCGGGTGAGAAGTCCGGCGAGATGGTCATGCGGGGGTCCCCTTCCCGAAGGGGTCGCGGACGTGCGCCGTTCTGCCGTGGCACGTGCCCGCGACCCCATGAGCGTCTGAGCTACCTAGACCGTAGAGCGACCTAGTCAGGAATGCAACCTATCTCGGTATGCCGAGCGCCTGTGGACCGTCAGCCCGCGGACGGTCAGCCAGCGGGCCGTCAGCCAGCGGGCCGCCACTCCGGATCGCGGCCGCTCAGCCCGATCACCCGGTCCAGGAGAGGTGCCCCGTCCGGCACCGGCACCGGCTTCCCGAACAGGCCGCCCTCCGGCTCCGCGTCCTCCTCCCCGTCCTCCCCCGTGGGGGTCAGGAGCGCCCGCGCGGTCTCCAGGCTCGCCTCGTCCGGCGCGTACTCCTGGCCCGTGGACCGCGCCAGGTCCCAGCCGTGGACGACCAGTTCGTCGAGGGCGACCAGGCCCGCGACCTCACCGGGCAGGTCGACCCCGCCCGCCCGGGTCATGCCCTGCCGGGCCGCCGGGTCGCGCCACGCCTCGGCGAGGGCCTCCAGGGCCTTGGGCAGCTCGTCGCGCCAGCCGGGGCCGATGTCCGGCACGGTGCTCGCGGGGTTCTGGTCCAGCGTCGGCCCGAACTCCTTGCGCGCCGCCTGTGCGAAGGCCTGGGCCAGGCCGAGCAGATGGCCGAGCAGATGGCGCACCGCGTACTCGGGGCACGGGGTGGGCCGCTCAAGCTGCTCGTCCGTGACGTGCTCGGCCAGCCGCGCCACCAGGCGGGCCTGCGGGGCGAGGTCGAGGTGGTCGTCGGTCATGGGGGGCCTCCACGGAGGGCTGCGTATCGAGGACTGAGGGCTGAGACCACGAGCAAGGCCGCGGACTGAGGCAGCCCTCTCGGTACGTCTCCTCTGGTGGACCGGCCCCGCGCCCCGAACTCATCGGCCCTCCTTGAGGAAACCGCCCGATTCCGCGCCGGGGGCCTTAGGAACCAGCATCACCTGGCATGACTTCGACGATCGGACGCGTCCTGCGGGACCGCGACGCGGGCCTCTGTCTGGGCGCGGTGGTGGTCTCCGGCTTCGGGACCTCCGCGCTGTGGCTCGCCTCCGGGATCTGGGTGAAGGAGCTGGCCGGCTCCGACGGACTCGCCGCGCTCTGCCAGCTGGCCCTGTGGGCCCCCACCCTCGTCGGCCCGCTGCTCGGCACGCTCGCCGACCGCACGCGCCGCAAACCCCTCCTGGTGGGCGTCAACCTCGCGCTCGGCGCGCTGCTCCTGTCCCTGTTCGCCGTGGACTCCGCCGGACGGCTGTGGGTCCTCTTCGCCGTCCTCCTGGTGTACGGGGCGTGCGGCGTCGTCACGGACGCGGCGGAGGCCGCCCTGGTCCCGACGGCCGTCGGCAAGGAGCTGCTCGGCGACTTCAACGGCCTGCGGATGTCCGCGAACGAGGGCATGAAGCTGGTGGCGCCGCTCGCCGGGGCGGGCCTGTTCGCCGCGTACGGGGGCGCCCGGGTGGCGCTCCTGGACGCCGTCACGTTCGTACTCGCCGCGGGCATGTACGCGCTGCTGCGGGTGCGGGAGGCCGCCCCGGTGCGGGAGCGCGCCACCCTGCGGGCCCGCACCGCCGAGGGCGCCCGGTATCTGTGGGGGCACGAACGGCTGCGGCCCCTGGTGGTGGCGGGCGGCCTGACGATGCTGACGTCGGGGGTCAGTGGTGCGACGGTCTACGCGGTCGTGGAGGGGCTCGGCCACTCGCCCGCGTACACCGGAGTGCTGTACTTCGTTCAGGGCGCCGGCTCCGTGGCGGTGGGCGTGGCGTCGGGGGCGCTGATGCGGCGCTTGGGTGCGTGGCGGTTCGGCGGGGCGGGCATCGCGCTGACCGGTGTGGCGGCGGCCCTGACCGCGCTGCCGGGCGACGCGGCGGTCCTCGCGGGGAGTCTCGCGAACGGTATCGGCCTGCCCTGCGTGCTGATCGCGGGTCTGACGGCGGTGCAGCGCGAGACGCCGGACGCGCTGCTGGGGCGGGCGGCGGCGACCGCCAACACGCTGATGTTCACGCCGACCGCGCTCGGCATCGCGGCGGGCGCGGCCCTCGTGGAGTCCGTGGACGTCCGCGTCCTGCTCCCGGTGCTCGCGGGGGCGCGGCTGCTGATCGCCGCGCCCCTGCTCTTCGGCGCCCGGGGGCGGGTTACTTCACGTCGGCCCAGCGCTTGATGGTGGCGACGGCCTCCGCCTGTTCGGCGGCGGGCAGCTTGGCGATCGACGCGCCGTGGTTGGCGCCCGGCACCACATAGCGGTAGGAGTCGCGGTGGCTCGGGGTGAACCGCTCGGCGCTCCACGGGTCGTTCTGGCCGTAGACGAACATCATGCGCTGTCCACGGGTCTTCACCCAGCGGTCGACGTCGGCGATGGTCCTGTTGTTGTAGGTGCCCCGCATGGCGGCGGGCAGCACCGAGTTGGGCTGGTAGAGGTCCGGGTGGTGGCGGACGCCCTTGAGGTGCTTGAACGTCAGGTCGGCCCAGCCGAGTTGGGTGGCCGCCTGGCGGTAGTAGGGGCCGGAGCCGTTGGTGCCGAGGTCCTCGTCGCGGTAGACGCTCAGGCCGTGCTTCTTCGACCAGTCGTAGAGCTGGTCGTCCGTGGCCTGCTGCGCGTCGGGCACGGTCGGGCAGTCGGCGGCGGTGCCGGACTGCCAGAAGTTCCACACCTGGTCGAGGACCGCGAACTCGTAGGCGCGGTCGGTGGTGCCGAGGGTCTCCTCGAAGGTGTCGCCGTTGGCCTTGGCGTCCGCTTCGAACTTGGGGAGCAGCGTGTCGCGGCGTACGAGCATCTCGCGCTGCACGGCGTTGAGCGCGTCCCGGCACTCCTTGGTGCCGACCGTCTCGAAGAAGCGCTCGTAGCCGCTGTCGTCTCGGTTGTTCGCGTCGTTGGGCGCGACGAACGCGACGACCGCGTCGAGGTCGTCGGGGTAGAAGCGCTCGTGGTACGTCGCCGTCATGCCGCCCTTGCTGGCGCCGGTGCCCAGCCACTTGCCCTTCTCGATGGTGCGCAGGGCCCGGGTGAGGCGGTGCTCGTCGGCGGCTTCCTGCTGGACGGTCAGCTTGGTCCAGTCGTCGCCCGCGGGGCCGGTGGGCCGGGACGGCCCGAAGTAGCGGTGTTCGACGCTGACTTGGTTGGCGCCGATGAGGCGGGTGAGGGAGGCGGTGCCGCCGGGGAGGGTGTAGCCGCCGGTGTAGAGCACGGTCGGCTTGTCCGTGGACTTGTGCCAGAGCGTGGCGCGCTGCGTGAAGGTGGCGCCGCGGGGCTTCGCGTGGTCGACGGGCTGGACGTACGTCAGCGTGTAGAGGGGGTGGCCCTCCTTGTCCGCGACGGAGACGACCTTCATGCCCGGTATCTTCTCCAGGCGTGCGCGGACGGTGTCGGCCGTATCGCCCTGGCGGGCCGCCGCGGTGGCGTCCGCGGCGGCGGGCGCCGCGCCGCCGAGCACCGCGGCACCCGCCATCAGTCCCGCGCAGACCAGCGCGGATATCGCTTTGTTGCGCACCTTGTCTCCCTCTGTCCCCTGGCACCTGTCCCTGGCGCAGGCGGCGGTTGTGGTGCGCGGATCGTAGCGGCGATCACTTCGGGCGCGACAGGGTCCGTACGCCGTGCGGCAGGCCGGTCACTCCTGGCCCGACAGAGCCCGCGCCACATGCGCGAGGTCCGCGTCCGAGGCCAACCCCGCGTGGTACAGCCGCAGTTCCGTGGCGCCCAGCTCCGCCGCCCGGGCCGCGTCGGCGGCGAGGGTCGCTGGGCTGCCGCCCATGCCGCCGACCACGGTGAGGTTGGCGGCCAGCACGGTCGCGTCCCGCGCGTGTGCGACGAACGGGGCCAGGACCCCCGCCCCGCCCGTACACGGCACGACCACGCCGTCGGCCACGCCGAGAATGCGCCCCGGGTCGACGCCCGCGTTCGCGCCGCAGTGGTACGCGACCGGGTCCGCGTGCAGCAGCACCTGGAAGCCGGGCGGGGCCGCCGCGCGGACGGCGCCGATCGCGGCCTCCTGGAGTGTGCGGGCCGTTTCCTCGCGCCACGCGCGCGTGGCCGTCGCGCGCTCGACGCCGAGGAGCCTCTCGACGGCCGCCCAGCCCGTGTCCTGCGCCCGGCCGCGCCAGAGCGGCTCCAGGGCGTCGCGGACGGCCGCCGCGAGGCCGTCGGGCTCCAGGCCCGCGCCGGCGTACCCCTGGCGGCAGGAGGCGCAGAAGCAGAGCGACATCAGGTACTGGCCCGCCTCGCCGAGGGCGACGCCCGAGGTCTTGTCGTGGGCGTGCAGATGCGCGAGGCCGTACCAGCCGCACGACTCCAGTTCGGTGCCGTCGGCGTCGGGGCGTACGGCGGCCTCCGCGGCGAGGTCGACGAGGTACGCGCGCGTGGCGGGCTGCGCGATGCACGGCGCCCAGGGGTAGCGGTCCCCGTAGGCGTTGACGACGGAGGTCGCCGGGTGCTCCTCGCCCAGGCGGGAGTTGTGGGCGAGGACGACCCAGCTGTGCACGTCGAGCCCGGCGGCCCGCAACGCCCGCGCGGCCTCTCCGTAGGCGTCGCCGGGCGCCCAGTCCCCGGCGGCGTACGGCCGGGGCTCGCGGCCCTGCCACCGCTCGCCCGGCGGGTAGAGCACGGCGGCGTGCGCGGCGGTGACGATCCGGTGGCGCGGGTGGCGGGGGGTCAGCGCGCGCGTGGAGTGGTAGGCGGCGGCGAGGGTGACCTGCCGGACGCCGAGGGCGGCGATGCGGGCGGGCGCCTCGGGGTCGCCGACGACGTCCCAGGGGTAGAGGAACGCGGCGGCCTTCACGCGCCCGCCCCGGGGTGCGCGCCGCCGACCAGTTCCCGCCCGCGTTCGACGAGTTCGGCGAGCCGCTTGACGTGCTCGGCGGCCGGTTCGTGCAGCGGCGGGCGCACCGGGCCGACGTCGAGGCCGCCGAGCCGTACGCCCGCCTTGACGAGGGAGACGGCGTAGCCGCGGCCGAGGGAGCGCAGCTCCACGAAGGGCCGGTAGAAGCCGTCCAGGAGGCTGTTCACGGTGGCATCGCCCTCCGGGGTCCCGGCGTTGAACGCCCGGTGGAAGGCGAGCGCGATGTCGGGCGCGAAGCAGAAGACGGCCGACGAGTACAGGCGCACGCCGATGCCGCGGTAGGCGAGGCCGGTCAGCTCGGCGGTCGGCAGGCCGTTGAAGTACAGGAAGTCGCCCGGCACTTCGACGCGCACCGCGCTGACGGTGCGCTGCATCAGGTCCATGTCACCGAGGCCGTCCTTGAAACCAATGACACCCTCGGCGCGGGCGAGCGCGACGACCGTCTCGGGGGTGAAGACGGCGTTGTCGCGCTGGTAGACGATGACGTCCAGGGAGGTGGCGGCGGCGAGTTCGGTGTAGTGCCGGAGCAGCCCCTCCTGTCCGGCGACGACGAGGTAGGGCGGCATGGCGAGCAGCCCGTCGGCGCCCGCCTCCTCGGCCAGGCGCGCGTACCGCACGGCGAGCGCGGTGCCGTACCCGGCGCCGGCCACGACGGGCACCCGGCCCGCCACCTCCTCGACGGCCGCGGCGACGCACTCCTGGAACTCCTCCGGGGTCAGGGCATGGAACTCGCCCGTGCCGCAGCAGGCGAAGACGGCCGCGGCGCCCGCCTCGACGCCGCCGCGCACATGGGCGCGGAAGGCCCCCAGGTCGACGGAGCCGTCCGGTCCGAACGCGGTGACCGGGAAGAACAACGGCCCGCTGGGGACGCGGAGTCGGGAAGCGAGAGGGGCTGACGTCACGGACTCTCCCTAAGCGTGCACGTTTCTGATCCATGTCCATATCCCTGAACATCGCCACGCTAAGGCGCGCCCGCAGGCCCGGTCAAGCGGCCGAACGGCCCACGCGGGAGCGGATATATCGGCCGGACCTATCGCCTCCGCGAGGCACTCGACGACCCTTGACGAGGCCCGACCCGATCCCTAGGTTGTCTACGGATGTGAACTCCGTACGTCCATGCATACGGCCGCCCGAGGAGACCCCGCATGCCCGCTCCCCGCACCGTCCTGCTCACCGGCGCCGCAGGCGGCCTCGGCACGCTGATGCGCGGGCTCCTGCCGGCCCACGGCCATGAACTGCGCCTGCTCGACATGCGCCCCGTCGAGGGCGAGCCGGACGCGATCGTCGCCGACCTCGCGGACCGCGAGGCGCTGCGCGAGGCCGTGCGCGGGGTCGACGCGGTCCTCCATCTCGCGGGCATCTCGCTGGAGTCCACCTTCGACAAGATCCTCAAGGCCAACATCGAAGGCACGTACCACCTCTACGAGGCGGCCCGCGAGGAAGGCGTGCGGCGGATCGTCTTCGCCTCCTCCAACCACGCGGTGGGGTTCACGCCCCGGCCGCGCGGCGACGACCCGCTGATCCCGGTCGGCACCCCGCACCGCCCCGACACCTTCTACGGCCTGTCGAAGTCCTTCGGCGAGGATCTCGCGCAGTTCTACTGGGACAAGTACGGCATGGAGACCGTCTCGGTCCGCATCGGCTCCTGCTTCCCCGAGCCGTCGAACGTACGGATGCTGTCGGTCTGGATGAGCCCCGCCGACGGCGCGCGGCTCTTCCACGCGGCCCTCACCGCGCAGGACGTCGGGCACACCGTCGTCTACGGCTCGTCCGCCAACACCCGCCTGTGGTGGGACCTCTCCTCGGCCCGCGCGCTCGGCTACGACCCCCAGGACGACTCCGAGCGGTACGCGGCCACACTCATCGCCGAGCAGGGCGAACTCGACCCCGACAACCCCGACCACGCCCACCTGGGCGGCCACTTCTGCACCCGCCCGCCGGTGTGGCCGCACTGACCCGCCGCCCCGCTCCGGGCGGCGAACGGGCGGCGCGCACCCCCGAAACGGGCACGACCGCCGCCCGCGCCACAGGCCACCGCGCCGCCAAGCGGGCACAAACGGGCGGCATCGTGTCCGCTGCGCACCTGGTCACCCCCTTGCCCGCGCTGTAGAACTTCCCCACAGGCCCGAACGGGCACGCCCCGGCCAGGGGCTTCGGACAAGGGCTTCGGCCAGGGGAAGAAGGTGGCGTCGATGACCGCGGAGGAACGTCAGCGGCGGATCGTCGACGCGGCCCGCCACTGCGGCTCCGTCGACGTGACGGCGCTCGCCGCCCAGCTCGGCGTCGCGAAGGAGACCGTCCGCCGCGACCTGCGCGCCCTGGAGGACCACGGCCTGGTCCGCCGCACCCACGGCGGCGCCTACCCCGTGGAGAGCGCGGGCTTCGAGACCACCCTCGCCTTCCGCACCACCATGCACGTGCCGGAGAAGCGGCGCGTGGCCGCCGCCGCGGCCGAGCTGCTCGGCGACGCCGAGACCGTCTTCGTCGACGAGGGGTTCACGCCCCAGCTGACCGCCGAGGCGCTGCCCGGCGCGGCGGCCGGGCGCCCGCTGACCGTGGTCACCGCCTCGCTCGCCACCGCGGGCGTCCTCGCGGAGGCCGGGAACGTCACCGTGCTGCTGCTCGGCGGGCGGGTGCGTCCGGGCACGCTCGCCACCGTCGACCACTGGACGACCAAGATGCTGGCCGGGTTCGTCATCGACCTGGCGTACATCGGCGCCAACGGCATCTCCCGCGAGCACGGCCTGACCACCCCGGACCCGGCCGTCAGCGAGGTGAAGGCGCAGGCCATCAGGGCATCGCGGCGCACCGTCTTCCTCGGCGTGCACACCAAGTTCGGCGCGACGAGCTTCTGCCGGTTCGCGGGCGTGCCCGACCTGGACGTGATCGTCACCAGCAGCCGCCTGCCCGCCTCGGAGGCGCACCGCTACTCCCTCCTCGGCCCTCAGGTCATCCGCGCCTGACGGCTCCCCACCGCGCACCACCCACCGCCCCCGCGCACCCCGGTGCGTCCGGAACATCCGCAATCGTCCCCCTCCACATCCAGGAGCACTTCATGCGAACCCCGAGCCGACGGAGGCCGCGCGCGCTCGCCGCGGCCGCCGCAGGGACGCTGCTCGCCCCGCTGCTCACCGGCTGCTGGGCCGGTGCGGGCGGGACCGGTTCCGGCGACTCCCTGAACGTCCTCATGGTGAACAACCCGCAGATGCTGCAGCTGCGCAAGCTCACCGCCGCCCACTTCACCGAGGAGACGGGCATCAAGGTGAACTTCACCGTCCTGCCCGAGAACGACGTCCGCGACAAGATCAGCCAGGACTTCGCCAACCAGGCGGGCCAGTACGACGTCGCGACGCTCAGCAACTACGAGATACCGATCTACGCCAGGAACGGCTGGCTGCACGAGGTCGGCTCGTACGCGCGCAAGGACACCGCGTACGACGAGAAGGACATCCTGCCGCCCATGCGCCAGTCCCTCACCGGGGAGGACGGCAAGCTCTACGGACAACCCTTCTACGGAGAGTCGTCCTTCCTGATGTACCGCAAGGACGTCTTCAAGAAGGCGGGCCTGACCATGCCCGAGCGCCCCACCTGGCCGCAGGTGGCGAAGCTCGCCGCCCGGGTGGACGGCGCGGAGCCGGGGATGAAGGGCATCTGCCTGCGCGGCCTGCCCGGCTGGGGCGAGGTGATGGCGCCGCTGACGACCGTGGTGAACACCTTCGGGGGCACGTGGTTCGACAAGGACTGGACGGCGCGCCTGGAGGCCCCCGAGTTCGAAAAGGCAACTCGCTTCTACGTAGACCTCGTGCGCGAACACGGCCAGTCCGGTGCCGCCCAGTCCGGTTACGCGGAGTGCCTCAACAACCTCACCCAGGGCAAGACGGCCATGTGGTACGACGCGACGGCCGCCGCCGGTTCCCTGGAGTCCGCCACGTCCCCGGTCAAGGGCAAGATCGGCTATGTGCCCGCCCCGGTGGTGCGGACGGAGAACTCCGGGTGGCTCTACACCTGGGCCTGGGGCATGCAGAAGACCTCCCGGAACCCGGACAAGGCCTGGAAGTTCATCTCCTGGGCCTCCGGCAAGGAGTACGAGAGGCTCGTCGGCGAGAAGGCCGGCTGGTCGAACGTCCCCGCGGGCAAGCGCGCCTCGACCTACGCGAACCCCGCCTACCGCAAGGAAGCCGCCGCCTTCCAGGACGTCACCCGCGCCGCCATCGAGGGCGCAAGGCCCCGCGACCCGGGCGTGCAGCCCCGGCCCGCGCCCGGCATCCAGTTCGTCGGCATCCCCGAGTTCACCGACCTCGGCACCAAGGTCTCCCAGGAGATCAGCGCGGCCATCGCCGGACGCCAGTCCGTCACCACGGCCCTGGAGAAGTCCCAGCGGCTCGCCGAGAAGATCTCCGAGGAGTACGAGGGACGATGACCGCCACCGCCCCCAGCACCGCCCCCGTCGGCCACGCGCGCGTGCCCGCCGCCAAGGCACCCGCAACCTCCGGCCGGCTGCGCGCCTGGGCCACCAGGGCGCCGCTGCTGCCCGCCCTGATCTTCATGATCACCGTGACCCAGCTGCCGTTCGTGGCCACGCTGGTGATCTCCTTCTTCGACTGGAACGCCCTCTACCCCGACGCCCGCCGCTTCACCTGGTTCGCCAACTACTCGGAGGTCCTCAGCGACCCCGACCTGCGCGCGTCGGTCCTGACCACGATCCTGCTCACGGCCTCCGTCGTCCTGACGAGCCTGGTCCTCGGACTCGTCCTCGCGCTGCTCCTCGACCGGCGGTTCAAGGGGCGCGGGATCGTGCGCACGCTCCTGATCGCACCGTTCCTGCTGGTGCCGGTGGCCGCCGCGCTGCTGTGGAAGCACGTGCTCTACAACCCCGAGTACGGCCTCTTCAACGGCCTCCTGCGCTGGATCGGCGGGGACGGCGCGGCCCAGCCCGACTGGATCTCCAACGCCCCGCTGCCGGCCGTCGCGGCCTCCCTGGTGTGGCAGTGGACGCCCTTCATGATGCTGATCCTACTCGCGGGGCTGCAGAGCCGTGACCCACAGCTGATCGAGGCGGCCCGCATGGACGGCGCCGGGGACTGGCAGGTCTTCCGCCACCTGACCCTGCCGCACCTGCGCCGCTACCTCGAACTGGGCGCGCTGCTCGGCTCGATCTACATCGTGCAGAACTTCGACGCCGTCTTCACGCTCACGTCGGGCGGCCTCGGCACGGCGAACCTGCCCTACACCGTCTACCAGAGCTTCTACCAGGCGCACGAGAACGGCCTGGCCTCCGCGGCCGGCGTGCTCGTCGTCATCGGCTCGCTCGTCATCGCGACCTTCGCGCTGCGGGTCGTGTCGTCCCTGTTCCGTGAGGAGGCCTCCCGCGCATGAGCGACGTACGCGCCAAAGGCGCCAAGGGTGCCGGTCTCGGTCTGGCCGCCTGGCTCGCCGGCATCCTGTTCTTCCTGCCCATCGCCTGGATGACGCTGACCTCCTTCCACTCGGAGGAGGACGCCGCCACCAACCCGCCCTCGCTCGCCGCCTCCCTCACCCTCGACGGCTACCGCGAGTTCTTCGGCGCGGGCGGCGGCGCGAGCCCCTGGCCCCCGCTCGTCAACTCGACCGTGGCCTCGCTCGTCTCGACCCTGTGCGTGCTGGTGCTGGCCCTGCCCGCCGCGTACGCGCTGTCCATCAGGCCGGTGAGGAAGTGGACGGACGTGCTCTTCTTCTTCCTGTCCACGAAGATGCTGCCGGTGGTGGCGGGCCTGCTCCCGCTCTACCTCTTCGCCAGGAACACCGGCCTGCTGGACAACATCTGGCTGCTCGTCATCCTCTACACCTCGATGAACCTGCCGATCGCCGTGTGGATGATGCAGTCCTTCCTCGCCGAGGTGCCGAAGGCGGTCATCGAGGCCGCGCAGATCGACGGGGCGCGGCTGCCCACCGTCCTCGCGCGCGTGGTGGCGCCCATCGCGCTGCCGGGCATCGCCGCGACCTGCCTGATCTGCTTCATCTTCAGCTGGAACGAACTGCTCTTCGCGCGGGTGCTCACGGGCGTCGTCGCCCAGACCGCGCCCGTCTTCCTGACCGGCTTCATCACCAGCCAGGGCCTGTTCCTGGCGAAGGTGTGCGCCGCGTCGCTCGTGATCTCCCTGCCGGTGCTCGCCGCGGGGTTCGCCGCCCAGGACAAGCTGGTCCAGGGCCTGTCGTTGGGAGCCGTGAAATGAAGGCCGCGATCGTCGAGTCGGTGGGCAAGGTCGTCGTCGGTGAGGTGCCCGACCCGACGCCGGGGCCCCGCGAGGTCGTCGTGGAGGTCGCCGCGTGCGGCCTGTGCGGCACCGACCTGCACATCCGCCAGGGCGAGTTCGCGCCGACGCTGCCGGTGGTGCCCGGCCACGAGTTCGCCGGCACCGTCGTCGCCCTCGGCCGTGACGTGCGCGAACTGGCGACCGGTGACCGGGTCGCCGTGGACCCCTCGCTGCACTGCCACGAGTGCCGCTACTGCCGGGCCGGGCGGGGCAACCTGTGCGAGCGGTGGGCCGCCATCGGGGTGACGACGGCGGGCGGCGCCGCCCAGTACGCCGTGGCGCCCGCCGCGAACTGCGTACGCCTGCCCGATCACGTACGCACTCAGGACGCGGCCCTCATCGAGCCGCTGTCCTGCGCGGTGCGCGGCTACGACGTGCTGCGCTCGCGGCTCGGCGCGCATGTGCTGATCTACGGCTCCGGGACGATGGGCCTGATGATGCTGGAGCTGGCCAAGCGGACCGGCGCGGCGAGCGTCGACGTGGTCGACCTCAACCCCCAGCGGCTGGCGACGGCGCGGCGGCTCGGTGTCTCGGCGTCGGCGGCCGGCGCCGACGAACTGGACCGGCCGGGCGGCTGGGACGTCGTGATCGACGCGACGGGCAACGCGGCCGCCATCCAGGACGGCCTGGACCGGGTCGCCAAGGCGGGCACGTTCCTCCAGTTCGGCGTCGCCGACTACGCCACGCGCGTCACGATCGATCCGTACCGCGTCTACAACCAGGAGATCACCATCACCGGTTCGATGGCCGTCCTGCACAGCTATGAGCGGGCGGCCGAGCTGTTCGCGGCGGGGGTGCTCGACCCGGAGGTGTTCATCAGCGACCGGCTGCCGCTGGACGACTACCCGCGGGCCCTGGACCAGTTCGCCTCGGGGGTGGGCCGCAAGATCGTCGTCGTGCCGTGAACCGGTCCGCGGCGCACGGGTGACGCCGGAAAAACCTCGGGCAGGTAAGGGAACGGCAAAGCGGGGCCGTTCGTTACCCCTGGCATGACAGCTATGACCCCCGGCTCGAACATCCCCCTGACCGCCGCCCGCGTGGCGGTGGACGTCGCCGCTCCGGTGCGGCTCGACGTATCGGGCCTGCTGCTCACCGCCGACGGCAAGGTGCGCTCCGACGACGACTTCATCTTCTTCAACCAGCCCTCGGGGCCCGGTGTGACGTATCAGTCGGGCGGTGGCACGACCCCCGACAAGATCACCGTGGACACGACCGCCGTGCCGGCCGGCATCGAGAAGATCGTCGTGACCGCGAGCCCGGACGCGGCGGGCCAGAGCTTCCAGGGCATCGAGCCCACCGCCACCATCCGTGACGCGGACACCGGCTCCGTGCTCGCCACGTTCACCCCGCCGCAGCTCGGCACCGAGACGGCCCTGGTGATCGTCGAGATCTATCTGCGCAACGGCGCGTGGAAGGCCCGCGCGGTCGGCCAGGGGTATGCGAACGGCCTCGCGGGCATCGCCACGGACTTCGGCGTCTCGGTCGAGGAGCCCGCCCCGGCCCCGGCCGCCGCGCCTGCGGCGCCCGCCGCCCCGATGGCTCCCCCGGTGGGGCAGCCGGTCCAGGGCCCGCCCCCGCCGGTCGCCGACCCGCGCCAGGCCGCGCCCGCCGCTCCCCCGGCCCCCGCCGCGCCCGCCCCCGCCGCGCCCGCCCCCGGCGCCGGGAAGATCAACCTGGACAAGGGCCGGGTCAGCCTCCAGAAGAACCAGACGGTGTCCCTGGTCAAGGGCGGCAAGCCGCTGCTCTCCCAGGTCAAGATGGGCCTCG
Organism: Streptomyces huasconensis; assembly: GCF_021028635.1. Classification (NCBI taxonomy): domain Bacteria; kingdom Bacillati; phylum Actinomycetota; class Actinomycetes; order Kitasatosporales; family Streptomycetaceae; genus Streptomyces; species Streptomyces huasconensis. Next base: position 1,748,989 of record NZ_CP086119.1, read on the forward strand.
GCTGGGAGCCCGCGTTCCGCGGCAAGGACATCGACCTGGACGCCTCCGTCATCGCCTACGGCCCGAACCGCAACCACGTCGACAGCTGCTATTTCGGCAAGCTCTCGATCGTGAACGGCGCGATCAAGCACTCCGGCGACAACCTCACGGGCGAGGGCGGCGGTGACGACGAGGTGATCGTCGTCGACCTCGGCCGTCTCCCCCAGGACGTCACGGGCCTGGTCTTCACGGTGAACTCCTTCTCCGGCCAGAAGTTCACGGAGGTCGCCAAGGCGTACTGCCGCCTGATGGACGCGGCGAGCGGCGAGGAGCTGGTCCGCTTCGACCTGACCAACGCCGAGGCGCAGACCGGCGTCATGATGGCCAAGCTGATCAAGCAGTTCAGCGGCGAGTGGGAGATGACCGGCATGGGCCAGTTCGTCAAGTCGCGCACGGTGCGCGGCATGGTGAAGCCCGCGGCCCAGGCGCTGTAGGCGCGGACAGGTGAGGGGCGGCGGGCCGCGTGTCGCGGCCCGCCGCCCCTCACGTGCGTCGGTTCAGGTCTTCGGAGTCGTCAGAGCTTGGCCAGCTTCGGGTAGGGGCTCAGGAACCGCCCCTGACGGCCCGCGAAGTCGATGACGACCGCGTCCTCTCCCTCGACGCCGACGATCCTCCCGAGGCCGTACTGGTCGTGGGAGACCCGGTCGCCCACGGCGAACTGCTCTACGGGTGGAGCGGGCGGAGCGGGCACGTTGAAGGGACTGTTCGGCAGGTGGCGGCGCGAGCCGGCGGGCCTCGTCATATTCGAAGTATGCGCCCCCGGACGCCCGACGCACCATGCTCCGAGCTCACACCGCCCTCACATCGGTATGGAACAGACACACAAGTTCCGCCGCGGACGGCCGCCAGAAGGGGCCGAAGCACCTCGAATGGGGCACCCACTGACGGTCCGTACCCCCTCGGCGACACCGTGTCGTCGCGGTTCGGGCCGACGAGGCCGCGGGCAGGCTTCCCATGGCGCCTGCGCGGTGCCGAAGATCACGCCCTGCCTCTTCACTCGTACGAGGCAGCCGCCGCCGAGGCCGCCCCGGCCCGCCGGGGCGCCGGGGCGCCGGGGCGCCGGGGCGCCGGTGGCCGCAACCGTACGATGCCTCCCACGCGTCGCAGAGACCGACAGACAGGCCGGAAGATCGTCCCGGCACCGAAAGGGTCCCGCCGGGGCCCGCTGGAAGGAGCACCCGTGGACGTCGGCGGGTACCGGATCGTTTCGCTGCTCGCCGAGAGCCGCTTGGGCCGTGTCCACCTCGCGCGGTCCGCGTCCGGGCGGCCGGTCGTCGTCCGGACGGTCCCCGCGCGTCTCGCGGCCGACCAGGCGTTCCGTGAGCGCTTCCGGCGCGAGGCGGCCGCGGGGCGCGCCGTGACCGGCCGGTACGCGGCCGCCGTGCTCGACGCCGGCCCGGACGCGGAGGAGCCCTGGGTGGCGATCGAGTTCTGCGCCGGTCCCGGCCTCCCCGAAGCGGTGGCCACCCACGGGCCGCTAGACGACGCCGAGCTGGGCGCGCTGGGCGCGGCGCTCGCCGAGGCCCTCGCGGGCGTGCACGCGGCGGGCGTTCCGCACCGTGACGTCAAGCCGTCGAACGTCGTCGTCACCCGTGACGGGCCGAAGCTTCTCGGCTTCGGCGTCGCGAAGCCCGTGTCCGCCGAGAGCCGCGCGGCGGACGGCCGGGCCCTCGGCTCGCCCGGCTTCGTCGCCCCCGAGCTGCTGGCGGGCGATGCCCGGCCCTGTCCCGCCGCCGATGTCTTCGCGCTCGGCGCGGTCCTCGCGGTGGCGGCGACCGGACGCGGCCCGTTCGGTTCGGGGCGCGGGCCCGAGGTCCTCTCCCGCACGCTGCACGAGGAACCGGACCTGCTCGGCGTGCCGGGCGCCGCCTGGCCCTGGTTCATCGGCCGCTGCCTGACCCGCGACCCGGCACAGCGCCCGTCGGTCGCGGAGACGCTGGCCTGGTGCGCGGGCCGGGCGGTCACGCCGCCGTGGTGGGAGACGGAGCCGGTCGCCGACCTGATCCGCGTACAGGAGGAGGAGGTCGCGGAGCTGCTGGCGTGGGCGGCGGAGGGCGCGGAGGCCACCGACACCGGTGATCCGTACGCCGCGGCGGCCGGCCTCGGCATCCTCGGCGCCCTCGGCACCGCCCAGCGGGAGCAGCCGACCGTTCCCGCCGCCGCCCCGAGGGACCCCCGTATCCCCTGGCGGTGACCACGGGCCGGTCAGCGGCGCTGGCGCCGCCACGGGCCGGTGATCGCCAGCAGGATGCCGGGCGACTGGATGCTCGCGTAGAGCGTCCGGCCGTCGGGCGAGAAGGTGACGCCCGCGAACTCGCTGTACTGCGGGTCGTCCGCTGTACCGATGTTGAGTTCGTTGCGCGCGATGGGGTACGTACGGCCGCGCTCCGTCGCGCCGAACAGGTGCTGGACGCCGTCGCCGTCCTCCGCGACGACCAGGCCGCCGTACGGCGACACGGTGATGTTGTCGGGGCCGTCCAGGGCGCCGCCCCGGTCCGGGTCGGGGTTGACGCCGAGCAGGACCTTCAGGGTGAGGGTGCGGCGGCCGGGGTGGTAGAACCACACCTGTCCGTCGTGCTGGGCGGGGCTCTCGGCGCGGGCGTAGGAGGACACGATGTAGACGCCGCCGTCGCCCCACCACATGCCTTCGAGTTTGCGGGCGCGCGTGATGTCGCCGTCGTCGAACTGTTGGCGCACCGGCACCGTCCGCGCGTCGCGGTCGGGCACCTCCACCCAGTCCACGCCGTACACCGTGCCGATCTTGGTGGCGCGGGACAGGTCGTCGACGAAGCGGCCGCCGGAGTCGAAGCACTTGGGCGCCTTCAGGACGCCCGCGTCGTCGGCGAGGGTGCGCAGCCTGCCGCGACCGTGTTCGAAGCCGGGCGGCGGGGTCCAGCGGTAGAGGAGGCCGTTGGGCTTGGCGGCGTCCTCGGTGAGGTAGAGGTGGCCGCGCCTCGGGTCGACGACGACGGCCTCATGGGCGTAGCGGCCCAGCGCCTTGATGGGGTGGGGGGCGCGGTTGGCCCGGCGGTCCAGGGGGTCGACCTCGAAGACGTAGCCGTGGTCCTTGGTCATGCCGTTCTGGCCGGCCTTGTCCTCGGTCTCCTCGCAGGTCAGCCAGGTGCCCCAGGGGGTGCTGCCACCGGCACAGTTGGTGGCGGTGCCCGCGATGCCGACCCACTCGGCGACGTGGCCGTCGCGGCGGACCTCGACGACGGTGCAGCCGCCGGACGCGGCCGGGTCGTAGACGAGTCCCTCGGTGAGCGGGACGGGGTGCTTCCACTTGGTGCGGGGGCCGCTCAGTTCGTGGTTGTTGACGAGCAGGGTGGTCCCGCGCGGGCCCGCGAAGGCGGCGGTGCCGTCGTGGTTGGACGGGGTGTACTCGCCGCTCTCCAGCCTCGTCTTCCCGCTGTGGGTCAGGACGCGGTACGAGAACCCGGCGGGCAGGGCCAGCAGGCCCTTCGGGTCGGGGACCAGTGGGCCGTAGCCGGGAGCGTGGTGTCCGTGGCCCCGCGCGTCGGTGCCCGGGCCCGCCTCGATGTCGTCGGTCTCCGTGGCGGCCAGCGCGCCGGGCGCGGTGGCGAGCGCGCCGACGCTGCCCGCCAGGGCGATCCCCGCCCCGGAGATCGCGGAGCGTCTGGTGAAGTCCCTGCGGGTGAGCGACATGGTGTCTCCTGAGGCGCGAAGGCGGATACGTACGACCGGGCTGCCGTCGGCGAAACCGTCCCGCCCCCGCCTGAACACCGGTTGAACACCGCCCGACGCCGAAGGGCCACCTTCCGTGAACCTGACGGCCCTGGGCCGGGGGCCCGGACCGCCGCGCTGGTGGGCCCGGGGCCTTGCCGCCCGGGTGGGCCAGAGGCCCGGACCGCCGCGCTGGTGGTCCCGGGGCCTTGCTGCCCGGGTGGGCCCGAGGCCTTGCCTCGCCGGGTGGGCCCGAAGCCCTGACTGCCCGTCGGGGAACCCGCGACTCTGGCCCCCGAGTGAGCCCGAGGACCTGCCTTGACCGCCGCTCCGGTAAACCCGAGACCCTGCCCCCGTAGGCCCGAGGCTCTGACCGGCCCTCCGGAGAACCCGAAAACCTGACCGCCCCTCCGGTCAGCCCGAGACCCTTCCCCCGTAGGCCCGAGGCGCCCTGACCGCCCCTCCGGTGGGTCCGAGAGCCCGACCGCCCTCCGGTGGGCCCGGGGCCCTGACCGCCGCGCCGGTGAACCCGGGGCCTTGCCCCCGCCAGGTGGGCCCGCGGCCCTGACCGTGCGCTGGGGAACCCGCACCCCTGCCCCCGGTGGGCCGAGGACCTGACCGACCCTCCGGTGGTCCCGTGAGCCTGACCGCCCCCCGGTGGGCCCCAAGCCCTGACCGCCCCCGGTGCACCCGCAACCCTGCCCCCGATGGGCCGAGGCCCCGACCACCCCCCGGTGCACCCGCAGCCATGACCGCCCCCGGTGTGAGCGAGGCACCCCCCGCTCACCAGATGCCCCGCCCGGTCACACCCCCTGCTGCGACCTCGCCTTGAAGGCCGCCTTTCGGGCCTCCTTCGCCACCTTCTTGTCGGGGTGCAGCCGCCCCATCGCCTCCAGGACGTCCGCCGTGGCGGGGTGCTCCACGCGCCACGCCGTGGCGAAGAAACCGCTGTGCTGCTGGGCGAGGCCCTCGACGAGGCCTTGCAGCTCGTCGGAGTTGCCCTCGGCGGCGAGCTGCGCGGCGAGCGTGTCGATGGTCAGCCAGAAGACGAGCGCCTCCGAGGGCGCGGGAACGTCGGCGGCGCCGTGCTCGGCGAGCCACACCCGGGCGAGCCCGCCCAGCTCCGGATCGTCGAGGACCTCCCGCAGCGCGGGCTCCGCCTCGCCGCCGACCAGGGACAGCGCCTGCTGGCAGCGGAGCCTGCGCAGCGGCGCGCCCTCGTCGCCGCCGCGCGCCGCGGCCAGCAACTCCCGCGCCGCGTCCAGCGGTTGGTGCCGGGCGAGCCACTGCTCGATCTCGGCCTGCGCGGCCGCCTGCGGGAAGCCGGAGGTGCCCTCCAGGAGGACGTCCGCGCCCTTGTCGGCGAGTTCGCCGACGGCGGGCGCGTCGACGCCGGCCTCCAGCATGCGGGCCCGGATGCCGTAGAGGCCGAGCGGGGTGAGCCGCACCATGCCGTAGCGGGTGACGTCCTCGTCGTCGAGCGGCTCGGGCTCGGCCACGGCGGCGTCGCTGTCGTCGATCTCCGCCATGAGGGCCTCGTCGACCGGCTGGTACTCGACCAGGCCGAGCGGTTCGAAGAGGCGGAACTGGTCGTCGAGCTTCATCATCGCGTCCGACACCTGCTCCAGGACGTCGTCCGTGGGTTCGCCCATGTCGTCGGGGACGATCATCGAGGCGGCGAGCGCGGGCAGCGGCACCGGGCCCCCGCCTCCCGCGGCGTCGCCCACGGTGAGCAGGTAGAGGTTGCCGAGGACGCCGTCCAGGAAGTCGGCCTCGGCCTGCGGGTCCCAGCCCAGCTCGCCGAAGTCGACCTCGCCGTTCTCCTCCAGGACGTCGAGGAGGCCCTCCATGTCGGGCACGGTGGCGTCGGCGTACACCGTGTCGAGGGCGCCGAGCCAGAGGCCGAGGACGTCCTGCGGGCCGCCGGAGGAGAGCAGTGCCAGTTCTTCGCCCTGGGTGACGGTGCCCTCGCCGCCTTCTTCCTCGGCGTCCGTGACCTCGACCAGGCCGGTGTCGACGGCGATGCGCCAGGCCTCGCTCGCGTGGGCCGCCGCGTCGGGGTCGTCCGCCGCGAGGCCCAGCTCGGCGGCGGCCGCCGGAAGCTGCGCCTCGACCAGCTCACCGCCCGCGCCGACCCTGGTGTCGGGGCCGGCCCAGCGGGCGAGCCGCACGGCGCGGGAGAGCAGCGGTGTGGCGAGCGCGGCCCGCGCGAGCTCCGCTTCGGAGTGCAGCAGCACCGGCGGCAGGGTGGCGGGGCTTACGGACATCGACGGGTTCTCCTCCGGGGGTGCGGGCGCCGAGGGTACGGGTCGGCAAGGCGCAAGCCTAGACGGATTTGGCCCCATGCCGCCCGGTTCATGTCCCTGTCAGGAGACGTACAGAGAACGGGCACCCGGGCAGCCTTGACAACTCCCCTGGTCACACACGAGATTGACGCGCGTAGAGCGCTCGTTCGGGACGGCTGCCGTCCCCTGCTGTCGCCCTCTTCCCTCCCGGCCCTCACTTCCCTCATCCGGAGTTCCCTGATGCCCCGCATACCGAGATCCACCGTCGTCAGCGCCGCCACCGCCACCGCCCTCGCGGCGGGTCTGCTCGCCGTCTCCTCGCCCGCCGCCTCGGCCGACGAGGTCCGCGTCCACGACATCCAGGGCACGACCCGGCTCTCGCCGCTGGCCGGGCAGCGGGTGACGGACGTCCGCGGCATCGTGACCGGCGTCCGCGGCCACGGCTCCAAGGGGTTCTGGATACAGGACACGGAGGCGGACGGCGACCCGGCCACCAGCGAGGGCGTCTTCGTCTACACCGGCTCGGCCGCGCTCACCGTCAAGCCCGGCGACGCGGTCCGGGTCTCCGGAACGGTCGGGGAGTACGTGCCCGGGGGCACGAAGTCCGGCAACCAGTCCCTCACGCAGATCACCGGGCCGACGGTGACCGTCGAGTCGTCCGGCAACGCCCTGCCCGCGCCGGTCCGGATCGACGCGAAGTCGGTGCCCGCACGGTACGCGCCCGCCGGTGACCCCGCGCAGGACGGCAGCGTCAACGGCCTGCCGCTGAAGCCCCGTACGTACGCCCTGGACCTGTACGAGTCCCTGGAGGGCATGAACGTGCGCGTCGGCAGTTCGCGCGTGGTCGGGGCGACCGACGCGTACCACGAGCTGTGGGTGACGGTGAAGCCGCGCGAGAACCGCAACCGGCGCGGCGGCACCGTCTACGGCTCCTACGACGCGCAGAACGGCGGGCGGCTCCAGATCCAGCAGCTCGCGCCGGTCTCCGAGCGCCCCTTCCCGAAGGCGAACGTCGGCGACGTCCTGAAGGGCGGCGCCGAAGGGCCCCTGGACTTCAACCAGTTCGGCGGTTACACCCTCGTCGCCCGCGAGCTGGGCGAGGTCCGCGACAAGGGTCTCGTACGGGAGAAGACGCGGCGCCAGGCCCAGCGTGAGCTGGCGGTGGCCACGTACAACGTGGAGAACCTCGACCCGACCGACCCGCAGGAGAAGTTCGACGCGCTGGCCGGGGCGGTCGTGACCAACCTCGCCTCGCCCGACATCCTCGCCCTGGAGGAGATCCAGGACGACAACGGCGCGAAGAACGACGGCACGGTCTCGGCGGGCGCGACGCTGCAGAAGTTCACGGACGCGATCGTGGCGGCGGGCGGGCCTCGCTACGCGTGGCGCACCATCGACCCGGTGAACAACAAGGACGGCGGCGAGCCCGGCGGCAACATCCGCCAGGTCTTCCTCTTCAACCCCAAGCGCGTCTCCTTCACCGAGCGCGCGGGCGGCGACGCGACGACGGCCACCGAGGTCGTGCGCTCCGGCAAGCGTGCCGCGCTGAGCCACTCCCCCGGTCGGATCGACCCGCAGAACGCGGCGTGGGCCAACAGCCGCAAGCCGCTGGCCGGCGAGTTCGTCTTCCGGGGCCGCACGGTCTTCGTCATCGCCAACCACTTCGGGTCCAAGGGCGGCGACGAGGGGCTCACCTCGCACCACCAGCCGCCGGTGCGTTCCTCCGAGGCCCAGCGGCTCAAGCAGGCGCAGGCCGTGAACGGCTTCGTGAAGGACATCCGCGCGGTCCAGCGCGACGCGGACGTCGTCGTGCTCGGCGACATCAACGACTTCGAGTTCTCGGCGACCACCAAGGCCCTCCAGGACGGCGGCGCCCTGTACCCGGCCGTCAAGTCGCTGCCCAAGAGCGAGCGTTACTCGTACGTCTACCAGGGCAACTCGCAGGTCCTCGACCAGATCCTGACCAGCCCGGGGGTCGGCGACGAGGACGACTTCTCCTACGACAGCGTGCACATCAACGCGGAGTTCACGGAGCAGAACAGCGATCACGACCCGCAGGTGCTGCGCTTCAAGCCGTGACCGGGACGGGCCGGGCGGGGACGGCTCACCCGTAGAGGTGGTGCAGCCAGTCCTGCCAGGCCAGTTCGGTGCGTTTGGTGTCCGCCTGCGGGCCGAAGTCGTGCACGCTGACGCGCACCGGGGCACCGGAGTGGTTGCGGCCGAAGAAGCGGTGCAGGGCGTCGTCCGTGCGCAGGCCGATGAAGTACCGGCTGCGGAAGTCGATCACGGCGTCCAGCTCCTCGCCGGGCGCCTCCACGCGGACCCGCGCGCCGTCGGCCGCGTCGTCGGGCAGGCCGAGGGCGCGGGCGAGGCGGACGAAGGCGTCCGGGGCGGCCGACGCGGGCGGGCCGTTGAGCGCGGAGAAGACGGCGGGGCGGCCCGCGAAGTACGCCAGGTACTGGCGCAGGGTGTGCAGGTGGAAGTCGGTGTGCCTGACGGCGTCGTCGTACCGGCGTTCCCAGTCGTCGGCGAAGGTGCCCCGCTGGACGTAGCGCAGCCATGAGCGTCGGCCGCCGTGGCGCGGCTCTATCGTGTGGTCGAGTTGGTCGAGCCGGTCGGGGAGCTGACCGGGACCGCGGCCCGTGCCCTGGACGCGGGCGGTGAGGCGGTGCGGCGGCTCCCAGCGGGTGACGGTGCCGCCGAAGGGGGCCGCGCCGCCCTCGCGGGGCTCGTACTTCATGGGCCACAGCCAGCCGCCGGTGCCGGTGGTCAGGGCGGCCCAGACCTCGGCGGGGGCGCCCTCGACCTCGAACTCCCGGGCTATCTCGAAGCGCTTGCCGCCGCCGGCGGGGCCTGGCGCGGGGACGTCCAGCATCTCCCCACCGTCCCGCCGACACCTGCCGCTGTCCAGGCACCGCGGAGCTGTCGGCGGCAGGACACCGCGAATCTACGCACGACCCGGTACGAAGCTGTACGCGAACCGGTACCGGGCGATGGAGCCGCCGCTCGTGACGCCGGGGAACTCGCGTACGCGCCGCCACTCGGGCGTCGGCGATCCCACGCCGTCGCCGGCGGCGGCGAGCGCGTCGATGTGGGCCTGCTCGCTGTCCCATTCCGCGTAGTTGAGGACCTGCCTGCCGTCCGTGCTGACGTGGAAGTGGGCGGAGATCAGCCCCTGGTCCCGCACCGGGTCGCTGTCCAGGGCGGCCAGCACGGTGTCGACCCAGGCGCGCGGGCTGTCGTCGGCGCTGTCGAAGCGGACGTCCACGATCACGACGGCGCCGGGCTCGCGGTCCGTGCGCCGGTCCGCGCCTGCGGTCCAGCTGCGGTACAGCCGCGTCTTGGCGAGGCCGAGGCGCTGGACGCCGGGCACGGCGGCGTCGATGTCGGCGTTGCGCGCGTCCCTGCCGTTCCCCGCGCTCGCGAAGAAGTCCTGGTGCGCCTGCTCGTCCCGCCACTGGGAGCGGTGCAGGAGCGTCGAGCCGTCGGAGCCCGCGTACACCGCGTACGACAGGAGCCCCTCGTGCGGCCAGGGGCGGCTCTGCCAGGCCCGCGCGATGGCGTCGAGGGTGGCCCGCTGCCGTTCGGGGGTGCCCGTGCCCCAGGTGCTGAGGAAGGTGAGGCCCGCGCCGGGGCGGGCGGGGTCGGGGTGGGTACCGGTGCTCAGGGTCGGGACCGCGTGCGTAGCCGTGGTCGTGTTGGTGTTCGTGTTCGTGGGCATGGCTGTCCATCCGTCCTTGGTGGCGCACGTGAGTGCGGGTCGTTCCCGGGGCCGGCGTGGGACCGGCTCCGTGCACACCCCACGTTCGGACCTCAACCATGGTTCAGGTCAAGTCATATCGGCTCGTGATCGTGATCCGGTACGGTCACCGCGCCGAGGAGGGGACGCTTCGCCTCCCGGCCGTCGCCCGAGGAGCGGCCCCGCACCCGCCGCCACAGCCACGGGCCCATGAACCCGGTGCACCACCGCGCCTGCGCCGTCACCTCGCCCCACACCGACACCGGGGCGAGCGGCGGCAGCGTGGCCAGCCAGCCCTCGTGACCGGGCAGGCCGAGGGCGTCGGCCATCCCGGCGGCGATCCTGGCGTGGCCCAGCGGGCTGGCGTGCATGCGGTCGCCGCACCACAGCCGCGGGTCGCTGGTGACCCGGTGCGGGAAGGTGTCGAGCACCGTCACGCCGTGCCGGTCCGCGGCGGCGCGGATGCGGGCGTTCAGGTCCAGGACGCGGGGCAGCGCGCGCCGCGCGAGCGGGGAGATCCGCCCGATGTCCGGGAAGGTCACGGTGGCCACGTGCGCGCCCGCCGCGGTGAGTTCGGTGAACATCTCCTCGATGTCGGCGGCGACGCGGGCGGCGTCGAAGCCGCCCGGCCGCACCAGGTCGTTCATGCCCGCCATGACGGTGACCAGGTCCGGCTTCATCGCGAGCGCCGGGCCGAGCTGCTCCGCCTTGATCCGGGCCGTGCGCCGGCCGCGCACGGCGAGGTTGGCGTACATCAGGTCGGGGTTCACCGCGGCGAGGATCTCGGCGAGCCGGTCGGCCCAGCCGCGGTAGCCGCGCGTCTCGTCACCGTCCCCGAGGCCCTCCGTCTGGCTGTCGCCGAGCGCGACGTAGCGTGCGTACGGATGGTGCTGCGTGGTGGTCATGGGCCGAGCTTCCTCCGGGCACCTGACGTCGTCAACGCGGCGTCTCCGGCGGGAAACGGCTCGGGGAAGGGTGGCCGCCACCGTCCCCGAGCGGCCGATCATGCGAGACGGCGGCGGGCGGCTCGGCGGGGCCGGGGCCAGGGGGCCCGGCCTCAGCGCCGCGGAGCCGCCCGCCACCGCCGATGTCGTCCCGTCAGTCCGGCCACTGCCCCGTCACCCGGCGGACGCCGACCGCGCCGCCGCGTTGCACCGCGGCCTTGACCACGGCGAAGATCGCGCCCTGGAGCGCGGCCGCGGCGAGGATCTCGCGCCAGGCGCGGTCCTCGTCGTGGGCGTCCGGGGCGTCGTCCTCGCCCGCCACCATCTTCCACGTGCGGTTGAACAGGGCGCTCGCGGCCATACCGCCGAGCATGCCGAAGGCCATGCCGAGCGGCTTGTAGAGCATCGTGGCCTTGGTCATCGGCGGCCACCCCGCTTCCGGCCGCGCAGCACCACGAACGCGAGCAGCGCGCCCGCCCCTGCCGCGACGAACGCCCCGGGGCGCCGGCTGGTGGCCCGCGCGACGCCGGTCGCGACGGCCCGTACCGGCTCCGGCGCGTTCTCCTGCACGCGCCGCGCCACCTCGGTGACCTTCTCCCCGGCCTGGGCCACGGCCTGGTGCTCCTCCGCGCGCGCCTTCGCGCCGAGCACGGCCCCCTTGGCCAGGGCGGCGCCCTCGATGGCCTTGCCCTTCACCTGTGCGGCGCCTTCGATGGCCTTGCCCTTGGCCAGGGCGGCACCCTCGATGGCCTTGCCCTTGACCTGCGCCGCGCCTTCGATGGCCTTCTCCTTCGTCTGTGCCGTGCTCACGGCGGCCGCTTCCTTCGCGTGGCCCGCCTCGTCCGCCGCCTTGCCCTTCGCGCGGGCCGCCTGCTCCGTCACCTTGTCCTTCACCTGTGCCGCCGTTCCACGTACTTGACTCTTCACCGCTTCGGCCTTGTCCTTCGCGCGGGACTTCACGTCCGCCTTCGCCGCGAGTTCCTCCACGGTCTCGCCCAGCCGCCCGCGGGTCTCCTCGATCTGCCGGCGCAGTTCGTCCAGCCCCTTCACGCCCGCGGTCTTCGAACTGCTCGCGTTCTCGCCGCCGTTCGAGCCTTTCGGGCTCTTCGGGGTGTCCGTCATCGGTGCGCCCTTCCCTTGATCTCCTCGACGTCCGCCCGGACGCTCTCGATGGCCTCCTGCGGCACGGGCGGTACCGCACGGGCCAGTTGCCCGCGCCCCATCACGGCCAGGACCCCTGCCACGGCGAAGAGAACACCCGTGACGATGAGGGCGGCCGCCCAGACGGGCAGGGCGAGGGAGAGCGCCGCGATCGCCGTGGCCGCGAGCGCCATGAGTCCGATGTACGCGACCGCGCCGGCCGCCCCGAGGAGCCCGCCGCCACGGCCCGCGCGCTTGCTCTTGGCGGCCATCTCCCGGGCGGCGAGCCGCATTTCCTGACGTACGAGGTCCGACAACTGCGCGGTGGCCCGCTCGACGAGCTGCCCCACCGAGTGCTGCGGGCTGTCGCGGTCCTGCGCGTGGTCGCGTGTCGTCTGCTCGTGCATGGTCCCGGTCACGGGTGCCGCCTCCCTTCTGGCTGGAAGGACCGGGTACCCGCGCGAGGCCGCGCTATCCCCGTTGATCCCCGGTCAGCCGGGCCAGCTCCGCCTGGAACCAGTCGAGGCGCGCCTGGAGGAGTGCGGCCTCGGCCATCAGTTCGGGCATGCCGAGCGCCAGGGGCCCGCCTCCGGCAGCGGGCGGGACCGGCGTGACGACCCGCAGCCCCTCCCCCGCAAGCCGCGCGAACTCCACGACGGACACCGCCTGTCGCGCCCCCCGGCACCGCCCGCACGCCGGTTCGAGGGCCCGCCAGCCCGGCCTGCCCCACCCGGCGTCGGCGAGGAGCGTGGCGGCGCCACCGCAGTCGCACGGCGGCACGGTCGCCTCGCGCACCCGCTGTCTGGCGTACCGGAAGCCGCGCTCGAAGCGGATGTACGCGCCGAGCACCGTCACTTCGAGGAGCACCGCCCCCCGGTGCTCGGCGGTGCACAGCAGCCCCTCGGCGGTGGCACGCTCGTGCACGCAGTGGAAGCCGCAGTCGCAGCGGCGGCTGGGGGCGCTGTGCCGTCTGCCGTAGACGCAGCGCGCCTCGTCGAGCACCGCGTACGGCAGTCCCGCGCCGAGGGAGACGCCGGTGAAAGCGGCCCGGGTGCCGTCGTGGGACAGCACCGGGCGGGCGATCTTGTATCCGGTCGGCGGCTCCGTCGGGCGTTCCTCGGGGAGCCGCAGCCTCATCGGCCTACGGCGGCCTCGACCGGCCGGGGCTCCGCCGCCGGCTCAGCGGCCTGCGGGCCGGGTTCCGGCACGGTCGTCTCGTACTGCTGCCGCGCCGGTTCCTCGTGCCGCGGCTGCTCTTCGGCGATTCCGGTGGCGAGTGCTTTGCCGAGCCTCATGACGCCTCCTAGGGAACAGCTGTTCCGCCATTGGGGACCCACTGCCCCCCATGGTGACCCATAGGAGGGCGAGTTGGCACTAGTGCCTGCAGTGCCTGCGCCCGCCTGACCGGAAATCAAGCCGCGCCGCCTACCGTTCGGCGAAGACCGGTTGCCAGCGTCCGGCCGAGTCCGCCTTGGACGAGCGGTAGCCGCTGAGCGGGACCGTCTTCTCGCTCCCGATGGTGACGAGGACGAGCCGGTTGCGATATTCGCTCGTGCCGGGCGCGATGTCCCAGGCGATGAGCCGCTTGTTGTCGGCCCAGGCGAGCAGCTGCTGGCCGGGGATCTTGGCGACGCGCTTGCCGGTGAGGGGGTCGATGATCTCGGACGCGGTGGTCTTGGCGCCGCCCGCGAAGTCACCGGCGGCGAGTTTTCCGTTCGGGGAGAGCCCGCCGTCGACGAACCAGCGCAGATGCTTCTCCTTCGCGGGGGTGCTCCGCTCGCGGCCCTCGAAGTCGTAGTACTGCTGGTGCGGCGCGGAGGTGAGGCCCGTGTAGACCAGGGAGCCGTCATGGCTGAAGGCGAAGTCCTGGCGGGCGTTGATGTCCGCGATGCCGATCCCGCCGGTCCTGGTTTTCACCTTGCTCCAACTCCCCTCCCCGGAAGCCACGTCAAGGACGTAGAAGCCGGTCCTACTCGGGTCGGCGGGGCCCGGCTCCTCGTGCTTCCCGTCGCTCATCGGCCGGTCCTTGTCCAGCCGGTCCGGGTCCTTCGCGTACGTCGTCGCGACGAGCTTCCTGCCGTCGGGCGAGAACTCGACGCCTCCCACCCCGTGGTCCACCGGGATCCAGCGCTCGACCTTGCCCGTCATCAGGTTCAGCAGGCCGATCCGCTTCGCGGGCAGGCCGCGCTCCAGGACGGCGGCGGTCCGCATCCCGGGCGCGACGTCGAGCCAGGACCAGCGGGGCGCCTCGCGGTAGGTGCCGGTCTTCTGGTCGAGGAGCCGGTAGGTGCGGGTGACGACGGCGTCGCCGTCGGGCTGCTTGACACGTTTGTTCGTGCTGTAGGCGGCCAGCGCGGTGTCGCCCGCGGCGATCAGCTCGCGGGGCGGTGTCTGGCCGGGGTGTGCGAGGACGTCGCCGCTCCGCAGCTCACTGGCCGGGCGCGGCCCGTCGTCCACGGAGTCCCGGCCGAGGCCCGGTGCCGCCACCGCCACGACGGTGGCCGTCACCACCGCGAGGGAGGCGCCCGCCATCGTCCGGGCCCTGCGCCGCCTGCGCACGGCCAGCACCCGGCCTGCGAAGTCCCCCGGCACGGGCCCCTCTTGGTCCGCCTGCTCCCGCAGCGACTCACGGACCAGATCTGCCACCTTCACGGTCGTACCTCCATCGGCGAGAAGTCGGGGGAAGCGCTCGTGGGCCGGTCGTCCGGTCCATCGAGCCGCGCCAGCTCGGGCGCGAGGCTCCGCAGCCGGGCCAGTGAGCGGTGTGTCGTGCTGCGCACGGTGCCGACGGAGCAGCCCAGGATGGCGGCCACCTCCGCCTCCGGCAGGTCCTCGAAGTAGCGCAGGACGAGCACGGTCCGCTGCCGCGTGGTGAGTCTGGCGAGCGCCCCGCGCATCACGACGCGCAGCTCCGCCGCCGAGGTGCCGTCGCCGGGCGTGGCGCGCTCCGGCGGCTCGGCGACGGCCTGTTCGCGTCGCGGCCACTTCAGCCGCCAGCGGCTGACCTGCTGCCGGTAAAGGATCCGTCGTACGTACGCCTCCGGCTCGTCGATCCGCTGCCACCGCCCCGCCGCCTTGACGAGCGCGTTCTGCAGCAGGTCCTCCCCGGCGTGCCGGTCGCCCCCGCTGAGCAGCACGGCGGTCTTCAGCAGCGCCGACGATCTCGTCTCCACGAACTCCCGGAAACTCGCCTGCCCCTGGACATCCATCGTCACCTTCACTCCCTGGGGGCCTGTTGCCCCCGCATGGAGGAGGACGGGTCCGGAGGCCCCCCGCTATGCCTGCTGACCGGGACAGAAAAAAGCGGCCGCCCCGGAGGGTGGCCGCTTTGGGTGGAGCGGTTGTTCAGCCGGCGGCGGGGAAGCCCGCCGCCTTGGTCCAGCGCAGCGTCTTGCCGCCCCGGCTGAACGTGACCTTCTTGCCGCCGGGCGCGACGGCGATCTTCTCCCAGCCGTCGAAGTTCCTCGTGAGGTGCTTGTCCCACTTGGTCAGCGATCCCGTGGCCACGGCGGCGACGGACTCCATGGGCGGTTCGCCGTCCGCGCACCACCGGGCGAAGTCCCCGAAGGCCGCGACGGTGCCGTCCTTGGCCTTGAGCCCGATGCCCTGGCAGGCGTCGGTCCTCGTCTTGTAGACCACGGCGGGCTTGGACCAGCCTCTGGCCCGGGGGCTGTAGTCCTGCACGAAGAGCCCCTTGCCGCTCATGTAGTGCATGGCGACGCGCCGCCCGTCGGCGAGCTTGACCTGCGCGTTGAACGGGTTGGGGCCGTGTCCGCTCCAGGGGATGTCGCTCTTGCGCAGCCGGTGACTGTGGTCACCGGCCGCGGCGTGGCTCATCTCCCGCGCCGCGGCGTGCCCCTCCCCGCGAGGCTGACCCACGCTCTGACCACACCCGGCGACCAGACCGATCACTGTCGCGGCCCCCAGGGCCACGGCCCGGATTCCCGTTCTCCGCATGACGCTTCCGCGCATGACGCTCCCCCTGTTTGTCGTTCCCTGCGATGGTCAGTTGTGGCTGTGCAGGATTTCGTTGAGGCCGCCCCAGACCGCGTTGTTCGGGCGGGCCTCGACGGTGCCCGTCACCGAGTTGCGGCGGAAGAGGATGTTCGAGGCGCCGGAGAGTTCGCGGGCCTTGACGATCTGGCCGTCGGGCATGGTGACGCGCGTACCGGCGGTGACGTACAGGCCCGCCTCGACGACGCACTCGTCGCCCAGCGCGATGCCGACGCCCGCCTCGGCGCCGACCAGGCAGCGCTCGCCGATGACGATGCGGACGTTGCCGCCGCCCGACAGGGTGCCCATCGTGGAGGCGCCGCCGCCGATGTCCGAGCCGTCACCGACGACGACACCGGCGGAGATGCGGCCCTCGACCATGGAGGTGCCGAGCGTGCCCGCGTTGAAGTTGACGAAGCCCTCGTGCATGACCGTGGTGCCCTCGGCGAGGTGCGCGCCGAGGCGGACGCGGTCGGCGTCGGCGATGCGGACGCCCTTCGGCACGACGTAGTCGGTCATGCGGGGGAACTTGTCGACGGACGTCACCGCCAGGTGCAGGCCCTCGGCGCGGGCGTTGAGCCGGACCTTCTCGACGTCGTCGACGGCGACCGGGCCGAGCGAGGTCCACGCGACGTTGGCGAGGAAGCCGAACTGGCCGTCGAGGTTCACGCCGTGCGGCTGGACCAGGCGGTGCGAGAGCAGGTGCAGGCGCAGGTAGACGTCGTGGGCGTCCATCGGCTTGTCGTCGAGGGAGGCGATGACCGTACGTACGGCGATGATCTCCACGCCCCGGCGGGCGTCCGGGCCGATCGCCTTGGCGGCACCCTCGCCGAGCAGCTCCACGGCGCGCTCGGCGGACAGCCGCTCGGAGCCCGCGGGGCCCGCTTCGGCGACGAGCTCGGGCGCGGGGAACCAGGTGTCGAGGACGGTGCCGTCGGCGGCGACGGTGGCGAGGCCTGCGGCGATGGCGCCGGTGGTGCGGGGTGCGTTCGTGTCGGTCATGGGTGAAACCTAACCGGAGGCACGGCGCGCGGGCGAACCGGTCTCAGGGTCCGGGCCGCGCACGGCCCCGACAGCGGGCGGCTCATGGGTCCGCCCCGGCGCGCCCCTGCCGGCGGCCGGCATCACGCGCCCCGGTCGCCCGCGCGCGCAAGGAGCCGGCCGAGGACCTCGCGCGCGTACGCCTCGTCGTACTCGCCGCCCGTGAGCAGCACCTCCAGGCTGATCCCGTCCATCAGGGCGACGAGGGCGCGCGCGGTGACCGGATCGGTGCGGGGCATCAGGACCTCGGTGAGCCCCTGGCACCACTCGGCGGCGACGGGACGCAGCGCGGGCCTGCGCAGGGCGGCGAGATACAGCTCGTACTCCAGCTCAAGGCCGGCCCGCTCCCCCGCGAACCACTCGCCGAGGAGCCGGGCCAGCTCCGCCGCGATGTCGGCGTCCGGGTCCTCGAAGGCGCCGCCCGCCGCCATCACCTTCGCGAACCCCTCGTTGCTCTGCCGCAGCGCGGCGACCAGCAGCTCGTCGAGCGTCTTGAAGTGGTACGTCGTGGAACCGAGCGGCACGTCGGCCTCGGCGGCGACCGAGCGGTGGCTGAGCCCGGCGATCCCCTTGGCGCCGACCACGCGGATCGCGGCGTCGATGATCCGCTGGCGGCGCTCGGGGTCGTAGCGACGGGGCATCAGTGCGCCCCGCCGAGGTTGAGCACGACGACGCCCGCGATGACGAGCGCGATGCCGGTGATCTTGAGCAGCCCGGCCGGTTCGCCCATGAACAGCATCCCGATCGCGGCGACGGCGGCGGTGCCGATGCCCGCCCAGATCGCGTAGGCGGTGCCGATGGAGAGCGTCTTGAGCGTCTGCGCGAGCAGCGTGAAGGCGAGCGCGTAACCGACGACGGTGATGAGTGAGGGCCACAGCTTGCTGAACCCCTCGCTGTACTTCATGGCCGTGGTGCCGGCCACTTCCGCCGCGATGGCCGCGGCCAGCAGTGCGTATCCCATGCGTACGAGTGTACATATCGTTGCGTACGGCCGTACGCAACGCGGCGGGCTAAGGTGACGCGATCTCTGTGGGGGGCCACAGGGCGCACGACACACCATGGAGCGCGAGAGCAGATGCCGGATACACCGGGGTGGGGACCTCAGGGTTCGCAGGGTCCGCAGGGCGCACACGGCCCGCAGGACCCGCAGGCAGGACCGGGGCACGGCAGCCCGCAGCAGGGAGCACCCCCTTACGGAGCACCCCACTACGGAGCACCGCAGTACCCGCCCCCGCCGCCCTACGGCTGGGGGCACCAGGCCCCCTGGGGCCCGCCGCCTCCGCCTCCGCCGAAGCCGGGGGTCATACCCCTCGCCCCGCTCGGCCTCGACCACATCCTCGGCGGCGCCTTCGCCACGATGCGGCGCTACGCCAAGCCGCTGTTCGGTGCCGCCCTCGCCGCGTACGCCGTGTACGCCGTCGTCCTGGGGGCCGCGCTCGGCGTCGCGTACGCCGTCACCCGGGACCACTACGCGGCCCTGTCGGCGGACGGGGCGGAGTTCTCGTGGGAGCACGGCAGGCCGCTGTTCGTCGCGTACGGCGTCGTCTGGGCGGCGGGCATGGTCGGCGCGCTCGTCGTCAACTCGTTCGTGCAGGCCACGACCGCGGCGACCCTGCACGAGGCGGTACTGGGCCGCCCCACCACCGTCCGCGCGGTGACGCGCCGGGCCTGGTCGCGGACCCCGGCGGTGGCGGCCGTGACGCTGCTGCTCGCGCTGATCCTGATGGTGCCGCTGGGGCTCCTGGCCCTGCTCTTCCTCTCGCTCTTCCTCCTGCTCCTGACGCAGTGGGTGATCCCGTTCGGCCTGATCTTCCTGGCGCTGCTCGTGGTGCTCCCGCTGGCGGCCTGGCTGTACGTCCTCTTCGCCTTCGCCCCCGCGGCCGCCGTCCTCGAATCGGCGGGCCCGCTCACCGCGCTGCGCCGCTCGGTCCGCCTGGTCCGGGGCGCCTGGTGGCGCACGTTCGGCATCTCGCTGCTCGCCGGCGCGATGGCGATGATCGTGTACCTCGCGTACCAACTGCCCCTGCAGTTCGCCGCACCGGAGCCGCCCGCGGTCACCCCGGACACCTCCGCGTCCGACGCGATGGCCGACCAACTGCGCTCGCAGACAAGCCTGTACGCGCTCGTCACCCTGCTCGGCGCCCTCCTCACCCAGCTGACGGCCGCGGTCTTCCTCCCCCTGGTGACCGCCCTCCTCTACATCGACCGCCGCATCCGCAAGGAGGGCCTGGCGCACACCCTGGCGGAGGCTTCCTCGGAGCGGCGGTGACATGGAGGACTCCTCCGCGCGGGAGGCGGCGCGCGAGCGGGCGGCCGAAGTCAGGGCGCTGACGCACCGGCTGGAGGCGCTCTACGCCCTCCAGTACGCCGGGGACCGCACCACCCGGCTCGCCGCTCGCGTGGCACGGCTCGAAGCGCTCCTGGCGGCCCTCCAGGGTTTCCCGGACGCCATGGCCGATGCCGCGCGCCGCACCTGCACCTGCGCCTGCACCTGCCGCCACGGCTGAGGACACGGAACGCCGCGACGGCACGACGAAGCCCCCCGGAGAGTCCTCCAGGGGGCTTCGCGCACAGCAGCCGTACCGTCACATCGCGGAGCTGCCCGGCTCAGACGTTGAACCCGAGCGCCCGCAGCTGCTCGCGCCCCTCGTCCGTGATCTTGTCCGGGCCCCACGGCGGCATCCAGACCCAGTTGATCCGCAGCTCGTTGACGATGCCGTCCGTCGCGGACTTCGCCTGGTCCTCGATGACGTCGGTCAGCGGGCAGGCCGCGGACGTCAGCGTCATGTCGATCGTGGCGATGTTCGCGTCGTCGACGTGGATGCCGTAGATCAGGCCGAGGTTGACGACGTCGATGCCCAGCTCGGGGTCGACGACGTCGTACAGCGCCTCGCGGACCTCTTCCTCCGAAGCGGGCTTCGTCAGGGTCTCGTTCTCGCTCATGCCGTCTTCCTTTCAGCGGCGCCGTCGGTCTCGCCCAGTGCCTGGGCCGTCGCGTCCTTCCACGCCATCCAGCTCAGCAGCGCGCACTTGACGCGCGCCGGGTACTTGGAGACCCCGGCGAACGCGACCGCGTCCTCCAGGACCTCCTCCATGGCGTCGTCCGGCTCCAGCCTGCCCTTGGACTGCATCAGCTCCAGGAAGACTTCCTGGATCTTCTGCGCCTCGGCCAGCTCCTTGCCGACCAGGAGGTCGTTCAGGACGGACGCGCTGGCCTGGCTGATGGAGCAGCCCTGGCCCTCGTACGACACGTCGGCGATCGTCGACCCGTCGTACTTGACGCGCAGGGTGATCTCGTCCCCGCACGTCGGGTTGACGTGGTGCACCTCGGCGTCGCCATCACGCAGACCACGACCGTGCGGGTGCTTGTAGTGGTCCAGGATGACTTCCTGGTACATCGAATCCAGCTTCACGTTCCCAGCCAGCCCCTCAGCCGAAGAAGTTCCGTACGTGCTCCAGGCCGTCGACAAGGGCGTCGATCTCGCCGGGCGTGGAGTACAGATAGAACGACGCTCGCGTGGTCGCAGGAATTCCGTAGCGGAGGCAGACGGGGCGGGCGCAGTGGTGTCCCACGCGGACCGCGATGCCTTCCTCGTCCAGGACCTGGCCCACGTCGTGCGGGTGGATGTCGCCGAGCGTGAAGGAGATCGCGGCGCCGCGGTCCTCGGCCGTCGTCGGACCGATGATCCTGAGGTCCGGGACTTCGAGGAGGCGCTTGACCGCGTACTCGGTGATCGCGTGCTCGTGCGCGGCGATCTTGTCCATGCCGATGGCGGTGAGGTAGTCGACGGCCGCGCCCAGGCCCACGGCCTGGGAGACCGGCGGCGTGCCCGCCTCGAACTTGTGCGGCGCGGGGGCGTACGTCGACGAGTTCATCGACACGGTCTCGATCATCTCGCCGCCGCCGAGGAACGGAGGCAGGTCCTCCAGGAGTTCCTGGCGTCCCCACAGCACACCGATGCCCGTCGGGCCGCACATCTTGTGGCCGGTGAAGGCCACGAAGTCGGCCTGGAGCGCCTGCACGTCCAGCGGCATGTGCGGGGCGGCCTGCGAGGCGTCGATGAGGACGAGGGCGCCGACCTCCTGGGCGCGGCGCACGATGGCCTCGACCGGGTTGAGCGTGCCCAGGATGTTGGAGACCAGCACGAAGGAGACGATCTTCGTCTTCTCGGTGATGATCTCGTCGATGTTGGACAGGTCGAGGCGGCCGTCGTCGGTGAGACCGAACCACTTCAGCTTCGCGCCCGTGCGCTGCGAGAGCAGCTGCCACGGCACGATGTTGGAGTGGTGCTCCATCTCCGTGATGACGATCTCGGTCTCGTGGTCCACGCGGTAGGGCTCGTCGGCCCAGCCGAGCATGTTGGCCACGAGGTTCAGCGACTCCGAGGCGTTCTTGGTGAAGATCACCTCGTCGCGGCTGGGCGCGTTGATGAACGCCGCGACCTTGTCACGGGCGCCCTCGTACAGCGCCGTGGCCTCCTCGGCGAGGACGTGCACGCCGCGGTGAACGTTGGCGTTGTGCTGCTCGTAGTACTCGTTCAGTACGTCGAGGACCTGGCGCGGCGTCTGCGAGGTCGCCGCGTTGTCCAGGTACACGAGCTTCTTGCCGTCGTGGATGCGACGATCCAGGATCGGGAAGTCCTTGCGGATCGCCTCGGTGTCGAGGAGGCCCGGCAGCTGTGTCACGCGGATGCGCCACCCTTCGTGTAAGCCTCGTAGCCCTCGGCCTCCAGCTTGTCGGCCAGCTCGGCGCCGCCGGACTCGGCGATGCGGCCGTTGGCGAACACGTGCACGAAGTCGGGCTTGATGTAGCGCAGGATGCGCGTGTAGTGCGTGATGAGCAGCGTGCCGACCTCGCCGGTCGCGCGGACGCGGTTGACGCCGTCCGAGACCTGGCGCAGCGCGTCGACGTCCAGACCGGAGTCCGTCTCGTCGAGGATCGCGATCTTCGGCTTGAGGAGTTCCATCTGGAGGATCTCGTGGCGCTTCTTCTCACCGCCGGAGAAGCCCTCGTTGACGTTGCGCTCGGCGAAGGCCGGGTCCATCTGGAGCTGCTCCATCGCGGACTTGACCTCCTTCACCCAGGTGCGCAGCTTGGGGGCCTCGCCGCGGATCGCCGTCGCCGACGTACGCAGGAAGTTGGAGACCGAGACGCCGGGGACCTCGACCGGGTACTGCATGGCGAGGAACATGCCGGCGCGGGCGCGCTCGTCGACGGACATCTCGAGGACGTCCTCGCCGTCGAGGGTCACGCTGCCCTGGGTGATCGTGTACTTGGGGTGGCCCGCGACGGAGTAGGCGAGCGTCGACTTGCCGGAGCCGTTCGGGCCCATGATGGCGTGGGTCTCGCCCTGCTTCACGGTCAGGTCGACGCCCTTGAGGATCTCCTTGGTGGAGTTGTCGGCCTCGACGGTGACGTGCAGGTCCTTGATTTCAAGCGTTGCCATGGGTGCCTCAGGACTCCTGGGAGAGGGGGGCGCGTACGTCAACGAGGACGCTGCCCCCTTCGATCTTTACGGGGTATACGGGGACGGGGCGCGTCGCGGGAAGGCCGGACGGCTTGCCGGTGCGGAGGTCGAACGCGGAGCCGTGCAGCCAGCACTCGATCTGGCAGTCCTCCACCTCGCCCTCGGAGAGGGAGACGTTCGCGTGCGAGCAGATGTCGTGGATCGCGAACACCTCGCCCTCGGTGTGGACGACGGAGACCGGCGTGCCGTCGAGTTCCACCCGCTTGGGGGTGTCCTCCTCCAGCTCGCCCAGTCCACAGACGCGTACGAAGGTCATGCGACCGTCGCCTCCAGCTCCTCTTCGATCTTCGCGAGGAGGCGCTCCTCGACGTCCGGCAGGCCGATCTGCTGGACCAGCTCGGCGAAGAAGCCGCGGACGACGAGGCGGCGGGCCTCGTCCTCCGGGATGCCGCGCGACTGGAGGTAGAAGAGCTGCTCGTCGTCGAAGCGGCCGGTCGCCGAGGCGTGGCCGGCGCCGACGATCTCGCCGGTCTCGATCTCCAGGTTCGGGACCGAGTCCACGCGGGCGCCGTCGGTCAGCACGAGGTTGCGGTTCATCTCGTACGTGTCCGTGCCCTCGGCGGCGGCCTCGATGAGGACGTCGCCGATCCACACCGCGTGGGCGTCGTCGCCCTGGAGCGCGCCCTTGTAGACGACGTTCGACTTGCAGTGCGGGGTGTTGTGGTCGACCAGGAGGCGGTGCTCCTGGTGCTGGCCCGCGTCGGTGACGTAGAGGCCGAACAGCTCGGCCTCGCCGCCGGTGCCCGCGTACTCGACGCGCGGGTGCAGGCGGACCAGGTCGCCGCCGAAGGTGACGACGACGGACTTGAAGGAGGCGTCGCGGCCGACCAGGGCGTTGTGCTGGGCGACGTGGACCGCCTTGTCGTCCCAGTCCTGGACGGAGACGACGGTGAGCTTGGCGCCGTCGCCGACGATGAAGTCGACGTTGGCGGCGAGCACGGCGTCACCGGTGTGGTCGATGACGACGAGGGCCTCGGCGAACGCGCCCAGCTCGATCACCTGGTGGGCGAAGGCGGTGCCGCCCTCGCCATGCACCGCGATGCGGATGGGCTCCGTGAGGACGGTCTCCTTGGGGACGGTCACGACCGAGGCCTTCTCGAAGGACGAGTACGCCTGCGCGGCGATGCGGTCGACGGGCTTGCCCGCCTTGCCGACGCGCGCGTCGTCCCGGCCCACCGTCTCCTGGGTGACGCCATCGGGGGCGCTCACCTCGACGCGGATGCCGCCGTCGGCGACAGCGGTGCCGTCGTGCAGCCCGCGCAGCCGCTCCAGCGGCGTGAACCGCCACTCCTCCTCGCGGCCGTGGGGGACGGGGAAGTCCGCCACGTCGTAGGACGGGGGGGCGCTCATGCGGGTGGCGACGGTGGACTCGGCGGCCACCGCGATGGATCCGGCGGTCGTCGACCCCACGGGGATGTTCTGGGCCTCAGCCATGGCTGTCGTCGTGCTCTCTTTCTGCGCTCTGCGTGAAGAAATCTGCTCGCTGCGGGGACGTCCGGCCTCAGCCGACCGAACCCTCCATCTGCAGCTCGATCAGCCGGTTCAGCTCCAGGGCGTACTCCATGGGCAGCTCCTTGGCGATCGGCTCCACGAAGCCGCGGACGATCATCGCCATGGCCTCGAACTCGGTCATGCCGCGGCTCATCAGGTAGAAGAGCTGGTCGTCGGAGACCTTGGAGACGGTCGCCTCGTGGCCCATCGAGACGTCGTCCTCGCGGACGTCGACGTAGGGGTAGGTGTCCGAGCGCGAGATCGTGTCGACGAGGAGCGCGTCACAGAGGACGTTCGACTTCGATCCGGCGGCGCCCTCACCGATCTCGACAAGGCCGCGGTATGACGTACGACCGCCGCCGCGCGCCACCGACTTGGAGACGATGTTGGAGGAGGTGTTCGGCGCCATGTGGACCATCTTGGAGCCGGCGTCCTGGTGCTGGCCCTCGCCCGCGAAGGCGATGGACAGCGTCTCGCCCTTGGCGTGCTCGCCCATGAGGTAGACGGCGGGGTACTTCATGGTGACCTTGGAACCGATGTTGCCGTCGATCCACTCCATGGTCGCGCCCTCGTACGCCACGGCGCGCTTGGTGACCAGGTTGTAGACGTTGTTCGACCAGTTCTGGATCGTCGTGTAGCGGCAGCGGCCGCCCTTCTTCACGATGATCTCGACGACGGCGGAGTGCAGCGAGTCCGACTTGTAGATCGGCGCGGTGCAGCCCTCGACGTAGTGGACGTAGGCGTCCTCGTCGACGATGATCAGCGTCCGCTCGAACTGGCCCATGTTCTCCGTGTTGATGCGGAAGTAGGCCTGGAGCGGGATCTCGACGTGCACGCCCTTGGGGACGTAGATGAACGAGCCGCCGGACCACACGGCGGTGTTCAGCGACGCGAACTTGTTGTCGCCGACGGGGATGACGGTGCCGAAATACTCCTTGAAGAGCTCCGGGTGCTCCTTCAGCGCCGTGTCGGTGTCCAGGAAGATGACGCCCTGCTCCTCCAGGTCCTCGCGGATCTGGTGGTAGACGACCTCGGACTCGTACTGGGCCGCGACACCGGCGACGAGGCGCTGCTTCTCCGCCTCGGGGATGCCGAGCTTGTCGTACGTGTTCTTGATGTCCTCGGGCAGGTCCTCCCAGGACTCCGCCTGCTTCTCCGTGGAGCGCACGAAGTACTTGATGTTGTCGAAGTCGATGCCGGAGAGGTCCGAGCCCCAGTTCGGCATGGGCTTCTTGTCGAAGAGGCGCAGGCCCTTGAGGCGGAGCTTGGTCATCCACTCCGGCTCGGACTTCTTGGCCGAGATGTCCCGGACGACGTCCTCGTTGATGCCGCGCTTGGCAGAGGCACCGGCGGCGTCGGAGTCGGCCCAGCCGTATTCGTAGTTGCCCAGACCCTCGAGTTCGGGGTGGGCAGTCTCCGTGGGGAGCGTCATGCGGGGTTCCTCCCGGCCGTGCTTGCTGATGCTGAATTGAAAGGCTGTGCTGACTGTGCTGCCCGCTCGGGCTGTGCCGCCTGCGGGGCGCCGCCACTGCGCGGGATGAACGTCGTGCAGACGCCGTCGCCGTGGGCGATGGTGGCAAGGCGCTGCACATGCGTGCCGAGCAGCGTGGAGAACATCTCCGTCTCCGCCTCGCACAGCTGCGGGAACTGCTCGGCGACATGGGCGACCGGGCAGTGGTGCTGGCAGAGCTGCTCGCCGACCGGTGCGCTGCGCGCCGTGGCAGCGTACCCGTCGGCGGTCAGCGCCTTGGCCAGGGCCTCGGTGCGCTGTTCGGGTGGTGCCGCGTCGATCGCCGCCTGGTACGCCGTGGCCTGCGCGGCGATGCGGTCCCGGGCGAAGGCGACGAGGGCGCCCTCGCCGTGCCGCTCGGCGATCCAGCGCAGGGCCTCGGCGGCGAGCGTGTCGTAGGACTGGTCGAAGGCGTCGCGACCGCAGTCGGTCAGGGCGAACACCTTCGCGGGGCGGCCCCGGGTCCGCGCGCCGTAGATGCGCTGCTCGCGGGGCTCGACGACGTTCTCGTGGACGAGGGAGTCGAGGTGCCTGCGGACGGCCGCCTGGGTGAGGCCGAGACGCTTCGCGAGGTCGGCGACGGTGGAGGGGCCGTGGTCCAGGATGGAGCGCGCGACACGGTTGCGAGTGGATCGCTCCCCGGTCGCGAGTTCCTCCTGCGGAGCCTCGCCAACGTTTTTCACAACGCCATTGTTGCGTAATTCCTCAGAGCCTGACAACCCGCGCCGCGATCACCGGCCGGTGCGCTGCGTCACTTAGGTTCACCTAATCTGACCTGCGAAAACGATCACTGATCGATCAAACGCACGATCCTTTCGATGGGGTGAGCCGGGGCCGTCCCAACCCCTCTGACCAGGCCGGGCACCCCCTCCCACCGGCCCTTTGTGCCCGCGCGCGGCGCACTCCCGCGCACCGTCCGCGCCCCGCCCGCCCGGCGCCCGCGATCCGTCCCTAGACTGGCTCACCATGCGAAACGAGCCCGTCGTCCAGATCGAGAGTCTGGTCAAGCGGTACGGAACCAAGACCGCGGTCGACGGCCTCGACCTGACGGCCGGGGCGGGCATCACCGCCGTTCTCGGCCCCAACGGCGCCGGCAAGACCACCACGATCGAGACCTGCGAGGGGTACCGCAAGCCGGACTCCGGCACGGTCCGCGTGCTCGGCCTGGACCCGGTCCGCGAGGCCGGGGCGCTGCGGCCCCGCATCGGCGTGATGCTCCAGTCCGGCGGCGTCTACTCCGGCGCCCGCGCCGACGAGATGCTGCGCCACGTCGCCAAGCTGCACGCGCACCCGCTGGACGTGGACGCCCTCATCGAACGCCTCGGGCTCGGCTCCTGCGGCCGCACCACCTACCGGCGGCTCTCCGGCGGCCAGCAGCAGCGCCTCGCGCTCGCGCTGGCCGTGGTCGGCAGGCCCGAGCTGGTCTTCCTGGACGAGCCGACCGCCGGCCTGGACCCGCAGGCCCGCCGGGCGACCTGGGAACTCGTCCGCGATCTGCGCCGCGACGGGGTCGCCGTCATCCTCACCACGCACCACATGGACGAGGCCGAGGAGCTGGCCGACGACGTCGCGATCATCGACGCGGGCCGGGTCATCGCCCAGGGCAGCCCCGACGCGCTGTGCCGCGGCGGCGCCGAGAACACCCTGCGGTTCACCGGCCGCCCGGGCCTGGACGTCGGCTCGCTGCTCAAGGCGCTGCCCCCGGACTCGGCCGCGGCCGAGCTGACCCCCGGCGCCTACCGCGTCAGCGGCACGGTCGACCCGCAGCTGCTGGCCACCGTCACCTCCTGGTGCGCCCAGCACGGGGTGATGCCGGACCGGATCTCGGTCGAACGCCACACCCTGGAAGACGTCTTCCTCGAACTCACGGGCAAGGAGCTGCGCGGATGAGCGCCGCCGGTACGTACACGCCGAAGCCGGGTGCCGCCCCGCTCCCCCGCATGATCGCCGCGCAGGCGGCCCTGGAGACGCGGATGCTGCTGCGCAACGGCGAGCAGCTGCTCCTGACGGTGGTGATCCCCACCCTCCTGCTCGTGCTGTTCAGTGTCGTGGACATCATCGACACGGGCGAGGGCAAGGCCGTGGACTTCCTCGCGCCCGGGGTCCTCGCGCTCGCCGTGATGTCCACGGCGTTCACCGGGCAGGCCATCGCGACCGGCTTCGAGCGGCGCTACGGCGTGCTCAAGCGGCTCGGCGCCTCACCGCTGCCCCGCTGGGGCCTGATGGCGGCCAAGACGCTCTCCGTGCTGGTCACCGAGGCCCTCCAGGTCGCCCTGCTCACGGCCATCGCCCTCGCCCTCGGCTGGTCGCCGCACGGCAACCCCTTCGCCGTACTCCTGCTCCTGCTCCTCGGCACCGCGGCCTTCTCCGGCCTCGGTCTGCTGATGGCGGGCACCCTCAAGGCCGAGGTGACGCTGGCGGCCGCGAACCTCGTCTTCCTGCTCCTGCTCATGGGCGGCGGCGTGATCGTGCCGCTCGACAAGTTCCCCGGGGCGGTCCAGTCGGTCCTCGGCCTGCTGCCCGTCTCGGCGCTCTCGGACGGGCTGCGCGACGTCCTCCGGCACGGCGCGGGCATGCCGTGGGCGGACCTCGGCATCCTCGCGGTGTGGGCGGTGCTGGGGCTCGGCGCGGCGGCGAAGTTCTTCCGCTGGGAGTAGCGGCGCGCCCGCGGAAGCAGCCGTACGGCGTAACGGCCGTCACAGGAACGCCGGATACGTCCCCCTCGTGAAGCCGTGCACAAGCGGCCCCCTACGATGGGGCGCGTGCCAAACGTGACCCGAGCCGACCTCGCTCAAGCCGTGCGGAACCCGCTCGCCTTCATCGCCGAGCGCTGGGCCCCCACCCAGCGGACCGTCCAGCGGGCGGCCTTCCTCTCCCTCGCCATGACGGTGGTCATCGTCGTGACGGGCGGGGCCGTACGGCTGACCGGTTCGGGCCTCGGCTGCCCGACCTGGCCCAAGTGCACCGAGGACTCCCTCACCGCGACCAGCGAGATGGGCTTCCACGGCTACATCGAGTTCGGCAACCGCGTCCTGACGTATGTCCTGTGCGCGGCCGTCGGCTGGGCGATCATCGCCGCCCGCGCGCAGAAGCCGATGCGGCGCAGCCTCACGCGGCTCGGCTGGGCACAGTTCTGGCTGGTCATGGGGAACGCCGTGCTCGGCGGCATCGTCGTGCTCGTCGGTCTGAACCCGTACACGGTCGCCGCGCACTTCCTGCTCTCCTCGGCCCTGATCGCGGTCGCCGCCGTCATGTGGCAGCGCACCCGCGAGGGCGACGGCGAGCCGCGTCCGCTGGTCGGCAAGGCCGTGGCGCAACTCGTCTGGTTCCTGGTCGCGGCCTCGGTGCTGCTCATCGCGGTCGGCACGGTCGTGACCGGCGCCGGTCCGCACGCGGGCGACTCCAGCGACGTACCCCGGATGAACCTCGCCCCGGTCGGCCTGGACTGGGAGGGCGTGACCAAGCTGCACGCGGTGCTCGCCTGGATCGTGGTGACGCTGACCTTCGCCCTGTGGTTCGTGCTCAAGGCGGTGGACGCGCCGCGCGGCCCGCTGGCCCGCACCCGCGACCTGTTCCTGATCCTCCTCGCGCAGGGCGCCATCGGCTACGTCCAGTACTTCACGGAGCTGCCGGAGGTCCTGGTCGGCCTGCACATGTTCGGCTCGTGCCTGGTGTGGATCGCCGTGCTGCGCGTGCTGCTGTCCCTGCGGGAGCGGCCGCTGCCCACGGCCGAGGTGCCCGCCCAGGCGGACGACTCACAGCTCTCCGCCGTCTGACGGGTCCGCGAGGCCGTAGACGCGGCAGGCGTTGCCCGCCGCGATCATCCCCGCCACGCGCTGCGCGTCGGTGAGCGACCAGGCGCCCTCGGCGACCCAGGTGCCCAGGACGCGCCCGAGCGCCTCGCGGAAGAGCCGGGCCCCCACGACGTGCAGCTCGGGCAGGCCGTGCGCGCCGCTGGAGAACAGCAGCTTGCCGAAGGGCGCGAGTTCGAGGATCTCCGCGAGCACGGCCGCCGCCCGCGCCCCGGTGCGCACGAGCGCGGGCCCCAGGTCGGTGTGGACGTGCGGGAAGACCGCCGCGAGGTGGGCGGCGGCGCGGTGGTACGGATAGCCGTGCAGCAGCACCAGATCGGTGCCGAGGCCCGCGGTGGCGCGCGCGAAGTCCCCGAAGTACGCCTGGGGGTCGCCGGCGCCCGCGTGCAGCTGGAGCGGCCGCCCC
This sequence comes from Streptomyces huasconensis, assembly GCF_021028635.1. Taxonomy (NCBI): domain Bacteria; kingdom Bacillati; phylum Actinomycetota; class Actinomycetes; order Kitasatosporales; family Streptomycetaceae; genus Streptomyces; species Streptomyces huasconensis. Next base: position 1,778,601 of record NZ_CP086119.1, read on the forward strand.
GAGGCCACCGCGATCCACAGCAGGTGCCGCAGCAGCACCGGGTCGGCCAGCTCACCGCCCACCTGCCGCGCCGCGAGCCAGTGCCCCACCGCGCGCCGCACCTCGCCCGGCCCCGGCGGCCGCGCCGCGAGGGAGAGCGGGTGGCGCACCCCCGCGACCGAGGTGAAGGCGACGGCGTGCGCGGCGGCGCCGTGGACGGACTCGGCGAGGTTGGCGAGGAAGGAGTCGGCGGTCCCCGAGGTGTCGGCGACCTGCTCGGCGAGAAGCTCCAGGCGCACGATCTCGCGGGCCGTGGCGCCGCCCGCGGACGCCATCTCGCCGGGCCCCGTCAGGTCTCCCGGCAGCCCCGTGTCGACGAGGTACGTGGTGATGCCGCTGCCGCGCAGCAGGCGCCGCCCCGACTCCAGGACGCCGAGGTCGCGGCGGCGGGCCAGATAGCGGGCGGGCGGACAGTGCGGTTCGAGGCCGAGCAGCGGCGGGCACCAGCGGCGCACCGCGAAGCCGGTCTGGGTGTCGAAGAAGGTGGTGCCGGGGGCGGGCGGCCCCTCGCCCCGGCCGAGGTGGGCCTCGAAGGTGCCGAGGCCCAGCTCCGTACGGAGGACGCCATGGCAGTACTGGTCCACCAGGGACGGCGTTTCGATCATGCGGACTCCCGCTGAATGGACCTTGCTCCTACGGTCCTAACGGGTGACGCGCGTGTCAGGTGTTGCTCTCGGCCAGTCTCGGCGGGCCGAACACGTGCCCGGTCTCAGGCGTTCTTCGGGCCGCCGATCTGGATGCCGGCCATGCGCGTCCACTCGTAGGGGCCGGTCCGCACCTTGGCGGCGAAGTCCCCGTCGAAGTCCTCGTGGACGGTGATGCCGGCCTTCTCCACGGCGCTGAGCGCGATGGCGTGCGTGGGGGCCACCAGGTCGCCCCAGCCGCCGTCCTCGCCGACGAGGACGATGCGGGCGCCCTTCTGGCCGAGGTGGGCGACCTGTCCCTCGGCGCCGCCGTGTTCACGGACGAAGGCACCGATCTCCTTGGCCAGCTTGGCCGCCTTCCGCTCCGCGCGGGCGGCCTGCTTGCCGTCGTCCACCTGCTCGGTCGCCTGCTCGTCCACCTGCTGCGTGTCTGCCATGGGCAGGATGCTACCGACGGGTAGATCGCTTGGCGACAGCCGGGCGGAGTGGCATCGGCCACGAGCCGCGGCGCTAGCGCAGGAAGGGGTCGACCGCCACGGCGACGAAGAGCAGCGACACGTACGTGATGGACCAGTGGAAGAGCCGCATCTCCTTGAGCTTGCCGCCCGTGACCTCCGCCTTGGCGCGGTTCTGCAGGCCGTGCGCCTCCCACAGCCACCAGCCGCCGGTCACCAGTGCCACCGCCGTGTAGAACCAGCCGGTGTAGCCGAGCGGCTGGAGCAGCAGCGAGACGGCGACCATGACCCAGCTGTAGAGGACGATCTGCCGGGCGACGACCTTGTTGGAGGCGATGACCGGCAGCATCGGCACGCCCACGCGCGCGTAGTCGTCCTTGACCTTCATGGAGAGCGGCCAGTAGTGCGGCGGCGTCCAGAAGAACATGACGAGGAAGAGGATGACCGGCGCCCACGACAGGGAGTTGGTGACCGAGGACCAGCCGATGAGGACCGGCATGCAGCCCGCGATGCCGCCCCAGACGATGTTCTGCGAGGTCCGCCGCTTGAGGATCATCGTGTAGACGACCACGTAGAAGAGGAGCGCGCCGAGCGCGAGCCAGGCGGAGAGCCAGTTCACGGCGAGGCCGAAGAGCAGCGTGGAGACGACCGCCAGGGCGATGCCGAAGACGAGGCACTCGCGGGGGCTCACCATCCCGGTGACCAGCGGCCGCTGCGACGTGCGGTCCATGAGGGCGTCGATGTCGCGGTCGATGTACATGTTGAGCGCGTTGGCGCCGCCCGCCGAGAGGTAGCCGCCCAGGCAGGTCACGAAGACCAGCCACAGGTCGGGCACGCCCTGTTCGGCGAGGAACATCACCGGAACGGTGGTGATGAGGAGGAGTTCGATGATCCGCGGCTTGGTGAGCGCCACGAACGCCTTGACACGGGCCCCGAACGGCCGATGGCTCGGGCTAAGGTCCGTCCCGGAAACCCCCGCTGGACGGGATTCAACGGCCGTCACGCACACCCCTGACAGAGACATCCCAGCGAGCTGTCCGGCACCTTCTGACATGAAGATCCGGTAAAGGCTCGCGCGTACCACGCCACTGTAGACGTTGCCCATACCTCGCCCTTCGCGGGGGTGGGGTCGTGTTGAGCGTCCGGACCCGGGGTACCGAGGGTCGGGCGACCGGTCGCCCGAGCGGCGCGGAACGTCCTTTGAACGGACACATGAGCGATACCGAACGACCATTGAGCGGACATATGAGCGGTTCCCTATTCACATGGCGAATCGCCGCGCATTCCTTTCGGGAGGCGGATCACCACTTGTCCCGGCAGTCTGGAATGACTCGAAAAAATGCACGTTCTGGCAGCGGTAGGCTCGACAACGGCCGGTGAGATTCACATCGCCGGCATTCGACATGTGGAGAGGAGCCCTGACTCAGGGTGAGCACCAAGCCGACCACCACAGACCTCGAGTGGACCGAACTGGACCAGCGAGCCGTTGACACCGCTCGCGTCCTGGCCATGGATTCCGTACAGAAGGTCGGCAACGGCCATCCCGGTACGGCCATGAGCCTCGCGCCCGCCGCGTACACCCTTTTCCAGAAGGTGATGCGCCATGACCCGGCGGACGCGGAGTGGACCGGTCGCGACCGGTTCGTCCTTTCCGCGGGCCATTCGTCCCTGACCCTCTACATCCAGCTCTACCTCGCCGGTTTCGGCCTGGAGCTGGATGACCTGAAGGCCTTCCGCACCTGGGGCTCGAAGACCCCGGGCCACCCGGAGTACGGGCACACGACCGGCGTGGAGACGACGACGGGCCCGCTGGGCCAGGGCGTCGCCAACGCCGTGGGCATGGCGATGGCCGCCCGCTACGAGCGCGGCCTGTTCGACCCGGCGACCCCCGCGGGCGAGTCGCCGTTCGACCACCACATCTTCGTCATCGCCGGTGACGGCTGCCTGGAGGAGGGCATCTCCGCGGAGGCGTCCTCGATGGCCGGGCACCAGAAGCTCGGCAACCTCGTGATGCTGTGGGACGACAACCACATCTCGATCGAGGGCGACACCGCCACCGCGATCTCCGAGGACACCCTCAAGCGGTACGAGGCCTACGGCTGGCACGTCCAGCGCGTGGAGCCCAAGGAGAACGGCGACCTCGACCCGGCCGCCCTGTACGCCGCGATCCAGGCCGCCAAGGCCGAGACCGAGCGCCCCTCCTTCATCGCGATGCGCTCGATCATCGCCTGGCCCGCCCCGAACGCGCAGAACACCGAGGCCGCGCACGGCTCGGCGCTCGGCGACGAGGAAGTGGCCGCCACCAAGCGCGTCCTCGGCTTCGACCCGGAGCAGACCTTCGAGGTCTCCGACGAGGTCATCGCGCACACCCGCAAGGCGCTGGACCGCGGCCGTGAGGCCAAGGCCGAGTGGGAAAAGGGCTTCGCCGCCTGGCGCACCGCCAACCCCGAGCACGCCGCCACCTTCGAGCGGGTCGCCGCGGGCGAGCTGCCCGAGGGCTGGGAGGACCACCTCCCCGTCTTCGAGACCGGCAAGGGCGTCGCCACCCGCGCCGCCTCCGGCAAGGTCCTCCAGGCGCTGGGCGCGGTCATCCCCGAGCTGTGGGGCGGCTCCGCCGACCTCGCGGGCTCGAACAACACGACGATCGACAAGACGTCGTCGTTCCTGCCGGCGGACAACCCGCTGCCGGAGGCCGACCCGTACGGCCGCACGATCCACTTCGGCATCCGCGAGCACTCCATGGCCGCGGAGATGAACGGCATCGCGCTGCACGGCAACACCCGCATCTACGGCGGCACCTTCCTGGTGTTCTCCGACTACATGCGCAACGCCGTCCGCCTGTCCGCGCTGATGCACCTGCCGGTGACGTACGTGTGGACGCACGACTCCATCGGTCTCGGCGAGGACGGCCCGACGCACCAGCCGGTCGAGCACCTGGCCTCGCTGCGCGCCATCCCGGGCCTGAACGTCGTACGCCCGGCCGACGCGAACGAGACCGCCATCGCCTGGCGCGAGATCCTCAAGCGCTTCACCAAGGAGTTCGGCAAGGGCGCCCCGCACGGCCTCGCGCTGACCCGCCAGGGCGTGCCCACGTACGACCGCAACGAGGACGCGGCCAAGGGCGGCTACGTCCTGTTCGAGGCCGACGGCGGCACGCCGGAGGTCATCCTCATCGGCACCGGCTCCGAGGTGCACCTCGCCGTCGAGGCGCGTGAGCAGCTCCAGGCCGCCGGTGTTCCGACGCGGGTCGTCTCGATGCCGTCGGTCGAGTGGTTCGAGGAGCAGGACCAGGGGTACCGCGACAGCGTGCTGCCGCCGTCCGTGAAGGCGCGCGTGGCGGTCGAGGCGGGCATCGGCCTGACCTGGCACCGTTTCGTGGGCGACGCCGGACGCATCGTCTCGCTGGAGCACTTCGGTGCCTCGGCCGACGGCAAGGTCCTCTTCCGCGAGTTCGGGTTCACCGCCGACGCGGTGGCCCAGGCGGCGCGGGAATCGATCGCCGCCGTCCAGCGCTGACGCCCGTATACGAACAAGTAGGAGATGTAATTCCATGACAGACGCACTCAAGCGCCTCTCCGAAGAAGGCGTCGCGATCTGGCTGGACGACCTGTCGCGCAAGCGGATCACGTCCGGCAACCTCGCCGAGCTGATCGACCAGCAGCACGTCGTGGGCGTCACGACCAACCCGTCGATCTTCCAGAAGGCCATCTCGCAGGGCGACGGTTACGACCAGCAGCTCTCCGACCTGGCGGCCCGTGAGGTCACGGTCGAAGAGGCCATCCGCATGATCACGACGGCGGACGTCCGTGACGCCGCCGACATCCTGCGCCCGGTCTTCGACGCGACGGACGGCCAGGACGGCCGCGTCTCGATCGAGGTCGACCCGCGCCTCGCGCACAACACCAAGGCCACGGTCGCCGAGGCCAAGCAGCTCGCGTGGCTGGTGGACCGCCCCAACGCGCTCATCAAGATCCCGGCCACCCAGGCGGGCATCCCGGCGATCACCGAGGTCATCGGCCTCGGCATCAGCGTCAACGTCACGCTGATCTTCTCGCTGGAGCGCTACCGCATGGTCATGGACGCGTACCTCGCGGGCCTGGAGAAGGCCAAGGAGCGCGGCCTGGACCTGTCGAAGATCCACTCGGTGGCGTCCTTCTTCGTGTCCCGCGTGGACACCGAGATCGACAAGCGCCTGGACGGCATCGGCACGGACGAGGCCAAGGCCCTCAAGGGGAAGGCCGCCCTCGCCAACGCCCGGCTGGCCTACGAGGCGTACGAGGAGGTCTTCTCCTCCGACCGCTGGGCCGCCCTCGACAAGGCGCAGGCCAACAAGCAGCGTCCGCTGTGGGCCTCGACCGGCGTCAAGGACCCGGCGTACAAGGACACCCTGTACGTCGACGAGCTGGTCGCGCCCAACACGGTGAACACGATGCCCGAGGCGACCCTGGAAGCCACCGGCGACCACGGCCAGATCACCGGCAACACCATCGCGGGCACCTACGACGAGGCCCGCGCGGAGATCGCCGCCGTGGAGAAGCTCGGCATCGCGTACGACGACGTCGTGCAGCTCCTGGAAGACGAGGGCGTCGAGAAGTTCGAGGCCTCCTGGACCGATCTGCTCAAGTCGACCGAGGCCGAGCTGAAGCGCCTCGCTCCTTCGAAGGGCTGACCACTTTGTCAAGCAGCAATCCGCTGCGTGACGCCGCAGACCGACGGCTCCCGCGTATCGCGGGGCCGTCGGGCCTGGTCATCTTTGGCGTCACGGGCGATTTGTCCCGTAAAAAGTTGATGCCCGCCGTGTACGACCTCGCCAACCGAGGTCTGCTGCCGCCGGGCTTTTCCCTCATTGGCTTCGCCCGCCGCGACTGGGAGGACGAGGACTTCGCCCAGGTCGTCCACGACGCGGTCAAGGAGCACTCACGCACGCCGTTCCGCGAGGAGGTCTGGCAGCAGCTCATCCAGGGCATGCGCTTCGTCCAGGGCAACTTCGACGACGACGATGCCTTCGAGCAGCTCAAGGACACCATCCAGGAGCTGGACAAGGCGCAGGGCACCGGCGGCAACTTCGCCTTCTACCTCTCGGTGCCCCCGAAGTTCTTCCCGCAGGTCGTCCAGCAGCTCAAGAAGCACGACCTCGCCGACGCCCCCGAGGGCGCCTGGCGCCGCGCGGTCATCGAGAAGCCGTTCGGCCACGACCTGGCCTCCGCCCGCGAGCTGAACGCGATCGTGCACGAGGTGTTCGCCCCGGACCAGGTGTTCCGGATCGACCACTACCTCGGCAAGGAGACCGTCCAGAACATCCTGGCACTGCGCTTCGCCAACCAGATGTTCGAGCCGATCTGGAACCGGTCGTACGTGGACCACGTCCAGATCACGATGGCCGAGGACATCGGCATCGGCGGCCGCGCCGGCTACTACGACGGCATCGGCGCCGCCCGTGACGTCATCCAGAACCACCTGCTCCAGCTGATGGCGCTGACCGCGATGGAGGAGCCCGCCTCCTTCGACGCGAACGCGCTGGTCGCCGAGAAGGCGAAGGTGCTCGGCGCCGTCCGGCTGCCCAAGGACCTCGGCACCAGCACCGTCCGCGGGCAGTACGCCGCCGGGTGGCAGGGCGGCGAGAAGGCCGTCGGCTACCTCCAGGAAGAGGGCATCGACCCCAAGTCGAAGACCGACACCTACGCGGCCATCAAGCTGGAGGTGGACAACCGCCGCTGGGCGGGCGTCCCCTTCTACCTGCGCACGGGCAAGCGTCTGGGCCGCCGCGTCACGGAGATCGCGGTCGTCTTCCAGCGCGCGCCCCACTCCCCCTTCGACCACACGGCCACCGAGGAGCTCGGGCAGAACGCGATCGTCATCCGCGTCCAGCCCGACGAGGGCATCACGGTCCGGTTCGGCTCGAAGGTCCCCGGCACCTCCATGGAGATCCGGGACGTCTCGATGGACTTCGCGTACGGCGAGTCCTTCACCGAGTCCAGCCCGGAGGCGTACGAACGCCTGATCCTGGACGTCCTGCTCGGCGACGCCAACCTCTTCCCGCGCACGGAGGAGGTCGAGCTGTCCTGGAACATCCTCGACCCGATCGAGGAGTACTGGGACAAGCACGGCAAGCCCGCGCAGTACCCGGCAGGCACCTGGGGCCCGACCGAGGCGGACGAAATGCTCGCACGAGACGGACGGAGCTGGCGTCGGCCATGAAGATCGACCTTACGGACACCACGTCCAGCAAGATCAACAAGGCGCTCGTGCAGGGCCGCCGGGCGATCGGCACCCCGGCCGTCGGCATGGTCCTGACCCTCGTCATCGTCACCGACGAGGAGAACGCCTACGACTCCCTGAAGGCCGCGAACGACGCGTCGCGCGAGCACCCCTCGCGCACCCTCGTGGTCATCAAGCGCACCGCCCGCTCGCCCCGTGACCGCACCACCTCACGGCTCGACGCCGAGGTGCGGGTCGGCGTCGAGGCGGGCACCGGCGAGACAGTGATCCTGCGGCTGTACGGCGAGGTCATCGACCACGCCCAGTCGGTCGTCCTGCCGCTGCTGCTGCCCGACGCCCCCGTGGTCGTCTGGTGGCCGGTGAACGCCCCGCTCGACGCCGCGGCCGACCCGCTCGGCGCCCTGGCGCAGCGCCGCGTCACGGACTCGTACACGGCCGAGCACCCGATCCAGGAGCTGACGGCCCGCGCCGAGTCCTACCAGCCCGGCAGCACGGACCTGGCCTGGACCCGCATCACCCCGTGGCGCTCCATGCTCGCCGCGGCCCTGGACCAGGTCACCTGCAAGGTCACCGAAGTGCAGGTGGACGGCGAGGAGTTCAACCCGAGCTGCGAGCTGCTGGCCATGTGGCTGGCGGACCGGCTGGGCGTACCGGTCAAGCGCGCGGTGTCGGCGGGCCCCGGCCTGACGGGCGTCCGCATGGAGACCACCTGTGGTCCCATCGTGCTGGACCGGGCCGACGGCTCGCTCGCCACGCTCTCCATCCAGGGACAGCCCGACCGTGCCGTGGCGCTCAAGCGCCGTGAGACGGCCGAGCTGATCGCGGAGGAGCTGCGCCGCCTGGACCCGGACGACACCTACGCGTCCGCGCTGAAGTACGGCGTGGACCGCCTGGTCGAGCCGTCCGCCCCGGTGACGGAGGTGGCGGCCGAGGTCAAGGACGCCGCCGCCGGGGAGCCCGAGCCGAAGAAGGCCCCGGCGAAGAAGGCCGCCGCGAAGAAGGCGGCGGTCAAGTGACCGGGGCCCCGCAGCTCGTCGTCCACCGCGACAAGGAGCTGATGGCGCGGGCCGCGGCGGCCCGTCTCATCACGAAGATCGTCGACGCGCAGTCCGCGCGGGGTTACGCCTCGGTGGTCCTCACCGGCGGCCGCAACGGCAACGGCCTGCTGGCGGCGCTCGCCGCCTCCCCGGCCCGGGACGCGGTCGACTGGTCGCGCCTGGACCTGTGGTGGGGCGACGAGCGCTTCCTGCCGGACGGCGACCCGGAGCGCAACCACACCCAGGCCCGGGCGGCGCTGCTGGACGCGGTGCCGCTCAACCCGGCCCGGGTGCACCCGATGCCGGCCTCCGACGGTCCCTACGAGGTGGACGCCGCCGCCGAGGTCTACGCCGCCGAACTCGCCGCCGCCGCGCGTCCGGAGGACCACGGCCAGGTGCCGGCCTTCGACGTGCTGATGCTCGGCGTCGGCCCGGACACGCATGTCGCCTCGCTCTTCCCGGAGCATCCGGCGGTGCGCGAGACGGAGCGCTCGGTGGTCGGCGTGCACGGCGCGCCGAAGCCCCCGCCGACCCGTATCTCCCTGACGCTCCCGGCGATCAGGGCGGCGCGCGAGGTGTGGCTGCTCGCGGCGGGCGAGGACAAGGCGGGGGCCGCGGCCATCGCCCTGTCCGGAGCGGGTGAGGTGCAGGCCCCGGCGGCCGGCGCCCGCGGCCGCTCGCGCACGCTGTGGCTGCTGGACGCGGCGGCGGCCTCGCAGCTCCCTGCGGAGCTGTACCCGCCGGCCGTGGCGTAGCCGTAGGCACGACGAGGGCCCCGCACCGCTCCCGGTGCGGGGCCCTTACGCGTGGGCGTGGACGCGGCGGTAACTGCTGCCGTCGCGCTCGCGCACCAGGAGGCCGTCGGTGACGCAGTACCGGCGCAGCGCCGAGGTGTCGTCGTGCACGGTGCGGAACGCGTCGTTGACCTCGCGCTCGCTGTAGCTGCGGTCGGCGTCGAAGAGGGTGTCCGTGAGGTGGACGAGGAGTTCGTGGCGTACGACGGGGCGTACGGGGATGGCCGTGAGGCGGCCGTGCGCGAAGAAGCCGGTGAGGCGGCGCGGCACGGTGGGGTGGGGGTCGACGGGCCCCGGGGCGCGCCGGAAGACGGCCGGGTCGGCGCGCAGCGATCCGTCGGGCAGCCGCTCCACGAGCCCGGTGGCGAGCAGCCGCCCCAGGTGCTTGCGGGCGGCCGGTGAGTCCGCCTCGCGCGGCGGCAGGTCGTCGAGGACGATGCGCGCGTACAGCCGCAGTCTCTCGGGGTCGGCGAGCGCGGCGAGCAGCTGGTCCATGACGGGGTCCCTCCCGACGGGTGACAGAGCCGAAGCAGTGTCACCCGCCGGGCCTCAGGAACGCATCCGATTAACGAGCAGCGCGGCTCAACGCCCGCGCAGCTCCCGGTACTTGGCGACGAGAGCGGTGGTCGAACCGTCCAGGTCGGGGACGTCGGCGCCCTCGGTCAGCGCGGGCTCGACGCGCTTGGCGAGGACCTTGCCGAGTTCGACGCCCCACTGGTCGAAGGAGTCGATGTTCCACACGGCGCCCTGGACGAAGACCTTGTGTTCGTAGAGCGCGATGAGCTGGCCGAGGACCGAGGGGGTCAGCTTCTTGGCGAGGATCGTCGTCGTCGGGTGGTTGCCCTTGAACGTCTTGTGCGGGACGAGTTCCTCGGCGACGCCCTCGGCGCGCACCTCGTCCGGCGTCTTGCCGAACGCCAGCGCCTGCGTCTGCGCGAAGAAGTTGGCCATCAGCAGGTCGTGCTGGGGGACCAGGCCGGGCAGCAGGTCGGCGACCGGCTCGGCGAAGCCGATGAAGTCGGCCGGGATCAACTTCGTGCCCTGGTGGATGAGTTGGTAGTAGGCGTGCTGGCCATTGGTGCCGGGGGTGCCCCAGACGACCGGGCCCGTCTGCCAGTCGACTTCCTTGCCGTCGCGGTCGACGTACTTGCCGTTGGACTCCATGTCGAGCTGCTGGAGGTAGGCGGTGAACTTGGAGAGGTAGTGCGAGTACGGCAGGACGGCGTGCGACTGCGCGTCGTGGAAGTTGCCGTACCAGATGCCCAACAGGCCCATCAGCAGCGGCACGTTGGACTCGGCGGGCGCGGTGCGGAAGTGCTCGTCGACGAGGTGGAAGCCGTCGAGCATCTCGCGGAAGCGGTCGGGCCCGATGGCGATCATCAGGGAGAGGCCGATCGCCGAGTCGTAGGAGTAGCGGCCGCCGACCCAGTCCCAGAACTCGAACATGTTGGCGGTGTCGATGCCGAAGTCGGACACCTTCTCGGCGTTCGTCGACAGGGCCACGAAGTGCTTGGCGACGGCGTCCGAGGAGGCCTTCAGCTCGGTCAGCAGCCAGTCGCGCGCCGACGTGGCGTTCGTGATCGTCTCGATGGTGGTGAACGTCTTGGAGGCGATGATGAAGAGCGTCTCGGCGGCGTCCAGGTCGCGCACGGCCTCGTGCAGGTCCGCGCCGTCCACGTTCGACACGAAGCGGACGGTGAGGTCGCGGTCGGTGAAGGAGCGCAGCGCCTCGTAGGCCATGGCGGGGCCGAGGTCGGAGCCGCCGATGCCGATGTTGACGATGTTCTTGATGCGCTTGCCGGTGTGGCCGGTCCACTCGCCGGAGCGGATCTTCTCGGCGAAGGCGCTCATCTTGTCGAGGACGGCGTGCACCGCCGGCACGACGTTCCCGGCGTGCTCGCCGTCGACCTCGATGACGGCGTCGCGCGGGGCGCGCAGCGCGGTGTGCAGGACGGCGCGGTCCTCGGTGGTGTTGATCTTCTCGCCGCGGAACATGGCGTCCCGCAGCCCGAAGACGTCGGTCGCCGCGGCCAGCTCGCGCAGCAGCGTCAGCGTCTCCTCGGTGACGAGGTGCTTGGAGTAGTCGATGTGCAGGTCACCGACGTCGAGGGTGTAGGCCGTGCCGCGTGTGGGGTCCGCGGCGAACAGCTCGCGCAGCTGCACCCCCCCGAGCTTCTCGCGGTGGCGGGCGAGCGCCGTCCACTCGGGCGTCTGATTGAGCCTGGCTCGGCTTTCTGCGTTCATCTCGGACTTCAGCCTTCTTTCGTACCTGCGTACGTACCTTGCCCCGCTGCACTGTCCAACCTAATGGATCAGCGGGCGGTATGAGATATCTGGAGCCGTCTGTCCGCACACGTACCGAAACAGGAAACCGGCCGGGCACCTTCTCGGTGCCCGGCCGGTCGCCAAGTCTCAGATCTCGCCCCGCAGTTTGGCGAGCGCCTCCGCGAGGATCGCCTCGCCGTCCGCGTCGCTGCGCCGCTCGCGCACATACGCCAGGTGCGTCTTGTACGGCTCGGTGCGCGGCGGGTCCGGCGGGTTGTCCCGGTCCTGACCGGCCGGGAAGCCGCAGCGGGGGCAGTCCCACGTATCGGGGACCTGCGCGTCGCTGGCGAAGCTCGGCTGCGTCTCGTGCCCGTTGGAGCACCAGAAGGAGATGCGCAGTCGCGGCGCGGACTCACCGCGCTCGGCCTCGCCCATCGGCCCCGCCCCGACCCGACTTCCTCGGATCGCGTTGCCACTTGCCACGGTCGTAACTCCCTGCGTGATGGTGCTGCTGCGGGCGCCTCAGTTTACGTAAGGCCCAACGCGCGTCCAGTGTTGGGAGTTACACCCCACCCCCGGACGCAAGCCCCATGATAAGCCGCACACGCGGACTCGCACCGGACAAGCGACCAGTGGCTGACGCTAGTTGTTCGCCTTCATGAGCAGACCCAGCGCGACAATGCACGCGAACCACAGCAGACCGACCACGACCGTGATGCGGTCGAGGTTGCGCTCCGCGACGGAGGAGCCGCCGACGGACGACTGCATGCCGCCGCCGAACATGTCGGAAAGGCCGCCGCCCTTGCCCTTGTGCATCAGCACCAGCAGCATCATCAGAGCGCTGAAGACGATGAGGGCGATCGAGAACCCCATAACCACGGCTGGACCAACTTCCTCGGATCTGAATCGACGGCGGGGGCCGGAAGCACGCAGCCCCCGGCCCCCGCCAGGGTACCCCTCCGCGACTGGACCGCCGCTACCGCGTACTCACTGGTCGCCGAAGCGGACGATCTTGACGAACTCGTCCGCGTCGAGCGCGGCGCCGCCCACCAGGGCGCCGTCGACGTCCGGCTGGGCCATGATCGCGGCGACGTTCCCGGACTTCACCGAGCCGCCGTACTGGATGCGCACCTTGTCGGCCAGCTCCTGGGAGTACAGCTCGGCGAGGCGGCCGCGGATCGCGCCGCAGACCTCCTGCGCGTCCTCGGGGGTCGCGACCTCGCCGGTGCCGATCGCCCAGACGGGCTCGTAGGCGATCACGATGGACTCGGCCTGCTCGGCCGGGATGTCCTTGAGGCCGCCGTCGACCTGGTTCAGCGTGTACTGGACCTGCTGGCCGGCCTTGCGGATGTCCAGGCCCTCACCGACGCAGAGGATCGGGGTCAGGCCGTGCTGGTAGGCGGCCTTCACCTTGGCGTTGCAGAGCTGGTCGGTCTCGTTGTGGTACTGGCGGCGCTCGGAGTGGCCCACGGCGACGTAGGTGCACTTCAGCTTGGCCAGCATCGAGCCCGAGATCTCGCCGGTGTAGGCACCGGAGTCGTGCGCCGAGATGTCCTGGGCGCCGTACTTGATCTGGAGCTTGTCGCCGTCGACCAGGGTCTGCACGGAGCGCAGGTCGGTGAAGGGCGGCAGGACGGCGACCTCGCAGGCCTCGTAGTCCTTGTCCGCCAGGGCGAAGGCGAGCTTCTGGACGTGGGCGATGGCCTCCAGGTGGTTGAGGTTCATCTTCCAGTTGCCCGCCATCAGCGGGGTACGCGTACTCATCAGGTGTCAGTTCTCCAGTGCCGCGAGGCCGGGGAGCGTCTTGCCCTCGAGGTATTCGAGGGAGGCGCCGCCGCCGGTGGAAATGTGGCCGAATGCGTTCTCGTCGAAGCCCAGGGTCCGCACGGCGGCGGCGCTGTCGCCACCGCCGACGACCGTGAAGGCCGAGGTGTCGAGGAGCGCCTGGGCGACCGCCTTGGTGCCCTCGGCGTAGTCGGGGTGCTCGAAGACGCCCATCGGACCGTTCCAGAAGACGGTGGCCGCGTCGGCGAGCTTCGAGGCGTAGAGCTTACGGGTCTCGGGGCCGATGTCGAGACCCTCCTGGTCGGCCGGGATGGCGTCGGCGGCGACCGTGGTGGGGTTGGCCGGGGCCTTGGTCTTCAGGTCCGGGAAGTCCGGCGAGACCAGCACGTCGACGGGGAGGACGAACTCGACGCCCTTGGCCTCGGCGCGCTTCATGTACTCCTTGACCGCCGGGATCTGGTCCTCCTGGAGGAGGGAGATGCCGACCTCGTGGCCGAGGGCCTTGAGGAAGGTGTAGGCCATGCCGCCGCCGATGAGGATGCGGTCGGCCTTCTCCAGGAGGTGGTCGATCACGCCGAGCTTGTCGGAGACCTTGGCGCCGCCGAGGACGACGGCATAGGGCCGCTTGACGTCGTCGGTGAGCTTCTTCAGGACGCCGACCTCGGTGGCGATGAGGTGGCCGGCGTAGTGCGGCAGCTTGGCCGGAAGGTCGTACACGGAGGCGTGCTTGCGGTGCACGGCGCCGAAGCCGTCACCCACGTACACGTCGGCGAGGGCGGCCAGCTGCTCGGCGAACTCGGCGCGCTCGGCGTCGTCCTTGCTCGTCTCGCCCGCGTTGAAGCGGAGGTTCTCGATGACGGCGACCTGGCCGGGCTCCAGCCCGCCGACCGTGTCGTGCGCGGCGGTGCCCACGGTGTCCTCGGCGAACGCGACGGTCGCGCCGAGGAGTTCCCCGAGCCGCTCGGCTGCGGGGCGCAGCGAGAAGGCGGGGTCGGGGGCGCCCTTGGGGCGGCCGAGGTGCGAGGCCACGACGACCTTGGCGCCCGCTTCGGCGAGGGCCTTGACGGTCGGCAGGACGGCGCGGATGCGGCCGTCGTCGGTGATGGTGCCGTCGGCGAGCGGCACGTTGAGGTCGGCGCGGACGAAGACCCGCTTGCCGTTGACCCCTTCGGCGAGAAGTGCGTCGATCGTCTTCACTACTGGACTCCTTGGGAGGGCTGACGCGCAACAGGGCCCGTCCGGCGCGGCGGTGCGCGGGACAGGCCCTGTGCTCACATCGAGATGCCTGCTCTGGATATTAGAGCTGACCGCCGACGAAGACCGTGAGGTCGACCAGACGGTTGGAGTAGCCCCACTCGTTGTCGTACCAGCCGAGGATCTTCACCGACTTGCCGTCCTGGACCATCGTCATCGACGAGTCGAAGGTGCAGGAGGCCGGGTCGCTGACGATGTCCGAGGACACGATCGGGTCCTCGGTGTAGAACAGGTAGCCCTTCAGGTCGCCGTCGTCGGCGGCCTTCTTGAACGCGGCGTTGACCTCGTCCTTGGTGACCTCGCGGGAGACCTCGACGACCAGGTCGGTGGCCGAGCCGGTCGGGACCGGGACGCGCATCGCGATGCCGTCGAGCTTGCCCTTGAGCTGGGGCAGGACCAGGGCGGTGGCCTTGGCGGCACCCGTCGTGGTCGGGATGATGTTCTCGGCGGCGGCGCGGGCGCGGCGCAGGTCCTTGTGCGGGAAGTCCAGGATGCGCTGGTCGTTGGTGTACGCGTGGACCGTGGTCATCAGGCCCTTGACGATGCCGAAGTTCTCGTCGAGAACCTTCGCCATCGGCGCCACGCAGTTGGTGGTGCAAGAGGCGTTGGAGATGACGTGGTGGTTGGCCGCGTCGTACTTGTCCTGGTTGACGCCCATCACGATGGTGATGTCCTCGTCCTTGGCCGGAGCCGAGATGAGGACCTTCTTGGCGCCGCCGGCGATGTGCTTCTCGGCGTCGGCCTTCTTCGTGAAGATGCCCGTGGACTCGATCACGATGTCGACGCCGAGGTCGCCCCACGGGATGTCGGCGGGGTTGCGCTCGGACAGCACCTTGATGGTGTGGCCGTCGACGGTGATGGTGTCCTCGGTGTGCGACACCTCGGCCTTGAGGCGGCCCAGGATGGTGTCGTACTTCAGAAGGTGCGCGGTGGTCGCGGTGTCACCCAGGTCGTTGACAGCCACGACTTCGATGTCCGCACCCTGCTCCAGCAGCGCGCGGAAGTAGTTGCGACCGATGCGGCCAAAGCCGTTGATGCCTACGCGGATCGTCACGAAACCGATCTCCTCGTTGGTACGCCGGTTTTGCACGCCGGCGAGTTGTATGGGATGTCCCCGACCGCTTCCGACCCTACCTCTCTGAAGCCGCTGAGGTGACATTGAGAGGGCCCTGAAGCGACTCGGTGGCTCGTACCCCTCAGTAGCGGCACCAACCACCGGGTCCTTGGTCCCGAATATGGGCGTCAGCTGCGCAGATGTGCCAGGGAGGCGCCCATAAGAGCGGCCCGCTCGGCCTTTCCGGGGACGTGTTCGAAGCCGAACCCGAGCAGCACGCTGTCACGCGCTGTGACCGACGCGTGGGCTCGGTAGAGCTCCCCGGTCCGCGCCCAGTCGCCTGTGGTATGGGGGCTCCCGGCCGGGGGCGCCGCGACGGCCCAGGAGCCGAGCGAGGTCTCGAACCCCTCGGTCTCCTTGACGTCACCGCCGAGGACCAGCCGGGCGTCGTCGGCGAAGAGGCCGCGTCCGCCGCTGGAGGGGTCGGTGACCGAGCTGAGGGAGATCTCGACCTTCTTGCCCGCGTAGGCGCTCAGGTCGAAGGCGACGCTCTTCCAGCCGCCGGAGGAGCCCGTGAAGCTGTTCCAGGACCCGCTGGTGCCGGTGGCCGTGCAGCCGTCCGCGCCTTGTGTCAGGTAGTGGCGCAGGAAGGGGTGGCCGTTGAGGAGGAACCCGGCCGCGCACTCGGCGGGCACGGTGGCCGCGCTGTGGCCGTTCTTGTCGGGCAGCGTCGTCCAGTCGTCGGCGCCCGGGGTGTGGGCTTCGAGCAGCCCGTGGTCGTAACCGGACTCCAGGCTCCAGTTGAGCGCGAGCCGCAGCTCCGGCTTGTCGGCGGCCGGGACGCCGGTCAGGTCGAAGGTGCGGGTGAGCCGCTTGTAGTCCCGGTCGGCGTGGGTGGCGGAGGCCATGCCCTGGCCCGCGAAGGGGGCGTAGGGGTTGGCCGTGCCGGGGTAGGAGCCCGCGGCGGCGCTCTTGAACCGCGGGAACTGCTGGGCGGGCAGGTTGTCGGAGGTGACGGTGAAGCGTCCGGCCTTGTCGAGCGGGTTGCCGTCGGCGTCACCGAGCGGGGTCTTCACCCCCTTGAGCGCGCCGCTGCCCTCGAAGGCCTTGGCGCCGGTCGCGGAGAGCCGTTCGTACGCCCCCAGGTAGTACTGCGCGAAGTCGTCGGTGCGGGCCTCCCCCAGGTCGACGGCGCCGCCGGTCCGCTCGCCGGACTCGATGAGCTTGCCGCCCTCGTTGAGGTAGGCGCGCAGGGCCAGTTGGGTGGGGGCGCCGGGGACGGCGTCGCCCGTGTGGTGCACGACGGCGGAGAAGTGCGACAGGACGCCGAGCGGGTGCGGGACGCCTCGCTCGGCCACGTCCCAGACGGCCGCCGAGCGTCCGTTGGCCTTCAGGGCGTCGACGTACTTCTGGGTCTGGGCGGCCGTGGCGCCTTCCTCGGCGACGACGAGCGTGCTCGCCCTCGGCCGTTCGGCGACGGTGTACGTGAAGTGCTCGCTCTGGGTACGGCCCTTCTTGGTGCGGCCGGTGAACCACACCTCGACCTTGTCACCCACGCGCGCGCCCTCGACCCCGGCGCGGTACTGGTCGAAGTGGAGGTTGTCCTCACCGCCGTAGGTCTCGCCGCCCTTCCAGGCCCTGAGGTCCTCGTGGTGGGTGCGGCCGCCGTTGATCCGGTAGTTCAGCTCCTTGTCGCGCACCGACTTGCGGGCGGTGACGGCGACTTCCTGATCGCCCCCGCGTGCGTACGAGGCGGAGAAGGCGTCCGGGGTGAAGTTGGGGGCCTCGACGCCGGTGACGGAGACCGGCTTGTCGGGGTGGAGGGCGGTCTCGGCCACGGCCAGCGCGAACGGTACGTTCTTCTCGAACTCCTGCTGGATCAGCTTCTCGTCGTCGGGGAAGGTGAAGATCGACGCGCAGTCCTGCGGCCGCCAGGCGTCGTCGGGGTCGACGTTCGAGGCGGTCTGGCAGGTGGACATCTCCGGCGTGAACATCGCGATGCCGTTGATGTTGCCCGCGTGGCCGTCGGCCTCGCCGTTGGTGGTGTACAGCTCGGAGGAGACCTGCGGATGGTAGCCGGGGATCGCGGGCTTCTCGGGGGTGCCGGCGAGCGCCTTGTAGAGCACGTCGTCCGGGGTGTTCGTGGCGACCTGCCAGCCCACTCCGTAGAGGATCAGTTCGCCCGCGGAGTGGTAGTTGATGCCGTACTGGAAACCGATGCGCTTCTGGAAGCGGTCGAGCGCCTTGGTCTCCGGCTCGGACATCGGCCCGGTGCCGCGGTAGGTCTCGGAGGAGGCGTCGGGGGACGAGCCTTCGTTGTCGTAGCCCCACTTGTAGGCGAAGTTGCGGTTGAGGTCGACGCCGTCGCCCGTCCCGGTCTCGCCGTCGCCGTTGATGTCGCGGAGGTTCTTGCGCCACTGGCGCTCGCCGTCGGCGGCGTGGGTGAAGTCGTAGCCGTCGGGGTTGGCGGAGAGCACGAACCACAGCTCGGTGGAGTCCACGAGCCTGGTGATGCGCTTGTCCTTGCCGTAGTTGTCCAGGTAGTGGTGCATCAGGCGGCGGGTCATCTCGGGGGTGATCCACTCGCGCGCGTGCTGGTTGGCGAGGTGGAGCGTGGCGGGCTTGGCGCCGTCCCGGGTCTTCTTCGCGTTCTTGGAGAGCTTCAGGGCGAGGATGTCCTTGCCCTGGACGGTCTTGCCGATGGAGACGACCTTGGTGAGGCCGGGGTGGGCCTGCCCGGTCCTGACGATCTCTTCCTTGAGGCCGCCCTTGCCGCTGTAGGGCCGGTAGACCCCGTCCCCGGCGGCCCGGATCTTCCGCTGCGCCGCCTCGGAGATCGTGTGCTCGCGCAGTGCGATGCCCTGGCGCTCGACGGCCTCGGCCTGGTCCTCGGTCAGATACAGCTCGACCGGGCCGGCGCCGCGTCCGTGGGCTTGGCCCGCCAGTTCGTGGGCGTCCTGCCCTGCCTTGACCAGGATGGGTATCTGTTTCTCGGTGACGTCGGCCTGGTAGACCTTCACGGCCGCCGGGTCGTCGGCGGTTGGGGCCCTCGCCGGTCCGCTCGCCTGGGCGTGCGGTGCGGCGGCCAGGCCGCCGATGAGCAGTGCGCTCGCGGCGAGGATCGATCTCGCGCTCGCTCTTCGTCTCATGAGCCCCCCTTGCGGTGGTCCGGCACGGGTGTGCGGATTGCACAGACATGCGGGAGCCAGGCTCGTGACAGTGCATGATCATGTCAATACGGCGGGTGAGGGCGCGCGGGTCGGAGGACGGGGCGCGGGTCCGGTGAAGGGGTGCTGGTCCGGTGATGGTGTGCTGCGGGGTGGGCGCGGGAAAGCCGCCGGCGCCCGGGGGTCGCCGACGGCTTTCAGGCACGTACGGGAGCTCAGACCGCCATGTTGTCGGCGAGTTCCTCGGTCAGATTGGACTCCGTGCCGGGGATGCCCAGGTCCTGCGCCCGCTTGTCGGCCATGGCGAGCAGGCGGCGGATGCGGCCCGCGACGGCGTCCTTGGTCAGCGGCGGGTCGGCGAGCGCGCCCAGCTCCTCCAGGGAGGCCTGCTTGTGCTCCATGCGCAGCCGTCCGGCCGCCGCGAGGTGCTCGGGGACCTCGTCGCCGAGGATCTCCAGGGCGCGCTGGACCCGAGCGCCGGCGGCGACGGCCGCGCGGGCCGAGCGGCGCAGGTTCGCGTCGTCGAAGTTGGCGAGGCGGTTGGCGGTGGCGCGCACCTCGCGCCGCATCCGCCGCTCCTCCCAGGCGAGCACCGACTCATGGGCCCCGAGGCGGGTGAGCAGGGCGCCGATCGCGTCCCCGTCGCGTACGACGACCCGGTCCACGCCCCGGACCTCGCGCGCCTTGCTCGCGATCTGGAGTCTGCGCGCGGCGCCGACCAGGGCGAGCGCGGCCTCCGGCCCGGGGCAGGTGACCTCCAGGGACGACGAGCGGCCCGGCTCGGTGAGCGAGCCGTGCGCGAGGAACGCCCCGCGCCAGGCGGCCTCGGCGTCGCAGGTGGCCCCCGAGACCACCTGCGGCGGCAGACCGCGGATGGGACGGCCGCGGCCGTCCACCAGGCCCGTCTGGCGGGCGAGCTGATCGCCGCCCGCGACCACCCGGACGACGTAACGCGAGCCGCGCCGCAGTCCGCCGGGGGCCATCACGATCAGCTCCGAGCCGTGCCCGAAGATCTCCAGGATGTCCCGCTTGAGGCGGCGCGCCGCCATCGCGGTGTCCAGCTCCGCCTCGATCACGATGCGGCCGCTCACCAGGTGAAGGCCGCCCGCGAACCGCAGGATCGCCGAGACCTCTGCCTTCCTGCAGCAGGTCCGGGTGACGGGGAGCCGGGAGATCTCGTCCTTCACCGCTGCCGTCATCGCCATGGGCCGATCCTTCCATGCATCCGAAAAATACGGTCGTACGCGGCTGCCAGGAGCTCCGGATCGTGCCTCGGAGTTCCGTCGGGCCGGGCCACCGGCGCCAGCTCGACCGTGGCACCGAGCCGCTTCGCGGCATCGGTCAGTGACTCACGGTCGGGCACGGCGGCCTCGTCGGCCAGCACCACGTCCAGGGCGAGTTTAGGGGCGTGTCGGGCCAAAACCTCCAAATGACGCTGCGGAGAGAAGCCATCGGTTTCTCCCGGTTGCGGCGCGAGGTTGAGCGGGAGGACCTTGCGGGCCTTCGTCTCGGTGAGCGCGTCGAGCAGTTCGGGGACCAGCAGGTGCGGGATCACCGAGGAGAACCAGGAGCCGGGGCCGAGGACCACCCAGTCCGCGTCGAGGACGGCGGCGACCGCCTCGGGGACGGCCGGCGGGTCGTGCGGCACGACGTGCACGGACTGGACCTCGCCGGGGGTGAGGGCCACCGTGGCCTGGCCGCGGACGGTGTCCACGTCGTCGGGGCGGGCCGGGTCGTGGCCCTTGACCAGGGCCTGCAGCTCCAGCGGCACCGCCGACATGGGCAGCACGCGGCCCTGCGCGCCGAGCAGCCGGCCCACCAGGTCCAGGGCCTGGACGTGGTCGCCGAGCTGCTCCCACAGGGCGACGATCAGCAGATTGCCGACCGCGTGCTCGTGCAGGTCGCCGCGGGACTGGAAGCGGTGCTGGATGACGCGGGCCCAGGTCTGGCCCCAGTCGTCGTCGCCGCAGAGCGCGGCGAGCGCCTTGCGGAGGTCGCCGGGGGGCAGCACCCCCAGCTCGTCGCGGAGGCGCCCGCTGGAGCCGCCGTCGTCGGCGACGGTGACGACGGCGGTGAGGTCACCGGCCCCGGTGATGCGGCGCAGCGCGGCGAGCGAGGCGGACAGGCCCATGCCTCCACCGAGCGCGACCACCTTCGGCTGGGCCCCCCGCTTGCGGCCCAGCCGGCTCAGGCGGACGGTCCGGCGGCTCGGCTTCACTCGCGCCCCATGTCCCGGTGGACGAGGACGGTCTCCACGCCCTCGGACGCCAGGCGCGCCGCGAGCTTCTCCGACATGGCCACCGAGCGGTGCTTGCCGCCCGTGCAGCCGACCGCGATCGTCACATACCGCTTGCCCTCGCGGCGGTAGCCCGCGGCGATGAGCTGGAGCAGCTCGGCGTAGCGGTCGAGGAACTCCTTGGCGCCGGGCTGGTTGAAGACGTACGCGGCCACCTCTTCGTTGAGGCCGGTGTACTGGCGCAGCTCCGGGACCCAGTGCGGGTTCGGCAGGAAGCGCATGTCCACGACGAGGTCGGCGTCGACCGGCAGGCCGTACTTGAAGCCGAAGGACATGACGGTGGCCCGCAGCTCGGGCTCCTCCTCGCCCGCGAACTGGGCGTCCATCTTGGCGCGCAGCTCGTGGACGTTCAGGCTGGAGGTGTCGATGACCAGGTCGGCGTCGCCGCGCAGCTCGCGCAGCAGGTCGCGCTCGGCCGCGATGCCGTCGACGATGCGGCCGTCGCCCTGGAGGGGGTGCGGGCGGCGGACCGACTCGAAGCGGCGGACCAGGGCCTCGTCGGAGGACTCCAGGAAGACGATGCGCCGCGTGACGTTCTTGGACTCCAGCTCGGCGAGGGACTCGCGGAGGTTGTCGAAGAAGCGCCGGCCGCGTACGTCGACGACGACCGCGATGCGGGCGACGTTGCCCTGCGAGCGGGCGCCGAGCTCCACCATGGTGGGGATCAGCGCGGGCGGCAGGTTGTCGACCACGAACCAGCCGAGGTCCTCCAGGCACTTGGCCGCCGTACTGCGTCCGGCGCCCGACATGCCGGAGATGATCACCAGCTCCGGGATCGCCGCTTCGGGGACTCCTGGCGTCTCGATCGGCGTGCCCGCGCTCACTTGCTCTCCACCTTCGTCGTGCTCGCTCATGTCTCCTGCCCCCGTCGTTCCTCTGAGGCACCCGCGGTCACGGGCTCCTCGCCTGCACTGCCGGAGGAACCCGCGGTCACGGATTCCTCGCCCTCACCGCCGGGGCTGCCCACCGGGGCGGGTTCCTCGACTCCACTGTCCGGAGTGCCCGCCGAGGTGGGCTCCTCGGACTCGCTGCCGGGGGCGCCCGCCGAAGTGGGCTCCTCGACCTCGCTGCCGGGGAGCGCCGCCATCACGGGCTCCTCGGACGCACTGCCCGAGGTGCCCGCCGAAGTGGGCTCCTCGACCGCACCGCCGAGGGACCCCACCGTCACGGGTTCCTCGGCCGCGCTGTCCGAGGCACCCGCCGCGGTGGGCTCCTCGTCTTCCATGATCTCTCCGGTGGCCATGTTCACCGCGGGGCCCGCGGGTACCGCGCCGGCCAGGGCCGCCACGATGACCTCGGCCGTTTTGCGGCCTATTCCGGGCACCTCGCAGATCTGATCGATTGTCGCGGATCGCAGCCGCTTCACCGAACCGAAGTGTTTGATCAGCGTCCGCTTGCGGGCGTCGCCGAGGCCCGGCACGTCGTCCAGCGGCCCCGCCTTGAAGCGCTTGGCGCGCTTGCTGCGCTGGTAGGTGATGGCAAAGCGGTGCGCCTCGTCCCGTACGCGCTGGAGGAGGTAGAGCCCCTCACTGGTGCGCGGCAGGATGACCGGGTCGTCCTCGCCGGGGACCCAGACCTCCTCCAGACGCTTGGCCAGGCCGCAGACCGCGATGTCGTCGATGCCCAGCTCGTCCAGGGCGCGCTGGGCGGCCGCGACCTGCGGCTGGCCGCCGTCGACGACGACGAGCTGAGGCGGGTAGGCGAACCGCTTGGGGCGGCCGTCCTCCTCGAGAAGGCCGCTCGCGGGGACCTCGCCGTTCGCCCCGCCGTTCACCTCGGCCGTGTCCGTACCGGCATCCGTGCCGGTGCCCTCCTGTGCCCACTCCCCCGTCTTCTCCTTGTCGGAGATGTAGCGCTTGAAGCGGCGAGTGATCACCTCGTGCATGGAGCGGACGTCGTCCTGCCCCTCGAAGCCCTTGATCTGGAAGCGGCGGTACTCGCTCTTGCGGGCGAGGCCGTCCTCGAAGACGACCATCGACGCCACCACGTCGTCGCCCTGGAGGTGCGAGACGTCGTAGCACTCGATGCGCAAGGGGGCGCTGTCCAGCTCCAGGGCGGCGGCGATCTCCTCCAGGGCACGGGAGCGGGTGGTCAGATCGGAGGCCCGCTTGGTCTTGTGCAGCACGAGGGACTGCTGGGCGTTGCGCGCGACGGTCTCCATCAGGGCCTTTTTGTCGCCGCGCTGCGGGATGCGCAGCGAGACGTTCGCCCCGCGGCGCTCGGTCAGCCACTCCTGGACCGGCTCCAGCGGGTCGGGCAGGGCGGGGACGAGCACCTCCTTGGGTACGGCGTCGCCGCTCTCCTCGCCGTAGAGCTGCTGGAGCGCGTGTTCGACGAGGTCGCCGCTGGTGACCGCCTCGACCTTGTCGGTGACCCAGCCGCGCTGGCCGCGCACGCGTCCGCCGCGGACGTGGAAGATCTGGACGGCGGCCTCCAGCTCGTCCTCGGCGAGGGCGATGAGGTCGGCGTCGGTGGCGTCGGCGAGGACGACGGCGCTCTTCTCCATCGCCTTCCTGAGGGCGTCTATGTCGTCGCGCAGGCGCGCCGCGCGCTCGTACTCCATCTCCTCGGCCGCGTCCGTCATCTGCCGCTCCAGGCGGCGGATGTACGTCCCCGTGCGGCCCGCCATGAAGTCGCAGAAGTCCTCGGCGAGTTGGCGGTGGTCCTCGGGGGTGACGCGCTCCACACAGGGCGCCGAGCACTTGCCGATGTACCCCAGCAGGCAGGGGCGGCCGGTGCGGGTGGCGTTCTTGAACACGCCCGCGGAGCAGGTGCGCACCGGGAAGGCGCGCAGGAGCAGGTCGACGGTGTCGCGGATCGCCCACGCGTGGCCGTACGGCCCGAAGTAGCGCACGCCCTTCTTCTTGTGGCCGCGCATCACCTGCACGCGCGGGAACTTCTCGTTCATCGTCACCGCGAGGTACGGATAGCTCTTGTCGTCGCGGTACTTGACGTTGAACCGGGGGTCGAACTCCTTGATCCAGGAGTACTCCAGCTGGAGCGCCTCGACCTCGTTGTTCACCACCGTCCACTCGACGGAGGCGGCGGTCGTCACCATGGAGCGGGTGCGGGGGTGGAGGTTGGCCAGGTCCTGGAAGTAGCTGGCCAGGCGCTGGCGCAGGCTTTTGGCCTTCCCGACGTAGATCACCCGGCGGTGCTCGTCGCGGAATTTGTAGACCCCCGGGGCGTCGGGGATCTGTCCCGGCTTGGGGCGGTAGCTGGAAGGGTCGGCCATGTCGGACAGCCTACTGGCGTGCACTGACAGACCGGGGGCCGCCGGCGGGGGCGGCCGGACGTACGGAATCGGCGGCCGCCGCCGGGGCCCGGGCGACGTACGGAAACGGCGGCCGCCACCCGGCCCGGGCGACGTACCGAAACGGCGGCCGGGGTGCCGGCCGCCGTTCCTCCCGATCAGCCTTGGTGCCGGGCCCGGCGGCGCCTCACCAGCGCCGCCCCGGACAGGCCGAGGGCAGCCAGGGCACCCGCGCCGGCCAGCGAGGAGGCGACGGTGACGGCACCGCCCTGATCCTGCCCTTGACCGGAGGGCTGCCCGGGCCTCGGTGCGTCGTATCCGCCCGCCTTGCCCGACTTCTCGTACGCGGAGCCCGGCAGCTTGTCGCCGTACGCCTTCTGGACGCGTTCGCGGTAGGCGGCGAGCGAGGTCCCTTCGGCGCCCACCGCGCGGACCGCGTCCTTGTCCAGGGGCAGCACGCGCGCGTGGCCCTGCACGTACCAGGCGTTGATCTGCGGCTCGTGGAAGACGGTGCCGCCGGGCAGCTTCTCGGCGCCCACGCGCGCGTACCGGGTCTCGTCGTCACCTGTGGCGATATTCACGACCTGCCACGAACCGGCCCGCTCGACGGTCCAGAGGGAGGCCTTCTGGCCGTCGGAGGAGACCGCCTTGCTGGCGAGGAACTCCAGGCGGGCCACCGGCGCGCCCTTCTTGCCCGCGACGAACTCCGGGGAGAGGTAATACACGGGCACGGCCTTGCCCTTGATGCTCGGGTTCGCGGCGGCCTTGGAGACGGCTCCCTCGCGGGCGAAGAAGCGGGAGAGCGTGTCGAGGGTCTTCGGCGCCTGCGCGGCCTTGTGCGCGGCGGCGCGGGAGGCCGCCGTGGGGGCCGCGGGGCCCGAGTCGGTGGAGCCGGTGGAGTCGGCGGAGGCGGCCGGGGCCGCGAGCCCCAGCGACAGGGCGACGGCCGAACCGGCGAGCGCGGCCCTGACCAGAGGGCGGGACAGGTGACGGGTCATCGCGCTCACGCCCCGATCCGGTAGAGCGAGTGGGTCCAGGAGAAGGTGTTGTTGTCGACGTACCAGGCGTGCGAGGCCCAGTTGTAGCGGTCGCTGGAAGGCCACGGGTCGCCCCAGTAGACCCAGCTGTTGGCGTCGTCGTAGCCGTACAGGACGTGCATGTGGCCGCCGCCGTTGGACCACTGGATCCGGGTCTCCACCGGGCGCCCGGCGTCGACCTCCGCCTTCACCGTGGGATAGCGGAGCCAGCCGGTGACGTACGAGCCGGGGTTGATGCCCGCCCAGCGCAGGCCGTTCTGGACGTTGCCGAGGGTGGCCTGGTTGTTGGGGCACTCGGTGTTCTGGTTGCGCCCGAAGGCGGCGTTGCAGAACTGGTTCTGGCTGTAGTTGCGGCCCATGAAGGCCGCGATGGTGTTGCCGCCGGCCGCCCAGCACCAGTTGGTCTTCTGCTGCGCCTGCATGGTGATGTTCAGGCGCCTGGCGGCGAGCGCGGAGACGCCGTCGGCGGTGGCGCTCGCCGTGTGGGCGGCGGGCGCGGTGGTGGTGACGGGGGCGGGAGCGAGGGCGGGGGCCGCTGTGGCCGTAGCCGTGGCCGTGGCCGTCGGTACGGCGAAGAGCGCTGCCGTGACGACGGCGAGCGCGGCCAGGCGGCTACGTCTGCCTGTGCCTCTGTTCCTGCGGATCGGTGGGCGCATAGCGGTCCTCCCGAGCGGGGTGTGGGGTGTGGAGGAGCGCGTCCGGACGCTGCGATTGAGCATCGAGTGTTGTCGGGTGCAGGTCAACACGCTTCAATGCGGAATTACCTGGGCCGTGAACGGCAGGCGTACGGAAGTGAACAAGCGCCGTACGCCCACCTGGCGACCCGCTCCGACCGGCACGAACGCCGGGGCGGCTGGAGTGAACGTTCACAGGAGGGTCCGCATGCGGAACGGCACACGGTTCGCGAAAGGCGAGCCTGGGGTGGACGTGGCGGGGAGGGTGGGGGGACGGTCGGGGGACTCGGCGGGGGCGGCGGATGCGGCGGGTTCTGCGGGGGCGACCGACTCGGCGGGGGCGACCGACTCGGCGGGTCTTGCCGGGGCGACGCGTCCTACAAGTTCTGCGGCTTATACGAGGGCGGCCGACTCGGCGGGTTCTGCCTGCTCGCCCTGTCCTGCGAGGTTGGTGGGCTCTGCCGGGTCGACGCGTCCTGCACGGTTGGCGGACTCTACGGGGGCGGCGGACTCGGCGGGCTCTACGGGGTCGGCGGGGTCGGCGGACTCGGCGGGTCCTGCGGGTCCTGCGGGGGCGACGCGTCCTGCGGGGGCGGCGGGTTCTGCTGGCTCGGCGGGTTCTGCAAGTTCTGCAGCTTCTGCGAGGTCGGCGGGGTCGGTGCACATGGCTGGTTGTGCGAGGCCGGTGGGTTCTGCCGGGTCGACGCGCCCTGCGAGTTCTGCGGCTTATACGGGGTCGGTCGACTCGGTGAGTTCTGCCGGATCGACGCGTTCTGCGAGGTCGGCGGACTCGGCGGGTTCTGCAGGGTCAGCGGGGTCGGCCGACTCGCCAAGTCCTGCCGAGTCGCCGCGCCCCGCGAGTTCTGCGGCGTCTGCAAGGTCGGCGGACTCGGCGGTTTCTGCCGAGTCGACGCGTCCTGCAAGGTCTACCGACTCGGCGGGTTCCGCGAGGTCTGCAGGGTCGGCCGACTCGGCGGGTTCTGCGAGGTGGGCGGCCTCTACGGCGTCGGCCGACTCGGCGGGTTCCGCGAGGTCTGCAGGGGTGGCCGACTCGGCGGACCTGGCGGCCGCCCTCCGCACCGGCCCCTTCCACCTCGCGCTGCGCACCGCCATCGCCGCCCGGCGGCTCCCGCTCCAGCGGGTGCGGCACCACCTCGCCCAGTACGGCATCAACGTCGGCGTGACCAGCCTGAGTTACTGGCAGCAGGGCGCCCGGCGCCCCCAGCGTGCCGAGTCACTGCGTGCCGTCCGCGCGCTGGAGGAGATCCTTCAGCTGCCCGAGGAGTCGCTGATCCGGCTCCTGGCCCACCCGGCCGAGCACGCCGACACCGAACGGCCGACCGCCCGTTCGTACCGCTCCCTCGTCGAGGCCTCCGACGTACTGCGTGCGCTCCTTGTCGAGCTGGGCTCCCCGGTCGACGGCGGACTGCACACCATCGGCCACCACGAACGGGTGTGGATCGGCGCGCGGCGCGAGCTGGTGGGCCGGGAGTCACAGCACGCCGTGCGCGCCCACCGGGACGGCGTGGACCGCTACGTCGCCATCTACCACGGTGACCCCGGCTGCGCCCCCGCCCGGGTGCGGGTGCGGGCCCTGGAGAACTGCCGCACGGGCCGCGTGCGGTGGCACGAGGGGGCGGGCGTCCTCGTCGCGGAGCTGCTCTTCGACACGCGGCTGCGGGCGGGCGAAACCCACCTGTTCGCGTACGGCTTCGAGGACGGCACGGCGGGCACGGCCACCGAGTACGTGCGCGGCTTCACCTACGCGGGCGGCCAGTACGCCCTCCAGATCCGCTTCGACGACCGTGCCCTGCCCGTACGCTGCCACCGTTTCGCCCAGCAGTCGGCCGCGGGCCCGCGCGGCGGGCGCCAGGAGCTGACGCTGAGCGGCAGCCACCGTTCGGTGCACCTGGTAGAGCCGCAGGTACGGGCGGGGCTGCTGGGGATCGCGTGGGACTGGGAGTGAGGACCGGCCGGTGGGTCAGGCCTCCGGACCCGCGATGATCTTGCCGTTCTCCACCTTCACCGGCAGCTCGGCCAGCGGCTTGACGGCCGGCTCCTTCAGCACCTTGCCGTTGGTGGCGTCGAACTGACTGCCGTGGCACTGGCAGATCAGCTTGCGCCCCGCCAGCTTCTCGATGGGACAGCGGGCGTGGGTGCAGATCGTGCTGTACGCCGTGTACTCGTCGTCGGCGATCCGGGTCACGACCACGTTGTGGTCGGTGTACAGCTTCGAGGCGCCCACCTTCACGTCGTCGGCCTTCCCGAGGTCCACCGGCGCGGTCGGCGCCGACCGGTTCGACCCGCCGTCGCCCGAGGAGCAGGCGGTGAGCCCGAGCCCGACGGCCGGGGCGAGGGCGGCGGCCCGCAGCACGGTGCGGCGGGCGGGGGGCGTGCCGGGCATGGTGTCTCCACAGGTCAGGGGCGTCGGTGACGGGTCCGACCCTACCGGCGCCACGCGCCGCGACCGGGTGCGGCGCGGGCGTGCCCGAGTGGTGCCCGCTTCCGGTCGGCGGGGCCCGCACGGCCTAGCCTGTGCGGGACGCCGGGTCCGCGCGGCCCGCGCCGAGCCCAGCCGAGCCGAGCCGAAGCAGCGCCGGAGAGGAACCGCCGTGATAGTCGTCGCAGGAGAGGCCCTGATCGACCTCGTGCCGCAGGAGACGGCCGGGGGCGCCGCGGCGGGGCTGCCGGTGCTCGCGCCGCGCCTCGGCGGGGGCCCGTACAACACGGCCGTGGCGCTCGGCCGTCTCGGCTCCCCCGTCGCCTTCTGCTCGCGCGTCTCGCGGGACGCGTTCGGCGAGGCACTGCTCGGTGGGTTGCGAGCGGCCGGTGTCGACGTCTCGTACGTCGAGCGGGGCCCCGAGCCGACGACGCTCGCCGTGGCGTCCATCGGCGCGGACGGCTCGGCCGCGTACTCGTTCTACGTCGAGGGCACGGCCGACCGGCTCTTCAGCGCCCCCGAACACCTGCCCGAGGGCGTACGGGCCATGTCGTTCGGCACCTGCTCGCTCGTCCTGGAGCCGGGTGCGAGCGCGTACGAGGACCTGTTGCGCCGGGCGGCCGCACGCGGGGTCTTCACGGCGCTCGACCCCAACGTCCGAGCGATGCTGATCCCCGACGCCGACGCCTACCGCGCGCGGTTCAAGAGCTGGCTCCCGTCGGTCTCGCTGCTCAAGCTCTCGCGGGAGGACGCCGACTGGCTCGGCGGCACCCCGCGGGAGTGGCTGGCGGCCGGCCCCTCGGCGGTGGTGGTCACACACGGCGGCGACGGCCTCACCCTCTACACCGGGGACGGTACGGAGCTGCGCGTGCCCGGTGAACCGGTCGACGTGGTGGACACGATCGGCGCGGGCGACACCGTCAACGCGGCCCTCCTCCACGGCCTGGCGGCACGGGACGCGCTCTCGGCGGAGGCGTTGGCCGCCCTGGACGAGGACGGCTGGACGGCCGTCCTCCGCTTCGCGGCACGCGCGGCGGCGATCACCTGCTCACGGGCGGGGGCCGAGCCTCCGTACGCGGTGGAACTCGGGCGGCCTTGAGGGCGGGGCGTTCCCTCAGCGGCCCGGGAACGCCCCGTGCCGCCCCGCTCCCGCGGCGAACCGGGCCGCCCCGTCGGCCGCCTCGCTCCCCTCGGTCAGGGAACGCAGTCCGTGCCGCAGTTCGCCCGCCATCGCCTCCTGTTCGGACAGGCCGCCCTGTTCGAGGAGGGAGAGCCGGTCCTCGCGCAGGCAGGTCTGCGGGAACGCGGCGATCTCGGCGGCCAGCCGCTCGGCCGCGGCACGCGCGCCACCCGGGGGCACCACGCGGTTGACCAGGCCCATGCCGAGCGCCTCCGCCGCGTCCACCGGTCGGCCCGTGAGGACCAGGTCCATGGCGCGGCTCTCACCGATCAGCCGGGGCAGCCGCACCGTCCCGCCGTCGATGAGCGGCACGCCCCAGCGGCGGCAGAAGACGCCGAGGACGGCACCCTCCTCGGCGACCCGCAGGTCGCACCAGAGCGCGAGTTCGAGGCCCCCCGCGACGGCGTGACCGGAGATCGCCGCGATCACCGGCTTCGAAAGACGCATCCGGGTGGGGCCCATGGGCCCGTCGCCGTCCGGCGTCACGTCATTGCCTTCAGGGGTACCGATGGCCTTGAGGTCCGCGCCCGCGCAGAAGGTGCCACCCTCACCCCACAGAACGGCGACGGACGCCTCGGCATCGGCGTCGAAGGCACGGAAGGCGTCAGCGAGGGCACGCGCCGTGGGCCCGTCCACGGCGTTCCGCGCGGCGGGCCGGGACAGCACGACGGTGGTGACGGGGCCTGCGCGTTCAACACGTACGGACATGGGGCCAGCCGACCATGAGCGGAGACGCCCGACAAGAGGGGAGGGACGTGGCAGGGGGACTGACAGGGGCAGAGACCCCACCCCGCAGAGCCGCCCGGCAGCGGCAGGAGGCCCGGCACGGGCGTACGGGCTCGCTCTCCCCGCGGGCACGCGCACCCCTTCCTACGAAGACAGCGCCCCGCCCCTGGTGAGGGGCGAGGCGCTGCGGTCGCCGAGCGGGGCTACCGCGCTGTGCTGCGGGCCACGGACAGCGGCTCGCCGGTCAGGCCTTGCGGGCCCGTGCCGTCGTCTTCTTCGCAGCGGCCTTCTTGGGGGAGGCCGTCTCCTTCGTGCCGACGGCCTTCTTGGCGGCCGCCGTCTTCTTCGTGGCCGTCGCCTTCTTCGTGGCCGCCGTCTTACTGGCCGCCGTGCCGGTCCTGACCGTGGCCGTCTTCTTCGTGGCCGTGGCGCTCGCCGCCACCGCCCGCTTGGCGGTGGCCTTCTTCGCCGGGGTCTTCTTCGCCGGCTTGCGCCCCCGCGAGGGCTGCGCGTCGCTGATGCGGTCCGCCGAGATGATGTCCCGCAGGAACTTGCCGGTGTGGCTCGCCGGCACCCCGGCGACCTCCTCCGGTGTGCCCTCGGCGACGACCAGACCGCCGCCGCTGCCCCCCTCGGGGCCCATGTCGACGACCCAGTCCGCGGTCTTGATGACGTCGAGGTTGTGCTCGATGACGATGACCGTGTTGCCCTTGTCGACCAGACCGGAGAGGACCGTGATCAGCTTGCTGATGTCCTCGAAGTGCAGACCGGTGGTCGGCTCGTCCAGGACGTAGACCGTCCGGCCGGTGGAGCGCTTCTGGAGTTCGGAGGCCAGCTTCACGCGCTGGGCCTCACCTCCGGAGAGCGTGGGCGCGGACTGCCCGAGGCGCACGTACCCGAGGCCGACGTCCGTGAGCGTCTTCAGGTGGCGGGCGATGGCGGGCACCGCCTCGAAGAAGCCGAGTGCCTCCTCGATCGGCATGTCGAGGACCTCGGCGATGGACTTGCCCTTGTAGTGCACGTCCAGCGTCTCGCGGTTGTAGCGCGCGCCGTGGCAGACCTCGCACGGGACGTACACGTCCGGGAGGAAGTTCATCTCGATCTTGATGGTGCCGTCGCCGGAGCAGTTCTCGCAGCGGCCGCCCTTGACGTTGAAGGAGAAGCGTCCGGGGAGGTAGCCCCGCACCTTCGCCTCCGTGGTCTCCGCGAAGAGCTTGCGGACGTGGTCGAAGACTCCGGTGTACGTCGCCGGGTTCGACCGCGGGGTGCGGCCGATGGGCGACTGGTCGACGTGCACGACCTTGTCGACGAGGTCGTCGCCCTCCACGCGCGTGTGGCGGCCCGGAACGGAACGCGCGCCGTTCAGTTCCCTGGCCAGGTGCGTGTAGAGGATGTCGTTGACCAGCGTCGACTTGCCGGAACCCGAGACGCCGGTGACGGCCGTGAGGACGCCGAGCGGGAAGGAGACGTCGATGTCCTGGAGGTTGTTCTCCCGGGCGCCGTGCACCGTGAGCTGACGCGCCGGGTCGGCGGGACGGCGCACGTCGGGGACCGGGATCGCCTTCTTGCCCGAGAGGTACTGCCCGGTGATCGACTTGTCGTTGTCCAGCAGCTCCTTCATGGAGCCGCTGTGCACGACCTTGCCGCCGTGCTCGCCCGCGCCCGGACCGATGTCGACGACCCAGTCGGCGACCTTGATCGTGTCCTCGTCGTGCTCGACGACGATGAGCGTGTTGCCCATGTCCCGCAGGCGTACGAGGGTCTCGATGAGCCGGTGGTTGTCGCGCTGGTGGAGGCCGATGGACGGCTCGTCCAGGACGTAGAGCACGCCGACGAGACCGGAGCCGATCTGCGTGGCCAGGCGGATGCGCTGGGCCTCGCCTCCGGAGAGGGTGCCCGCCGCGCGGTTCAGCGAGAGGTAGTCAAGGCCGACGTCGACCAGGAAGCGCAGCCGCTCATTGACCTCCTTGAGGACGCGCTCGGCGATCTTCTTGTCGCGGGCGCCCAGCCTCAGTTCGGCGAGGAAGTCCGCGCAGTCGCTGATCGACATCGCGGAGACCTCGGCGATGGACTTCCCCATGACCGTGACGGCCAGGACGATCGGCTTGAGGCGCGTGCCCTCACAGGTGGGGCAGGGCACCTCGCGCATGTAGCCCTCGAAGCGCTCGCGGCTGGCGTCGCTCTCGGCCTCGCTGTGGCGGCGCTTGACGAAGGGCACGGCGCCTTCGAAGGCGGTGGTGTAGACCCGCTCGCGGCCGTACCGGTTGCGGTAGCGGACCTCGATCTGCGTCTTGTGGCCGTACAGCAGGGCCTTCTTGGCGCGCTGCGGCAGGCCGGCCCAGGGCATGTCGGTGGCGAAGCCGAGGGCGTCGGAGAGGGCGTTCACCAGGCGGGCGAAGTAGTCCTTGGTGTGGCCGTGCGACCAGGGGTGGATGGCACCCTCGTCGAGCGACTTGTCCTCGTCCGGGACGATCAGCTCGGGGTCGACCTCCATGCGCGTACCGATACCGGTGCAGTCCGGGCAGGCGCCGAAGGGCGAGTTGAAGGAGAAGGAGCGGGGCTCCAGCTCCTCGAAGGAGAGGTCGTCGTACGGGCAGTAGAGGTGCTCCGAGTACATGCGCTCGCGCTCGGGGTCGTCCTCGGGGAGGTCGACGAAGTCGAGCACGACCATGCCTCCGGAGAGGCCGAGGGCGGTCTCCACGGAGTCGGTCAGGCGGCGCTTGGCCGAGTCCTTCACCGTGAGGCGGTCGACGACCACCTCGATGGTGTGCTTCTCCTGCTTCTTGAGCGTGGGCGGCTCGGAGAGCTGGATCGTCTGGCCGTCGACCCGCGCGCGGGAGTACCCCTTGGTCTGGAGGTCGGCGAAGAGGTCGACGAACTCGCCCTTGCGCTCGCGCACCAGCGGCGAAAGGACCTGGAAGCGGCTGCCCTCGGGCAGCTCCAGGACCTTGTCGACGATGGCCTGCGGCGACTGCCGGGTGATGGGGCGGCCGCACTCGGGACAGTGCGGCTTGCCGATGCGCGCGAACAGCAGGCGCAGGTAGTCGTAGACCTCGGTGATGGTGCCGACCGTCGAGCGGGGGTTGCGCGAGGTCGACTTCTGGTCGATGGAGACGGCCGGGGAGAGGCCCTCGATGAAGTCGACGTCGGGCTTGTCCATCTGGCCGAGGAACTGCCGGGCGTACGAGGAGAGCGACTCGACGTACCGCCGCTGGCC
This sequence comes from Streptomyces huasconensis, assembly GCF_021028635.1. Taxonomy (NCBI): domain Bacteria; kingdom Bacillati; phylum Actinomycetota; class Actinomycetes; order Kitasatosporales; family Streptomycetaceae; genus Streptomyces; species Streptomyces huasconensis. The sequence continues at coordinate 1,812,137 of NZ_CP086119.1, forward strand.
CTCGGCGAAGATCGTGTCGAACGCGAGCGAGGACTTGCCCGACCCGGAGAGTCCGGTGAACACGATGAGGGAGTCACGCGGGAGGTCGAGCGAGACGTTCTTGAGATTGTGCTCGCGCGCGCCACGGACGATGAGACGGTCGGCCACGCCGGTCCGCACCTTTCTAGAGAGAAGTGACAGGGACGAAACCCCGTCTTTCACAGACTAGGGCGAGCCACTGACAACGCCGGGCTGGTTCCCCGGTTCACCTGAGGAACACATCCGGACCGTCAAGAATGCCCGATGCCACCCTCGACCATATCGCACGTACATTCGAATTACGGGGTGACCTGGACTCCTTCACCCGGACGTGTGACGCAGCTATCGTCTGCCCCATGATTGATCATGTGCGCGACCTGGCGTCTGTACGTGACGCGACCGACCGACTGCTCACGGCAGCCGCGGAACTGGACAACGATTCGACCGCCGAGCCGTCACGGCTGCCGGGCTGGACCCGCGGCCATGTCCTCGCCCACCTCGCGCGCAACGCGGACGCGCTGGTGAACGTCCTGGCCGGGCGTCCGATGTACGTCAGCGCCGAGGCCCGGGACGCGGACATCGAGCGGGACGCCCCGCGCGCGCTCGCCGAGCAGCTGGCCGACGTACGGCAGAGCGCGGCTCGCTTCCAGGACGAGGCGGCGAGGCCCGCGGACTGGTCCCGCACGGTGGAGCTCCGCAACGGCGTCACGGACTCCGCGTCCCGGGTGCCGTTCCGGCGGTGGGTGGAGGTCGAGCTGCACCACGTCGACCTCGGCATCGGCTACGAGCTGGAGGACCTGCCCGAGGAGTTCGTGCAGCGGGAGATCGCCTTCCTTGCCGCACGTTTCTCGGGGCACCAGGAGGTGCCGCCCACGCGGATCACGGACGGCACGCACGCGTGGAGCACCGGTCGCGCGGGGGAGCCCGAAGTCACCGTCTCCGGCCCCGCGCCGGACGTGGTCGGCTGGCTCGCCGGCCGCCGTGACGGTGCCGCGTTGAAGACCGAGGGAGGCCTGCTCCCGGCCCTCCCCCCGCTATAGGGTGACGCACATGACGTACAGCGGAGCGGTGAAGGTCGGCGGGCCCGCGGATGTGCACGAGCTGCCGGATCTGATGATCTCGAAGGTCGCGGTCGGGCCGATGGACAACAACGCCTATCTGTTGCGGTGCCGGGCCACCGGCGAGCAGCTGCTGATCGACGCGGCGAACGACGCCGAGACACTGCTGACGCTGATCGGTGACGACGGCATCGCGTCCGTCGTCACCACGCACCAGCACGGCGACCACTGGCAGGCGCTCGAAGCCGTCGTCGCGGCGACCCGCGCGCGGACGTACGCGGGCCGCGAGGACGCCGAGGGCATCCCCGTGCCGACGGACGTCCTCGTCGACGACGGCGACACGATCACGGTCGGCCGGGTCACCCTCACCGCCCGCCACCTGGTGGGCCACACGCCGGGCTCGATCGCGCTCGTCTACGACGACCCGCACGGCCATCCGCATGTGTTCACCGGCGACTGCCTCTTCCCGGGCGGCGTCGGCAACACGTGGAAGGACCCGAGGGCCTTCGCGAGCCTCATGGACGACGTCGAGACGAAGATCTTCGGGACGCTCCCGGACGAGACATGGGTCTACCCCGGCCACGGCAACGACACGACGCTGGGCGCCGAGCGACCGCACCTCCGGGAGTGGCGCGCCCGGGGCTGGTGAGCCGGGCGGCACCGACGGGCCGCCGGGGACAAAGTCACGCCCCGGCGGCCACTTCGGCGGTCGCCCCCAGTGGTCACGCCCTCGCGGTCACCAGCGCCGCCACCCGCTGCACGGCGAAGACGTAGCCCTGGACGCCGCACCCCGCGATGACGCCGTCGGCGCGCTGCGAGACGTAGCTGTGGTGCCGGAACGCCTCACGCTGGTGGATGTTGGAGATGTGCACCTCCACCACCGGCATCCCGTCGCAGGTGTTGAGCGCGTCCAGGATCGCGACGGACGTGTGGGAGTAGGCCGCGGGGTTGATGACGATGCCCGCGTGGTGCTCACGCGCCTCGTGAATCCAGTCCACCAGCTCGCCCTCGTGGTTGCTCTGCCGCAGGTCCACCGAGCCGCCGTGTGCGGCCGCCGCCTCGGCGCACAGAACCTCGACGTCGGCGAGGGTGTCCGAGCCGTAGATCTCCGGCTGGCGCTGCCCGAGGAGGTTCAGGTTCGGGCCGTTCAGGATCATGATCGGGGCGGTGGCGAGGCTGCGGGTACTGAGGGTCATGGACGAGGTCTATCACGCCTCCCGCGCGCGGGAACTCGGGTGCCGCCGCGGAGAGTACGGCCCTACGCTGCCGGCATGATCACCGAACCTCTGTACCCGCCCAAGCCCTCGCCGGGTGACCGCATCGCCGTGATCTCGCCGTCCAGCGGTCTCCCGGAGCTCTTCCCGCTCCCCTACGAACTCGGCCTGGAACGACTCCGCAAGGAGTTCGGTCTCGAACCGGTGGAGTATCCGACGACGCGCAAGATGGGCGCCACGCCGCGCGAGCGGGCCGACGACATCCACGCGGCGTTCACCGATCCGACGGTCAAGGCCGTCATCGCGAGCATCGGCGGTGACGACCAGATCACCGTACTGCCGCATCTGGACCGGGAGTTGATCCGGGCGCACCCCAAGCCGTTCTTCGGCTACAGCGACAACACCAACCTGCTCGCCCACCTCTGGCAGTGCGGCATCGTCGGCTACCACGGCGCGTCCGTGATGTGCGAGCTGGGCCGGCCGGGCGCGATGGCGCCGCTGACGGAGCGTTCGCTTCGCGCCGCCCTCTTCACGTCCGGAACCTACGAACTCTCCCCCGCCGACCGCTTCCGTGACGTCGACCTGCCCTGGGAGGACCCCGCGAGCCTCGCCGCGGAGCCGCCGACCGAGCCGGGCGCCGGCTGGCACTGGCACCGGCCGGAGCGGGTCGTGGAGGGCCGCTCCTGGGGCGGTGAACTGGAGATCCTCTCCTGGCTGCTGATGACGGACCGTGAGATCGCGCGGGACCTGTCGGCGTACGACGGATGCGTGCTGTTCCTGGAGACCTCGGAGGAGCTGCTGAGCGCCGACGCGGTCTTCCGCATCCTGCGCGCCATGGGGGAACGCGGGCTGCTGCGCCGCTTCCCGGCCCTCCTGATGGGCCGCCCCAAGGCCTGGTCGTTCACCCGCCCCAACGACGCGGAGGCCAAGGCCGCGCACGTGCGTGAGCAGCGGGAAGCCGTGCTGCGCGCGCTCGGCACGTATGCCCCGGACACCATGGCCGTCTTCGACGTGGACCTCGGGCACACCGACCCCCAGGTGGTGATCCCCTACGGCGGGAACGTGCGGGTGGACGGTCCGGGACGGCGCATCACGGTGACGTACTGAGCGACCCGAGCACCTCCGCGCGCCCCCCGTAACCCTTCGTCACTGTGGGTAGTCAGGCGGCATGCGCACCACTGAACCCCCCTCCTTGCCGCGGCTCGCGGCGGCCTCGCTCGCCGGGACCGCCATCGAGTTCTACGACTTCTTCATCTACGGAACGGCCGCGGCGCTGATCCTCGGACCGCTGTTCTTCCCGACGTTCTCCCCGCTGGCGGGCACGCTCGCCGCCTTCGCGACCTTCGGCGTGGGCTTCGTGGCACGTCCGCTGGGGTCGGTCCTCTTCGGGCACATCGGGGACCGGCGCGGGCGGCGGCCCGTCCTCGTCGGGTCGCTGCTCCTCACCGGCCTCGCCACGGTCGCCGTCGGCTGCGTACCGACGTACGAGTCGATCGGGATCGCCGCTCCCCTGCTCCTCCTTGCGCTGCGCTTCCTGCAAGGGCTCGGTCTCGGCGGCGAGTGGGGCGGCGCCGTGCTGCTGACCGCGGAGCACGCGCCGGCCGAGCGGCGCGGACTGTGGGCGAGCTTTCCGCAGATCGGACCGCCGGTCGGCTTCCTGCTGGCCAACGGCATCATGCTGGTGCTCTCGGCGACCCTTTCCGACGCGCAGTTCGCCGCCTGGGGGTGGCGGGTGCCGTTCTGGGCGGCGGGGGTGCTCGCGGCGGCCGGGCTCGCGCTGCGCACCTCGCTCGCGGAGAGCCCCGACTTCCTGCGGGTGCGCGAGCACGCGCGCGTGCCGCTCGTCGAAGTGGTCCGCGACCACTGGCGCCTGGTGCTCCTGACGGCGGGCGCGCTCGCGGTGGGCTACGCCGTGTTCTACGCCGTGACGACCTGGTCGCTCGCCTACGGAGTGGAGCGGCTCGGCGTGAGCCGCACGGTCATGCTGGCGTGCATCATGGCGGCCGTGGTGGTGAAGGGCGCCCTGACCCCGGTGGTGGCCGTCCTCGGTGACCGGTACGGGCGGCGGCCGCTGTGCCTGCTCGGGTGCGCCGCGTCCGCGCTGTGGATGTTCCCGATGATCGGCCTGCTCGCGACGGGGCAGCCGCTCCTGATGTTCCTCGGCTTCCTGGTGGCGATGATCGCGTTCATCACCATGTTCGCCGTGATCGCCGCGTACTTGCCGGAGTTGTACGAACCACGCGTGCGCTGTACGGGCGCCGCGGTCGGCTACAACCTCGGCGGAGTGCTCGGCGGGGCGCTCACGCCGATCGTGGCGACGGCCGTGGCCCGGGGGGACGGGACGCCGTGGGGCGTGGCCGCGTATCTGTCGTGCATCGCCCTGTTGAGCCTCGGGTGCTTCGCGCTGCTGCCGGAGACGCGTCCGGTGCGGGAGCCGGCGCCGGCCACCGGGTGAACGCCCACGGGTCTACGGCGTGACTGCCAGCTCCAGGTACGCCGCGAACAGCACCAGGTGGACGCCGCCCTGGAGCGGTGTGGCCCGTCCCGGCACGACCGTGAGCGTGCCGACGATCACCGTGAGGGCGAGCAACACCATGTGGGTCGCGCTCAGGCCGAGCACGAGCGGCCCGGACAGCCACAGGGAGGCGAGGGCGACGGCCGGGATGGTCAGGCCGATGCTGGCCATCGCCGAGCCGAGGGCGAGGTTCAGGCTGGTCTGGACACGGTCGCGGCGGGTGGCGCGTACGGCCGCGATGGTCTCCGGGAGCAGCACGAGCAGCGCGATGATCACGCCGACGACGGCGTGCGGCATGCCGGCGCTCTCCACGCCCGACTCGATCGTCGGTGACACGCCCTTGGCAAGGCCGACCACGCCGATCAGGGCGAGCCCGAGCAGTGCCAGGCTGGTCAGCGCCTGCCGGGAGGAGGGGCCGGCGGCGTGGCCGTCGCCGTCGATGACGTCGCCCTGCTTGGTCAGCGGCAGGAAGTACTCGCGGTGGCGCACGGTCTGGGTGGCCACGAACAGGCCGTACAGGACGAGCGAGGCGACGGCGGCGAAGGTGAGCTGGCTGGGAGAGAATTCCGGGCCCGGCTTGGTGGTGGTGAACGTCGGCAGGACCAGGCAGAGCGTGGCCAGGGTCGCGACGGTGGCGAGGGCCGCTCCGGTGCCCTCGGGGTTGAAGACGGCGACGCGGTGGCGCAGTGCGCCGACGAGGAGGCAGAGCCCCACGATGCCGTTGCAGGTGATCATCACGGCGGCGAAGACGGTGTCGCGCGCCAGGGTGGAACTCTTGTCGCCGCCGTCGGCCATGAGGGTCACGATCAGCGCCACTTCGATGATCGTGACGGCGATGGCGAGGACGAGGGAGCCGAAGGGTTCGCCGACGCGGTGGGCGATCACCTCGGCGTGGTGTACGGCGGCGAGCACCGCTCCCGCGAGGACCAGTGTCACCACGGCCACGACCGCGCCGGGCAGGTCGCGTCCCCAGGTGAGGGCGAGGAGGACGACCGCGAGGAGCGGGACCACGGCCGTCCACTGCATGCCGAGCGCCCGGAGCCGAGTGACCATGACTCGATGCTGCCCCGGGCGCACGGGTGTCGCGACTCGGTGCCGCCCCCTGTGAGGGGACGGCACCGGGTGAGACCGTCAGGCCTCGATGCTGTCCTTCTCGGTCTCGCCGGCGGTGGCCTCGGCCGCCGCCTGCTTCTCCTGCTCCTGCTTCTTGGAGGCGATGAGGCTGGTGATCGTGGTGATCACCAGGACGCCGCAGATGACGGAGAGGGAGACCGGGATGGAGATCTCGGGGACGTGCACGCCGTTCTCGTGGAGGGCGTGGAGGACGAGCTTCACGCCGATGAAGCCGAGGATCACCGACAGGCCGTAGCTGAGGTGGACCAGCTTCCTGAGCAGGCCGCCGATGAGGAAGTACAGCTGGCGCAGGCCCATGAGGGCGAAGGCGTTGGCGGTGAAGACGATGTACGGGTCCTGGGTGAGGCCGAAGATCGCCGGGATGGAGTCCATCGCGAAGAGCACGTCGGTGGTGCCGATGGCGAGCATGACGACCATGAGGGGCGTCATGATCTTCTTGCCGTTCTTCCGGATGAAGAGCTTCGTGCCCTCGTACCGGTCGGAGACGCCGAACTTCTTCTCGATGGACTTCAGGAGACGGTTCTCCTCCCAGTCCTCTTCCTCCTCGTCGGCACGCGCCTCCTGGATGAGCTTCCAGGCGGTGTAGATCAGGAACGCGCCGAAGATGTAGAAGACCCAGGAGAAGTTGGCGATGACCGCGGCGCCGGCGGCGATGAAGATCGCGCGCAGGACCAGGGCTATCAGCACACCGAAGAGCAGCACGCGCTGCTGGAGGTGGGTCGGCACCGAGAACTTCGCCATGATCAGGATGAAGACGAAGAGGTTGTCGACGGAGAGCGACTTCTCGGTGATGAAGCCCGCGAAGAACTCGCCGGACGCCTGGCTCTCACCCGCGACCAGCAGGCCGACGCCGAAGAGCGCCGCGAGGACGATCCAGACGACCGTCCATATCCCGGCTTCCTTGATCGACACGTCATGGGGCTTGCGCCCGATGAAGAAGTCGACCGCGATCAGGGCACACAGACCTAGAACGGTCGTCACCCACAGGGTCATTGAAACGTCCACTGCGCCTCCGGCTTCGTACGGCTACTGATCAGCGTCGTCGCTGCCGGAGGTCTCTTCCACCCGAGGCGTTCACACCAGGAATCGGGCCGACGCCCCGGGACCGATGGCGGTCCGTATTGACGGGAACGTCGCAGCCGGGAGTACTCCCCTCCGCTGGTAGAAGAGTACGCGAATCACCAAGGGTTGGTAAAGGGGATGGCAAACAAAAACCAAAAGGCCAGCTCAGAGGATGGTCAAAGTCGCTTTACCGTCAAGCGCGCCGAGCGGCGGCGACCTGTTCGAGCACCTGGCGCAGGATCTGGCTGCCCGCCGGAAGGACCGGCGGGTCGTACGTCCACGTGTGTCCGACCCACGGGTCGGCGAGGTGGTCGTCGGGCACCGGCGTCAGCCGCAGCAGCGCGCGCCACAGGGGGTCGAGCAGCGGGCCGTACTCGGCGGCGTCCTCGCGGTCGGCGACCATCATGAGGTGCACGCCGACGGCCGGGCCCTCGTCCGCGAGGTAGCGCAGTCGGGTCACGGCGCGGTCGTCGAAGCCGTGCGGGAAGTCGTTGACGATCAGGAGCTGCTCGGCGGTGTCCAGGTCCGGGGGCAGCGCGTCGGCGGCGCCGCCGCGGATCGCCATCTGGACGAGGTCCACGCGCTGGGTGAGCCGGGCGAGGACGTCGGAGACTCCGGCCGCCCCGATTGCCGGAGGCCCGGCGAGGACACCGGCCGACACGAGCGGGGCGAGGGAGGGCGCCGCGGAGCCCGCGGGGTCGATGACGTGCACCTGGAACTCGCCTGCGGGGTGGACGGCGAGCAGCCGCGCGGCGTGGGCGACCGCGGTGTCCATGGCGAGGCGGCGCAGCGCGGTGGAGTCGGTGCGGTGATTGGTGAGGGCCTTGCCGCTGTCGATCCACAGGCCGCGCTCCAGCGGCAGCCTGACGAGCATCGGGATGCGCAGGTCGGGGCGCTCGGGGAGGTGGAGGTCGCCGAGGCGCAGCGCCATCGGGACCTCCGTGGGCGCGCGGTAGGCGTGCCAGACGGGGTTGCTCCACGACGCGTACGCGGCGGGGAGGGCGGGTTCGACGACATCGGCCTCGGCGGTGAGCTGGGCGAGGTCGCGGTCGAGGGCCGCCCTGGCCTGGCCGACGAGGTCGGCGTGCCGGGTCCGGGCGCTCTCGCGGGCCGCGTCACCCGCGCCGCCGATGCGGCCGCGCGGGTCGTCGAGGACCGCGTCGAGTTCCTGTTCCATGCGGGAGTCGGCGAAGTCGACGGCGCTGCGGTACGCGGCCGTGGTGCGGGCCAGGTCTTCGAACATGCCCCACACCTGGTTGTAGAGCCGCTCCTCCATGGACCAGCCGGTGGCGTCACCCGCCACGGGCTGCGCGGGCAGGCCCGGCCCGGCCGGGGGCGCGGCGGGAGGCGGCGGCGGTGGTGCGGTGGTGCGGCGCCCCGGGTGGGTGTAGTCGACGGGGCCGCCGGCCGGGGCCTGGGCGCTCTGGGCGGTCGCCTCGGGCTCGTCTGCGCCCGGTTGCCGCGCGGCGGGGCGGTCCTGCGCCGGGCCCGTGTGGTCCTGGGTGGTGGTGCGTACGCGAGCAGCGTCGGCGGGGCGGGACGGTGGCGCGGCCACGGAACGGGCCAGGCCCTGGGCCACCGCGTCGTCGATGGCGCTCGCGAGTTCGCGGGCCTGCGGCAGGCCCTGGTCGGTGAGCATCTCGGCGAGGCCGCCCGCGTACCCCTGGCCGACGGCGCGGACTTTCCAGGCACCCTGGCGGCGGTACAGCTCCAGGGCGACGACGGCCGACTCCGCGTCGAGGTCGGTGATGGTGTAGCTGGCCACCTCGGCGCCGTCGAGTCCGGTGACCGCGACGAAGGGCGCCGCGAGGGCGCGGAAGCTGACGGGGCTCCCGGCACCGGCGGGCAGTGCGAGCAGGACGCTGACCCGGCGGACGGTCTCCGGCAGGGCGCCGAGGTCGACGGCGAGGCGGTGGTCGGCCGCCGCCTGCCGGGAGACCTCCAGGCCCGGCAGGGTGGGCGAGCCGGGGTGGGCCACCCACTCCGCTCCGGGGACCCTGCCCTGGTCGTCGCCGAGCGTGGCCCCCGCCACGACCGGCTCGCCGGCCGAGACCCGGATCTCCAGGCGGGTCCCGGGCAGCGGATGGTTCTGCCCACGCACCAGTTCGACCGTCATCGCGTTCGTTCCCCCTCGTACGGACGGTGTTTACAGGTGCGGCAGGATCGACGGCATCAAGTCCTGGAAGGTGCGGCCGTTGGCGGGCTCGCCGATGGCCGTCATCTGCCAGCCGGAACCCGCACGGTGGACCTTCGCCATGACCTGGGCGGTGTACTGGCCGCCGCCGTCCAGGGTGTAGCGGGCCAGCTCCTCGCCGTTGGTCTCGTCGACCAGGCGGCAGAAGGCGTTCTGCACCTCCTGGAAGGTCTGGCCGGTGAAGGAGTTCACCGTGAAGACGATCTGGTCGATGTGGACGGGAACCCGCTGCAGGTCGACGAGGATCGCCTCGTCGTCGCCACCCTGCCCGACACCGCCCACGAGGTTGTCGCCGGTGTGCCGCACGGAGCCGTCGTCGCTGACCAGGTGCTGGAAGAAGACGACGTCCAAGGGCCGCTTGTCCGCGAACAGGACCGCCGAGGCGTCCAGGTCCACCTCTCGGGTCCGGGTGCCGAACAGGCCGCGGCGCGGGGCCGCCTGCCATCCGAGCCCCATGCGCACCGCGGTGAGGGCGCCCCCGTCGTTCTTCTGCAGGCTGATGGCCTGACCCTTGGTCATGTTGACCGTCACGCGCTGTCCCCTCTCGGACTGCCTGGGCAACCGCCTCTTGCGGTTGCCCAGCACCCTACGCAGCGTCACCTGTGCGGCCGTACGGCGGACCGCACTTTGTGGCGGTCTTGCAACAGACCGGCCAGTACGGCGATTCCCCCCTCCCCAGGGCGTACTTGCAGGCCCCGGCGGTGCTCTTGGGCCCCGGGGGTGTTCCTAGGCCTGGCCCGCCTCCTTCATCTGCCGCAGTTCCTTCTTCATCTCCGACACCTCGTCGCGCAACCGCGCGGCGATCTCGAACTGGAGGTCGGCGGCGGCCGCGCGCATGCGCTCCGTCATCTCCTCGATCTGCTCGGCCAGTTCGGCCGCGGGGCGGTCGGTGGGGACGGTCTGCCCGCCCTTCTTGCCCTTGGCCTTGCCCTTGGCGGTGCCGGTCGCCCCGCCGCCCGCCTTGGCCGCGTCGCCGCCGAGCGCGGGCACCGGCGTCTTGGCGCCCTTGCCCGCCTTCGGCTTGCGGTAGTCGGAGCCGAGGAGCTGCTCGGTGTCGACCTCTTCGCGCGCGATCGCCGACACGATGTCGTTGATCTTCTTGCGCAGCGGCTGCGGGTCGATACCCCTCTCCTTGTTGTACGCGATCTGCTTCTCCCGGCGGCGATTCGTCTCGTCGATGGCCTTCTCCATCGCCGGGGTGATCTTGTCGGCGTACATGTGGACCTGGCCGGAGACGTTGCGCGCGGCGCGGCCGATGGTCTGGATCAGGGAGGTGCCCGACCTCAGGAAGCCCTCCTTGTCGGCGTCCAGGATGGCCACCAGGGAGACCTCGGGCAGGTCGAGGCCCTCCCGGAGGAGGTTGATGCCGACCAGGACGTCGTACTCCCCGGAGCGCAGCTCGCGCAGGAGCTCGACGCGGCGCAGGGTGTCGACGTCGCTGTGCAGATAGCGGACCTGGATGCCCAGCTCCAGGAAGTAGTCGGTGAGGTCCTCGGCCATCTTCTTGGTGAGGGTGGTGACCAGGACGCGCTCGTCCTTCTCGGTGCGCGTGCGGATCTCGTGCACCAGGTCGTCGATCTGGCCCTCGGTGGGCTTGACGACGACCTCGGGGTCGACGAGGCCGGTGGGGCGGATGATCTGCTCGACGAAGCCGTCACCGCGCGACAGCTCGTACTTCCCCGGGGTGGCGGAGAGGTAGACCGTCTGCCCGATGCGGCCGAGGAACTCCTCCCACTTCAGGGGGCGGTTGTCCAGGGCGGACGGCAGCCGGAAGCCGTGGTCGACGAGGGTGCGCTTGCGGGAGGCGTCGCCCTCGTACATCGCGCCGATCTGCGGGACCGTGACGTGCGACTCGTCCAGGACGAGGAGGAAGTCCTCGGGGAAGTAGTCGAGGAGGGTGTTGGGGGCCGTGCCGGGGGCGCGGTCGTCGAAGTGCATCGAGTAGTTCTCGACGCCGGAGCAGGAGCCGATCTGGCGGAGCATCTCCAGGTCGTACGTGGTGCGCATGCGCAGGCGCTGGGCCTCCAGCATCTTGCCCTGCTTCTCCAGCTCGGCGAGGCGCTCGGCGAGCTCCTTCTCGATGCCGTTGACCGCCTTCTCCAGGCGCTCCGGTCCCGCCACGTAGTGCGAGGCCGGGAAGACGTAGAGGTGGTCGTCGTCGCTGATGACCTCGCCGGTGAGCGGGTGGAGCGTGGAGAGCGCCTCGATCTCGTCACCGAACATCTCGATGCGGACGGCCAGCTCCTCGTAGACCGGGAAGATCTCGATGGTGTCGCCGCGGACGCGGAAGGTGCCGCGGGTGAACGCCAGGTCGTTGCGCGTGTACTGGATGTCCACGAAGCGGCGCAGCAGCTGGTCGCGGTCGATCTCGTCGCCGACCTTGAGCGGGACCATCCGGTCCACGTACTCCTGCGGGGTGCCGAGGCCGTAGATGCAGGAGACGGAGGCGACCACGACGACGTCGCGGCGGGTCAGCAGCGAGTTCGTCGCGGAGTGGCGCAGGCGCTCCACTTCCTCGTTGATCGAGGAGTCCTTCTCGATGTAGGTGTCCGACTGCGGGACATACGCCTCGGGCTGGTAGTAGTCGTAGTACGAGACGAAGTACTCGACGGCGTTGTTCGGGAGGAGTTCGCGGAACTCGTTCGCCAGCTGGGCGGCCAGGGTCTTGTTCGGCGCCATCACGAGGGTGGGGCGCTGAAGCTTCTCGATCATCCACGCGGTGGTGGCCGACTTGCCGGTGCCGGTCGCGCCGAGGAGGACGACATCCTTCTCACCTGCGCGGATGCGTCGCTCCAGCTCGGCGATGGCCGCCGGCTGGTCGCCGCTGGGCTGATACGGACTGACGACCTCGAAAGGTGCCACCGTGCGTTCGATCTTGGATACGGGCCGCATGGAATCCACCGTACGACCCCGCACTGACAACCGGGCGGGATCGGGGACTCAGCGGCGCCCCCTCACCAGTTCTGCGGGGTGCGCGAGCCGGGCCGCCGGCCGGGTCCGCGGCGGGTTCCGGGGGCGTGCCGGTCGCCCGGGCGCGGGGCGGGGTAGGGCGGGCGGGGGCGGCGGCCGGGGTACGCGCCGCTCCGCGGTTCCGGCCGGCGGCCGGCGCTCCCGCCCCGGGGGTCCGGCTGCCGCCGGCCGCCCATCACCATCAGCGGGTCGAACATCACGATGACGCCCGCGAGGAGCAGGAAGGCGAGCGGGCCGATCATCATCGGGGCGAGGATCTCGGCGGGCGAGTCACCGGGCAGCGCCGTGTCGGGGCCGTGCAGGTGGACGCTGAGGGCCGCCATCCCGGTGTAGTGCATGCCGCTGACCGCCAGCCCCATGACGAGGCTCGCGCCGAGGCTCCACAGGAAACCCCTCACCTGACCGGCCGCCCAGAGCGCGGCGGTGGCGGCCGCCATGGCGATCACCACGGACGCGGCGACGGTGAGCGTGTTGTACTCCAGCGTCCCGCGAAGACGTATACCGGCCATTCCCAGGTAGTGCATCGAGGCCACACCGAGGCCTGTGATCGTCCCGCCGGTGAACAGGGCGGTGCCGGTCGCGCCGCGGTAGCCGACGATGAAGATGCCGATGCCGACCATGACGATGGCCACGGCGAGACTCGCGAAGGTCAGCGCCTTGTCGTAGTGGATCGGCGCCTCCTTGACGGTGAAGCCCATCATCGCCACGAAGTGCATGGTCCAGATGCCGGAGCCGATCGCGGCCGAGCCGAGCGCGAGCCAGCCGGGCCGCCAGGAGTGGGTGACGAGCAGCGATCTGGTCGTACAGCGCAGCCCGAGCGCTCCTCCGAGGCAGGCCATGACGTAGGCCACCACCGGGGTGACGACTCCGTAGCTGAACCCGTCGACCGTGCCCTGCATGCGCGGTAGCCCTTCCGCCTGTCGTGCCCAAATGCCGTGGAACGCCCTGTGCACCCCCTACCGTCGGCCATCTGTAGAGACCGTTGGTCGAGGCTGAGAGTAAAGCTCAATTTGGACGTCCGAACGATTTTCCGGCAAAGAATCGCGTTACCCGCGCGCGGGGTCCTCGACCGTGGTGACTTCGTTCAACCTGTGGCCATCCTGCACCTGTTTGTCGTTGGCCGTGGACTGTCACTCTCGACCGGTCCGCGATCTCAACGACGCGAGGAGTACCCGTGTACGCACGCGCTGCCGCTGCCGCCACCGCCGCCCTTCTGGGAGCCGGTGCACTCGTCCTCCCCACCGCCCCCGCCGCCGCGCGGACCCCGGCGGCGCCGGCCACCGGCGACCACGACAGACCGCTGGTGGTGGCCCACCGCGGTGCCTCCGCCTACGCCCCGGAGAACACCTTGGCGGCCATCGACAAGGCGCGCGACATGGGGTTCCGCTGGGTGGAGAACGATGTCCAGCGCACCAAGGACGGCGAGCTGGTGATCATGCACGACGACAACCTGAAGCGGACGACGAACGTGGAGGAGGTTTTCCCCGGCCGCTCCCCGTGGAAGGTCAAGGACTTCACGGCGGCCGAGATCGCGAAGCTCGACGCGGGCAGCTGGTTCAGCCCGAAGTACGCGGGTGAGCGCGTGCCGACCCTGGCGCAGTACATGCGCCGGGTCTCGCGCAACCACCAGAAGCTCGTCTTCGAGTTCAAGAAGCCCGAGCTGTACCCGGGCATCGAGAAGCAGGGCCTGCGGGTGCTCCGCGAGACGGGCTGGCTCGACAAGCACCACGTCAAGAGCAAGCTCGTCATCCAGAGCTTCAGCGCCGACAGCGTGAGGACCGTGCACAAGCTGCGGCCCGACGTGAAGACGGGCTTCCTCGGCACCCCTTCGATCGCCGACCTGCCCGCGTACGCGGAGTTCTCCGACCAGATCAACTCGACGCACACCTCCATCTCGACCGCGTACGTCGCCGCGATCCACGCGTTCAAGGGGCCGCACGGCAAGCCCCTGGAGATCTTCACCTGGACCGTCAACGACGCGGCGAACGCGCGGCGCGCCGCGAGCTTCGGTGTGGACGGGATCATCACCAACACGCCCGACGTCGTACGCAAGGCGCTGCGCGACCACTGACGCGAGGCGTTGCCCGCGGCTGACGTGGCCGCGTTGTCAGTGGCCGGTCGTACGGTGGTCCGCATGAACGCCAATGCGGAGGAGCGGGGCCGGGGGCCGAGTGCGGGCCCGGGTGGGGAGCCGGACGCGGGCCGGGGGCCGGAGCGACGGCAGGCCGTGTGGGCCGTCGTCGGCAGCGACATCGGCCCGCTGCTCCTCGCCGCCACCGGCACCGGTCTTGTCACCGTGGCCTTCCACGCCACGGACGACGTGCGCGACGCGACCGTGGACCGGCTCGGCTCCCGGCTGGGGGCCGAGCCGGTGCGGGCACCGGGGTCACCGCTGCTCGCCGAGCCGATACGGCAGCTCGCGGCCTACTTCGCGGGCGAGCGGCGGGCCTTCGAGCTGCCGCTGGACTGGTCGCTGATCTCCGGTTTCAACCGCCAGGTGCTGCGCGAGCTGGCCTCCGGGGTGCCGTTCGGCACGGTGGTGGGCTACGGCGACCTGGCCCGCCGCGTCGGGCAGCCGGGCGCCGCCCAGGCCGTCGGCATCGCCATGGGAGCCAATCCCCTGCCGGTCGTGGTGCCGTGCCACCGCGTGGTGGAGAGCGACGGAGGCATCGGCGGCTTCGGCGGGGGCCTGGAGACCAAGCGGCAGCTGCTCGCGCTGGAGGGGGTGCTGCCTCAGCCGCTGTTCTGAGGTCACCGTGTGGCGGGGGCGCCTTGTGCTTCTGGCTGACTCTGCTGGGGTCCGCGTCTCGTGCCTCGCGTCCGTGTCCGGCGTCCGTGCCTCGTGTCCGGCGTCCGTGCCTCGCGTCCGTGTCCGGCGTCCGTGCCTCGTGTCCGGCGTCCGTGCCTCGCGTCCGTGTCCGGCGTCCGTGCCTCGTGTCCGGCGTCCGTGCCCCGCGTCCCGCGTCCGTGTCTCGTGCCACGTGCGTCCGTGCCCCGCGCCCCGCGCCCCGCGTCTACGCAGTTTCACGTCTGCTCGGTTTCACGTCTGCGCTGTTTCGCGGCCGGGGAGCCCCTGGCACACTGCGTCGGTGACCAAGACCCTCGACGCTCCTGACATACCCGCGCCGGAGGCACTGCCCGGCCTGCGCCGTCGTACGACCGCGGTGCTGATCGCCAGTCAGATCCTCGGCGGGCTCGCGATCCCGATCGGCATCGCGCTGGCCCCGGTGCTCGCCACCGAGGTGAGCGGGACGGAGGCCCTGTCAGGTCTCGCGCCCACCGCTTCCGTGGCCGGTACGGCCCTGCTCTCGCTGCCGCTCGCCGCGCTGATGACGTCACGCGGGCGACGGCCGGGCCTCGTCCTCGCCTATGCGACGGGCGCGCTCGGCGCGGGGCTCGTGGTGCTGGCCTCGGTCATCGAGAGCTTCCCGCTGCTGCTGCTCGGCATGGCGGCCTTCGGCGGAGGGTCGTTGGCCACCCTGCAGGCCCGTTTCGCGGCGGCCGACCTCGCCGAGCCCGAGCGGCGGGGCCGCGCCATCTCCCTCATCATCTGGGCCACCACCATCGGCTCGGTCCTGGGCCCGAACATCGCCGCGCCGACGAGCCGGGTCTTCGCCGACACCGCCATCCCCGAGACAGCGGGCCCGTTCCTCTTCGCGGCCGGGATCTTCGCGGTCGCCGCGCTCGTGGTGGCGGTGCTGCTGCGACCCGATCCGCTGCTCACCGCCCGCGCCCTGGCCCCACAGGAGGACGACACAGCGCAGAGCCGCTCGCTGCGGGCCGGCATCGCCGCCGTGGCCGCCTCCCCGATGGCGCGCCTGGCGCTGGTGACGGTCGCTGTCTCGCACACGGTGATGGTCTCGATCATGGTGATGACCCCGGTCGACCTGGGTCACCACGGCGCGAGCCTGCAACTGGTCGGGCTGGTCATCAGCGGTCACATCGCGGGCATGTACGCGTTCTCGCCGGTGATGGGCTGGCTGGCCGACCAGTTCGGTCGTCTGTCCGTGATCGGCCTGACGGTGGGGCTGCTGAGCTGCGCGGCGCTGCTCGCCGGCACCGCGGGGCCGAGCCACGGTCAGACCGCCGCCGGGCTCTTCCTGCTCGGCCTCGGCTGGTCGGCGGGCCTGGTCTCCGGTTCCGCGCTGCTCACCGACTCGGTGCCGCAGCCCGCCCGGGCCGCCGTGCAAGGCCTCTCGGACCTCACGATGAACGCGGCGGCGGGCATCGGCGGGGCGCTCGCGGGCCTGATCGTCGCCCGGGCCAGCTACGGCTGGCTCAACCTCGTAGGGGTCTGCGTCCTGCTGCCGATGGCCGCGCTCGCCGTACGCAGGGCGGTGTCGGCCAAGAAGGCGTGACCCCGCCCCTCAAAGGCCCTCAAAGGCCCCTCAATGGCCTGCCCCCGCCCCTTAAGGGCAGCCGAGGCAGAGGTCAGGGCAGCGTGATGTGGTACGCCTTGCGGAGCGTCTCGTGCACCGTCCACGTCGTACGGTCGCCCTCGCGCAGCACGGCCGCGTCGCCGGGGCCGATCTCCAGGGTGTCGCCGCCCTCGACCTGGACGGTGGCCCGGCCGCTGACGACCACGAAGAGTTCGTTGGCCTCCGTGTCGGTGACGACGCCCGGTGTGATCTGCCAGATGCCGCGCAGCTGCTTGCCGTCGGCGGACTCCCACAGCACCTTGCCGGTCACCACCGGGTCGCCGGAGACGATCTGCTCCGGGTCGAGCGGTTCGGCCTCCAGTTCGACGTCCGGGATGTGCACGGCGAAAGACGCGGCGGCTTGATCATTCGTGGTCATGGCCGGTCACCTTAGCCGGGGCCCGCGCGGCGCCCCGGCCGGGGTCGGTCTTCTCCGCGCCCGGCGGGGTTTGACGAGGCGCGCCGCCCGCCAGGGATGAGGGGAGACCCGACAGGCAGGAGGCAGGCCCGTGCTGGTGGTGTCCGACGAGGTACGGAAAGCTGTCGCCGAGCGGCGGCCCGTGGTGGCCCTGGAGTCCACGATCATCGCGCACGGCCTGCCGCGGCCGCGCAATCTCCAGGTGGCGAAGGACCTGGAAGCCGTCGTACGCGGGGAGGGCGCCGTCCCCGCGACGATCGCCGTCCTGGACGGGCGCCTCAATGTCGGCCTCGACGCGGCGCAGTTGGAGCGGGTCGCGAACGAGGACGGCATCCGCAAGTTCGGCCACCGCGACCTGCCGCTGGCCGTCGCGACGGGCGCGAGCGGGGCGACCACGGTGTCGGCCACTGCCCTGCTGGCCGCCCGCGCCGGGGTGCGGGTCTTCGCCACGGGCGGGCTCGGCGGCGTACACCGGCAGTGGACGGTGACGCAGGACGAGTCGGCCGACCTGGGGCTGCTCGCCCGCACCCGGGTCACGGTGGTGTGCGCGGGCGTGAAGTCGATCCTGGACGTGGCGGCGACGTTGGAGCGGCTGGAGACGCTGGGGGTCGCCGTCGCCGGGTACCGGACGAACCGTTTCCCCGGCTTCTACTTGGCCGACTCCGGGTACGGCGTGGACTGGAGGCTGGAGACGCCCGGCGAGGTCGCCGCGGTGATGCGGGCGCAGGACGCGGTCGGCGGGCCCGAGTCGGCGCTGATCGTGGCGAACCCGGTGCCGACGGCCGAGCAGCTCGATCCCGTGCTCCACGCGCGCGTGCTCGACGAGGCGCTCCGGGTGTGCGAGGAGCGGGGCGTCACGGGGCAGGCGATCACGCCGTTCCTGCTGGACGAGTTGGTGCGGCGGACCGAGGGGGCGTCACTGGAGGCCAACCTCGCGGCGGTGCGCGGCAACGTACGGCTTGCGGGGCGGATCGCGGGGGCGTGGGCGGGGCGGTGCGAGTGACGGGGGCGCAGACGGTGCGGGGGGTGGCGCGGCCCGCCCTGGGTCCGGTGGGGCGTCTGCTCGTTGTCGGGGATGTCGTCACGGACATCGTCGCCCGGCACCGTACGCCGATCGCACCGGGCACCGATACGGCCGCGGCGATCCGTGCCGTGCCCGGCGGTGCGGGGGCCAACGTGGCGTGTTGGGCCGCTTATTGGGGCTGCCCCGACGTACGCCTCCTGGGGCGGGTCGGTGCGGACTCCGCGGCTTGGCACGAGGCGGCGCTCACGCGCGCGGGGGTGCGGCCTCGGCTGGTGGTCGACCCGGAGGCGCCGACGGGGACGGTGATTTGCCTGGTGGACGGGGGCGCCGGGGCCGAACGCACGTTCCTCACGGACAGCGGGGCCTCGCTGCGGCTCTCTCCCGAGGACTGGGCGCCGGAGTTGCTCGACGGCGTGGCGTGGCTGCATCTGTCCGGCTACCTGTTCTTCGCCGAGTCGAGCCGGGCGGTGGCCGGGGTGGCGATGGCGCAGGCGCGGGCGCGGGGGGTGCCGGTGAGTGTCGACCCCGCGTCGGTGAGGTTCCTGCGGGAGTGGGGCGTGGGGCGGTTCTTGGCCGCGGTGGAGGGGGTGACGGTGCTGATGCCCAGCAGGGGGGAGGCGGAGTTGCTCGCGGGGGTGGGAGCGGGGGCTGTGGCGGACTCTGCGGTGGCTCTCAGTCGGCTGTTCTCCGTGGTGGTGGTTACGGCGGGGGCGGAGGGGGCGGTGGTGGCGCGGGGTGGTGATGTGGTGGGGCGGGTGGCTTCTGTGGGGGTGTGCGTTCGGGATACGACGGGGGCGGGTGATGCGTTCACCGGGGCGTTTGTCGCTTCGCGGGTGCGGGGGGTGGGGCTGGTGGGGGCTGTGGGGGAAGGGTGTCGGGCGGGGGCGGTGGCTGTGGGGCGGGTGGGGGGTCGGCCGCCGGAGTCTTGACGGGGAGGGGTGGGGGTGGCTTGGGCTTGGGGGTGTGTGCGGGTTGTTGTGGGCTGGGCGCGCAGTTCCCCGCGTTTCCCTTCCAGGGGCGGGCGTCCAGGGAGGCTCTGCCGGGTGGAGGGGCACGCCCAGGAGACAGCGGGTCTTGGCATGGGGGCGTGTGCGGGTTGTCGTGGGCTGGGCGCGCAGTTCCCCGCGCCCCTTTCAGGGGCGGGAGGCAGGGGGGCATGGGCCCGCGCCCCTTTCTGGGGCGCGGGGTGAGGGGGTGTCAGGGTTTTCTGCCCCAGGTTGAGATCAGGGGTGGGGCGGCCAGGTCGAGGGGGGTTGAGGTGACGTTGGACAGGTGGTGGTCCAAGTCGTCGGGGGTGGTCAGGCCCGCCTCGATCAGGGCCGGGCGCAGTTGGTGGAGCGTCGCGGTCTCCAGGGCCGCGCAGGCCGGTGAGACCAGCGGGAAGTACGCGTCGGAACCCACCTGCCGCAGGCCCGCCTCACGCAGCAGCCGGGGCAGCCTGCGGCCGTACGTGAGGTCCACGCCGCGCTCCGCGAGCAGCGTGCGTACGGCGTGACGCAGCCGGTTGGCCAACTCCTGCGCGGGGCCGTGGTCGTCGGGGCAGGCCAGCGGCTGAAGCGCGGGATCGGCCTCCTCGACCAGCAGCCTGCCGCCCGGCCGCAGCGCCTTGAGCATCGACTTCAGGGCCTGCTCCGGGTCGGCCACCTCGCCCAGGACGAGCCGCGCGTGCACGAGGTCGAAGGCCTCGACGGGCGGTGGGTCGGCGGCGACGTCGTGCGTACGCACTTCCAGGGGCGAGCGCGCGGCCCTGGTCTGCCAGGACGTGTCGATGTCCGTCGCCAAAACCTTGCCGGTGGGACCGACCCGTTTGGCAAGCCAGGAGATCACGGAGGTGCCGCCCGCTCCGACCTCCCAGCAGCGCCAGCCGGGGCCGATGCCGAGGCGTTCGATGTGTCCGAAGGTGGTGGGGTCGAAGAGGGCGGCGTAGGCGGCGAAGCGCTGCTTCGACTCGGCCTGCCGGGCGTCGGAGAGTTGTCGGGGGTCGGGGAGCCGCCGGGGGTCGAGGAGGTGACCGTCGATACGCGTCATGCGCCGATCATCCCATTTGCCCGGCTTGCACCCCGGTAGCAGAACCGGTCATTCCCGGGCCATTCCAGAGCGGAATGCTCCGTTCCCACAGGGCTCAGCAGTGGGGGCGGCTCTCCTGGCAGACTGACACGTCACGTCATCAGCGCGAGGAGCCCCACATGTCGATGGCAGGCAACCTGCGGAAAGTCGGAAGCCTGGGCAAGGTCGGAAGCCTGCGGAAGGTCGGTGGGCTGCGCAGAGTGGCCCGCCTCGGCCGCCGCGGCGCGCGCGTCGACCTGAGCCACCCGGCCCGCTCCCCGCTGGGCTCCTCGGTGGTGAACTGCGTGACGTACCGCGAGGGGGTGCGCCAGCCCGTCGGCCGTGACCTCGTCGAGTCGGTGGAGCACGTCCGCAAGACCGACGACGGCTTCGTCTGGCTGGGTCTGCACGAGCCGACGGAGCGGGAGTTCGCCGGCGTCGCCGACCTCTTCGACCTGCACCCGCTCGCCGTGGAGGACGCGGTGCACGCGCACCAGCGCCCGAAGGTGGAGCGGTACGACCACACGCTGTTCGCCGTATTCAAGACGGTCTGCTACGTGGAGCACATCGAGATGACCGCGACCAGCGAGGTGGTGGACACCGGCGAGATCATGGTCTTCGTGGGCCGCGACTTCGTCATCACGGTCCGGCACGGACGGCACGGTTCGCTCGGCCCCCTGCGCGAGGAACTGGAAGGCGCGCCCGAGCAGCTCGCCCAGGGCCCGGCAGCGGTGCTGCACGCCATCGCGGACCATGTCGTGGACGGCTACCTCGCGGTGACGGACGCGGTGCAGTCCGACATAGACCAGGTCGAGACGGCCGTCTTCGCCCCGGACGGCGAGCGGCTCGACCCCGGCCGCATCTACCAGCTCAAGCGCGAACTGCTGGAGCTGAAGCGCGCGGTGGTCCCGCTGGGCCGCCCGCTCCAGGTGCTGGCCACCCAGCCGATGCGCGTCATCGCCCCGGAGATACAGGCGTACTTCCGGGACGTCGACGACCACTTGAAGCGGGCCACCGAGCAGATCGCCGCTTTCGACGAGTTGCTGAACTCCATCCTCCAGGCGCATCTCGCCCAGGTGACCGTCGCGCAGAACGAGGACATGCGGAAGATCACCGCTTGGGCCGCGGTCATCGCGGTGCCGACGATGGTCTGCGGCATGTACGGCATGAACTTCGACCACATGCCCGAACGGCACTGGCAGTACGGATATCCCCTGGTGATGAGCGTGGTGGCGGCGATCTGTTTCGCCCTGTACCGCGGGTTCCGGCGCAGCGGCTGGCTGTAGCCGGGCGAGGCGGCCGGGCCGGAACGGTCCGGGTGCGAAGGCGCCGTCGCGCGGGCGTCAGTTCTTGGCGTACACCCGCTCGACCCAGCCCGCGAGCTGGGCGTCGGTGAGGTGTTTGGCCAGGTCCGCCTCGCTGATCATGCCGACGAGCCGCTTGTTCTCGATCACGGGCAGGCGGCGGATCTGGTGGCCTTCCATCTCCTCGACGACGTCGTGGATGTCGGCTCGCGCATCGATCCAGCGGGGCGTGCCCTTGGCCATGTCGCCCGCGGTGACCTGGGAGGGATCGTGGCCCATGGCCACGCAGTCGATCACGATGTCGCGGTCAGTGAGGATGCCGCAGAGCCGTTCGTTCTCGTCAGCGATGGGCAGGGCGCCCACGTCGAGTTCGCGCATCAGCTGGGCGGCGCGGTCCAGGGTCTCGTGCCGGGGAATCCACTGGGCTCCCTTGTGCATGATGTCTCCGGCGGTGGTCATCGGTACCTCCCGTGGCCGGGCAGTGTCCGGAGCGGCGCGAGCGCGCCGCTGGTCCCGGCGCCCCTCATTCTCGTGGCGTCCCCGGAGCCCCGCATCCGGAGCAGGCGGTGGGGGTCGGCCAAGCCCACCGCCCGCCGCCGATTGCCCGCCGTCTGCCCCCTGCCGCCCGCCGCCGCCGGACCCAGCCTCAACCGCTCCACGCCGGATGCCGGGGGTCGTCCGCCCGCACCACCACGTCGGCCGTGGCCGCGGGGTCCGTCTCCGTCTCGTAGCGTTCGAAGGCCGGGAGCGTCCAGTGCTCGCCCTCCGGTGTGTGCCGTCGCAGGGCGCCCGGGGAGAGGCGTACGTGCACCGTCAGGTCGAACGGGAACCAGTGGCCCAGCAGCAGCGGGCCGTGCAGCAACAGCACACCGCCCGGCGGGAGTCGGACGTAGGGGCTGCGGGTCGCGCGGTCGGTCGCCGGGTCCCAGAGATCCGGCAGAATCCGGCCCGTCCCGCCCGGGTCCAGCGGCCCGAGGACCTCGCGCCACAGCGCCCCGGTGTCGAACCACCCGCTGTAGTAGGCCTCCACGTCCTGATGCCCGTACTCCAGGCGCAGCGACGCCGGTCGCAGGAACCCCTCGGTGGCGACCACGAGGGAGGTCCGCCCGCGCAGGCGCAGCGCGTCGCTCACCCGCCGCGCCAGGTCGCCCGTGCCGCCGGCCGGTGCCCCGTCCACGGCGACGCGCGGCCAGAGGCTTCCGTCCGCCGGCTTCAGGTCGAGCAGGCGGTCGGCGAGAGTGTCGGCCAGGCGTTCCCAGGTGATCGGTTCGAGTCGCACAGGCCCATGATGCCGCCGCGCCCCGACCACCCGCCGAGGCGGCAGGTCAGGGGACGAGTCGGGGACGAGCCCGGGACGACTCGGGGGTGATACGGGGACGACTCAAGGATGATTCGGGGAATGAGACGGGCATGGCGAGTCCTCCGTGCGGCCGCGGCCCCGTGGTCTTCCAGCCCCTGAAGCGGCGGCACTGCGCGGAGTGCCGGTCCGGGCCGCTGCCACTGCTGGTCCTCGAACGCGGCGAACCGCGCTGCCTGGACTGCGCCGACCTCGGGCACCTCGTGTACCTGCCGCGCGGCGACACCGCGCTCACGCGCCGGGCCCGCGAGGCCGGTCGGCTCTCCGCGGTCGTCGTCCGCTTCCACCGGCGCCGCGCCCGGTACGAACGACAGGGCGTGCTCGTCGAGGAGGCGGCCCTCGCCCGTGCCGAGGCGCGGTGCCTCGCCGACGCGGAGGCACGGGCACGGCGCAGGGCGCGGGACGCGGGACGCGGTGCGCCGTGCCGCGGAGGACGTGCGGTTCACCGCGGCCTTCGCCGGTGAGATCCGACGCCTCTTCCCCGGCTGCCCTGCGGAGCGCGCCCTCGCCATGGCCACGCACGCGTCCGTCCGCGGCAGAGGGCGGGTGGGGCGCAGCGCGGCGGGGCGGGCCCTCTCGGAGGCGGCGGTGACGGCGGTCATCGCCGCGGTGCGGCACGCCGATACGCCGTACGACCGGCTGCTGATGAGCGGGGTGCCGCGCGGCGAGGCGCGGCGCAGGATCGCGCCTTCGGTGGAGACGACGCTACGGAGGTGGCGCGACGCCCCGGCCCGGCCGCGCGGCCGACCGCCCCCTCCCCCCGCCGCGCCGCACCGGGACGTCCACGCCCGCACCCGCGAGCCGTACGTATGGCCGACCGCTCCCGGCAATTGACTTGTGGGGAGACGGCGCGCCGTGCAGGATCACTCGCGGCCCGCCCTTCGACGCAACGGCCGCCATGACCTGCCGGCCCTCAGCACGCGGGAGTTGCCATGATCGACGGACCGTACTTCGTCCTCACCGTGCTGGGGGCGCTCGCCTGCGGTCTCACCGCCGGGGCCTTCGCCGCGTTCTCGACCTTCGTGATGAAGGGCCTGGCCGCGCTGCCGCCCGCCCAGGGCATCGCCGCGATGAACTCGGTGAACGTCACCGCGGTCAACCCCGCGTTCATGACCGTGTTCCTGGGGGCGACAGGGCTCTGCGCGGTGCTCGCCGTCGTGACGTTCGTGCTCTGGCCGGACGAGGGCACCTTCGCGCTGCTGCTCGGCTGCGCGCTGCATCTCGTCGGTTCGTTCGGCGTGACGGTCGCCGCGAACATCCCGCGCAACGACGCCCTCGCCGAGGTCGACCCGGAGAGCGCGGAGGGTGCGGCGTACTGGCGCGCGTACGTGCGTGAATGGACCGCGTGGAACCACGTCCGCGGCGTGGCCTCGCTCGCCGCGGCGGCGTGCTTCATCCTCGCCCTGGCCTGAGGTGCCCTGCCCTGAGGTGCCCTGCCCTGAGGTGCCCTGCCCTCAGGTGCCCTGCCCAGAGGTCAGACCTTGCGCCCCACCGCCCCGTACGCCGGCGTGGGCCCCTCCCCCGCTTCCGGTGCCGTCTCGCCCAGGTCCGGCTTCCAGCGGTCGACGACCGCCACTCCGGGGTCCACCATCTCGTACCCCTCGAAGAAGCGCTCCACCTCCGCGCGCGTGCGCAGGGCCAGCGTCATGCCGCGCGCCTTGTACAGCTCCGCCGCCTGCCGCGCCGTGTCCGGGGTGAACTCGCCCGTGCCGTGCGACAGGAGCAGGTGGCTGCCCGGCGGGAGGGCGCTCATCAGACGGTCCACCAGTTCGTACGCGCCGTCCTCGTCCGCGATGAAGTGCAGCAGCGCGACGAGCGACAGGGCGATCGGCCGGCCGAAGTCGAGGACGCGGGCGGCCTCTTCGAGGATCTTCTCCGGTTCGCGGAAGTCCGCCTGGATGTACTCGGTGACGCCCTGCGGCGTCGAGCGGAGCAGCGCCTCGGCGTGGGCGAGGACGATGGGGTCGTTGTCGCAGTAGACGACGCGGGTCTCGGGGGCGATCCCCTGGGCGATCTGATGGAGGTTCGGCTCGGTCGGTATCCCCGTGCCGATGTCCAGGAACTGCCGGACGCCCTGGGTCGTGAGCCAGCGCGTGGCGCGCTGCATGAACGCGCGGTTGGCCCGCGCGGTCGTCAGGACCCGCCCGTCCATGGCGACGAGCCGGCGGCCCATCTCCTCGTCCACCGGGTAGTTGTCCTTGCCGCCCAGGAACCAGTCGTACATCCGTGCGGGGTGCGGCTTACTGGTGTCGATGTACGACGGGTCGGTCATCCGTACCCCCTGTGGTCGGCGGAGAAGAACAGTGTGGTCTCACGACAGCAGGAAGTCCGCCTCGCCGGCCTTCGCCCCCTGTATGAAGGCGTTGATCTCCCCGTGCGTGTAGATCAGCGCGGGACCGTCGGGGTCGGCCGACTGGCGCACCGCGACCCTGCCGTCGTCCAGTTTCATGGCCTCCAGGCAGTTGCCGCCGTTGCCGCCGCTCCACGGCTTGTGCCAGCCGTCGCTGCCGAGGTCGCGGGCGGGCATGCCGTTGTAGATCCGAGACTCTGCGCGTGACTCCGCGCGCGAGTCGTCGCGGGCTCCGGGCGAACGCGGACCGGCGGGGCGCGTTCCGGCTCGATGTCGGTCCATGTCACAGCTCCTTGCGGACGTCCCGGAGGATGT
The DNA here is from genome assembly GCF_021028635.1 of Streptomyces huasconensis. Taxonomy (NCBI): domain Bacteria; kingdom Bacillati; phylum Actinomycetota; class Actinomycetes; order Kitasatosporales; family Streptomycetaceae; genus Streptomyces; species Streptomyces huasconensis. The sequence continues at coordinate 1,837,534 of NZ_CP086119.1, forward strand.
CCTTCGTGCGTTGTGCCGTGGCGGCCTGCGCCGCCATGCGGTCCATGACCTCCAGGTGGGTGGCCACCTCTTTGCGCGCGTCCAGGTAGACGGCGCCGGTCAGGTACTCGCTGTAGACCATGTCGGGCAGCTCCGCCACGGCGAAGCGGAAGAGCACGAACGGTCCGTACGTTCCGGGGTGCGGGCCCGCCGCGAACGGCGCGACCTGGAGCGTGACATGGGGCATCTCGGTGGCTTCGAGCAGCCGGTCGAGCTGCGCGCGCATCACCTCGGGGCCGCCGACGGGCCTGCGCAGCGCGGTCTCGTCCATCACGACCCACAGCCGTGGCGCGTCCTCGCGGGTGAGCAGCGCCTGACGCTCCATGCGCAGCGCCACGTACCGCTCGATGTCCGCGGGCCGGGTCTGGCCGATGGCGCCGGAGAGCATCACGCCGCGCGCGTACTCCTCGGTCTGGAGCAGGCCGGGCACGAAGTGCGGTTCGTAGGAGCGGATGAGGCTGGCCGCGCCCTCCAGGCTGACGTACATGCTGAACCAGCCCGGCAGGATGTCGTGGAACCGCTGCCACCAGCCCGGCTTGTTCGCCTCTTCGGCGAGGGCCACGAAGGAGTCGGCCTCGTCGTCGGCGACGCCGTAGGCCTTCAGGAGCAGTTGGAGGTACGGGATCTTCAGCGCGACCTCGGCCGTCTCCATGCGGCGCACGGTGGCCGGGGCGACGCGCAGGATCTTCGCCGCCTCCTCGCGTTTCAGGCCGGCGCTCTCCCGCAGGTCCTGTAGGCGACGACCGAGAACGACCTGGCCGACGGTCGGCGCGGACCGCGGTTCGCTCACGTCTCCTACCTCCACCTGACTGCGCGTTGCCACGACTCAAGCACACGGCACCGAGAGTCGTTGCGAGCAGTGTGCCATGCGCGGTCCCGGAGGAACATGCCACTGTGCACTTTTCAGAGTGGCTCTTGCCAAGGTGTTCCGGGCGGGGCGATAGTGGAGAGCGTGACTCCGCCCGCGCCGTTAGGAACCGAAGCCGCCGAAGGCCGTCTTGGTGATCTCGCCGAGGCACGTCCTGTGAGCGTTGCCGAGGTCTGCGTCAGTTTCACCCTCGCCCCGCAGCCGAACTCCGTCGCGCAGGCCAGACGCCTGCTGCGGGCGCAGCTCGGCGTCTGGGCGGTGCGTGACGACGACGCCTGCGACGCGGCGGCACTCGTCCTCTCCGAACTGGTCACCAATGCCGTGGCGCACACCACGAGCCGGTGGATCGTCTGCGAGCTCTGCGCGGACTCGGGGAAGCTGCGGATATCCGTGAGTGACGAAGGGTGCGGGCCAACTGTGCCGCGCCCCGTGCACAGGGGGGCAGATGAGGAGCACGGGAGGGGATTGCTCCTCGTCGACGCGGTGAGCAGCGCGTGGGGCGTCCACGAAGCGGGGCCCGGAGTCGGGCGCACGGTGTGGGCGGAGTTGCGCCGGACGGCGGCGGAGGCGTCGCGGGTCGCGTAGACCGGCCGCGGCCGGCGTGGACCAGCACGGCGGTGTCGGCAAAAGCATCGTGACCGGCGTGGACCAGCACGCCGGTGCCGAGGATGCGGAGAACGGGTGAGTCGAGCGTGGCAGTGATGCGGGCGGGGGGCATGTGAGCGCGGGTACGGTGCGGCCGTTGAATCTGAATACGTTGGTCCGGCTCTCCAGGCGACGGCAGCTCGCCGGGGCTGTGCCACCACCGCCTTTGCGGCTCGATCTGCCCGAGGGCATGACCGAACCGCTCGGCCGTGACGCGGTGGCGGTACCGGCGGGGCTCGGGCCCCGCCTGATGTCCCGGCTGCCCCGCGTGGGGTGCGTGTACGAGGACGGGCCGCGCTGGTGGTGGATCGTGCCCGCGGACTCCGACGTCGCCATGGAGTGGCCCGCCGCGGCCGCCTACTCGGCGGGCGCGGTGGTGCGCGACGGCGGCCGGCGCCGCCCGGTGCTGATCAACTGCCCCGACGGCGACGTGCCTTACACCCCGCCGATCCCCCTCTACCTGGCGGTGTGCCGGGCGACGGGGACGACGCCGGGGTGGTCACGGGCCTTCACCGCATAGCACTTGGCGCGGGCCTGCCTGCCTTGGGCGCGTGACGCCTTGCCCTGCCTTGCCGTGCTGGCACTGCCCCGGAGCCGAGGCGCGGGCCGGGCGGTCTACGCGGCCGCCGCGACTTCCGCCGGCTCGGCGACGCGCACGACCACCAAGAAGGCGTCGGAGGCGAGGTCCATCACGACCTCCGCGGGCTGCCCCTCCGCGCGGCGGGCCCGCGCGAACTCCTCCGCGGGCCATGAGCCGCGGGGCCCGCCCGCGGGGAAACGCTCCAGCACCATTCGTCCGTTCGTCATGTTCCTGCCCCCGTGTGGTGTGGTTCGGCGCGGTCTCTGTACGGAGAAGAACGCCGGCGGTGCCCTCCAGGACTCGCGGCGTGACCGAACTGACACAGAGTTGCGGCATCTCCCGGGCTTTTCCGGGGCTCCTCCGGGGCCTGTCCGGGTGTCCCCGACGTGCTCCCGTGCGGGTCCGGGGGTATCCGGGGGGGGGGATCAGTCCTCGTACTCGTCGTGATAGCGCACCCGCGCGCTGCCCGCCGGGGCCCCGAGCGCCGACGCCCGGCCTCTCGGCTCCTCCCACTCCTCCTGCCGGCCGAGCGCGGTGAGGTCCAGCAGGCTCGTGGTGGAGCCGAGGCCGTCCAGGCCGCGGGCGAACGTCGCGTACGTGTGGAAGACGCGGTCGCCGTCCCGCAGGAAGCAGTTGATCGCGGGGACATCGCACGGCTCCTCGGCGGAGAAGGCGCCGAAGTCATGGTTGAAGTCGCCGCCGTGCGTCGAGTACCAGGGCACGGTCCAGCCCATGCGGGCCTTGAACGTGAGGAGCGCGGTGTAGGGCGCGCGGGAGACAGCGACGAAGTTCGTGCCGCGGGCCCGCAGATGCGCGAGGTGCCCGATCTGGTCGAGGAAGGCGGAACAGCTGCGGCAGCCCGCCTCCCACTCGGGGGCGAACATGAAGTGGTAGACGATCAGTTGCTCCCGGCCGTCGAAGAGGTCGAGCAGCGTCGCCTTCCCGTCGGAGCCGTCGAAGTAGTACTCCTTGTCGACCTCCACCATCGGCAGTCGGCGCCGCGCGGCGTTGAGCGCGTCGCGCGCGCGGGTGGCGGCCTTCTCCTTGGCCAGCAACTCCTCCCGCGCGATCAGCCACTCCTCGCGTGTGACGATGTCCGGAAGTCCCATGTCGTGTCTCCTCCACCCTTCGGGCGCGTACCTCAGCGAAGGGTGGACCGGCGGGGCGCGCGGAACTCATCGCTCCCGGACGAGAAAACCTAAGGAGCACCGAGAAAGTATGGGCGGGAGAGGCCGGAGGTGCGGCGGGGGACGCGGTCAGCCGTCGTACTCCTGGACGCGCCTGCCGTGGCTCCGGTCGACGAGTTCGGGCAGCAGTTCGCCCAACTCCCGTACCGTCTCGGGCACGTCGAGGGTCAGCAGTACGCGGTCGCGCATCAGGACCCTGCCGTCCACGATCGTGGTGCGTACGTCCCCGGAGCGGGCGCTGTGCACGAGGGTGGCGGCCAGGTCGTGCACGGGCTGGGTGTGCGGGCCGCTGAGGTCCACGAGGATGATGTCGGCCCGCCGCCCCTCGGCGAGGCTCCCGATCTCCCGCCCGAGGCCGACGGCTCGCGCGCTCTGCAGCGTGGCGTGGTCCAGGGCCTGGCGGGCGGTGAGCCAGGTGGGGTCGTTCTCCGCGTGCTTCTGGACGAGCGCGGTGAGCGTCATGGACTCCCATACGTCGAGGGTGTTGTTGGACGCGGCACCGTCCGTGGCGAGGCCGACCGGGACGCCGGCCTCGCGCAACGCCCGTACGGGAGTGGCGTCCCAGGCGAACTTCAGATAGCCGCGGGGCGCCGAGGCGACGGCGACGCGTCCGCCGGCGCGGCGCAGCGCGGGCAGGTCGCGGGCGGGGGCGAGGCCGGTGGCGTGGGCGATGAGGAGGTCACCGTCGAGGAGCCCGGCGCGCTCCAGGACCTCGATGGGCGTGCGGCCGTGCCGGGCGAGACTGTTCGCGGTCTGTTCCCGGTTCTCGGCGGCATGGATGTGGACGAGCAGCCCGTGTTCGCGGGCGAGATCGGCGGTCGCGGCGAGGTCGGTGTCGTCGACGGTGTACGGGGCGTGCGGGGCGAGGCAGGTGGTGATGCGTCCGTCGGCGGTGCCACGCCGCCGCAGCGCGAAGTCGAGGGAGGCGGCGCGTCCCTTCGGCCCCTGCGAGGTGAAGTAGGCCTGGCCGAGGACGGCACGCAGGCCGCTCTTCTCGGCGACGTCGGCCACGGTGTCCATGGCGAAGTAGTGGTCCGCGAAGGTGGTGACGCCGCCGCGGATCATCTCGGCACAGGCGAGCCGCGCGCCGAGCCCGACCGTGCGCTCGGTCAGGTTGGACTCGATGGGCCAGATCCAGTCGTTGAACCACGCGTGGGCCGGCAGGTCCTCGGCGAGGCCGCGCAGGGCGGCCATCGGGGTGTGGGTGTGGCAGTTGACGAGGCCGGGGAGGGCGATGGTGCCGCGGCCGTCGATGTGTTCGACGGGGCGGGGGTGCCGGGTGTCGGGGTGCCGCGTTTCGGGGGTGGCGGCTTCGGGGGTGGCGGCTTCAGCCGTGTCGGCCGCTGTGACGGAGGCGATGACTCCGTCCCGTACGACGATCACCGCGTCGTCCACGAAGATGATCTCGCCGCCCGGGCCGTGGGTCAGGGCGGTGCAGCCGGTGATGAGGAGGTCCGCGGGGGGTGGGGGTTTCGGGGGCGGCGTCATTTCTTCACGGTAGTGCGGGGGCGACCGCCTGACCGGCTGACCGGGTTGGCTGACTGGCTGACTGGCTGACTGGCTCAGCGGGCGGACGTGACACGATGCCGCACTGTGAGCACAGATGTACGAGGGTCAGTCACAGGCGAAGGCGAGGGCGCGGCCACGGCGACAGCGACGGCGGCGCGGGGTGGCCCCGACGGCTGGGCCGACCTGCCCGGCGACACGGCTCTCAGTATCCAGGTCCCCGAGGCGAACCACCTGGTCAGCACGGGTTTCCAGGCCCACGTGACGGTGCTTTACCCGTTCCTCGGCGCGTCCCGCCTCTCCGCTTCGGCCCACGCCGACCTGACGGAGGTGTTCGCGGCCCACGCGCCCTTCACCCTGACGTTCACCGAGTTCCGCCGCTATCCGGGCGTCCTCTACCTCCCGCCGGAGCCCGAGGCCCCCGTGCGCGCCCTCACGGCGTCGCTCACCGACCGCTGGCCCGAGGCGGTCCCGTACCGGGGCATCTTCACTCCGCCCCTCGCGCCCCATCTGACCCTCGCGAACCACGAGGGCCCGGACACGTACGAAGCCGCGTACGACGCTCTGGAGGCTCGGCTCGCCCCCCACCTGCCCCTCGTCAGCCAGGTGAACGAGGTCCACCTGATGGTGACGGACGGCGCGGGAGGCTGGCGGGATCTCAGGACGTACCGCCTCGGGGGAGGCACGTCCGAGCCCGCGCTCTGTGACGTGCGTGCGAAGCGGGTGTGAAACCCCGGGCGGGAGTCAGGACATACCGCGAGAAGCGGACGGCGGGCCCGGGCACGTCCGCTACGGTTTGCCGCCAATGCCGTAGGTCCTCCCGCCCCCGCCGAAACCGAAAGGGACCGCCCCATGACTCCGACCCTCTCCCGCCTCACCCGTAGCCGCCTCGCCGTGGCCGGGGCCGCGACCGCGGTCCTCGCGGTCGCGGCCCCAGCGGCGTACGCCTCGCTGGACGACGCCCCGCGGTCATCCTCTGCTTTCACTGCGGCTTCCACGGCTGCTTCCTCGGACGCCGCCGCCCCGTCGAAGCCCGCCCGGGGCAAGCCCTACAACGAGACCCGGCTCTTCTTCGGCACGGAGCGTCCCGACGGCGGCCCCGCCGTCACCGACAAGCAGTTCATGGCCTTCATCGACAAGGAGGTCACGCCGGGCTTCCCCGACGGGCTGACCATCCAGGACGGGCGCGGCCAGTGGCGCGACTCCAACGGCAGGATCGAGCGCGAGCGTTCGTACGAACTGATCCTGCTGTACCCGGCGGGCGAGGCGCGCGAGCGGGACGTCCTGATCGAGGAGATCCGCAGCGATTACGAGAAGGCGTTCGCGCAGGAGTCGGTGGCGCGGCTCGACGAGCGGACGCGGGTCGACTTCTGACCTTCAGCGGTACGACGGGGTGGCGGCGGTGGCGGCGGCGCTTCCGCGGCGGGGCGCACCGCCGCCCGTCACCCCGCACGCCCGGCCGCCACGATGAGCCGCTCCACCTCGTCGAGCGCCTCGATGAGGCGGTCGCGGCGCGCGGGGCCGTCCGCCGGCAGGGAGGCGGCGGCCAGAATCGCGTCGATGCCTCGTAGGCCCGCCCGCTCCAGGAGCCGCTTCTCGTTGGTGACCCATTCGCCGCGTGCGGCGAGCACCGCGTGGCCGCCCTCCATCGCGGCCGTGGCGAGGGCGCCGGCGACCTCGGTGTACTGGGCGCGCGGGGCGTTGTTGGCGCGGGCGTAGCCGAGAGTCGTGCGGGCCCGGCCGAGCCAGACGCCGGGAGCGGCGCGGCGCAGGGCCTCGGGGTAGGCGGGGCGCGGCAGTTGGCCCCGCAGCACTTGGTTGACGGCCAGTTCGGCGACGACCAGGTAACTGGGGATGCCCGCGAGGTGGAACATCAGCGGCTCCCAGCGGAACCGCCCCGCCTCGGCCTCCTCGATCTCGTGCTCGACCACGTCGAGATCGCGGTAGTGCACGTCGACGCGGCGCCCGTCGACGGTGAGCCACGCCCCGCCGTTGAAGACACCGCCGCCCCACTCGCCGATCCCCGAGACCTCGCCCTCCCAGCCGATCGCGCGCAGCGCGGCGGGGTCGAAGGCGGGCCCCCGGTAGTACACGGCGGTGTCCCAGTCGCTGTCGGCGGTGTGCGTCCCCTGCGCGCGGGAGCCGCCGAGGGCGACGGCCTCGACCCCGGGGAGGGCGGCGAGCCGGTCGGCGACATGGTCGAGGAAGAGGTCGTCGGTCATGGTCCGCGTCGTCATGGAATCACTCCGGCATCAAAGGTCATCGCTCTCCCGGCCCCTCGCGGTGGTGCGACCGTCCGATGTTCCGGGCCTGGATCACCGTGCCATGAAACACCCCACCGCTGACACTGCTGTTGTTCGTGACGCCACGGTGCAGCGCGTACGCATCGGCGTCCGGCGCCAACTCCGGCGGCGAGACGCGCAGTTCGGCCGCCTCGACAGGAGCGGCTGCCAGTCTGCGACACAGCCGGGGACGCCACTCCGCCCGCACGTCGGCCGCAATCTCGCCCTCCGCGGCATCGCGTGCGGCCACGACCTCGGGCCGCGCTTGCTCCGACTCCCTTGAAATTCGCTGGCGCCCCGCCACCGCTCCCGGCACGCTGGCTCCCCATGAACCACCAGATCCGCGCCCTGCACACCGACTCGACGGTCACCGTCTACCAGGCGTACGCCCCGGGGCTCGGCGTGCCGGCGGCCCGCTCCGGCCGCTTCCCCACCGCATGGAAGCGGGACCGCATGACGTGGATCAAGCCGTCCTTTCTCTGGATGATGTACCGCTGCGGCTGGGCCACGAAGCCGGACCAGGAGACCGTCCTGGCGGTGGAGATCACCCGCGAGGGCTTCGACTGGGCGCTGCGCAACGCCTGCCTCTCGCACTACGTCCGCGGCGTCCACCCCGACCAGGCGGCCTGGAAAGAGGCCCTTCGCCGCTCCCCCGCCCGCGTCCAGTGGGACCCGGAACGCGACCTGCGCCTGCGCCCGCTCCCCCACCGCTCCCTCCAGCTGGGCCTGTCGGGCGAGGCCTCCCGCCGCTACGCGGACGAGTGGACGGTCTCGATCACCGACGTCACGGCCCTGGCCCACGAAGTCCACGCCTACGTACGCGACGACAACCTCGCGGCGGCGACGGCACTGCTCCCAGAGGAACGCGTGTACCCGGGTGGAGACGCCCTCTTGGCCCACCTCGCCACGTAACAGCCGCGCCACGCCTCGCCACTCGCGGTCTCCCACCTGGGCCCCTACGCCCCCACCACCCCCGTCACCGCCCCCACCACATCCGCGTCCGCCTCGCCCTCCGGCCACCAGTCGTCCGCGCCCGGCTCGCTCAGGTACGGGTACCAGCGGTTGTCGTGGCCGAAGCGGAGTTGGAGGGTGCCTTCGGGGTTCGTGAGGGCGTTGCGGTGGATCGTCATGCGGGGGAGGTCCGCTGCCGCGAGGGCGCCGCGGGCCCGGTCGAAGGGGCCCGCCGGGGGGTCCCAGGGGGTTTCCAGGACCGCGAGGCCCTCCTCGCCGCCCTGGCGCCAGGCCGCGGCCGCGCGGGCGAGGTCCGCGGGGGTGCGGCCCACCGAGCGGGCCAGTTCGGCGAAGTGGCGGCTGAAGGTGCGGCGGCCGGTGAGGCCGGGGTGCGAGGCCGCCAGGCGGACCGCGTCGTGCCAGGGGGATGTCGCCGTGAAGGGGTCGGTGCCCGTGGTGAGGAACGCGTGGGCCCTGGCCGCCGCGTCCGTGATCAGGAACTCCAGGGACGTCGGGTCCGGGGCGCCGGGCAGGGACGGCAGCACCGGGGGCTCGCCCGGATGGGCCGGGGGTGCCATCGGGGGCGGGAGCGCCGGGCGGTACTCCGAAGTCAGCGCGTCCCTGGCCGGGGTGCCCGGCAGCGACGGTTCGGCGGGCGCGTCGGGCAGCGGCGGTGGGGCGGCCTGCTGCTGCTCCGCCGCCGACTTGTGCGCGTTGCGGCGGGACAGCTCGTCCAGGAGATCCTGTTCCTCGCCTCCGCGCAGCAGGAGCAGGACGAAGGGGTCGGCGTCCAGGAGGCGGGCCGTCTGGTAGGCCAGCGCCGCCGCGTGCTTGCAGGGATGGCCCCGGTCGGGGCAGGTGCAGGAGGGCGACAACTCGCGCGCCCCGGGGAGCAGTTGCACGCCCGCTCGCCGCGCCGCATCGGCCAGGGCGTGCGGCATGTCCTTGTCGAGCAGCGCCGCGATGTGCGCGGGGTCGGTGGCCACCGCGTCCAGGAAACGGTCCCAGTGTTCGGGCAGCATCGTCCCCAGGCGGATCTCCGCGCGGTAGGGGCGGGGTCGGCTGCCGTGGACGTACGCGACGATGTGGCCCGGCGCGACGGTGATCGTGTCGACCGCGCCTTCGCGGGCGTACGTGCGGCCGCGCGCCAGGCGGGCCTGGTCCAGGGCGCTCTCCTCCAGGGCGTCGATCCACGCGTTCCCCCACCAGGACGTGGCGAACGGCTCCTCGGGGTCGAGGTGCGCCGGCAGGGCGGGGAAGACGCGGCCGCTGCCCATGCGGCTCGTCTCGCTCATGCCGCTGGCCCAGCCGAGGCCGCCGCCCCGCGACGAGGCCCGCCCGGCCCCGGCCCCGGTCCCGGCCCGCGTCGGCTTCACCCGCCCACGGCCCCGCCCGCCATCGAGCCCGCCCTCACTCCGTCCGTCACGGAACCCGCCCCCGTCTCCGGCACGTCCCGCACCGCTCAACCCGCCGACGCCCTCCACACCACTCACGTCGCCGTCCTCCTCAGCGCCACCAGGTCCGCCAGCTCCGCGTCCGACAGCTCGGTGAGCGCGGACTCGCCGCCCTCGCCGAGCACCGCGTCCGCCAACGCCCGCTTCGCGGCGAGGAGTTCGGCGACGCGGTCCTCGACCGTGCCCTCCGTGATCAGGCGGTGGACCTGGACGGGCTGGGTCTGGCCGATGCGGTACGCGCGGTCGGTGGCCTGCTCCTCGACCGCCGGGTTCCACCAGCGGTCGTAGTGGATCACGTGGCCCGCCCGGGTGAGGTTCAGTCCCGTGCCCGCCGCCTTCAGCGACAGCAGGAAGACGGGGACCTCGCCCGACTGGAAGCGGTCCACCATCTCCTCGCGGCGCGCCACCGGCGTCCCGCCGTGCAGGAGCTGCGTGGGGATGCCGCGCGCCGCCAGGTGGGTCTCCAGGAGGCGGGCCATCTCCACGTACTGCGTGAAGATCAGGACGGCGCCCGCGCTCTCCGACTCCGTGAGGATCGTGTCGAGCAGTTCGTCGAGCAGCTCCAGTTTCCCGGAGCGGGCGCGGCCCGACCGCGTGGTGAGCACGCCGTCCTTCAGGTACTGCGCCGGGTGGTTGCAGATCTGCTTCAGCGCCATGAGCAGCTTCATCACCAGGCCGCGGCGGGCGATGCCGTCCGACGCCTCGATGCGCGCCAGCGTCTCGCGCACCACCGCCTCGTACAGCGAGGTCTGTTCGCGGGTGAGCGTGACGGGGTGGTCGGTCTCCGTCTTCGGCGGGAGTTCCGGGGCGATGCCGGGGTCGGACTTCTTGCGGCGGAGCAGAAAGGGCCGCACCAGCCGGGACAGGCGGGCCAGCGCCTCGTCGTTCGCGCCGGTCCCGGTGGGGTCGCCGCCCTCCACCAGGCGCGCGTGCCGGGCACGGAACGCCTTCAGGGGGCCGAGCAGGCCGGGGGTCGTCCAGTCGAGCAGGGCCCACAGTTCGGAGAGGTTGTTCTCCACGGGGGTGCCGGTGAGGGCGACGCGGGCCGGGGAGGGGATGGTGCGCAGCGCCTTCGCCGTCGCCGCGTGCGGGTTCTTGACGTGCTGCGCCTCGTCCGCGACGACCAGCCCCCAGGGCTGTGCGGCCAGTTCGGGCGCGCTCGTACGCATCGTCGCGTACGTGGTGAGGACGAAGCCGCCGGTCAGTCCGGCGAGGGTGCGGCCCGCGCCGTGGAAGCGGCGCACCGGTACGCCCGGCGCGAAGCGTTCGATCTCCCGCTGCCAGTTGCCGAGCAGTGACGCCGGGCAGACCACGAGCGTCGGCGCGGGGTGCGCGCGGTGGAGGTGGAGGGCGATCAGCGTGATCGTCTTGCCGAGGCCCATGTCGTCGGCGAGGCAGCCGCCGAGGCCCAGCGAGGTCATGCGGTCGAGCCAGGCGAGGCCCCGGAGCTGGTAGTCCCGCAGGGTGGCGTGGAGGCCGGGCGGCTGGGCGATCGTGCCGAGGTCGTCCGTCACGCGCTCGCGGAGCTTCGCCAGGGCGCCGACGGGTACGGCGGGCACCTGCTCGCCGTCGACCTCCGCCGTGCCGGTGAGCGCGACGGAGAGGGCGTCCACCGGGTCGAGCAGGCCGAGGTCGCGCTTGCGTGCCTTGCGTACGAGTTCGGGGTCGACCAGCACCCATTGGTCGCGGAGGCGGACCACCGGGCGGTGCGCCTCCGCGAGCAGGTCCAGCTCGGCGTCGGTCAGCGGGTCGCCCGGCTGGTCGCCGAAGGCCAACTGCCAGCGGAACTGGAGGAGTTCCTCGGTCTTGAAGAAGTCGAAGTTGTCGGCGGCGGTGCCGGGCGCGGGGCGGACGACGGCCGTCGCGGTGAGGCCGCGGGTCAGCTCGCGCGGCCAGTGCACGGCCACCCCGGCCGCGCCGAGCCGCCCGGCCGCCGAGCCCAGCAGGTCGTACAGCTCCTCCTCGCTCAAGGGCAGTACGTCAGGGCGCGGCCGCTCCAGGAGCCGGGCGAGCGGCGGCCATACGCGGGCGGCGCGGCGCAGCGCGAGCAGGGTGTCGACCCTGGCGCGCGGGCCGAAGTGGTCGGCGCCCGCCCAGAGGCCGGGGACATCGGTCACGAGTGACGGGTCGGCCAGGCTGTGCACCTGCACGACGGCGGCCGCGGGGCTGGCCACGGCCGCGCGAGGCACCGCCGCCTCGGCCCGAGCCTCAGCCGCGGCTCCGGATACGACTCCAGACCCGGCCGCGGCCTCAACCTCGCCCCCGGCGCCGGACCCGCCCCCGGCTCCAGACTCGGCCCCGGCCCCGGCCCCGGACCCGCCTGCGGCTCCCGGCTCAGCCCCGGCGCCGGACCCGCCCGCGGCTCCCGACTCGACCCCGGCCCCAGCCACGACCCCAGACCCGACCAAGCCCCCCACCCCCGAGGCCCCGTCGAACACACCCCCCTCCACCTCCTCTGCCCGGTCGAACACCTCCTCCGCCCGGTCGAACACCTCATGCGCCCGCAGATCGAGCCGCAACGACACCCGCACCCCGGCGTCCATCCCGGCCGCGACCTCCGCGGCCCACTCCCGCGCGCCCGGCAGCCGCTGCGGATCGTGCGCGGCGAACGGGGCGCCGACCGCGTGCGCGGCGGCCGGGGTGCGCGGCAGCGTGTCCACCACGGCGTCCACGAAGGCCCTGACCAGGGCAAACGGTTCGGGCAGCAGCAGCGGCCCGCCACCCGGCAGGGGTACCGCGTGCGCCTCGGCGGGCAGGGCCGCGGCGATGGCCCGCAAGTGGATGACGTCCGCCTCGTCCAGCGGCCCGGCCCGCCACGCGTCCAGGTCCTCGGCGGTGAGGCCGGGCAGCAGCCTGCCCCGCGCGGCCAGGTGCAGCGCGTGCCGGGCGGCCGCGGCCCAGCAGGCGGCAGTGGGATGCGGGCGCGCGGCGCGCAGCAGAAGCGGCACGGCCACGCCCACCGGCAGGAAGAACGCGGGCACGGTACGGGACCGCGCCCCCTTGCCGTGCCGACGGGCCACGACGAGATCGCCGGGCCGCCCCAGCCCCTCCCCGACCGGGAGGCTCCCGGGACCGGGACCGGCGCCGACGCCAAAGCCCCCGACCCCCCTGAACTCCCCGAGACCTTCGAGACCTCCGAGGTCATCTCCTCCGCCACCCTTGGAGGCTTCCCCTCCCCGCACCCCGGCGAGCCCCGCCACCGCCCCTTCCGGCAGCGCTCCACCGTCCGGCCGCCACAGGGCCACCCGCCCCCGCCTCGGCACCTGCGCCGGCAGGAAGACGGCCGCGCAGGAACGGACGAGGACGAGGGCGTCGTCCACCGCCGCCACCTCTGCCGTCATCGCCGCACCACCTCGCTCAGCCCCTGCTCACGCCACCCGTCTCCTACATCCGCCACCCTAGGCGAGACCACTGACAACCCCGCCTGACCAGCCCCGCGGGACGCCACCGGGGCCTGCCGCCGCCCGTCCCCGCACCCCGCCCACCGGTCCACCCACCGGTCCGCCCACCGGCCCGGCCAGCACCCCACCGCAAGGCCCCGCCACCCGGCCAGGTCCACGTCGGCGCCGCTCCCCCCGTACCGCCCCCAACCCCCCTCCCACACTGGAAGGAAAGTTTCCTAACAATAATTCATCCCACCCCTTGACGCGCACATGACGCCTCGCCAGGATTCCCCGAGACGGCCCGGCACCCCCCAAGCCATCCGAGGAGACGGACATGCCGCTCACCCCCCGCGCCATGAACTCCCGTACGGCACACCCCCGTTCCCGCACGCCCCGCTGGGGCATCCCGATCGCCGCGGGCACCTCGCTCGCGCTGGTCGGCGGTGTCCTGCTCTGGTCCCCGACCGAGAAGGCCGATGCCTCCCCCGCCCCCGCAGCCGCCCCCCGGGCAGGGTTCACCGCGGTCGCCGCCGGTGACATCGCCGAGCAGTGCACCGCGAGCAGCAGCAGCTGCAAGCACCCCAAGACGGCGGCCCTGGTGAAGCAGATCAACCCGTCCTTCGTGATGACCATGGGCGACAACCAGTACGACGACGCCCGCCTGAAGGACTTCAAGAACTACTACGACAAGACCTGGGGCGCCTTCAAGAACAAGACCCGCCCCGTCCCCGGCAACCACGAGACCTACGATCCGGCCGGCCCCCTCAAGGGCTACAAGTCCTACTTCGGGTCCATCGCCTACCCCGACGGCAAGAGCTACTACAGCTACGACCAGGGCAACTGGCACTTCATCGCCCTCGACTCCAACAGCTTCGACGACGACGAGCAGATCGACTGGCTCAAGGCCGACCTCGCCGCCAACGACAAGAAGTGCGTCGCCGCGTACTGGCACCACCCGCTCTTCTCCTCCGGCGGACACGGCAACGACCCCGTGGGCCGCCCGGTGTGGAAGCTGCTCCAGGAGCACAGGGCCGAGCTGGTGCTCAACGGCCACGACCACCACTACGAGCGGTTCGCCCCGCAGAACGCGGACGGCAAGGCCGACCCGGACGGCATCGTCGAACTGCTCGGCGGCATGGGCGGCGCCAACCCGTACGACATCGAGGAGGTGCAGCCCAACAGCCAGAAGCGGATCACGAAGACCTTCGGCGTCGTCAAGCTGAACTTCACCGACACCGGGTTCTCCTGGAACCTCGTCGCGACGGACGGCTCGACGAAGGACACCAGCCCCTCGTACACCTGCCGCTGAGACGAACGCGCGCCATGTATCTGGCCACCACCGACGCGGCCGCCAAGGCCTCGGAGAAGCCCACCGCCTCCGGGGCCCGGCGCGGCCGCGTCGCCGGACCCGTCCTCGCGCTCGGCGCGGTCAGCCTGGTCACGGACATCTCGTCCGAGATGGTCACCGCGGTCCTGCCGCTCTACTTCGTCCTCCAACTGGGCCTGTCCCCCCTCCAGTTCGGCTTCCTCGACGGCCTCTACAACGGCGTGACCGCGCTGGTGCGCCTCGCGGGCGGGTACGCCGCCGACCGCGGCGGCCGACACAAGCTCGTCGCCGGGGGCGGCTACGCCCTCTCCGCGCTCTCCCGCCTCGGGCTGCTGCTCGCGGGCGGCGCCACCGCGGGGATCGGCGCGGCGCTCGCCGCCGACCGCCTCGGCAAGGGGGTGCGGACCGCGCCGCGCGACGCGCTCATCTCGCTGAGCAGCCCGCCCGACGCGCTCGGCCGCGCCTTCGGTGTGCACCGCGCGATGGACACCACGGGCGCGCTGCTCGGGCCGCTCGCCGCGTTCGCGCTGCTGTGGGCGACCGCGGACGCGTACGACGCCGTGTTCGTCGTCAGTTTCTGCTTCGGGCTGCTCGGGGTGCTGATGCTGGTCGCGTTCGTGCCCGGCCCCCAGGAGCGGGTGACGCCGAAACCGCCGGCCCGTCCGGCCGCGCCGCGCGCCAAGGCACTCGACCTGCTCCGCGTTCCCGCCTTCCGCCGCGTCCTGTACGCCGCCTCGCTGCTCGGCGGGGCCACCATCGGCGACGCGTTCCTCTACCTGCTCCTCCAACGGCGGCTCGACTTCGCCATCGCGTGGTTCCCGCTGCTCCCGCTGGGCGCCGCCGCCGTCTATCTGCTGCTCGCCGTCCCGGCCGGGCGGCTCGCGGACCGCGTCGGGCGCCGCGTGCCCTTCCTCGCCGGGCACCTGGCGCTCCTCGGTGGTTACGTCCTCCTGCTCGCCCCCACCGACGGCCGGCCGCTGCTCGTCGGCGTCCTGCTCCTGCTCGGCGTCTTCTACGCCGCCACGGACGGCGTCCTGATGGCCCTGGCCGCACCGTTCGTGCCGAGCGAGCGGCGGGCCGGCGGCATGGCCGTGCTCCAGACGGGCCAGGCCCTCGCCCGCCTCGCCGCCGCCGCGGGGTTCGGCGCCGCCTGGACGCTGTGGGGCGTCGGCCCGGCGCTGATCTGCGCGGTCGTCGCCCTGGCGGTGGCCATCGCGGGCGCGGCCGTCCTGCTCCCCCGTACCGAAAAACCCGGTACTGAAGCGCCCCGTAGCGAGAAGCCCTGTACCGAAGTGCCCCGTAGCGAGAAGCCCTCCACCGAGAAGCCCCGTACCGAAAGGTCCTCATGACCGCGTCCGCTTCCGGCCCGCCCCGGTCACTGCGCTCCCGGATCATCGCCCTCGCGGTGGCGGCCGCCGTCCTGACGGGCGTCGCGGTCGCGTACACCCTGCATGCCGCGCAGCGCGCCCAGTCCGCGGACACCACCTCGGCGTTCGGCCTGGACCCCGGGCAGCTGTACTTCCGCAGCACCGAGGCGGGCGCGGGCCGCGTCGCCCGCCTCCCCGCGTCCGGCAAGGCCGCCCCGAAGGCCGCGCGCACCACCGGCGGCCCGTCCTGCGAGCGGTTCTACGCCGCCGGGGGCACCGCCCTGTGCCTCCAGCGCCGCCCCGGCATCCCGCCCAAGTCGTACGCCGTCGTCCTCGACGACAAGCTCCGCGAGAAGCGCCGCATCGCGCTGACCGGCATCCCCAACCGGGCCCGGGTCTCCGCGTCCGGCCGGATGCTGTCCTGGACGATGTTCGCCACCGGCGACTCCTACGCGGGCTCCTCCTTCTCCACCCGCACCTCGATCCTCGACACCCGCACCGGCTACCTCATCAAGAACATGGAGGAGATCCCCCTCACCCTGGGCGGCCGCCGCTACCACTCCCCCGACGTCAACTACTGGGGCGTGACGTTCACCAAGGACGACAACGTCTTCTACGCGACCGTCTCGACGAAGGGCAAGACGTACCTCGTGCGCGGCGACATGAAGAAGTGGGCCGCGACCGCCCTGCGGGAGAACGTCGAGTGCCCCTCCCTCTCCCCCGACAACACCCGCCTCGCCTTCAAGAAGCGCGTACGCGAGGGCACCCGGGACCCGTGGCGGCTGCACGTCCTCGACCTGCGCACCATGCGGGAGCGCCCGCTCGCCGAGCGGCGCGACGTCGACGACCAGGCCGCCTGGCTGGACGACGACACCCTCGCGTACGCCCTGCCGGGGCAGGACGGCCGCAAACAGGACATCTGGTCGACGCCCGCCGACGGTTCCGGGAAGCCCACCCTGCGGGTACGGGGCGGCAGTTCACCGTCGGCCGTGCGTCGCTGACCGTCACCCCGATGGCGTACGAGATGCGGCACCCGGTCACGAGATACGGGCGCCCGTTCGCGTGCGAAATTCGGATGCGCACGCGACCCGGGGGCCCGCATCATCCCCCCATGACCGCCGTCCCGGAACGCACCGTCGTGCCCGCCCTCTTCCCGCCACCCGGCTACGCCCACGCCGCCGTCGTCGAGGCGGGCACCCGCCTCGCCTTCATGGCGGGCTCCGTCCCGCTCGACCCCGAGGGCACGCTCGTCGGGGAGGGCGACATCGCCCGCCAGACCGAGCAGGTCATCGCCAACCTCGACACGGCCCTGCGGGCGGTCGGCAGCGACCTGTCGCAGGTGGTGGCCAGCACGGTGTACGTCGTCGCGGACGAACCCCCCGCGCTCACCGAGGCCTGGGAGGTCGTCCGCGCCTCGGGGCTGCACGCGGGCCCGCACACCTCGACGCTGCTCGGCACCACTTGCCTCGGCTACCCGGGCCAGCTGGTGGAGATCACCGCCACCGCGGTCGTCCCCGCCGACGACCGCCCCGGGGTGAGCCCGTGACGTCCGGTCCGTTCACGCTGCGCCCGGCCGCCGAGTCCGACGCCGCCGCCGTCGCCGACGTCTATCTGCGCTCCTACGACGCCGCGCTGCCGACCGTGCGCCGGGCGCACTCCGACGCCGAGGTGCGGGACTTCTTCCGGTACGTCGTCGTACCGGCCGGCGGCACGTGGCTCGCGGAGGCGGCGGGCGAGGCCGTCGGCATGATGGTGCTCGACGGCGACGAGCTGAGCCAGCTCTACGTCGCCCCGCGGTGGCAGCGCCGCGGCATCGGCGACCGCTGCGTGGCGCTGGCCAAGGAGCGCCGTCCCGAGGGCCTGTGGCTGCGGACGTTCCAGGTCAACGCCCCGGCACGGCGGTTCTACGCACGCCATGGCTTCACCGAGGCCGAGCGGACCGACGGCTCCGGCAACGAGGAGCGGGAGCCCGACATCCGCTGCGTGTGGCGCCCCGCCGGCTAGCCGCGCGCCCTCTGGGCGAGCCCCAGCGCGTACTCGGGCCACCACTGTCCGGCCCGCGGGCCGCCCCGGCAGGTCCCGTCGGACTCGCCGGGGCGTTTGATCCACACGTACGCGTCGACCGCGGCGTCCCCGGTGACGGTGGTGGGCGGGGTGCCGAGCGCGCGGCCGGGCGGGTTGCACCAGGCCTCGACGCCTGTGTAGGGGCCGTTGCCGTTGCGGCTGCTGTCGATGACGAAGTGCTTGCCGCCGCCGAGCGCGGCGGCGAGGCGGTGTCCGTAGTCCTTGCTCTCCTGGTCCGTATGGAAGTTGGAGACGTTGAGCGCGAACCCGTCGGCCGCGTCGATCCCGGAGCTGCGCAACGGGGCGACCAGGCGGCTTTCGTCGGGAAACCAGCCGGCGTTGCCCGCGTCGAGGTACACCTTGGTGTCCGGCCGGCTCTTGAGGCGCTCGACGGCGTGGGCGAGCAGGGCGTACCGCTCGTCGGCGTCGGTGTCCCCGCAGCCCGCCACCATGTGGGCGACGGCGTCGGGCTCCAGGATCACGTGGGCGCCCGTGGTGCCGAGGCCCGCGGCGAAGTCGTCGATCCACGCGCGGTAGTGGGCGGCGTCGCGGGCGCCCCCGGAGGAGTACCCGTCGCAGTCGCGGTTCGGGATGAAGTAGGCGACGAGGAGCGCGGTGCGGTCCGCCCGCTCGGCCGCCTCCACCGTGGCCCGGACGGCCGCGCCCGGCTCGTCGCCGTTGACCCACACGGCTTGCGGGCGCCCGGCGATGCGCTCGATGAGCAGGGCGTCCTCGATACGTCCCTGCTGCCACCACTCGTCGGCCTGCCGGGCGGCGGCGCTGTCCGGGTCGACCCAGAAGACCGGGGCGTCCCCGGGCTCGGCCCGGGCCGCCTGTACGTCGCCGAAGGCCGCCGCGCCCAGGAGCAGGACGGCGGCGAGAACCCCTCGGAGGAGCGGGAAGCGGGCAAGGCGGCGGCAAGGCGGCTGGGACACCGGACGGCTCCAGGTGCTCGGCGCCGGTCCTGCCCGACGCGTTTCCCGGAGTGTGCGGGCGCGACGCCCCCTCACGGCGGCGTTCTCCGCCGAGGCCCGCGGAAAACCACCCTTACGGCGGCGTGTCCTGTACGGACACAGGACACGTGACCCATGGCCCATGGCCCATGACCAATGCCGCATGACACGGACGCAGCCTGCCTGTTCCGCCGTCAGGCCGGCTTGGCGGTGCGCATCCGCCCGTACGCGTAGACGCACCCCGCCAGCGCGAGGTCCGACAGCAGCATGAAGCCGATCGAGTACGAGTCCTTGGCGCTGTAGATGGCGCCCATGACCAGCGGCGGGAGGAACCCGCCGAGGCCGCCGACCGCGCCGACGATGCCGGTGACGGAGCCGACCTGCGGCTGCGGGGTGACCTGGGAGACGAGCGCGAAGACGCTGCCGCTCGCGGTGCCGAGACCGGCGGCCATGACGAGGAAGCAGATCGTGCCGGTCGGGTACAGCACCGGGTCGAAGGCCTGGACGACGGCGAAGAGCGCGACCACCGCGAGGGCGGCGGCGGTGACCGTGGCGGGGTGCATCCGGTCGGAGAGCCAGCCGCCGATGGGCCGGAAGACGACGGTGACGAGCGCGAACCCGGCCGCCTTGGTCCCGGCGTCGGTGGGCGACAGGTCGTACCAGGTCTTCAGATACGTGGGCAGGTACACCCCGAAGGCGACGATCCCGCCGAAGCCGATCGCGTACAGCGCCGACAGTTCCCAGGTGACCGGCAGCCGGCCCGCCCGCCCGAGCCGGGTGGCGAGCGGGTCGGCGGGCACGGGCCGGTCGGGGCGGTCGGTGATGAGCAGCGCGGCGAGCGCGGCGAAGGCGGCGAGCGCGATCGCCACGACGATGAACGGCAGGTTGTCGCCGTGTTCGGCGATGCGCGGCGTGAAGTAGCCGGAGAGCGCCACCCCGCCCATGCCCATGCCGAAGACGCCGAGCGCGAAGCCTCTGCGGGCGGGCGGGAACCAGGAGTTGACGAGCGGGATGCCGATGGCGAACGTCGTCCCGCCGAGCCCCAGCAGGAAGCCGACGCCGAGCATCGCGAGATAGTTGTTCCTGGCCGGGATGATCAGCAGGACCGGCACGATGGTCAGCGCCGAGACCAGGGGGAACATCAGCCGGGCGCCGTAGCGGTCGGTGAGCGCGCCGACCGGTACGCGGCCCAGCGAGCCGACGATCACCGGCACGGCTACCAGGAGCGACTGTTCGAAGGAGCTGAGCCCGAGCCGGTCCTTGAAGTCGCTGCCGAGCGGCGCCACCAGGTCCCAGGCCCAGAAGGTGAGCGTGAAGCCGACGGTCGCGACGGCCAGGTTGCGGTAGGCGGCGGCGGAGGGCTTGGCTGCTCGGGTCTGGTCCACACCCTCACGCTAGGAACCGGCGCCCGCCTCGGCCCGCCCTGCTGGGCCGTCCGGGTACAGGCCCGCTTCGAAGGCCGCAGCGCTCAGTACGTCCCGCAGCATCCCCGGTGTCAGGCGCCCCGTGAACGTGTTGCGCTGGCTGACGTGGAAGCAGCCGAAGACATCGAGCGCCTCCTGGCCGGGCCCGCCGCCCTCCAGGGTCACCCGCGCCCCGTGCCCGAACGCCGGGCGGGGCTTCGGCACCCGCCAGCCGGCCGCCGCGAAGGCCGGCAGCGCGGCCTGCCAGCCGAAGCCGCCGAGCACGACCACGGCCCGGAGCGTCGGGGCGAGCAGCTTCAACTCGCTCACCAGCCAGGACCGGCAGGTGTCGCGCTCGTCCGTGGTCGGCTTGTTCTCGGGCGGGGCGCAGTGCACGGGCGAGGTGATGCGGGTGCCGTACAGCGTCAGGCCGTCGTCGGCGCTCACGGCGGTGGGCCGCGAGGCGAGGCCGACGTCGTACAGCGCCGGGTAGAGGAACTCGCCCGAGCGGTCGCCGGTGAACATCCGCCCGGTGCGGTTGGCGCCGTGCGCGGCGGGCGCGAGGCCGATGAGCAGGAGCGAGGCGTCGTGCGGCCCGAAGCCGGGCACCGGGCGCCCCCAGTACGTCCAGTCGGCGAAGGCCGCGCGCTTGGTGCGGGCGACCTCCTCGCGCCAGTCGACGAGGCGGGGGCATGCGCGGCAGCCGGTGATCCGTTCGTCCAACTCGCCCAGCCCGCCCGGCGGCCCGCCCGGCTCATCCAGCTGGTTCAGTACGTGCAGCTCGTTACGTTCGTCCGGTGCATCCAGTCCGCTCAGGCCGTCCATGCCCTCCACCGTACGTAACCGTACGTACGTCGGGTCGGCGGCCCCGGGCCCGGCCCCTCACGCCATGGCCGCCCCCACCGCCACGAAGCCGCAGATCAGCAGGGCGAGAACGGCCAGCAGCGGCCACACGAACCGCAGATACCTGTCGTAGCCGACCTTGGCGAGCGCCACGCCGCCCATGGTCACCGCCGTCGTCGGCACCCACAGGTTCATCCAGCCGCTGGCCGCCTGCCAGGCCGTCACGACGACGGCGCGCGGGACCCCGGCGAAGTCGGCCAGCGGGGCGAGGATCGGCATGGCGAGCGTCGCGTGGCCGGAGGTGGAGGGGATCAGGAAGGCGAGCGGCAGGTTCACGAGGAAGACGATGACCGCGAAGAGCCACGACGAGGTCCCCTGCACCACGCCCTCGATGGAGTGCAGCACGGTGTCCGTGATCTTCGAGTTGTTCATGATCGTCGTGACACCGCGGGCCAGCAGGATGACCAGCGCGGGCGAGACGAAGTCGGCGGCGCCCTGGACGATCGTGGAGCTGAGCCGCTGCTCCCCCATGCGCGCGACGAGCCCGACGAGGACGGCGGCGCACAGGAACAGGGCCGCGAGCTGCGGAAAGGACCAGCCGAGTTCGAAGCCGTACGGGGTCGCGTCCGCGTCCCCGGTGAGGGCGCTCGACCAGGGCACCACCGAGAAGATCATGAACGTGAAGACGAGCGCCGTCGCGACCAGCACGGCCTTGTGCAGCCGGGTCAGCTCCGGCGCCTCGCTCGCGTCGGCCGCGGCCCGCCCGCGGTCCCGGTCGCCCGGCAGGAACCCCGACAGGGAACGCTCCGGGTCGCGCCGGACGCGGGCGGCGTAGCGGATGACGTACGCGACCGTCACCCCGGTCAGGACGATCCACATGGCGAAGCGCAGCACGATGCCGTCGCCGAGCGAGATGTCGGCGGCGGAGGAGGCGACGCCCGTCGCGAAGGGGTTCACCGTCGAGCACAGGACGCCGACGCCCGCGCCGAGGATGATCACGCCGACGGCGGTCATGCGGTCGTAGCCGAGGGCGAGCATCAGCGGCACGATCAGCCCGTAGAAGCCGAGTGTCTCCTCGGCGAAGCCCTCCACC
Source organism: Streptomyces huasconensis (assembly GCF_021028635.1). NCBI lineage: Bacteria > Bacillati > Actinomycetota > Actinomycetes > Kitasatosporales > Streptomycetaceae > Streptomyces > Streptomyces huasconensis. The sequence goes on from NZ_CP086119.1 coordinate 1,859,479, forward strand.
GTCCCGAGCACGGAGAAGACGACCATGACCCCGGCGATGAGCAGCGCGCCGCGCTCGCGCAGCCGGTGTGCAAGCAGCCCGATGCCCCGGTCGAGCGCGCCGGTGGCGAAGACGACGGTGATGAAGGACCCGATGGCGAGCACGAAGAGGAACACGCCCGCACTGCCGTACAGCGCGCCGACGTTGTCGGGCGCGACCAGCGAGGTCGTCTTGTCCTGGATGCCGTAGAGGCCGTTGACGGGTGAGAGGAACAGGTCGTTGAGGCGGTCGACGAACGACTGTCCGGAGTCGACGCGGTGGTAGGTGCCCTGCATGGGCGCGCCGGAGTCGTTCCTGTCGTACTGCCCCGAAGGGACGAGGAAGGCGAGCAGCCAGACCGCGAGGGTGACGACGGCGAGGACGGTCAGCGCACTGGGGAAGGTGAACTTCCGCTTCCGATGCTCCCCCGGCTCCCTGGCGGGGCCTTCGGCCGGGTCCCCGCCGGCCGGCGTCTCGGTGGCACTCACGCGGTGCCGCCTTCCGTGGTGGTGGCTTCGCAAGGCGTCATGGTCCGCACCCCTGGGAGTCGTACGTCACGCCCGGACGGCTTCCGGACCTTTTACTGCGGTTGGTCCGGATTATCGGCGGCCGCAGTCAGCGGGTTCCGGACGGCTCGCCGGGAGACGGGCCTGTCGCGGTGGAGCCGGACTAAGGTCGGAGCATGGCTTCGCAGACTTCAGGAGGCGGCACGGACCGCGCCCCGGGCAGCGCTTCGGCGGGCGGCGCGCCCGCGAGCGAGGGTTCGGTGCGCGTCGACAGCTGGATCTGGTCGGTCCGTCTCGTCAAGACGCGCTCGATGGGCGCCGCCGCCTGCAAGGGCGGTCACGTCCGGGTCAACGGCGAGCGGGTCAAGCCCGCGTACGGCGTGAAGGTGGGCGACGAGGTGCGCCTGCGGCAGGCGGGCGGCCGGGAGCGGATCGTCGTCGTCAAGCGGGTACTGCGCAAGCGGGTCGGCGCGCCGGTCGCCGCCGAGGCCTACGTCGACAACAGCCCGCCGCCCCCGCCACGCGAGGCCGTCGCCCCGGCGGGCATCCGCGACCGGGGCGCGGGCCGCCCCACGAAGCGAGACCGCCGCGAGCTGGAACGGCTACGCGGGTTGGAGGGCTGACGGCGGCGAAGGCTGACCGCGGCGAGGGCTGGACCCAGCGGAGGTTGACCGCGGCGAGGGCTGGACCCGGCGGAGGTTGACCCTGGCGAACGCCGACCCCGACGGCTGACCGTGGCGGGGGTTGACCCCGGCGAATGCTGAGCGCGGCGGGGGGTGGCCCCGGCGAGGGCCAGCCCGGCGAAGGCGCCCGCGGCCAAGGCTGGACCCGGCGGAGGTAGCCCCGGCGAGGGCCGACCCCGGCGAAGGCTGACCGTGGCGGGGTTGACCTCGGCGAAGGGTGACCCCTACGAAGGCTGACCCCGGCGGAGGTTGACCCTGGCGAAGGCTGACCCCGGCGGAGGTTGACCCTGGCGAACGCCGACCCCGACGGCTGACCGTGGCGGGGGTTGGCCCCGGCGAGGGCCAGCCCGGCGAAGGCGCCCGCGGCCAAGGCTGGACCCGACGGAGGTAGCCCCGGCGAGGGCCGACCCCGGCGAAGGCTGACCGTGGCGGGGTTGACCTCGGCGAAGGGTGACCCCTACGAAGGCTGACCCCGGCGGGGGGTGACCCCTACGAAGGCTGACCCCGGCGAGGGCTGACCCCGGCGAAGGCCAGCCCCGGCGTCGGGCACGGCCGAGTGCGGAAGGGTGCCGCTGACGACCGGGGAGCACAGCGACCGCCAGGAACCACGGCGGGCCGACGACCGCCAGGAAGTACGGCGGGCCGACGGAACCTTTCCGCGATCCGCGACGCAGGCCGTGGATCGCAGGCCGCACGCCACGCGGCGCGCGCCGCGGCCCGGGGCTCACGGGCGCAGGCGGGCGACCAGCTTCGTCGTCTCCTCGCGGGTCGCCCAGGCGATCCAGGCCAGCGGGACGGTCAGGATCAGCGGCGTCGCGGCGTTCTCCCCGCCGAGCGCCGTGATCGTCACCACGAACGCGCCGGCCATCAGCCCGATGAACGCCGTCGCGGCGAGCGAGGAGAGCAGCGGCAGCAACAGCGCGACACCGCCGAGCAGTTCCAGCGCCCCGATCGTGTACATCCCCGGGGCGCCCCAGCCCAGCTTGTCGAAGGACTCGACGGCGGTCGGGTGCGCGATCAGCTTCGGGACACCACTCGCGACAGCGAAGAACACGGCGAGCACCACGCGGAGTGTGCGTAGGGTGATGCGGGCGCCACGGCTGCGAGACGCGGTACGAGCGGTGGCGGTGGCTGCGGCGGTGGCCGTCATGGCGTCTCCTCGGTGACGGGGGGGCGCGGGGCCGCCGCCCTGCTGGGCCACCGGCCTGCCGCGCCGCTGTGCTGTCACAGAGGTAGACGGAACCGCCACCCGGAACTCATCGCTCCCGCACGCCCCAACTCACCGCCCCCGCACCCCCACAGGCACCGCCCGCACCCAAGTACCGTCATCCGTGAGGTACTTGTCGACCTTCAGACCCGCCTCGGCGAGCGCCTCCTCGAACTGCTCCGGGGTGAGCGGGCGGGCCAGGAACGTCTGCGTCCACACGGCGTCCGGGAAGACGTACTCCGCGCGGACGCGGTTCACGCCGTCACCCATGGGCTCCGCCGAGACGATCCGGATGGTGCAGCCGCCCGGATCGACGCGTTCCCTCGGCAGGTCGGTGTGGTAGTCGGGCCCTTCCCGCTGGATCAGCACGCAGCCGTCGTCCGTGACATGGCTGCGGCAGACCCGCAGCATTCTGCGCCGCACGGCCACGTCGCCGGCGTGCACGAGGAACGACGCGAGCATCACCACGGGGAACTTCTCGTCGAGGTCGAGCGCCTCGATCGGGCTCCGTACCGTACGCACCCCGCCGTCGAGCGCGGCGACCCGCTCCAGCATCTCGGCGGACTCGTCCACGGCCGTCACACGGAAGCCTCGCTCCAGCAGCGGCCGGGTCACGCGGCCCGCACCGCAGCCCAGTTCGAGGATGTGCGCGCCGGGTGGCGCCGCCCCGGCGACGATCTCGGGCTCGTCCCGCACGGTGAGGCGCGCGTACAGCTCCACCGCGCAGCCGTCCGGCGTGATCGCGCCGGGCCCCGTCCCTTCGTACCCCTCACGCATCCGCACAGTCATGCCCCGCCAACGAAGCGGGACACGGAGCCGTTCCCTCCGCACCTCGCGGCTCGCCGACTACGGCGGGAAACCAGCCAGGGACTCCGTACCGGTGTCAGGGCGTCCGGCACGTTGCTGCCGCCCTCTCTATCCTGAAAGGAGGAGATGACCTCACATGCGCACAGGCAGTGAACCGCTGACAGCGCGCAGTCCCCTGCGGATGCGTTTCTGGTTCAGCGTCTGGGGCCTCGGCTGGGCCGCCTTCGGCACGGCCGCCTTCGCGCTGGCCGGGCGGACCGGGTGGGCGGTGGCGTGCGGGGTGCTGCTGCTCGTGGTCACGGCCGACCTCGCGTGGGTGGTACGCCGCATGCGCCAGGGCCCGCACTACCAGCCGGGCCGCGACATCCCGCCGTACGATCCACCGGACATCCCCTAGCCGGCCCGCCCCGCGACCGGCTTCGGCCCCAGGCGGCGGCGTCAGTCCTGCTGCTCGTCGAAGCGGGCCGCCGCCAGGTACTCCGGCTGCGGGTCCAGGGCGGCGGCGAGGCGGAAGTGGCGCCGCGCCTGCTCCGGGCGGGCGGCGCGTTCGTAGGTGCGGGCCAGCGCGAAGTGCGCGAACGCGTTGTCCGGTTCGCGCTCCAGGACGATGCTGAACTCCAGCTCCGCGGCGCGCAGTTGCGCGGCGGCGAAGAAGGCGCGGGCGCGCAGCAGCCGGGCCGCGGTGTTCTCGGGGTGGGCCGCGATGACCGTGTCGAGCAGCTTCACCGCGCCCCGCGGGTCCCGCGCGGCGAGGAGCTGCTCCGCCGCCCGGAAGTCGATGACGTGAGTCTCCGGGGTAATTTCGGGCACGCTGGACTCCTTCCCTCACTCCCCTGGATCAACGCCCGCCGCGACTGCGCCTATTCCGCCCCTGTTCCGCGCCGACAGCCCGCCGAGCGGGACCGACCGCCTGCCCGGCAGGGGCTAGTCCCGCGTACGCGCCCTGCGCACGAGGTCCGCCCAGACGTCGGCGACCCGTTCCTGGAGCCCTTCCAGGGGGCCGTTGTTGTCGATCACGATGTCGGCGATCTCCAGACGCTTCTCGCGGGTGGCCTGCGCCGCCATCCGCGCGCGGGCGTCCTCCTCGCTCATGCCGCGCAGCCGCACCAGGCGATCCAGCTGGGTCTCGGGGCTCGCGTCGACGACGACCACGACGTCGTACAGCGGGGCGAGGCCGTTCTCCGTGAGCAGCGGCACGTCGTGGACGACCACCGCCTCGGCGGGGGCGGAGCGTTCGAGTTCGGCGGAGCGGGCGCCGACCAGCGGGTGCACGATCGCGTTGAGGGCGGCGAGCTTGTCGGCGTCGGCGAAGACCAGCGCGCCGAGCCGGGGGCGGTCCAGCGAACCGTCCGCGGACAGGATCTCCCGCCCGAAGGCCTCGACGACCGCCGCGAGGCCCGCGGTCCCCGGCGCCACCACCTCGCGCGCGATCTTGTCGGCGTCGATCAGGACGGCACCGGACGCGACCAGGAGCCGCGAGACCTCACTCTTGCCGGCGCCGATTCCGCCGGTCAGACCAACCTTCAGCATGACGGGCAGCTTAAGGGGCTGCGGGCACGCGGCAGAAGCCGCCGTCAGGCGTCGCCCTCCCGCTCGGCCAGAAAGCGCTCGAACTCCCGGCCGATCTCGTCGGCGGAGGGGATGTCGGCCGGCTCGGCCAGCATGTTGCCGCGCTCCTGGGCACCCGCCGCCGCGTCGTACTGGTGCTCCAGTCCCTGGATCAGCGCGACCAGTTCCTCGTCGCCCTCCTGGATCTGCCGGTCGATCTCGGTCTGGGTGCGGTGCGCCTCTGTGCGCAGGCCGTGCGCGACGCCGGGCAGCACCAGGCCGGTGGCGGCGGTGATCGCCTCCAGGACCGTGAGGGCCGCGTCCGGGTAGGCGGAGCGCGCGATGTAGTGCGGGACGTGCGCGGCGACGCCCAGCACGTCGTGGCCCGCCTCCAGGAGGCGGTACTCGACGAGGGACGCGGCGCTGCCGGGCACCTGCGCCTCCTCGAAGGGACTGCGGTGGCCGGGGACCAGGTCGGTGCGGTTGCCGTGCGGGGTGAGACCCACGGGGCGGGTGTGCGGCACGCCCATGGGGATGCCGTGGAAGTTCACCGACAGGCGTACGCCGAGGCGCTCGACGATCTGCTGGACGGCGACGGCGAAGCGCTCCCACTCGACGTCCGGCTCGGGTCCGGAGAGCAGCAGGAAGGGCGCGCCCGTGGCGTCCTGCACGAGACGGACGTCGAGCGTCGGCACCTCGTAGTCCGTCCAGCGGTCGCGGCGGAAGGTGAGCAGCGGGCGGCGGGCGCGGTAGTCGACGAGCCGGTCGTGGTCGAATCTGGCCACCACCTGCCCGGGGAGGCTGTCCGTGAGCCGCTCGACGATCTGGTCGCCGGTTTCGCCCGCGTCGATGTATCCGTCGAAGTGGTAGAGCATGACCAGTCCGGCCGACTCCTGGGCGAGCGCCATGTCGACGACGGCGAGGCCCTTCGGCTCCCATGCGTACAAACCCTGCGGATCAAGCACTGTGACCGCTCCTCCTCGTGTTCGTAACGGAGAACGCACGCAGGGCCACGGGCATTCCCGCCACCACCGGCTTGCCGGCGGACCTTGACGGGGCACCTTGACGCGGACATGCCCCGCCTCTACGTTCGCACCGTTCACATGGACACCCTCCGTTCACGTACAAGAACCCTTGTTGTGCGAGACCCCCCCACCCCCCGACGGGAAGGCCACCCCCATGCGCACCCGACGCCCCCTGCTGACCGCCGCGCTCACGGCGGCGACCGCCGCCGCGACCCTGGCTACGGCCGTCTCCGCCGCCGCCGCACCCGGTGCCGCCGCGACGCCCGCGCGGACCATCGAGGTCTCCACCGCCGCCGAGCTCAAGGCGGCGCTGACCGACGCCTCGCCCGGCGACACGATCCACCTCGCCGACGGGACGTACACAGGCAACTTCAAGACCTCCGTGGCGGCGAGCGCCGGTGCCCGCGTCACGCTGACCGGCTCCGCGAAGGCGGTGCTCACGGCCGGCGGCGGCTACGGCCTGCACCTGAACGGCGCCGCGTACTGGACCGTGAAGGGCATCACCGTGACCGGCGGCCAGAAGGGCATCATGATCGACTCCGCGCGGGGCGTCGTCGTGGACGCCGTCACGGTGCACGGCCTCGACATGGAGGGCGTCCACTTCCGCACGTCGAGCCGCGACGGCGTGATCAAGAACTCGCGGATATACGACACCGGGAACGACGGCCGCGGCATGGGCGAGGGGGTGTACGTCGGCACCGCCAACACGCTCTCCGACAAGAGCGACAACGTCCAGATCCTCGGGAACACGATCGGTCCGGACGTGGGCGGCGAGGCGGTCGACCTGAAGGAGGGCACCACGGGCGGCAGGGTCGCGGGCAACACGTTCGACGGCAGGGGGATGACCGGCAACCACTACGACGACTCGTGGGTCGACGTGAAGGGCAACAACTACGTCATCGAGAACAACACCGGCAAGAACACCCTGAACAACGGCTACGAGACCCACACCCAGCAGTCCGGCTGGGGCTGCGGCACGGTCTTCCGCGGCAACAGGTCCACCCTCACGGGCGCGACGGGCGACAGCGCCTCGCCGTCAACGTGACCAACTACAGCGGCAGCTGCAGGACGACGGTCCACGCCGACAACACGGTGACGGGAGGCCGGGGCCTGACCAACATCCCGGTCACCCCGTAAGCCCGCCATGGGGGGACGCCCTGAAGGGGCCCGCCCCGGCAGCCGAGACGCACCGCGGGCCCGCACCCCCGAAGGGATGCGGGCCCGCAGTGTGGTTCAGCTACAACCGCCTAGAGGCGAGCGTCAGCTCTGGCCACCGGCCAGCTTCTCGCGCAGCGCGGCGAGCGCCTCGTCCGAAGCCAGGGCGCCGGAGTTGTCGTCCGACTCCGAGGAGTACGAACCGCCGCCGCCACCGGACGCGGCCGGAGCGGCGCCGGCCGGAGCCGCCGCACCCTCGGCCTCGGCCTGGGCGTCGGCCTCGCGGGACTTGATGACCTGGGCCTGGTGCTGCTCGAAGCGCTGCTGCGCCTCGGCGTACTGGGTCTCCCAGGCCTCGCGCTGGGTCTCGTAGCCCTCGAGCCAGTCGTTGGTCTCGGGGTCGAAGCCCTCGGGGTAGATGTAGTTGCCCTGGTCGTCGTAGGACGCGGCCATGCCGTACAGGGTCGGGTCGAACTCGACGGCCGACGGGTCGGCGCCGAAGGACTCGTTGGCCTGCTTCAGCGACAGCGAGATCCGGCGACGCTCGAGGTCGATGTCGATGACCTTGACGAAGATCTCGTCGTTGACCTGGACGACCTGCTCCGGGATCTCCACGTGACGCTCGGCCAGCTCGGAGATGTGGACCAGGCCCTCGATGCCCTCGTCGACGCGCACGAACGCACCGAACGGAACGAGCTTGGTGACCTTACCGGGAACGACCTGCCCGATCTGGTGCGTGCGGGCGAACTGCTGCCACGGGTCTTCCTGCGTCGCCTTGAGCGACAGGGAGACACGCTCGCGGTCCATGTCCACGTCGAGAACCTCGACGGTGACTTCCTGGCCGACCTCGACAACCTCGGAGGGGTGGTCGATGTGCTTCCAGGACAGCTCGGACACGTGGACGAGACCGTCGACGCCACCGAGGTCCACGAACGCACCGAAGTTGACGATCGAGGAAACGACGCCGGAGCGGACCTGGCCCTTCTGCAGGGTCGTGAGGAACGTCTGGCGGACCTCGCTCTGGGTCTGCTCGAGCCAGGCACGGCGGGACAGGACCACGTTGTTGCGGTTCTTGTCCAGCTCGATGATCTTGGCCTCGAGCTCCTTGCCCACGTAGGGCTGGAGGTCGCGGACGCGGCGCATCTCGACGAGGGAGGCCGGAAGGAAGCCACGGAGGCCGATGTCGAGGATGAGACCACCCTTGACGACCTCGATGACGGTACCGGTGACGATGCCGTCTTCTTCCTTGATCTTCTCGATCGTGCCCCAGGCACGCTCGTACTGAGCGCGCTTCTTGGACAGGATCAGACGGCCTTCCTTGTCCTCCTTCTGGAGAACCAGGGCCTCGATCTCGTCGCCGACCTTGACGACCTCGTTCGGGTCGACGTCGTGCTTGATCGAGAGCTCGCGGCTCGGGATGACGCCTTCGGTCTTGTAACCGATGTCGAGCAGGACCTCGTCCCGGTCGACCTTCACGATGACGCCGTCGACGATGTCGCCGTCGTTGAAATACTTGATCGTCTCGTCGATCGCGGCGAGGAAGGCTTCCTCGTTACCGATGTCGTTGACCGCTACCTGCGGGGTGGTGGCGGTGGTCTCGGTGCTGCTCGTCATGTGGGTTAGGGCTCCGGTACGGACATTGAAGTCGTAGGTACTGCAACGCCGGGAGCCGATTTCGCTCTGCAGAAGCCGGACAGCCTAGGAGGCGCGCTTCCGGCAAGGGAAGGCGTCTCGACAACCGAGGGGACATACAACAGACGCGAGCGCAGCCTGCTATGTCTGAGGAGCGCAGGCTCGCAGCGCAACTTGTAGCATACGGGGGCAGCCGGACAGGGTCAATGCGCGAAGGCGCACACCCGGGGCGGAACGCCGCATACCCGGCACAAAACCTGTCGTCTGAGGCCACACGGGCCGCACCGCGCCCCGCCTCGACGAGTTCGACGGAAGATTACGACGATGGAGCCGATCATCCAAGAGTCCGCACTGCCCGAGCCCGAGGCCACTCGCCGTGCCGCCAACGTCACGGAGAGCAGCCGCGCCAACCGCGGCTGGTGGGACAGGAACGCCGACGACTACCAGGTCGAGCACGGCACGTTCCTGGGGGACGACCGTTTCGTGTGGGGTCCCGAAGGGCTCGACGAGGTGGAGGCGGAACTGCTCGGTCCGCCCGAGGGCCTCAAGGGCAAGGACATCCTGGAGATCGGCGCCGGCGCCGCCCAGTGTTCGCGCTGGCTGCTGACCCAGGGCGCGCGCCCCGTGGCCCTCGACCTCTCCCACCGCCAGCTCCAGCACGCGCTGCGCATCGGCGGGGACGTCCCCTTGGTGCAGGCCGACGCCGGGGTCCTGCCCTTCAAGGACGGCTCCTTCGACCTCGCCTGCTCCGCCTACGGAGCGCTGCCCTTCGTCGCCGACCCGGTGCTCGTCCTCAAGGAGGTGCACCGCGTGCTGCGCCCCGGGGGCCGCTTCGTGTTCTCCGCGACGCATCCGATCCGCTGGGCCTTCCCCGACGAGCCGGGCCCCGAGGGGCTCTCCGTGGCGGCCTCCTACTTCGACCGCACCCCCTACGTGGAGCAGGACGAGCAGGGGAACGCCGTCTACGTGGAGCACCACAGGACGATTGGCGACCGGGTGCGCGACATCGTGGCGGGCGGCTTCCGCCTCGTCGACATCGTGGAGCCGGAGTGGCCCGCCTGGAACACCCAGGAGTGGGGCGGCTGGTCCCCGCTGCGCGGAAACCTGATCCCGGGGACGGCCATCTACGTATGCGTACGAGACTGAGCGTGTGATCCGTGACCTCGCCGCCCTGAACCTGCCCGTACGTGACGCGCTGCCCGGCCTCCGCGCCGCCCTGGAGGGGCCGGGCAGCGCGGTGCTGTGCGCGCCGCCCGGCACGGGCAAGACGACGCTGGTGCCCCTGGCGCTCGCGGGCCTGATCGAGGCGCCGGGCGCCTTCGCGGGCGTACGTCGTGTCGTCGTCGCCGAGCCGCGGCGCATCGCCGCGCGGGCCGCCGCGCGGCGGATGGCGTGGCTGCTCGGCGAGAAGGTGGGCGAGAGCGTCGGCTACACCGTGCGCGGGGAGCGCGTCGTGGGTCCACGCGCGCGCGTGGAGGTCGTCACGACGGGTGTGCTGCTCCAACGTCTGCAACGCGACCAGGAGCTGGCCGGTGTGGATGTCGTCGTCATCGACGAGTGCCATGAACGGCATCTGGACGCGGACACCGTGGCGGCCTTCCTGGTGGACGTGCGGGCGGCGCTGCGGCCCGAGCTGCGGCTGGTGGCCGCGTCCGCGACGACCGACGCGCAGGGGTGGGCGCGCGTCCTCGGGGGCGCGCCGGTGGTGGAGGCCCAAGGGATCGCGCACCCGGTCGAGGTGGTGTGGGCGCCGCCCGCGCGGCCGGTGCGGCCGCCGCACGGGATGCGCGTCGATCCCGCGCTGCTCACGCACGTGGCGTCGGTGGTGCGGCGGGCCCTGGCCGAGCGGGACGGTGACGTCCTGTGCTTCCTGCCGGGCGTCGGTGAGATCGCGCGCGTGGCCGGGCAGCTGGGCGGCCTCGGGGACGTGGAGGTGCTGCAGGTCCATGGGCGGGCTCCGGCGGATGTGCAGGACGCGGTGCTCGCGGGGTCGCCGGGGCGGCGGGTCGTGCTGGCCACGTCGGTGGCCGAGTCGTCGCTGACGGTGCCGGGCGTGCGAGTGGTCGTGGACTCGGGGCTGGCGCGCGAGCCGCGGGTCGACCACGCGCGCGGGCTGAGCGCGCTGGCGACGGTGCGGGCCTCGCAGGCGGCGGGACGGCAGCGGGCGGGGCGGGCCGGCCGTGAGGCGCCGGGGGCCGTGTACCGGTGCTGGGCCGAGGCCGAGGACGCGCGTCTGCCGCGCTTTCCCGCCCCGGAGATCAAGGTGGCGGACCTCGCCGCGTTCGCCCTGCAGACGGCCTGCTGGGGCGATCCGGACGCCTCCGGGCTCGCGCTGCTCGATCCGCCGCCGGGCGGCGCGATGGCGGCGGCGCGGGAGGTCCTGGCGGCGGTGGGGGCGGTCGACGCGGCCGGGCGGGTGACGGAGCGCGGCACGCGCATGGCGCGGGTGGGCCTGCATCCGCGCCTGGCCCGCGCCCTGCTGGACGCGGCGCCGCTCGTCGGCACCCGGCGGGCCGCGGAGGTGGTGGCGCTGCTGAGCGAGGAGCCGCCGCGGGAGTACGGCGACGACCTCGCCGCGGCCTGGCGGTCCGCTCGGCGGGGCCAGGACGGCTACGCGGCGCGCTGGCGTACGGAGGCGCGGCGCCTGACCTCTGCGGGGGTCAAGGACCAGGCGGCGGCACCCGGCTCCGGGGGTGAGGAGCGGGTCGCCGGGGTGGTCGCCGCCCTGGCGTTTCCCGAACGCGTGGCCCGGGCGGTCGGCGGCGGAACGTACCTGATGGCCAACGGCACCCGGGCCGAACTGCGCCCCGGCTCCGCGCTGACGGGGGCCGAGTGGATCGCCGTGGCCGTGGCCGACCGCCCGGTGGGCGCCGGGCACGCGCGCGTACTGCTCGGCGCGCAGATCGACGAGGACGCGGCACGCCGCGCCGCCGCGCCGCTGTGCTCCGAGCGGGACGAGGTGGCGTGGTCCGGCGGGGACCTGGTGGCGCGGCACGTCGAGCGCCTCGGGGCCGTCGAGCTGGCGGTGCGCCCCTTGCGGGACCCCGACCCCTCTCTCGTACGGGAAGCGCTGCTGGCCGGGTTGCGGGAGGAGGGGACCGGGCTGCTGAAGTGGTCACGGGGGGCGCGGGAGCTGCGGGAGCGGCTTGCCTTCCTGCGCCGGCACCTGGGTGAGCCGTGGCCCGACGTGTCGGAAAGCGCCCTTCACGCGCGCGTGGACGAGTGGTTGGAGCCCGAGCTGTCCAAGGCGCGGCGCCGGGCGGACCTCGGCCGCATCGACGCGGGGCAGGCGCTGGGGCGGCTGCTGCCGTGGGCCACGGGTGAGGCCGTGCGCCTGGACGAGCTGGCTCCGGAGCGGCTGGAGGTGCCGAGCGGGTCTAGGATTCGGATCGACTACTGCGACCCGGGGCAGCCCGTCCTCGCGGTGAAGCTCCAGGAAATGTTCGGGCTGGCGGAGACTCCCCGGATCGCCGCCGGGCAGGTGCCCGTGGTCGTCCACCTGCTGTCGCCCGCGGGGCGTCCCGCCGCCGTCACGGCCGATCTCGCCTCGTTCTGGCGGGAGGGCTACCGCGCGGTGCGGGCGGAGCTGCGCGGCCGGTATCCGAGGCATCCGTGGCCGCAGGACCCGGCGTCGGCCGAGCCGACCCGGTTCACCAAGGCGCGTCAGGCCCGGGAGGGCGGGGGCGCCTAGGCGGTGACGGGTTCCGGTTCGGGGCCGGTCGTGACCGTGGGCCCGGGGCCGTCCGGTCTGCGTCCGCGGGCCTCCAGCCAGAGGGAGAGGGCGAGCAGGAGCAGGCCGAGGCCGAGGAAGCCCCAGGGGAGGTAGGAGGTGAGCAGGAGCACCAGGACGCGCTGGGAGGTGACCAGGTCGACGGTGCTCTCGATGTAGTCCTCGCGCATCTTCACGTGTCCGGCGAAGACGGTGACCTTGTCGCGTCCGCCGAGGAGTGTGCCGCCGCGCAGTTCGTTCCGCTGGATCTCCTCGCCGTAGACGGGGGCGCCGGTGGTCGGCTCGACCCAGAACTTGCGGACGGTGGTGTACCAGCGGGTGGTGCCGGTCTTGGCGAGGGACTTCGGGGTGATGCCCTTGACCGGCATCGTCTTGGGGAAGGGGACCTTGGTCCAGGGGATGGTCTGTTCGAAGTAGTAGACGTGTACGCCGCGGAAGGTCCGGGTGCCCTTGTAGTGGATGGGTTTGGTGACGCGGGCCTGCGCGTCGAAGTACTCGTAGTCCCGCTTCTCCGTCAGGAAGGGCCACTTGAACTCGATGCCCTGGCGCCTGACCGGGTCCCCGTCGACCGACTCCCCGGTGGCGTGCACCGGTTCCTGGCTGTGGGCGTCGAAGATGTAGCGCTCGGGGACCTTGGAGACCATCTTGCCGTCGGAGTCCTGGACGTAGGAGAGGGCGTCCCAGACGACGACGTCGCGGTCAGCGCTCCTCTCGATCTCCTCCGAGGCCTCCACGTTGCCCTTGAGGGTCTGCACGATGGTGACTTTGTCGACTTTCCCGGCCTTCATCGTGCCGTAGTCGATGAGGGTGGGGTTCTTCGCCTCCAGGACGGTTTCCTGGTATTGGCCGGGCGGGATCTTCGCGAGGCGCGGGAAGGCGTACCAGCGCGTGAGCGGGGACATGGCCGCGCAGAACACGGCCAGGGCGAGCAGGACGAGGCTGGCCTTGCGGCGCATCGCGGCGACCCTCCCTACGTCTACGGGTGTGCGGGACAGTGCGGCTGCTACGGACGCTCGGGGACGGTGGTGAGCAGGGGTTCGGGGGACGTCTCGCCGGGCGGGGCGCCGATCGCCGTGATCGCCAGGACCAGGGCGAGCGCGAAGGCGAGACCGGTGGCGGCGGCGATGAGAGCACGCATGCGGGGCCTTTCGGGTCGACCTCGGCCTGAGCTGATAGGGCGTCAGGTCGGGCACCGTAGCAACGCGGGGGCGAGATGAGAACACGTCGCGCGGCACATCGGTCGCACGACCCCGTCGCACGACACAGGACCGCCCCCGCGCCGTCGTCGGCGCGGGGGCGGTCCTGGAGGGTTTGCGGGAGATCCGGTCAGGCGGTCGGCGTGGCCGCGGTGGTGGGAGCGCCCGGGGTGGTGGCCGGCGGAGTGGTGGAAGTCGGCGGGTCGGTCGGGGTGGTCGGGGTGGTGGGGGCCGTCACCTTCAGCTCCACCGTGACCGTGGCGCCGCCGGCCGTGACGACCCGCAGCAGATACGTGCCCGCCGCGTCGTCGGCGTACAGCTTCGGCAGCTTCAACAGGCCGTTCGCATCGGTCGTGAGGCCCTTGAGGACACGGACCGGCTTGCCGTTCGCGTCCTTGAAGTAGGGGCCCTTGTCGTTGGCCGAGGCGTCCGTCGCCGACGTCACCAGGGTGGCGGTGGTCGCCACACCCGCGGCCGCCCGGCCCTTGTACGTCGCCTTGAGCTCGACCTGGCCGGCGAACTCCTTGCCCGCCTCGCAGACCAGCGGCTCGGCGCTGGTCCTGACCAGGGCGTCGGCCTGGCGCGCGGTGACCTTCACCGCGTAGTCGAGGCCCGTCAGCTTGCGGCCCACGACCGTGGCGCGCACGGTGAACTGGCCCGTCTTCTCACCCGCCTTGAGCACGGGGGCGGTGGCCCGGCCCGCGGCGTTCGTGGTGACGACGACGCTCCTCGCGCCGCCCTCGAAGCGGGTGTCCGTGTCGCCGACGACCCGGAACTTCACCTTCACCTTGGCGACGCCGGAGCCCGACTTCGACGCCGTACGCACCTGCACGCGACCGGCGAAGGCGTCGCCCGCCGTCGCGGCCAGCGTGCCGGTGCCCGCGTCCTGCAGCCGCGCGACCTGCTCGGTGGGCGTGGGAGCGGGCTTGTCGCCGCCGTTCCCGGGGTTGCCGCCGTTGCCGGGGTGGCCGCCGTTTCCGGGGTGGCCGCCGTTGCCCGGCTTGTCGTTGGTGCGCGGCGGTTCGTAGGTGCCGGTCATGTCGCGGTTGCCGTCGCCACCGGGGCCCACCGGCCGCAGGACCGGGTTCCGCGTGCGGTCGTCGCTGCGGTCGTCCGGCAGGACGCCCTTGCCGTCGGGGACCTCGTGGGTGCCCTTGCGGTAGTACTCCAGCCACGACAGGACCGTGTTCAGGTACTCCGTCGAACGGTTGTAGCTCAGGATCGCCTTGTGCAGGTCGTCCTCGTCGGCCAGGTCGCGGTCGTTCGCGCAGAGGTAGTGGCCCGCGGCGAGCGCCGCGTCGTAGACGTTGTTGGGGTCCTTCTTGCCGTCGTTGTTGCCGTCCTGGCCCGAGGTGGCCCACGTCGACGGGATGAACTGCATGGGGCCGACCGCGCGGTCGTGCGTCGTGTCGCCGTCGAGCACCCCGCGGTCGGTGTCGGTGATCTTCGCGAAGCCGTCGCCGTTCAGGGGCGGACCGGTGATCGACTTGAGCGTCGTGCCGTTCGCGTCGACCCGGCCACCCCAGGCGTGGCCCGACTCGACCTTGCCGATGGCGGCGAGCAGTTGCCAGGGGACGTTGCAGCCGGGCTTGGTGTCGGCGAGCGTGGCCTCGGCCTTCTTGTACGCGTCGAGGACGGTGGCCGGCACGCCCGCCTCGGCCTCCTTGTCACCGCCGTTGGGCGGAAGGGGGTTGGGGCTCTTCAGGCGCGGCAGATCGGTGTAGTAGGGCGAGTCACCGGTCGCGGAGTCGCCCGGCGGCGTGTCCGCCGCTCCCGCCGTGCTGCCGTCGCGCGGAACGTCCGTCACGCCCGGGGCCTGCGACGCGGCGAGTGCCGCCACCGCCGCCGCGGCCACCGCGCTGGTCACCGCCCCCCTGCGCAGTCGCCTGCCGAATACCGGCGCCATGACCGAGCCACCCCTCCCCTATTGACGACTGTTGCGCGCCGACCCCACCTCCGTACACGCTCGTCTTCGTACGCGCGTGCTCCCCAGCGGGGCGGCTCTGGCGACACTACGACAACTTGCCGCACCCAGGCACCCGTGCGTGCCCGGTTTTTACCAGTTGGCCAGTACGCCGCGACAGGGCTGTTACGTCGTGGGGTTCTCCCCCTTGGGGCCGGGCTCCTCGCCCGGCCTCGTGAAGTCGCCCTCCGGCGGCGCCGATCCGTCCGGGACCTCGCTGATCTCGCTCTCCGGGGTGAAGCCCTGGGCAATGGCGCGGCCCCTGTGCAGAGCGCGGTGCACGGCGTGCGCGACGCGTTCCACGGTGCGCACTCCGTAGGCCATCGAGGGGTTTCCGTGGCTGAGGACGACGATGCGGTACGTGCGGCCGCCGCCCGTGAACACGCCGGCGCTGTGCACCCGCCAGCCGTGCGTGGTCCTCGGCAGCCAACCGTTCTTGAGGTGGGCGCGGATGCCGCGCGGCATGCCTGCGGGCACGCCCCACCGCTGGTCGCTCCGTACGTCGGCCATCTGCCGGAGCCCGTAGGCGCGGGCGTTCGGCCGCAGGAGCCCGCGGACGTCCGGGGCGTCGGTGAGCACGCCGAGCAGCCGCTGCTGGTCGGCGGCCGTGGTGCGGGTCAGGCCCCAATAGCCGTACGGGCCAAGGATGGTGGCGGTGGTGCCGACGCGGCGCAGGAAACGCGAGAGGTAGGGGCGGCCCAGGTTGCTCCAGAGCTGGCCGGCCGCGGGGTTGTCCGAGCGGGTGATCATGGGGCGGATTCGCCGGTGCTCCCAGGCGGTGAGGCCGCGGCCCCACTCCTGGGCGCGGCGCAACGCGCCCTCCATCATCAGCACCTTGGCGAGGCTCGCCGCGTCGTACTGGCGGTGGCTCGCGAGTTCGCAGACGAGGCCGGTACGGGTGTCGTGCACGGCGACGGAGACGCTGCCGGCCCTGGACGACAGCGCCGCCCGGATGTCCTGGGACACACGGGCGGCGAGGGAATGGTCGCGGTCGGCCGTGCAGAGGGCTGCGCCCTGCTGGTCACTGGCGTCCGCGGCGGCCGCGGGTATGGGGCTCAGCAGGGCCGTGGTGAGCGCTGCGGCGATCATGGACCGGCAGCGGGCTCGCAGGTGAGGGGCCATGGGCTCATCCTGGCGGGGCCGGGGGTGGGGGGCGCGGGGGCGGGGGCCACGTGGGTGAGGGGCCCTGCGGGGCTGGGGCGGGGGTTGTGCGGGCGGGGCGGTGGTTGCCGGGGGTGGTTGCGGTGGCGTCTTTGCTGCGGGTGGGTGGGGGTTGCTCGCGCAGTTCCCCGCGCCCCTTTGGGGCGCTGTGCCTCTCCGGGGAAGACCACAAGCCCCTCCACCCCGCCCCTTCAGGGGCGCGGGGAACTGCGCGGCCAGCCCCCACCGGACCGCACCAGACCCCGGACCCGCAACTCCCCACCCGCCCCTTTAGGGGCGCGGGGAACTGCGCGACAAGCCACCACCGGACCGCACCAGACCCCGACACCCCAACCCCCCACCCGCCCCCTCAGGGGCGCGGGGAACTGCGCGACAAGCCACCACCGGACCCGCAGCCGACGAGACACCGCCAACCCAAGCCGCACCCCACCGCCCCGCCCCCGGAAGGCTAATGCGCTGCGGATTCCCAGTTCGGGCCCACGCCCACCGAGACGTCCAGCGGCGCCCGCAGGGACACCGCGCCGGCCATTTCCCGGCGGACCAGCTCCTCCACCTTCTTCCGCTCCCCCGGAGCGATCTCCAGGACGATTTCGTCGTGGACCTGAAGCAGCATGCGGGAGTCGAGCTTCGCCTCCGTCAGCGCCCCGTGGACGTTCAGCATGGCGATCTTGACGATGTCCGCGGCCGTGCCCTGGATCGGGGCGTTCAGCGCCATCCGCTCGGCCATCTCGCGGCGCTGGCGGTTGTCGCTGTTGAGGTCCGGCAGATACCGCCGGCGGCCCAGCATCGTCTCCGTGTAGCCCGTGGCACGGGCTTCGTCGACCGCGCGGCGCAGATAGTCCCGTACGCCACCGAACCGCTCGAAGTACGTGTCCATCAGGGCCCGCGCCTCGCCCGCGTCGATGTTCAGCTGCTGGGAGAGGCCGAACGCCGACAGGCCGTACGCCAAGCCGTACGACATGGCCTTGATCTTGCGCCGCATCTCCGCGTCGACCTTCGAGCGGTCCACGGAGAACACCTGGGAGGCGACGGTGGTGTGCAGGTCCTCGCCGGAGGTGAACGCCTCCAGGAGGCCTTCGTCCTCGGAGAGGTGCGCCATCACGCGCAGCTCGATCTGGCTGTAGTCCGCCGTCATCAGCGACTCGAAGCCCTCGCCGACGACGAAGCCGCGGCGGATCGCGCGGCCCTCGTCCGTGCGGACCGGGATGTTCTGGAGATTGGGGTCGGTCGAGGAGAGACGGCCCGTGGCGGCCACCGTCTGGTTGAACGTGGTGTGGATGCGGCCGTCCGGGGCGATCGACTTGATCAGCCCCTCGACGGTCACGCGCAGCTTCGCCTGCTCGCGGTGGCGGAGCATGATGACCGGCAGTTCGTTCTCCGTCTGGGCGGCCAGCCAGGCCAGCGCGTCGGCGTCCGTGGTGTAACCGGTCTTGGTCTTCTTCGTCTTGGGGAGGTTCAGCTCACCGAAGAGGACTTCCTGGAGCTGCTTGGGCGAGCCGAGGTTGAACTCGTGGCCCGCCGCGGCGTGCGCCTCCTTCACCGCCTGCTGCACGGCGCCCGCGAACTGCTGCTCCATCGCCTCCAGATGGGCGCGGTCGGCCGCGATGCCGTGCCGCTCCAGGCGGGCCAGGAGCGTGGACGTGGGCAGCTCGACGTCCTGCATGAGGTCGCTCGCGCCGACCTCCCGCAGCTTCTCGCCGAAGGCGGTGCCGAGGTCCAGGACGGTGCGGGCCTGCGACATCAGGAAGTCCGCCTCGGCCCGCTCGTCCTCCTCCGTACCGAAGGCGAGCTGTCCGTCGGCGGCGGAGGCGGGCGCCAGCTCACGGCCCAGGTACTCCAGGGAGAGCGCGTCCAGCGCGAAGGAGCGGCGGCCCGGCTTGACGAGATAGGCGGCCAGGGCGGTGTCCATGGTGACG
The DNA here is from genome assembly GCF_021028635.1 of Streptomyces huasconensis. Classification (NCBI taxonomy): domain Bacteria; kingdom Bacillati; phylum Actinomycetota; class Actinomycetes; order Kitasatosporales; family Streptomycetaceae; genus Streptomyces; species Streptomyces huasconensis. Next base: position 1,878,026 of record NZ_CP086119.1, read on the forward strand.
CCCTCCACCGACCAGCCGTGCTCGGGGAAGACCCGCATGACGGCCTTGGCGTTGTGCATCACCTTGGGCTTGGCGGGGTCGGCGATCCAGGTCGCGAACGCGTTCTCGTCGGCCTCGTCCAAGGCCGTCGGGTCGAACCAGGCGGCCGCTCCCCCGGCCGCGGCGAGCGCGACCTCGGTGACCGTGCCCGAACCGAGCTGCCAGGTGTCGACCGTGGCGACACCGAGCACCGCCTTGCCGTGCTCGGCCAGCCACGGGGCCAGCTCGCCCGCGCCGAGGACCGCGCCGTCCAGCTCGACGCCGGGCGCGACGGGGGTCTGCCCGGCCTCCTCGGCGCCCGGGTCGACGGCCAGCAGACGCTCGCGCAGCGAGGGGTTACGGATCTCCAGGGTGTCCAGGACCATGGCGAGCGCCGTGCGGTCGTACGGAGCGCGCTCCAGGTCGGCGACCGTCTTCGGCAGCTCGACGTCGCGCACCATCTCGGTCAGGCGGCGGTTGAGCTTGACCGCCTCCAGGTGATCGCGGAAGTTCTGCCCGGCCTTGCCCTTGACCTCCTCGGCGCGCTCGACGAGGTCGGCGAACGAACCGAACTGGTTGATCCACTTCGCGGCGGTCTTCTCGCCGACACCGGGGATGCCCGGGAGATTGTCCGACGGGTCGCCGCGCAGCGCCGCGAAGTCGGGGTACTGGCTGGGCGTGAGGCCGTACTTCTCGGCGACCTTCTCCGGCGTGAAGCGCGTCAGCTCCGAGACGCCCTTGGTCGGGTAGAGCACGGTGACGTGGTCGGTGATCAGCTGGAAGGAGTCGCGGTCACCGGTGACGATCAGGACCTCGAAGCCGGCCGCCTCCGCCTGGGTGGCGAGCGTCGCGATGACGTCGTCCGCCTCATAGCCGTCCACGGCGAAGCGCACCGCGTGCATCGCGTCGAGCATCTCGCCGATCAGCTCGACCTGGCCCTTGAACTCGTCCGGCGTCTTGGAGCGGTTCGCCTTGTAGTCGGGGAACTCCTGGGAGCGCCACGTCTTGCGCGAGACGTCGAAGGCCACCGCGAAGTGCGTGGGCGCCTCGTCACGCAGGGTGTTCGCCAGCATCGACGCGAAGCCGTAGATCGCGTTCGTCGGCTGGCCCGTGGCGGTCGTGAAATTCTCCGCGGGCAGCGCGAAGAACGCCCGGTACGCCAGGGAGTGCCCGTCCATGAGGAGCAGGCGCGGGCGCTGCTCACCGCCCGTCTTCGGGGCCTTGGCCGCCACGGTCTCGGACTTCTTCTTCGATGCTGTTTCTGCCACGTCCCCGATCCTGCCACGCCCCACTGACAGTCCCGTCCCGTCCCGCCCCTGCGCCCGGCATTGTCACCGGTGCGTGGGAGGATCGGAGACGTAGCTCACGTAGGTGCTCGAAGGGGAGCCGACCATGGCAAGCAAGCCGCCCAAGGGCGATCCGGTCCAGGACGCGCCGCAGGTCGAGCAGGCGCAGCACGCCGCCGCCGGGCTGCCCGCCATCGGCCACACGCTGCGAGTCGCGCAGCGGCAGATGGGGGTGCGCCGCACCGCGCTGACCCTGCTGCGGGTCAATCAGAAGGACGGCTTCGACTGCCCCGGCTGCGCCTGGCCCGAGCCGGAGCACCGCCACAAGGCGGAGTTCTGCGAGAACGGCGCGAAGGCGGTCGCCGAGGAAGCCACGCTGCGCCGCGTCACCCCCGACTTCTTCGCCGCGCACCCCGTCGCCGACCTCGCCACCCGCAGCGGGTACTGGCTGGGCCAGCAGGGCCGCCTCACCCACCCCATGTACCTGGCGGACGGCGCGCAGAAGTACGAACCCGTCTCCTGGGAGCGGGCCTTCGACATCGTCGCCGAGGAGCTGGCCGCACTCGACAGCCCGGACGAGGCCGTCTTCTACACCTCGGGCCGCACCAGCAACGAAGCGGCGTTCCTCTACCAGCTCTTCGCCCGCGAGCTGGGCACGAACAACCTCCCCGACTGCTCCAACATGTGCCACGAGTCGTCCGGCTCCGCCCTGACGGAGACGATCGGCATCGGCAAGGGCAGCGTCCTCCTGGAGGACCTCTACAAATCGGACCTGATCATCGTCGCCGGGCAGAACCCGGGCACGAACCACCCGCGCATGCTCTCCGCCCTGGAGAAGGCCAAGAACAACGGCGCGAAGATCATCACGGTCAATCCGCTGCCCGAAGCGGGCATGGAGCGCTTCAAGAACCCGCAGACCCCGCAGGGCATGCTCAAGGGCACCGCCCTCACCGACCTCTTCCTCCAGGTCCGCCTCGGCGGCGACCAAGCCCTCTTCCGCCTCCTCAACAAGCTGATCCTGGAGACCGAGGGCGCGGTCGACGAGGAGTTCGTCCGCGAACACACCCATGGGTACGAGGAGTTCGCCGCCGCCGCGCGGGACGCCGACTGGGACGAGACCCTTAAAGCCACGGGCCTGGACCGCGCGCGCATCGAGGAAGCCCTCGCCATGGTGCTCGCCTCCCGGCGCACCGTCGTGTGCTGGGCGATGGGCCTCACCCAGCACAAGCACTCCGTGCCGACGATCCGCGAGGTCGTCAACTTCCTGCTGCTGCGCGGCAACATCGGCCGCCCCGGCGCGGGCGTCTGCCCCGTGCGCGGCCACTCCAACGTGCAGGGCGACCGCACGATGGGCATCTTCGAGCGGCCCGCGCCCGCCTTCCTCGACGCCCTGGAGAAGGAGTTCGGCTTCGCGCCGCCCCGCCACCACGGCCTGGACGTCGTCCGCGCCATCCGCGCCCTGCGCGACGGCGAGGCGAAGGTCTTCTTCGCCATGGGCGGCAACTTCGTGTCGGCCTCCCCCGACACCGACGTCACCGAGGCGGCGATGCGCAAGGCCCGCCTGACAGTGCACGTCTCCACCAAGCTGAACCGCTCGCACGCCGTCACGGGCGCCCGCGCCCTGATCCTGCCGACGCTCGGCCGCACCGAACGCGACCGCCAGGCGGGCGGCGAGCAGTTCGTGACCGTCGAGGACTCCATGGGCATGGTCCACGCCTCCCGCGGCCGCCTGGCACCCGCGAGCGACCAGCTGCTCTCCGAGCCCGCCATCGTGTGCCGCCTGGCCCGCCGCGTCCTCGGCCCCGCCTCCCGCACCCCCTGGGAGGAGTTCGAGAAGGACTACGCCACCGTGCGCGACCGCATCGCGCGCGTCATCCCCGGCTTCGAGGACTTCAACGCGCGCGTGGCGCACCCCGGCGGCTTCGCCCTGCCGCACGCCCCGCGCGACGAGCGCCGCTTCCCCACCGCCACCGGCAAGGCCAACTTCACGGCAGCCCCCGTGGAATACCCGGCCGTCCCCAAGGGCCGGCTGCTGCTCCAGACGCTGCGCTCCCACGACCAGTACAACACCACCATCTACGGCCTCGACGACCGCTACCGCGGCATCAAGAACGGGCGCCGCGTCGTCCTGGTCAACCCCGAGGACGCCGCGGAGCTGGGCCTCGCCGACGGCACGTACGCCGACCTGGTCGGCGAGTGGCGGGACGGCGTGGAGCGCCGCGCGCCGGGCTTCCGCGTCGTGCACTACCCGACGGCCCGGGGCTGCGCCGCCGCGTACTACCCGGAGACCAACGTGCTGGTGCCGCTGGACGCCACCGCCGACACCAGCAACACCCCTGCCAGCAAGTCCGTTGTCGTACGCCTGGAACAATCCTCGCTCGACTGAGCGTTTGCTCAGCGGTAGACAGCGACAGACAGCGACAGCTGACGAGTGTGTCGACGGACGAACGAACGGAGCCGGGCCCCATGGGCGAGCAGCACAGCGTGAAGTTCCCGCAGGAGGTCATCGACGAGTACGCGGCACTCGGTGTCGACCTGGCCGCCCTGTTCTCCGCGGGGCACCTCGGCACCCGTATGGGCGTGCAGATCCGCGAGGCGTCGGCGGAGCGCGTCGTCGGCACCATGCCCGTCGAGGGCAACACCCAGCCGTACGGCCTGCTGCACGGCGGCGCCTCCGCGGTGCTCGCCGAGACCCTCGGCTCGGTCGGCGCGATGCTGCACGGCGGCGTCACCAAGCTCGCCGTCGGCGTCGACCTGAACTGCACGCACCACCGCGGCGCCCGCTCCGGCCTGGTCACGGGCGTGGCGACGCCGGTGCACCGGGGCCGCTCCACGGCCACGTACGAGATCGTGATCAGCGACGAGGAGGGCCGGCGGGTGTGCAGCGCCCGCCTGACGTGCATGCTGCGGGACGCCCCCGAGGGCGCCACGACCGGATCGGGCGCCGCGACGGGGTCGGATGGCGCGACCGGCTGACCTGACGCCGGGCGGACGCGCACGCACCGCAGAAGGGCGGGCGCACGCGCACCGCAGGAGAGGGGACGCCCACGCGTCACAGGGCACGGGCTCACGCGTGGCCGGAGGCGGCGCACACGCATTGTCGGGGTGCGTGCCTCCGGTCTAGCGTCGGCGCATGAGGCACCGGACACAGCACCGGGCACGGCTCCATGCGCTCGCCCTCGCTCTCCCGCGCGCCCCCGGCCCCGGCCGCGACACGCCGGACACCACCGGCCCCGCCCCCTCCTCCCGCACCTCCATCCCCTCACCCGCCGGGCTCCGCGGGCCCAGCGGCGGGCCACGGATGTGAACGCCATCGGTCCGGTCGAGCCGGGCGAGGACACCTACGGGCGCGAACCCACCCACGGCCGGAACGAAGCCGCCGCTTTGGAGGCGGCCTGGCGCGACCCCCGCCGGCTCCGCCACCGCCGCACGGCCCTCGCCACCGCCGCGGCCGTGCTCCTCGGCGCGGCCGGGCTGAGCCTCCACCTGACCCGCCCGCAGCCTCCGCCCCCGCCGCCCGCGCCACGCCCGCCCTGGCCGTCGCAGAGTGTCGCGGTGACGTACGCGGGCGAGATGTCGCGCCCGCGGGCAGGGCAGCGGGACTTCACCTTCGCCGTCACCTTCACCCAGGAGGCCGGCCCCCCGGTGTCCGTACGCCGGATCGCCCAGCCCTCGGCGGCGCTTTCGGTGCGCGCGTCCCCTGCCACCCCATTCACGTTGAAATCGGGAACACCCCGGAAGTTGATCATCACGATGCACATTCGCGAATGCGGAGAAGTGCCACGGAATGCTGGACTCCCATTCCTCGAAGTAACACTGCGTAATGCGCGTGCAAACGAGCGGCAGAGTTACATCCTGGGTCCGGAATACGCGAATGATCTTTCCGGGGCGCTGACCGCCGCATGCCCACGAACACGCGTGTCATGACCCAAACGCCTTTACACTCCTGCCGGTTGGCCTGGAGATTCTCAGCATGCGGATACGTCGAGATCCCCCGAACAAGGTCATATTCGGCCTCAAACGCCCCCTGCGTTCCACCCCGGAATACTCCGTGGCATAACAAGAGCGTCACAGCCTTGGTCTGACCACTCCACCTGGAACAAAGGCGCCCTTAGAGTCACGGCCAGTCACCGCGCCCACCGGATTCCCGTCAGTTCGGTTCCGCGCTCGACTCGGCATCCCAACAAGGGACAGCCGTGCCAGGGGAAAGGACTGATCGTGCGTCAACGTTCGCTCATAGCCATCACCGCTGCACTCACCGCGGGGGCTCTCACCCTCACCGCCTGTGGCTCGCGCGACGACAAGGACAAGGAGAACGCCGGGGGCGGCGGCACCACCGTGGTCATCGGCGTCGACGCGCCACTGACCGGTGACCTCTCCGCGCTGGGCCTCGGCATCCGCAACTCCGTCGACCTCGCCGTCAAGCAGGCCAACGCCAAGAAGTACGTCGACGGCATCACCTTCAAGATGCAGGCCGCCGACGACCAGGGACAGCCCTCCTCCGGCCAGACCAACGCCACCAAGTTCGTCGCCAACAAGGAGCTCCTCGGCGCCGTCGGCCCCCTGAACTCCTCCGTCGGCGAGTCCATGCAGAAGGTCTTCGACGACGCCAAACTCGTCCAGGTCTCCCCCGCCAACACCAACCCGGCCATGACCCAGGGCCCGGACTGGAACGGCGGCAAGAAGGTACGCCCCTACAAGGCCTACTTCCGTACGGCCACCACGGACGCCATCCAGGGCCCCTTCGCGGCGCAGTACCTGTACAACAAGGCCAAGAAGAAGAAGGTCTTCGTCATCGACGACAAGAAGACCTACGGCGCGGGCCTCGCCGCCACCTTCAAGGACGAGTTCACCAAGCTCGGCGGCAAGGTCGCCGGCACCGAACACGTCAACCCCGACACCAAGGACTTCGGCGCCGTCGCCACCAAGATCCGCAACTCCGACGCCGACGTCGTCTACTACGGCGGCGAATACCCCGCCGCAGGCCCCCTCAGCAAGCAGATGAAGAAGGCCGGAGCCAAGATCCCCCTCGTCGGCGGCGACGGCATCTACAGCGCCGACTACATCAAGCTCGCCGGCAAGGACGGCAAGGGCGACTACGCCACCTCCGTCGGCCAGCCCGTCGAACAGCTCCCCTCCGCCAAGGAGTTCATCGCCAACTACGAGAAGGCCGGCTACAAGGAAGCCTACGAGGCCTACGGCGGCTACTCGTACGACTCCGCCTGGGCGATCATCGAGGCCGTCAAGAAGGTCGTCGAGGACAACGACGGCGAACTGCCCTCCGACGCCCGTGCCAAGATCGTCGACGCCATGCAGGACGTCTCCTTCGACGGCGTGACCGGCAAGGTCTCCTTCGACGAATACGGCGACGCCACGAACAAGCAGCTCACCGTCTACCAGGTCAAGGACACCACCGACCCGACCAAGGGCTGGAAGCCCGTCGAGTCCGGCACCTACACCGGCTGACCCACCACCCGCAGCACGACACCGCCGCGCGGGGCGCTGCCCGACAGCGCCCCGCGCGGCGTCGCATCCGACACGGTGACGACCCGACCGTCGCAGCGGCGCCGTGTCCGTCGCGTCCGTCGCATCCGTCGCATTCGAAATCCGTCGCTCGAAAGACTCGGAGGACCTGCGGTGCACGAACTGCCGCAACAGCTGGTCAACGGCCTGCTACTGGGCTCCATGTACGGCCTGATCGCCATCGGCTACACCATGGTCTACGGCATCGTCCAGCTCATCAACTTCGCCCACGGCGAGATCTTCATGGTCGGCGGCTTCGGCGCCCTCACCGTCTGGCTCTGGCTCCCCGCCGGCACCACCATGTGGGCAGCCATCCCCCTCATGATCATCGGTGCCGTCATCGTCTCCACCACCATCGCGATCGGAGCCGAACGCTTCGCCTACCGGCCCCTGCGCGGCGCCCCCCGACTCGCACCCCTCATCACCGCCATCGGCCTCTCCCTCGCCCTCCAACAGGCGATCTGGGCCTGGTACCCCCACGCCAAGTCCTCCCGCACCTTCCCCGAGATCCCCGGCGACTCCATCCACATCGGCAGCGTCACCATCCAGCCCGGCGACCTCTTCCTCGTCGTCGCCGCCCCCCTCTGCATGTTCGCCCTCGGCTGGTTCGTCATGAAGACCCGCGTCGGCCGCGGCATGCAAGCCACCGCCCAAGACCCCGACACCGCCAAACTCATGGGCGTCAACACCGACCGCGTCATCGTCGTCGCCTTCGCCCTCGGAGCCGCCTTCGCCGGCATCGCCGCCATCGCCTACGGCTTCCGCTACGGCGAAGTCAACTTCCGCATGGGCTTCCTCTGGGGCCTCAAAGCCTTCACCGCCGCCGTCCTCGGCGGCATCGGCAACATCTACGGCGCCATGATCGGCGGCCTCGTCCTCGGCGTCGCCGAAGCCATGGCCACCGCCTACATGAACGACATCCCCGGCATGGACAAGCTCGGCGGCCAGTCCTGGGCCGATGTCTGGGCGTTCGTACTCCTCATCGTCGTCCTCCTCGTCAGGCCACAAGGCCTCCTCGGCGAGCGCGTCGCGGACAGGGCGTGACCACCATGACCACACACACCACAGCGGCCGACCACACCCGCCCCCACAAGGAAGACGCCCCCACAGGCCTCCTCCCCATCCCCACCGGCCCCGCCCGCGCCATGGCCACCGGCGGCGGCGCACTCACCGTCATCTCCGCCTTCCTCGCCTGGACCTGGACCGCCGCCTTCCCCGGCGACCTCACCGTCTACGGCTACCCCGGCGGCCTCCAATGGCTCGTCCTCATCACCGGCGCCCTCACCACCCTCCTCGGCCTCGCCTCCTACGGCATCAAAGGCCTACGCGCCCTCACCCCCGGCAACGCCGACGCCGCCCTCCGATACGCCGCCCTCGCCGCCTTCACCACCGCCTGGTACACACTCCTCGCGATCAGCACCGACCTCGGCGGCCTCGCCAACCTCGAACCCGGCGGCTGGATCGCCGCCATCGCCACCCTCACCGCCCTCACCGGCGCCCTCGCCCTCCCCTTCAACAGGCCACAGACCTACCCGGTCGACCCCGAGGACACCGGCTGGGAACAGACCCGACACCGCCTGCGCAACGGCCTCACCGTCTTCAAGGGAGCCTTCGCCGCGGACACCCCACCCCCACCGCGCACACTCCCCTCGTACATCGAAATCCTGATCATCGTCGCCGCCCTCGCCACCGGACTCCTCGTCTTCACCTACGGCATCGGCACCGAATACGACGAACTCTTCATCGGCTTCCTCATCTCCGTCGCCTTCGGCTTCGCCGCCCTCGCCAAAGCCGGACTCGTCGCCCACCTCTCCGCCTACACCGCACGCCACCGCAACACCACCCTCCTCGGCGCCTTCCTCGCCGCAGCCGCCTTCCCCTTCACCCAGAGCGACGACCAATACGCCACCATCGGCGTCTACATCCTCATCTTCGCCACCGTCGCCCTCGGCCTGAACATCGTCGTCGGCCTCGCCGGACTCCTCGACCTCGGATACGTCGCCTTCCTCGGCGTCGGCGCCTACGCCGCATCCATGGTCTCCGGCTCCCCCGCCTCCCCCTTCGACATCCACCTCCCGTTCTGGGCCGCCATCCTCGTCGGCGCAGGCGCCTCCCTCATCTTCGGCGTCCTCATCGGCGCCCCCACCCTGCGCCTACGCGGCGACTACCTCGCCATCGTCACCCTCGGCTTCGGAGAAATCTTCCGCCTCGTCGCCATGAACAGCGACGGCGCATCCGGACCCGACATCACCAACGGCTCCAACGGCATCTCCTCCATCCCCAACCTCAAAATCCTCGGCTTCGACTTCGGGCTCGAACACAGCATCCTCGGCTTTCCCATCGGCCGATTCGCCAACTACTTCTTCCTGATGCTGCTCATCACCCTCGTCGTCGTCCTCGTCTTCCGCCGCAGCGGAGACTCCCGCATCGGCCGCGCCTGGGTCGCCATCCGCGAAGACGAAACCGCCGCACTCGCCATGGGCATCAACGGCTTCCGCGTCAAACTCATCGCCTTCGCCCTCGGCGCCGCCCTCGCCGGCCTCGCAGGCACCGTCCAAGCACACGTCACCTACACCGTCACACCCGAGCAATACCAATTCGCCAACACCGTCCCGCCCAACTCCGCCTTCCTCCTCGCCGCCGTCGTCCTCGGCGGCATGGGCACCATCAGCGGACCCCTCGTCGGCGCAGCACTCCTCTACCTCATCCCCAACAAACTCGCCTTCCTCGGCGACTACCAACTCTTCGCCTTCGGACTCGCACTCGTCCTCCTCATGCGCTTCCGCCCCGAAGGCCTCATCCCCAACCGCCGCCGCCAACTCGAATTCCACGAAGCCGAACTCGAACCCGGCGAAACACCACCACCCACAGTCCTCAGCAAGACAGGGGCCTGACCCATGACCACCGACACCACCACAGCAGGCCAGGCCCCCGACACCCCGGCCGGACACACCGTCCTCGACGCCCGCAACGTCACCATGCGCTTCGGCGGCCTCACCGCCGTACGCTCCGTCGACCTCACCGTCAACAGCGGCGAAATCGTCGGACTCATCGGACCCAACGGCGCCGGCAAAACCACCTTCTTCAACTGCCTCACCGGCCTCTACACCCCCACCGAAGGCGAAGTCCGGTACAAAGGCGCCATCCTCCCCGCCAAATCCTTCAAGGTCACCGCCGCAGGCATCGCCCGCACCTTCCAGAACATCCGACTCTTCGCCAACATGACCGTCCTGGAAAACGTCCTCGTCGGCCGCCACACCCGCACCAAAGAAGGCCTCTGGTCAGCCCTCCTCCGCGGCCCCGGCTTCCACCGCGCCGAAGCCGCCTCCAAAGCACGCGCCATGGAACTCCTGGAGTTCGTCGGCCTCGCCGACAAAGCCGAACACCTCTCACGCAACCTCCCCTACGGAGAACAACGCAAGCTGGAGATCGCCCGCGCCCTCGCCAGCGAACCAGGACTCCTCCTCCTGGACGAACCCACCGCCGGCATGAACCCCCAAGAAACCCGCGCCACCGAAGAACTCGTCTTCGCCATCCGCGACATGGGCATCGCCGTCCTCGTCATCGAGCACGACATGCGCTTCATCTTCAACCTCTGCGACCGCGTGGCCGTCCTCGTCCAGGGCGAGAAACTCGTCGAAGGAAGCAGCGAAACGGTCCAGCAGGACGACCGCGTCATCGCCGCCTACCTCGGCGAACCCTTCGAGGAGAACAACTGATGACCGCACTCCTTGAGGTCGAAGACCTCCGCGTCGCCTACGGCAAGATCGAAGCCGTCAAAGGCATCTCCTTCACCGTCGAAGCCGGCAAAGTCGTCACCCTCATCGGCACCAACGGCGCAGGCAAAACCACCACACTCCGCACCCTGTCAGGCCTGCTCAAACCAGTCGGCGGCACCATCAAATTCAACGGCAAAACCCTGCGCAAATACCGCGCCGACCAAATCGTCGCCCTCGGCCTCGCCCACTCCCCCGAAGGCCGCCACATCTTCCCCCGCATGACCATCGAGAACAACCTCCGCCTCGGCGCCTACCTCCGCTCCGACAGAACAGGCATCGAAAAAGACATCAACCGCGCCTACGACCTCTTCCCCATCCTCGGAGAACGCAGGAAGCAGGCAGCGGGCACCCTTTCCGGCGGCGAACAACAAATGCTCGCCATGGGCCGCGCCCTCATGTCCCAGCCCAAACTCCTCATGCTCGACGAACCCTCCATGGGCCTCTCCCCGATCATGATGCAGAAGATCATGGCCACCATCGCCGAACTGAAATCCCAGGGCACCACCATCCTCCTCGTCGAACAGAACGCCCAGGCGGCGCTCTCCCTCGCCGACGAGGGCCACGTCATGGAAGTCGGCAAGATCGCCCTCTCCGGCACGGGCGGCGACCTGCTCCACGACGAATCCGTGCGCAAGGCGTACCTCGGCGAGGACTGACCGCCCGTTTTCCCACCCCCGCACACGACAGGGCCCGCACCCCCGGCTTCGGGGTGCGGGCCCTGTCGTACGTACGCGCCTGTGCCGGCTCCGGGGCTAACCCTTCGCCGCCTTCTTCTCCGCGGCGTCCTCGATGACCGCCTCCGCGACCTGCTGCATCGACAGCCGCCGGTCCATCGACGTCTTCTGAATCCACCGGAACGCGGCGGGCTCCGTCAGGCCGTACTCCGTCTGCAGAATCGACTTGGCCCGGTCCACCAGCTTCCGCGTCTCCAGCCGCTGCGAGAGGTCCGCGACCTCCTTCTCCAGCGTCTTCAGCTCCGTGAACCGCGAGACGGCCATCTCGATCGCCGGGACGACGTCACTCTTGCTGAACGGCTTCACCAGGTACGCCATCGCGCCCGCGTCCCTCGCCCGCTCGACGAGGTCGCGCTGGGAGAACGCGGTCAGCATCAGCACGGGGGCGATGGACTCCTCCGCGATCTTCTCGGCGGCGGAGATGCCGTCCAGGACGGGCATCTTCACGTCCAGGATCACGAGGTCGGGCCTGTGCTCACGGGCCAGCTCGACGGCCTTCTCGCCGTCACCGGCCTCGCCGACGACGCTGTAGCCCTCTTCCTCCAGCATCTCTTTGAGGTCGAGCCGGATCAGGGCCTCGTCCTCGGCGATGACGACGCGGGTCGTCAGCGGAGGCACGTGCGACTGGTCGTCGTCCGACGCTTCGGTGGGCTGTGGCGGCTCGGGGGCGGTCACGGGGGCTCCTCGATCAGGGCAGGGGTACAGCTCCCAAGAGCCTACCTAGCTACGGTATGGTGGTTGGGCAGCGGGTCGGGGTAAACCTTTGATTCGTTGGGCCCCGGTAGTCCAATTGGCAGCAGACGAAGGTCTCAAACACCTTACAGTGTGGGTTCGAGTCCCACCCGGGGCACTTTTCCTTAGTCTCCAAGGTCAACATCTGTAAGCGGATGTTCGCGTTCTCGTGAACATCCGCTTTTTGCTGTGCGCCGAGAGGTCTCCCCCGCACAGAGTGAGCGCATGTACGACATGGGCACACGACAACGGGCGCTGCATTTGGTCAACCAAGGCCGCAGCCTCAACTCCGTCAGCAAAGCGACCGGCATCTCCAGGGCCGCCATCCGGTCCTGGCAAAGCGCTATCGGACCACGTGGCTACGACCGCGGCCGTCCTTGTCCGCGGTGCTGTGCCGTTCCGGGTGAACCCGAGAATACGGCCGCCTATTCGTACCTCCTCGGTCTCTACCTCGGCGACGGCTGCATCAGCCTGCAACGGCGCGGGGTCTACTCACTTCGCATCGCGTGCGCTGACGCCTGGCCCGGCCTCATCGAAGCCTGCGCCGACGCCATCCGGGCCGTACGCCCGGAGAACAAGGTGTGCCGGGTCCAGAGCGTCGGGTGCCAGTACGTCACCTCCTGGAGCAAGCACTGGCCCTGCCTCTTCCCTCAGCACGGCCCCGGCAAGAAGCACGACCGGAAGATCGCCCTCGAACCGTGGCAGCAAGAGATCGTCGACGCCCACCCGTGGGAGTTCGTGCGGGGACTCGTCCACTCCGACGGGTGCCGCGTCACCAATTGGACGACCCGCGTCATCGCTGGTGAACGCAAGCGCTACGAGTATCCGCGCTACTTCTTCACCAACCTGTCCAGAGACATCGTCCAGCTCTTCACTGACACCCTCGACAAGCTCGGAGTCGACTGGAAGCAAGCCAACTCACGCAACATCTCCGTCGCCCGCAAAGCTTCCGTCGCCCTCATGGACGCCCACATCGGTCCGAAATATTGACGCCTCCCCCGCATCACTCCTCGGGGTTGTCGTCCTCCCCGATGTGGTGGACGCGGACCAAGTTCGTCGAGCCCGACACCCCCGGCGGAGAGCCGGCCGTGATCACCACGATGTCGCCCTTCTGGCAGCGGCCGATCTTCAGTAGCAGTTCGTCGACCTGGTCGACCATCGCGTCGGTGGAGTCGACGTGCGGACCGAGGAAGGTTTCCACGCCCCAGGTGAGGTTGAGCTGGGAGCGGGTCGCCGGGTCGGGGGTGAAGGCGAGGAGCGGGATGGGTGAGCGGTAGCGGGAGAGGCGGCGGACGGTGTCGCCGGACTGGGTGAAGGCGACGAGGAATTTCGCGCCGAGGAAGTCGCCCATTTCGGCGGCGGCGCGGGCGACGGCGCCGCCCTGGGTGCGGGGCTTGCTGCGTTCCGTCAGTGTGGGCAGGCCCTTGGCGAGGATGTCTTCTTCCGCCGCTTCGACGATGCGGCCCATCGTCTTGACCGTCTCGATGGGGTATTTGCCGACGCTGGTCTCGCCGGAGAGCATGACCGCGTCGGTGCCGTCGATGACGGCGTTGGCGACGTCGCTGGCCTCGGCCCTGGTGGGGCGGGAGTTGTCGATCATCGAGTCGAGCATTTGCGTGGCGACGATGACCGGTTTGGCGTTGCGTTTGGCGAGTTTGACGGCGCGCTTCTGGACGATGGGGACTTGTTCGAGGGGCATTTCGACGCCGAGGTCGCCGCGGGCGACCATGATGCCGTCGAAGGCGGCGACGATGTCCTCGATGTTGTCGACGGCTTGGGGTTTTTCGACTTTGGCGATGACGGGGAGGCGGCGGCCTTCTTCGTCCATGATGCGGTGGACGTCTTCGATGTCGCGTCCGCTGCGGACGAAGGAGAGGGCGATGACGTCGAAGCCGGTGCGCAGGGCCCAGCGGAGATCTTCTTCGTCCTTGTCGGAGAGTGCGGGGACGGAGACGGCGACGCCGGGGAGGTTGAGGCCTTTGTGGTCGGAGACCAGGCCGCCTTCGAGGACGGTGGTGGCGACGCGGGGGCCGATGACGCGGGTGACCTGAAGGGTTACTTTGCCGTCGTCGACGAGGATGCGTTCGCCCGAGGTGACGTCCTGGGCGAGGCCGCGGTAGGTGGTGCCGCAGCTCTGGCGGTCGCCTTGGGCGCCTTCTTCGACGGTGATGGTGAATTCGTCGCCGCGTTCAAGGAGTACGGGGCCTTCGTGGAAGCGGCCGAGGCGGATCTTCGGGCCTTGAAGGTCGGCGAGGATGCCGATGCTGCGGCCGGTCTCTTCGGAGGCCTTGCGCACGCGCTGGTAGCGCTCCTCGTGTTCGGCGTGGGTGCCGTGGCTGAGGTTGAAGCGGGCCACGTCCATTCCGGCTTCGACCAATGCCTTGATCTGGTCGTACGAGTGGGTGGCGGGTCCCAGGGTGCAGACGATTTTGGCTCGGCGCATGGTTCGAGCCTAGGGCTTACCGGTCAGTAGGGAATGGGGCCCGCGTGACTACTCAACAACCTTTGGATGAAGGGGTGTTGACAAGTGTTGAAGTGTGCGGGTGGTTGCTCTGATGAGCGGTTTTTCGGCTGTCAGGGGTTCAGTCGTGGGGGTGTCATGGTGAAGCGGGCGTTGACTTGGGCGTAGACGTGCTGGCGTTGGGGTTCGAGGTCGAGGGGTGCGGGTTCTGTGGGCAGGTCGGGGGCTCCGCCGTAGGCGGCGGTGCGCATGAGGGCGGGGCCGCTGTGGCCGTAGGTGGGGGTGTTCTCGGCGTCGAGGTCGGCGAGTTCGACGAGGGCGGCGAGGTGGGTGCCGAGGGCTTCGGCGTATTCGCGGGCGCGTTGGACGGCTTCGCGGACGGCTTGTTGTCTGGCGTGGCGGTGGGTGGGTGAGTCGGGGCGCAGGGCCCACCAGGGGCCTTCGATGTGGGTGAGGTCGAGGTCGGCGAGGCGGCTGGTGAGTTCGCCGAGTGCGGTGAAGTCGGTGAGTTCGGCGGTGATGTGGACGCGGCCGTGGTAGGCGCGGACGCGTTCGCCGCGGCCGTGTTTGGTGAGGTGGGGGGTGATGGAGAAGGCGCCGGTCTCGAGTCGTTCGACGGTGTCGCCGTAGCTCTTGATGAGGTCGAGGGTGGTGGTGTTGCGGCGGGTGAGGTCGTCGAGGGCGTGGCGGCGGTCGGTTCCGCGGGCGTTGACGGTGATGCCGATGCGGGCGATCTCGGGGTCGACTTCGAGGTGTGCTTCGCCGCGGACGGCGAGGCGGGGGGCGTCGGGGGTTCCGTAGGGGGTGTGGGGGGCGGTGGGGGGTGTGGCGGTGGTGTCCATGGGCTCACTGTCGCACCGTGCCGGGTTGTCCGTCAGCTGTGGGCGCGCCGTGAAGGTCATCGGATCGCAACCTGGGGGGTCTGTTGCGGGTGGGGGCGCGGGGGTCAGAATCTACGCGCGTTACTACGGTCGACCGAGGAGTACAGAAATGCCGCTGAACCGCAGGAAGTTCCTGGGCACGTCCGCCGTCTCCGGCGTGGGCGTGGCGCTCACGGGTGGCGCTGTGGCGCCGTCCGTGGCCGAGGCGAAGGGGAGGCGCGGTCGACGGGAGAAGCGGTATGCGTTCACGGTGCTCGGTACGACGGACTTGCACGGCAATGTCTTCAACTGGGATTACTTCACGGACAAGGAGTTCGACGACAAGGATCACAACGATGTGGGCCTGGCGAAGATCTCGACGCTGGTGAACGAGGTCCGTGCGGAGAAGGGCCGCCGGAACACGTTGCTGATCGACGCGGGTGACACCATCCAGGGCACGCAGTTGTCGTATTACTACGCGAAGGTCGATCCGATCACGGCTGCTCGTGGTCCGGTGCATCCGATGGCGCAGGCGATGAACGCGATCGGTTATGACGCGGCGGCGCTCGGTAATCACGAGTTCAATTACGGCATTCCGGTGTTGCGCAAGTTCGAGGAGCAGTGTGACTTTCCGCTGCTGGGGGCGAACGCGTTGGATGCGAAGACGCAGCGGCCGGCGTTTCCGCCGTATGTCATGAAGCGGTTGCGTACTCCGCATGGTCGTGATGTGCGGGTGGCGGTGCTGGGTCTGACGAATCCGGGTATCGCGATCTGGGACAAGGCGAATGTCCAGGGGAAGATGACGTTCCCGGGTCTGGAGGAGCAGGCGGCGAAGTGGGTGCCGAGGCTGCGGTCGATGGGTGCGGATGTGGTGATCGTGTCTGCGCATTCGGGTTCCAGTGGTACGTCGTCGTACGGGGATCAGTTGCCGTATGTGGAGAACGCGGCGGGGCTGGTGGCGGAGCAGGTGCCGGGGATCGACGCGATTCTGGTGGGGCACGCGCACACGGAGATTCCCGAGTATTTCGTGGAGAACAAGGCGACGGGCAAGAAGGTCGTGCTGTCCGAGCCGTTGAAGTGGGGGCAGCGGCTGACGTTGTTCGACTTCGATCTGGTGTGGGCGAAGGGCCGTTGGACGGTGGAGAAGGTGGGGGCGAAGGTCCTGAACTCCAATACGGCCGCGGAGGACAAGAAGATCACGCGTTTGCTGGCCGATGAGCACAAGAAGGTCGTGGCGTACGTCAACCAGGTCATCGGCACGTCCACGGAGGCGATGAGCACGGCCGAGGGCCCGTACAAGGATGTCGCGATCATCGATCTGATCAACCGGGTGCAGCAGGAGACGGTGGCGCGGGCCCTGGTGGGCGGGGCGTATGCGGGGCTGCCGGTGTTGTCGCAGGCGTCGTGTTTCTCGCGGACGGCGCGGATACCGGCGGGTGAGGTGACGCTCAAGGACGCGGCGGGGTTGTATCCGTTCGAGAACACCTTGGAGGCGCGGATTCTCACGGGTGCGCAGTTGAAGGAGTACCTGGAGTTCTCGGCGCGCTATTACGTGCGGACGCCGGCGGGTGCTCCGGTGGACCCGGCGAAGATGACGAACGCGGAGAAGATCCCGGATTACAACTATGACGCGGTGTATGGCGTGACGTATGAGATCGACATCGCGCAGCCGGTGGGTTCGCGCATCGTGAAGCTGGCCTTCGAGGGCAAGGAGATCGACCCGAAGGCTCAGTTCGTGCTGGCGGTGAACAATTACCGGGCCAGTGGTGGGGGGAATTTCCCGCATGTGGCGGGTGCGAAGCAGGTGTGGGCGAACTCGGAGGAGATCCGTAACACGATCATCGGCTGGGTGAAGGCGGAGGGGACGGTCGATCCGGCGCGGTTCGCCTCGGTGGGCTGGAGGCTGACGCGGGAGGGTGTGCCGGTGTTCTGAGCCGTGTCTTCTGTGCCACCCCGGTGGGTGTCTGTCGCGGGCCGGGGT
This sequence comes from Streptomyces huasconensis, assembly GCF_021028635.1. NCBI lineage: Bacteria > Bacillati > Actinomycetota > Actinomycetes > Kitasatosporales > Streptomycetaceae > Streptomyces > Streptomyces huasconensis. The sequence goes on from NZ_CP086119.1 coordinate 1,895,400, forward strand.
GGCCTGGTGGGGGTCAGTTCTTGAGGCGTACGAGGTTGCCGCGCTGTTCCCCCACGCGGGGGGTGGGTTGGCCGGGGCCGGTGGGGGTGTGGAGGCCGAAGGTGGTGAACGCGGTGCGGTGGGGCAGGGGGTAGGGGTCCTTGCCGGTGAGGGCGTTGAGGATGGTGGCGCTGCGCCAGGCGGCGAGGCCGAGGTCGGGGGTGCCGACGCCGTGGGTGTGGCGTTCGGCGTTCTGTACGTAGATGTGGGCGCCGGTGGCGGTGATGGAGGGGTCGAGGACGAGGCGGTAGTGCTCGTCGACGCGGGGCCGGGCGGAGGAGTCCTTGCGGATGTAGGGGTCGAGGCCGGCGAGAAGCCGTTCGGTGGGGCGTTCGCGGTAGCCGGTGGCGAGGACGACGGCGTCGGTGGTGAGGCGGGAGCGGGTGCCCTGCTGGATGTGTTCGAGGTGGAGTTCGACGCGGGTGCTGGCGACGCGGCCGGCGGTGCGGACGCGGACGCCGGGGGTGAGGACGGCGTCGGGCCAGCCGCCGTGCAGGGTGCGGCGGTACAGCTCGTCGTGGATGGCGGCGATGGTGTCGGCGTCGATGCCTTTGTGGAGTTGCCACTGGTGGGGGACGAGGTCGTCGCGGACGGTTTCGGGCAGGGCGTGGAAGTAGCGGGTGTAGTCGGGTGTGAAGTGTTCGAGGCCCAGTTTGGAGTACTCCATGGGTGCGAAGGCCTCGGTGCGGGCGAGCCAGTGGAGTTTCTCGTGTCCGGTGGGGCGGGCGCGCAGCAGGTCGAGGAAGACTTCGGCGCCGGATTGTCCTGAGCCGATGACGGTGATGTGTTCGGCGGCGAGCAGGCGTTCGCGGTGGTCGAGGTAGTCCGCGGAGTGGATGACGGGGACGGTGGGGGCTTCGGCGAGGGGTTTGAGGGGTTCGGGGATGTAGGGGGTGGTGCCGACGCCGAGGGCGATGTTCCTGGTGTAGGTGCGGCCGAGGGCTTCGGCTTCGCCGTTGGTGTCGAGTTGGGTGTGGTCGACTTCGAAGAGGTCGCGTTCGGGGTTCCAGCGGACGGCGTCGACCTGGTGGCCGAAGTGGAGTCCGGTGAGGTGTTCGCTGACCCAGCGGCAGTAGGCGTCGTATTCGGCGCGGTGGATGTGGAAGCGCTCGGCGAAGTAGAAGGGGAAGAGCCGTTCGCGGCTTTTGAGGTAGCTGAGGAAGGACCAGGGGCTGGCGGGGTCGGCGAGGGTGACGAGGTCGGCGAGGAAGGGGACTTGGAGGGTGGCGCCTTCGATGAGGAGGCCGGGGTGCCAGTGGAAGCCGGGGCGTTGTTCGTAGAAGACGGTGTCGAGTTCGGCGAGGGGGTCGGCGAGGGCGGCGAGGGAGAGGTTGAAGGGGCCGATGCCGATGCCGACGAGGTCGCGGGGGTTTTCGGGGGTGCTGCGTGGTGTGGGGCCGGGGTGGTCGGGCGTGCCGGTCATCGGGGGGTGGTTCCTTCCAGGAGGTCGGGGGTGGGGGTGGGGTGCGGGGGCCCGGGGGTGGCGTGTTGGTTCACCGGTTCGTTCACCCGTTCCTTCTCCTCTTCGCTCGCCTCTCCGCTCGCCTCTCCGCTCGCTTCTTCACTCGCCTCTTCGCTCGCTTCTTCACTCGCCTCTTCGCTCGCCTTAGTGACGAGTTCGAGGAGGGTGGCGAGGTCGGTGGGGCGGGTGTGGGGGTTGAGGAGGGTGGCCTTGAGCCATCTGCGGCCGGCGAGGTCGGCGCGGCCGAGGACGGCGGTGCCGTCGGTGAGCAGCCGCCTTCGTACGTGGGCGAGGCGGGTGTCGTCGGCCTCGGTGGGCCGGAACAGGACGGTGCTGAGGGCGGGGGTGTCGTACAGCTCGAAGCCGGGGTGGGCTTCGATGTGGGCGGCGAACTGGCGTGCCTGCTCGCAGACTTGGTCGACGAGTGCGCCGAGTCCGGTGCGGCCGAGTGCCTTGAGGGTGACGGCGATCTTGAGGATGTCGGGGCGGCGGGTGGTGCGCAGGGAGCGGCCGAGGAGGTCGGGCAGGCCGGCGTCGGTGTCGTCGTCGGCGTTGAGGTAGTCGGCGCGGTGGGTGAGCGCGGCGAGGTCGTGGGGGTCGCGTACGGCAAGCAGTCCGGCGGCGGCGGGTTGCCAGCCGAGTTTGTGCAGGTCGAGGGTGACGGTGTGGGCGCGCTCGATGCCGTGCAGGAGGTGTTTGCGTACGTCGCTGAAGAGGAGGCCGCCGCCGTACGCGGCGTCGATGTGCAGGCGGGCGCGGTGGGCGGCGCAGACGTCGGCGATGTCGTCGAGGGGGTCGATGAGGCCGGCGTCGGTGGTGCCTGCTGTGGCGGCGACGAGGAAGGTCGTGTGGGGGCCGCCGAGTTCGTTGAGGGCTTCGTCGAGGGCGGCCGGGTCGAGGGTGCCGGCGGGGGCGGGCACGGTGACGGGTCCCGGCAGGCCGAGGAGCCAGGCGCCGCGGATGAGGGAGTGGTGGGCGTTCTCGCCGACGAGGAGGCGCAGGGGGCCGCGGGGGGCGGCGGCTTCGCGGGCGAGGAGGAGGGCGAGTTGGTTGGACTCGGTGCCGCCGGTGGTGACGAGGGCGTCCGCGGCGGGGTGGATCTCGGCGGCGAGTGCGCGGGTCACGAGGGCTTCGAGGGCGGAGGCGGCGGGTGCCTGGTCCCAGGAGTCCATGGAGGGGTTGAGTGCGGAGGCGGCGAGGTCGGCGGCGGCCGCGACGGCGAGCGGCGGGCAGTGCAGGTGGGCGGCGCAGAGCGGGTCGGCGGGGTCGGCGGCGCCTTCGGTGAGCGCGTGGACGAGGGTGCGCAGGGCCGCTTCGGGGCCCGTGCCGTGCTCGGGCAGGACGGGGTCGGCGGCGGCGCGGACGCGGTCGCCGACGGCGGTGGGGCCGCCACGGGGGAGCGGGCCGCCGCGGGCGGCCGCCCCGTCACGCAGGGCGTCGAGCGCGGCGGCGAGCAACGGCCGCAGGGCGTCGGGGCCTTGGACGCCTCCGGCGAGGGGCGGCGGGGTGCTCATGGGCGTGTCCTTCGGGTGCGCGCGTACGGGAACACCAGCCTGTACGCCGTGTGGGCGCCACGCCGGGGAGCGTGGCGATCCGAACCCGAAAGGGGTACTGCTGTGCGGAGAGGGTGTGTGGGTGGGGTGGGGGTGCTAGGTGGGCAACGGGGGGTTGGGGCTTGGCAGCCGCGCCGACCGCGCAAGCGCTGTGCCGGGCCCCGTGGGCTCAGGGGCGGAAGGCGGCCTTGTGGTCGGTGGCCCATTGGGGGAATGTGCGGGTTTTCTTCCCGGTGATGTTCTCCACCGTGGTGGTGATCTCCGGTTCGGTGCCGACGGCCTCGGCGAAGGAGGCGAGGAGGGCGGGGAGTATGTCCGGTGCGACGTGCGGGAAGAGGTCGGGGCCGACTTCCCGCGGCGGTATGTCGACGAAGCGCGGGGTGCGGCCGAGTGCGGCGCCGATGGCGTGGATCTGCTGCTCCGTGGTCACGGCCTCGGGGCCGGTGAGGCGGTGGACGGTGCCCTGGTGGCCGTCGTCGAGGAGGGTGCGGGTGGCGACCGCGGCGATGTCGGCCTCGTGGATGGGGGCGGTGACCGCGCCGCCGAAGGGGCCGCGGACGGTGTCGCCGGTGCGGATCTGCGGTGCCCACTGGAAGGCGTTGGTGGCGAAGGCGTTGGGCCGCAGGAAGGTGTGGCCGAGGCCGCTCTCCGTCACGCGTGCTTCGAGTTCGGCGTGGGCGGCGTAGATGGGGTGGGTGGGGTCGGCGCCGTCCTGGATGATGCCGGAGGAGAGGACGGTGACGTGGCGGACGCCGCCCGTGCGGGCCGCTTCGAGTAGGGCGGCGGTGTGCGCGCCCGCGGCCTGGAGGTGCAGGAAGAGGCCCGAGGCGCCTTCGAAGAGCGGCGTGAGGTCGGCGGGGCTGGGCCGGTCGCCGGAGAGGTCGAGGCGGCTGACGTCGACCGCGTCGGGGAGCCCGGCGCGTTCGGGGGCGCGGGTCAGGGCGCGTACGGGGGCGCCTTCGGCGGCGAGTTGGTCCACGAGGGCGCGGCCCACGTTTCCGGTGGCTCCGGTCACGACGACGGTAGGGGGCGTGGTGGGGGGCACAGGGGGCTCCTTCTGGTCCGGGTGGCGCGGCCGATCCGGCGGGTCCGGCCCGGCTCTGGTGCGAGCCCAGGCCGGTCCCGCCGGGCGCCGGATCGTCGTTTGGGACCAGGGGGCGTAGGCCGCGGGACCTACGTCCCGCGGCCCGGATCAGCCCTTGCCGGCGCCTTGGCGTACGCGCAACGCCCGTGCCAGGTCGTCGAGTTGGTCGGTGAACCGGCGGCGCAGCGCGGGGATCGGGTCCGCGTCGCGCAGGCACCGCTCGCCCAGCCGGAGCGTCTCGGCGTCCACGAAGGGTGCGGGGAAGGCCGACAGGCCCACCACGTCGGCGATCGCGGGGCCGCGCCGGGCGGCCACGGCGACGGCGTCCTCGTAGTAGCGCGGGACGTACTCCCTGACGAGTTCGGCCTGTTCGGGCTGCCAGAAGCCCTGCGCGGTGGCCCTGAGGAGGTAGTTGGACAGCTCGTCGGAGGCGAACATCGCGTCCCAGGCGGCCCGCTTGGCCGCGGCGTCCGGCAGGGCGGCCCGGCAGCGGGCGGCGCCCTCCTGGCCGGTGGCGCTCGGGTCCCGCGCCAGTTCGGCGGCGATGGCCGTCTCGTCGGTGGCGTCGAGCACGGCGAGCCGGGCCAGGACGCGCCAGCGCAGCTCGGGGTCGAGTTCGGGGCCGCCGGGCACGGTGCCCTCGGTGAGCCACGCCTGGAGGGGCCCCGGCTGGGTGGCGACGTCGATGGCGGTGCGGACGGCGGTGAGGCGCAGCCCCGGGTTGGAGCCGTCCTCGGTGCGCCGGATCAGGTCGCGGCAGAGTTCGCCGAGGGCGGCGAGGGCGGCGGGCCGCTCCTCGGGGGTGGTGTAGCGGTCGGCGATGTGGTCGGTGGCGAAGGCGAGGACGCCTTGGACGATGGCGAGGTCGGTCTCTTCGGGGAAGTGGGCGAGGGCGGTGGTGAGGTAGGAGCCGCCGTCGAGTTCGCCGTCGCGGACCATGTCGCGCAGGCAGTTCCACAGGACGGCGCGGGTGAGGGCGTCCGGTACGCCGGAGATGCCGCGCAGCACGGTCTCCTCGGAGACGTCGTCGAGGCGGATCTTGGCGTAGGTGAGGTCCTGGTCGTTGGGGACGATCAGGGCGGGGCGGCCGCCGTCGCGGGCGGTGGCGGGGCCGGTGGCCGGGACGTCGGTCTCGTACCGCTCGCGCAGGACGAGGACGGCGGCGTCGGCGAGGTCGCGGTCGTAGACGCCGACGGCGACGCGGTGGGGGCGGCCGGGCCCGTGGGGGGCCGTGCCGCCGTCGAGCGTGAACGTCCACTCGCGTCCGGCGTGGACGACCTTGGAGGTGAGGGTGTCGACGCCGGTGGTGCGCAGCCAGGCCTCGGCCCAGCGGTGCACGTCGCGGTCGGTGCCCTGGGCGAGGGAGTCGATGAAGTCGGCGAGGGTGGCGTTGGCGAACTTGTGCCGCGCGAAGTGGGTGTTGATGCCGGCGAGGAAGTCCTTCTCGCCGAGCCAGGCGACGAGTTGGCGCAGGGCGCTGGCGCCCTTGGCGTACGAGATGCCGTCGAAGTTGAGCAGTGCGGAGGCGGTGTCGGGGACGGCGTCGGGGGCGGGGGCGACGGGGTGGGTGGAGGGGCGCTGGTCGGCGTCGTACCCCCAGGACTTGCGGGCGACGCCGAAGGCGGTCCACGGGTCCTTGAAGCGGGTGGCTTCGGCGATGGTCTGGTAGCCCATGTACTCGGCGAAGGACTCGTTCAGCCAGATGTCGTCCCACCAGGTGAGGGTGACGAGGTCGCCGAACCACATGTGGGCCATCTCGTGGGCGATGACCATGGCGCGGGCCTGGCGTTCGGTGTCGGTGACGGCGGAGCGGAAGACGTATTCGTCGCGGAAGGTGACGAGGCCGGGGTTCTCCATGGCGCCGGCGTTGAACTCGGGGACGAACGCCTGGTCGTAGGAGTCGAAGGGGTAGGGCTCCTCGAACTTCTCGTGGTAGCGGTCGAAGCAGGCCCGGGTGATGTCGAGGATCTCTTCGGCGTCGGCGTCCAGGTACGGCGCGAGGGAGCGGCGGCAGTGGAGGCCGAGGGGCAGCCCGCGGTGTTCGGCGCGCACCGAGTGGTAGGGGCCGGCGGCGACGGCGACGAGGTAGGTGGAGATAAGCGGGGTGGGGGCGGCCCGCCAGGTGCCGCCGCCGAGGTGTTCGGTGATGCCGTTGGCGAGGACGGTCCACCCTTCGGGGGCGGTGACGGTCAGCTCGAAGACGGCCTTCAGGTCGGGCTGGTCGAAGGCGGCGAAGACGCGCTGCACGTCCTGCAGGAACATCTGGCTGTACGTGTACGTCTCGCCGTCGCTGGGGTCGGTGAAGCGGTGCATGCCCTCGCCGGTGCGGGAGTAGCGCATCGCGGCGTCCACGCGCAGCTCGTGCTCGCCCTTGGTGAGCCCGTCGAGCGTGAGGCGGTTGTCGACGAGGCCGGCCGGGGAAAGTGGCTGCCCGTCGAGGGTGACGGAGCGCAGCTCGGCGGGTTGCAGCTCGACGAAGGTGGTGCCGTCGGTGCGGGCGCTGAACCGGATGACGGTGCGCGAGTCGAAGGTCTCACCGGCGGGGTCGGCCGCCTTGGTCAGGTCGAGCTCGACGGTGTACCGGTGGACGTCGATGAGCTGGGCTCGGGTCTGCGCTTCGTCGCGCGTCAGTACGGGCATGGGGCCCATGCTGCCCGATGGCGGCGGCATCGGTGAAGGTCAGGGGCGTGTGCGCTGCGCGGGTGCGGGTCGTGGCGGCCGTCGAGGCGCGCGCGGGCCGTGGGGGGGGTGTGCGGGCCGTGAATGGGCGTGCGGGTCGCCGGGGCCGTGCGAGCCGTGAGGGGCGTGCGAGCCGCCGGAGGCCGTGTGGGCCGTCGAGGCGCGTGCGGGCCGCCGGGGCCCGTGGTAGGCGTGCGGGCCGGAGGGGTCGTGCGGGTCTCAGGACGACTTGGCGATCGTCTCGTGGTGGCGGATCACCTCGGCGATGATGAAGTTGAGCAGTTTCTCGGCGAACGCGGGGTCGAGCTTGGCGCTCTCGGCGAGTTCGCGGAGCCGGGCGATCTGGCGGGCCTCGCGGGCCGGGTCGGCGGGCGGCAGCTGGTGGTTGGCCTTGAGGTGGCCGACCTGCTGGGTGCACTTGAAGCGTTCGGCGAGCATGTGGACGACGGCGGCGTCGATGTTGTCGATGCTGTCGCGCAGGCGGGACAGCTCGGCGCGCACGGCCTCGTCCGCGCCCTCGGCGGCGCTCGCGCCGTTCACGCCATTCACGCCGCTGTCTCCGTTCGCGTCACTGGTGTGGCTGGTGGTCATGGTCCATGAGCCTACGTTGCCGGTTCGGCGCGGCGGAGGGGTGGAGGAGAGGCGGAGGAGCCCAGGCCTGGGTACGGCCCTACCGCCCAGCTCCCCCCTCACGAGCCCGCCCCTCCCCCGGTCGACGACCGCAGGATCGGTGGATCGTCCGGGTCCGGTACCTGCTGGGACCAGCCGCCGGGCACCGCGCGGCCCTGCTGTTCGCGGAAGCGGACGGGGGCCGTGCCGACGCGGCGGGTGAAGAGGCGGGAGAAGTAGGCGGGGTCGTCGTAGCCCACGCGGCGGGCGACGGCGGCGACGGGCAGCTCCGTGGCGGCGAGGAGTTCCTTGGCGCGGCCGAGGCGGATGCCGAGGAGGTAGTCCTTGGGGCTGCATCCGGCGCCGCGCCGCACGGCGGTACGCAGCTCGGCGGGGGTCATGCCGTGCCGGGCGGCGTGTTCGGCGACGGACAGGGGGCGGAAGGCGTCGCGGGCCAGGGCCTGGAGGACGGGGTCGCCGTCGGGGGCGATGTCGGCGCGGGCGCGGCGCAGGGCGACGAGGAGTTCGTGGACGGCGGCGCCGGTCTCGACTTCCAGGAGGGGGTTGCCGCGCCGGGCCGCGCGGGCGATGCGGCCGACGGCGGCGCGGGCGCCCGCCGCGTCGGAGAGGGGGACGACGGGTCGGGTGGGTTCGATGTAGCCGAGTTCGGTGTACGTGGCGGTGGCGGGGCCGGTGAAGTCGACGAAGCACTCGTCCCAGCCGGTGTCGGGGTCGGGCCCGTAGTGGTGGCGCACGCCCGGCGTGAGCCAGATCAGGGCGGGCGCGGTCACCGTCGTACGCCGTCCGTCGGGGCCGCGGAACCAGCCGCCGCCCGCGCTGATGACGACGGCGACGTGGTGGTCGAGGGTGCGGGGGCCGACGGTCGGCAGGAGGCCATGCTGGAGGCCGACGCCGAGGCAGGCCAGGCCGAGCTTGTGGTGGACCGGGCTGGGAGTGAAATACCGCATCCACGTGTGGTACATCCGCGTGCCCCTTCCGGTGCGGGCCGGGTCCGGGGCCCGGCCACGGTGTCTCGCTGCGTCCAACCGGACCCGATCTTTGTCCATGGACCCCGCCGCCCGCCAGAGGTGATCGTGGGCGGGCGGCGGGTGAGCGGAAGGACGCGATGGACGGGTTCGGGGTCGGCGAGGACGAGTTCGAGGTGGACGGGCGGCCGGTGCGTCTGCTCTCCGGCGCGCTGCACTACTTCCGGGTGCACGAGGAGCAGTGGGGGCACCGCCTGAAGATGCTGCGGGCGATGGGGCTCAACTGCGTGGAGACATACGCCCCGTGGAACCTGCACGAGCCGCGGCCCGGCGTGTTCCGTGACGTGGAGGCGCTCGGCCGTTTCCTGGACGCGGCGCACGCGGCGGGCCTGTGGGCGATCGTGCGGCCGGGCCCGTACATCTGCGCGGAGTGGGAGAACGGCGGGCTGCCGCACTGGCTGACGGGTCCGCTCGGGGCACGCGCGCGTACCCGTGACGGGGAGTATCTGGCGCATGTGGAGCGCTGGTTCCACCGGTTGCTGCGGGAGGTCGTGCCGCGTCAGCACGGCGGCGCGGACGGCGGTCCCGTGATCATGGTGCAGGTCGAGAACGAGTACGGGAGCTACGGCTCGGACCAGGTGTACCTGCGCCGTCTGGCCGACCTGCTGCGCGGCGAGGGTGTGCGGGTGCCGCTGTTCACCTCGGACGGGCCCGAGGACCACATGCTGACCGGCGGTTCGCTCCCCGGAGTCCTGGCGACGGCCAACTTCGGCTCGGCGGCGCGCTCCGGGTTCGGGACGCTGCGGGCGCACCGCTCCAAGGGTCCGTTGATGTGCATGGAGTTCTGGTGCGGCTGGTTCGACCACTGGGGCGCGGATCATGTCGTACGGGACGCCGACGACGCGGCGGCGGCGCTGCGGGAGATCCTGGAGTGCGGGGCGTCGGTGAACCTGTACATGGCGCACGGCGGTACGAACTTCGCGGGTTGGGCGGGGGCCAACCGGGGTGGCGCGCTGCACGACGGGCCGCTGGAGCCGGACGTCACGTCGTACGACTATGACGCGCCCATCGACGAGTACGGCCGCCCCACGGCGAAGTTCTGGCGCTTCCGCGAGGTCCTGGCCCCGTACGCGAGCGGGCCCCTGCCCGAGCCGCCCCCGCCCCTGCCCGTGCTCGGCTCCCCCGCCACGGCGGCGCTCCGGGAGTGGGCTCCGCTGGGCACGGTCCTGGAGTGCCTCGGCACCCCGGAGTCCGAACACGCCGTGCCGCCCACCTTCGAGGAGCTGGACGTGGACCGGGGTCTGGTGCGTTACGCGCTGACGGTGCCGGGCCCGCGCGGGCCCTACCCGTTGCGGGTGCGCGGGCTGCGGGACCTGGCGGTGGTGTACGTGGACGGGGAGCGGGCCGGGGTCCTGACGGAGGACGAGCCCGTGCTGGAGTCCCCGGTGGCGGGGCACGCGCGCGTGGAGCTGTGGGTGGAGTCGCTGGGGCGGGTCAACTACGGGCCGCGCTCGGGTGAGTCCAAGGGCATCTGCGGGGGTGTCCTGCACGAGCGGCAGTATCTGCACGGGGTGCGGGCGCGGGGGCTGCGGCTCGACGCGTTCGACGGGGCGTCGGCGGTGCGGCAGGTGCCGGTGGCCGGTGCCGGGGAAGGGCGGCCTGGCCTGTACCGGGGCACGGTCGAGGTCGCCGGCCCCGGTGACGCCACCCTCGCGCTGCCCGGCTGGACGCGGGGTTTCGTCTGGGTCAACGGCTTCAACCTGGGCCGGTACTGGTCCCGCGGCCCGCAGCGGTCGCTGTACGTGCCGGGGCCGGTGCTGCGCGAGGGCGGGAACGAGGTGTGGGTGCTGGAGCTGGAGGGGGCGGCCCCGGAGGCCACGGTCACGCTGTCCTGAGACCCGCGTGGGGCCGCCCTCGCCCGCTCAGTCCTCGGTCACGGAGGTCACCTGGAAGGCGTCGAGCACGAACTCGGCCTCGCCGTCGTCGCCGGTCTTGCGCAGGCCCACCCAGGCCTCGCCGTCGGCGGGGGCGGTGAACTCGTAGGCGAGCGTGGTGGGTTCGGTGGCGACGGGGAGTTCCTTGCGGTCCGTCTCGCGGGGTGCGGGTTCGTCGACGGCGGTGATCCAGGCGTACTGGCCCGCCTTCTCGTTCTCGTACCGGAAGGAGACGCGGTAGCGCCTGCCGGGTGTGAAGCGGACGGTGTGCGGCATTGTGCGGTACACGAGGCCGGTGTTCTCGCCGCGTGACTTCAGGGAGTTGCCGCCGTCGATGACGTCGTCGACGGCCTTCCCGTTCCAGCCGCGCTGTGTGTACGGGGCGTGGCGCTGGGCGATGTGGGTGCGCGGGTCGGTGGCGCCCCCCGCGTCGCCCTTCACGAAGGGGCCCCAGCCCTGCGGGACGTGCTCGAAGTCCTCGTGGACGAGGGTGCCGCGGGGCCGCTTCGGCACAGGGTGGGCCGCGACCACCCGTACGTTGTCGAAGCGCACGCGCGCGTGGCCCGCCGCGGCGCGCAGCGTCAGCTCGGCGGTGCCGCCGCCCTCGGGGACGGTGAAGCGGGTGAACATGCGCTGGAAGCGGGTGCCGTGCTTGCGGTCGGCGGCGACGTAGTTGGTGGCGGTGGAGGTCTTGGTGTGGTTGGCGGCGGTGACGCCGTCGGCGGTGCGCACCTCCAGGGACGCCGTGCGCCGCTCCCCCGCCCGCTCGCCGACCTCGACCTGCACGGACGCCACGTACGCACCGGCCTTGAGGCGGGCGAGGCGCTGTCCGACGGAGGCGGCGCCGCCCGCGCCGATGACCAGTTCGTAGTCGCCGAGGGCGCTGCGCTGCACGGTGGCGGGCCCGCTGACCCGCCATCCCTTCAGGGAGCCGGAGTGGAAGCCCGGGTCGTGCAGCGGTGTGCCCTGGCCCCACTTCGGGTCGGGCAGGGCGGCGGCGCGCTCGCGGTAGAGGACGTAGGGCTGCTTCGGCTCGGCGTTAAGGGTGACCTTGCCGCCGCGCACGGGGACGTATGACGCGAAGACCCTGCCCTGGTCGGTGAGCCGGTACAGGGCGACGCGGGAGCGGCCCGCCCACGCGCGCGGGAGGCGCCAGGTGCTGGTTCCGCCGGAGGGGTTGTAGTGGTAGAGCTTGGCGGGATCGGTGGCCTTGCGGGGCTCCCAGGGCAGGAGGTAGCGGCCCGCTTCGTAGACGACGCGTCCGTCGGTGGTGATGCGCCGCTTGCCTTCGTGGGCGTCGGAGACGGTGGTCCGGGTGGGGCCGAGGAAGGTGATCTCGTGCTCGTCCCATGTCTTGATGGGGTAGGCCTGGAGGTACTTGGCGGGCAGGGAGTGGGTCCAGATGAGGTCGTAGAAGGCGTGCCAGTCGGTTTTGCCGATCCAGCCGGTGAAGTTGCCCATGCGGGCGATGCTGAGGAGGGTCGGCCACTTGTCGGCGAAGACGTCCTTCTGGTGGTTGCGGACGAAGCGGATCAGGCGGGAGTTGATGCCGCGTGAGGTGTCGCCGCCGTAGTCGGTCTCGGTGGCCCAGTGCGACCAGACCGCCGAGCGTTCGAAGCCGTGGCCCCATTCGGTGGTGATGGTCCAGCCCTGGTCGCGCAGGGCCCGCTGGAGGCGGTCGGAGGTCCAGCCGGACTCGCGGAAGACGTCGATGTAGAGGGTGTTGAGGGCCGGGTCGGTCTCGGCGCGCAGGTCGGCGAAGCGCCGGATGATGTCTCCGGAGACCAGGTCGCGGCGCTGGTCGATGCGGTAGCTCTGGTCGAGCCAGTCCCACTGCTTGTTGTTCTTGTCGACGAGTTTCTCGGAGAAGGCGCGGGCGACGGGGTAGGACTCGGTGGCGTTGACGTGCACGCCGAAGTCGCTGTGCCACTTCCTGCCCTCGTGGACGAGGGTGTTGAGGTCGTCGAGGCCGCCCGCGCGGGTGTTGTGGTTGCCCGCGTAGTCGGGGTGGGCGGAGTCGTGGCCTTCGGACTGGTAGCCCTTGAGGAGGGTGTACTGGCGCAGGCCGTCGGTGGCGAGGTGGATGCGCTTGACGTCGTCGAGGGTGGCGAGGAAGGGGTTGGTGGCCTGGGAGGCGAAGTTGAAGGGGATGTGCGGGATGACCCGCAGGTGCTGTTCGTCGGCGCCGAGCGGGGTGACCATGATGTCGCGGAAGGCGATCGCGGCGTCCTGCCAGTCGACCTTGCCGTCGCCGTTGCGGTCGCCGGTGATGACGACGGTGGCGTAGGGCAGGGGTTCGGTGGCGGCCACGGGCGCGGTCGCGGCCCGGTGGGTCCACTGTCCCGGGGTCAGCCGCACCTCAACGCGGCCGCCGGTCCTGACCGTCTCGTGCCACAGCCGGCCGTTGTCCCAGGTGGTCCCGGCCGCGCTGGTGGGCTTGTCGTAGACGGTGTTCGTCTCGATGGCGCCGCCGAGCCGGTCGTGGGCGACGACGGCGTACGCGCAGCCGGTGGCCGCCGCGGCGGGCGTGTCCTTCTCCGGCCGGATCAGGGTGTCGCCACTCTTGGCCTTGTCGAGCTGCACCTTGGCGGCCAGGAGGGCGGCGCCGGGCTGGTCGTCGCCTACGGCGAGCAGGGTGAGGCCGGGGATGCGCAGGGTGCCGACGCGCAGGGCGTCCGTGTCGGCGATCCGCGTGACGCGCCAGTGGACGTGGCGTCCCTCGACGGCGATCTCGACGTCGATGCGGGTGCCGCCCTCGAAGGCGAGTGCGTACGTGATGCGGGCGTCGTGCGCCGAGGCGGTCACCTGGGGGGTGTGCGCGGTCTCGTCGATCAGGACCGTGGTGGCGGTGTCCGTGGCTCCGTGCAGGACGGCGCCGCTCGCGCGGTCGGTGTACGCGATGACGTGCGGGAAAGCGGTGGCGACGCGTACGTCCAACTGGCGTGAGCGCAGGGTCACTTCGGGCGACGCAGGTGTTGCGGCGTACGCGGCCGGGCCCGCTTTGAGGGCGGCTCCCACCCCGGCGAGCGCACCGGTGGCGACGACGGCTCTGCGGCTCGGCCCTGACCTGTCTGACGGCGGCATGCGGCACCCCTCCACGGGACGGAATCGGTGCCGATCACGATGCGCCGGGGTGTGCGGGGGCGCCTATGGACAAAGCGGGGACAGGTGTTGGACTTAGCTGCGGATGGCGGGGCGCCCGGGCCCGGGCGCCCCGCACCGGGTCAGCGGGACGTCACAGACCCGCCGCCGCCTTCTCTATGTCCGCGGCGAACGTCGACACCTCGGTGTAGACGCCGGGGAACTTCGGCCGGGCGCAGCCGTTGCCCCAGCTGACTATGCCGACCTGTATGAACGCGCCGGCCTCGTCCTTGCGGAACATGGGGCCGCCGGAGTCGCCCTGGCAGGTGTCGATGCCGCCCTGGGCGAGGTTGCCCGCGCAGATCTCCTCACCGGGCGTGAGGTCGGCGCCGTACGCGGCCTTGCAGTCGGCGTCGCTGACGAACGGGACGGTCGCCTTGAGGAGGTAGCGCTGCTGGGCGCCGCCTTCCCGGTCGGCGCCCCAGCCCGCCACGGTGAAGTCGCCCTTGTTGTACCTGGTGTCCTTGGCGATCTTCAGCGTGGGCAGGTCGATGGGCTTGGCCAGCTTGATGAGCGCCCAGTCCTTGCCCTTGCCGTTGTAGCCGGGGGCCTGGAGGACCTTGGTGGACTTCACCTTGATCGCGGCGGAGCTCCGGAGGTCCACGACGCCGGCGGTGGCGGTGATGCTGGTGTTGTTGCCGGAGCCGTCGACGCAGTGGGCCGCGGTCAGCACGATGTTCTTGGCGTACAGGGAGCCGCCGCAGCCCATCGACAGACGGACCATGAACGGGAACTCACCCTGCTTGGCGGGGGTCCCTCCGACGACACGCTCGCCCGGCTGGGGACCCGGGGCGGGGGCGGCGGACGCGGCCACGGGCTGCAGGCTCAGGGCGGCGAGCGCGATCGTGCCGAGGGTGGCGGCTCTCTTGACTCCACGCAGCTTGGTCTTCAATTGTCTGCCCTTCGTGGGGGGTTGATGAGGGGAGCGCGCGCGAGGGCAGGCCCTTGCCGCCCGTTTCGACCGCCCGGATGGCATGAGCCCGACAAAGCGTTGCTGCGGATTATGGAGATCGGTGTCCGCTCAGGACAAGGGGCGGTTTCCGGCCATCGCTCGCCGTGCGGTCCGCTCCCGGTGCCCGCGGCCCGCTTACAGTGGAGCCGGGTTCCACTGTCCCGATGGCTGACATCAGGGGGTACGGACATGACGGTCGGCGGCGGCCCTGTCGTGCACGGCTACCCCCACCTGGAGACCGTGCGCGCCGCCCTCACCGCGCTGTACCGACGCCTCTCGTACGACACCGTTCGCACCTTCGACACCAGCGTCGCCCCCGCCGACGTGGCCTTCGGCGACCAGGACGACCTGCACCTGGGGGTGCAGCGGGTGGCCCGCGAGATGGTGCGGCACCTGCGCCTGCCCGACGCCCGCGTGATCGTCAGCTTCCGCGGGATGGAACACGCCGCGAACGTCGAACTGACCGCGGGGCCCGAGTACTTCATCGAGCTGAACGACCGCTTCCGCACCCACCGGCGCGACATCGGCGCGGCCCTCGCCCACGAGGTCATGCACGTGTACCTGCACCGGCTCGACCTGTCGTTCCCCGGCACCCGCGACAACGAGATCCTCACCGACACCGCCGCCGCGTACCTCGGCGCCGGCTGGCTGCTGCTTGACGCCTACCGCGAGGACGGCGTCTCCTCGCAGAAGCTCGGCTATCTCACCCCGGAGGAGTTCGGCTACGTCCTCGCCAAGCGGGCGCTGGCCTTCGGCGAGGCGCCGGAGACGTGGTTCACCAGCGCCCAGGCGTACACGGCGTACACCAAGGGCCTCGCCCAGGCCCGCCGCGACGAGCAGCAGCCGCCGCTGACGGCCGCCGGATGGGCCGGCAGGCGGCGGTACGCGAAGGACCGGCGGTACGCACGCGAGCACGGGACGGGCCCCGGGGACGGGACGTACGCGTTCTCCTCCGACGGGCTCGGGGCGCTGCGGGTGTCGTTCCCCTGCCCCACCTGCCTCCAGCGGATTCGGGTGCCGGCGCGGGGACGGGTACGGGCGCGGTGCGCGCTGTGCCGCACGGTCCTGGAGTGCGACGCCTAGCCGTGGCTCAGGGCGCGGACCAGTGGCCGGGGCGGGTGAGCGTGCCGGGGAGCTTCGTGCGGGCGTCTCCCCGGGCGGCGTTCACCTGCGTCTGCGTCAGGAAGAGCGCGCCGGTGAGATCGGCGCCCCGCAGGTCCGCGTCGCGCAGGTCGGCGCCGATCAGGTCGGCCGTCCTCAGGTCGGCGTCGCGCAGGTCGGCGGCGATGAGGTAGGCGCCGCGCAGGTTCGCGCCCCTGAGGTCGGCGCCCTTGAGCCGGGCGCCGAAGAGGTCCGCCCCTCGGCGGTCCTTCTTCTTGCCGCCGACGCCCTTGCGCACGAGTTCGCTGGTGCGCAGGAGGAGGACGTTGACGTCCTGGCGGTGCGCCGCGACGTCGGTCCCGGTGATGGCCTCGGGGGTGCCCTGGGCCAGCTCCTCGGTCCGGGCGAGGCACGTGCGCAGGTCGGAGCGGATCGGCTTGGTCTGCGGCAGTGTGAGCGCCTCGGTCAGGTACCAGAGGAGTTCGTGGAGTTGCCGCATGACCGGGAAGACCTCGAACATCTGCTGGGCGGTGGCCGGGTCCGAGCGCCAGTCGCGGCCGCCGAAGGTGTCCTGCGAGACGTGCTGGCCCGCGCCGAAGCAGTCGTACACGGTGCAGCCCCGGTAGCCCTCGGCCGGAAGCTCGCGGTGGATGCCGCAGCGGAAGTCCGCCTGGAGGTTGCCGCACGGCTTGCCCGCGGCCTTGTTCCGCGCGAAGTCGGAGGACGCGGAGAAGGCGAGGGCCACACAGCAGAGGCCGA
The DNA here is from genome assembly GCF_021028635.1 of Streptomyces huasconensis. Classification (NCBI taxonomy): domain Bacteria; kingdom Bacillati; phylum Actinomycetota; class Actinomycetes; order Kitasatosporales; family Streptomycetaceae; genus Streptomyces; species Streptomyces huasconensis. The sequence goes on from NZ_CP086119.1 coordinate 1,911,699, forward strand.
AGCAGTTGCCGCAGTCGGCACGCAGGGCGGCGCGGTCGTCCTGCAACAGGGGCAACGCGACGCGTTCGCGCTCCGGTGGCATCGGGCGGGCTCCTTGAGAACTTCCTCGTACGGTACGGCTCACCATTGTCCCGCAGGGCTTCGGGCCGAACGGCGGGGGTGGGGAGACCGGGGACGGGCCCTGGCCTCCCCGGGGTGTCACGCCGCGCTGCGGCGGCCTCCCTGGGCGCCGCCACCGGAGCGGCCGCGGCGTGCGCGCCCCGCCCCGGCCCCGCCCCCGGCGGAACCGGCACCGTCACGGGACGGACCGCCCTGCCCCTGCCGGGGCACCCTGCGCTGCTGTCCGCCCTGCCCGGAGGCCGCGCCGCCCCCGCCACCGCCGCCGCGCGGCCGGCGGCGGCGCTGCGAGGTCTGGGCGGGCTGCTGCGGCTGCGGCGTCTCGATGACCACCGGCACGCCGGAGGGCTCCCGGGCGCCGGTGATGCGGACCAGTTCCTCGTCGGAGGAGGTGATCCGCGCCGTGCGGGGGTTGATCTCGGCGTCGGACATCAGCCGCGTCATCTCCCGCTTCTCCTCGGGGAGCACGAGGGTGACGACGCTGCCGGACTCGCCCGCCCGCGCGGTGCGCCCGCCGCGGTGGAGGTAGTCCTTGTGGTCGGCCGGCGGGTCGATGTTCACGACCAGGTCGAGGTCGTCGACGTGGATGCCGCGCGCCGCCACGTTCGTCGCGATCAACGCGGTGACCTGGCCGGTCTTGAACTGGTCCAGCGTGCGGTTGCGCTGCGGCTGCGAGCGGCCGCCGTGCAGGCCGGAGGCGCGGACGCCGTTGGCGAGGAGCCGCTTGGTGAAGCGGTCCACGGCGCGCTTGGTGTCCAGGAACATGATCACGCGGCCCTCGCGGGCCGCGATCCGCATGGCGACGGCCTTCTTGTCCGTCTCGTCGGCGACGTAGAGGACGTGGTGCTCCATCGTCGTGACCGCGCCCGCGGACGGGTCGACGGAGTGCACGACGGGGTCGCTCAGGAACATCCGGACGAGCCGGTCGATGTTCTTGTCCAGCGTCGCCGAGAACAGCATGGTCTGGCCGCCCTGCTCGACCTGCTTGAGCAGCGCCGTGACCTGCGGCATGAAGCCCATGTCGGCCATCTGGTCGGCCTCGTCGAGGACCGTGACGCGCACCCGTGAGAGGTCGCAGTCGCCGCGCTCGATCAGGTCCTTGAGGCGGCCGGGGGTGGCGACCAGGACCTCGGCGCCGCGGCGCAGCGTGCCCGACTGCTTGGTGATCGACATGCCGCCGACGACGGTGGCCATGCGGAGGTTCACCGACGTCGCGTACGGCGTGAGGGAGTCCGTGACCTGCTGGGCCAGCTCGCGGGTGGGGACGAGGACCATGGCGAGCGGCGACTTCGGCTCGGCGCGGTGCCCGGCGGTGCGGGCCAGCAGCGCGAGGCCGAAGGCGAGGGTCTTGCCGGAGCCGGTGCGGCCGCGGCCGAGGATGTCGCGTCCCGCGAGGGAGTTGGGGAGGGTCGCGGCCTGGATCGGGAAGGGCTCGGTGACGCCCTGGGCGGCCAGCGTCTTCAGCAGGGCCTCGGGCATGTCCAGGTCACCGAAGGCCTCGACGGCGGGCAGCGCGGGCGTGAGGCTCTCGGGCAGTGCGAACTCGCCGCCCTGCGCCGGCTTCGGCTTACGGCTTCCGGGCTTCTTCGCGGAATGTGCGGAGCCCTTCGCCTGGCCGGCCGGCCTGCCCTTTCCTGCTGCGTTCGCGGGCCGCTTGCGGGCGGGTCGTGCCGGGCCTTCGGAGCGGTTCATGCAGTAATGCCTTCCTGGTCGCTGGACTTTCCGGACCTCTGAGCCTGGGGGCGGCTCGTGGGCCCGTAGGGCCCGATGACAGCGCAAGCCGAGGCCCGCACCTTCCGGTGCGGGCCTCGGCTGTGAGGTTCGCGCGCTGCGACGATCAGGCAGGAACGATGTTCTCGGCCTGCAGGCCCTTCTGGCCCTGGGTCACCTCGAAGGAAACCTTCTGGCCCTCGAGGAGCTCACGGAAGCCCGAGGACGCGATGTTGGAGTAGTGGGCGAAGACGTCGGGGCCGCCGCCGTCCTGCTCGATGAAGCCGAAGCCCTTTTCCGAATTGAACCACTTAACGGTGCCGGTTGCCATGTCAATCTCCTCAACAGGGGCAGTGAATGGAGAATCGCGGAATTGCCAATCTCCAGCGCTGCAATGACCCCCATACCGGAGAGAACCGGAAAAACAATAATGCGCCCTCGGAGCATTCCCGTCAGGCGCACATAAAGTCCATGGGTACCAAAACTGCAACACGTCAACTTTAACACGTCTGGCGGAGTCGTTGTTCCCGGGCCGGGGAGACCTGCGCCACCCGCCCCCCTGCCCCCCTGCCCCCCTGCCCCCTGGCGAGGACTCCGCCATGTCCCGCGCCGACGCCTTGAGCGAGCTGACCGACGCCGACCTCGCTAGGCCGCGATCCCGGCCGCCCGGGCCGCCGCGAGCCATGCCGGGAACTCCCCCACCAGCCGGTCGTACAGCTCCTCGTCCGGCAGGTCCAGCGGGTCGTTCCCGGCGTGGAAGAAGCCCGCGTTGTCGACCGGGCGCTTGGCCGGCACGGCCAGTTCGTCGAGCTTGCGCAGATAGTCGAACTGCTTGCTCGTCGGATCGCCGAAGCCGATGAACTGCCAGAACAGGGGCAGTCTCGCCGCCTTGCACAGGTAGCGCTCGGCGGCGAGTCTGTTGATCGGTCCGCCGTCGGTCTGGAAGATCACCAGGGCGGGCGGGGCGGAGCCGCCGTCGGCGTGGTCGACGTAATGGTCGATGACGGCGTCCATCGCCAGGTGGTAGCTGGTCTTCCCCATGTGCCCGAGCCCGGCCACGATCGCGTCGATCCGGCCGCGGTGGTCGTCGAGCGCGATCTCCGTCACCGCGTCGACCTCCGTGGAGAAGAAGACGGTGGGCACGGTCCCGTCGTCGTCGAGGTGCGCGCAGAGGCCGAGCACCCGGTCCGCGAGGGCCTGGACGCTGCCGTCCCGGTAGTACGGCCGCATGGACCCCGAGTAGTCGACGACGAGGTAGACCGCCGCGCGGGCGCCCTGAAGGCCGTGTTTGCGCAGGGACACCCCGGCGCTCTGGTAGAGGCTGACGAGCGCGGGCGCCGACTCCTCCACCTTGCGCAGACTGATCGCGGAACCCCTGCCGGTCGTCGTCGAGTCCATGCGCCGCTCCGTTCTCCCCGGCGGACCGCCACCGCGGCGGCCCGCAGCGGCCGAGGGTACGCGCCCGCTCCCTTCTGCCTTGGCCCTCGAACGCCTCCCCGAGTACTGCCCCTGGGCGGCCTGCGCGCTCAGCCCTTGACCGCGCCCGCGGCCAGGCCCGAGCCCAGCTTCCGGTGGACGATCACGAAGAAGATCATCACCGGTAGCGTGACCAGCGTGGAGCTGGCCATGACCGGGCCCCAGGACGTCGAGTTCTCCCCGAAGAACTGGTAGATGCCGACGGCCGCCGTGTACTTGTCGCTGCCCTTCATGAAGGTGTACGCGAAGACGAACTCGTTCCACGCCGTGATGAACGCGAAGATCGACGTGGCGACGAGCCCCGGCGCGACCAGCGGCAGCAGCACGGACCAGAACATGCGCGGCCAGGACGCCCCGTCGATGTACGCGGCCTCCTCGACCTCCTTGGGGACGGTGGCGACGAAGCCGCGCAGCGTCCAGATGGCGAAGGGAAGCGAGAGGGCGATGTAGACGATGCTCAGCCCCAGCAGGGAGTTGAGCATCTCGTAGTCCCGCATCTGGATGAAGAGCGGGATGACCAGCGCCTCCAGCGGCACCATCTGCACGATCAGGATCATGATCAGTACGGAGGTGCGGAAGCGGAACTTGAAGCGGGCCACCGCGATGGCCGCGAAGAGCGACAGCAGCGCGGCGGCGGCGATCGTGGCGAGGCCGACGAGCGCCGAGTTCAGCAGGTACGTGCCGAAGTTGCCCTTGTCGAAGACGAACTCGAAGTGTTCGAGGCTGAGGCCGCTGGGCAGCACGTCCGAGCCGCGGGTGAGCGCCTTCGGGTCGAGGGCGGTGGAGATCATCCAGTAGACGGGGAAGAGAGTGAAGACGAGGAGCGCGGCGACGGCGACCGGCAGGCCGACGCGGCTCGCGAGGGTGGTGCGGGTGTGCGTGCGGGTACGGGTGCGGGCGGTCACAGTTCCTCCTCCCCTTGCCGGAAGAGCGTACGGATGTAGACGACGGTGATGATCAGCAGCAGCACGGTGAGCAGCACCGCGGCGGCGGCGCCCGCGCCGTAGTCGTTCTTGGCGAACGCCTCGATGTAGGAGTAGACGCCGAGGTTGTAGACCTCGGGGTTGGAGCCGTCGCCGCCCGGCATCAGGTAGATCTGGGTGAAGACCTTGAAGTCCCAGATGGTGGAGAGGATGGTCACCACCAGGAAGACCGGCTTGATCGTCGGCACGGTGATGTTCCAGAACCGCTGCCAGGCGTTGGCGCCGTCCAGCTCCCCCGCCTCGTACAGCTCCTTGGGGATCGTCATGAGTCCCGCGAGGACGGTGATGGCGACGAACGGGAAGCCGTGGTGGATGACGTTGAGGGTGGCGATGGCGTAGAACGGGCCGCGCTCGGTGAACCAGTTGGTGGTCTCCGGGTCGATCAGGCCGACCGATCCGGCGAGCTGGCTGACCATGCCGTCCTGCGGCTGGAAGAGCCAGATCCATACGTACGTTCCCGTCACCGCGGGCATGGCCCAGGCGGCGAGGATCGCGATCGAGCAGATCAGCCGCCAGGTCGGTCCGAGGCGGTTGAGGAGCAGCGCCACGAGCGTGCCGAGGGCGACGGTCAGGCCGACGCAGGCGACGGCGAAGAAGACGGTGTTGGGCAGGACGGTCCGCCACAGCAGGTCGCTGCCGAGCAGGTCGCTGTAGTGGTCGAAGCCGGTGAACGTCCCTACGCCGCCGCCGAATTTGACCTCGTAGTCCTGGAGGGAGAGCTTGCCGACCTGGATCAGCGGCCAGAGCAGGAGCCCCGCGAGGACGAGGAGGGAGGGGGTGAGGAGGAGCCAGGGGCGGGTGAGGGTGACCCATTTCTTGCGGCGGCGGGCGGCCTCGGCGCCGCCGTCGGACCCCGCGGGGTCGCGGCGGACCGTGGCCTCGGGTCCGCCGCCGCCCTCGCCGACGAGCGTGTCCTTCACGACAGTCGCGTCCTTCACAGTCGCGCGTCCTTACCAGTCGTGTCTTTTCCGGCCGTGCCTTTCACGGTGCCGGGCCGCCTTCGTCACTTGTCCTTGGCGAAGATCGCGTCCATGTCCTCGGCGGCCTTGTCGGCCGCTTCTTGGACGGACGCCTTGCCGGTGAGGATCGACTGGACCATGCGCGGGATGACCTTGGAGGCCTGGATCTCGCCGTACGCCTTGGTCTTGGGGACCGTGGCGCCGGCCTCCAGCATCTGCGTGGCGAACGGCTCGACCAGCGGGTCCTTCTTCGCCGCGATCTTCTCCAGCTCGGAGTTCTGGCCGGGGAAGTAGTTCGTCTGCTCGGCCCACTTGGCGGCGAACTGACCGGTGGTGAGCATCTTCACGAACTCCCAGGCGAGTTCCTTCTTGTCCGTGTTGAACGTGGACAGGTAGGAGCCGCCGAGGAAGGACTTGCTCATGCCGCCGTTCTCGCCCGGGAGCGGCACGGCGCCGAGCTTGCCCTTGACGGACGGGTTCTTGTCGACGATCGCCTTCGGGGTCCAGTTGCCGCCGATGGACATCCCGATCTCGCTCTTGTTCCAGGCCTCGCCGACCTCCTTCTCCGTCCAGGTGCTGACCTTGGCCGGGGAGACCTTGTCCTTGGTGGCGAGGCCCGTGTAGAACTCGATGCCCTTGACGGCCTCGGGCGAGTTGATGCCGGACTTCCACTTCCCGCCGGACTCGGTGGCCAGTTCGCCGCCCGCGCCCCACACGAAGGGGGCCGCGAACATCTCGGCGCCGCCCGCCACCGGGAAGGCGACCAGGTTCGGCTCCTTCTCCTTGAGCGTCTTCGCGGCCGTCCGCAGCTCCTGCCACGTGGTCGGGGGCTTGATGTCGTGCTTGGCGAAGAGGTCCTTGCGGTAGACGAGCGAGCGGACGCCCGCGTACCAGGGCATGCCGTACTGCTTGCCGTCGAGCGTGCCCGCGTCCTTCAGGCCCTCGACCAGGTCGTCGCCGAGCCGCGACTTCTTCACCTCGTCGGTGACGTCGACGAGCGCGTCGGTCTCGGCGAACTGCGGCACCCAGGTCGTGCCGACCTCGGCCACGTCGGGCACCTGGTCCTCGCCGCCCTCGATGGCGGTGGTGAACTTCTTCTGGGCGGTGGCCCACTGCTGGTACTCGACCTTGATCTTGGCGCCGGTCTTCTTCTCGAAGGCGTCCCCGGCCTCCTTGAAGAAGGGCCGCGCGTCGGGGTTGGTCCCCTCCATGATCCACACGGTGAGGGTCTTGCCCTTGCCGTCGGTGGCCTTGCCGCCGTCGTCACCGTCGTCGCCGCCGCATGCCGTGGCGGTCAGTCCGAGACTCATGGCGACAGCAACAGCCGCGATGACACGTCGCTTCATGCCGGCCCCCTCCAGGTTCCGATTGGTGGGAGCGATTGTGGTCACACCGGACCGAGGCGGTCTAGACCCATTGGTATAAGCGGCCGAACCGTAATGACGGTTGCGAGTGACGCAACATACGCTCATAGCATTGCGTCACTTGCAACGCAGGGGTATCGGGGAGCGGCACCTCGGCACATGCCACGGCGCCCGCCCAGGTCCGGTCGGGGACGAGGCGGGCGCCGCTTCAGTTCCGTACGTCGTTGTACGGGACGTATGAGGGGTCGTACGGCAAGGGCCGTACGGAGGGGGCGGGGCTAGACCGTCAGGGCGCGGTCCGTGGGGCGGATCGGGGCCGGGAGGTCGCTGACGCCGGTGAGGAAGCGGTCGACGCCGCGGGCCGCCGAGCGGCCTTCCGCGATCGCCCAGACGATGAGCGACTGGCCGCGGCCCGCGTCGCCGGCGACGAAGACACCGGGGACGTTGGTCTGGAAGTCGGCGTCACGCGCGATGTTGCCGCGCTCGTCCAGCTCCAGGGCGAACTGGTCCACCAGGCCGTTCTCGCGGTCCGTGCCGGTGAAGCCCATCGCGAGGGTGACCAGCTGGGCGGGGATCTTCCGCTCGGTGCCCGGCTTCTGGGTCAGCTTGCCGTCGATGAACTCGACCTCGACGAGGTGAAGGAACTGGACGTTGCCGTCCTCGTCGCCCTCGAAGTGCGTGGTCGAGACGGAGTAGACCCGCTCGCCGCCCTCCTCGTGCGCGGAGGTGACCTTGTACAGCATGGGGAAGGTCGGCCACGGCTGGTGCGGCGCCCGGTCCTCGCCCGGCTTCGGCATGATCTCCAGCTGGGTGACCGAGGCGGCGCCCTGGCGGTGGGCGGTACCCACGCAGTCCGCGCCGGTGTCGCCGCCGCCGATGACGACGACGTGCTTGCCCTCGGCGGTGATGGGGGGCGCCACGAAGTCGCCCTCCTGCACCTTGTTCGCGAGCGGCAGGTACTCCATGGCGAAGTGGATGCCGTTCAGGTCACGGCCCGGGACGGGCAGGTCACGGGAGATGGTGGCGCCCGCGGCGATGACGACGGCGTCGTACCGCTTGCGCAGCTTCATCGCGTCGATGTCCCGGCCGATCTCCACGCCGGTACGGAACTTGGTGCCCTCCGCCCGCATCTGCTCGATGCGGCGGTTGATGTGCCGCTTCTCCATCTTGAACTCGGGGATGCCGTAGCGCAGCAGGCCGCCGATGCGGTCGGCGCGCTCGTAGACGGCGACGGTGTGACCGGCGCGGGTCAGCTGCTGGGCGGCGGCGAGGCCCGCCGGGCCGGAGCCGATGACGGCGACCGTCTTGCCGGAGAGCCGCTCGGGCGCCTGCGGCGCCACGTCGCCGGTCTCCCACGCCTTGTCGATGATGGAGACCTCGACGTTCTTGATGGTGACGGCCGGCTGGTTGATGCCGAGGACGCACGCCGACTCGCACGGGGCCGGGCACAGGCGGCCCGTGAACTCCGGGAAGTTGTTCGTGGCGTGCAGCCGCTCCTGCGCGGCCTGCCAGTCCTCGCGGTAGGCGTAGTCGTTCCACTCGGGGATGAGGTTCCCGAGCGGACAGCCGTTGTGGCAGAACGGGATGCCGCAGTCCATGCAGCGCGAGGCCTGCTGCGAGATGATCGGGAGGAGCGAGCCGGGGACGTAGACCTCGTTCCAGTCGCGGACGCGCTCGCCGACCGGGCGGGTCTTGGCGACCTCGCGGCCGTGGTTCAAAAAGCCCTTGGGATCAGCCATTGGTCGCCGCCTCCATCATCTTCTCGGTGATCTCGGTCTCGGAGAGACCGGCTCGCTCGGCGGCGTCCTTGGCGGCGAGCACTGCCTTGTACGTGCTGGGGATGATCTTGCTGAAGCGGCCCACCGCCACGTCCCACTCGGCGAGCAGCTTCTCGGCGACGGTCGAGCCCGTCTCCTCCTGGTGGCGGCGCACCACGTCGTGCAGCCACTGCTTGTCGGTGTCGGACAGTTCCTCGACGGCGCCGAGGTTGCCCGCGTTGACGTTGTCGCGGTCCAGGTCGATGACGTACGCGATGCCACCGGACATGCCGGCCGCGAAGTTGCGCCCGGTCTCGCCGAGGACGACGGCGTGGCCGCCGGTCATGTACTCGCAGCCGTGGTCGCCCACGCCCTCGGAGACCACGGTGGCACCCGAGTTGCGGACGCAGAAGCGCTCGCCGGTGCGCCCCCGCAGGAACAGCTCGCCGCCGGTCGCGCCGTACGCGATGGTGTTGCCGGCGATCGTCGAGTACTCGGCGAGGTGGTCGGCGCCGCGGTCCGGGCGGACGATGATGCGGCCGCCGGAGAGGCCCTTGCCGACGTAGTCGTTGGCGTCGCCCTCCAGGCGCAGGGTGACACCGCGCGGCACGAACGCGCCGAACGACTGGCCCGCCGAGCCGGTGAAGGTGATGTCGATGGTGTCGTCGGGCAGACCGGCGCCGCCGAACTTCTTCGTCACCTCGTGGCCGAGCATGGTGCCGACCGTGCGGTTGATGTTGCGGATGGCGACCTGGGCGCGCACGGGCTGCGCGTCGGCGGCGGTGGAGGCGGCGAGCGCGTCGGCGGAGAGCTTGATCAGCTCGTTGTCGAGCGCCTTCTCCAGGCCGTGGTCCTGGACGGTGACCTGGTGGCGCACGGCGCCCGCGGGCAGCGCGGGCACGTGGAAGAGCGGCTCCAGGTCCAGGCCCTGCGCCTTCCAGTGCTTGACGGCCTTGTCGGTGTCGAGCAGCTCGGCGTGGCCGACGGCCTCCTCGATGGAGCGGAAGCCCAGCTCGGCGAGGAGTTCGCGGACCTCCTCGGCGATGAACTCGAAGAAGTTCACGACGTACTCGGCCTTGCCGGAGAACCGTTCGCGCAGCGCCGGGTTCTGCGTGGCGATGCCGACCGGGCAGGTGTCGAGGTGGCAGACGCGCATCATGACGCAGCCGGAGACGACGAGCGGCGCGGTCGCGAAACCGAACTCCTCGGCGCCGAGCAGCGCGGCGATGATGACGTCCCGGCCGGTCTTCAGCTGGCCGTCGGTCTGTACGACGATGCGGTCGCGCAGGCCGTTGAGCAGCAGCGTCTGCTGGGTCTCGGCGAGGCCCAGCTCCCAGGGGCCGCCCGCGTGCTTGAGGGAGGTCAGCGGGGAGGCGCCGGTACCGCCGTCGTGGCCGGAGATGAGGACGACGTCCGCGTGGGCCTTGGAGACGCCCGCGGCGACCGTGCCGACGCCGACCTCGGAGACCAGCTTCACGTGGATACGGGCCTGCGGGTTGGCGTTCTTGAGGTCGTGGATGAGCTGGGCGAGGTCCTCGATGGAGTAGATGTCGTGGTGCGGCGGCGGCGAGATGAGGCCGACGCCGGGCGTCGAGTGCCGCGTCTTGGCGACCCACGGGTAGACCTTGTGGCCGGGCAGCTGGCCGCCCTCGCCGGGCTTGGCGCCCTGGGCCATCTTGATCTGGATGTCGTCGGCGTTGACGAGGTACTCGCTGGTGACGCCGAAGCGGCCGGAGGCGACCTGCTTGATGGAGGAGCGGCGCGCCGGGTCGTACAGGCGCTCGGCGTCCTCGCCGCCCTCACCGGTGTTGGACTTGCCGCCCAGCTGGTTCATGGCGATGGCGAGGGTCTCGTGCGCCTCCTTGGAGATGGAGCCGTACGACATGGCGCCGGTCGAGAACCGCTTGACGATCTCGGAGGCGGGCTCGACCTCGTCGAGGGGGATCGAGGGGCGGTCCGACTTGAAGCCGAAGAGGCCGCGCAGGGTCATGAGCCGCTCGGACTGCTCGTTCACGCGGCCGGTGTACTGCTTGAAGATGTCGTAGCGGCGGCTGCGCGTGGAGTGCTGGAGGCGGAAGACCGTCTCGGGGTCGAACAGGTGCGGCTCGCCCTCGCGGCGCCACTGGTACTCGCCGCCGATGTCCAGCGCGCGGTGCGCGGAGGGCACGCCCGAGGCGGGGTAGGCCTTGGCGTGGCGGGCGGCGACCTCCTGGGCGATGACGTCGAGTCCGGCGCCGCCGATCTTCGTCGTCGTACCGCTGAAGTACCGCTCCACGAAGGCCTGGTCGAGACCGATGGCCTCGAAGACCTGGGCGCCGCGGTAGGAGGCGACGGTGGAGATGCCCATCTTGGACATGACCTTCAGGACGCCCTTGCCGAGGGCGTAGATGAGGTTGCGGATGGCCTGCTCGGGCTCGATGCCGGGCAGGAACGTCCCCGCGCGGACGAGGTCCTCGACGGACTCCATCGCGAGGTAGGGGTTGACGGCCGCGGCGCCGTAGCCGATGAGGAGGGCCACGTGGTGGACCTCGCGGACGTCGCCCGCCTCGACCAGCAGGCCCACCTGGGTGCGCTGCTTGGTGCGGATGAGGTGGTGGTGGACGGCGGAGGTGAGCAGCAGCGAGGGGATCGGCGCGTGCTCGGCGTCGGAGTGCCGGTCGGAGAGGACGATCAGGCGGGCGCCGGCCTCGATGGCGGCGTCGGCCTCGGCGCAGATCTCGTCGATGCGGGCGGCGAGGGCGTCGCCGCCGCCGCTGACGCGGTAGAGGCCGGAGAGGGTCGCGGCCTTCATGCCGGGCATGTCGCCGTCGGCGTTGATGTGGATGAGCTTGGCCAGCTCGTCGTTGTCGATCACCGGGAAGGGCAGGGTGACGCTGCGGCAGGACGCGGCGGTCGGCTCCAGGAGGTTGCCCTGGGGGCCCAGGCTGCTGTGCAGCGAGGTGACGAGTTCTTCGCGGATGGCGTCCAGCGGCGGGTTGGTGACCTGCGCGAACAGCTGCGTGAAGTAGTCGAAGATGAGGCGCGGGCGCTCGGACAGGGCCGCGATGGGGGTGTCGGTGCCCATGGAGCCGAGCGGCTCGCCGCCGGTCTTGGCCATCGGCGCGAGGATGATGCGCAGCTCTTCCTCGGTGTAGCCGAAGGTCTGCTGGCGGCGCGTGACGGAGGCGTGCGTGTGCACGATGTGCTCACGCTCGGGCAGATCGGACAGCTCGATCTCGCCGGTCTCCAGCCACTCCTGGTACGGGTTCTCGGCGGCGAGGGCGGCCTTGATCTCGTCGTCCTCGACGATGCGGTGCTCGGCGGTGTCGACGAGGAACATCCTGCCGGGCTGGAGACGGCCCTTGCGGACGACCTTCGCGGGGTCGATGTCGAGGACGCCGACCTCGGAGCCGAGGACGACGAGGCCGTCGTCGGTGACCCAGTAGCGGCCGGGGCGCAGGCCGTTGCGGTCGAGGACCGCGCCGACCTGGGTGCCGTCGGTGAAGGTGACGCAGGCCGGGCCGTCCCAGGGCTCCATCATCGTGGAGTGGTACTGGTAGAAGGCGCGCCGGGCCGGGTCCATGGAGGTGTGGTTCTCCCAGGCCTCCGGGATCATCATCAGCACGGAGTGCGGCAGGGAGCGGCCGCCGAGGTGGAGGAGTTCGAGGACCTCGTCGAAGGACGCGGAGTCGGAGGCGTCCGGCGTACAGATCGGGAAGATCCGGTCCAGCTTCTCGGCCCCGAACAGGTCGGAGGCGAGCTGGGACTCGCGGGCGCGCATCCAGTTGCGGTTGCCCTTGACGGTGTTGATCTCGCCGTTGTGCGCGACGAAGCGGTACGGGTGTGCGAGCGGCCAGCTCGGGAACGTGTTCGTCGAGAAGCGGGAGTGGACGAGCGCGACGGCCGTGGCGAAGCGGCGGTCGGACAGGTCGGGGAAGAACGGCTCCAGCTGGCCGGTGGTCAGCATGCCCTTGTAGACGAGGGTGCGGGCGGAGAGCGAGGGGAAGTACGTCCCGGCCTCGCGCTCGGCGCGCTTGCGCAGCACGAACGCCTTGCGGTCCAGCTCCAGGCCGGTGTGCTCGCCGTCGGCGACGAAGAGCTGCCGGAAGACCGGCATCGTCGAGCGGGCGGTGGCGCCGAGCAGCTCGGGGGCGACGGGGACGTCGCGCCAGCCGAGGACGGTGAGGCCCTCTTCGGAGGCGATCGTCTCGATCTGTGAGACGGCGGCGTCGGTGGTGCCGGCGGTGTCGACCGGCAGGAAGGCGATACCGACGGCGTAGGCGCCGGCCGCGGGCAGCTGGAATCCGGCCACCTCGCGCAGGAACGCGTCGGGCACCTGGAGCAGGATGCCGGCGCCGTCACCCGAGTCGGGCTCGGAGCCGGTGGCGCCGCGGTGTTCGAGGTTGCGCAGTACCGTCAGCGCCTGTTCGACCAGCTCATGGCTGGCAACACCGGTCAGGGTGGCCACGAAACCGACACCGCAGGCGTCGTGTTCGTTACGGGGGTCGTACATCCCCTGGGGGGCGGGGCGACCGTCCATGGGCGACCAGGCGTGGGTACGCATCGGCACTCCCGTCGTCGTCGAGGCAACTACATGTGGCGAGGGACGACGTTGGCCCTGGCGAAATTTCGTGCAGGTTACATGATGGAGCGCTTCTCGAAAAGCGGATAGCTCATTCCACCATGTGGACACTGCTCGCGGAGTGGGGAGCGGTTCGAGGGGGACCTTGGGGGCCGCTGCGGACAGATCCATGGCCGAGGACCCGGAGCGCCGCGAGCCTCATTGCCCACAGCGCTTACGGCTCATGCCCCATGGCAATCGATTCGAAACCGCCGAGTAACGGCTATTTATGCGAGGTCCCGCATAGACCTGCACGGCGTCATCCTACGGCCGTGCCGAACAGGCTGCCCAGGGCGTACGTCACACCGGCCGCCGCCCCGCCGAGCGCGAGCTGCCGCAGTCCGCTGAACCACCAGGACCGCGCGGTCACCTTGGCGACCACCGCGCCGCAGGCGAAGAGACCGATCAGCGCGAGCAGCAGGGCGGGCCACAGCACGGTGGCACCGAGCAGATACGGCAGTACGGGGAGCAGGGCGCCCAGCGCGAACGAGCCGAAGGACGACACCGCGGCGACGGTCGGCGACGGCAGGTCGCCCGGGTCGATGCCCAGTTCCTCGCGGGCATGGATCTCCAGGGCCTGCTCGGGGTCCTTGGAGAGCTGGCGGGCGACCTCGCGGGCCAGCTGCGGCTCGACCCCGCGGGACACGTACAACGCGGCGAGTTCCCGCTCCTCGTCCTTGGGGTGCTTGCGCAACTCCCGCCGCTCGATGTCCAGTTCGGCCTGGACCAGCTCGCGCTGCGAGGCGACGGAGGTGTACTCGCCCGCCGCCATGGAGAAGGCGCCCGCGGCGAGCCCCGCGAGGCCGGTGATGACGATGGTCTGCTGCGAGACCGAGCCGCCCGCGACACCCGTCATCAGCGCCAGGTTGGAGACGAGTCCGTCCATGGCGCCGAAGACGGCGGGACGCAGCCAGCCGCCGTTGACATCACGGTGGGTGTGGTTGTCGCGGTGCGCCTCGTGCAGCGCCGCTTCGGTCTCGATGATCGCCATGGTATGGACCCCCTCAATGCTTGGACAGCGTCCAAAGTACGCGCGAAAAAAATCTCCCGCCAGCAAGGAAGGCCGTACTTACCTGCGCAAACGCGCTTCGGCGGGGGTCTCGCGGGGCTGTCCGGACGCTGCCGGAAAGGAGGCGCGAAGGGGTGATCTGAGCCCGTGCGTGCTCGTGTGAGCGCCCCGCGTGGCAGAGATGGACCAAGCACCGCATCCAGTGGTCCGCGCGACGTACCGGCGGTCCGCGCAACAGGGAGGCACGGCATGGCATCCAGCGCATGCGTTCCCTCGGCCCCGACACCCGGCGACGCCGCCGGGCTCCGCGAACGGGCGCGCGGCGCGCTGCTCGGCCTGGCGGTCGGCGACGCGCTCGGCGCACCCGCGGAGAACATGAAGCCGTCCGAGATCCGGGCCCGTTGGGGCCGCATCACCGGATACGTCGCCGAACACCCGGCGGGCACGGACGACACGGAGTACGCGATCTTCTCGGGGCTGCTGCTCGCCCGGCACGGTTCGGCGCTGACCGTCGCCCACGTCGAGGCCGCCTGGCACCAGTGGCTCGCCGACCTGGACGAGGGCCCCTTCCGGGGCGCCGGCTTCAGCGAGCGCGGCACGCTGGAGAACCTCCGCCGCGGTCTCGCCGCCCCCATCTCGGCCCAGCACCGGCACGCCTGGAGCGACGGCCTGGCGATGCGGGCCGCGCCGTTCGGCGTCTTCGCGGCGGGGCGTCCCGCCGAGGCGGCCCGGCTCATCGCGATCGACGGCTCGGTCAGCCATGACGGCGAGGGCATCTACGGCGGCCAGGCGGTCGCGGCGGGCGTCGCGGCGGCGATGGCGGGCGCGCGGGTGGACGCCGTCGTGACGGCGGCGCTCTCCGTCATCCCGGACGACTGCTGGACGTCGAGGTCGCTGCGGCGGGCGGTCGCGGTCGCCCACCGCGGCGAGCGCGCGGTCCGCTCCGCGGTGGTGATCGGCGGCTACCCCTGGACCGACCTCGCCCCGGAGGCGGTGGGGCTCGCCTTCGGGGCGTACGCGGCGGCACGCGGCGACTTCCGCTGCGCGGTGCTGTCCGCGGTGAACATGGGGCGGGACGCCGATACGACGGCGGCGGTCGCGGGGGCGCTCGCCGGGGCGACGTGCGGGGCCCCCTCGATCCCCGAGCCGTGGGCCCAGGCCATCGGGCCCGCGCGGGGCAGCTGCCTTCCCTCGATGCGGGGGCATCACGTCCTGGACGTGGCGGAGCTGCTGCTTCCGGCCGGGGAGTCCTCGTGAGCGTCGACAAGCCCGTCGCTTCGCGGCGGATTCCTCCCACCCACCCTGCACCAGCCGGCGAACCGAAAGACCATCCGGTGCCCGCTCCCGCCGCACCCGCTGTGGGCCGCGCCTCTCCCGCTGCGCCCACGGCGCCGGGTGCCGACCAAGCGGGCCCCCGCATCGAAGGCCTGCTGCTGGGCCTCGCCGCAGGCGACGCCGCCGGGTGGCCCGCGGCCCGGCACCGGGCCGCCCGCATGCCCGAGTGGACCCGCCGCCTCACCCGCGAACTGGACACCTTCGCCGAGCAGAACGCCACGACCACCCTCCCCGTCCCCATCGCCCTGAACCAGCCCCCCGAACCCCTGCGCCTCGGCCCCTCCGACGACGCCGAATGGGCGGCCTTCACCGCCGAGTCCCTGCTCCGCGCGGCGGACGGCACCCTCGACCCCGGCCTGCCCCCGGACCGCCGGGTCCGCGCCGCCCTGGACCTCGCCTGGTCCACGCTGGCCGCCGAGGTCGCCGCCGCCGCGGCCCGCGCCCCGGAGGTGGAGTCCGCCGTACTCCCCCTGCGCGCCCGCATCTCCGTCCGCGCGGGCCTCGGCAACCTCGCCGCCGGGCTGCGGCCGCCCGCCACCGGCCACGACAACCCGCACTTCTTCGACGACGCCGCCTGCGTACGCGCCTGCGTGCTCGCCCTGGTCCACCCCGGTGACCCCGAACAGGCTGCCGCGCTGGCCGAGTTCGACGCCCGCTACACCCAGGACGGCGACGGCGTCCACGGTGCCCGCGCGATGGCCGCGGCGATCGCGGTGGCGCTCGGTGCGGCGGACGTCGAACAGGCGGTGGACGCCGCGCTCGCCCAGCTCCCCGAGCACACCGAGATCGGCCGCAACGCCCGCCACGCCGTGAAGCTCGCCCAGGCCGCCGCGTGCGCCTTCGACCTCGTACCGCTCCTGGAACACCAGATCGTCGACCACGTGTACAGCTACGGCATCGCCGCCGCCGAGACCGTTCCGGTGGCGCTCGCCCTGGCCACCGCCGCGCGCGGCCGCGTCTGCGAGGCCGTGCCCGCGGCCGCCTGCCTGTCCCGGGTCGCGGACTCGGCGCCCGCCCTCGCCGGGGCGCTGACCGGCGCGTTCGGCACGGCGGCGGCGATCCCCGAGACGTGGCGCGAGACCTGCCGGACGCTGTCCGGCTGCACGCTCCCCCGCCTCGCCGGCACCGACCTGGTGGAACTCGCCGGGCACCTGGCACACACGGAACTTGCCGCTCCAGGTGGACAATTCCGACATGAAGCCCATGCAGCCCACGCAGCCGACACAGCTCACGCAGCGCACGCAGCGCACGCGGCCGACAAGTAGCGCGGTCGGGCTGGCGGACCGCATCACCGGCAGCCTCGTCGGCGCGGCCGTCGGCGACGCCCTCGGCGGACCCGTCGAGGGGTACGCGCCCGAGCAGATCGCCGAGCGCCACGGCGGCCGCGTGCGCGGCATCGTCGGCCCCTGGAACGGCGACGAGTGGCGCACCGCCCGCCCCATCGCGCCGTACCACAAGGGTGACGGCCACGTCACCGACGACACCTTGCTGACGCACGCGCTCGTACGGGTGTACGGCACCGTCCGCGATCACCTCGACGCGTACGCCATCGCCGACCACCTGGTGCCCGACCTGATGACGACGCCGCGCTGGATTCCGGAGCTGGCGGCCGAGGCCCTGCCCCTGCACCGGATCTTCCTCGCCGAGAAGTGGCTCGTCGCCCGCCTCCACTACGGCCACGTCGACCCGCGCGAGGCGGGCACCGGCAACATCGTCAACTGCGGCGCCGCGATGTACATGGCGCCGGTGGGCCTGGTCAACGCCGCGAACCCGGAGGGTGCGTATGCCGAGGCCCTCGACATCGCGGGCGCCCACCAGTCCTCGTACGGCCGCGAGGCCGCGGGCGTCTTCGCGGCGGCGGTGGCGGCCGCCTGCACGCCCGGCGCCACGCCGGAATCGGTGGTCGAGGCATGCCTCGCCCTGGCGAAGGACGGCACGCGCGCGGCGATCGAGGCGGTGACGGACGTGGCCGCGCGGCACCGGGACTTCGAGGCGGCCCTGGCGCCCGTCCGCGCCGCCGTCGCCCCCTTCGACACGGTCGGCCCCGACTACCGCGCCCCGTCCCTCGGCGCCCGCCGCCCCTCCCGCCTGCACGCCATCGAGGAGCTGCCGGTGGCCCTGGCCATGCTCCTGGTCGGCGAGGGCGACTACCGCCGCACGGTCCTCGGCGCCGTCAACTACGGCCGCGACTGCGACTCCATCGCGACGATGAGCGGCGCGATCGTGGGCGCGCTGCGCGGGGAGGCGGCGGTCCCGCGCGACTGGGCGAAGACGGTGGCGCAGGCGAGCCGCCTCGATCTGCACGCCCCCGCGACGGCGCTGACCGAGGTCGCCCGGGAGATCTTCGACCGGGACGTCACCCGCCGCCGTGCCCACGAAGCGGCCTTCACGTCCCTGACGGCCACGGAAGCGGCATCCGGTGCGTGCGCCCGGCCGACCGCCCAGGTCCGGTCGGCCGGGACGCGGGCGCGGGCGGGCGCGAGGGCCGAGACTCCGGTCGACGCCCGCTCCGGGGAAGCCGCACGAGTCGCCGTCCGAGGCGCGGATGTCGACGTCACGGGAGCCACGGCAGTCACGACCTTCACGGCAGCCACGAACACCATGGCACCCCCCGAAGCCACAACTGCCGCGCCAGCCCCAGAAGCCACAACAGCCACAGCAGTCACCAACCCCACCCCCGTCACAACCCCCACCCCACCCACGAAGCCACCACCGACCGCCCAGACCCCGAGCCCCCCGCCGCCCCCTCCCACTCCCCCAACCACCCCATGATCCGCCTCACCTGGGTCCACCCGGAGGACCTCCTCGGGCACGAACTCCGGCAGGCAGCGCACGAGGGCCGGGACGTCTCCTCCGTACGCGCCCGCTGGCTCGCGGCGGGCGGCCACCCGGCGCCGCCGCGCGCGGGCGCCTCCCCGGCCCCCGCCCCGCCTCACCTCCGTACCCTCGCCGAACAGCTCCTGGACGAGCTGGGCCCCGCCACCCCCGCGCAGCCGCCCCCCGCCCCCACCGGCCCCGCACCGCCCGCCCCCACGGACCTCCGCGACCGCCTCCACGCCGCCTGGCTCGGCAGGGCCGCGGGCTGTCTGCTCGGCAAGCCGGTGGAGAAGCTGCCCCTCGACGGCATCCGCAGCATCGCCAGGGCGACGGGCAACTGGCCGCTGACGACCTGGTTCACGGAGCGAGGACTCCCGCCCGCGCTCAAGGCGGCGTACCCGTGGAACAAGCGTTCCGCGCCCACCTCCCTCGCCGAGAACATCGACGGCATGCCCGAGGACGACGACCTCAACTACCCCCTGCTGAACCTCGTCCTCCTCCAGCGCCACGGCAGGTCCTTCACCACCGAGGACGTCGCGCGGCTCTGGCTGGACGAGCTGCCGGCCGGGCGCACGTTCACCGCCGAGCGCGTCGCCTACCGCAACCTCCTCCAGGGCATCGAGCCCCCGCACACCGCCACCCACCGCAACCCCTTCCGCGAGTGGATCGGCGCGCTGATCCGGGCCGACATGCACGGCTGGACCAACCCCGGCGCCCCGGAGGCCGCGGCCGAACAGGCGTACCGGGACGCCGCGTTGACGCACACGGCGGACGGTGTCCACGGCGCCGTGTTCGCCGCCGCCACCATCGCCGCGGCGGCGGCCGGGGACACCGACGTCCACCGCTGCCTCCGCACCGGCCTGGCGGCCGTCCCCCGGAACTCCCCGCTCCGCGAAGCCGTCCGCCACGGCATCCACCTCGCCACCGCCACCACGGACTTCGACACCGTCGTGGACCAACTGCACGCCGGCTACCCCACCCACCACTGGGTGCACGTCGTCCCCAACGCCGCCCTGCTCGCCGCCGCCCTCACCCACGCCGACGGCGACTTCACCGGCTCCATCACGCGCGCCGTCTCCGGCGGCTGGGACACCGACTCCAACGGCGCGACCGCCGGGTCCATCGCGGGCCTGCTGGCCGGGCACCCGGCCGCGCTGCCCGCCCGCTGGACGGCACCGCTCAAGAACCGGCTCGCCACGTCCGTGGGCGGCTTCGACGGCATCGGCTTCGACACCCTCGCAGAACTCACCGCCCGGGAGGCACACCGCTCATGACACCGACACCCGCGACACCGACGCCCCACATCGCCGTCCTCGGCAGCGCCAACATGGACCTCGTCGCGTACGTCGCCGAGGCCCCGCGGCGCGGCGAGACCGTGACGGGCCGTGAGTTCCGTACGGTCCCCGGCGGCAAAGGCGCCAACCAGGCCATCGCCGCGGCCCGCGCCGGCGCCACCGTCTCAATGATCGGCGCGGTCGGCGCCGATACCTTCGGCGCGCAGCTGCGCTCCTCGCTCGAACACTCCGGCGTCGACACGGACCTGCTGCGCAGGGTCGACACCCCGACCGGCACCGCGCACATCGTCGTCGACGACGAGGGCGGCAACGCGATCGTCGTCGTCCCCGGCGCCAACGGCACCGTCAAGGGCCTCACCCCCGGCGACGAGGCCGTGATCGCCTCCGCCGACGCCCTGCTGCTGCAACTGGAGATTCCGCTCAAGGGGGTCCTCACCGCCGCGCGGGCGGCGCGGCGCCACGGGGTGCGCACGGTCCTCACCCCGGCCCCCGCGCAACCGCTCCCCGACGAACTCCTCGCCGCCACCGACCTGTTGCTGCCCAACGAACACGAGGCCGCCGCACTCACCGGCATCACAAACGACCCGCCGGCCGCCGCCCGCACGCTTCTGGCCCAGGTCCCCGAGGTCGTCATCACCCTCGGCTCACAGGGCAGTCTGTACGCGGCTCGCGGCGCCGAACCGGTGACGGTGCCCGCGTCCCGGGTCACGGCGGTCGACACGACCGGCGCGGGCGACACCTTCGCCGGGACCCTGGCCGTGGCGCTCGCCGAAGGCAAGTCCGTGCCCGAGGCACTCCACTGGGCGTCCTCGGCGGCCGCGCTCTCCGTACAGCGCCCGGGGGCGTCCGCCTCCATGCCGTGCCGCAAGGAGATCGACGCCCAGGCGGCGGAAGCGACCGCCCGCACGACGGACGGCACCCCCTCATGACAGAGCCGCAGCCGCCCACCACACCGCCGTCCACGGCCGCACCCCTCACCGGCCTGCGCGTCCTGGACCTGGCCACCCTCTTCGCGGGCCCCCTCGCCGCCACGATGCTCGGCGACTTCGGCGCGGAGGTCATCAAGGTCGAACACCCGAGCCGCCCCGACCCCTCCCGAGGCCACGGCCCGTCGAAGGACGGCGTCGGCCTGTGGTGGAAGCTGCTCGGCCGCAACAAGCGCACGATGACCCTGGACCTCTCCACGCCCGGCGGCCGCGACACGCTCCTGCGCCTGGCCGCCACCGCCGACGTCGTCGTGGAGAACTTCCGCCCCGGCACCCTGGAGAAGTGGGGCCTCGGCTGGGACGAGCTGAGCGCGGCCAACCCCCGCCTGGTCCTGACCCGCGTCACGGGCTTCGGCCAGTTCGGCCCGTACGCCCGCCGCCCCGGCTTCGGCACGCTCGCCGAGGCCATGAGCGGTTTCGCCGCGATCACCGGTGCCCCCGACGGGCCCCCGACGCTGCCGCCCTTCGGCCTCGCCGACTCGATCGCGGGTCTGGCGACGGCGTACGCGGTGCTGACGGCCCTCGCCGCGCGTGATCGCACGGGCCGGGGGCAGGTGGTGGACATGGCGATCATCGAGCCGATCCTCACGGTCCTCGGCCCCCAGCCGCTCTGGTACGACCAGCTGGGCTTCGTCCAGCCCCGCACCGGGAACCGCTCCACGAACAACGCGCCCCGCAACACCTACCGCACCGCCGACGGCCGCTGGGTCGCCGTCTCCACCTCGGCGCAGTCCGTCGCGGAGCGCGTGCTGCGCCTGGTCGGCCGCCCGGAGCTGATCGCCGAGCCGTGGTTCGCCTCGGGCGCGGAGCGCGCCGCCCACGCCGATGTCCTCGACGAGGCGGTCGGCGGCTGGATCGCCCGCCACACCCGCGCCGAGGTCATCGAGGCCTTCGAGAAGGCACAGGCGGCGGTCGCCCCCATCCAGGACGTACGCGACGTCATGACCGACCCGCAGTATGCCGCCCTCGGCACGCTCACCACGGTCGAGGACCCGGAACTGGGCCCGCTGCGCATGCAGAACGTGCTCTTCCGCCTCTCCGAGACCCCCGGCGCGATCGGCTGGCCGGGCCGCCCGCACGGCGCCGACACGGACGCGGTCCTCACCGAACTCGGTCTGACGGAACGGGAGATCGCCACCCTCCGCAAAGAGGGCGCCCTGTGACCACCGCCCACCCCCTGACCTGGCTCTACGCCCCCGGCGACCGGCCCGAGGTGGTGGCCAAGGCCCTGCGCGCGGGCGCCGACGTGGTGATCGTCGACCTGGAGGACGCGGTCGCCCCCGACCGCAAGGAGTACGCGCGGGCGGCGACGGCGGAACTCCTCTCGGAGCCGCGTCCGTCCCCCGTCCCCGTCCACGTCCGGGTGAACGCCCTGGGCACGCCCCTCGCCGACGCCGACCTCCGCGCCATCGCCCCGCTCCCCGGCGTGGCGGGGCTGCGCCTGCCGAAGGTCACCTCCCGCGCCGACGTCATCCGCGTCGCGGAACGCGCGGTCCCCGCCGACGGCGGCTCCCCCAGCCTGCACGCCCTCGTCGAGTCGGCGCTCGGCCTGGAGCACGCCTTCGCCATCGCCACCGCGCACCCGGCACTGCACGGCCTCTCCCTCGGCGAGGCGGACCTCCGCGCCGACCTCGGCGTACGGGAGGACCGGGGCCTGGACTGGGCGCGCTCCCGCGTGGTGGTGGCCGCGCGGGCGGCGGGCCTACCCCCGCCCAGCCAGTCGGTCCACCCCGACATCCGTGACCTCGACGGCCTGGCCGCGTCCTGCGCCCGGGGCCGCGCCCTCGGCTTCCTCGGCCGCGCGGCGATCCATCCCCGGCAGCTCCCGGTGATCGAACAGGCCTACCTTCCCACCGCCGAGGAGATCGAACAGGCCGAGGAGATCACCAAGGCGGCGGCGACGGACGAGGGCGCCCTGGCCCTGCCGGACGGACGCTTCGTCGACCGGGCGGTGGTGGAGGGCGCGCAGCGGATGCTGTCCCTGGCGAGACGTCCGCGCTAGCCGAAAGCGATGGGGCCGCCGGATCAACCGATCCGGCGGCCCCATCGACGTACGACCAGAGGGTGTCAGCCCTTCTTGGCGGACTCGGCGGACTCGGCCTCGTCCTTGGGGGCCGCCCCGCCCTTGGTGAGCTGCACGGAACCGCCGTCACCCGCACGGTCCTCGTCGCTGCCACCCTTGCCGGAGGCCACCTCGCCGGAGGCCACATCCCCGGAACCCACAGCGTCGGAAGCCACGTCAGCGGAGTCCACCGCACCCGGTTCCACGACCTCCTCGCGCCCGGGCCGCTTCTTCGCCGACAGCACGAAGTAGACGACGGCCAGCACGAAGACCACGATCGCGGTCCAGACGTTGAGCCGCAGACCGAGCACGTGGTGCGCGTCGTCGACCCGCATGTACTCGATCCAGCCGCGCCCGGCGCAGTACGAGGCGACGTACAGCGCGAACGCCCGGCCGTGCCCGAGCTTGAAGCGGCGGTCGGCCCAGATGACGAGGAGGGCGACGCCGACGCACCACAGGGATTCGTAGAGGAACGTGGGGTGGTAGGTGCCGGGGACCCGGCCGTCATCCGCCGAGGTGATCTTCAGCGCCCACGGCACGTCCGTGGCCCTGCCGTACAGCTCCTGGTTGAACCAGTTGCCCCAGCGGCCGATGGCCTGCGCGAGGGCGATGCCGGGGGCCAGGGCGTCGGCCCAGGCCGGCAGCGGGATGCCCCGGCGGCGGCAGCCGATCCACGCGCCGACCGCGCCGAGCGCGATCGCGCCCCAGATGCCGAGGCCGCCTTCCCAGATCTTGAAGGCGTCGACCCAGTTCCGGCCCTCGCTGAAGTACAGCTGGTAGTCCGTGATCACGTGGTAGAGGCGCCCGCCGACCAGGCCGAACGGCACGGCCCACACGGCGATGTCGGCCACGGTGCCGGGCCGGCCCCCGCGGGCGACCCACCGCTTGTTGCCGAGCCAGACGGCCACGAAGACGCCGATGATGATGCAGAACGCGTAGCCGCGCAGCGGAATGGGTCCGAGTTCGACCACACCGCGGGACGGGCTGGGAATGTAGGCAAGGTCCATGGCAGGTCCGACGCTACCGTGCCGGGCGGCGAGGTCGGCAACCAGCCCGGCTACGGGTCCATAACGGGCATGCCCCTTGGGGGCACTAGCTCCGGTGGGCGTCCTCCACCATCTTCCGCAGCTTCTGCGGGGTCAGCGGGTTCCGCTCGTCGCCGAAGACGCTCTTCCCGTCGAGCAGCACGGTCGGCGTGCCCTGGAGCTTCGCGTCCTGGAAGGCCTTGTTCGACTTGGCGACCCAGCTGTCGTGTCTGCCGTCCTCGACGCACTTCTTGAAGGGGTCCGTGACGAGACCGTCCACCTGGCCGGCGAGCTCGATCAGCTTGCCGTTGTCCCCGTACGCGTCCTCGGTCTCCGGGGGCTGGTTCTTGAAGAGCACGTCGTGGTACGCCGGGAACTTGCCGGCGTCCTGGGCGCACGCCGCGGCGTTGGCCGCGCGCAGGGAGCCGCTGCCGCCCATGTTCCCGTCGATGAGGGTGGCCAGGTGGTACTCGACCTTGAGCCGGCCCTTCCCGGCGAGGTCGTTGATCGTCGAGCGGTAGGTGTCCTCGAACTGCTTGCAGGCCGGGCAGCGGAAGTCCTCCCAGATGGTGAGGGTCGCCTTGGCGCTGTCCTTGCCGAGGGGGATCGTCAGCCGGTCCTCGCCGGCGGCCCCCGCGGGGACGGCCACCGGGCCCGAGGTGTCGCTCTTGTCGTCGCCGGAATTGGCGGCGAGCAGCCCCACGACGGCGGCCAGGCCGAGGACGCCGACCACCGCGGCGCCCACGATCAGCGCTCGGCGCCGCTTGTCGCGGGCCTTCTGTCGCTCTCGCTCTTCCGTCAGCCGCTCACGGGCCGATCGCTTTGCCTCACGGTTCTTCTCACTCACACCCCGCCAACGAACCGGGGAGGCACGAGCGTGCCTCCCCGGTCCAGGACCACCCGTACGAGTTACGCCTTGCCGCGGACCCCGTCCGCCAGCTCGGCCGCCAGCGCGCGCACGGCGGCGAGCCCGGCGGTCTCGTCCGCGGCGTCCAGCATCCGCTGCACGAAGGCGGAGCCGACGATCACCCCGTCGGCGAAGCCCGCGACCTCGGCGGCCTGGCGGGCGTTGGAGACGCCGAGGCCCACGCAGACCGGCAGGTCGGTGGTGGCCTTGGTGCGCCGCACCAGATCCTGGGCCTGCTCGCCGACGGACTCGCGGGTACCCGTGACGCCCATCAGCGACGCCGCGTACACGAAGCCGGAGCCCGCCGCCGTGATCGTGGCGAGCCGCTCGTCCTTGCTGCTCGGCGCGACGACGAAGACCGTCGCCAGGTCGTGCTTCTCGGCGTGCTCCCTCCACAGGCCGGACTCCTGGACGGGCAGGTCGGGCAGGATGCACCCGGCGCCGCCCGCCTCGGCCAGCTCGGCGGTGAAGCGCTCCACGCCGTAGCGGTCGATCGGGTTCCAGTACGTCATGACGAGCACCGGCTTGCCGGTCGCCTCGTGGGCCTCGCGGACGGTGCGCATCACGTCGCGGATCTTGAGGCCGCCGCGCAGGGCGATGTCGTCGGCGGTCTGGATGACCGGCCCGTCGAGCACCGGGTCGCTGTGCGGCAGCCCGACCTCGACCACGTCCGCGCCGCCGTCGAAGACGGCCTTGACGGCCGCGATGCCGCCGTCGACGGTGGGGAAGCCGGCGGGCAGGTACGCGATGAGCGCGGCGCGCCCCTCGGCCCGGGCTACCGCCAGGGTGTCGCTCAACAGCCGGATGTTGCCGCTCACTTGGCGTCCCCCTTGATCTCTGCACCGGTGGCGGACGCGTCCGCCTCGACGGTGGCGTCCGTGTCGTACAGGCCGAAGTAGCGTGCGGCCGTGTCCATGTCCTTGTCGCCGCGCCCGGAGAGGTTGACGACGATCAGCCCGTCCTTGCCCAGTTCCCTGCCGACGTCGAGCGCCCCGGCGAGCGCGTGGGCGCTCTCGATGGCCGGGATGATGCCCTCGGTGCGGGACAGCAGGCGCAGCGCCTGCATGGCGGCGTCGTCGGTGACGGCGCGGTACTCGCCGCGGCCGCTGTCCTTGAGGTAGGCGTGCTCGGGGCCGATGCCGGGGTAGTCCAGGCCCGCCGAGATCGAGTAGGGCTCGGTGATCTGGCCCTCCTCGTCCTGGAGGACGTAGGAGCGGGAGCCGTGCAGGATGCCCGGCTCCCCCGCGGTCAGCGTGGCCGCGTGCTCGCCGGTCTCGACGCCGTGCCCGGCGGGTTCGCAGCCGATGAGGCGCACCTCCGCGTCCGGGATGAAGGCGTGGAAGAGGCCGATGGCGTTGGAGCCGCCGCCCACGCAGGCGACGGCGGCGTCGGGCAGCCGTCCGGCGCGCTCCAGGATCTGGCGGCGGGCCTCGACGCCGATGACGCGGTGGAAGTCGCGGACCATGGCGGGGAAGGGGTGCGGTCCGGCGACGGTGCCGAAGAGGTAGTGGGTGCGGTCCACGTTGGCGACCCAGTCGCGGAACGCCTCGTTGATGGCGTCCTTCAGGGTGCGGCTGCCGGACTTCACGGCGATGACCTCGGCGCCGAGCATGCGCATGCGGGCGACGTTCAGCGCCTGGCGCTGGGTGTCGATCTCGCCCATGTAGATGGTGCATTCGAGGCCGAAGAGCGCGCAGGCCGTGGCCGTGGCGACGCCGTGCTGGCCCGCGCCGGTCTCGGCGATGACGCGGGTCTTGCCCATGCGCTTGGTGAGCAGGGCCTGGCCGAGCACGTTGTTGATCTTGTGTGAGCCGGTGTGGTTCAGGTCCTCGCGCTTGAGGAAGACGCGGGCGCCGCCGGCGTGCTCCGCGAAGCGGGGCACCTCGGTGAGGCTGCTGGGGCGGCCCGTGTAGTGGACGAGCAGGTCGTCCAGCTCGGCGGCGAAGGCGGGGTCGCTCTTGGCCTTGTCGTACTCGACGGCGACCTCGTCGACGGCGGCGACCAGGGCCTCCGGGATGAACTTGCCGCCGAAGGCGCCGAAGTAGCCTTCGGTGCTGGGGACTTGGCCCTCGGGGTCGGGGATGAAGTATTCGCTGGGCATGCGGAATCCTCGCTAGGACTGGCGTTGACGTCTGGCACGCGTGCGCCCTGGCGCCGTTGCTGGTCGGGATTGATCGCGACTGCGGCCCGTCGTGGGCTTGTCGCGCAGTTCCCCGCGCCCCTTACGGGGCTTTCAGCTCGCGGCGGCGGCCAAGGCGCCGCCGTGCCATCGCATCCCGGGGATCTGGCCCGGCTCCGAACCGATGTGGTACCGCACCCGCCTGCCCCGCACACGCCGCGCGGGCGCCCGGCAGCCGCGGGGGCGGCAGCCGGGTGCGAGGCGGGCGGAGATGGCCATGGGGTGCGGTCAGCCCCGTCCGTGCCGCAGGGCGGGGTGCGCGCCCGCGGCGACCAGGTCGGAGACCGCGGCCTTGGGGTCGCGGCCGGTCACCAGGGACTCGCCCACGAGGACCGCGTCGGCGCCGGCGTTGGCGTACGCGATCAGGTCGTGCGGGCCGCGGACACCGGACTCGGCGATCTTGACGACGCTGTCCGGCAGCTCGGGGGCGATCCGCTCGAACACGGAGCGGTCGACCTTGAGGGTCTTCAGGTCGCGGGCGTTGACCCCGACGACCCGGGCGCCCGCGTCGACGGCGCGCTCGGCCTCCTCCTCGTCGTGCACCTCGACGATCGGCGTGAGGCCGATCGACTCGGCGCGCTCGATGAGGGACTCCAGGGCGGCCTGGTCCAGGGCGGCCACGATCAGCAGCGCGAGGTCGGCGCCGTACGCGCGGGCCTCCCACAGCTGGTACGAGGTGACGATGAAGTCCTTGCGCAGCACCGGGACGTCGACCTTGGCGCGGACGGCCTCCAGGTCGGCGAGCGAGCCGCCGAAGCGGCGCTCCTCGGTGAGCACGGAGATGACGGCGGCGCCGCCCGCCTCGTAGTCGGCGGCGAGTCCGGCGGGGTCCGCGATCGCGGCGAGCGCGCCCTTGGAGGGGCTGGAGCGCTTGACCTCACAGATGACCTTGACGCCGTCGCCGCGCAGGGCGGCCGCGCCGTCCTTGGCCGCGGGGGCCTTGGCCGCGCGTTCCTTGAGCTCGTCGAGGCTGACGCGCGCCTGCCGCTCCGCGAGGTCGGCACGGACTCCGTCGATGATCTCGTCGAGCACACTCACGCGAGCGGACCCCTTCCCTGACGGTTGAAGCTGACGTTCAAGCTGGTCACTGCGATGGTATCCGCAGGAGGGCGAAGGCCCCGCATCCGGTTGACGCCCGTCCCACGACCTGGACATGCGTCACCCCCGCCGGCCTGCGCGTTCAGGGATGCAGCCATGACCCGAACGGCAGATTGCGTACGAGGGTGAAGACCGCGATCACGGCGCCGACGGCCCACAGCTGCGCCGGACGCAGCTCGATCCCCGGGGGCCGTCCGCGCGCCACGCGGACCACCCAGACGGCCCACACCACCGCGAAGAGGGCGTACCCGGCGACGGCGAGCGCGTTGGCGCCGAGGGCCGTGGTGAGGTCGCCGTGGACGACGGCGTGGGCGCTGCGCAGCCCGCCG
Organism: Streptomyces huasconensis; assembly: GCF_021028635.1. Lineage (NCBI taxonomy): Bacteria > Bacillati > Actinomycetota > Actinomycetes > Kitasatosporales > Streptomycetaceae > Streptomyces > Streptomyces huasconensis. The sequence continues at coordinate 1,939,707 of NZ_CP086119.1, forward strand.
CAGCCGGGGCAGTAGATCCCGGTGAGGCGCAGGAGCGGGCAGGCTGGGTAGTGGCCGGGTTCGTTGGGGTCGACGGCGCCGACGTACGCGAAGGCACCGGCGACGGCGGCGAGCACACCGGCCGGCACGAGCAGGCGGGCCGGGAGCGGGGGCGCGTCCTTGCGGGTGGTCCCGGCGCTCGAAGGTTCGGCTCTCACGCGTGCATTGTGCCTCGCGCGGGGGCCTGCCGCCCGGTGGCCGGACAGCGCGAGAGGCGGCCCCGGCACCTGCCGGACCGCCTCTCTCCGTACGGGGAAGGTCAGCTCTCGGAGCGCACGACCCGGCGCTGCTGACTCTTGTCCTGGCCGAGGCCCATGGCGCGCATGACGGCGCCGACGAGACCGCCGACCACGATGAGGGCCATGCCCGCCCAGAACCCGGGCACGTTGGCCATCACCATGAAGGCACCCGCGACGCAGAAACCGATGAAGGCGATGATGACACCGGTCCAGGCGGCCGGGGTGTGTCCGTGGCTGCTGCCCGCCATGACTTGCTCCTCGTTGCTGTATGCGTGGTGGTGGGGCGAGAGACCCACCGCGAGTCGGACGCTCGCTGTCATTGTCCCGTACCGGCGCGTATGCCCTGAGCGCGGGGTCACGCTTCGCGCGTCGGGTCCTCGCCGCGGTCCAGGGCCTTCCACAGTTCCTCGGGCCGCTCCGGGTCCGGGGCACGGCGCGCCTTGCGGGGGCTCGGCGAGCCGTCGCGTTCGTAGCGTCCCGACATGGCGGGCCAGGAGCGACCGTACGTGAGGGCGAGCAGGCCCGCGAGCAGGAGGAGGACGCCCGCGGCGGCCGCGGCGTAGGGCCAGCCGGTGTGGCTGAGGCCGCCGATGGTGGCGGCGGCGTCGCCGGACGCGGTGGCGGCCTTCTCGTCGAGGGCGGCGCCGTCACCCGCGCCGAGCAGCGCGGCGACCACGGTGCCCGCGCCGCTCAGCGTGAGCAGCAGGGAGACCAGGAGGCGTCCGGTGCGGCGGACGGCGAAGATCGCGACGAGGGCGGCGAGGCCCACTATCGCGAGGGCCGCGGGTACGCCCGTGACGTCGCCGCCGCTGGCGGTCAGGGGCAGGTCGCCGCCGGCCACCGACGCGGTGCCGCGGGCCCAGGTCTGCCGGGAGGCGAGCAGCGCGAGGGCCGCGCCCACGGCGCCGAGCAGCAGCGCGGCGGCGATGCTGCGCCTGCTGCCGCGCTGTTCCTTGGTCTCGACAGGCCCGGTGGGCTCTGCCGGTTCTGCGGGCTCTGCGGGCTCGGGCTGGGTGTCGGTCCGGGGCGGTGGTACTGCGGAAGTCACCTGTCCACTATCCCTCACGTGTCCCGCACGGCTTCCCGGGGGCGTGCATCCGGTTGGCCGTGTGGATGGCGCGCAGCACGGCGGCGGCCTTGTTGCGGCACTCGGTGTCCTCGGCGACGGGGTCGGAGTCGGCGACGACACCGGCTCCGGCCTGCACGTACGCCGTGCCGTCGCGCAGGAGGGCGGTGCGGATGGCGATGGCGGTGTCGGAGTCGCCCGCGAAGTCGAGGTAGCCGACGCAGCCGCCGTACAGGCCGCGCCGGGAGGGCTCCAGTTCGTCGATGATCTGCATGGCGCGGGGTTTGGGGGCGCCGGAGAGGGTGCCCGCGGGGAAGCAGGCGGTGAGCACGTCGAAGGCGGTGCGGCCCTGGGCGACCTGGCCGGTGACCGTCGAGACGATGTGCATGACGTGGGAGTACTTCTCGACGGACATGAAGTCCACGACCTCGACGGAGCCCGGCTCACAGACGCGGCCCAGGTCGTTGCGGCCGAGGTCGACGAGCATCAGGTGCTCGGCGCGCTCCTTGGGGTCGGCGAGCAGCTCCTCGGCGAGCGCTTGGTCCTCCCGCGGGGTGGCGCCGCGGTGGCGGGTGCCGGCGATGGGGTGGACCATGGCGTGCCCGTCCTCGACCTTGACGAGGGCTTCGGGGCTGGAGCCGACGACGTCGAAGCCGTCGAGGCGCAGGAGGTACATGTACGGCGAGGGGTTGGTGGCCCGCAGCACGCGGTACACGTCCAGCGCGCTCGCCTCGCACGGGGTCTCGAAGCGCTGCGAGGGCACGACCTGGAAGGCCTCGCCGGCCCGGATGCGCTCCTTGATGTCCTCGACGGCCTCCTGGTACTGCTCGCCGCCCCACAGCGCGGTGTACTCGGGCAGCTCGGAGGGGGGCAGGGCGGCCGGGGGCTGGGCGACGGGGCGCGAGAGGTCTGCCTCCATGGCGTCGAGCCGGGCGACGGCGTCGGCGTACGCCTCGTCGACGCCGGTGTCGAGGTCGTTGTGGTTGATGGCGTTGGCGATCAGCAGGACCGAGCCGTCCCAGTGGTCCAGGACGGCGAGGTCGCTGGTGAGCAGCATGGTCAGCTCGGGGAGCCTCAGGTCGTCCCGCTCGCCGGGGCCGATCTTCTCCAGGCGGCGCACGATGTCGTAGCCGAGGTAGCCGACCATGCCGCCGGTGAAGGGCGGCAGCTGTCCTGCCAGGTCGCGCGGGGTGTGCAGGAGGTCGACGGTGGCGCGCAGCGCGGCGAGGGGGTCGCCGGAGGTGGGGGCGCCGACGGGCGGGGTGCCCAGCCAGTGGGCCTCGCCGTCCTGGACGGTGAGGGTGGCGGCGCTGCGGACGCCGACGAAGGAGTACCGGGACCAGCTGCGGCCGTTCTCGGCGGACTCCAGGAGGAAGGTGCCGGGACGTTCGGCGGCGAGCTTGCGGTAGAGGCCGACGGGGGTGTCGCCGTCCGCGAGGAGCTTGCGGCTGACGGGGATCACGCGGCGGTCGGTCGCGAGCTTGCGGAAGGTCTCCAGGTCCATGGCAGCAGACCCTACTGACCGGGAGCCGGTACGCCGCTCAAGGGCAGCACGTCGGAGTCGAAGCAGGTGCGGGTGCCGGTGTGGCAGGCCGCGCCGACCTGGTCGACCTGGACGAGGACGGTGTCCGCGTCGCAGTCGAGGGCCACCTCCTTGACGTGCTGGACGTGTCCGGAGGTGTCGCCCTTGACCCAGTACTCCTGGCGGCTGCGGGACCAGTAGGTGCAGCGCCCGGTGGTGAGGGTGCGGTGCAGCGCCTCGTCGTCCATCCAGCCGAGCATGAGCACCTCGCCGGTGTCGTACTGCTGGGCGATGGCGGGGAGGAGGCCGTCGGGGCTGCGCTTGAGGCGCGCGGCGATCTCCGGGTCGAGGCCGCTGCTGGGCGGGGGCACGCTGGTCATGCGCCCATTGTGCCGCGCCGGCGCGGTGGTCCCGGCGGTGGTCCACTGTCCGGACCGGCCGACGGGTCGTAGGCTGGCTGGCATGTCGACCCATGCGAAGCGTGAACGACTTCTTCTCGCCGACCTGTTGGAGGCGCAGGGCCCCGAGGCCCCCACCCTCTGCGAGGGCTGGCGGACCCGGGACCTCGCGGCCCACCTGGTGGTGCGCGAGCGCCGCGCGGACGCGGCGGGCGGGCTCCTGATCAAGCAGCTGGCGGGGCGCCTGGAGCGGGTGCAGGCCGAGTTCGCCGCGAAGCCCTACGAAGAGCTGATCCAGCTGATCAGGACGGGCCCGCCGCGCTTCTCGCCCTTCTCGCTCAAGCAGATCGACGAGGCGTCGAACACCGTCGAGTTCTACATCCACGCCGAGGACGTACGCCGGGCCCAGCCCGACTGGACGCCGCGCGCCCTGGACCCGGTCTTCTCGGACGCCCTGTGGTCCAGCCTGGAACGCTCGGCCCGTCTGGTGGGCCGCAAGTCCCCGGTGGGCCTGGTCCTGCGCCGCCCGGACGGCCGGACGGCGGTGGCCCACAAGGGCACGCCGGTGGTGACGGCGACGGGCGAGCCGTCCGAGCTGCTGCTGTTCGCGTACGGCAGGCAGGAGGCGGCCGACGTCTCCCTGGAGGGCGACAAGGACGCGATCGCCGCCCTCCACGAGACGAAGCAGCTGGGGCTCTGAGGGAGCCCTCGCCACCCGTTTACCTCACCGGATGACCGGCCTCCCGCAACGTCCCCTTCACCTCGCCGATCCGCAGATCACCGAAGTGGAAGACCGACGCGGCGAGCACCGCGTCCGCGCCCGCCGCGATGGCGGGCGGGAAGTGCTCCAGGCGGCCCGCGCCCCCGGAGGCGATCACCGGGACCGTGACGTGCTTGCGGACGGCTTCGATCATCTCGATGTCGTAGCCGTCCTTCGTGCCGTCGGCGTCCATCGAGTTGAGCAGGATCTCGCCCGCGCCCAGCTCCGCCGCCTCGTGCGCCCATTCGACGGCGTCGATGCCGGCGGACGTGCGGCCGCCGTGGGTCGTCACCTCGAAGGAGCCGGAGGGGGTGCGGCGCGCGTCCACGGAGAGGACGAGGACCTGGCGGCCGAAGCGCTCGACGATCTCGCGGATCAGGTCGGGGCGGGCGATCGCCGCCGTGTTGACGCCGACCTTGTCCGCGCCCGCGCGCAGCAGCTTGTCGACGTCCTCGGCGGTGCGGACGCCGCCGCCGACCGTGAGCGGGATGAAGACCTGCTCGGCGGTGCGGCGGACCACGTCGTACGTCGTCTCGCGGTTGCCCGAGGACGCGGTGATGTCCAGGAAGGTCAGCTCGTCGGCGCCCTCGGCGTCGTACACCTTGGCCATCTCGACGGGGTCGCCCGCGTCGCGCAGGTTCTGGAAGTTGACGCCCTTGACGACGCGGCCGTTGTCCACGTCGAGGCAGGGGATCACGCGTACGGAGAGGGTCATGCCGTGCCTCCCTGGGCGGCGCGCGGACCGTACGCCTCCACCTCGACCTCGACGACCAGGCTGGGGTCGATGAAGCCGGAGACGATCAGCATGGAGGCGGCCGGGCGGACGTCGTCGAAGAGTTCCTTGTGGGCGCGGCCCACGTCGTCCACGTCACGCGCGTGCGTGAGGTACATGCGGGTGCGCACGACGTGCTCGCGGCCGAGGCCGAGCTTCTTGAGCGCGTCGAAGGCGACCTGGAAGGCGTTGACGGTCTGGTCGTACGGGGTGCCCGCCTCGATGGCGCCGTTCACCACGGAGGTGCAGCCGGAGACCAGGACGAGGCCGTTGGGCAGCTCGACGGCGCGGGAGTAGCCGATGGCCTCCTCCCAGGGGCCGCCCGTGTTCACCCGGCGCACGGCGTCGCTCATGACGAGGCCACCGCGGCGAGCGCCTCTTCGAGGGTGAACGCCTTGGCGTACAGCGCCTTGCCGACGATCGCGCCCTCGACGCCGAGCGGGACCAGCTCGGAGATGGCGCGCAGGTCGTCCAGCGAGGAGACGCCGCCGGAGGCGACCACGGGGCGGTCCGTCGCCGCGCAGACGTTGCGCAGCAGCTCCAGGTTGGGGCCCTGGAGCGTGCCGTCCTTGGCGATGTCGGTGACCACGTAGCGCGCGCAGCCCTCGGCGTTCAGGCGCTCCAGGGTCTCGTAGAGGTCGCCGCCGTCGCGGGTCCAGCCGCGGCCGCGCAGCGTCGTGCCGCGTACGTCGAGGCCGACCGCGATCTTGTCGCCGTGCTCGGCGATGACCTTGGCGACCCACTCGGGGGTCTCCAGGGCGGCGGTGCCGAGGTTGACGCGGGTGCAGCCGGTGGCGAGCGCGGCGGCCAGCGAGGCGTCGTCGCGGATGCCGCCGGACAGCTCGACCTTGATGTCCATGGCTCCCGCGACCTCGGAGATCAGCTCGCGGTTGTCACCGGTGCCGAACGCCGCGTCCAGGTCGACCAGGTGCAGCCACTCGGCGCCCGACCGCTGCCAGGCGAGGGCGGCCTCCAGCGGGGAGCCGTAGGAGGTCTCCGAGCCGGACTCGCCGTGGACGAGGCGTACGGCCTGGCCGTCGCGGACGTCGACGGCGGGAAGGAGTTCGAGGGTGCTCACAGGGTTCCGATCCAGTTGGTGAGGAGCTGGGCGCCGGCGTCGCCGGACTTCTCGGGGTGGAACTGGGTGGCGCTCAGCGCGCCGTTCTCGACGGCCGCCACGAAGGGCTCGCCGTGCGTGGACCAGGTGACGTGCGGGGCACGCATCGCCGGGTTCGCGACTTCGAGGGACCAGTGGTGCACGGCGTAGGAGTGCACGAAGTAGAAGCGGGCGTCGTCGTCCAGGCCCTGGAAGAGCGTGGACCCGGCGGGGGCCTGGACGGTGTTCCAGCCCATGTGCGGGACGATCTCGGCCTTCAGCGGCTCGACCGTGCCGGGCCACTCGTCCAGGCCCTCGGTCTCGACGCCGTGTTCGATGCCGCGGGCGAAGAGGATCTGCATGCCGACGCAGATGCCCATCACGGGACGACCGCCGGCCAGGCGGCGGCCGACGATCCAGTGGCCGCGCGCTTCCTCAAGGCCCTTCATGCAGGCGGCGAACGCGCCGACGCCCGGCACGAGCAGGCCGTCGGCGTTCATGGCCGTGTCGTAGTCGCGCGTTATCTCCACGTCGGCGCCCGCGCGGGCGAGGGCGCGCTCGGCGGAGCGGACGTTGCCGAAGCCGTAGTCGAAGACGACGACCTTCTTGGGAGTGCTCATCTGGCGTTCCCCTCCCGTCAGTTCCAGTAGTCGAGCCGCAGGATGCCCGCGGCCAGGCACATCGCGGCGCCGATGGACACCAGCGTGATCAGGCTCTTGGGCATCCCCTGCTTGACGAAGGAGATGACGCCGCCGAGCAGGAAGAGGCCGACGACGATGAGGATGGTGGTGAGACCGGTCATCGGTTACAGCGCGCCCTTCGTGGACGGGAGGATGCCGGCCGCGCGCGGGTCGCGCTCGGACGCGTACCGCAGGGCGCGGGCGAGGGCCTTGAACTGGCACTCCACGATGTGGTGGGCGTTGCGCCCGTACGGCACGTGGACGTGCAGGGCGATCTGCGCCTGCGCGACGAAGGACTCCAGGATGTGCCGGGTCATCGTCGTGTCGTACTCGCCGATCATCGGCGCCATCTTCTCGGGCTCGGTGTGCACGAGGTAGGGGCGGCCGGAGAGGTCGACGGTGACCTGGGCCAGCGACTCGTCGAGCGGGACCGTGCAGTTGCCGAAGCGGTAGATGCCCACCTTGTCGCCGAGGGCCTGCTTGAAGGCGGCGCCGAGCGCGAGCGCGGTGTCCTCGATGGTGTGGTGGGAGTCGATGTGCAGGTCGCCCTCGGTCTTGACCGTGAGGTCGAACAGGCCGTGGCGGCCGAGCTGGTCGAGCATGTGGTCGTAGAAGCCGACGCCGGTCGACACGTCGACCTTGCCGGTGCCGTCGAGGTCGATCTCGACGACGACCGAGGTCTCCTTGGTGGTCCGCTCGACCCGTCCTACGCGGTTCATGCGTGTCGCTCCTTCTTCAGTTCGCGCACCGCATCGAGGAACGCGTCGTTTTCGTCGGGGGTTCCCGCGGTGACCCGCAGCCATCCCGGTACGCCGTTGTCCCGGACCAGGACGCCCCGGTCGAGAATCCTGGTCCACACCTCATGCGCGTCGGCAAAGCGCCCGAACTGCACGAAGTTCGCGTCGGAGTCCGTCACCTCGTAGCCCAGCGCGCGCAGCTCGGTGACGAGGCGGTCGCGCTCGGCCTTGAGCTGGTCCACGTACTTCAGGAGCGTGTCGGTGTGCTCCAGGGCGGCGAGGGCGGTGGCCTGCGTGACGGCCGACAGGTGGTACGGCAGGCGCACCAGCTGTACGGCGTCGACGACCGCCGGGTGGGCGGCAAGGTAGCCGAGGCGCAGCCCGGCGGCGCCGAAGGCCTTCGACATGGTCCGGGAGATGACGAGGTTCGGGCGCCCCTCGATCAGCGGGAGCAGCGAGTCGCCGTGGCTGAACTCGACGTACGCCTCGTCGACCACCACGATGGACGGCTTCGCGGCCTGCGCCGCTTCGTACAGCGCGAGGACGGTCTCGGCGGGGACGGCGTTGCCCGTGGGGTTGTTGGGGGTGGTGATGAAGACGACGTCCGGCTGGTGCTCGGCGATGGCCTTGGCCGCCGCCTCCATGTCGACCGTGAAGTCGTCGTGGCGCGGCCCGGAGATCCAGGCCGTGCCGGTGCCGCGCGCGATCAGGCCGTGCATCGAGTACGAGGGCTCGAAGCCGATGGCCGTCCTGCCGGGGCCGCCGAAGGTCTGCAGGAGCTGCTGGATGACCTCGTTGGAGCCGTTGGCCGCCCAGACGTGGGCGAGGGACAGCGCGTGGCCCGTGGTGCGGGTGAGGTAGCGCGCCAATTCGGTGCGCAGCTCCACCGCGTCCCGGTCGGGGTAGCGGTTGAGGCCGCGGGCGGCCTCGCGGACCCGCTCGGCGATGCGCTCGACGAGCGGCTCGGGGAGCGGGTAGGGGTTTTCGTTGGTGTTCAGGCGGACGGGTACGTCGAGCTGGGGCGCGCCGTAGGGAGACTTGCCGCGCAGCTCGTCGCGGACGGGGAGATCGTCGATGCGGACGTCGCTCACTGGCCCGGCACCTTCCACCCGCTGTGCCAGTCTTGTTCGCCTTCGGGAAAACGCGCCTTCACGGCCGCCCCGTGCGCCGGCAGGTCCTCGGCCTCGGCGAGCGTCACCACGTGGTGGGCGACGTCGGCGAGCGCCTCGCGGGTGTAGTCGACGATGTGGATGCCGCGCAGGAACGACTGGACGGACAGGCCCGAGGAGTGGCAGGCGCAGCCGCCGGTCGGCAGGACGTGGTTGGAGCCCGCGCAGTAGTCGCCGAGGGAGACGGGAGCCCAGGGGCCGACGAAGATCGCGCCCGCGTTCTTGACGCGCTCGGCGACGGCGGCGGCGTCGGCGGTCTGGATCTCCAGGTGCTCGGCGCCGTACGCGTCGACGACCCGCAGGCCTTCCTCCAGACCGTCGACCAGGACGATCGCGGACTGGCGGCCCTTCAGCGCCGGGAGGATGCGGTCCTCGACGTGCTTGGTCGCGGCGACCTGCGGCTGAAGCTCCTTCGCGACCGCGTCGGCGAGCGCCACGGAGTCGGTGACGAGCACGGCGGCCGCGAGCGGGTCGTGCTCGGCCTGGCTGATCAGGTCGGACGCGACGTGCGCCGGGTCGGCGGTGTCGTCGGCGAGGACGGCGATCTCGGTCGGGCCCGCCTCGGTGTCGATGCCGATGCGGCCGGTGAAATAGCGCTTGGCGGCGGCGACCCAGATGTTGCCGGGGCCGGTCACCATGTTGGCGGGGGCGCAGGTCTCGGTGCCGTACGCGAACATCGCGACGGCCTGGGCGCCGCCGACCGCGTACACCTCGTCGATGCCGAGGAGCGCGCAGGCGGCGAGGATCGTCGGGTGCGGCAGTCCGCCGAAGTCGGCCTGCGGCGGGGACGCCAGCGCCATCGACCCGACGCCCGCCTCCTGCGCCGGAACGGCGTTCATGATCACTGAGGAGGGGTAGACGGAGCGGCCGCCGGGGGCGTAGAGCCCGACGCGCTCGACCGGCACCCACTTCTCGGTCACCTTGCCGCCGGGGACGACCTGCACGGTGTGCGGGGCGCGGCGCTGGGCGGAGTGGACGAGGCGGGCGCGGCGGATCGACTCCTCCAGGGCCTCGCGCACGAGGGGGTCGAGACCGGCCAGTGCCTCCTTGAGGGCGGCGGCGGGCACCCGGACCTGGTCGAGGCGTACTCCGTCGAACTTCTCGGCGTACTCGATCAGCGCCGCGTCGCCACGATGATGCACGTCCTCGCAGATGGGCCGCACCTTCTCCAGGGCGGCCGCGACGTCGAAGTCGGCACGGGGCAGCAGGGCGCGCAGGGCGGGGCCCTCGGGGAGGGCGTCGCCGCGCAGATCGATTCGAGAGATCACATGGCCAATTCTCTCAGACCTTCTTTCGACCTCGGTCCGCCGTATCACTGGCTGATATGGATCTCGCACGACCTCCTTCACCCCACGCGTTCAGCCGGTCACACAGCGGGCATGAAACGGGTGTACGACGCACGGGTGCGGGCGGAGGGAGGTGGCAGGGGCAGTGGTCGACGACGAGGGCACCGCGGAGCCGCCGGACGGACTGACCGCCGCGGAGATCGGCATGTGGCAGGCGTTCCGCAACGGCAGCCTGTACGACCTCAGGTCGGGGGACGCCGCGGCGGACGATCCGCACGGCGGGCACCCCTGGGGTCCCGAGCGCAGCGTGCGGGCGCGCATCGTGTGCTGGCTGCTGCTCGACGGGCCGCCCGCGCTGGCGGGCCGGGTCTCCGCGCTGAAGCTGGCGGGCGTGCAGATCACCGACGTGCTCGATCTCGCGGGCGGGACCATCGCCCCGTACACCGAGATGCAGCACTGCCGCTTCGAGAAGGAGGTCCTCCTCCCCGAGTCACGGTTCGCCACGCTGCGCCTGGTCGACTGCTCGGTCCCGCGCATCGAGGCGGCCCGGCTGCACACGGAGGGCGACCTGCACCTGCCGCGCTGCCGGGTCCACAACGGCATCCGCCTCACCGACGCCCAGATCGGCACCGACCTGCTCCTGAACCAGGCGGTGGTCTACCGCGACCGGCGCGGCCGCTCGATCACCGGCGACGGCCTCACCGTGGGGCAGGACCTCCAGGCGGAGATGATGGAGTCGCACGGCGAGTTGAGCCTGCGCGGCGCGAAGGTCGGCGTGTCGCTGAGCCTGCGCGGCAGCAGGCTCATCAACCAGTACGGGCGGTACGCGCTCAACGCCCCGCAGCTGACCGTCGAACGCACGCTGTACCTGACGCCCGCCGCCGTCGGCAACCCGCTGCAGACCAGCGGCATGACGCCGGCGCGCGGCACCCGCGTGCAGCGCTTCGAGTGCGAGGGCGGCATCCGGCTCGACGACGGCCGCTTCGGCGACGCCATCGACTTCGCCGCGGCCCGCTTCGCGCTCCAGAACGACCAGGAGATCTCGCTGCGCCGCGTCCAGACGCCCGAGCTGCGCTTCCTCGGCGAGGCGCCGCGGCGCGGCAAGGTCGTGCTCTCCGGCGCCAAGGTCGTCAACCTCATCGACCGGGCGACCAGCTGGCCGGGCCCCGGCGGCCTCCAGATGGGCGGCTTCACCTACGAGAACCTCGTCCCGCTGGGCAGCTTCACGCTGGACCAGCGGCTGGCCTGGGTGGCGGCCGCGACCGCCGAGTACAACCCCGAGCCGTACGAGAAGCTGGCCGCCGTCCTGCGCAACGGCGGGGAGGACGCCGACGCCCGCGAGGTCCTCCTCGCCAAGCAGCGCAGACGCCGCGAGACGCTGCCGCTGGCGGCGAAGCTGTGGGGGTTCGCACAGGACTGGACGGTCGCGTACGGCTACCGGCCCGGCCGGGCGGCGGTCTGGATGGCCGTGCTGTGGGCGGTCAGCGCCGTGGCGTTCTCGCACGCCGACCATCCGGCGATCAAACCGGGCGAACACCCGAACTGGGACCCGGCGCTCTTCTCCCTCGACCTGCTGCTGCCCGTGATCAACCTCGGCCAGGACGGCTTCTGGCAGCTGCGCGGCGGCTGGCAGTGGTTCTCGACGGCGCTGATCCTGCTCGGCTGGGTCCTGGCGACGACGGTGGCGGCGGGCGCGACCCGGCTGCTGCGGCGCAACTGAGGCGTGTCCCGCACCGCGCCGCCGGGCCGCCGCGCGCCGCAGAAACCCGCCGCCGAACCGTTATCCGGCCGCGGGCAACCTTCCCCGTCCATGGACCGTCCTCCCAGCGCAACCATCAATTCCGCAACCACGACGGTGACCGGCCGCCCTCCGCGCGAGCGGCGCCGGTTGAGGCGTAAAGGAGGGCACGGTGCTGCGTGCCTTCATCCGTACCGCCCGCATGGTCCGGCACACCCCGCGGCTCGCCGCCGGGCTGCCGCCGGACGCGGACGTACTCCTCGACGTGCCCGACGAGCGGCTCGCCCCCGCGCTGGTCGCCGCGGGGCGCGGGGACCACGGCCCGGCCGCCAAACTCCTCGCCACCACCCGCGAGGCCGCCGAGTGGGAGAACCGCGACCGCTACACCACACGGCTCGCCGCCTTCGCCCGCTCCCGCCCCGAATGGTTCGACGCCTGGCTGGACGCCTCCCCGCACGACCCGGACGCCCTGCTCGTCAAGGCCGAGCTGGCGGTCGTCCGCGGCTGGGAGTCACCGGCCCGCGCCGAACTGCTGCGCGAGGTGAGCCCGCTGCTGACCGCCGCCGCCGAGGCCGACCCGCGCGACCCGGTGCCCTGGCGGATAGCCCTCGACCACGCCCGCGGCACCCACGCCACGCACACCGTCTTCGAACAGCTGTGGGAGGAGGCGGTGCGCCGCTCCTCGTACCACTACGGCTGCCACGCCTCCGCCCTCCAGTACCTGTCGGCGGCCTGGTACGGCTCGCACCGCGAGTGCTTCGACTTCGCCGAGCGCGCCGCGTCGGACGCGCTGCCCGGCTCACTGATCCAGGTCCTCCCCGCCCGGGCCGCCTTCGCCTACCTCACCAGTCCCACCGGCAGCGTGCCGCGCGAGCGCCTGGACGCGGCGGCCGACCTCGCCATCGGCCTGTCCCGGGAGTACGCGGCCGGCGACCCCTGGCCCGCCGAGGTCCGCAACCTCCTCGCCTACGTCCTGGTCCGCCTGGAGCGCTGGGACGACGCCCTGGAACAGCTGCGGCTGATCGGCCCGTACGCGACGTCCTTCCCCTGGGACCGGCTGGCGGACGATCCGCTGGGCCAGTTCCTGGAGCTGCGCGACGGCGTACGCATCGAAGTGGCGTCGATGACCCCGCTGCGGCCGCCGCGCGGACGCGAGGGCTCCGGCGAGCATTAGGCTTGCCGGTCGTGACCATCCGGCTTCCGCTCTTCCCGCTCAACTCGGTGCTGTTCCCGGGCCTCGTGCTGCCGCTGAACGTCTTCGAGGAGCGATATCGCGCCATGATGCGCGAGCTGCTCAAGTCCCCCGAGGAGGAGCAGCGCCAGTTCGCCGTCGTCGCCATCCGCGACGGCCTGGAGGTGGCGCCGAGCGCGCCCGGCCTCCCCGACCAGACGGCGCTGCCCGAGCACGGCCCCGCCGCGGGCTTCGGCGACGACCCGCTCAAGGCCTTCCACTCCGTGGGCTGCGTGGCGGACGCGGCGACGATCAGGGAGCGCGCCGACGGCGGCTTCGAGGTCCTCGCCACCGGCACCACGCGGGTGCGCATCCTCTCCGTCGACGCCTCGGGGCCCTTCCTCACCGCCGAGGTGGAGGAGGTGCCGGAGGAGCCGGGCGAGGGGGCGGGCACGCTCGCGGAAGGTGTCCTGCGCGCCTTCAGGGCCTACCAGAAGCGGCTGGCGGGGGCACGGGAACGCTCGCTGGCGACGGGGGCGGAGTTGCCGGACGAGCCGTCCGTGGTGTCGTACCTGGTCGCCGCGGCGGCCGTCCTGGACACCCCGACCAAGCAGCGGCTCCTGGAGGCGCCGGACACCGCGGCGCGGCTGCGGGACGAGCTGACCTTGCTGCGCGCCGAGACCGCGATCATCCGTAACCTGCCCTCGCTGCCCGCGACGGAGCTGACGCGCGGGACGACCAGCCTCAACTGACGCATGCAAAGGCGCGACACCTTGGCGAAGAAGCAGAAGAAGCAGGAGAAGCACGGGAAGCAGGCGGCCGGGACCCCGGCGACGGTGGCGCTGACCGCCGCGGGCGCCGCGTTCACGGTGCACTCCTACGAACACGACCCGGCCCATCCCTCGTACGGCGAGGAGGCCGCCGAGGCGATGGGCGTCTCCCCCGACCGGGTCTTCAAGACGCTGGTCGCGGAGGTCGACGGCGAGCTGACCGTCGCCGTCGTGCCGGTCGCCGGTTCCCTGGACCTGAAGGCGCTGGCCGCCGCCGTCTCCGGCAAGCGGGCGGTGATGGCCGACCCGGCGGCCGCCGAGCGCACCACGGGCTATGTGCGGGGCGGCATCTCCCCGCTCGGCCAGCGCAAGAGGCTGCGCACGGTGCTGGACGCCTCGGCGTCGGCGCACGCCACGATCTGCGTCTCGGCGGGCCGCCGGGGCCTGGAGGTCGAGCTGGCGCCGGGCGACCTGGCGAAACTCACGGAAGCGGTGCTGGCCCCCATCGGCCGCGCCTGACGTTCGCGTGACCGCGCGGACGGCGTGAAAGCTCCCTCGACAGGCGCCCGGGGCGGGACTAGTAACCCAGGGCATGTCGAAGAAGACGCGCAAGCGGAAGTGGCGGGTGCGCAAACGCAAGGCCAACCACGGCAGGCGGCCCGCCTAGCTCAGGGCCCCGTGCCCTCGGGGTGGGCCTCGCCGCGGGGCTCTCCGTAGGGCATGGGGTACGGCTCCGGGTCCCGGGGGCCGAAGAGCCCGGTGAGGCCGAGGTGCACGGCCAGCGCGGCCACCGGCCAGGCGAGGAGGGTGCCCTTGGCCTTCAGGTCGAGGGGCGCGTCGAAGACGACTCCCTTGCCGACCGCCTTGGCGTGCGCGACCACGTCCGTCTCGGGGCCGAGCCAGATCCCGGCCCGCCAGGCCAGCAGCGCGCCCAGCAGGCTGCCGAGGGCGAGCCCCGCGACGAGCGGGACGCCGCCGCTCTTGCGCAGCAGGAAGACGACCACGCCGCTGACGAGACCGAAGCCGAGCGCGAGCAGAGTGAACGTTCCGTCGACACCGATCGCCTGCTCGCCCTCGGTGTCCTTGAGGAACACCGTCCGACCGTCCGAGATGAGCGGCACGCGCGGGGAGAGCCACAGCCACAGCAGCCCGAGCAGGACGCCGCTGACGGCCACCGCGACCATGACCGCCACGGCCTGGAGCACTTCGTTCTTCATGCCGGGCCCGTCCTCCTCGTATCCGTACGGAGACGTCGCTCCCGCCGGGTGCGGGGCTGTGTGCCAGGGGTCGTTCGAGGGCTGGTGGTGCGGCGGTTGGGAGGGTGTCAGCGGTGCGGTCACCCCCACATCGTGCCAGGCCCACCCGTCTCCCGGCCGCCGCCCCTCAACGAAGCGCTGCGCGCTCCCCCTTTTTGCCGGTGCGGCGCGTCACCGGACGGCCGCCCGGCGGTACGCCCAGGTGGCGACGGCGAGCGAGGCCACGCCGACCCCGGCGCAGACCGCCAGATCCAGGACGACGACCGCCCAGTCGGGGTCCGGGTCGAACGTACGGGCGAAAGCCTCCACTCCGTACGTGGAAGGCAGCAGGTCACGCGCGTACTGCAGCACCGTCGGCATCCGTTCGGCCGGGAGCACGCCGAGCAGCAGCGCCGCCGACATGCCCATCTGGCCGAGCAGCGTGGCCAGTTCGGGCCGCGGCGCCAGCAGCCCGAGCGCGGCGCCGAGCCCCGCGAGGGCGGCGCCGGCGAGCGGGATCACCGCGGCGAGCACCCACAGGTGGGTGAGCGGCAGCCCGAAGAGCCCGCACCCGACGATCGCCGTGACGACGGTGCCGGGCACCGTGAACGAGGCGTACGCGGCCGCGGCGCCCAGCACCACGGCGGCGGGCGGCACGGGCAGGGTGGCGTAGTGGTCGAGCCCGCCGTCGGCGCGGAGCTGCCCGAAGTACTGCGCGAGGAGGTTCAGGGCGACGAACGCGACGACGAGCACGGACGACCCCGCGACCACGGCACGCGCCTCGCCGCCGCCGTCGACGACGCCACGCATCAGGATCATGATGCCGACGGACTGGAAGGTCGCCACGAAGAGCAGCGGTATCCGCGCGACCCGGGCGCGCGACAGCTGGGCGCGGTAGACGGCCGAGAGCGCCGGGAAGAGCTGGGCGCGGGGCCCGAGGGGCGCCGGGCCGTCGGCTTCCTGTTCCGCGCGCAGGCTCTCGGCCCGCACGGCGGCTTCCAGAGGAACCGCGCTCACCGCACGTCCTTCCTGCTCAGGTACCTGTTTGTTCGCTCACCGCTCGTACCGGCCGTCACGCCTTGACCAGCCCCCGCCCGCTTCCGCCCAGCGCGAGGTAGACGTCCTCCAGGCTGGGGGTGGCCAGGGTGAAGTCGTCCAGCGCGGCGAAGGCGGCCCCGCCGGTCACCGCGGCCACGGCCGCGCGTGCCTCGTCCGGCGCAAGCCGCAGGGACCAGCGCCGCCCCGACTCGACGGCGGAGGAGCGCAGCGCGGCCACCTCCGGGACGTCCAGGGGCGCCCGCTCCCGCCACACCAACTCCACGCGCACCTCGTCGGCGACCTTCTCCTTGAGTCCGGCCGGGCTGTCGCAGGCGATGACCTTGCCCTGGTCGAGCACGGCCACCCGGTCGAGCACGGTCTCCGCCTCGATGACGTTGTGCGTGACGAGCAGCACGGTCGTGCCGCGCTCGGCCCGGCGCCAGTCGATCGCCGCCCACACGGCGCGGCGGGCGACGGGGTCCATGCCGGTGGTCGGTTCGTCGAGGACCAGCAGCGGCCGCTCCCCCACCAGCGCGGTGGCGAAGCAGGCGAGCCGCCGCTGGCCGCCGGAGAGCTTCTTCAGCGGGCGCGAGGCCAGCGCGGTGAGCCCCAGCTCCTCCAGGACCGCGTCCCGCTCGGCCCGCGCCCGGCGCACGTCGAGGCCGCGCAGCCGCCCGGTCGTCTCGACGGCGAGCGACACGGTCAGCTCGTCGAGCGCGGTGGACTCCTGTCCGAGGTAGGCGAGAATCCGCGCGGCCCGCTCGGGGTGGCGCACGATGTCGTGCCCGAGGATGTCGACCCCGCCGCTGTCGGGCCGCATGAGCCCGGTCAGCTGGCGTACGAGGGTGGACTTGCCGGCGCCGTTGGGGCCGAGCAGGCCGAAGATCTCGCCGCGGCGCACCGTCAGGCAGATGCCGTCGGTGGCGCGGATCTCGGGCGTCGCGGGCCTGCCACGCCTGCCGCGGGCGGCGGGATAGGTCTTGACCAGGTCGCGCACCGCGCAGACGGCCTCGATGCCGTGTTCCTGACGGAGTCCCTGTCGGACTGCCGGTGCCGGGCGCGTACTCACGAAGGACGAGACTACGGGGTCCGCGGGTGCGGATGACGCCCGGGGCGCCCCGTACGCCCCGTATCAGTCACCTGCCCGGTCCCCCGCGGGCGCGTGCTCGGCGGCCGTCCGCACGTCGATCTCCCGCCAGAAACCGGCCCGGATCGCGTACCGGTCGTGCTCGTCGATCTGGTCGTCCTTGTGGGCGAGCAGGCCGAACCGCGCGGCGTAGCGCAGCAGCTCGCCGTCGATGCGGTGCGGGATGCGGGGGTACATCGTCGACAGCTTCTGGAGGTTGTGCTGCTCGGGGAGGCGCGCCATCCAGCGCCGGGCGAACACCTGCCCGACCTCGTACGGGTCGCCGCCGACCGTGGTGATGTCCTCCTCGCGGTCGGCCCACCGCTGCTCGGCCGTCGTCAGCTGGGCGAGGGTGGGCAGCGCGGCGGCCTCGGGGCCCTCGGGGGCGCCGCCGGGCCGCTCGACCCAGCCCTTGTCGGAGGACCAGCGCAGCGTGGCGTTGGTGGGGTGCGGGGCGGCGTGGGTGGCGGGGCCGCGCAGGGCGGCCAGGTCCTTGGGGGTGGGCACGGTCTTGCCGGAGGGGGCGCGGTGCTCGCCGGGCTCGCGGCCGTTGGCCGTGGGCGCGTCGGTGTGCCGGGCGGGCGGGGCGGTCTCCTCCTCGGCGCGCTGGGCCGCGGCGGCGAGCGCGGACTCCGGGAGCGGCGCGGAGAGGATCGCGGCGATCTCGGGGCGCGGGGCGGGCGGCGGGGCGCAGATGCCGGTGAGTTCCTTGGGGCGTACGGCCTTGGTGATCCACGCGCGGTCGAGCACGCGCCGCTCGTCGGCCTCGGCGACCAGGTCCTCGGACTGGTTGTAGTCGCCGTCGGCGGCCTGCACGGCCCACAGGTGGACGGCGACGCCGTGCTCCTTGGCGGCCATCATGCCGGGCAGCAGATCCCCGTCCCCGGTGACCAGCACGATGTCGGAGCAGGCGCGGTTGCGGGCCAGCTCGGTCAGCTCGGCGTGCATGGCGGCGTCCACGCCCTTCTGCGCCCAGCGCCCGTCGCTGCGGGTCAGGGCGCCGAGCCGGACCGTCACGCGGGGCATCACGCGCAGCCGCCGGTGCTCGGGCTGCGGTACGCGGTCGGGGGCGCCGTCGAACCAGTAGATGCGCAGCAGCTGGCGCTCGGTCTCGCACTCCGCGCGCTCGCGCAGGCCGTGGATCAGGGCGGTGTGATCGACGGTGATCCGGGACCTGGACGGTTCGCCCGCGAGGAGACTCGCGGCGGCACCCAGCAGATACCCGGCGTCCACCAGGACGATGCAGCGGTCCACGCGATCCACCCTCTTTCCCTGGAGGTTCTCCCGGCCTTCGGCGGCAGTTCCTGAAAAGTGCCCGGAGGTTCCTGGACGTTCCCTCGAAGGCCCACGGACACACCCTGTTACGGGAACGAATCAGGGGTGCGCGTGCGGGGCCGCGTCGGGTCTGCTTCGAGTCTGCCCGACCTGGCGGAGGTTAACGGGCGGAACTCGATCTTCGGCGTGGCGTATCACCGCTTCCCGCACGGGCAGCCCGTGTTTTCCGCGTCGGCGCCCCTTATCACACACGGTGATTCTCCGAAATGCGCGGCTTGTCGGCATATGTGAGTCTGGTCGCGTCATGGCCCCCGGATTCCCCTCAGGAGGAAGATCACCATGGCCAAGAACAAGAATCGCAAGCAGGGCAGCCAGGAGAATCGCGGCTCGGCGGCCGAGCGGGCATCGGAGCAGGCCAAGTCGGCCGCCGCCGAGGCCCAGTCGCCCATGGAGTCGCACGCGCAGGGCAGCCCCGCTGATGTTGCCCGTAAGCAGCAGCGCCGCTTCGGCCACAATTGACGCACATCGTGAGGCACGGCCGAGGGGCGCACCCCGTGCGGGTGCGCCCCTCGTATGCGTTCATCCGCCGTGGCGGGCGGGCCCCGCTCAGCCCGCCAGGCAGGACGGGCCGAGCAGCACCTTCAGGTCGCCGAAGAGCGCCGGGTCCGGCTTCACGCGGTGCCGGTCGAGCCGCAGCACCGTGGTCTTCTGCGCCCCTTGCAGCTTGATCCGCACCTCGCTGTTGCCGCGGTGGTGGCTGAGGACCTCGCCGAGCCGGTGGACCATCGGCGGACTCACCTTGACGGTCGGGATGGTGATGATCACGGGTGCGTTGGCGCCCGCGTTCGACAGGTCGGGGACCTGCAGCTCCATCGCGACGAGCCGCGGCACGTCCTCGCGCTTGTCGAGGCGGCCCTTGACGAAGACCACGGCGTCCTCGACGAGCTGGGTCGACACCAGCTGGTAGGTCGCGGGGAAGAACATGCACTCGATGGAGCCGGCGAGATCCTCGACGGTGGCGATCGCCCAGGCGTTGCCCTGCTTGGTCATCTTGCGCTGGAGGCCGGAGATGATGCCGCCGATGGTGACCACCGAGCCGTCGGAGAAGTCCCCGCCGGTGAGCTGGCCGATGCCCGCGTCAGCCTTGTCGGAGAGCACGTGCTCCAGGCCGAAGAGCGGGTGGTCGGAGACGTACAGGCCGAGCATTTCGCGCTCCTGGGCGAGCAGGTACGTCTTCTCCCACTCGTCCTCGGAGAACTCCACGTCGAGACCGAAGCCCGGCTCGTCGCCGCCGGTCTCGTCGCCCATGCCCCCGAAAAGATCGAACTGGCCCTCGGCCTCCTTGCGCTTCACCGCGACCACGTTGTCGATCATCGGCTCGTACTGCGCGGTCAGGCCCTTGCGGGTGTGGCCCATGGTGTCGAACGCGCCCGCCTTGATGAGCGACTCCGTGGTGCGCTTGTTGCAGGCGGCCGCCTCGACCTTGTCGAGGTAGTCGGGGAAGGAGGTGAACTTCCCCTTGGCCTTGCGCGAACGGATGATCGACTCCACCACGTTCGTACCGACGTTGCGGACCGCCTCCAGGCCGAAGAGGATCACGTCGTCGCCCTGGGCGGCGAAGTTGTGCACGGACTCGTTCACGTTCGGCGGGAGGACCTTGATGCCCATGCGGCGGCACTCGTTGAGGTAGACGGCCGACTTGTCCTTGTCGTCCTTCACCGAGGTGAGCAGCGCGGCCATGTACTCGGCCGGGTAGTTCGCCTTCAGGTAGGCGGTCCAGTAGGTGACCAGGCCGTACGCGGAGGAGTGCGCCTTGTTGAAGGCGTAGCCGGCGAAGGGGACCAGGACGTCCCACAGGGCCTGGATGGCCTCGTCGGAGTAGCCGTTCTTCCGGGCGCCCGCCTGGAAGAGGACGAAGTTCTTCTCCAGCTCCTCGGGCTTCTTCTTGCCCATCACGCGGCGCAGGATGTCGGCTTCGCCGAGGCTGTAGCCCGCGACGATCTGGGCGGCCTTCTGCACCTGCTCCTGGTACACGATGAGGCCGTAGGTGAGGCCGAGCGTCTCCTTCAGGGGCTCTTCGAGCTCCGGGTGGATCGGCGTGATCTCCTGGCGGCCGTTCTTGCGCTCGGCGTAGTTCGTGTGCGAGTTCATGCCCATCGGGCCCGGCCGGTACAGGGCCGAGACGGCGGAAATGTCCTCGAAGTTGTCGGGCTGCATCTGGCGCAGCAGGGAGCGCATCGGGCCGCCGTCGAACTGGAAGACGCCGAGCGTGTCACCGCGGCAGAGCAGTTCGAAGGTCTTCGGGTCGTCGAGCGGGAGGGAGAGCATCTCCAGCTCGATGCCCTTGTTGGCCTTCACCATCTTGACGGCGTCGTCCATGATGGTGAGGTTGCGCAGGCCCAGGAAGTCCATCTTGAGCAGGCCGAGCGACTCGCACTGGGGGTAGTCCCACTGCGTGATGGTGACGCCGTCGGTGTGGCGCACCCAGATCGGGGCGTGGTCGACGATCGGCTCGCTGGACATGATCACGCCGGCCGCGTGCACACCCATCTGCCGGACCAGGCCCTCCACGCCCTTGGCGGTGTCGATGACCTTCTTGACGTCCGGTTCGTTCTCGTACATCCCCCGGATCTCGCCCGCCTCGCTGTAGCGCGGGTGCGAGGGGTTGGTGATGCCGTCGAGGTCGATGCCCTTGCCGAGGACGTCGGCGGGCATGGCCTTGGTGAGGCGGTCGCCCATCGCGTACGGATATCCGAGCACGCGCGCGGAGTCCTTGATGGCGTTCTTCGCCTTGATCTTTCCGTACGTGCCGATCATGGCGACCTTGTCGGCGCCGTATTTCTCCGTCACGTACCTGATCACCTCGACGCGCCTGCGCTCGTCGAAGTCGATGTCGACGTCAGGCATGGAGACGCGCTCGGGGTTGAGGAACCGCTCGAAGATCAGACCGTGCGTGATCGGGTCGAGGTCGGTGATGCCCATGGCGTACGCGACGATCGAGCCGGCCGCGGAGCCTCGGCCGGGGCCCACCGCGATGCCGTTGTTCTTGGCCCACATGATGAAGTCGGCGACGACCAGGAAGTACCCCGGGAACCCCATCTGGATGATGATGTCCATCTCGTACTCGGCCTGCTTCTGGCGGTCCTCGGGGACGCCGCCCGGATAGCGGCGCTCCATGCCGCGGCGGACCTCCTCCTGGAACCAGGTGACCTCGGTGAAGCCCTCCGGGATGTCGAACTTCGGCATCAGGTCGCGCTTCTCGAACATCCCGGTGGTGTCGATCTGCTCGGCGACCAGGAGCGTGTTGCGGCAGCCCTCCTGCCAGGCGTCCGAGGAGTCGATCGCGTACATCTCGTCGGTCGACTTCAGGTAGTAACCGGTGCCGTCGAAGCGGAAGCGGTCCGGGTCGGAGAGGTTCTTGCCGGTCTGGATGCAGAGCAGGGCGTCGTGGGCGGTCGACTCGTGCGCGTACGTGTAGTGCGAGTCGTTCGTCACCAGGGGCGGGATGCCGAGCTTCTTGCCGATGTCCAGGAGGCCGTCGCGGACCCGGCGCTCGATCTCGATGCCGTGGTCCATCAGCTCCAGGAAGTACCGGTCCTTGCCGAAGATGTCCTGGTACTCCGCGGCCGACTTCAGCGCCTCGTCGTACTGGCCCAGACGCAGCCGGGTCTGCAGCTCACCCGAGGGGCAGCCGGTGGAGGCGATGAGCCCCTCCGACCACTGGGAGATCGTCTCCTTGTCCATGCGGGGCCACTTCTGGAGCCAGCCCTCGGCGTACGCGTCCGAGGAGAGGCGGAAGAGGTTGTGCAGGCCCGTCTTGTTCGCCGCCCAGATCGTCTTGTGGGTGTAACCACCGGAACCGGAGACGTCGTCACGCTTCTGGTGCGGCTGGCCCCACTGGATCTTGCGCTTGTTGCGCCGCGACTCCGGCGCCACATACGCCTCGATCCCGATGATCGGCGTCACGCCCGCCTTCTGCGCGGAGTGGAAGAAGTCGTACGCGCCGTGGAGGTTGCCGTGGTCGGACATGGCGATGTGCGTCATGCCCATCTCATTGCACGCCTTGAACATGTCCTTGAGCCGCGCGGCACCGTCAAGCAGCGAGTACTGGGTGTGCACGTGCAGGTGCGTGAAGGGCGGCTTGGTCACGGTGGGAGGCCTCCGGAGAACGGTTGGTGACAGGCTGCGGGCAGTCTGGGGGGGACAGCGACGAAGTCTAATCCGGGGCGCTGACAGCGGGTGGGCACTCGGGAGTACGGTCGTGCGTTGGAAGAGGCGGAGCGCCTGCCCGGTACGGGCGGAATCTCCGCCCCCACCCGCCCACCCCTGTCCCGTACGACCCTGTAACCAGGAGGCACCCAGCGATGTCCGTCCCGCAGCCCACGGCCGATCAGCGCGGCGAGGAGATCCTCGCCGTCTTCGGCACCGCGTTCGGCGAGCTGCTTGCCGCGGACCCCGCCGCGTTCCGCGTGAAGTTCCGCAAGATGGCCTCCTCCGCCTTCGCGTTCTACCGCGGCACGGCCTGCCTGTTCTACGCCGACCTGGCGCGCGAGCAGCACGGCGGGCCGTACCTGGACGAGCGCACGGGCCGGGTGTGGATTCACGGCGACCTCCACGCCGAGAACTTCGGCACGTACATGGACGCCCAGGGCCGCCTGATCTTCAACGTGAACGACTTCGACGAGGCCTACGTCGGCCCCTTCACCTGGGACCTGAAGCGCTTCGCCGCCTCCGTGGCCCTGATCGGCTACTCGAAGGCGCTGAGCGACGGGCAGATCTCCGACCTCGTGCGGACCTACGCCGCGGCGTACCGCGAGCGCGTCCACGACCTCGCGACCGGCGCCAAGAGCGACGAGGTGCCGCCCTTCACGCTGGACACCGCCGAGGGCCCCCTCCTGGACGCGCTGCGCGACGCGCGCTCCCTGACCCGCTTCGGGCTGCTCGACTCGATGACCGAGATCCGCGACTTCGAGCGCCGCTTCGCGCCGGGCGGCGGCTCCATCGAGCTGGACGCCGCCACGCGCTACAAGGTCCTCGCGGCCTTCGACGGCTATCTGGAGACGCTTCCGGAGTCCTCCCTCACCCGCCCCGACTCCTACCGCGTGAAGGACGTGGTGGGCCGGCGCGGCATCGGCATCGGCTCGGCGGGCCTGCCGTCGTACAACATCCTCCTGGAGGGCAACAGCGACGCCCTGGAGAACGACGTCGTGATCTACCTCAAGCAGGCGCAGACCCCGGCGGTCTCGCGGCACATCACGGACCCCGCGGTGCGCGGCTACTTCCAGCACGAGGGGCACCGCACGGTCATCTCGCAGCGCGCCCTGCAGGCGCACGCCGACCCGTGGCTGGGCTGGACCGAGCTGGACGGCGCGGGCCAGCTGGTCGCCGAGGTCTCGCCGTACGCGGTGGACCTGGACTGGTCGGACATCGACGACCTGGAGGAGATCTCGGCGGTCGTCGCGGACCTCGGCCGGGCCACCGCGACGATGCACGCAGCGGCGGACGACGAGAGCGGCCACTCGGACCTGGTGCCGTTCTCCACGGAGCGCGCCATCGACGCCGCGATCGCGGGCGACGAGGCCGGCTTCGGGGAGCTGCTCGTGGACTTCGCGCACACCTACGGCGCACGCGCGCGTGCCGACCACCAGATCTTCGTCGACCTGTTCCGCAACGGCCGCATCCCGGGCCTGTAGGCGCCCTGGAGGGCCGAAGGGGAACTCTTGGGCACCCTTTAGGGGTCTCCTACAGGAACCCATGGCACACTCCTCCGCGAT
Source organism: Streptomyces huasconensis (assembly GCF_021028635.1). Taxonomy (NCBI): domain Bacteria; kingdom Bacillati; phylum Actinomycetota; class Actinomycetes; order Kitasatosporales; family Streptomycetaceae; genus Streptomyces; species Streptomyces huasconensis. The sequence continues at coordinate 1,963,598 of NZ_CP086119.1, forward strand.
GGACATATCCGGGACCCAGCTCAGAGCCGTGCGCGCGGCGCTGTTCACGGCACTCGTCGTGACGCTCTCCGCCGCGTCGCACGTGCTGCTGTCCCGGGTCCCCCTGCCGCTGACCACCGTCGCGGCGATCGCCACCGCCGTCTTCGTCCTCGCGTACGCGCTGGCGGGCCGCGAGCGCGGTTACGGACGGATCGCCGCCCTGCTGATCCCGCTGGAGCTGGCGGCCGACACGGTGTTCACCGCCGGCCAGCACGTCTGTTACGGCGAGGCGGGGGGCCCGGTCGCGGGACCGCTGCGCTCCGTCGGCTTCGACATGCTGTGCGGCGGTACGCCGGTCGGCACTCCGCTGGCCCGCATGACCGCCGACGGCCACGGCGGCGCCGCGGCGCTGCTCGCCGACGCCGACCCGGGCGCCGCCTGGCTGCTGCTCGGGGCGCACGTGGGCGTCGGGCTCCTGGCTGCGGCCTGGCTGCGGCGCGGGGAACAAGCCCTGGCCCAGCTGTTGCGCGCGGTCGCCGCGGCGACGTTCCGTCCGCTGCTCATCGCGGTCGCCTCGGTGACCGCCACGCACACACCCGTACGCCGCCTGCCGCGCCCCGAGCGCCGGGCGCGCGTCACGCGCACGCGCCTGCTGGTGCACTTCGTGGGACGGCGTGGACCACCGCGCTCGGCTGCCTTCGCCTGAGCACGACACCCCCACGCAGTCACCCACACGGAGAAGAAGAGACCATGAGCAAGCGCAACAGCCAGGCCGCCAAGTCCGCCGCCCGCGAGCGGATTCGCCTCCAGCAGGAGGCCGAGCGCAAGCGCGAGAAGCGCAGGCGCGCGGCGATCGTCGGCGTCTCGATCGTCGGCGTCATCGCGATCGCGGGCGGCGTCGGCTACGCCGTGATGCAGGCCAACAAGCCGAGCGACCCCACGAAGTGGGAGAAGGCCGCCGACGCGAAGGTGGTCGCCCCGGCCAACACCTCGGGCAAGAACGGCACCACGCTCACCCTCGGCAAGTCCTCCCTCAAGAACACCGTGCACCTCTACGAGGACCCGCGCTGCCCCGGCTGCGCCGTCATGGAGCAGTCCATCGGCGAGACGGTCAACAAGGGCATGAAGGACGGCGACTACAAGCTGTCCTTCACCATCGGCACGTTCCTCGACAACAACCTCGGCGGCGAAGGCTCGAAGAACGCGCTGAGCGCGCTCGGCGCCGCCCTGGACGTCAGCCCGGACGCATTCCTGGAGTACAAGACCGCCCTGTACTCCGCGAAGTTCCACCCGGCGGAGTCCAGCGACACGTTCGCCGAGGACGACGAACTGCTCAAGGTGGCCGACACGGTCGACGCGCTCAAGGACAACAAGAAGTTCGAGAGTGCCGTCAAGAAGGGCACCTACGACGCCTGGGCCGTGAAGATGAGTGACTCCTTCCAGGACGCCGAGGGCGTGCAGTCCACCCCGACGATCAAGGTCAACGGCAAGGTGATCGAGACGCCGAAGACCCCGGAGGCCTGGAAGGCGGCGCTGAAGACGGCGGGCGTCACGAAGTAGTCCACCAGCCCTTCCTCAGCGGCACATCAGCCGTTTCTCACCGAAGAGCGGGCCGACTTTCCCGGTTGGCCCGCTCTTCGGCGGTACTGGTCAGTAATGTGATCACTCGTGACCAGTCGTCTCCCTGCCGCACCCATAGGTGCCTCAACTCCCAGTCGCCGCACGGTCGTCAAGGCCGCCGCCGCCACTGCCGCACTGGCGGCCCCGCTCGCCGCCGCGCCCCTCGCCCACGCCGCCGAGGGCCCCGCCTTCCTGCACGGTGTCGCGTCCGGCGACCCGCTGCCCGACGGTGTCCTGCTGTGGACCCGTGTGACCCCGACGCCCGACGCCGTGCCAGGTTCGGGCAAGGGCCCCGATGTGACGGTGCGTTGGGAGGTGGCCGAAGACAGGGGTTTCTCCCGGACCGTCAGCAGCGGGAGCACCACCGCGCGTGCGGCCTCCGACCACACCGTCAAGGCCGACGTAAGGGGCTTGCGCCCTGCGACCACCTATTACTTCCGCTTCTCCGTGGGGGACGCCTCCCCGGTGCACTCCCCCGTGGGCCGCACCCGCACCACCCCCGCGTACGACGCCACCGCGCACGGCGTCCGGTTCGGCGTGGTTTCCTGCGCCAACTGGGAGGCGGGGTACTTCTCGGCGTACCGCCATCTCGCGGACCGCACCGAACTCGACGCGGTGCTGCACCTCGGGGACTACATATACGAGTACCGCAGCGGCGAGTACCCGGCCGCCGCGAACGTCGTACGTCAGCACGAGCCCCGGCACGAGATCGTCACGCTCGCCGATTACCGCGTCCGGCACGGTGTGCACAAGACCGACCCCGACGCGCAGGCGATGCACGCCGCGCACCCGGTCATCGCGATCTGGGACGACCACGAGTTCGCGGACAACACGTGGTCGGGCGGGGCGGGCAACCACAGCGCGACCGAGGGCCCTTGGGCGGGGCGCATGGCCGCGGCCAAGCAGGCGTACTTCGAGTGGATGCCGGTGCGCCCCTCGACCGAGGGCACGGTCCACCGCCGCATCCGCTTCGGCGGGCTGGCCGATCTGCACCTGCTCGACCTGCGGTCCTTCCGCTCCCAGCAGGCGGGCACCGGCAGCGGCGCGGTGGACGACCCGGACCGTACGCTGACCGGCCGCGCGCAGCTCGACTGGCTGAAGTCGGGCCTCACGTCCTCGGGCGCCGCCTGGAAGCTGGTCGGCACCTCGGTGATGATCTCGCCGGTCGCCTTCGGTTCCCTCCCCGCCCATCTCCTCGCGCCTCTCGCGGAGTTGGTCGGCCTGCCCAAGGAGGGTCTCGCCATCAACACCGACCAGTGGGACGGCTACACCGACGACCGCAAGGAACTCCTCGCCCACCTGCGGGACAACAAGATCCAGGACACCGTCTTCCTGACCGGTGACATCCACATGGCGTGGGCGAACAACGTGCCGGCCAGGGCGGCGACGTATCCCCTGTCGCCCTCGGTCGCCACGGAGTTCGTGGTCACCTCGGTGAGTTCGGACAACCTCGACGACATGCTCGACGTCGCCCCGCACACCGTCTCCCTCGCGGCCGTGGCGGCTCTCAAGACGGCCAACCGCCATGTGAAGTGGCTGGACATGGACTCGCACGGCTACGGCGTCCTCGACGTCACCGCCGAGCGCGCGCAGATGGACTACTACACGCTCTCCGACCGGACCGACCCCGAGGCGACCTCGTCCTGGGTCCGTTCCTACCGCACGCTCAGCGGCACGCAGAAGGTGGAGCGGGTGCACGAACCGGTGCGCTGAGCGCCCGGGGGTGCGCCGGAGGCCGTCAGAGCGTCTCCAGGAACCCGAGCGCCGTGCGCCACGCCGACTCCGCGGCCTCGGCGTCGTAGTCGTCGAGACCCGGGTCGGTGAAGAGGTGCCCGGCGCCCGCGTAGCGGTAGACCTCGACGTCGGCCCCGGCGCGCCCCATCTGGAGGTACCAGGCGCTCAGCCAGTCGTCGGACTCGAACGGGTCGGGCTCCGCCACGTGCAGCTGCACCGGCAGCTCGTCCACGGACGCGTTCTCCGCGATGTCGGAGGTGCCGTGCAGGAGCAGCAGGCCGCGCGCCTTCTCGTCGCCGAGCGCGAGGGTCTGCGCGGTCGCGGCGCCGAGGGAGAAGCCCGCGTAGACGAGACCTCGCTCGGAGTAGGGGGCGGCGGCCAGGACCGCCCTCTTCAGGAGTTCGTCCTTGCCCAGCTCGTCCTGAAAGGCCATGCCTTCCTCGACGGTGTCGAAGGTGCGCCCCTCGAAGAGGTCGGGGGTCCACACCGTGTGCCCCGCGGCGCGCAGCCGGTCGGCGGCCTCGTGCACCGCGGGCCGCAGCCCGTACGTCGAGTGGAAAAGCATGATGTTCATGGGGTTCATCGTGCCATCTGGGCCGGGTACCCCGTTTTCTCTGTCATGAACCTGGCACCCCCTGCCTGCGGAGGTACGGAGGCGGTACCCCTACCCTCGGAGCCATGGAGAACGTACTGCGTCCGTTGATCGTGATCGGCGGCTCGGTCGTGCTCACGGTGGTGATCGGCTGGCTGGTCGACTTCGCCATGCGCCGGGCCGACGAACAGCATCACGAGACCCCGCTGTGGGGTCTGCTGCGCCGCTGCCGCGTGCCCTTCCACGTCGTGCTGTGTGCCGCCCTGCTGAGAGCCTCCTACGGAGAGGCGGAGCTGGCCAAGGACAACTCACAGGCCATCGGGCGCATCCTGTCCCTGGTGCTCATAGGGTCCACGGCCTGGCTGGTGGTGCGGATCGCCGCGGCGATAGTGGAGTCCTCGTACGCCCGCTACGCCGCGGTCCACCGCGATCCGGCCCGCGTCCGCAGGGTCCGTACGCAGGTGACGCTCATCCAGCGGGTGGTCAGCGCGATCGTGGGTGTCGTGGCGGTCGCGGCGATGCTGCTGACCTTCCCCGCCATGCAGGCCGCCGGGACCTCGCTGCTGGCCTCGGCCGGCATCCTCGGCATCGTGGCCGGTGTCGCGGCCCAGTCCACCCTCGGCAACCTCTTCGCGGGACTGCAGATCGCCTTCGGCGACATGGTGCGGATAGGAGACACCGTCGTCGTGGACGGCGAGTGGGGCACCGTGGAGGAGATCACCCTCACATTCCTGGCCGTCCGCACCTGGGACGAGCGCCGGATCACGATGCCCGTGTCGTATTTCACGTCCCGGCCCTTCGAGAACTGGTCCCGCGGCGGCGCGCAGATGACCGGCACGGTCTTCTTCCACCTGGACCACTCCGCGCCGGTCCACCAGATGCGCGACAAGCTCCGGGACATCCTGCGCGACTGCGCGGCGTGGGACGGCAGGGACTGGGGCCTCGCCGTCACGGACACGACGCCGAGCACGATGCAGGTCCGCGCCCTGGTCACCGCCAAGGACGCGGACGACATCTGGACGGTCAGGGTGACGGTGCGCGAACAGATGGTCCAGTGGCTGACGGAACACCATCCGTACGCGCTGCCGCGGATCACCACGGCCTGGGCGGAGCCGTCACCGAACGGCCACGGCCCGCGCCCCCTGGTGCAGGAGATGCCGCGCACCGGACGCGGCTGAGCCCCCGGGCCGTCCGCCGTCTCAGCGCAGACTGCGTACGTCGAGGTGGTGCAGCACCCGGTCGACGATCTCCGGATCGGCGCCGGGCTCGCTGCGCGCCGCGAGGACCTCGTGGCGGGCGGCCGACATCATCTCCCGCTGGATGCGCTGGACGGCCTTCAGGCGGTCCACGCGCCTGGCGTACCGCTCGCGCCGCTCCGCGTCGACGATGTCGGGGCTGATCCTGGCCCCGATGTCGAAGGCGCCGCGCTGCAGCCGCTCGGAGACCTCCTCCGGCAGCTCCTCGACCTCCTCGATCTCCTTGAGGCGGCGCTTGGCGGCCTTGGCGGCGCGCATCGCGAGATCGCGCTCCAGCTCCCGCTCCGCGCCGGCGTCGGCCTGCACCCGCAACTTCCTCACCAGCCAGGGCAGCGTGAGCCCCTGCACGACGAGGGTCGCCATGATGACGCAGAAGGCGATGAAGATGATCTCGTCACGGGCCGGGAACGGCGACCCGTCGTCCGTCTTGAGCGGGATGGCGAGCGCGAGCGCCACGGACGCCACGCCGCGCATACCGGCCCACCACATGACGACGGTCTCGCGCCAGCTGGTCGGGATGTCCTCGTCGTAGTCCCGGCGCTTGTGCAGCCGCTTGGCGAGCCACGTCGCGGGGAGCAGCCACAGCAGCCGTACGCCGACGACGACCCCGACGACCGCCGCGCCCCAGCCGAACATCTCCCACTCGCGGCCGCTCGCGATGCCGAAGACGTTGTGCAGTTCGAGCCCGATGAGCCCGAACGCGGCGCCGGTCACCAGGGTGTCGACGATCTGCCAGAACGTCTGTCCGGTGATGCGGCCGAGCACGTCGTCGGCGTCGACGGCGTTCTCCGCGAGGAAGAGCGCGGTGGTGAGGACGGCGAGCACGCCGGAGCCGAGCATCTCCTCGGCCAGCACATAGCTGACGAAGGGCACGAGCAGCGTCAGGCCGGTCTGGAGCGTGGCATCGCCGAGCAGCACCATGAGCTTGTTGGTGAGCCAGCCGAGGACCAGCCCGACGAGCACGGCCACCACGGCGGACAGCACCAGCCGGCCCGCGGCGGAGGGCCAGGAGAACGTCCCGCTCACCGCCGCCGCGATCGCCACGTGGTACAGCACGATCGCGGTGACGTCGTTGAAGAGCCCCTCCCCCTCCAGGATCGACACGAGCCTGCGGGGCAGCCCGAGCGAACCGGCGACGGCGGTCGCGGCGACGGGGTCGGGCGGCGCGACGAGCGCTCCGAGCGCGACGGCGGCGGCGATCGGCAGCCCGGGGACCAGGGCGTTGGCCATGGCGGCGACCGCGGCCGTGGTGACGAACACCAGGGCCACGGCGAGCAGGAAGATGGGGCGCCGGTTGGCCGCGAACTGCCGCCACGACGTGCGCTGCACGGAGGCGTAGAGCAGGGGCGGCAGGACCAGCGGCAGGATGTAGTCCGGCGGGATCTCCACATTGGGCACGAACGGCAGGAGGGCCATGCCGATACCGGCCAGCGTCATCAGCACCGGCGCGGGCAGCCCGAGCCGGTCCCCCAGCGGCACCGTGACAACGGCTCCCAGCAGCAAGACGAGCAGCAGCGCCAGCTGATCCACGGTGCGCCCTCCGACGGTCGAAACTCCACGATCAAGACCTCAACCCTGCCACGCGCCCGTCGCGAACCGGACGACCAGACCCTGTTCCGCGGGACGCGGCGGGTGGGGTGGGCGGTGTTGGGGGGAGCGTGCGGGGGCGGGGGGGTGCGGGCGCGCCGCAGGGAGGCGAGCAGGAGGGCACGCGGGCACGTGACCCGGTGGGGGGCACGAGAGCAGGCGAGGCGCGTCCCCCGGCGGGGCGCGAGTGCAGACGGGCACGTCCGCTTGGGGCACGGGGGCATGAGAACACGCGGGGCATGGTCCCGGGTGGGGAGCGAGCGGCTCCGGGGCACGTCCACGCCAGCGGCACAAGAAGACCCGGGGCACAGCCCATGCCGGATGCAACGAGGCCACCCGGGGCGCGTACCCAGGGAGGCGAGCACGAGGGCACGTGCCCCGGTGGGGGGGCACGGGCGCACCCGGAAGCTAGCGCAGCGTCTTCCGCATGGCTCGGTGCGGGATGCCGGCGTCCTGGAACTCCGGTCCGTACGCCTCGTACCCCAGACGCTCGTAGAACCCGAGGGCATGCGTCTGGGCGTGCAGGTCCACCGCCGTCAGGCCACGCGCGCGTGCCGCGTCCTCTATGGCCCCGACCAGGGCCGCCCCGACGCCGAGCCCGCGCGCGGCCCGCGTCACCGCGAGTCGGCCGAGCGCGCCCACCGTGGCGTCCCCGCCGTTCTTCGCGGCGGCCGCGGCGCCGGTCAGAAGCCGCCCGGTGCCCAGCGGAACGCCGTCCTCGCCCATCGCCAGCACATGCGTCGCCCCGGCGTCGTACTCGTCGTACTCAACCTCTTCGGGGACCTGCTGCTCGGCCACGAAGACGTCCTTGCGGACCGCGAAGCAGGCCGCCAAGTCGGCCGGGTCCCGAGCGACCCGGATCGTCACATCGCTCACGAACTCTCCGCCCGCACCCGGTCGAGCGCCTGCTGGAGGTCGTCGGGGTACTGGCTCTCGAACTCCACCCACTGGCCGTCACCGGGGTGCTCGAAGCCGAGCCGGACCGCGTGCAGCCACTGCCGCGTGAGGCCGAGCCGCTTGCCGAGCGTCGGGTCCGCGCCGTACGTCAGGTCGCCCACGCAGGGGTGCCGGTGCGCCGCCATGTGGACGCGGATCTGGTGGGTGCGCCCCGTCTCCAGCTTGATGTCGAGCAGGGAGGCGGCCCGGAAGGCCTCGATGAGGTCGTAGTGCGTCACGGAGGGCTTGCCCTCGGCCGTGACCGCCCACTTGTAGTCGTGGTTGGGGTGCCGGCCGATGGGCGCGTCGATCGTGCCGCTCATCGGGTCGGGGTGGCCCTGCACCAGCGCGTTGTAGCGCTTGTCGACCGTGCGCTCCTTGAACTGGCGCTTCAGCGACGTGTACGCGCGCTCCGACTTGGCGACCACCATGAGGCCGGAGGTGCCCACGTCCAGGCGGTGGACGATGCCCTGGCGCTCGGCGGCGCCGGACGTGGAGACGCGGAAACCGGCCGCCGCGAGGCCGCCGATCACGGTCGTCCCGGTCCAGCCGGGGCTCGGGTGCGCGGCCACGCCGACCGGCTTGACGATCACGACGATGTCGTCGTCGTCATGCACGATCTCCATGCCCTCGACGGGCTCGGCCACGACCTGCACCGGAGCGGGTGCCTGCGGCATCTCCACTTCCAGCCAGGCGCCGCCGTGCACCCGCTCGGACTTGCCGACCACCGAGCCGTCGACCGCGACCTTCCCCGCCGCGGCGAGCTCGGCGGCCTTCGTGCGGGAGAAACCGAACATGCGGGAGATGGCGGCGTCGACGCGCTCGCCCTCCAGGCCGTCCGGCACGGGCAGGGTGCGGATCTCGGGAATCGTACTCACCCATTGAGTATGCAGGAGCCCACTGACACTCCCCGACCACAGGTCTCGCCGCCGGGCCCGGCCTCAGTCCTTGTGGACGGTGCCGTCGGGGTCGAGTCCGCGGAAGGACAGCAGCACGATCAGGATGCCGCCGCAGACGATCGCCGAGTCCGCGAGGTTGAAGACCGCGAAGCCCTTGGGGGCGATGAAGTCGACCACCGCGCCCTCGAAGACGCCGGGCGTGCGGAAGATCCGGTCGGTGAGATTGCCCAGCGCACCGCCGAGCAGCAGACCGAGCGCGATCGCCCACGGCAGGCTGTAGAGCTTGCGGGCGAGGCGGGCGATCACCACGATGACGGCGGCCGCGATGCACGTGAAGATGATCGTGAAGGCCTCGCCGAACCCGAAGGCGGCGCCCGCGTTCCGGATCGCGTTGAAGCGCAGCCAGTCGCCGATGACGTCGATCGGCTCGTGGTGCTCCAGCTTCGCGACCACGATCATCTTGCTGATCAGGTCGAAGGCGTACGCGATGGCGGCGACGACGAACAGCACGGCGATCTTGCGCCTGCCCTTGGGCTGCTGCCCGTCCTCGCCGGTGGCGTCACCGGGGACCGACCCGGACCGCTCCGGCTCGCCCCCGTCCGCCTCAGGGTTGTCCGGCGTACCGATGATGCGCTCCGCCTCTGCCACGTGAGTCCCTCGACCTAGGTACCTGACTAGGGGACGAGGGTACGGCACACACGTACGGGCCCCGGCGTTCAGGCCGTGCTCAGGAGCGCCGTTCCTGCTTCTGCTTGCACTCCACGCACAGCGTGGCGCGTGGGAAGGCCTGCATGCGCGCCTTGCCGATGGCGTTGCCGCAGTTCTCGCAGAGCCCGTACGTCCCCGCGTCGAGCCGCTCCAGGGCGCGCTCGGTCTGCACGAGCATCTCGCGCGCGTTGGCGGCCAGGGCCATCTCGTGCTCGCGCGTGATGTTCTTCGTGCCGGTGTCCGCCTCGTCGTCGCCCGCGCCGTCCCCGGAGTCGCGCATCAGCCCGGCGAGGGCCTGCTCGGACGCCGAGATCTCGGTGGTCAGCCTCAGCGCCTCGCTCTCCAGCTCTGTACGGGCCTCCGCGACCTCGTCCGGCGTCCAGGGGTCCTCGCCCGGCCGGACCGCGAGCTCACCGGGCTCGACCGCGGCGGCACGCGCCTTGGGCACCGCCGTCGGCTCGGCCGCCGCGGTCGCCGTGCCCGGAGTCTTCTTCGCAACCACTGTCGTGGCTCCCGTCGTCTCCGCGGCCTCAGCCGCACCTTCGGCCGCGGACGCGACCGTCTTCTTCGCCGTGCTCTTCTTCGCGGGGCTCTTTCCCGGGCTCTTTCCGGGGCTCCTCGCGGGGCTCCTCTCGGGGCTCTTCTCGGCTGGTGCTTCCACCTCCGGGGCCGCGCCTTCCTCAGTGCCCGCGTCGCCCACGAGATCCGCCTCCCCCGCAAGGTCCGCGTCCCCCGCGGTGGGTGCTTTCCGCAGAGGGGTCGTCTCCTCCATCGCCGCCCTTCCTGCCTGCTCGGCCGTCGTGGCGACGCTCTCGGAGGCCTCGCCCGCCCCCATCCCCGGAGCGGACGCCTCCGAGGCTCCCGCCCCCTTGGCAGAGGCTTTCTTGCCCACCGCCTTCTCGACGGAAGCCTCCTCGGGGGAAGCATTCTTCGAGACGGCCTTCTCAGCGGCGGTCACCTTGCCGGCAGCCGCCGCGGCAGGGGGCTTCTTACCAGGGGCGTTCTTGGCGGCGTCCTCCTTGGCGGCGGTCCCCGCGGCGGCACTCTTCTTGGCGGCGCCTTCCTTGGCGGTGCCCTCCTTGGCGGCCTCCCCCTTGGCGGTGCCCTCCTTAGCGGCACTCTTCTTGGCGGCGCCCTTCTTGGCGGTGGTCTCCTTGGCGGCCTCCTCCTTGGCGGCGCTCTCCTTAGTGGCGCCCTCCTTGTCCTTGGCGGCGCCCTCCTTGGCCATGGCCTTCTCGTCCGGGCCCTCCTTGGCCATGGCCTTCTCGTCCGGGCCCTTCTCGGACGGGATCTGCTTCGCGGCGGCCTTCACATCCGGGGCCTTCTCGGGCGGGGCCTTCTCATGCGGGCTCTTCTTCGCGGCTGTCTTCTCTACCGGGGCCTTCTCTGCCGGAATCTTCTTCGCGGCGGCCTTCTTCGCGGCAGTCTTCTTCGCCACGGCCTCCTCCGGCACAGCCTTAAGCGGCACGCTCCCGCTGGCCACGGCCTTCTTAACCCCGGCCTTCTTAGCCGCAGCCTTCTTAACCGCAGCCTTCTCGGCCGCAGCTCCCTCGGCCACGGCCTTCTTCGCCACAGCCTTCTTCGCCACAGCCTTCTTGGCCGCAGCCTTCTTAGCCACAGCTCCCTCAGGCGCCCCCTCGGCCACGGTCTCCTTAGCCGCAGCTTTCTTAACTGCAGCTTTCTTGGCCGCAGCCTTCTCGGCCGCAGCTCCCTCGGGCCCCCCCTCGGCTACGGCCTTCTTCGCCGCCGTCTTCTTGGCCACAACGCCCTCGGGTGCCCCCTCAGCCACGGCCTTCCTAACCGCATCCTTCTTGGCCGCAGCCTTCTTCCCCACAGCTGCCTTCTCCGCCGAGACCTTCTTGGCCGCCGTCTTCTTGGCCACGGCCTTGACCGCCGTCTTCTTAGCCGCCGCCTTCTTCGCCGCCGTCTTCTTCGCCGCAGTCTTCTTGACCGCAGCCCCCTCCCCCGCGCCCTTCTTCCCCGCAGTCCTCTTCCCCTCAGCCGCCTTCCCCGCGGTCCCCTGCCTCACCGCCGCCTCCGCCGCCTCCGCCCGCACCGCCCGCGCCTCCTCCCCCGACATCGCCCCCGGGCCCGCATGGACCTCCCCCGCCCCCTCCACCGCACGCGGGCCACCGGCCACATACGCCCCGCCCCTGCCCCCGCCCCCGCTCTTCCCGCCGCTCACATCCCTGGCCGTCGCCACGGCCGCGCCGGTGGATCTGCCGGACGCCGACTGCTGTACGGCGGTCTTCTTCGCCACCATGGCCGCGGCCCCTTCACATATTGTGATCTTGCACGCGAATCGTGCTGGGACGATAAATCGACTCCAGGCCCGCGGCAACGGGGCACGCCGCCCGATTCGCCCGCCACGCCGGTCCCGCGCGACGAGTCTGCAAGCGTTGTGCCCAACTCCCTGCCGGGTAATCCGTGAGCCGACGCACGCCGGAAGCCCCACGCTCCGGCATGTCGCCATTCGGGTCAGTCCCCGCCCCCGTACCCGGCGCCTCCGAGGCCGCGCGAAAACCGTTCGGCCACCCCTCCCGAGCGCCGTACACTGAACGGCAGCGAGAAGCGTGGATGGGGACGAGTAGCGGCGTACGCAGCCATGAGCGACCCGGGGACGGTGTGAGCCCGGGGGCGAGCGCGACGTGAAGATCACCCCGGAGCCGCCGGAAGAAAGCCGAAGCCTTCGAGCCGAGGCGAGTAGACCCGGTATCGCGACCCCAATGAGGGGGCTCACCGGCGCGGAACACCGTTCCGGGGGGCCAAGGAGGGTGGTACCGCGGGAGCGCGCCGCACCAGGCGCACACGGCTCTCGTCCCTCCGACGGAAGGCAGCACATCCGCCGGAGGAGCACGTGAATACGCCGCCGCAGTACCGCCAGGTACCCGCCCAGGTCGACCTGCCCGCCCTTGAGCACGCCGTGCTCGACTTCTGGCAAGAGCAGAAGATCTTCGCCAAGAGCCTGGAGCAGTCCGAGGGCCGCCCCGAGTGGGTGTTCTACGAAGGCCCGCCCACCGCCAACGGCATGCCGGGCGCCCACCACATCGAGGCCCGCGTCTTCAAGGACGTCTTCCCGCGCTTCCGCACCATGCGCGGCTACCACGTGGCCCGCAAGGCCGGCTGGGACTGCCACGGCCTGCCCGTGGAGCTGGCGGTCGAGAAGGAGCTGGGCTTCAACGGCAAGAAGGACATCGAGGCGTACGGCATCGCCGCGTTCAACGCCAAGTGCCGCGAGTCCGTGACCCGCCACACCGACGCCTTCGCCGAGCTGACGACCCGCATGGGGTACTGGGTCGACCTCGACGACGCGTACCGCACGATGAACCCCGAGTACGTCGACTCGGTCTGGTGGTCCCTGAAGGAGATCTTCAACAAGGACCTGCTCGTCCAGGACCACCGCGTCGCCCCCTGGTGCCCGCGCTGCGGCACGGGCCTGTCCGACCACGAGCTGGCGCAGGGCTATGAGACGGTCGTCGACCCTTCCGTCTACGTCCGTTTCCCCCTCACCTCCGGTCCCCTCGCGGGCGAGGCCGCCCTCCTGGTCTGGACGACGACGCCCTGGACGCTCGTCTCCAACACCGCCGTCGCCGCCCACCCCGACGTGACCTACGTGGTCGCGACGGACGGCGAGCAGAAGCTCGTCGTCGCCCAGCCGCTCGTCGAGAAGGCCCTCGGCGAGGGGTGGGAGACGACCGGCGAGACCTTCACCGGCGCCGAGATGGAGCGCTGGACGTACCAACGCCCCTTCGAGCTGGTGGAGTTTCCGGCTCCGGCCCACTTCGTGGTCAACGCCGAGTACGTCACCACCGAGGACGGCACCGGTCTGGTCCACCAGTCCCCCGCCTTCGGTGAGGACGACCTCAAGGTCTGCCGCGCGTACGGCCTGCCGGTCGTCAACCCGGTCCGCCCGGACGGCACCTTCGAGGAGGACCTCCCGCTCGTGGGCGGCGTCTTCTTCAAGAAGGCGGACGAGAGCCTCACCAAGGACCTCGACGACCGCGGCCTGCTCTTCAAGCACATCGCGTACGAGCACAGCTACCCGCACTGCTGGCGCTGCCACACGGCCCTCCTCTACTACGCCCAGCCGTCCTGGTACATCCGCACGACGGCCATCAAGGACAAGCTCCTCCAGGAGAACGAGAAGACGAACTGGTTCCCGGAGTCGGTCAAGCACGGCCGCTTCGGCGACTGGCTGAACAACAACGTCGACTGGGCCCTCTCCCGCAACCGCTACTGGGGCACCCCGCTGCCCATCTGGCGCTGCGAGGAGGACCACCTCACCTGCGTCGGCTCGCGCGCGGAGCTCTCCGACCTGACCGGCACCGACCAGTCGGAGCTGGACCCGCACCGCCCGTTCATCGACGAGATCACCTTCACCTGCCCCCAGGAGGGCTGCGCGGCCACGGCCACGCGCGTGCCGGAGGTCATCGACGCCTGGTACGACTCGGGTTCGATGCCGTTCGCGCAGTGGGGCTACCCGTACAAGAACAAGGAACTCTTCGAGAGCCGCTACCCCGCGCAGTTCATCTCGGAGGCCATCGACCAGACCCGCGGCTGGTTCTACACCCTGATGGCCGTCGGCACCCTGGTCTTCGACAAGTCGTCCTACGAGAACGTGGTCTGCCTCGGCCACATCCTCGCCGAGGACGGCCGCAAGATGTCCAAGCACCTGGGCAACATCCTCCAGCCCATCCCGCTCATGGACCAGCACGGCGCCGACGCGGTGCGCTGGTTCATGGCGGCCGGCGGCTCCCCGTGGGCGGCCCGGCGCGTGGGCCACGGCACCATCCAGGAGGTCGTCCGCAAGACCCTCCTCACGTACTGGAACACGGTCGCCTTCCAGGCCCTGTACGCCCGTACGTCGAAGTGGGCCCCCAGCGACGCCGACCCGGCGCCCGCCGACCGCCCGCTCCTGGACCGCTGGCTGCTCAGCGAGCTGCACGCGCTGACCGACCAGGTCACCCAGGCCCTGGAGGGCTACGACACGCAGCGCGCGGGCAAGCTCCTGTCCGTCTTCGTGGACAACCTCTCCAACTGGTACGTACGCCGTTCCCGTCGCCGCTTCTGGCAGGGCGACAAGGCGGCCCTGCGCACCCTGCACGAGGTCGTCGAGACGGTCACGCGCCTGATGGCCCCGCTGACGCCGTTCATCACGGAGCGTGTCTGGCAGGACCTCGTCGTGCCCGTGACCCCGGACGCCCCGGAGTCCGTGCACCTCTCCTCCTGGCCGGAGGCGGACCTCTCCGCCATCGACCCGGAGCTGTCCCGGCAGATGGTTTTGGTACGCCGCCTGGTCGAGCTGGGCCGTGCCACGCGTGCGGAGTCGGGCGTCAAGACCCGCCAGCCGCTGTCCCGCGCGCTCGTCGCGGCCTCCGGCTTCGACACGCTCGGCCCGGAGCTGCACGCCCAGATCACGGAGGAGCTGAACGTCTCCTCCCTGGCGTCACTCTCCGAAGTCGGCGGTTCCCTGGTCGACACCACCGCCAAGGCCAACTTCCGGGCGCTCGGCAAGCGGTTCGGCAAGGGCGTCCAGGCGGTCGCCAAGGCCGTCGCGGAGGCCGACGCCGCCGCCCTGTCGCTGGCGCTGCGCGAGGGCACGGCCTCGGTCGAGGTCGACGGCGAGACGGTGACGCTGGCCCCGGACGAGGTCATCATCACGGAGACCCCGCGCGAGGGCTGGTCGGTGGCGTCCGACTCCGGTGCCACGGTCGCCCTGGACCTGGAGATCACTCAGGAGCTGCGCCGCGCGGGCCTGGCCCGTGACGCGATCCGCCTGATCCAGGAGGCCCGCAAGAACAGCGGCCTGGACGTGGCGGACCGGATCGCCCTGCGCTGGACGTCCACGGACCCGGAGGTGCTCACCGCGCTCTCCGACCACGCCGGACTCATCTCCGACGAGGTGCTCGCCACGGACTTCGCCCAGGGCGAGGCGGACGACACCTTCGGGCAGCCGTTCACCGACGACTCCCTGAAGCTGACGTTCCGCCTCCGCAAGGCGTAAGCGCGCACCAGCACACGGCCGAAGGCCCGGTCCCGCCAAGAAATCTTGGCGGGACCGGGCCTTCGGCGTTGCGTGCCCCCGGACGCACAACCGTACGCACAAAAGGGCCGGGCCCCCAGAGAATCTGGGGGCCCGGCCCTGAACGATGCCGACGCCTAAGGCGTGGTCACGCCCGTCAGTTGTCGTCCTCGTCGATGAGGAAGCCACGCATCGGCGACGGAGCCTGCTGCATCGGCTGCTGGCCCTGCGGCCGCACCGGCGCCATCGGCTGCGTCATGGCCGGCGACATCTGCTGCTGGCCGCCGTAGGACGGGGCGCCGCCCTGCTGGTTGCCGCCGCCCATCGACTGGCTGCCGCCGTAGGACGGGGCACCCGCACCGGCCGGAGCCATCGACGGCGCCGGGGACGGCGGCAGCGAGGCGGTGGCCGGCGTACGCGGCGGGGCCAGCGAGTCGTCGGCCTGGGTCTCCAGCTGGCGCAGCTGCGACTCCAGGTAGGACTTCAGACGCGTGCGGTACTCGCGCTCGAAGCCGCGCAGGTCCTCGACCTTGCGCTCCAGCGTGGCGCGGGCGGACTCCAGGGAGCCCATCGCGACGCGGTGCTTCTCCTGCGCGTCCCGCTCCAGGGCGTCGGCCTTGGCACGGGCGTCCCGCTCGAGACCCTCGGCGCGCGAACGGGCCTCGCCGACGATCTTGTTGGCCTCGGAACGGGCCTCCGCGATCGCCTGGTCGGCGGTCTGCTGCGCAAGGGACAGCACACGAGCGGCGCTGTCGCCACCGGGGCCCTGACCGGGCTGCGGCATCTGCGGGCCATGGCCACCCATGGGACCGCCCATGGGGCCACCCATCGGGCCCTGACCCATCGGGCCCGGACCCTGCGGACCGCCCTGCGGTCCATGCCCCTGGCCGTGACCGCTGGGGCCTGCGGGCAGCTGCGGTGCGCCGCCGGGCAGCTGCGGCGGGCCACCCATGGGGCCACCCATCTGCTGCTGCGGCGGGACCGGCTGCGGTCCCGATATAGCGGCGGGCACCGGAGCACCCGGACCTCGCTGGTCCTGCGGCCCGTCGGGACCCTTGCGCATACCGCCCTGCTGCTGGTTCTGAGCAGCGGCGCGAGTGGCGGCGGCCAGCTTGGCGCGCAGGTCCTCGTTCTCGCGGAGCAGGCGAGTCAGTTCGGCTTCGACCTCATCGAGGAAGGCATCGACCTCGTCCTCGTCATAGCCTTCTCGGAGGCGGACGGTTGTGAACTGCTTGTTCCGCACGTCCTCGGGGGTCAACGGCATCTCTTCACCTCAACGTAGTCGTCGGCATTCGGCAAGAACGTAGCTGACATCGAGCTCACAGCCGGCTCACGACGGAGATCAGGATGTAGACGATGATCATCAGTACGAAGAAGGACAGGTCGAGCGCCACGCCCCCGAGACGCAGCGGCGGAATGAACCGCCGCAGAAGCTTGAGCGGTGGATCAGTGACAGTGTAGGTGGCCTCCAGAACGACCACCATCGCCTTGCCGGGTTGCCATGAGCGGGCGAACTGGAAGACGTAGTCCATGACCAGCCGGAAGATCAGCACGATGAGGAAGCACATCAGCGCGATGTAAAGCACCTGCAAGACCACGCTCATGTCCGCGGTTCCCTCTCCCCTGTTCGTCGTGCTTCGTCGTTCCGGTACTGCGTCTTGCTTGCGACTACTGCGTCACTTGCGTCTCAGCTCTGGTTGAAGAACCCGCCCTCTGCGATGCGAGCCTTGTCCTCCGCCGTTACATCGACGTTAGCAGGCGACAACAGGAACACCTTCTGCGTCACGCGCTCAATGCTGCCATGCAGACCGAAGACCAGACCGGCCGCAAAGTCGACAAGTCGCTTCGCGTCCGTGTCATCCATCTCGGTCAGATTCATGATCACCGGAGTGCCCTCACGGAAGTGTTCCCCGATGGTACGGGCCTCGTTGTAGGTCCGGGGGTGCAATGTGGTGATGCGGTAGGGCTCCCGCTCGGACACGACCTTGGGCATGATCACCGGTGCGTTCTTCTCCAGGCTCTGGCGTTCAGGTGTGATGGATGCCACGGGGGCGATTCGTGCCGGACGTCCGGATTCCGCGGCGAGCGAAGCGGAATGGGCCACCGGTTCACGGGGAGCGGGCGGCTGCACCACTCTTACCGATTCGTCCCGTTGGGGCTGGTGGGACTGGTGTGGCGGTTCATGCCGCCTGCGGTCGCGCTCGGGCTCCGGCTCGGGTTCGAACTCGTCGTCGGGGTCGAACCCCGGACCGTCGTACCCGTCGTCCTCCACGAGGCCGAGGTAGACCGCCATCTTGCGCATCGCGCCGGCCATGCTCTGAGTCCTCCGCTCTGTGGTGGATCGGCTGTCGTCACCAACTGCCCGCGATCCACGAGGTATCCCCGCCTCAACAGCGAGAATGACCATATTTTCTGCTGTGGTCCGACTTCCTGGCGACGTTACCCGAGCCCGGGTCGGACTCCGAGTACCGCCGTACCGACGCGCACATGTGTCGCTCCGGCCGCCACGGCCTGTTCGAGGTCCGCACTCATCCCTGCTGACACCATGTTCGCAGCCGGATGAGTCGCGCGCATGAGGGTTGCGAATTCCATCAGCCGCTCGAACGCCGCCTGTTGCCGTCCCGCGTACGGACCGGTGAGCGGCGCGACGGTCATCAGACCGTCGAGACGCAGTCCCGGCGCCCCGGCCACGAGGTCGGCCAACTCCGCGATTCCACCGGGGCCGACGCCCCCGCGCTCCCCGCGTCCGTTCTCCTCGGCGTCCAGCGCGACCTGGATCAGGCAGCCGAGTTCGCGCTCCGCGCGCACCGCGGCCGCCGAAAGGGCCGTGACGAGCTTGGGGCGGTCCACGGACTGCACCATATCGGCATAACCGACCACGGAACGGACCTTATTGGTCTGCAGCTGACCGACAAAGTGCCATGCAAGAGGGAGATCCGTGCACTGGGCGGCCTTCGGTGCCGCGTCCTGGTCGCGGTTCTCCGCGACGTGCCGCACACCGAGTTCCGACAAGATCCGCACGTCGCTCGCCGGGTAGGTCTTGGTGACCACGATCAGGGTCACCTCTTCCCGCTTGCGCCCGGCCGCCGCGCACGCCGCGGCGATGCGCTCCTCGACCTTCGCGAGGTTCGCCGCGAGTTGAGTCCTACGGTCCGTCATTCCTTATCAGTCCAGCCAGACATAGCCCGCGAGACGACCGGTCGTGCGGTCGCGGCGGTACGAGAAGTGGTCACTCGACTCCAGCGTGCACACCGGCGAGTGCTCCCGGTCGTGCACCCCGAGCCGTTCGAGCTGCGCGTGCACCCCCGCGGTCACGTCGACCGCCGGCGTACCCCAACTCGTCTCGGCGTACGCCGCGGGCTCGACGGCGGCCACATCGGCGCGCATCGCCTCGGGTACTTCGTAACAACGCCCGCAGACGGCGGGGCCGGTGCGGGCGACGATGCGTCCGGGGTCGGCGCCGAGCTGCACCATGGCCTCGACGGCGGCGGGCACGACGCCCGCCACCATGCCCGGGCGCCCGGCGTGCGCCGCGGCCGCGACCCCGGCGACCGCATCGGCGAGCAGGACCGGCGTGCAGTCGGCGGTCAGAACGGCGAGCGCGAGCCCCTTACGGGCCGTCACCACCGCGTCGACCGCGGGGATCTCGGCGTCGGAGCCCCAGGGCCCGTCGACCACGGCGACGTCACGGCCGTGCACCTGGTTCATCCAGACGACCCGGTCCGGGGCGACACCGAGGGACTCGGCGGCCAGCGCGCGGTTCTTCCGCACGGCCCCGGGCTCGTCGCCGACCGCGCCGCCGAGATTGAGCTCTTCGTACGGAACGGCGCTCACCCCGCCCCACCTGTCGGTGAAGGCGAAGTGCGCGCCGCTCGCGGTGCTGTGCTTGCTTATCACTTCGAGAAGTCCGGGATCACTTCAGGAAGTCCGGTACGTCCAGCTCTTCGGCCTGGCTGTCCTGGTAGGGCCGGGCCGGCGGGACCTGCGGCGGCGTCACCGGCGTGGCCGGGGCCTCGCTCGCCGGGGCCGACGTCTCCGCGGGCTCCGGAGTCGCGGGCTCCTCGCGCGAGGTGACGCTGCCGAGGCCGCCGAAGGCCGGGCGGGACGGTTCGGCGGCGGGACGCGAGGACGGGCCCGGGGTCGGCGCCGGCTCGTCGCGCTTGGCGCTCGTGGAGGCCGAGCCGAGGACGTTGTCCCGCTTGGACGGCGGCTGGCCGCCGTCGAAGCCCGCCGCGATGACGGTGACCCTGACCTCGTCGCCGAGCGCGTCGTCGATGACCGCGCCGAAGATGATGTTGGCCTCGGGGTGCGCGGCCTCGCTGACCAGCTGGGCCGCTTCGTTGATCTCGAAGAGGCCGAGGTCCGAGCCACCGGAGATGGAGAGCAGCACGCCGCGGGCGCCGTCGATGGACGCCTCCAGGAGCGGCGAGGAGATCGCCATCTCGGCGGCGGCGACCGCCCGGTCGTCGCCGCGGGCGGAGCCGATGCCCATGAGCGCCGAACCGGCCTCGGACATGACCGACTTGACGTCGGCGAAGTCGAGGTTGATCAGGCCGGGCGTGGTGATGAGGTCGGTGATGCCCTGGACACCGGAGAGCAGGACCTGGTCCGCCGACTTGAAGGCGTCAAGGACGGAGACCTGGCGGTCCGAGATGGACAGCAGCCGGTCGTTGGGGATGACGATGAGGGTGTCGACCTCTTCGCGCAGCTCCGCGATGCCGTCCTCGGCCTGGTTGGCGCGGCGGCGGCCCTCGAAGGTGAACGGCCGGGTGACCACGCCGATGGTGAGGGCGCCGAGCGAGCGCGCGATGTTGGCGACGACGGGTGCGCCGCCGGTGCCGGTGCCACCGCCTTCGCCGGCGGTGACGAAGACCATGTCGGCCCCCTTGAGGACCTCCTCGATCTCCTCGCGGTGGTCCTCTGCGGCCTTGCGGCCGACGGCCGGGTTGGCGCCGGCGCCGAGGCCGCGGGTGAGTTCCCGGCCGACGTCGAGCTTGACGTCGGCGTCGCTCATCAACAGGGCTTGCGCGTCGGTGTTGATGGCGATGAACTCGACGCCCTTGAGACCGACCTCGATCATCCGGTTGATGGCATTGACACCACCGCCGCCGACACCGATGACTTTGATGACTGCGAGGTAGTTCTGCGGTGCTGCCACGTCGAAGGCCTCTCGCCTCGAGTTACGTGTCGCCGTTTCGCATCGATGCGATGCGGCGACTGATGCCGAATGGGACGGTCCGAACGCCGACCCGAACCCTAACGCTGAAGTTTAGGGTTACCAGTGTGTCTGTTCCCTGGACTCTTCCGAACAGGACACTAAGTCGACAAGTGGCGCACGTTCAACGAACACGCCGAACCTCCCGTTTTTCTTTTCACCCTATGTGATCAGCCGTAGCGATGCCGAACCAGGGTGCTGGCCTGCGGCGATACGCGTCAACTCCCTGATGACGCAGGGGCGGTGGGGACGCTCACATCGAAGTGCCGAGCCTTGGGTGTCGCTTTCATCAGCGCGGTGAGGGTAGTGGCTTTCGTACGCCCCTTCTCACCGCTGCCCCAGACGACGGTACGGCCACCGCTCAACTCCACCGTGATGGAGTCGTACGAGCGGACCTTGACCTTCCGGGTGTCATCGGCGACGGCTTCGGGCAGGTCACCGGCGACCCGGACCGCTTCGCGCAGCAGCCGGTCGGTGCCGAACCGGCGCAGGCTCGCGGCGCCGTTCTCCCGATCCGGCGTCAATTCGAGGCGCGGGACGCCCGCGGGCGCGCGCTCGACCGTGGCGAATCGCACTCCCTCGGCGTCCACTTCGACGAACTTTCCGCCCTTCTCGATGAGGAGGACCGGCTTGCGTTCCGTCACTTTGAGCCCGATTTCGTGCGGCCAGGACCGTTCGGCCTCAACCGAGTCAATTCGGGGCAATTTCGAGCGGAGGCGCTCCTCGATGGCGTCCGTGTCGACCGAAATCAGTGGTGTCCCGAGGGGTGCGTCCGCCGCGTCGAGCACCTCCCGCGCGGTGAGCACCCGGGTGCCCGACGTCTGGACGCGCTCCAGCCGCAGCCACTGCGAGCCGTAGAACACCCAGACGCCCCCGGCCGCCAGGAGCACGGCGAGGGCCAGGGCCAGGACCAGGGTGCGCGAACGGACCCGCGGGACGCGGGGGGTGCGCTGCGGGCGGGGCGGGCCGGACGTGCGCTGCTGCCGTTCGGCGGTGGTCGGTCCGGCCACGGTCCCCTGCCTTCTCACGCGTTGCGGCGTGACGCAATCGCCTCGTACACCATGCCGACGAGCAGCTCGTCGGCGTCCCGGCGGCCGAACTCCGAGGCGGCGCGGGACATCTCGTACAGCCGGTGCGGATCGGCCAGTACGGGCAGGACGTTGCCCTGGACCCACTCGGGCGTCAGTTCCGCGTCGTCGACCAGCAGTCCACCGCCGGCCTTGACCACCGGCTGGGCGTTGAGCCGCTGTTCGCCGTTGCCGATCGGCAGCGGGACGTACGCGGCCGGGAGCCCGACGGCGGAGAGTTCGGCGACGGTCATCGCGCCCGCGCGGCAGAGCATCATGTCGGCAGCGGCGTACGCGAGGTCCATCCGGTCCACGTACGGTACCGGGATGTAGGGGGGCATTCCCGGCATCTGCTGCACCTGCGGCAATTCGTTCTTCGGGCCGACCGCGTGCAGGATCTGGATGCCCGCGCGCTGGAGCACCGGCGCGACCTGCTGGACGACCTCGTTGAGCCGCCGGGCGCCCTGCGAGCCGCCGGAGACGAGCAGCGTCGGCAGGTTGGGGTCGAGGCCGAAGGCGGCGCGCGCCTCCGGGCGGACCCGGGCCCGGTCGAGCGTGGCGATCGTGTGGCGCAGCGGGATGCCGATGTAGCGGGAGTTGCGCAGCTTGCTGTCGGGGGTGGCGACGGCCACCCCGTGGGCGTACCGCGAACCGATCTTGTTGGCGAGCCCGGGCCGCGCGTTGGCCTCGTGCACCACGATCGGCGTTCCGGTCCGCTTGGCCGCGAGGTAGCCGGGCAGGGCGACGTAGCCGCCGAAGCCGACGACGCAGTCCGCCTTCGTGCGCTCCAGGATCTGCTCGGCCGCCTTGATGGTGCCGCGCAGCCGCCCTGGGACGGTGATCAGTTCAGGGGTGGGCTTGCGCGGCAGCGGGACGGCCGGGATCAGCGCGAGTTCGTAGCCCCGCTCGGGTACGAGCCGGGTCTCGAGTCCACGCTCCGTGCCCAGGGCCGTGATGCCCACGGTCGGGTCCTGCCTCCGCAGGGCGTCCGCGAGGGCGAGCGCGGGCTCGATGTGGCCGGCGGTCCCCCCGCCGGCGAGTACGACATGCACCGAAATTCACCGCTCTCCGGACGAACGCGCCTTGACGCGCCGTCGCATCGTGTTCCATCTCACCCGAGGTTGCCGCATGGCCAGGGCCGCCTTCGCAGCGGGGTCCGATCGCGCGAAGGCGATGAGGAGCCCGATGGCGAACATGGTCGGCAACAGGGCCGAACCCCCGTAGGAGAACAGCGGGAGCGGGACACCGGCGATCGGCAGCAGACCGAGCACCGCACCGACATTGATCACGGCCTGCGCCGTGATCCAGGTGGTCACGCCTCCCGCGGCATACCTCACGAAGGGGTCCTCCGTGCGTCCGGCCACGCGGATACCCGCATAGCCTAGAGCCGCGAACAGGGCGAGCACCGACAGTGTCCCCGCCAGGCCGAGTTCCTCCCCGGTGATGGCGAAGATGAAGTCGGTGTGCGGTTCAGGGAGTTGACCCCATTTTTCCACACTCGCGCCCAGGCCGGAACCGAAGAATCCGCCAGAGGCGAGGGCATAAATGCCGTGTACCGCCTGCCAGCACTGGTCGCCGGGCCCCGGATCGGTGGCGCCGATGCAGGCGAGCCTGGCCATCCGGTTGGGGCTCGTCTTGATGAGAATCACACCGATCAGGGCGGCGACCCCGAGCACACCGGCGAACAGCCGGGTGGGGGCGCCCGCGAGCCACAAGAGGCCGAAGAGGATCGCGGTGAGAATGATCGCGGTGCCCATGTCGCCGCCGAGCATGATGAGCCCGAGCAGCATGAAGGCGACCGGCACGAGCGGCACCAGCATGTGCTTCCACTGGGTCAGCAGCCGCTTGTCGTGTTTGCGCGCGAGCAGGTCGGCGCCCCACAGCACGAGGGCGAGCTTGCCGAACTCACTGGGCTGGAGCTGGAACGGGCCGCCCAGGTAGATCCAGTTCTGGTTGCCGTTGACGCTGCGCCCTATCCCCGGGATCTGTACGAGGACCATCAGGAAGACGGTCACCGCGAGCATCGGGTAGGCCAGCGCGCGGTGGAGCTTGATGGGCATCCGCGTGGCCAGCAGGAGCAGGATCGCGCCCAGGACGGCGGCGACGAACTGCTTGCGGAAGAAGTACGACGCGGGCAGATCCAGCTGGAGCGCCTGGATCATCGAGGCCGAGTAGACCATCACCAGGCCGAGCACGGTGATCAGCAGACTGCTGCCGAAGATCAGGTAATACGCCGTGAGCGGACGGTCCCAGGCCCGGCGGACCCGGTTGACGAGCCGCCGGAGCCCGCTCTCGCCCGGAGGGTGGGAGGTACCTCTGGCGCGTACCGGAGCCGGTCGTTTGGCGACCCGCACGGAAGACCTGGCCACGTTCCCTCCCAAGGGTGTGCCCGGCGCCGCCGGACGAAGGCCGGTCAGGCGCGCGTGGAGCCGAGTTCGCGAACGGCGTCCGCGAACGCTTCACCACGCTTGTTGTAGTTGGTGAACATGTCCATCGACGCACAGGCCGGGGCCATCAGCACGGTGTCCCCCGGCTGAGCCAGCTCCGCCGCCCGCCGTACCGCCTCGGACATCGCCCCAGTGTCGGTCCGGTCGAGGTCGACGACCGGGACCTCGGGGGCGTGTCGCGCCAGGGCTTCGCGGATCAGCGCGCGGTCGGCGCCGATGAGGACGACGCCGCGCAGCCGCTTCGCCGCGCCCGTGACGAGTCCGTCGAAGGTGGCGCCCTTGGCGAGGCCGCCCGCGATCCACACGATCGACTCGTACGCCGCCAACGACGCCTGGGCGGCGTGGGTGTTGGTGGCCTTGGAGTCGTCGACGTAGGCGACCTCCGCGACGTCGGCGACGTGCTCGATGCGGTGGGCGTCCGGGCGGAAGGCGCGCAGGCCGTCACGGACGGCCGTCGCCTGGACGCCGAAGGCGCGGGCGAGGGCCGCCGCGGCCAGCGCGTTGGCGATGTTGTGCGGCGCGGGCGGCTGGACGTCGGAGATCTCGGCCAGCTCCTGGGCCTGCTTCTGGCGGTCCGGCACGAAGGCACGGTCGACCAGGATGCCGTCCACGACGCCCAGTTGCGAGGGGGCGGGCGCGTTCAGCGTGAAGCCGATGGCCCGGCAGCCCTCTTCGACGTCGGCCTCGCGGACCAGGTCCTCGGTGGCCTTGTCGGCGACGTTGTAGACGCAGGCGACGTGATTGCCCTCGTAAATACGCCCCTTGTCGGCGGCGTACGCCTCCATGGAGCCGTGCCAGTCCAGGTGGTCCGGCGCGAGGTTGAGGACCGTCGCGGAGTGGGCGCGCACGGACGGCGCCCAGTGCAGCTGGTAGGAGGACAGTTCGACGGCGAGCACGTCGTACGCGTCGTCGCCTTCGAGGATGACGTCGACGATCGGGGTGCCGATGTTGCCGACGGCGGCCGTGCGCAGCCCCGCCGCCTGAAGGATCGAGGCGAGCATCTGCGTGGTCGTCGTCTTGCCGTTGGTGCCCGTCACGGCGAGCCAGGGCGCCGCGTCCGGGCCGCGCAGCCGCCAGGCGACCTCGACGTCCCCGATGACGTCCACGCCCGCCTCGGCGGCCGCGGCGAACAGCGGCGAGGTGGGCTTCCACCCCGGCGAGGTCACGACGAGGTCGGTGCCGGGCGGCAGGCTCTCGGCGTCACCCAGGCGTACGGCGATGTCCTCGGCCCGCAGCCGGGCGGCGCGCTCCTCGTGCGCCGCCCCCGAGCCGCCGTCCACGACGGTCACCGACGCGCCGAGGCCGGCCAGGGCGCGGGCGGCGCTGATGCCGCTCACGCCGAGACCGGCGACGGTGATGTTCCTGCCCTGCCAGTCGGAGGCGAAGGTCACTTTTCGGCTGCCCATCCCGCGTAGAAGAGACCGAGGCCGACGATCACGCACATGCCCTGGATGATCCAGAAGCGGACCACCACAAGGACCTCGGACCACCCCTTGAGTTCGAAGTGGTGCTGGAGTGGCGCCATCCGGAAGACGCGCTTGCCGGTCAGCTTGAACGAGCCGACCTGGATGACGACCGACATGGTGATCATCACGAAGAGGCCGCCGAGCAGCGCGAGCAGCAGCTCCGTACGGGAGCAGATCGCGAGGCCCGCGAGCGCGCCGCCGAGGGCGAGCGAACCGGTGTCACCCATGAAGATCTTCGCGGGCGAGGTGTTCCACCACAGGAAGCCGAAGCAGGCGCCCATCAGCGCGGAGGCCACGACCGCGAGGTCGAGCGGGTCCCTGACCTCGAAGCACGCCTGCGGGTTGGTCAGCGTCGTCGCGTTGGCGCAGGACTCCTGGTACTGCCAGACACCGATGAAGGTGTAGGCGCCGAAGACCATCACGGAGGCGCCGGTGGCGAGGCCGTCCAGACCGTCGGTGAGGTTCACGCCGTTCGACATCGCGAGGATCATGAACAGCGCCCAGACCACGAACAGGACCGGGCCGATCGACCAGCCGAAGTCCGTGACGAACGACAGCTTGGTGGAGGCCGGCGTCTGGTTGCGGTTGTCCGGCCAGTTCAGCGCGAGCACGGCGAAACCGATGCCGACGATCAGCTGGCCGGCCATCTTCGCCTTGGCGCGCAGACCGAGCGAACGCTGCTTGACGATCTTGATGTAGTCGTCGAGGAAGCCGACGAGGCCCATGCCCGCCATCAGGAAGAGCACCAGCAGGCCGGAGAGCGTGGTCTCCGTACCCGTGATGATCTTCGTGAGGAAGTACGCGATGAGCGTGGCCAGGATGAAGGCGATACCGCCCATGGTCGGCGTACCGCGCTTGCTGTGGTGCTCGCGCGGGCCGTCGTCCCGGATGAACTGGCCATAGCCCTTGCGGGCCAGGAGCTTGATCAGCAGCGGGGTGCCGACCAGGGTCAGGAAGAGCCCGATCACACCCGCGAAGAGGATCTGCCTCATCGGCCGGAGACCTGCCCCTCAGAAGACACCGCGGCGTCGTCGAGCAGCGCCGTGGCGACCCGCTCGAGACCGACCGACCTGGACGCCTTCACCAGCACGACGTCTCCCGGGCGCAGCTCGCTGCGCAGCAGGTCGATCGCCGCCTGTGCGTCGGACACGTGCACCGACTCCTCACCCCACGAACCCTCGTTGTATGCGCCCAGTTGGAGCCAGGACGCTTCCCTGCCCCCGACTGCCACGAGCTTGCTCACGTTGAGCCGGACGGCAAGGCGTCCGACCGCGTCGTGCTCGGTGAGACTGTCGTCCCCCAGCTCGGCCATCTGACCGAGCACCGCCCACGTACGACGTCCCTTGCCCATGGCCACGAGCGCGCGCAGAGCGGCTCGCATGGACTCGGGGTTCGCGTTGTAGGCGTCGTTGACGACCGTCACACCGTCCGGGCGCTCGGTGACCTCCATACGCCAGCGGGACAGCGTGCCCGCCTCGGAGAGCGCGAGGGCGATCTCGTCGACGGACATGCCCAGCTCATGGGCGACGGCGGCCGCGGCAAGCGCGTTCGACACGTGGTGCTCACCGTACAGCCGCAAGGTCACGTCGCTGCACCCGGAGGGTGTGTGCAGCGTAAAAGCAGGCTGTCCGTTCTCCGTGAGTCGGACATTCTCGGCACGTACGTCGGCGTCCTCGGCCTCTCCGAAGAGGATCACGCGCGCCTTCGTGCGCGAGGCCATGGCGCGTACGAGCGGGTCGTCGGCGTTGAGGACGGCCGCGCCGTCCGCGGGCAGCGCCTCGACCAGCTCACCCTTCGCTTGTGCGATCTGCTCGCGGCCGCCGAACTCGCCGATGTGGGCGGTGCCGACGTTCAGGACGAGGCCGATCTTCGGCGGAGTGAGTCGGGTGAGGTAGCGGATATGGCCGATTCCGCGCGCTCCCATCTCCAGGACGAGGAACCGCGTCTCGTCCGTGGCGCTGAGCGCGGTCAGCGGCAGGCCGATCTCGTTGTTGAGAGAGCCCGGCGTGAAGACCGTGGGCGCGTGGCGTCGCAGCACCTGCGCGAGCAGGTCCTTGGAGCTGGTCTTGCCGACCGAGCCGGTCAGGGCGACCAGGGTCGCGCCGAGCCGCTCCACGACGTGGCGCGCGAGGGCGCCGAGCGCCGTCTGGACGTCGTCCACGACGATGGCGGGCACGCCGACCGGCCGCGAGGCGAGGACGGCCGCGGCGCCTGCCGCGACGACGTCCGCCGCGTAGTCGTGGCCGTCGGCGCGCTCGCCGACGAAGGCGACGAAGAGGCTGCCGGGCTCCACCTCACGGGAGTCCCGGACGACGGGTCCGGTGACCTGAACGGCCGAATCCGGTATGTCGTACGTCTGCCCGCCGACGACGCTGGCGATCTCGGCGAGGGAGAGGGCGATCACAACTTCATCCCTGGGTTTGCTGGATAGCTTCGCGAAGCACCTGGCGGTCGTCGAAGGGACGCACCACCCCGGCGATGTCCTGCCCCTGCTCGTGGCCCTTGCCCGCGACGAGGACGGTGTCGCCCGGTCGCGCGCGGAGGACGGCCGCGCGGATGGCGGCGGCACGGTCCTCGAAGACGGCGACGTCGCCGCGTTCGTGGGCCGGCACCTCGGCGGCACCGGCGAGCATCGTGGCGAGGATCGCGAGGGGGTCCTCGCCACGGGGGTTGTCGGAGGTCAGTACGGCGGTGTCGGCGAGGCGGGCCGCGGCCGCGCCCATCGGCATCCGCTTGGTCTTGTCGCGGTCGCCGCCGCAGCCGAGCACGATGTGCAGCTTGCCCTCGGTGACCTTGCGCAGGGCGCGCAGGACCGATTCGACGGCGTCCGTCTTATGGGCGTAGTCGACGACGGCGAGGTAGGGCTGGCCCGCGTCGACGCGCTCCAGGCGGCCCGGCACGCCCGGTACCGCGGCGACGCCGTCGGCGGCCTGCTGCGGGTCGATCCCTGCGACGGCCAGCGAGACGATGGCGGCGAGGGTGTTGGCGACGTTGAAGGGGCCCGCCAGCGGCGACTTCGCCGTGACGCGCTCGCCCTTGGGGCCGACCACGACGAACGTCGAGTCGAGCGGCCCGACCAGGACGTCCTCGGCGCGCCAGTCGGCATCCGGGTGCCCCTCGGCGGAGAACGTGGTGACGGGCACCTCGGACTCCGTGACGAGCCGACGCCCGTACTCGTCGTCGAAGTTGACCACGCCGAGCCGCGAGCGCCGCTTGGTGAACAGCTGCGCCTTGGCCTGGAAGTAGTCCTCCATGCCGGAGTGGAACTCCATGTGCTCCGGGCTGAGGTTGTTGAAGACGGCGACGTCGAAGACGCAGCCGTCCACGCGCCCGAGCACCAGGGCGTGGCTGGAGACCTCCATGGCGACCGCCTCGACGCCGCGCTCGCGCATCACCGCGAACAGCGCCTGGAGGTCGGTGGCTTCGGGGGTGGTGCGCTCCGACTTGATGCGCGTCTCGCCGATGCGCATCTCGACCGTGCCGATGAGGCCGGTCGCGCGCAGGCCCTTGAGGCCGCCCTCGACGAGGTACGCGGTCGTGGTCTTGCCGGAGGTGCCGGTGATGCCGATCTGGAGGAGGTCGCGGCCGGGGTGGCCGTAGACCGTCGCCGCGAGTTCGCCCATCTCGTCGCGCGGGCTGTCCACGACCAGGACCGGGAGGCCGGTCGCGGCCGCGCGTTCGGCGCCGGTCGGGTCGGTGAGGATCGCCGCGGCGCCGAGGTCGGCGGCCTGCGCGACGAAGTCGGCGCCGTGCATGCGGGCGCCGGGCAGCGCGGCGTAGATGTCACCGGGGCGGACCGCGCGGGAGTCGTGCGTGATGCCCGTGATCTCCGCGTCGCCCTGGACGGCGACACCCAGCTGGTCCGCCAGGTCCGTCAGGGAGGTCGCGGAGACCTGGTCCGGCCGCGGCGGCCCCGGGTATGTCACGGGAGCGCCCTTCTGGGTGGTTTGGGACTGATCAGCGTGTGGCACGGCGGTGAGCGTACCGGGCGCACCCGGCTCAGGGCGAAGTGAGGGGCGTGGCGGGGGGTGGTTCCCGGGGTCGGGGGTGATCGTTGTCACGAGTGGTTCCTGGAAGGTTTCAGGGCGCGAAAGGGCCGGGCGGCCGGGCCCTAGGGCTCGAAGGTGACGGGGAGGCGGGCCGGACCGCTTCCCGTGGGCGGGACCTGGAGGGTCTTCAGGGCGAACTCCATCACCTCCTTGTAGATGGGGCCGCAGATCTGGCCGCCGAAGTAACTGCCCTTGGTGGCGTTCTGGATGGCGCAGTAGACGGTGACGCGCGGCTTGTCGGCCGGCGCGAAGCCGGCGAAGGACGAGGTGTAGCCCTTGTAGCGGCCGGTCGCGGGATCAACCCGGTTGGCCGTACCGGTCTTGCCCGCGACGCGGTAGCCGGGGATGCGGGCCTTGGTGCCGGTGCCCTCTTCGTCGTCGACGACGGACTCCAGCATCTGCGACACGGTCTTCGCCGTCTTCTCGCTCACCACCCGCGTCTTCTTCGGCTCGGGCGCGGGCGTGAAGCTGCCGTCGGGCCCCTTCGTGCCGCGTACGAGTGTGGGTTCGACGCGTACGCCGCCGTTGGCGATCGTCGAGTAGACCGAGGCCGCCTGCATCGCGTTGATGGAGACGCCCTGGCCGAACGGGATCGTGAACTGCTGGGAGGTGGACCACTTGGCGGGGGGCGCGAGGATGCCGGACGTCTCGCCGGGGAAGCCGAGGCCGGTCTCCTTGCCGAGGCCGAACTTGCGCAGGTAGGAGTAGAGGACCTTGTTGGCCTGGTCCTGTGTCTTGCCCAGCTGGCCGGTGGCGAGGATCGTGCCGATGTTCGAGGACTTGGCGAGCACGCCGTTGAGCGTCAGGTGCCACGTCGGGTGGTCGATGTCGTCCTGGAAGAGGCGGTCGCCGCGGTGCAGCCGGTTGGGCACCGTGACCCGGGTGCCCGGCGTGGCCGCGTTCTCCTCCAGGACCGCCGCCATCGACATGACCTTGGCGGTGGAGCCGGGCTCGAAGGCGTCCTGGAGCGCGGCGTTGCCGAGCGCCGTGCCATCGGCCTCCGCGAGGTCGTTCGGGTCGAAGCCGGGGGCGTTGGCCATCGCGAGGACCTCGCCGGTCCGCGTGTCCTGCACTATCACGTAGCCGCGGTCGGCCTTGGACTTCTCGACCTGCTCCGTGATGGCGTTCTGCGCGGCCCACTGGATGTCGCGGTCGATGGTGAGTTCGACGTCGGAGCCGGGCACCGCGGGAGTCTCCGTGGAGCCCGCGGTCGGCACCTGCCGACCGCCGGACTGGGCGTAGCGGATCTTGCCGTCCTCGCCGGCCAGCTGCTTGTCGAGCTGGCGCTCCAGGCCGCCGCCGCCCTTGCCGTCGGAGTTGACCCAGCCCAGTATCCCGGCGGCCAAATCGTGGTTGGGGTAGACCCGCTTGCTGCTCGGGTCCGCGAGGACACCGGCGAGCACGTTCGGGGAGTTGGGGTCGGTGCCCGCCTTCTCGGCGAGCGCGCCCCGCAGGTCCTTGATCTGTTTCCACACCTGCGGGGTCTGGCGGCGCGCGAGCAGGACGTAACGGGTGTCGGGCGTGCTGAGCTTCTTGGTCAGCTCGGCGACGCTCTTGCCGAGGATCGGCGCGAGGAGCGCCGCCGCCTGCTCGGGCGCGTCCTGGGTCCTCGTCTCCTTCGGCGTGAAGAGCGTGGGGTCGGCCGTGATGTCGTACGCGTCCACGCTGGCGGCCAGTTCGACGCCGGCGCGGTCGGTGATGCGGCCGCGCTCGGCCGTCAGGGTGTGCGTGAAGTAGCGGTTTTTCTCCGCCTTGGCCGTGTACACGCTCGCGTCGACGGCCTGCACCTGGAGGAGCCGCACGACGAAGGCCAGCATCACCAGGGTCAGGCCCAGGCTGACCATGCGCAGCCGTGGGCGGGGGCTGCCCAGGCGGATGGTGCGGGGTCTGGCCTTGGTGCCGGGGCGGCGCGCGGCGGGGCGCCCCGCCGATGCCGGGCGCCGGGGTGCGCCGGGGCGTGCGGGCCGCGAAGGCCCTGGCACCCGGCGCCGCGGGGGTTCCCTGTCGGACACGTAACGTCACCTGCCGGAGGTCGTCGGGGGGCCGGGCTGGGCGGGGTGGGGCGTCGCGGGCGGCACGGCCGCGGATGGCGCGCTCGCGAGGGGCACGGGGGTGGGCGGCACGCTCTGGGGCGGCGCGGGCGGGAGCGGCACGGACGCGGGCCCCGGAGCGGTGGCGGCCGGGGCCGAGGCTGCGGCCGGGGGCGGCGCGGAGATCGGGACGGAGGCCACCGGGGACGCCGCTTCCTGGGGGCGCAGTGCCGAGGGCCGGGCGGCCGCGGCGCCGGGCACACCGCGCACGGTGCCGTCGGGGTCGAGGAAGGCCGGGTCGCCGCCGGGGACCATGCCGAGCTTGTCGGCGCGCCGCTGGAGGGCGTCGGGCGCGGCATAGCCGTCCACGTCGCGCTGGAGCTGCTGCTTCTCCTCGGTGAGGTCCTTCGTCTGCCGCTTGAGTTCGCTCACCTGGAACGAGCCTTCGTTGAGCGAGGAGTTCAGGATGAGCAGCGTGATCAGGCCACCGCCGAGGAGCAGCACGACGAGGAGCACGAAGGGGGTGCGCGCGGCCTGGTTGCGGCCATGCGGGAGCAGTTGGGCGAGGCGGGCGGCCCTCCCCCGCAGCTCGGGCTTCTTGCTCATGGAGCCTCCTCGCGTGACTCAGCTCGGCGGACGGTGCTCACGGGCCCTGCGGCCGCGGCCTGGCCTTAGCTCACGTCCTCCCGGACGCGTTCGGCGCCCCGCAGCCGCGCCGGGGCGGCCCTGCGGTTCTCGGCGACTTCTTCCTCGGTGGGCAGTTCGGCGCCGCGGGTCAGCAGTTTCAGGCGCGGCTGGTAGCGCTCGGGGACGACGGGCAGGCCGGGCGGCGCCGTGTTCGCGGCGCCGGCCGCGAACACCTGCTTCACCAGGCGGTCTTCCAGGGAGTGGTACGACAGGACGGCGATCCGGCCGCCGACGGCGAGCGCCTTCACGGCCGCGGGGATCGCCCGCTCCAGGACGCTCAGCTCGCCGTTGACCTCGATGCGCAGGGCCTGGAAGGTGCGCTTGGCGGGGTTGCCGCCGGTGCGCTTGGCGGCCTGCGGCAGGGAGTCGCGGATCAGCTCGACGAGCCGCGCGCTGTTGCTGAACGGCTCCTTCTCGCGCTCCCGCACGACGGCGCTGACGATGCGCTTGGCCTGCTTCTCCTCGCCGTACTGGCGCAGAATCCGCACCAGTTCGCCGGGCGCGTACGTGTTGAGGACCTCGGCGGCGCTGATACCGGTCGTCTGGTCCATGCGCATGTCCAGGGGCGCGTCCTGGGCGTACGCGAAGCCGCGGTCCGCCTCGTCGAGCTGCATGGAGGAGACGCCGAGGTCGAAGAGGACGCCTTGGACGCGGGGGATGTCCAGCCGGTCGAGCACGTCGGGCAGTTCGTCGTAGACGGCGTGCACCAGGGTGGCCCGGTCGCCGTAGGGGGCGAGCCGTTCGCCGGACAGGCGCAGGGCTTCCTTGTCCCGGTCCAGGGCGACGAGGCGTGCGGCGGGGAAGGTGGCGAGGAGGGCTTCGCTGTGGCCGCCGAGGCCGAGGGTGCAGTCGACGACGACCGCGCCCGGTTCGGCGAGGGCGGGGGCCAACATGTCCAGGCACCGCTGGAGCATCACCGGGACGTGTCGGCTGTTGTCGGTCAAGGGGCCCTCTCAGGTCCGGCGCGGCGTTCGTACGCACTGCCGGGTCCCCGCCCGCTCCGTGAAGGGGAATGGTCCGCCGGCGCCGGGGAAGTGGCGTCAGCCGACCGGGAGCGGGAGGAGGCCGAGCCGTACGTACGCGCCGCGCACGTGGGGGATTCCTGGGAATCTCCGGGATGTGCGGTCCAGCGGGGAGCAGGTCACGTCTCCCGCTTCGCGTCACTTTAGTCCACGGTGTCTCCCGGTCAATCAACCGGCCTGCGCGTCGCGGACCGGTCCGGAAGACGGGGCCGAATCCCCCGTGACCACCCGTTCGGCCGCAGCCGCCACGCCCCTGTGGGGTACCTCACAACAAGAGTCTTTGGCGATCTTTGTCCCTTCTCACAGCGAGCCGTACCCATCGGTGGCCACTAACGTCAGCACCATGTCGACTTCCGCATCCCTTTCGGGCCACACCCCCGCAGAGCCGATCGGCGACAAAGCCGTCGGCTCCGTCACCGACCGCCTGGTCGAGGCGAACACGAAGTACGCCGCCGCGTTCACCGATCCCGGTATGGACGCCCGCCCCGTCCTCAAGGTCGCCGTCGTCGCCTGCATGGACGCCCGGCTCGACCTGCACGCCGCGCTCGGCCTGGAGCTGGGCGACTGCCACACCATCCGCAACGCGGGCGGCGTCGTCACCGACGACGTCATCCGCTCCCTGACCATCAGCCAGCGTGCGCTCGGCACCCGCAGCGTGGTCCTCATCCACCACACCGGCTGCGGTCTGGAGTCCCTCACCGAGGAGTTCCGCCAGGACCTGGAGAACGAGGTCGGGCAGCGGCCGACGTGGGCGGTGGAGTCCTTCCGCGACGTCGAGCAGGACGTCCGCCAGTCGATGCAGCGCGTACGGACCTCGCCGTTCCTGCTGCACACCGACGACATCCGCGGCTTCGTCTTCGACGTGCAGACGGGTCTGCTGCGGGAGATCGAGTCCGCGTAATCGACCCTGCGTGACGGACAAAAGGTCGTAAGACCCGACAAATCGGCGCCAGTTATCCACAGGCGAGTGACACGACCCGGTATGCCCAACAACAATGCGGGGATGGCACCACGCACACCGATCACGCGTGGTGCCGGTGAATTCGGGGTGGACCGGGTCGTGCGCTTGGGCGGCGGCCCGGAAATGGGGTACCCCCCGCTCCTCAGGAGCGCGGGGGAAGGGCCGAGGAGGGCCGGGTGACCACGTATGACGATCGAGCGAGCCTCACAGATCTGACCACCACAGCGGAGCGTGTCCGCGGGTCGGTGGAGGGTGTGATCGAGGGCAAGCCGGAGGTCGTACGGCTCTCGCTGACCGTGCTCCTCGCCGAGGGGCACCTGCTCATCGAGGATGTGCCGGGCGTGGGCAAGACCATGCTCGCCAAGGCGCTGGCGCGGTCCATCGACTGCTCGGTGCGGCGCATCCAGTTCACACCGGACCTGCTGCCCTCGGACATCACCGGGGTCTCCATCTTCGACCAGCAGCGCAGGGACTTCGAGTTCAAGCCGGGCGCCATCTTCGCCCAGATCGTGATCGGCGACGAGATCAACCGCGCCTCTCCGAAGACGCAGTCCGCACTCCTTGAGTCCATGGAGGAGCGCCAGGTCACCATCGACGGGCAGACCTACGAACTGCCCAGCCCCTTCATGGTGGTGGCCACGCAGAACCCCGTGGAGATGGAGGGGACCTACCCCCTGCCCGAGGCGCAGCGCGACCGCTTCATGGCGCGCGTCTCGATCGGCTATCCGGCCCCGGAGGCCGAGCTCCAGATGCTCGACGTGCACGGCGGCGTCTCCCCCCT
Source organism: Streptomyces huasconensis (assembly GCF_021028635.1). Classification (NCBI taxonomy): domain Bacteria; kingdom Bacillati; phylum Actinomycetota; class Actinomycetes; order Kitasatosporales; family Streptomycetaceae; genus Streptomyces; species Streptomyces huasconensis. The sequence goes on from NZ_CP086119.1 coordinate 1,998,656, forward strand.
GGACGACCTCCAGCCGGTGGCGCACGCGCACGACATCGTCAAGCTCATCGACGCGGTCCGCGCGGTCCACGTCGCCGAGACCGTCCGGCGGTACGCGGTGGACCTCGTCGCCGCGACGCGCAGTCACCCGGACCTGAGACTCGGGGCCTCCCCGCGCGCGACGCTGCATCTGCTGCGCGCCGCCAAGGCCTCCGCGGCGCTCAGCGGCCGGGAGTTCGCCCTGCCGGACGACGTACAGGCGCTGGCCGTCGCGGTCCTCGCGCACCGCCTGCTGCCCACCGCGCAGGCCCAGCTGAACCGCCGCACGGCCGAGTCGGTCGTCCTGGAGATCCTCCAGCACACCCCCGTCCCCGCCGCCGCCCAGCCGGGCGGCGGTTTCTTCGCCCCGCAGCCGCCCGGCGCGCGGAGGCTGTGATGACCGCCGGGGGGATGCCCGCGGGCTCCGCCGAGGGCGACAAAGGCGGGCTGCGCACGGCGCTCGCGGGCCTGACCACCCGCGGCCGCTCCTTCCTGGCGGCGGGCATCGCCGCCGCCGTCTGCGCCTACGTCCTCGGCCAGGCCGACCTGCTGCGCGTCGGGTTACTGCTCGCCGTGCTGCCGCTGGTCTGCACCGTGGTCCTCTTCCGCACCCGGTACCGCGTCGCGGGCAGCCGCAGGCTCTCCCCCGCGCGCGTGCCGGCCGGTGCGGAGGCCCGCGTCCACCTGCGCATGGACAACGTCTCGCGGCTGCCCACGGGCCTGCTGATGCTCCAGGACCGGGTGCCCTACGTCCTCGGGCCCCGGCCCCGGTTCGTGCTCGACCGGGTCGAGGCGGGCGGCCGCCGCGAGGTGTCCTACCGCGTCCGCTCCGACCTGCGGGGACGGTATCCGCTGGGGCCGCTGCAACTGCGTCTGACGGACCCGTTCGGGATGTGCGAGCTGACCCGCTCCTTCTCGACGTACGACACCCTGACGGTCATCCCGCGCGTGGAGGCGCTGCCCCCGGTGCGGCTCACGGGCGAGGCGAAGGGGTACGGCGACGGCCGCCACCGCTCGGTGGCGCTCGCCGGCGAGGACGACGTCATCCCGCGCGGGTACCGCCACGGCGACGACCTGCGCCGGGTCCACTGGCGCTCCACCGCGCGCTACGGCGAGCTGATGGTCCGCCGCGAGGAGCAGCCGCAGCGCGCCCGCTGCACGGTGCTCCTGGACACCCGGGGCACCGGCTTCCGGGGCGCCGGACCCGACTCGGCGTTCGAGTGGGCCGTGTCCGGCGCGGCCTCCACCCTGGTGCACATGCTCGAACGGGGCTTCTCGGTCAGGCTGTTGACCGACGTCGGCACCTCGGTGCCGGGCGAGGGCTCCGACGGCTTCGCGGGGGCCAGCCAGGAGTCGGCGGACGCGGCCGGGCTGATGATGGACACCCTCGCGGTGATCGGCCACTCGGACGGCACCGGCCTCTCCCGCGCCTACGACGTCCTGCGCGGCGGCAGCGAAGGCCTCTTGGTCGCCTTCCTCGGCGACCTCGACGAGGAGCAGGCGGCGGTGGTCGCCAAGATGCGCCGGCGCAGCGGCGCCGCGGTCGCCTTCGTCCTGGACAGCGCGGTGTGGGCGCAGGGCCCCGGCGGGGTCCCGGCCGGACCCGGTGACATACGGGTGCAGACGCTGCGCGCGGCGGGCTGGACGGCCCTCGCCGTGCCGCCGGGGGCGAGCCTCACGGACCTGTGGCGCCAGGCCGACCACGCGCGCACGACCGCGGGCCCGGTGCCCGTGACGGGGACCACGACCGGGGGCTGGGCATGAGGACGCGGTACGGATCGCCGGGCCTCCCGCGCGCGGGAGGCCCGGCCGCACGGCACGGGTGTACGACAGTGGGGGGACGGTCATGAGCGGACGCGCGCGGCTCGCGCTGTGTGCCACCGCGGCGACACTGATGGCGTCGTGCGCGCTGCTGCCGCTCGTCGACCCGGCGTCGTGGTTCCTCCAGGCCGTCATCCTGCTGGCGGTGCAGAGCGGTGTCGGCGCGCTGGCCCGGCGGATGCCGCTGGCCAGGGCGCTCACCGTGGCCGTGCAGGCGCTGGCGTCGCTGCTGCTGCTCACCCTGGTCTTCGCCCGCGAGCAGGCCCTCGCGGGCCTCCTGCCGGGCCCCGACGTGTTCCGGCGGTTCGCGGTGCTCCTGGAGGCGGGCGCCGAGGACGTCGGGCGGTACGCGATCCCGGCGCCGCTCAGTGACGGCATCCGGCTGATGCTGGTCGGCGGCGTCCTGGTGATCGGGCTCGCGGTGGACGCCCTCGCCGTGACGTTCCGTGCCGCGGCCCCGGCCGGGCTGCCGCTGCTCGCGCTGTACTCGGTCGCGGCGGGCCTCTCCGGGGACGGTGCGGGCTGGCTGTGGTTCCTGCTCGCCTCGGCCGGTTATCTGCTGCTGCTCCTGGCGGAGGGCAGGGACCGGCTCTCCCAGTGGGGCCGGGTGTTCGGCGGGCCGGCGCGCGCTCCGGGGCGGGTCTCCGGGGGCCTGGACAGCGGCGGGGTGATCGCCCCGGTCCGCACGGGACGGCGCATCGGCGCCCTCGCCCTGGGCATCGCCCTGGTGGTGCCGCTCGCCCTGCCGGCCCTGGACGGCGGCCTGCTGGGCGGCTCCGGTGGCCCCGGTGGAGGCGGTTCGGGCGGCGGCGGGACGATCTCCGCCGTGAACCCCCTGGTCGCGCTCCAGGACAGCCTGAACCAGCCGGAGGACCGCGAGGTCATCTCGTACCGCACGAACGCCCGACGGACTGACGACCTGTATCTCCGGATCGTCTCGCTCGACCAGTTCGACGGCACCACCTGGAAGACCACCGTCCGGCGCATCGGGGACGTGCCCTCTCCCCTGCCGACCCCACAGGGGCTGCTCCCCGACGTCCGCAGGACCGAGATCCAGACGAACATCTCCGCCGCCGAGGGCTACGCGCAGAACTGGCTGCCGATGCCCTTCCCGGCCAGCCAGGTGGAGATCGGCGGCCGCTGGCGGTACGAGCCGGTGGGCCGCGCCCTCGTCGGCGACCGGGGCCAGACCACGCGCGGCGCGAGTTACCAGGTCAAGAGCCTGGTCGTGGAGCCCACGGCCAAGCAGCTGGCGAACGCGCCCTCGCCCCCCGCGGAGCTGCGGAAAGAGTTCACCAAGGTGCCGGACTCGCTGCCGGGGCTGGTCGCGGACACGGCCCGCCGGGTCACCAAGGGCTCCGCGAACCCCTACGAGCAGGCGGTCAAGCTCCAGGACTACTTCGCCTCCGACGGCGGGTTCACGTACAACACGCAGGTGCGGGCGGGCAGCGGGCCCGCGGCGATCGAGAAGTTCCTGAGGCAGAAGGAAGGGTTCTGCGTCCACTTCTCCTTCGCGATGGCCTCCATGGCGCGCACGCTCGGCATCCCGGCGCGCGTCGCGGTGGGCTTCACGCCGGGTTCCGCGCAGGCCGACGGCACGATGTCGGTCGGGCTGCGGGACGCGCACGCCTGGCCCGAGTTGTACTTCGAGGGCGTGGGCTGGACCCGTTTCGAGCCGACGCCGAGCCGGGGCACGGTGCCCGAGTACACCCGCTCCGACGTTCCCTCGGGGGACGCGAGCGATCCGGACACCCCGGAGCCGTCCCGGTCCGCGGAGCCGTCCGCGGCGCCCTCGGCGTCCGACTCCTGCCCGCCCGACCTGCGCAGGCAGGGCGGCTGCGCGAGCGCCGCGCCCGAGGTCGCGGCCGGGTCGGGCGGTGACGGGCCGCCCCTCGGGATGATCGTCCTGGTGGTCCTGGCGGCGCTGCTCGTCGTCGCCGTGCCCCTGCTGCCGATGCTGTGGCGGACCCGGTTGCGGTCGGCGCGGCTGGGCCCCGGTGGCCGTACGCCGACGGACGCCGTCGCGCGGACCATGGCCGCCTGGCTGGAAGTGATCGACACGGCCTGGGACCACGACATTGAGCCGGACGAGTCACAGACCCCCCGCTCGGCCGCCGCGCGGATCGTCCGCATCGGCCGGCTGCCGTCCGGCCCCGCGGAGGCCGTCCACCGGGTGGCGACCGCCGTGGAGCAGGTGCTGTACGCCCCGAGCCCGCGGCTTCCGGCGACAGGACTGGCGGAGGACGTCCGGCGGATACGGGAAGGGCTGCACGCCACGTCGACCCGTTCCGCCCGGCTGCGGGCGACGCTCGCGCCGCGTTCGGCCGCACGGGTGGTGTGGGCGGTCTCGGACCGCTGGACGGCGTTCAGCGATCGCTGGAGTGAGCGGGCCGCCAAGCGGTGGACGGCGCTGACGCGCAGGCTGCCGCGCCGCGCCGCGTAGGAAGGGTGAGGACATATGTGTAAGGGGTGACCGCCTGGCGGTCACCCCTTACACACACTCATCAAGTCAGTTTGCTCGCCCTTGCCGGGCCGAAGCTCACTGACCGCCCTGCTGTTCGTCGCGGCGGCGCTGCCACCGCTGCTCGATGCGGTCCATGACGGAACGACGCTGCCTCGTCTGTCTGCTGCGGATATGGGGCCCGTCCTGCGCGGCGGCCGCGCCGGCGGGCTGCTCGCCCGGCTTCGGGGCCTTGCGCCAACCGGTGACGGCGAGCACCGCGCAGCCCAGCATGACGAGAAACCCCACCACGCTGATCCAGATCTGCTGGGCGACCATTCCGGCCATGAGAAGGGCGATGCCCACCAGGAAGCCCACGACCGCTTGGTAGACCCGCTTCCGGGTGTACGTACGCAGCCCGCTTCCCTCAAGCGCTGTCGCGAACTTGGGATCTTCGGCGTACAGCGCTCGCTCCATCTGCTCGAGCATGCGCTGCTCGTGCTCCGAGAGCGGCACGGAGTCCTCCTCATCGTGCAGTCGCCGGGGCGACCGGGGGTCCCCTTCAGGATAGGCAGGGAATCGCCCCCGTGAAACCCGCCCCTCTGCGCCAACTTCGCCAAACCGGACCTTCACAGCGCTCCGGCTCGCTGAAGCGTGCATTCCCCAGCGGCCGAACCGTCATGCCGAACGGTGTCCTTCGATCATACGGCGCCAGTACTCCGTTCGGGGGTCCTGTGGCGTACTCCATGTGCGGCTGCGCCCCTGATCAGCGAGGCGGCCACGCCCGCACCTCAGGCCGCCGCGCCACCTTGCGGCCCGCGTGCCTCACCGAGCACATGCAGCTGGGTGGCCACGGAGTGGAAGGCGGGCAGTTCGGCGGCGGCTGCCTCCAGCTTGAGCAGGGCGTCCAGGGCGCCCGGCTCCGTGTCCACGAGGACGCCGGGGACGAGGTCCGCGAAGACCCGCACACCGTGCACGGCGTCGACGCGCACGCCCGCCGCCTCGACCAGCTCGGTGAGCTGCTCGGCGGTGAACCGGCGCGGCACGGGGTCGCCCGCGCCCCAGCGGCCCGCCGGGTCGGTCAGCGCCGTCTGGGCCTCCTTGAAGTGGCCGGCGAGGGCGCGCGCGAGCACGGCGCCGCCGAGTCCGGCGCCGAGCAGGCTGAGCACTCCGGAGGGGCGCAGCGCGTCGACGGCGAGGCGTACGCCCTCGGCCGGATCGTCCACGTACTCCAGGACGCCGTGGCACAGGACGGCGTCGAAGCCGCCGCGCTCGACGACGTCGAAGAGGCCGAGCACGTCGCCCTGGACGCCGCGCACGCGGTTGGCGACCCCGGCCTCGGCGGCCCTGCGCTCCAGGGCGAACAGGGCGTTGGGGCTGGGGTCGACGACGGTGACGCGGTGGCCGAGCTGGGCGACGGGCACCGCGAAGTTGCCGCTGCCGCCTCCGGTGTCGAGCACGTCGAGTTCGGTGCGCGACTGGCGGCCCGTGACCTCGACGCGGCGGTCGAGGGCCTCCTTCAGGACGTCCCAGACCACGGCGGTACGGAGCGAGGCGCGGGGACGGGGGGAGTCCGAGCGCGGCGACGCCGTCTGAGCGTGGTGGTGGGAGGCGGGCGGGCGCATCGGGTCCGACACGGCAGTTGACTCCTCGGCGCGTGGGGTGCGATCTCCCCCACCCTATTGCCTGCCGCGCGGTGCCCGGGCACCCGTCCCGGGGCGCGGACGCGCCGGTCAGCTCGCGTCCGGCGGCTCCTGCCTCGCCTGGGGCAGCACGGGCTGGAGCACCAGCATCCGCTCGACCAGGCGCAGGAACATCGCCACGTCACGGAGGAGGTCGTCGGCGTCGCGGGCGGTGGCGGCCCCTTGGATGCCCGCCTCGGCGCGGGCCCGGCGGGCGGCCCCGGAGGCGAACAGCGCGCTCCACTCGGTCAGTTCGGGGGCTATCTCGGGCAGGACTTCCCAGGCGCTGCGGATGCGCTGCCTGCGGCGCGGGGTCGTCTCGGGGCGCCCGCGCGCGGCCAGGACGGCGGCCGCGGTGCGCAGGGCGGCGAGGTGGGCGGTGGCATAGCGCTCGTTCGGGGCGTCCAGACGGGCGGCCTCGTCGATCCCGGCGTGGGCCTGGGCGAGCAGTTCGAGTGCGGCGGGCGGAGCGGTCGCGCGGCGCAGGACGGGGTGGACATCGCTCGCCGGGCCGGCGGTCGAGGGTGCAGGGCCGACGGCGCGGTGCCGACGTGCGGCTGCTGCGGAAGTGCTGGCCATGACGAACCTCCTGTCGTCGTGTGACGGCACGGTGGCCGTATGCACCCATCGTGGGGCACGCCACTGACAATCGGCTCTGACCTGCGCCTTTGCCTCGATCGCGGGTTCGGGCCTATTTTTGAACTGACTGGTCAGTTCAAAAGAGGTCCACCAGAGGGGCGGGGACTGTGCACGATGACCGGACCGACGGCGCGCCCGGAGCCGCCGTCACCGCCGAAGGGCTCGGGCTCAAGGGGCCGCGCGGCTGGGCGTTCCGCGGCGTCACCTTCGAGGCGGAGCCCGGGTCGCTGATCGCACTGGAGGGCCCGTCGGGGTCGGGCCGCACCTGTCTGCTGCTCGCTTTGACGGGACGTATGCGCGCCACCGAGGGCCACGCGCGCGTGGGGCGCCACCAACTGCCCGAGCACCTCGCGGCGGTGCGCCGGATCAGCGGGCTCGGGCCCGTGCCGGGCGTCACCGACCTCGAACCGGCCCTGACCGTCGCGGAGCACCTGCACGAACGGGCGCTGCTGGAGCGGCGGTTCGGCGGGCCGCTGCGGGGACTGCTGAGGCCGCGCGCCGAGCGGGCGGCCGAGACGCGGTCGCGCGTCGAGGCCGCGCTGGCCGCCGCGGGGCTGGACCTGGAGTCGCTGCCCAAGGGGCGGCGGACCTCCGTACGCGACCTGGAACGGCTGGAGGCCCTGCGCCTGTCCGTGGCGCTGGCGCTGATCGGCCGGCCGCGCGTCCTCGGCGTCGACGACACCGACCTCAAGCTTTCGGACGCCGAACGGACCGAGGCCTGGGGGCTGTTGCACTCCCTCGCCGAGAGCGGGACCACCGTCGTGGCGGTGTGCAGCGAGGCGCCGAAGGGCGCGGTCGTGGTGCGCACCGGCGGCCGGGAAACGGACCAGGAACCGCACCGCACCGACGACGACAAGGAGACGGCGGATGCGCTCGCCGAAGCTCGCCGCGCTTGAACTCAGGCGCTTCGGCAGGGGAAGGCTGCCGCGCGCCGCGCTCGTGGCGCTCCTGGTCCTGCCCCTGCTGTACGGCGCGCTGTACCTGTGCTCCTTCTGGGACCCGTACGGCCGTCTGGACCGCATCCCCGTGGCGCTCGTCAACGAGGACAAGGGGGCCGCCACGCAGGGCAAGAAGCTCACGGCGGGCGACTCCCTCGTCGAGAAACTGCGCGACAGCAAGACCTTCGAGTGGCACGAGGTCACGGACGCCGAGGCGCGCAGGGGTGTCGAGGACGGCACCTACTACCTGTCGCTGACCATGCCGCCGGACTTCAGCAAGCGCATCGCGTCGAGTTCGGGGGACTCTCCGGAGACGGGCGCTCTGCGGGTGCGCACGAACGACGCCAACAACTACATCGTCGGGCAGATCTCGCGGACGGTCTTCTCCGAGGTCCGCAGGGCCGCGTCCACGAAGGCCTCGCGCTCCTTCCTCGACAAGATCTTCATCTCCTTCTCCGACATCCACGACAAGACGCAGAAGGCCGCCGAGGGCGCCGACAAGCTCGACGGCGGCATCGGCAAGGCGAAGAAGGGCACGACGGACCTCGCGAAGGGCCTCGGGGACGCCAAGGACGGCAGTGGCGACCTGGCCGCGGGCGTGAAGAAGCTCCACAAGGGCGCGGGCGACCTGAAGAGCGGCGCCAAGCGGGTGGCGGAGGGCACGCAGAGGCTCGCCGACAAGGTCAACGGCACCGCGGAGAAGGTACGGCCCTTCCTCAAGGACGACGGCAAGACCATCGGGGACACGGCCCAGCTGGTCGCCGACTCCTCCAAGGCGATGCGCCGCAACCTCGGCACCTGGGTCAAGCTCGCCCCGAAAGCCGCGGCGGGCGCCGAGAAGGGCTCCAAGGTCATCGGGAAGCTCTACACGGACCGCTGCGAGCAGGCCCCCGCCCCCGACCCGGCCTGCCCGCAGCTCAAGGAGGCCAAGAAGGCCGCCGAGAACGTGTCGGCCATCGCCGACGACATGAACGAGGTGATCAAGGACCAGAACAGCGACGTCAAGAAGCTCGACAAGCATCTGGCCGATCTCCAGAAGAAGTCGCAGGCGCTCGCCGACCGCGCCCCGCACCTCGACGACGACCTGGAGAAGGCCGTCACCCAGATCAACACCCTCGACAAGGGCGCGGACAAGGTCGCCGACGGCGCCAGGAAGCTGCACACGGGCCTCGGCACCGCCAAGGCGGGGGCGAGCGACCTGGACACGGGCATCGCCAAGCTGGAGACGGGTGCGAGCGACCTCAAGGGCGGCATGTTCAAGCTGGCCGACGGCTCCGCGAAGCTGTCCGGCGGCCTGCACGACGGCGTCAAGAAGATCCCCGACTACGGCAAGAAGGACCGCGACGACCGCACCGGCGTCATGGCCGACCCCGTGCGGCTCGCCTCGCAGTCACTGCACAAGGCGCCCAACTACGGCACGGGCTTCGCGCCCTACTTCATCCCGCTCTCCTTGTGGGTCGGCGCGATGGTGGCGTACATGCTGATCCCGCCGCTCAACCGGCGCGCGCTCGCCGCGGGCGCCTCCGCGTGGCGCATCGCGCTGGCCGGCTGGCTGCCGGTGGCGGCCCTCGGGGTGCTCCAGACGGTGGCCCTCATGTCCGTCCTGCACTGGGGCCTCGGCCTCCAGATGGCCAGGGCGGCCGGTACGGTCGCGTTCCTCTTCCTGGTCACGGCGTGCTTCGCGGCCATCGTGCAGTGGCTCAACGCCCGCTTCGGGGCGGCCGGGCGCATCCTCGTCCTCGCGCTGCTCATGCTCCAGCTGACGTCGGCGGGCGGCACCTATCCCGTGCAGACGAGCCCCGGCTTCTTCGGCGCGGTCCACCCCTACCTGCCGATGAGCCACGTCGTGGACGCCCTGCGCAGGCTGATCACGGGTGGCGGCCTGGCGCCCGTATGGCTGGCCTGCGCGGTCCTGGCGGCCTTCACGGCGGGCGCCCTCGCGCTCACCGCGCTCTCCGCGCACCGCAAGCAGGTGTGGACCCTGGACCGGCTGCACCCGGAGCTGAGCCTGTGAGCACGTCAGGGCCGGGCCGCCCGGCGGGACCTGTGAGAATCAAGGCCATGGACAGCAGCGCAGTCAGCACCCGGCGCGAGGCCACCCGGCAGAAGCTCTACGAGGCAGCCGTCACCCTCATCGCGGAGCAGGGTTTCTCCGCGACGACGGTCGACGAGATCGCCGAACGGGCCGGGGTCGCGAAAGGCACCGTCTATTACAACTTCGCGAGCAAATCGGTCCTCTTCGAAGAGCTGCTGCGGCACGGCGTCGGCCTGCTCACCGCCTCCCTGAAGGACGCGGCCGAGGCGACGGACAAGAACGGCGGCAGCAAGGTCGACGCCCTGGACGCGATGATCAGGGCCGGTCTCGTCTTCATCAACCGCTATCCGGCCTTCACCCAGCTGTACGTCGCCGAGCTGTGGCGCACGAACCGCGCCTGGCAGTCCACCCTCCTGGTGGTCAGGCAGCAGGCCGTCGCGGTCGTCGAGGACGTGCTGCGCGGCGGCGTCGAGAACGGCGAGCTGAGCGACGAGATCGACATCCCCCTGACGGCGGCGGCCCTCGTCGGCATGGTGCTGGTGGCCGCCCTCGACTGGCAGGCCTTCCAGCCGGAGCGCTCCCTGGACGACGTGCACGCGGCCCTGTCGCGGCTGTTGCAGGGCCGGGTGAGCGGCACGCGCGCGTAGCGGCCGGTACGCCCACATGACAGCGCCGGTCCGGTGCCCCTTGTTCTCCAGGCGGCACCGGACCGGCGCTTTCTTGTCCCCCGTGCGACCCCCGTATGGTCGTTCCCCCGAGTCGCCCCCGTACCTCGCTCCCGCCTGGCGGCGGAAGGAGCGGCCAAGGACGCTGCGCCGTTCCGCCGCCCCGTGTCGGCGGTACCGGCGCCGCGTCCTTCTCCGTGCCCCACACTCTTCCGTCTCCGCAGGTCGTGGCCCATCCGCGCGCGTACTCATCTCACCGGCTAGGTACGGATACTCAGGCATGCGGGCTCGCCCCCAGGCCGCCCGGCCCCCGAGTGGTTACGATCGCGTCCGTGTCCGTACTCCCCCTGGTGTTCACCAGCGGCTGGGCGAGCGGGATCAACGCGTACGCCGTTGTCCTGCTGCTCGGCGTCTTCGGCGCGACCGGGATCAGCGACGAGGTCCCCGAGGCCCTCCAGCGGCCGGACGTGCTGATCGCGGCCGGTGTGCTCTTCGTCTGCGAGGCCGTCGCCGACAAGATCCCGTACGTCGACTCGGTCTGGGACTCGGTGCACACCGTGATCCGGCCGGTCTCCGGGGCCGTGGTGGGGGCGCTCCTCGCGGGGCAGAGCGGCTCCCTCTCCGACCTCGCGGCGGGCGCCGTGGGCGGGTCGACGGCGCTGGCCAGCCACGCGGTGAAGGCCGGGACGCGGATGGCGATCAACACCTCGCCGGAGCCGTTCAGCAACATCGTGATGAGCACCGCCGAGGACCTCGGGGTCGGCGGGATCATCTCCTTCGCGATGTTCTACCCGGAGGCCGCGGCGATCATCGCGGCCGTGCTCCTGCTGCTCGGCCTCTTCCTGCTGTTCTTCCTGGTCTCCCGCATCCGCAGGTTCTTGCGGCGCAGGGCGCAGCGGCGCGAGGAGAAGCGGCTGGCGGGGCGGACGGGGCCGCCCCCGCTCTGAGGGCCTGCGGTGTGACTGTCAGTGGCGGCCGATAAAGTCCCTGGCATGGCACGGATTGTGGTGATCGGCGCCGGGATGGGCGCCATGACGGCCGCCGCCCGGCTGGCCGTCGCGGGCCACCGGGTGGTGGTGTACGAACGCGGGCGGACGTACGGCGGCGCGCTCGGCCGCGTCGAGCGGGACGGCTTCGCCTTCGACACCGGACCGGGACTGCTCCCGCTCCCCGCGGTCTACCGCGACCTGTTCGTCAAGACCGGCAAGGAGCCCCTGGAGCAGTGCGCCGAGCTCTCCCAGGTGGAGCCCGCCGTGCGCCATGTCTTCGCCGACGGCACCACGACGGACCTGCCGAACGCGTCGCGCGCGGGCGTGGGCGAGGCCCTGGACGCGGCGCTCGGCGACGGCGCGGGCGCCCGCTGGGCGGCGTTCATGAACCGCGCCAGGGAGACCTGGGACCGCACCCGCCGCCCCCTGCTGGAAGAGCCGCTGTACCCCAACTGGGAGGTGCTCGGCGCCCGCGAGCCGTACCCCGCGGTGCCCCACAAGCGCCTGCTGCGCCGCGAGCGCCGGGCGGCCACGCTCAGTGAGATCGGCGCGCTGGAGCTGGGGGGCGACGCCCGGCTGGCCGCGCTCCTGGAGCACTCCGCCCTCGCGCACGGCCTCGACCCGCGCGCCACCCCGGCGAGCGCGGCCGTCCTGCCGTACATGGAGCAGACCTTCGGCACCTGGTCGGTGCGGGGCGGTCTGCGCGCGCTGGCCACGGCGGTGTACGAGCGGTGCCTGGCCCGCCGGGTCGAGTTCGTGTTCGACGCCGCGGTGGTCCGGATCGTCGAGAAGGACGGCCGGGCGGCGGGCGTGGAGCTGGCCGACGGCACGACGGCCGATGCGGACTTCGTGGTGGCCGGCGTGGCACCCACCGCCCTGAGCAGGCTGACGTCCGGTGTGAACATACGGTCGCAGGGTGATGTGCCCGCGCGCACCGGGATGCCCAGCCGCCTGACGGTCCTGCTGGCCCTCTCCGGGGCCCGCCCCGAAGGCACCCCGCACCGGACGGTGCTGCACTCGGCCGACCGTCAGGACGAGCTGGACCGCCTCTTCGGAGAGCGGCCCGGGCTGCCCGCCTCCCCCACGGTCACGGTGCTGCGCCCCGACGACCCGGAGCTGACCCCCGACGGCGCACACGAAGCGGTGACGCTCACGGTCACGGTGCCGGCACACCTGGAGGTCTCCCCGGCCGACGTGGAGCGGGTGATCTCCCGTGCCGAGGCCGCGATCCCCGGGCTGCGCGAGCGCCTCCTGTGGCATGAGGCGCGCACCCCCGCGGACATCGCGGAGGCCACCGGCGCCGAGGGCGGCGCGGTCCCGGCCCCGGCGCTCGCCGCGGCCGGCGGCTCGCTCCTGCACCCGGCCAACAGCACGCGTCTGCCGGGTCTCTTCGCGGTCGGCGGCTGGTCGCACCCCGGCGGCGGTCTGCCCCACGCCGGCATGTCGGGCGCGCTGGTCGCCGGACTGATCGTCGAGGGGCCGGAGTTCCGCGGCTCGCAGTGAGACCGCGAAGGGTCAGCGGGCAGCGGGTCAGTACCGGTACTGCTGTTCGTTGTGGCCCGGGTCGTAGCCGGAGTCGTGGCCGGAACCGTGGCCGCCGCTGTGGCCGTCGGGGTGCCCGCCCTGGTACGGGTAGGGCTGTTCGGCCGGGAGTTCACCGCCGTACTGCTCGTCGGTGGTGCGCTGGTGCGGCACCCAGACGCCGCCGGGCGGGGTGTCGTTGTACACCTCGCCGAGGCCGCCGTAGGTGTCGCCGCCGTACGGGGCGTACTGCTGCTGGTCGCCGTAGGTGTCGTAGCTCTGCCGGGCGCCGTAGGTCTGGGTGCCGACGTACGGGTCGGAGTACGCGGCGTACTGCTGGTGGCCGGTCTCGTCGTAGCCGTAGCTCTGCTGGTCGAAGCCGGTGTAGGCCGCGGCGTCGTAGCCCTGGCCGCCCTCGCCCTGGAAGGCGTCGCCCGCGGCCGGTGGGGCGTACGGGGCGTCGGTGTAGACGCCGTACTGCCCGGTGTCGTCGGGCAGCGGCTCCGTTTCGTAGACCCCGGGGGCGTGCGCGGGTGGCGGCGGGGTCTGCTCGAACTCCAGGTCGGACACCTGGAGCGTCGGCTCCTGCGCGGCGGCCGCGCCCACTGCCGCGCCCTGGGCCGGCTTCCTGCGGCGCTTGCTCAGGTTGGGCTTGCCGCCGAGCGCCCAGCCGGTGGAGAAGCCCCGGCGGAACGACAGCGTCACGTACGTCTGGCCGACGGCGAAGGCGATGGCACCGGCCCCGATCACCGGGACCGACCCCATCACCACACCGACGACGACGCCCAGGAACCCCACGAACGCCAGCACGCGCCAGCGCAGCCTCGCCTTGTACTGCAACAGCACCTCGCCGAGCAGCCACAGCGCGACGAACCCGAACGCGATGTAGAGGACCGTCCAGCCCATGTACGCCCCACTCCCCTACGGCCGCCGCCCGTGGGTACGGGGGTACTGCCGTTCAAGCCTGCTGATGCAGACCAAGATTCTCGTAGATCTCGAGCGTCGCCGTGGAGTTGTTGAGCGTGATGAAGTGCAATCCCGGCACGCCTTCGGCCAGCAACCGCGCGCAGAACTCCGTCGCGAACTCGATGCCAATGGAGCGTACAGCGGCGGGATCGTCTTTGACCGCGAGGATGCGCTCTTTCAGCGCGGTCGGGAAGACGGCGTTGCTGAGCTGGGGCAGCCGGTCGAGCTGGCGGACGTTGGTGACCGGCATCATCTCGGGGATGATCGGCGTCGCGCAGCCGGCCGCCTCGACGCGGTCGCGCAGCCGCAGGTACTCCTCCGGGTCGAAGAACATCTGCGTGATCGCGTAGTCCGCGCCGGCCCGGCACTTGTCGATGAAGTGCCGGGTGTCGGACTCCCAGTCGGGCGACCGCGGGTGCATCGCGGGAAAGGCCGCGACACCCACGCAGAAGTCGCCGGACTCCTTGATGAGTTCGACCAGCTCGGAGGCGTAGGTGAGGCCCTCGGGGTGCGCGACCCACTCGCCGAGCGGGTCGCCCGGCGGGTCGCCGCGGACCGCCAGCATGTTCCGGATACCGGCGTCCGCGTACTGCCCGATGATGTTGCGCAGCTCGGCCACGGAGTGGTCCACGGCGGTCAGGTGGGCGACGGGCGTCAGCGTGGTGTCGGCGACGATCTGCTGGGTCTCCTTGACCGTGCCGGTACGCGTCGAACCGCCCGCTCCGTAGGTGACGGAGACGAAGTCCGGGGCGACCGCCTCGACCCGGCGCAGCGCGTTCCACAGATTCCGCTCGCCCTTCGGCGTCTTCGGCGCGGAGAACTCGAACGAGTACGTCGTCTTGCCGGTCGCGAGCATGTCGCGCACGGTGCGCGCGCGGTCAGTCCTGGTGGAAGCTGTGCCTGAGGCCATACCGGCAGGTTAGCCAGGCCCTGGCGCTCCCCCAACCGGACCAGTGGATTTCATCCCATTCGCCGGTTTCTTGTCCACGGATCGGACATCGCCCGGCGGGTACGGCAGGCGGGTACGCCCGGCGGGTGTCAGTCGGCCGTACGCAGCCGCTTGGCGAACTCCGCCGCCACGGCGCCCGGGTCGTCGGCCTCGGTGATCGCCCGGACGACGACCACCCGGCGCGCACCCGCTTCCAGCACCTCGTCGAGGTTGCCCGCGTCGATGCCGCCGATGGCGAACCAGGGGCGGTCCGTGCCGAGGGAGGCCGTGTGGCGGACCAGGCCGAGGCCGGGGGCGTGGCGGCCCGGCTTGGTGGGCGTGGGCCAGCAGGGGCCCGTGCAGAAGTAGTCCACGCCGTCCTGGGCGGCGGCCGCGGCGGCCTCGGACTCGGCGTGCGTGGAGCGGCCGATGAGGACGTCATCGCCGAGGATGGCGCGGGCCGCGGGGACCGGCAGATCGCCCTGGCCCAGGTGCAGCACGTCGGCACCGATGGCGTGCGCGACGTCCGCGCGGTCGTTCACCGCGAGGAGCTTGCCGTGCCGCCGCGCGGCGTCGGCGAAGACCTGGAGGTGCTCCAGCTCCTCGCCGGCCTCCATGCCCTTGTCGCGCAGCTGCACGATGTCGACGCCGCCCGCGAGGACGGCGTCGAGGAACTCGGGGAGGTCTCCCTGACGCTTGCGGGCGTCCACGCAGAGGTAGAGCCGGGCGTCGGCGAGCTGGGCGCGCGGGTGGTCGGCGGCCATGGAGAAGTCCCCCCGGTGTCGATGGGCGTGCGGGCCGCGCGTGACGCGACCCGCATCCCGAACGGTGTGTTCAGTCAGACGACGGGCGCCTGCTCAGACGGCGAGCGCCTGGGCGCGGCGCTTCACCTCCGTGCCGCGATTCTCGCTCAGCGCCTGCGCGGGAGTGCCGGGCAGGGTCGGGTCGGGGGTGAAGAGCCACTCGAGCATCTCTTCGTCGTTGAAGCCGTCGTCCCTCAGGAGCGTCAAGGTGCCGACGAGGCCCTTGACGATCTTGTCGCCGTCGATGAAGGCGGCCGGCACCTGAAGTGTCCGGTTCTCACCACGGCGTACGGCGATCAGCTGGCCGTCCTTGACCAGCTGGCGCACACGCGTCACCTCGACGTCGAGCATTTCCGCGATGTCGGGGAGGTGGAGCCAGGCGGGGACGAGAGCGTCGGTCTTTGCGTCAATCTCGGTCACGGGACCAGCGTATCTCTGGCCGGGGGCCTGTAGCGGACGGCACCGCGCTCGGGGGTGCGGGTCAGTGGGGGCTGGGCGCGCAGTTCCCCGCGCCCCCTGCGGGACGCTAGAGCGCCGCCTTCTTCAGCGGTACCGACGGGTCCGCCGCCGACGTCGGGTCGAGGTGGGTGCCCGCTTCGATCAGTTTGCGGCCCTGGGCCAGGTCCCTGGGGCGGCCCACCGCGAGGACCGCCGCCAGGGCGCCGTCCCGCAGCCAGCACACCGACCACGCGGCGCCCGTGGGGTCGCCGCGCCACACCAGTTCGTCGTCCGGCGTGTGATGGCCCGCGTACTGCACGAAGCGGCCGAACTGCTCCGACCAGAAGTACGGAACCGGGTCGTACGCCACGGGCTCCTCGCCGATGATGTCCGCCGCGACCGTGCGCGGGCCCTGGAGGGCGTTGTCCCAGTGGTGGACGAGCAGACGTTCGCCGTACCGGCCCGAGGGGAACGAGGCGCAGTCGCCGACCGCGTACACGTCGGGCGCCGAGGCGCGCAGGTGGTCGTCGGCCACGACCTCCCGGTGGGCGCCCAGCTCGATGCCCGAGCCGGCCAGCCAGGCCGTCGCGGGGTGTGCGCCGATGCCGACGACGACCGCGCCGGCGGGCAGCCGGGTCCCGTCGGCCAGGACCACCGCGCCCGGCTCGACGTGCTCCACGCGCGCGTGGAGGCGCAGCACGGCTCCGCAGTCCGCGTACCAAGCCGCCATGGGGGCGGCGACCTCTTCGGGCAGCGCCCCCGCGAGCGGCCGGCCGGCGGCCTCGACCACCGTGACGGCACAGCCCGCCTCGCGCGCGGCCGTGGCGAACTCGGCGCCGATCCAGCCGGCCCCCACCACCACGATGTCGTGCTGCGCTGCGAGCACCGGCCGCAGCCGCGCCGCGTCGTCCAGGGTGCGCAGGAGGTGGACGCCGGGGACGCCCTCGGCACCGGGCAGCCGGATCGGTTCGGCGCCGGTCGCCAGGACCAGGACGTCGTAGGGGACCGGGCCCGCGGCCGTGTCCAGCTCGTGGTCCGTGGGCCGCACCCCGGTGACCTCGCGGCCCAGGTGGAGCCCGATGCCGAGCGCCTCGAAGTCGATGTCGAAGGCGGAGCCCTCCGCCTTGCCGAGCAGCACCGCCTTGGACAGCGGCGGCCTGTCGTACGGCTGATGGGGTTCCGCGCCGAGCACGGTGACCGGACCGGCGAACCCCTGTTCGCGCAGGGCCACGGCGGTCTGCACCCCGGCCATCCCGGCACCGACGATGACGACGTGCCGCTCCCCCTGCTCACCGCGCCGCCGCGCCGGCCCCTGCTGCTCGCTCTGCGTCTGCTGCTCGCTCACCCGATCACTGTAGGGCGGCGGGCAGCGGCGTCCTCAGAGGCGGGCGGGGAGATCTCTGACACACCGTCACCGCCCGTGCGCCGGGTGGCTCCCCTACTGCCGCGCGGGGCGACGGGCTAGGGTGGCCGGTGCAGAGCACTCGCGGGAGCCCGGACGCACCGGGCTGAGAGGGAGGCTGGGACGGCCTCCGACCGTACGAACCTGATCCGGGTCATGCCGGCGAAGGGAGGGGCTGGACGCCCATGCAGCCACGTACACCACCCTGTACAGCACCGGCGGAGTCGCAGACTCCGGCGGACGTCCTCGTCGTGGGGGGCGGCATCATCGGCCTGGTCACGGCCTGGCGGAGCGCTCAGCGCGGGCTCTCCGTCGCCGTCGTGGACCCCGAGCCCGGCGGTGGCGCGGCGCAGGTCGCGGCGGGCATGCTGGCCGCCGTCACCGAACTGCACCACGGCGAACAGACGCTGCTCGCGCTCAACCTCGAATCCGCGCGGCGCTATCCAGACTTCGCCGCCGAACTGGCCACGGCGAGCGGCCGTGATGTGGGTGATCTCGGCTATCGCGCGTGCGGCACGCTCGCCGTCGCGCTCGACTCCGACGACCGCGCCCACCTGCGCGAACTCCACGCCCTCCAGCGCCGCTCCGGCCTGGAGTCGGAGTGGCTGAGCGGGCGCGAGTGCCGCCGCCTGGAGCCGATGCTCGCACCGGGCGTGCGGGGCGGCCTGCGGGTCGACGGCGACCACCAGATCGACCCGCGCCGCCTCGCGGCGGCCCTCCTCGTGGCCTGCGAGCGGGCCGGCGTGACCTTCCACCGCGCCTGGGCCGAGCGGCTCTCCGTCGTACGCGACCGGGCCCGCGGAGTCGTCCTCGGCGACGGCACCGAGCTGCACGCGGGTCAGGTCGTGCTGGCGGCGGGCAGCCTCAGCGGGCGCCTCGCGGGCGTCCCCGAGGCCGTCCTGCCGTCCGTCCGGCCGGTGAAGGGGCAGGTGCTTCGCCTGACGGTGCCGAAGGCGTACGCGCCGTTCCTGAGCCGCACCGTGCGCGCGGTCGTGCGCGGCGGCGCCGTCTACCTCGTACCGCGTGAGAACGGCGAGCTGGTCGTCGGCGCCACCAGCGAGGAGCTGGGCTGGGACACCACGGTCACCGCGGGCGGCGTCTACGAACTCCTGCGCGACGCCCACGAGCTGGTCCCCGGCATCACCGAACTGCCGCTCACCGAGACCCGCGCGGGTCTGCGCCCCGGCTCCCCCGACAACGCGCCCCTGCTCGGCCCGACGCGGCTGCCCGGGCTGCAACTGGCCACCGGGCACTACCGCAACGGCGTCCTGCTGACGCCCCTGACCGGTGACGTCATGGCGCACGCGCTGACCACGGGTGAGCTGCCCGACGAGGCACGCCCCTTCACCCCGCGCCGCTTCACCGAGCCGCCCCTCGTACCCCCTACGCAGCCCTTCGCCACGCAGTCGTTCACGGAGCAGCCCGCATGAGCACGCCGACCACGCCGAGTACACCGGATATGCCGCACACGCCGAGTGCGCCCTTCGCCGTCTCCGTCAACGGAGAGGTCCGTGACGTGGCCTCGGGCACCACGCTCGGCGCCCTCGTCGCCACCCTCACCGCCGCACACTCCGGTGTCGCCGCCGCCCTCAACGAAACCGTCGTCCCGCGCGCGCGGTGGGCCGACACCGTGCTCGCCGCGGGCGACCGCGTCGAAGTGCTCACCGCCGTCCAGGGAGGCTGATCGGACCATGGCAGACGACCCCTTCGTCCTCGGCGGGCTCACGCTCTCCTCGCGCCTGATCATGGGCACGGGCGGGGCGCCCAGCCTCGACGTCCTGGAACGCTCCCTCGTCGCGTCGGGCACCGAACTGACCACGGTCGCCATGCGACGCCTGGACCCCGGCGTGCAGGGCTCGGTGCTCTCCGTCCTCGACCGGCTGGGCATCCGCGTCCTGCCGAACACCGCGGGCTGTTACACCGCCGGGGAGGCCGTGCTCACCGCCCGCCTCGCGCGCGAGGCGCTCGGCACGGACCTGGTGAAGCTGGAGGTGATCGCGGACGAGCGGACGCTGCTGCCCGACCCGATCGAACTCCTGGACGCCGCCGAGACCCTCGTCGACGACGGCTTCACGGTCCTTCCGTACACGAACGACGACCCGGTCCTCGCCCGCAAGCTCCAGGACGTGGGGTGCGCGGCGATCATGCCGCTCGGCTCCCCCATCGGCTCGGGGCTCGGCATCCGCAACCCGCACAACTTCCAGCTGATCGTCGAGCACGCGCGCGTGCCGGTCATCCTGGACGCGGGGGCGGGCACGGCCTCCGACGCCACGCTCGCGATGGAGCTGGGGTGCGCGGGGGTGATGCTCGCCTCGGCCGTGACGCGGGCGCAGGAGCCGGTCCTGATGGCGGAGGCCATGCGGCACGGCGTCGAGGCGGGCCGCCTCGCGTACCGCGCCGGGCGCATCCCGCGCCGCCACTTCGCGGAGGCCTCGTCCCCCGCGGAGGGCATGGCACGGCTGGACCCGGAGCGGCCCGCCTTCTGAGGCCGTGCGGGGGCGCCCGCCGCCTGTCACAGCTCGGCTGCAGTACGCCCTGGCGGGACGGGGTGTCGGTGGCGGCTCGTAGACTCCCCTGCGTGGACACGACCCTTCAGGACCCCCTCGTCGGGCAGCTGCTCGACAGCCGCTACCGGATCGAGGGGCGCATCGCGGTCGGCGGGATGGCCACGGTCTACCGGGCCGTGGACACCCGCCTCGACCGCGTGCTCGCGCTCAAGGTGATGCACCCCACGCTGGCGGCCGACGCCTCCTTCGTGGAGCGCTTCATCCGCGAGGCGAAGTCGGTCGCCCGCCTCTCGCATCCGAACGTGGTCGGTGTCTTCGACCAGGGCACCGACGGGGCGTACGTCTACCTGGCGATGGAGTACGTGGCGGGCTGCACGCTGCGCGACGTCCTGCGCGAGCGCGGCGCGCTCCAGCCGCGGGCGGCGCTCGACATCCTGGAGCCGGTCCTCGCCGCGCTCGGCGCCGCGCACCGCGCCGGGTTCGTGCACCGCGACATGAAGCCCGAGAACGTCCTGATAGGGGACGACGGCCGGGTCAAGGTCGCCGACTTCGGGCTCGTCCGCGCGGTGGACACCGTCACGAACACGACCGGCACCGTCCTCGGCACGGTCTCCTACCTCGCTCCCGAGCAGATCGAGCACGGCACGGCGGACACGCGCGTGGACGTGTACGCGTGCGGCGTCGTGCTCTACGAAATGCTGACCGGCGCCAAGCCGCACTCCGGGGACTCCCCCGCCCAGGTGCTCTACCAGCACCTCAACGAAGACGTGCCGGCCCCGTCGACGGCCGTCCCGGGGCTCGCCTTCGTCCTCGACGAGCTGGTCGCCTCCGCCACCGCCCGCACCCCCGACGTCCGCCCGCACGACGCGGTGGCCCTCCTCGCCCAGCTGCGCGAGGCGCGGGCCGCCCTCAGCGAGGAGCAGCTGGACGCGGTGCCGCCCCAGGCGCGCGCGGCGGAGCACGGCGAGCACGACAACTCCGAGGACCGTACGAGCGTGATCCCGCGCGCGGCGCACTCCGCGCAGCTCCCGCTGCCCGCGCCGGACGGCGACGGCGGAGGCGAAGGCCAGGACGCGCTGAACCGCACGAGTGTCCTGGCGCCCCCGCCGCCCGCGCCGCCCGCCCGGGCACGGTCCGGGCGCGGCCGGTTCGACCCGCGCCGCCGCACGGTCGCGGTGGTCGCCGCGGTGCTGCTGGCCCTCGGCCTCGGCGCGGGCGTCTGGTACATCAACTCCGGGCAGTTCACGGAGGTGCCGCCGCTCCTGGCGAAGACCGAGGCGCAGGCCAAGAAGCGCCTGGAGGAGGCCGGTCTCGACGTCAAGGACGTCAAGCGCGAGTACAGCGACACCGACAAGCGCGGCACGGTCATGGGGACCGATCCGGCGCCGGGCGAGCGCATCCGGCAGAACGACCAGGTGACGCTGACCATCTCGCGGGGCCCGGAGAAGGTGAAGGTGCCGGACGTCAAGGGCATTCCGCTGGCCGAGGCGAAGAAGGAGCTGAAGAACGCCGGCCTGGCCCCCGGCATGGTCACCAAGGCCTTCAGCGACGACATCGCGAAGGGCTCCGTGGTGAGCACCGACCCGCGGGCCGGGTTCACGCGCAAGGCCGACTCGGCCGTCGCCCTCGTCGTCAGCAAGGGCCGTGAGGTCGAGGTCCCGGACGTCGTGGGCGAGTCCGAGGCCGACGCCGTCGCGGACCTGGAGGACGCCGGACTCAAGGTGAAGATCAAGTCGGCCCGCGTCACCTCGGACGAGGACAAGGGCGCCGTCGCCAGGCAGGACCCCATGGAGGGCGAGTCCCTCGCCGAGGGGGACACGGTCACGCTGACGATCTCCAAGGGCCCGCCGATGGTCGAGGTCCCGGACGTGACCGGAATGAGCGTCGACGACGCCGTGGCGAAGCTGGAGGCGAAGGGCTTCTCGGTGGAGAAGGACCGCGGTCTGCTCGGCCTCTTCGGGGACACGGTGAAGGACCAGTCGGTGGACGGCGGCGACGAGGCCCCCAAGGGGTCGACGATCACCATCGAGATCCGCTGACCCCGGCTCCCCGGGGTAGCCCCGGGGAGCCCGTGGGGGCCTTCGGTCCCATGACCAATCCCACCCCGCGGTGGTGCCCGCCCGGCCCCGGCCGCGTGCCACCCTTGATGGCGTGAGCAGCAACAAGTCCCCCCGTACGGCGTCCTCGGGCGCCGCGTCCCGCAACCCCGTCGGCGCCCACGTCCCCGTGGCCGGCGGCCTCGCCTCCGTCGGACTGTCGTACGCCCGTGACCTCGGCGCCGAGGCCGTCCAGGTCTTCGTCGCCAACCCGCGCGGCTGGGCGACCCCGCCCGGCAATCCGAAGCAGGACGAGGAGTTCCGCGCGGCCTGCGCCGCCGGGAACATCCCCGCGTACGTGCACGCGCCCTACCTGATCAACTTCGGCTCGCACACCGAGGCGACCGCCGAGAAGTCCGTGGACTCCTTGCGGCACTCGCTGCGCCGGGGCCGCGAGATCGGCGCGCTCGGGGTCGTCGTGCACACCGGTTCGGCGACCGGCGGCCGCGACCGGGGGGTCGCCCTCAAGCAGGTGCGCGAGCTGGTGCTGCCGCTGCTGGACGAGCTGACGCACGACGACGACCCGTTCCTGCTCCTGGAGTCGACGGCGGGCCAGGGCGCCTCGCTCTGCTCCCGGACCTGGGACTTCGGCCCGTACTTCGAGGCGCTGGACGCCCATCCCAAGCTGGGCATCTGCCTCGACACGTGCCACATCTTCGCGGCCGGCCACGACCTCACGGGCCCGAGCGGCATGAAGCAGACCCTGGACCTCCTCGTGGACACGGTCGGCGAAGGCCGCCTGAAGCTCGTGCACGCCAATGACTCCAAGGACGTCGCCGGCGCCCACAAGGACCGCCACGAGAACATCGGCACCGGCCACATCGGCGAGGAGCCGTTCCGCGAGCTGATGCTCCACCCCGCCACCGAGGGCGTGCCGCTGGTCATCGAGACACCGGGCGGCAAGGACGGGCACGCGGCGGACGTGGCGCGGCTGAAGGGGCTGCGGAGCGCCTAGGAAACACTTGAAGAGTACCCCCGGGGGGTATACGGTTCCTGTCAGGCGGCAGGAACCGTTGTCCGACGTTGGGGGCTCTCATGCAGCACGACACACACGCCGAGCACGCACACCACGGCCATGACCACGGCCACCACGGCGGAACCGGCAAGGTCAGCTGGCGCACGGCCGCACAGGCCACCCTCCACTGCCTCACCGGTTGCGCCATCGGCGAGGTGCTCGGCATGGTCATCGGCACCGCGCTCGGCTGGGGCAACGTACCGACGATGGCTCTGGCGATCGCCCTGGCCTTCGTCTTCGGCTATGCCCTGACGCTGCGCGGCATCCTCAAGGCGGGCGTCGACTTCAAGACAGCGTTCCGGGTCGCGCTCGCCGCCGACACCCTCTCCATCGCCGTGATGGAACTGATCGACAACGGCGTGATCGCCCTGTGGCCGGGCGGGATGGACGCACACCTGTCGGACCCGATGTTCTGGTCGATCCTCGCCATCGCGCTGGCCGCCGCGTTCGTGGTCACGACCCCGGTGAACAAGTGGCTGATCGGCCGCGGCAAGGGCCATGCCGTCGTCCATCAGTACCACCACTGACCAGCGGCGACGCCGGGAAAACGGGCTAGAGCTCGGGGCCGTCCCCGGGCTCTTCCTGGTAGGAGTAGCGCTGCTCCCGCCAGGGGTCGCCGACGTTGTGGTAGCCGCGCTCCTCCCAGAAGCCGCGGCGGTCGGCGGTCATGTACTCGACGCCGCGGACCCACTTGGGACCCTTCCACGCGTACAGGTGCGGGACCACGAGCCGCAGCGGGAACCCGTGCTCGGCGGTGAGCAGTTCACCGCCTTTGTGGGTGGCGAAAATCGTGCGGTCGGAGGCGAAGTCGGCCATCCGCAGATTGGAGCTGAAGCCGTACTCGGCCCAGACCATGACGTGGGTGGCGTCGGCGGCGGGCGGCGCGAGTTCCAGGAGCGTACGAGCCGCGACTCCGCCCCACTCGGCGCCCAGCATGCTGAACTTCGTCACGCAGTGCAGATCGCCGACCACCGTGGTGTACGGCAGGGCGGAGAACTCCTCGTGGGTCCAGCAGTGCTTCTCGCCGTCCGCGGTGGCCCCGAAGACCCTGAACTCCCAGCGCTCCGGGCGGAACTTCGGCACCGGACCGTAGTGCGTCACCGGCCAGCCGCGCTGCAGCCGCTGACCCGGCGGAAGCTCCGGCTCCGCTGCCTGTCGAGATGCGCGTTCCGCCGGCTGACCCATGACTCCATCCTGACAGACGGGGAACAGTAGGCGTGACCAGACGAAGTCTGACAGATGCGGATTCGGGCAACTCCTACTAAGCGTGCACTTACTGGACGGCCTCCGAACACCGGTGCAAGGATGCCCGCTACCTGCCCAGTCACCGTTGGAAGGAGCCTTTGCGATGCAGGGCGACCCCGAGGTCATCGAATTTCTCAATGAGCAGCTGACCGCCGAGCTGACGGCGATCAACCAGTACTTTCTCCACGCCAAGATGCAGGAGAACTTCGGCTGGACGAAGCTCGCCAAGTACACCCGGGCCGAGTCGTTCGACGAGATGAAGCACGCGGAGGTGCTGACCGACCGGATTCTCTTCCTCGACGGCCTGCCCAACTATCAGCGGCTCTTCCACGTGCGCGTGGGCCAGACCGTCACCGAGATGTTCCAGGCGGACCGGCAGGTCGAGGTGGAGGCGATCGACCGCCTCAAGCGCGGGATCGAGGTGATGCGCGCCAAGGGCGACATCACGTCGGCGAACATCTTCGAGTCGATCCTCGCGGACGAGGAGCACCACATCGACTATCTCGACACGCAGCTGGAGCTGGTCGAGAAGCTGGGTGAGCCGCTCTACCTCGCGCAGCTCATCGAGCAGCCGGAGGGCTAGCCGGCGCCCCCGAGCGGGCTAGGCGGCCTCGTCCAGGGCGGCGAGCACCGGCTCGCCCTGGTCCGCCAGCTCCCGGCGCGGGCACGCGCCCCGGCCGAGCAGTGCCTGGATGCGTCGTACGCACGAACCGCAGTCCGTGCCCGCCTTGCAGGCCGACGCTATCTGGCGGGGGGTGCAGGCACCGTCCGCCGCGTGCTTCTTCACCTGTGCCTCGGTGACCCCGAAGCAGTTGCAGACGTACACGCGGCTCACCTCCCGGAGAAAAGGCAGGACGGACAGGACTCATCGGTGGCGCCGTCCCGATTGATCGGTGAGGCTAACCTAACCTTACCCAGGTCCTCGGGCCCACGAAAGCCCCCGTACGCCGGTGGGGCGCGGATCACAGATCCGCGCCCCACTCGTACGTACTGCCGAAGATCTACTGGTCGCGGTACATCTCCGCCACCAGGAACGCCAGGTCGAGCGACTGGCTGCGGTTGAGCCGCGGGTCGCAGGCCGTCTCGTAGCGCTGGTGGAGGTCGTCGACGAAGATCTCGTCGCCGCCGCCCACGCACTCCGTGACGTCGTCACCGGTCAGCTCGACGTGGATGCCGCCCGGGTGCGTGCCGAGGGCCTTGTGGACCTCGAAGAAGCCCTTGACCTCGTCGAGCACGTCGTCGAAGCGGCGGGTCTTGTGGCCGGAGGCCGCCTCGTAGGTGTTGCCGTGCATCGGGTCGGTGATCCAGGCGACGGTCGCGCCGGACGCGGTGACCTTCTCGACCAGCTCGGGCAGCTTGTCGCGGACCTTGTCGGCGCCCATGCGGACGATGAAGGTCAGCCGGCCGGGCTCGCGGTCGGGGTCGAGGCGCTCGATGTACTGGAGCGCCTCCTCGGCCGTCGTCGTCGGGCCGAGCTTGACGCCGATCGGGTTGCGGATCTGCGAGGCGAACTCGATGTGCGCGTGGTCCAGCTGACGGGTGCGCTCACCGATCCAGACCATGTGGCCCGAGGTGTCGTACAGCCGGCCGGTGCGGGAGTCGACGCGGGTGAGCGCGCCTTCGTAGTCGAGCAGCAGCGCCTCGTGGGAGGCGTAGAACTCGACGGTCTTGAACTCCTCCGGGTCGGTGCCGCAGGCCCGCATGAAGTGCAGGGCGTTGTCGATCTCGCGGGCCAGCTGCTCGTACCGCTGGCCGGAGGGGGAGGACTTCACGAAGTCCTGGTTCCAGGCGTGCACCTGGCGCAGGTCGGCGTAGCCGCCGGTGGTGAAGGCGCGCACCAGGTTGAGCGTGGAGGCGGAGGCGTGGTACATCCGCTTCAGGCGCTCCGGGTCCGGGATGCGGGCCTCTTCGGTGAAGTCGAAGCCGTTGACGGAGTCGCCGCGGTAGGTCGGCAGGGTCACGCCGTCGCGGGTCTCGGTCGGCTTGGAGCGCGGCTTGGAGTACTGCCCCGCGATGCGGCCCACCTTCACGACGGGCACGGAGGCCGCGTACGTGAGGACGGCGCCCATCTGGAGCAGCGTCTTCAGCTTGTTGCGGATGTGGTCGGCCGAGACGGCGTCGAAGGCCTCGGCGCAGTCGCCGCCCTGGAGCAGGAACGCCTCTCCCTTGGCGACAGAGGCCAGTCGGGCGCGCAGCTGGTCGCACTCGCCCGCGAAGACGAGCGGGGGATACGACGCGAGGTCCGCGATCACATCGCGCAGAGCCTCGGCATCGGGGTACTCGGGCTGCTGCGCCGCGGGCAGGTTTCGCCAGGTGTTGCCACCGGTTGCGGTGGTCTTAGCGTTCACGGTCACCTCGTCAACATTACGGGGTCGGGCGCGGCGTCCATTCACCCGCTCACCAAGTGAGACGGAGCAGACACGGAAGAGCGCGGGACCGCCGCCGCCCGCTCGCCGGCGCTCGGGGCCGCGAGGGAGAGCCCGCGGTGGACGCGGCGCAGCATCAGACGGGCCATGAAGGGGTGGGCGAGCCGGACGGCGCCCCAGTAGAGCCGTGCGTACGTGGTGTCCGCTCGCACGGCTGTGCTCAGGGTGACGTGCCGCTCGTCGACCAGGATCGAGGCGCGGGCCGTCAGCCCCGCCGTGTTCACGTCCATCAGCAGCTCGCCGCCCTCGCGGGCGACGACCGGGAAGGCGTCGCGCAGGACGCCGGTCCACGCGCCGGGGTCGCGGGGCAGGCCGGCGCGCATGTCCATGCGGTACGCGTCCTGGTAGCCGGGGCCCGCCACGGAAGCCCGGAGCAGGCGCGCCTCCGGTGGCACCTCGACGGTTTGGGGCCTGGGCCACCAGAGCCTGTTGAGCAGGCGGAGCCGGGGCGACCAGCGCACGGGCCGGGCACAGCCGCCCGTCACCGCGCGCTCGACGTTGTCGAACAGCTCTTCCACCATCGAGTCGTGCACGGGCCGGACGGCCGTCGGCCACAGGAGCCGGTCGAGCCCGCGCTGCCGCGTTTCCAGGACGTGGCGCACGAGGCAGCGCCCCTCCCCGCGCGGCTCGACCGTGAGCTCGTGGAATCCCTCGCCCGGCGCGGTGATGGCGAAGCGGACCCGGCGGCCCGGTTCGTACTCCGTGACGGCGTACCGGACCGGGCCGTGGCCGCCGGTCGCGCCCACGCCCAGGGGGCGGTCGAAGGTCATCGGGGCCCACTGCGGGGCCGGGAAGATCGGGTCGTCCTCGGCGGAGAGCCGGTCGATGAGCGCGCCGACCACCTCCGCCGGGGCCTCGAAGAGCCGCTCGTGTTCGTTGCGCACGACACCCATGCCGTACCTCCATACGCTGGCGTATGGTCACCGTACGGTACCGTATGGCCATGGTGCAACGGCAGCGGAAGACGACTCCGGCGAAGCCCCGGCTGACCGCCGACGACTGGGCGGACGCGGCGCTGACGGCGATCGGCGAGGGAGGCCTCGCGGCCGTCGCCGTGGAGCCGCTCGCGGTCCGCCTCGGCACCACCAAGGGCAGCTTCTACTGGCACTTCGCCAACCGTGACGCGCTCATCGAGGCGGCCCTGGACCGCTGGGCACAGCTCCACACCGAGGGGATGATCAGCCACGTGGAGGCCGAGCCGGACGTCCGCAAGCGCATCCGGCTGCTCTTCGCGGAGGCGATCACCGCCGCCGCGTCCGGTTCCCTGGAGGTCACCCTGCTGGCGACGGCCGAGCACCCGAAGGTGGCGGCGGCTCTGCGGAAGGTCACCGAGCGCCGCCTGGCCTATGTCGCCGAGCTGTTCGCCGGGCTCGGCTTCCCGGAGGCGGAGGCGCGCCGCCGCGGCCTGCTGGCGTACAGCGTCTACCTGGGCCACACCCAGCTCGGCCACGCGGTGCCGTCGGTGGTGCCGGCGGGTGAGGAGCTCGGCGCGTATCTCGATGAGGGCCTCGACCTGCTGATGATGCGCTAGGGTGCCGCACATGCACGCGCAGACGACTCGAAACTGGTGGTGGCCCGCTCATCCGGCGGCCCACTGACTGCGCGTACCCACAGACTCGCGAAGGCCGCCCGAGGGGCGGCCTTCTGTGTTTCCCGGACTTCCCGGGGCCGGGCCGTTCCTCTCCGAGTGAGAAGGAACAGCACCCATGCCCCACCACGACCGCCTGTCGGACCTCCTCTCCGACGACCGCCCGTTCGCCCTGCTGCGCCGCCGCACGCCGGGCCGCGACCACGGCACGGTCGAGGTCCTCATCGGCCCGACGGGCACCTACGACCGCCTCGCCGACATCCCCGAGGGCCTCGCGCTCGTGCCGTTCCGGCAGATCAGGGAGCGCGGCTTCGACGTCCGCGACGACGGCACGCCCCTGACCGTCCTCACCCCCGAGGAGACGTACGAACTCCCGCTCGACGCGGCTCTTTCGGTGCTACCCGCGCACGAGGTGCGGGTCGAGGGCGGCGCCTTCGACGTGGACGACGCGGCGTACGCCGACATCGTGGGGCGCGTCCTGCGCGAGGAGATCGGCCGGGGCGAGGGCGCCAACTTCGTGATCCGCCGTACGTACGAGGGCGAGATCCCGGACTTCGGCAGGGCGGACGCCCTCGCGCTCTTCCGGCGGCTGCTGGTGGGCGAGCGGGGTGCCTACTGGACGTACGTCGTGCACACCGGGGACCGCACGCTCGTCGGGGCCAGTCCCGAGGTGCATGTGCGGATGTCCGGCGGGACCGTCGTCATGAACCCCATCAGCGGGACCTACCGCTACCCGGCCGACGGGCCGACCCCCGACGGCCTGCTCGCCTTCCTCGCCGACGGCAAGGAGATCGAGGAGCTGTCGATGGTCGTCGACGAGGAACTCAAGATGATGTGCACCGTCGGCGACATGGGCGGGGTCGTGATCGGGCCGCGGCTGAAGGAGATGGCCCATCTCGCGCACACCGAGTACGAGCTGCGGGGCAGGTCGTCGCTGGACGTGCGCGAGGTGCTGAAGGAGACGATGTTCGCGGCGACCGTGACCGGCTCGCCCGTGCAGAACGCCTGCCGGGTCATCGGGCGGTACGAGGCCGGTGGGCGGGGCTATTACGCGGGCGCCCTCGCGCTCGTCGGCCGGGACAGCGGCGGCGCGCAGACCCTGGACTCCCCCATCCTCATCCGCACCGCCGACATCTCCGCGGCCGGCAGGCTCCGCGTGCCGGTCGGCGCGACGCTGGTGCGCGGCTCCGACCCGGCGGGTGAGGTCGCGGAGACGCATGCGAAGGCGGCGGGCGTGCTGGCCGCGCTGGGGGTGCGGCCCGGGCGCCCGCGCGAGGAGCACGCGCGGGCCGCGCTCGCCGACGATCCGCGCGTGCGGGCGGCCCTGGACGTGCGGCGGGAGCGGCTCGCGCCGTTCTGGCTGCGGATGCGGGAGCCGGTCCGTGAGCTGGGCGGGCACGCGCTCGTCGTGGACGGCGAGGACACGTTCACCGCGATGCTCGCGCACGTCCTGCGCTCCTGCGGGCTCCAGGTGTCCGTGCGGCGGTACGACGAGGCGGGACTGCGGGAGGCCGTGCTCGCGCACGAGGGGCCGGTCGTGCTCGGGCCCGGCCCCGGTGACCCGGCCGACCTCACCGACCCTAAGATGCGGTTCCTGCGCGCGCTGACGGCGGAGGTGATCGGCGCCCATGAGCACGGCGTGCTCGGCGTCTGCCTCGGACACGAGCTGATCGCGGCGGAGCTGGGCCTGGAGATCGTACGGAAGGACGTGCCGTACCAGGGCGCGCAGACGGGCATCGACCTGTTCGGCCGTGCCGAGACCGTCGGGTTCTACAACAGCTTCGTGGCACGCTGCGACGACGAGTCGGCGGCAGAGCTGGCCGCGCACGGCATCGAGGTCAGCAGGGACGGGGCGAGCGGCGAGGTGCACGCGGTGCGCGGGCCTTCCTTCGCGGGCGTGCAGTTCCATCCGGAGTCGGTGCTGACGCTGCGCGGGGACCGGATCGTGCGGGAACTGCTCGGTCAGGTCCTGGCGACGGCGGGGACGAGGACGTTCTCGGAGCGGCGGCCCTCCGTGTAGTCCAGGACGTTTCGCACCGTGGTCTCGATGATCTGGGCGACCGCGTCCACGGTGTAGTACGCCTGGTGGGACGTGACGACCACGTTCGGGAACGTGACGAGGCGGGCCAGGGTGTCGTCCGCGACGACCTCCAGGGACTTGTCGAGGAAGAACAGGCCCGCCTCGGCCTCGTACACGTCCAGGCCGACGCCGGTGAACCGTCCCGCGCGCAGCTCCACGACGAGCGCCTCGGTGTCGATCAGGCCGCCGCGGCTGGAATTGACGAGGATCGCGTCGTCCTTCATCGTCCGCAGCGCGTCGGCGTCGATGAGGTGCTGTGTCGACGGGAGCAGCGGGACGTGCAGGCTGACCAGATCGGCCTCGGCGAGGAGCCGGTCCTTCTCGACGTACTTCATGCCCAGCTCGACGCAGGCGGGGTTCGGCACGGCGTCCCAGCCGAGCAGGCGCATGCCGAAGCCGTGCGCGATCCGCGTGAACGCCTCGCCGATCCTGCCGGTGCCGAGGACGCCGACGGTGCGGCCGCGCAGGTCGCGGCCCATCAGCCCGTCGAGGCGGAAGTCGAAGTCGCGGGTGCGGTTGCTGGCGCGGACGATCCGGCGGTTGACGGCCATAGCGAGCGTCCAGGCGAACTCCGCCACGGAGTACGGCGAGTACGACGAGACGCGGGCGACGGTGAGGCCGAGGCGCTCGGCGACCTGGAGGTCGATGTTGTTGAAGCCGGTGGAGCGCTGGGCGATCAGCTGCGTGCCGCCGGCGGCGAGGGTCTGCAGCACGCGGTTGTTCAAGGTCGCGTTGACGCTGGAGGAGATGATCTCGTAGCCGGCGGCGATGGGGGCGGTGTCCTCGTTCAGGAACACGTCGAGGCAGCGGACGTCGTGGTGTCCCTCGAAGGCCTTCTCGATCAGCGGCTTTTCGTCGGACTGCACGCCAAATGCGAGTATTTCCATGGGTGTGAGTCTATTGACCGGTTTCCGGGACGGCACCCGGGGGGCCGTCCCGTCGCGTTCCGGCTGTCCGCGCGGGTCAGCCGGCGACCGGTTCAGCCGAAGAAGACGCCGACTTCCGCGTACAGCGCCGGGTCCACCGTCTTGAGGCGGGCCGTGGCCTCCGCGATCGGTACGCGGACGATGTCCGTGCCCTTGAGGGCGACCATCTTGCCGAAGTCCCCGTCCCGCACCGCGTCGATCGCGTGCAGCCCGAAGCGGGTGGCGAGCCAGCGGTCGAAGGCGCTGGGCGTGCCGCCGCGCTGGACGTGCCCGAGGACGGTCGTCCTCGCCTCCTTGCCGGTGCGCCCCTCGATCTCCTTGGCGAGCCACTCGCCGACCCCGGAGAGGCGGACGTGCCCGAAGGAGTCCTGCGTACCGTCCTTGAGCACCATCTCGCCGTCCTTGGGCATCGCCCCTTCGGCGACGACGACGATCGGGGCGTACGACGCCTTGAAGCGCGAGGTGACCCAGGCGCACACCTGGTCGACGTCGAAGCGCTGTTCCGGGATGAGGATGACGTTCGCGCCGCCCGCGAGGCCCGAGTGCAGGGCGATCCAGCCCGCGTGACGGCCCATCACCTCGACGACGAGGACGCGCATGTGGGACTCGGCGGTGGTGTGCAGGCGGTCGATCGCCTCGGTGGCGATGCCGACCGCCGTGTCGAAGCCGAAGGTGTAGTCGGTGGCGGAGAGGTCGTTGTCAATGGTCTTGGGGACGCCGACGACCGGGACGCCGTACTCGTCGGTGAGACGGGCGGCGACGCCGAGGGTGTCCTCGCCGCCGATGGCGATGAGGGAGTCGACCTCGTGCTTGGCGAGGTTCTCCTTGATGCGGCGCACGCCGTTCTCCACCGTGAACGGGTTGGTGCGCGAGGAGCCGAGGATGGTGCCGCCTCGCGGCAGGATGCCGCGGACCGCGGGGATGTCGAGCGGGACGGTGTCGCCCTCCAGCGGGCCGCGCCAGCCGTCCCGGAAGCCGACGAAGTCGTAGCCGTACTCCTGGACGCCCTTGCGGACGACGCCACGGATGACGGCGTTGAGCCCGGGGCAGTCGCCGCCTCCGGTCAGTACGCCAATTTTCTTGGCCCCCATGGAAAAGTCCCTTCGCCTCGGTGACCTGACCTGACGCGCGTCACGCTAATGGTGACCCAGGTCACTCCGGGACAGGGCGTACGGACAATTCCCTTGCGGGGGACTGGAGTTGATCACGGGTGTTCACTCGTACGAGTGATGCGAGGGGGCGAGGGGTCAGGCGTCGTCCGCCCTGTCGATGCCGCGCTCGATCGCGTACCGCACGAGCTCCACCCTGTTGTGCAGTTGGAGCTTGCCCAGGGTGTTCTGGACGTGGTTCTGCACCGTGCGGTGGGAGATGACCAGGCGCTCGGCGATCTGTTTGTAGCTCAGCCCCTTGGCGACCAGCCGCAGCACCTCCGTCTCGCGGTCGGTGAGCTGCGGGGCCTTCGGGTCGTCCGGGGTGCCCGCGGCGGGCTCGCCGGCCAGGCGGCGGTACTCCCCGAGGACCAGGCCGGCGAGGCCCGGCGTGAAGACCGCGTCGCCCTCGGCCGTGCGACGCACCGCGTCGATCAGCTCTTCCGTCGACGCCGACTTCAGGAGATAGCCGGTGGCGCCGGACTTGACGGCCTCCAGGACATCGGCGTGCTCGCCGCTCGCGGAGAGGACCAGGACGCGCAGTGCGGGGTTGGCGGCGACCACCTCCTTGCAGACCTGGACGCCCGGCTTCAGCGGGAGGTTCAGGTCGAGGACGAGGACGTCGGGCACGGCGGCCTGGGCGCGGCGGACCGCCTGCTCGCCGTCCCCGGCGGTGGCGACCACGTCGAGCCCCGCCTCGGCGAGGTCACGGGCGACCGCGTCGCGCCACATGGGGTGGTCGTCGACGACCATGACCTTGACGGGGTGTGCGCCCCCGCCGGCCTCGGTGACCGGTTCCCGCCGGTCCGCCTGGCTCTGCCGCTCCACCTGGCTCTGCTCGCTCATCGTGCCTTTCCCGCCTTCCCCCGTGCGTCCCGCGCCGCTTCGCGCGGGACTCTCATTTCCACTTCCGTGCCCTGGCCCGGCACCGAGATCAGCTCGGCCGTGCCCCCGATGTCCCGCAGCCGCCCGCGGATCGACAGGGCGACACCGAGGCGCCCCTCCCCCTCGGCCTCGGCGAGCCGGCCCTCGGGGATGCCCGGTCCGTCGTCCCTGACCGTCACGATCACCTCGCCCGACTCGTCCTCGACCAGAATCCAGGCGTGCGCCTCGGTCCCGGCGTGCCTGCGGACATTGTCCAGTGCGGCACTGACAGCGGCCGCCAGCTCCCTCGCGACGGGCGGCGCGAGAAGCACCGGGGCCCCCGGTTCGGAGAGGGTCACCTTCGACCCGGCGTGCGGGGCGAGGAGCGAGCGCAGATCGCGGGGCGCCGTGTCGTCGGCGGCGCCGGTCTCGTCGTCCGGTTCCTCGACGGCCCGTACGAGCGCGCCTTGCGAGGCGTCCTCCGAGGCGCGCGAGGCGGGCACCATGCCGCCCGCCACCAGCGTGCGCAGCGCCACCTCC
Organism: Streptomyces huasconensis; assembly: GCF_021028635.1. Lineage (NCBI taxonomy): Bacteria > Bacillati > Actinomycetota > Actinomycetes > Kitasatosporales > Streptomycetaceae > Streptomyces > Streptomyces huasconensis. The sequence continues at coordinate 2,032,376 of NZ_CP086119.1, forward strand.
TGCTCGCCCGCCAGCCGCCCCAGCTCCGCGGCCTCGCCGCCCATCGCGGTGCCGCGCCGCTGCACCATGGCGAGGACCTGGAGGACGCTGTCGTGGATGTCGCGGGCGAGCCGTTCGCGCTCGCGCGTCGCCGCCTCGATCTCCAGGGCGCGGGCCAGGGTGCGCTCGGAGGCGCGGGCCACCTCCACCACGTATCCGATGGCGATGGAGGCGATGCAGACCAGCAGGACGTTGTGGATGGTGTCGCGGCTGAAGGCGCCGCGCTGCACCACGTTGGCGACGCCCACCAGCAGCGACGCGAAAGCGGCCCAGCGCCAGCCGCCCTTGATGGCGTACGCGAGGACGGCGCCGGCGGTCCATATGGACGGCAGCGTCGGGCCGCCGTCGACGATCCGCTGGTGCGCGTCGGCGACAGGGGTGAGCAGGATGCCCACGAGGGCGACGGCCAGATCGACGACGAGGAACCAGGTGGCACAGCTCGCGGCGTTCGCCACGCAGCGCAGCGTGCCCAGCGTCCAGCCGGCGAGCACCACGTAGTAGGCGATGGCCACCCAGGGGCGGTGCAGTTCCTCGTGCGCCGCCGCGAAGAGCCCGATCGCGTACAGCATCGTCAGGACGCGGTAGCCGGTGAGGGCGCGCCAGAGCGGCTGCTCGACCGACATCCTCATGACACGCTCGCGTTTGGCCATGCCCCCCAGCTCCCCCGGCTCCCCCGGTCCCCGCCCGCGGTGTTCCCCTGCTGCTACTGCTGCTGCTTCTCGCCCGCCTTGGCGGCCTTCGCGGCCTCGCTGAGCTGGCGCTTGGCGGCCGTCGCGTACACGTCGACGTACTCCTGGCCGGAGAGCTTCATGATCTCGTACATGACCTCGTCGGTCAGCGCCCGCAGCACGAAGCGGTCCTGCTCCATGCCCTGGTAGCGGCGGAAGTCGAGCGGCTTGCCGATGCGGATGCCGGGCCGCATCAGCTTCGGCATGACCTTGCCGGGCGGCTGGATCTTCTCCGTGTCGATCATGGCGACCGGGATGACCGGAGCGCCGGTGGCGAGCGCCACGCGCGCGAGGCCGCCCGGTTTGCCGCGGTACAGGCGCCCGTCGGGCGAGCGCGTGCCCTCGGGGTAGATGCCGAACAACTCGCCGCGCTCCAGTACCTCGATGCCGCTCTTGATGGCCGCCTCGCCCGCGCCGCGCGCCCCTGACCGGTCCACCGGCAGCTGGCCGACGCCCTTGAAGAAGGCGGCCGTCAGCTTGCCCTTCACACCGGGCGAGGTGAAGTACTCCGCCTTGGCGATGAAGGTGACCTTGCGGTCGAGGACCGCGGGGAGGAAGAAGGAGTCCGAGAACGAGAGGTGGTTGCTCGCGAGAATCGCGGGGCCTTCGGCGGGGACGTTCTCAAGGCCCTCCACCCAGGGCCTGAAGCCGAGCTTCAGCGGCCCTCCGATGGCAACCTTCATTGCGCCGTAGATCAAACCGAGTGCCTCCTGTTTCTGTGGATCAGACCTTAACCCGCGGTACGGCCAATGGGCCCGACGACCCTGGTCGGTGTCAGTCCGGTCGCGTACGGTGAGGTACTCCCTACCCCCCTTGCCACGTCTCACGAAGGAGACCGAAGGTGCCGGTCCTCCCCGGAGCCGAGCCGTACCGCCACGAAGGCGGCGAGGTCGGCGTCCTGCTCTGCCACGGCTTCACCGGATCGCCGCAGTCGCTGCGCCCCTGGGCGGAGTATCTGGCGGGGCGCGGCCTGACCGTCTCGCTGCCGCTGCTGCCCGGACACGGCACCCGCTGGGAGGACATGCAGGTCACCGGCTGGCAGGACTGGTACGCGGAGGTGGACCGCGAGCTGCGCGGCCTCCTGGAGCGGTGCGCGCGGGTCTTCGTCTTCGGGCTCTCCATGGGCGGCACGCTCACGCTGCGCCTCGCGGCCCGGCACGGCGACGCGATCAGCGGCATCGTCCTGGTCAACCCGGCGAACAAGCTGCACGGCCTGTCGCCCTACGCCCTGCCGGTCGCCCGTCACCTCGTACGCACCACGAAGGGCATCGCCAGCGACATCGCCAAGCCGGGTTCGGTGGAGATCGGCTACGACCGGGTGCCGCTGCACGCCGCGCACTCCATGCGCGTCTTCTTCCGCATGGTCGACGCCGAACTGCCTCAGGTGACCCAGCCGTTGCTGCTGCTCCACAGCCCGCGGGACCACGTGGTGCCGCCCGCCGACTCGGCCCGCATCCTCAGCCGCGTCTCGTCGACGGACGTCACGGAGATCCTGCTGGAACAGAGTTACCACGTGGCGACGTTGGACCACGACGCGGACCGGATCTTCGAGGAGAGTCACGCGTTCATCGGCCGGCTCGCTCCCAGCGTCGGTAAGGAAGGGACGGCCACCGGTGGCTGAGCACGAGGCGGACCGAGACGAGAGCCGCGACGAGAGCCGCGAGCCCGGAAACGACTCCGAGAAGAACCCGGAGAGAAACCCGGAGAAGAGCCCCGAGAAGCACAAGGCGGCGCCCGCGGACGGGCTGCCGCTGGACGAGGACGCCGCCTGGCAGGCGATCGTCGCGGGGTACGGCGAGGAGCCCGCGGACCCGCCGGGCGCCAAGCCCTTCAAGTCGGTCGAGGACCTGGCGCTCCTGGAAGCGGAGTCGAACGGCCCGGTGGACGGCCCCCCGAGCGGCCTCGGCAAGGACCCCGAGGGGGACGCGAAGGGCTCCGGCGACGCGGGACCCGGCGCCGGGAAGCCGCTCGGCAGCTCCGTCTCCTTCGCGCCCGGCGTCGGCGGCCCCCGCGACTACACCGCTCCGGAGCCCTCCGAGGACGACTTCGACGCGGACGACGAGGGGCACTTCGTGCCTCCGGAGCCGCCTCCGCTGCCCGAGGCCGACGTGACGGCGAGGTTCGCCTGGCTCGCCGTGCTCGGCGGCCCGCTCCTCATCCTGCTCGCCGTGCTGCTGGGCTGGCAGATGACGTGGTGGCTGACCACGCTCGGCATCGGCGGCTTCCTCGGCGGCTTCGCCACGCTCGTCGCGCGGATGAGCAGCGGGGACGACGAGGAGGACGACGACCCGGGGCGCGGCGCGGTGGTCTGAGGCCCCGCGCCTGAGGGGCTTTGGGCTGAGATCCCCGCGCCCGAGGCCCCGCGCCTACCGGGCGGGCGGCACCCGCAGGGCGGCCAGCACCGGCAGATGGTCCGTGGCCGCCCTCAGGTCCGCCTCGCTCACCCCGGGCAGGCCCAGCGGCACCCCGCAGCCGAGGACCTCCACGCCCGGCGTGACGAACAGCGCGTCGATGCGCTGGTGCGGATCGTCCGGCGTCGAGGTGTGCTCGCCGCCCCACGGTTCGGCCGTCCAGCAGTCCCGTAGCTCGGCCGCGAGCCTGCGGAACGTACGCCCCTGGGGCCGTTCGTTGAGGTCTCCGCCCGCGACGGCGTGCTCCACGCCCAGCTCCGCGAGCCGGTCGAGGAGCATGCCGCCCTGCGCGTACCGCTCGTCGGCCTGGAGGCTGAGGTGGCAGCTCAGGACGCCGAGGCGGGCACCCCCGAAGCGGACGACGGCGGTCGCGAAGCCGCGCCGGTGCAGCCCCGGGGTGAGGGGCAGCAGCACGTCCTCGGTCCGCTCGACGCGGGCGCGCAGCGAGCAGAGCAGCGCGGGCCCGGCCGCGGTGCCGCCGCCGGAGAGGATCACCAGGTCGGCGGCGCGCGCGAGGCGGGCCAGCTTCTTGCGCCAGCGGAAGAAGCGCGGCGCCTCCTGGACCAGGACGAGGTCGGGGGCGCAGGCGGCGATGACCCGGGCGAGCGCGGCGGTGTCGTCGCGCATCGAGCGGATGTTGTAGCTGAGCACGCGGACGACCGCCGAACCGTCGGCTTCGGTGCGGGAGTCGGGGAGCGTACCCAGGGGACTCGTCGACATGGCGCTCAAGATACGACAGTGCCCGCCGCTGCCTCGCGGGGCAGCGGCGGGCACTGGTGTACGGACCGGGCGAGCCGGTCACATGACGGGGTCGGGCTCCCGCGCCAGGTCGGCGGCGCCGACGAGGCCCGCCTTGTTGCCGAGCTGGGCGGCGATGACCTGGGCCTCGGGGCGCCAGGCGGCGCCGACGAGCCAGCGCTTGAAGGACTTGCGGATCGGGTCGAGGACCAGCTCGCCCTCGTCCGAGAGGCCGCCGCCGACGATGAACGCGGACGGGTCGAAGAGCGAGGCCAGGTCGGCGAGGCCGGCACCGGCCCAGCGGGCCAGCTCGCGGTAGGAGTCGATGGCGACGGCGTCGCCCTGCCGCGCGGCCATGGAGATGTGCTTGCCCTCGATGCCCTCGGGGGTGCCGTCACCCAGCGAGAGCAGGAACTCGGCGTTCTCCGGCGTCGCGTTGGCGCGCTGGCGGGCGTAGCGCACGAGGGCGCGCCCGGAGGCGTACTGCTCCCAGCAGCCCTGGCTGCCGCAGCCGCAGAGCAGGCCGTCCGGGACCATCCGGATGTGGCCGAACTCGGCCGCCACGCCGAAGTGGCCGCGGCGCAGCTTGTTGCCGATGATGATGCCGCCGCCGAGGCCGGTGCCGAGGGTGATGCAGATGACGTTGCGGTGGCCCTTGCCGCCGCCGAACTTGTACTCGCCCCAGGCGGCGGCGTTGGCGTCGTTCTCCACGACGACCGGGAGGCCGACGCGCTTTTCGACCTCGTCCTTGAGCGGCTCCTGCCGCCAGTCGATGTTCGGCGCGAAGTAGACCGTGGAGCGCTGGCGGTTGACGTACCCGGCGGCACCGATGCCCACGCCGACGATCTCGTGACCGGCCCGCGCGCCTTCCACGGCGGAGGCGATCGCGTCGACAATGGCCTCGGAAGTACCAGGGGTCGGCACCTTGAAGGTCGAGAGGATGTTGCCGTCCTCGTCGACCACTCCGGCCGCGATCTTGGTGCCGCCGATGTCGACGCCGATGGTGAGTCCCATGAATCCCTCAGTTCGATCGAGCCCCGCTAAGGCCCACCGTACCCGAGGGGGGTCAGTCGAGATCGATGTGTTCCCCGGTGGCGGGGCCGTCGTCGCGGCGGTCGGGGCCCTTGCCCTCGCCGTGCGGCGCGTCGCCGTCCGAGGTGTCGCCGCGGGTCCACCGGCTCTCCTGCTTCTCGACCGCCGAGCGGTAGGCGGCGAGCAGCTCGGAACCGGCCGCCGCCAGGTGGTCGAAGACGTCGGGGTTGCGCTCGATGACCGGTTCGACCACGGCCTTGGCCTGCTGGACGACCTGCTTCACGGTCTGTTCGACGGCGCCCTGACCGAGCGCGCCGAGCAGCGGCGTCTGGAGTCCGGAGAGCTTGTCGGAGACGGCGTCGACGAGCTTGCGCAGCTCCTCGGCGGCCGAGCCGGGCTGCGGCCCGTACTGGGCGCGGCGGCGGGCCTGCTCCGCCGCGAGGTCCTCGGCGCACGCCTGCTCCCAGGCGTCGGCGTCGACGTGGGCTTCAGAGGCTTCGGGGCCTTCGCGCCCCGTGGCATCGCTCATGTCTCTCGACGTTACCCGAATGGCGGTGGCCCGTTCACCGTGCGCGGGGCCACAGATCGGTGTCGGGGGCGAAGCGCACCCTCAGCTCGCCCTCGCGCAGCCCGGCTCCGGCGACGGTGCAGCGGCGCAGGGCGGACGGCAGGGTGACGATGCGGCGGGCGGGCCCGGCGGTGATGACCAGCTCGTCGCCGCGCCGTATCAGCCCCAGCTCCTCGCGTACGACGCCGGGGAGCGGGATGTGCCATACGTAGGCGTGGCTCTCCTCGCCGGCGGGCGCCGCGGTGACGGGCCACTGGACGGGCGCGGGGGGCTCGGCGGGGGCGGGCGGCAGGCCGAGGGCGGTGAGGTCGTCGGCGCCGCGGGGGTCGTGGCCGAGGTGGCGGACCCTGACGACGTGGTCGTGGGCCGTCTCCCACGCGGCCAGCGTCTTGTGCTGCTGGGCGCTGAGCGCGGCCAGCCAGGTGTCGGCGGAGGCGTCGGGCAGCAGGCGGTTGGCGACCAGGCAGTCGGTGCGCAGGCCCTGGAGGGCGAGTCCGGTGGCGGCGGCTTCGAGGGCGTCGGCGCCCGCGGGGCCCGGCTCCGCGACCAGGCGCACGGTGGTGGTGGGTGCCTCGATCACGGCCTGGGCGGCGGCGAGGTCGTCCTCCCAGCGGGCGGCGGTCTCGTACAGCCAGGCGGCCGGCATGGGGACGCCCGCGAGGCGGCCGAGCATGGGGCGCAGGGCGCGGGCGGCCTGCCGTTCGGGCGGCAGCAGCTTGCGCAGGTAGCGGCGCAGCTGCTCGGGGAGCGCGAGGACGGACAGGGCCTTGGGGGCGGGTGGCAGGTCGACGACCACGGTGTCGTACGTGGCGTCGCGGGCGGCGTCGCGCAAGGCGCGCAGCAGGGCCAGTTCCTCGGCTCCGGGCAGCGGGGTCAGCTCCTCGGCGTCGAGCCGCTCGGCGCCGAGGAGGTCGAGGGCGGAGGCGGCACGTTCCTGCAGGGCGGCCAGGTCCTCGCGGAAGCGGACGTCGCCGGCCAGGCGGCGGGTGGTGAGGCCGGGGTGCGCGTCCGGGCCGCCGAGTGCCGTGCCGAGGGTGTCGGTGCGGTCGGCGCTGATCACGAGCGTCCGGTGGCCGGAGCGGGCGGCGGCGAGCGCGGTGGCCGCGGCGACGGTGGTTCGGCCGGAGCCGCCGGGGCCGGTGATGAGGTGGGTGCGCATGGGGGTGAACGGTACGGGAGGCGCGGGGCGGGGCGGGGGGCGCCCACTCGCCGTGGGGGGGCTCGGAAGTTTGCGGCTGCGGGTGCTTCGTGGTTGGGCGCGCAGTTCCCCGCGCTCCCTGCGGGGGCTGGTGCCTCGGAGGTGGCTGCGGGTGCTCGTGGTTGCTCGCGCAGTTCCCCGCGCCCCTAGGGCGGGTGGGGGGTGCTGCCTCTGTGTCGGCCGGGCGTGCTTCGTGGTTGCTCGCGCAGTTCCCCGCGCCCCTAGGCGGGTGGGGGTGCTGTCTCTGTGTCGGTCGGCCGTGCGTTGTGGTTGGGCGCGCAGTTCCTCGGGCCCCTGCGGGGGCGGGGGTGCGGCCCGGTTTCGCGGTCAGGCTGTGGCTGACTCCACGCGCTTCTTCAAGCCTGCCAGGGCGCGGTCGATGATGACCTTTTCCGCCTTGCGCTTGATCATGCCGAGCATGGGGATCTTGACGTCGACCGTGAGGCGGTAGGTGACCTCCGTGCCCGTGCCCGCGGGCTTCAGGAGGTAGGAGCCGTCCAGGGAGCGCAGCATCTGGGACTTGACGAGGGTCCAGCTGACCTCGTTGTCGCCGGTCCAGGTGTAGCCGAGGGTCTGGTCGTCCTTGATCGCGCCGGCGTCCATGACGAGGCGGACCTCCTTGGCGCGGCCCTGCTCGTCGGTGGCGAGGACCTGGGCCTCCTTCACCTCTCCCGTCCAGTCGGGGTAGCGAGCGAAGTCGGCGATCACTCCCATGACCTCGGCCGGAGCCGCCTCGATCATGATGCTCGAGCTGGTGTGTTCCGCCATCGCTGTGGCTCCTCCAGATGCGGTCCGGGTCCGGTACGGGACGTCTGCCGCGTGAAGGCTACCGCGCGGCGCGAGGTCACCACTCCAGGGCCCATGGCCTTCCGGACCCCGCGAAGTGGCCGACGTTCACGCACTCCGTGGCGCCCACCCGCATCCGCTGGACCAGCGGCTGGTGGACGTGGCCGAAGAGGGCGTACCGGGGGCGGGTCCCGCGGATGGCGTCGAGCAGGGCGCGGCTGCCGCGCTCGAAGCGGCGGGCCACGGTGTCGTAGAGGAGTTCGGGGACGTCCGGGGGGATGTGGGTGCACAGGACGTCGACCTCGCCGACGGCCTCGATCTTGGCGGCGTACTCCTCGTCGCTGATCTCGTAGGGCGTGCGCATGGGGGTGCGCAGACCGCCGCCGACGAAGCCGAAGACGCGGCCGCCGATCTCGACGCGCTCGCCGTCGAGGACGGTGGTGCCGGGACCGGCGTATTCACGCCACAGAGCCGGCATGTCCACATTGCCGTACGTGGCGTACGTCGGCGTCGGGAAGGCGGCGAAGAGTTCGGCGTACTGCTTGCGGACCGCCGCCTCGATCGCCGGACCGCGGTCGACGCCGGCCCACAGCCGCCTGCCGAACTCCCTGGCCTCCTCGAAGCGGCGGGCGGTGCGCAGCTCCACGATCCTGCTCGCGTTCCGCGCGCCGAAGAGGTCGGGGAAGATGCCGCGCGAGTGGTCGGCGTAGTCGAGGAAGAGGACGAGGTCGCCGAGGCAGACGAGCGCGTCGGCGCCGTCCCCCGCGCGGGCGAGATCCGCCGCGTTGCCGTGCACGTCACTGACCACGTTGACCCGGAAAGCTGGCATGCCGATCACCCTAGGACGGGCGCGGGGCGGACGGTAGGGGCCAGGTCACCGGCCGGACCTGCGGTTACTTCCGAGTCGGTGAGGCAGTGGCGTACTGTGCGGTTCAGACCAACGGCGACGTGTGACGCACCGAACATCTGGGGCCGCCCCCCTACCGAACAAGCCATACCGGTGGGTAACGTCCGGGCAGTCCAGTAGTGCTCAGCCCCCCACTCGACTGAGCACCTGCCCGATCTTGGACCGCACCGTCGCAGCACACAACGTCGTGGCGCCGGCGCCCTATGTAGGAGCAGCAGTCTTGCGCGAGTTCAGCCTTCCGGCCCTGTACGAGGTCCCTGCGGACGGCAATCTGACCGACATCGTCCGGAGAAACGCCGCGCAGCACCCGGAGGTCGCCGTCATCGGCCGCAAGGTCGACGGCAGCTGGCAGGACGTCACCGCCAAGGCCTTCCTCGCCGATGTGCGCGCCACCGCCAAGGGCCTGATCGCCGCCGGCGTGCGCCCCGGCGACCGCGTCGGCCTGATGTCCCGCACCCGCTACGAGTGGACACTCCTCGACTTCGCCATCTGGAGCGCGGGCGCGGTGACCGTGCCGGTGTACGAGACCAGCTCCGCCGAGCAGATCCAGTGGATTCTCGGCGACTCCGGCGCCGTGGCCTGCGTCGTCGAACTGGACGCGCACGCCGCCGCCGTGGAGTCCGTGCGCGAGAGGCTGCCCGCCCTCGCCCACGTCTGGCAGATCGACAAGGGCGGCGTGGACGACCTCCAGCGCACGGGCGCCGACGTCTCCGACGAGACGGTCGACGAGCGCGGCGCCGCCGCCAAGGCCGACGACCCGGCCACCATCGTCTACACCTCCGGCACCACGGGCCGCCCCAAGGGCTGCGTCCTCACGCACCGCAGCTTCTTCGCCGAGTGCGGCAACGTGGTGGAGCGGCTCAAGCCCCTCTTCCGTACGGGCGAGTGCTCGGTCCTGCTCTTCCTGCCGGTCGCGCACGTCTTCGGACGCCTGGTCGAGGTCGCCGCGCTGATGGCGCCGATCAAGCTGGGCCACGCGCCGGACATCAAGAACCTCACGGACGAACTGGCCGCGTTCAAGCCGACCCTGATCCTGGGCGTTCCGCGCGTCTTCGAGAAGGTCTACAACGCGGCGCGCGCCAAGGCCCAGGCCGACGGCAAGGGCAAGATCTTCGACAAGGCCGCGGACACCGCGATCGCCTACAGCCGGGCGCTCGACACGCCCTCGGGCCCGTCGCTCGGCCTGCGGATCAAGTACAAGATCTTCGACAAGCTGGTCTACAGCAAGCTGCGCGCGGTCCTCGGCGGCCGCGGCGAGCACGCGATCTCCGGCGGCGCCCCGCTCGGCGAGCGTCTCGGCCACTTCTTCCGCGGCATCGGCTTCACCGTCCTGGAGGGGTACGGCCTCACCGAGTCCTGCGCGGCCACCGCCTTCAACCCCTGGGACCGGCAGAAGATCGGTACGGTCGGCCAGCCGCTGCCGGGTTCGGTCGTACGCATCGCCGACGACGGCGAGGTGCTGCTCCACGGCGAGCACCTGTTCTCGGGCTACTGGAACAACGAGGGTGCCACGGAAGAGGCGTTGGCCGACGGCTGGTTCCACACGGGCGACATCGGCACCCTCGACGAGGACGGCTACCTGCGCATCACCGGCCGCAAGAAGGAGATCATCGTCACGGCGGGCGGCAAGAACGTCGCCCCGGCCGTGATCGAGGACCGCATCCGCGCGCACGCGCTGATCGCCGAGTGCATGGTCGTCGGCGACGGCCGCCCCTTCGTGGGCGCGCTCGTCACGGTCGACGACGAGTTCCTGGGCCGCTGGGCCGCGGAGCGGGGCAAGCCGGCCGGGTCGACGGCGGCGTCCCTCCGTGACGACGCGGATCTGCTGGCGGCGATCCAGGTCGCGGTGGACGACGGCAACGCGGCGGTCTCCAAGGCGGAGTCCGTACGGAAGTTCCGCGTCCTCGCCTCGCAGTTCACGGAGGAGTCGGGGCATCTGACGCCGTCGCTGAAGCTGAAGCGGAATGTGGTGGCGAAGGATTACGCAGACGAGATCGAGGCGATTTACCGCGGGTAGCGTGAGCGGGGGCGCCCACTCGGCGTGGGGGCCGCTGTCTCTTGGCGGCACTCGGTCGTACGTGGGTTCCTCGCGCCCATTCGGCGTGGGGGGCCGCTGTCTCTTGGCGGCTCTCGGTCGTACGTGGTTCCTCCCGCCCACACCCCGTGGGAGGGGCTTGTTTCTTCGCGGCTCTCGGTCGTACATGGTTCCTCGCGCCCACACGCCGTGGCAGCCACTGTCTCTTGGCGGCACTCGGTCGTACGTGGTTGCTCGCGCAGTTCCCCGCGCCCCTGAGGCAGGGGCTGCGCCCCGCCTCGCCGGGAAAGCGGGCGCAGCCCGCCTTTCAGGGGCGCGGGGAACTGCGCGACCAGCCCACACCGACCCGCAGACACCCCACAACCCCAGCCCACCACCCCCCAGGGGCGCGGGGAACTGCGCGACCAGCCCGTGGCGGCCCGCAGACACCCGACGACCCCTGCGCACCACCCCAGTGGCGCGGGGACCGCAGTCGCCCGGCAGGGCCCCGCGGCGGTGCCTTAGGGGCTACAGCAGCTCCCGGAGCCGCTCGGCCAGCAGGTCCCAGCGCCACTTCTCCTCCACCCACGCGCGCCCCCGCTCCCCCATCCGCGCCCGCAGCTCCGCGTCCCCCAGCAGCGTGACGATCCGCTCCGCCGCCTCCTCGGGCACACCGCCCCGCACGACCCACCCCGTCTCGCCGTCGAGGACGGCGTCCGGCGCCCCGCCGGAGTCGCCGGAGACGACCGGCAGCCCCGTGGCGGACGCCTCCAGGTAGACGATGCCGAGCCCCTCGACGTCCAGCCCCCCGCGCCGCGTCCGGCACGGCATCGCGAAGACGTCACCGGCGCCGTAGTGCGCGGGCAGCTCCTCCCACGGCACCGCCCCGGTGAAGCGGACGGAGTCCTCGACACCGGTCTCGGCGGCCAGCTTGCGCAGGTCGCTCTCGTAAGGCCCGCCGCCGACCACCAGCAGCACCGCCTCCGGCTCCCGCGCCAGGATCGCCGGCATGGCGCGGATCAGCGTGTCCTGCCCCTTGCGCGGCACAAGCCGGGAGACGCAGACCACCACGGGCCGGTCCGTCAGGCCGAGCCGCGCCCGCACCACGTCGCCGCCGGACCCCGGATGGAACGTCTTCTCGTCCACGCCGGGCGGCAGTTGCACCATCCGCCCGGCCGCCGCGGGCGTCAGCGCGGCGGCGATCCGCGAGCGCGTGTACTCGCCGAGGTAGGTGATCGTGTCCGTCGACTCGCCGATCCTGCGCAGCAGTTGGCGCGAGGCGGGCAGCTGCGCCCACCCCGCCTCGTGGCCGTGCGTGGTGGCGACGAGCCGCGTCGTCCCCGCCTTGCGCAGCGCGGGCGCCATGAGCCCCAGCGGGGCCGCCGCCCCGAACCACACCGACGTACAGCCGTGTTCCCGCAGAAGCGAGACCGCGCGGCGGGTGACGCGCGGGGTCGGCAGCAGCATCGTCGTGGGGTCGCGTACGACCTGGAAGGGCTGGGCGGCGTCGAAGGCCGCGGTGGCCTCGGCGCCCTCGCGGCCGCGCTTCCAGGTGGAGGCGTAGACGACGATCTGCTCGGGGTCCAGGCGCAGCGCCATGTTGTGCAGGAACGCCTGGATGCCACCGGGCCTGGGCGGGAAGTCGTTCGTGACGATCAGGGTCTTGTGCATCGCGCCCGACAGTACCCAAAGCGGTCCCTGCCCACCGAATGGCCCAGCCTCTTCGCCCCGCTCCGGCACGCCCGGCATCATGGCTCCCCGAATCACGATGAAGCATGCGAAAAGGGGGCGAGGAACGCATGGCGCGCATCCTGACCGTCTGGGTCCTCACCAGGGCCCTCCTGCTGCTCTGCGTCTTCCACGTGCTCACCGCCCCCGGCCCGGACGTCACGAGCGACGTCTCCGTCATCTACCAGGGCTGGTACGAAATCCTGCGCACCGGCACCTTCCCGCTCGACGACGTCACCTGGCAGTACCCGCCCGCCGCCGCCCTCGCGGTCCTCTCCCCCGCCCTCCTGCCCTTCCTCGACTACGCCTCGGCCTTCTTCGTCCTCGCCTTCCTCGCCGACGCGGCGGTCGGCGGGATGCTCCTGTACGCGGGGCGGCGGCCCGGCACGTCGTATCGGGGCCTGTGGGTGTGGGTCGTCGGCGTACCGCTGCTCGGCCCGACCGTCTACGCCCGCTACGACGTGATGGTCACGGCCGTCGCGGTCGCCGCCCTGCTCGCCGGGGCCCGGCATCCGCGGACCCTGGGGGTGCTCGCCGGGTTCGGGGCGCTGCTCAAGGTGTGGCCGGTGCTGCTGCTGGCCGGTGTGCCGCGCGGGCGGGCGACGCGGCGGTCCTGGGCCGCGGCCGCGGGCACGGCGTTCGGCGTCACGCTGGTGTTCCTCGTGGCGATGCCGGGCGCGCTCGCGTTCCTCACCTTCCAGCGTGAGCGCGGCACGGAGGTGGAGTCCCTCGGCGCCCTGGTCTTCCACGTCGGACGGCACCTCGGCTGGCGCGGCGACGTCCGGCTCAACTACGGCTCGGTGGAGTTCCTCGGCCCGTACGTCCCGCTGGTCAGCACGGCGGCGCAGTTGCTCTCGGCGGCGGCCCTGTGCTGGCTCCTGGCGTGGCGGCTGCGCGTGCGGGCCTGGTCGGCGAGCACCCTCGCGGACACGGCCTTCGTGGCGGTGCTGCTCTTCACCGCCACGAGCCGGGTGATCAGCCCGCAGTACATGCTGTGGTTGGTCGGAGCCGCCGCCGTCTGCCTGGCGTTCCGCGCGAGCCCCATGGAGCTTCCGGCCCGGCTGGTGCTCGCCGCCACGTTCGTGACCTTCCTGGAGTTCCCGGTGTGGTTCTCGCACGTGGTGGCCAGCGACCCGCTGGGCGTGACCCTGCTGCTCGTACGCAACGGCCTGCTGGTGGCGGCGGCCCTGTCGGCGTGCCGCGCCCTGTGGCGGCAGACAGTGGCCGAGCGCGAGCAGGAACCCGTGCCGGGGCCGGCGCCGGTCAGCCCAGCTCCGAGCGGAGATACGTGCGCCAGCGCGCCGTGAACTCCTCCGGCGTCGTGCGCAGGACGTCCCGCAGCGCGTCCTCGACCGCGCCCGCCCGCTTCCCGTGGCCGCCGACGGCACGGTAGAAGTCCGTCAGCCTCCGCTCGCCCCACCGGTCCGCGATCATCCGGCAGGCCAGCCAGCCGCCTTCGTACGCCCGCGCGAGCCGCCCGGCGTCCGTCCCGAAGCCGAACTCGTCGTCGCCCGGCAGTTCGCGCGGCAGCTCTCCGCCCCGCACCGCGCGCCCCAGTTCGGGCGCGGCCTGGGCGGCGGTGCGCCCGGTGCCGCGGTAGCCCACCCAGTCCGCGAAGCCCTCGGAGAGCCAGAGCGGGGTGGCCGGGGAGGTGCGCGTACGGGTCGCCACGTGGGTCGTCTCGTGGGTCAGGACGACCTGCTTGCCGAAGTCCCCGAGGACGCCGTACGCCTCGGGGTTGACGATGATCCGGTCGGCGGGGGCCCGCCCCGGACCGCCCGCCTCCCCCGTGGTGACCGCCGCTATCCCCCGGTACCCGGAGGCGGGCGCCCCGAGGAGGCCCGCCATGCCCTTCAGGGAGCGCGGTACGAGGACGACGACCTTCCCCGGCCACTCTCCCGGCCAGGCGTCGCGCACCGCGGGCACCGCCCGGTCGGCGAGCGCGCGGTGGGCGCGCAGCTCCCTGGCGCCGCGGCCGACGCCGAGGACGAGGCTGTCCGCGCCCCGCTCGGCGCGCACCCTGCCCTGGTCCCACAGCTGTTCGCCCGCCTTCTTCGCGGGCCGCTCGGCGGTGACGTACCACTGTCCGTCGTGCCGCTCCAGGGAGAGCGTGCGCTCCGCGGTGAGCGGGGCGCGGTCGTAACCCTCGACGCGGTAGCGGAGTTCGGCGCGCGCCGTGGCCCGTGACCCGGAGCGCTCCAGGCCGGAGAGGCGGTACTCCCAGGTCTCCAGCGGGATCGCGCGGACGTTCGCGAAGAGGTCCGGCGCGCCCGAGCGGCCGTGCGCCGGGCGCTCGGTCCGCTCGTACGCCCGCTCGTTCCCGGTGAGGACGGCGTGCGCCCGGCGGTCAAGGAGCCGGCGCACGTCGCCCGCGGCGGTGTCGGGGACGGGATCGGCGCCGCAGCCGGCGAGCAGCGCGAGGCAGAGCGCCGAGCAGAGCGCCACCACCCACGACCCACGCCTGCGACCAGCCACCTTCCCGATCGTACGGGGGCGGTGGCGGTGCCGGTCAGACCCGTGTGACGGACGACACCGGCATCATGCCGACGGGGTCGTAGCGGACCTGAGCGCCGGGGTAGGGGGCGTGCACCACCTGGCCGTCGCCCATGTACATCCCGATGTGGCTGGCGTCGTCGCGGTAGGTGACGAGGTCGCCGGGCTGCGCCTCGGCCAGCGGCACCTGCCGTCCGGCGTACCGCTGGGCCTGCGAGGTCCGCGGCAGACCGACCCCGGCCTGGGCGTACGACCACTGGGTGAGGCCCGAGCAGTCGAAGCCGGAGGGGCCGTTGGCGCCCCACACGTAGGGGCGGCCGACGGCGGAGCGGGCGGCGGCGATGGCGGCGGCGGCCCGCGAGGAGGAGGGGGCCGCGGCCTTCGGCTCCGGTGGCTCGGCGCGCGATCCGGAGCGCGAGGACCTCTCGTACGCCTCGCGGTCCTTGCTCGGCAGCGAGTTGAGCAGTCGGCGGGCCTGCGCCAGCTTGTGTTCGACGGCGCGCTTGTGGCGGGCGACGAGAGCGCGGCTCTTCTCCAGCTCGGCGAGCTTGTGCCCGGCTTCGGTGCGCTGCTGCGCGAGGCCGCGCTGGGCCCGCCGCAATTCGGTGAGCTGCCCCGCGTGCCGGGTGCTGACGCGGTCCAGGGCCGTGGCCTTGTCGAGGTAGCCGTCCGGGTCGGAGGAGAGCATCAGTTGGAGCGAGGGGTCGATGCCGCCTTCGCGGTACTGCGCCCCGGCGAGCGCGCCGAGCCGGCCGCGCATCCGGTTGATCCGCTCCTGGCCGCGCGCGACGCTGTCCCGGGCCCGCTCGACCTGCGCGCGCAGCCGGTCCGCGCGCTCGTCGGCCTCGTTGAACGCCTCGGTCGCCTTCTCTGCCTGCTCGTACAGCCGGTCCACCTGGGCCCGGACCTCGGACGGCTTGTCCTGCGGCGCGGCGCCCACAGGCGTGGTTCCGAGGGCGGCGGCCGCGGTGACCGCTGCCGCCGAGAGGACGGTGACGCGCGTGCCCCGGTCGATGCCGGGCTGTGCGGGACGGCGATGGAACCCCACGGGTGGCCGCTCTCCCTTCCGTTGACGGGCCCCCGGCTCTCCGGGGGAAGCGCGCCGACAGTAGCCGTGCGGCCAGGGAGGGGCCAACGACCCGGATGGGTGCGGACAGCCCGACGCCCCGCCTCAGACGCAGGTCATCAGCGGGGCGTGCGGTCAGCGGGGGTTGCCGGAATTCGCCCGTTTGGGCGGTGTCCGGTCCGTGTTGACGTCAGGCGACGCGGACGCCGAACTGGAAGTCGCCCAGGTACTCCATGGCCTCGTAGCGCACCACGGCGCCGGGCTTGGGGGCGTGCAGCACCTGGCCGTTGCCCGCGTAGAGGCCGACGTGCGCGAGGTTGTTGAAGAACACCAGGTCGCCGGGCTTGAGCTCGCCGCGGCCGATGCGGGTGCCGTCGTTCTGCTGGGTGTACGTGGTCCGGGTGATGGAGACGTCGGCCTGGGCGTAGGCCCACTGGGTCAGCCCGGAGCAGTCGTAGGAGTTGGGGCCGGTGCCGCCGGAGACGTACGGCTTGCCGAGCTGGGTGGCGGCGGCGTTCAGGGCGGCGGCGCCGCGGCTGGAGGCCGGGGCCTCCTTGCCGAGGTCCGCGGGCTTGTCGGCGGCGCGGTCGGCGGCACGGCTCGCGCGCTGCTTCTCCTTGGCGGCCAGGTCCGCCTTCTCCTTGGCCGTCAGGGTGTTGAGGAGCTTCTGCGCCTCGCCGAGCTTGGCCTGGACCTCGCGCTTCTTCTTGCCGAGTTCCGTCCGGGTGTCGGCGAGGTCGTCGAGCTTGCCCGCGGCCTCCTTGCGCTGCTGCGCGAGGTCCCGCTGCTTCTTCTGGATCTTCTTGAGCGCGTCGACCTGCTGGCTGCTCAGCTGGTCCAGGGTGGACGCCTTGTCGAGGTAGTCGTCCGGGTCGGAGGAGAGGAAGAGCTGCAGGGAGGGGTCGATGCCGCCGGAGCGGTACTGGGCGCTGGCCATCGAACCGAGGCCCTCGCGCAGCTCGTTGAGGTCCTCCTGGCCGTCGGCGACCTTGTCCTGGAGAGCGTCGATCTGCTTCTCCAGCTTCTCCTGCTTCTCCTTGGCGCCGTTGTACTTGTCGGTGGCGCGCTCCGCGTCCTCGTAGAGCTTGTCGACCTTGGACTTGACCTCGTCCTTGCCCGGCTTCGGCGCGGCCTGGGCGGCGCCCTGCGAGGTGAGGGCCACGGCAGCGGCGGCGGTCGCGGTGAGCACGGTCACGCGGGTGCGGCTCGGCTGCTTGGGTCGACGGTGGGACGCCACGCGGGCGGCTCCTTCTTCCTCCGGCCGCCTACCAGGACGCGGTGGGCGGGTACCACCGCCGCCACCCCGGATGGGTGATCAACCGAGCGGGGGTTCGAGTGGTGACCTTAGTGACCTTCTTGTGATCAGTTCAAATCTCATCAGTAAAAAATCGGTCGCCAAGCGCATTCTTTACCGGTAACGCACAGCCGGTGATGATCTTCTGACGCTACGTCGCGCGACCGCACCCTCAATCCGGGCATACGGAACAGGAGTTATGGGAGCCCCTTTAGTCCCGCGAAAGCCCCTTCTAGCCCCGCGAAAGCCGCTTCAGGAGGACCGCCGAGGCCACCGGCCGCGCCCCCGCCTTCGCAATCCCGTCGGCGACCTCGCGGTCGGTCGAGACGACGACCACGGGGCGGCCCGGCGGCTCCGCGCGCACCAGCTGACGGATCAACTCATCGGCGGTCACGCCCGGTTTGGAGAAGAGCACCCGCACCCCGCGCGGCGGCGCGAGCAGCACCGGAGCCGCCAGCTCCGCGCCGTCGAAGACGCAGGTGACCTCGGCGCCCGACTGGCGGGCCAGCTGCGAGAGCGAGCCGAGCAGCCGCAGCCGCTGCTTCTCCAGCGGCATGGTCGGATAGCCGGTCTTGGTGACGTTGTAGCCGTCGACGACCAGATGCGCCTGCGGCAGGGCGAGCAGCTGGTCGAGGATGGCCGGGTCGTTCTCCGACAGGGCGCGGGCGGCGATGTCCTTCGGCGACATCCGGCCGGGCTCCACGGCGTCGACGGTCTCGGCGGGGCGTACGGAGACGGGGGGCAGCGCCAGTTCGCGGCGCAGCCCCTGGGCCGCCTCCAGGACCGTGTCGAGCAGCAGCCGCACCCGCATGTCCTCCACGCTGCGGCCCTCGCGCGCCGCCCTGCGGCTGGCCTCCAGCGCGGCCTCGGTCTCGCCGAGGCGGGCCTTGAGCCGCCGCGCCTCGCTCTCGGCGGCGGAGACCTGGGCCTGGCTCTCGGCGCGCACGGCCTCCGTCTCGGCGGCCGCCTTGCGCAGCGCCGCCTCCCCGCGCTTGACGTCGCTGAGCGCCCCGCGCAGCTTGCGGTGCATCGATTCGGCTTCCCTGCGGGCCGCTTCCAGCTCCGCGCGCAGCCGCTCGGTCTCCGCCTTGGTCTGGCCGCGGGCCGCCGCCAGCTCCGCGCGCAGCCGCTCCAGCTCGGCCCTGGTCTCCTCGTCGGCGCGCTCGGCGTCGGCCCGCTGGGCCTCCTCGCCCGCGGCGGCCACCAGCTTCACCCAGCCCGCCGGGCGCAGCACGTAGGCCGCGGCCGCCACGTCCAGGGGGTCGGCGGCCGGCGGCGGGGCGCCCGCGTCCAGCGCGCCCGCCAGCTCGGGCTGGGCCTCACGCAGCCGGTCGCCGATGCGCTGCCGGAAGAGGGTGTCGCCCTCCAGCGCCGCGGCCATGGCGTTGCCCGCGAACTTCGCGCGCCGGGTGGGCGTGAAGCGGGCGTACTGCCGCAGCTGGGCGGGGAGCTCGGCCGGGGTCAGGCCGCCGAAGCCGTCCGAGGCGATCTGGACGACCCGTCGGCGTACCCCGTCGGGCAGCGGACGGTCGAGCACCTCAGCGGTGCCGTCGTCCGGCTCCCCGCCTGCGCTCTCCACCATCCGTCACCCCACTAGCTGTGCGGGCCCCGCTCCCTCAGGAGTCGGTGCCCGGCCTGTCCACGAGTTCCACCTGGTCCACCGCGTTGCACCAGCGGCAGCGCACCGACTCGATGGTCTCACTGACCACCTCGCGTTCCTCGACCTTCGCCTCACCGGCCAGGTCGAGATGCACATACTCGACGACCTTCGACGTGCGGGTCACGTCGAAACGCGTGAGGTTGCCGCACAGCGTGCAGCGCCACCGGGTGGTGTCCGTCGGCAGGGGAACCGTCATCGTGGCTCTTCGCTTTCTTCGGTGACCGTGGCGCTCCGGCGCTTTCTCCGCGGCGCGTATCGCCCCGTAACCCTAGCCTGCACGGCTCGCGATGCGGCGGGGTCCGTCGCGGCATGGCGGTCTGTGCGGGTAGCTCCCATTACGTCATGCTCTGTTCATGATCCACGCAAAGGGTACGCACGCGGTCCGGCTGCCGCGGGGCCAGTCGGCCCCGGTGACGTACGGACTGATCGCCGTCTGCTGCCTGGTCTTCGTGATCTCCCCGGTGTCCGGGCTCAACCCGTCCTACGGCACGGGCGACGAGCTGCTGGCCGCGCAGCAGACCTACTTCGAGCGCTGGGGCGTGGTGCCCGCCGAGCTGTTCAGCGGCGTCCCGCGCGCCGCCCTCGGCCCGTTCACCGCGCTGTTCGTGCACGGCAGCTGGGTGCACCTGCTCGGGAACATGCTGTTCCTGTACGTCTTCGGGGCCATGGTCGAGGAACGCATGGGGCACCTCCACTACGCGCTCTTCTACGTCGCCTGCGGCTATCTGGCCCTGCTCGCCTACGCCGCGGCGCACGCGGACTCCGGCCAGACGCTCGTGGGTGCCTCCGGGGCGATCTCCGCCGTCCTCGGCGCCTGCCTCTATCTCTTCCCCAGGGCCCGCGTCACGAGCCTCTTCCCGTTCCTCTTCTTCCTGCCGCTGCGCCTTCCCGCGTGGGTGGTGCTGCCGTTCTGGGTGGCGCTCCAGTGGCTCGCGGCGGGGCAGGGCGGCAAGGGCACCGGGGTGGCGTACCTGGCGCATCTGGTGGGCTTCTCGCTCGGTTTCCTGTACGCGTGGGGGTGGTGTGTGCGGAGGACTAAAGTGAAGAGCACAGCAGTTCCGGCCACCGAGGGAGACAGCCAGCCGTGATCACCGCGATCGTGCTCATCAAGACCAGCGTGGACCGGATTCCGGAGATCGCCGAGTCGATCGCCGCGCTCGACTCCGTCAGCGAGGTCTTCTCCGTGACGGGCACGTACGACCTGATCGCGATGGTGCGGGTGCTGCGCCACGACGACCTCGCGGACGTCATCCCCGGCAGGATCAGCAAGATCCCGGGCGTGGAGGCGACCGACACGCACGTGGCGTTCCGCACGTACTCGCAGCACGACCTGGAGGCGGCGTTCGCGATCGGCCTCGACTCGTAGGCACGCCCGGGCGCCACCACCACGTACGGCGTCGGCGAGCTGATCCGCGCCGCCCTCGACGCGGGCGCCCGCCGCGTCCTGGTCGGCTTCGAACTGCCGCGCGGACGGCGCACGTTGACCCGGCTGAGCCGCACCGACACGAGCGGCCTGGACCCCCGCCTCGCGGAGACCGACATCCGCGTGTCCCCAGAAGGGCGCCACCGCCCCGCAGGCCGAGGAGCTGGCGGCGGCCCTGGAGCGCTGGGCGTACGTCCTCACGCGCGACCTGCGCGTCACCGCCGGCCTCTTCGGCGGCCCCGGCACCGGCGTGGACGCCTACAGCGCGATCCTGCCCGCCCCCGTCTCGCCGACCGAGGCGCTCGGCCGGGGCGGCGAGTTCCTCACCGACGCGACCGAGCGGGCTCCACGGATGATCCAGCTGGGGTCACGGCTGCCGGCCGGTCAGGCGGCGGCGCTGGTGTCCGGCACGCAACGGCCGTCCTCGGTGCGGTAGTTCCACCGCGCGCCGTCGGCCACCAGCTCCTTGACGGCGCGCACGAACCGCTCGACGTGCTCGTCGGGGGTGCCCGCGCCGAAGCTCACACGGATCGCGTTCAGCGACTTCTCGCCGGGCGCGGCCTCGGGGGCACCGCACTCACCCGGCTCGTCGGACTCGCCGCCGAGGAGGGTGCGCACCAGCGGGTGGGCACAGAACAGGCCGTCGCGTACGCCGATGCCGTACTCGGCGGAGAGCGCGGCGGCGAAGTGCGAGCTGTTCCAGCCGTCGACGACGAAGGAGATGACGCCGACGCGCGGCGCGTCGTCACCGAAGAGGGAGAGCACCCGCACGGCGGGCACCTCGGCGAGCCCCTCGCGCACCGTGCGGATCAGGTGCTGCTCACGGGCGACCAGCTCGTCGAAGCCGGCCTCGGTGAGCGCCTTGCAGGCGGCGGCGATGGAGTACACGCCGATGACGTTCGGCGACCCGGCCTCGTGCCGGGCGGCGGTGTCGTGCCACTCCACGTCCACGCCGCCGCCCGCCTCCTTGGGGCGTCGCGTCACCTTCCGCGAGGCGCCGCCGCCCGCGAGGTAGGGCTCGGCCTCCCGCAGCCAGTCGGAGCGGCCCGCGAGCACGCCCGAGCCGAAGGGCGCGTACAGCTTGTGCCCGGAGAAGGCGACCCAGTCGACGTCCAACTCCCGTACGGAGACCGGGTGGTGGGGTGCGAGCTGCGCGGCGTCGAGCACGATCCGGGCGCCGTGCGCGTGCGCGGCGGCGGCCAGCTCCCGCACCGGCCACAGCTCCCCGGTGACGTTGGACGCGCCGGTGACGCACACCAGGGCCGGGCCGTAGGGGTCGCGGTCGGCGAGGGCGCGCTCCAGCGTGTGCACGGCCTCGTCGGGCGTGCGCGGCGCGTCGAGGTAGGTGACGCGGGCGTCCCGCCACGGCAGGAGCGAGGCGTGGTGCTCGGTCTCGAAGACGAAGACCTCGCAACCGGCGGGCAGGGCGGCGGCGAGGAGGTTCAGCGAGTCGGTGGTGGAGCGGGTGAAGACGACCTGGTCGCCCTGGCGGCAGTCGAGGAACTCGGCGACGGTCACGCGGGAGTTCTCGAAGAGGTCGGTGGAGAGCTGCGAGAGGTACCCGGCGCCGCGGTGCACGCTGCCGTAGTACGGGGCGTAGGCGGCCACGTCGTCCCAGACCCGCTGGAGCGCGGGGGCACTCGCCGCGTAGTCGAGCGCGGCGTACGTCACCTCGCCGCCGGTGACCAGCGGCACGGTGACGTCGCGGCCGAGGACGGCGAGCGGGGCACAGACGGACGAGTCGGCGGCAACGGCGGGAACGGCGGACACGGACATGGCGAACTCCCGTAAGAGGCAAGTGAGTTCACTGCGCCGACACGCGTACGACAGAGGTACGGCGGTGCAGTGATGAAAAGAGAAAGGTGTGCGGAAGAGGGGCGCCGAGGCCCTAACACATTCGCTTGCTCACGAGACTGCTCCCTTGAGGACCAGGACCCCAGGGCTGTGACATTCACCGATGTCCAGGGGTCCGCGCTTGCCATACGCCTCGCTGCGTACGGCCTGGTCTTCACCCGGGGCACCCCGCCACGGACGGAGGGTTGCCGGACAGCGGGCCGGGGCCGTAGTCGCTGTCACTCATGACCTGCCCAGCATCCTGCCACACGATCTTCGACGCGCAAGGCGCAGTCCAGAATCCGGACTGCGCCGTACGTCACACGGGTGAACGGGAGGCGGGCGGAAGGCTCAGCGGTTGCTGGCCGCCACCCACCGCTGCAGGGCCTGCTTCGCGGCCCCGGAGTCGATCGAGTGGGCCGCCCGCGCCATGCCCGCGCGGATCTGCTCGGTCAGCGGCGCGTCGGTCGGGGCGAGGGCGACCAGCGCCGCCGCGGAGTTCAGCAGCACGGCGTCGCGCACCGGCCCGCTCTCGCCGTCGAGCAGCCGCCGGGCGACCTCGGCGTTGTACGAGGCGTCGGCGCCCCGCAGCGCCTCGACGGGCACCAGGTCGATCCCGACGTCGCGGGGGTCGAAGGCCTCCTCGCGCACCTGCCCGTCCCGCACGATCCACACCCGTGAGGTGGCCGTGGTCGTCAGCTCGTCGAGCCCGTCGTCGCCGCGGAAGACGAGGGAGGAGTTGCCGCGCTCGGCGAAGACGCCGGCCACGATGGGGGCCATCCGGGCGTCGGCGACCCCGACCGCCTGGGCCCGCACCCTGGCCGGGTTGGTGAGCGGGCCGAGGAGGTTGAAGACGGTCCGGATGCCGAGCTGGCTGCGCGCGGCGCCCGCGTGCCGCAGCGCGGGGTGGAACTTCACGGCGAAGCAGAAGGTGATGCCCGCCTCCTGGGCGACCTCGACGACCCGCTCCGGCGTGAGCTGGAGGTTGACGCCGAGCTTCTCCAGCACGTCCGACGCCCCGCTGGCCGACGACGCGGCGCGGTTGCCGTGCTTGACGACCCGCGCGCCGGTGCCCGCGATGACGATCGCGGACATCGTGGAGATGTTGACGGTCTTGGCGCCGTCACCGCCGGTGCCGACGATGTCGACCGTCTCGCCGGGCACCTCGATCACGTTGGCGTGCTCGTACATCGCCCGTACGAGCCCGGTGATCTCCTGCACGGTCTCGCCCTTGGCCCGCAACGCGACGACGAATGCGGCGATCTGCGCGTCGGTGGCCTCGCCGCGCATGATGCGGTCCATGGCCCACGCCGTGTCGTCGGCGCTCTGGTCCCGGCCTTCGAGCAGGCCGTTCAGGACGTCGGGCCAGGAACGGCCCGCCGCGGTCGTGCCTCCTGCGGGGGTCACAGCGCTCATGGCCGCTCCTGGTGTTCGTCTGCCTGGGGAGGAAAGTGCCCGACACGTCGGGTGGGTCCACCCTATCCAGCCGCCGGGACGGCAAAGAGCCCCGTCCATGAACTGGACGGGGCTCTCACCGTGGCGACCATCAGGAGGTCAGGGCTCGTAGAGCCTCAGGTGATCAGTGGTGGCCGTGGCCGCTGGTGATCTCCTTGTACTCCTCGGCGGTGGGCTTGGGGATCTGGTTGTCCTCCCCGTAGTAGCCCTTGGAGAGCTTGGCCCGGAGCTTCTGCGAACCGGACACCTTGCGCTCGACGCCGTTCTCGTCGACCGTCGGGCCGATCTCGAGCGGCTTGTACTGCTCGTGCGCGGTGAGCGTGTGCAGCTGCCCCTGGTCGAGCGGCTCGTGGATCTCGATGAACTCACCGTGCGGCAGGCGCTTGATGATGCCCGACTCGCGGCCGTGCAGCACCTTGTCCCTGTCGCGCCGCTGGAGGCCCAGGCAGATCCGCTTGGTGATGATGAAGGCGATGACCGGTCCGACGAAGAAGAAGATCCGGACGAACCAGGTGATCGCGTTCAGCGACAGGTGGAAGTGCGTCGCGAAGATGTCGTTGCCGCCACCGAGCAGCATGATCATGTACGCGGTGACCCAGGCGACACCGAAGGCCGTACGGGTCGGGGCGTTGCGCGGGCGGTCCAGGATGTGGTGCTCGCGCTTGTCCCCGGTGACCCAGGACTCGATGAACGGGTAGACCGCGATCGCCGCGAGCATCAGCGGGAAGATCACCAGCGGGATGAAGACGCCGAGGACCAGCGTGTGACCCCAGAGGTTGATCTCCCAGCCCGGCATGACACGGATCAGACCCTCGGCGAAGCCCATGTACCAGTCGGGCTGGGCGCCGGTGGACACCTGGTCCGGACGGTAGGGGCCGAGCGCCCAGATCGGGTTGATCGAGGCGATCGCCGCGATGGCCGCGATGACACCGAAGACCAGGAAGAAGAAGCCTCCGGCCTTGGCCATGTACACGGGCAGCAGCGGCATGCCGACGACGTTCTTGTTGCTCTTGCCGGGGCCCGCGAACTGCGTGTGCTTGTGGTAGAAGACCAGGATCAGGTGCGCCACCATCAGGCCCAGCATGATGCCCGGCAGCAGCAGGATGTGGATCGAGTAGAACCGCGCGACGAAGTCGCCGCCCGGGAACTCCCCGCCGAACAGGAACATCGACAGGTACGTGCCGACGACCGGGACGGACAGGATCGCACCCTGCATGAAGCGCACACCGGTGCCGGAGAGCAGGTCGTCCGGGAGCGAGTAACCGGTGAAACCGGTGAACATGCCGAGGACGAACAGCAGGAAGCCGAAGAGCCAGTTGACCTCACGCGGCTTGCGGAAGGCGCCCGTGAAGAACACGCGCATCATGTGCACGAACATGCCGGCGATGAAGATCAGCGCCGCCCAGTGGTGGATCTGCCGGATGAGCAGACCACCGCGCACATCGAAGGAGATGTGCATGGTCGAGTTGAACGCCTCGGACATCAGCTGGCCCTGCATCGGGACGTAGCTGCCGTGGTACTCCACCTCGTTCATCGACGGGTGGAAGAACAGCGTCAGATACACACCCGTGAGGATGATGATGATGAAGCTGTACATGCAGATCTCGCCGAGCATGAAGGACCAGTGGTCCGGGAAGATCTTGCGCATGTTGGCCTTGGCCAGGGAGTAGATCCCAAGGCGGCCGTCGGCCCAGTCGGCCACCCGCTCGCCGGCGGGTGCCTTCTTGTTCGAGTTGTTCGGAGGTGTGGTACTCATCCGCGCTCCCAGAAGGCAGGACCGACGGGCTCTTCGAAGTCGCCGAGCGCCTCGAGGTAGCCCTCCTCGTTCACGCCGATGCGCAGCTGCGGCAGCGGGTGACCGGCCGGGCCGAAGATGACTCGGGCACCGTCGGAGAGGTCGAAGGTGGACTGGTGGCACGGGCAGAGGACGTGGTGCGTCTGCTGCTCGTACAGGGAGATCGGGCAGCCCACGTGGGTGCAGATCTTGGAGTAGGCCACGACGCCTTCGTGCGACCACTCCAGCTCGCGCTTGTCCTTGATGTCCTCCGGCTGAATCCGGACGATCATCAGGGCGGCCTTGGCGATCTGGGTCTGGAAGTCGTGGTCGTGCTCCGACATGCCCTCGGGCATGGCGAACGTCAGCGAACCGACCTGCACGTCCGAGGGACGCAGCGGCTCGTGCGTGTTCATGTTGACGAGCTTCTTGCCCTTGGCCCACTTGGTGTGCCGGAGCTTGTCCTCGGGCAGCGGACCGAGGTCGCGCAGGAGGACGACGCCGGAGAGCGGGACCAGGGCGAGCGCGCCGAACATCGTGTTGCGGATCAGCTTGCGCCGGCCGAACTGCGACTCCTCGGCACCGGCCCGGAAGTCGGCCATGACCTTGGCCTTGACCTCGGCCGGGGCCTCGATGGCGTGCCGCTCGTCGGCGACCTCCACGTCGGACATCAGGGTGCGGGCCCAGTGGACCGCGCCCGCGCCGATGCAGAAGAGCGCCAGACCCAGGGTCAGACCGAGGGCGAAGTTGAGACCGCTGATGTGCCCGATCGGCCAGACGAAGATGCTCTTGTCCGCCGGGATGGTCACGAACGCGGCGATGAAGCCGACGGTGGCCAGCATCGACAGCGTGAACAGGAACGCGACGGCACGCTCGGAACGCCGGGCGGCCTTCTCGTCGATGTCCTGGATGCGGTGCTTGTGGGGCGGAAGGCCCGGGTCGGCGAACGGGTTGTCGTCCGGGACCACCACCGAGCCGTGCTGGGGCTCGGTCTCCTGCTTGGAGGGCAGGTTCTCTTCTGGAATCTCTTGGCTACTCATGACTTCTTGGCCTTTGCGGTCCGAGCGGCGACCCACACGGCGACCGCGATCAGCGAGCCGAGACCGAAGATCCAGCCGAAGAGGCCTTCACTGACCGGCCCCAGGCCACCCAGCTTGAGACCGCCAGGGCTCTGGGTCTTCTCGCCGTTGACCGCGTCGAGGTACGCGATGATCTCCTTCTTCTCCTTCTCCGGCATCGTCGTGTCGGGGAAGGACGGCATGTTCTGCGGGCCGGTCTGCATGGCCTCGTAGATGTGCTTCGGAGAGACACCTTCGAGCGACGGCGCGAACTTGCCGTGCGTCAGCGCGCCACCTTCACCGGTGAAGTTGTGGCACTGGGCGCAGTTGGTGCGGAACAGCTCGCCACCCTTGGCGATGTCCGCTCCCTTGGGGCTGTACTGCTTCTCGGTCGGGACCGAGGGACCGGCGCCGAGCGACGCGATGTACGCCGCCAGCTGGTCGATCTGGGCCTGGGTGTAGATGACCTTCTTCTTGGGCGCCTGGGCACCCTGCTGCTGGAGCGGCATGCGCCCGGTGCCGACCTGGAAGTCGACCGCCGCGGCACCCACGCCCGTCAGCGGCGGACCGTCGGAGGACCCCTGACCGCCGGTTCCGTGGCAGCTGGAGCAGCCCACGGCGTAGAGCTTCTTGCCCTCGTCGATGGCGAGAGACTGGGCGGTTTCATCGGCTTGCGCCTTGTCCGCCGGCGCGAACGCGGCGTACAGCCCCCCGGTGGCCGCCAGCGCGAGGAGTAGGACGACGACCGCCGCCAGCGGATGGCGTCGTCGTGCGGAGAGCTTTTTCACGGATTACCCCGGTGTCAGGATCTTCTGCGTCGATGCTTCTGGAATATGTCGGTACGTCGCGTGAGCGACCTCCGCCGATTACTTGATCATGTAGATCGTGGCGAAGAGGCCGATCCAGACCACATCGACGAAGTGCCAGTAGTAGGACACGACGATGGCTGCGGTCGCCTGTTCATGGGTGAACTTCCTGGCCGCATAGGTGCGGCCGAGGACCAGCAGGAAGGCGATCAGGCCGCCTGTCACATGCAGTCCGTGGAAGCCGGTGGTCAGGTAGAAGACCGAGCCGTAGGGGTCGGACGAGAGCGAGAGGCCCTCGTGCTTGACCAGCTCGGTGTACTCGTACACCTGACCGCCGATGAAGATCGCACCCATGATGAAGGTGACGATGAACCACATCCGGAGCTTCTTCACGTCGCCACGCTCGGCGGCGAAGACGCCGAGCTGACACGTGAGGGAGGAGAGCACCAGGATGGTGGTGTTCGTCGCCGAGAACGGGAAGTTAAGGGCCGAGGCCATTTCCTTCCAGTGATCAGGACCTGTCACCGATCGCAGGGTGAAGTACATCGCGAAGAGGGCCGCGAAGAACATCAGCTCGGAACTCAGCCAGATGATGGTTCCGACGCTGGTGAGGTTCGGTCGATTGACCGGCGGGTGCGCGTGCCCGGTATCTACTGTCGTTGCTGTCGCCACGACCGACATTATGTCGGTCGCTTATCCCGCCCTCACCCCGGGGGGTGCTGTTCGGAGTGTCTGTGGGGTGTGTCCTGCCCGTATGGCCCATCGGAGGCCTGTCCGAACCGCTGTTGACGGGGTGTCGGGAGGAGTAGCATCCGCGCATCGGTTCCCGATCCCACGACGGCACAGCTCAGCTCGATGATCTGGAGGAACAATGCAGCCGACCGCGACGGTGCTGGTCTACAGCGACAACGCGAGCACCCGCGAGCAGGTCCGGTTGGCCGCCGGACGCAGGCCGGCGGCGGACGTTCCCGAGGTGGAGTTCATCGAGTGCGCGACCCTGCCCGCCGTCCTCAAGGAGCTGGACGGGGGCGGCGTCGACGTCTGTGTGCTCGACGGTGAGGCGAAGCCCGCGGGCGGCATGGGCGTGTGCCGTCAGATCAAGGACGAGATCTTCCGCGCGCCGCCCGTGCTGCTGCTCATCGGGCGCCCGCAGGACGCCTGGCTGGCCACCTGGAGCCGCGCGGAAGCGGCGGTGACCCTTCCGGTCGACCCGGTGGAGTTCGCGGACGCCCTGGCCGCCCTGCTGCGCAGCAAGCGGGCCGTGGGGGCCTGACGGGTCCCGCGGAGCGCACAGCGGGCCCGGCGCCTCGGCGCGGGGCCCTCCGCGCCGTTCTGTGCCGTCCTGTGGCTCCTGTGCCGTCCTGTGCCGCTCCGGGGCTCCGGGCTAGACGTGCGGCCGCAGTCGGGCCGCGTCGAGCGCCGAGGGGCCTTCCTCGGCGCCGGAAAGCAGCGCGCTGCCCTTGCGCCACGTCTTCCAGCTCATGTTCCAGTCGCCGAGGCCGTTGCCGAAGGTGGGCATGTCCTCCCCGGCGCTGTTGATCACCCGCACCAGGTCGCCCTGCCGCACGGTCTCGTAGAACCAGGCGGCGTTGCCCGTGTTCATGCCGATGCAGCCGTGGCTGGTGTTGGCGTACCCCTGCGAGCCGACCGACCAGGGCGCGGCGTGCACGTACTCGCCGGAGTCGGTGACCCGCGTCGCGTAGTAGACCTGCTTGTCGTAGAAGTCCGAGGCGCCGATGCTGGCACTGGTCATGCGTACGGAGTACTCCTTGCCGAGCACGACCTTGACGCCGTTGCGGGTGGAGTAGCCGGGCTTGCCCGTGGTCACCGGGATCGAGTTGATCTCCTCGCCGTTGCGGTAGACCGTCATCCAGTGGGACGAGGCGTCCGTCACCGCCTCGATCCGGTCGCCGGTGGTGAACTTCAGCGGCTTGGTCTCGGCGCCCCAGAGCCGGTCGCCGACCTTGATGCCGCCCAGGTTGCTGGAGACGTCGACCGTGGCGTGGGTGGGCCAGTACTCCTTGGGGCGGTAGTGCAGCGTCTCGCTGTCCACCCAGTGCCAGGCGCCCTCGACCGCGGGCACCGAGCGCACCTTCAGGGAGCGTTCGACGGTCGCCCGGGCCTCCTTGCCCTTCACCGGGGCGCTGAGCGAGGCGATGACGGGCTGTCCGACGCCGTACTTGCCCGCCTCGGGGCCGAAGGTCACCTTCAGCCGCTTCTTCTTCCCCGGGGCGCCGGTGTCGAAGGTCAGGACCTTGCGGCCCGGTGCCCCCTCGTCGTCCTCGGTGCTCACCCGCACCGTGTAGTGGGCGCCGGCCGCCAGGGGCGCGGTGCTGTGCCAGCGCGAGCCGTCGGCGGAGAGTTCGCCCGCCAGGTACCGCCCCATCGCGTCCGTCGCCGTCACATCGGTGATGCGCGCGTCGTCGCCCTGGGCGGTGACCTCCAGGGGCTTGTCCGGGTCCGCCTTCTTGCTGCCGACAGGGCCGTTGAAGGCGACGTGGCCGGCCGCGTCGTACGGCTTCGCCGAGAGCGGGTGGCTGTCGGAGCCGCAGGCCGTGGCCCCCGCGCCGAGGGCGGCCACCAGCGTCGTGCAGCTCAGTACCGTGCGGATTCGCGGTGAGTGGCTCATGAACTCACGGTATGGACGTTCACCCGGTCCGGCGCGGTGAATGACCCGTCCGGGTGTCAAGCGCGACACGCCGAGGGGCCCGGACTCTCCTGACGGAGTGTCCGGGCCCCTCGGTACGGCTTCGAACTACAGAATCACTGGGTCTGGTTCTCGCCGCGGTAGTACTCGAAGACCCAGCCCCACAGACCGATGAGCAGCAGGGGGGCGGAGAAGTACAGCAGCCACCAGCCGATGGCGATGCTCATGAAGGCGAGCGCGCCACCGACGGCCAGCGAGAGCGGCTGCCAGCTGTGCGGGCTGAAGAAGCCCACCTCGCCGGCCTCGTCCGCGACGTCGGCCTCCTTGTCGTCCTGTGCGGAGGCGTCGACCCGCCGGGCCGTGAAGGCCAGGTAGTAGCCGATCATGATGCACAGGCCGAAGGCCAGGAAGAGCGCCGTGGTACCGGCCGGCTCCTTCGACCACACGCCATAGACGATCGCCATGGCGAGGACGAAGACGCTCAGCCAGATGAACATCTTGCCCTGGATCTTCACTTCGCGGCCTCCTTGTCGCCGCCGAACAGCGCGGTGTCCTTCTGCCCGTCGTTCTCGAGCTGGCCGAGGGCGGCGATGTCCGGGTGGTGCAGGTCGAAGGCCGGCGATTCACTGCGGATGCGCGGCAACGTGAGGAAGTTGTGCCGCGGCGGCGGGCAGGACGTCGCCCACTCCAGCGAACGGCCGTAGCCCCACGGGTCGTCGACCTCGATCTTCTTGCCGTACTTCGCCGTCTTCCAGATGTTGTAGAAGAACGGCAGGATCGACAGACCGAGCAGGAACGAGCTGATGGTCGAGATCGTGTTCAGCGCGGTGAAGCCGTCGGCGTCGAGGTAGTCCGCGTAACGACGCGGCATGCCCTCGGCGCCCAGCCAGTGCTGGACCAGGAACGTGCCGTGGAAGCCCACGAACAGCGTCCAGAAGGTGATCTTGCCCAGGCGCTCGTCCAGCATCTTGCCGGTGAACTTCGGCCACCAGAAGTGGAAGCCGGAGAACATCGCGAAGACGACGGTGCCGAAGACCACGTAGTGGAAGTGCGCCACCACGAAGTACGAGTCCGAGACGTGGAAGTCCATCGGCGGCGAGGCCAGGATGACGCCCGTCAGACCACCGAAGGTGAAGGTGATCAGGAAGCCGACCGCCCAGAGCATCGGGGTCTCGAAACTCAAGGACCCCTTCCACATCGTGCCGATCCAGTTGAAGAACTTCACGCCTGTTGGTACGGCGATCAGGAACGTCATGAAGGAGAAGAACGGCAACAGCACGCCGCCTGTGACGTACATGTGGTGCGCCCACACCGTCACGGACAGACCCGCGATGGCGATGGTCGCGCCGATCAGGCCCATGTAGCCGAACATCGGCTTGCGGGAGAAGACCGGGATGACCTCGGAGATGATGCCGAAGAACGGCAGCGCGATGATGTACACCTCTGGGTGGCCGAAGAACCAGAAGAGGTGTTGCCACAGCAGGGCGCCGCCGTTGGCCGCGTCGAAGATGTGGGCACCGAACTTGCGGTCCGCCTCCAGGGCGAACAGCGCGGCGGCCAGGACCGGGAAGGCCAGCAGCACGAGGACGGCCGTCAGCAGCACGTTCCAGGTGAAGATCGGCATGCGGAACATGGTCATGCCCGGCGCGCGCATGCAGATGATCGTGGTGATGAAGTTGACCGAGCCGAGGATCGTGCCGAAGCCGGAGAAGGCCAGACCCATGATCCACATGTCGCCGCCGATACCCGGCGAGTGCACGGCGTCCGACAGCGGCGCGTACGCGAACCAGCCGAAGTCGGCCGCGCCGTTCGGCGTGAGGAAACCGCCGACCGCGATGAGCGAGCCGAACAGGTAGAGCCAGTAGGCGAACATGTTCAGCCGCGGGAAGGCGACGTCGGGCGCGCCGATCTGCAGCGGCATGATCCAGTTCGCGAAACCGGCGAACAGCGGCGTCGCGAACATCAGCAGCATGATCGTGCCGTGCATCGTGAACGCCTGGTTGAACTGCTCGTTCGACATGATCTGCGAGCCCGGGCGGGCGAGTTCGGCGCGCATGAAGAGCGCCATCACTCCGCCGATGCAGAAGAACGCGAACGACGTGACCAGATAGAGCGTGCCGATCGTCTTGTGGTCAGTGGTGGTCATCCACTTGACGACGAGGTTTCCCGGCTGCTTGCGCCGGACCGGCAGCTCGTTCTCGTACGAGTCCGTTGGTGCTGCCGCGGCACCCTGGGGTTCGTTGAGGATGCTCACAGGTTGTTCGTCTCCCGGTTCTTCTCGTGGGGCGTCTGCTCGATGCCGGCCGGGATGTAACCCTTCTGGTTCTTCTTCGCCAGGTCCTCGAGGTGCTGCTTGTAGCGCTCGGGAGAGACGACCTTGACGTTGAAGAGCATCCGGGAGTGGTCGACGCCGCAGAGCTCGGCGCACTTGCCCATGAAGGTGCCCTCCTTGTTGGGGGTCACCTCGAAGGCGTTGGTGTGGCCCGGAATGACGTCCTGCTTCATGAGGAACGGCACCACCCAGAAGGAGTGGATGACGTCACGCGAAGTCAGGACGAAGCGGACCTTCTCGCCCTTGGGCAGCCAGAGGGTCGGGCCCGGGTTGCCGTTCTGGGGGTTCCGGTCGCCGGGCACGCCGACGTCGTAGACGCCGTTGGCCTTCGCCGGGAAGTCGTCGCGGAACTTGTCCGGGATGGCTTCCAGGTCCTTGGACGTCCTGGCGTTGGCGTTGCCGGCGCCCGGGACGTTCTCGACGTAGTTGAAGCCCCAGCTCCACTGGTAGCCGACCACGTTGATCGTGTGGGCCGGCTTGTCTTCGAGCTCCAGGAGCTTCGACTCGTCACGTGCCGTGAAGTAGAAGAGCACGGAGACGATGATGAGGGGGACGACCGTGTACAGCGCCTCGATGGGCATGTTGTAGCGGGTCTGGAGAGGGACTTCCACCTTGGTGCGGCTGCGCCGGTGGAAGATGACGCTCCACAGGATCAGACCCCAGACCAGCACGCCCGTGGCGAGCGCTGCCGCCCACGAGCCCTGCCAGAGGGAGAGAATCCGCGGAGCCTCTTCCGTTACCGGGGTGGGCATTCCAAGGCGGGGGAAATCCTTGTATGTGCAACCGGTGGCGGTCGCCAGGATCAGGCCCGCAGTCAGCACCTGCGGCAGCTTCCGCCGCATCGGGCGCCGCGACGAGCGGTCGGAGCCGTTGGGACTCACGTAGCGCCTTCCCGAGAGTCTCGCCCGCGCGGTCGGCTGCGGCCTTCACGCTGGTCGGTCGCCGCCCTGCGTCGGGCAGGGGTTTGGATGTTTATGCGGACCAAACCCTACTGGACGCATTTTGGGGTCGCGCGGGGAGGGTGCCTAACGCGCCGCGGGTCACTCCGAAGGGTGGGGTGGGCGCCCCCCGGCGCTTTCTGACGGGGGGTTGGGGCGCCTGCGGGGGTGACGGAATCTGTCGGTCCGCGGGTGCGGCTCGGTGAGGGCCGGGCGCGCAGTTCCCCGCGCCCCTTCGGGGCGCTCCTGAGGGGACTAGCGTGGAGGCGTGCCCTATTTCGACGCTGCCTCCTCCGCTCCCCTTCATCCCGTTGCCCGGCAGGCCCTGGCGGCCTCGCTCGACGAGGGGTGGGCCGATCCTGCGCGGCTTTACCGCGAAGGGCGGCGGGCCCGGATGCTGCTGGACGCGGCGCGGGAGGCCGCCGCCGATGCCGTGGGGTGCCGGGCCGACGAGCTGGTGTTCACCTCGTCCGGTACGCGCGCCGTGCACTCCGGGACCGCGGGGGCGCTCGCCGGGCGGCGCCGCGCCGGACGCCACCTGATCGTGTCGGCGGTCGAACACTCGTCGGTGCTCCATTCGGCCGGGGCGCACGAGGCCGCGGGCGGGGAGGTCACCGAGGTGCCGGTGGACCGGGGCGGGGCCGTGGACCCGCGGGCGTACGCCGCCGCGCTGCGCGAGGACACCGCGCTCGCCTGTCTGCAGTCCGCCAACCACGAGGTGGGCACCGAGCAGCCGGTGGCCGAGGTGGCGGCGGCCTGCCGGGCGGCCGGGGTGCCGCTCCTGGTGGACGCGGCGCAGTCGCTGCCCTGGGGGCCGGTCGACGGGGACTGGTCGGTGCTGACCGGCAGCGCCCATAAGTGGGGCGGGCCGGCGGGGGTCGGACTTCTCGTCGTACGCAAGGGGGTGCGGTTCGCCGTGCAAGGTCCCGCCGACGAGCGGGAGTCGGGGCGCGCCGCCGGGTTCGAGAACATCCCGGCCGTCGTGGCGGCGGCCGCCTCGCTGCGGGCGGTGCGGGCCGAGGCCGCCGCGGAGGGCGCGCGGCTGCGGGAGCTGACGGAGCGGATCAGGGCGCGGGTGCCCGCGCTGGTGCCGGACGTGGAGGTGGTGGGCGATCCCGTGCGGCGGCTTCCGCACCTCGTCACCTTCTCCTGTCTCTATGTCGACGGGGAGACCCTGCTGCACGAGCTGGACCGGGCGGGGTTCTCCGTCTCCTCCGGTTCGTCGTGCACCAGCTCGACGCTGACCCCGAGCCATGTGCTCAAGGCCATGGGCGTGCTGAGCGAGGGAAACGTCCGGATCTCGCTGCCGCTCGGCACCGAGGCAGCGGAGGTGGAGCGGTTCCTGGACGTGCTGCCCGGCGCCGTCGCCGGGGTCCGGGAGAAGCTGGGCGCCCCGGTGGCGACGGAGGCCCGTACGGAAGGCGCGTCGCTCGTCGTCGACGCGCTCGGCAAGCGGTGCCCGCTGCCCGTGATCGAGCTGGCGAAGGTCATCGGGGACGTCCCGGTCGGCGGCACGGTGACCGTGCTCGCGGACGACGAGGCGGCGCGGCTCGACATCCCGGCGTGGTGCCAGATGCGCGAGCACGAGTACGTGGGTGAGCGGCCGGCGGACCGGGGCAGCGCGTACGTGGTCCGCCGGCTCTCGTGATCAGCCGAGGTGCGCGCGGACCTCGGTGGCGGCCTCATGGCCGTACGCCTTGGTGAAGCGGTCCATGAAGTCGCTGCGGCGCAGCTCGTACTCCTGGGTGCCGACGGTCTCGATGACCAGGGTGGCGAGCATGCAGCCCACCTGCGCGGCGCGCTCCAGGGAGACACCCCAGGCGAGGCCCGACAGGAAGCCCGCGCGGAACGCGTCGCCCACGCCGGTCGGCTCGACCTTGGCCTCCTCGGCCGGGACGGCGACCTCGATCGGGTCCTGACCGGTGGCCTCGATGCGTACGCCGCCGGGGCCGAGGGTCGTGACGCGGTGGCCGACGCGCGAGAGGATCTCGGCGTCGCTCCAGCCGGTCTTGGACTCGATGAGGCCCTTCTCGTACTCGTTGGAGAACAGGTAGGTGGCGCCGTCGAGGAGGGTGCGGATCTCCTCGCCCTCCATGCGGGCGATCTGCTGCGAGAAGTCCGCGGCGAAGGGGATCGCGCGGGTGCGGCACTCCTCGGTGTGCCGGAGCATCGCCTCGGGGTCGTCGGCGCCGATGAGGACGAGGTCGAGTCCGCCCACGCGGTCGGCGACCGTCTTCAGCTCGATGAGGCGGGCCTCGCTCATCGCGCCCGTGTAGAAGGAGCCGATCTGGTTGTGGTCGGCGTCGGTGGTGCAGACGAAGCGGGCGGTGTGCAGCGTCTCGGAGATCCGGACCGAGGAGGTGTCCACGCCGTGCCGGTCGAGCCAGGCGCGGTACTCGTCGAAGTCGGCGCCCGCGGCGCCGACCAGGATCGGGCGGGTGCCGAGCTGCCCCATGCCGAAGGTGATGTTGGCGGCCACGCCTCCCCTGCGGAC
This sequence comes from Streptomyces huasconensis, assembly GCF_021028635.1. Taxonomy (NCBI): domain Bacteria; kingdom Bacillati; phylum Actinomycetota; class Actinomycetes; order Kitasatosporales; family Streptomycetaceae; genus Streptomyces; species Streptomyces huasconensis. The sequence continues at coordinate 2,067,798 of NZ_CP086119.1, forward strand.
GTCGAGGTTGTCGACCAGGAACGAGAGGGAGACCGTGTGCAGCTGATCGGCGACCAGCTGGTCGGCGAAGCGGCCGGGGAAGGTCATCAGGTGGTCGGTGGCGATGGAGCCGGTGACTGCGATACGCACGGCTGAATGCTCCTGTGGAGGAGAGGCGGGGTTGACGGTTCACGCTATCGGGTCGAGCCACCCTGCCTGAAGTGGCAAAACTACCCGATAGTAGGTCTTTTTTCGTGAGCGGCCCGATGCGTACGGTGCCGTTATGGCCGTTATCTCGAAGGATGTCGTCATGAAGCGTGCGTACAGGCTTTCCACGGAAGCCCCCGAGAGCATGGAGACGCTGCGCGGCGACTGCGCCCGCATGGCTCCGCACTGGGTGGTGCCCGCCGCGGCCGCCACCGCTCCGGTGCCGCCGTCCCTGATCCACGGCGTCACCGTGCCGCCCGCCTCCGCGCGGCTCCTCGCCGAAATGTCCGAGTACGGCGACTGAGGGAGGCCGGCCCCGGGGCCCCGGCGCACGCCGGGGGAACCGTCCGCTCCCCCGCCGCGTCCCATCGCTGTCCCCCGTCACGGGGAACACGTACTACGTAGCCCGAAGCCCGGCCGTGGGCTTCCGGGGACAGCAGCGCAGTCGAAGGAGCGATGCGGTGAGCACCGAGCGATCCGTCCATGAGGCGGCCGAGCCGCAGCGGAGGCGTGCGCGCCTCGCCGTCGCCTCGGTCGCGGCCACCGTGCTGTTGATCGGCGGCGGTGGCGCGTACTTCGCGACGACCGCGTCCGGCAGCGGGAGCGGTGGCGGTGGCGGCCAGGGCAGCGACGGCGCCCCGGCGGGAGACGGCGGCCCCCCGCCGCCGCTCGCGCTGGACGGCTACGAGGCCGGCGGCGGTGACGGCGGCGGCACCGCCGGCATCGCGCCCGGCGAGCCCGACCCGAACGGCGTGACGTACCAGGCGACCGGCGAGCTGCCCGAGGGGCCGAAGGCGGCGTACGTCCATCACGCGCGCGGCGAGGTGACCCGGGCCGAGGTGCGCGCGCTGGCCGAGGCGCTCGGCCTCTCCGGTACGCCGACGGTGCGGGACGGCGTCTGGCGGGTGGAGCAGGACAAGGACGGCTCGGGCCCCTCGCTCCAGGTGAACAAGCAGGCGCCCGGGACCTGGACGTTCGCCCGGCACGGCCTGGGCGGTACGGACGACTGCCCCAAGGGCAAGCCCTGTTCGAGCAGCTCCACGGCGCCCCATGGCGAGCTGGGCGACGCCGTCGGGGAGAAGGCCGCCAAGGCCGCCGCGGCGCCGGTCCTCAAGGCGCTCGGCCAGGACGACGCGAAGCTGGACGCCCGCCAACTGATGGGCGCCGTACGGGTGGTGAACGCCGACCCGAAGGTGGGCGGCCTGCCGACCTATGGCTGGTCGACCGGCATCCAGGTCGGGTCGGACGGCCAAGTGGTGGGCGGCAGCGGTCAGTTGAAGGCGCCCGTGAAGGGTGACCGGTACCCCGTGATCAGCGCCCGCCAGACCCTGGACCGGCTGAACTCGTCCGCCGGTGGCGGGCACGTCGGCATCGGCGGCTGCGCGACCCCGGTGCCGCACACCGACGACAGCACGAAGACGGAGGGCGGCGGCGGTGCGAAGCAGGCACCCTGCGAGCCCTCGTCCGCGCCGGCGAAGCCGCGGCCGGTGGCGGTGCACGGCGCCACCTTCGGGCTCGCCACGCACCACGTGGACGGCAGGCAGACGCTGGTGCCGTCCTGGCTGTTCGAGGTGAAGCCGCAGGGCGCGCGGGAGGCGTTCACGGTGACGCATCCGGCGGTGGCCCCCGAGTACCTGAGGTCGCCGGGGACTTCCGGCACTCCGGCGCCCCCCGAGGAGCCGGGCGAGAAGCGCTCGGCGCGCGTCGAGTCCTACAGCGCGGACGGCACGTCGTTGACGGTGCACTTCTGGGGCAGCGCCTGCGCCGAGTACACCGCGTCCGCGCGCGAGAAGGGCGACCGCGTGACCGTCACGGTGACGGAGACCAAGCAGAAGGACCAGGTCTGCGTCATGGTCGCCAAGGAACTCTCGAAGACCGTCGCCCTGGACAAGCCGCTGGGCGAGCGCAAGGTCGTGGACACCACGGGCGAGACGGTACGGCGGAAGTGACGCACGAAGACGTACGAAGGCGGCGGCCCCCGAGCTTCGGGGGCCGCCGCCTTCGTACGTCTGTCCCTACAGGCTTAGCTGAAGGAGTCGCCGCAGGCGCAGGAGCCCGTGGCGTTGGGGTTGTCGATCGTGAAGCCCTGCTTCTCGATGGTGTCGACGAAGTCGATGGAGGCGCCGCCCAGGTAGGGAGCGCTCATCCGGTCGGTGACGACCTTCACGCCGTCGAAGTCCTTGACGACGTCGCCGTCGAGCGAGCGCTCGTCGAAGAACAGCTGGTAGCGCAGGCCCGAGCAGCCGCCGGGCTGGACGGCGACGCGCAGCGCCAGGTCGTCCCGGCCTTCCTGCTCCAGCAGGCCCTTCACCTTGGCCGCGGCGGCGTCCGACAGGAGGATGCCGTCGCTCACGGTGGTGGTCTCGTCCGATACGGACATCTGCTTCTCTCCCGGGTTGTACGGAGACTGCTTGCCGACGGTTGCAACCGGCGGGGCCGCGGATTCATTCCGGGCCGAGCGCTTACGTCTTACCCCTTCATGCTCGCACATGGTTTTTCTCGGGGCACCAGCCTGCGGCACGGGGGTCCGGCGAATGCGTCACATCGACACTATGGCCATCGTCAAACTGACGTGAACCAGTTATGATAGATAGCGTCAATTAGACGAAAACTCGTCTGCAGAAGAGAAAGGGTAGGTGTCGTCGTGACCACCGCCCAGTCCCCCGGGGACCTCGTGGAGCTTGATGTCCAGCCCACGCCGCTCGCCCTGCTGCTGCTCGGCCGCGAGGCCGACCCCAGGAGCGAGCGCGGCGTCGAGTGCCCCGGCGACCTGCCGTCCCCCTCCGACCCGGACCTGGTGGAGCGCGCCCGGGCCGCCAAGGAGAAGCTGGGGGACAAGGTCTTCGTCCTCGGCCATCACTACCAGCGCGACGAGGTCATCCAGTTCGCGGATGTGACCGGTGACTCCTTCAAGCTGGCGCGCGACGCCGCCGCCCGGCCCGACGCCGAGTACATCGTCTTCTGCGGTGTGCACTTCATGGCCGAGTCCGCGGACATCCTGACGACGGACGACCAGAAGGTCGTCCTTCCCGACCTGGCCGCCGGCTGCTCGATGGCCGACATGGCCACCGCCGAGCAGGTCGCCGAGTGCTGGGACGTGCTGACCGAGGCCGGCATCGCCGAGCAGGTCGTCCCCGTCTCGTACATGAACTCCTCGGCCGACATCAAGGCGTTCACCGGCAAGCACGGCGGCACGATCTGTACGTCGTCGAACGCCAAGCGCGCGCTGGAGTGGGCCTACGACCAGGGCGAGCCCGGGTCGACAAAGGTGCTCTTCCTGCCCGACCAGCACCTGGGCCGCAACACCGCCGTGCGCGACATGGGCTTCTCGCTCGACGACTGCGTGGTCTACAACCCGCACAAGCCGAACGGCGGCCTCACCGCCGAGCAGCTGCGCGACGCGAAGATGATCCTGTGGCGCGGGCACTGCTCGGTGCACGGGCGCTTCTCGCTGGAGTCGGTCGAGGACGTCCGCGCGCGGATACCGGGCGTGAACGTCCTGGTGCACCCGGAGTGCAAGCACGAGGTGGTGGCCGCCGCCGACTACGTGGGCTCCACCGAGCACATCATCAAGACCCTGGAGGCCGCGCCCGCCGGGTCGAAGTGGGCCATCGGCACCGAGCTGAACCTCGTGCGCCGTCTGGCGAACCGTTTCGCCGCGGAGGACAAGGAGATCGTCTTCCTCGACAAGACGGTCTGCTTCTGCTCGACCATGAACCGCATCGACCTGCCGCACCTGGTCTGGACGCTGGAGTCGCTGGCGGAGGGCAACCTCGTCAACCAGATCGAGGTGGACCGGGAGACCGAGCAGTTCGCGAAGCTGGCGCTGGAGCGGATGCTGGCGCTGCCGTAGCGTCGCCGTCCGTCCGCGAGGTAAGGGGCGTCCGCCATAGCGGGCGCCCCTTACGTCACCCCCTACGTCACTCCGCCCGCGGGCGTACCAGGCCCGATTCGTAGGCGATGACGACCAGTTGGGCGCGGTCGCGGGCGCCCAGCTTCGCCATCGCGCGGTTCACATGGGTCTTCACCGTGAGCGGGCTGACTTCGAGGCGCTCGGCGATCTCGTCGTTCGAGTGGCCGCCGGCGACCTGGACGAGGACCTCGCGCTCGCGGGTGGTGAGCGCGTTCAGCCGCTCGCCGTGCACCGGCGCCTCGCCGTCCGGACCCTCGCCCTGCGCCAGGAACTTGGCGATCAGCCCCTTGGTCGCCACCGGGGAGAGCAGCGCCTCGCCCGCCGCCGCGATGCGGATGGCGCCGAGCAGCTCGTCGGGCTCCGCGCCCTTGCCGAGGAACCCGGAGGCGCCCGCGCGCAGCGACTGCACCACGTACTCGTCGACCTCGAAGGTCGTCAGCATCACCACGCGTACGTGGGCCAGGGTCGGGTCGGCGCTGATCTGCCGGGTGGCGGCCAGGCCGTCCGTGCCGGGCATGCGGATGTCCATCAGGACCACATCGGCCCGCTCCGACCTGGCCAGCCGCACCGCCTGAGCGCCGTCGGACGCCTCGCCGACCACCTCCATGTCGGGCTCGGAGTCGACGAGCACCTTGAACGCGCTGCGCAGCAACGCCTGGTCGTCGGCGAGCAGTACGCGGATCGTCACGCGGTCCCTCCCTTTGCCGTGATGACGGGCAGGATCGCATGGACGCGGAAGCCGCCGCCGTAGCGGGGGGCGGCCGTGCAGCTGCCGCCGAGGGCTGTGACGCGCTCGCGCATGCCGAGCAGGCCGTGGCCGCCGCCGTCGGTGTCCGGCTCCGGGGCGCCGTCGCCGGCCTTGCCGTGGCCCGGGCCGTCGTCGATGACGGTGACCTCGACGTTCGGGCCGACGCGGACGACGCTGACCTCGGCCTTGGCGTCGCGCCCCGCGTGCTTCTGTACGTTGGTCAGCGCCTCCTGGATGATCCGGAACGCGGCGAGGTCGACGGCCGCGGGCAGGTCGAGGCCGACCTGGCCGAGCGCGACCTCGACGGGCAGGCCGGCGTTGCGGAACGTCTCGACCAGCTCGTCGAGGCGGTGCAGGCCGGGGGCGGGTTCGGTGGGCGCCTCGGGGTCGCCGGTCTGCCGCAACAGGCCGACGGTGGCGCGCAGTTCGCCCAGCGCGGAGCGGCTGGCGTCACGGACGTGCGCGAGGGCCTCCTTCGCCTGGTCGGGCCGCTTGTCCATGACGTGTGCGGCGACGCCCGCCTGGACGTTGACCAGGGCGATGTGGTGGGCGACCACGTCGTGCAGATCGCGGGCGATGCGCAGCCGCTCCTCGGCGACGCGGCGCCTGGCCTCTTCCTCGCGGGTGCGTTCCGCCCGCTCGGCGCGCTCCCTTATGGCGTCCACGAAGGCGCGGCGGCTGCGCACCGCGTCGCCCGCGGCGGCGGCCATGCCGGTCCAGGCGAAGATGCCGATGTTCTCCTGCGCGTACCAGGGCAGCGGTCCGGAGAGCATCGCGACGCCGGTGAGGCCCGCCATGGTGACCACACCGATCCGCCAGGTCGTGGAGCGGTCGGTGGTGGCGGCCACGGTGAAGAGCGCGATGACCGCGCACATCACGACGGGCGCGCGGGGCTGGCCGGTGAGCAGCTCCGTGAGGGAGGCGGCGCAGGTGGCGGCGAGCACCGTCCAGGGGGCGCGGCGCCGGAAGACCAGCGCGAGGGCGCCGACGGCCATCAGTAGCAGGCTCGGCAGGCCGGGGGTGCGGGTGCCCCAGGTGGGGCCGTGCTCGCCGTAGGGCTCGGCGAAGGAGCCGATGACCATGCAGACGAGGACGGCGGAGGCGAGCGCCGCGTCGACCGCCAGCGGGTGTGTGCGGGCCCAGCCGCGGCCTCGTACGAGAGTGGTCACGGGGCAAACGGTACGGGGCCTTGGCGGGGGCCTGAGCGGTTTGTGGGGGTGGCCCCTGGTGGCCTCCGGCCGGGGTGGGGCGTTTTGTGGGCTTTGGGGGCTTGTGCGGGTGTCGTGTGGCTGGTCGCGCCGTTCCCCGCGCCCCTTGCGGGGCGCCTCATGCGGCCTCGGGGTTTTCTGCGGGTGTTCTGTGGCTGAGCGCGCCGTTCCCCGCGCCCCTTGCGGGGCGCCTCATGTGGCCTCGGGGTTTTCTGCGGGTGTTCTGTGGCTGGGCGCGCCGTTCCCCGCGCCCCTTGCGGGGCGCCTCATGTGGCCTCGGGGTTTTCTGCGGGTGTTCTGTGGCTGGGCGCGCAGTTCCTCGCGCCCCTTGGGGGGAGCTGGTGGTCAGCCGGGGATGAGGCCGTCGTCGGAGAGCATGGTGCGGACGTCGTCCAGGCTGGCGTCCGGGGCGGGGAGGATCAGTTCGGAGGGTTCCAGGGCGTCGTCGGGGAGGGGCTCGCCCAGCTCCCGGACCTTGTCCAGGAGCGCGTGGAGCGTGCGGCGGAACCCGGCGGCGTCGCCGCTCTCCATCTCCTCGAGCAGTTCGTCGTCGAACTTGTTGAGCTCGGCGAAGTGGCTGTCGGCCAGCTTCACCTGGCCCTCCCCCATGATCCGTACGATCATGTCGCCCTCCTCGGACGTGAGCTACTGCTTGTCGAAGCGCGGGGTGTCCTGCGGCTGCTGCTGCGTCTGGGGACGGCCCTCGCCGCCTTCGATCGCCTGCTGACCGCTGCTGGAGCCCCCCGCGAGCTCCGCCTTCATGCGCTGGAGTTCCAGCTCTACATCAGTACCACCGGAGAGGCGATCCAGCTCGGACTGGATGTCGTCCTTGGCGAGGCCGGAAGAGTCGTCGAGGGCACCGGAGGCGAGCAGTTCGTCGATCGCGCCGGCCCGCGCCTGGAGCTGCGCGGTCTTGTCCTCGGCGCGCTGGATCGCCATGCCGACGTCGCCCATCTCCTCGGAGATGCCGGAGAAGGCCTCACCGATGCGGGTCTGCGCCTGCGCGGCGGTGTACGTGGCCTTGATCGTCTCCTTCTTCGTACGGAAGGCGTCGACCTTGGCCTGGAGGCGCTGCGCCGCGAGGGTGAGCTTCTCCTCCTCGCCCTGGAGCGTCTGGTGCTGCGTCTCCAGGTCCGTCACCTGCTGCTGGAGCGCGGCCCGGCGGGAGAGCGCTTCGCGGGCCAGGTCCTCACGGCCGAGGGCGAGAGCCTTGCGGCCCTGGTCCTCGAGCGTGGACGACTGCTTGTTGAGCTGGGCCAGCTGCAGTTCCAGACGCTTGCGGGAGGTTGCCACGTCGGCGACGCCGCGGCGCACCTTCTGCAGCAGCTCCAGCTGTTTCTGGTACGAGTAATCGAGGGTTTCGCGCGGGTCCTCGGCCCGGTCAAGGGCCTTGTTCGCCTTCGCGCGGAAGATCATCCCCATACGCTTCATGACACCGCTCATGGGCTTCGCGCGCCCCCTTCTGACGGACTTCCAGCTCCAGGTACTGCTCAGAACCCACAGTACGGGCCCTGCATCCATTACCGCACTGTTCGCGGGCGGATGCGCTCATCCCCAAGGACGACTGCGTCCGGCCCTGCTCCGGCGTAAGGAGTAGGTGCTCCCCCGTCAACCGACCCCGAGCCGACCCCACACCGGCCCCCGGCCGGACTCCGAGTCGGCTGGGATACCGCCTGCTACGTCCCCTTAGGCACATAAATCAAGACGCCCGGCGTTGCCGGATCGTTCCCCGTCGGGCGGCGGTCCATGCCCCCGCACCACGTACCCTTGGATTTTGTGTTCCGTAGCCGATCCAAGGAAGAGAAGGCCCCGGCCGCGCAGGCGCCGGTGACCGACTCCAAGCAGCCCCGTGACCCGCAGGCCCCGAAGGGCCGCCCCACCCCCAAGCGCGCCATGGCACAGTCGCAGCGCCGCAGCGTGACCAATACGCCGACCACGCGCAAGGAGGCGGCGAAGCGGCAGCGCGACGAGCGCCGCGCGCAGATGGCGAAGCAGCGCGAGGCACTGGCCAGCGGTGACGAGCGGTACCTGCCCGCCCGTGACAAGGGTCCGGTGCGCAAGTTCGCGCGCGACTTCGTGGACTCGCGCTTCTGCATCGCCGAGTTCTTCCTGCCGCTCGCGGTGATCATCCTCGTCCTGAGCATGGTCCGCGTGCCGCAGTTGCAGAACATCGCGCTGCTGCTCTGGCTCATCGTGATCGTGCTGATCGTGCTGGACTCGGTCGCCACCGCGTTCCGCCTGAAGAAGCGCCTGGCCGAGCGCTTCCCGAACGACAACAAGAAGGGCGCCGTCGCCTACGCCCTGATGCGTACGCTCCAGATGCGCCGGCTGCGGCTGCCGAAGCCCCAGGTCAAGCGCGGAGAGCGGCCCTGAGCGCATTCACCGGCGGGGCCAGGGCCTGGCTGGAGAAGCTGGGCGGACTGCGCGACGCCGTACGGCAGGAGCTGGTGGCCCGGCAGCTCGACGAGCAGATAGTGGCGCGCTTCCCCGTGGGGCAGCGGCTGCGGGTGCTCGACGTGGGCATGGGCCAGGGCACCCAGGCGCTGCGGCTGGCCCGTGCCGGACACAAGGTGACCGGGGTCGAGCAGGACCCCACGATGATCGCCGCCGCCCATGAGGCGCTCGCCCGGGAGCCCGAGGGCATCCAGGGGCGGGTGCGCATCGTCGAGGGCGACGGCCACCAGACCGGGGCGCACTTCACACCCGGCAGCTTCGACGTGGTGCTCTGCCACGGCGTACTGATGTACGTGGAGGAGCCCGACGCCCTGCTCGCGGGCCTGGGCCGGATGCTGGCCCCCGGCGGGCTGCTCTCCCTCCTCGTCCGGAACGCGGACGCGCTGGCCATGCGGCCGGGGCTCGACGGGGACTGGAGCGGCGCCCTCGCCGCCTTCGACACCGTCACGTACCGCAACCGCCTGGGCCTCGACGTGCGGGCCGACCGGCTCGACGCGCTGTCGGCGACGCTGGCGGGGATCGCGGCGCCGCTCCAGGCCTGGTACGGCGTGCGGATCTTCACGGACAACGCCCCCGACGGCGCGCCGCTGCCCCCGCAAGAGGAGCTGGAAGCACTACTGGCCGCCGAGGAGCGGGCCGGGCGTACCGACCCTTACCGGCGGGTCGCCGCGCTGCTTCATCTGTGCGGGGTACGGGACTAGCGGAAGCGGCACCCGGACCACGGGACCCGGGCCACGCGCCACGCGCCACGGGTCCCGGACTTTTGACGTGGAAAATCCGGCGGCGGTGCCGTCGGCGGGGAGAAGTGAGCGACGCATGGCCATGGTGGGCCTCTTCTGGATCGCCCAGGGCGATGTGTACGTGGGCGCGAAGCCGTCCGGGCCGGCCCCCGGGGTGCGGCTGACCCCGGAGGGCGTGGTGGCCCTCGGCGACGGGCAGTCCGGTCTGCGGCTGTGGGAGGACGTGCGCGCCCTGACGGTGACGGACGTCCCCATGAAGTCCCTGCTGCGGAAGATCGGCGCAGTCAGGAACCTGGCCGTGGGGACGGTGATGAACCTGGCCGTGCCCATGGTCACCGGCCCGACGGAGGAGACCCCGCCGCTGATGACGCTGCGCGTGGCGTCGGCCGGCGGCGACCTGGACCTGCTGGCGTACTCCGCCGCGGCCGTCGGCTACCTGCCGGCCGAGGTCGACCTCTCCCGCGCCCTGCTGTCACGCCTGACGGAGGGCGCGGCGACGATGTCCACGACGCTCGCCGCGATGTCGGAGTGGGGCCGCACCTGGGAGGGCGGAACGCCGCGGGCCGCGGAGCGGGAGAAGCTGCTCCGGGAGTGGGTGGGCTAGCGCCCGGTCGGTTCGGAGACGTGAAGAGTGGGGCGGCGGCCGGAGTTCCGGTCGCCGCCTCACCCGTATCCGCCCGTGCCGCTACGCCGGGTCCTGCGCGTGCAGGCTCATCGGGCCGTAGATCTTGTCCGTGTCCTCGAAGAGACTGACCTGATCGGCGCCGCCCTCGGCCAGCTCTTTCCAGTACTCACCGATCCAGGACTCGGCGTCCCCCTGGGTGGTGAACTCCTCCGGGGTCAGCGCGGGCTGGACCTCCGTCCCGTCCGCCTTCTCGAACCGCCACGTCCATGCTGCCATCGTCAGCCTCCCGAGGGTCCCTGAGCGGCTTGGAAGCCGCCTGAATCCGCTTGAAGCCTAGCCGGGCGCGCGGCGCCGGACCCGACGCGGGAGGATCTTCGTGTGGAACTGACTCTGCTCGGCACCGGTGCCCCCGAGGGGCTGCCCCTCCCCGACTGCCCCTGCGCGGTCTGCGCGACCGCCCTCGGCGAGGCGGCGCGCGCGGCCACCGCGCTCCTCGTGGACGGCGTCCTGCTGCTCGACCTCACACCCGGCGCGGCCCTCGCGGCGGCCCGCGCGGGGCACTCGCTCGGCGGTGTGCGCCAGGTCCTGCTCTCCCATCCGCACGACGGGCCCGCCGTGGAGGTCCCGGCCGGTCTGCCGCAGCCCGGGCGGGTCGCCGACGGGCGGGAGCTGGCGACGCTGACCGGCCACCGGGTGCGCGCGGTGGCGCTGGACGCGCCCGGTTCGGGGTACGAGGTGACGGGGCCGGACGGCGAACGGCTGCTCTACCTGCCGCCGGGCGGCGCCCCCGCGGGGCTCGCCGACGGCAACGGCAACGGCTTCGGCCTCGGCTTCACCGGGGCGGACGGCGGGCGGGCCGCGTACGAGATGGTCCTCGCCGATGTCCTCGGGCGCCCCGACGGGCTCGCCCGGCTGCGCGCGGCCGGGGCCGTCGGGCCCACCACCGATGTCATCGCCGTCCACATCGGCCACGGGGCGCCGCCGGGCGGGGAGTTGACGCGGCGGCTCGCGGCGGCGGGCGCGCGGGCCGTGCCGGACGGGACGACGCTGGTCGTCGGCGCCTACGAGGACGTACCCGACGTGCCGCGCCGCACCCTCGTCCTCGGCGGCGCCCGCTCGGGCAAGTCGGTGGAGGCCGAGCGGCGCCTTGAGGCCTTCCCCGAAGTGCTGTACGTCGCGACCGGCGGGGCCAGGAACGGCGACGCCGAGTGGGCGGACCGGGTGAACCTGCACCGCGAGCGGCGTCCCGGTTCGTGGCGGACGGCGGAGACCTGCGACCTGGTGCCGCTGCTGGCCGACGACGGGCCGCCGCTGCTCATCGACTGCCTGTCGCTGTGGCTGACCCACGTCATGGACGAGGTGAACGCGTGGGACGACGCCGAGTGGGCGGGCGGCGGCGAGCGGCGGCTGAGGGGGCGGGTCGCCGAGCTGGCGGACGCGGTGCGCGCCACCCGGCGCACGGTGGTCGCCGTCTCGAACGAGGTCGGTTCCGGCATCGTGCCCGCGACCGCGTCGGGCCGCCGCTACCGCGACGAACTGGGCCGTCTCAACGCGGCGTTCGCCGCCGAGTGCGAGCACGTGCTGCTCGTCGTGGCGGGACAGGCGCTGCCCCTGCGCGGCTGACCCGGCCCTGCCCTTCGCGTCAGCCGTCCTCGCCCCTGCGCGCGATGACCCGGTAGGTGTTGGAGAAGCCGACGCGGGTGAGCAGCGGGGCCAGAAGCCGGTCGAGGAGCTGGGCGAGGGTGAGCACCGGTACGGCGGCCCACCACGCGGCGCGGCGGATCGTGAGGCCGAGCCGGGGCGCGGGCCTGGCGCGCCAGGGGACGTCGGCCCGGGGCAGGCAGCGGTCGAGGAAGAGCGCGAGCGCCCCGCTCAGGTCGGCGGGCACATGGGAGGCGCGGCGTTCGGCGCGCACGACCGTGAAGCCGAGTCCCGCCAGCTCCGCGCGGAGATTGGCGAGCGGCACGAGGTGCAGGTGCCGTGGCTGGGAGTACGACGGCCACCACTTGCCGAGCAGCGTGGCGTAGCGGCAGCCGGGGTCGGGGGCCTCGATCATCAGGTGGCCGCCGGGGCGCAGCACGGTCCGCGCGGCCCGCAGCTCCGCGCGCGGGTCGGGGCTGCGCTCCAGCTGGTGGAAGAGGCTCAGGGCGTCGTAGCGGCCGGCGAGCCGGTCCGCGAGCCCGGTGAGGGTGCCGCGGTGGCCCTCCTCGATCCGGCCGCGGCGCACGGCGACCTCGATGCCCTTGCCGGGGTCGAGTCCGTCGAAGGAGGTGTACGGGAGGAGCTGCTTGGCCAGCGCCGGGAAGAGGGCCCGGCCGGTGCCGACGTCGAGCCAGCACTCGGGTTCGTCGAACGCGCGCAGCGCGCGGGCGCGGGCGAGGTGGCGCCGGTCGGTGGGTCCGGCGCCGAGGAGTCTGCCGAGCGCTCTGCCGCCGGTGCCGCCGATCCCCCCGAGGCCGCCGAGCCCGCCCGGTCCCGCCAGGCCGCCGAGGCCCTCCCGGTGGCAGAGGTCGCGGTGGTAGAAGGCGAGGCCTTCGGTGGTGAGGCGGGGGTTCTGGAAGCAGTGGCCGCAGGTCACGCACTGGTCGAGCCGGAAGGTGCCCGGCTTGTGCTGGACCAGGTCGGTGGTGCGCAGCCGGAGGCGCAGCCGCGGGGAGCCGCACCAGGGGCAGTCGGGGCGGCGGGGCTCGTGGAACCGCTCGGTGCCCTGGGCGAGGGCGGCGAGGTAGGCGGAGCGTCGGTCGGTGACCCGCGGGGCCACGTCCATGGGCGTCCTCCTGAAGGGGCGGCTTGGGTGGATTGGGTCCGGCAATGACGTTATGTGCCCAATGGGGTACATGCCGTAACCGTCCGGGGGTCCGCCACGTGGCGCGGGCGACCCTCGGCGTGACCCTCAGGGCGTTCGAACACCGGCGCCCGGCCTGCCGGTACTGTTCGGCGAATGAGCTCGCTGAATCTCGACGACTTCACCGACCTGATCGAGCGGCCCGACGGCGGGGTGCGCCGCGACGCCGAGGAGCGCAGGGAGCGGCAGACCCTGCCGCCCGGAGCCCTGGGCCGCCTCGACGAACTGGGCGAATGGCTGTCGGCGGCCCAGTCCGCGGTGCCGGTCCGGCCCATCGAGCGGCCGCGCGTGGTGCTGTTCGCCGGGGACCACGGGGTCGCCGAGCTGGGGGTCTCGGCGCGGCCCGCGGGAAGCGCCGCCGCTCTCGTACGGGCCGTGCTTGCCGGGGAGAGCCCGGCGGCGGTGCTCGCGCGCCGCCTCGACGTGCCCGTACGCGTCGTGGACATGGCGCTCGACTGCGACCCGGCCGAGCTGCCCGCGGAGGTCGCCGGGTACCGGGTGCGGCGCGGTTCGGGCCGTATCGACATCGAGGACGCGCTGAGCGCCGAGGAGGCCGAGCGGGCGATGCGCGCGGGCATGGCGGTCGCCGACGAGGAGGCGGACTCCGGTACCGATGTGATCGTGCTCGGTGATGTGAGCGTCGGCGGCACGACGCCCGCCGCGACGCTGATCGCCGCGCTCTGCGGCACCGACGCGTCCGTGGTGACCGGGCGGGGCGGCGAGGCCATCGACGACCTGGCGTGGATGCGCAAGTGCGCGGCGGTGCGGGACGCCCTGCGGCGGGCCCGGCCGGTCCTCGGCGACCAGCTGGAACTGCTCGCGGCGGTGGGCGGCGCCGACCTGGCCGCGATGACCGGCTTCCTGCTGCAGTGCGCGGTGCGGCGTACGCCGGTGATCCTCGACGGCGTGGTCGCGGCGGCGGCGGCGCTGGTGGCCCAGCGGATCGCCTTCCGGGCACCGGACTGGTGGCTCGCGGGCCACGACAGCGGCGAGCCCGCGCAGGCCAAGGCGCTGGACCGGATGGCCCTCGAACCCCTTCTCGACCACGGCCTCAAGACCGGCGAAGGCACCGGAGCCCTGCTCGCCCTGCCCCTGGTCCAGGCCGCCGCGGCCCTGTCGGCGGAACTACCGGAACGTACCGCCGCCACGGACCCCGCGGCGGAAGCCGACGAGACGGAAGCGGAGCCCGCGCAGTAGGTGTCAGGCGGCGCGGAACGGCCACGGCGATCTTGCCCATATGATCCCTTTTCATGGGAGTTGAGCAGGTCGTCGCCGAACAGCGGAAGCCACGGACCGTCACAGAGCGCCGCGCCGCCGGTTTCACCGTCTGGTACCTCCGCGCCGTCACGTTCATCAACTTCCTCAGCGCGGTCTGGGTCTCCCTGGGGCAGGACCTGCGGCAGCACAACACGGAGGACTACTTCACCCCGTACCTGCTGACCGCGGGCTTCGCGTCCGGGGCGTTCACGATGTTCCTGGCGATCACGATGCGGCGCCGCAAGCGTGCCGCGTGGATTCTCAACCTCGTGCTCAGCGGGCTCTTCCTGCTGCTCTTCGCCTTCGTCATGGGCTTCCCGGAGGTCCGGCGGTACGCGCAGAACTGGATCTCCCTCGCCCTGACCGCCGCCTTCGTCGCGGCGCTGGTCGTCGGGCGCCGCGAGTTCTACGCCAAGGGCGACCGGTCCAACCCGAAGCTGGCGTCGGCCGTCGCGGCCGGCGGGCTCCTGGTGACCTCGCTGATCGCCGCGCTGCTGGTCACCGTCACCAACCGCGCCCACGACGACGCCCGTTCCACCTTCCTCGACCGGTGGCGCTACGGCACCATGCGCCTGGTCTCGCTGGCCGCCGACGACCGGCGCTTCGAAGGCATCACCACGCCCGGCTGGGTCAACGTCTCCATCAACGTCCTGAGCGCCCTGCTGCTCTGCGCCGTCCTGTACGCGGCGTTCCGCTCCCGCAGGGCCGTCGACCCGCTCACCGAGGAGGACGAGGAGCGGCTGCGCGCGCTGCTCGCCCGGCACGGCGACCGCGACTCGCTCGGCTACTTCGCGCTGCGCCGCGAGAAGAGCGTCGTGTGGTCGCCGACCGGCAAGGCGGCGGTCGCGTACCGCGTCGTCAGCGGCGTCTCCCTGGCCTCCGGCGACCCCATCGGCGACCCGGAGGCCTGGCCCGGGGCGATCGAGCCGTGGCTCGCCGAGGCCCGCGAGCACGGCTGGCTCCCGGCCGTGATGGGCGCGAGCGAGGAGGCGGGCACGATCTACGCCCGGCACGGCCTGGACGCCCTGGAGCTGGGCGACGAAGCCATCGTGGAGACCGCCGAGTTCCGCCTGGAGGGGCGGGCCATGCGCACCGTCCGCCAGGCGTACAACCGCGTCAAACGGGCCGGGTACACCGTCCGCGTCCGCCGCCACGAGGACATCCCGCCCGACGAGATGGCGGAGCTGCTGCGCCGTGCCGACGACTGGCGCGACGGGGCCACCGAACGCGGCTTCTCGATGGCGCTCGGGCGGCTCGGCGACCCCGCGGACGGGCGGTGCGTGATGCTGGAGTGCACGGACGCCGACGGGGAGCTGCGGGCGCTGCTCTCCTTCGTGCCGTGGGGGCTCCACGGGCTCTCCCTGGACCTGATGCGGCGCGACCGCGACTCCGAGAACGGCCTGGTGGAGTTCATGGTCATCGAACTGCTCCAGCGCGCCCCCGAGATCCAGATCACGCAGGTCTCGCTCAACTTCGCGATGTTCCGTTCGGTCTTCGAACGTGGCTCGCGGCTCGGCGCGGGACCGGTCCTGCGCCTGTGGCGGTCGCTGCTCGGCTTCTTCTCCCGGTGGTGGCAGATCGAGTCCCTCTACCGCGCCAACGCCAAGTACCGGCCGATCTGGGAACCCCGTTTCCTCCTCTTCGAGAAGAGCGGGGACCTGCCACGCATCGGCATCGCCGCCGCCCGCGCGGAGGGCTTCCTGGAGGCGCCGGGCCTGCCGAAGCTGCTGCACCGCAAACATCTGGAGTCGAGACGATGAGCACCCTGGCCCGCCGCGCCCGCGCCGAGTGGAGACCGCTGTTCTCCGCCGTGCGCGACGGGCTCGCCGCCCGCCGTTGGCGCGCCGTGCCCATGACGCTCGCGGCGGTCTGCCTCACCGCCCTCTTCCAGTACGTGCAGAACCAGCCCTGGGGCTATCAGTTCGTGCAGAACATCGGCTCCGTGCGCGCCGAGGACCCGTTGTGGCTCGCCCTGGTGCGCACCCCGCTCTCCCTCTTCGTGCCCGCGCTGGACCTGCCCGTGTGGGGCGCGCTCGCGCAGATCCTGCTGGTCTTCGGGATCGCCGAGATCTGCCTCGGCTGGTGGCGCACGCTCCTCGTCGGGTACGCGGCCACGCTCGCCGGCACGCTCTACGCGCGCGTGGGCATCGAGCTGGGCCCCGGCCACCCCATCGGGCTCCCCGCCTCCGACGCGCGCGTCGTCGACACCGGCCCGTCCGCCGCCGTCGTGGGCCTCGCGGTGTACGTGTGCTGGCGGCACCGGGCGTACGTCACGGGCGCCCTGGTCGCCGCCCTGATGGTCGTCGAGGTCGTCGTCAAGGACAACCTCGCGGGCAAGGAGCACCTGGCGGCGATCGCGGCGGTGCTGGTGCTGTGCGCGGTCACCGTCCGGCGTCACCGGGGCGGTGGCCGGCGCTCCGGGGCGTCCGCTTCGGGGAGCGGCTTCGGGTCGGGCGAGAAGCCGCCGATCCAGTCCTGAAACCGGCGGCGCGGCCTCGCCCAGCGGCGGTCGTGGTGGAAGGCCCGCAGGCCCGCACGCGCGCGTGCCCGGTGGCGGTTGCGGTAGAAGCGCCGTGCCCACGCCGATCCCGGCCGGGCCAGACGGACGGCGCCGATCAGCGCGACGAAGGGGATCACCATGCCGATCAGGGCCATGCGCAGCTTGCCCTTGAAGAGCGCGATCAGGGCGAAGGCGCAGTTGACGCCGATGTTCAGCGCGAGCAGGGCGCGGTTCTGGCGCTCGACGGTCGTCAGGTCGTTGACCCCGAACGGCGTGAAGCCGGTGAGCACCAGGACCACCAGGGCGGCCGTGAGCATCACGACCTCCACGCTCTTGCGGCCCTGTTCGGTCCAGTAGACGTCGTCGAGGTGCAGGATCAGCGCGAACTCGTCGAGCACGAGTCCGGCGCCGGTCCCGAAGATGACCGCGGCGTACAGCGGCCCGGCGCCGTGCCGCCCGGTGGCCACCGCCCAGAATCCGCCGACCAGCATGAGGAAGATGCCGGGGACGACGTGGTGGACATGGACGCCGCCCGAACTGATGTTCCGGAAGGGTCCCTTGCCGGCCCGGATGAGCCGCGTGACCGTCCGGGTCACCAGGAACGACCCGACGAAGGACAGCAGCGCGAGCAGCAGCGGCAGCTTCCCCGGCTCGACGACGTTCCGGTACCACCAGTCACCCATGCGGCCATCCTCTGTCCGCGAGCAGTGATCCGCAGGGCGGGAGACGTGCCGGGGTAGCCTTCCGCGGTGTCCAGAACCTCCCCCGCCGACGGCATACGTTTCGCCTTCGGCACCCTCACCGCGCTCCCCGTCAGGGTGACCCGCTGGGACCGCGAAGCCGCGCGCGCGGGCATGCAGTGCGCTCCCCTGGCGGGCCTGGTGGTCGGCCTCTGCGCGGCCGGCCTCGGCGGCGCCCTGACGCTGCTCGGCGCCGGGCCGCTCCTCGCCGCCGTGGCGACCGCGGCCGTCCCCGCCGCCCTCACCCGCGGCCTGCACCTCGACGGCCTCGCGGACACCGCCGACGGCCTCGGCAGCGCCAAGCCCGCCGATGAGGCGCTGCGCATCATGAAGCAGTCCGACATCGGCCCCTTCGGCGTCATCACCCTGCTCTTCGTGCTGCTCGCCCAGGTCGCCGTGCTCTTCGAGCTGTACGAGCGGTCGTGGGCGGAAGGTGCCGTCGCCGCCGTCGTCTCGGCCGCCGCCGCCCGCCTCGCCCTCACCCTGGCCGCCCGCACCGGAGTGCCCCCGGCCCGCCCCGGCGGCCTCGGCGCCGCCGTCGCCGGGGTCGTCCCGCGCGGCCGTGCGCTGCTGGTCGCGGCGGTCGTCACGGGCGCGGCGGCGGGCGCGGGCGCGCTGCTCGGGCCGTACGGCATGGCGCGGACGGCGGCCTGTGTGGTCCTCGCGGTCGGCGCCGCCGAACTGCTGCTCCGCCACTGCGTACGGCGGTTCGGCGGGGTCACCGGGGATGTCTTCGGCGGCCTCGCGGAGATCGCGGCGACCACCGCTCTCGTGGTGCTCGCGCTCGGCTGACGCCCAGGGCGCCGAGACCCCGGCGTTCGCGACACCGCATCGAACACGCACGGTCAGGCGCACCGCAGCGCTCACGGGCGTAGGCTCGCGACGGGCTCACCCCTCAGCCCGTCGAAACTCAAGCGAAAGAGGACCTCACCACCGTGACTGCTCTGACTCTCAGCACCGCCGCCGCGTCCGGCCTGCGTGCCGACGCGATCGTCGTCGGTGTCGCGAAGGGCTCTGGCTCCAAGAGGGCTCTGGTCGTCGCGCCCGGCGCCGAGTCCGTCGACAAGGCGTACGACGGCAAGCTCGCGTCCGTCCTGGAGACCCTCGGCGCCTCGGGCGGTGAGGGCGAGGTGACGAAGCTGCCCGCGCCGGCCGGCTTCAAGGCCCCGGTCATCGTCGCGGTCGGCCTCGGCGAGGTCCCGGAGAAGGACGAGACCTACGGCACGGACGCGCTGCGCCGTGCCGCGGGTGTCGCCGCGCGCGCCCTGACCGGCGTCAAGAAGGCGGCGTTCGCGCTGCCCGTCGAGGACGCCGACGACATCTGCGCCCTCGGCGAGGGCGCGCTGCTCGGCGCGTACTCCTTCGTCGCCTACAAGGACCAGGGCGACGCCAAGTCCGCGAAGAAGAACGGCAAGGACGCCAAGGCGCCCCTCGCCGAGGCCGTCCTGCTCGGCGGCAAGCCGCGCGACAAGGCGTACAAGGCCGCGGTCGAGCGCGCCACCGCCGTGGGCGAGGAGCTGAACCGCGCCCGCGACCTCGTCAACACCCCGCCGAACGACCTCGACCCCGAGGCCTTCGCGGCGGTCGCCACCGCGGCCGCCAAGGAGCACGGCGTCAAGGTGCAGGTGCTCGACGAGAAGGCGCTCGCCAAGGGCGGCTACGGCGGCATCCTCGGCGTCGGCGCGGGCTCGGACGCCCCGCCGCGCCTGGTGAAGCTCTCGTACACGCACTCCAAGGCGAAGAAGCACCTGGCCTTCGTCGGCAAGGGCATCACCTACGACTCGGGCGGCATCTCGCTGAAGCCCGCCGGTCACAACGAGACCATGAAGTGCGACATGGCCGGTGCCGCGGCGGTCTTCGCCGCCGTCGTCGCCGCCGCGCGCCTCGGCCTCGAAGTGAACGTCACGGGCTGGCTGGCGCTCGCCGAGAACATGCCGTCCGGCTCCGCCACCCGCCCCGGCGACGTCCTGCGGATGTACAGCGGCAAGACCGTCGAGGTGCTCAACACCGACGCCGAGGGCCGCCTGGTCCTCGCCGACGCCATCGCCAAGGCCTCCGAGGAGCAGCCCGACGCGATCGTCGACGTGGCGACGCTGACCGGCGCCATGATGGTGGCGCTCGGCAACCGCACCTTCGGCATCATGGCCAACGACGACGCGTTCCGCACGTCGGTCCATGAGATCGCCGAGGAGGTCGGTGAGCCGGCCTGGCCCATGCCGCTCCCCGCCGAGCTGCGCAAGGGCATGGACTCCCCCACCGCGGACATCGCCAACATGGGCGACCGCATGGGCGGCGGCCTGGTGGCCGGCCTCTTCCTGAAGGAGTTCGTGGGCGAGGGCATCATCTGGGCCCACCTGGACATCGCGGGCCCCGCCTTCCACGAGGGCGCGCCGTTCGGCTACACCCCCAAGGGCGGCACCGGCACCGCCGTGCGCACCCTGGTCCGTCTGGCGGAGCGCACCGCCGCGGGTGACCTGGGCTGATCCGGGTACGTCGAGCAGGGCTCCGGACGACAGACGTCCGGAGCCCTGCTCGATTTCGCCCACAACGAAATTCGTACATTCGTACGCGGCAGAACCGCTGGAGACGGCTGATCGGACGTCTCACAGCCTGGCCCGGCGTCCCGCCTCCCCTCGACAAGTGCGAAGATGGGTTCTCGGCAGGACAGGGCCCCCACCAAAGGGCCGAAACAAGAGCGGCCGAATACCAGCCGACCGACCGGTCGTCCCCCACGCAGAGGGGTCCGGCGTACGGCGCACATGCATGGAGGACGTGACGTGGCGAACGACGCCAGCACCGTTTTCGACCTAGTGATCCTCGGCGGCGGTAGCGGCGGTTACGCCGCGGCCCTGCGCGGAGCGCAGCTGGGCCTGGACGTCGCCCTGATCGAGAAGAACAAGCTCGGCGGCACCTGCCTGCACAACGGCTGCATCCCCACGAAGGCGCTGCTGCACGCCGGCGAGATCGCCGACCAGGCGCGCGAGGCCGACCAGTTCGGCGTGAAGGCCACCTTCGAGGGCATCGACATCGCGGCCGTCCACAAGTACAAGGACGACGTGATCTCCGGCCTCTACAAGGGCCTCCAGGGACTCGTCGCCTCCCGCAAGGTGACGTACATCGAGGGCGAGGGCAA
Source organism: Streptomyces huasconensis (assembly GCF_021028635.1). Lineage (NCBI taxonomy): Bacteria > Bacillati > Actinomycetota > Actinomycetes > Kitasatosporales > Streptomycetaceae > Streptomyces > Streptomyces huasconensis. The sequence goes on from NZ_CP086119.1 coordinate 2,088,147, forward strand.
GCTCTCCTCCCCCACCTCGGTGGACGTGAACGGCCAGCGGATCCAGGGCCGCCACGTGCTCCTCGCGACCGGCTCCGTGCCGAAGTCGCTGCCGGGCCTGGAGATCGACGGCAACCGCATCATCTCCTCGGACCACGCGCTGACCCTGGACCGCGTCCCGGAGTCCGCGATCATCCTGGGCGGCGGCGTCATCGGCGTCGAGTTCGCCTCGGCGTGGAAGTCCTTCGGGACCGACGTCACGGTCATCGAGGGCCTCAAGCACCTCGTGCCGGTCGAGGACGAGAACAGCTCCAAGCTTCTTGAGCGCGCGTTCCGCAAGCGCGGCATCAAGTTCAACCTCGGCACGTTCTTCGAGAAGGCCGAGTACACCGAGAACGGCGTGCGCGTCACCCTCGCGGACGGCAAGACCTTCGAGGCCGAGGTCCTCCTGGTCGCCATCGGCCGCGGCCCGGTCTCCCAGGGCCTCGGGTACGAGGAGCAGGGCGTCGCCATGGACCGTGGCTATGTCCTGGTCGACGAGTACATGCAGACCAACGTCCCGACCATCTCGGCCGTGGGCGACCTGGTGCCGACCCTCCAGCTCGCGCACGTCGGCTTCGCCGAGGGCATGCTGGTCGCGGAGCGCCTGGCCGGTCTCAAGCCCGTCCCGGTCGACTACGACGGCGTGCCCCGGGTGACGTACTGCCACCCCGAGGTCGCCTCCGTGGGCATCACCGAGGCCAAGGCCAAGGAGATCTACGGCGCGGACAAGGTCGTCGCCCTCAAGTACAACCTCGCGGGCAACGGCAAGAGCAAGATCCTCAAGACCGCGGGCGAGATCAAGCTCGTCCAGGTCAAGGACGGTGCCGTGGTCGGCGTCCACATGGTCGGCGACCGCATGGGCGAGCAGGTCGGCGAAGCCCAGCTGATCTACAACTGGGAGGCCCTGCCGGCCGAGGTCGCCCAGCTCATCCACGCCCACCCGACGCAGAACGAGGCGCTCGGCGAGGCCCACCTGGCCCTCGCGGGCAAGCCGCTGCACTCCCACGACTGACCTCGGTCTCCGGCTGACCCCAGTCTCCGGGCGCGACGAGACGACGACCAGACTTCCGCAATTCTTGTAAGGAGCAACTGAAACCATGGCGGTTTCCGTATCCCTTCCGGCGCTCGGCGAGAGCGTCACCGAGGGCACTGTCACCCGTTGGCTGAAGGCCGAGGGTGAGCGTGTCGAGGCCGACGAGCCGCTGCTCGAGGTCTCGACCGACAAGGTCGACACCGAGATCCCCTCCCCGGCCGCCGGCATCCTGGCCTCCATCAAGGTCGCCGAGGACGAGACCGTCGAGGTCGGCGCCGAGCTGGCCGTCATCGACGACGGCTCGGGCGACGCGGGCGGCTCGGCCGCCCCGGCGCAGGAGGAGGCCCCGGCCGCTCCGGCCGCCCCCGCGCAGGAGGAGGCTCCCGCCGCCCCCGCGCAGCAGGAGGCCCCCCAGCAGCAGGCCCCCGCCCAGTCCGGCGGTTCCGCCGAGGGCACCGAGGTCACCCTGCCCGCGCTCGGTGAGTCCGTCACCGAGGGCACCGTCACCCGTTGGCTGAAGGAGGTCGGCGAGGAGGTCGCGGCCGACGAGCCCCTCCTTGAGGTCTCGACGGACAAGGTCGACACGGAGATCCCCTCCCCCGTGGCGGGCGTTCTCCTGGAGATCGTGGTCGGCGAGGACGAGACCGCCGAGGTGGGCGCCAAGCTCGCAGTCGTCGGCGCGCCCGGTGCCGCCCCGGCCCCGGCCGAGGAGGAGGCCCCGGCCGCCCCCGCGCAGCAGGAGGCCCCGAAGCAGGAGGCTCCGAAGCAGGAGGCCCCGGCCGCCCCCGCGGCTCCGGCCGCCGCTCCCGCCGCTCCGGCCCAGCCCGCCGCTGCCGCCCCGGCTCCGGCCCAGCCGGCCGCCCCGGCGCAGCCCGCGACCCCGGCCCCGGCCGCTCAGCCGGCGCCCGCCGCCCCGGCCCAGCAGTCCGCCCCGGCCGACGACGGCGCCTACGTGACCCCGCTGGTGCGCAAGCTCGCCTCCGAGAACGGCGTCAACCTCTCCGAGGTCAAGGGCACCGGCGTCGGCGGCCGCATCCGCAAGCAGGACGTCATCGCCGCCGCCGAGGCCAAGCAGGCCCCCCCGGCACCGGCCGCCGCCGCTGCTCCGAGCGCTCCCAAGGCCCCGGCCCTTGAGGCGTCGCCGCTGCGCGGCCAGACCGTCAAGATGACCCGCATGCGCAAGGTCATCGGCGACAACATGATGAAGGCCCTGCACTCGCAGGCCCAGCTGACCTCGGTCGTCGAGGTCGACATCACCAAGCTGATGAAGCTGCGCGCCAAGGCCAAGGACGCCTTCGCCGCCCGCGAGGGCGTCAAGCTCTCCCCGATGCCGTTCTTCGTCAAGGCCGCCGCCCAGGCACTGAAGGCCCACCCGGTCATCAACGCCCGGATCAACGACGACGAAGGCACCATCACCTACTTCGACGCGGAGAACATCGGCATCGCCGTCGACGCCGAGAAGGGCCTGATGACCCCGGTCATCAAGGGCGCGGGCGACCTCAACATCGCCGGCATCTCCAAGAAGACCGCCGAGCTGGCCGGCAAGGCCCGCGGCGGCGGCCTCACCCCGGACGACATGTCGGGGGCCACCTTCACCATCTCCAACACCGGCTCGCGCGGCGCCCTGTTCGACACGGTCATCGTGCCGCCGAACCAGGCCGCCATCCTCGGCATCGGCGCCACCGTCAAGCGCCCGGTCGTCATCAACCACCCCGACCTCGGCGAGACCATCGCCGTACGGGACATGACGTACCTCTCGCTCTCCTACGACCACCGCCTGGTCGACGGAGCCGACGCCGCCCGCTACCTGACCGCCGTCAAGGCGATCCTGGAAGCCGGCGAGTTCGAGGTCGAGCTCGGCCTGTAGTACCGGCGCCCGGTGAGGCTGTAACACTCGTCTCATCAGCACGTACGCCCCCGTCCGGAGTTATCCGGGCGGGGGCGTCGCCGTATTGTCTAGGGGTCACACGCCCTTGGGGCCCGCAGCCCCTGCCGGAGGAGCTCTCATGACCGCGCCCGTCGTTCACTCGCTGCGCGAACAGATCCGCGAGCACATCGTCGAGGGGATCGTCAGCGGGCGCTGGAAGCCGGGCGAGCGCATCGTGGAGCGGCGGATCGCCGTGGAGCTGGAGGTCTCGCAGACCCCGGTGCGCGAGGCGCTGCGGGAGCTGGAGACGCTGCGGCTCATCGAGTCCGCGCCCAACAAGGGTGTGCGCGTACGGAACTTGACCGCCGCCGACCTGGAGGAGAGCTACCCCGTGCGGGCGGGCCTGGAGGCGATCGCCGCCGAGCTGGCGGCCGAGCGGCTGGCCGAGGACTGCTCGGCCCTGGAGCCCCATGTCGCGGCCCTCTACGAGGCGGACCGGGCCTCGGACGGCACCGGCCAGGTGCGGCACACCGTCGCCTTCCACCGGGAGCTGGTGCGGGCCGCGGACAACTCCGTCCTGCTGCACACCTGGGAAGGGCTCGGCATCGAGGTCTTCACCGCGCTGTCGATCCGCTGGCTCGGCACGGTCCAGCAGTCGTACGCGGAGGAGCACGAGGCCCTGGTCTCCGCGTTCCGGCGGCGTGATCCGGCCATCGCGGAGCTGGTGAAGGCCCACGTCCTCGGCTGCGCCCCGCGCGCCTGAGCCACCCCCGCGCGCTCATCTGCGGGGTGCGTGCTCAGACGTGCTCCCACCTGCGCAAACCCTTCAAATCGAAGGCACCGCGTGCCCTCTTGCATGGCACCGGATGCCGACTTTCTCGATCCGGAGAAGTTTTTCCCTCAACGCTTTGATCGATCATCGATCAGGGGCTTACAGTCGACGACGGTCCTGCGACGGAGCCACACCAACGTTTCCGCGGCAGAGCCACACGCCCTGTCCTGCCAAAGACAACGGGCACCCCCACCCCTTACCGAACAGGGGACCCCCTCCGACTCAGGAAGGCGGCGCAATGACCGACCCCTCCGCAATCCAGCCGAGCGAGCTCGACCAGCTCCCGGACCGCGACCCCGAGGAGACCGCCGAATGGCAGGCCTCCCTGGACGCCGTTACTCAGGCGGCCGGGCCGCACCGTGCCGCGTACCTGATGCGCCGCACGCTGGAGCGTGCCGAGGGCGCGGGCCTGGCGCTGCCCAAGCTCCTCGAGACCGACTACGTCAACACCATCCCCACCTCCGCCGAGCCGTCGATCGACGGTGACGAGGAGATGGAGCGGAAGATCACCGCGTGGAACCGCTGGAACGCGGCCGCGATGGTGACCCGCGGCTCCAAGCACGGCGTCGGCGGCCACATCGCGACCTTCGCGTCCGCGGCCTGGCTGTACGAGACCGGCTTCAACCACTTCTTCAAGGGCAAGGAGTCCGGCGAGGCCGCCGGCTCCGGCGACCAGCTCTACATCCAGGGCCACGCCTCCCCCGGCATCTACGCCCGCGCCTTCCTCGACGGCCGTCTGAACGAGGCGCAGCTCGACAACTTCCGCCGCGAGTCGGGCGGCGACGGCCTGCCGTCCTACCCGCACCCGCGCCGCCTGCCCTGGCTGTGGGAGTTCCCGACGGTGTCGATGGGCCTCGGCCCGCTCTCCGCGATCTACCAGGCGCGCTTCAACCGCTATCTGACCAACCGCGGCATCAAGGACGTCTCCTCCTCGCACGTGTGGGCGTTCCTCGGTGACGGCGAGATGGACGAGCCCGAGTCGACGGCGGCCCTCGCACTGGCCGCGCGTGAGGGTCTCGACAACCTCACGTACGTCATCAACTGCAACCTCCAGCGCCTCGACGGCCCGGTGCGCGCCAACTTCCGCGTGGTGCAGGAGCTGGAGGCGCAGTTCCGCGGCGCCGGCTGGAACGTCATCAAGGTCCTGTGGGGCAACGCCTGGGACGAGCTGTTCCAGCTCGACACCACCGGTGCCCTGGTCCGCCGCCTGCGCGAGGTGCCGGACGCGCAGTTCCAGACGTACGCGACGCGCGACGCCGCCTACATCCGCGAGCACTTCTTCGGCTCCGAGCCCGCCCTCGTCGAGCTGGGCAAGCTGCTCAGCGACGACAAGATCAGCGAGTGCTTCCACCTCTCGCGCGGCGGCCACGAGGCCCGCAAGGTCTACGCGGCCTACCGTGCGGCGCTCACCCACAAGGGCGCGCCGACCGTGATCCTCGCGCAGACGGTCAAGGGCTTCACCCTCGGCAAGGGCTTCGAGTCCAAGAACGCCAACCACCAGATGAAGAAGCTGACGGTGGACGAGTTCAAGGACATGCGCGACCTGCTGGACCTGCCGATCCCGGACAGCGCGTTCGTCGACGGCCAGGTGCCCTACGGCCACCCCGGCGCCGACTCCCCCGAGGTCCGCTACCTCCAGGAGCGCCGCGCGGCCCTCGGCGGCCCGGCCCCGGCCCGCCGCACGCAGCCGCTGGCCCCGCTGCCCGCCGCCGCGGACAAGACGTTCGCCTCCTTCGACAAGGGCTCCGGCTCGCAGAACGTGGCGACGACCATGGCGTTCGTACGCCTGGTCAAGGACCTCGTACGCGACAAGGAGACCGGCAAGCGCTGGGTGCCGATCGTCCCCGACGAAGCGCGCACCTTCGGCATGGAGTCGCTCTTCCCCTCGCTCGGCATCTACTCGCCGAAGGGCCAGACGTACGAGCCGGTCGACCGCGACCAGCTGATGTACTACAAGGAGGCCAAGGACGGCCAGATCCTCAACGAGGGGATCACCGAGGCCGGTTCCATGGCGGACTTCATCGCCGCGTCCACGTCGTACGCGACGCACGGCGAGGCCATGATCCCCTTCTACATCTTCTACTCGATGTTCGGCTGGCAGCGCACCGCCGACCAGATGTGGCAGCTCGGCGACCAGCTCGGCCGCGGCTTCCTCGTCGGCGCCACCGCCGGCCGTACGACGCTGACGGGCGAGGGCCTCCAGCACGCGGACGGCCACTCGCCGGTGATCGCCGCGACCAACCCGGCCGCGCTGACGTACGACCCGGCGTTCGCCTACGAGATCGCGGCGATCGTCAAGGACGGTCTGCGCCGCATGTACGGCGAGGCGCTGCCGGGCGAGGACCCGAACGTCTTCTACTACCTCACCGTCTACAACGAGCCGATGCCGCAGCCCGCGAAGCCCGCGGGTGTCGACGAGGGCATCATCAAGGGCCTCTACCGCTTCAACACGGCGGAGTCCGCGGGCCTGTCCCCCGCTGCCAACGCCGCGCGCATCCAGCTGCTCGGCTCCGGCACCGCCATCCACTGGACGCTGGCCGCCCAGAAGATGCTCGCCGAGGAGTGGGGCGTGGCCGCCGACGTGTGGTCCGCGACGTCCTGGACCGAGCTGCGACGTGACGCCCTGGAGGCGGACGAGGCGCTGCTGCGCGGCGAGGAGCGCACCCCGTACATCCGTACGGCGCTGGAGGGCGCCCAGGGTCCCGTCCTGGCCGTCTCCGACTACATGCGCCAGGTCCCGGACCAGATCGCGCAGTGGGTCGAGCAGGACTACTCGTCGCTGGGCGCGGACGGCTTCGGCCTCTCCGACACGCGGGACGCGGCCCGCCGCCACTTCGGCGTCGACGCCGAGTCGATCGTCGTCGCGGCGCTCGCGCAGCTCGCCCGCCGGGGCGAGGTGCCCGCCTCCGCGGTGAAGGAGGCGCGGGCCAAGTACGGCCTGTAGGAACGCGGTACATGAGTGCGGGCCCCCGCTGTCGGCGGGGGCCCGCACTTTGTATGTGTGGCGGCATCATGGGGCCATGCGCGCTGCCCGCCTCATCAAGATGGTGCTCCTGCTCCAGTCCCGGCCCTCCATGACCGCCGCCGAGCTGGCCGCCGAGCTGGAGGTGTCGGAGCGGACCGTCACGCGGGACGCGCAGGCCCTGTCGGAGGCGGGCGTGCCCGTCTACGCCGACCGGGGGCGGACCGGCGGCTACCGGCTCATCGGCGGCTACCGCACGCGGCTCACCGGGCTGGGCCGCAGCGAGGCCGAGGCGCTGTTCCTCTCCGGGGTGCCGGGCGCGCTGCGGGAGATGGGCCTGGAGGACGCGGCCTCGGCGGCCCGCCTGAAGGTGTCGGCGGCGCTCATGCCTTCGCTGCGGGACGCGCCGCGCAGTGCCTCGCAGCGGTTCCATCTGGACGCGCCGGGCTGGTTCAAGGAGGCGCCCGCGCCCGAGCTGCTGCCTGCCGTCGCGGACGCGGTCTGGGACGACCGGCGGATCACCGCCCGCTACCGCCGCGAGGAGGCCGAGGTGGAGCGGGAGTTGGAGCCGTACGGGCTCGTGCTCAAGGCGGGCGTCTGGTACTTGTGCGCGCGGGTGCCCGACTCCCCCGGCTCGGGGCCGTACCGCGTGTACCGCATCGACCGGTTCACCGCGGTCGCCGTCGGCGAGGACCGCTTCGTACGGGAAGAGGCGTTCGACCTGCCCGGCTTCTGGGAGGAGCGGGCGGCGCAGTTCGCGCGGGCGATCCTGCGGGCGGAGGTCGTGGTGCGGCTCACCGGGGCGGGTGTGCGGCAGCTGCCGTACGCCACCGACCGGGCGGTGGCGCGGGAGGCCATGGAGAGCGCCGGTGAGCCCGACGCGTCGGGCAGGGTGACGGTCACCCTGCCCGTCGAGAACGAGGACGTGGCGTACACGCAGCTGATGGCGCTCGGCCCGGAGGCGGAGGTGCTGGAACCCGCCGCGCTGCGCGCCCGGTTCGCCGAAGCGGCGGCCCGCTCGGCGGCGCTCTACCGGTAGCCGGTGACGTCCGCCGTGTCGCTCTCCTGGTCGACCTCCGCGATGTACCGCCAGGCGTCGGGCGCGGAGCCGTCGACGTCCGTGAAGCCGTACTCCTTGGCGAGGCCGCCGCTGGAGAGCGAGGCGCCGTTGTGGCGTGCCACGTCGGGGTCGGCGGCGAGGGCGACGAGCGCCCGGCCGACGAAGGCGGGCGTCTCGGAGATCGCGAAGTGGGGGTTCTGCTTACAGCCCGCCCGCCAGTTCTCCTCGGTCACCTTGAAGTACGTGTCGAGCATGGCTTCGGAGCGCAGCCAGCCGGGGGTGAGGCAGAGCGCCGTGCAGCCGTACTCCTTGACCTCCTCGGCGAGACCGTGGGCCATGCGCAGCGGGGCGGCCTTGGCGAGGTCGTAGTAGAAGGGCTTGCGGTAGTGGGCGTCGTTGTACTCGGCGGTGCCGTCGGTGACCTCGACGACCAGGCCGCCGGGGTTCTTGACGAGCAGCGGCAGCGCGTACCGGCTGGTGATGATGTGCGTCTCGATGCCGAGGCGCAGGATGCGCAGCCCCTTGTCGAGGTCGTGCTCCCACATCCTCTTGTCCCACTCGACGTGGAGGTCGCCGCCCCAGATGTCGTTGACGAGGATGTCCAGACGGCCCTGTTCGCGGTCGATCCGCTCGACGAGGGCCTCGACCTGGGCGGGTTCCAGGTGGTCGGTGGGTACGGCGATGCCCGTGCCGCCCGCGGCGTCGACCAGCTCGGCGGTCTCCTCGATGGTCTCGGTGTCGCGGCCGACCTCGCTGGTGCGCTCGCGCGTGGTGCGTCCCGTGACGTAGACGGTGGCTCCGGCGCGGCCCAGTTCCACGGCCATGGCGCGGCCCGCGCCTCGGGTGGCACCGGCGACGAGGGCGATCTTGCCGGTCAGGGGCTGTGCGGGGCCGCCTGTGTGCTGTGTGGTCTCCATGCCCCTGAAGCTTCCACCAAAAGGCGACAACTCCTGTCGGTTTTTCCATGGGCATGTGCGCGCATAACGAGACAGCCGCATTCCGGCGTACTCCGCATGCGCCCCCACTCCCGAGGCCCGATGCTGGACCCGTGATGGACGAGACGGAGTTCTGGGAGATCGTGGACAGCACCCGCGAGGCCGCCAGCGGCGACCCCGAGGACCACGCCGAGCTGCTCGTCGAGAGACTGCTGGGGTACGACCCCGAGTCCGTCCTCGACTTCGCCCGCCACTTCGAGGCCCGCTACAACCGTGCCTACCGCTGGGACCTGTGGGGCGCCGCCTGGGTGCTGCTCGGCGGCGCGAGCGACGACGCCTTCGACTTCTTCCGGTGCTGGCTGATCGGTCAGGGCCGGGAGGTCTTCGAAGGCGCGCTGCACGACCCGGACGCGCTCGCCGACCTCCTGGACGACTTCGACGAGGAGCTGGACGGCGACGGCGAGGAGCTGGGGTACGCCGCGGAGGAGGCGTACGAACAGCTCACCGGCCTCGTCGCCCCGGACCTCGGCATCCTGCCCGCGCCGCCCGAACCGGCGGGCACGCCCGTCGACTTCGAGGACGACGCGTCGATGGAGCGCCGCTACCCGAAGCTGTGGGGCCGCTTCATGACCGACTGAGCCGGGGCCGTGCGGCGCGGCAGTGTGTGCCGCCGCCGATCCGCGCCTCGGGGCGCGTGGTGAACCGGGGGTCGGGGGGCTGGTGGGCCCGGGTCTCAGGTCCGGTCCTGGAGGCGGCCGGTCCGGTCCCGGGGTCTGCTCGTCCAGCCCCGGAGGCTGCTGGTCCGGCCCCGGGTCTGATAGTCCGGTCCCGGGGTCTGCTGGTCCGGTACCAGGGTCCGCTGGTCCCGTCCCGGAGGCCGCTCCTTCGGTCCCGGAGACTGCTAGTCGGGCCCCGGTGTCTGCTGGTCCGGCCCGGGAGGCTGCTCCCTCGATCCCTGAGGCTGCTCGTCCGGTCTCGGTGTCTGCTCGTCCGGCCCGGGAGGCTACCCCTTCGGCCCCGAAGGCCGCTCCCTCGATCCCGGAGGCTTGTCCGACCCCGATGTCTGCTCGTCCGGCCCGGGAGGCTACCCCTTCGGCCCCGAAGGCCGCTCCCTCGATCCCGGGGTCTGCTCGTCCGACCCCGATGTCTGCTCGTCCGGCCCGGGAGGCTGCTCCTTCGGCCATGGAGGCTCCTGCGGTCCTGAAGGCCGCTCTTCCGGCCCCGGAGGCTGCTCGGTCAGCCCCGGAGGCTGCCCGGCCACCCCCGGCAGCTCCCCCGCCCCCGGAACCCGCTCCCCCGCCCCCAGAGGCTCCTCCTCCGGTGCGAACACCATCATCGTCACGTCGTCCCGTACCGTGCCCGCGTAGCGCAGCACGTCCGACCACACCCGCTCCGTGAGGTCGGCCGGGTCGTCCAGGACGGTCGGGTCCGCCTTCACCATCGCGCTGATCCGGTCCGCCAGGGGATAGAACGTGCCGGACGCGTCGCGCGCCTCGCTCACCCCGTCGGTCAGGCCGAACAGCCGGTCGCCGGCGAGCAGCGGCACCGTCAGCTGTTCGGGCGGGGCCAGCCCCGCGATGCCGAGGCCGAGCGGTGGGCTCGACGACACCGGCAGCTCGGTGACCTCGGCTCCGCGCAGCAGCAGGGGCGGCGGATGGCCGCAGGAGACGACGCGGACGACGGAGGAGTCGTCGGGGAACTCCAGCAGCACGGCCGTGGCGAACAGCTCGGCGTTTTCGTCGTCCTCCGAGTCGACCACGAGCCTGCGGTCGAGGCGGGCCGCGACGCCCTTCAGGTCGGGCTGGTCGAGGACCGCCTCGCGAAAGGCGCCGAGCAGTGCGGCGACCGTGCCGACGGCGGCGAGCCCGTGCCCCCGTACATCGCCGATGAGGGCCCGCACGCTCCCCGGCCCCCTGCGTACGTCGAAGAAGTCGCCGCCGACCAGCGACTCGTGCTGCGCCGCCTGGTAGAGGCCCGCGAACCGCACCCGCCCCACGCGTTCCGGCAGTGGCGGCAGGACCGCGAACTGGGCCGCCTCGGCGACCGTGCGGACCGTGACGAGCTGGGCCTCGCGGCGGCTGCGCACCCAGGCGAAGACCACGCTGAGCAGGGCGATGAAGGCGATGGTCAGCTCGTCCCTGTTGCCGGGACGGCCGAGCCCGACGTCCGGCAGCGCGAGCAGCATGATCACCGTCCCGCCGAGCAGCGCGGTGGCGGCGGGCCCGTACGACAGGGCGGCCAGCGGCGGGGCCGCCGCGACCAGGAAGGTCAGGTCCACCGTCTCGGGGGTGATCCACTGGAGGAGGGCGGCCGCGACCAGGAGCAGCGGCGGGGGCCACCGCAGCCATGGCGGGGGCGGGGTACCGCGCAGTAACCAGTCGTTCTGCTCCGCGTCGCGTCGTCTGGCCGCAGCCCTGATCATCTGTTCACGCTCCTACGCGCACCACGACACCGCACGCCGGGCCGGTCCGTCGGGTGCGGGGTCCGGCAGTCCGTGCGGGGTCCCTCGGGTCACTGTGACGGGGTCTGGCAGGTCACAGCGGGCGGCCCATCAGCACGTCGTCCACGAACACGCCGTCCAGCAGGAACTCGCCCGGCAGTACGCCCTCGATCTCGAAGCCCTCCGCTTCGTAGAGCCTGCGGGCCGGTGTGTTGTGCCCGAGCACGCGCAGCGTGATGCGGACCGCGCCCTGCCGGCGCGCCTCGTCGACGGCCGCCCGGATCAGCCGGCGGCCGATCCCCCTGCCACGTACGTCCTCGGCGACGGCCAAGCCCTGGATCTGGCGGACGTGGGCGTTGGTGAGCAGCGGGGTCGGGTACCCGAGCTTCACATAGCCGACGAGCCGCCCGGCCAGTTCGGCGACGAGGTGGTCGTGGGGGCCGAACCGGTCGTTGAAGAAGGGCTCGTAGGGAGGCTCGGGACGAGGCTGCACCGCGTGCAGGGTGGACCACAGGGCGCGGTCGAGACGGGCGAGGGTGGCGTCGTCCTCGGGCAGCGCGGTACGTATGTGCATGTCCGTCATGGCGCCACTGTACGGCGGGACCGGCGCCGCCCACCGGGCCGTCCCCGGCAGCCGCCACCCGGTCCGTGACAGGCCCCGGCACGCCGTTCAGAGGCAGGATGGACCTATGGAACCCACACAGCCGCAGCGTTCCCCGCAGTCGTCAAGGGTGGCCGTCGCCGGTGCCTCCGGGCTCGTCGGCACCGCGCTCACCCGCTCCCTCGCCGCGGACGGGCACGAGGTGGTCCGGCTGGTGCGCAGGGCGCCCCGCGGCAAGGGCGAGGTGCGGTGGGACCCCGAGGAGGGGTACGTCGACGCGGTGGGCCTCACGGGCTGCACGGCGGTCGTCAACCTCGCGGGCGCGGGCATCGGCGACCACCGCTGGACGGATGCCTACAAGCGGGAGCTGCGCGACAGCCGGGTCCTGGGCACCGGCACCCTCGCCGCCGCGGCGGCCGCGCTCGACGTACCGCCACGGGTCTTCCTGAACGCCAGTGCGATCGGCTACTACGGGGACACCGGCCGCCGCGCGGTGGACGAGAGCGCCCCCGCCGGGGAGGGCTTCCTGCCGTCCCTGTGCGTGGAGTGGGAGGCGGCCACCGCGGCCGCCGAACGGGCGGGCATCCGCACGGTCCTGGCCCGCACCGGCCTGGTGGTGGCGCGCGAGGGCGGCGCCTGGGCGCGCCTGTTCCCGCTCTTCAAGGCGGGCCTCGGCGGCCCCCTCGGCAACGGCAGGCAGTACTGGAGCTACATCTCCCTGTACGACGAGGTCGCCGCGCTGCGCCATCTCCTCGACACGGAGTCGTTGGCGGGCCCGGTCAACTTGACGGCGCCCGAGCCCCTCACCAACGCCGAGGTGACGGCCGCGATGGGACGGGTGCTGAAGCGCCCGACGCTGCTCACGGCACCGGCACCGGCGCTGCGGCTGGTGCTCGGCGAGATGGCCGGCGACGTCCTGGCCAGTCAGCGGGTGCTGCCGAGGCGCCTGCTGGAGTCCGGCTTCACGTTCAGGTATCCCGGCATCGAGGAGACGCTTCGGGCGGCGCTGGAGCAAGACGGGGGCGCGGCACCAAAATAGAACGGAGGTTCTGACGTGTGCGACCGGCGTGCGACCGTGCCCGGGGGCATGCGCGACTGCCGTCGGCCCGGCCCGCTCCTACCCTCGTCCCGAAACCGCCGGGATTCCGGAGCCTCGCCGGGGGCATCAGCTTCCCACCAGCCCGCGCAACCTCTGGGAGGGGCACGTGCTAGAGCCAGCGCACCATGCGGATGTCGTCATCGTGGGGGCCGGGGCCGCGGGGCTCTCGGCCGCGCATCGGCTGACCAGCGCCGGTGTAACGACCGTTGTCCTGGAGGCCGCCCCTTACGTCGGCGGCCGTATGTCGACCGAGAAGGTCGACGGCTTCCGGCTCGACAGGATCGGGCAGCTGCTCTCCACCTCGTACCCGGAACTGCGCCGCACGCCGGGGCTGGACGCCCTCGTCCTGCGTCCCTTCGCACCCGGCCTGCTCGTGCACAGCGACGGCCGCCACCATCGCGCGGCCGAGCCGCTCCCCGGACGGAGTGGTCGGCACGGACGGAACAGGCGGAGTGGACGGAACGGGCGGAGCACAAGGGGCGCACTCACGGCAGCGCGCGCCCTCGCGAGCGCCCCCCGCGTACCGCGGCCCATACGCTCCGCCCCCGGCACGGCGCCCCGCGGCGCCACCCCGCTCGGCGGCCCCCTCGACCAGGCCCGGCTCGGCGCCGCGCTCGCCCGCCTCGCGGCGACCCCCGTCGAGCGCCTGCTGTCCCGCCCCGAACTCCCGGCGGCCCGCGCCCTGTCCGCGCGCGGACTGCCCTCCCGCACCATCGACGGCTTCCTGCGTCCGCTGCTCTCCGCCCTGCTCTGCGACCCCGGCCTGACCACCTCGAGCCGGTGCGCCGACCTCGCCCTGCACGCCTTCGCCCGCGGTCGGCTCTGCGTGCCGGAGGGCGGCGCGGAGGTCCTGCCCGACCTGCTGGCCGCCACGCTGCCGCCGGGCACGGTCCGCACCGGCGTGCGCGTCACCTCGGTGGCGACCACGTCCGTCACCACCGCCGAGCACGGCGAGATCGCCTGCCGCGCCGTGCTGCTCGCCACCGACGCCCGCGCCGCCGCCGAGCTGCTGCCCGGCCTGCGCGTACCGGCGTTCCACGAGCTGACGGTGTTTCATCACACCGCCCCGGAACCGCCGCTCGACGGGCCCGCGCTGCTCCTGGACGCCGACCGCGCGGGCCCGGTCGCCCACACGTCCGTCATCAGCCGCGTCGACCCCTCGCGCGCGCCCGCCGACCGGGTCCTCGTCTCCTCCACGGTGCTCGGCCCGCCGCCGGACGAGCGGAGTGTCCGCGCGCACCTCGCCACGCTGTACGGCGCCCCGACCGACCGCTGGGAACCCCTCGCCGTCCACCACACCCGCGAGGCCGTGCCCGCGATGCCGCCGCCGCACGACCCGCGCCGCCCGGTCCGCCTCCTCTCGGGGCTCTACGTCTGTGGGGACCACCGGGACACCAGCACCGTGCAGGGCGCCCTGCACTCGGGCCGCCGCGCGGCGCACGCCGTACTCGCCGACTTCGGCATCACACCGGCGCACGCCGAGGAGTCGGTGGCGACCGCGGCCTGAGCGGCCCGCCCCGAAACCGCCCTCCGGCAAAGCCCCCGCACCCCCACGCGGGGGCGTCCGCCCGCTCACCGCGACGCCCGGTCAGCCGAGGGCCGCGACCCGGTCGCGGTACCCCCGCACCGGCGCCGCGTCCCTGTATGGCTCAAGGCGGCGCTCGAACTCGCGTACGTACTCGTGGGCCCGGACCGACCGCATCTCCGCCGCGCCCTGCGCCGCCTCCGCGCCGAGCTGGCAGGCCTGTTCCAGCTCGCCGAGGCCGAGTCGCGCGGTGGCGAGCACCACCCGGCAGAACAGGCGGCTGCGCGCGAAGCCGGGCGCGCGCAGCTGGAGGGAGCGCTCGGCGTGCTGGGCGGCGGCGCGGTACTGCTGGAGGTCGCGGTAGCAGTGCCCGAACTCGTCCGCCAGCTGCGCCTCGTCGAAGAACCGCGCCCAGTACGGCACCTCGTCACCGGGGCGCGCCGCCGCCAGCGACCGCTCAGCCCGCTGGAGCGAGGCCGTGCAGGCCCGCGCCTCGCCCAGCACCCCGTGCCCGCGCGCCTCGGCGGCGTACAGCAGGGACTGCACGACGGGCGGCGCCGAGGAGCCGACGCCCTGCTGGGCGACGCGCGCGAGCTGCACGGCCTCGCGCCCGTGCCCGAGGTAGACGGCCTGGCGGCTCATCGTGACCAGCACATAGGAGCCGTAGGCCCGGTCGCCCGCCGCCTGCGAGAGGCGCAGCGCCTGCACGAAGTACCGCTGGGCGAGTCCGTGGGCCGCGATGTCGTACGAGGTCCAGCCCGCGAGGCGGGTCAGGTCGGCGACGGCCCCGAAGAGCCGCCGCCCGGCCTGCTCGCCGTAGGTGCCGCGGAGCATCGGCTCGGCCTCGTGCTCCAGGTAGCGGACGAGGGCCTGGCGGGCGTGGCCGCCGCCGTAGGCGTTGTCGAGCGCGCGGAACAGCTCGCCGACCGAGCGCAGCGCCGCGATGTCGCCGTTGGTGACGCGCTGCCCGGGGCCGCGGTCGGGCTCCCTGCGCCGACGGGGCACGCCGGGTCGGCCCTGGGCGGGCACGCGGGCGTGGCCCGGGTCGGTCTCGCCGCGCCCCACGCGCTCGTCGGGCCGGCCGATCAGCCAGTCCCTGCTGGGCACGACGAGCCCGGCCGGGGTGAACGCGATCTTCCGCAGTTCGGCGTGGCTGCCGGAGTCCTTGCGCCACAGGCCGCCGACGATGTCGACGGCTTCCTCGGGCGTGGCGGCGAACTCCAGCCCCGCGTAGACCGGCGCGCACGCGTCGAGGCCCAGGTCCTGGGCGGACAGGCGCCGCCCGAGGCGCCGGGTGAAGACCTCGGCGATCAGTGCGGGGGTGGTTCCTCGGGGCTGCTGGCCGCGCAGCCATCTGGTCACGGACGTCTTGTCGTAGCGCAGGTCGAGGCCGTGTTCGAGGCCGAGCTGGTCGACGCGGCGCGCGAGGCCCGCATGGGAGAACCCGGCTTCCGAGATGAGCGCTGCTAGCTGGCGGTTGGGAGTGCGCTGCGGGGGTCGTTCCGTCATCGGCTGTGCGGTCTCCTGCCTTCCGGGCCTGCCTTCTGAGCAGCCCTTATGGCCTCGTGAACGGCGCGAATGTAACGGCCATCACAGCCCCTGGATGCGGCTTCTCCAGCTGTTCATCCGATCGTGTGAGGAACCCGGGCCCGAGTTGCCCGCGCGGGTGGCCCGTACAGTGGCAGGGGCGCGATATGTGCACGGTGAATGTTCAGGGAGGCACCTGCCGTGAGTGAGTTCCGGTTCGTCCGCATGGGCTTCGGCCCGGACGCCGTGGAGTACCAGGAGGCGTGGGACGAGCAGCGCCGCGTGCACGCGGCCCGCTTCGCCGACGAGGTGCCCGACACCTGCCTGCTCGTGGAGCACCCGCCGGTGTACACCGCGGGCCGGCGCACCGAGGACAGCGAGCGCCCGCTGGACGGCACGCCCGTCATCGACGTGGACCGCGGCGGCAAGATCACCTGGCACGGCCCGGGTCAGCTGGTGGGCTATCCGATCCAGAAGCTGCCGCGCCCGGTGGACGTCGTAGCACATGTGCGGCGCCTGGAAGAGGCTCTTATCCGTACGTGTGCGGAGTTCGGCCTGGAGACCTCGCGTGTCGAGGGCCGCAGCGGCGTATGGGTCCTCGGTGACCCGGTGGAGCGGCGCCCGGCGCTCGGCGGCCTCTCCCTGGACTTCGACCCGCGCCTGACGGACGACGAGTTCGACGCCCGGTTCAACGGCCCGGAGTACGCCCCGTCCAACGCGGGCCAGCGCCGCGAGGACCGCAAGATCGCCGCGATCGGCATCCGCGTCGCCAAGGGCGTCACGATGCACGGCTTCTCGCTGAACGTGAACCCGGACAACACCTGGTTCGACCGGATCATCCCGTGCGGCATCCGCGACGCGGGCGTCACCTCCCTCGCGTACGAACTGGACCGCGACATCACCATCGCCGACGTGCTGCCCGTCGCCGAGCGGCACCTGCGGGACGTACTGGAGAACGCTGAGCTGAAGCCGCGGGTGGTGGAGCGGCAGGCGGAGGCGCAGGCCGAGCCCGCCGGGGCCTAGGGACACCCAGGGGGAATGCACCCCGTTGGCCAGAGGTTGGCGGGAAGTAAGCCCCACGACATGACGGGCGTACCCTGGTGGACGCCGAAGAATCGAAGCTACAGGAGCCGATGTGTCCGCAGTCGCACCCGACGGACGCAAGATGCTGCGCCTGGAGGTCCGGAACGCCCAGACCCCCATCGAGCGCAAGCCCGAGTGGATCAAGACGCGGGCGAAGATGGGCCCCGAGTACAACGCCCTGCAGAAACTCGTGAAGAGCGAGGGGCTGCACACGGTCTGCCAGGAGGCGGGCTGTCCGAACATCTACGAGTGCTGGGAAGACCGCGAGGCCACGTTCCTCATCGGCGGCGACCAGTGCACGCGGCGCTGTGACTTCTGCCAGATCGACACCGGCAAGCCGCAGGCCCTCGACCGCGACGAGCCGCGCCGCGTCGGCGAGTCCGTCGTCACGATGGACCTGAACTACGCCACGATCACCGGCGTCGCCCGCGACGACCTCGAGGACGGCGGCGCCTGGCTCTACGCCGAGACCGTGCGCCGGATCCACGCCATGACGGCTCAGCGCGCCGAGGGCTACACCAAGGTCGAGCTGCTCATCCCCGACTTCAACGCCGACCCCGACCAGCTGGCCGAGGTCTTCTCCTCGCGCCCCGAGGTCCTCGGGCACAACGTGGAGACGGTGCCGCGCATCTTCAAGCGCATCCGCCCCGGCTTCCGCTTCGAGCGCTCGCTGGAGGTCATCACGCGGGCCCGCGAGGCCGGCCTGGTCACCAAGTCGAACCTCATCCTCGGCATGGGCGAGGAGCGCGCGGAGATCAGCGAGGCGCTGCACGCGCTGCACGAGGCGGGCTGCGAGCTGATCACGATCACGCAGTACCTGCGCCCCACCCCGCGCCACCACCCCGTGGAGCGCTGGGTCAAGCCGGCGGAGTTCGTGGAGCTGAAGGAGGAGGCCGAGGAGATCGGCTTCTCCGGCGTCATGTCGGGCCCGCTGGTCCGCTCCTCGTACCGCGCCGGCCGCCTGTACCAGATGGCGATCGAGAAGCGCGGGGCGTACGTCGCCTCGCAGGCGGTGTGAGACCGGCACACGACGGCCGCGCGGGCACTGTGTGAATCCGCGCACAAGGAGCTACTGACTGGTACAGCCCGCAACGACGCGGTTCGTGCGATCCCCGCAGGTGAAGGGGGTCGTATGGACCGCGTCAGTGTTTGGGGGCGGGGCGTCGCGTGGCGTCAAGGTTTCATCGGCGTTTGACCACTCAGTCACGCCCTGGTAACACCAATCAGTGACCCTGGAGTCACCGCACGTACAGCCTTACCCCCAGCATTTGCGCCACCCTTACCCATAGCGCTCGCCCCCCCGAGCCGCTCCCCAGGAGGGCCCCATCATGCAGGCCGCGCCCGTACGCGCCACCGCCATCCCGTCCGTCACCGACGCCCTGCGCGCCGTCGAGTCCCTGTTGATGAGCGGCGGCCAGCGCACCGCTCGCCGCAACGCGTGGACTTCCGTCCTCGAGGACCGGCGCCGCGCCAAGGACCGGGTCGAGGCGCTGCGGGTCTTCGAGGACGGCGTGGCAACCCGCACGTCGTAGTCGGCCCCGGGGCCACGTAGACTTCACGACATGGCGAGGAAGGAAACCACCGCGGCGGATGCGGCCGCGGAGCCAGGGCGACTCAAGCAGATCGCTCTGACCTACAAGATGACCCGACGGGCCGACTCCAAAATCGGTCTCATCATCGCGGCTGTGGGAATCGTCACCTTTGGTGTCTTCCTCGCGATCGGCTTCTTGATCGGTCACCCGGTCTATCTGGGCATTCTCGGCTTCCTGCTCGCCTTCCTCGCGATGGCGATCGTCTTCGGACGCAGGGCCGAGCGTGCCGCCTTCGGACAGATGGAGGGCCAGCCCGGAGCGGCGGCCGCGGTGCTCGACAAGATCGGCCGCGGGTGGACGACGACCCCCGCGGTCGCGATGAACCGCAGCCAGGACGTGGTGCACCGCACCGTCGGCAAGGCCGGCATCGTCCTGGTGGCCGAGGGCAACCCGAACCGGGTGAAGGGCCTGCTGGCCGCCGAGAAGCGGAAGATGGCGCGCATCGTCTCGGACGTCCCGGTGCACGACGTCATCGTCGGCACCACCGAAGGCACGGTCTCCCTGAAGAAGCTGCGCACGACGCTGCTGAAGCTGCCGCGGGTGCTCACGGGCCCGCAGGTGACGGCGACGAACGACCGGCTGCGGGCGATGGGCGACCTGATGTCGAACATGCCGCTCCCCAAGGGCCCGATGCCCAAGGGCATGCGGATGCCGCGCGGCGGCCCGAAGGCACGCTAGTTCTTCCCTCTTCTGCCCTACGACGAGGAAGGCCCCGGAACCGAGTCGGTTCCGGGGCCTTCCTCGTCGTAGGGCAGTCGTAGGTCAGTTGCCGTCGTCCCGGTCAGATCCTGACCTGCACGGCGCGGGCGAGGCGGTCGTGGAGGCCGCGGCCGTCGCGGTCCCAGATCAGGGCGGGAATGGCGACGCACAGCAGGAGACTGCGGGCCAGCACCCGCCCGAAGCCGAGCCGGCCGCCGCCCTCGGCGACGACACGCAGCCGGAACAGGGCCTTGCCCGGGGTGCAGCCGACCGTGCCGACGGTCAGCAGGCTCATCACGAAGAAGATGCCGAGGGCCCAGTTGCCCATGGCCTGCTGGTCACCGCGGGCGAACAGACCGTATGCGATCACCATGCACTGGCCCCAGTCCACGGCGATGGCGCCGATGCGGCGGCCGGGGCGCGCGATCGATCCCGGCCCCTCCTCCGGCAGTCCGAGCTGCTCGCCCCGGTACCCGAAGTCGACTCCGGCGTCCTCCGCGGCCGCGCGCGGGCCGGACAGCCACGATCCGATTGCTTGCCTGTTGTCCACCCGTCCACGGTACTGCGCCCGGTTTCGTACGGGGACGCTCGGGTCAGATGTACGTGGGGCGGGCGGGGCCGGTGCGGGTCCCGGCCGCCGGGCATTCACCGCCGGGCCGGTTAACTTCGGCGAAACAAATGGGTCATGCTTGAGAAATCCCCCGTCCCTATGGTCGGGTCCCAGCGTGTGCCACCGCACTGGCCGCACCACGAGCTGCAACCCCGTCCCGCCCCGGGCGGGAGTAGGAGGAGTTGGATGTTGTTCCAGAACGCCGACGACGCGAAGAAGTACATCGCGGACGAGGACGTCAAGTTCATCGACGTCCGCTTCTGCGACCTGCCCGGTGTCATGCAGCACTTCACGATCCCGGCGGCGGCGTTCGACCCGGACGAGGAGCTGGCCTTCGACGGTTCGTCGATCCGTGGTTTCCAGGCCATCCACGAGTCCGACATGGCGCTGCGCGCGGACCTGTCGACGGCGCGCGTGGACCCGTTCCGCCGCGACAAGACCGTCAACATCAACTTCTTCATCCACGACCCGATCACCGGCGAGCAGTACAGCCGTGACCCGCGGAACGTCGCGAAGAAGGCGGAGGCGTACCTCGCCTCGACCGGCATCGCGGACACGGCCTACTTCGGCCCCGAGGCGGAGTTCTACGTCTTCGACAACGTCCGCTTCCAGACGTCGGCGAACGAGAGCTTCTACCACATCGACTCCGAGGCCGGCGCCTGGAACACCGGTGCGGTCGAGAACAACCGCGGCTACAAGGTCCGCTACAAGGGCGGCTACTTCCCGGCCCCGCCGGTCGACCACTTCGCCGACCTGCGCGCCGAGATCTCCCTGGAGCTGGACAAGAACGGCCTCCAGGTCGAGCGCCAGCACCACGAGGTGGGCACGGCGGGCCAGGCCGAGATCAACTACAAGTTCAACACGCTGCTGGCCGCGGCCGACGACCTGATGCTCTTCAAGTACATCGTGAAGAACGTCGCCTGGCGCAACGGCAAGACCGCGACCTTCATGCCGAAGCCGATCTTCGGCGACAACGGCTCGGGCATGCACGTCCACCAGTCGCTGTGGTCGGGCGGCACCCCGCTCTTCTACGACGAGCAGGGCTACGCCGGTCTCTCCGACACGGCGCGCTACTACATCGGCGGCATCCTCAAGCACGCGCCGTCGCTGCTGGCGTTCACCAACCCCACGGTGAACTCCTACCACCGCCTGGTCCCCGGCTTCGAGGCCCCGGTCAATCTGGTCTACTCCCAGCGCAACCGCTCCGCGGCCATGCGCATCCCGATCACGGGCTCGAACCCGAAGGCCAAGCGCGTCGAGTTCCGCGCGCCGGACCCGTCCTCGAACCCGTACCTGGCGTTCTCGGCGCTGCTCCTGGCGGGCCTCGACGGCGTCAAGAACAAGATCGAGCCGGCCGAGCCGATCGACAAGGACCTCTACGAGCTGGCCCCCGAGGAGCACGCGGGCGTCCCCCAGGTCCCGACCTCCCTCCCCGCGGTCCTCGACGCCCTGGAGGCGGACAACGAGTACCTCCAGGCGGGCGGGGTCTTCACGTCCGACCTGATCGAGACGTGGATCGACTACAAGCGGACGAACGAGATCGCGCCGATCCAGCTGCGGCCGCATCCGCATGAGTTCGAGCTGTACTTCGACATCTAGGCATCACTGTGAGGGCCGCTACTCCCGGGAGGGGTAGCGGCCCTTTCGGCTGAAGAGGCTCAGATGCCGTCGTACACCCATGAGCTGCCTGTCTGGCGGTACTCCTCCACGGGGATCGGTTCGACACCAGATCGCATGCGGGCGGAGTAGAGCAGGCCGTTGAGGTGGTCGACCTCATGGGTGAACGAGGCGGGCGAGACCGCGTTCGTACGCGGTCGTGATGGTCTCGCCGGCCAAGACCGTCGTCTCCACCGTGATCATCAAGGGGCGGGTACGAGGCCGCGTACGTCGAAGAAGCTCAGACAGCCCTCGTACTGTTCATCCACCTCTTCGGAGCGGGCGGTGATCCGCGGGTTGAAGAGGACCACGGCGGGGGCGTCACCGGGCGGCTGGACGACGGCGGCAGCACGTCCGATGCCGAGCTGCGGGGCCGCGATGCCCATGCCCTTGGCGAAGGGGTGGACCCGGCCGATCCGTTCCACGGCGGCGAAGAGTTCGCCCGTGATGCGTGCGGCCTCGTCGCATTCGGCGGGCAGGTCGAAGGCGCGGGCCGGTTCGACGAGGATGCCGGCGCCGTGTTGGACGATGCCGAGGTCTCGCATCTGCTGGTTGGGGCGCACGTCGATCACCTGCATTTCTCTCGAGGTGGACTGAGTCTCTTCTGAGGTGTTTTCGGGCCACTCGTACCGTCGGCGTGCGGCGGTGCTCACCGACCTGGCTGCCATCGGCGCCAAGCGGCGGGACGCCGAGCAGGTCCTGGCGTACGGCGAAGAGGCTCTCCGCCTGGCCCGAGCCTCCGGGTCCGGGTATGTCGCCCGTAGACTCCAGGCCCTGTGCGACGAGTTCGGTTCTTTGGGCCGCGACCCACGCGTGGCGGAGCTGGGGGTCGAGATCGCCGCTCTGAGCGCGCCGTGACGAGAGGGGTAGGCATGTCGCAGACCGAGGGTGCACGACTGTTCCGGGAAGCCTGGATCACGGGAGTTCGCCAGCACTTTCCGGGAGAGCCGAAGGCCGGCTACGTCACGCCCTGGGACGACACCCCACAGTGGGAGCGTGAGGCGGCGGGCTCCGTGTACGAGCAGGTCCGCCACTTCGTGGAGATCAGCGGAGGCACCACGGCCCGGCTGTCGCGGGAGCAGAAGAGCCGCTTCGTCGCCACATGCTGGACAGCCCAGATGTTCAGGCATTTCGATGAGCCGAAGCCGGGGTATGTGGCCGACTGGCCTGACCTTCCGACCTGGCAGCAGGAGACTGACGCGGACATTTTCGAGGCCATCGAGAAGTCGCTGGGCTGACTACCGGCGCCGTCCCGGATGGATGGCCACCGGGCCCCGCAGAAAGCGGACCGACGGGACCGGCGGGCCGCCGGTCGGGGTGGGGTCGCCCGGGGTCACCACCGCGCGGACGCCGTAGACCTCGGCGATCAGCTTCTCCGTGATCACCTCCGCCGGTGTGCCCGCCGCGTACGCCGTGCCCTCCTTGAGGATCAGTACGTGGTCGCAGAACATCGCCGCCAGGTTGAGGTCGTGCAGGGCGATCACGCTGGTGACGGGGAGGTCGGCGACCAGGGAGAGCAGATCCAGCTGGTGCTGGATGTCGAGGTGGTTGGTGGGTTCGTCCAGGAGGAGTTCGCGGGGTTCCTGGGCCAGGGCGCGGGCTATCTGGACGCGTTGGCGTTCGCCGCCGGAGAGGGTGTGCCAGGACTGGGCGGCGCGTTCGGTGAGGCCGGTGCGGGCCAAGGCCTCGCGTACCGCCTGCTCGTCGTGGGGCGTGGGGGCCGACCAGGCGCGGCGGTGCGGGATGCGGCCGAGCCGTACGACGTCTCGTACGGTCAACTCGGTCTGGGTGGTGGCGTGTTGTTCTACCACCGCGATACGGCGTGCCACCGCGCGGCGCGGTGTGGCGGCGAGCGGGTTGCCGTCCAGGGTGACCACCCCCGAGGCGGGGGCCAGGACGCCCGCCAGGATGCGCAGGAGTGTGGACTTGCCGGAGCCGTTGGGGCCGAGGAGGCCCACGGTGGCACCGGGTGGCGGGGCGAGGCTGACCCCGTCGACGATGAGCCGGCCGCCGGCCGCCCGGGTGACCCGGTCGGCGCGCAGTCCCGCCTCGGCCGCAGCCGTGGTTCCGTACGTCATGTCGTCGCCCCCCGTGTCCGGTACAGCACCACCACGAACGCCGGTACGCCGATGAGCGACGTCACGACGCCCACCGGGACCTCCTGCGGGTCCAGGGCCGTGCGGGCCAGGGTGTCCACCCAGACCAGGAAGACCGCACCGGTCAGCGCCGTGACCGGGAGCAGCCGGGCGTGACCCGAGCCGGTGAAGGCGCGGGCCGCGTGCGGCAGGACCAGGCCGACGAAGCCGATGGCGCCCGCCGAGCTGACCAGGACGGCGGTCAGCAGCGCCGTCGCGCAGAGCAGGACGAGGCGGGTGCGGGCCACCCGTACGCCGAGTGTCGCCGCCGCCTCCTGGCCGAACGCGAAGGCGTCGAGTGTACGGGCGTGACCGAGGCAGACGAGCAGGACCGCGGCGAGGACGGCCGCGCACAGCCCTACGTCCGTCCACCCCGCCCCGCTGAGCGAGCCGAGCAGCCAGAACAGCACGCCGCGGGTGGTCTCCGCGTCGCCCGCGGTGAGGATGACGAATGACGTCAGGGCGGAGAAGAGCTGCATCGCCGCGACGCCCGACAGGACGACGCGGTCCGTCGTGCCGCCGAGCGTGTGGCTCAGCAGGAGGACGAGCGCGAAGGAGCAGAGCGCGCCCACGAAGGCGCCCGCCGAGATCGACAGCGCTCCCCCGCCGACGCCGAGGACGACGACCGCGACCGCCCCGGTCGACGCCCCGGAGGAGACCCCGAGGACGAAGGGGTCGGCGAGGGGGTTGCGGAGCAGGGACTGCATGACGGCGCCGCAGACCGCGAGGCCCGCGCCGCAGACGGCGGCGAGCAGGGTGCGGGGCAGCCGCAGGTTCCAGACGATGCCGTCCCGGAGGGGGGTCAGCCCTGCCTCGCCCCAGCCGAGGTGCGCGGCGAGGGCCGAGAACACGTCGGGGACGGAGATGTCGGCGGGGCCGATGGTGACGGCGACCGCCATCGAGAGGACGAGCGCGGCGCCGCCGGCCAGCCACAGCAGCCCCTGCCGGGCGGCGGGGGCGGCCGGGCTCACTTCGCCAGTCCGAACTTCCGCAGCCCGGCGGCCACTTGCTCGATGCCGTCGACCGTGCGGATCGTGGGGTTCATGGCCTGACCGCTGAGGAGGATGTAGCGCTTCTTCTTCACGGCGGTGAGGTTCTTGGTCGCCGGGTTGGACTCCAGGAACTTGATCTTCGCCGCCGCGCTCTCCGCGGACTGCGACTTGCGGGTGAGGTCGCCGATGACGAGGACGTCGGGGTCGCGGTCGGCGACGGTCTCCCAGTTGATCTGGGGCCACTCCTCGCGGGTGTCGTCGAAGACGTTCTGCGCGCCGAGCGCGCGGGTGATGATGCCGGGGGCGCCGCAGCAGCCCGCCATGTACGGGGCGTCGGAGTTGGCGAACCAGTACAGGAGCGTCGCGTCGGAGGCCTCGATGTCCTTCGTGGCCTTCGTGACGCGGCTCTTCAGGTCCGCGATCAGCTTCTCGCCGCGCTTCTCGACGCCGAACACCTTGGCGAGGTCGCGTACTTCGCCGTAGACGGTGTCCATGGTGAGGGTCTTGACGCGCTTGCCGTCGCCGCCGCCGTCGTTGTCCTTGCCCGCGCAGTCGGTGGGCGAGACGTAGACGGGCACGCCGAGTTCGGTGAACTTCGTGCGGTCGGCGACGCCGCCCTTGCCGACGGTGTAGAGGAAGGAGGCGCTGACGAAGTCCGGTTCCTTGGAGAGGACCTTCTCCAGGGAGGGGTAGCGGTCGGCGAGCCGCTCGACCTTGGCGTTCTCCTTCTCCAGGTTCTTCAGGACCGGGTCGGTCCAGGTGCCGGTGCCCGCCATGCGGTCGGCGAGGCCGAGGGAGAGCAGGATCTCCGTGGAGCCCTGGTCGAGGGAGACGGCGCGCTGCGGCGGGGCCTGGACCGTGGCCTCCTTGCCGCAGGAGGCGACCGTGACGGGGTAGCCGTCGGCGCTCCTGCCCTCGGACTTCTGCGCGGCGCCGCCCCCGCACGCGGTGAGCGCGAGCAGTGCGGTACAGAGGGCGGCGGACATACGGGCTGTCGAGGACACGCGATCCCTTGAGTCTCACGGCTCATACGCGGAGCCTGGTCTGCGTCACGACCTCCGCCGCCCGGTGTGCGAGCGGAGGCGCCAGCAGGTCTTCGGACTCGGGATCGGCCGGGCGGGGCGCCTTCCCAGACGTCCGAAGACGCCCAGTGGCCGTGGCCCCGCCCGTCCCCCTCACCGCTGCGCGTCAGTTCCGGATTCGCACCGGATTCCCTGGCCCAGGTGTGGGTTTGACTGGCTTGCGCAAGTTATCACGCGCCCTCACCGGCCCTGCCCCGGCCTGGGCTCCCCCCGGTAGGTGCCGAAGGACCAGCGGTTTCCCTCCGGGTCCTGGATGCCGAACTCGCGACTGCCGTACGGCTTGTCCTCGATCTCCGTGGTGATCTTCACGCCGGCCGCGCGGAGGCGCTCGTACAGGTCGTCCACCCGGTCGGTGACGACGTAGGCGCCGGCGGTGCCGGGCTTCCCGCAGGCGGCGGTGGCGCTCTGCGGGTCGTACGAGCCGAGCATGACGCCGCCTCCCTCGGGCCAGTCGAGCTGGGCGTGGGCGATCCGGCCGCCGTCCTCGTAGACGGCCGTACGCAGGAAGCCGACGGTGTCGACGAGGAAGTCGATGAGGGCGGGGGCGTCCTGTGCCTGGAGGGCCGGCCAGATCGTGGGGGCGGGGGCGGTGAGCGGCTCGTGCCGCGGGGCCTCGGACATGCCGTCAGTGGTGTCGGTGGTGTCAGGTGTGGTGTTCATGGCTTCCACTCTTCGCCGTCGCCGTGCGCCCCGGCTTGGATATTCCGGCACTCCTCGGCCAGCCAGCCGGTGGGGCTCACCCCCGTGTACTGCCGGAAGTCCCGTACGAGGTGGGAGTGGTCGTAGTAGCCCGTGTCGGCGGCGACCCGGGCGAGGTCGGGCGGGCCGCCCGCCGCGACGGCGCGGGTCACGGCGCTCTTGGCGTGCTGGAAGCGCATCAGGCGCGCGGCCTGCTTGGGGCTCAGCCCGGTCTCGGCGCGGAAGAGGGCGGTCAGGCGGCGCTCGCTGAGGGCGACGTGCCGGGACAGGCCGCCGAGGGTGCCAGCGCCGCGGTGCCGGGCGAACCAGGCCCAGGCCTCGGCGACCTCGGGGCGCACGGCTCCGGCGGGCCGGTCCGCGCGCTGCCGCAGGTAGGCGGCGAGGGCGGCGAAGCGGTCCTCCCAGGTGTCCAGGGCACAGAGCCGCTCCCGGACCTCTGCGGCGCGGGCGCCGAAGACGTCGGTGCCCGCGGTGACGAGCTGTCCGGCCAGTTCGGCGGCGGGCAGGCCGAGGAGCGTGCGGGCGGCCAGCGGGTGCACGGCGAGCTGGATGCCTGCCTCGTGCTCGGGCTGGCGGACGTAGGCGGGGCTCTGGTGCAGGCCGCCCACGACGATGTCGGTGCGGACCGCGTCGGCGCCGGTCGCCTGGGCGGGCGTGCCGCCGGTGGCGATGGCCCCGTCCAGCGAGAAGATCACCGTCAGGTACGGCGAGGGGAGGCCGCGGTGCAGGGCGGGCTGCTGCCCCGCGGTGCGGTAGCCGACCGCGGAGACGACCATGCCGTCGAGCCGGGGAACGGCCCGCACGAACTCACGGGTGCCCATGCGTCCCAGTATGCGCGGCCCGCCCACCTCGCGATCGCCCGATGCGCGGCCCGCCCACCTCGCGACCGCCCGGTACGCCCCCGGCGACGCGGGGCCCTCTCCGCTACCCCTCACCACCCGCCCCATGCCCTCCCCGCCCGGTGACTTCGATCATGGGAATCGCGTGGCATCGCCCATAGCATGGCGCGCCGCTCCGGACGGGGCCGCACATCGCACTCAGGAACGGCGGGACACGGGAAACATGGCAGTACGAGCCAAGAACAGGCGGGCCTTCATCGTCGGTGGCGCGGGGGCGCTCGTCGCCGCCGTCCTCGCGGGCGGCGCGCTGTGGCCCGCGGGCGAGGCGACGGCGGCGGACGGCTCGGCCGCCACCGCCCGCGAGCTGTCGCACTGGCCGAAGCCGGTCGCGAGGAAGCTCGGCAAGGTCATCGCCGCCAACGACCACAAGGGCGCGTACGCCGTCTTCGACGCGGACAACACCTCGTACCGCAACGACCTGGAGGAGTCGCTGCTGCCCTTCCTGGAGATGAAGGGCGTGCTGACCCGCACGACCATGGACCCCTCCCTGAAGGTCGTCCCGTTCAAGGACACGGCCACGCACAAGGAGAGCCTCTACAGCTACTACAACCGGCTGTGCGAGGTGGACGACCAGGTCTGCTATCCGTGGGCCGCGCAGATCTTCTCCGGGTTCACGCTGAAGGAGCTGAAGGGGTACGTCGACGAGCTGCTGGCGTACAAGAAGCCGATCCCCGCTGAGTACTACGAGGACGGGAAGGTCACCAGGACCGAGGTGAAGCCGCCCGAGCTGTCGAACGGCATGCGGCAGCTCTACAAGACGCTGCGGGCGCACGGCATCGAGGTGTACGTGGTCAGCGCGGCCGGCGAGGACCTGGTGCGCATGGTCCTCGCCGACCCGAAGTACGGCTACGGCGTGCGGCCGCGGAACGTCATCGGGGTGTCGATGCAGCTGAAGGACCGCGAGACCGGCGAGGTCACCAGCTCCCGCAAGGAGATCGCCGAGGGCCGCTTCGGCGAGAAGGACCGCGCGAAGCTCGCCGGACGCGAGCTGACGCCGCACCTGTGGGCACCGCTGACCTGGTACGAGGGCAAGCCCGCGGCGATCAACACGTACATCGACGAGTGGAAGAAGCCGATCCTCGTCGCCGGTGACACCCCGGTCAGCGACGGTCCGATGCTGTTCCACTCGGCGGACGTGGAGCACGGCGGGGTACGGGTCTGGGTCAACCGCAAGGACGCGTACATGAAGCAGCTCGACGGGATGAAGCGGAAGAACGCCGAGCGGCAGCGCGAGCTGGGCCAGCAGGTGACCGCCGACAAGCGGTGGCTGACGGTCACCCCCGAGCAGATCCGCTAACCGCTAGCCGCGGGCCGCCCGGCCCCGCCCCGGGCGCTCCTCGGCCGTCGCCCACGCCGCCACCTGCTTGGCGAGCGGCCCGCCCGCCCTGGTCCAGGCGAAGTGGTCGAGGCGGGCGCCCGCCTCACGCGCCGTGTAGTGGCGCCTGGTGAGCCGGGCCCGGGGGACCTTGCCGAGCAGGTGGTCGAGGGCGGAGGCGGGGGCGAGGGTGTCGTGCTCGACGGAGACCGCGAGGACGGGCAGCTCCAGGGCGGCCAGGGCCGCTTCGTAGTCGCGCGCGGAGCCCTTGGCGGCGTAGCGGCCGGTGAGCCCCTGGTGGGCCCAGTCCCGCATGACGCCCTTGGGCTGGTTGCCGCCGAAGCCGAGGCGGGCGCCGGGCCAGCGGCCGAGCGCGGTCGCCGTCGCGGCGATCAGCACCTCGCCGAGGAGGAGACCGGGGGCGCGCAGCGGGCCGTACGCGCGGAACCAGACGGAGCCGGAGGCGACGAGCGCGACGCCGTCGACGGCCGGACCGGCGCCCAACGCTGCGTACAGCAGGGAGAGTTGGCCGCCCAGGCTGTGGCCGAGGAGGTACAGGGGCGGCTCGGGGCCCAGCTCGGCGCGGACGGCCCTGAGGATGGCGGGCAGGTCCTCCTCGACGAGCGTGCGGTACCCGTGGTCGTGCGTGCGGTAGCCGGGATCGCGCACGCGGTAGCCGTGGTCGCGTGCGCCGCGGCCGGTGGCGCGCGGTGTCGCCGCCTCGCCCTGGCCGCGCAGGTCGGCGGTGAGCACGGTGAGGCCCTCGCCGTGCAGGTGGCGGGCGAAGCCGCGGTAGAAGCGGGCGGGGGTGCCCATCGCCGGGAGGATGAGCACCGCGGGGGCCGGGGGCGGCCCGGGCGCCGGGCCCGAGCCGGACGGCAGGAAGCGTTCCGGGGCGGGCGCGCGCAGGGCGCGCACCGGAACACGGACGCCGTCCGGGAGTTCGGCGGTCGTCAGGAGCGGCAGTTCACCGACGGGTTCCGGCTGGGTCATGGGGCCCAGCATGTCCCATCGCACACATGAGCGCACGGGGCCACGCCGAACGGGCCCGTGGCGGTCAACTCCCGCCACGGGCCCAGGACTTGCTCACCGGTCAGAGTACATCCGGCCGGCGGCCTAGATGTGACCGGTCAGCGGCTGTAGCGCATCAGCGCGCGCACCATGTGGCAGGTGATGTCGGAGGGCGGATGGATGCCGACCTCCTCGGCCATGCTCCTTATCGTGGTGTTCTTCGCCTGGTTCGGCAGATGGACGCCCGAGTCGAGCAGGGCGATCGCCAGGCGCATGGCCTTCAGGCGGCGGTTGTGGTTGACGTACCACTCGCGGGGGCGTCCGGCGGGGAGCGCCTTCTTCTCCAGTGGTGCGTACGGCAGGTCGAGCAGTACGGGTCGGGAAACACGCTTGGTCGTCAGTGCGGCAGCGGGCACGGGCATCCTCCTGTCGCGGTCGGGACCCCCCGTCGGGCGCCCTCGAACACTACTGTGATTCTACTGCGGGGCACTGACAATCGCCGCTGGCCAGACGGCCTTTGGGGTGTTCGAATAAGGGCGTGCCGGGCGGCCTGGGGCGGGTGTTCCGGAGGTAGCGTGTGGGCATGGAGATCTGGATCAACCCCGCCTGCTCGAAGTGCCGGAGCGCCCTGACGCTGCTCGACGCGGAGGGCGCCGACTACACCGTGCGGCGCTACCTCGACGACGTGCCCACCGAGGACGAGATCAGCGCCGTCCTCGATCGCCTCGGCTTCGAACCGTGGGACATCACGCGGACCCAGGAGCAGGCCGCCAAGGAGCTGAACCTCAAGGACCGCGAGGCCTGGCCGCGCGACGCCTCGGGCCGCGCGCGCTGGATCAAGGCCCTCGCCGAGCACCCGAAGCTGATCCAGCGCCCCATCATCACGGCGGACGACGGCACGGCGGTGGTGGCCCGCACCGAGGAGGCGGTGCGGGACGCGCTCTCCCGCTGACGCCCCCGGGGACGCGCCCTCCCGTCGGCTGCCGTCACGCCGCCGCCGTACGGGAGAGGAACTCGGCCACAGCACGGTCGAGTTCGGCCGGGCGCGCGTGCGGGAGCGCGTGGTGCGAGACGCCGGGCAGGGTCGCCACCGTCGCGTCCGGGAGCAGGGCGGCGGCACGGGAGGCGACCTTGCGGACGTCGTGGGCACGGCTGCGGTCCCCCAGGAGGACCAGCGTGGGCGGGCGCAGGGTGCGCAGGGCGGCCGGGGCCGGGCGCGGGCCCATGACCGGCCTGGCGGCGGGGAAGGCGGCGGCGCGCTCCTGGAGCGCCAGCCAGTCGGCGTCGAGCGGGGCGCCGCCGGTCTCCCAGTCGAGGAAGGCGCGCGTCGCCCGCGCCGAGGGGCGCAGCAGCGTGGGCAGGGCGCGCAGCAGGTAGCCGGGGCGGAACCCGGCGAAGCACCGCGTGGGGTCGACGAGCACCAGGCGCCGCACGCGGCCGGGCGCGCGCAGGGCGTGGTGGAGGGCGATCCAGGCCCCGTACGAGTGGCCGCCCAGGTCGGCCGCCGGGATGTCGAGCCCGTCGAGCAGGGTGTCCAGCCAGGCCGTCAGGTCGGTCACGGTACGGACCGGCCGCTCGGCCACCGGGACGCTGCGCCCGGGGTCGCCGACCAGGTCGACGGCGAACACCCGGCGCGTGCGGGCGAGTTCGGCGGCGTTGGCGAACCAGCTCAGGCCGGTCGCGGCGCCGCCGGGCAGCAGCACGAGCGGGGCGCCGTCGGCGGGGCCGTGGACGGTGACGTGCGTGTGCCCGTAGGGGGTGGGCACGGTCCGCGTGGTGGTGCCCTCGGGCCACTTGGCGAGGACGGTGTCGTAGGCCGCCTGGAACGCCTCGGGGTCAGCCGGATCAGTCATGGGTGGGTCGGCCTCCTCGTATTATCTCGCCGAGCGAGAGAATATGCGAGGGAGACCATGCCGGACAGCCCGGACGCGGAGCTGGAGATCGTCCACCTCCTGCGCGCCGTCACCGTCGAACTGAGCCTGCGCACCGCCGACTTCGCCGTGCGCAACGGCATGCACCCCACCGACGTACGCGCCCTGATCCGCCTGATGGACGCGCGGCGGGAGGGCGCGGCCGTGACGGCGGGACGCCTCGGCGCGGAGCTGGGTCTTCACTCGGCGGGCACGACCGGCCTCATCGACCGCCTGGAGCGGCTCGGCCACGTCCGCCGCGTACGGGACGCGCGCGACCGGCGCCGGGTGCTGATCGAGATCGAGGAGCGGGCGGTGGCGCTCGGGCAGTCCTTCTTCCACCCCCTCATCGGGCGGACGGTGGACCTGCTCCAGGGGTACGACGAGCAGCAGCTCGCGGCGGTCAAGGGCTTCCTGGGCGGGGTCCTCGGCCATGCCCGGGAACCAATGTCCGGGGACCGATGGGGCATATAAGGCAAACCGTTACATAGACCCGCATAGCGTTGACAGCTCCGGAAGACGCAGAGCGAGAACGCGGAGAAAGGAGCGCGCCGTGCGGAGCTGGATGTTCGGGGGTGTATACGGAACGGTCCTCGCGAGCGCGCTGCTGGCGGCGCTGCACTCGGAGGGCGCCGCCTACACGCCCTGCTACGACGCGGCCTGGGTCATGGTGACCGCGGGCACGGCCGCGCTCGCGCACGGCTACGCCCACCACATGTCCACGCACCGGCCTGGCTCCGCCCTCCGCCGCTGGCGGCAGCTGGCCCGGGCGCTCCTCGACGAGTGGCCGGTCATCGTCGCCTGCTGGCCGACCGTGGCCCTGCTGCTCCTCGCCGGTGCCTTCCACTGGCCCGAGCCGGCCGTCACGTCCACCGGACTGCTGCTGAACGCCGCGCTCCTCTTCGGTTGGGGCACCCTCGCCGCGCTGCGGGCGGGCTGCCGGCGGCGCTCGGCGGTCCTGCTCGGCGTCGCGGACGCGGCGATCGGCGTCGCCATCGCCGTCGCGAACGCGGTCATCAAGTGACGTGAGCCACACCCGGCGCAGGTAACACGGGGTTCACATGAGGGCAACGGCCGGGAAATCGCGGATTGCCAGGCTGCCGCTCATCACCACGGCACCGCAGCACCCGCACGTTCTGCGCCGTACCGAACGTTTCAAGGATGAGGCCCCCGTGACCTTCAAGGCTGAGTACATCTGGATCGACGGCACCGAGCCGACGGCGAAGCTCCGTTCGAAGACGAAGATCCTCGGGGACGACGCGAAGGGCGCCGAGCTGCCGCTGTGGGGCTTCGACGGCTCCAGCACGAACCAGGCCAAGGGCCACGCCTCGGACCGGGTGCTCAAGCCGGTCTTCACCTGCCCGGACCCGATCCGCGGCGGCGACGACGTACTCGTCCTGTGTGAGGTCCTCAACACGGACATGACGCCGCACGAGTCCAACACCCGCGCCGAGCTGGCCGAGGTCGCGGGCCGCTTCGCCGCGCAGGAGCCGATCTTCGGCATCGAGCAGGAGTACACCTTCTTCGAGGGCGACCGCCCGCTCGGCTTCCCCGTCGGCGGCTTCCCCGCCGCGCAGGGCGGCTACTACTGCGGTGTCGGTTCGGACGAGATCTTCGGCCGCGACGTCGTCGAGGCGCACCTGGAGAACTGCCTCAAGGCGGGTCTCGGCATCTCCGGCATCAACGCCGAGGTCATGCCCGGCCAGTGGGAGTTCCAGGTCGGCCCGCTCGCTCCGCTGGAGGTCTCCGACCAGCTGTGGATCGCCCGCTGGCTGCTCTACCGCACCGCCGAGGACTTCAAGGTCTCCGCGACCCTCGACCCGAAGCCGGTCAAGGGCGACTGGAACGGCGCGGGCGCGCACACCAACTTCTCCACCAAGGCCATGCGCGAGGGCTACGACGCCATCATCACCGCCTGCGAGTCCCTCGGCGAGGGCTCCAAGCCGATGGACCACGTCAAGAACTACGGCGCCGGCATCGACGACCGCCTCACCGGCCTGCACGAGACCGCCCCCTGGAACGAGTACAGCTACGGCGTCTCCGACCGCGGCGCCTCGGTCCGCATCCCGTGGCAGGTCGAGGTGGACCGCAAGGGCTACATCGAGGACCGCCGCCCGAACGCGAACGTCGACCCGTACGTCGTGACGCGTCTGCTCGTCGACACCTGCTGCACCGCCCTGGAGAAGGCCGGTCAGGTCTGATCCCGCCGTGACCGTCACCGACGGGGGGCGTCCACCGATCGCGGTGGGCGCCCCCGCCGTCATCGCTCCATCTGCTTCAATGGGGGGCATGGGCAGCAGCAACCAGAACTCCGCGACGGGTCGTCATGACCTCGAGCCCTTCTGGCCCTCCCGGCAGCATCACGACTTCGACCGGATGTGTTGCCGCGCGACGAACGCGCGGGCCCTCTAAAGCCGTTCCCACGGCCTTCGCCCCGCGCGAGCACGACGTACGTCTGTTTCTCGACGACTCGACTCCTTCTTCGCGCGAAAGAGCTGACCTCACATGGCGAACTCCCGTACCTTCACCGCCGCCGCGACCGCCACCGCCGGTTCCGTTCCCGCCGCCCGGGGACGTCTGCGGGCCGTCGACCCCGACGAGCCCCGTCCCGCCGTGCCGATCGCCGACTTCCTGCCGCCGGGCGCCACGTGGCTGCCCGCACCGCAGCACACCCTGCCGACCCTGCCGGGTCAGCCGCCGATGGTCGGCTACCTCGTCCTCGTACCGGCCGGGCAGGCGCCCGCGGCGGTGCCGGGGCCACCGGAGCCGCGGGTGGCCAGGACGCCGGCCGACGGGCCGATCAGCGTCGATCCCGTCCAGCGCTCCGCCGAGGTCGCCGGACGCCCGCTCGACCTCACGTACCTGGAGTTCGAACTCCTCGCGCACCTCGTGGCGCACCCCCACCGGGTGCACACCCGCGACCAGTTGGTGTCGACGGTGTGGGGGTACGGGCACGTGGGCGACGGGCGCACCGTGGACGTCCACGTCGCGCGGCTGCGGCGCAAGCTCGGCGCCGAGCACCGCGGGACGATCCAGACGGTGCGGCGGGTGGGGTACAAGTACGCGCCGCCGACGCCGCGTTGAGCGAGGGTGCCGCCGCTCGCGCTCTCCGCTGGGAGCGGAAGGCGTTCCCCTGACCCCGTGACCAGGGCAGAGTCCTCCCCATGAGACTTCTGATACTGGGTGGTACCGAGTTCGTGGGCCGTGCCGTCACCGAGGCGGCGCTCGCCCGTGACTGGGAGGTGACCGTCTTCCACCGCGGCCGCCACGCGGCGCCCGACGGGGCGCGCGCCGTCCACGGCGACCGCACCGCCGAGGGAGGCCTCGCGGGGCTCGCCGAGGGCGAGTGGGACGTGGTGGTCGACACCTGGTCGTCGGCGCCGCACGTCGTACGGGACGCGGCGAAGCTGCTCGCGGGACGGGCCGGGCGGTACGTGTACATCTCCAGCGGTTCCGTCTACCGGTACCCGGGCGCGGCCGGCTCCGACGAGAGCTTCCCCGTGGTGGACGGCGACCCGGACGCCGAGGCGTCGGAGTACGCGCGGGACAAGCGGGGCGGCGAGCTGGCCGTGCTCGGCGCCTTCGGGCCCGAGCGGACGGTGCTCGCGCGGGCCGGGCTGATCCTCGGCCCCCACGAGAACATCGGCCGGCTGCCGTGGTGGCTGAACCGGATCGCGCGGGGCGGGCCCGTCCTCGCGCCCGGACCGCGGGACCTGGAGATCCAGTACGTCGACGTGCGGGACCTCGCGGAGTGGGTCCTCGACGCCGCCGTCGCCGGGCTGCACGGCGCGTACAACCTCGTCAGCCCCATGGGGCACATCACCATGGGCGAGCTGCTCGACGCGTGCGCGCGGGTGGTCGGCGGTGACGCGGAGCTGCGCTGGACCGAGCCCGACGTCATCCTGGAGGCGGGCGTCGAGCAGTGGATGGAGCTGCCGGTGTGGCTGGCGCCCGGGGAGCTGCACGACACCATGCACCGCACCTCTTCGCGGAAGGCGGTCGCCGCGGGGCTCAGGACGCGGCCCGTCATGGACACGGTCCGCGACACGTGGGAGTGGCTCCGCTCCATCGGCGGGACGCCGCCGCAGCGCCCCGACCGGCCGGTCCTCGGGCTCGCCCCCGAGAAGGAGGCGAAGGTGCTGGGCCTGTGACGTGACCCGCCCCCGGCGCGGTGTGCGCCGGGGGCGGGTACGTCCGCGGGGTGCCGTCGCCGGTGGGTCAGTGCGGCGCGTGCGCCCCGGCCGGGTGCCGCCCGGCGGACGCGGCGGGCGGGCTCTCCTCGCCGTGCGCGACCTTCGGCAGCCACGAAAGGGCGCGCGGCGTACGCCAGTTGCGCTCCCCCAGCAGGGCCATCACCGACGGCAGCAGGACCATGCGGACCACCGTGGCGTCACCGAGCTGCGCGACTTGGTGCGCGGCATCCACCCGCCGGTGCTCGCCGAGCGCGGCCTGGGCGACGCGGTGAAGGCCCTCGCGCTGCGGTTGCCGGTCGCCACCGAGGTCGACGTGGAGCTGCCGGGCCGGGCGGAGGCGCCGGTCGAGTCGGCCGCGTACTTCGCGGTGAGCGAGGCGCTGACCAACGCGATCAAGCACTCGGGTGCCGACCGCGTCTGGGTGGACCTGCACCACGGCGACGGCATGCTGCGCATCGCGGTCACCGACAACGGCAGGGGCGGGGCGGCGCTCGGGGCGGGGTCCGGGCTGAGCGGGGTCGAACGCCGGCTCGGTACATTCGACGGCGTACTGGCCGTCAGCAGCCCCGCGGGCGGTCCGACCATGGTGACCATGGAGATCCCTTGCGCGTTGTCCTAGCCGAAGACCTCTTCCTGCTGCGTGACGGCCTGGTGCGGATGCTGGAGGCCTTCGGCTTCGAGATCGCGGCGGCCGTGGAGAGCGGCCCCGAACTCACCAAGGCACTGGCGGAGTTGGAGCCGGACGTCGCGGTCGTCGACGTACGGCTGCCGCCGTCCCACACGGACGAGGGCCTGCAGTGCGCGCTGGCCGCCCGGCGGGCCCGGCCCGGGCTGCCCGTCCTGGTCCTCTCGCAGCACGTGGAGCAGTTGTACGCGCGCGAGTTGCTGGCCGACGGCACGGGCGGCGTCGGGTATCTCCTGAAGGACCGGGTCTTCGACGCGGCGCAGTTCGTCGACGCGGTGCGCAGGGTCGCGGCGGGCGGCACCGCGATGGACCCGCAGGTGATCCAGCAGCTCCTGTCCCGGCACGCCACCGAGCAGCCGCTCGGCGCGCTCACGCCGCGCGAGCGCGAGGTGCTCGAACTCATGGCGCAGGGACGGTCGAACGCGGCCATCGCCTCCCAACTGGTCGTCACGGAGCGGGCGATCGCCAAGCACACGTCGAACATCTTCGGCAAGCTCGGCCTGCCGGTCTCCGACGACGACAACCGGCGGGTGCTCGCGGTCCTGGCCTATCTGGACCAGGGGCGCTGAACGCGCCGGGCCCCTGATGCGTATGTAGCCGCATGGGACGCACCTCACGAAAACGATCAAAGCTGGCGCGGCGCCTGGCCGCCGCGTCCGCGGCTCTCGTCATGGGCGGCGGCGGCCTCGTCGCCGTCAACGTCTACGCCAACGCCGAGGAGGGCGCCGAACGGTCCTCCGCCCCGGCCGCCGGGCGGCCGTTGTCGACCATCAGCTGCCCGGACGTGGCGAATCAGCTGTCGGAGGTTCCACCGGGCGCGCGCGGCGCGGTGGACGACCGGCTCGCCGAACTGGACAGCCAGATCACGCGGGCCTACGACCGGTTCAGCAGGGCCGGGGACACCGGGGCCCAGAAGTCCGTGCTGCCGCCGCTGGAGGAACAGCGGCGCGGCACGCTCGGCGAGATCGAGGACGCCATGGACCGCGCGGGCTCCCGGCCCGAAGGGCTCGACAGCATGGCCCCGTGCACACTGCGGGCCTCCGACCAGGGGAAGGGTCAGGGGCAGGGGGAAGACCAGGACCAAGGGCAAGGCCAAGGCCAAGGGCAGAGCGGGAACGGCCCCGTGGCCGGTGACTTCGTCGACATCACGTCCGTCCGGCCCAACGTCCGGCGCCCGCCTGCCCGCCGCGGCGCCTCGCGCGGCACCTTCACCACCGACTGCGGGCGCAACGAGAACGGCAAGTTCAACCCCGACAACGTCATCGTCGCGCCGGGCGTGAGCAACGGCGCCCACCACATGCACGACTACGTGGGGAACCAGGCGACGGACGCGTTCTCCGGCGACGACGACCTCGCGAACGGCCGCACCAGCTGCCGCAACCAGGGCGACAAGTCGACATACTACTGGCCCGTGCTGCGGCTCCAGAACGGCGCGAACGAGGACGACGCCCAAGCGGACGGCGGCGGCAAGGACCAGAACGTCGGCGAGATCCAGACCCCGTCCTCCGCCACCCTGAAGTTCACCGGCAGCCCGGTGGGCAAGGTCGTCGCGATGCCCCGCTTCCTGCGCATCATCACCGGCGACGCCAAGGCCTTCACCAACGGCGACGCCAACGCCAACGCCTCTTGGAGCTGCACGGGCTTCGAGAACCGCCAGCTCAAGGACAAGTACCCGATCTGCCCCGAGGGCAGCAAGGTGGTGCGGACGTTCACCTTCCAGAGCTGCTGGGACGGGCGCAACACCGACAGCGCCAACCACCGCACCCACGTCGCCTTCGCCGACCCGCGGACCGGCGCCTGCCCGCGCGGCTTCCGGGCGATCCCGCAGCTGGTCCAGCGCGTGGTGTACGACGTGCCGCCGGGGCCCGGCTTCGCCGTCGACTCGTTCCCCGAGCAGCTGCACAAACCCGTCACCGACCACGGTGACTTCATCAACGTCTTCGACGAGCGGCTGATGCGGCGCGTGGCGAGCTGCGTCAACTCCGGGCAGCGCTGCACCTGACGCGCGCCCGGGGCTGCCCGCCTCACTCCGACCGGTGACCGTGGTGGCCGCCGCCGTGCTGGTCCGCGGCGTCCACCACGGTCCCCCCGAGCCGCTCGCGCAGCGCCGCGATGTCCTCGCGCCCGCCGACCGCGACCCAGCGCCCACCGACGAGGTACGTGCCGCCGTAGTCATCCGCCTCGTCGAGCCATTCGGCCTGGCCCCGGGCGTTGGCGAAGGTGACGAGGACATAGCGCCGGGCGCCGTTCTCACAGGTGGCCTGGCGCAGCTCGGCCGCGTCCGTCTGGACGTCCGCCCGGCACTTCGCCCTGGCCGCCAGCTGCTCCAGGCTGCCGCTCGCCGTGGCCGGCGCGCTGCCGCCCCCTGAGCCGCACCCCGCCACCGCGAGCAGTACTCCCACCGCCGCGCCCGTCACCGCGCTCCGCGCTGCCCTCATCGCCGCACCAGCCTCTCCCGGCGAGCCGAACCCGCCATCTTCCGCAGTTCCGTTACGTACAGGAGGTCACGGGGATACCGTGCGCCGCAGCCTTCACCCCAGGGGGTACACATGTCCGAACCGTCCCGTCGTTCCCTGCTCGGCACCGCCGGGGCCCTCGGCCTCGGCACCGCCCTCGGCGGGGTCCCGTTGCCGGCCCTCGCCGCCGAGGGGTCCGCGCGGACCCCCGCCTTCGATACGGATTCCGCGCGCGCCGCGCTCAACAGACTCCTGCCGCGTCACGCGGAGCAGTTCCGCCTCCGGCTCCGTCCCGCCGAGGGGCGTACGGACCGCTTCCGGGTCACCGGGGCCACCGGCCGGATCGAGGTGTCCGGCACGACACCCGCGGTGCTGCTCACCGGCGTCCACTGGTACCTGAAGTACGTGTGCGGCGCCCACCTCACCTGGAACGGCAGCCAGCTGGACCTGCCGCGCAGACTGCCCGCCCCCGCCCGGCCCCTGGAGCGGTCCACCTCGCTCCCCCACCGGTTCGCCCTGAACGACACCAACGACGGGTACACCGCGCCGTACGCCGACTGGGCGTACTGGGAGCGGATGATCGACGTACTCGCCCTGCACGGCTGCAACGAAGTCCTGGTCGTGGCGGGCGCCGAGGCCGCCTACCACCGGCTCCTGAAGGAGTTCGGCTACTCCGACGCCGAGGCCAGGGCCTGGCTGCCCGCGCCCTCGCACCAGCCGTGGTGGCTGCTCCAGAACCTCGCCGGATACGGCGGCCCGCTCTCCCAGCGGCTCATCGACGACCGCGCCGAGCTGGGCCGCAGGATCACCGGCCGGCTGCGCGCGCTCGGCATCGCGCCCGTCCTGCCCGGCTACTACGGGCACGTGCCCGACGGCTTCGTCGAGCGCAACGGCGGGGACGCGCGCGTCGTGCCGCAGGGCGTCTGGCACGGCTTCAAGCGGCCGGACTGGCTCGATCCGCGCACCGACGCCTTCGCCCGCGTCGCCGCCTCCTTCTACCGGCATCAGAAGGACCTCTTCGGCGCCTGCGACCTCTTCAAGATGGACCTGCTGCACGAGGGCGGCACCGCCGGCGACGTGCCCGTGCCCGACGCGGCCCGAGGCGTCGAAAGAGCCCTGCGCCGCGCGAGACCGGGGGCCGTCTGGGTGATTCTCGGGTGGGAATCCAACCCGCTGCCCGAGCTGCTCGACGCCGTCGACAAGAAGCGGATGCTCATCGTCGACGGCGTCTCGGACCGGTACGCGAGCGTCACCGACCGCGAGCGGGACTGGGGCGGCACGCCCTACGCCTTCGGCACCATCCCCAACTTCGGCGGACGCACCACGATCGGCGCCCGCACCCACCTGTGGACCGAGAAGTTCTTCGCCTGGCGCGACAAGCCGGACAGCGCGCTGGTGGGCACCGCCTTCATGCCGGAGGCCGCCGACCGCGACCCCGCCGCCTTCGAGCTCTTCTCCGAACTGGCCTGGACGAAGGAGCCCCTCGACCGGGCCGCGTGGTTCTCCTCGTACGCCGACTTCCGCTACGGCGCGCGCGACCGCGAGGCGCGGAACGCCTGGCGGGCCCTGCACGACACCGCCTACCAGCACACCGCCGTGGAGCGCAGCGACCCCCACGACTCCCTCTTCGCCGCCCGCCCCGACCTCGCGGCGAACCGTGCCGCCGAGTACGCGCCGCGCGCCCTGACCTACGACCCGGGCCGCTTCGACGCCGCGCTCGCCGGGCTGCTCGGGGTGGCGGGTCCGCTGCGCGGGAGCGCCGCCTACCGGTACGACCTGGTGGACGTCGCCCGGCAGGCCCTCGCGCACCGCAGCCGCCAGCTCCTGCCGCAGCTGCGGGCCGCCTACCGGCGCAAGGACCAGGACAGCTTCCGGGAGCTGTCGACGCTGTGGCTGCGGCTGATGCGGCTCTGCGACGAGGTGACGGGGACCGACCCGGCGTTCCTGCTCGGGCCCTGGGTGGAGGCGGCCCGGCGCATGGGCACGACCGACGCCGAGCGCGCCGAGTTCGAGCGGACCGCGAAGGTGCTGATCACCACCTGGGGCGAGCGCGCCACGGCCGACGGCGGCAGGCTCCACGACTACGGCAACCGCGAGTGGCACGGGCTGATGAGCGGCTTCTACGTGCCGCGCTGGCAGAAGTGGCTCGACGAGGTGGCGGACGCGCTGGCCGCGGGGCGCGCGCCGCGGCCGGTCGACTGGTACGCCTTCGAGGAGCCCTGGACGCGGGAGCGCGCGGACCACCCGCAGCGGCCCGTCGGCGACGCCCACCGCACCGCCTCGCGGGTCCGCTCCGTCCTCGCGCGGGCGCCCTACCAGGGGTCGGTGACCGTCACCGCCGAGCCGCCCGTCATGGCGCCCGGCGGCCACGCGCGCGTGGCCGCCGTCTTCCGCAACGTCAACGGGCTGCGCGCCACCGGCCGCGTCGACTTCGCGTTGACCGGGGTCGACGCGGAGCCGACCGGTCCGGTGTCCCTGCCGAGGGTCGCGCCCGCGGGGACCGGCAAGGTCACGTGGCGGGTGGACGCGCCGGACACGCCCGTGGACCGGCCGCTGCGCCCGCTGCCGTACGAGATCGCCGTGCGGTACGGCCCGGCGGGCGAGCGGCGGGTGCGCCACGTCCACGAGGGGACCCTGTTCGAGGCCGCTCCGGTGGGCGAGGGCTGGCGGACGTACACCAACAGCGCCGCCGTCTTCGGCGAGCTGGAGGGACGGTACGCGATCAACGGAGGCGGCGCCGATCTGTGGAGAGGCACCACCGAGTTCGGCACGCTGTACCGGCAGGGAGCGCTGCGCGACGGGGTCTCGGTGACGGTGCGGGTCGACGCGCAGGCGGTCACGGGCCCCTGGGCCAGGGCGGGCCTCATCACCCGCACCGCGCTGGCCGCCCCGGGGGCGAAGGGGTTCGTGAACCTCGCCGTCACCCCGGCCAACGGAGTCGTGCTGTCGTACGACACCAACGGCGACGGCACGCTGGACACCTACCAGCGGATCACGGGGGTGCGGGCGCCGGTGCTGCTGCGGCTCACGCGCGCGGGGAGCTCCTTCACCGGCGCCTGTTCGACGGACGGCGGGGCCACCTGGCGGACCGTCGCGACCGTGACCGTGCCGGGTGCGGCCGCCGCGCAGGACGTGGGGATGTTCATGAGCGCCACCGACGGTGGCGCCGGGGAGCGCGGGACCGTGGAGTTCAGCGGGTGGGCGGTGACGACGTAAATCACCCGTCGTACGTGCGTACTTGTGTGCGAGGGTGCGGGCATGGACGACGACTGGGAGAGGCGGGTCGACGAGGCCTGGGCCTCGTACGACACCTACGGCGAGGACCGGGACGCGGAGTTCCGCGCGCTGATCGACGCCCTGGCGGCGGAGTTGCCCGAGGGCGACCCCGCCGGCCTCTTCGAGCGGGCCTGCGCCTTCGACTCCACGGGCCGCTCCGACCGGGCCGTGCCGCTCTACCAGGAGGCACTGGAGCGCGGCCTGAGCGGCTACCGCAAGCGGCGCGCGCTGATCCAACTCGCCAGCTCGCTGCGGAACGTCGGCCGGGCCGAGGAGGGCGTCGCGCTCCTGGAACCCGAACTGGACGGTCCGACAGACGAGTTGGACGACGCCGTCCGTGCCGTCCTGGCCCTGCGCCTGGCCTCCCTCGGCCGCGAGCGCGAGGGCCTCGCCCTCGTGCTCGGCGCGCTCGCGCCCCATCTGCCGCGCTACCAGCGGTCGATGGCCAACTACGCCCGCGCGCTCGTGGAGCCCGGCCCGGCATGAGCCGGGCCGCCGGCCCGGCACGGAAGGACCACCGGTCCGTGCGGAGGTGACCAACCGACGATTCGCTCGTTTTGCTGAACGTGTCGTCGAATGTGCAGTCCAAGCAGCCGCAGTCCGCGAGCGCCAGCGGTCCCGCTCCCGTCGTCGACGTGGAGCAGGCCGAGGCCGCCCTCGTCGAGCACTACCCCCGCCTCGTCCGGCTCGCCTACCTGGTGCTGCCGCCGAGCCTCGGCCGCAACCGGCGGGTCCTGACCGCCCACGCCCTCACCCAGCGGGCCCTGCCGCGCGGCCGCACCTCGGGCGCGGCGGTCACCATCCCCACCCAGCAGGGCGCCACGGGCGGCGGCCATCAGCGGGACCCCGGATACGCCTACGTACGCCTTCAGGTGGTACGCGGCGCGCTCGACGCCGGGCTGCCCCTGACGTGGCGGTCCTGGCCCCGCCGCGCCCAGCTGCCCCCGCTGCTGCCGCAGGTCAGGGGGTTGCGGCTCTTCCCGCGGTCCGGGGGCGCCGATGAACTCGCCCTGGACCAGCGCCTCGCCAAGCTGTCGGGCGCCGCCCGCGCCGCCTACGTCCTGCGCGGCCTGGAGGGACTGGACGACTCCGGGGTGCGTACGGTCCTCGCGGCCGCCGGGTGCGACGACCCGGACGACGCGCTCGACGAGGCGGACTCCATCGAGGCGCGGTACGCCCTGCTGGCCTCCCCCGAGTTCGACCCCTGCTCCCTGCACGCGAGGCCGACCGACCTGATGCGGCGCAGGCAGCACCTGAAGGCGGCCGGGGTCGCGGCCCTCGCCACGCTGGTGTGCGGGGCGCTGCTCGGCCTGCCGGGCGACGGCTGGGGACCCGACGGCGCCGCCGCACCCCCGTACGCCCAGAACCCCGCTGCCCAAGCCGCCCTCGACCCGGGCAAGTTGACGGTCGCGGCCGCCGGGGCGTGGCGGCGGTCCGCGCGCACCGACTTCTCCGTGTGGCCCGCGCGCGGCGGCCTCGTCGACGACAAGGCGCTTCTGCGCCGCGCCCTCGCGGTCTGGGCGCGGCCCGGCGAGTCCGTCCAGGTCTCGGCCACCCCGGGCACGCCCTCCGGGGCGCCTCCCGGCCCGGCCCAGCTGCTGTACGCCGGGGAGGTCGACGCCGCGCGCGTGGTGCTGCTCTACGACGGGCTGCGCGTCGTGCGCTATGCCGAGCCCAAGGAGGGCACGAGCGGCGCCGCCCTCGACTTCGCCCGCGTGGACGGCGCGAGCGGCCCCGAGGCGAGCGCCCTCGTCGTCAACCGCGCGGACGGCAACGTCCGTTACCTGACGGCCCCCTGGGTGCGGTCCACCGCCGTGCGTGACCTGCTGAAGCCCGCCGGGCAGGCCCTCGCCCTGCGGCGCGACGCGGACGGCGTCACCGAGCCCTTCGCCGGCCCCGCGCAGGACGGCCGGTGCACGTCGTGGAACGCGCTGCGGATGCGCGACCACTCCGGTGCCGTGCGGATGGCGACCGACCTCGGTGAGCTGACCCCCGCCCGGCTGACCGCGGGCCGCCCGGAGGCGCCGCGCGAGGCCGCGCCCGCCGACTGGGCCAAGTCCGCGTGCTCCCTCGCCTCGGTGCGCTCGCACGGCGTGCGGTCCGTCAACTCCTGGGCGTACGCCCGGCAGACGCTCCCCGAGTCGGGCACCGCCGCCCAGTGGGTGTGCACCCGGGCCGAGACCTGGCGCGGGTCCGGCAGCCGGAGCCTCGCCCAGTTCCAGACGGCCGACGGGCCCGCGGGCGCCGTCGCGGCCAAGGCCGAGGACTCCCCGGCGTGCGGGCCCCGCGAGCCCCGGGTCCTCGCGGGCGTCCGGTGGAAGTCGCCGGGCGGCACCTGGTACCTCCTGGGCGCGGGCAGCAAGGACATCGCGTCGCTGGCCTCGTCCGGCGGCGACCAGGCGCAGGGCAACGTCCTCGCGGCCAGGACGGAGCGCACCGCCCGCGTCCGGCTGACCGGCGCCCTGGCGGACGGCACGAAGGTGTCGACCCTGCGGTGAGCGGCACGAAGGCGCCGAGGCCGCGGTGAGCGGCGGCCGGTGAACTTCCGGCCGCCGGCCTCTGTACCGCCCGCCTACCCGTCAGTACATTGACGGCATGTCTAATACGCACAGCCGGGTGCCCGAGCCCGTCGCGTCCGAGCACATACCGCTCAAGGCACGCAACGTCTCCTTCTCCTGGGAGGACACCCCGCTCCACTGGCTGCCGGACGACCCGTTCACCACGCACACCATCAAC
The DNA here is from genome assembly GCF_021028635.1 of Streptomyces huasconensis. NCBI lineage: Bacteria > Bacillati > Actinomycetota > Actinomycetes > Kitasatosporales > Streptomycetaceae > Streptomyces > Streptomyces huasconensis. Next base: position 2,133,078 of record NZ_CP086119.1, read on the forward strand.
GTCCTGCACCTGCTGCTGCCCGCCGGTGAGCGCTGGTTCGTGCACGTGTACAAGCAGGTCCTGCCCCATATCCGGGACGAGCGGCTACGCGAGGACGTCATCGGGTTCATCGGCCAGGAGGCGATGCACGCGCAGGCCCACGACGAGGTCCTGCCGCACCTCAGGGCGCGGGGTCTCGATCCGACGCCGTACACCGCGCAGGTCGACTGGCTCTTCGAGAAGCTGCTCGGCGACCGGACGCTGCCGCCGGGCAGGGCACGCCACTGGTGGCTGATGGAGCGCGTCGCGATGATCGCGGCCATCGAGCACTACACCGCCTTCCTCGGCGACTGGGTGCTCAACGCGACGGAGCTGGACCGCAGGGGCGCCGACCCGACCATGCTGGACCTGCTGCGCTGGCACGGCGCCGAGGAGGTCGAGCACCGGTCGGTGGCCTTCGACCTCTTCCTGCACGTCGACGGCGGCTACCGGCGCCGCGTGCGGACCTGGGCGACCGCCTTCACCGCGCTGGTCTTCCTCTGGCAGCGCGGGGCGCGGTTCTTCATGGAGAACGACCCGACGCTCACCGACGGCAGGGCGAGCTTCAAGGACTTCCACCGCAGCGGGCGCGCGGGCACCCTGCCGACGACCGGCGCCATGCTCCGCTCCATCCCCCGCTACCTGAGCCGGAGTTACCACCCCTCCCAGGAAGGCAGCACGGCACAGGCGGTGGCCTACCTCGCCTCCTCGCCGGCCGCCACCGCCGCCGAGAGGGCAGCGGCCGGGCGGGAGGGCGTCTGACATGGCCCGCCTTGCCACCCTCGCCCTCGCCACCGGGGCGGCCGTCCTCGCCAGGCGGGCCCTGCGCCGCCGCATCGCGGCCTCGCCGCTGTGGCCGCTGCCCGCCCTGGAGGAGCCGGTGTCCGGACGGCCACGCCCCCGCCCGCTGCGGCTGCGGGTCGCCCGGCACGAACGCGTGGCCGAGGGTGTCGTCCGACTCCGCCTCGTGGGCGCCGGCCTGCCGCCGTGGCAGCCGGGCGCCCACCTCGACCTCGTACTCCCCTCGGGGCTCGTGCGGCAGTACTCGCTCTGCGGCGACCCCGGGGACTCCTCCGCGTACACCGTCGCGACGCGGCTGATCGGTGCCGAGCAGGGCGGCCGGGGCGGTTCGCGCGAGGTGCACGAGGGGCTGCGGGAGGGCGACGAGGTCACGGTACGGGGGCCGCGCAACCGCTTCCCCCTGACCGACGCGCCCTCGTACGTCTTCGTCGCCGGGGGCATCGGGATCACGCCGATCCTGCCGATGCTGCGGGCCGTTCAGGCCTCGGGGAAGCCGTGGCGGCTGCTCTACGGCGGGCGGTCGCGGGCCTCGATGCCGTTCCTCGAAGAGGTCGGCAGGCTCGGCGGGGCGCGGCCGGAGCGGGTCACCGTCGTCGCGCGGGACGAGGACGGGCCGCCGGACACGGCCGCCTTCCTGAGCGGGACGCCCGAGGGTACCGCCGTCTACGTATGCGGGCCCGAGGCCCTGATGGACGCGGTCGGCGCCGCGCTGCCCGCGGGGTGCTCGCTGCACCTGGAGCGGTTCGCGCCACGCGCGTCGTCCGGTGGCGACGCGCCCTTCGAGGTCGAACTGCGGCGCAGCGACCGCACGGTGGCGGTCGCCGCGGACGGCACGGTGCTCGCCGCGGTCCGCGCGGAGCTGCCGGACACGGCGTACTCCTGCGAGCAGGGTTTCTGCGGGACCTGTCGGCAGCGGGTCCTGGAAGGGGAGGTCGACCACCGGGACGAGCTGCTCACCGACGCCGAGCGGGCCGGTTCGATGCTCATCTGCGTCTCGCGGGCGCGCGGTGAGCGGCTCGTGCTCGATCTGTGAAGTGCCGGGCGGAGCCGGGCCGTCCGGAGGCTGGTTCCGCTCGGTAAGGTGTTCGTATGACTACCGGGGTGCGCCGCAGGATGGGTGTCGAGGAGCGGCGGCAGCAGCTGATCGGGGTCGCGCTCGAGCTGTTCAGCCACCGCTCGCCCGACGACGTCTCCATCGACGAGATAGCAGCGGCCGCGGGCATCTCGCGCCCGCTGGTCTACCACTACTTCCCCGGCAAACTCAGCCTGTACGAGGCGGCGTTGCGCCGGGCGGCCGAGGAGCTGGCCGAGCGGTTCGTGGAGCCGCGCGAGGGTCCGCTCGGGGCGCGGCTGCTGCGCGTCATGGGCCGCTTCCTCTCCTTCGTCGACGACCACGGTCCGGGTTTCTCCGCGCTGATGCGGGGCGGTCCGGCGGTCTCCGCGGGCGGCGGCTGCGCGGTGGGGACGGCGCCGACGACGAACGCGCTGATCGACTCGGTGCGCCAGGCCGCGTACGACCAGATCCTCGCGCACCTCGGCGTCACCGAGCCGCCCGCCCGGCTCGAACTCGTCGTGCGGTCCTGGATCTCGCTGGCCGAGACGACGGCACTGCTCTGGCTGGACGGGCGGCGTGTGCCGCGCGCGGAACTGGAGCTGCAACTCGTCCACGACTTCGCGGCGTTGACCGCGGTGAGCGCCGCCTACGACGAGGAGATGGCGGCGCTGCTGCGCGCCGTCCTGGCCGACGAGCCGGCCGACGGCCCGTTCGCCGAGCTGATCGGCCGGCTCGTCGCGCTGGCGCCGTAGGAGACCGGTGCGAGACCTGACCTTCCGCAGTGCGGACACGGCCGACACGGCCACCCTCGTCGGCCTCTACGACGGTGCGGCCCGCTGGATGCTGGAGCGCGGCATCGACCAGTGGAAGCCGGGCGGCAAGGACGCGCGGCACTTCCGGCGGCTGATCACCTCCGGGGCGCAGGAGGTGTGGCTGGCCGAGGAGGGGGCCGAGGCCGTCGGGGCGTACGAGCTGTGGTGGGACGACGAGGCGGCCTGGGGGGTGCGGGCTCCGGTGGCGGGCTATGTGCACCGGCTGATGGTGCGGCGCGGGGCGCGGCCCGGGACGGGCCGGGCGCTGCTGGCGCGGGCGGAGCGGCGGATCGCCGAGGCGGGGCGCGAGCTGTCCCGGCTGGACTGCGTCTCGGCCAACCCCCGGCTTCGTACGTACTACGAGGGGGCCGGGTACGCGGTGGTCGGTGAGCTGCCGGGGAAGGTGGCCGCCGACGGGAGCACGTACGGCGTGACGCTGATGGAGAAGCGGTTGTTCTAGCGGGTGCCGGTCAGGCGCAGGGCGAGGAGCGCGATGTCGTCGTCCCGGTCGTGGCCGAAGCAGGCGAGCAGGGTGTCGCAGAGGTCGGCGACGCCGAGCGGCGCGTCGGCGGCGACGGTGCGCAGGTGCTGCATGGAGACCGCGAGGTCGGTGCCGCGGGTCTCGATGAGGCCGTCGGTGACCATGAGGAGCCGGTCGGTGGGGCTCAGGACCGTCTCGGTGGGCGCCGGCCGGTCCAGGCCGAGGCCGAGGAGGGGCCCGCAGGCCGGCAGGTATGTGGCGGTGCCGGTGTCGCTGACGACGAGCGGCGGGATGTGCCCGGCGTTGGCGACGCGGGTGCGTCCGGTGGCGGGGTCGACGAGGGCCAGGCAGAGGGTGGCGGTCACGTCGGGGTGGTAGCGCTGGAGCATGTTGTCGAGGCGGTGGGCCAGTTGCCGGGGGTCGGATTCCTCGACGCAGTAGGCGCGCAGGGCGTGCCGGATCTCGACCATCACGGTGGCGGCGTCCAGGGAGTGGCCGACGACGTCGCCGATGGCGGTGAGGACGCCGCCCGAGGTGGGCAGCGCGGCGTAGAAGTCGCCGCCGATCTCCGTGTCGCTGGAGGCGGGTTCGTAGCGCACGACGACTTCGGTGCCGGGGACCTGGGGCACGTGGGTGGGCAGGAAGCTGCGCTGGAGCGTGAGCGCGATGTGGCGTTCCATCTCGTACATGAGCAGTCGCTCCGCGGCGAGCGCGGTGGCGTGGGCGAGCCGCCCCACGAGACGCCCGGTCTCGGGGGGATGCCGGGCGTACGTGGGGGTGGCCAGGCACACGGGGGCGCTGCCCTCGCGGCTGCGGGCCAGGGCGAGCCGGGCGCCGTCGGGCGGGCCGGTGCCGCCGACCGGCTCGGCCGGGAAGAAGCCGGGCGGCCACAGCGGGGCGGGCGCGACGGTGCTGCGCACGCCGACGTGGCCGGACATGACGCGCAGGATGAGGCGGGCCACCGCTTCGTGCGCGCCGTCGTCGGGCAGTGAGGTGGTGGCCCGGCGCCGGGACAGGCCCCGGTGCATCGCGCCGTCGTCGGCGAGGATGAACGCGGCGGCGGGGCTCTTGGTGAGGCGGTCGGTGCCCGCGGCGGCGGCGTCGGCCAGTTCGCGCGGGCAGCGGGCCGACTGGACGTCGAGGATGGTCTCGGCGAGCCGGGTGAGGTGCCCGGCCTCGGCTTCGGCGTCGCTGCGGTGGCGGGCGCCGCGGGCGGCGGCGCGGACGACGGCCTGGATCTCCGCCGGTTCGGCGGGCACGGTGAGGTAGGCCTCGCCGCCCGCGTCGAGGCCCAGGCAGCGGTCGGCGGGGGCGACGCGGGCCGCCGAGAAGTGCACGACGGGCAGGGCGGCGGTGCGCGGAGCCTCCTTGAGGCGGCGGCAGAGTTCGAAACCGCTCATGTCGGGCAGGCCGACGTCGACGAGCGCCACGTCGGGCAGGGCGCCCGCGCGGTGGAGGGCGTCGAGTTCGGCGAGGGCCTCCTGTGCGCTGGCGGCGAGGATGACGCGGTGGCCGTCCCGGCGCAGGACCGCGCCCAGCGCGTATCGACTGGCGGCGACGTCGTCGACCACCAGAATCGTGGTGTCTGCCTTGCCGTTGCTGCTCAAGCGGGGCCCCTTTGGGGCAGGTCGGTGGGGCGGGCCCCCTTCGGGCCCGCCCGACCAAGCTAACGCCCTACGGCGCGCTCCGGGAGTAGACGGCGACGGTCCTACCGGGAACGGTGAAGATCCCCGAACCCTTCTCGTAAAAAGCGGACTTGACGGTAGAATCTGCGCCCTTCGCCTGGACGGGATGCAGTGCGTAGGCCGTTCCGGCGAGCGACCCGATCCGCTGCTGCCGCGTCTGCGGGGTGGCGTTGAAGATCACCACGATGCCGTCGCCGCCATCGCTGCCGCCGGCGCGCAGGGTGATGACGCCGGGTGTCTCCTCGGGCCCCGAGAGGGGGAAGGAGACCGTGCGCTGCACGTCAGCGGCGGTGCCCCGGCCGAAGGCGGGCTCGCTCGCGCGAATCCTCAGCAGGTCCCGGTAGGCGGCCGAGGCCGCCTCGATCTCCGCGCAGCCGACCCGGACGGACGTCAGCAGCGGCTTGGCGTAAGGCCACTTGGGCTTGTTGTCGGCGGCCGGTGGCAGGCCCCGTCCGAAGCCGTTGCCGTCGCGGCAGTCCCAGTGCAGGGCGTTGAACCAGTCGCCGCTGTCGTAGGAGTTGCGGTCCAGGGACTTGGAGCGCAGCCGGTCGGTGCCCGCCTGGGAGAGCGCGGGGCCCTGGGAGAGCGCGGCGGTCGCCATGGCGAGGACCTGCATGCGGGCGCGGTCCGCGGGCGTGGCCGTCGTGGGCAGTTTGAAGGCGAGGGAGTCGAAGAGGGTCTCGTTGTCGTGGGCGTCGGCGTAGGCGAGGGCGTCGCCGGGCGCCGCCGCGTATCCGGCCGGGGCGCCGTTGTAGTCGACCTCGGAGCCCTTGACCCGTCGGCCCGCGGAGTCGGTGAAGGTGTAGTCGGCGAGGTTGCCGGTGAGGCCCACCTTGATCAGGTCCTGGTAGTGCAGCAGCCGGGCCTTCTGCTCGGCGGGGGTGCCGTTGGCCTTCGAGGAGTTGGGGTCGGTGTAGAGGCCGCTGGCGAAGCCCTGGACGCCGGGGTCGTCGTCGAAGGGGCCGCCGCCGCGCACCGCGTCGCGGGCGCGGTCGGAGAAGGTGGCGATGCCGGTGCCCGCCATGTTCCTCTGCGTGGCCTGGACGAAGCGGGCGTCGTCGGCGATCTCGCCGAAGTTCCAGCCCTCGCCGTAGAGGATGATCCGCTTGCCGTCGACGCCGTCCTTGGCGGGGGTGAGCGCGTCGAGGGCCTTGCGGACGGCGAGGATGTTGGCCTTGGGGTGGTGGCCCATGAGGTCGAAGCGGAAGCCGTCGACCTTGTACTGCCGGGCCCAGGTGACCAGGGAGTCGACGACGAGCTTGCCCATCATGGCGTTCTCGGGCGCGGTGTTCGCGCAGCAGGTGGAGGTGGCGACGGCGCCGTCGGCGAGCAGGCGATGGTAGTAGCCGGGCACGATCTTGTCGAGCACGGACTTGGGGTCCTGGCCGCTCGCCGCCGTGTGGTTGTAGACCACGTCCATGACGACGCGCAGCCCGTCGTCGTTGAGCGCCTTGACCATCTGGCGGAACTCGCGGGTGCGGCGGGTCCCTTCGGGGTCGGTGGCGTACGACCCTTCGGGCACCGTGTAGTGGAAGGGGTCGTAGCCCCAGTTGTACGCGTCGTCGGCGGCGACGGCGGCCACGCACTCCTGCTGCTTCTCGGAGTCGGCGGGATAGGCGGTGAGGTCGCAGCCGGGGGTCTTCTGGTCGGCCTCGCGCTCGGGGATGGTCGCGATGTCGAAGGCGGGCAGGAGATGCACGTACGACGTGCCGGCCGCGGCCAGTTTCCGCAGGTGCCGTGTGCCCTTGCTGCGGGCGTCGGTGAAGGCGAGGTACGTGCCGCGGTGGCGGGCCTTCGCGGTGCGGTCGGTGGCGGAGAAGTCCCGGATGTGCAGTTCCTGGATCTGCGCGTTCCGCAGGGGTACGGCCTTCGGCTTCTTCAGGTTCCGCCAGCCCTTGGGGGCGAGGGTCTTGGCGTCGAGGTCGACGGCGAGGCTGCGGGTGGAGTCGGCGGTCAGGGCGAGCGAGTAGGGGTCGGTGACCTTGTTGGTGACGACCGCGCGGGCGCTCGGGGAGAAGACCTTGACGGCGTAGCGGTAGGGCTTGCCGGTCCAGCGCTCGGGTCCGGTGGCGGACCAGACGCCGCTCGCGTCGTCGCGCCGCATCCGCACGCGCTCGCCGTCGAGTTCGAGGGCGACGGACCGGGCGGTGGGGGCCCATACGGAGAGGGTGACCCCGCCCTCGCGGAAGACCGGGCCGAGCGTGGCCCTGGTGGCGCGGGCGGCGTACAGGTCGTCGAGGACGCCGTGGATCTGGACGCCGGTGGCGGTGGTGAGGGTGCCGTCGGGCTGCTGCCGGGTGAGGACCACCTGGCCGGTGAGGTCCTCGGCGGTGTGGGCGCGGTCCTTGGGGGCGACTTCGTAGGCGGCGTACGCGGACAGGTGCGGGAATCTGGCGCGCTGGGCGGCGGAGAGACCGCCGGGGATCTTGCGGAGGACCGACTTCCGGCCGGTTCCGGTGAGTTCGCCGTCCCGCACGGCGAGTTCTCCTTCGGGGTCGGCGACGAGCGTGGCGGTGGCCGCCGGGTCGCCGTCCTCCGGGACGGCGACGGTGGAGTGGTCGATCCACTGGGCGGTCGACTTGGTCAGGTCGAGGGGGGCGGTGTCGGGGGGCGGTGCCGCCCCGGCCGGTATCGCGGCGAGGAGGGCCGCGGCGAGTGCGAGGACGGTGCCGGTGACCGCCGCGGTGCGGTGCCTGTGCTGGGCCATGACGGGGGAACGTACCGGGAGCGTGGCCTTGCAGCAAGAGTTTGCAGGGCGGGGCGGTGCGGGGGGGGTCGGCACCCTGCGGTGCGGCGACGTCTGCGGGGTGCCCGTGGGTGGCGGGTGCGGGTTGCCCTGGGCTGGGCACGCAGTTCCCCGCGCCCCTGGGCGGGGCCGTTCGCCACGCTCCGTTGCATCGCACCCCCGCCTGCGGCGCGCATGCGTCTGCCGGGTGCCCGTGGTTGGCGGGTGCGGGTTGCCCTGGGCTGGGCACGCAGTTCCCCGCGCCCCTGGGCGGGGCCGTTCGCCACGCTCCGTTGCATCGCACCCCCGCCTGCGGCGCGCATGCGTCTGCCGGGTGCCCGTGGTTGGCGGGTGCGGGTTGCCCTGGGCTGGGCACGCAGTTCCCCGCGCCCCTGACGGGGGCGGTGTGCCATGCCCGGTCGCAACCCCACCGGAGGTAGAAAGTGGGTTGCAAGGGCTTCCGCAAAAGCTTGCAAGGCTGTTAACTTCCTGCCAGCCCGGCAGCCGTCGATGGGACGGACGGTACAGCGGGTCCATCCCTCAGGAGTTCACCATGCGACGTGGCATATCGATCGCCGCCGCGGTCTGCGCCCTTGCGCTCACCGCCTCCGCCTGCGGCAGCGATGACGAAGGCTCGACCGGCAAGGCGAAGGACGCCAAGGACATCTCCGGCTCCCTCACCTACTGGGACACCTCGGACGCCACGACCGAGGCGCCGGTCTACAAGAAGCTGATCGCCGAGTTCGAGGACAAGTACCCGAAGATCGACGTCAACTACGAGAACATCGAGTTCGCGTCGATCGAGCAGAAGTTCAAGTCCGCGGCGAAGACCGGCAAGGGCGCCCCCGACGTGATGCGCGCCGACGTCGGCCTGATCCCCGAGTACGCCTCGCTGCACTACATCGCCCCGCTGGACGGCACCCTCGCCCTCAAGGGCGGCACGGACGACTTCACCGAGGGCCCGCTGAACACCACGAAGTACCAGGGCAAGACGTACGGCGTCCCGTCGGTCACCGACACCCTCGCGATCCTCTACAACAAGAAGCTCTTCAAGAAGGCCGGCATCGCGAAGCCGCCCACCACCTGGGACGAGTTCATCGCGACGTCGAAGACCATCAAGAAGAAGACCGGCGTCGAGGGCACCTACCTCAACCCCGACTCCTACTTCCTGCTCCCCTTCCTCTACGGCGAGGGCACCGACCTCGCCGACCCGAAGGCGAAGAAGATCACGATCAACTCGCCGGAGGCCGTCAAGGCCGTCACCACGGCGAAGAAGGTCTACGACCAGGCCTCCGCCAAGGTCGACTTCGCCAACGCCTACGACAACATGCAGACCTCGTTCAAGAACGGCGAGGTCGCCATGGTCATCCAGGGCCCCTGGTCGGTCACCGACGACCTGTCGGGCACGGCCTTCAAGGGGAACGAGGACAACCTCGGCTTCGCCCCGGTCCCGGCCGGCTCCACCGGCAAGCCGCAGGCCCCCACCGGCGGCCACGACCTCACCGTCTACCAGGGCTCGAAGAACCTGGACGCCGCCTACCTCTTCACGCAGTTCATGACCTCCTCCAAGAGCCAGCAGAAGATCGCCGCCGAGACCGCGACGCTGCCGACCCGCGAGTCCGCGTACACCCCCGAGGTCACCAAGGACGCCCGCATCAAGGGCTTCCACCCGATCATGAAGACCGCGCGGCCGCGCGTGGCGCTCCCCCAGGTCGGCAGCCTCTTCACGCCGCTGGTGCAGCAGTACACGAAGATCCTCCAGGGTGACGTCTCCGTGAAGTCCGGCCTCGACGCGGCCGCCGAGGACTTCAAGAAGCTGCTCCCCGGCTACACCATCGGCAGCTAGGGCAGGCAGAGTTGATCACCGCGCTTCGCCACTCCTGGCAGAAGTACTGGTACGCGTGGGCGATGGTGGCTCCGGTCGTCATCGTCCTCGCGGTGCTGGTCCTGTATCCGCTGGGCTACGGCTTCTACCTCTCGCTCACCAACGCCAACGAGGCGAACGTGGCGCGGGACATCGGGGCCTTCCACGCCCCGGCGACGTACAAGATGGTCGGGCTCGACAACTACTGGTCGATCCTCTCGGGCGCGGACGGCGACTTCTATCCGCGCCTGACCTGGACGATCGTCTGGACCATCTCCTGCGTCGCCCTGCACATCGCGATCGGCATGGGCCTCGCGCTCCTGCTCAACCGCAAGATGCGCGCCAAGCTCCTCTACCGCGCCCTGCTGATCCTGCCGTGGGCGGTCCCCGCCTTCGTCGGCGTCTTCGCCTGGCGGCTGATGCTCAACTCGCAGTACGGCGTCTTCAACGAGATGATCACGGCCGTCGGTCTGCCCGCCCAGAACTGGCTGGCCACGCCGCTCGCCCAGAAGACCGCCGTCATCATGGTGAACGTCTGGATCGGCGTGCCCTTCAACATGGTGGCGCTCCTCGGCGGCCTCCAGTCCATCCCCAAGGAGCTGTACGAGGCCTCGGAGATGGACGGCGCCTCCCCCTGGCAGCGCTTCGTGAACGTCACGCTGCCGGGCCTGCGCCCGGTCACCAACACCGTGGTGCTGCTCGGCTGCATCTGGACGTTCAACATGTTCGCGGTGATCTACCTGCTGCTCGGCCAGAACACCACCGGCGAGGCGGACATCCTCGTGACCTTCGCCTTCCGCAAGGCGTTCACCGGAGTGTCCGACTACTCCGGCGCCGCCACCTACGGAATCGTGATCCTCGCCCTCCTCCTCGCCTTCTCGACCTTCTACCGCCGCCGCCAGCTCAAGACCGAGCAGGCCTGAGGGGGCCCGTCACCATGACCTCAGCAACCACCCACTCCCCGGCTCCCACCGGGGCCCTCGCCAGGACCGCGGACGGGCCGCGCGCGAAGAAGGTCCGCGGCCGCGAGGAGCGCTCGCCGCTCGCCTCCGTCGCGCTGCACGGCACGCTGATCGTGGCGAGCCTGATCGCCGCCTTCCCCGTCGTGTGGATCTTCTTCATCTCGCTCGGCCCGAAGACGGCCTGGCAGAGCCCCGGCGAGGTGCTCGGCAACCTGAGCCTGGACAACTACGCCAAGGTCCTCACCGACACCGACTTCCCGCAGTGGTTCGGCGCCTCGGTGATCGTCGCGGGCGGCACCACCCTGCTCGGCGTGTTCCTCGCGGCGACCGCGGGCTACGCGGTGTCCCGGATGCGGTTCCCCGGCCACCGGCAGCTGATGTGGTCCTTCCTGGTCACCCAGATGTTCCCGATGGCCGTCCTGATCGTGCCGCTCTACGAACTCCTGGCCCGCTTCGACCTGATCGACAACTACCTGGGGCTCATCCTCACGTACGCGACGACCGCGGTCCCCTTCTGCGCCTGGATGATGAAGGGCTACTTCGACACCATCCCGCACGAGATCGACGAGGCGGGACGCGTCGACGGCCTCACCCCCTTCGGCACCTTCTGGCGGCTCATCGTGCCGCTCGCCAAGCCGGGCCTCGCGGTGACGGCGTTCTACAGCTTCCTCACGGCGTGGGGCGAAGTGGCGTACGCCTCCCAGTTCATGGGCGCCGACCATTACACCCTTGCTGTCGGAATCCGTACCTTCGCCACCGAATCCCGGGCAGACTGGGCCATGATGACTGCCGCCTCGGTGATCATCCTGGTTCCGGCGACGCTCGTCTTCCTTCTGGTCCAGCGCAACCTGGTGTCGGGCCTGACGGCCGGCGGCACCAAGTCCTGACCCGCTACGCCACCGTCAACTCCCGCACTCCTAAGGGACTTCATGACCCAGCACGTCACCGCCGCGCCCGCCCACACCGACTCCGTGCCGAGCCGGGAGTGGTGGCGCGACGCGGTCATCTACCAGGTCTACCCCCGCAGCTTCGCCGACGGCGACGGCGACGGCATGGGCGACCTGCCCGGCATCCGGGCGCGCCTGCCGCACCTGCGCGACCTGGGTGTGGACGCCGTCTGGCTCTCCCCCTTCTACGCCTCGCCGCAGGCCGACGCCGGCTACGACGTGGCGGACTACCGCGCGGTCGACCCCATGTTCGGCACCCTCACCGACGCCGACGACCTCGTACGCGAAGCGCACTCGCTGGGCCTGCGCGTCATCGTCGACCTGGTGCCCAACCACTGCTCCGACCAGCACGAGTGGTTCAAGCAGGCGCTGCGCGAGGGCCCGGGATCGCCGCTGCGCGACCGCTTCCACTTCCGTCCGGGCAAGGGCGACGACGGGGAACTGCCGCCCAACGACTGGGAGTCCATCTTCGGCGGCCCGGCGTGGACGCGCGTCGAGGACGGCTCCTGGTACCTCCACCTCTTCGCGCCCGAGCAGCCCGACTTCAACTGGGACCACCCGGCCGTCAAGGACGAGTTCCGCTCCATCCTGCGCTTCTGGCTCGACCTCGGCATCGACGGCTTCCGCATCGACGTCGCGCACGGCCTGGTCAAGGCGGCGGGCCTGCCGGACATCGGCCACGAGGAGCAGGTCAAGCTGCTCGGCAGCCAGGCCGTGCCGTACTTCGACCAGGACGGCGTGCACGAGATCTACCGCGACTGGCGCAAGATCCTCGACGAGTACACGCGCGAGGACGGCACCGAGCGCATCGCCGTCGCCGAGGCGTGGACGCCGACCGTCGAGCGCAGCGCCCTGTACCTGCGCCCCGACGAGCTGCACCAGGCGTTCAACTTCGAGTACCTGACGACCGAGTGGGACGCCGAGGCGCTGCGCGCCGTCATCGACCGCTCCCTGGCCGCGATGAACTCCGTGGACGCGCCCGCCACCTGGGTGCTCTCCAACCACGACGTCGTACGCCACTCCACGCGCTTCGCCGACGGCGACGAGGCCCGCGGCCTGCGCCGGGCCCGGGCGGCGACGCTGCTGATGCTGGCGCTGCCCGGCTCCGCGTACATCTACCAGGGCGAGGAACTGGGCCTGCCCGAGGTCACCGATCTGCCGGACGAGGTGCGCCAGGACCCGGCGTTCTTCCGCTCCACCGGGCAGGACGGCACGCGGGACGGCTGCCGGGTGCCGCTGCCGTGGTCCGGTGAGCGCGCGCCGTTCGGCTTCGGTCCGGTGGAGGGCGGCCCGAGCTGGCTGCCGCAGCCCGCGTCGTGGCGGGAGCTGACGGTGGCGGCGCAGACCGGCGACCCGACGTCGACGCTGGAGTTCTACCGCTCCGCGCTCGCCGTGCGCCGCGAACACCCGGCGCTGGGCGCGGGCCGCGGCGTCGAGTGGCTGGACGCCCCCGAGGGCGTGCTGTCCTTCCGCCGCACCTGCGCCGGGTCGGTGTTCGTCTGCACGGTGAACCTCACCGGCTCCCCCGTCACGCTGCCCACCCCCGGCACCCTGCTCCTCGCCAGCGCGGACGTGACGCCGGGCGCCGACGAGACCGTGGTGCCGGCCGATGCAACGGTCTGGTGGGCAGCCTGAGATGCGACCGGTACAGTCCAATCCTGTGACCGCACGGCTAGCCGACATCGCAGCCCAGGCGGGGGTCAGCGAAGCGACAGTAAGCCGCGTGCTCAACGGCAAGCCGGGCGTCGCGGCGGCCACCCGTCAGTCCGTGCTCGCCGCACTCGACGTACTGGGCTACGAACGCCCGGTGCGGCTGCGGCAGCGCAGCGCGGGCCTGGTCGGGCTGATCACGCCGGAGCTGGAGAACCCCATATTCCCCGCGCTCGCCCAGGTCATCGGGCAGGCCCTTACCCGGCAGGGGTACACGCCGGTCCTCGCCACCCAGACGCCCGGCGGCTCCACCGAGGACGAGCTGACCGAGATGCTGGTCGACCGCGGGGTGGCGGGCATCATCTTCGTCTCGGGGCTGCACGCGGACACCTCCGCCGACATGCAGCGCTATGAGCAGCTGCGGGCGCAGGGCGTGCCGTTCGTCCTGGTGGACGGTTTCTCGCCCAAGGTGCAGGCGCCGTTCATCTCGCCGGACGACCGCGCGGCGATGCGCCTGGCGGTCACGCACCTGGTCTCCCTCGGCCATACCCGCGTAGGACTGGCGCTGGGTCCCAAGCGGTTCGTGCCGGTCCAGCGGAAGATCGAGGGTTTCGTCCGCACGATGCAGGACCAGCTGCACCTGACACCGGAGGAGATCGAGGCCGATCTCATCCAGCACTCCCTCTACACCCTGGAGGGCGGCCAGGCGGCGGCCGCGGCGCTGATGGACCGCGGCTGCACGGCCATCGCGTGCGCCAGCGACATGATGGCGCTCGGCGCGATACGGGCGGCCCGCCAGCGCGGCCTGGAGGTGCCGGACGACGTCTCGGTGGTCGGCTTCGACGACTCGCCGCTGATCGCGTTCACCGATCCACCGCTGACCACGGTGCGCAAGCCGGTGCCGGCGATGGGGCAGGCGGCGGTGCGTACACTCCTGGAGGAGATCGGCGGGACCCCCGCCCCGCACAGCGAGTTCGTCTTCATGCCGGAGCTGGTGGTTCGCGGTTCAACCGCTTCCGCGCCCAGGCGCCCCTAGGGGCCCTGGGGGCCGTGGCCTGGTACTTCCGACGGAGAGAATGCGGTCCGGACCCGACCAGGGGATGATCGGTCGGAGGACGGGGATCTGGCAGACTCTGTGCCTATGGGTGAGACGACCGTGACAACACTTGAGGGCCGGCAGGCGCCCACCGCTTCACCCATCGCGGGCGAGGAGGACGACCGCAATGGGCGGAACCTCCTGCGCCGCCTGCGGACCCCGCGCCGTCCCCGGCTGTGGTTCGAGATCCTGCTGATCGCGGTGAGTTACTGGACGTACTCCCTGATCCGCAACGCCGTCCCGGAACAGAAGGCGCAGGCGCTGCGCAACGCCGACTGGATCTGGCGCGTCGAGCAGGACCTCGGGATAGCCGTCGAGCGGGGCGTCAACCACGCCGTGGACTCGGTGACCTGGCTCATCGTCGGCATGAACTATTACTACGCGACGCTGCATTTCGTGGTGACGCTCGGCGTCCTGGTGTGGCTGTTCCGCTGCCATCCCGGGCGGTACGCGGCCACGCGGCTGGTCCTCTTCGCGACGACGGCGGTGGCCCTGGTCGGCTACTACCTGTACCCCCTGGCGCCGCCCCGCCTGATGAACGGCACCACCTTCATCGACACGGTCCTGGTCCACCACACCTGGGGCTCCATGGCCTCCGGTGACCTGAAGAACATGTCGAACCAGTACGCGGCGATGCCGTCGATGCACATCGGCTGGTCCCTGTGGTGCGGCCTGACGATCTTCGCCCTCGCCTCGGTGCCGTGGGCCAAGGTGCTGGGCCTGCTCTACCCCGCGACGACGCTCGTGGTGATCGTGGCCACGGCCAACCACTTCTGGCTGGACGCGGTGGGCGGCCTGCTCTGCCTGGCCTTCGGCCTCACGGTCACCCGCCTCTGGTACGGCGCACTGCCGCACGGGCTGCCGCGTGACGTGGACACGCTGCCGCTCAAGGTGTAGCGCCCCGAAGGAGCGCGGGGAACTGCGCGAGCAACCACACCCCAGCCGCACCCGCCGACACACAGCACCCGGCAGACGCCCAGGCGGAGGCCCATCGCGTACGGCGCACAGGTCGAGCCCGCGCCGCTACGCCCCGTAGAACCTCTCCTCCACCACCGCCCGCGCCCGCCTCGTGATCCTCCGGTAGTCGTCCAGCATGTCGCCGACGTGACCCGCGTCGTAGCCCAAGTACCGGCCCACGGCGGCCAGCTCCCGCCCCCCGGAGGGAAACGTGTCGCCCGCCCTGCCGCGTACCAGCATCACCGCGTTGCGTACGCGGGTCGCGAGGACCCAGGCCTCGTCCAGGGTCGCCGCGTCCTGGGCCGGAATGAGGCCCGCGGCGCAGGCGGCGGCCAGGGCCTCGCGGGTGCGGGTCGTGCGCAGGCCGGGTTCGGCCCAGCCGTGGCGCAACTGGAGGAGCTGGACGGTCCACTCGACGTCGGAGAGGCCGCCGCGCCCCAGCTTGGTGTGGAGCGTCGGATCGGCGCCGCGCGGCATCCGCTCCGCCTCCATGCGGGCCTTCAGGCGGCGGATCTCGCGGACCGCGTCCTCGCCGAGGCCCTCCGCGGGGTAGCGCAGCGGGGAGATCAGGTCGATGAAGGCGCGGCCCAGCTCCTCGTCGCCCGCGACCGGTTCGGCGCGCAGCAGCGCCTGGGACTCCCATACGAGGGACCAGCGGCGGTAGTAGGCCTCGTACGAGCCCAGCGTGCGCACCAGCGGGCCGCTCCTGCCCTCCGGGCGCAGGTCTGCGTCGATCGCCAACGGCGGGTCGGAGGAGGGCAGTTGCAGCAGGCGCCGCATCTCCGCGACCACCTTCGCCGCCGCCTTCGCCGCCTCCTGCTCGTCGGCGCCCTCGCGCGGCTCGTGCACGAACAGGACGTCCGCGTCCGAGCCGTAGGCCAGTTCGTGGCCGCCGAAGCGGCCCATGCCGATGACCGCGAACCGGGTCGGCAGCGTGTCGCCCCAGCCCTCGCGGACGACCGCACGCAGGGTGCCCGCGATCGTGGCGGCGGTGAGGTCGGAGATCGCGTCGCCCACCCGGTCCACCAGCGCGCCCGGGTCGGCCTCGGCGGGGCTCTCCTCCGTCCCGTACGAACCGATGATGTCCCCCGCGGCGGTGCGGAACAGCTCGCGGCGGCGCACCCCGCGCGCCGCCGTCACGGCCTGCTCGGCGCCGTCGGCGCGGCGCACCGCCGCCAGGATCTCCTGCTCCAGGTGGGCACGGCCGCGCGGCACGAGACCGCGCTCGTCGCCGAGGAGGGCGACCGCCTCGGGGGCGCGCAGGAGCAGGTCGGGGGCGAGGCGGCCGGCGGAGAGGACGCGGGCGAGGTTCTCCGCCGCGGCCCCCTCGTCGCGCAGCAGCCGCAGGTACCAGGGGGTCTTACCGAGGGCGTCGGAGACCTGGCGGAAGTTGAGCAGGCCCGCGTCGGGGTCGGCGGAGTCCGCGAACCAGCCGAGGAGGACGGGCAGCAGCGTGCGCTGGATGGCGGCCTTGCGGGAGACGCCCGAGGCGAGCGCCTCCAGGTGGCGCAGGGCGCCGCTCGGGTCCGCGTAGCCGAGCGCGACGAGCCGCTCGCGGGCCGCCTCCGTGCTCAGCCTCGCCTCGCCGGGGGCGAGTTGGGCGACCGCGTCGAGCAGCGGGCGGTAGAACAGCTTCTCGTGCAGGCGGCGCACGACGGAGGTGTGCCGCTTCCACGCGCGGTGCAGCTCGGTGATCGGCTCCGTGCGCATCCCCAGGGAGCGGCCGATGCGCCGCAGGTCCGCGTCGTCCTCGGGCACCAGGTGCGTGCGGCGCAGCTTGTACAGCTGGATGCGGTGCTCCAGGGAGCGCAGGAAGCGGTACGCGTCGTCCAGCTGGGCGGCGTCCACCCGGCCGACGTAGCCGCCCGCGCCGAGCGCGTCCAGGGCGGCGAGCGTGGACCCGCTGCGGATCGACGCGTCGCTGCGCCCGTGCACCAACTGGAGCATCTGTACGGCGAATTCGACGTCCCGCAGCCCGCCGGGCCCGAGCTTCAGCTCCCGCTCCACCTCTCCCGCCGGGATGTTCTCGACGACCCTGCGGCGCATCTTCTGCACGTCCGCCACGAAGTTCTCGCGCTCGGCGGCGTGCCAGACCAGCGGCGCGAGCGTGGCGACGTACTCCTCGCCGAGCGCCAGGTCGCCCGCGACGGGGCGGGCCTTGAGCAGCGCCTGGAACTCCCATGTCTTCGCCCAGCGCTGGTAGTAGGCGAGGTGGCTGGAGAGGGTCCGCACCAGCGGGCCGTTCCTACCCTCGGGGCGGAGGTTGGCGTCGACGGGCCAGATGGTGCCCTCGACGTTCGTCTCGGAGCAGATCCGCATCATGTGCGAGGCGAGCCGGGTCGCGGCGCGCAGCGCCTTGCCCTCGTCGGCGCCCGCCACGCTTGCCCCGCCTTCAGCGGGCTCGGCGACGAAGATGACGTCGACGTCGGAGACGTAGTTCAGCTCGTGGCCGCCGCACTTGCCCATCGCGATGACCGCGATCCTGCACTGCGCGGCGTCACCGGGAGCCGCCGCGCAGGCCATGGCGAGCGCCGCGCGCAGCGTCGCCGTCGCGAGGTCCGCCAGCTCGGCCGCCGCCTCGGCGACATCGGTGGTGCCGCACACGTCACGGGCCGCGATGGCCAGCAGGCAGCGGCGGTAGGCGACGCGCAGCGAGACGGGGTCGGTGGCCTCGGCGAGGCCGCGCTCGAAGTCCGCGACGCCGGGGTGCAGGTCGGCCGATTCGTACGTGGCCAGCGCCCGCCAGTCGCGGGGGTGGCGGGCGAGGTGGTCGGCGAGGGCCTCGGAGGCGCCCATCACCCCGAGCAGGCGGTCGCGCAGGGGCTTGGCGGTGACGAGGGTGTCGAGCAGTTCGCGCCGCCCGGCCTCGTCCTCCTGCGCCTCCACGAGCCGGACGAGGCCGAGCAGCGCCAGGTCGGGGTCGGCGGTGGCGCCCAGGGCGTCCAGGAGCAGCGGGTCGGAACGGACGGCGGTCAGCTCCGGGGCGTCCAGAAGCCGCTCCGCCGCGGACGGGTCGGTGAAACCGTGCCGCAGCAGCCGCGTGAACGTACTGCTTCTGCGGCCTTGCGGCAGCGTCATGGTCTCGCGCCTCCGTTCGATCACTCCTGGGCCCGAGCCTACGGCCTCTCCGCCGCGTTCCGCCCCGTGGGCCCGCCGCGCCTGATGTACTGCCGGGCATGGAATACACACTCGAAGTGATCCCGCTGCCGGTGAGCGACATCGACCGGTCGAGAGACTTCTACCGCGACAAGCTCGGCTTCCACGTCGACATCGACGCCGAGGTGATGCCGGGCCTGCGCATCGTCCAGCTGACGCCGCCCGGTTCGGGCTGTTCCATCGCCCTCTCCGACACCCTCTGGGACACGATGGACGGCCCGGCGCCCGCCGCGGGTTCCTACCAGGGGCTCCAGCTGTGTGTGGCCGACGCGAAGGCGGCGCACGCGGAGCTGACCGCGCGCGGCCTTGACGTCTCCGAGCCGGTGCAGCACGCGCCGCAGGACGGCGGCACGTTCATGTACTTCAAGGACCCGGACGGCAACGGCTGGGCGATCCAGGAGTACCGGGTGCGCGCGACCACGCCGCTGCGGGAGGCGATCGTCGACGCCTCGTAGCGCGCGAGAGCCAGGGAAGAGCCGCGGGCGCGTCTGCTCACTGATCCGGCAGACGCGCCCGCGGCGTTTTCGTGCTTGCGTGGTCGGCTCGCGCCGCTCCCCGAGGCTCTACGAGGCTCCCGTGCGCTGCTTCCAGGACCCCGCGAGAGCGGCGTGAGGGTAGGGGTGGAACCGGGGGTGGGTCGCGGGACCGCCACCGGGGGCGGCGGACGCGTTGTTGTCGCGGACGCTTCGACGGCTGCGCGCCGACGCCTCGTGCACACGCGCCAGCCGGTTCGCCTGGCGCTCCACCTCCTGACGGCGCCGGGCACGCTCCCAGGCGGCGCACCACCGCCGCACCTCGACGCCGTCGGTCACCTCGCACACCCGCAGGAAGGCCATGAGCTGTGCGAGGCCGAGCACGGACTTGCCCGCCAGCATCCGCAGCACCGTGCTGTGCGGCAGCTCCCCGTGGCGGCCGGCCCGGCGTTCCATCTCGTCGACGGGCATCGCGCCCGCCTTGTGGTAGAGCTTCCGCAACTCCTGGGCCAGCCCCTCACGGTCGTACACCCGGTCCGGCTCGGGCACACCGGCCCCGGGGTTCCTCCGCCGGTGCTCGGCGTAGCGAGCGGCCTGCCACAGCCGCCGCGCCTCGCCGACCGGGGCTCCGCAGGCGCGGGCGTACGCCTCCACGACCGGCAGGCGGGGAATGCGGTACCCGCTCGCGGCGCGGGAGAAGGTGGTGGCGGAGAAGGCGTGCCCGGACGTCTCCGCCATCTCCCGGTGGCTCAGGCCCGCCGCCCGGCGTTGCCTGCGCAGCCACTCCGCGAGCCGCTCCAGGTCCGGGTCGCAGGCGGGAATCGAGCGCTCTGGGCGTGCCATGGCCGGCCCGGGTCACCGCGCTTCGGCCGTGACCGGAGCGCGTCGCGCCAGGTGGGCGCCGATCAGGCCGCATGTCGCCAGGACCTCCGCCACCACGATGACGGGCATTCCGGTGACGGCCAGCGCGACGCCCAGGACCAGGACCACGACGACGATGACGGTCTGCTTGCCGTCCAGCCGGACGGAGGGCTCGGGCGCGATGCACGCCGGACGCCGGTGTGAGTGCATGGGGTACCTCTGGATCTCGAAGGGCCGGGTGTCCACCCGGCTCAGCCACGGACTGTTGCCCGACGGGGCGCCGACGAACGAGCGCCCGTCGGCGACTCGGCAACATGGTGGCACCGCGTCCCGAAGCCCTCACGGGGTTGATGCAGCCCCGCCCCATTCACGCGACCGCCACGCGGCTCAGTGGCGTCCAGTACCGCGTTGATGCACTCACGCCCACGCTGACCAGAAAAATTGGTACTCCGCTCGGGAACCTCCCGGAAGAGGCCTCCCGCACGGCCCGAATATCCCGGACAGCCCGGTCCTCCTACAGCACCGGCAGGTTCTTCCGCAGTTCGAAGGCCGTGACCTCGCTGCGGTACTCCTCCCACTCCTGCTTCTTGTTCCGGAGGAAGAAGTCGTACACGTGCTCGCCCAGCGTCTCGGCGACCAGCTCCGACTTCTCCATGAGCGCGATCGCCTCGCCCAGGTTCTGCGGCAGCGGCTCGATGCCCATCGCGCGGCGCTCGGCGTCGGAGAGCGCCCACACGTCGTCGTCGGCGCCCGGCGGGAGTTCGTACCCCTCCTCGATGCCCTTCAGCCCGGCGGCGAGCAGCACCGCGTAGGTCAGGTAGGGGTTGGCGCCCGAGTCGATCGAGCGGACCTCGACGCGCGCCGAGCCGGTCTTGCCCGGCTTGTACATCGGCACGCGGATCAGCGCGGAACGGTTGTTGTGTCCCCAGCAGATGTACGAGGGTGCCTCGCCGCCCGCGCCCGCCGTGCGCTCGGAGCCGCCCCAGATGCGCTTGTAGGAGTTCACCCACTGGTTGGTGACGGCGGAGATCTCGGCGGCGTGCCGCAGCAGGCCCGCGATGAAGGAGCGGCCGACCTTGGAGAGCTGGTACTCGGCACCGGACTCGTAGAAGGCGTTGCGGTCGCCCTCGAAGAGGGACAGATGCGTGTGCATGCCGCTGCCGGGGTGCTCGGAGAACGGCTTCGGCATGAAGGTGGCCTGCACGCCCTGCTCCAGCGCGACCTGCTTCATGACCAGGCGGAACGTCATGATGTTGTCGGCCGTGGAGAGCGCGTCCGCGTACCGCAGGTCGATCTCCTGCTGGCCCGGCGCGCCCTCGTGGTGGCTGAACTCGACCGAGATGCCCATGGATTCGAGCATCGTGATGGCCTGGCGGCGGAAGTCCATGCCCACGTTCTGCGGGGTGTGGTCGAAGTAGCCGGAGTTGTCGGCGGGCGTCGGGCGCGAGCCGTCCAGCGGCTTGTCCTTCAGGAGGAAGAACTCGATCTCGGGGTGGGTGTAGAAGGTGAAGCCGAGGTCGGAGGTCTTGGCGAGGGCGCGCTTCAGTACGTAGCGCGGGTCCGCGAAGGAGGGGGAGCCGTCCGGCATCAGGATGTCGCAGAACATGCGGGCGGTGCCGGGGGCCTCCGCGCGCCAGGGCAGCACCTGGAACGTCGACGGGTCCGGCTTGGCGATCATGTCCGACTCGTACACCCGGGCGAAGCCTTCGATCGCCGAGCCGTCGAAGCCGATGCCCTCGTCGAAGGCCTGCTCCAGCTCGGCCGGGGCCACGGCCACCGACTTCAGGAAGCCGAGGACATCCGTGAACCACAGGCGTACGAACCGGATGTCGCGCTCCTCCAACGTACGGAGCACGAATTCCTGCTGCTTGTCCATCTTCCGCTTCCACCCATCCTTGCTGGTCAGGCCATCCTTGCCGGTCAGGCCGCCTGCTCCCGCACCATGTGACACCTCGGGCACACGAGCATCCCACCACGCGGTTTCGAACGCGTTGCGGGTCCGTGGCGCGTGCCGCTCTGTGCCCATAGTGCCTGCTGATGGGCCGCGCTGTAACGGCGGCGGGGTACCGCCGCGGCCGTGGCTCGCTGGAGGGGGGCGGCGTACGTCTGCCGGCTCGGGTGGTCCGGGGGAGCGGCGTGCGTCTGTCTGTCGGCTCGGGTCGTCCCGAGGGGGCGGCGTGCGTCTGTCTGTCGGCGCGGGTCGTCCCGAGGGGGCGGCGTGCGTCTGTCTGTCGGCGCGGGTCGTCGGGGGCGGGGGTCGCGGCTTCTGTTCGTGGGGGGCCGGGCTCGTCTCCCGGTTCGGCTGCGTTTGGGGCGCGTCTCCCGTTCGTCGGGGGGCGGGGCCGCGGCGGTATGTCCGTCCTCGCCATCTTGGCGTCGGCGCCTCGCCGCTTCGGGGCCCGGCGTCGCACCACTGTGCTCCGGGCGGACATACCGCCACGTCCCCTCAGGTCGCACTCACGGCTGCGGACCGGTGGGCCACCGTGCCAAGGCCCCTACGGGAGCGCAGCACCGCCGGATGACGGGCGGGTCGGTGGGAGATGTCCTTGCGGGGCGCCCGGTGGCGTTCAGGGGCCGCCCCGCCCCACCCCCCGCCGGGGAACCTCACGCCAGCCGCCCCAGGTCCTCCCGGCGGAGCCGCCCCCGCAGCGGCTCCCCGGCCACGTACCGCTCGATCTCGGCGGCCGCGTACTCCCCGAGCCGCCGCACCTCGCTCCCCTGCGCGCCCGCGATGTGCGGCGTGACGAGGACGTTCGGGAGGGTCAGCAGGGCGTGCCCCGCGGGCAGCGGCTCGGGGTCCGTGACGTCCAGGAACGCGTCGAGGCGGCCCGTGCCGCACTCCCGGGCCAGCGCCTCCGTGTCGACGAGTGAGCCCCGGGCCGTGTTGATGACGCAGCCCCCGTCCGGGATGAGTCTCAGCATGGCCTCGCTCAACAGGCCGTGCGTCTCGGGGAGTTGCGGCGCGTGCACCGTGACGATGCCGCTGCGGGCGCACAGTTCGGGGAGCGGGGACAGCTCGGCGCCGAGCGACGCCGCCTCGGCGGGCGTCACGTAGGGGTCCGTGAGGAGTACGCGATACCCCGCGTCCGAGGCCCGCAGCGCGGCGATCACGCCCCGCCCGATGCGGGACGCCCCGATGACGCCGACGGTGCGCGCGTCGGCCCCGGTGCGCTCGGTGAACGGCGGCCACCCGGCCGCGTACCCGGCCGCCGTCCGCAACGCCCCCTTCGCCGCGAACGTGATGGCCGCCAGCGTGAACGCCACCACCGGAGCCGCGTTGGCGTCCGCCGCCGAGGAGACGACGATGCCGCGCTCCCACACCGCCTCCGTCACCATCGCCTTGACGGACCCCGCGGCGTGCACGACCGCCCGCAGGCGGGGCGCGTACGCCAGGACCTCGGGGGTCAGCGGCGGGCACTCCCAGCCCGTGACCAGGATCTCCGCCCCGGCGAGCACCCGGCGCGACGCGGCCCCGGTGAGCGGCCCGGTCAGGACGCCGGGAGCCAACTCCACGCGGGCGCCGAGCCGTTCCCGCAGGTCGGGAGGGAAGACCCGGGCCGCGACGTCGGCGCCCATCGCCAGGGCCGTGATCGGCGGGCCGCCGGCCCGCTCCGCCTGCTGTGCCTGATCTGCCACGCGTGACCGTCCCTCGTAGAAACCGGTTACCCACCAGTGCCCGGAGGCTAGGACCAACCCGGGAAGACGGTCAAGATACGCCCGGGCAAAGGGGGTTGACCGAGGACAGTAACCGCTTTAGATTCCGGGCACCTTATTCCGACGACGGAGGGGTTGCCGTGCCGACGGTGACGAAGAACCGGGCGGAAACCGAGGCGGTGAAGCCGCCCGACAGGCGTGACAACAGGGCAAGCGGCCGCAAACCACCCCACGGCGAGCTGCGGAAACGGTTTCAACGCACCCGCCTCCTGGTCCTCCTCATGGTGCCGGGGCTGGTGTACTTCCTGGTCTTCCACTACGGCGCCTTCGTCGCCAACGCGGTGGCCTTCAAGGAGTACGTCCCCTTCGACGGCCTGTGGGCCAGCCCCTGGGTCGGCACCGCGAACTTCGAGCGCATGTTCGGCGACCCGGACTTCTGGCACGCGACGTGGAACACCCTGTTCATCGCGGTGCTCCAGCTCGTCTTCTTCTTCCCGGCGCCGCTCGCGCTCGCCCTGCTCCTGCACAGCCTGACCTCGGACCTGCTGCGCCGCTTCACGCAGTCCGTGATCTATCTGCCCCACTTCCTGTCGTGGGTCGTCGTGGTCGCGCTCTTCCAGCAAGTGCTGAGCGACACCGGCCTGTTGAACACGTTCCTGAGCGACTCCGGGCTGCACACCGTCGACATCATCGGCAACCCGGACGCGTACAAGCCGCTCGTCGTGTTCGAGGTGATCTGGAAGGACGCCGGGTGGGGGACGATCATCTTCCTCGCCGCGCTCATGCAGGTCGACGAGCAGCTGTACGAGGCGTCCGCGATCGACGGGGCCGGGCCCTGGCGCCGGTTCTGGCACGTCACGCTGCCGGGCATCCGGCCCATCATCGTCCTGCTGCTGATCATGCGGCTCGGCGACATCCTCTCCGTCGGCTTCGAACAGATGCTGCTGCAACGGCAGTCGGTCGGCCCGGAGGTCGGCGAGGTGCTCGACACCTTCGTGTTCTGGCAGGGCATCGTCGGCGGCGACACCGGATACGCGGCCGCCGCCGGACTGTTCAAGGGCGTCGTCGGCGCGGCGCTCGTCTTCGCCGCCAACCGGGTCGCCCACCGGCTCGGCGAGCAGGGGGTCTACAAGTGAGTGCAGGACACGTCTCCAGGCCCGCCTGGATGGAGCGGCCCCGGTTCGCCACCCAGGCCGCCAAGGCCGTCGCGGTCGCGGTCGTTCTCGCGCTGGTGCTCGTGCCGTTCCTCGTCATCGTCTCGACCTCGCTCGCCTCCAACCGCGAGGTCGTGGAGAACGGCGGCTGGGTCCTGTGGCCGAGCGACCCGACGCTGCGTGCCTACCGCACCATCCTCAGCGGCGGCATCGTCACCAAGGCGCTGGGTGTGAGCGTGGCCCTCACCGTCGTGGGCACGCTGTTCTCCCTGGCGTGCACCACCTTCCTCGCGTACGCCCTCGCCCGCCCCGGTGTCTTCGGCGGCAGGCCCGTCCTGCTGCTCGTCCTCTTCACCTTCCTCTTCCCGCCCGGCATGATCCCCGCGTTCCTGCTGGTCAAGGGCTTGGGGATGATGGATACGTATGCCGCGCTCATCGCCCCCGTCCTCATCAACGTCTTCAATCTGATCGTGCTGCGCGGCTTCTTCCAGGGCATTCCCGAGGAGCTGTACGAGGCGGCCCGGCTCGACGGCGCGGGCGACTGGCACATCCTGTGGCGCATCGTGCTGCCGCTCTCCAAGGCGGCCCTCGCCGTGGTCTCCCTCTTCTACGCCGTCAGTTACTGGAACGCCTGGTTCCATGCCTCGATCTACATGGAGTCGGACCACTGGCCGCTCTCCCAGGTGCTCCGTACGTACGTCATCGGCGGCTCGCAGATCGCCGACACGGGGCTGAGCGAGGCCGGCCTGGTCTCCGCCCCGCAGACGACGCAGATGGCCGTCCTGGTGATCGCCACCGTGCCGATCCTGGTCGTCTACCCCTTCCTCCAGAAGTACTTCACCAAGGGCGTGCTCACCGGCGCCATCAAGAGCTGATCCCCGCGTATCACCGTCGTACAGAAGGGCTCATCCCTGTGTCCGGTTCCTCGATGTCACGGCGCACCCTGCTGCGCTCCATAGCCGTCGGCGGCGCCGCCCTGGCCGCCCCTTCCGTCCTCACCGCCTGCTCGACCGGCTCCGGCGGTGGCGGAAGCGTCTCCAACGCGGGCAAGAAGGCGGTGCCCTGGCCCGCGTACACGCCCACCGGCGGCCCCGCCCCCGACCTGGCGCCGACCGAGGAGGGCGTGCAGGCCGGGTACACGAAGTACCCCGAGAAGCTCGTCCGGGCGACGGCCGAGAAGCCGGGCGACGGCAAGCAGAAGGTCAAGGTGCTGACCATCACGTACGGCACCCCGCCCAAGCCGGTCGGCCGCAACGCGTACTGGCAGGCGGTGAACGAAGCCCTCGGCGTGGAGATCGAGTTCACCGTCGTGCCGGACGCGGACTTCCGCGCCAAGATGTCCACGCTGATGTCCGGCGACGACCTGCCCGACATGATCAACTTCGGTGGCGGTTACGTCCTGCCGAGGGAGTCGCAGTTCGTGAAGGCGCGCTGCGCCGACCTGAGCGAGCACCTGTCCGGCGACGCCGCCAAGGACTACCCCCACCTCGCCGGCATCCCGACGTACGCGTGGGAGGGCATGGGCCGCATCGCCGGGCGCATCTACGGAGTGCCGGTCGAGCGCGCCAAGGTGCAGGGCGCCATGTTCATCAACCGCGAGGCCTTCGACGAGGCCGGCTACCGGCCCGGCATGTCCGCCGCCGACTTCCGGGCGATGGCGAAGGAGGCGTCCCAGGGCAAGCGGTTCGCCCTCGGCGCGTCCACCGTGGGCTTCTTCGGATACCTCTACCACGCGATGTGGCACGGCGCGCCCAACCAGTGGCAGATCAAGGACGGCAAGGTCATCGACATGTACGGGACCGACGCGTTCAAGGCCGCCCTGGAGTACATGGCCCGGCTGCGCCGGGACGGCTCGTACAACCCCGACGCCACCTCGATCTCCCAGGTGGACCTGAAGACGCAGTTCCACAACGGCACGGTCCGCTCGATGACGGACGGCTGGGGCGCCGTCATGTCCAACGCCCAGGGCATCAAGGACGAGTTCACGCTCGACGTCGCCGAGCCGTACGCGGTCGACGGGGCCACCCCGGTCTACCAGCAGAACCGCGGCTGCTTCGGCTACACCGTCATCAAGAAGGCCTCCAAGGAGCGCGTGCGGCTGATGCTGCGCGTACTGAACTGGCTCGCCTCGCCGTTCGGCACCAAGGAGTACGAACTGACGCACTACGGCGTCGAGGGCACCCACTTCCGGTACGACAAGGCGGGCGACCCGGTCGCCACCGAGCTGGGCCTCGTCGACTCGCGCACCAACCTGCCCTTCCCGTACCTCATGGACGCGCCCCAGCCGCTGTACTTCCCCGGCTTCCCCGACCTCACGAAACGGCTGCACGCCTGGCAGAAGAAGGTCGTGCCACTGCTCGTCCCCGACGACCACTGGGGCCTGATGTCGGACACGTACAACCGGCAGAGCGCCACGATGGACCAGATCATCACGGACGGCGTCACGGCGGTCGTCGCCGGGCGCAAGAAGCTCTCCGACTGGGACGGCATCTACGAGAAGTGGCGGTCCCAGGGCGGCAAGCGCTCCGCCGAGGAGTTCCTGAAGGAGTACGAGGCCGCGCACTGAGCCGGGCGCGGGGCGCGGGATGATGGGTCCGGGGCGATGCCGTCGGGGGCAACGGCGCCTCGGGCCAGTGGGGTTGCCGAGTGAGGGAGACACATGGGAGAGCGAGTCACCATCCGCGACGTGGCCGCGCGCGCGGGCGTCTCCGTAGCGACCGTCTCGCGGGTCCTCGCGGGCAACTACCCGACGTCCACGGCGTCGCGCGCCAAGGTGCTGCGGGCCGTCAAGGACCTGGACTACGTCGCCAACGCGCACGCGCGCGCGTTGGCGGGCGCCGGGCGCAAGACGATAGCCGTGCTCATGCTCGACGTGGTGGGCGCCTTCTACGCGCAGGTCGCCCAGGGCGTGGAGATGGAGGCCGCCCAGCACGGCCGGCTCACCCTCGTCGCCTCCACGGGCAGCGACACGGCCCGCGAGCTGGCCCTGGTCCAGATGATGCGCGAACAGGCCGCCGAGGCCGTGATGCTGGTGGGCGGGGTCACGCAGGACGACGAGTACCGCCGGCGGATGGCGCGCTACGCCGAGGTCCTCGCGGCGGCGGGTTCCCGGCTCGTGCTGTGCGGCCGCCCCGCGCCGGCGCCCGACGTGCCCGCGCTGGTCGTCGAGTACGACAACGAAGCGGGCGCCCACGCCGTCACCAGCCACCTCCTGGGCGCCGGCCACCGGCGGATCGCCCTGATCGGCTACCAGCCGGGGAACACCACGGGCGAGGACCGCCTCGCCGGGTACCTCCGGGCACTCGCCGACCACGGGGTGGAGCGTGACGAGGCCCTGCTCCACGGCGTCGGCTTCGGGCAGAACCACGGCTACCGGGCGATGCGGGACCTGCTGGAGCGGGCGGACGGGAGACCGGACTTCACGGCGGTCTTCGCGGGGGACGACCGGGCCGCGGCGGCGGCGATTATCGCGCTGCGGGAGTACGGGCTGCGGGTGCCGCACGACATGTCGGTGGTGGGCTACAACGACGACCCCGTGGCCGGGGACATCACGCCCGGCCTGACGACCGTCCACATCCCCGCCGAGGAGATGGGCCGCACGGCGGTGCGCCGCGCCCTGTCCGGTGCGCCGCGCACGGGCCAGGAACGGCATGTGCTGGGCACGCACATCGTGATCCGGGAGAGTGTGCGGGCGGTGCGGGGGGCTGCGGAGGGCTGAGCGGTGCGTGTCGGCGCGGGCCGCGCCCTCAGGAGCGCGCGGCGAGGATCGCCGCCGCCACGTCCGCGGGACGGTCCCGCATCACCAGGTGCCCCGAGGGCGCGGCGATCCGGCAGGTCCCGCCGAGGCGGGCGGCCAGCCCCCGCTGGCGGGCGAGCCACTCCCCCGAGCCCCCCGCGTACGCCGCGAGCACCGTCACCGGCACCCCGCCGGGCAGCGGCGCGGCCCGCCGCAGCTCCGCCAGCTCCACCGCCACGTCGCCGTACGTCATGTACTCCAGGAGCGCCGCCCGCCACACCCGCCCGCTCCCGTACACCCCCGCCCAAGGAGTCGGCGCCGCCAGCCTCCGCAGCGCGGGCCCCACCGCCCGCGGTACCCCTGTCGCGCACAGAAACGCCCCGCACGCGCGCGTGCCCGCCACCCGCGCCCCGCGAGGCACCCGCACCCGTGGCCGCTCCTCCACGCTGGAGTCGACCAGGACGAGCCCCGACGTCCGCTGCGGATACAGCCGCGCGAACGCCTCCATGTGGAACCCGGCGAGCGAGTGCCCCACCACCGTCGCCCGCGCCGCGCCGGGGCCCACGGCGTCCAGCACCCGCAGGACGCGTTCCGCCTCGCCCCGCAAGGAGGGCGCCACGCGCGCGTGGCCGCTCAGTCCGAGCCCGGGGCGGTCGAAGCGGACGACGGTCCGGTGCGGCGCGAGCAGCGGCACCACCGGGTCCCAGTCGAACCAGCCGAGCCCGAGCCCGGCGCTCAGCACACACACCGGCCCGCTCCCCGTCACCTGGACGTGGTGCGGCACTCCCCCGACGCGTACGAACGTCATCCGCGCCGCTCGGACGAGGACGAGGACGCGGACGCTGGCGCGGCGGCGGCCAGGGACCACGCGAGGACCACGGTCCACACGGCGATGAACAGCACCTGGAGCCGCTGCCCGGCCCCGAGCCCCCACGTCCCGCGCCCCGCCTCGATCGCGGCGACGCAGGCCAGGGTCCAGGCGGTGGCGGCCAGTTCGAGGCCGACGAGGGCCGGGCCGGTGCGGGCCAGGGCGGGCCACTCCCCCGCACCGCGCCGCGCCGCGACGGTGAGCAGCGCCATGCCGAGCAGCGCCCCGCCCATCGCGAGGGCGCTGCTGACGGCATGCGCGGAGTGCGTCCAGGGGACGGCGCCCGCCGCCTCCCGCGCGGCACAGGCGGCGTCCGCGGTCGGCGCGCAGCTCAGCGGCAGCCGGGAGTCGACCGCGGTGGCGGCCCCGTACAGCGCGAGCCCGAGCCAGCCCGCCGTGGCCCACCCGCGGCGCGGCAGCCACACCAGGGCGCCGACCGCCGCCGCGAGGACGCAGAGCCCCGCCAGCAGGTCCGCGGTGCGGAAGAACGTGCCGTACGGCTGGTCCTCGGCGGCGAGTTCACTGACGTACGTCTGGAAGGGCGACAGGCCGGTCGTCAGGAACGCCTCGAACGCCCAGGTGGTGTACAGGAGCGCGCCGAGCAGGAGGAGGCCCGCGAGGGCGAGGCGGGGCCGCCGTCGGCCGCCGGCCCGCTGCCGCGTCGGCTGTGAGGGCATGGGGTCGGCCGCCGTCGTGGAGGGGAAGCTCGGGGGGCTCATGCTAGGCCGCCGGGTGGGACGGCCGGTGTTCCGGGTGGACCCACCCCGGTTTGCGGAACGTGAGGAAGGCCGCGGGTGCCAGCACGCCGAGGGCGAGCAGCCCGCCGCCGACGATCAGCAGATAGCGCCACAGCGGCCCCTCGCCGAACTGGTCCGGCGGCACGAACCCGATGGCGAGCGCGAGGACCGACGCGACGAAGCCGACGCCCGCGACGAGCGTCACGGCGGGGACCACGAAGCCGCGCGGCACGTGCGGCTGCGACGTACGGAGCCGCACGACGGCCACGAACATCAGCAGGTAGGCGATGAGGTAGATCTGCACGGTGACGACGGAGAACATCCAGTAGGCGCTCGACACGTCGTCACTGAAGGCGTACATGACGCCGATCAGGGTGGTGACGACGCCTTGGGCGACCATGATGTTCCGGGGGACGCCCGCCTTGTTGAACTTCTGGAGGACAGGCGGCAGATAGCCCTCCTGCCGGGAGAGCGCGACGAGCCCCTTGGCGGGCCCCGCGAGCCAGGTGAGCATGCCGCCGAGCGCCGCCATGACGAGCATGACGCCGACGACCTTCGTCATCCAGCCGATGTGGAAGTGGTCGAAGAACGCCTGGAAGGCCTGCATCAGTCCGGCCGTGAGGCTGAGGTCCCCGGACGGCATGACCCAGCTGATGGCCAGGGCCGGGAGGACGAAGATCAGCAGGACGAGACCGGTGGCCAGGAAGATCGAGCGCGGGTACTCGGCCCGGGGGTGGCGCAGCGACGACACGTGGACGCCGTTCATCTCCATGCCCGCGTAGGAGAGGAAGTTGTTGACGATGAGGACGAGGCTGGCGAGTCCGGTCCAGGGCGGCAGCCAGTGGTCGGCGCTCATCGGCGCGGCGGACGGGTTGCCCTGCCCCAGGAAGACGATGCCGAGGGCGACGAGGACGACGCCGGGGACGAGGGTGCCGATGATCAGCCCGAGGGAGGAGAGCCCGGCGACGGTCCTGGTGCCCCGGCAGGTGATCCACACGCCCGTCCAGTAGATGACGACGATGACGATCGCCACGTAGAGGCCGTTCTCGGCGAGGCCGGGGTCGATGACGTAGGCGAACGTCGAGGCGACGTAGGCGAGCAGGCTCGGGTAGTACGCGATGGTCATGGCGAACTGGCACCACACGGCGACGAAGCCGAGGGGCTTGCCCAGCGCCTCGCTCACCCACCGGTAGATGCCGCCCGACCAGCCGGAGGCGAGTTCGGCGCCGACGAGGGCGGTGGGGAGCAGGAAGACCACGGCGGGCAGCAGGTAGAGGAAGACCGCCGCGAGTCCGTAGAGGGCCATCGAGGGGGACGGGCGGAGGCTGGCCACGGACGCGGTGGTCATGAAGGCGAGCGTCACCCAGGAGATGAACTGCCGGGGGATCGCGGGGTCCGGCTCCGGGAGGGTGTCGGCGCCGGTCCGCCCCGGTTCGTCGTCCGTTGTCGTCATGCGTTCATGATCGACGCAGGGGCGGGAGCCCGCATGTCGTCCCATACCCGGTGGGGGTAGGGTGCCCCCATGGTGAGGACGGGGAACCGCACGGGGCACGGGCAGTGGCTGCTGCTCGCCGCGCTGCTCCTCGGGATCTTCACCATGCATACGTTGGGGCATCCCTCGGGGGGTCACTCTTCGGGGGGCCATGCCTCAGGGAGCCATGCCTCGGGGGGTCATGCCTCGGGGATTCACGCCTCGGGTGAGCACTCCTTGAGCGGGGGGCATGGGGCCGGCCATGCGCTCGCCGCGGCCGCCTCGCACGCCGGGGCAACCGGGGACGCGGTCCAGGAAGCGCGGCCGGAACCGCCCTCTCCCGACGGGGCGGCGGGCACAGGCGGGGGCATGGGCATGGAGCCGCTCTCCGTCTGCCTGGCGGTGCTGCTGGGGGCCTTCACGCTCGTCCTGCTGGTACGGGCGGGACTGGTGCGGCCGGGCGGGACGCTCGCCCGCGCCCCCGCGACCGCCCGCCCGAGCGCCCCGCGGCCCGAGGCGCCGCCGCCCCGTGTCCTGCTCGCCCGTCTGTCGGTGCTGCGCATTTAGGCCGCGCGCCGGCTGCTTCGCGCTGCCCGGAGAACTCGTGGGATTCCGGTGGGAACCCATGGGTGCCGAGCGGTGTGCCTGAAGCAGCGGATGCGCCCATTCGCACGCACCACCATGACGAGGTGTCACCCGACGATGCACGACAACCACGAAGAGCGCTTCGACCACCTCCGGTACGCCGAGCCGCGGCGCACCGCCTCCCGCCGGGCCCTGCTCGGCGCCACGGCCGCCGCCGCCGTGGCCGGTACGGGAATCCTGACGGCCTGCTCCGGCTCCGACGCGGGCGGCGGCCACGGCGACGGTCACACCGGGAGCGGCGGGTCCGGCACGTCCGGTCCCAAAGGGGAGTATGTGGACCCGGCGGGCCCCGAGGTGGCCGCGGCCGAGAAGAGGCGGGGCCGGGGCGACCGGGTCCGTGAAGTGAAGCTGATGGCCATGGAGACCGGCGTCGACCTCGGCGGCCCCGAGGTCCGCACATGGGCGTACGGGGACGCGCTGCCCGGCAAGGAGGTCCGCGTCACCGCGGGCGACACCCTCGCCCTGACCCTCGCCAACCACCTCCCGGAGCCCACCTCCCTGCACTGGCACGGCATCGCCCTGCGCAACGACATGGACGGCGTCCCCGGCCTCACCCAGCGGGCCATCAGGCCCGGCGCGGACTTCACCTACCGCTTCACGGTGCCGGACCCGGGGACGTACTGGTTCCATCCGCACTCCGGCACCCAGCAGGACCGCGGGCTGTACGCCCCCTTGATCGTCGAGGACCCGAAGGAGCCGCTGGAGTACGACAAGGAGTGGGTGGTCGTCCTGGACGACTGGGTCGACGGAGTGGACGGCTCGACCCCGGACGGCGTGCTGGCGGAGCTGAGCAAGGGCATGGCCGACCACGACGGGGGATCGAGCGGGGGCGGCGCCGGAGAGGGCGGCATGGACCACGGCGGCCACGGCATGTGGCACGCGGCGGCGCGGACAGAGCCGTCCCCGAAGCCGAAGTCGAAGTCGAAGCGGTCCTCCGGGCCCTCGCGGATGATGATGGGCGCCAAGAGCGACCTCCTCGGGGGCGACGCGGGCGACGTCGCCTACCCGCACTACCTGATCAACGGCCGTGCGCCGCAGGCCCCCTCCGAGTTCCGCGCCCGCCCCGGCGACCGCATCCGCCTGCGGATCATCAACGCCGGCGGTGACACGGCCTTCCGAGTGGCACTCGGCGGCCACGAGATGACGGTGACGCACACCGACGGCTTCCCCGTGGAGCACGCGAAGACGGACGCGCTGCTGCTCGGCATGGGCGAGCGGTACGACGTCCTGGTCACCGCCGAGGACGGCGCCTTCCCGCTGACCGCGGTGGCCGAGGGCAAGAAGGCGGCGGCGCTCGCGGTGCTGCGCACGGGCGGCGGGGCGGCGCCGTCCGCGTCGGCCCGGCCCGAGGAGCTGCGGGGCCGCCTCCTGACGGCGGACAAGCTGCGGGCGGCCGAGTCCGTCGCCCTGCCGCCCCGCGAGCCGGACCGCACGATCCGGCTCCGCCTGACGGGCGGCATGGCGAAGTACGACTGGGCGTTCGACAAGAAGCCCTACTCCCCCGGCCGGCGCCATCCGCTGCGCGCGGGCGAACGGGTCCGCCT
This sequence comes from Streptomyces huasconensis, assembly GCF_021028635.1. Lineage (NCBI taxonomy): Bacteria > Bacillati > Actinomycetota > Actinomycetes > Kitasatosporales > Streptomycetaceae > Streptomyces > Streptomyces huasconensis. The sequence goes on from NZ_CP086119.1 coordinate 2,166,429, forward strand.
GGTCTTCACCAACTCCACCTCGATGTGGCACCCGGTCCACCTCCACGGCCACACCTTCGCCCTGGCGAACGCGGCGCGCGGCCCCCGCAAGGACACCGCGATCATCGTCCCGAACGGCACGCTGACGGTGGACTTCGACGCGGACAACCCGGGCCTGTGGATGATCCACTGCCACAACGTGTACCACGCGGAGGCGGGCATGATGACGGTCCTGGGCTACCGCACCTGACGGCAGCCGCCGGCCCCGCCGCCAGGGAAGATTACGGATGAGGCGGGGCTCCCGGACCTCCTCCCCGGGAGCCCCGCCGCCGGGCACGGCCCCACCGGACAGGTGGCGCTGTCCTGGAGAGCGGGACAATTGCCGGTCAATCTGGATCTGACCACCGTCACCTTCAAGGACGCGGACGGTGCCGAGGCGCAGAAGATCTTCGACGGCGACCTGCCGAGGGAGCTGGCCGGCAAGCTGCTGCCCGGCAAGGAGGCCGTCGCCACGTACGCCGTGAGCCTGCCGGACGACGCCGCGAGGGCGCTGGAGGTGCAGGTCGAGCCCGGCTTCCTCCGTTACGACAGCGCCACCTGGGCAGGAAGCTCAGGCTGACCTGCGGCGGCGTTGCGCGCGCTCGCGCACGTGAGGCCGCCCGGCAGGGCATCGCGTCGCTCTGACGATTACACTGGGCCCGTGCCTCAACTACGTCTCGCCCTGAACCAGATCGACTCCACCGTCGGCGATCTCGCCGGGAACGCCGAGGCGATCGTCCGCTGGACCCGGCACTCCGCCGAGCAGGGGGCGCATCTCGTCGCGTTCCCCGAGATGGCGCTGACCGGGTATCCCGTGGAGGACCTCGCCCTGCGGTCGTCCTTCGTCCAGGCCTCGCGGGACGCGCTGCACGCGCTCGCCGCCCGGCTGCACGACGAGGGCTTCGGCGAGCTGCCCGTCGTCGTCGGCTACCTGGACCGCACCGAGGAGGCCAAGCCGCGCTACGGCCAGCCCGCGGGCGCGCCGCGCAACGCCGCCGCCGTGCTGCACCGGGGCGAGGCCGTGCTGACGTTCTCCAAGCACCACCTGCCGAACTACGGCGTGTTCGACGAGTTCCGCTACTTCGTGCCGGGCGAGACCCTGCCGGTCGTCCGGGTGCACGGCGTCGACGTCGCCCTCGCCATCTGCGAGGACCTGTGGCAGGACGGCGGCCGCGTACCGGCCACCCGCAGCGCCGGGGCGGGCCTGCTGCTCTCCATCAACGCCTCGCCGTACGAGCAGAACAAGGACGACCAGCGGCTCGAACTGGTCCGCAAGCGGGCGCAGGAGGCGGGCTGCACCACCGCGTACCTCGCGATGATCGGCGGCCAGGACGAGCTGGTCTTCGACGGCGACTCGATCGTCGTCGACAAGGACGGCGAAGTCATCGCACGCGCCCCGCAGTTCGCGGAGGGGTGCGTGGTCCTGGACCTCGACCTGCCCGCCGCCGCGCCCGTGCCGCCGTCCGGTGTCGTCGACGACGGGCTGCGCATCGAGCACGTCACGCTCTCCGAGGAGCCCCTGCCCGCGTACGAGGCGGAGCTGACCGGCGGGTACGCCGAGCGGCTCGACGACGACGAGGAGGTGTACTCGGCGCTGGTCGTGGGCCTGCGCGCGTACGCCGCGAAGAACGGCTTCAGCAGCGTCCTGATCGGGCTCTCCGGCGGCATCGACTCGGCGCTCACCGCCGCCATCGCCTGCGACGCGCTGGGCGCGCGGAACGTCTACGGGGTGGCCATGCCGTCCCGTTACTCGTCCGAGCACTCCATCGGCGACGCGGAGGAGCTGGCGCGCCGCACGGGGCTCAACTTCCGCACGGTGCCGATCGCCCCGATGTTCGACGCGTACATGGGCTCGCTCGGGCTGACCGGCCTTGCCGAGGAGAACCTCCAGTCGCGCCTGCGCGGCACGATGCTGATGGCGATCTCCAACCAGGAGGGGCACATCGTGCTCGCGCCCGGCAACAAGTCGGAGCTGGCGGTGGGTTACTCCACGCTGTACGGCGACTCCGTGGGCGCGTACGGCCCCATCAAGGACGTCTACAAGACGGCGATCTTCCGGCTCGCGCGGTGGCGCAACCGCGCGGCGCAGGAGCGCGGGCAGACACCGCCGATCCCGGAGAACTCCATCAGCAAGCCGCCGAGCGCGGAGCTGCGCCCCGACCAGGTCGACACGGACTCGCTGCCCGACTACCCGGTCCTCGACGGCATCCTTGAGCTGTATGTCGACCGGGACCAGGGCGCCGACGCGATCGTGGCCGCGGGCTTCGACCGCGAGCTGGTCACGAAGACGCTGCGGATGGTGGACACGGCGGAGTACAAGCGCCGCCAGTACCCGCCGGGCACGAAGATCTCCGCGAAGGGCTTCGGCAAGGACCGCCGCCTCCCCATCACCAGCCACTGGCGCGAGACCGCCTCGGGCTGAGACCGGCGGCCCCGACGCGCCGCCCGCCCTCGGGAACCGTCAGCGGTGGGACGGCTCCCGGGGGTGCGCCGGCCCCGAGGCCACCAAGCGCGCCGGCGACGAGGCGGGCGTCGCCCGGCGGTCCACCGCGTAGGCCGCTCCCGCGACCGCGAGGCCGAGGACGGCGAGGATCGCGCCCGTCAGCGCCGGTGATGTCACGCCGAAGCCCGCCGCGAGGGCGAGGCCGCCGATCCAGGCGCCGCCGGCGTTGGCGAGGTTGAAGGCCGCCTGGTTGGCGGAGGAGGCCAGGGACGGGGCCGCCAAGGCCTTCTCCATGACCATCAGCTGGAGCGGCGAGCCCGTGGTGAACGCCGCCATGCCGAGCAGCGTCACCGCGAGCGCCGCGCTCCACGCGCTGCCCATGAGCAGCGGGAAGAGGGCGAGGACCACGGCCAGCGCGGTGAGGCCGCCGAAGAGGGTTCCGCGCAGGGAGTGGTCCGCGAGGCGGCCGCCGAGGAGGTTGCCCGCGGTGGCGCCCACGCCGAACAGCGCGAGCAGCACGGTGACGCTGGACTCGGCGTAGCCCGCCGCGTCCGTCAGCATCGGCGTGATGTAGCTGTACGCCGAGAAGAGCGCGCCGAAGCCCGCGACGGTCGTACCGAGCGCCAGCCACACCGGCACGCTGCGCAGCGCCCGCAGCTCGCCGCGCAGGCCCACCGCGTCGCCGTGGCCGTGGTCGGCCGGGACCAGGAGCGCGAGCGCGGCGATGGCGACCAGGCCGATCGCGCTGACCGCGAGGAACGTGGCGCGCCAGCCGAGCTGCTGCCCCATGGCGGTGGCGACCGGCACGCCGACGATGTTGGCGACGGTCAGGCCGAGGAACATGAGCGAGACCGAGCGGGCCTTGCGCTCGGGGGCGACGAGCCCGGTGGCGACGACCGCGCCGACGCCGAAGAAGGCGCCGTGCGGCAGTCCGCTCAGGAAGCGCGCGGCCAGCAGCGACGTGTTGTCGGGGGCGACGGCGGACAGGGCGTTGCCGACGACGAACAGCACCATCAGGCCGATGAGGACCCGGCGGCGCGGCAGCTTCGCGGTGACGGCGGCGAGCAGCGGGGCGCCGATGACGACGCCGAGCGCGTACGCGGAGACGAGGTGTCCGGCGGTCGGGATGGATATGTGCAGGTCGTCCGCGACGTTGGGCAGCAGGCCCATCATCACGAACTCGGTCGTGCCGATGCCGAAGGCGCCCACGGCGAGGGCGAGCAGGGCCAGGGGCATGAAGAAGTACCTTCCACGGAAGCTGGGGGCAGCGCGGGGGAGAGCGCGGGGAAATCCGTAAGTTTACGTACGGAACAAAGTCGCGGGTACCCAGTATTCCGTCAGGTCACGTCCGAGAGGTCGAAAGCGGGCGACGGGGACGTTACGACGACAGGTCCACCCGCGCCGCGATCGGCAGGTGGTCGCTGCTCGTCTCCGGGAGGGTCCACGAGGAGACCGGCTCGACGCCCTTCACCATGATCTGGTCGATGCGCGCCATCGGGAACGACGCGGGCCAGGTGAAGCCGAAGCCGTCGCCCGCGGCGCCCTGGGTGGACCGCATCTGGGAGGTGACCGCGTTCAGCGCGCGGTCGTTCATGGTGCCGTTGAGGTCGCCGAGCAGGATGACCTTGCCGAGCCCCTCGTCGGCGATGGCCTCGCCGAGCGCGTCGGCGCTGTCGTCGCGCTGGTTGGCGGTGAAGCCCGCGTCGAGCTTGACGCGCACCGACGGCAGGTGCGCGACGTAGACGGCGACGCCGCCCTTGGGGGTCTCGACCGTCGTGCGCATCGCGCGGACCCAGCCCAGCTTGATGTCCACGGGCCGCGTGCCGGAGAGCGGGTACTTGCTCCACAGCCCCACCGTGCCCTCCACCGCGTGGTACTTGTACTGCTGCGACAGCGCCTGCTCGTACGTGGGGACGGCGTCGGCGGTGAGTTCCTCCAGGGCGATCACGTCGGCGCCGGACGCGGCGACGTCCTGGACGGTGCCGGTCGGGTCGGCGTTGTCCGCGTTGACGTTGTGCGTGGCCACCGTGAGGTCGCCGCCCGCGCCCGACTTGTCGCTGATGAGACCGCCGAACGAGTTCAGCCAGATGATCACCGGCAGCAGCAGGGCGATCAGCGCGGTGGCGGACTTGCGGACCACCGCGACGACGAGCAGCACCGGGATGAAGACGCCGAGCCACGGCAGGAAGGTCTCGGTGAGACTGCCGAGGTTGCCGACGTTGTTGGGGATCTGCGCGTGGAAGAGCATCACCAGCGCGATGAGGCCCGCGGCCCCCGCCGTGACGAGACCGCGCTTCCAGATGCCCGGGTCGCCGCGCCAGCCGTCGAGCAGGCGCCGGAACCGGGACCCCGGACGCTCGGGCTCCGAGCCGTCGCTGCCCGTCTCCGTCATATACGCCTGCGCCATGCCTTCGTCGCCTCACTGCCTGCCGTACACACCGTCTCGGTCCGCCCCTGAAACCCTAGGGGATGAACGGTGTCGTCCCTGCCGTCCACGACGGCCGTACAGGCACCATGACGATCGGGGCGGCTCGGCAGGTTCCTGAACAGCGCGCGGGAGCGGACGCTGTGACGAAACCCGCATATCTCCCGTGCGCCGCGCCCGCCTGCCTCCCGGGCGCCGCGCACGCCCAGCTCCCGGGCGCCGCGCCGAGCCGTCAGGACGGAGGCCGCAGGCCCTCCAGGACGGTGTCGACGATCCGGGCGGCGAGTCCGTCCTCCAGGGGCGCGTCGGGCCGCATGACCGTGCGCACCAGCATCGGCCCGACCAGGAGGTCGTTGGCCATCTCGATGTCCACGTCCCCGCGCAGCTCGCCGTCGGCGACGCCCCGCCGCAGCACTTCGCAGGTGACGCGGCGGCGGGGCTCGACGACAGTGGCGTGGTACGCCGACCAGAGCTTGGGCAGGGCCTTCATCTGCGCGAAGACGTTGTGCAGCAGGGCCGAGGAACGCATGTTCAGGCCGCGCCTGCGCAGCCCCTCCAGGAGGCAGACGAGGTCGTCGCGCATCGAGGTGCCGGGCAGCTCGGGGTCCGGCTCCTCGAAGACGCGCAGCACGTCGACGAAGAGGGCCTCCTTGCCGTCCCAGCGCCGGTAGATGGTGGCCTTGCCGACGCCCGCGGTCCGGGCGATGCGCTCGATGGACAGTTCGGTGAGCGGCACGCCCTCCTCCAGGAGCCGCACCACCCCCTCGATGATGGCCTGCTCCACGGCCTCGCTCCGGGGACGCCCCCGGGAGGCCCTGGCGTGCTCGCCCCCCTTGGCGATGTCGACCACGTCGTCTCCGTCTCTCTGCGCGCCGGCTGCCCCGGCGATTCTCCCTCAGCGGCCGACGGCGCCCGCCGGCTCGCTCTCCCGCTCCCGGGGGCCGGGCTCCGGCGGCGTACGTCCCGGCAGGAACAGGAAGACGACCACCGTGCCGATCGCGGCGACGCCCGCGCCCCACAGCGCCGTGACGTGCATGGCGTGCAGGAACGAGTCGTAGGCGGCGGTCACCAGGGGCTCGCCCCGGGGGCCGAGCTTCGCCGCGACGCCGAGGGTCGCCTCGATGGACTCGCCCGCGGTGTGCCGGGCGCCGGCGGGCAGCAACGTCAGCTTGTCCTCGACGCCGTTGCGGTACGCGGTGGACAGCACCGAGCCGAGGACCGCGATGCCGAGCGCGCCGCCGACCTGCCGGAAGGTGTTGCTGAGCGCGGAGGCGGAACCGGCCTTCTCGCGCGGCAGGGCCTGCATGATCACCACGCTGGTGGGCGTCATGATGTGGGCCATGCCGGTGCCCATCAGGAAGAAGATGACCTCCAGGACCCAGATCGGCGTATCGGCGTCGAGGGTCGTGAAGGACGCGAGGGTCGCCATCACCAGGAGCAGGCCGCCGGTGCACACGGCCCGTACGCCGAACCGGTCCACGACCAGGCGGGCGCGCGGCGCGAAGATGAGCTGGGCCACGGCGAGCGGCAGCATCAGCAGGCCGGTCTGCAGCGGCGAGTAGCCGCGCACGCTCTGGGTGTAGAAGACCGAGAAGAAGGTGACGCCCATCAGCGCGAAGAAGACGAGCGCTATGGCGCTGATCGCGGCCGAGAAGACGCGGTTCTTGAAGTACGAGACGTCGACCGACGGATGGTCGCAGCGCTTCTCGTACAGCACGAAGGCGACGAGGACGGCGAGGCCCGCGAGGGAGGTGCCGAGCACGGCAGGGTCGGTGAAGTCGGCGAGCTGGCCGCCCTTGATGATGCCGTAGACGAGCAGGACGAGGCCGACGACGGAGAGGACGACGCCGACGAGGTCGATGCGGCCGGGCCTCGGATCGCGCGAGTCGGGCACCAGCCAGACCATCAGGGCGACCGCGATGATCACGATCGGTACGTTGATGAGGAAGACCGAGCCCCACCAGAAGTGGTCGAGCAGGACGCCGCCGGTGATCGGGCCGATGGCGATGGCGAGGCCGACGCCGCCCGCCCAGATGCCGATGGCCTTGGGCTGCTCGTCGCGCTCGAAGACGTTCATCAGGACGGCGAGCGTGGCCGGCATCACGAAGGCCGCGCCGAGGCCCATCAGCGCGCGGAACGCGATGAGGTGGACGGGCGAGCCGGAGTGCGCGGCGAGCGCCGATCCGATGCCGAAGACGACGAGCCCCGCGAGCAGGACCTTCTTGCGGCCGAGCCGGTCGCCGAGCAGGCCCGCGGTGAAGAGCAGGCCCGCGAAGACGAGCGTGTAGGAGTTGATCGCCCACTCCAGCTCGCCCTGGGTGGCGCCGAGGCCGGTGGGTTCGGGGGTGGAGATCGTCTTGATGGCGACGTTCAGGATCGAGTTGTCGAGGACGACGATCAGCAGGCTGAGCATCAGCACGCCGAGGATCGCCCAGCGGCGCCGGTGCACGGCCTCCGGTACGCGGGGTGGTGTGGTGGGGGTGGGGGTCGACATGTGATCCACCGTAACGCCAATACGATACGGAACCGTCTCGTATTGGAAAGACTTTACCCGCGGACGCCTGTCGCCGTGGGGGCCCACTAGCCGCCGGGTACCAGCTGGTGCCACCATGGGGGGTGATCCGGGGACGCCGTCAGGGCGCCTCGAGATGACAGAAGGAGCCGTTGCGATGACGCAGCTCTCGGCTGCCCAGAAGAGCACCGACGCCCCGCGAAGCCCCGACAGCAGCAAGGCGCTGTACGGCGGCAAGGGCACCCGGCGCATCACCGTGCGCGACATCACCGCCGCCAAGGAACGCGGCGAGAAGTGGCCCATGCTCACCGCCTACGACGCGATGACCGCGTCCGTCTTCGACGAGGCGGGCATCCCCGTCATGCTCGTCGGCGACTCGGCGGGCAACTGCCACCTCGGGTACGAGACCACCGTGCCCGTCACCCTCGACGAGATGACCATGCTGTCCGCCGCGGTCGTACGGGGCACCTCGCGCGCCCTGATCGTCGGCGACCTGCCCTTCGGCTCCTACCAGGAAGGCCCCGTCCAGGCCCTGCGCTCGGCGACCCGCCTGGTGAAGGAGGCGGGCGTCGGCGCGGTGAAGCTGGAGGGCGGCGAGCGGTCGCTGGCCCAGACCGAACTCCTCGTCCAGTCCGGCATCCCCGTCATGTCCCACCTCGGGCTGACCCCGCAGTCCGTGAACACGATGGGCTACCGCGTACAGGGCCGCGGCGAGGAAGCGGCCCACCGGCTGCTCCACGACGCCAAGGCCGCGCAGGACGCCGGCGCGTTCGCGGTCGTCCTCGAACTGGTCCCCGCGGAACTGGCCGTCGAGGTCACCCGCTCCCTGCACATCCCGACCGTCGGGATCGGGGCGGGCGCCGAGTGCGACGCGCAGGTGCTGGTCTGGACGGACATGCTGGGCCTCACCGGCGGGAAGATGCCGCGTTTCGTCAAGCAGTACGCGGATCTGCGCGGCGTCATGACCGACGCGGCGAAGGCGTTCGCCGAGGATGTGGTGGGCGGGGCGTTCCCCGCGGCGGAACACGCGGTCCACTAGTCCACTGGGCGTGGCGCCTCGGCCGGGGGTCGCCGCACGGCACAGCGGCAACTGAACCATCGCGGTCCACTGGGCGTGGCGCCTCGGCCGGGGGTCGCCGCGCGGCCCAGCGGCAACGGAACCATCGCGGTACAACGGCAGCCCGCCGGTCGTCCCCCGTCGGCGGGCTGCCCCTTCCCTCCGGGGGGCTTCGGTCTTTGGTGACCCGGGGGCCATCCCCTGCCCCGCCGCTCCGCGGCGGTCGCTTGCCCACCCACCCACCCGTTACTCGGCGGGTGAGAGAGATCCGCGCGGAGCGACGGGACAGGGGGCAGCCGCCGAGTAACGGGCGGGCGGGTGGGAGAGGTCCGGCGCGGAGCGACGGGACAGGGGACAGCCCCCGAGTAACGGGCGGGCGGGTGGGAGAGGTCCGGCGCGAAGCGGCGGGGCAGGGGGCAGCCGCCGAGTGCCGGGTACCCCCGGCCCACAACCCCTCGTACCCCCCTGTCGGCAGGATGTCGGCGGTTTGTCGGTGCCGCCTGACACCTTGTACCTCATGACGCGAATCGACAAGAACCCCGGCGGCGCAGGGAGCGCGGTCACCGTAAGGGGACTGGTCAAGCACTACGGCGCGACCAAGGCACTGGACGGCGTGGACCTGGACGTACGCGAGGGCACCGTCCTCGGCGTGCTCGGCCCGAACGGCGCCGGCAAGACCACCCTCGTACGCTGCCTGTCCACCCTGATCACCCCGGACGCCGGCACCGCCGTCGTCGCCGGGTACGACGTGACCCGCCAGCCCCGCCAGCTCCGCCGGGTGATAGGCCTGACCGGCCAGTACGCCTCGGTGGACGAGAAGCTCTCGGGCCGCGAGAACCTGTACATGATCGGCCGGCTGCTCGACCTGCCCCGCAAGGAGGCCTGGTCCCGGGCCGACGGCCTCCTTGAGCGGTTTTCCCTCACCGAGGCCGCCAAGCGCCCGGCGCACACGTACTCCGGCGGCATGCGCCGCCGCCTCGACCTGGCCGCCTCCATGATCGGCAGCCCGGCCGTGCTCTATCTGGACGAGCCGACGACCGGCCTCGACCCCCGCACCCGCAACGAGGTGTGGGCCGAGGTCAAGCGGATGGTCGCCGACGGCGTCACCGTGCTGCTGACCACCCAGTACATGGAGGAGGCCGAGCAGCTGGCCTCCGAGCTGACGGTCATCGACCGCGGCAAGGTCATCGCCAGCGGCGGCATCGACGAGCTGAAGGCGAAGGTCGGCGGCCGCACCCTGCGCGTGCGCCCCGCCGACCCGCTGGAGCTGCGCCCGCTCGCGAACGCCCTGGACGACCTCGGGCTGACCGGCCTCGCCACCTCCACGGTGGACGTCGAGTCCGGCACGGTCCTGGTCCCGATCCTCAGCGACGAGCAGCTGACCGCCGTGGTCGGCGCGGTCACCGCGCGCGGCATCACGATCGGCTCGATCGCCACCGAACTGCCCAGCCTGGACGAGGTGTTCCTCTCCATCACCGGCCAGAAGGCCGGCGCCCCGCAGGACGCCCGCCCCGCACTCGAGGAGGTTGCCGTATGAGCAGCACCACTCTCGCGCCGCCGCCCCTCGCCCGGGGTCAGGAGGCCGACGCCCGCATAGGCCTGCGCGCCCACGTACGCCACACGAGCGCGCTGGTACGCCGCAACCTGCTGTGGATACGCCAGGACCCGGAGTCGATGTTCGACGCGGTCCTGATGCCGATCGTCTTCACGCTCCTGTTCGTGTACGTCTTCGGCGGCTCGATCGGCCAGGCCCTCGGCGGCGGTCAGGACGAGTACGTGCAGTACGTGGTCCCCGGCATGATGGCGATGATGAGCATGAACATCGCCATGGCCGTCGGCACCGGCTTCAACCAGGACTTCCAGAACGGCATCATGGACCGCTTCCGCACCCTGCCGATCGGCCAGGGTTCGGTGCTCTTCGCCAAGATCGTGGTGGAGGTGATGCGGCTGCTCATCGCGACGACGATCATGATGATCGTCGGTGTCCTCGTGGGCTTCGACATCACCCACTGGGGCGGCCTGTTCGCCGCCGTGGGCCTCTCCGCGCTCTTCGGCACGGCCATCATGTGGATCTTCCTGGTCCTCGGCGTCTCGATGAAGAGCGCCCAGTCCGTGCAGGCGATGGGCTTCCTGGTCCTGATGCCGCTCCAGTTCGGTTCGTCGATCTTCGCGCCGACCAAGTCGATGCCGGGCTGGCTCCAGGCCTTCACCGACTACAACCCGCTGTCCTCGCTCGCGGACAGCGCGCGCGGCCTGATGCTCGGCGGCCCCATCGCGCACGACGTGTGGGTGACGGTCGGCTGGTCGGCGGCGCTGACGCTGGTGATGGCGCCGATCGCCATCCACAAGTTCCGCACCAAGAGCTGAGCCGGTCAGCGGCTCCGTGCCGTCACCGTGCACAGGGCGGTGGCCTCGTCCAGCGTGAGGCCGCCGCCCTCGGCGTACGCGGCCTCGTACGCGGCGGGGCCGAGCGCGGCGCGGGCGAGCCGGACGGCGTCGTCGCGGATCTCCCGCTCCATCGCGTTCGCGTAGTGGCCCTCGGGCTGCTCCCGCGCGGCGACCGCGAGCAGCCGGGCGGCGTCGGCGGCGCGGCTGCCGCCGTCCAGGGCGGCCAGGGCGCGGGCGGCGATGCGCAGCTGGATGGCGACGCCCTGCGGCGCGACCATCAGCGACAGGGGCGCGCGGGCCTCCTGGATGGCGACGCGTGCCGCGGCGACGCCCTCGGCGCACCGGCCGCCGAGGGTGTCGAGCCAGGCCTGGAGGCCGAGCACGACGCTGTCGAAGACGGCGTAGCCGACGACATTGAACTCCTCGCGCAGCCACCGCAGATGGTCCCGCGCCTCGTCGAGGCGGCCGGTGCGGCCGAGCGTGCCGACGAGGAAGAGCCGGGCGGCGGGCAGGGCCTCGACCGCGTGCACCCGGCCGCTGTTCGCGAGGACCTCCCGCAGGATCGCCTCGCCGCGGTCGAAGCCGTCGGCCGTCTCCGTGAGGACCGAGCCGAGGCGGGCCTTGAGCAGGGCGACCTGGCTCTGGGCGCCGAGTTGTTCGGCGTAGGTGACGGCGGCTTCGTAGTCCTCGGCGGCGAGGGCGAAGCGGCCGCAGCGCTCCCGTGACTCGCCCCGCGCGGAGAGTGCCTCGGCGATGCCCCAGGCGTCGCCGAGGCGGGTGAAGCCGCGCAGTGCCTCGTCCGCGTCGCGGCTCGCCTGGCCCGCCCGGTCGGCGTGGCCGGCGAGGAGGTTGGCGCGCATCTGGAGGGCGCCGGCCAGTTCCCAGGCGTAGCCGAGTTCCCGGCAGGTCTCGACGGTCTTGTCGAGGGTGACGCGCAGCAGCTCCGCGTCGCCGCCGAGCATGACGGCGAAGAACCAGAGGCTGCCCGGGATACGGCAGGTCTGCGGCAGCCCCGGCCGGTAGGCCTCCCTGATGCCGCGCAGCCGCTCCTCGGCCTGCGGCGTCTGCCACGCCTCCATGTCCATGTCCATGCAGGCGAGGTCGATGAGGCGTACGCCGCGGCGCGCCTCTTCGAGGACCTCGGGGCGCATGGGCGGCGGCGCGGCCGTGCACGGTTCGTGGAGCGGGCGGGCGGGTTCGACGGGCGGGGCGAAGGGGTCGGGGCCGAGGGCCATGGCTTCGCGGGACCAGTTGCGGGCCTCCAGGCGCAGGCCGCGGATCTCCCAGAACCAGCAGAGGGACAGCACCAGGCAGAGCGTCTCGTGCTCGTCCCCGGCGGCCACGGCGTGCCGCAGCGCGGTGCGCAGGTTCTCGTACTCGGCTTCGAGGCGTGCGACGGCGGCGAGCTGTCCGCTGCCGCGCAGTTCGGGGTCGGTGGTCCTGGCGACCTCGCGGTAGTGCACGAGGTGCGCGCGCTCGGTGGCGGCGCGGTCCCCCGCTTCGTCGAGCCGTTCGCCCGCGTACTCGGCGACGGTTTCGAGCAGGCGGTAGCGCATGCCCGCGCCGGGCAGGGGCGAAGGGGCGGCGACGACGAGGGACTTGTCGACGAGGGAGCCGAGCAGGTCGGCGACGTCGTACGGGCTGCCACCACCATCATCGCTGACACCGGGGTCACCACGGTCACCGCTGTCACCACCGTCACCGCTGCCGCCACCGTCACCACGGTCGGCGCCCGCGCAGACCGCCTCCGCGGCGGCGAGGTCGCAGCCGCCCGCGAAGACGGACAGCCGCCGCAGGACGGCGCGTTCGGGGGCGTCGAGCAGGCCCCAGGACCAGTCGACGACGGCCCGCAGCGTCTGCTGGCGGGGCAGGACGGTACGGGCGCCGCTGGTCAGCAGCCGGAAGCGGTCGTCGAGCCGGTCGGCGATCTGACGCGGGGTGAGCAACCGCAGGCGGGCTGCGGCCAGTTCGATGGCGAGCGGCAGGCCGTCGAGGCGCCGGCAGATCTCGGCCGCGGCGGCCGGGTCGTCGTCGACGGTGAACCCGGGCCGGGCGGCGGCCCCGCGCTCGGCGAACAACCGCACCGCGACCGGCTCGGGCAGCGGCTCCACGGGCCGCAGCGACTCGCCGGGCACGCCGAGGGGTGCGCGGCTGGTGGCGAGGACGGTGAGGCCCGGGCAGCGGGTGAGGAGTTCGTCGGCGAGGCGGGCGGCGGCCTCCACGACGTGTTCGCAGTTGTCCAGGATGACCAGCATGCGGCGCCCGGCGCAGTGCTCGACGAGCCGTACGACGGGATTCTCGACGTGCCGCTCCGCCAGGGCCCGCATCTCCTCGGCGCCGGCGCCGCGCAGCACGGTCTCGCGGGCGCCGAGCGCGCTCAGGACGGCCTCGGGGACGTCCGCCGGGTCCTCGACGGGCGCGAGTTCGGCCAGCCACACGCCGTCCGGGATGTCGTCGGCGAGGGTCTCGGCGGCCTCCTGGGAGAGCCGTGTCTTCCCGGCGCCGCCGGGGCCGAGCAGCGTGACGAGCCGGGCCCGCCCGAGGTCGGCCCGCAGCGCCTCGATGTCGGCCTCGCGCCCGACGAAGGAGGTGAGGCGGGCGCGGAGGTTGCCGGGCGTCCGGGGCCGCGCCGGCGGCGTCTCGACGGGCGCGGACGCCGGGGACGGCGTGGACGGCTGGGACGGCGAGGGTGACGGGGCGTGCAGCAACTCCCCGTGCAGGGCGCGGAGTTCGGGCCCGGGGTCGGCTCCCAGCCGGTCCGCGAGGGCGCGTCGTACGTCCTCGTACGCGGCGAGTGCCTCCGCGGGGCGGCCGGCGTCCCGCAGCGCGCGCAGCCGCAGGGCCTGGAGCGGCTCGTCCAGGGGGTGGGTCGCGCAGAGGGCGGTGAGGTCGGGCAGGACCTGTGCCGCCCGGCCGAGGGCGAGGGCGGCGGTCAGTGCGGCGCGGCGGGCGTCCAGACGGCGCGCCTGCCAGCGGGCGACGTCGGCCGTGCGGTCCGGCAGGTCGGCGAGGGGCTCGCCGGTCCACAGGGCGAGCGCGTCGTCGAGCAGGGCGGCCGCCTTGGCCGGGTCGCCGTCGGCCAGGGCGCGGCTGCCCTCGCCCACCAGCCGGTCGAAGCGGAACACGTCCACGTCGTCGGGGTGCGCGCAGAGCCGGTAGCCGCCGTCCGCCGAGGCGACGCTGTCGGCGCCCAGGGTCCTGCGGAGCCGACCCACCAGGGCCTGGAGGGCGCCGCTCGCGTCGGCGGGCGGGTCGGCGCCCCACACCTCGTCCACCAGGGCAGCGGCAGGCACGGAACGGCCCGCGCGCAGGGCGAGCGCCGCCAGGAGGGCGCGCAGGCGCGCGCCGCCGACGGGAACGGTGGTCCCGTCGGCGCGGACAGCTCGGGTCGGCCCGAGAACGCGGTAACGCACCGGATCATTGTCCCTTCCGCCGCGGCGCGTCGCGCCGTCGGCCCCGCCCGGCCGCCCGGGCCACCGCGCTCCCCGCCCGGCGCCCCTCAGGTCTCCCGGACGTCCAACTCCACCAGAACGCCGGTCTCCTGCCGCGGATTTCCCGGCTCCGGTCGCGCCCGGGTCAGGTCCTCGTCCCGGAACCACTTGGGACACGCCTCGACGGGGCGCAGCCACCGCTCGCCCGGCACCGGCGCGTACGTCTCCGATCCCTCGACGGTCTGGGCGAAGCCCTGCGTGACGACATGGATGGCGCGGACCCGGCCGACCGTGTCCGGCCACCGGCCGCTGTGCCGCTCGACGGTGAGCAGACCGGCGAGGCGGGCCCGCTCGGGCCAGGGGCGCGGGCGGGCCCACGGAACGGTGACACCGCGGGCCTGGACGACCGAGGGCTCCCACGGCTCCTCGAACTCGCCGCCCCCGCCGCCCCCGTAATCCGCGCCGTCCCCATAATCCCCGTAATCCGCGCCGCCCCCGGACCAGTCCCCCTCCAGTGTGTCCAGCGCCACCACCGGGCCTTCGATCTCGCTGAGGTCCGGCGCCCAGCCCGCATCGCCCAGGCGGTCGCCGTCGACCAGCAGCGGCCACGCCACCTCGTCCCCCACGGCGAACGGCTCCCCGCAGCACTCCATCTGCCAGTCCGCGTACATCACCTTCCACAGCGCCATGGCTCCCAGCCTCCCGGAACTCACCGGCACGCGCGAGACGTTTTCGCCGTACGCCCGCTACGGTCGGGCAGATCCCCCCGCGACCCCAGGAGCCCGCCCCATGACCACCGCCCCCATCCGACGCGACGACCGGCGGATCAGCCCCGTCTTCCTCGGGATCGCCGCCGTCACGGCGGTCTCCGGCTGGGCGGCCTGGACCGGCTTCTCGGCCAACCCGGGGCTCGCCGTGTTCCTCTTCGTGACGGCGGCCTGGATCGTCTCGCTCTGCCTGCACGAGTACGCGCACGCCCGCACGGCCCTGCACAGCGGCGACATCACCATCGGCGCGAAGGGCTACTTGACGCTGAACCCGCTCAAGTACACGCACGCGCTGCTCAGCATCGTGCTCCCCGTCCTCTTCGTGATCATGGGCGGCATCGGCCTGCCCGGCGGCGCGGTCTTCATCGAGCGGGGCCGCATCCGGGGCCGCTGGAAGCACAGCCTGATCTCGGCGGCGGGCCCGCTGACGAACGTGCTGTTCGCGGTGGTCTGCACCGCCCCGTTCTGGCTGGACACCCTGGACGGCGTGCCGGACGCGTTCCGCTACGCCCTCGCGTTCCTCGCCCTGCTCCAGGTCACGGCGGCGATCCTGAACTCGCTGCCCGTTCCGGGCCTCGACGGGTACGGCGTGATCGAGCCCTGGCTGTCGTACAAGATCCGGCGGCAGGTGGAGCCGTTCGCGCCGTTCGGGCTCCTCGCGGTCTTCGCCGTGCTGTGGATTCCGGAGGTCAACGGCGCCTTCTTCGACGCGATCGACGCGGTCCTGCGCGGGCTCGGCGTCCACGAGTGGGACACCTACTGGGGGCGGGACCTGTACCGCTTCTGGGACGGCACGGAGGAGGTTCCGCCGGCCCTCAGCTCGTAGCGGCGGCGTCCCGGCGCGTCTTGGCCCGCCGCAGGTAGAACCACGCCATGTTGGACGAGAGCCCGGCGAGCAGCACCCACACGACACCGAGCCAGCTGCCCTGCACGAAGGAGATCACGGCGGCGGCGACGGCGAGCGCGCAGACCACGAGGGCGTACAGAGCGAGGCGGGGCATGGGGGTCGGCTCCTGTCGGGGCGAGGCGTTGCTGACGTACCCCTCCAGTGTCCCCCATGCCCGCGCCCGCCCCGCCACGTCCCTCCCGGGCCCCTCCAGGGACCCGTCAGGCCCCTAGACGTCGGTGATCCGCAGCCCCGCGTGCGCCTTGTAGCGGCGGTTGACGGAGATCAGGTTGGCGACCAGGGACTCCACCTGGTGGGCGTTGCGCAGCCGGCCGGCGAAGACGCCGCGCATGCCGGGGATGCGGGCGGCGAGCGCCTGCACCACGTCCGTGTCGGCGCGGCTCTCGCCGAGGACCATGACGTCGGTGTCGATCTCCTCGACGTCGGCGTCCTGGAGCAGCACGGCCGACAGGTGGTGAAAGGCGGCCGTGACGCGCGAGTCCGGCAGCAGGGCGGCGGCCTGCTCGGCGGCGCTGCCCTCCTCGGGCTTGAGGGCGTAGGCACCCTTCTTGTCGAAGCCGAGCGGGTTGACGCAGTCGATGACGAGCTTGCCGCGCAGCTCCTCGCGCAGGGCTTCGAGGGTCTTGCCGTGGCCGTCCCACGGCACGGCGACGATCACGACGTCGCTGCGCCGGGCGCACTCCGCGTTCTCGGCGCCCTCGACGCCGAGTCCCAGCTCCTGGGCGGCGGCCTGCGCGCGCTCCGCCGCGCGGGAGCCGATGATCACCTTCTGGCCGGCGCGGGCGAGGCGGTAGGCGAGGCCGCGCCCCTGGTCGCCGGTGCCGCCGAGGACACCGACGACGAGCCCGGACACGTCGGGCAGCTCCCAGGGGTCCTTGGCCGGGGCCTTGGCGGGAGCGTTCTGCGCACTGTCTGTAGAGGTCATGGGGCGACCTTACTCAGCGGTCACAGCCCGCTACACCAGTTCCCCCAACGGGATGCGCCGGAAGGTGATCGTCTCGTACGCGCTGAAGTCCCCCGTCTCGTAGAGGAGCCCGACATTCTCCTCGTCGAGGCGTACGAGATCGGAGTACGCGGCCGGCAGGCCGTCGACGGTGTGGGCGCTCTGCCAGGTGGTGCCGCCGTCGGTGGAGCGGCGCACGGTCATCAGGGCGCGGAAGCCGGGGTCGGCGGGGCCGGAGAAGAGGAGCACGTCGGGGTCGCGCACCTGGAGGACGCTGCCCTCGACGACGGGACCGGTGAGACCGGCCTGTGGTCGGAAGGGCCTGACGAGGCTGCGGCCGCCGTCGCGGGAGTGGGCGTCGGCGCGGTTGCCGGGGGACGGGGAGTCGTTGCGGGTGTTGAAGTAGACGCGCCCGTCGGGGAGTTCGGCGGCGGTGGTCTCGTTCACGTTGATGTAGCCGTTGGTGTTGTCGTCGACGTAGCCGATGCGCCAGGTGGCCCCGGAGTCGTCGCTGAGCAGGCAGTGGCCGCCGTTGTACTTGCCCTCGGTGCCGTTGTCCGTCCCGGAGGGCGGCAGTGAGTGGTTGGCCGGGACGACGACGCGGCCGGTGGTGAGCTGGATGGCGTGGCCGGGCGTGGTCGCGTACCACCGCCAGTTCGCCTTCTTCACCTGGCCGGTGATCTCGCGCGGGGCGGACCAGGTGCGGCCGTCGTCGTCGCTGTGCTGCACCCACATGCGGCGCCCGGCGGCCGCGGAGACCTTGCCGCGGCGGATGGCGTCCTCGGTGGCGAAGGCGGCGTTGCGGACGTGGACGAGCAGGACGCGGCCGGTGGCGAGGACGACGGGGGCGGGGTTGCCCGCGAGGTCGGCGCCGTTCTTGCCGACGACCTGGAGCGGGCCCCAGGTGCGGCCGCCGTCGGTGGAGCGCCTGAGGACGATGTCGATGTCGCCGAAGTCCTCCGAGGAGCCGACGCGGCCCTCGCAGAAGGCGAGGACGGTGCCGTGGGCGGTGGTGACGACGGCCGGTATGCGGAAGCTCGCGTACCCCTCGCGGCCCGCCCGGAAGGGAACAGACGTCTCATGAGTCATCCCCCGCCCTTCCCCACTCCGGGGGAATTCCGGGTGAACTCCCGGTCACGACTGACGTGTCGGGGCAGGATGCGACGCCATGGACGCCGTACGGGTGGCACTGCTGCGCGAAGTGCTCGCGGGGACCGAGTGGCTCGGCGCCACGCGCCGCTTCGCGGGGACCCTGCGGTCGTCCGTGGTGCCGCACGGCGGCGGGCTGCTGCTCGTCGGGACGCGGGCCTACGAACCCTGGCACCTGGCCGCCCACCTGGTGGACGAGGCCGCCTGGTCCGGCACACCGGAGCTGCGGCCCACCCTCGTACGGCACCGGGTCCTCGCCTCCGATCCCGCGCACCTGTCGACGGGGCTCGGCCGGATCGAGGCCGCGCGGCGCGGGGAGACGCTGCTGGTCGTGGCGCCGGACGCGCCGGACGCCGAGCTGCTGACGCGCGTGCACGACGCGCGGCAGGCCGGTGCGACCGTCCTCGCGCTCGGCTCCGGGGACGGTGACCTGGGCGCCCTGTCCCACGAGGCGCTGACCGTCCCCGGTGAGGACTCCGGAACGGCGCACGACCTCGACCTGGACACGGTGCAGCACCTGGTGAGCGCGGCGGCCGGGGAGAACGCCCTGCCCGCGCCCCGGGGCCGCCGCCGCTTCCGCGACCGCCTCTCCCGCCTCGCCGACCAGCTGACGTCGCCACCGCCGACGCGGTGGTGAGCGGGCTCCGGGGCTGCGGAAATTCGGTTGCCCGCCGCGTCGGCCGCCGCTGAACATGAGTTCTCGTGTCTCTCTCCTCGGTCCTTCCCGACCTCTCCCCCTGGCGCTCCACCCGTGACTTCCGGCTGCTGTGGGTGCAGGGGCTCGTCACGTACTTCGGCAGTTTCATGGCGATGGTCGCCCTGCCGTTGCAGATCAAGGAGCTGACGGACTCGCCGCTCGCCGTCGGCGCGATGGGCGCGGTGGAGCTGGTGCCGCTGGTCGTCTTCGGGCTGTACGGCGGTGCGCTCGCCGACGCCGTGGACCGGCGCAAGGTGATCCTCCTCAGCGAGGCCGCGCTGGGCCTGCTGGCCGTGGTCCTGCTGGTGAACGCGCTGCTTCCCTCCCCGCTGCTGTGGCCCCTGTACGTCGTCGCGGCGGGCGTCTCGGCGCTCTCCGGACTCCAGCGCCCCGCGCTCGACTCCCTGATGGCGCGGATCGTGCCGCACGACCAGCTGACGGCGGCCGCCGCCCTGAACTCGTTCCGCTGGAACGTGGGCGCGATCGCAGGACCGTCGCTCGCGGGCCTCGTCGTCGCCTACGCCGGGCACGCGTCAGCGTACGCCGTGACGGTCGCCGGCTTCACCGTCTCGGTCCTGCTGTGCACCCGGCTCTCCCCCGCGCCCGCCGCGCACGACGCGGAGAAGCCGTCCCTGAAGGGCCTCGCCGAGGGCGCGCGGTACGCGTGGTCACGGCCGGTGCTCCTGGGGACGTACGCGGTGGACATGGCGGCGATGTTCTTCGCCTTCCCGAACGCGGTCTTCCCCTTCCTCGCGGACGAGCTGGACGCCGAGTGGGCGCTCGGCCTGATGTACGCGGCCGGGGCGGTCGGGTCGCTGCTGCTCGGCCTCACCAGCGGCTGGACGTCGCGGGTGCGGCGGCACGGGCTGCTCGTGGTGTTCGGGGCGGCGGGGTGGGGGCTCGCGATCACGGCGGCGGGCTGGTTCTCGAACGTGTGGGTGGTGCTGGGGTGCCTGGCGCTGGCGGGCGCCGGTGACATGGTGAGCGGACTCGGCCGCTCCACCATCTGGAACCAGACGATCCCCGACGAGCTGCGGGGCCGCCTCGCCGGCATAGAGGTGCTGTCCTACAGCGTCGGCCCGCAGCTGGGGCAGGTCCGCGCGGGCGCCGCGGCCGGCTGGACCGGCACCCGGTCCGCCATCTGGTCCGGCGGCCTCGCCTGCGTGGCCTCGGTCGCCGTCCTCGCGGCGGCGCTGCCGCGGCTCGTCTCGTACGACGCGACGACGGACGCGGACGCGAGGCTGCGCCGCGAGCGGGACGCGGCGCGGGCCGCCTCGTCGTAGCTGCCGGGGCGTAGCCGCCGCGTCGCAGCCGCCGGGGCGTTCAAAGCCTCTCCGGGGCCTCCGGGGGCTTCCGGTCCCGGCCCCTCACGGCGGACCGCCGAGAACGGGGCCGGTCGAGAACGGGGCCGTCCCGCCGAAGCCCCCGAAGGGGTCAGTCGTCCTCGCCCCGCCCCACCGTGTCGTGCCACCGCGGGTCGTTCTCCCATTCGAGATTGCGCTCCGCCGCCGTCCGCATCGCCTGCTCGGCGTCCGGGCGTGAGGCGTAGGGGCCCATCCGGTCCTTGCCGGGGCAGTCGGGGCCCTCCTCGACCTTCTTGTGCTCCAGGCAGTAGTACCACTCGCCCGGCTTGCCGACCGTCCGCTTCTTGAACAGTGCCATGACCGCCCGCTCCTCTCCCGCCGGATGCATCCTCGATCATCCGGCACCCGTCTCTGACGCCATGCTGCCCCACGACGGCTGGCTAAACTCGCTCGCATGTCTGGCCAGTCACTCCTCGTCCCGGGGGAGCTCTCCCCCATCCGTTCCGTACCCGGCAACATCAGGCGCCCGGAGTACGTGGGAAAACCCGCCCCCACCCCCTACACGGGGCCCGAGGTGCAGACCCCCGAGACCATCGAGCTGATGCGTACCGCGGGCCGCATCGCCGCGCGTGCCATGGAAGAGGCCGCGAAGCACATCGCGCCCGGCGTGACCACCGATGAGCTGGACCGCGTCGCGCACGAGTACATGTGCGACCACGGCGCCTACCCCTCCACGCTCGGCTACCGCGGCTTCCCGAAGTCGCTGTGCAGCTCGGTCAACGAGGTCATCTGCCACGGAATCCCGGACTCCACCGTCCTCAAGGACGGCGACATCATCAACCTCGACGTCACGGCGTACATCGGCGGCGTGCACGGCGACAACAACGCCACCTACCTCGTCGGCGACGTCGACGAGGAGTCCAGGCTGCTCGTCGAGCGGACCCGCGAGTCCCTCGACCGCGCGATCAAGGCCGTGAAGCCCGGCCGCCAGATCAACGTCATCGGCCGCGTCATCGAGTCGTACGCCAAGCGGTTCGGCTACGGCGTCGTACGTGACTTCACCGGTCACGGCATCAACTCGTCCTTCCACTCCGGACTGGTCATCCCGCACTACGACAGCCCGCACGCGACGACCACCATCCGGCCCGGCATGACGTTCACGATCGAGCCGATGCTGACGCTCGGCACGCACGAGTACGACATGTGGGACGACGGCTGGACCGTCGTCACCAAGGACAGGAAGCGGACCGCGCAGTTCGAGCACACGCTGGTGGTGACGGACACCGGGGCGGAGATCCTCACGCTTCCCTGAGGCGCCGGAGCCGCCGTGAGCCGCAGCGGTGGTTGCCCGGTCCTGGGGCGGGTAGCGTTTTTACCGACAGGACGTCGGGAACCAGTTGACTTAGGTAAGCCTAACTTGCCATGATCTCCTCACGGTCGCTGGTTCCCGCCACCCGTCATCCGGCTCCCTGGAGGTCCCTCATGGATACGCCGTCCACGCCGCTCGCCCCGGTCACGCCCGTCGCGCCCTTCGCGCCTTCTGCGCCCTTTTCAACGGTCATCCGCACCGCGTCGCACGAGCAGCACACCGAGGCCGAGACCTCCACATTCATGAGCGACCTGCTCGGCGGCCGGCTCGGCGTCGACGCCTACGCCCGGTACACGGAACAGCTGTGGTTCGTCTACCGCGCCCTGGAGGACGGCGCCGAGGCGCTGACCGAGGACCCCGTCGCGGGACCGTTCATCCGGCCCGAGCTGCTGCGCGTGCGCGAGCTGGAGCGCGACCTCGCGCACCTGCGGGGCGCGGACTGGCGCACGGGCCTCACCCCCCTGCCCGCCACGGCGGCGTACGCGGCGCGGGTCGAGGAGTGCGCGCGCACCTGGCCCGGCGGCTATGTCGCCCACCACTACACCCGCTACCTCGGCGACCTCTCCGGCGGCCAGATCATCCGCGGCAAGGCCGAGCAGACCTGGGGCTTCGCGCGCAAGGGCGACGGCGTGCGCTTCTACGTGTTCGAGGGCATCGCCAACCCGGCCGCGTTCAAGCGCGGGTACCGCGAACTGCTCGACGGGATCGACGCGGTCGTCACGGACGAGCTGGAGAAGAAGCGGATCGTGGACGAGTGCAAGCGCGCCTTCGCCCTGAACACCGCGGTCTTCCGCGAGCTGGGCGAGGAGTTCCCGCTCAGCGCGTGAGCCGGCCCATGCGGAGCCGCCGGCCCATGCGGCGGCACCGGACTATGCGACGGCACCGGACTATGCGACGGCACCCGCCCGGACGAGGCGGACCCTGCCGCCGACCTCGATCCAGCCGTCCGGTCCCGGCGCCGTGAGGATCTGTGAGCCGCGCCCCTGCGTGATGTTGAGGGCGCGGCTCAACGCGTGCGTGAGCAGGAGTGCCGCCGCGCCCGTCGCCTCGTCCTCGTCGATGCCGTCGTCCCGGCCGGGGAAGGCCCGCGCGCGCACCCGCCCGGCGGCCTCGTCCTCCCACGCCCACGCGTAAAGCCACTCCCCCGGCGGCGGCACCTCCAGCGCGTCCACCTCCGCGGCCGTGCCGTACCGCCGCAGGGTCCGCGGCGGCGCCCACTCGGCGCGGGCCGTGATCCAGCTGAACTCCCCGTCGTGCCGGGCCGCCACCGCACCTGCCCGCGTGCGCAGTTCGGCCACGTCGAGCAGCCAGGAGGTGCCGACGCAGGGGTGGCCCGCGAAGGGCAGGCGCAGCGTGGGGGTGTAGATGTCGATGGCGCCGCGCTCCGGGTCGTCGACGAACACCGTCTCGCTGAAGCCGAGTTTCCTCGCGAACGCCTGGCGGTCGACCACGGCACGCATGCGGGCCCCGTCGCGCACGACACCGAGTTCGTTGCCGTGCCGACCGTCGGGCCCGCAGAAAACACGCAGCACGTCGAACGTGCCGGATACCTCGAAGACGCCGGGTGGTTCCGTCCCGCCGAGTGGTTCAGTCACCCGGGTATTGAACACCCTGGTATCGCGCCCGGGCGCCCGGGCGCGGCGCCATCACGCCAGTTCGGTGCCCCGCTTGCGCCGGGCGGCATACACCGCGCCCGCACCCGCCGCCACGGCCGCGCCCGCCGTGCCGAGCAGCGCGGCCGAGGGGAGGCCGGAGCCGGTGGCGGCCAGCGCCCCCGCGTCGCCGAGCGCGGCGGCTCCGGTGCCACCGCCCACGGTGTCACCGCCCACAGAACCGGAGCCCTTGGTTCCGGCGGCGTCGGTCGCCTCGGCGGCGGCGGGGAGTTCGGCGCCTTCGGAGAACGACAGCGCGACTGTCACCGGGTCGATCCGCTGGCCCGCCTTGTAGATGGAGCCGACGGTGCCGTTGGCGAACTGCTTGGCGCCGGCCGCCGTGAAGGCCGCGGGGACCTTGGTCAGCCGGACGACGTCGCCCTTGGCCCGGTACGAGGCCTTGGAGAGGTCGAGCGTCGCGAACTTGACGTCGTTGTTGGTGCCCTTGGGCGTGGTGACGTCGACGGTCAGGGTGCCCTTGGCGCCGTTCGCCCGCACCTTGAGGTCGCTGAACTTCATGTCGATGCCGTGCGCCTTGTACGTGAAGCGGACGCTGCCGCCGAAGGACGCGTCGACCTTCTTGGCGCCGGAGTCCACGGACGCCTTGGCGTGGGGGAACTTGTAGCCTCCGGAGATCTTCTGCGCCCCGCCCGCGACGGTGACCTTGCCGCCCGACGAGATGTAGGCGCGGAAGGACTTCTTCAGGCCCCAGGAGAGGCTGCCGTCGACGACCCGGCCCGCGGGGCGCCCGGGGACGGTGGGTGTGCCGGTGGGCACCGTGGTCCGCGTGGGGGTGGGCGCGGGCTTGTCGGTGGGCTTGTCCGTGGGCTTGTCGGTCGGCTTGTCCGTCGGCATGCCGGTCGCCGCCTTCACTGTGAGGGTGGCCGGGTCGAGCTTGTCGCCCGCCTGGTACATGCCGTTGAACGCCTTGGCGCCGTCCGCCGTGAGCGTCGCCGGTATGTCCTTGAAGGTCATCGCGCCGCCTTCGCCCTGGCCGGGCCGGACCGCGCCCAGGTCGAGGGCGGCGAGGTCGATGTCGTTCTGCGTGGCGCCGTTCAGGGTGACGTCGGCCTGGATGGCACCGGTCTTGCCCTCCGTGCGCACCTTCACGTCGGCGATCTTGATGTCGAACCGGTGGGCGGTGGAGGCGAACCGGACCGCGCCCTTGAACGCGGTCGCGGTGGCGTGCGTGCCGGTGTCGTACGTCCCCGTGCCGCCGGTGAAGGTGAACGCCCCGTTGTCCGGCGCCTGCTTGGCGCCGTCCGTCGCCTCGATCGTGCCGTGGGCCACGCCCACGACGTACTTGCGGAAGGACTCCTTCAGGCCCCAGTCGAACGTGCCGTCCTTGAGCTCCAGCTTCGGCGGTGCCGCCTTGCCGCCGCCGTCGGCGGCGAGCGCCGGGAGCGCGAGGGCGGACGCGCCGAGCGTGACGGCCGTGGCGACGGCTGCCGCGAGGACGAGGGGACGACGGTTCCTGGGCATGGTCAGGCTCCTCCTTGGGAGAGGTGGGAGTAGGGAGAGTTGAGGGAGAGACAGGGAGTGGGGAGGGGCGAAGTGAGGCGTGCCGGTCAGGACCCCGGCGTGTCCGTGCCGTCCCGCGCCCGCTTCTTGCGTACGACGCCGAACGCGACCGCCGCCGCGAGCAGCACCGCCACGCCCGCGCCGACGCCGATCGGCACGGCGTTCGAAGAGGAGGCGGAGGTCTCCGTGGTGTCCTCGGCCCCGGAGGCAGCGGTCCGCTTCGGCTGCGGGGCCGGGCTCGCGGAGGAGCCGAGGTCCGGGAGGGCGGGCAGCGTGGCGTCCGCGTCGAGGGCCACGGCGAGGGAGAGCGGGTCCATGTCGGCGCCCGCCTTGTACATGCCGCCGAAGGCCTTGGCCCCGGTGGCGGTGAGCTTCGAGGGCGCCTCGGTGAGCGAGACCAGGCCGTCCTTGGGCCGCAGTTGCTTCTGGGAGGTGGCGAAGGTGACCAGCGGGGCCTTCTTCATGACGCCCGTACCGCCACCGCCGCCGTCGACGTCCGCGTACAACGTCCCCTTCCCGTCCTTCAATTCGACGGCGAGCTTGCTCAGCGTGAGGTCGAGGCCGTGCTCGCCGGTGAAGCGGACGGCGCCCGCGAAGTGCGCGGCGAGGCGCCGCCCCTTCGCGTCGTACGTGCCCTTGCCCCGAGGGAAGCGGAGGAGCGCTCCCCCGTCCTCGGCCCCGCCCGAGAGCTTCCACGCGCCCTGGGCGATGGAGCCGGTGACGTACTCACGGAAGGTGCGGCGCACTCCCCAGTCGACGGCCCCGTCCTCTATGCGGCCCGCCTTCTGCTTGCCGTTGCTCTGTGCGTCCTTGCCTGCCGCGGGCTTCTTCGGGGCCTTTTCCGCCACCTCGCCCGTCACCTTCCCCGGCCCGGACTTCGCGACGAGGTCCGTCGAGAGGCTCACCGGGTCGAGGGCCGTGCCGGCCGGGTAGTAACCGGCGAAGGCCTTGGCGCCCTGTGCAGTGAGCTTCGCGGGGAGGTTGTTGAGGGCGATCGGTCCGGTGCCGCCCTTCATGTTGATCCCGCCGACGTCGAGCACGGCGATCGGCACCTGTGCGGCCGACGTGACCTTGCCGGTGCCCTTCTCCTTGCTGACCATGTCGGCGTAGAGCGTTCCGGAGCCGCCGGAGACCCGCACCGTGGGGCGGCTGATCGTCAGGTCCAGCTCGTACGAGCCGCCCTTCTTGTGCCCGGTGAAGCGCACGCTTCCGGAGAACCCGGCGCGGAAGGCCCCGCTCCGCGGGTCGTACGTGCCCTTCGCCGAGTGGAAGCGGAACTGGCCGCCGCCGACGGTCGCGGCTCCGCCCTGGAGCGTCGACGCGCCCTGGGCGATGGGCCCGGTGACGTAGCTCTGGAAGGAGGACTTGATGCCCCAGTCGAGCCGCCCGCCTTGGACCGTGCGGCCTTCCGCGTGCGCCGCGGTCACCGGCAGCAGTGCTCCGAGCAGTGCGGTCAGCACGGCCACGGCTGCGGTACGGGTCCGGGAACGGAAACGGGGGCGTGCCGGTCTCGACGGTCTCGCCTGTCTCGACGACAGCATGGGGCTCCTCCACGACGGCAGGGCTAGTTAATTAGGTAAGGCTAACCTAAACTACGATCGCTCCAGCTGAAACCCCGCGGTCTCCAGACCTCAACCGCACGACAGGACGGTGGACTTCGGTGCGTATGCCGCGCTCACTCCGTATCGCCGGCGCGTGGGCCGCCACGCTCGCCCTCGGGCTCACGGCATGCGCCGCCCCGGACGGCGACACCTCCCCGGGGCCGCGCAAGGCGGTGGCACGGGACGCCGCGCCCGACCGGGTCGAGCCCCTGAAGAGCAGCGCGGAACCCGAACTGCCCGCCACCGTCACCTCCGCCGACGGCCGCCGGGTGACCGTGCGGGACACCGCCCGCATCGTGCCGCTCACCGGCAGCCTCAACGAGATCGCCTTCACCCTCGGGCTCGGCGAGAACGTCGTGGCGCGCGACATCACCGCCACCTTCGAACAGGCCGAGAAGCTGCCGGTGGTGACGCGCGCCCACGACGTCTCCGCGGAGAGCGTGCTCTCGCTCAAGCCGACGGTCGTCCTCGCCGACACCACCACCGGGCCCGCCGAGGCCATCGACCAGATCCGTGACGCGGGCGTCCCCCTCGTCGTGTTCGACCCGGCGAAGAGCCTCGACGACGTGCGCCCGCGGATCGAGGCGGTGGCGAAGGCCCTGGGCGTCGAGAAGTCCGGCGCCGAGCTGACGCGGCGTACGGAGCGGCGGATCGACGCGGTCCGCGCGGGCATCCCCGCCGGGGCCGGGAAGGAGCGGAAGAAGAAGCCGCGGGTGGCCTTCCTCTATCTGCGCGGTTCGGCCTCGGTCTATCTGCTCGGCGGCCGCGACTCCGGGGCGAGTTCGCTCCTGGAGGCGGCGGGCGCGGTCGACGCGGGCAAGGAGTCGGGGCTGAGGAAGGACTTCACGCCGATCACCAGCGAGGCGCTCGCCGAGGCCGCGCCCGACGCGATCCTCGTCATGACGAAGGGCCTGGCCTCGGTGAACGGCGTCGACGGTCTGCTGAAGGTGCCCGGGGTCGCCGAGACCCCGGCCGGCCTGGACCGCCGCGTCGTCTCGATCGACGACGGAGTGCTCCTCAACTACGGGCCACGAACGGACCAGGTGCTGAAGTCCCTGGTCGAGCAGCTTTACGGGGACGCCAAGTGAGCCTGCCCGCCCAGGCGTCCGCCCCGGCCGCCCCCGAAGCACCCGAGGCCCCCGCCACTCACGCCGGAGCGGCTCCGCGCCGCCGCCGGACGACCGCCCTCCCGCTGACCGCTGGGCTGCTCGCCGCCCTCTTCCTGCTCTGCCTCCTCTCCGCCGGCGTCGGCGCGTACGAGATCCCGCTCGGTGACGTGCTCTCCTCGGCCGGGCACCGGCTCGGTCTCGGCGGCGCCCCGCTGGACCGCGTCGGCGAGAGCGTGCTGTGGAACGTACGCCTGCCCCGCGTCGTCCTCGCGCTGCTCGTCGGCGCCTCGCTCGGCTGCGCGGGAGCCTTGATGCAGGGCGTGTTCGGCAATCCGCTCGCCGAGCCCGGCGTCATCGGGATCTCGTCGGGCGCGGCGGTCGGCGCGGTCGCCTCCATCGCGCTCGGGCTGAACTTCCTCGGCAACTGGACCGTCACCGTCAGCGCGTTCGCCGCCGGGCTCGTGACGGTCCTCCTCGTGTACGTGATGTCGCGCGAGGGCGGCCGGACGGAAGTCGTCACGCTGATCCTCACCGGCATCGCCGTGAACGCGTTCGCGGGCGCGCTCATCGGCCTGTGCGTCTTCTTCGCGGACAACGCGCAGCTCAGCCAGATCACCTTCTGGCAGCTGGGCTCGCTCGCCGGGGCGACCTGGCCGAAGGTGCTGGCCGTGCTGCCGTGCGCGCTGCTCGGCCTGGCCGTCGCGCCGTTCTTCTCCCGCCGGCTCGACCTGCTGGCGCTCGGCGAGCGGCCCGCCCGGCACCTGGGCGTGGACGTCGAGCGGCTGCGGCTCGTGCTGGTCCTCGTGGTGGCGCTGCTGACGGCGGCCGCCGTGGCCGTCGCCGGGATCATCACCTTCGTGGGGCTGCTCGTCCCGCACCTGCTGCGGATGGTGGTGGGCCCCGGGCACCGCTTCCTCGTGCCCGGCAGCGCGCTCGGCGGCGCGGTGGTCCTCGTCGCGGCCGACCTGGCCGCGCGTACGGTGGCCGCGCCCGCCGAGCTGCCGCTGGGTGTGCTCACCGCTCTCTTCGGCAGCCCGTTCTTCTTCTGGCTGCTGCGCAGGACCCGTCGCAGGCAAGGTGGTTGGGCATGATCGGGCAGCTGGGCAGGAGACTCCTCGCGGGGCGGGCGCGGGCGCTGCCGGGGCCGAGTGCCGCCGGTGACGTGC
Source organism: Streptomyces huasconensis (assembly GCF_021028635.1). Taxonomy (NCBI): domain Bacteria; kingdom Bacillati; phylum Actinomycetota; class Actinomycetes; order Kitasatosporales; family Streptomycetaceae; genus Streptomyces; species Streptomyces huasconensis. Next base: position 2,194,888 of record NZ_CP086119.1, read on the forward strand.
TCGCCGAGGCCGAGGGGCTGCGGGTGCGGCTCGGCGGCCGCGAGGTCCTCGCGGGGGTGTCCGTGGCCGCCCGCGCGGGCGAGGTACTGGCCCTGGTCGGGCCGAACGGCGCGGGCAAGTCGACGCTGCTGGCCGCGCTCGCCGCCGACCTGCCGGCCGAGGCGGGAACCGTACGCGTCTACGGGCGCCCGGCCGCCGACTGGCCCGCGGCCGAACTCGCCCTGCGCCGGGCCGTGTTGCCGCAGTCCGCCGCGCTCTCCTTCCCCTTCGCGGTCGAGGACGTCGTACGGATGGGCCGGGCGCCGTGGGCCGGGACACGCCGGGCGGACGACGACCGGATCGTGCGCGAGTCGATGGCGGCCACCGAGGTGGCCGACTTCGCCGTACGCCCGTTCTCCGCGCTCAGCGGCGGCGAGCGGGCCCGCGTCGCGCTCGCCCGCGTCCTCGCCCAGCGCGCCCCGCTGCTGCTGCTCGACGAGCCGACCGCCGCGCTCGACCTGCGCCACCAGGAGCTGGTCCTCGGGATCTGCCGGGCGCGGGCCGCCGCCGGTGACGCGGTCGTGGTCGTCCTGCACGACCTGGGCCTCGCGGCGGCGTACGCGGACCGGGTCGCGGTGCTGCGGGGCGGGACGCTCGCGGCGGAGGGCGCCCCCGGTGACGTATTCGAGGAGGGGCTGCTCTCGGAGGTGTACCGGCAGCCGGTCGAGGTCTTCCCGCATCCGCGCACCGGAGCCCCCGTGGTCACTCCCCGCCGCCACCCTTGACCGGCGCTTTGCCTGGCCATGGGCGGGCCATCAGCCGCCCGTGACCGGCCTGTGAGCAGGGGCGGAACGCGGAGGCGACTTGAGAGCTGAATCACGGAACGGACGGGTATCGGCGAGGTAAGGGTCGGTTAAGTTAGGTCCGCCTCACCGGCTTGCGGTGGGGCCCCGGCACTCGTCCGTGACCCCGCTTGGAGCCCTCTATGCGACCCGTGCGCCCCGCCCGCCTGTCCGTCGTCACCGCCGTCGCGACCGCCGCGGCCCTGACCGCCGTCACGGGCTGCACGGAGAAGAGCGACGCCAAGGGCGGCGGCGCGAACACCGTGCGCGTCACCGCCACCGACGACGCGTGCGAGGTCTCCAAGAAGAAGCTCTCCGCCGGTCACGTCGAGCTGGCCATCGAGAACAAGGGGTCCAAGGTCACCGAGGTGTACCTCCTCTTCCCCGACGACCGCATCGTCAGCGAGCGCGAGAACATCGGCCCGGGCACGAAGCAGAGGCTCACCGCCGAGGTGAAGGCCGGTTCGTACGAGATCGCCTGCAAGCCCGGCATGAAGGGCGACGGCATCCGCCAGAAGGTCACCGTCACGGGCGGCGGCACGACCGCGAAGCGCGACCCGCGCCTGGACAAGGCCGTCGCCGCCTATCGCGAGTACGCCCAGGAGCAGGCCGACGCGACGCTGCCGAAGGCGAAGGTCTTCACCGACGCGGTGCGCAAGGGCGACCTGGCGGCCGCGAAGAAGGCGTACGCCGACTCGCGCATCGGCTGGGAGCGCACCGAGCCGGTCGCCGAGTCGTTCGGCGACATCGACCCCAGGGTCGACGTCCGCGAGGACGGCCTGGAGGAGGGCCAGGACCCGGAGAAGGAGTGGACGGGCTGGCACCGTCTGGAGCGGGCCCTGTGGCAGGACAAGAAGATCGGCAAGCGGGAGAAGGAGCTGGCCACCCTTCTCGACAAGGACCTGAAGGACTGGCAGGACCGCGTCGGCAAGGCCGTCATCACCCCGACCTCCATGGCCAACGGCGCCAAGGAGCTCCTCGACGAGGTCGCCACCGGCAAGGTCACGGGCGAGGAGGAGCGCTACTCCCACACCGACCTGGTCGACTTCAAGGCCAACGTCGAGGGCGCCGAGAAGTCGTACGAGCTGCTGAAGCCGGTGGCCGCCGAGAACGACAAGAAGCTCACCGAGGAACTGGACAAGCAGTTCGCGGCCCTGGACAAGCTGCTGGACAAGCACCGCGAGGGCGGCCCGGACTCCTACGACTTCGTCTCCTACGACAAGCTCGGCAAGGCGGACGTCAAGGACCTCCAGGACGGCGTGAACGCCCTCGCGGAGCCCCTGTCGAAGCTGGCCGCGGCCGTCGTGACGTCCAAGTAGCGGCAAGGGGACATCGATGGCCGAGGACACCACGGAGCACACAGAGAACACGGCGAACGCGAAGGGCACGGAGGGCACGCGTACGCCGTCGCGGCGCGCGCTGCTCGGCTGGGGCGGCGCCGGGCTCGCGCTCGGCGCGGCGGGCGCGGGCGGCGCGGTGGCCCTGACCCGCTCCGGTGACGCGGTGGCGCCCGCCGGGGACGCCGGGGCGGCCGTGCCCTTTCACGGTGCGCACCAGGCCGGGATCGCGACGGCCGTCCAGGACCGGCTGCACTTCGCGGCGTTCGACGTGAAGACGGACGACCGCGAGGAGTTCGTGCGGCTCCTCAAGGAGTGGACGAAGGCCGCGGCGCGGATGACGGCCGGGCACACGGTCGGTGCGGGCGCCCACGGCGGGCTCGCCGAGGCGCCGCCGGACGACACCGGCGAGGCGCTCGGTCTGCCGCCGTCCCGGCTGACGCTCACGATCGGCTTCGGCCCCTCCCTGTTCGAGCGGTTCGGCCTGTCCGGCAGGCGGCCGGAGGCCCTGGTCGACCTGCCGAAATTCCCCGGCGACAACCTCGACAAGGCCCGCAGCGGCGGTGACCTGTGCGTGCAGGCCTGCGCGGACGACCCGCAGGTCGCCGTGCACGCCGTCCGCAACCTCGCCCGCATCGGCTTCGGCAAGGTCGCGGTGCGCTGGTCGCAGCTCGGCTTCGGCAAGACGTCGTCGACGACGCCGGACGCGCAGACGCCTCGTAACCTGTTCGGCTTCAAGGACGGCACGCGCAACGTGTCGGGGCGGGACGGCGCGGCGCTCGCGCGGCACGTGTGGGTCGGCGAGAAGGACGGGCCGGAGTGGATGGCGGGCGGCTCGTATCTCGTGGCGCGGCGCATCCGGATGAACATCGAGACGTGGGACCGGACCTCGCTCGGCGAGCAGGAGGACGTGTTCGGGCGGGACAAGCGCGAGGGCGCTCCGGTCGGCAGGGCCAAGGAGCACGACGAGCCGTTCCTGAAGGCGATGAAGCCCGACGCGCACGTCCGGCTCGCGCACCCCGACGCCAACGGCGGGGCGACGATCCTGCGGCGCGGCTACTCCTTCACGGACGGCACCGACGGCCTCGGCCGCCTGGACGCGGGGCTGTTCTTCCTCGCCTACCAGCGGGACGTGCGCACCGGGTTCATCCCGGTCCAGCGCAACCTGGCGCGCTCCGACGCGCTCAACGAATACATCCAGCACGTGGGTTCCGCGGTCTTCGCGGTCCCGCCGGGCGTCCGCGACGAGGACGACTGGTGGGGCAGGGGCCTGTTCACCGGGAAGGCATGAACGGATGTTCAGCTTCGGCAACTATCTGATAGGTCTGCGCGAGGGACTTGAGGCCAGCCTGGTCGTCTGCATCCTCATCGCGTATCTGGTGAAGACGGGGCGGCGGGACGCGCTGGTGCCGGTCTGGGCCGGCATCGGCGTCGCGGTGGCGCTGGCGCTCGGCTTCGGCTGCGCGCTGACCTTCGGCTCGCAGGAGCTGACGTTCCAGGCCCAGGAGGCGCTCGGCGGCTCGCTGTCGATCATCGCCGTGGGCCTGGTGACGTGGATGGTCTTCTGGATGCGGCGCACGGCACGGCACTTGAAGGCGGAGCTGCACGGCAAGCTCGACTCGGCGCTGCGGATGGGCACGGCCGCGCTGGTGGCGACGGCGTTCCTCGCGGTGGGCCGGGAGGGCCTGGAGACGGCCCTGTTCGTGTGGGCGTCGGTGCGGGCCTCCGGCGACGGTTCGCACGGGCCGCTGATCGGCGTGGTCCTCGGGCTGCTGACGGCGGTGGTGCTCGGCTGGCTGTTCTACAAGGGCGCGGTCCGCATCAACCTCGCGAAGTTCTTCACCTGGACCGGCGCGATGCTGGTCGTCGTGGCGGCGGGCGTCCTCGCGTACGGCGTGCACGACCTCCAGGAGGCGGAGTTCGTCGGCGGACTGCGGGACAAGGCGTTCGACATCAGCGGCACGATCCCGCCGGACAGCTGGTACGGCACGCTGCTGAAGGGCGTGTTCAACTTCCAGCCCGATCCGACGGTGGTCCAGGTCGTGGTCTGGCTGCTGTATCTGGTGCCGACGCTGATGTTCTTCTTCGCCCCGGCGCGGACGGCGGCCGAGCCCCCTGCCGGGGCCGAGGCGGCCGTGCGGCCCCGGTAGGGTTCGGGCCCGGTAAGGGCGTAGGTGAAGGGACCCCATGAGTAAGGTGCGCAGGCTTCGCGGTCATGGCCGTCCGGTCGCGGCGGCGGCAGCGGTGACCTCCTTGGCGATGACGGCGACCGGTTGTGTGACGGTGCACGGCGAGCGGGAGGTGCTCCCGGCGGCGACGAAGGCCGAGGCGGCCCGGGCGCTGAAGGACTTCCTCGCCGCGTACAACAAGGCGGACAAGGAGCTGGACCCGGCGCTCGACGCGGCGCGGATCACGGGTCCGCTGGGCGCCATCAACCAGGCGGGCCTGAAGTCGCGGGGCGTGCAGCACCCGGAAGGCAACAAGCACCATGTGCCGCTGGAACTGACGGACGTGACGTACTCGATCCCGAAGAAGGCGGGCTGGCCGCGCTGGTTCCTGGCCGACACGAAGGCCAACCGCCGCGCGGACCTGCGCTGGCTGTGGGTCTTCACCAAGGCGGGCCCCGACGACCTGTGGCGGGCCACCTACCTGAACCTGGTGTCGCCGAAGAAGATGCCCGAGCTGAAGAAGGACGCGGACGGCTGGGCCGAGCCGGTGGACGTGGCCGCGAAGAACCTCGCGATATCCCCCGCGAGGCTCGGCAGGAAGTACACGTCGTACCTGAAGTCGGGCGGCGAGGACTTCGCGCCGGGCGACCACACGAGCGGCTGGAAGGCGATCCGCGACAAGAACGGCAAGCGGGCCGGTCTTGCGGTGCAGTACATCGACGAGCCGCAGAACGCCGGTTCGTTCGCGCCGCTGGGGCTGCGCACTGAGGACGGCGGGGCGCTGGTGTTCTTCTCCACGCGCCACTACGAGAAGCAGACCGCCTTCAAGGGCCTGAGCCCACGGGTCGACGCGGACGCCAAGGCCCTGCTCAAGGGCGAGGTGCGGCAGTCCCTGCTGCTGACGCGGGCCGCCAACCAAGTGGTCGTGGACCCGCTGCGGTCCGGCGGCGGCAAGGTGACGTTCCTCGGCCGCATCCAGGGGCTGACGGCGGCGCAGGGCGACTAGTCCCGGGCCGCGCCGTGCCTCAGCCCCGCAGCGGCCAGGCGGCAGTGTCCTCCTGGGGCTCCCCCGCGACCCGCGCGCACTCGTCGGTGAGCGTCTCCAGGAGCGTCAGGGGGTCCGGCAGCGGATGCTCGGGGCCGCGCACCCAGCGCACGTCCAGGTCGCCGGGGAGCCTGGCGGGCGGCACCAGGACGTACGAGCCGCGGCAGTGCCAGCGCAGGCCCGGGTGTTCGTCCATCGTCTCGGGGTGGCAGTCCAGCTCGCACGGCCACCACTCGTCCTCGTCCTCGGGGGTGCCGCGGGTGGCGGTGTAGAAGAGCATCCGGTCATCGCCCGACTCGGCTACGGGGCCGACGTCGATACCGGCCGCGAGCAGGCGCCGCAGGGCCTCGCGGCCGGCGGCCAGCGGCACGTCCAGGACGTCGTGGACCATGCCGGTCGCGGTGATGAAGTTGGCCTGCGGCTGGTGGCGGGCCCAGCGCTCGATCTGGCCGCGGTCGGTCGTGGACTGCGTCTGCCAGGCGAAGGAGACGGGGTGGCGGGCCGGCGTGGGGCAGCCGATGCGGTCGCAGGAACATCGGTAGCCGGAGGGGTACGCGGCCGGGGCGAGGGGCAGCCCGGCCCCCGCGGCGGCGAGGAGCAGGTCCTCGCGGGCCCGGTCATCCGCAGCCGTGTCCTTGGGGCGACGCCGGAGCCACTGGGAGATTTTGCCCTGTCCGCCGGACCGGCTGCCGAACTCCGCGCCCATCTAGCCCCTCACCTCGCCGTTGTGCCGAAAGCATGACCCATGGTCCCACCATCCTGCGCCTCTGGGGGCCGGAGCCCGCATCCGGGGTGCTCGGGGCGATGCCGACGGCGGACCATATGGACCGACATTGTGTGGCACGTGTCGATTTGCCCCCCTACGGTGTCGCCATGGTCATTAGGACTGCGCTGACCGGCCTGACGGCGCTGGCCCTCACGGCGCCGAGCGGCTTCCTCGCACCGATCGAGTGGGGGCGCGACCCCCTGACCGTGGACGCGCTGCCCCGCGTCGTCTACACGGCGCACCGCGGCGGCGCCCTGGAGGTGCCGGAGAACAGCATGGCGGGGCTCCGGGCGGCCTACCAGCGGGGCACCGCCCAGGTCCTCGACTTCGACACGCGGATACTGCGCGACGGCACGCTGGTGGTCATGCACGACGAGACCCTGGACCGCACCACGTACGCGGCGGGCCCGGTGCGGCTGCTGGACCGGTACGCCTGGCACGGTGTGCTGCTGCGGCCCGCCCCCGCGCTGCCCGGCCGGTGGCGTCCGGAGCGGGCGCCGACGGTCGAGGAGGTCCTGGACCGGTTCGGCGGGCGGATCATGCTGATGCTGGAGGCCAAGGACCCGCGCAGCATCAGGGAGCTGGCCCGGCTGATCCGGGCCCGCGGCCTGGCCCGCTCGGTCTTCGTGAACTCCAACAGCCCCGCGGTCGCGCGTCAGGCCCACCAGCTGGGTCTGCTGACCCAGCTGTGGCGCTCCAAGGCGCAGATGCGCACCGACCGGCCCGCGCGCTGGCGGGAGTTCGTGGACGTCCTGGACGTGGACTACAAGGCGCGCGACCGCGACCTGCTGCGGGCGGTGAACTCGGGCATCCCGCGCGTGTGGGCGCACACGGTGACCACGGCGCGCCAGCGCGACCGGGTGCTGCGGCTGGGCTGCAACGGCGTCATCACGGACGCTCCGGGGCTCCTGGCGCGGACGCCGGTCAAACGGCTCGCGCGGACGCCGGCCAAGCGTCCGCGGGCACCGAGGCGGGCATGACCAGGTGGGGGGCACGATCAGGCGGGGCGGGCGTGATCAGGCGGGGCGCGGGGCGATGCCGTAGAGCGCGTACTCGACGAGCGTGTCGACGTATTCGTGGGTCAGGGGGCCCGAGCGCATCAGCCAGCGCTGGGCGAGCGGGCTCGCCCACAGCTCCAGGGCGATGCGGGGGTCGACGCCGGGCATGACCTGCCCCGCGTCCTGGGCCCGGCGCACCCGGTCGACGAAGAGCTGGAGCTGCGGTTCGAGGAGTTTCTCCACGAACTCCTGGCCCAGCTCGGGGTTGAGCAGGCCCTCGGCGGCGAGCGCGCGGTAGGGGGCGTCGTACTTGGGGTCGTTGAACTCGTCGACGGTGGCCCGCATCACGAACTTGAGGTCGGCCTCCAGGTCCCCCGAGTCGGGGATCTCGGTCTGGACCGTGTCGTGGCCGGCGCTCGCGGCCTCGGCGGCCTGCTCGGCGAGGTCGAGGAAGGCGTCGAGGAGCACGGCGCCCTTGGACGACCACCAGCGGTAGATCGTCTGCTTGCCGACGCCCGCGCGGGCCGCGATGGCCTCGATCGTCAGCTTGGCGTAGCCGACCTCCTCGACGAGGGCGAGGGCGGCGTCGTAGATGGCGCGGCGCGAGCGTTCGCTGCGGCGCGTGGAGTCAGGGGCGGTCTTCTGGGCCATGACATCGACAGTAGCAGCGCCGAACCGAGACGTACCGTCTACACAAGACGTGCCGTCTCGTCCGGCTACCACCCGTTCGGTGCACTGCGCGAAAGCCCCGCGAGACCCCACCATGACAGCAACTGCCCCACAGGAGGCGGCTGCTGCCTCACCATGGACAGCAGCTGACCCGTACCCGGGCAGCTCTCGACCCAGCGGTATGTGAGGAGCCTTCTTTGTCCCGTTTTCCTCGCTCTCCTCGGCGCGCCACACCCCGGCGCTATCTGATGTGCCCACCGGCACACTTCAAGGTGACGTACTCCATCAACCCCTGGATGGACCCCGCGAAGCCCGTCGACGTCCCGCTCGCCGTCGCCCAGTGGGAAGACCTGCGTGACCGCTACCGCTCGCTCGGCCACACCGTGGAGGAGCTGACCCCCCGCCCGGAGCTGCCGGACATGGTCTTCGCCGCGAACGGCGCGACCGTCGTCGAGGGGCGGGTGCTCGGCGCGCGCTTCGCCTACCGCGAGCGCGAGGAGGAGGCCGCGGCCCACCTGGAGTGGTTCCGCGCGCACGGCTTCACCGAGATCCACGAACCCGTCCACATCAACGAGGGCGAGGGCGACTTCGCCATCACCTCCTCGTACGTCCTCGCCGGACGCGGCTTCCGGGCCAGCCCCCTCTCGCACGGCGAGGCACAGGAGTTCTTCGGCCGCCCGGTGATCGGGCTCGACCTCATCGACCCCCGCTACTACCACCTGGACACCGCGCTCGCCGTCCTGGACGACGCGGCGGACGAGGTCATGTACTACCCGCCCGCCTTCTCGCCCGGCAGCCAGGCCGTCCTGCGGCGCCTCTTCCCCGACGCCGTGATCGCCGAGAAGCCCGACGCCGAGGCGCTCGGGCTCAACGCCGTCTCCGACGGACTCCATGTGCTGCTCCCCCAGGCCGCGTTGGGGCTGTACGAGCCGCTGCGCGAGCGCGGCTACGAACCCATCGGGATGGACCTGAGCGAGCTGCTCAAGGGCGGCGGCAGCGTGAAGTGCTGCACGCAGGAGCTGCGGGCCTAGCCCTTTCGCAGCTCCGCCGGGCAGAGCCGGCGCGGCGCGTCGTCGCCCTTGAGGCGGGCGTCGACGCAGCCGCCCGGCAGCCCCTGGTACGCCGTGGTGCCGAAGTTGGCCGTCACCGTCAGCGCGCCCTTGCCGAAGACGGTGCGCTGGACGGTGCGGTCCTTCGTCAACTGCCGGAAGGAAGTGAGCCGTTCGGCACCGGCCGCCTTGTGCAGGGGTGAGAAGTACTTCTGCAGGGCGGCCATCTCGGCGCCGTGCTTCTTCAGCGAGGGGCCGTCCAGGACGTAGTTGAGGGGCGTGTTGTAGAGCATGGCGAGCAAGGCGCGGGTGGTCTTCTGGGCGGGCAGCTTCTCGTACGAGAGTTCCCAGCGCTCGGTGTTGACCAGTGAACCGTGCAGCGCGGTTTCGTACAGCGGGGCGCGGTAGCGGGGGTCGTACATCGCCTTGGCCAGGTCGGCGGGGAGGTCGACCGGCTTGAAGAAGACGCCGGGGGCGTTCTCCGGGTAGTAGCCGCCCCACTTCTCGCGGTCCTTCTGGAGCTTCCACATGCCGTCGGCGACCGGGGTGGCGCCGCCGTGGTCGAAGGCCAGCACCTTGTTCGCCCACGCCTGGGCGGTCTCCGAGCCGAGGACGAGTCCGGTGTCCGCGATGCGCCGCATCCGCGCGAGGCGGTTCGCGCGGTCCTGGGCCTTGGTCATGCGGTGGCCCTTGCCGTGGTCGCGGAAGAGTTCGCCGGTGGCGTCGACGTCGAGGAAGTAGCTGTCGGCGCCGTTGGCGACCATCGAGCGGGTGCGGTCGGCGAGGTGGTGGTGCTTCTTCTCCGCCTGCTCGAAGGCCTGGGAGCTGAGGTAGCAGCCGCGCCCGCCGAAGCCGGTCACGGGGCTGCCCTTCGCGTCCCGTACGCAGAAGTCCGGGTAGACGGTGCCGGGCCAGATCGCGTTCGGGGCGTCGGCGGTCTGCGGGTCCTGGCCGTTGGCGAAGGAGTCGTAGGGGCCGATGAGGTACCCGGCCTTCTTCGCGGCGCTCACCGCCGCCTGGTCCGGGTACGGCTTCCCGTCGTAGCCGAGCCACATCCGGTCGACGCCGAGCTTTTTCAGCTGCTCGATCCCGGCGGGCTTGCGGGCCTCCCCCCAGGTGTAGGCGTGGAAGGCGCCGAGGAGGCGGCCGGTGGCGGGGTTCTTCGCGATCTTCCGCTTGAGGCTGCCGAGTCGGCCGCGCTCGGCGAGGTAGGAGCGGTAGTCGGCGGCGGGCGCGACCGGGTTGCCGTCGGTGAGGGCGAAGGTGACGGAGTAGGCGCGGGTGCCCTCGCCGCCGTCGAAGGTGTGCTCGGCGGTGGCGCGCAGCCTGCCACCGGGGGCGGTGAAGCCGAGGGTCGTGCCGATGTCGGTGGGGGTGAGGTAGCTGACGCCGGTGCGCCTGCCGAGGGAGTACCCCCACAGCGGCAGGGTGAGATCGGCGCCGACGTCCACGGTGCTGCCCGCGAGGCCGCCCTTCCCGGTGGTCCAGAAGGCGTCTCCGACGGGGATGTCCAGGCCCTCGCCGCGCGGGAGCTGGAGGGCGGACGCGGCGGCGTCGGTGCCGGTGACGGGCCAGCTGACGGAGGTGTCGCGGTGCGCCGTCAGCCGCAGCGCGAGGCGGCCGTGGTCGGTGCGGGCGGTGACGTCGAGGCCGCGCTCGGGGTAGCTCCAGCGGGCCTGCCGCCCACCGGTACGGGTGACCGGTCCGGGGCGGCCGAGGTCGGTGCCGGCGGCTTCGGACAGGGTGAGGTCGCGGCCGTCGCGGGTGTGGGCCCGTACGGCGAGGGTGGCGGTGTCCACGGACGCCGTGCCGCCGTCGACGGCGAGTTCGACCCGGTGGCCGCGGGCGGGCCCGGCGCCGGCGGTGAAGGCGTAGGTGGTGGCTCCGGCCGCGGTGAGGGCCAGGGCGACGGCGGAGGCGAGGAAACGGCCCCGCGGCCGCCTGCGGGCGTGGCCGGGGGAACTGGTCGTGGCAGTCATGGGGACGTGGATAGTCACCGCTTCTAAGAGGGATGTGAGAAAGCGGGTGAGAAGCGGGTCAACCGCGCTTGCCTCGGGTCCTCGTGATACCAATGCGGGCGCGCGGGAACCGCAGACGGTTCTTTCGCGTCGTCGCTCCACGAGAACCGAACAGCGGGCCCACCCGGGCCCCGGGGGAAGAAGAGGTATCAGCGCAGTGAATCGCATGCGCACGTCCGTCGCGGTCCTGGCCACCGCAGGAGCACTCACCGCAGGTCAGCTCGGTATGGCGGGGGCCGCGTCCGCGTCGGAGGGGCCGTCCGCACGGGCCGCGTCGGCCGCGCCGAGCGCCGCTCCGCGCACCGCGGGCTGCCCGATCGACATCGTCTACACGTCCCGCTTCCAGATCGACCGGAACGGCTGGGTCACCAATGGAGGCCTGTACTTCGGGCTGAAGAACAAGAGCACCAAGAGCTTCAAGAAGGTCTCCTTCACGGTGACCAACGTGAAGAACATCCGCTTCGGCCGGGCGACGCCCACGGGCGGCAAGGTCACGCACAAGACGTCCAAGACCGTCACCGTGTACGACAAGAGCCTCGCGGGCAAGGCCAAGCTCGGCGTCAAGGTGCGGACGCGCCTGCTGAACAAGAACACCTACAAGGTGAAGTTCGCCGTGCGCGGCAACGGCTGGAACTGCTCCGTCGACCAGGGCACCTGGGGCGCCTGAGTCACCCCTCGGACCGGGGCGGCCACGCGTCGCCCCAGTCCGTGTCGCGTGCCGCGCGGTAGAGGGGGCCGTGGCGCTTGGTCACGGTCACCCTGCTCAGTTGCTCCTCGGCCTCGCACAGGTCGAGGAGCACCTGGCCCTTGCGGATCTGGGGCCTGCGGATCACCCGTCCCGTCGGCGGGACGGGGTCGAAGCGGGTCGCCGCGACGTAACTGAACTTCTCGTCCTCGTACGCCAGTGAGCCGCCCTTGACCTGGCGGTGCAGGGACGACCTGCTGACGCGCGCCGAGAAGTGGCACCAGTCCGTGCCGGGCTCGATGGGGCAGGCCGCGCTGTGCGGGCAGGGCGCGGCGACGCGGTATCCCGCCGCGATCAGCCGGTCCCGTGCCTCGATGATGCGCGTGTAGCCGTCGGGGGTGCCCGGCTCGACGATGACGACGGCCTGCGTGGCCGCGGCGGCCGCCGCGTCGACGACCGAGCGCCGGTCGGCCTCGGTCAGCTCCTTCAGGACGTACGACACGGTGACGAGGTCGGCGCCGTCGAGGGTGAGCGCCGCGCCGATACGGGAGCGGCGCCACTGCGTGGACCTCAACCGCGGGGCGGCTTCGGCCAGTTCGCGTCCGAGGGTGAGCGCGGGCTCGGCCCAGTCGAGGACCGTGACGGGGCGTTCGCCCTCCCAGGTCGCCGCGGCGGCCCAGACCGCGGCGCCGGTGCCGCCGCCGACGTCCACCTGGCTGCCGGGCGCCCAGCCCTCGGGGGCCGCGTCCGCGAGGGCGGTCAGCGCGGAGCGGACGGCCTCGAAGGTCGCAGGCATGCGGTAGGCCGCGTACGCGGCGACGTCGGCGCGGTCGCGCAGGATCGGCGCGTCGGTGGGGGTGCGGCCTCGGTAGCTGGCGATCAGCCGCTCGACGGCCTGCGCGGCCCGCGTGGGCGGCACGCCGTCCAGCGCCCTCGCGAGGGCGCCGCTCAGGATTTCCGCCGGGGAGTCGTTCAGATCGCTCAGGTCGTTCACCCAGCGAGTCTACGGGGCGGTGTTCGTTCCCCTTTAGGGGCGCGGGGAACTGCGCGAGCAACCCCCGAAGAGCCGCAGACGCGTCTGCTGAGTCACCCGGCACACGCGTCTGCGGCTTTTCCTGGGCTGAGCGCGCAGTTCCCCGCGCCCCTTACGGGGCACGAACACCGCCCCCAGGGGCGCGAGGAACTGCGCGAGCAACCACAACCCACCCGCAAACGCATCTGCGCAACAACCCGGCACACGCGTCCGCGGCTCCTCCTCGGCTGAGCGCGCAGTTCCCCGCGCCCCTCACGGGGCCGCCGCGCGGGCCAGTCTCGTGGCTGCGGCCGCGCGGGGGCCGTTGTCCGGTGGCCTGCGCCGCGGATGCACCGTGTTCCCGAGAAGAACCAGGAACGTGTCGGTCGCCGCGTCGATGACCAGGGACGTTCCCGTGAAGCCCGTGTGGCCGGCCGCGCCGCGGCCCGCCAGTTCGCCCATGAACCACGGCTGGTCGATGCCGAAACCCAGGCCGGAGCCGGTGAACAGCAGCTCGGCGAAGTCGGGGCCGAGGATGCGGGCCCTGCCGTACGAGCCGCCGCACAGCAGGGTGCGGCAGAACACCGCCAGGTCGCGCGCCGTGGAGAAGAGGCCCGCGTGCCCGGCGACACCGCCGAGCGCCCACGCGTTCTCGTCGTGCACGACACCCCGCAGCATCCCGCGGTCGGCCTTCGCCCACGGCCTGCGCTGGTCCTCGGTCGCCGCGGCGTCCGGGCGGGGCCCGAAGCCGGTGCGGGCCATGCCGAGCGGCCGGGTGATGCCCTCGCGGACGAGGGCGTCGAGGGCGCGGCCGGTGACGCGCTCCAGGACGTGCTGGAGCAGCAGCATGTTCAGGTCGGAGTAGACGTACTCCCCGGGCTCGGTGACCGGCGCCTCCGCGTGCAGGGCCGCGAGCCGCGAGGCGTGGTCCGGACAGTCGTACAGAGGGAGTTCGGGGCGCAGTCCCGAGGTGTGCGTGAGCAGCTGGCGCACGGTGATGCCGTGCGCGGCGGCGGCCCGGAACTCGGGGACGTACGCCCCGACGAGCGCGTCGATGCCGAGCGTGCCGCGCTCCAGCTGCTGCACGGCGGCGACCGTCGTGAAGAGCTTGGTGAGCGAGGCCACGTCGAAGGGCGTGTCCGTGCGCATCGGCACGCGCCGCTCGGGCGGCAGCTCGACGCCCGCGTCGGTCCGCGGGTCGTACGAGGCGTAGCGCACCGCCCAGCCCGCCGCGGCCTCGGCCGCGATCACCGGGCCGCGGCCCACGGTCACCACGGCGCCCGCGCACCAGGGCCGCGGCCCCCGGGTCAGCTCGCGCACCTCGGCGACGAGGCGGCCGATCTCGTCCGGGTCGAGACCCGCGCGGTCCGGGGTGCCGGTGCGCAGGAGCCGTGGTGCGCTCAGTGGTCCGCCTCTTCCGTGGGCCGCTGCTGCCAGGGGCGGCACAGTCCCACGAAGCAGGCGATGGCCGCCAGCGCGCAGACCAGTTGGACGACGGCCATCGGGACGGCCGTGTCCTCGCCCGCGATGCCGACGAGCGGCGAGGCGATCGCGCCGATGAGGAAGGAGGTGGTGCCGAGGAGCGCGGAGGCGGAACCGGCGGCGTGCGGGGTGCGGGTGAGGGCGAGGGACTGGGTGTTGGGCATGGCGAGGCCCATCGCCGACATCAGGACGAAGAGCCCGGCGGCGACGGGGAACAGGCCGACATCGCCGAAGACGCCGCTGGTCATGAGCAGCAGCGCGGTCGCGGCGACGGTGATGGCGGTCAGGCCGGACGCGAGCACCTTGTTGAGGCTGACGCGGCCGACGAGGACCTTGCCGTTGAGCTGGCCGGCGGCGATCAGTCCGACGGAGTTGACGCCGAAGAGGAGGCTGAAGGTCTGCGGGGAGGCGCCGTAGATCTCCTGGATCACGAAGGGCGAGGCGGAGATGTACGCGAAGAGCGCGGCGAAGGCGAAGCCGCCCGCGATCATGTAGCCGGTGAAGACGCGGTCGGCCAGCAGCGACTTCATGGTGCGCAGGGCTTCGAGCGTGCCGCCGCTGTGCCGCTTCTCGGGGGCGAGGGTCTCGGGCAGGCGCCGCCACACCAGGAGGGTCAGCGCGATGCCGACGCCGGTGAGGACGACGAAGATGCCGCGCCAGTCGGTGAAGCGCAGGACCTGGCCGCCGATGAGGGGCGCGACGACCGGGGCGACGCCGGAGATCAGCATCAGGGTGGAGAAGAAGCGGGCCATCTCCACGCCGTCGTACAGGTCGCGGACGATGGCGCGGGCGATGACGATGCCGGCCGCCCCGGCGAGGCCCTGGAGGAGCCGGAAGCCGATGAGCAGCTCCGCGGTGGGCGCGAAGGCGCAGATGGCGGTGGCGAGGATGTAGACGAGCAGGCCGATGAGGAGCGGGCGGCGGCGGCCCCACTTGTCGCTCATCGGGCCGACGACGAGCTGGCCGAGGGCCATGCCCAGCAGGCAGGCGGTGAGCGTCAGCTGGATGGTGGCGGCCGGGGCGTGCAGCGCGTCGGTGACCTCCGGCAGGGCCGGGAGGTACATGTCCATGGAGAGCGGTGGGACGGCGGTGAGGCCGCCGAGCACGAGGGTGACCAGGGCCCCGGTGCGGCGGAGGGCGACGGAGCCGGGGGGCTCCGCCGCCTTCGGTATCCGGTGCTCTTCCGTGGTCTGCCCGCGCTCAGGCATCGCGCCCCTCCCCATCGTGTGGAATCCGCCGTCCATGGTCGCAGCTCCGGGCGCGTGCTCGGGACCCTCTCCCGTCCCGGCCGCCTCGCCCGACGGTTTGTGTGACGACCTGAAGTCCCACTCGTTTGGCTTCCATGCGGGGCCGTTCCGTCGGGTTCACCGGCCCCGGTTCGCGCGAGGAGCGGGGTGACGCGTCATGCGCCTGCACCGGTTGGCGCTGGTCGTGATCATCGGCCTCGCCGTCCTGGCCTTCACGGTGCCCGCGCCGCCCCCCGCGGCCGGTGGCGCGCGGTGCCGCGGCACGACGCTGGTCGGGGTGGCACACCAGGACGACGACCTGCTGTTCATCAACCCGGAGATCGCCGAGGACTTCGACCGGGGCCACTGCCTGCGGGTGGTGTACGTGACCGCGGGCGACGCCCATCTGGCGTGGGAGGGAGGGTATGCCGCCCGCCGGGAGCGGGGCGTGCAGCAGGCGTACAGCGCGCTCGCCGGGCGGCCGACGCGGCCCGGGGAGCCCAGCGCCTGGCAGGCCGCCCCGGTGCGGGTCGGCGGGCGGACCGTGCACGGGGTGCGCCTGGACAACGGACCGCTGCGGCCGGACATCCGGCTGCTGTTCCTGCGGCTGCCCGACGGCGGCTGGCGCGACGAGGCGTCGCGGCGCCGCACCCTGCTGGCGCTCTTCCGCTCGCAGGTCCGCTCGCTCCGCGCCGTGGACGGCTCCGCCCGGTACACGGAAGCGGCCCTGGTCGCCACCCTGGCCGCGCTCGTCGAGCGGTTCCGGCCCGACACGGTGCGCACCCTGGACTTCGCCAACACCGCGCTGAAGTCGTCCGGTGAGGAGTGGGCCGACCACAACGACCACGCGGTGACCGCCCGCTATCTGCGCCTGGCGGTGCTGCGGGCGCGCCCGGCAGGGGGGCCGCCGCGGCTGACGGGACACGAGGGGTACGGCAACGTCGTGCGCCCGCCCAACCTCGACGCCGCCCGGGCCGCCCGCAAGGCCGCCCTCTTCGGGCACTACTACATCCATGACGAGAGGCGGGCGGCCGGCTGCCCGGGGCATCACTGCGCGCCCACCAGGAAGGTGGCGGCGCAGTACGCCCCCTGGCTGGAGCGGGGGTACGCGCGCCCCCTGCCCGAGCCGCGCCCCGGCACCGTCGTCTCCTGGATCGGCTCCACGGCCGCCGGCTTCACCGACGCCGGGCTCTGTCTGACGCACGGCCGCGGCACGGTCCGCTCCGCGCCCTGCGCCGGCACGGCCCGCCAGCGCTGGCACCTCGCGGACGGCGTTCTGCGGGCGGGGGGCGCGGGGCGCGGCGACGGCGGCCGGCACTGCGTCCGCGTCAGGGGCCCGGCGGTGGCGCTCGGTCCTTGCGCCGACGGCTCACCGGCCCGGTGGGTGCTCACGCGGCGCGGGCAGTTGCGTACCCGCGAGGGCTGTCTGTCCCAGGACGACCTCCTGCGTCCGCGTCCCGCGCTGCGCCTGGCCGCGTGTGCTCCGGGCGATCCGGGGCAGCGCTGGTTCACCCGGTTCCGGTGCTCGGTCAACACGGCGACCACCCGTTCACCGTACGGAGTGCCCGTCGCGTTCCGGCGCGTGTGCTCACCCGAAGAGCCCCCGGGGCGTGGAAACGTGGCGGGCGTCACCCGACTGCCGACCTGAGCAAGGCTCGATGAAAATCTCCTTCCTGCTGCAGAACGCCTACGGGATCGGCGGCACCGTGCGCGCCACCTTCAATTCCGCCGGTGCCCTCGCCGAACGCCACGACGTCGAGATCGTCAGCGTCTGGCGCACGCACGACAGGCCCTGTCTGCCGCTCGGCGGAAAGGTCCGGCTGCGGCCGCTGATCGACAGACGCGAGGACGCGTCCCGCAACGACCTCGGCAGCGCGCTCCTCGGCACACCCAGCGCGCTGGTCCCCGCGGCCGAGGCGCACGGGGCCGGGTTCGACGGCCTCACCGACCGGCGGGTGGCCCGCTTCCTCGCCCGTACCGACGCCGACGTGGTGGTGGCCACCCGGCCCGGCCTGGTGATCTACCTGGCCGCGTTCGGCCGCCGCCACTATCTGCGGGTCGGCCAGGAGCACCGCGTCTACGGCACGCACGAGCCCGGCATCCGCGCCGCCCAGGACGCCGCCATCGCCGCGCTGGACGCGCACACCACCCTCACGGAGGCGGACGCCGCCACGCACCGCCGCCACCTCGCGGCGACGGGCACCCCGATCGTGGCGCTGCCCAACGCCTCGCCCCGACCGCCGCTCACCACGGCGCCGGACGGCGAGGCCCCGCTCGTCATCGCGGGCGGCCGCCTCATCCCGGTGAAGCGGTACCGCCTGCTCGTGGAGGCCTTCGCCACCGTGGCCGCCGCGCACCCGCGGTGGAAGCTGCGGATCTACGGCCGCGGGCACAGGCACGCCGCGCTGCGCGCCCGCATCGACGAACTCGGGCTGAGCGACCACGTCTTCCTGATGGGCGCCAATCCCTCCCTCGCCACGGAGTGGGCCAAGGGCGCGATCGCCGCCGTCACCTCGCGCGAGGAGTCGTTCGGCATGACCATCGTGGAGGCCATGCGGTGCGGCACCCCCGTGGTCGCCACCGACTGCCCCCACGGGCCCGCCGAGATCATCCGGGACGGCGAGGACGGTCTCCTCGTCCGCTCGGGCGACCGCGACGCCGTGGCCCGCGGTCTCCTCAGGCTCATCGAGGACGCCGACCTGCGACGCGCCATGGGCAGCGCCGCCCGCCGCAACGCCGAGCGGTACGCGCCGGAGCACATCGCCCGGCGCTACGAGGAGCTGTTCGACGAGCTGAACGCCACCTCCCCGCCCGCCCCTGTCCCCCTCGACCGCCGTGTGGTGGCCGGTGCCTGGCGGGCCCGCGCCACTACCGGGCGGACCCTGCGCCGGGCCGTGCTCGGGGTGCGGCGGTGGCGCACGAGGGGCCCGGGGCCGCTGCGCCCGAAGGCGGCGTGCTCGGTGAACGCGGCGGGCGATCTCGTCGTACGGCTGGAGCGGGCCGGGATGCCCGGCGAGGCGTTCACGCTGACGGCGACGCTGCGCGGCTCCGACGGCCCGGGCGGCGAGCTGATCGAAGTGCCGCTGGGGCGGCCCGAGACCGACGACGCGCCGTGGACGGCCGTGCTGGAACGCCGGGCCCTCCCGCTCGCCGAGGGCCGCTGGGACTTCCATGTGGTCCGCGCGGACGACGGGGCGCGGCGCCGCGTCGCCTCCTCGGCGGTCGAGCAGCAGGGCCTGCTGGGCCTGGAGCCCGTGCCGGGGGCGCCGTTCAGCTGGTGGATTCCGTACGCGACCGTCAAGAACAACCTCTCCGTACGGGCCTGGCGCCGCCCCGCGCACGCGGAGGCGGCCGCCCTGACCGTCGACGCGACGTCGTGCACGGTCGAAGGCGCCCTGTACGGCGCGCGGTTCGTGCCGGGGCAGCGCGCCCGCCTGCTCGCCGTGCCGCGCCGGGACCCGTCCGCCGCCTTCGAGACGGACGTGACGGCGCTGGGGGCGGGCCGCTTCCGGTTCCGTCTGGCGTACTCCCGGGTGCTGGAGGTCTGCGGCGGAGGGGAGGCGGAGACCGTGGACCTGGTGCTGCGGCTCTCCGAGGGGGCCGAGGCGGTCCGCGTGGCGCGCGTCATCGGTGACGTCGTCGACCGCAAGCGGACCGACGTGTATCCGGCCGCCGAACTGCCCGGCCCCCGGGACGGCGCCACCGCCTCGGTGCGGCCGCGCTTCACCGCCGCCAACGACCTGAGCCTGGTGGTCAGGGCCGCCCCGGGCGCCGGTTACGCGGGCCGCAGCCCCGGGTCGCCCGCCTCCGTCACGAACGACGCCGCCGTCCTGATGGGCGCCCCCGGGGTGGTGACCGAAGAGACCGTCTTGAAGTCCGCCCGCGCGGACTGACGGCCGAGGCCGACCGTGACGTAGCCGCGCCGTCCGTTGTAGAACTTCAGGTGCGGGTTGGCCTTGGTGTACGTGTCCCAGTTGGCGGGCTTGTCCGCGCCGTCCTTGCCGCTGGAGATGGACGTCGCGACGATCTCCGTGCCGAGGGTCCTGGAGGCGGGGTCGTCGAAGTCCGCCTTGATGTCGAAGGCGTAGCCGACGTGCACGTCGCCGGTGAGGACCATGAGGTTCTCCAGGCCCGCGGACCGCGCGCCCGCGAGAACCCGCTTGCGGGAGGCGCGGTAGCCGTCCCAGGCGTCCATGGAGAGCTTCGCCTGCGCGGTGAGGTCCAACTTGCGCTGGGAGAAGGTGACCTGCTGCGGGACGACGTTCCACAGGGCGCGCGAGCGGCGCCAGCCGTCGATGAGCCAGCGCTCCTGGGTGGCGCCGGTGATGGTGCGCCTCGGGTCGTCCGACTCGGGGCCCGGGGCGTGGGCCTTGTCGCCGTAGGCCTGGTCGGAGCGGTACTGCCGGGTGTCGAGGATGTCGAACTGCGCGAGGCGGCCCCAGGTCAGGCGCCGGTAGAGCTGCGCGTCCGGGCCCTTGGGCAGCTGGGGGCGGCGCAGCGGCAGGTTCTCCCAGTAGGCGCGGTACGCGGCGGCGCGGCGGAGCAGGAACTCGGCGGGCGGGTTGCCGTTCTCGTCGATGTCGTCGGCGTAGTTGTTCTCGGTCTCGTGGTCGTCCCAGGTGACGACGAAGGGGTGCGCGGCGTGGGCGGCGCGCAGGTCGGGGTCGGACTTGTAGAGGGCGTACCGCAGGCGGTAGTCCTCCAGGGTCACGGTCTCCTTGTTGAAGTGGGCGGGCAGCGTGCGGTCGGTGTAGTCGCGGGCGCCGCCGGTGGCGTTGACCGCGTACTCGTAGAGGTAGTCGCCGAGGTGGAAGACGACGTCGACGTCGTCCTGCGCCAGGTGCTTGTACGCGGTGAAGTAGCCGTCGTGGTAGGCCTGGCAGGAGACGGCGGCGAGGGTGAGGGCGCCGGGGCGGCTGCCGGGCGCGGGGGCGGTCCGGGTGCGGCCGGTCGGGCTGACCCAGCGGCCGGTCTTGAAGCGGAAGTAGTAGCGGCGGCCGCTCTCCAGGTGGTCCGCCTCGACGTGCACGGTGTGGTTGAACTCGGGGTGGGCGGTGACCGTGCCCCGTCTGGCGACGCGCCGGAAGCGGGCGTCGTGGGCGAGTTCCCAGTGGACGGTGACGCGCTCCTTGGGCAGGCCGCCGCCCGGCTGGTAGGGGGCGGGGGCGAGCCGGGTCCAGAGCAGGACCGAGGAGGGCAGGGGGTCTCCGGAGGCGACGCCGAGGGTGAAGGGGTCGTCCTTGATGCGGCGGGCGTCCAGCTCGGCGGCGGCCGCGACGCCCTCGGTGGGCAGGTCGGTGGCGAAGGCGAGCGCGGCGGCGGCGCCCGTGACGGTGAGGAAGCGGCGGCGCCCGAGGTGGCGGGCGGCGGCGCGGAGTTCGGGCGAGTGCGGCTGGGCTGCGAATGTCATGTGGCCCTCCCCTGACGATTGGTGTCAGGGGCATGTAAGTGGCGGGGGACGACATCCGCCTGTCACGTACACAACAGCCGCATGGCGGTCGGATGATGTCCGCGTGGACGCCCCTCCCGTACGCTGCGGGGCCATGAACGCTGAGCGAACCGACCTGCCGCACCCGCCGGAGAACGCCACGGGGCCCGCCCGGTCCGACCCATCGGACAGCACCGTGGAGCCCGCCGCCGACAGCGCCGTGGGAACCACCGTGGAGGGCGTCGCGACGGCCGGCGTGCTCGCCGAGGCGGAGAGCGTCGTGGAGACCGCCGTGGAGAAGCTCGCGGAGCCCGCCGCCCCGCGTACCCCGAGGATCGCCGTGGTGACCGGCGCCGGGTCCGGCATCGGCCGTGCCGTGGCACTTGAACTGCTGGCCGCGGGCTGGTCCGTGGCGCTCGCGGGCCGCCGCGCGGAGACCCTGGAGGAGACGGCCTCCCTCGCCTCCGCACGGGGCGGCGCCACGCTCTGCGTACGGACCGACGTGGCGCGGCCGGAGGACGTGGCGGCGCTCTTCGCCGCCGTACGGGAGCGCTTCGGGCGGCTCGACCTGCTCTTCAACAACGCCGGTACGTTCGGCCCCGGCGGCGTCCCGGTCGAGGAACTGCCCTACGACGCCTGGCGGCACGTCGTGGACACCAACCTCAACGGCGCGTTCCTGTGCGCCCAGGCGGCCTTCCGGCAGATGAAGGAGCAGGAGCCGCGGGGCGGGCGGATCATCAACAACGGGTCGATCGCGGCGCACGCCCCGCGTCCGCACTCGGTGGCGTACACGGCGACGAAGCACGCGCTGACCGGCCTGACGAAGTCCCTCTCCCTGGACGGGCGTCCGTACCGCATCGCCGTCGGACAGATCGACATCGGCAACGCCGCGACCGACATGACCGCCCGCATGCAGTCCGGCATCCTCCAGGCCAACGGCGAACTGGCGAGCGAGCCGGTGATGGACGTGGCGGACGTGGCGCGCACCGTGCGGCACATGGCGGAGCTGCCGCTTGAGGCGAACGTGCAGTTCGCGACGGTGCTGGCCACCAACATGCCGTACATCGGGCGGGGTTGACGTCTCGGCCGGGCGCCCTGCCGGCCGGGGGTGGCGTGTGGTGGCGCGGCCGGGCACGGGAGATCTCCACAAGTGGAATCGGACGTACCGCCTCAGGGTGGGGCGCCGGGCACCGTATGCTCGGCTCCTCTCCACGAGAACTTCACACTTGGAGCACTCCCTTGCGTATACGCACCATGGCCCCCGCGGTCCTCGCCGCCACCGCCCTGTCGGTGTCCCTGCTCGCCGCCTCGCCCGCCGCCGCGGCGACCGCGCGCCACCAGGGCGGGCTGCACCTCGGCTCCATCCAGTACGACAGCCCGGGCCGCGACACCCGCTCCAACTCCTCGCTGAACGCGGAGTGGGTGAACATCCACAACAGCGGCCGGTCCGCGGTCCAGCTCAAGGGCTACCGGCTGAAGGACGACACCGGCTACACCTACACCTTCGGCAGCTACAAGATCGGCGCCGGCAAGACCGTCAAGGTCCGCACCGGCAAGGGCACCGACGCCTCCGGCGTGCGCTACTGGGGCCGCGGCAGCTACGTCTGGAACAACACCTCCGACAAGGCCCGCCTGATCAAACCGAGCGGCTCGCTCCAGGACTCCTGCTCCTGGACGCGCAGCGACCGCGGGACCAAGAACTGCCACTGACCACCACCGAGGGGGAAGAGCGGGGCGGCCGGTCCGCGGCGGGCGGGGGCCGGCGGGAATGACCCGGGCCGCGGCACGGTTGCCCTGCGACATGACGACGAAGACTCCCCCCGGCTCCTCCCCCGCCGTGCTGCGCTACACGGCGTTCACGACCGACCCTTCCGGCGGCAATCCGGCGGGGGTCGTCCTCGACGCGGCCGGGCTCGACGACGAGGCGATGCTCGCGATCGCGGCCGAGGTCGGGTACAGCGAGACGGCGTTCCTCACCCCGGCCGCCGACAGCCCCGACAGCTCAGGCGGCTCCGACGGCCCTGGGCAGCACTACACCGCGCGGTACTTCAGCCCCAAGGCCGAGGTCCCCTTCTGCGGGCACGCCACCGTCGCCGCCGCGGTGGCGCTCGCCGAGCGGGACGGCGCGGTGACCGGTGACGGCGCGCAGGCCGCGTACGTCTTCGCGACCCGGGCGGGCAGCGTGCCGGTGGCCGTCTCCCGCGCGGAGGGCGCCGTGCGGGCCACGCTCACCAGCGTCACCCCGCACGTCGAGGAGGCCGCGGCGGACGACGTGGCCGAGGCGCTCGCCGCGCTCGGCTGGGACGCCGGCGAACTGGCCGCCGACCTGCCGCCGCGCATCGCCTTCGCGGGCGCCCGCCACCTGGTCCTCGCGGCCGCGACCCGGGAACGGCTGGCCCGCCTCGACTACGACTTCGCGCGGCTGGAGGCGCTGATGCGCCGCCTCGACCTCACGACCGTCCAACTGGTCTGGCGGGCATCGCCGTACGTCTTCCACGTGCGCGATCCGTTCCCGGTCGGCGGCGTCGTGGAGGACCCGGCGACGGGCGCGGCCGCCGCGGCCTTCGGCGCGTACGCCCGTGAACTCGCCCTCGTTCCCGCCGAGTCCGTCCTCACCCTGCACCAGGGCGAGGACATGGGACGGCCCGGTGTGCTGACGGTGACGCTGCGGGAGGGCGAGAAGCGGGTGCGGGTGAGCGGGGCGGCGGTGCCGGTCCCCGAGGGTCAGGCCTGACCCGTCTCGAAGTGGGTGATCCGGCCCGCGTCGTCGACGCTGAAGCGCCACTTCGTCCGCATCTCGCCCCACGTGTCGTTGCGGTAGGAGACGAGCAGCGTGCGGCCGGCGTCCGACTCCGACTCGACGTCCATGTGGCCGTTGGAGGAGAAGATCTCCCGCTCGGTCCAGTCGGCGACCTCCCGCTCGGAGCCGTCGTCGGACATGGTCGCGCCGGGCGCGAGCAGCGCCTCGAAGGCGGCCCTGTCGTGGGAGTTCACCGCGGCGACGAAGGCACGGACCGCGGGGTCGCCGAGCCGGTTTACCTGGATGCTCATGGGCTCACCGTCACACCGGGCCGCGCCCCGCGCCACCGGGCGGGGCGCGGCTCTCACCCGTACGGCCGCGCGGGCCGGGTGCGCGGCGCCGGTCCGGCGGACGGTGGGGAGAGGAGTGTTCCGCCACCGACCCCGGGAGCCCTGATGACCTGCTCGTGCCTGGACCGACGTGACCTCGGGCTGCTGTTGCTGCGCGCGGGGACCGGCGGTGTGCTCGCCGCCCACGGCGCCCAGAAGCTGTTCGGCTGGTTCGGCGGCGGCGGCCTGGAGGGCACGGGCGCCTTCATGGAGTCCATCGGGTACGCGCCCGGCAAGCGCAACGCCCTGACCGCGGGGCTCGCCGAGGCGGGCGGCGGCACGCTGCTCGCGCTCGGCCTCGCGACCCCGGCGGCGGGCTCCGCCGCGGCGGGCGCGATGGCGGGCGCCGCCGCCGTGCACGCGCCGCAGGGCTTCTTCAGCCAGGGCGGCGGCTATGAGTACCCGGCGTTCCTCGGCATGGTCTGCGCCGTCCTCGCCGTCACCGGGCCCGGCCGCTACTCCGTCGACCACGCGCTCGGCCACGGCCTCAACCGGGCCTGGATGGTGCCCGCGGCGCTCGCCGGGACCGCGGTCGGGGTGCTGGTGACGCTGGGCGCCAGGAAGAAGCAGGTCCGCGAGCGGAACGAGGGCGTCTCGCCCGAGGCGTAACCGCCGTGGCACGCTGCGGGCCATGGACGAGCACCCGCACCCGCGCCCTCCCGAGCCCCGGCCCGGTCCCCCGCAGGACTCCCCGGACCTGTGGGACACCATCGACCGGCTGTACGGCTGGCTCGACGCCCACAACGAACGCGCGCCCCAAGAGGCGCTGCTGCTGCGCATGTTGAAGCTCTCGGAGGAGGTCGGCGAGGTCGCGCAGGCGGTCATCGGCGCCACCGGCCAGAACCCGCGCAAGGGCACCACCCACACCTGGGACGACGTCCGGGCCGAGCTGTGCGACGTCGTCGTGACGGCCATGGTGGCGCTGCGCACCCTGACCCCGGACACCCGGACCGTCCTCACCGAGCACCTGCGGCGGGTGAGCGAGCGCTCCGAAAACCCTGTGCGGCGCGGCGGCTGAGGAGTTAGCGTCGCCGCCCATGACCGCTGACGACGATCAACCGCCCCGGCTCACGACGCTCACCTTCCACGGCCCGCTCTCCGAGGCCCGCGCACGGCGGCTCGTGGACCGCCTCGCGGCGGCCGGCCCCCGTACGGTTCTCGACCTCGGCTGCGGCTGGGGCGAGTTGCTGCTCCGTGTCGTCGGGGCCGTCCCGGGGGCCACCGGCGTCGGGGTGGACATCCAGGCCGAGGACCTGGCGCGTGGCCGGGCCGCCGCCGAAAAGCGCGGTCTGGCGGACCGGGTCGTCTTCGCCGAGGAGTCGGCCACGGACACCACGCGCGGCCCGGCCGACGTCGTGCTCTGCCTCGGCGCGAGCCAGGCCCTCAGCTCCGCCGCGCCTCCCCGCTCGACGGTCGAGGCGCTCCGCGCGCTGCGCGGCCTGGTCGCGCCCGGCGGCCGGGTGGTGCTGGGCGAGGGCTTCTGGGAGCGGACCCCCACCGGGGACGAGCTGGCCGCGATGTGGCCGGACGCCCGCGCCGACGAGCACCTGTCGCTCGGTGATCTGGTGGACGCGGCGGTCGAGGCCGGGTTCCGGCCGCTGTGGGTGGAGACGGCGAGCACCGAGGAGTGGGAGGAGTTCGAGTCCGGCTACCGCTGCGCCACCGAGGAGTGGCTCGCCGCGCACCCCGGCCATCCCTCGGCGGCCGCGACGCGGGCGCGGGTGGACGCGCAGCGCGCCGGCTGGCTGCGCGGCTACCGGGGCGTGCTCGGGCTGGCGTACCTCACCTTGGCCCCGGTCGTCTGAGGCGGGTTAGGGTCACGCGGTAAGGGCGGAACGGAACGGCACGCAGGAAATGGGGGCCGCACGATGGGCGCGCGGGTCACGGCGGTCAGCAGCAACGCCACGTACTCCTTCAGCAAGCCGAACCGCGAGAGCGTCACGCTGCTCGCCGGGCTCGGTGTCGAGGGGGACGTGCACGCCGGGGAGAAGGTCAAGCACCGCTTCCGGATGCGGCGGAACCCGGACCAGCCGAACCTGCGCCAGGTCCACCTCATCCACGAGGAGCTGTTCGAGGAGCTGGCGGCGGACGGTTTCGCCGTGGCGCCGGGCGAGCTGGGCGAGAACATCACCACGCGCGGCCTCGACCTGCTCGGCCTGCCCACGGGCGCGCTGCTGCGCATCGGCGGGGATGCCGTCGTGGAGATCACGGGGCTGCGCAACCCCTGCCGGCAGATCGACGGCCTCCGGGCCGGGCTCATGAAGAAGGTCGTCGGGCGCGACGCGAACGGCGCCGTCGCCCACCGGGCGGGCGTCATGAGCGTGGTCCGGCAGGGCGGCGAGATCCGCCCCGGCGACGCGATCGAGGTCGAGCTGCCCGAGGGCCCGCACCGGCCGCTCAAAACCGTCTGAGGCTCCCCGCCCGCTCCGGAGCCCTCGCGGTCACGGCTCCTGTCCGAACCACGTCTCGGCGAGCGCGTCGAGCGTGGGCTCGGGCGGGGCGGGCAGTTCCCGCAGATACCAGGGCAGATGGCTGTACACGTGGAGCAGTGTGTACGCGAGGAGTTGGCGCGGATCGTACGTCGTGCCGTACGCCTGCATGAAGCGGGGCAGGAGCCCCGGCTCGGCACGGGTGACGAAGAGCCCGACGCCCACGAAGTCGTACGCCGGGTCGCCGATCATGGCGGGCTCGAAGTCGAAGAGGCCGGTGAGGCGCCAGCCGTCGGCGGGGGCGGCGAGGTCGGCAGGTTCGACAGGTTCGACAGGTTCGACAGGTTCGACAACGAGATGCTGGCGCATGAACTCGGTGTGCAGCAGGGAGCGCCGCCGGTCGGCGGGCAGCGCCACGGAGTCCAGGAAGCCGGGGATCTGCTCCAGCCAGCTCTCGGGCAGGCCGCGCCCGCGCTGGCGGTCCACCGCGCCGGCGCGCTGCCCGGCGAGGAAGGCGTCCCAGTCGCCGGGGCCGAGGATGTCGGCGAGCGGTTCGTGGTCGAGGGCGTGCAGCGCGGCGAGGGCCTGCGCGGCGTCGGTGATGATCCGCTCCCGGCCGGCGCGGGGGATGCCGGGCCAGGCGGTGGCGAGGCCTGCGCCGGGCAGGCGGGACATCAGGACGTAGCGCCAGCCGTTGACGTACGCGCCGGTGTCATGGACCTCGGGGGTGGGGACGGGGAGCCTGCCCTGGACGTGGGCGAGGACGCGGGCCTCGGTGAGGCAGTCCTGGGCGTCGAGGGCGGGGTACAGCTTGAGCACGTGGCGGTCGCCGACCGCGTAGACGGCCTGTGAACCGTCCGCGTACCGCGTCAGGGGCGCGCCGCCCAGTCCGAGCCGTGCGCACAGGTCCGCGGCCCCGGGGCGCATGAGCGTGTCGTCCGGGACGACGCGGTCGAACTCCTCGTCCGTGGTCACCAAGGGCAGCATGATCCGCACCGTAGTGCCGGGCGGGGGGCGGCCACGAGTGGATTTACGGCGGTGGCGCGAGTAGGGCGGCGTCGGCGGCCCGGGTGACTCGTGTGCGGGCGGCGCCCCTTGGCCGGGCGGGGCGCCGCCCCGGTGCCGCGCGTCAGAAGACGAACGGCCCCGGTGACTGTGCCGACGTGGCGGTGCAGTTCACGGTGATGCCGAAGACGACGATCTTCAGGGACTTGCCCACGAGGCTGTCGCCCGCGGCGACGGTGCCGGTGAGCGGGCCGGTGGACACGGGGCTGCCGGAGGGGATGGCCGGGTTGCGGTTGCCGGTGAACGTGGTCGTCCCGGAGCCGTTCTTGGTGAGCGTGAGAGTCGACCTGACGGAGCCCGCGGCCACGTCGACGGGTGCCGTGATCGCCGAGGTGGACACCTGGATGGTGGCGCTGGTGCCGTTCTGGGCGGCGGTGAGGGTCGCCGTCCCGGAGCCGAACGATCCGCAGTCGAACGAGAGGGTGGCGCTCTGCGGCTCCACGGCTCCGGCCGCGGGTGCCATCGCGAGCGCGCCGACGGCGAGTACGCCGACGCCCAGAGCCGAGCCTATTCCTCTGCTTATTCCTCTGCCTCTGCCTGTTCCTCTGCTGAGCATGTCGTGTCGCATGGGGGGCCTGCCTTCATGGGCCTTGAGGGTAGGGGGCGTACAACACCGTTTATCCGTACGCGCCTTGACGGGGTGTCAGACGGCGGGTCGTCGCCCATTGAGGCACAGGCCACCGGAGGTGACAAGGCAGGCCCCCATGATTATTGACATGTCACGACCAAATCTGGCCGCACCAGCCGCTAGCCCTCCCCGTCCGTCGCGGCGGCGACTTCCTCGGCCAACAGATCGACGTACGCACCGGTCCACGCCTCGACCGTGGCGCGGTCCCACAGGTCGGTCGAGTACTCCAGGTAGCCGGAGAGGACGACGCCCGTGGGGATCAGACCGAAGTTGAACTCCGAGCGCGCGCCCGGCACGGCGAGGTCCTCCACCGCCGTGGTCACCCCCGGCAGCTCGATGTCCGTCTCCAGCGAACTCTGGTACTGGAAGCCGAGCGGCAGCCGGTCCGGGACCTCGGTGCCGAGCGCCTCGCGCAGCTCCGCCGCCACCGCCCGGATCGGCGCGGCGTGGTCGATGGCCCCGACCGCGCCGCGCGCCACCTGGTCCACCAGCGCCCCGAACGAGGCGGCCTCGCCGCCGCGCACGCGCAGCGTGAAGGAGGAGACGGTACAGGCCGCGAGCGCCTCGAACTCCCGCCGCTCGCGGTTGGCGTAGGAGATGGCGAGGACCACGTCCGGCTCCCCCGTCACCTTCCCGATCAGCCGTGCCAGAGCCGCCGCCGTCACCACGAACGGCGTGGTGCGGTGCCGCCGCGCCATCGCCTCCACCCCGGCCCGCACGTCCCGCTCCACCGTGAACAGCACCACGTCACCCGCGCCGCTCAGCTCCTTCGGGCGGGGCCGGTCCAGCGGCAGCGGCATGGCGAAGGGCGCTCCCTCCAGCTGCCGCGCCCAGTAGTCGACCAGGCGGCCCCGGTCCTGGGTGCGGCTGTGCTCCCGCTGCCAGCGCGCGTACTCCCTCGGCTGCGGCACGCTCTCCGCCAGGCCGTGCGGTGCCCCGGTGGCCGCCGCCCGGTACAGCGCGGCCAGTTCGCGCAGCAGGACGCTGACCGACCAGCCGTCGCAGGCGGCGTGGTGCAGGACGAAGAGCAGCGCCCAGCGGTCGCGTCCGGTGCGCAAGAGCCGGAAGACGGGCGCCAGTTCGGCGCGGATGTCGAAAGGCACCGCGGCTGTCTCCGCCGCCAGGCGCTCCCCCTCCGCCGCCGCCCGCGCCACCGAGCCGAGGCGCGCGAGAAGGTCCTCCTCGGGCAGCTCGACCGGCCGGGGGCGCAGTACCTCCTGCCGCCACTCCCCCGCGCCCGCGTCCTCCACGAGCCGGGTGCGCAGCGCCTCGTGCCGGGCGACCAGCCCGGTCAGCGCGGTGCGCAGGGCGGGGATGTCCAGCGTGCCCGTGAAGGTGAGGCGCATGGCCACGTTGTAGATCTGCGGGCGGGGATGGGTCAGGTGCCGGGTGATGAAGGCGCTCTGCTGAGCGGTGACGGGGGCGCTGGTGAGCACCTCGCCACCGGTCTCGGCGCCGCCTCGCAGATACGCCGCCATCGCGCGCAGCGTGGGGTCCTCGTAGAAGCGGGCGACGGGGTACTCGACGCCGAACTCCTCCCGCACCCTGTTGGCCAGGCGGATCGCCGTGAGGGAGTGGCCGCCCAGCTCGAAGAAGGAGGCGTCGGGGCCGACCGCGCCCGCGTCCAGCTCGAACTCCGCGGCCCACAGCTCCCGCAGGCGCGCCTCGACGTCGCTCGGCGCGCGGCGCGCGGGAGCGGCGGTGGGCGGCGCCTGCCGGGGCCCGCCCGGACCGGTGGGCGAGGTGATGAGCGCGGGGTCGGGCAGCGCGGCCCGGTCCAGCTTTCCGTTGCCGGACAGCGGCAGCGCGGGCAGGACCGCCCAGGCGCGGGGCACCAGGTGGTCGGGCAGCCGGGCGGCCAGCTCCCCGGTCAGGCGGTCGGCCAGCTCTTGGGGCGGTGCCGTCGCCGTCGCGGGTACGACGTACGCGGCGAGCCGGGCCTCGCCCCGCTGGTCGCGGCGGGGCAGGACGACCGCTTCGGCGACGCCCGCGAGGTCGCTGAGGGCGCGCGTGACCTCCTCGGGCTCGACGCGGAAACCCCGTATCTTCACCTGGTCGTCGCCGCGGCCCCGGAACTCCAGGGCCCCCGACGCGTCCCAGCGCACCAGGTCCCCGGTGCGGTACATGGTCTCCGTGCCGCCCAGCGGGTCGCGGACGAAGCGCTCCGCCGTCAGGTCGGGGCGGCCCAGATAGCCGGTGGCCACGCCCGGCCCGCCGACGTACAGCTCACCCACCTCCCCGGCGGGCACCTCGCGGCCTTGCGCGTCGAGCACCCGCAGCGTGACGTTGTCGACGGGGCGGCCTATCGGGATCGGCGCGTTCTGTGCGCCGGGGGTGTGGGCGGGTTCCACCGTCTGGGCCGTGCACAGCACCGTCGTCTCGGTGGGCCCGTACACGTTCACCGTCTCGTACGGGGTGCCGGGGCGCGGCCGGGTGCGCAGCACGTCACCGCCGAGCAGCAGGTGCCGCAGCGGTGGCTGGAGGTCGTCCGGCAGCGCGAGGACCGCCTCGCCGAGGGCGGTGGGCAGGATGGAGAAGGTGATCCGCCGGTCCCGGTACCAGCGGGCCAGGGCGGCGGGGTCCTTGCGGACCGTCTCGTCGGCGACGACGACCGTGGCGCCGGCGGTCAGCGCGGGCCAGATCTCCAGGACGGCGGCGTCGAAGCCCTGGCTGCACACGGCGGCGGAGCGGTCGTCCGCGGTGAATCCGAAGCGCTCGTGGTGCCACTGGCACAGGTCCACCACGGCCCGGTGCGGCAC
This sequence comes from Streptomyces huasconensis, assembly GCF_021028635.1. Taxonomy (NCBI): domain Bacteria; kingdom Bacillati; phylum Actinomycetota; class Actinomycetes; order Kitasatosporales; family Streptomycetaceae; genus Streptomyces; species Streptomyces huasconensis. Next base: position 2,225,602 of record NZ_CP086119.1, read on the forward strand.
GGCCACGCCCTTGGGGGTGCCGGTGCTGCCGGAGGTGTAGATGGCGCAGCAGAGGGAGTCGGGGCCGGGCGCGGGGAGGAGCGGGGCGTGGTCGTCGTCCTCCGGTGCGGGTGCGGCGGCCACGTCGACCACGGCCGTGCCGGGCGGGGGCGTCGGCCGGGCGTCCGCGGGTTCGTCGCCGTCGACCACGAGGACGCGGGCGCCGCTCTCCGCGAGGATCGTCTCGGCGCGGGCCCTGCCCTGGCCGGGGTCCAGCGGTACATAGCCGTGGCCCGACTTGAGCGCGGCGAGCATGGCGACGACCAGGCCGGTGCCGCGCGGCAGCCACAGGGCGACCGGCGCGCCGCCGGCATCCCGCGCGCGCAGGACCGCCGCGAGCCGTTCGGCGCGCTCGTCCAGCTCGCGGTAGGTCAGCGACTCGCAGCCGCTGATCACGGCGGTGCGGCCGGGGGCCGCCTCGGCCCACCGGGACGCCAGGGCGTGGACGGTGCTGCGGGTGCGCTGCCGCACGCGTCCGCGCCGCCACGCTTCGGGGACGGCTCCCGAGCGGGCCTCGCCCACCGCTTCCGCGAGGACGCCACGGAACGTCCCGAAGAGCGCGTCGATCGTCGCCTCGTCGAACAGGTCGGTGTGGTACTCCAGGTGGCAGCGGATGCCGTCCGGCTGGTCGGTGAAGTACACGCTGAGGTCGGTCAGCGCCTTGTCGGGACCGGAGTCGAGCGGTGTCGCCCGCACCCCCGGCAGGTCGAAGCGGAAGGGGTCGCCCGGCTCGAACTCGGCGAGCGTCTGGAAGACGGGCGTCCGGTCGAGTGCCCGCGCGGGGTCCAGCTCCCGGACGACGGCCTCGAAGGGCACGTCCGCGTGGTCGTACGCGTCCAGGGCGACCGCTCGCACCCGGTCCAGCAGCGTGCCGAAGTCCGGGTCGCCGGACAGGTCCAGGCGCAGCGCCAGGGTGTTCACGAAGAACCCGACGACGTCCTCGTACGGCGGGGTGCGGTCCGACATGGGGGTGCCGACGACGAGGTCGTCCTGGCCGGTGACGCGGCCCAGCGCGGCGGCGTATCCGGCGAGCAGCGTCATGAAGAGGGTGCTGCGCCGCTCGCGACCGAACTTCCGCACCCGCTGTGACAGTTCGGGGGACAGCGTGCGGAACAGGGCGCGGCCGTTCGACGTCATGACGGCGGGCCGCGGCCGGTCGGTGGGCAGGGCGAGGACCGGCAGCTCGCCGTGGAGCGCCTTCTTCCAGTACGCGAGGTCCTCCGCCGCCTTCGCGCTGCCGAGCGAGTCGAGCTGGCGGCGGGCGTGGTCGGCGTAGGTGTGGGTGAGGGCGGGCAGGTCGGCGGCCGGGGCGCCCGGGAGGTGCGCGCGGTAGAGGGCGGAGAGGTCGCGGGCGAGGACGGCGGCCGACGCCGCGTCCATCACGATGTGGTGCAGGGACAGGACCAGGACGTGCCGCTCGGCGCCCAGCCGGACCAGCCGTGTGACGAACAGCGGTCCCTCCGCCAGGTCGAAGCGGCGCTCGCTCTCGGCCTTGAGGGTGTCGGCGACCGCGTCGGTGCCGGGGGCCGTCCCGTCGACGACCGCGAAGTCCGGCTCGCCGGGAGGCCGCGTGAACTGCCGCGCTTCATCGGCCACTTCACGGAAGACCGTGCGCAGCTGCTCGTGCCGTTCGACCAGCGCGCGCAGGGCGCCGCGCAGGGCGGTGACGTCCAGGGGGCCTTCGAGGTCGATGGCCTTGGTCTCGTTGTACGCGGTGCGGCCGGGGAGCATCCGCTCCAGGAACCAGACGCGTTGCTGGCCGGGCGAGAGGGGCGCGCCGGGGTCGGGCTCCGGGGTGGCCGGTGCGGGCGCGGCCGCCGTGCAGGAGCGGCGCAGCGCGTCGAGGTGGACCAGGCCGGCCCGCATCGCGGTGGGCTCCACGCCGAAGTCGACCAGCGCGACGACCTCGTCGGCGCCCGCGGCGCGCACCTCGTCGACGACGGGCCGCACGCTCTCGGGGCTGCCGATCAGGGCCCGCTGGTCGCAGTAGCGGTCGTAGGCGCGGCGGAAGACGACATCGAGGTCGTCCTCCGACATCGCCGACAGGTCGACCTGGTGGCCGAGGCTGTTGGCGACCCCGCCGAACAGGGACAGGGACGCCCGCATGTACCGGGAGAGCGGCTCGCGGGCCTCGGCGCGGGCGGCCGCGTGGTCGTCGGCGAGGTAGGTGTGCAGGAGCACGGCGACGTGCCCCGCGTCCGGGTCGAGGCCGTGCGCGGCACGCGTACGGCGGTACAGGGCGATGTTCTCGCGCAGCTGCTCGACGCCCTGCGTCATGAGGTTGGTGACGATGCCCAGGTCGTGGCGGGCGGCCAGTTCGTACGAGGCCGGGTTGCCGACGACGGCCGTGTACATGGGCGGGGTGTCCTGGACGGGCCGCGGGAACAGGCTCAGGTCGTTCTCCCCGGCGCCGGTGGTGCGGCGCACGGGCTCGCCGCGCCACAACTGCCGCACCTGGGCGACCTGTTCGTACATCGTCTCCTTGTGGGTGCCGAACCGCTCGGGGAAGAAGACGAAGTCGTTGGCGTGCCACCCGCTGGCGCAGCCGATGCCGATCCGGCCGCCGGAGAGGTTGTCGACCATCGACCATTCCTCGGCGACGCGGATCGGGTCGTGCAGCGGCAGCACGACGGAGCCCGCGTTGATGCGGACGCGGTCGGTCTCGCGGGCGAGCGCGGCGGCGAGCACGGCCGGGTTGGGGAAGAGGCCGCCGAAGGAGTGGAAGTGCCGCTCCGGAATCCACAGGGAGTGGAAGCCGTTGCGGTCGGCGAAGCGGGCGGTCTCCAGGAGGTGGTCGTACTTGCCGTGCCGGGGGCTGTTCTCGTCCTGCGGGTAGTCGCCGAAGAAGTAGACGCCGAAGTCGAGGGGGCGGGTGCGGGGCGCCGTGGGCCGGGCGGGGGCGGTGGCGGCGGCCGCGGCGCCGTTCCAGGCCATGGCCTGCGGCTTGGGCGTCGGCTCGGGTGCCGGCTTGGGCGTCGGCTTTGCCGGCACCTGGGCGGCCGGGAGTGCCCTCGCCTTCGTACGGAAGAAGCCGGCGTCGCGCAGCTCCCGCAAGGAACCCTTCACCGCGTCTGCGACGAACTCGATGTCGCCGTCGGTGTGTTCGGTGGAGAGGAAGAAGTTGCGCCACTCCCACACGTGCACGCCGCGGAGCATGAGGTGGTGGTAGAGCAGCTCCATGTCGGCGCGGTGCTCGAAGCGGAACATCGAGCCGAAGTGGCTCATGCTCAGCGCGAACTCCTCCTCCTCGAAGAAGGAGTTGAGGGTGCGGGCCAGTTCGTCGGTGCGGGCGTTCAGCCGCTCCTGGAGCCGGGGGCTGTGCTCCTTGAGGTGGGCAAGCACGGCGCGGGCGGCGACCATCGACACGGGGTGCTGGATGTAGGTGCCGCCGAAGAACGTCGTGTCGGCCGCCGGGTAGCTGTCGTCCCCGTAGCTCCAGTACCCGCCGTCGACGCCGTCCATGATGTCGGCGCGGCCCGCGATGGCCCCGATGGGGAAGCCGCCGCCGAGCAGTTTGCCGTAGGTGGCCAGGTCGGGGGTGACGCCGTACAGCTCCTGGGCGCCGCGCGGGGCGGGGCGGAAGCCGGTCAGCATCTCGTCGAAGAGCAGGACGATGCCGTGCCGCGCGGTCAGCTCGCGCAGCCGCCGCACGAAGGCCGCGGGCTGGAGCGAGGGGTGGCGGCTCTGCACCGGCTCGACGACGACGGCCGCGATGTCGCCCGCCTGCCGCTCGATGACGGCGAGGCTCTCCTCGCTGCCGTAGGGCAGGACCAGCAGGTCCGCGACGGCGTTCTGCGGGACGCCCGCGGACATGGGGACGGTGGTGAGGCCCTCGCCGCCGGTCTGCGGGGAGCGGCCGAGGACGTTGTCGTTGTGGCCGTGGTAGGCGCCCTCGAAGGTGATGATGCGGGAGCGTTTCGTGGCGGCGCGAGCCAGGCGGATGGCGGCGGAGTTCGCCTCCGTACCGGAGTTGGCGAAGGCGACCCGCTCCATGCCGGTCAGCTCGGCGAGCAGTTCGGCGGCCTCACCGGTCTCGACGTTGCGAGGGCCGAGCTGGATGCCGCGCGACAGGTGCTCGCGCACGGCCTCGGTGACGAAGTCCGGCTCGTGGCCGAAGAGCAGGACGCCGAAGCCCATGGTGATGTCGACGTAGCGGTTGCCGTCGATGTCCTCCAGCCACGAGCCCTTGGCCCGCCGCCCCGCGATCGGGTACAGCATCTCCTTGGTGGCGCTGCGGAAGCCGACCGCGGCCCGGCTGTCGGCGAGCACCCGGCGGTAGCGCTGAGCGATCCGCTTCGAGGTGGGCGTCTTCGCGGTGTAGCGGCGTACGAGGTCGTCGAGGTGGGCCCGCTGGGACTCGGGCGAGCCGCCGCGGACCATGCCGGAGGTGCGGGCCACCTCCAGGCGGGGGCCGTGCTGGGCAGGACGGGCGGCCTCGGCGGGGGGTGCCGGCGCCGGTCCGCCCATCTGTTCGGCGATGCGCCGCGACAGCTCGGCCATCGCGGCGAGATCCTCGTCGACCGCCGCGGAGACGGAGTGCCGGGGGGCGTTCATCGGTCCGCCCGGGCGCTCTGGGTGGCCTGTGCGGTCTGGGCGGTCTGCGCGGTCTGGGCCGCCAGCAGCTGGGAGAGCTGGCCCATCAGCTGGAGCTGCATCTGGGAGAGCTGGTGCACCTGGCGTACGAGGTCCTCGACCTCCTGGCGGGTGGCGTACTCGGTCCCGGCGACGGGGGCGGGGGCGGTGACCGGGGCGGGCGGCTCCGGGACCGTCGGCGAAGCCGCCGCTACGGGCGCGGGCGCGGGCGCGGGCGGGGCAAGTGTGGGCGGCTCAGGCGCGGGCGGCTCAGTTGTAGGCGGTTCAGACGTGGGCGTCGCCCCCGCCCCTCCCATCTTCCGCACGATGATCAGCGCCAGCCCTCTCGCCGACCCCGCCTCCTCGAACAGCTCCCGCATCGACACCTTGACGCGGTGCTCCTCCTCCAGCTCCCGCAGTACGCCGATCATCTGCAGCGAGTCCGCGCCGAGGTCGAAGAAGGAAGCGTCCTCGGCTATCTCGCTCGTGTCATAGCTGAGGTGTTGCGCCGTGACCTTGATGATGTGCTGGAGCACGCGCTCGACCGCTGCCTCGTCCTGTGCCACTTCGGCCCCATCCCTTGCCGGTTGTGCGGGCCGGGGAAGGTGGTTCTCCGGCCCTGTCCAGTAGTCCTTGTGCTGGAAGCGGTAGCCGGGCAGGGGGACCCTGCGGCCCGCCCCGCCCATGAAGGCCCGCCAGTCGACCGGCGCCCCGGCCCGGTGGAGGCCGGCCGCCGCGTCCCACAGCGGGGTGAGTCCGGCCCCGCGCCGCAGCGTCGGATACGCCGCCCGGTCCGGCAGCGCCCGCCGGGCGAGACCGCTGAGTGTGGTGTGCGGGCCCAGCTCCAGGAGCGTGGCGGTGGCCGGGTGCGACGTGGCGAGGTCGTGCAGGGCGTCGGCGAATCTCACCGGGTGACGCGTCTGCCGTACGACGTAGTCGGTGTCCGGGAGCCAGCCCGGCGGCCGGGTGCGTCCGTCGACGCCGCTCACGAACGCCACCTCGACCGGCCTGAACTCCACCTCGGCGCACAGCTCGCGCAGCCCGTCGAGGGCCGGGTCCATCAGCGCCGTGTGGAACGCGTGCCGCACCGGCAGCTCCCGCGCCGGGACTCCGCGCGCGGCCAGCAGCGCCTTCAGGCGGGCCATGGCCGGGGCCGGGCCCGCGAGGACCTGGCTGCGCGGGCCGTTAACGACGGCGAGTTCCACGCCGGGCACCTCGGCGGCCAGTTCCCCGGCCTCGCGCGCCTCGACCGGGACCGCGAGCATCATGCCGGGCGCGCAGTGGCCGCGCATGAGCGCGCCGCGCCCGGCCGTCAGGCGCAGCCCGTCCTCGATGCCGAGCGCCCCGGCCGCGTACAGCGCCGCGTACTCCCCCACACTGTGCCCGGCCACCACGCGCGGCGTGATCCCGGCGTCCTGCCACAGGCGGACCAGCGCGCACTGGAGGGCGAAGAGCGCGGGCTGTGCCACTTCGGTGGGCCAGGGCTGCTCGGTCCCGGCGTCCGCTTCCTGGCCCAGCAGTGGGGTCAGCAGGCTGTCGCCACCGGTGAGCGCGGCGTACTGCCGCTCGCAGGCCGCCAGGACCTCGCGTACGACGGGGAAACGCTCGTGGAGGTGGCTTGCCGCGCCCCGGTGGAGGCTGCCCTGTCCCGTGAAGAGGAACCCGGTGTCGGCCCCGTCCGTCCCGGTCGCCGCCGGTGGCGGGGCCGCCAGCCAGGCGTCGAGGGCGGCGGTGAACGCGGCCACCGTGTCGCCGCGGACCGCGAGGCGGTGCCTGCGGTGGGCGCGGCCGAGCGCCAGCGTCGTCACGACGTCGGCGGGGTGCGTGCCGGGGTGGGCGCGCAGGTGGTCGCGCAGGGCCCGGGCGTTGTCGGTGAGCGCGGCCTCGGTGTGGCCGGAGACGACGAGGACGTCCGGGGGCGGTGGGGTGCCGGTGGTGGGGCGGGGCGTTGGCTCGGGGGCCTCTTCCAGGACGACGTGGACGTTGGTGCCGCCGACGCCGAAGGAGCTGACGCAGGCCCGGCGGGGGGTGTCGCCGCGGGGCCAGGGCCGTGCGGTGTCGGGGATGTAGAACGGGCTGGCGGCGAGGTCGAGGGCGGGGTTCGGGCGGCGGAAGCCCGCCATCGGAGGGATGACGCCGTGCCGCAGCACGAGCAGCGCCTTGATGAGGCTCGCCAGGCCCGAACACACGTCCAGGTGCCCGATGTTGGCCTTGACCGAGCCGAGCGCGCAGTAGCCGGTGCGGTCGGTGTCGGCGCGGAAGGCGGCGGTGGCGCCCTCGAACTCGATGGGGTCGCCCTTGAAGGTGCCGGTGCCATGGGTCTCCAGGTAGCCGATGGTGTCCGCGCCGACGCCCGCCCGTTCCAGGGCGCGCCGGATGGCGCCGCGCTGGCCGTCGGCGCTGGGCGCGCTGAACGCCCGCTTGTCGGCACCGTCGTTGTTGACGCCCCAGCCCCGGATGACGCCGTGGATGTGGTCGCCGTCGGCGAGGGCCCGGTCGAGGCGCTTGAGGACGACGGCCGCGACGCCCGTGCCGCCGACGGTGCCGTCGGCGTCGGCGTCGAAGGGCCGCAGGCAGCCGCTCTTGGAGAGGATGGAGCCCTTGACGTACTGGTAGCCGACGACCTGCGGCACGTGGATGGCGGTGGCCCCGGCCACCGCGATGTCGCACTCGCCGTGGACGACGGACTGCGCGGCGAGGTACACCGCCGTCAGCGAACTGGAGCACGCCGTCTGGACGTTGAGGGCGGGCCCGGTCAGGCCGAGACGGTACGCGGCGCGGCTGGCGGTGAAGTCGGTGAAGTTCCCGACGGTGACCTGGAGCCCGGCCACCCAGTCGGCCACGCCGCCCGGCAGGACGTTGTGCTGGAGGTAGGTCTGGAGGGAGTACAGGTGGTAGCCGGTGCTGGCGTAGACACCCACCTGGCGGCCGTCCCCCGCCTCCCCTCCCGCGTACCCGGCGTTCTCCAGGGCGTGGTGGACGCACTCCAGGAAGAGTCGCTGCTGGGGGTCGGTGATGCGGGCCTCGTGCGCGCTCATGCCGAAGAAGCCCGCGTCGAAGCCCGCGATGTTCTCCAGGACGCCGCTGGCCCCGACGAATTCGTCGGCGCGGTACTGCTCCTCGGGCACCCCGGCCGCGGCGAGTTCGGCCTCGGTGAAGCGGCGGATGCGGTCGGCGCCGTCGCGGATCGTGCGCCAGTACTCCTCGGGGGTGTCCGCGCCGGGCAGCCGGAAGGACATTCCTACGACGGCCACCGCGTCGGGGGTGGCGCCGGGGGCGGCGGTGGTCATCGGGCCTCGCTCTCTACGGACGACGGCACGTCGCGTTCTCGCGCCGCGTCGGCCGGGGGCCGCTCCCGGCGGCCGTACCGCACCAGCACGACGAACATGGCGAGGCACAGGACGATCGCCGCCCCGTGCAGCAGGCCCACGACGTGCAGCGGACGGAAGTGGTCGAGGAGCGCGCCGCTCACGAGCATCCCGAGGCCGAAGCCGGTGTTCTCGACGGAGGCGGAGAGACCGAAGAGCCGGCCGCGCTGCGCGTCGGGGGCCGCCTGGAGCCGGCTGACGTAGGCGATCTCGGTGAGCCCGTCGGCCATGCCCGCCACCAGGGCCGCCGCGACGGCCACGCCCGTGGGCAGTCCGACGAAGACCACGATGAACGCGGCCGACATCACGCAGGCCCCGATCGCGAAGGCCCGCTCCCCGGGGCCCTGCCGCCCGCCGCGCCCGGCCCACCGGCCGCACACCTGCTGCATGACGATGTTGCCGATGGCCCAGGTGGCCCAGAACTGGCTGACGAACGTGGCCGGGTGGGCCGGGTCGAGGGCGCTGGAGTAGACGGGCAGGGCGACGTTGTGGGACGACGACCCGAGGCCGTCGGCGGCCCTGACGGCGATCATGACGGCGAGTACGGGGGCGGCGCGCAGCAACAGCAGCGACCCGGCCTGCCGCCGCCGCGCGGCTTTCTCGCCCCCGGGTTCGCGTTCTTCCGGTTTCTCGCCCCCGGAGTCGCCTTCTTCCGGTTTCCCGCCCCCGGAGTCGCCTTCTTCCGGCCCGGCGGCCTTCGTACGGATCGGCAGGGCGAGGAGGACGCTGGCCGACACCGCGAAGGAGGCGGCGTCGAGGGAGATGGCGGCGACGTAGCCGAACTGCGCGACCACGAGACCCGCCGAGGCGAACCCGGCGATCATCGCCAGTGAACGCCCGGTCGCGAGCAGCGAGTTGGCCCGGACCCGCAGCTCACTGCCGACGATCTCCGGGATGCTGCTGCGCAGGGCGACGCCCGAGAGGGTCGAGCAGAACCCGGTGACGACGGCGAGGACGTACAGCAGCCCCGCCCGCCCGGCCTCGGGAGCGATCAGCAGCGTTACCATGGCGAGGCACTGCGTGAGATCGGCGCCGACCATCAACCTCTTGCGGTCGTACGCCGAGACCAGCCGTCCGCTCACAAAGCCGGATACGACGCTGGTCATGAGACGTACGGCCATGAACAGCCCGGCGGCCAGGGCACTGTCGGTCACCTCGTAGATGAAGACGTTGAGGGCGACCATGTTCAGGTAACTGCCGTACGCCGAGACGCCGTTACCCACGACGAGCAGGCGAAAGTGCCTCAACGTTCCCCCTGGTCCGCCTCTGTACCGGCCGGCACCGGCCCGGTACCGGCCCGGCTGCCGCTTTTGCGCCGGTCTTGCACTGCGGCTTCACACTCACCCGCCCCGAAGCGCGCCTAAAGTCACCCGAGTTGGTGACTTGACAGGCCGGAAGGGACTCTGTAGCGCGGAGCCCCTACGGGACGCGTACGGAACGGCTAGGGGATTCCCGGGGCACTCCTACGGCCCGGCTACGGCACTCCCGCGGCTGCTCCTGCGGGGTCGCGGGGAGGGTCGCGGGGATTCCTTTCTGTTTCCGCACGGCCATGGTTAGATCAAACCGAGTCGCGGTCACAGCCTCGTAGAAGTCGCCAGTAGCCAGTCCCTCCCGGAGGGAACATGCCAGCAACCAGCCGCCCGCAGAGCGCCCCGGCGCTGTCCCACCGAGAGCGTCAGGTGCTGGCGCACATCGCGGCGGGCCTCTCCCACAAGCAGGTGGCACGGCGCCTGGGCATCAGCGTCCACACGGTGAGCACGTACCTGCGCCGCATCCGCAGCAAGCGCACGGCGCCGACGGTGGCGCACCTGATCCGGCTGAGCATGATGGAGGACGTGGCGGCGATGTCGTCGCCGGGGGTGCGGCCGGGGTCCTGAGGACGGGGCTACGGAGGGCGGGCGCGGCATGAGGTCCCCCGTGAGGCGAAGCGCAGACCTGTGCCCGGCCCGGGTACCGGGGTACGGCGGTGGCCCTGCCCCCTGCCAGGCCGGCCTCCTGGACGACCCTCTGTTCTAGCTGGTGCACCTCTCTTCATGTGCTCGGGGTGCCCTCATGCGCCCGGGGTGTCCTCATGTGCCCGGGGCCTCTTCATGCGCCCGGGGTGAGAAGGTCGAGGAACTGCTGTTCGGCGCGGACCACGACGCGGCCGTCAGCTTCCAGCGGCGGCTGTGGGGGCGCGGGCCGAGTGGTCGGCCTGCACTGTCGCGCTCGCCGCTGATCACCGTATCCACGTGGTGTACCGCACCATCGCGGACGCCCCCGGACCGACTACCTCCTCCATCCCCCCGACCGGGACCGGGCCGAGCTTCTCGCCCGCGGCGACGGTCATCTCATGGAACCCGGCCTTTGCTGGCCCGAACTCGTGGGGGCGGCAGACCAGGCGCTGCCCGGCGGCAGCACCGCCGATCCCCATACCCGCCTGCTGCCCCTGCTGCCCGCGTTCGGCGACCACGAGGTGCCCGCCGATGCCGTTGCCCGACTGGCGGCCGCGCTACGGTCCCGCACGGGCGTGCGGGACCCCGAGCGTCTCGCCGTCGCTCTCCTGGCGACTCAAGGGACTCCCAGTCCCGCGCGCTGGACGACGGCCGGCCACGGCTTCCTGGTCAAGGAGGGCGAGTACTCCTTCCGCAACCCCGCCAACCGCTTCGCGCTATCGCCCGAACGCCCGGCGCGGGTGGCAACGCGCTGGCACCGACAGGGGATTTGGCGGGCCGCCGCTCTTCGGCCTCCCGGCCTCGTTGAGTCTCCAGCCTCCCGACCTCGTTGTGTCTCTCCCGGGCGGAGAGCCGATAGTGGACGGCATGAACAGCACCGACACCCCTACCGACGCGCCGCTGCCCTTCACCGTCACCTTGCGGGCGGACGCGACGCCGACGACCCCGGCCCTGACCCTCCGCCCCTGGCGCGAGGAGGACACAGCGGCGCTGGTCGAGGGCCATCGGGGCGCCCCGGCGGACGCCTCCGCGTCGGCCCCCGCCATGAGGACCGAAGCGGAGGGCCTGCGCTGGGTCCGCCACCAGCGGAAGAGCTGGACCACGGGCGCCCGCTACGCCTTCGCCGTACTAGAAACGGAACGCGACGGCGGCGAGGGCCGGTTGCTGGGCCACGTGGTCCTCAAGGACACCGCACCCGGCAGGGCCAGGGCGGAGGTCGGCTACTGGACGGCGGTCCCCGCCCGCGGCCAAGGCATCGCCCCTCGCGCCCTGGAAACCCTGACGACCTGGGCCTTTACCACCTTCGCCCCCACGGGCCTGACACACCTGCAACTTCTCCACCAGGTGACCAACCCGGCGTCGTGCCGCGTGGCGGAGAAGACGGGCTACGCCTTCACGGACATCGTGCCGGCGTCACCACCGGACTACCCGGCGGACGGACACCTGCACGTCCGCCGGGCGGGCGGCTGAACTCGCGGGGCGGCGAGGGGGAGCGAGTACCTCGGCTCGCGCCTCCCGACGCGAGGGAAGAATCGCACGAGACCGGCACAGAATGGTCTCGTCTCTCCGCCGGCACGCTCGGCGGGACCACGCCCACTATCGCGGGAGGACGAAACTGAGATTCGCTACTCTTTCTCGGACAGCGCGGGTGCCGAGCGTTACATGACCCTTGACAAGGCAGCTGAAAAGTCCTGGCCGGAGGACGGCGTCAACAACGCCCTTTACCGGGCTGTAGCGCGGACGGTAGCAGTCGCCTGGCTACGGGAGGGTAGAGCTCCGGAGCGGTTGATGGTGGCATCCTGAGTCGAATGCACTATCAGCACAAAGCCGCCCAAGTGGCCTTCGGAATAGAGGTCTTGGCGCGCCCACCCACGATGACGAAAGCCAGCTGCTGGAGTCGGTTTCAGTCCGACGTCGGCGGCTTCGTGACGCCCTCCCAAAAGCTCACGCAGATCTACCGAGAAAAGAGGGAATATGACCATCAACATTTCCCGTCATGACTTCCCCGTGGACAACGTGGCCGAAGCCATGGAACCGATCGTAAAGAACGCTGAGGACGCGCTCTCCGAGCTGGAGACTTCCGAGTTTGACCGCTTCGACGCCCTGGATCTGTCACTCACGGTCGCTAAGTGGTCGTGCCTGTCCGATCCCGCAGTTCGGGAATTCCCGACCTGGCAGGCCTGGGTCACCGCCATGCAAATCGGATCTGGCTTGTTCATCTCGGGCGTGGCGCCCAAAGGACCTGTCCCCTGCCGTATCGGAAGTCACGGCGAGGTGAAGAATCTCCCCGCGACCGGACCCCAGGACTATCTGCACGCCGGCAACTGGCTCACTGCCTACTATCTGGCAGCGATCTGCCGCGAGAACGAGCGCCTCGACCAATTGGCTCGTGTGCCCGTACGGTTCCTCCGCGCTTCGGGCATGGAGTTCGACGAGTACATCTACGCGTGGGTGGAAACGCTGCAGAATGCCTGGTTCGGCCGCCAGGAGACCTGGGACACCTTGGCCACTGCCATCAATGGCACCGATCCCGCAGCTCCCCATATCGCCAGCGCCCAGCTCATGCTCAAGATTCTCTACCCGCCTTTGGAGGTTTTCCATCGATACCAGAGGCGAGATCCAGAACCGTTCAATGCAGCGCTTGCCCAGGCCGTCACCTGGCACAAGGAATACTGGACCGAAGACGAGACCCGGTCCAGGAGCGGCGAGGGCTTGATTGCTCTCGGCCCTCTAGCCATCGCATGCATGGCCTTTGATGCCGATATGCCGATCGAAGTCGAGTCCGAGTACCTGCCCATGGCCCTCCTGCAACGCAGCTGGGTAGGAGAATTCGACACCTGAGCACGGTGCAGAGTGAGCAGCCGGGGAACCCCGATCACATATTCGCCATAACGATCTGAAAAAAGAAGCGGATGACGGTGGCAGCGCAGGATTACGACAGCCAGTTGCTGGAGTCGGTGTCGGTGCGGCGCCGGCGTCTGCGGGATGCCCTGTTGTTCGGTGGCCAGCGGCAGCGACGGACCGTCGATGAGCGGCTGGGGAAGGCGTTCGCCGGGGTGGTGATCGCAGCCGTGTTGTGTGCCGGGTGTGTGGGGTGGTCGTTGAGCCGCACGAGCGGTACGAGTCGTACGGCCTTGAGCCGGGTCACCCTGGTCGGAGAGCAGTGACGGGTGGACCTTGTCCTTCCCTCCCAGGAGCCGCTAGGGCGCCGACGAAGCCCAGCCCCTGGGCGCGAACACAGTGAACGAGATCGGACGCGACCACGCCCTGCACCCACAGACCGGCGCCCGCCCCACCCAACTCGGCCCCGTAGCCCGGCCCGCACTCCACTACCCCCTGGGAGACGGCACCGACCCAGGCCCCTGGGCGACACTGCAGCAGCTCAGCCGGCACCTGAAGCGAACACAGGAGGGAGCGTGGCGGACGGTGCGGGGAGCTGATCCGGTCGGGGGCGAAGCGGCCGCCAGCGGTGCGGAGGCACATGACGGCCGAGTGCTAACGCTGGACTCGTCCGACAACCCTCCGCCGCCCAGAGGCCCTGACGGGCAGACGAGTCGGGCTATACGCCGGGTTCTGTGCCGCGGGCCCTCGCAGACGTCGCGGCGACGGCCACCCATCTGTGCGCCGCCTCGCACACCACGCCCCTGATCACTGAATCTGCCGCACGGTCAGAGAGTGGGCCCGCGACCGAGCAGATCACGCCACTCGCCCTTAACGCGTTGCGCCTGCAACTCCTGAGGCGAGAGTATGTTCGATACACTACGCGGCGTGAGTGGGGCGTGCGCGCACTGCGACGACCGAACAGGCCGGGCGCCCAACCAGTTGACGGGTTACGGGGTGGGTTCATGAAGTTCGACATGGGGATACGACCCTCGCGGTGCTGGGGAAGAGCACGGTGGGGTCCAGCGACGATCTCGGCACGCTGATCCATCTGCTGGTCCAGGCGGCCGAGCCCCTGGAAGGCAAGTTCAACGGCGCCGGCAAGGCGACCTTCGACTCGTTCAAGCTGCGCGCGGACGACATCACCGCGGACCTGAACGGGGCGCTGTCCTCGATCCTGGGCGGCCAGGCGGGCATGGACGAGGCCTTCGGTACAGGTGACGACGAGCAGGCCGACAACGCGCACCAGAACATGGGTGCGGCCAACTTCGAGGCCGCACGCTTCTCCGGCTGAGCTGCATCCGACCGACCGTTCACGCACGCTTCTCTCAGCCACAGGGGACTGTTTTGTCATGGCAAATCAGAATCGTCGTTCCTACGACACCGGCGCCTCGTCCGACGTACAGGGCGGGCTGCAGATCATCATCGGCCAGCTCGAACGCGTCCTCGGCGACCGCGACCGCGCCGTGAAGGCCGCGATGGCCGACTACCAGGCCGACGGCGTCTCGGACGAGTACCACGGCAAAGAAGTCCGCTGGAACAAGGCGGCGAACGAGGTGCGCGACATCATCCGCCTGGTGCGCGGCACCTTGGAGAAGAACGACGGCACCGCCCAGACGACGCTCGCCAGGGCGCGGGCCGCGGTCGACAACATCGGCTGACCGGCCCGCGGAACGGCAGGGCGACAGAAGCGGCTTTACGGGGACGTGTAGGGGGATTTGGCATGCCTGGGTGGGACATCTCGCCGTCCGGTGTGAATTCGGTGACCTCGCTGGTGCGGCTGGCGATGGACGACATGGCCAAGGACATCAAGGCTTACGTGACCGACGCGGAGAGCGCGGCGGCATCGGCCGGCACGCTCGGCACGTCCTTCTGCGGGGCCGCGCCCGTCGGCCCGATCGGCGACGCGCTGGCACGGTTCATGGTGGGGACGGAGAGTGATGTGCGCTTCCTCGGGAAGCGGGCGGCCAAGTCGGTGAACGGCGCGGTCGAAGCGACCAACCACTATGTGGCCGGGGACCTGGAGCAGGCCGCGAACGCGCAGGAACAGGCGGGCCAGGCACCTGATGTGACGGTGTTCCTGCCGACGGCTCGCCAAAGGGGTGTCGGCCCGTGGACATGATCAAGCCGGCCGGCATACCCCGGTTCATCGGTAACTGGGGGCAGTTGGCGAAGGATGTCTCCGGGCTGCGCAGCGACGCCATCGGTATCAGGAACGGCGGAGCCGACGTCCATTCGCGCTTCCAGATGCTGGGGGCGTACTACACCGCGCCGGAAGCCGACGACCTGTTCGCCACCACAAAGCCGGTGATGGACGAGGCGGACACCTTCGCCGCCCATCTGGAGACGGTGGCCGACGCACTGGACACCTTCGCCGCCGAGGCCCGCCCGCTCGCCGAGAAGCTGAAGACCTTGCGCGAGAACGCCTTCAAGTTCGTCGCCGACGTCGAAGGTGACGACGACTGGACGGACGACGAAGACAAAGTCGCCCGCAACAACGGGTTGTGGGCGGACGTGATCGCGGCCGAGAGCGCCTTCCGAGCCGCCGAGCGCCGGGCGGCCGACAAGATCTCGGCGATCGTGGGCGGCCCCAAGTACATCGAGGACGACGGAAGCCACAAGGCGACCGAGCAGACCGTGATGTACGGCTACGACGCCGATGTGCTCAAGCAGGCGGAGGAGTTGCCCTGGGGCAGTCCGGTGAGCGAGACGACCGCACCCGGCGACTTCAAAGGTCACCTGAAGAATTTCCTGTACGACGGTTTCGCCGTCGACGGCGCCGGGGCCACCCTCAAGGGCCTGGGGGCCCTGGTGGGGATCGGTGGCTCGGCCAAGGAGGCCTGGGGTCACCTCGGGGATGCCGCCATGGGCACCGGTTACTACCTGGTGACCCCCCTGGACTGGGCCATGGACCAGACCATGTTCGCGGACGAGGACACCGAGACCATGAAGCGGCAGAAGGCCGCCGCCCGGGAGTTCGGCAAGGCCATGGTGGCCTGGGACCAGTGGGAGGAGCACCCGGTCCAGGCGGCCGGGACCACCACCTTCAACGTCCTCACGCTCGGCGCCGGACCGCTGGGCGCACTCGCCAGGGGCGGCTCCGTCGCCGGCAAGGCGGGCCTCGGCGCGAAGGCCGCCGGGATCGGCGCGAAGATCGGCACGTACGCCGACCCGGTCTCAGCCGGGCTCACCGTGGGCGGCAAGGCGATCAGCAAACTGCCGACCGTCGCGGAGGTCACGTCCCGGATTCGCGCCGGGGTCGGCGCCACGGCCGGGATCCAGCGGGTACACAGCTCCCTCGAATTCGAGGGCACCAGGGTCCGCGTGGAGGACGGCGAGTTCATCCGCCTCGACGCGGAGGGCAACCCCATCAGGGACACGGCGCCGCACGAGAAATCCGCCGACGAACGGGCGGTCTCCGAGCAAGTCCCGCCCCAGCGCGAGCGTGCTCTGGTCGGCGCAGGGAACCGGGTGCCCGGAGCCAGTGCTCACGCGGCCGAACACCTTTCGCCACAGGCCAGTCACGAGCCTCCTGCCGGCAGAGGTACGGCGGATTCTCCACGAGGTAGGGGACACAACGACGTTGTGGGCTCGGCCGGGTCGCGGAGCAATGACACGCTCGGTCCTAGCAGCTCCAACGGTCAGGGAACCTCCGGTGACACGGGGCGTGTTCCCTCGGCGCGTTCTGGTGATGGGGCCGCCAACGGCCTTGACGCTCTGGATCAGGCGCGCGCCAACGCCACGGCCAGGCCTGACGGGGCTGTCCCGAGCCGGCCAGGGAAGGTTGAGCGCCCCAGCTTCATGCGGGAGGGCCCCAATCCCTACGGGCCTCGCGGGTCGCTCACGCTGGAGCAGATCGAGGAAATCCAGGTCTATCGGGCCAACCATGAGCCCGGATATTTCGAGGATTATTACAAGGACAACGGCAATCGCAAGAGGCTGAGTTTCAAGGATCAGAGCGGGTTCACACCGCCTCAGCTCACCCGGGCAAGCAAGAACTCCCCGTGGATCCGCGCCAAGGACGCCCCGGATCCCCCGTCTCCGCATTTCCTCGACGAGGATTACATACCTCTCGGAGAGGACACACTTACGAGTGCTTCCCGGCGTAACACTCTCCATAAGGCCGCCGAAGCCCGCCACCATGCTGTCCAGTGGGACAACCTCATGGAACGCCTGAAGAATGAAACAGGCGAGTATCACAAAGCCCAAGGAACCATTGATTCGGCCGCCCTCTGGGGCGAGGCAAAAGGCGCCTACAAGGAATCCCACACTCAGATGGGACACCTGACTGAAGAATTTGGCGAAGCAGCGGCAAGACACCACTATATCGCCGAAAATTACCCAGGCTTCAAGGATGAGACGCTCCTCGGCCCAAAGAATGGGAACGACCAATTCGACCAGGTATGGACAGGGAAGGACGGTCGAGTAGTCGTTGTCGAAGCCAAGAGTAGCGATAAAACCAGGCTGGGGAAGCGAAACCTTCCAGGCGGTAGACAGGTCTCCCAGGGAAGCAAGGAGTACTTCGACGACATACTCCGCCTCATGAAGAAGCGTGGCGAAGTTGAGGTCGTTGCCGCCATTGAGAAGGCCATCGCCGAAGGGAAGCTAGAATACGTCGTCGTCAAGGGAGGAAGGAACGCGGGTGCGTACACTGGCCTCCTGTATCGGCGCTTCGATATCAGCAAGGGAACTCTTTAGTGACCGCAATCATCTCCCGGCATGACCTGCGACCAGAGCCCAGCGCTGAGCAGTTGGCGGAGCGGCTGGGTACACACCTGAGCAAGGGCATCGACAGTCTCGAGGACTCCGTCGGCGCTGCCGGCTTGATCAACTCCCACTTCGACACGGCACTCCTGGTGCTGAACGCCCGCTGTGTCATCGATCCGCAAGCGGATGCGGTCGAGACGTGGGAGGCCGTCGTCAATGCGATGCAGCTGGGCTCGGCGCTGTTCGCCATGACAAGTTCGAGCGAGGGAACCGTTGAATGCCGTATCAACGGCAAGATGCGGACACTTCCGGTTGTCGGACCGCTTTCGACTGCCGATGCGGGTAAGTGGCTGACTGCTTTCTGGCTGGCGGTCATCTGCCGTGAGAGGCAGCGGATGACGCAACTGTGCGAGGTTCCGCTGGAGCGGCTGCGATCTCCGCAGGGGGAGTACGACGAGTACGTCTACCACTGGGTTGACACCCTGCAGACGTACTGGCTGCGGCGGCCGGGCCTCGTGGAGAAGTTGACTGCGACGTTTGAGGCGTCGAGCCCCTCAGTTGCGACGATCGCTCCGCGCGACCTACTGGACGGCGTGCTCTACCCGCCGATCAACCTCTTCTACCACTTCGTCCGGAAGGACGAGGCCGGCTTCAGCCCGGCCTTGGAGGAGGCATTGAAGCTGCACAAGGCGTACTGGACCATGGACGAGGACCGGGAGTCGGATATCGACGGCAGCGTCGCCCTGGGCCCCCTGGCGATCGCTTCCCTGGCGTACGACGGGAAGATCCCGATTGATGTCGAGTCCGATTACCTGCCCAAATACCTTTTGGAGCACGGTTGGTTGGGCGAGTTCCCCACATGAGGCGGATATGACCGCGGAGGTGTGGTGAAGAGCTCGTCGCTCTCGGGCACCGGTCGACCACGAAGAACAGAAGCGGATGACGGTGGCAGCGCAGGATTACGACAGTCAGTTGCTGGAGTCGGTGTCGGTGCGGCGCCGGCGCCTGCGGGATGCCCTGTTGTTCGGTGGCCAGCGGCAGCGGCGGACCGTCGATGAGCGGCTGGGGAAGGTGTTCGCCGGGGTGGTGATCGCGGCCGTGCTGTGTGCCGGGTGTGTGGGGTGGTCGTTCATTTCGCATCGGCTTATCGGGAAGAGCCCCTACAGCACATCAGTGCCGACTTCCCCGACGTCCGCGCCCTCCCCTTCTCCCTCCGCAACACCTTCCTCTCGATGATAGGTTCGAACGCGTGATATCTGCGGGGCCGTTGAGCCGCACGAGCGGTACGAGTCGTACGGCCTTGAGCCGGGTCACCCTGGTCGGAGAGCAGCGGCGGGTGGACCTTGTCCTTCCCTCCCAGGAGCCCGTCGGGCTCCTGCTGCCCGAAGTGCTGCGGCTGCTCGGTGATCAGACCGCCGGTCGGCCCATGCTGCGGCATCTCGTCACCGCGGACGGTTCGGCCCTCGCGCACGACAGCTCCCTGGAGTCCGCCGGGATACCGGACGGCGCCGTGCTGCGGCTGGTGCGGGCCGAGGACGCGCCCTCCGCGCCCGTCGTGCACGACGTCACCGATGAGGCCGCCGAGGGTCTGGAGGGGCGGGCCTGGCGGTGGGGGCCCGCGGCCCGGCGGGTGGTGGCCGGGCTTGCCACCGTCCTCTGGGTTCTCGTCGCCGGGGTGTTGGCTCGCGGTGAGTTCGCGTTGGGGGACGTGGGCAACGCCCTGGTGGGCGTCGCCGTTCTGGCCTGCGTCGCCGGGGTTGTGCTGGGGCGCATGAAGCGGCGGGGGCTCTCCGCCACGCTGATCGTCACCGCCGGGACGCTGGGTGCACTCGGGGCCTGGACGTTGGCCGACACCCATGCCTGGTCCGACGCCGTGCGGCTGGCAGGGGTAGGCCTGGCCGCGGTGCTGGTGCTGCTCTTCCTGGGGTGGTTCTCGCCGTTGGGGCGGGGCGGGTCGATCGGGGCCGGGGCCACCCTCGGCTGCCTGGTTCTGTGGGAAGCGTCCGTCGCCTCGCAGGGCGGGGCGCGGACCGTGACCGAGCAGGCCCGGATGGGGGCCCTGCTCGCCGTCGTATCCGTGGTTGTTCTTGGTGTGCTGCCGCGGCTCGCCCTGATGGCCTCCGGCCTTTCGGGGCTGGACGACCGGCGTTCTGGCGGGACGTCGGTGAGCCGTTATCGCGTCACTGCCGCGCTGACCGCCACCCACCGTGGACTGGCTGTCGCCACCGTCGTGCTGGCCCTCTCGGCGGCGGCCGCCGGCGTGCTGGTGCTCAAGGAGCCGACCGTGTGGACCGTGCTCCTCGCCGTGGTCACGGCGGTGGTGCTCGCGCTGCGGGCCCGGGCCTTTCCGCTGGTCGCCGAGGTGGTCGCGCTGTTCGCCGCCGCCGCCGCCGTCGTCGTGGCGCTGGTCGTGGTGTGGCTGGGGCGTTCCCCTGCCGCGGGCCCGCTGGCTGTCCTCGTCGTACTCGCCGTGATTCCGCTCGTGGCGCTCGCGGTGGAGCCGCCCGAGCACGTGCGGGTGCGGCTTCGGCGGGCCGGGGACCTCGTGGAGTCCGTGGGCGTGATCGCGCTGCTGCCGCTGGCCATCGGCGTGTTCGGTGTGTACGGGCGCCTGCTCGACACCTTCGCGTAGGGGGTCGACATGGTTCAGGAAGACGACTGGCAGCGGAACGTACTGAGGGATCTTGGAGCGAGCATCGGCCCGGCGGTCGAACCGGTCGACGTGCTCCGCGGAGCGGACAGTGACCGACGGCCCGCTCCCCAGCCGACGGCTCCGGCCCGCCCCGTACGTGGCGATGCCCGCCCCGTACACGGCAACGCCCGCGACCCCCGCATCCCCATGCCCACCCCCGAGCCCGTCCCCACCGTCGACCCCCGCCTGGCCCGCGCCCTGGGCAGCCCGCAGCACGGCAACTCCGCGGTCCGCCGCACAGGACGCTCGCTGCGCAAGCTCACCGCGTCGGCCGGCCAGGAGGTCACCGAGCAGACCCGGCTCGCCCGCGAGGTGCAGCAGCCGGTCACCACCGGCCGCGTCATCGCCGTCACGTCGATCCGGGGCGGGGTCGGCAAGTCCACCGTCTCCGCGCTCCTGGCCCGGACCTTCAACCACTACCGGCACGACCCCGTCCTCGCCCTGGAGGCCGACGCCGCGCTCGGCACCCTGCCGGTCCGACTCGGCGCCGAGTCGGTGCGCTGGGCCTGCGCGGACCTCGCCCCCGTCCTCAGCCCCGCCATGCGACTCACCGACGTCACCGGCTACCTGGTCCCCGTGACCGACGGCGGCTGGCTGCTGCCCGCGAGCCGGGGACGTGTCGGCGCCCCGCTCGACGTACCCACCTACCGCACCGTCACCCTCGCCCTGCGCCGCTACTTCGCCGTCACCGTGGTCGACTGCGAGACCCTGCCCGGCGAGGTGGCCCGCACCGCCATGGACACCGCCCACGCCCGCGTCGTCGTCGCCCCGATGACCGCCGAGGGCGTCGGCGGCACCCGCATCGTCCTGGACTGGCTGGCCCAGCTGCCGCACTCGGCCCTGCCCACCACCGTGGTCGCGCTGTCCGCCAACTCCCCCGACACCACACTGGACTTGAAGGCCGCCACCACGCATCTGCGAGAGACCGGGGCGGCCGTCGTCGCCCTGCCCTACGACCGCCATCTGGCCCAAGGAGGCCCCATCCACACCGGCATGCTCGGCCAGAACTCCCGGGATGCCGCCGTGCGGTTGGCGGCCGAGGCGATGGGGCGGGCGGTGCGGGTGCGATGACCCACCACCTGATCCACCGCCCGGCCCGCTCCACCCGGCCACTGGACACCACGCCCGAGCGCATCATCGAGCCGCCCCCGAACCTGCCCGAGGGCAAGATGGGCAACGCCGCCACCGCGCTCCTGCCCATGGCCGGCGTCATGGGCTCGGTCGTGATGATGACCGTCATCCGCAACAGCCAGTTCGCCGCCGTCGGCGCCATCGTCCTCGTCTTCGCCCTGCTCGGCGCGGTCGCCCTCTTCCTCTCCCAGCGCGGCAAGGCCCAGCGCACCCGGCGTGCCCAGCGCGAGCGCTATCTCGAGTACGTCGAGGAACAGCGCGAGGAACTGGGCGCCGTCGAGCGGGAGCTGCGGCGGCGGGCACGGGTCCTCAATCCGCCTCCGACAGCCCTGTACGACCTGGTGCGCGACCCGGCCCGGCTGTGGGAGCGACGCCGTCTCGACGCGGACTTCCTGCGCGTGCGGCTCGGTACCGGCGACGTACCCGTGCAGCGCCTGGAGATCGGGCAGAACTCGGGCAGCGGTGTGCTGACCCCGCCCGACCCCTTCATGCTGAACGAAGCACGGGCCCTGCAGCACCGGTTCATCACCGCCACCGACTTCCCCCTCATGGCGCCCCTGGACCGCGCGGGCAACGTCAGCGTCATCGGCGAACGCGAGGACGTACTCCGAGTGGCCCGGGCTCTGCTGATCCAGGCCGCCGTGACCCACGCCCCGGACGATGTCTCGATCGCGCTCGGCGTGCCCGGCGAACGCCTGGACGAGTGGGAGTGGACCAAGTGGCTGCCGCACGTCCTCGACACACTGCGGGACGACGGGCCGGTCGCCGCCCGGCGCATCGCGCCCAGCCTCGACCAGCTCGCCCGCCAGTGCGCCCCGGACCTGCGACGCCGTTCCTCGTACGCCGCCGAAGTGCGTCGCGGCCTGGCCGACCGCAACGCGCTGCGGATGAACGACCGGCTCCTGGTGGTCAGCGACTGCCACGGCAGCACGGCCGCCGAACTACCCCGCCCGGACACGGCCGTCGACCTCACCGGCATGGGCGTGACCGTGCTCCACCTGCTCGAGCAGCAGGTGCACGAACCCGATCAGGTGTCGGTGCGGATCACCGTCGACGGCGAGAAGGTCACTGTCGAGGACCTGCGCACCCCCGACGCGACGCCCGGCCACGGAACCACCGACGCGGTCAGCATTCCCGGCGCCGAAGGCCTGGCCCGCATGCTCGCCCCGCTGCGCCTGTCGGCCGAATCCGCCGCCGAGGGCACTCCGATCTCCGGCCCCGTCGACTTCCCCACCCTCCTCGGCATCGACGACCCGGCCGCCCTCGACCTGAAGCGACTGTGGGCGCCACGCGGCGAACGCGACTTCCTGCGCGTACCCATCGGCCTCAACGACCGCCATGAACCAGTCCTGCTGGACCTCAAGGAGTCCTCCGAGCTGGGCATGGGCCCGCACGGCCTGTGCGTCGGCGCCACCGGCTCCGGCAAGAGCGAGCTCCTGCGCACCCTGGTCCTGGCCCTGGTCGCCACCCACTCCCCCGAAGACCTGGCACTCGTCCTGGTCGACTACAAGGGCGGCGCCACCTTCGCCCCCTTCACCCAACTCCCGCACGTCGCCGGAGTCATCACCAACCTGGAGAACCAGGCCGGACTCGTCGAACGCGTCCACACCAGCCTGGCCGGCGAGGTCAAGCGCCGCCAGCAGGTCCTCAAGGACGCCGGGAACGTCGCGGACATCGGCCACTACGCCGCCCTGCGCGCCAAACATCCCGAACTCGACCTGGAGGCACTGCCCCACCTTTTCGTCGTCATCGACGAGTTCGGCGAACTCCTCACCGCCAAGCCCGACTTCATCGACCTGTTCCTCTCCATCGGCCGCATCGGCCGCTCCATCGGCGTCCACCTGCTGCTCTCCAGCCAACGCATCGAATCCGGCAAGCTCAAGGGCCTGGAGACCTACCTCTCCTACCGGCTCGGCCTGCGCACCTTCTCCGCCGACGAATCCCGCACCGTCCTGGACACGGTCGACGCCTTCCAGCTGCCACCGCTGCCGGGCTTCGGCTATCTCAAGGTCGACACATCGACGTATGAACGCTTCAAGGCGGGCTACGTCTCCGGCGCCCACCGCGGCCCGGCTCTGACCGGTCAGTCCGATCACGAATCCCTCGCCTGGCTCTATCCCACCTACAACACGGGGCAGGCCCCCCAGGCCGACGCGCCCGCCGAACCCGCCATGCGGGAGCGGGAAACCGGCCCGACGGTCCTTTCGGCCATGGTCGACCAGCTCTGCACCGCCGCTCCCCCCGTACGCCGCATCTGGCTGCCCCCGCTGCCCGACGCCCTCACCCTCGACCAGGCGGCCGGCCCCGTCCAAGCCTCCGAACGCGGCCTTCACCTCGCCCGGCGGGGCGATGACGCGATGCGCGTACCCCTGGGCGTACTCGACGATCCGGCCAAGCAGTGGCAGGAACCCTGGTTCCTGGATCTGACCGTCGCGGGCGGTCATACCGCCGTCATCGGCGGCCCGCAGTCCGGCAAGACGACCCTGCTGCGCACCCTCGCGCTCTCCCTGTCCCTCACCCACACCCCTGCCGACGTCGCCGTGTACGGCCTGGACCTGGTCGGCGGCGGGCTCTCCGCCCTGGCCGGTCTTCCGCACGTCGGCGGCATCGCGGGCCGCGCCGACCACGAACGCGCCGCGCGCACCGTGGCCGAGGTCCGCGCCCAACTCGCCCTGCGCGAAGAGCTGTTCCGCGAGTACGGGATCGACTCCGTCGACCAGCTGCGCCGCCTGCGGGCACGGGGCAGACTGACCGAACTCGGTTCGACCGACATCGTCCTGCTCATCGACGGATTCGGCGCGCTGCGCGACGAGTTCTCCGAGCTCGACGACACCGTCGCCGACCTCCTCAAACGCGGCAGCGGCTACGGCATCCACATCGTGGCCGGCATGCTGCGCTGGAACGACGTACGCATCGCCACCCAGTCCATGTTCGGCTCGCGTGTCGAGCTGCGTCTCAACGACCCTTCGGACTCGAGTGTCGACCGCAAGCTGTCCGAGACGCTGACCGCGGACACTCCGGGCCGGGTCCTGACCGACGCCAAGCTCTTCGCCCAGACCGCCCTGCCCCGCGTCGACGGCCGTCCCGCCACCGGCGACCTCGGCCCCTCCCTGGAAAGCGCGGCCCGCACGCTGCGGGCGAGCTGGCACGGCGAACTCGCCGCACCGGTAAGGGTGTTGCCCACCATGCTGCCCGCCGCGAAGCTGCCCTCACCCACCGCCGAGCCCTCCCGCCTCCCGCTCGGCGTCGACCAGGACGCCCTCGCCCCGGCCCACCTCGACCTGTTCGGCAGCGACCAGCACCTGCTGGTCCTCGGCGACAACGAATGCGGCAAGACGAACCTGCTGAAGCTGATCACCCAGCAGCTCATCGACCGCCACGGCGACAAGGACCTGGTCTTCGGCGTCTTCGACCCGCGCCGGGGTCTACGCGGCACCGTCCCCGAGCCCTACCGTGGCGGCTACGCCCACAACGCCAAGCTCGCCGCCGCCCTCGCCACCGGCATCGCGGGCGAACTCGAAAAGCGCCTCCCGGAGACCGCCGACCCCGACACGATCGCCGACGGGCCCGGCTTCACCGGCCCCCGCATCGTCATCCTCGTGGACGACTACGACATCCTCACCACCGCGGGCCAGCAGCCCCTGGCGCCCTTCCTGCCCTACGTCTCCTCCGCCCAGGACATCGGCCTGCACTTCGTCATCACCCGCCGCGTCGCCGGAGCCTCCCGCGCCCTGTACGAGCCCTTCCTCACCACCCTGCGCGAGACCGGCGCCACCGCCCTGCTCATGACCGGCGACCGCACCGAAGGCCAGCTCTTCCCCGGCCTCTACGCCTGTGCCCAGCCCCCGGGCCGCGGCACCTTGGTCCGCCGGGGCCGACGCCACCAGCTCATCCAGACCGCCCTCGCCCCGGAGACCGGCACGATCGACACGGAGACCCAGCGACCGTGACCAAGGACGTCATCGCCCTCACGCCCACGATGCCCGACATCAACGTCCTGCTCGCCGGGCTCTTCGCGGGCGGCCCTTCCCTGGGCGTCACCGGCGTGCACGAGGGAGCCGTCGTCCAGCTCTGCACCCCGACCGGCCGCCCTCTCGTCTCCGTCGAAGCGCCCCTCCTCATCCAGGTCCCCGGCGAGGCACAGCGCTTGCTCGGAGCCGAAGCGGCCGCCCCCCACGTCCCGTTCTGGTGGACCGAAGCCCGCGCCTCCACCGCCGTCGAGGAGGGTGAGCGGCTCGCCGGTTCGTTCGCCGGACGCCTTGCCGCCGTGCTCGACGGCACGGTCTGGCCGCCGGAAGCCGCCCACACAGATGTCGTCCCGCTCTCCCCCGAGACCGCGACCGCCGCCCCGGCACCGGACTCGGCGCCTCCCGCCGTCGACGTCCTCACCGACAAGGCCGCGGTCGTCATCCAGGACCGCCCCGTCGTGGCCATCACCAGTTGGCTGGCCGACGCCCTGCGCATGGCTGCCGCCGGCGACCTGGCCCTGCAGATCGTCACGCCACCACACACCAGGCTCACCCTGCCCACCCGCACCGCCTTGCACGGGCACCCCAACCGCTGGGTCGTGCAGGACCCCGACTGCGGGTACTACGACGGCCTCTCCGGTGCCGAACTCCACTGGCAGGACGGCCACTTCACGCCGGTGAGGTCCGCGGACGGAAACACCCGGGTGGCCGAAGCCTTCAAACCCAGGACCGCACCCGACGCTCCGGGCGCGCGCCAGCTGAGTTTCTCCCTTCACACGACCCACGCCGCAGATGAACACCTCCTGCTCGGCGGCGCCCTGGAAGCCGCCTGGCAGGCCCTCACCGGTACTTCACCGGCCGGATGGTCCACCGCCGAACCCATCTGCCTGCCCTGGTCCCGACGCCAGATGACCGAGCTGGCCCGCTCCCGCGCCCAGAGGTCCGCCCCCACGTGGCTGACCACCATCGGCTCCCCCGACCGCCCGGCCATCGCCACCACCCGCGTCGCCCACACCTCGTCGGGCATCGAGGAGCACATCGCCCTCACCCTCGGTTACGGCGCCGACGAAGCCCCGCCCCTGGACGCCGTCGCCCCGCTGGCCGAGATCCTCGCCACCGAGCACGGCCTGGCCTCCATGGTCACCACACTCCGCACCGCCGACCGGGACCTCACCGTCCCGCCCAGGTTCGAAACCCCGCCGATCCCCCTCGCCTTCACCCTGGGCGCGGACACAGTGCGCGAGATCGGCCGCGACCACGCACTGCACCCACAGGCCGGCGCCCGCCCCACCCCACTCGGCCCCGCGGCCCGGCCCGCACTCCACTACCCCCTGGGAGACGGCACCGACCCAGGCTCCTGGGCGACACTGCAGCAGCTCATCCGGCACCTGAAGCGGACACAGGAGGAAACGTGACGGACAGTGCGGGGAGCTGATCCGGTCGCGGAAGCGGCCAGTGGCGATGCGGAGGCACGTGGCGGCCGAGTGCTGCCGCTGGACCCCGGCAACCCCTGGCCGCCCAGAGGCCCTGACGGGCAGACGAGTCGGGCTGTACGCCGGGTTCTGTGCCGCGGGTCCTCGCGGACGTCGCGGTGACGGCCATCCATCTAGGGCCGGCATTGCTGCCGGCCTCGTGCGGTCTACCCGCGGACTCGGGCGGGCAGCCCTCGAACGTCCGCGCAGAGCGCGTGTTACCGCGCTCCTCTTGACCTTGCTCCAGGTGGGGTTTACCTAGCTGCCCAGGTCACCCTGGGCACTGGTGGTCTCTTACACCACCGTTTCACCCTTACCGAGGACCGAGGTCCCCGGCGGTCTGTTTTCTGTGGCACTGTCCCGCGGGTCACCCCGGGTGGCCGTTAGCCACCACCTTGCCCTGTGGAGCCCGGACGTTCCTCGGGAAGGTCCCCCGGAGGGGTCTTCACGCGGCCGTCCGCCCGGCTCGTCTGCCGTGCCGACCATGTTACCCGGCGGGCGACCCGCCCCGGCGCCGTGGCCGCCGTCGCCAGGACCGCCGCGCCCGAGGGGTGCCCTGGTCCGGTCCAGCGGGCCAATTCGCGGGGCGCCCCGCCGCGGGCGGCCCGGGTCCGCACTGTCTCAGGGGCGCAGGGCCCGCATGCCCTTCCGCCAGGCCGCGCCGAGGTCGACGCCGTCGGGGAATCGTCCGTAGATCTCCAGGATGACCATGCCGTGCCCGAACGCCCACGCGGCGCGGGCCAGGTCGGCGTCCCCGGCGCAGGCCCGCATCAGGGGGGCCGCGGCCCGCTCCTCCAGCCCCTCGGGCAGGGCGTGGCGTGGGAGGGGGCGTTCGGTGGCCAGGCGGTAGAGGTGCGGGTGGCGCAGGGCGTACGCGCGGTAGGCCTCGCTCAGGGCGTCGAGGGAGCCAGGGGCCTCGGCCTCGGCGGCTTCGCAGGCCGCGGCGGACTCGTCCAGCATCTGCGCGATCAGCTGCACCTCCACCGCGGACTTGTCGGGGAAGTGCTTGTAGAGCGAGGGTGCCTTGATGCCGAGCCGGTCGGCGAGGACACGCATCGTGAGCTTCTCGGCGCCGGACTCCTCGAGCAGGTCCCGGGCCGCGGAGACGATCTCCCTGGCCCGGGGGGTGAGGTGCTGCCCCCAGGTCGGGCGGGCGTCCGTCCCGTGCTGGTCCCCGTACGGGTTCCCGTGCCGGTCCCCCTGCTCGTCAGTCACGCTGGAAACCCTCCTTCGTACGCAGTCCGAAGCCGAAGGCGCGATCGTACGAGATGTGGGCGAGCCAGCCGCACAGTGCCGCGAGGACGGGTGCCCAGACCGCCTGCCCGACGGTGAGGAGGACGGCGATGAGCACGGCGGGGACCAGGGCCCGGTGGGCGGCGTTGTAGAACGGGACGGCGCGGGGCGGGAGTTGACCGCGGGCCATGTGGGGCGCGTCGCGCAGGCCGACCAGGAACGTCAGGTCGGGCGCGATGAGGAAGACGAGGGCGAGCGTACCCGCGGGCCAGCCGTGGTCGACGGCTTCCCGGACGGCGACGACGGACCAGAACACGGCATTGGCCAGCCAGGCGACGCGGCGGATGACGGTGAGGGTGGTCGGCTTGGCGGTTCGGGGCCCGCCGGTATGGGGCTCGCTGGTACGGGACCCGTCGGTGCGGGGCCCGCCGGTACGAGAACCGCCGGTACGGGGCTCGTCGGCACGGGGTGCAGCAATACCGGACGTAGCGGTATCGGACGTAACGGTGCTCATGTGGTCTCCGAGGTGGTAGCAGCTAACAGCGTTAGCCTCGCCCTCCCGCCAAGCTACGGCTAACGACGTTAGCCGTCAAGGCGTGGTGACGCCGACGATGCCGGCGAGCTCTCCGATCCGCCTGGGCCCGGTGGAACTGCTGCGCCACTCCGTGACCCTCGCCCGCGTCCGGCGGCTGACCGGGCTGGGCCTCCGACCTCGCCCGCCAGGAGGCCGTGATCAAGGAGCGCAGGGAGCGGCTGGGGAGTCTGCTGGCCGGCGCGGAGCGGGGGCGGTTGCCGCCCGAGGGGCCCATGTCCGCCACCCCCACGCGGGCGCGAGCCGGCCCCTCACGCGGGCGCGAACCGTACCTTCGCCGCCGTCGGGTCCGCCTGGGTGAGGCGTACGCGCAGGCGTTCGCCCAGGGGGAGGGCCGCCGGGCCGCCCTCGACGCGGGCCACGACCGCCGGGTCCGTCAACTGGACGGTACCGACGGCCGGTTCGTGGTCCTTCACGTCCACCACCACCGCGTCGAACAGCTCCCCGACCCGGTCCTTGAGCAGCGCCGCCTCGACGATGTCCACGCACTCGCGCTCCACCATGTTGCCGCGCCGGGTGCCCTCCGCCATCTCCTTGGGCAGCTCGTCCAGGGCGGCCAGGACCCACTGCGGGACCCCCGCGCCCGCGCACGCCGCGAGGCACAGCTCGGAGGCGTAGCGGTCGACGAGGCGGCGCAGGGGGGCGGTGCAGTGGGCGTAGGGGGCGGCGACCGCGGCGTGCAGGGTGTGTTCGGGGATCTCGCCGCCGCTGAACGCGGTGTATCCCGCGCCCCGCAGCAGCGTCGTGCACTCCTGGAGGAAGGCGGCGTGCTGTGGCTGCCGGGGGTCGAGGGAGCGGACGAGTTCCGCGTACGGGACGTGGTGCGGCCAGTCGACGCGCAGCGCCTTGGCGGTACGGCGCAGGCGGCCGACCGCGCCGTCGGGGGCGGTCGGCAGGGTCCGCAGGATGCCCGTACCCGAGGCGATCATGAGGTCGGCGGCGGCCATGCCGGTGAGCAGGGAGATCTGGGCGTTCCAGCCGTCGGCGGGCAGGGGTGCGCGGTAGGCGGGTTCGTACGTGCCGTCGCGCTCCACGATCTCCTGCTCGGGGACGTTGAGGGAGATGCCGCCGCGTTCGGCCTCCAGGCGCTCGCGCAGGGTCCCGATGTCGCGCAGCAGTGCGACCGGCTCCTCCGCGGTGCCGTCGTCGATGGCGCGCTGCACCCCCGCGTAGTCCAGTTTCGCCCGGCTGCGGACGAGGGCGCGGCGTACGTCGGTGTGTTCGGCGCGGCCGTCCTCGTCGAGGTCGATCGTCCACAGGGCCGCCGGGCGGCTCTGGCCGGGCAGCAGGCTGGCGGCGCCCTCGCTCAGGGCCGTGGGGTGCAGCGGGACCTTCTCGTCGGGGAAGTAGAGGGTGGTGACGCGGCGGTGGGCCTCGGTGTCGACCGCGCCGCCGGGTGTGACGTACGCGGCGACGTCCGCGATCGCGTACCGCACGCGGTAGCCGCCCGACTCGCGCCGCGACAGGTGCATGGCCTGGTCGAGGTCGACGGAGGTGGGCGGGTCGATGGTGAAGAGGGGGATGTCCGTCGCGTCGTGGTCCGGCAGCCGGGGCGCGGCGGCGGCGCGTTCCGCCTCCGCTAGGGCCTCGGCGGGGAAGGCGTCGGGGACGTCGAGTGTCGTGCGCAGGGCACGCAGCGCGGCCCGCAACGGAGCCTCCGCTGCGCCGGTCACACGGAGCTGGCGGCGCGGCATGACCCGAGCGTATGGCGGACCGCTGCCCTTGGCACGCCGGGGTGTTCCGCCCTCAGCCACGCAGGGCTGTGCCGCCCCGGCCCCTTCGCCGCCAGGCCGCCGCGGGCCGGTTTCCGCACCCCGTACCCTTTCGCAGGGGCCGCGCCCCTCCCCCGTACCGCCTAAGGAGATCCGATCGTGCTCGTCCTGCTGCCGCCGTCCGAAGGCAAGGCCTCGTCCGGGCGGGGTGCCCCGCTCCAGCCCGAGACGCTGTCGTTGCCGGGGCTCGCCGAGGCGCGGCGGGCCGTGCTCGACGAGGTGGTCGAGCTGTGCGCCGCCGACGAGGAGAAGGCGCGGCTCGTGCTCGGGCTCAGCGAGGGGCTGCGGGGCGAGGTCGCCAAGAACGCCGGGCTGCGCACGGCGGGTGCCCGTCCCGCCGGGGAGATCTACACGGGCGTGCTGTACGACGCCCTGGACCTGGCCTCGCTCGACGCCGCCGCCAAGCGCCGCGCCGCCCGGTCCCTGCTCGTCTTCTCCGGGCTGTGGGGCGCCGTCGGCGTGAACGACAAGATCCCCTCCTACCGTTGCTCGATGGGCGTGAAGCTGCCGGGCCTCGGGGCGCTCGGCGCCTACTGGCGTACGCCGATGGCCTCCGTCCTGCCCGAGGCGGCCGGGGACGGGCTGGTCCTCGACCTGCGGTCGTCGGCGTACGCGGCGGCGTGGAAGCCGAAGGGCGAGGTGGCGGGGCGGACGGCGACCGTACGGGTGCTGCACGCGCAGGTCGTGGACGGGGTCGAGAAGCGGTCCGTGGTCTCGCACTTCAACAAGGCGACGAAGGGCCGCATCGTCCGGTCCCTCCTGACCACGGGCGTCCGGCCGGAGAACCCCGCCGAGCTGGTGGAGGCGCTGCGCGACCTGGGGCACGTGGTGGAGGCGGAGCCGCCCGCTAAGGCGGGCAAGCCGTGGGCGCTGGACGTGGTGGTGCGGGAGATCCACTGACCGGTCCGGCCCCCTGTTGCAGCATGCGCAATGACCTTTGCGCATGCTGCGGACGCCGTGCAGGATGCCTGCATGGCCCGTATCTCTTCGCCGCCCACGCCGCCCACGCCCTCGCCCTCCGTGCTGGACCTCGCCCCCGTCGTCCCCGTGGTCGTCGTGGAGGATCTCGCCGACGCCGTGCCGATGGCGCGGGCCCTGGTCGCCGGGGGCCTGCCCGCGATCGAGGTGACGTTGCGGACGCCGGTCGCGCTCGACGCGATCCGGGCCATCGCCGCCGAGGTGCCGGACGCGGTCGTCGGCGCCGGCACGGTCATATCGACGCGGAACGTCGAGGACTCCGTGGCGGCCGGCGCCCGTTTCCTCGTCAGCCCCGGCTGGACGGAGTCACTGCTCGCGGCGATGCGGGGGTCCGGGGTGCCGTTCCTGCCCGGGGTCTCGACGGCCTCGGAGGTCGTGGCGCTGCTGGAACACGGCGTGAGCGAGATGAAGTTCTTCCCCGCGGAGGCCGCCGGCGGGACCGCCTACCTGAAGTCCCTCGGCGGCCCGCTGCCGCAGGCCCGTTTCTGCCCGACCGGCGGCATCACGGCCGACACCGCGCCGAGCTATCTCGCGCTGAAGAACGTCGGCTGCGTGGGCGGGAGTTGGATGCTGCCGTCCGACGCGGTGGCGGCGCGGGACTGGGCCCGCGTGGAGTCCCTGGCCCGGGAGGCCGCCGCCCTGCGGTGACACGAAGTGGCATGTAGGGATACGTGACGCTGCGCGAACTACCGCAGATGCGACGTGTCGTTCAGGAGCCGTACCGAGGCGTTGCCGTCGGCGTAGTAGGCCACCGCGGAGACCGAGGCCGCCGCGAGTTCCATGCGGAACAGGGACTCCGGTGGGGCGCCGAGCGCGAGCCGCACCAGCGTCTTGATGGGCGTGACGTGCGTGACGAGCAGGACCGTGCGGCCCGCGTACGCCGAGCTCAGCCGGTCACGGGCGGCCGCCACCCGGCGGGACACCGCCGCGAACGACTCACCGCCCGGCGGCGCCGCCTTCGGCGAGGCCAGCCAGGCGTTCAGCTCCTCGGGGTGGCGCTCGCGCACCTCGCCGAAGGTGAGCCCTTCCCAGGCACCGAAGTCCGTTTCGCGCAGGCCCTCTTCGAGGTGGACGTCGAGTCCGAGGCGGGCGGCGACGGTGCGCGCGGTCTCCTGGCAGCGCTTGAGCGGCGAGGAGACGATCGCCTGGATCGTGCCGCGCGCCGCGAAGGCGGCCGCCGCGCGCTCGGCCTGCTCGCGCCCCACCGCGGACAGCGACGGATCGGTGCCGCCGCTCCCGGAGAACCGCTTCTCGGGCGTCAGCGGGGTCTCACCGTGCCGCAGCAGTACGAAGGTGGCGGGCGCCCCGAGGTCGGCGGGGGCCGCCCAGCCGACGGGCGGGGTCCGCACCGCGCTGCTCGCCGCACGCCGGTCGGCACTCTCGCCCGAGGCCACGGCCTCACCGGCGCCGCCCGTCACTTCACCAGCAACCGCAGCCACGTCACCGGCCACCGCAGTCACGTCACCGGCCCCACCGGTCACCTCACCGCCCACCGCAGTCACGCCACCGGCCACACCAGTCACGCCAGCCCCAAGAACCCCGTCAGCCCCAGCCGACACCGCCGCCGAAGGCTTCGCCCCCGCCAACGCCGCCCGCGCCCGAGCCGCCCCCGCCGCCGCGTCCCCCGGCGGCCCCGACGGCTCCGGTGGCCCCGCAACGGCGGCGGCCGACCGGGCCGCCCTCGCGTCCAGTTCCGCCGTCGACGCCGACGGCGACCACGCCACGCCCCGCTTGCCCGCGTCCATCGCCTCGTTCGCGAGCCGGTCCGCGTGCTTGTTCCGCTCGCGGGGAATCCACTCGTACGTCACCTGGTCCGCGGGGAAGACCCGCGCCGCCTCGGCCGCGAGCGGCCGCATGTCGGGGTGCTTGATCTTCCAGCGGCCCGACATCTGCTCGACGACGAGCTTGGAGTCCATGCGGACGTGGACGGAGGCCGCCGGATCGAGCCGGTGGGCCGCCTTCAGGCCGGCCACCAGGCCCTTGTACTCCGCGACGTTGTTCGTCGCGACGCCGATGTACTCCGCGGCCTCCATCAGGGTCTCCCCCGTGGCCGCGTCGATGACCACCGAGCCGTAGCCCGCGGGCCCCGGGTTGCCCCGGGAGCCCCCATCGGCCTCGACGATGAACTCGCGCATGGAGCGGGGTCCTTACAGGCCGGACTCGGACGTACGGACCAGGATGCGGCGGCAGTTCTCGCACCGTACGACGGTGTCCGGGGAGGCCGCCTTCACTTCGTTGACCTCGGTGATGTTCAGCTCCAGGCGGCAGCCCTCGCAGCGCCGCTGGTAGAGCTTGGCCGCGCCGACGCCGCCCTGCTGCGCGCGGAGCTTGTCGTACAGCTTGAGGAGGTCGGCCGGGATGGAGGCCGCGACGACCTCGCGCTCCTTGGTGGCCGTGGCCGTCTCGCGGTCCAGCTCCCCGGCGGCGGCGTCCCTGCGGGCCGTCGCGTCGTCGATCTTCGACTGGATCGAGGAGACCCGCTCGGTCAGCTCGGCGACCCGCTCCTGCGCGGACTCGCGGCGCTCCATGACCTCCAGGACGACGTCCTCCAGGTCGCCCTGGCGCTTGGCGAGCGAGGCGATCTCGCGCTGGAGGTTCTCCAGGTCCTTGGGGGACGAGACCGCGCCGGAGTCCAGCCGCTGCTGGTCGCGGGCCGCGCGCTGGCGGACCTGGTCGACGTCCTGCTCCGCCTTGGTCTGCTCGCGGGCGCAGTCGCCCTCCTCGGTCGTCGCGGCGACGAGGAGGTCGCGCAGCTGCGTGAGGTCCTTCGTCAGCGACTCGATCTCGGCGTGCTCGGGAAGGGACCTCTTCTTGTGCGCGAGCTGCTGAAGGCGGGTGTCCAGGGCCTGGACGTCGAGCAGTCGGATCTGGTCGGCGGGCGCGGCGTTCAGTTGGGGGCTCCTGTTGAGTTCGGGGTTGAGGCCGCGTGGGCGGTCCAGGGGTCGGTGACCGTGTGCGAGACGTGGACGCGAAGGCCCCATCCGTTGCGGTCGGAGATCTGATCGAGCTGGGCTGCGGCCAGCTCGCACCAGGGCCACTCGGTGGCCCAGTGGGCGGCGTCGAGCAGCGCCAGCGGGGTGCGCTCGCGGGCCTCGGAGGCCGGGTGGTGGCGCAGGTCGGCGGTGAGGAAGGCGTCCACACCGGCGGCGCGCACGTCGTCGAAGAGGCTGTCGCCGGAGCCGCCGCTGACCGCGACGGTGCGGATGAGCGCGTCCGGGTCGCCCGCGGCGCGGATGCCCTGCGCGGTGGCGGGCAGCCGCTTCGCCGCGCGCTCGGCCAGCTCGGCGAGGGTCAGCGGGTGTTCGAGCTCGCAGATCCTGCCGAGCCCGCGGCGGCCGTTCCGGTCGGTGGGGTCCGGTACGAGGGGGCGTACGACCCGCAGGTCGAGGGCGCCCGCGAGCGCGTCGGAGACGCCCGGGTCGGCGCGGTCGGCGTTGGTGTGCGCGACGTGCAGCGCGACGTCGTTCTTGATGAGGTCGTGGACGACGCGGCCCTTGAAGGTGGACGCCGCGACCGTCGTCGTACCGCGCAGGTAGAGGGGGTGGTGGGTGACCAGGAGCTGGGCTCCGAGCCGCACCGCCTCGTCGGCGATCTCCTGGACCGGGTCCACGGCGAACAGGACCCGCGAGACCTCCGCGTCGGGGTCGCCGCAGACCGTGCCGACCGCGTCCCAGCTCTCGGCCAGATCGGCGGGCCACAGGGCGTCGAGGGCGGCGATGACTTCAGACAGACGGGGCACGGGGAAAGGCTACCTTCCCGCTGCGCTCGGCATGTCGTGCGTTGCTCACCGTGGTCCGGCGGCTACGGAACGCCCCATAGGGGGCGGGGCCCTGGCCCGGCTGCGGACGCGTCCGCCCAATTCTGCGCAGGCGCGTCTGCCGCGTTCCGAGCAGAGGCGTCCGCGGCTCGTCCGTGGTTGCTCGCGCAGTTCCCCGCGCCCCTGACGGGGCGGACCGCCCCGCGCAGCACAACCGTCCCCGCCGCCTCAGGTCATCCGGGACATCTCCACCCTTCTGTGTGAAGCGGACAGCCGTGCACCCCACGTCAGCGCGTACGAACCTAGCGTCGAAGGCGGAGGTGACACCGACCATGACAGCGGCAACGATCACGGTGGACGGTTCCTACGCGGCGCGGCTCGCACGACGGGGTGACTCCTGGTTCCCCGAGCGCTGGACCCTGGACTCCCCCGAGCCCTACGCGGTGCCGCTCGCCGGCCGGCAGCCCGAGGAGCCCGGCACCGAAGTGCTGCCGCTGAACGACGGCCGCGTCCTCATCCACCGCCTGGTGGACGGCCGCCACGCCTTCGCCCTGCTCTACCCGACGGGCCCGAGGACCGGCGAGATCGCCCTCGGCACCGTGGAGTGCGCGGGCGGGCTGAGACTGCTGCCGCCCGCCCCGGACGGCACCCGCGCCTACGCCCTCGCGGTCGGCGCCCGCTCGACGGACGTATGGCTGGTGGCGGGCGGCTCCTTCGGGCCCGAGCACGTCGCCGAGGTGCCGGGGCGCTGTTCGGGCGGCGTCTGGCTGGACCGCACGGGACGGCTCCTCGCCCTGGACCGGGAGTCCGCCGGGTGCGTCAAGACGGTGGCGGTCGACCTCGAGCGGGGCGGCGAGGTGTCCCCGCTGCTCCAGATCGCCGAGGGGAGCGACGACCGGCTGCTGCTCGCCGACGCGGACAGCGGCCTGCTCCTCATCCGTTCGAACGCGCCGGGCCACGACCGGCTCGGCTGGGGGGTGCTCGGCGGTACGCGCCCCGTCCGCTTCCCCGAGTCGCTGCGGCTCGCGGACTGCGCGGTCACGCCGTTCGCGATCCAGCCCGGGCAGACGCTCCTCCCGGAGGGCTGCGCGGTGGCGCTGCGGATCGACGGGGCGGCGGGCACCTGGCTCGGCATCTGGCGCCCCGCCGAGCGGCGCATGCGGCAACTGCCCGCGCCCGAGGGCTGGTTGGCGGGCGCGGGGCGCTGGACACCGGACGGCGTGCTGCGCCTTCCGTACGCGACGCGGGCCGTGCCGTGCGGTGTCGCGCGGGTGACGGCGCCTCCGCAGGAGCTGCCGGACGCTCCGCCGCTCACCCCGGCACCGCCCGTCGCGCCCCGGCCGGTGCCGCTGCAACAGGCGCCCCTCGGCGGGCGGGTGGCGGCCGGTTAGACTCGCCCGGCTGTACGAAGGATCTTCTTACGGGGTGAGCAGAGAGATGTCGACCGAGGCCATAACGAGGACGCAGACGGGGACACCGGCGGGGTCGCAGACCGAGCCGCAGTGGGAGACCCCGTGGGAGACCGACCCGCGGCAGGCGAGGGCCGCCGCCGCGACCACGCGGTCCGGCGCCGGCAGGCACCGCGGGCCGGTGGCCGAGCACGACGAGGCCACCGCGCCGAGGGGCCGCCACCGCAAGCAGCCGTCGGACTCCTGACGCACCGCACCACGCGCCACCACGCGCACCGCGTCACGGGAAAGCCCCGCCCAAGGCCGCCACAAGCGGACCCCGGGCGGGGCTTTCCTGCGTTTCCACCAAGAACCGCCTACCCCCGTTTCAGGCCGAGTATCTCGGCCGCCGCGAACGTCTCGGACGGGGGGCGCGCCGCGTAGTACGGCGAGATCAGCTCGTCCAGCTCCTCGAAGGTGAACGCCTCCTTCGCCGCGTCGAACTTCGCCGCCACCTTGGGACGTTCGACGATCGCGACCATCCCGCCGTGCACGACGAGCAGCTGGCCGTTGACGCGCGCGGCGGCGGGCGAGGCGAGATAGCCGACCAGCGGCGCCACGTGTTCGGGCGCGAGCGGGTCAAGCCGACCGTCCGCCGGCTCCTGGAAGCCCCGGAAGACGTCCTCGGTCATCCGGGTCCGCGCGCGCGGGCAGATCGCGTTGGCCGTCACGCCGTATTTCGCCAGCGCCAGCGCCGTCGACGTCGTCAGACCGACGATGCCGCCCTTCGCCGCCGCGTAGTTGGGCTGGCCCGCGGACCCGGCGAGGAAAGCCTCCGAGGAGGTGTTCACGATCCGCCCGTACACCGGGCCGCCCGCGGCCTTGGAGCGCGCGCGCCAGTGGACGGACGCGAAGTGGGTGGTGTTGAAGTGGCCCTTGAGGTGGACGCGGATGACCGAGTCCCACTCCTCCTCACTCATCGAGAAGATCATCCGGTCCCGCAGGATGCCCGCGTTGTTGACCAGGACGTCGAGCTTTCCGTAGGTGTCGACCGCCAGCCGGACCAGGCCGCGGGCCTGCTCGTGGTCCGCGACGTCGCCGGTGTGGGCCACGGCCCGCCCGCCCCCGGCCCGGATCTCGGCGGCGACCTCCTCGGCGGGCGCCGCCGACGCCTCGCCGGAGCCGTCGCGCCCCGGCTGCCCGAAGTCGTTGACGATGACGCTCGCGCCGAGCCGGGCCAGTTCCAGGGCCTCGGCCCGGCCGAGCCCGCGGCCCGCGCCGGTGACGATCGCGGCCAGGCCCTCGAGTGGCGGTGACTGCACAGACATCGGCGTCCTCTCAGATCTCGACGCACGTACGCAGGGAGGTCCCGGTCCGCATCTGGTCGAGGGCCTCGTTGATCTCGGTGAGCCGCACGCGGTGCGTGATCAGGTTCGCCAGGTCGATGCGGCCCGCCCGCCAGAGCGCGATGGCCCGCTCGTACGACTGGACGACGTCGCCCCCGCCGTACAGGGAGGGCAGGATGCGCTTCTCGTCGAAGAACAGCTCGAACATGTTGAGCCGGAGGTGGTCGTCCATGGCACCCGCGCCGACGACGCACAGCGTGCCGCCGCGCCGCGTCGTCTCGTACGCCGTGCGGGCCGTGGCGGACTTGCCGACGACCTCGAAGACGTAGTCGAAGCCCTCACCGGCGGTGATCCGCTGCTTGGCGTCGGCCAGTTCGTCGGGCGCGACCGCCTCCGTGGCGCCGAAGGTGAGCGCCGCCTCCCGGCGCGAGGCGACCGGGTCGACCGCAACGATCTGTGCCGCGCCCTTGAGCCGGGCACCCTGGATCGCGCAGATGCCGACGCCGCCGCAGCCGATGACGGCCACCGATGAACCGGCCCGCACGTCGGCGGTGTTGATGGCCGCGCCGAGCCCCGTGGTGACCCCGCAGCCGATGAGCGCGGCGATGTCGAAGGGCACGTCGTCCGGGATCGGCACGGCGCACCGGGCGTCGACGACGACCTCCTCGGCGAAGGTGCCGGTGCCCGCGAAGCCGAAGACGTCACCGCCGGGGCGCTTGAAGTTGGGGGTGCCCGCGTTCAGGAAACCGGCGAGACAGAGCTGGGTCTGGCCGCGCCTGCAGGCGGGGCAGGTGCCGCAGGCGGGGAGCCAGCAGAGGAGGACCCGGTCGCCCTGCGCGTGGCCGCTGACCCCGTCACCGACGTCGAGGATCTCGCCGGCGCCCTCGTGGCCGGGGACGAAGGGCGCGGGCTGCGGCAGCACGCCGTTCATCGCGGAGAGGTCGGAGTGGCACAGGCCGGTGGCCCGGACCCGTATCCTCACCTTGCCCGGCCCGAAGCCCGACGCCTCGACGTCGTCGAGGACTTCGAGCTTGTCCTGGCCTGTCTCGTGCAGTACGGCTGCGCGCATGGTGCGGCTCCTCTCGCGTACGAAGCTCCGGAAGCGGCCTGAAGCGACACGAAGCGGCTCGGCTCGGGGCGCGTCCCGAAGCGGCTCAGACGTGCTCGACGACGGTGTCGGCGAGGACCGGCGCGTCGTCCCGTTCGACCGCCGTGACCGTGGCCTGGACGCGGCCCTCGGTGCGCCACATGCGGATGCGCAGGGTCTCGCCGGGGAAGACGACCCCGACGAAGCGGGTGCCGTAGCCGCGCACCCGGGACACATCGCCGTCCAGTTGTGTGTCGACGACGGCCTTGAGGGTCATCCCGTACGTGCACAGGCCGTGCAGGATCGGCCGGTCGAAGCCGGCGAGCTTCGCGAACTCGGGGTCGGCGTGCAGCGGGTTCCAGTCGCCGGAGAGGCGGTAGAGCAGCGCCTGGTCCTCGCGGACGGGGCGCTCGACCTCCAGGTCGGGGTGGCCCTCGGGGGCGGGCAGCCGGGTGGAGGGGCCGCGGTCGCCGCCGAAGCCTCCTTCGCCGCGTACGAAGATCTGGGCGTCGCTCGTCCACAGCGGGCCCTCGGCGTCGGCGGCCTCGGAGCGCAGGACGAGGATCGCCGCCTTGCCCTTGTCGTACACCGCGGCGACCTTCGAGCTGGTCACGGCCTTGCCGTTGACGGGGATGGGGCGGTGCAGCGTGATGGTCTGGCCGCCGTGCAGCACCGCGGCGAGGTCCACGTCGACGCCGGGGGCCGAGAGGCCGCCCATGATGCCCATGCCGGCGCCCGCGACGGTGGCGAAGCTGGGCAGGACGTGCAGGCCGGACTCCAGCGTGTACCGCAGTTCGGCGGGGTCGG
The DNA here is from genome assembly GCF_021028635.1 of Streptomyces huasconensis. Taxonomy (NCBI): domain Bacteria; kingdom Bacillati; phylum Actinomycetota; class Actinomycetes; order Kitasatosporales; family Streptomycetaceae; genus Streptomyces; species Streptomyces huasconensis. The sequence goes on from NZ_CP086119.1 coordinate 2,265,325, forward strand.
TGGCGGGGCGCCCCGCGCCGAGGCCCAGGTGGTAGAGCTGTACGTCCTTGTGGTCCCAGCTGATCTCGGCGGTCCGGGGTTCGGCGGCCACGGCCTTCGCGGCGTCAATGGGCATAGGGTGGCAGCTCCTTGGGCTCCTTGACCGGCGGCAGAAGACCTCGGTGAGGCCGTCCGCACCGTCGACCGCACCGAGGTCGCGACAGGGCCGTTCTAGAACGCGTTCCAGTCCGGCGTCCCATGTATAGCCGAGCCCCGGGAAGTTGTGAAGGCTCCGGACGCGTGCCGCCTGACGCGACGTCAGTTTCGTCGGTGTGACATATGTACCGGCCGCTTCCGTACAACCGGATCTGCCGCCGCCCCGCCCCGCTCCGTACCGTCGTCACCATGGACAGCAGCAGAGAGGCCCGCGCCGAGGGCCGGATCGCGTACGCATGGCGCGGACAGTGCCCGCGAAAGGGCGGCGGGGGCAGGAAGGGCATCGAGGTACCCGGCCCGCCGCCCACTGGCTTCGTCCTTTTGCCCTGGCTCCTGATGGGCCTCGGCTCCCTATCCCACCTCCTCCAGGGCAAGGCCCCGAACCCGTGGATCGGCGGCGTCGGCCTCCTCGCCTTCAACTCGCTCTACGTCCTCCTGGCCTTCCGCGCCTTCGACAGGAACCGGCGAGAGGCCCGCTCCACGCGGGTGGCTCTCGCCGCGCTCGGCCTGCTGACCGTCGCCCTCGCCGCCGGCTACGGCGGCAGCTGGCTGCTCTTCTTCCCCCTGCTCGGCCTGGCCGTGGGCGCCGTCGTGCGTGGGCGGGGCCTTGGTCCCCTCGGCCTCGGAGTGAGCGCGCTCGCGGGCGTCGTCGGCGGGTTCAGGGACGGCTGGGGCGCGGTGGGCATCGTGTACGGCACGTTCCTGTCCACCATGGTGACCGCCGCCATCCTCTCCCTGTCCGAGGCCGTCCACGAACTGCGCGACACCCGGGAGGAGCTGGCCCGCGCCGCGGTCGAGAAGGAACGCCTCCGCTTCTCCCGCGACCTGCACGACCTGCTCGGCCACACGCTCTCCGTGATCGTGGTCAAGGCAGAGGCCACCCGGCGTCTCGCCCCCCGCGACCTGGACGCGGCGCTCGGCCAGGTCACCGACATCGAGTCCGTCGGCCGGCAGGCGCTCACCGAGATCCGCGAGGCCGTCACCGGCTACCGCGAGGGCAGCCTCGCCACCGAACTCGACCGGGCCCGCGACCTCCTCGCCGCCGCCGGGATCGACGCCGAGGTCCACCAGTCCGGACCGCCCCTCCCCCCGCGTACGGCGGCGCTGCTGGGCTGGGTGGTCCGCGAGTCCGCCACCAACGTCGTACGGCACTCGGGCGCGCACCGCTGCGAGATCGAGGTCACCGGCACCACCGAGCGGACCCGCCTGGTGATCACGGACGACGGCCGCGGCGTAGGCTCGGGAACGCCCGGCAGCGGGCTGAGGGGCCTGGGCGAACGCCTCGCGGCGGCTGGCGGCTCCCTCATCTCGGGTCCGGCGCCCCGCTCCGGCTTCCGGGTCACCGCCGAGCTGCCGGTCGTTGAGACGGCCCCGGCGGGCGTACAGGCACACAAGGAGCGCACCCGATGATCAGAGTCCTGCTCGCCGAGGACCAGGGCATGATGCGGGGCGCGCTCGCCCTGCTGCTCGGCATGGAGGAGGACATCGAGGTCGTCGCCCAGGTCGCCGCGGGGGACGAGATCGTCGACGCGGCCCTGGCCGCCCGCCCCGACGTGGCGCTGCTGGACATCGAACTGCCGGGCCGCAGTGGCCTGGACGCCGCCGCCGACCTGCGCGAGGAGTGCCCCGACTGCCGGGTCCTCATCCTCACGACCTTCGCCAGGCCCGGCTATCTGCGCCGCGCCATGGAGGCGGGCGCGGCCGGGTTCCTCGTCAAGGACGGGCCCGTCGAAGAGCTGGCGGAGGTGATCCGCGGGGTGCTGCGGGGCGAGACCGTCGTCGACCCCGTGCTCGCTGCGGCCGCGCTCAGCGCCGGACCCAGCCCGCTGACCGGCCGCGAGACGGATGTCCTCAACGCGTCGGTGGACGGCGCCACGGTCGCCGACATCGCGGGCAGGCTGCACCTGTCGGAGTCGACCGTGCGCAACTACCTCTCGGCGGCCATCGGCAAGACCGGCACCCGCAACCGCGCGGAAGCGGTGCGGGAAGCCCGGCAGCGCGGCTGGCTCTAGACGGTGTCCCCGGCCGCCGCCCGCTGTGTCCGCGGCATCCACAGGAGCAGTACCACCACGCCCGCCAGCAGGATGAAGCCGCTCGTGCGGAACGCCATCGCGTAGCCGTCCGTCAGGGCCTGCCGTGACGTCGAGCCGTCCATCCGCGCCGCCGCGACCGTGGAGAGCACCGCGAGGCCGAGCGCGCCGCCCATCGTGCGGGAGGTGTTGATCAGGCCCGAGACGAGTCCGGCGTCGCCGGGTGCCGCCCCCGAGGTGGCCAGCGAGGCGAGCGGGGTCGTGGCGAGGCCCGCGCCGAACATCATCACGATGCCGGGCAGCATGATCGAGGTGACGTACGCGCCGTCGACCGTCATCGTCGACTGCCAGCCGAAGCCCGCGGCGGCCACCACGATGCCGAGCACGGAGACGTTCTTCGCGCCGAGCACCGGCATCACGCGCGGCGCCAGCATCGAGCCGAGGACGATGGTGAGCGAGGACGGGATGAGGGCGAGGCCCGCCTTCAGCGGGGAGTAGTCGAGGACGTTCTGGGCGTACAGCGTCATGAACATCCACATGGCGAACATGCCGCCGCCGCAGACGAACATCGCGGCGTTCGCGGCCGACACCGACCGCACCTTGAACAGCTTCAGCGGCATCAGCGGCACCTTCGTGCGGGCCTCCACCACGAGGAACGCCCCGAGCAGCGCGAGCCCGGCCACCAGCGGCACGAGGGTGGCCGCCGCCGTCCAGCCCTTCTCCTCGGTCTGCACGATCCCGTACGCGAGGGTGGCGAGCCCGGCCGTGACGAGCACCGCGCCCGGCACGTCGAGGCGGCGTGCCTGGCCCGCCCTGCTCTCGGTGAGCCAGGCGAGGCCCGCGACGATCACCAGGGCGCCGATCGGTACGTTGATCAGGAGCACCCAGCGCCAGGAGAGCAGGTCGGTGAGGACCCCGCCGACCAGGCCGCCGGCCGCGCCGCCGCCCGCGCCGACGGCCGACCAGACGCCTATCGCCCGGATGCGGGCGGGGCCCTCGGGCACGGCGGAGGTGAGGATCGTCAGCGTCGACGGCGCGAGGATCGCGGCGCCGAGGCCCTGCACCGCCCGCGCCGCGAGCAGCTGCCACTCGGCCTGCGCGAGGCCGCCGCCGAGGGAGGCGGCGGTGAAGAGGCCGAGCCCGAGGAGGAACATCCGCTTGCGCCCGAAGAGGTCGCCGGCCCGGCCGCCGAGCAGCATGAAGCCGGCGAAGGCGATGGAGTAGGCGTTGACGACCCATTGCAGCCCGATGGCGCTCATGCCGAGGTCGGCGCGCATCGAGGGCAGCGCGGTGTTCACCACCGACACGTCGAGGACGACCAGGAACTGGCCGGCGCAGGCGGCGAGCAGGACCGCCCACACCGGGGCGGACTTCTTCGGCGGGGCGGTGGCGGCGTCGGGCGTGTAAGTGGTGGAGGGCGTCTGGACCATGACAGCCATCCTCTCAAGCCGCGCAAGCCGCACGCATCGGAAATTGGCTGCACGCGCCTGGGCCGAAGGGCCTAGGACTCCGGGCCGCCCGCCCCGAAGGCCGCCGCGACACGCGCCTGGAAGCCGGGGCCAGCCCGCGCCTCTGCCTGCCGACGCAGCGAGCCCGACACCCCAGAAGCCCAGAGCAGCCCAGGCCCCACACCATGCCGCCGCAGCGGCACCCGGACCCCGAATCCCTGCCCCTATCTCCGCAGCAACGTCACCACCGCCGCCCCGCCCAGCCCGATGTTGTGCGCGAGCCCCACCCGCGCCCCCTCGACCTGCCGCGCCCCCGCCTCGCCCCGCAGCTGCCAGGTCAGCTCCGCCGCCTGCGCGATGCCGGTCGCGCCGAGCGGGTGGCCCTTGGAGATCAGGCCGCCGGAGGGGTTCACCACCCAGCGCCCGCCGTACGTCGTGGCGCCGCTCTCGACGAGCTTCCCGGACTCGCCGGGCGCGCAGAGGCCCAGCGCCTCGTACGTCAGGAGTTCGTTGATGGAGAAGCAGTCGTGCAGCTCGATGACGTCCACGTCCGCGATGCCGAGCCCCGACCCCTCGTACACCTGGCGCGCCGCCGCCCGCGTCATCGGCTGTCCGACGGCGTCGACGCACGAGCCGGAGGCGAAGGACTCGGCGGTGTCCGTCGTCATGGCCTGGGCGACGATCTCCACGGCACGCTCCGCCAGGCCGTGCCGCTCCACGAACCGCTCCGAGACGACGACCGCGGCGGCCGAACCGTCCGAGGTCGGCGAGCACTGGAGCTTGGTGAGCGGCCGGTGGACGGTCCGGGCGGCGAGGACCTCGTCGATGGTGTACGCGTCCTGGAACTGGGCGTACGGATTGTTCACCGAGTGCCGGTGGTTCTTGGCGCCGACCGCCGCGAGCTGGGCCTCGGTCGTGCCGTACGCCTCCATGTGCTCGCGCGCCGCGTTGCCGAAGATCTGCGCGGTGGGCGGGGTCCTCTCGAAGCCGTGCCGGGCGGCCATGATCCCGTAGTGGCGGGCCACCGGCGACGCCTTGAAGTCCGCCCCGTCGCCCCCGCCCCCGCCCCCGAGCGAGCCGCGCGCCATCTTCTCGAAGCCGAGCGCGAGCACGCAGTCGGCGATCCCGCCCTCGACGAACTGCGGGGCCATCATCAGCGCGGTCGATCCGGTCGCGCAGTTGTTGTTGACGTTGTAGACGGGGACGCCGGTCAGGCCCAGTCCGTAGACGGCGCGCTGCCCGGCGGTCGAGGGCTGGAAGCAGTAGCCGACGGCGACCTGCTCGATCCGGTCGTACGCGATTCCGGCGTCCTCCAGGGCCTTCGTGCCCGCCTCCTGCGCCATGTCCCAGTACTGCCACGCACGCGTCTCGGGCTTCTCGAACCTGGTCATGCCGACACCGACGACATAGCTCTTCACGAAGCGCTCCCCTTCAGCCACACGGCAGGCCGAGAATCCGCGACAGGGTAGAACACGTTCCATCTCGATGGAAGACTGACGAGGCGTCAGGCCACTCCCTCCGCCCGGGCCGGCGGCGAGTCGGTCAACAACAGGTCAAGGCTTCCCCTCGTACGACATCCATCGGAATAGTCGCCCGGGGTAACAGGTTCGGCTTACACGTACCCCTGGAGTGTCCGACCTTCCGCCCTGGAGGCCCCACGCAATGTCGATGACGACGACCCATCCACGCGGCATACGCGGAGTCGTCCCCGTACTCGCCTTCTCCGGCATCGTCGTCGCGGTGATGCAGACCCTGCTGGTGCCGGTCATCAAGGACCTGCCGGCCCTGCTGGGCACCGCCCCCTCGAACGCCACCTGGGTCATGACCGCGACCCTCCTCGCGGGCGCCGTCGCCACGCCGATCATGGGCCGCCTCGGGGACCTCTTCGGCAAGCGCAGGATGCTGCTCGTCAGCCTCGCCGTGATGGTCGTCGGCTCGCTGGTCTGCGGGTTCACCGACGATCTGCTCGTGATGATCGTCGGCCGCGCCCTCCAGGGCTTCGCCATGGGCGCCATCCCGCTCGGCATCGGCCTCATGCGCGACCAGCTGCCCCGCGAGAGGCTCGGCTCCGCGATGGCGCTGATGAGTTCCTCCATCGGCGTCGGCGGCGGCATCGCGCTGCCGCTGGCCGCGCTCGTCGCCCAGCACGCCGACTGGCACGCGCTGTTCTTCGGCGCCGCGGGCCTCGGCGTCCTCGCGATGGCGCTCACCCTCGTCTTCGTGCCGGAGAGCCCCATGCGGGCCAAGGGCACCTTCGACGTGCTCGGCGCTCTCGGCCTCTCCGCCGGGCTCGTGCTGTTCCTGCTGCCGATCACCAAGGGCAGCGACTGGGGCTGGAGTTCCGGCACCACGCTCGGCCTGTTCGCCGCCGCGGCCGTCGTCCTCGTCCTGTGGGGCGTGATGGAGCTGCGCGTGAAGGCGCCGCTGGTGGACCTGCGCACCACGGCCCGCCGCCCGGTGCTCTTCACCAACCTCGCCTCGATCATGGTCGGCGTCGCCTTCTACGCCGTCTCGCTCGTCCTGCCGCAGCTGCTCCAGCTGCCGTCCGCCACCGGCCACGGCCTCGGCCAGTCGATGGTCGTCGCGGGCCTGTGCGTGATGCCGCTCGGCCTGACGATGATGTTCACGGCGCCGGTCTACGCCCGCCTCTCGGCGAAGTACGGCCCGAAGACCACCCTCATCCTCGGCATGCTGATCATCGCCGTCGGCTACGGCACGGGCCTCGGCCTGATGAGCGCCGCCTGGCAGACCATCGTCGTCTCGGTGGTCCTCGGCGCGGGCATCGGTCTCGCCTACTCCTCGCTGCCCGCGCTCATCATCGGCTCGGTCGACCCCTCCGAGACGGGCGCGGCCAACGGCCTCAACACCCTGATGCGCTCCATCGGCACCTCCGTGTCGTCCGCCGTGATCGGCATGGTCCTCGCCAACACCGCGGACCACGTCGGCGGCGTCGCCGTACCGACCATGCACGGCTTCCGCGTCTCCTTCCTGATCGCCACGGGCGCGGTCGCCGTCGGCCTGCTCTTCGCCCTGCTGCTGCCCTCCGCCCGCCGCCCCGCCACGACGCAGCTGCGCGCCAGCAGCGAGGAGGACGCCAACCTGGAGCGCGCGACCGAGGCCCTCGCGGGCTTCCGGGGCCGGGTGCGCGGAGCGGACGGCGCCCCGGTGGCCCGCGCCAAGGTGACGCTGATCGACCCCCGCGGCAGGCAGGCGGGCGCCGCCCTCACCGACGACGAGGGCCGCTACGCCCTGGCCGTGCCCGCCGACGGCTCCTACGTCCTCGCGGCCACCGCCACCGGCCACGCGCCGCGCGCCTCGGCTGCGGCGTACCACGGGGCGGGCCGGCCGGTGCGGGTCGACCTGGCGCTGGCGGGTTCACCGGACGAGAGCGACGTCCCGGCCTGAGGCCGCGGCCCGACATACGTACGTACGCGGCACGCACCCCCGTCACCCCGGTGGCGGGGGTGCCGTGCATCATGGTCTGCATCATGGGCGCCGGACCCCCCATTCGTACGTATGACCTGGAGGAAACCGTGGCCGTGGCCGCCGACCCCACGCCGGAGGTCCTCGCCGCGTTCGAGGCCGCCAAGGGCTTCATGCCGCGCGGCGAGGGCCTCGCGCTGTACGCGGCCGCCACGCAGGCCGCCGCCCTCGGCCTGCCCCTGCTGGAGGTCGGCACCTACTGCGGCCGCTCCACGATCCTGCTCGCCGACGCGGCCCGCGCGGCCGGGGTGAGCGCGATCACCGTGGACCACCACCGCGGCAGCGAGGAGCAACAGCCGGGCTGGGAGTACCACGACCCGGAGACCGTCGACCCCGAGGTCGGCCTGATGGACACGCTCCCCACCTTCCGCCGCACCCTGCACCGGGCGGGCCTGGAGGAGCACGTGATCGCGGTCGTGGGCCGTTCGCCGCAGGTGGCGAAGGCCTGGGGCGGGCCGCTCGGCCTGGTCTTCATCGACGGCGGCCACACCGACGAGCACGCCACGGCCGACTACGAGGGCTGGGCGCCGCACGTCGCGGAGGGCGGGCTGCTCGTCATCCACGACGTCTTCCCCGACCCGGTCGACATCATGACCGGGCAGGCGCCCTACCGCGTCTATCTCAGGGCCCTGGCGTCCGGGGCGTTCACCGAGGTCTCGGCGGTGGACTCGCTGCGCGTGCTGCGGCGAACGGGAGCGGGGATCTGACCTCGCCGCTAGGCTCGCCCTCGTGTCGTACGTAGGTCCGGAATTCGATCCCTCCCAGCCGCCCCGCCGCCGCATCGGCCGCCCGCTGGCCGTGACGGTGGCCGCGCTGGTGCCCACCTGCCTGGCCGGCTGGCTGGTCTATCAGGCGACGAGCGGACCCGACGGGAACGGGCCGGCGAGATCGCTGCCGGCGCCGTCGAGCCCCTCCGCCGACCGCTCCACGCCCTCCGAGGCGGGCCCGCCCTCCCCGACGAAGTCCGACAAGGGGCGGGAAAAGGGCAAGGGGAAGGGCGAGGACGGCAAGGGCGACGGCAACGATTCGAGTACGAAACCGCCCACGCGCCGCCCCGCCGCCAACGGGCCCCTCAAGGGCAAGGTGGTCGTCGTGGACCCCGGGCACAACACGGGCAACTTCCGGCACACCGACGAGATCAACCGCCAGGTCGACATCGGTACGAACCGCAAGGAATGCGACACCACGGGCACGTCCACGAACGACGGTTACACCGAGGCGAAGTTCACCCTGGACGTGGCCCGCCGCCTGCGTACGCTGCTCGAACAGCAGGGCGCCACGGTCACGTTCACCCAGGACGGCGACCGCCCCTGGGGCCCGTGCGTCGACGAGCGCGCCCGGATCGGCAACGAAGCCCGCGCCGACGCGGTGGTCTCCATCCACGCCGACGGCTCGGGCGCGGGCAACCGCGGCTACCACGTCATCCTGCCCGCGAAGGTGAAGGGCGGCGCGGCCGACACCTCGCCGATCGTGGCCCCCTCCCGCGAGCTGGGCGAACGCATCGCCGGAAAGTTCCTGAGCGCGACGGGCAGCGCCCCCTCCAACTACGTGGGCGGCGGCACCGGCCTCGACGTCCGCAGCGACCTCGGCGGCCTCAACCTCTCCACCGTCCCCAAGGTGTTCATCGAGTGCGGCAACATGCGGGACGCGAAGGACGCGGCGCTCTTGAAGAGCGCGGAATGGCGGCAGAAGGCGGCGCGGGGCATTTCTGAGGGAATTGACGGGTTCCTGCGGGGATAGTGGACCTCCGCCGGATTGGCTCGTGAACGTCTCCGGTCCGAAGTGTGCACGTCTTTATGCCGAGCAGACACCCCGCCTGTTCGGACGATAATGTCCTCCGTACGATGGGGGGCCACCCCCGCGCTTCGCGCACGCGACACGACCGCGACTCAGGCGACAGCGACGCCTCCACCGACGAGACGACTTACGAAGGACCTGAAGTGAATTTCCGCTCTCTCACTCGAGGCGACGGCGTGGTGATCGCAGCAGCGGTGTTGCTGTTCATCGCCTCGTTCCTGGACGTCTTCGACATCGCCGAGGCTCCGGATTCGATGGACATGACGAACGCATGGGACAGCGGCCCCTTGCTGCTGAGCGTCACACTGGCCGGCATCATCGGCGCCGCGTGCATCATCATCTCCCGCGCGCTCCCGACGACCCCCAGGATCCTAGGTCTCGACCTCGGCCACTTCGGCGTCGCCTTCACCATCTTCGCGGCATGGAGCGCCCTCGGGCAGATCTTTGACGCGCCCGGCGGCCTGAACAACATGGGACAGGGGGGCGATGACGGTTTCGACTCCGGCGTCGGTCTCATTCTCTCGCTGATCGCGACTCTGGTCATGGCCGCCGGAGCGGTTCTCACCCTGGCCGTTCCTGCTTTCAAGGCCCCCCTCATGGGCGCCCCGCGTCCAGCCGCCCCCGGCCCCTACGGCGGTCAGCCGCAGGGTGGTTACGGCTACCCGGGCACCGGTGCCGGCCAGCCGCAGCAGGGTGCTCCCTACGGCGGCCAGCCCGGTCAGCCGCAGGGCCAGTCCTTCGGCGGTCAGCCGCAGCCGCAGGGCGGGCAGACCCCGCCGCCCGCGCAGGCGCAGCCGTCCGGTGACTTCTCGCCGTTCTGGTTCGCCGTGCCGGTGCCGCGTCCGCTGTACGCGGAGGACGGCTCGCCCACGCCGATCGCCGAACTGGCGCCGGGCACCTGGTACTTGGCCGTCGAGCAGCGCGGCGCGACCCTGGTGGCCCAGACGCAGGACGGCCGCCGCGGCGTTCTCCAGGACACCACGGGGATTCAGCGCGGCTGACCCCCACGGCACCTCGCGGCCCCTCGCCCTTCCGGGCGGGGGGCCGTTGTCGTACAGCGGCCTCCCACCATCCACCTGACGCCTCATCAAGGAATGACCGGGGGGCGCATGCGGCTCGGGCTCGCACTCGGCTTCTGGGGACGCGGCCTCGATCCCGGCCATCTCGCCCTCACCCTCGACCACCTCTCCGGCGGGCGGATGATGCTGGGACCCGGCTGTCCGGGCCACAGGTAGTCGAGAGCCGGTACGGCAGGCCCTTCCCGAAGTCGCCGGTGACCGCGACCCGGGAGTACGTCGCGGTCGTACGCCAGGCGCTCCGGCGTGAGGGCCCGGTGGCCCTTGAGGGGCGGATCCATCCGGTTCCGTACACGGGGGACGACGTGACCGGTCTGGGCAAGCCACTCAAGTCCAACCCCCTCCGCCCCCGCCTCCCCATCATTCTCGGCGCCGAAGGCCCCAAGAATATCGCCCAGACGACCCGGATCGCCGACGGCCTGCTGCCGCCGCACTTCCTCGTCGGCGCGGACGAACCTCTACGAGGCGTCGCTCACCAGGGTGCTGGCGCACTTCATCGTCGCGCTGATGGTGCGTGACGACGTGACCGAGGGCCTGCCATCCGTCAAAGCAATGCTCGGTTTCTACATCGGCGGCATGGGGCACGCCGCCCGCAACTTCCACGCCGACCTGATGGCGCGCATGGGGTACGAGGAAGAGGCGCGGCAGGTCCAAGAGCTGTTCCTCGCGGGGCGACACGAGGAGGCCGTGAGGGCCGCACCAGACGCGTTTACCGCCGAGATCTCGCAGATCGGGCCGCGCGAGCGGATCGCCGAGAGGCTCGACCTGTGGCGGGACCGCCCGGTCACGGACCTCCTGATTCTGAGACGTCGGACCCACGGACGTTACGGTCTTGGCCGAGCTCAACTCATAGATGCGTACGGCCCGTTGCTCAGCAGCCACAGCTTTCATCGCCTCAGCTAACGCCCACCCTGCTGCGACCTCAGCTTGACAGGCAACTCCAGGCGGCCATGCGGACCGTGACGGCCAGGCCCCCCGAGCATCTGTACGCCGGGGCCTCGTACGCAGCCTATGGCTGAGCTGATGGAGATAGCCAGGGGCGCGCTGGCACGGCTGGGGCTACGGCAGCGGCCACCGTCGCCAGTGATGATGAGTGACCCACCCGCCCAGAGTACCCGGAAGCCCGAGCGTAGGATGTGAGTAACAGATTTTCTCTGTTGGAGAGTTGAGACGTCAAGCGCCTTCCTCAACGGTGCGGGGACCTGGCGTGCTGCGGACACCGATCAGCGGCACACCGAAAGGGCCAGCGACGTTGGCGTGACTGAAAGAAAGCGGTTGACGTCGGCGTGAGCGCCTAATATCTTCACCCAAAGTTAATTTTGAACCAAGCACACTCACCCACTTGCTTTGAAAGGCGTTAACTGAAAAATGAAGAGACTTCGAGCGTCGCTAGCGATCGTCGGCCTGCTGGCAACGTCCCTCGTCGGCATCGGCGCTTCCAACGCAAGTGCCCAGCCGGCTGCCTGCACAATTCCCTTCGGGAGAAATGTTTCTGACGGCAAAATGTCCGCCGTCAAGAATTTCAGCCTTCGCACTGGCCCTTCGGCCGACTGTAACGTAACGTCACTTGTACCGAAAGGGAAGACGCTATACCTCTGGTGCTACGTTTTCAATTCGCATGGCAACCAATGGTTCCGCGTCCGCATTGCGGGCACAGAGATAGTGGGCTGGGCATACACGGACAACGTTCGTTGGGAATCGGGAGGCCTTGACCGCTGCCCGGGAGCGTAGTCGGACGTAGTTGAGAACCTCAGCTCTAAAGCTACCGACCCGAGACCAAGGGTCTCTTTCGAGGGCATAGCCGACGTACACGCCATCGAAGTAGCCGTCCCGCCCAAGATGTGATGCAGGGGATTATGCGTACCGGGCCTCGATGCGAGACCGGGCGATCTCCATAGAGGCGACACCCAAGAAGGTGTCCTAGCAACGTGGGTCGACTTCCTCAATCAGACAGAGCCGCCCTCCGCGACCTGGGGATATGAGGGCCTGATCCCCTACACCGTCTGGCGCAACGCCATCAAGTAGCTGTGCACGGTGTCCAGTTACTCGATGGCGTCGGCCAAAGAACCTACGAGTCCCAGTCGCGGGGCGGGCCTGATTATGGGCTCGTCCGCGCATCGGCACGGCTGCGTTTGATTTCGGTGTTGATCAACTCATGGCCGTCCGCACCGACGCCGATCTCGCACCTGGAACGACCTATGCGCCAATCCAGGAAGCGCCACATCACCGTCGCATCGAAGGTCTCAGCGCCGTCCATGAATTGAATGCGGCACCTTGCGCCGATCGCGGGCATCGCGTTGACCGAAAGGCGTTGGCCGATGCCGCGCACGAGCAGGGTACGGACCTTGTCGCTCCAGGGTGCAGCCCCCGGACCCGGTTTGGAACGGATGCCGATCAGGTCGGCGAGGAACACCTCTACGCTTTCCGCCTTGGACTCCGCACGGATCGCAAGAGGCCCGCGCTGGCCTCCGCCCCCCAAGCTCAAACTGCTGCTCTTGTCCAGCACACCCCAAAGACCGGCCCCCGCAGTCCGGGGAAACATGCCTGTTTCCGACCAGCCACTATCGTCTTCTCGCACGTACATAACCTGCAGTGGACTCGGCGCGGGCCAACACGGCAGCCGCTTGGTCATCTGGTACTTGGCCGTCGAGCAGCGCGGCGCGACCCTGGTGGCCCAGACGCAGGACGGCCGCCGCGGCGTTCTCCAGGACACCACGGGGATTCAGCGCGGCTGACCCCCACGGCACCTCGCGGCCCCTCGCCCTTCCGGGCGGGGGGCCGTTGTCGTACAGTCACCCGCCGACAGGCAACTGACAGGTCGTCAGCAACCAGGGGGCATGCGATGAGGCTCGGGCTCGCACTCGGCTACTGGGGGCGCGGCCCCGACCCCGGCCACCTCGCCCTCGCCCAGGAGGCCGAACGGCTCGGCTACGACTCGGTGTGGACCGCCGAGGCCTGGGGCTCGGACGCCTTCACGCCGCTGACCTGGATCGCCGCGCGGACCTCACGGATCAGGCTCGGCACGGCCGTCGCGCAGATGGCGGCGCGCTCCCCCGTCACCACCGCCATGCACGCCCTCACCCTCGACCACCTCTCCGGCGGCCGGATGATGCTCGGCCTCGGCCTGTCGGGGCCGCAGGTGGTGGAGGGCTGGTACGGGCGGCCCTTCCCGAAGTCGCCGCTGACCGCGACCCGGGAGTACGTCGAGGTCGTCCGCCAGGTGCTGCGCCGCGAGGGCCCGGTGGAGGTCGCCGGCCGCTTCCACGCCCACCCCTACCGGGGCGAGGACGGCACCGGCCTCGGCAGGCCGCTCAAGCCGATCACGCATCCGCTCCGGGCCGACCTGCCGGTCCTGCTCGGCGCGGAGGGGCCGAAGAACATCGCGCAGACGACGCGGATCGCGGACGGCTGGCTGCCGCTGTGCTGGTCGCCGACGCGCACGGACGTGTACGAGGCCTCGCTCGACGGCCTGCGGGAGGGCTTCACGATCGCCCCGATGGCGCGGGCGAAGGTCTGCGACGACGTCGCCGAGGGCCTGCTCCCCGTCAAGGCCATGCTCGGCTTCTACATCGGCGGCATGGGGCACGCCACCCGCAACTTCCACGCCGACCTGATGGCCCGCATGGGGTACGAGGAGGAGGCGCGGCGCGTCCAGGAACTGTTCCTCGCGGGCCGCGGGGAGGAGGCCGTGCGCGCGGTGCCGGACGCCTTCGCCGACGAGATCTCCCTGGTCGGCCCGCGCGGACGTGTCGCCGAGCGGCTGGAGCTGTGGCGCGCGGGCCCGGTCACCGACCTGCTGCTCCTCGCGCCGGACCCGCACACGCTGCGCGTCCTCGCCGACCTCAACTCCTAGGCGGCGCCTAGCCCTTTTTCAGCTCACCGGCCGACGGCACCTTGTCCTTGACCTCCGCCCCCGCGCCCTTGCCCGCGTCCTTCACGGAGTTGATGACGCCGTCGAAGGAGTTCACGATCGAGTCCGTCGACTCGCCCTTGCGGAGTTTGGCGGGCAGGTCCTTCAGGGAGTCGATGCCTGCGGTCAGGGGGGCCACCGCCTTGGCGAGGGTCGGGTCCCCCTGGGCGTTCTTCGTCGCCGCCTTCAGCCGGTTGTACGTGAACGCGCCCGCGAGGCCCGCCTTGACCAGTGCCGTGGTCCGGCCGTTCGCGCCCTTCTTGAACTTGCCCGCGCGGAACGGCTTCACGATCCACTGGTACGTGGCGCCCGCGGCGAGCCCCGCGTTGGCGACGAAGCGGGTCTTGGCGAACTTCTGCTTCTCGGCGGTGCTGGTGCCGGAGGGCGTTGCCGCGCTGTCCTTGTCGTCGCTGCCGCAGGCCGTCGCTCCGACGAGCAGGGTGCAGCACAGGGTGAGGGAGACTCCGGCACGGCGGACGGATACGGGGCTGGGCACGGCAGCGGCCTCCAGGGGTGAGCGGTCCTCCCCGCAGCGTCACCCCGGCCGGGAGGGATCGCCACCGGGGCGGGCCCGTACGGGTTTCGGCGGGCGCGAACCCGGTACCCGGCTCCCATGTCCCCAGGTCGACGCACACGCGGCAGCAGCGCAGCGCAGATCATCGTGGTCATCGCGGATGTCATGGCCCTGATCCTCGGGCTGTGGATTCTGATGTACCTCCTGGACGCCAATCGCGCCAACGACCTCGTCCAGTTCGTCCATGACGTGGCCCGCTGGCTCGCGGGGTGGTCCCATGACCTGTTCACCTTCGACGAGGCGTGGGCCAGGGTCGTCGCGGGCTACGGCCTCGCGGCGGTCGTGTACCTGCTGGTGGGCCACGCGATCGCGGGCCGCCTGCGCAGGTACTGAAAAACGCGCCGCGGGGAGGCGCCCCCAAAGGGGCGCGGGGACCTGCGCGCCCAGCCACATCGGGCCCGCAGGTCCACCCCGCACCTCAGCGAAGCGTCAGCCGCAGCACTCCGGGGCGAGGCCCCGCGGCAGCCGGTCGCCGGAGAAGACCGCGCAGGTCGCCTCGTCGCCGCCGAGCGCCGCCACCGCGAGGAGCAGGGAGCCCGCCGTCCAGGTGGTCAGCTCCTCGGGCCAGACCGCCTTGTCGTCGAAGACGTACCCCGTCCAGTACAGGCCGCTTTCCGGGTCGCGCAGGTGCTGGATGGACTGGAGGATCTCCAGGGCGCGGTCCGACTCCCCCACCATCCACAGGGCGAGGGCCAGTTCGGCGCTCTCACCGCCGGTGACCCAGTTGTTCGGGACGACGCAGCGCACACCGAGGCCCGGCACCACGAAGCGGTCCCAGCCCTCCTCGATGCGCGCCTTGGCCGCCTCGCCGGTCAGCGCGCCGCCGAGGACGGGGTAGTACCAGTCCATCGAGTAGCGGTTCTTGTCGAGGAACCGCTCGGGGTGGTGGCCGATGGCGTGCGCGAGGGCGCCGGCCGCCAGCTCCCAGTCGGGCTGCGGCTCCCCGCGCTGCTCGGCGACGGCGAGGGCGCAGCGCAGCGCCTGGTGGATCGAGGAGCAGCCGGTGAGCAGCGCGTCGGTGACGGGGGTGCCGTCGGCCTCCCGCTTCCAGCCGATCTGCCCGCCGGGCTGCTGGAGCGCGAGGACGAACTCGACGGCGGCGAACACGGCGGGCCACATGCGGTCCAGGAACGCCTCGTCGCCGGTGGCGAGGTAGTGGTGCCAGACGCCGACGGCGAGGTAGGCGCAGAAGTTGGTCTCGCGGCTCCGGTCGGTGACGTCGTGCGGCTCGCCGTCGGTGTACGCGGCGTACCAGGAGCCGTCCGGGTTCTGGTGGCGGGCCAGCCAGTCGTAGGCGCGCCCGGCGGCGGCGTGCTCGCCGGCGGCGTCCAGGGCCATGGCGGCCTCGGTGTGGTCCCACGGGTCGAGGTGGTGTCCGCGGAACCACGGGATGGCGCCGTCCTCGCGCTGGACGGCGAGGATGCCGCGTACCGTCGCCGTCGCCTGATCGGCCGTCAGAACACCGGGCAGGATGAGGTGTTCGGTCCGTTCGGGGCTCGTCACTTGGCGGCCACCGCGGCGTCGGCGTCCGCTGCGCCCACGGGCGGGTGCGGCTTGGTCGCGTACGCCACGAAGCTCTTGCCGACGACGGGGTTGAGCAGCCGCTCGGCGACGCGCGTGGCGAGGGGCTTCTTCATGATGTCCCAGACGAGCAGCTTGTGGTACGCCCGCACGGGCAGCGCCTTGTCGTTGTCGACGCCGAACGCGCACTTCAGCCACCAGTACGGGGCGTGCAGCGCGTGCGCGTGGTGCGTGCCGTACGGCTTGAGGCCCGACTCCCGCATCCTGGCGAGGAGTTCGTCGGCCTTGTAGATGCGGATGTGGCCGCCCTCGACCTCGTGGTACGCGTCACTGAGCGCCCAGCAGACCCTCTCGGGGCCGTAGCGCGGGACGGTGACGGCGATGCGGCCGCCGGGCTTGAGGACGCGGACCATCTCGGCGAGGACGCCCTTGTCGTCGGGGATGTGCTCCATGACCTCGGAGATGATCACGACGTCGAACGACGCGTCGGGGAAGGGGAGGTTGAGCGCGTCCCCCTCCATCGCGGTGGCGGTCGCGCCCGCCGGGGCCTCGCCCGCCTCCTTCATCGCGGCGAACCACTTGGCGACCTCGCGGATCTCCTCGGCGTTCCGGTCGAGGGCCACCACCCGCGCGCCGCGCCGGTAGCACTCGAAGGCGTGCCGGCCCGCGCCGCACCCCAGATCGAGGACGCGGTCGCCCGCGGCGAGCGGGAAGCGGGTGAAGTCGACGGTCAGCATCAGCGATGGCTCCCGGAGTGCGTCGGAGTGGCCGCGGTGCGGCCGGGGTTCGTGGCGGCGGAGCGGCGGATGGCCTCGCGGTAACGGTCGGCCGTTCCCTTGGCGGCCTGCGCCCAGGTGAACTTCCGCAGGACGCGCTCGCGGCCCGCGTGGCCGAGGCGGGCGCGCAGCTCGCGGTCGCCGAGGAGCCGGTTCAGGGCGGTGGCCAGCGCGCCCGCGTCACCCGGCGGCACCGCGAGGCACGTCTCGCCGTCGGGGCCCGCGACCTCCGGGATCGCGCCGCCGGTGGTCGCGACGAGCGGCGTGCCGGTCGCCATGGCCTCGGCCGCGGGGAGGGAGAACCCCTCGTACAGCGAAGGGACGCAGGCGACCTGCGCGGAGCGGACGAGGTCGACCAGTTCGGCGTCGGTGATGCCCTTGACGAACTCGACGGAGCCCGCGAGGCCGTAGCGCTCGATGGCCTGGGCGACGGGTCCGTCCTCGGCGCGCTTGCCGACGACGACGAGGTGGGCGCCGGGGTGCTCGGCGCGGACCTTGGCGAGCGCCTCGACGAGGTGGACCAGACCCTTGAGCGGGACATCGGCGCTGGAGGTCGTCACGATGCGGCCCGGCACCTCGGGCACGGCCGGGTCGGGCGAGAAGAGGCCGGTGTCGGCGCCGATGTGGACGACGTCGACGCGGTCCTCGCGCACCCCGAGGTGGTCGATGATCTCCTGGCGGGAGGAGCCGGAGACGGTGAGGATGGACGGGAGGCGGCGCGCGACGCGCTTCTGCATGCGGGTGAAGGCGTACCAGCGGCGGACGGACAGACGCCGCTTGAGGTCGGGCGCGGCGTCCAGCTCCAGCTGCCGGTCGACGGTGATGGGGTGGTGGATGGTGGTGACCAGGGGCGCGCCGAGGTCGCCCAACAGGCCGTAGCCGAGGGTCTGGTTGTCGTGCACGACGTCGAAGTCGCCGCGCCGGGCCCGCAGATGGCGCCGGGCGCGCAGGCTGAACGTGACGGGCTCGGGGAAGCCACCGGTCCACATGGTCGCCACTTCGAGCGCGTCGATCCAGTCGCGGTACTCGTCGCGCCTGGGCGTGCGGAAGGGGTCCGGGGAGCGGTAGAGGTCCAGGCTCGGCAGTTCGGTGAGCCGGAGGCCCTCCAAGCCCTCGCCCTCGTCGAGGACGGGGTAGGGCTGCGAGCCGATGACCTCGACGCTGTGGCCGAGCCGGGCCAGTTCGCGCGAGAGATGGCGTACGTAGACACCCTGGCCCCCGCAGAACGGGTTCCCCTTGTACGTGAGGAGGGCGATGCGCAGCGGTCGGTCGCCGTCGGCGTCGGAGCCCTTGCGGGGGCCCGCCTCCATGGCCTCAGCGGTCACTCTCGGCCCCCTTCTCCGTGCAGTTGTCCGCGAGGTTACGCCGGGACGGTAACCTAGAACAAGTTTCAGACTTGATCGCCGAGTGATCGCTGAGTGATCGCCGAACGCGCTCTGAATCTACCGGCAGGTAGGCGAGCTGTAAGGCCCGGATCAGGTGATTCGCGCCACGACATGCTCCCTGCCATGCTGTGCGATCTCGGGAGGCGATTTCCAAAGGGGCATCGACATGACAGCGGAGGCCAAGGCGGCGAACCCTGCGACGCCGCCCCTCACGGAGCGCCAGGAGGCGCGCCGGCGCCGCATCCTGCACGCCAGCGCGCAACTGGCCAGCCGCGGCGGCTTCGACGCCGTGCAGATGCGCGAGGTCGCCGAGGCGGCGGGCGTCGCCCTCGGCACCCTCTACCGCTACTTCCCCTCCAAGGTGCACCTGCTGGTGGCGACCATGCAGGACCAGCTCCAGCACATGCACACCACGATCCGCAAGCGCCCGCCGGGCGGTGAGACAGCCGCCGAGCGGGTCGCCGAGACGCTGATGCGGGCCTTCCGCGCCCTCCAGCGCGAACCGCACCTGGCGGACGCGATGGTGCGCGCCCTGACCTTCGCCGACCGCTCGGTGAGCCCAGAGGTCGACACGGTCTCGCGGCTGACGACGGCGATCATCCTGGACGCGATGGGCCTGCCGGAGCCGCCGAGCGCGCAGCAGCTCTCCGCCGTGCGGGTCATCGAGCACACCTGGCACTCCGCGCTGATCACCTGGCTGTCGGGGCGGGCGTCGATCGCCCAGGTGAAGATCGACATCGAGACCGTCTGCCGCCTCATCGACCTCACGGCCACGCCCCGCGCCTGACACCCGCGCCCGGGCCTCACTCCTCGGGCGGGAACACGGCCTCCCCGCTGTCGGCCAGCGTGAGGGTGATCGCCTCGACCGGGCAGCCCTCGGCGGCCTCCAGGACCCGCTCGTCGGCGTCCCGCTCGGGCGCCGCGGGGCGGGACTGCCGGGCGGAGTCCAGGGCGAAGGCGCCGGGCGCGGTGCTCACGCACATGCCCGAGCCGATGCAGACCGACCGGTCGACCTCGACGTGCCAGCGGTCGCCCATCAGGCGCCACTCCCCTCATGGCCGGCGGGCAGGTGGATCATCTTGTGCTCGAAGAACTCGCCGTACCCCTCGGGCCCGAACTCGCGGCCGAGTCCGGAGTTCTTGTAGCCGCCAAAGGGGCCGAGCATGTCGAGGCTGAAGGTGTTCACGGAGTACGTTCCGGTGCGCACCCGGCGGGCGACGTCGATGCCGCGCTCCACGTCGGCGGTCCAGACGCTGCCGCTCAGGCCGTAGTCGGAGTCGTTGGCGATCCGGACGGCCTCCTCCTCGTCGCCGTACGGAAGCAGGCAGATGACGGGGCCGAAGATCTCCTCGCGGGCGATGCGCATGGAGTTGTCGACGTCGCCGAAGAGGGTCGGTTCGACGTACCAGCCCTGGTCGAGCCCGGGGGGACGGCCGCCGCCCGCGAGGATCTTGGCGCCCTCCTCCTGGCCGATGCGGATGTAGTCCAGGGAGCGCCGCTGCTGCCGCTCGGCGACGAGCGGGCCGAGTTCGGTCGCGGGGTCCATCGGGTCGCCGACCTTGAGCGCGGACGCGGCGGCGGCGAAGGCGTCGGCGAACTCGTCGTAGCGGGTGCGCGGCACGAGGATGCGGCTCTGGGCCACGCACGCCTGGCCGTTGATCATCCAGGCGAACGGCACGATGCCGGCGACGGCGCCCGCCGCGTCGGCGTCGGGCAGGACCACGGCGGCCGACTTGCCGCCGAGTTCCAGGGTGACGCGGGTGAGGTTGCGGGCGGCGACCTCCATGACGCGCTTGCCCGCGGCGACGGACCCGGTGAAGGACACCTTGTCGACGCCGGGGTGCCCGACGAGGTACTCGCTGACCTCGCGGTCGGCCGAGATGATGGAGAGCACGCCTTCCGGCAGGCCCGCCGCCGCGGCGATCTCCGCGAGGACGTACGCGTCGAGCGGCGCCTCGGGCGAGGTCTTCAGGACCACCGGGCAGCCGGCGAGCAGCGCGGGGGCGAGCTTGGCGGCGGCGGTGAACTGCGGGACGTTCCAGGGCACGACGGCAGCGACGACACCCACCGGCTCGCGGCGCACGAGCAGCTTCCCGAGGATTCCGTCGCGGCTCTCCTCGTACCGGAAGTCGCGGGCGACGGTGAGCGCGGCGTCCCACACCATCATCGCGGCGAGGGCCTGCACCATCACGCTGGAGGTGTACGGGGTGCCGTTCTCGGAGCTGATGACGCGGGCGATCTCCTCGTGGCGCACCGCGAAGCCGTCCTTGATCCTGGTGACGACCTCGATCCGCTCGTCGAGGGACATGCGCGGCCAGGGGCCCTCGTCGAACGCCGTGCGCGCGGCGGCGACGGCGCGGTCCACGTCGGCGGGGGCGGCGTGCGGCACGCGGGCGAAGACCTGGCCGGTGTGCGGGGAGACGACGTCGATGACGTCCTTGCCGAGCGGGTCCACCAACTCCCCGCCGATGAACAGCTGTCCGTGTTCCACGAGCTCCGTCATGGCTGACTGCCTCCTGCGGGGGCTTTCCGACGCTGCTTCCTGGCGCTGCTTCCTGACGTTGTTTCAGAACTGATACCAGTTCCAGTTCGAGGAGTCCACGCGCCGAACCGCCCGCCGCCAACTGCGCCAGGATTCGGCGGACTTGGGCAGCCATTGAAACCAGTTCTAGTTATAGTGGGCATCCGCCGACGAGAGACGAGGCGCCCATGACCACCCCGCAGGTGACCGAACCGCCGGTGATCGCACACGGCGGTGGTGTCTGGAGCGTCAAGGTCCCGATCCCCGACAACCCCCTCGGCTGCACCCTCGTCCACCTCCTGGACACCGACGACGGCCCGGTCCTGATCGACACCGGCTGGGACGACCCCGCCTCCTGGTCCACGCTGACCACCGGGCTCGGTCTGTGCGGCGTCGCCGTCGAGGACGTACGCGGTGTGGTCATCACGCACCACCACCCCGACCACCACGGCCTGTCCGCGCGGGTCCGCGAGGCGTCCGGGGCGTGGATCGCGATGCACGAGGCGGACGCCTCCGTCGTGCGCCGCACCCGCGCCAACCCGCCCGAGCGCTGGTACGGCTACCTGGCCGCGAAGCTCACCGCGGCGGGCGCCCCCGCCGAGCACGTCGCGCCGCTCCTGGGCGCCCGGGACGCGGGCCGCCCGAGCCGACTGCCCGGCCTCGACCCGGCCCTGCCCGACCGCGGGATCGCCCCCGGCGAGCTGCTGGACCTGCCGGGCCGCCGCCTGCGCGCCGTCTGGACGCCCGGCCACACCCCCGGCCACGTCTGCCTGCACCTGGAGGAGGCCCACCCGGCGGGACTGCGCGGCACCGGCCGCCTCTTCTCCGGCGACCACCTGCTGCCCGGCATCACCCCGCACATCGGCCTGTACGAGGACCCGGACGACGACACGGTCACCGACCCTTCCCCAAGCTCTCGGCTCCGCTCGACCAGGGGAGACCCCATTGGCGACTACCTGGACTCCCTGGAGCGCGTCGGCCGCCTCGACCCGGCCGAGGTGCTGCCCGCCCACCAGCACGCGTTCACCGACGCCCCGGCCCGCGTCCGGGAAATCCTGGCCCACCACGAAGAACGCCTGACCGGCCTGCTCGCCCTCCTCTCCGAACCCCTCACCCCCTGGGACCTCGCCGCGCGCATGGAGTGGAACCGCCCCTGGGCCGAGATCCCCCACGGCTCGCGCACCATCGCGGTCTCGGAGGCCGAGGCCCATGTCCGGCGCCTGGTGAAGCTCGGGCGGGTGGAGGCGGTGGCGGGCAGCGACCCGGTGACGTACGTGGCGGTGTGACCGGGGGCGCGCGCCGACCGGCCGGTAGAGTGACCGGGTCGTCCTCACGTCCGCGCAGGGGGAAGCCGGTGTAAATCCGGCGCTGGCCCTTCCCCGAGCTCTCGGCTTGGTTCGAGCAGGGGAGGCCCCATTCCGCATACCGCTCGGCGGTAAGCCGGAAGGCCCGGCGCGGAACCGTGACCGGCTCGCTTCATCGGGACCCCCGATGAGCGGCACCGTCGAGGTATACGGAGCCGGAGCCGCCCGGAAGCCGTGCCCGCACGGTCCGTGCCGCCCCGCTCCCCGCAGGGAGAGGCAACCCGCCGCATCATGAACGTTCGCCGCAGCGCAGCGGTCCTGGCCGCCGTCGCCGTGTTCGGCTCGGCCGCCGCACCGGCCGCCTTCGCGGACGACGCCCCGTCGCCCTCGACCGCGCTCCCCTCGGGCCTGTACGGCAAGTCGGACCCGAAGTTCGACGGCGTCTTCCGGCAGTCGTACGCCCTGCTCGCCCTGGACACCGCGGGTGTCCGGCCCGCCCAGAAGGCCGTGACCTGGCTGACCGGGCAGCAGTGCGCGAGTGGTGGCTTCGCCGCCTACCGCGCCGACGCGAGCGAGCCGTGCAACTCCAAGACGCCGGTCGACAGCAACTCCACCGCCGCCGCCGTACAGGCCCTCGCCGCCCGCGGCGGCGACGACAAGAGCCAGGACAAGGGACAGGACAAGAGCCTGGCCAAGACGGTCGACAAGGGCGTGGCCTGGCTGAAGTCCGTGCAGAACCAGGACGGCGGCTGGGGCTACAACCCGGGCCTGCCCTCCGACGCCAACTCCACCGGCATCGTCGTCGGTGCCCTCGCCGCGGCCGGGGAGAACCCCGCGGACGTGAAGTCGCAGAAGGGCAAGTCGGCCTACGACGCGCTGCCGAAGCTCGCCATGGACTGCGCCAAGGGCGGCGGCGCCTTCGGTCTCGCCGACGCCAAGTCCGGCAAGCTCTCGCCGAACGCGGACGCCACCGCGGCCGGTGTGCTCGGCAGCCTCGGCAAGGGCCTCGTCGTGACGCCGGGCAAGAAGGCCGCGGGCGAGGCCCCCAAGTGCGCGAAGCCGGACACCGCCTCGCAGGCCGCGAGCAACGGCACGGGCTTTCTGCTGAAGCTGCTCGGCAAGCACGAGGACCACCTCATGTCCGCCATGCCGGGCGCAAAGGACCAGCCGGACCAGGGCAACACCGCCGACGCCGTGGTCGCCCTCGCCGCCGCCGGGCAGAGCGAGCAGGCCGGTAAGTCCGCCGAGTGGCTCGCGAAGAACTCCGCGGCCTGGGCGAAGCAGTCCGGCCCCGCCGCCTACGCCCAGCTCGTCTTCGCCGCCCGCGCGGCCGGCCTGGACCCCCGTGACTTCGGCGGCGCCGACCTCGTCGAGCGGCTGACCGCCCAGGGCCCGCCGCCGGAGAAGGGCTCCGCGTCGGACTCCGCCGCGGACGCCGACTCCGACGAGAAGAAGGAGGACGGCGGCGTCAGCATCTGGTGGATCATCGGCGTCGGCATGGTCGCCGGCATCGGCATCGGCTTCCTGTACAGCGCCAACCGCAAGAAGCAGCAGCCGTGACGCGGGGCCGGACGGGCCGGACTCGGGGCCAGGGGTGGCGCGGGCGCACGGCGGTCGGGGCGCTGCTCGCCGCGCTGCTGTGCGTCCTCGCCGCCGCGCCCTCCCCGGCCGCCGGCTACCGCTACTGGTCGTTCTGGGACCGGGACGGCGACACCTGGACGTACGCCACTCAGGGCCCCGGCACCGCCCGCCCCGAGGACGGTGCCGTGCAGGGGTTCCGCTTCGCGGTCTCGGCGAACTCCCAGGACGCCGCCAAGCCGCGCGGAGCGGCGGACTTCTCCGACATCTGCGCGAAGACGCCCGCCCGGGACGGCCGCAAGCGGGTGGCTCTCGTCCTCGACTTCGGTAGGCGCGAGGACGCCCCGCGCGGTGAGTCGCCGCCCGCACGGCGGGTGGCCTGCGCGCGGGTCGCGCGGGACGCCACCAGCGCGGAGGCGCTCGCCTCGGTCGCCGCGCCGCTGCGCTACGACAGCAAGGCGCTGCTCTGCGCCATCGACGGCTACCCGAAGTCGGGCTGCGGCGAGCAGGTCTCCGCGGACGGGACGGACCGCTCCCGCGCCGGGGAGAAGGAGCACCAGGACCAGGGCGGCGGCGGGCCCTCCGTGGGCCTGATCGCCGGGATCGCCGTGGTGGCGGCGCTCGGCGGCGCCGCGTTCTGGCAGACCCGGCGCCGTCGCGGCTGACGCGGCACCGGACTCGGACACGGACAGCACGATGAGGGACCTGACCGGCCATGCCCGCGCGGGCGGCCTCCTGAGCCGCCGCCGCGCCCCCGAGGCGCACCGGAGCAACGCCCTGCACCCGGGCGCCTGGTGGGTGTGGGCGCTCGGGCTCGGCACCGCCGCGTCCCGGACGACGAACCCGCTGCTGATCGCGCTGCTGATCGGCGTCGCGGGCTATGTGGTGGCGGCGCGCCGGACTGCGGCGCCGTGGGCGAAGTCGTACGGCGCGTTCGTGAAGCTGGCGCTGCTCGTCATCGGCATCCGGCTGGTCTTCGCGATCGTGCTCGGCTCGCCGATCCCGGGCACGCACGTCCTGGTGACGCTGCCGGAGGTCCCGCTGCCCGACTGGGCCAAGGGTGTGCGCATCGGCGGCCGGGTCACGGCGGAGGGCGTGCTCTTCGCGCTCTACGACGGGATCAGACTGGCCGGCCTGCTGATCTGTGTCGGCGCGGCGAACGCCCTGGCGAGCCCTTCGCGGCTGCTGAAGTCGCTGCCGGGCGCGTTGTACGAGGTCGGGGTCGCCGTCGTGGTGGCGATGACCTTCGCGCCGAACCTCATCGCGGACGTGCAGCGGCTGCGGTCAGCGCGGCGGCTGCGGGGGCGCTCCGACAAGGGGGTGCGGGGGCTGCTCCAGGTGGGCCTGCCGGTCCTGGAGGGCGCCTTGGAGCGGTCGGTGTCGCTGGCCGCCGCCATGGACGCGCGGGGCTTCGGCCGCAGCGCCGCCGTGCCCGCGGGCGTGCGCAGGGCCATCGCCGTGCTGACGCTGGGCGGCCTGATGGGCGTCTGCGTGGGGACGTACGGACTGCTGACCGCGCAGGGCGGCTCGTACGGCGTGCCCGCGCTGGTGGCCGGGCTGCTGGCGGCGCTCGCGGGGCTGCGGCTGGGGGGCCGACGTGCCGTGCGCACCCGCTACCGGCCCGACCGGTGGGGTGTGCGGGCCTGGCTGGTCTCCGGGTCGGGGATCGCCGTGGCGGGCCTGGTGATCTGGGCCGCGTCGTCCGACCCGGCGGCCCTGCACCCCGGCGTCGTACCGCTGATCGCGCCCGCGCTGCCGCTGTGGCCCGCGCTGGCGGTGCTCCTCGGACTGCTGCCGGCCTTCGTGGCGCCGGCACCTCCGACCCCGGCGCTTCCCTCCCCCGTATCGCCCGCATCCCCCGTATCAGCCAAGGAGACCTCATGATCCGCTTCGAGGACGTCTCCGTGACGTACGAGGGCGCTGCGGGGCCCACCGTCCGGGGCGTCGACCTCACCGTCCCCGAGGGGGAACTGGTGCTGCTCGTCGGCCCGTCCGGGGTCGGCAAGTCGACACTGCTCGGCACGGTCAGCGGTCTCGTGCCGCACTTCACGGGCGGCACCCTGCGCGGCCGGGTGACCGTGGCGGGCCGCGACACCCGTACCCACAAGCCGCGCGAACTCGCCGACGTCGTCGGCACGGTGGGCCAGGACCCCCTCGCCCACTTCGTGACGGACACCGTCGAGGACGAGCTGGCATACGGCATGGAGTCGCTCGGTCTCGCGCCCGCCGTGATGCGCCGCCGGGTCGAGGAGACCCTCGACCTGCTCGGCCTCGCCGACCTGCGCGACCGCCCCATCGCGACGCTCTCCGGGGGCCAGCGCCAGCGCGTCGCGATCGGCTCGGTCCTCACCCCTCACCCCCGGGTCCTCGTCCTGGACGAGCCGACCTCCGCGCTCGACCCGGCCGCCGCCGAGGAGGTCCTCGCGGTGCTCCAGCGGCTCGTCCACGACCTGGGCACGACGGTGCTGATGGCCGAGCACCGGCTCGAACGGGTCGTGCAGTACGCGGATCAGCTGCTGCTGCTCGCGGCGCCGGGCGAGCCGCCGGAGCTCGGCGACCCGGCGGAGCTGATGGCGCGCTCCCCCGTCTGTCCGCCGGTGGTCGCGCTCGGGCGTCTCGCGGGCTGGTCGCCGCTGCCGCTGACCGTGCGGGACGCGCGGCGCAGGGCGGGCGCGCTGCGGGAGCGGCTCGCGGACCATACGCCGCGCCAGGAGGAGACGGCCGTACGCCCCGTGGAGCGGCCGTCCGGCCGGTGGCCCCGGCTGCGCAAGGAACGTACGGACGGCACCGACAGGACGGCGGCGGCGCGCGTCGAACGCCTCGCCGTGCGGCGCGGCCGCGTCGAGGCGCTGCGCCGCGTCGACCTGACCGTGACGCCCGGGGAGACGGTCGCCCTCATGGGCCGCAACGGCGCCGGGAAGTCCACGCTCCTGTCCACCCTGGTCGGCCTCCTCGAACCCACCTCGGGCACCGTCCGCGTCGGCGGCGCCGTCCCGCACCGCACCGCCCCGCGCGAGCTGGTCCGGCACGTCGGCCTGGTCCCCCAGGAACCGCGCGACCTGCTCTACGCGGACACCGTGACCGCCGAGTGCGCCGCCGCCGACCGGGACGCGGACGCCGCGCCCGGCACGTGCCGCGCCCTGGTGAGCGAGCTGCTGCCGGGCATCGCGGACGACACGCACCCCCGGGACCTCTCCGAGGGCCAGCGGCTCGCGCTCGCCCTGGCGATCGTGCTGACCGCGCGCCCTCCCCTTCTGCTCCTTGACGAGCCGACCCGCGGCCTGGACTACGCGGCCAAGGCCCGCCTGGTCACGATCCTGCGGGGCCTCGCCGCCGAGGGCCACGCGATCGTGCTGGCCACGCACGACGTGGAGCTGGCCGCCGAGATCGCCCACCGGGTGGTGATCCTCGCGGACGGCGAGGTCGTCGCGGACGGCCCGACCCCGCAGATCGTGGTGTCCTCGCCCTCCTTCGCACCCCAGGTCACCAAGATCCTGGCGCCGCGGGAGTGGCTGACGGTGGCGCAGGTGCGTGAGGCGCTGGGCGCGGCGGGGGACGCATCGTGAACGCCGCGCCGCAGGCCCGGCCCGTCCGCCTCGGCCCCCGTTCGATCGTGGCGCTCGCGCTGGTCAGCGCGGTGGGGGTGGCCGCGTTCGGGTGGCCGCTGCTCGCGGACGGCGACTCGGGGATCGGTACGCACGCGGGGGACGCCCCCTGGCTCTTCGCGGCGCTGCTGCCGCTGCTGCTCGCCGTGGTCGTGGCGACCATCGCGGACGTCGGCCTGGACGCCAAGGCCATCGCCATGCTGGGCGTGCTGGCCGCGGCGGGGGCGGCGCTGCGGCCGCTGGGCGCGGGCACGGCGGGCATCGAGCCCATGTTCTTCCTGATGGTGCTGAGCGGGCGGGTGCTGGGCCCCGGCTTCGGGTTCGTGCTCGGGGCGGTGTCGATGTTCGCCTCGGCGCTGCTCACCGGGGGCGTCGGGCCGTGGATGCCCTTCCAGATGCTGTCGATGGGGTGGGTCTGCATGGGCGCGGGGCTGCTGCCGGGCGCCGGCACGCTGCGGGGCCGCGGGGAGCTGTGGCTGCTGGCCGCCTATGGAGCGGTGGCCTCGGTCCTGTACGGCACGGTCATGAACCTCCAGGGCTGGCCCTACCTCGGCGGCCTGGCCACCGGTGTCTCCTTCGTGCCCGGCGACCCCCTTGCGGAGAACCTGGCCCGCTTCGTCGCGTACTGCCTGGCCACGTCGCTGGGCTGGGACCTGCCGCGGGCCGTGGTGACGGTCGTCCTGAGCCTCGCGCTCGGGCCGGCCGTCCTGAAGGCGCTGCGGCGGGCCACGCGGCGGGCGGCTTTCGAGGCGCCGGTCACATTCGAGGCCCCCAAGCCGTAGGGGAAGTTGAGCACTGCGTGACATCGGCGGCGCGGATGCGTGAGGCGGCCCACAGGACCTAGGTCCTCTACTACGCGGGGCCGTACCTTTCGGACTTGACGTACACGCATCAATCACCGGCCTGACCTGGGGATTGAGAGCCACGTCACAGAGGGGACATTCGGCGGGGGTGCGACTTCCACTAGTAAAGGGGGGCATTGCGGCGGGCTTCCCGGCCTGTTTCTCTGGATGAGTCGCAAGGCGCCGACGCCCCCCACGGGACTCGGCGCCCTCGCATGTCCCCCACGTTTCACGGCGTGCCGCGACTCCCCCATCCCCCACCGGAAGGTCCTCTGTGTCCGCCTCGCTCATCCGCCGCATCGCTTCCCCGAAGAAGGCCATCACCGGCGGCATCGTCGCCGCAGCCGCCACCGGCATGGTCTTCGCCGCGGCACCGGCCCAGGCAGCCACCCCGACCACCGCGAAGGCCGCCGCTCCCGCCGCCGCCCCGACGTCCGCCAAGGCCATCGCGAAGAAGCTGATCTCCGACCCGGCGCAGTTCGCCGCGTTCGACAAGATCGTCTCGCATGAGAGCGGCTGGAACGTCAGCGCGACGAACTCCTCCTCCGGCGCCTACGGCCTGGTCCAGGCGCTGCCCGCCTCGAAGATGGCTTCGGCGGGCGCGGACTGGAAGACCAACCCGGAGACCCAGATCAAGTGGGGCCTCGACTACATGAACGACCGCTACGGCAGCCCCGTCGGCGCCTGGAGCCACTGGCAGGCCAACGGCTGGTACTGACCCGGCCCAAAGAGGCGGCACTCCCCACCCGGGGGGCGCCGCCTTTTTCGTACCCCCACCCGCGAGGGAACGCCCCCGACGGCGGACGGCCGCCATCGAGACGCGAGGGGACGTGCCGGTATGTCCGCCCGGAGCACAGCAAGCACACCCACCGAGCCCCGAAGCACCAGGGGGCGCCGCAGGCGATAGCGAGGACGGACATACCGGCGCGGCCCCGCCCACCCACACACCCGATGCGCGCCCCCACACGACCCGCACGCCCCACACCGACCCGCACCCCATCACCCCCGCACCCGCACCCCGCCCAGACACCGCCCCGCCCCACCAAGACGCCCCGCCCCCTACAACCGCTGCAAGATCGTCCCCGTAGCCACCGCACCCCCCGCACACATCGTCACCAGCGCGAACTCCTTGTCCCGCCGCTCCAGCTCATGCAGGGCCGTGGTGATGAGCCGCGCCCCGGTGGCCCCCACCGGATGCCCCAGCGCGATCGCCCCGCCGTTCACGTTGACCTTCTCCAGGTCCTGCCCGAAGACCTGCGCCCAGCTCAGCACCACCGACGCGAACGCCTCGTTGATCTCCACGATGTCGATGTCCTTCAGGGACATCCCGGCCTTGCCGAGGACGGCCCGCGTCGCGTCGATCGGCCCGTCCAGATGGAAGTGCGGGTCGGCGCCGACCAGCGCCTGCGCCACGATCCGCGCCCGCGGCTTCAGCTTCAGGGCCCGCGCCATCCGCTTGGACGCCCACATGAGGGCGGCCGCGCCGTCCGATATCTGCGAGGAGTTCCCGGCGGTGTGCACGGCGGTCGGCATGACCGGCTTGAGCCCGCCGAGCGCCTCCATCGACGTGTCGCGCAGCCCCTCGTCCCGGTCGACGAGCCGCCACATGCCCTGCCCCGCGGCCTGCTCCTCCTCGGTGGTGGGCACCTGCACGGCGAACGTCTCGCGCTTGAAGCGCTCCTCGGACCAGGCGGTGGCCGCCCGCTCCTGCGAGATGAGGCCGAGCGAGTCCACGTTCTCCCGGGTCAGCCCGCGCTTGCGCGCGATGCGTTCGGCGGCCTCGAACTGGTTCGGCAGGTCGACGTTCCACTCGTCGGGGAACGGCTTGCCCGGCCCGTGCTTGGACCCCGACCCCAGCGGCACCCGCGACATCGCCTCGACCCCGCAGCTGATCCCCACGTCGATGACGCCGGCCGCCACCATGTTGGCGACCAGGTGGGCGGCCTGCTGCGAGGAGCCGCACTGGCAGTCCACCGTCGTCGCCGCCGTCTCGTACGGAAGCCCCATGGTGAGCCAGGCCGTGCGCGCCGGGTTCATCGACTGCTCCCCGGCGTGCGTCACCGTGCCGCCGACGATCTGCTCGACGCAGTCGGCGTGGATGCCGGTGCGGCCGAGGAGTTCGCGGTAGGTCTCCCCGAGCAGATAGGCGGGGTGGAGGTTGGCGAGCGCGCCCGCGCGCTTGCCGATGGGGGTGCGTACGGCTTCGACGATGACAGGTTCCGCGGCCATGGGGCTGGTCCTCTCCGTCCATGTCCCGCGAGCCGTCCCGGCGGCTCGCGAGAGGAACTAGTACGCGTTCTAGTTCTCCCCAGCAGTCTGCTGAGCGGAGCCCCGGCGCCGCAAGGGTCTTGCACGCACCTTGCCCGGTACCCGTACGCAAACTGTCCGGCCATGAGCCTTGCCACTTGTAGAACCCGTTACTACGTTGCGGGCCAAGTCTCCTGACGGCCCATCAGCTACCTGTCGACACTGGAGTTGCCGATGACCTGTCCAGCGCTTCCCGACGGGTTCGACTTCACCGACCCCGACCTGCTCCAGGACCGCGTGCCCCTCCCGGAGTTCGCACGGCTGCGGCAGACGGAACCGGTGCGCTGGATCGCCCAGCGGCCCCGCGTCTCCGGCTTCGACGACGCGGGCTACTGGGCCGTCACGCGGCACGAGGACGTCAAGTACGTCTCCACGCGCCCGGAGTTGTTCTCCTCCCATCTCAACACGGCGGTCATCCGCTTCAACGAGAGGATCGGCCGCGACCAGATCGACGCCCAGAAGCTGATCATGCTCAACATGGACCCGCCCGAGCACACCCGGGTCCGGCAGATCGTGCAGCGCGGCTTCACGCCCCGCGCCATACGCTCGCTGGAGGACGCCCTGCGCGAGCGCGCCCGCTCCATCGTCGCGGCGGCCCTGGAGACCGCGGGCCCGGACGGCTCCTTCGACTTCGTGACGAACGTCGCCGTCGAGCTGCCGCTCCAGGCGATCGCCGAGCTGATCGGCGTCCCCCAGGAGGACCGCACGAAGATCTTCGACTGGTCCAACAAGATGGCGGGGTACGACGACCCGGAGTACGCCATCACCGAGGAGATCGGCGCCGAGGCGGCCATGGAGATCGTCTCCTACGCGATGAACCTCGCCGCGGCCCGCAAGGAGTGCCCGGCCAAGGACATCGTCAGCCAACTGGTGGCGGCCGAGGACGAGGGGAACCTCGCGGGCGACGAGTTCGGCTTCTTCGTCATCCTGCTCGCGGTGGCCGGCAACGAGACCACCCGCAACGCCATCACCCACGGCATGCACGCCTTCCTCACCCACCCCGGCCAGTGGGAGCTGTACAAGCGCGAGCGCCCCGCCACCGCCGCCGAGGAGATCGTGCGCTGGGCGACCCCGGTCGTCGCCTTCCAGCGCACCGCGACACAGGACACGGAGCTGGGCGGCGCCACGATCAGGCGGGGCGACCGGGTCGGCCTCTTCTACTCCTCCGCCAACCACGACCCCGGCGTCTTCGAGGACCCGGACGTCTTCGACATCACCCGCGACCCCAACCCGCACCTCGGCTTCGGGGGCGGCGGCCCGCACTTCTGCCTCGGCAAGTCCCTCGCGGTCCTGGAGATCGACCTCATCTTCCACGCGATCGCCGACGCCATGCCGGGCCTCCGGCTGACCGGCGACCCGCGCAGGCTCCGCTCGGCCTGGCTCAACGGGGTCAAGGAGCTGCGGGTCAGCACCGGCTGACGCACGGGCCAACGTCCGCGTTGCGGGACGCGTCCGGAGAAGTGAACCTGGCTCTCAGCCTCGCCTCTCCAAGACCTCGA
The DNA here is from genome assembly GCF_021028635.1 of Streptomyces huasconensis. Lineage (NCBI taxonomy): Bacteria > Bacillati > Actinomycetota > Actinomycetes > Kitasatosporales > Streptomycetaceae > Streptomyces > Streptomyces huasconensis. Next base: position 2,297,176 of record NZ_CP086119.1, read on the forward strand.
ACGGAAACGGTGGCCGTGGTCTTCGCCGACTTCCCGATCGTCCCGTCCGACAGCAGGCCCACCGCGCGGACGCCGCGGCAGTCGTCGTTCCGGGCGTTCGGCAGGCGGCACCGCGTCCCGCTGCTCGCCACCGCCCCCACCCTTCCCCTGTACGCGGTGTGGGCGGCGTTCCTCGCGACGGGCGGCGGGGACCTCGCCGCCCAGGAGGCCTGGGCACGGTTCGCCGCCGAGCACGGCACGGCCGCGTACGGCCTCTTCTGGTACGGCGGCATGCACACCGCCAACTACAGCCTGCTCTCGCCCCACCTGATGGCCCTGCTCGGGGTGCGGACGGTGACGGTGCTCTCCGGGATCGCGGGCGCCTGGCTGGCCGCCGCCCTCATCGAGCGCACCGGCGTCCGCCGGCCCCTCGGGCCCGCGGTGCTCGCCTCGTTCGGCGTGTGGTGCAACGTCGCGTCGGGGCGTACGACGTTCGCGCTCGGCCTCGTCCTCGCCTTCGCGGCCTGCCTCGCTCTCGTACGGGAGCGGCGCACGGCCCTCGCCGCGGCGTGCGCGGCCCTCGCCACCATGGCGTCCCCCGTGGCGGGCCTCTTCCTGCTGGTCGCGGGCGGCGGCTACTGCCTCGTGCGCGACTGGCCGCGCACGGCCGCGCTCAGCACGCCGCCCGTCCTGGTGGTGGCGGGCACGACCCTGCTCTTCCCCTTCTCCGGCGAGCATCTGATGCCCTTCGACCGGATCTTCCCGCCCGTGCTCTTCTCCCTCGCCCTCGTCCTCGCGGCCCCGCGCACGTGGCGGGTGCTCCGCTGGGGCGCGGGCGTGTACGCGGCCGGAACCGTGCTCACCTACCTCATCCCGTCCCCCATCGGTACGAACGTCGAGCGCCTCGCCGAGCTGGTCGGCCCCGCCGTGCTGCTCGCGGCACTGCTCGCGTCCGGGCTCGGGCGGCTGCGGCGGGCCGTCCTCGCGGCGGCCCTGGTGCTCTCCTCGGCGTGGGTGGCGCAGAAGACCGCCGACGACCTCGTGGTCTCCACGAAGGTGCCGCGCTGGGCGGCCGAGACGCACGGTGTGGTGCGGGAGCTGGAGCGGCTGGGCGCCGACCGGTCCCGTGTCGAGGTGGTCCCGGCCCGCAACCACCGCGAGGCGGCGGCGCTCGCCCCGCACGTGAACCTGGCGCGCGGCTGGAACCGCCAGCTCGACATCGAGCGCGGGCGCCTCTTCTACGACGGGACGTTCTCGGCGGCCACCTACCGGGCCTGGCTGGACAAGTGGGCGGTCGCATACGTCGTACTGCCCTCGGGTGAGCCGGACGGGTTCGCCGAGGAGGAGGCGGAGCTGGTGGCGCGGGAGCCCGAGTGGCTGGAGGCGGTGTGGCAGGACGCGAACTGGCGGATCTTCCGGGTGAAGGACGCGGTGCCGCTGGTCTCCGGGCCCGCCTCCGTGGTGCGCGGCACGGACTCCGATGTCGTGGTGCGCGTGCCCGAGCGGGGCGCGGTGACGGTGCGCCTCGTGTACTCGCCGTGGCTGCGGACCGAGGGCGCCTGCCTGGAGCGGCACGGCGAGTTCACGCGCCTGTCGGTGCCCCGGCCCGGCATGTACCGGATCAGCTCGGGCTACGGTCCTTCGCCGCGCCCTTCGTCGTGCCGGTGACCTGCGGTGCCCGCGCCCCGGCGACGGCCTCGCGGGGGCGGCTCGCGCGGGGCCCGGACAGCAGGTAGGTGAGGCCGAAGCCGGCGCCGACGACGGCCGCGCCGCCCACCGCGTCGAGCACCCAGTGGTTGCCGGTCGCCACGATCGCGGAGAGCGTCAGGAGCGGGTGCAGCAGCCCGAGCGCCTTGATCCACCCCTTCGGGGCGAGGACGGCGATGACCAGGCCGCACCACAGGGACCAGCCGAAGTGCAGCGAGGGCATGGCCGCGTACTGGTTGGTCAGGTCGGTCAGGGTGCCGTAGTTCGGCTTGGTGAAGTCCTGCACGCCGTGCACGGTGTCGACGAAGCCGAGGTCGGGCATGAGGCGGGGCGGGGCGAGCGGGTAGGCCCAGAAGCCGATGAGGGCGAGGACGGTCGCGAAGCCGAGCGCGGAGCGCGCCCAGCGGTACTCGGCCGGGCGGCGCAGGTACAGGACGGCGAGGACGCTGAGCGGCACCACGAAGTGGAACGACGTGTAGTAGAAGTCGAAGAACTCCTCCGGCCAACCCGCCCGCACCACCGCGTGGTTGACCCGGTGCTCGACGTCGATGCGCAGGAACCGTTCGAGCGCGTGGATCTGCTCGCCGTGGTGCTCGGCGGTGGCGCGGCCCCCGGAGATCGTGCCGCCGGTCGCGGCGAGCCTGACCTGCTGGTAGGCGGAGTAGCCGACGCGGATCAGGAGCAGTTCGAGCAGCAGGTTCGGGCGGGTGAGGGCCCGCCGCCAGAACGGGATCAGCGGCACCCGGCGCAGGCGGGCGGGGACCGGAGCGGCGTACTCCGTGGGGACGGGGTTCTGGTACCGCGGATCCGCGCGGGACAGGAACGGCACGGCGACGGCGGCGGCGAGCGCCGTGATCAGCACGAGGTTGTCGCGGACCGGCTCGGTGACCGGCATGTTCGGCAGCATCATCTGGGCGGGCAGCGTCGACACGAGGACGACGGCCACCGGCCACACGTACCGGTCGGACCGGCGCCCGCCGACCCGGCCGACCGCCGTGAAGAGCACCCACAGGAGCTGGTGCCGCCAGCCGGCCGGTGACACCGCGACCGCCACGCAGCCGGTGATCGCGACGGCGAGGAGCAGCTGTCCGTCCTTGGCGCAGCGCACGGCGCGGCGCAGGCCGACGCAGGCGACGGCGGCGCCGAGGGCCAGGAAGAGGCCGATCTCCAGAGGGCCCCGCAGGCCGAGGCGGAGCAGCATGCCGTGCAGCGACTGGTTGGCGTCGGCGTCGGGGTGCGCGCCGGGGCCCGCTCCCGCGAGGTGGTGGAACCAGTACGTCCACGAGTCGTGCGGCAGCGCGGCCCAGGCGAGCGCCGTGCACAGGGCGAAGCCCGCGCCGGTGGCGGCGGCGGCCTTCCCGCGGCCGGTGCACCACAGCAGCGCGGCGAAGAGCAGCAGGGCCGGCTGCAGCGCCGCGCCGACGCCGGTCAGGAGCCCGCCGGTCCGTTCGCCGCGCACGGCGAAGAGGCCGAGGAACACCAGCAGGACCGGGAGGACGCTGGTCTGCCCGAGGTGCAGGGTGTTGCGCACGGGCAGCGACAGGATGAGCAGGCTGATCGCCGCGGGGGCGGCGAGGAGCGCGGTGCGGCGGGAGACCGGCCGCGGCAGGGCGCGGGCGGCCACCAGGCCGAGCACGACGACGAGGCCGAGGGTGCCGAAGGTCCAGGCCCAGCCGAGGGCCTGCTCACCGGCGCGGGCGAGGGGCTTGAGGACGAGGCCGGCGAAGGGGGTGCCGGTGAAGGGGGTGCCGGTGAACCGGTCCGCGTCGTAGAGGGAGCCCTTGGCGTGCAGGACGCCGCGCGGCCCGAGCCAGGTCTCCAGGTCGGTGAGGCGCTCATCCTCGGGGGTGTGCAGGACGACGGCCGCCTGCCGGGCGGCCAGGACGGCGGCGAACAGCCAGAGGGCGACGCGGGCCGCTCCGATCCGCGCCCCGGGTCCGTCGCTGTGCCCCGCTTCCAGGGCTTCGGGCGTTCGCCTGTGCTCACCGTTCGCCATGCCGCGTCGCGCCTCCCGACCCGTTCGCCATGCCTGCGGCCCGACCGTGAGGGGCTCGGATGCGACCCCGAGAGTCGTGCGTCCCTCCTGAGGGACGCACGCGACCGCCCTTCCACCTGGCAGCCACTCCACTCTTTATCGGCTTTTGTCCGTTGTGCCCAACGCGGGGGCACGCCTCCCGGACACCTTCGAACGTCTGTCCACGGGGCGGCTTCGCGGGCCCTCCACATGCGGTTCCCGGCGGGGGCCGCGACATAGATCACAAGGGCAGCCCGTCCGGGCCACCGAAAGAAAGGCCGTTTGACCTGCGTAGAAGCCGTTTTCAGGCCCTATGCGATCACTTGGGTACTGTCCGTAATGCTGGCGAGTGCCCCTATGGTCGCTTTTCGGGCCACCCCGTTTCCGCCCCGGTTTCCGTTCCGGCTTCCGTTCCGTTTCCGCGGGTGGCCCTGTCCTTGTCGTCGACCGAAAGCGGGCGAGCGAACCCTTGCCGAGCGCCACCTCCCTCGCACCCCGGAAGCCCGAGCCCGCATCGGGGCCCCCAGCGGGGGCCCGGAGCGCGGCAGCACCGGGCGTCACCGTCACGGACCCCGCACTGGTCAAGCGCGCGGTGAAGGCGGCCGCCCTCGGCAACGCGATGGAGTGGTTCGACTTCGGCGTCTACAGCTACATCGCCGTGACGCTGGGCAAGGTCTTCTTCCCCTCGGGCAACCCCACGGCCCAGCTGCTCTCCACCTTCGGCGCCTTCGCCGCGGCCTTCCTGATCCGGCCGCTCGGCGGCATGGTCTTCGGCCCGCTGGGCGACCGCGTGGGCCGGCAGAAGGTCCTCGCCGTCACGATGATCATGATGGCGGCGGGCACGTTCGCGATCGGCCTGATCCCCTCCTACGCGACGATCGGCGTCTGGGCACCGGTCCTGCTCCTCGCGGCCCGCCTGGTGCAGGGCTTCTCGACGGGCGGTGAGTACGCGGGCGCCTCCACGTTCATCGCGGAGTACGCCCCCGACAAGAGGCGCGGCTTCCTCGGCAGCTGGCTGGAGTTCGGCACGCTCGCGGGCTACATCGGCGGCGCGGGCCTGGTCACGCTCATGACGGCGCTGATGTCCTCGGAGGACCTGGTCTCCTGGGGCTGGCGCATCCCGTTCCTGATCGCCGGCCCGATGGGCCTGATCGGCCTCTACCTGCGGATGCGCCTGGAGGAGACCCCGGCGTTCGCCGCCGAACTGGAGAAGGCCCACCAGGACGAGCAGACCCGCGCGAAGGTGCGCCTGCGCGACATGGTCACCGGCCAGTGGAAGGCCCTCCTCCTCTGCATGGGCCTGGTCCTGGTCTTCAACGTCACGGACTACATGCTGCTGTCGTACATGCCGAGCTATCTGACCAGCGAGCTGAAGTACGACGAGACGCACGGGCTGCTGGTCATCCTCGCCGTCATGGCGCTGATGATGTGCGCCCAGCCGTTCGTCGGCGCGCTGACGGACCGCGTCGGCCGCCGCCCGGTCATCGCGACGGGCTGCGCGGGCTTCCTGCTCCTCTCCGTCCCCGCCCTGCTGCTGATCCGCGACGGCTCGCTCTGGGCGATCGGCCTGGGCCTCGGCGCCCTCGGCCTGCTCCTGGTCTGCTTCACGGCGTCGATGCCCTCGACGCTCCCGGCCCTCTTCCCCACCAAGGTCCGCTACGGCTCGCTGTCCATCGGCTTCAACATCTCCGTCTCGGTCTTCGGCGGCACGACGCCGCTGGTGGTGACGGCGCTGATCGGGGCGACGGGCGACAAGATGATGCCCGCGTACTACATGATGGCGGCGGCGATAGTGGGCGGCATCGCGGTCTGGTACATGACGGAATCGGCGGGCAGGCCACTGCCGGGTTCGCCTCCGGCGGAGTAGCGGACGGGGCCCTGCGTGGGCCCCCACCTCAGCCGGGGCGGAGCCCCGTGCGACGGGCCGTCACACAAGGCCCGTCCGCCTTCAGCGCCTAGTATGCGAGCCGCCACCGACAACCACGCCTACAGGCAGCCGAAGGGAACGTACTCCCGCATGAGCCAGCAGCAGTGGAACTCCGTCGACGACTACTTCACCGGCCTCCTCGTTCCGCACGACGACGCCCTCACCGCCGCCCTGCGCGACAGCGAAGCGGCCGGTCTGCCGCGGATCAACGTGGCGCCCAACCAGGGCAAGTTGCTCCACCTCCTCGCCCTGACGCAGGGCGCCCGCCGCATCCTGGAGATCGGCACCCTCGGCGGCTACAGCACGATCTGGCTGGCCCGCGCCCTGCCCGCCGACGGCCGCCTCATCACCCTGGAGTACCAGCCCGAGCACGCCGAGGTGGCCCGCGGCAACCTCGCCCGCGCCGGGCTCGACAAGCTGACCGAGATCCGCGTCGGCCCCGCCCTGGAGTCCCTGGCCGTGCTCGCCGCCGAACACGGCGGGAACCCCGCGCCGTTCGACTTCGTCTTCATCGACGCCGACAAGGTCAACAACCCGCACTACGTGGAGTGGGCGCTCAAGCTCACCCGCCCCGGCAGCCTCATCGTCCTGGACAACGTCGTACGCGGCGGAGCCGTCGCCGACCCGGACGACACGGACCCGGGCGTGCGCGGCACCCGCGCCGCCCTCGACCTCATGGCGCGGCACCCGAAGCTGAGCACGACCGCCGTGCAGACGGTGGGCACCAAGGGCTACGACGGCTTCGCGCTGGCCCGCGTACTGGACTGACCCGCCCCGCCGTTCGCGGGGCGCGGCTCAACCCTCGTGGTAGAAGCCGACGTTCACGCTCCGCGGCCCCGACCTGTCCTGGATGACCACCTCGCCCGAACCGCCCCGGGGCAGCGGCGCCCCACCCCCGTACGCGAGGGGCCGCGCCGCTCCCCCGGACAGCATCCGCACCTCCGAGGCCGGGTCCGGGTTCGAGCCGCGCAGCCAGGTCACGGACCAGGACCCGTCGGGCCCGCAGCGGAACTCCAGGTGCACCCGGGAGACGAACAGCCAGTCCTCGGGCGTCACCAGGCGGCACACGCTCGCGTCACGTCCCACGCGCAGCACCGCGCCCGCTTCGCTCGGTGCCTCGGCCATGAGCATGCCCGCGGTCGCGCCCGCATCCACCCCGGACACCGAAACCATCGTCAGCTCCAGCACGTACGTACGCTCCTTCAACTCGGGGCGGCGCGAGCAGGGTTGGCCCTCGCGCGCTGCGGCATCTTAAGACGCTCCCCGGGCGGGCGCACGGTCCTCCGCACCGCGTCGGACCGCCGAGCCCGTTTGACGGTCCGCTTCCTGGCAACTCGCCCCCGGGACAGGTGCGAGGCCGCACGCCGTCCTTCGCATCGCCAGGCTCACCCCGGGAAGGCACGCATCCATGTCCACAGTCATGATCATCGTTCTGATCGTGGTCGTCGTCGTCCTCGCCGCCGCCGCGTTCGCCATGCTGAGCCGCAGGCGCCAGAACGGAGGCGGCGGCAGCCTCAAGCGCCGCTTCGGCCCCGAGTACGACCACGCGGTCGCCCGGCACGACGGCGACACCAAAGCGGCCGAGCGCGACCTCAACGAGCGGGTGAAGCGGCATGGTTCCCTGCGGCCGCAGCCGCTGGACCCCGCCACGCGCCTGCAGTACTCCGACCGCTGGACCCTCGCCCAGGAGCGCTTCGTCGACTCCCCGCGCGAGGCCGTGGCCGAGGCGGACCGGCTCATCGCCGAGCTGGCCGCGGTCCGCGGCTTCCCCGACGCCGAGCACTACGAGGACCAGCTCGACGCGCTCTCCGTGCACCACTCCACGCACGTCCACGGCTTCCGCAGGGTGCACCGCGCGGCGCTCGACACGACGGGCTCCGAGGAGGGCCGGGCCGGCACCGAGGAGATGCGCGCGGCCATGGTCGAGGCACGGGAGCTCTTCGACGCCCTGATCGCGGACGAACCCGACGGCCACTCCGCCACCCGCTCCGGAAAGCACCTGACCGGCAAGCACACCACCGGCAAGCGTTCGCACGGCATCACCGGAAGGGGAGTCCAGCATGGCTGACATCGCCCGGCACGACACCACTCGGCCCGACACCGCCCGACCCGACACCACTGGGTCCGGCACCGCCCGTCCCGACACCGCCCGGCACGACACCACTGGGTCCGACACCACTCGGTCCGGCACCGCCCTGTTCCCGCCCGGGGAACGCGACAAGCTGAGCCTGCGCCTCCAGAACGCCGTCAGCGGCTTCGTCGACGGCCCGCGCGGCGCGGTGGAGGAGGTCGACCACGTCCTGGAAGAGGCCATCGCCCGCCTCTCGGAGACGCTGGCCGAACGGCGCCGCACCCTGCGTTCCTCCTGGCAGACCACGCCCGCCCAGCCCGCGGCGGGCGGCGGCACCCCGGCCGCGGGCGTCGCGCCGGGCGGCGCCCTGGCCACCGAGGGCGCCCCCGCCCCCGAGGCCTCGGCCACCGACACCGAACAGCTCCGGCTGGCCCTGCGGGACTACCGCGAGACGGCCGAGCGCCTGCTGCGGCTCTGAGCCCCGCGCGGCCGTACGGCAGGATGGCGGCATGAGCATCGTGAAGATCAACGCCCTCACCGTCCCCGAGGAACAGCGCGAGGTCCTGGAGAAGCGCTTCGCGTCCCGCGCGGGCGCGGTGGAGAACTCCGACGGCTTCGAGTGGTTCGAGCTGCTGCGCCCCATCGAAGGCACCGACCAGTACCTCGTCTACACCCGCTGGCGCGACGAGGCCTCCTTCCAGGCGTGGATGGAGGGCCCCATGAAGGCCGCGCACCAGGGTGGCGGCGAGGGCGGCGAACGCCCCAAGCCGGCCGCGTCCGGCTCCACCGTCTGGTCCTTCGAGGTCGTCCAGCAGGCCGCGCCCAAGAGCTGACCGGCACGATCCCTGCGGCGCCCCGCAAGCCAATTCGCTTGCGGGGCGCCGTCCTTGTGCCCGCAGAATGACGTCATGGACGCCATGACCGAAACCCGTGCCCCCGCCGCCACCTGGTCCGTCGCCCCCGAGGCGCACGACTCCCCCGTGGCCGCCGCCCTGTGGCGCGCGTACTACACGGAGGTCAGCGACCGCTGGTACCTCCTCCACGAGGGCCGCCGGACCGACCCCGAGGAGCTGGAGCGCGAGGTGGCCGCGGAGACCGGGGCGGATCTCGCGCCGCCGGCCGGGGTGCTGCTCGTGGCGCGGTACGGCGGGGAGCCCGTCGGCACGGCGGGCGTCCGGCTGCTCGACGCGACGACCGCCGAGCTCAAGCGCGTCTTCCTGCGCGAGGACGCGCGCGGCAAGGGCGGCGCCGCCGTCCTGCTGGCCGCCGCCGAGGACGCGGCGCGCGCGCTCGGCGGAGAGCGGCTCGTCCTGGACACCCGCACCGACCTGGTGGAGGCCCGCGCGCTGTACGCGCGGCACGGATACGAGGAGATCGAGCCCTACACCGACGGCCCGTACGCGGAGCACTGGTACGGCAAGAAGCTGACGCCCTCTCCGTGGCCGACTCCCTCTCCGTGACCCCGCGAGGTGCCCCGGAGCCCTACACCGCCCGGAGCATCCTCGCCCCGTCCCGCGGCCGCTCGGACTCCGAGCCGCACAGCTCACCGCTCAGCTCCTCGACGAGCTGGGCCAGGTCGGTCGGGCGCCGCGGGTCCCACCAGTCACCGAGCAGTTCGGCCAGGGACTCCTCGCGGGCCTTCGCCAGCTTCCTCGCGACCTCCCGGCCGCGGTCGGTCAGCCGCATCTCCAGGCCCTGCCGTTCGGCGAGGCGCCGCTCTTCCACCTGGCGGGCGGCGGCGGTGATGACGGTCAGCGGCACGGTGGTGCGTTCGGCGAGCACGGCCGGCTCCACGGTGCCGTGCCGGGCGATGCGCAGGAGCAGCCAGCTGGCGGCGGGCAGCAGGTCGTAGCCCGCCCGCGCGGTGATCTTCTCGTAGATCTCGCGCCGTCCCTCGCGGGTGCCGAGGACCGACAGGGCCCGCGCCACCTCGTCGTGGGAGGAGCGTTCGACGGGGTTGCTGGCCAGCGTCTGCGTCGTGTCGGGCGCGGTGACCGAGCCGCGCAGCTTGTCCTCGCGCAGGAACCAGGCGAGGAGGAAGGCCAGCAGGGCGACCGGCGCCGCGTACAGGAAGACGTCGGTGATGGACGAGGCGTACGCGTGCAGCGCGCTGGGGCGCAGTTCGGCGGGGAGGCGTGCGATGCCGCGCGGGTCGGCCTCCAGGGTGGTGACGCTCAGCCCCGGTGGCAGCTGCTGCCCGGCGAGGGCGTCGGTCAGCTTGTCGCCGAGCCGGTTGGTGAAGATCGTGCCGAAGATCGCGACGCCGAAGGAGGCGCCGATGGAGCGGAAGAACGTGGCGCCGGACGTGGCGACGCCCAGGTCCTCGTAGCTGACGGCGTTCTGCACGATGAGCACGAGTACCTGCATGACCAGGCCGAGACCGAGGCCGAAGACGAAGAAGTAGGCGCTCATCTCGGCGGTGCCGCTGTGCTCGTCCAGCTGGTGCAGCAGGAGCAGGCCGAGGGTGGTGACGGCCGTGCCCGCGACGGGGAAGACCTTCCAGCGGCCCGTCCGGCTGACGATCTGGCCGGAGGCCGTGGTGGACAGGAGCATGCCCGCCACCATCGGCAGCATGTGCACGCCCGACATGGTCGGCGAGACGCCCTGGACGACCTGGAGGAACGTCGGCAGGTAGGTCATCGCCCCGAACATCGCGAAGCCCACGATGAAGCTGATCACGGCGGAGAGCGTGAAGGTGCGGACGCGGAACAGCTTGAGCGGCAGCACCGGTTCGGCGGCCTTGCGCTCGACGGCGACGAAGGCGGCGGCGAGCACCGCGCCGAGCACCGCGAGGCCGATGATCTGCGGCGAGCTCCAGGCCCAGGTGGTGCCGCCGAGCGAGGCGACGAGGACCAGGCAGGTGGCGACGGACGCGATGAGGAAGGTGCCGAGGTAGTCGATGGTGTGCTTGGTGTCGCGGACCGGGATGTGCAGCGCGGCGGCGATGACGAGGAGCGCGATCACGCCGATCGGCAGGTTGACGTAGAAGACCCAGCGCCAGCTGAGGTGCTCGGTGAAGAGCCCGCCGAGCAGCGGCCCGAGGACGCTGGTCGCGCCGAAGACGGCCCCGAAGAGCCCCTGGTACTTGCCGCGCTCCCGTGGCGAGACGAGGTCGCCGACGATCGCCATGGACAGCACCATGAGCCCGCCGCCGCCCAGGCCCTGGAGTGCCCGGAAGCCGATGAGCTGCGGCATGTTCTGCGCCATGCCGCAGAGCGCCGAGCCGACCAGGAAGATCAAGATCGCGGTGAGGAAGAGCTTCTTGCGTCCGTACTGGTCGCCGAGCTTGCCCCAGAGCGGGGTCGCGGCCGTCGCGGCCAGCATGTACGCGGTGACGACCCACGACAGGTGGTCCATGCCGCCCAGCTCGCTGACGATCGTCGGCAGGGCGGTGGAGACGATGGTCTGGTCGAGGGCCGCGAGCAGCATGCCGAGGAGCAGCGCGCCGATGGAGACGAGGACACCGCCGGGCGGGTGCCCGTTCCCTCCGTGGCCACGCGACGGTTCGGGCCCCTGCTCCGCGGGGCGGGCGCTGACATCCTGCGTCATGGGCACCTCCTGGGCATCCGTGGTGGTGGGGGCGGGTGTGGGCCTGGCGGGGGGGTTCTCCCCCTCCATCGTGGTCCGTGTGACCGGTTATGGCCTGTTGAAGCATGGGTCTGCATAATCGGTCGGCGGGGTTCTCGGGGCGGGCGGGGCACGGGAGCGAAGGGGTGCGGCGGTGACCGGACACGACGGCCGGCAGGGCGGGCGGGCACAGTGGGAGGGGCCGCGGTGCGCCGAGTGCGGGGCGGCCCGCGCGGCCGATGGCTCCCCGCTGTGCGGCTGCGCCCGGCGCGCGGCGGACACGGCGTCGCGGACCCGCTCCGCGGAGTCGGCCGCGGCCGAGGACTTCGACCCTCTGCGGATACGCCCTTACGTGTCGCTGCCGGACCCGGAGGCGACGGCCCCGCTTCCGAGGCCCCTGGCGGCGACGGCCTTCACCGCTTCCCCGGACCCGACCACCGGCCCGCCGGAACACCCGGACCCTGCCCGGAACCCGGACCCCGCCGAGAACCTCACGGCACACCGGGGCTCCGCGCGCCGCAGGCGCCGCCTCCTGCTCGGTGGCGCCTGCGCCGTGGCGGCCGTGACCGCCGGCACGGTCTTCACGACCGGGCTGCTCTCGTCGGCCGCCGACCGGCCGACGCGGGACCGCGCGCTGCCGGGCGCCTCCGCCGCGGAGCCCGCGGGCCCGACGGAACCGGCGCCGTCCTCCGCGAAACCGTCCGCGTCCCCCAGGCCTCGGACGCCCGCCGCCACACCGCGCGGCACGACACCGCCCGTGCCGACCCGCTCGGCCCCGCCGCCGTCACCGTCACGGCCGTCGTCACCGCCGCCGTCGACGGCGCGCGCGACGGGCTCGGTGGACGCGACGCCGCCGCGCGGGCCCACCGGGGCGGCGACCCTCAGCCAGGGCGACCGGGGCCCGGAGGTCGCGGAGCTCCAGGGGCGGCTGGCCCAGCTGTTTCTGTACGTGGGCGAACGCGACGGCTCGTACACCCGCCAGGTCACGGCGGCGGTGCTCCGCTACCAGTGGGCGCGCGGCCTCACCTCGGACGAGCCGGGCGCGTACGGCCGTCAGACGCGCCGGAGCCTTGAGTCGGAGACGAGGGAGCCATAAGTCCCGTGATCGGCGACGCGGCGCCGGGTATACGGCTCCGCGTGAAAGATCTCCGCACCATTCCGCAGCCGTCGAACGCCCCCACTCCCCTCAAGAAGGCCCTGACCACCCCGCTCCTGTACTTCTTCATCCTCGGGGACGTACTCGGCGCGGGCGTGTACGTCCTTGTCGGCCAGGTCGCCGCCGACTCCGGCGGCGCCGTCTGGGTGCCGCTGGTCGTGGCGCTGTGCCTCGCGCTCCTGACGGCCGCCTCGTACGCCGAACTGGTGACCGCGTACCCGCGTGCGGGTGGCGCTTCGCACTACGCGACCTTGGCGTACGGGCCCTTCGCCGGGTTCCTCGCCGGGTTCTGCATGCTCGCGGCCGGGATCGTGTCGGTCGCCGCGCTCGCCCGGGGATTCGCGGGCGACTACCTGACGGAGTTCGTCACGCTTCCGGTGGTGCTTGTCGTCGTCGTCTTCCTGGCCGCGCTGGCGCTGCTGAACGCGCGGGGCATCCGGGAGTCGACGCGGGCCAACGTCGTCGCCACCGTCATCGAGGTGAGCGGGCTGCTGCTGGTGATCGGGCTCGGCGTCTGGATCGTGCTGCGCGGCGACGGCGACCTGGGCAGGCTGACGCAGCTGGGTACGGAGAGCCACGGGCCCGCGGCGGCCGTGCTGAGCGGGGCGGTGCTGGCGTACTACTCGTTCGTCGGGTTCGAGACGTCCGTCAACGTGGCCGAGGAGACGCGTGACCCGCGCCGTTCGTATCCGCGGGCGCTCTTCGGCGCCCTGATCACGGCGGGCGCGGTGTACGCGCTGGTCGGCGCCGCCGCGGCGGCGGCCGTGCCGACCGAGCGGCTGGTCTCGTCCAGCGGGCCGCTGCTCGAAGTGGTGCGGGAGGCGGGCGGTGTGCCGACGGAGCTGTTCGGCGCCGTCGCGCTGGTGGCGGTCGCCAACGGCGCGCTGCTCACCGGCATCATGTCGTCGCGCCTCGCCTACGGCATGGCGCGGGACCGGCTGCTGCCGGGCTTCCTGACGAAGGTGCTGCCGGGCCGGCGTACGCCGTGGGCCGCGATCGCCGCCACGACGGCGCTCTCCCTGCTCCTCGCGCTGACCGGCGACGTGGCCACGCTCGCCTCGACGCTGGTCCTGCTCCTGCTGGTGGTCTTCTTCATGGTCAACACCGCGACCCTGGTACTGCGCCGCCGCGACACGACCGCGCGGGCGGACCACTTCCGGGCACCGACAGTGGTACCCCTCCTCGGGGCGGCGTCCTGCGTGGCACTGGCGACGCAGATCGAGGCCGAGGTGTGGCTGAGGGGCCTGATCGTCCTGGCGGTCGGCGCGGCGTGCGGCGCCGTGGCGGCGGGACGGCTGCGGCGGGGGGCGTGACGGAGCGCGAGGGCCGGGGGGCCTTGCTTCTCACCCCCGGCCTCGGTCTCGGTCTCGGTCTCAGCCGAACGTGAGCCGGATCAGCCCGTCCCCCGCGTCGGTCACGCCCACCCGCGTGAGGTCGTCCACATGCACGGTCGGGCCCAGCGCGGCCGCCCGTGGGCCGACGCCCACCACCCGCATGCCCGCGGCCTGTCCCGCGCGGATTCCGGCCTCCGAGTCCTCGAAGACCACGCAGTCGGCGGGGTCGAACCCGAGCGCCGCCGCACCCTTGAGGAACCCCTCGGGGTCCGGCTTGCTCGCGCCGACGCTCTCGGCGGTCACCCGCACGGCCGGCAGCGCCAGCCCCGCGGCGGCCATCCGCCCGGTGGACAGGGGCACGTCCGCGGAGGTCACGAGCGCGTGCGGCAGGTTCAGCCGGGCCAGCGCGGCCATGAAGGCGGGGGCGCCCGGCACCGGGACGACGCCCTCCATGTCGGCGGTCTCCGCGGCGAGCATCTCGCGGTTCTCCGCGTGGTTCTCCGCCATGGGCCGCCCGGGGAGCAGCACCGCCATGGACGCGTAGCCCTGACGGCCGTGGACGACCTTGATGACCTCGTCGAAGTCGAGTCCGTGCCGGTCGGCCCAGCGCCGCCAGCAGCGCTCGACGACCGCGTCCGAGTTGACGAGGGTGCCGTCCATGTCGAGGAGGACGGCCCGGGCGGTCAGTTCAGGGGCGGCATGCGTGGCCGTCATCGCCGTCATCGACGTACTCCAGAGCCATGGGGGTCCGCGGCCATGGGGTCCCGCGGAGGGAAGATCCAAGGCGGCTCCGCCCGCCGGTCAGGGAGTACGGGCGGAGCCACTTTGTTCCTGCACGGTACAAAACGAGGGCGGCAAAAGCCAACGCCGCAGGTCACAGGAGTCAAGGCCCGCGAAAACGGGCAACGTCACGCAATCGCCTCGTACAGGCTCCAGACGCCGAGGCCGAGCATCAGCAGCGCCGCGATCTTCGTGATGAGCGCCAGCGGCACCCGCTTCATCAGCGCCTTGCCGCCGACGATGCCGATCCCCGCGACCGCCCACAACGCGAGCACGGCGCCGAGGCCCACGGAGAGCGGGTCGTCGTAGCGCGCGGCCATGTTCGCGGTCATGATCTGCGTCAGATCGCCGAACTCGGCGACCAGGATGAGCATGAAACCGGCCCCCGAGACCTTCCAGAAACTCTGGTCCTCGGGCTGCTTGACCTCTTCCTCCTCACCGGCCCCCTTCAGGAGCAGCATCGCGGCGCCGCCGAGGAAGAGGACGCCCGTCAGCGCGTGGACCAGCTGCTGCGGCAGCAGGGTCAGGACGCTGCCCGCCGCGACGGCGAGCACCACGTGGACCGTGAAGGCGGCGGCGACACCGGCGAAGACGTACGAGGCGCGGTAGCGCGTGCCGAGGACGAGTCCGGCCAGGGCCGTCTTGTCCGGCAGCTCGGCGAGGAAGACGACGCCGAAGACGAGCGCCATCACACTGAAGCTGATCAAGGGTTCCTCAATCGGTCGGGGCCGCCCCACCGAGAGTGTTCCACCGCTTCGCGTACGACACCTCGGCACGGCAGCACACAGGAACGCACGCGGACGCGCACGTCGGGCACTGCTTGCCGAAGGTCTCGCTGGCCTGCCCCACAGGGCCTGCCTCCGGGCGCCGGCTCAGACGAGCTGAGCAGTATGTCGACGGTCCGGCGAAGAGCTACTCCCCTTCTGCGCCCCCCATCGTACGGGACGGCGCACGGCTGACGGCCAGGGACTTTGGGCCCGCGCCGGAGCGCCGCAGAGTGACCTGGATCACTCGAACGCAACTCCCGCCCCACTCAATGCACATGACGGCTCGCCAGAACCATTGAACTCTGCACCTGATTGACGCGACCCTGTCATCATCCACACATCCACCGGCAACCCGGCCCCGCAAACATGACCGCCCCACCGGTCAACTTCCCCCCACGAACAAGGGAGTTCGCATGTCCACTGTCTACGCGCGTCGATGCCGCCCGGCCGCTCTCGGCGTCACCGCCCTGCTGGCCTGCGCGGCCGTCCTCACCACCGGCACCCCCGCCCAGGCCGCTCCCCCGGAGCCGGTGAGCGCCGCCACCGCCCGTACCTACCTCGGCGAGCTGACCGTCAAGGCGGAAGGTTCCTCCGACGGCTACAGCCGGGACAAGTTCCCGCACTGGAGCACGCAGTCCGGCACCTGCAACACCCGCGAGGTCGTCCTCAAGCGCGACGGCACCAACGTCCAGCAGGACGCCAGTTGCGCGGCGGTCTCCGGCACCTGGAAGTCCCCCTACGACGGCGGCACCTGGACCGCCGCGTCCGACGTCGACATCGACCACGTCGTGCCGCTCTCCGAGGCCTGGAAGTCCGGCGCGAACAGCTGGACCACCGCGCAGCGCCAGGGCTTCGCCAACGACCTGGCCCAGCCGCAGCTCATCGCGGTCACCGACAACGTCAACCAGGCCAAGGGCGACCAGGACCCCGCCGAGTGGATGCCGCCCACGGCCTCGTACCACTGCTTCTACGCCCGCATGTGGGTCGACGTGAAGCACCACTACAAGCTCACGGTGAACACCGAGGAGAAGAGCGCCCTGACCTCGGTCCTCAACGGCTGCTGAGCCTCCGCGCCCGCCGGACACGCCGGAATCAACCCGCCCGCCTCCGGCGTTCCGTACCGTACGGGGCGACGGAGGAGGGTGATCGCCTGTGGCACGGCTGCGTCTGGGACCACTGCTGAGGTACGTCGATGGCTCCGCGGCGACCGTCTGGGTCGAGACCGACCGGCCCTGCGCCGCCGAGGTGCGGTGCGCGGACGGCGCGTGCGGCTCGGCGCGCACCTTCCGGATCGCCGGGCACCACTACGCCCTGATCCCGGTCACCGGCCTGACACCGGGCACCGAGACGGCGTACGAGGTGCGGCTCGACGACGCGGATGACGGGGACGGCGCGGGTGACGCGGAGGGCACGCGCACGGTCTGGCCGCTGCCCGGCGCCCGCTTCCCCGCCAGCACCATCCGCACGCCCGCCGGGGACGGCGCCGACGCGCTGCGCGTGACGTTCGGCTCCTGCCGCTGGGCCGCGCCGCCCTCCGGTGAGCACGACCCCGTGGGCCCGGACGCCCTGGACACCCTCGCCGCCCGCATCGCCGCGGACCCGGACGGGGAGCGCCCGGACGTCCTGCTGCTCCTCGGCGACCAGGTGTACGCGGACGAGACCTCCAAGGCCACCCGGCGCTGGCTGGCCGCGCGCCGGGACCTCGCCGAGCCGCCGGGGGCCCAGGTCGCGGACTACGAGGAGTACACGCACCTCTACGACGAGTCCTGGCTCGACCCCGAGGTCCGCTGGCTGCTGTCCACCGTGCCGAGCTGCATGGTCTTCGACGACCACGACCTGATCGATGATTGGAACACCAGTGCGGCCTGGCTCGCCGAGATGCGGGCCACGCCCTGGTGGCGCGAGCGCATCCTGAGCGGCCTCATGTCGTACTGGGTCTACCAGCACCTCGGCAATCTGCGCCCCGACGAGCTGGCGAGCGACCGAGTCCACGCCGCCGTGCACGCCACGCCCGACGGCACGGAGGCGCTGCGCGCCTTCGCCGCCGCGGCGGACGCGGACCCCACCTCGGCGCGGTGGAGTTATCGGCGGGACTTCGGGCGCGTACGCCTGTTGATGGTCGACACGCGTGCCGCCCGTGTCCTGGCGGAGGACCGGCGCGCCATGCTCGATCCCGGCGAGGCGCAGTGGCTGCGCGACCAGGTGCTCGACGGCGCGGGCGGCGTCGACCACCTCCTCATCGGCACGTCGCTCCCCTGGCTGCTCCCGCACCTCATCCATGACGCCGAGGGGTGGAACGCCGCGCTGTGCCGCGGCGAGCGGGGCGCCCGCTGGGCCCGCTTCGGCGAGAAGCTGCGCAGGGGCTCCGACCTGGAGCACTGGTCGGCCTTCCCGTCGTCCTTCGAGGCGCTGACCTCCCTGATCGCGGAGGTGGGCTCGGGCGACGACGCCCCGGCGACGATCTGCGTGCTCTCGGGCGACGTCCACCACGCCTACGTCGCCGAGCCGAGCTGGCCGACCGGCTCCGGCCCCGAGGCGCACGTCCTGCAGCTGACCTGCTCCCCCGTGCACAACTCCATCCCGAAGTCGATCAGGCTCGGTTTCCGCTTCGGCTGGAGCCGCGTGGGCCGGGCGCTCGGCCGCCGCTTCGCCCGCCACGCCGGGGTCACCCACGCGGGCATCGACTGGCACCGCACGGGCGGCCCCTGGTTCGGCAACCAGCTGATGACCCTGACCCTGCGCGGCCGCTCCTCCCACCTCCGCCTCGAACAGGCCCGGACGACACCCGGCGGCGGCACACGCCTGGAGACGGCGGAGGAACGCCGGCTGGCGTGAGGGCGGTGGCGGGCGGGACCGTCGGGCCTACGGCGTCCCCGGTCTCGCCCTGCCCCGCCCCAACGTGACACACCCCACACCCGCAGCTGTAACCTCCACCGCCTCTTCGGCATCAGGGGGGTCCGGCGGCATGATGATGCGGACCGTCCGCTTCCAGCGTTCGTACGCGTTCTCTATGCCCCGGGAGTCACGCCTTTGTCCGCATCTCTGCCCGCGCCGCGCCCGCCCGCACCGGATGCGGCCGCCCTCGCCCTGGTCGGCGCGGGACCTCGCGGCACCAGCGTGCTCGAACGGCTCTGCGCGTCGGCGGCCGAACTCCTCGCCCCCGGGACGCACCTGACGGTCCATGTCGTCGACCCCTCGCCGCCGGGCCCCGGGCGCGTCTGGCGGACGGCGCAGCCCGCCGAGCTGCTGATGAACACCGTCGCCTCACAGGTGACCCTCTTCACCGACGAGAGCGTCGACTGTTCGGGCCCGATACGACCGGGCCCCAGCCTGTACGAGTGGGCGGCCGCGGGACGCGTGCCGGGGCTCGGGCCCGACGACTATCCGACCCGCGCCTGCTACGGCCGCTATCTGGAGTGGGTCTTCGCCGAGGTGGTGCGGGCCGCCCCCGGCTCGGTACGCGTCCTGGTCCACGCGGCGCGCGCCGTGCGGCTCGACGAGACCGAGGGCGGCCTCCAGACCCTCGTACTCGACGACGGTCGCGAACTGTCCGGGCTCGCGGCCGTCGTCCTGGCGCAAGGACACCTGCCGACCCGCCCCGCCCCGGACGAGGAGCACCTGGCCCGGCACGCCGCGCGGCACGGCCTGCGCCACTTCCCGCCCGCCAACCCGGCCGACCTGGACCTCTCCGCCGTCACCCCCGGCGAACCGGTGCTGCTGCGCGGCCTCGGCCTCAACTTCTTCGACCACATGGCGCTGCTGAGCACGGGCCGCGGCGGCCGGTACGTGCGGGAGCCGGACGGCGCCCTGCGCTACGAACCGTCGGGCCGCGAGCCGAAGTTGTACGCGGGCTCGCGGCGCGGCGTCCCTTACCAGGCGCGCGGGGACAACGCCAAGGGTCCTTACGGACGACATGAGCCCGCCGTCCTCACCGACGACGTCATAGCCCGCTTCCGCAAACGCGCGGACAGCGGCGACGCCCCGGACTTCCTGGACGAGATATGGCCCCTGGTCGCCAAGGAGGTGGAGACGGTCTACTACGCGGCGCTGCTCACCGCGCGGGGCGACACCCCGGAGAGCGTCGAGGGCTTCCGCGCACGGTTCCTCGCCGCCGCCCACCAGAGCCCCCGCGAGTCCCTGGTGCTCGACGGGGCGGGGCTCGCGGAGGGCGACCGCTGGTCGTGGGACCGGCTCTCGCGCCCGCACCCCGCCCGCCCCTTCGCCTCCCCCGAAGAGCACCGCGCCTGGCTCCTCGCCCACCTGCGCGAGGACGCCGCGCAGGCCGTGCTCGGCAATGTCGCGGGCCCGCTGAAGGCCGCGCTCGACGTCCTGCGCGACCTGCGCAACGAACTGCGCCGCGTCGTCGACCACCGCGGTGTCTCCGGCGCCTCGCGCCGCGCGCACCTCGACCGCTGGTACACCCCGCTCAACGCGTTCCTCTCGATCGGCCCGCCGCGCCGCCGCGTCGAGGAGATGACGGCGCTGATCGAGGCGGGCGTCCTAGACGTGCTCGGTCCGCGCCTGAGCGTGCGGCCGGACGGCGGGGCGTTCCTCGCGCACTCCCCGGACGTACCGGGTTCCGATGTGCGCGTCACCACACTGATCGAGGCCCGGCTCCCCGAGCCGGACCTGCGCCGCACGGCGGACGACCTGCTCGCGGCGCTCCTCGAAGCCGGCCAGTGCCGCCCCCACACCGTCGACGGTCACGAGACGGGAGGACTGGACGTGACCGCGCGCCCGTACCACCTGATAGACCGTCAAGGGCGGCCGCACGCACGGCGGTTCGCGTTCGGCGTGCCCACGGAAGGGGTGCACTGGGTGACGGCCGCCGGCGCCCGGCCCGGCGTCGACTCGGTCACCCTGTCGGACGCCGACGCCATCGCGCGGGCCGCGCTGCGCACCGCCACCGGGCGCGCAGGAACATCACCGGAGGGGGAAGCGGAACCTCCGAGTGACCGAATGTTGAACTTGCAAGCACTAATGAGGTGACCCTAATCTTGGGCCTCCGCTCGGTTCCGTCCCCAACCGAAGGAGTCCTCCACCATGACCAGACGCCTCGACAGCGCCCAGCCCTACGCCCTGGGCCTGTTCCGCATAGTGATCGGGCTGCTCTTCGCCTGCCACGGCGCGGCCTCCCTCTTCGGCGTCCTCGGCGGCGCCGGCGGTGACGGCAGCACCATCGACGCCGGCACCTGGCCCGGCTGGTACGCGGCCGTCATCCAGCTCGTCGGCGGCGGCCTGGTCCTCCTCGGCCTCGGCACCCGCGCCGCCGCGTTCATCTCGTCCGGTTCGATGGCCTACGCCTACTTCAAGGTCCACCAGCCGGAGGCGCTGTGGCCCATGGAGAACGGCGGCGAGGCCTCGGCGATCTTCTGCTGGGCGATGCTGCTCCTCGTCTTCACCGGGTCCGGCGCGTTCGGCGTGGACCGCCTCTTCGCCGCACGCGGCACGAGCGAGGACGACAAGACCTCGGAGCGCGCCCCGGTCACCGCCTGACCCCCGCCGCGCCCGGCCACGTGACGGCGCCCCCTTTCCCGTACATACGAGGGAGGGGGCGCCGTCATGTACGGGCTTGGTCCTTAACGGGGTGAACGCGGCCCGGCGTACAGATGAGCCCCCAGCGGAGCTGCGCCGTCACGTGCGGCGTACGCTGTACAGCTGTCAATCAGGCCGCCCCTGCCGTTCCCCGCGACGCAGCGGCAACGCGCTGCCGATCGGGGAGACAACGGGGAGTTGTGGTGCTGGAGAGTGTGGGGGCGCTGACCGGCAGCCCATGGATCTACGCGGTCGTGGCCCTGTCCGTTCTGTTCGACGTCTTCGTGCCGGTGCTGCCGAGCGGCGTCCTCGTGATCATGTCGGCCACCGCGGCGGCCGCCGCGGGCACCGGCCGCGTTCCGCACAACGTCCCCGACATCCTGCTGCTCACCCTCAGCGCGGCCACCGCGTCGGTCCTCGGTGACATGGCCGCCTTCCGCCTGGCCTGGCGCGGCGGCGACCGCCTCGACCGCGCCATCGCCCGCTCCCGCAGGCTGACCACCGCACAGGAACGGCTCGGGGCTGCGCTCTCCCGGGGCGGTGGCGTCCTCTTCGTCATCGCGCGCTTCGCCCCGGCTGGCCGCTCGATCGTCTCGCTCGGCGCAGGCGCGGCCCACCGCAAGCTGCGGGAGTTCCTGCCGTGGTCCGTGCTCGCGGGCCTGGCCTGGGCCGGCTACAGCGTGGCGCTCGGCTACTTCGGCGGCCAGTGGCTCGGCGCGACCTGGCTCGCCACGGGCGTCTCCCTGCTCGCGCTCTTCGCGGCGGGCTCGGTGGCGGCGTTCCTGGTACGCCGCCCGAGGCCGACGGGCTGAGCGTGTTTTAAGAGCGGCATGGCTACGGGGGTGGCCATGACCCGGGAAGACGACGGTTGCGGGGGCCTACGACGCGCGGGCCCCGCGCACCTCAAGCCCGGCGAGCAACTCCGCGGTCGCCTCGGCCACGGCGTCGACGGCCCGCTCGAAGACCTCGCGGTTGTGCGCGGCCGGGGCGCGGAATCCGGACACCTTGCGTACGTACTGAAGCGCGGCGGCCCGGATCTCCTCCTCGGTGGCGTCGTCGGGGATGGCGGGCGGACGGAGCGTCTTGATGCTTCGGCACATGCCTCCAGCTTGCCACCGCGGGGCGGGGTGCGAGGCGGGGCTCAGCGACACCGCCCACGCCCCCGGCCCCACGCCCCCAGCCCGGCGCCCCGGCGCCGGGAGCCCGACCGACGACTCAGACCACCCCCCGTGTCACCCACTCCCTCAATTCGAACGGGAGTACCATTACATCCGTGCCTCCTTCCGCTTCCCCCGACTTCCCGAGCGACCTCCTCGCCGCCCAGGAGGAACTGCACCAGGTCCGCTCCGAACTGCTGGCCCTGCTCAAACGCCTGCCCTGGTCCGTCGTCCCCCTGGACGGCTTCAGCGACACCGGCGGCTGGCGCAGCGTGGAGCGCCCCGCCTCTCCCGGCTGGACGCCGGACGAACAGGCCGAGGTCGAGAAACTCCGGGCGCGGGAGCGGGAGTTGGCGGTCATCGTGACCTGCCACCAGTACTGGGAACAGCTCTCGGGCCCGGACGTGGTCACCGCAAGGGCACGCCTCAAACACGCCCACGACCCCACCGAGGCCCCCGACCCCGCCGACCACTGAACGGAGCCGGTCAGCCGAGGCAGCCGGCGCGGCCCTCGTCGTGAAGGCGTTCGAGGACCCGGACATCCAGCGCCGACACCTCAAACGAGCCGACTCCGAAGCGGAGACCTGGCAGTGGAGCACGCGGTGGCAGCAGGGCCGGCAGGACGAAGCAGCCGCGCACGGCCCGCGGCGCGGTGTCTGCTCCCGCGCCGTCCCGGACGTACGGCTCCGAGCACGGAAAGGCCCCTCAGACGATCAAGCCTGAGGGGCCCAAAACAGGCTCACACCTGCTACTTACCACCCGGTGGGCGCGGACGGTTTCGAACCGCCGACATCCTCCTTGTAAGGGAGGCGCTCTACCCCTGAGCTACGCGCCCGGGACGAGTGGACAGCCTACCTTGCCGCAGGCAGTGCCTCGCAAACCCCCGCCCCACCCGACCGGCGCCCCGACTCCGCGGAACGCAAAGTCACTGTGCGTACGGCGAACTAACCGGCCCGTGTGTTCGTCCTTAACCGGTGGGAGAATGTGACACCGGGCAGGGCGATGACAGCACGGGAGAGGGATAGTGACGGCGACACCTTGGCAGCCGTACACACCGGACGGAGCGGGGGCCGACACCACGACGTCAGCGCCGGCGCCCGCGGACGCGTCACGGGCCCGCGCCGGTCGGTCCCGCGGGAGCGCGCGTCACGGCCGCCGTGGCGCGGCCCTGCGTGAGGTCCGCACCCTGCTCACGCTCGTCACCCTCGTACCCCTCTCCCTCCCCCTGCTCGCCGCCACCGCCCCCGCCGCCTTCGCGGGCGGCGGCACGCGCCGGTGGTTCGGCGGCCGCGGCGAGAGCCTGCGTGCCGAGGCGCAGGCCGCGAAGGACGCCGCTGCCGCCGCCTTCTACGAACTGGACACCGCCCAGCGCGATCTGCGCATCTCCATCGAGACGATCACCGCCGTCGACTCCACGCCCGCGGCCCGGCGCGCCGTCTCCGACTTCGAGGCCATCGGGCACCGCATCGACGAGGTCAGCCACCAGTACATCAGCGCGGTGGACGCCCACGACCTGGACCGCGACGACCTCGACTCGGCGGTCGCGGCCCGCGCCCGGACCGAGCTGACGCGGGCCAAGGACGAGCTGGCCAGGACCAAGGGCGAGCTGGAGCGCTTCCAACAGGGGCTCGGCCCGCTGCTCGACAAGGCGGAGACCCAGCTCGCCCGCCTCGCCCCGGCGGTCGAGCGCGCCCGCCAGACACTGCTCGCCGCCAGCAACGCCCTCGACGCGGTACGAGCGGCGGGGCTGAAGGCCGATGATCTCGCCGCCCGCCTGGCCGCCCTCGGCCCGGAGCTGACCAAGCTCAACCAAGGAGCGGGACGGCACGGCGTACCGGAGACGCTCCAGCGCGCCGACCGCGTGCAGCGCGACGCCGAGGCCGTGCGCGCCGAGGCCGAGCGCCTGCCGGAGCGCGCCGCCGAGATCGACCGGCGGCTCGTGTCGCTGCGTACCCGCGCGGAGGCCCTGACCACCCGCAGCGGCCAGGTCGAACCGGTCCTCAGCGAGCTGCGCCGCCGGTTCACCCTCGCCTGCTGGCAGGACCTCCAGCGGGTGCCCGACCAGGCGGCGGAGAGCGTCCGCCAGGCGGAGACCAAGCTCAAGGAGGCCCAGCAGGCCCGCGAGGAGCAGCGCTGGCCGGACGCCACCGCCCTGCTCTCGACGGTCCGCGCGCTGCTGAACTCCACGGACGAGGCGGTCTCCGCCGCGGGCGACCGTCTGCGGCGGCTCAACGCCGTGGCGAAGGACCCCCAGCAGGAGATCGACCGCACGCGCTTCGCGATCCGGGACGCGCAGCGCCTCGCGATGACGGGCCGCCAGACCCCCGAGCCGCGCCACGCCCGCCCGCTGGACGACTCGGTGGCCCGCCTGGACCGCGCGGTGGCCGCCCTGGAGGGCCGCCACCCCGACTACTGGCACTTCCTCACCGAGACAGAGGCGGTCCGCTCGACGGTCGCGCGCGTGGTCGCACAGATCCGGGAGGAGCGGGGCCACGGCGCCTGATGGCGGGCCGGCACCACCCTCAGCCGCAACAACCCCCGCCACAGCAACCGCCGCCCCCGCCGGCCGCGGCCGAAGGACCGGAACCGGAGCCGGACGCCGTCCCGCCCACAGCCACCGTCGACAACAACTTCACCGTGTCCTCGTGCCCCTCCGGGCACACCGCGGGGTCGGCGGACTCCGCCATGGGCCGACTCAGTTCAAACGTGTCGCCGCAGGAGCGGCAGCGGTATTCGTATCGAGGCATGGGCCCAGGCTAGCGGGGCTCCCCGGCCCTGGGCGACGTCCCGAGGAACGCCCGCAGGATCTCCTCGCCCGCCGCGATTCCGCGCTCGGGCAGCACGGTGAGGCCGGGGGCCACGAAGCCCGTGTCGGCCAGTTCGCCGTGGCCGGGGCGCCAGGCACGGTCCGCCGCGAGCAGCAGATCGGTGTCGAGCAGCGAGTCGCCCGCGGCGAGGATCTCGTCCGCGTCCACCCGCCCCGCGACCTCCCGCAGCGCCGCGCTCTTGGTGAGCGGTTTCGGCACCGCGTAGAGCTTGCGGCCCTGGAGCGAGACCGTCCAGCCGCGCTCCTCCGCCCAGGCGGCGAGTTCCTTCACCCAGCCGTCGGGCAGCAGCGCGCGCTCCACGACCAGGTACGCGAAGAGGTCCTCGGCGACGCGTTCCTTGAGCAGCCAGGCCGGGTCGGCGGTGCGCACCAGGTGGGCGCGTACTTCGTCGAGGGAGGCGGACTCGTCGGCGAGGCGGCGCGCCACCCGGGCCCGCCAGTCGGCGTCGGAGACCCCGTCGACGAGGATGTGCCCGCCGTTGGCGCAGATCGCGAACCGCGGCGCGGGCCCCGGCAGCCGGATGCGCCCGTACTGCTCGCGCGTCCGCGTGGTGGTCGGTACGAAGACCGTGGTGCGGGCCAGCTCGTCGAGGAGCCCGGCGGCGGTCTCGGTGACGTACGACAGCGGCAGGCCCTGGTACACCTCGACGCAGAGCAGGCGCGGCGCCTCGGCGTCGGGCATGGTCAGGCCGAGAGCGGTGGCGGAGTAGATGAGCGTGCGGTCGAGATCGCTGGCGACGAGCTTCGTCACTGGGAGGCCTCCGGCCGGTCGTCGGCGCCGCCCGCGGCGACGGCCTTGCCGTCCGCCCCCGTCGCGCCCCGCGTGTACTTGGGGTGGATCAGTCCGACGCAGCTGTAGGGGAGTTCGCCGACCTCCTCGACGGGTACGCCCCGCTGTTCGGCGAGCAGGCGTATGTGGTCGAGGTCCGCTCCCGCTCCCGCGCGGGCCAGGATCTTCCAGGGGACGCGGCGCAGCAGCACGCGGGTCGTCTCGCCGACGCCCGGCTTGACGAGGTTCACGTCGTGGATGCCGTACTCCTCGCTGATCCGCTCCACCGCGGCCCAGCCCTCCCAGGTCGGCGTCCGGTCGGCGGAGAGCGCCTCCTTGACCTGGGCCTCCACCGCGTCGGTGACGTCGTCGAAGCGGGCCACGACGGCGTCGACGAAGTCACGGGAGACGTCGGCGTCGGCCAGCTCGCGGTAGAACTTCGCGCCGTGGAAGTCGTCCGGGCCGACGAGGTCGGCGCGCAGGACGGTGCGGGAGATCAGCCCGGAGACGGTGGAGTTGAGGCAGGCGGAGGGGATGAGGAAGTCCTCGCGGGTGCCGTAGGTGCGCACGCACGAGCCGGGGTCGGCGAGCACGGCGATCTCGGGGCTGAAGCCCACCGCACCGCCACCGGCCTCGAACTCCGTGATCGCGTCGGCCAGTTCGCGCGTGATCGCGCCCTTGCCCGTCCAGCCGTCGACGAAGACGATGTCGGCGGGGTCGTGGTGGGCGGCCAGCCAGCGCAGCGCGTTGGCGTCGATGCCGCGGCCGCGCACGATCGACACGGCGTAGTGCGGCAGGTCGAGGCCGTGCCGGTGCGCGGCCCAGCGGCGCATGAGGACGCCGACGGGGGTGCCCGCGCGGGCCAGCGACACCAGGACGACCGGACGCGGAATGGGGGTCCCCCCGCGCTTTCGGCTGTGGGGGAGCTCGGCGAGGACGATCTCGGTGACGGTGCCGACCGCCTGGGCGATGCGGGCGGCGGAGGTGTCGAGCGCGGCGTGGAACAGCGCCTGGTAGCGCTCGCTCGGCTGGTACTCGACCGGCAGCGACTCGGCGTAGTGCGCGCCACCGCTCTGTATCGCCTCCTCGCGCTCCTCCGTGGGCGCTTCGAGCGTCACGGCGGAGAGGTCCTGGAGCAGCCAGCCGACGTCTTCGGGCGCGTACGAGGAGAAGGCGGGGCCGCGGAGGGGCTCGGGCAGCATGGGGGACCTTTCGGGGGCGGGCGCGCCCCGCGGGGGAACGTACGAGGGGACGACGGCCAGCAGCACGTGCCCGGTGTGCGCGGCGAGCCGCGCCAACAGGCCGTCCGGCGCGTGCAGGCGAGGCGTGTCCGCGACGGAGTCCACGACCGCGACGACCGCGTCGAAGCCGCCGCCCGCGACGTTGTACGCGAACCGGGGCGCGGCCTCGTCGGCGGGATCGTCGTGCGCGGGGAAGACGAGGCGGGTGCGGATCGCGTAACCGGGGTCGTCCACCGCGAGCACGGGTGAGCGGGTCGTGGTGGAGAACCGCACGTCGGCGCCGCCCAACCGCCGCTCCAGCTCCACGCCGAGTGCCAGCGGCGCGTACATCAGCTCCTCGAAACCGAGGACGAGCACGCGGCCGCGGCGCGCGCCCTCGGGCAGGGCGTCCGCGATCCGCTCGGCCATGCCGGGCAGGGCGTCCCGGAGCCGGGCGCGGTGCGCGGGCGTGAAGCCGTGCCGCCCGCCGTCGGGCAGCCCGGCGGGCCAGCCCAGCTCGACCCGGGTGATCGTCCCGCGCTCCCCGGTGGGCGGCGCGGCGGGGGCCGTGTCGTACTCGGCGACCAGCGCCTGCCCCTTCTCCAGCACACCGTCGGGCAGCCGCACCGTCCCGGACGCCAGTGCGATCAGGTCGACGCGGGCGCCGATCTCACGAGCGAAGGCGGCCAGGCGGCCCTGGTCCTCGGGTGAGCGCATGTCGACCAGCGCGACTATCACGTACCGCTCGCGCGGGAAGCGTGCGTGCAGGGCGCGGATGGTGTTCAGGACGGTGTTGCCGGTGGAGAACTCGTCGTCGACGAGGACCAGCGGGCCGTCCCCGGCGAGGAGCCGGGGGTCCTCGGGCAGCAGGAGGTGCGAGGTGGCGTGGGAGTGGGACTCCTCGAAGCCGCCGGCGCGCTCGACGCCCTCGACGGGGCGCCGCGTGGAGTGCAGGTAGGGCGCGAGGGCGAGGCCGTCGGCGACGGAGTGGCCGAGGCCGGTGGCGGTCTCCGCGTAGCCGAGGACGACGGCGCGCCGGGCCTCCTCGTCGCCGAGCAGCTCCCGCACCCGGACGCCAAGGCCGTGCCCGGCGCCGTGGACGACCGAGGGGTGCTGGGGCACGTGTTTGCCGAGGACGTTCGAGACCAGGAGGTGGGCCCGCTTGGGGTTGCGGCGCAGCGCGAGCCCGAGCAGGCCGGGCAGCGTCTCGTCGCCGTCGAGCCCGACCCCGAGCCGCTCGGCGACCCAGCTCCCGGACCACACCGCGTCTTGTGGCACGTACGTCATGTTCCTCGCGTTCATCAGCCGGGCAACCCGGCGGTCAGCAGTTCCACGAAGCCGATGTCCTCCTTGGCGACGCCGAAGACCTCGGCGCGCCGCAGGGTCCGCTCGGCCCAGGCGCGGTGCGGCTTCACTTCGTTCATCTTGTTCGTGTACGACGAGCGCAGCACTCCGCCGCCGCCCCGCTCCGGACGGAGGATGTCCTCGGCGTCGCTGAACTCCTCGTGGCTGACGACCGACAGAGCGTGGACGGGCAGCACGTGCGAGGGGTGGATGCAGGTCTTGCCGAGCAGGCCGTTGGCCCGGTCCAGCTCGATCTCGCGGAGCAGGCCGTCCATGTCGTGCTCGATGAGGGCCTGGCGCAGCTCCTCCGCCCGTCCCTGAAGGAAGGGGCTGCGGCGCAGCTGCGGCTTGAACATCCTCTCCTGGACGCGGAAGTACTCCCACACGGGCCCGGTCACGGTGAACCCGGTGCCGTCGGCCCTGCCGAGGACGTTCACCACGTCGGCGATGACGGAGGCCACGATCTGCACGTCGTACGCGGTCATGTCCGGCGGCCTGCGCAGGCCGTAGGCGGAGCAGAAGTCGGTGACGCCCAGGCGCAGCGCGAGGACGCGGTCGCGGTACTTGTCGACGGTGCGGGCGATGCCTGCCAGGGTCTCGGCGCGGCTCTCCAGGTGCAGCAGCTCCGGCGACTCCAGGACGGGCATGGCGAAGAGCCGCCGCCCGCCGAGGGCGTCAGCCGCCGCCTCCGCGACCGTGAGGGCCTCCAGGAACGGCACTCCTCGTTCCTCGGTGAACTTGGGCAGGACGAATCCGGACAGCAGCCGCAGGCTCGGGCCGAGCCTGCGGGTGAGGTCGGGAATCTGCTCGGCGGCGCGGACCCGGACGAAGAGCAGCGGGGGTTCCACGCCTCTGCCCGCCAGGTCGGCGAACTGCCGGACGAGGTTCTCCTCGGCGTCGGCCACCTCGGCGTCGTCGATGGAGTCCTCCAGGCAGACCACCATGGACGTGACGCCGCGGCCGGCCTGCTTCAGGATGTCGTCGGCGAGGCGGGGGCGGGTGGCGGGGCTGTAGAGGGTGGCACCCAGCGCGGACGCGAGCAGGTGGGGCGGGGAGTCCGCGGTGAAGGCACACGGCTCCCGGTGGAAGAGGCGCTGCCGCACCTCTGGGGCGATGTGCCCGAAATGACGCATGAGTTTCCCCTGTGGTCGCCGTATCGCCTGTTCCGTCGGCATGGAGCGATGTTCCGTCGGCCTCGACCGATGTTCCGTCGGCACGAACCGTTCTGATGTGGCCGGTAATAGTACGTAGGGGAGGGTGTCAGGGGTTCCCGCCGGGCATGAACTTCAGGTAACCCGGCCATGTCGCACACGCTCACCACACAACCGTCGCACGCTCGCACCACCCGCAGGTCAGGCGCCTGCCGACGCGGCAGGAGCCTTCTGCCCCCCACGTTGTCCCGCCCGTGCGGGGGAAGGCAGGATGATCGCATGACGCACGCGATGCTGAAGGGGTCCAACGTCCCTCTCGAAGCCACGGCGGTCCGCGCCGTGCTGCGCTGGACCCCCGGACAGGGCGTCCCCGACGTCGACGCGTCGGCGCTGCTGCTCGGCGGTGACGGCCGGGTCCGCTCCGACGAGGACTTCGTCTTCTACAACCAGCCGCGCCACCCCGGCGGCACGGTCTGGCGGCTCGGCAAGAAGCGCGTCGCCGAGGGCCTGACCGACACGATCCAGACAGATCTGGGCGGCATGGAGGCCGCGGTCGACCGGGTGCTCCTGGTCGCGTCGGCGGAGGGCGTCGCCTTCGAGCACGTCCCGGCGCTGCGCATCCTGCTGTACGACGCCGCGGTCGCCGAGGGCGAACCGCTCGCCTACTTCGACATCACTCCGCAGACCGGCGAGGAGACGGCGCTGATCTGCGGGGAGCTGTACCGCCGCGGCGAGGGCTGGAAGTTCCGGGCCCTCGGCGAGGGGTACACCAACGGCCTGGAGGGGCTCGCCTCCGACTTCGGGATCTCGGTGGACGACTCGGAGTCCGCGGAGCCCACCACGGTCGCGTCGGGAACAGCCTTCCCGCAGTCTCAGCAGCAGCCCGCTCCCGGGGCGACTTTCCCCCAGCCTCCGCGGCAGCCGGCGCCGCAGCCCCAGCCGTCCATGGGCTCCATGGGCCCGGCCCAGCCGTCGGTCGCGCAGCCGCTGCCGCAGCCCTCCGTGGCCCAGCCGCTGCCGCAGCCCTCCGTGGCGCAGCCTTCCGTGGCGCAGCCTTCCGTGGCGCAGCCGGGGGGTCACCTCGCGCCGCAGCCGCCGGCGCAGCCCGTGCAGCCTGCCTACGGCTATCCGCCCGCGCCGCCCAGCCACCCGGCGCCCCAGCCCGCGTACGGCTATCCGCCGGCGGCGCCCACTCAGCCCACACCGATCGGCGGGCCCCCGCCGATGCCGCCCCCCGCCCAGCCCTCGTACGGCTATCCGCAGCCGGTGGTGGCCCCGGTGCCGGACCCGAACTTCCGGCTGCCTCCGCAGGGCCCGCAGTTCCTGCCGCGCTGAGGCGTCGCGGGGCGCGGCGGAGTCATCGCCGGGCCCGCGGGCGCGGGGCGCGGGCTCAGCCCACCTTGGTCTTGTAGCCCCTCCCCCACTGCAGCCCCCAGCCGTACAGCCGGTCGAGTTCGGCCTGGAATCCGTAGACGAACTTCACCTCGCGGCGGACGACCAGTTCCCCCTTGACGTTCTCGATGGAGACGACCGCGCACGAGCGGGCCTGCGGCTGGCGCTCGTCCAGGTCGATCTCGATCCGCGGCCCGTTGCTGGGATAGAGCGTGACCTTCGCCTGCGTACGGTCGAAAGCCGGCGTCTGGTCGTAGATGTACGCGAAGACCAGCAGCCGCTTGATGTTCTCGCGGTGGTCGAGGTTGACGTAGATCGTCTCCCCGGAGGGCGAACCGAACCGGTCGTCACCGCTGAGCTTCACGTACGGCGGCGCGTTGAGGTCGCCGAAGAAGCCCCCCAGCGGTTGTACGACACCCTTGGCGCCGTCCATCAGCTCATACAGGCAGCCGATGTCGAGGTCGACGTTGACCACGCCCTGGGTGTGCGCCTGCACCACGTCGGGCTGGAACATCTTGAGCGGGTGCCGCAGCAGCCCGCGGGACCTGCGGTCCTTGCCCATGAAGTCGGACGTCCGCATCTGCCAGGACAGGTTCACGCGCAGATTGCCGGTGGCCGCGCCCTGTTTGCTGAGCGAGACGGTGGGGTTCCGCTTGGTCAGTTCGATGGAGTGGGTCGCGGCGCCGCCCGAATCGAAGTCCATCGAACGCCCTCGCCACAGACCGTCCCAGAAGGACATGCCGCCCCCAAGTGTCCTCGTGCCGCATACGTCTGCCGGCTGTCTGCCGGTGGTGCCGGCCGGATATGACCGGCGGGGCGGCCCCGAGGACTCGTCCTCGATGGCCGCCCCGCTCAGAGCGTTCCTCACCCTGGCCGCTGTCACACTCCGGAGTACGGAATCGGACAGCTCGGCAAGGGAATCGGTCAGTGATCAGCCGGCGTCAGACGCCGGACGAAACCTCGGTCTTCTCACCCGCGCTGCCCTGTCCCTCGGCCGCCGCGAGCCGCTTGTTGCGCAGCACGGACGAGACGAAGGACCAGCCGATCAGGATGACGCCGACCGAACCGGTGATCAGCTCGTGGATCTCGTACTGGATGGTGACGAGGAGGATCACGGCGAGGGCGCCGATCGCGTAGTGCGCGCCGTGCTCCAGATAGACGTAGTCGTCCAGGGTGCCCTGGCGGACCAGGTAGACGGTGAGCGACCGGACGTACATGGCGCCGATGCCGAGGCCGAGCGCCATCAGGACGATGTCGTTGGTGACCGCGAAGGCACCGATGACGCCGTCGAAGGAGAACGACGCGTCCAGGACCTCCAGGTAGAGGAACATGAAGAACGCGGCCTTGCCCGCCATCACGACGGCGGACACCTGCTTGCCGCTCTTCTTGGCCTCTTCCTCGGCCTCGTGCTCGCGCTCCTCCTCTTCCTCCAGCTTGTTCTCGAAGTAACCGGAGAGGCCGCCCACCACGAGATAGGTGATGAGTCCCGCGACACCGGAGATCAGGACCGTCTGCGCCTTGTCCACATGGACACCGCCGTGCTGGTGGGCCTGGGTGGCGAAGGTCATCGCGGTGATCAGGAGCACGATGAGCGCGATGCAGACCGACAGCATGTCGACCTTGCCGAGCTTGGCCAGCGGACGCTCGATCCAGCCCAGCCACTTGATGTCACGGTCCTCGAAGACGAAGTCGAGGAAGATCATCAGGAGGAACATGCCACCGAAGGCGGCGATCGACGGGTGGGCGTCGGTGACCAGCTGCTGGTACCGGTCCTTGTCGTTGAGCGCGAGGCGCACCGCCTCGATCGGGCCGGTCTTGGCACTGATGGCGACAATGACGACGGGGAAGACCAGCCGCATGCCGAAGACCGCGATCAGGACACCGATGGTGAGGAAGATCTTCTGCCAGAAGGCACTCATCTTCTTCAGGATTCCGGCGTTGACCACCGCGTTGTCGAAGGACAGCGAGATCTCGAGGATGGACAGGATCGCGACGACGCCGAA
Organism: Streptomyces huasconensis; assembly: GCF_021028635.1. Taxonomy (NCBI): domain Bacteria; kingdom Bacillati; phylum Actinomycetota; class Actinomycetes; order Kitasatosporales; family Streptomycetaceae; genus Streptomyces; species Streptomyces huasconensis. The sequence goes on from NZ_CP086119.1 coordinate 2,329,876, forward strand.
TCCTGCCCACCCCCCGTAGAGCACCGCGGCGACAAGGCCGAGCGCGGTCACCGCGAACGACCAGCCGAAGGTTTTCAAAATCACTGGTTACCCAATCGTGTGTGTACGGGCTCCCGTTTGGCGGTCTCCCCCGCGCCGGTCCCCGGCTTTACGAAACGTTGACCCCGAAGTCTAGAGCGATACCTCGCAGGCCCGACGCGTACCCCTGCCCGACGGCACGGAACTTCCACTCGCCTCCGTACCGGTACACCTCGCCGAAGATCATCGCGGTCTCCGTCGAGGCGTCCTCGCTCAGGTCGTACCGCGCGAGTTCCTGCCCGTCCGCCTGGTTCACCACTCGGATGAACGCGTTGCTGACCTGACCGAAGGCCTGCCCGCGATTGTCCGCGTCATGAATCGACACCGGAAAGATGATCTTGTCGCAGTTGGCCGGGACCTTGGAGAGGTCAACCAGGAGCGACTCGTCGTCCCCGTCGCCCTCACCGGTGAGGTTGTCGCCGGTGTGTTCGACGGAGCCGTCGGGGCTCTTCAGGTTGTTGTAGAAGACGAACCACTCGTCACCGAGGACCCTGCCCGCGTTGCACAGCAGCGCGCTGGCGTCGAGGTCGAAGGGGGCGCCGGTGGTGGAACGCGCGTCCCAGCCGAGGCCGACCAGGATCTGGGTGAGGTTCGGTGCGGCCTTGGAGAGGGAGACGTTGCCTCCCTTGGCGAGTGTGACGCCCATGTTCGTGGTCCTCCCCGAGGTGACGAGAGTGCCCCCGAGCCGACGGGGACACAGGGTGATGAGCACGTCCGGCGCCGCACCTGATGTGTGTGCGACGCCGGACGACAAGGCGGAGGCTGCTCGGCTCAGACGCTGACGCCGAGACTCAGACGTTGACGCCGAAGTCCTGCGCGATGCCGCGCAGGCCCGAGGCGTAGCCCTGGCCGACCGCGCGGAACTTCCACTCGGCGCCATGGCGGTACAGCTCGCCGAAGACCATGGCGGTCTCCGTCGAGGCGTCCTCGGAGAGGTCGTACCGCGCGATCTCCGCGCCGCCCGCCTGGTTCACGACGCGGATGAACGCGTTGCGGACCTGGCCGAACGACTGCTGACGCGTCTCGGCGTCGTAGATGGAGACCGGGAAGACGATCTTCTCGACGTCCGCGGGCACCGAGGCCAGGTCGACCTTGATCACCTCGTCGTCGCCCTCGCCCTCACCGGTGGTGTTGTCACCGGTGTGCTCGACGGAGCCGTCGGGGCTCTTCAGGTTGTTGAAGAACACGAAGTTCTGGTCACTGCTGACCTTGCCCTCCGCGTTCGTCAGGATGGCGCTGGCGTCCAGGTCGAAGTCCGTACCGGTGGTGGTGCGGACGTCCCAGCCGAGGCCGACCAGAACCGCGGTCAGGCCAGGCGCCTCCTTGCTCAGCGATACGTTGCCGCCCTTGCTGAGGCTGACTCCCACGAGTCCTCCCAATTGGTGTCCAGGGGCGGGGAGCCCCAAGCGTTGCGTTGCATCGGATCAACGTGTGGATACTAGTGACCGGTTCCCGGCCGCCACAGGCTCTGCACCTGAAGAATCACAGGGTGTCGCCCCTGACAAAACCAAGGGTTCACCGAGGCCGAGAAGATCGACCGGATTCAGCGGTCGGATCAGGTCGGATCAGAGCGTTTCGAGGGCCTTGACGTACTCGTTCAGGTCACGCGCGTCGGGCAGGTCGTTGACGACGCTCCAGCGCACGACGCCCTCCTTGTCGATGATGAAGGTGCCGCGCACCGCGCAGCCCTTCTCCTCGTCGAAGACGCCGTACGCGCGCGAGACCTCGCCGTGCGGCCAGAAGTCGGAGACCAGCGGGTACTCCAGGCCCTCCTGCTCGGCGAAGACGCGCAGCGTGTGGATGGAGTCGTTGGAGACGGCGAGCAGCTGGGTGTCGTCGTTGACGAACTTCGGCAGCTCGTCGCGGAGCGCGCACAGCTCGCCCGTGCAGACGCCGGTGAACGCGAACGGGTAGAAGAGCAGCACCACGTTCTTCTCGCCGCGGAAGTCGGAGAGCTTCACGGTCCGGCCGTGGTTGTCCTTGAGCTCGAACTCCGGGGCCTTGGTGCCGGTCGCGATTCCAGCGAGCGCCATGACTACGCATCCCTTCGACGGGGCCCCTCGGGTGGGGCCGTTCGGGTGACACCCACCCTACGTCCGTCGATCTACGCCTTTCGGGCCCATACGCCTCGCATACGCCCGCGTCCATGCGTGAGGCCCCCGCCGACGGATGGTGTCGGCGGGGGCCTCACGGCTGTCTCTGCTGGGTTCGCGGCTCGGCGCGCGTGGCTAGCGCTTCTTCGCTGCCGCCTTGGGCGTGACCAGGCGGGTACCGCTCCAGTCCTTGCCGGCGTTCATGCTCTTGGTCTGGGACAGGCCCGCGGTGGTGGCCGCCTCACCGATGTCGCTCGGCTCGACGTAGCCGTCACGACCGGTCTTCGGGGTCAGCAGCAGGATCTGGCCGCCGTCCTCCATGTACGCGATGGCATCCACCAGCGCATCAGTCAGGTCCCCGTCGTCCTCACGGAACCAGAGCACCACGGCATCAGCCACGTCGTCGTAGTCCTCGTCGACGAGCTCAGTGCCAGTGGCCTCCTCGATGGCCTCGCGGAGCTCCTGGTCGACGTCGTCGTCGTAGCCGATCTCCTGGACCACCTGGTCGGGCTGGAAACCAAGCCTTACGGCAAGGTTCGTCTCCGCGTGGTCCGCGGTCGCGCTCACGGATTGCCTCCTGATCATGTTTTTCGGGAATGCCTTCAGCCACGCGCGTGCGCGGGGCGTTGGCCGTAGTCCACACGGGCGGGACGGATCGCGCAAGTACCCGGCCGCCGAGACCGCCGAAACGGTGACGTTCCCGGCCGTGTCGCCGCAACTGCCGCCTCATCCGTACGGACCGAACGGCTCTGCGAAGCGGCTAGGCAGGATGGGCGTATCGTTGCGATTTGGTCGAGCCTACCCCAGGGACAGCCCGGTGAACGTCTCGGTTACCTCTCGGTAGAGATGACGTCCGCGTCAGTCGGGTACACGATGGGGAGCGGTGCAAGGCCAGGCAGAACCCCCAGGTGCAAGCCCCAACAGCGAAGGAACAGCGTGGCTTCCGGCTCCGATCGCAACCCGATCATCATTGGCGGCCTGCCGAGTCAGGTCCCGGACTTCGATCCCGAAGAGACCCAGGAGTGGTTGGACTCCCTTGACGCCGCGGTCGACGAACGCGGCCGCGAGCGGGCCCGCTACCTGATGCTCCGGCTGATCGAGCGCGCACGCGAGAAGCGCGTGGCCGTTCCCGAAATGCGCAGTACGGATTACGTCAACACGATCGCCACCAAGGACGAGCCGTTCTTCCCCGGCAACGAGGAAATCGAACGCAAGGTTCTGAACGCGACCCGTTGGAACGCCGCGGTGATGGTCTCGCGCGCCCAGCGCCCGGGCATCGGCGTCGGTGGCCACATCGCCACCTTCGCTTCCTCCGCCTCCCTCTACGACGTGGGCTTCAACCACTTCTTCCGCGGCAAGGACGAGGGCGACGGCGGCGACCAGATCTTCTTCCAGGGGCACGCCTCCCCCGGCATCTACGCCCGCGCCTACCTCCTGGACCGGCTCTCCGAGCAGCAGCTCGACGCGTTCCGCCAGGAGAAGTCCAAGGCGCCCGACGGCCTGTCGTCCTACCCCCACCCCCGGCTGATGCCGGACTTCTGGGAGTTCCCGACGGTCTCCATGGGCCTTGGCCCGCTCGGCGCGATCTACCAGGCGCGGATGAACCGCTACATGGAGGCGCGCGGCATCGCCGACACCTCCAAGTCGCACGTCTGGGCGTACCTCGGTGACGGCGAGATGGACGAGCCCGAGTCGCTCGGCCAGCTCTCCATCGCCGCCCGCGAGGGCCTGGACAACCTCACCTTCGTCGTCAACTGCAACCTCCAGCGCCTCGACGGGCCGGTGCGCGGTAACGGCAAGATCATCCAGGAGCTGGAGTCGCAGTTCCGCGGCGCCGGCTGGAACGTCATCAAGCTGGTCTGGGACCGCAGCTGGGACCCGCTGCTCGCCCAGGACCGGGACGGCATCCTGGTCAACAAGCTGAACACCACGCCCGACGGTCAGTTCCAGACGTACGCGACCGAGACCGGCTCCTACATCCGCGAGCACTTCTTCGGCGACGACCACCGGCTGCGCGCCATGGTCGAGAACATGACCGACGAGCAGATCCTGCACCTGGGCCGTGGCGGTCACGACCACAAGAAGGTCTACGCGGCGTACGCGGCGGCCAAGGCCCACAAGGGCCAGCCGACGGTGATCCTCGCCCAGACGGTCAAGGGCTGGACCCTCGGCCCGAACTTCGAAGGCCGCAACGCCACGCACCAGATGAAGAAGCTGACGGTCGACGACCTCAAGCGCTTCCGCGACCGCCTGCACATCCCGATCACGGACAAGCAGCTGGAGGACGGCGCCCCGCCGTACTACCACCCCGGCCGGGACTCCGAAGAGATCCAGTACATGCACGACCGCCGCAAGGCCCTGGGCGGTTACGTCCCGACCCGCGTCGTGCGCGCCAAGCCCCTCCAGCTCCCCGAGGACAAGGCGTACGCGGCAGCGAAGAAGGGCTCGGGTCAGCAGTCGATCGCCACCACCATGGCGTTCGTCCGCATCCTCAAGGACCTCATGCGGGACAAGGAGATCGGCAAGCGCTTCGTGCTGATCGCCCCCGACGAGTACCGCACCTTCGGCATGGACGCGTTCTTCCCGAGCGCGAAGATCTACAACCCGCTCGGCCAGCAGTACGAGGCCGTGGACCGCGAGCTGCTCCTCGCCTACAAGGAGTCGCCCACGGGTCAGATGCTGCACGACGGCATCTCCGAGGCGGGCTGCACCGCCTCCCTGATCGCCGCGGGCTCCGCCTACGCCACCCACGGCGAGCCGCTCATCCCGGTGTACGTCTTCTACTCGATGTTCGGTTTCCAGCGCACCGGCGACCAGTTCTGGCAGATGGCCGACCAGCTGGCACGCGGTTTCGTCCTCGGTGCCACCGCCGGCCGCACCACGCTGACCGGTGAGGGCCTCCAGCACGCCGACGGCCACTCGCAGCTGCTCGCCTCGACCAACCCGGCCTGCGTCGCGTACGACCCGGCCTTCGGTTACGAGATCGCGCACATCGTCAAGGACGGCCTGCGCCGGATGTACGGCCCTGACAGTGAGGACGTCTTCTACTACCTCACCGTCTACAACGAGCCCATCCAGCACCCGGCCGAGCCCGAGAACGTGGATGTCGACGGCATCCTCAAGGGCATCTACCGCTTCAAGTCGGGCGAGCAGGGCGCCATTCCCGCCCAGATCATCGCGTCGGGTGTCGCCGTCCCCTGGGCGGTCGAGGCCCAGCAGATCCTCGCCTCGGAGTGGAACGTCAAGGCGGACATCTGGTCGGCCACCTCCTGGAACGAGCTGCGCCGCGAGGCCGTGGACGTGGAGCGCCACAACCTCCTGCACCCCGAGGAGGAGCAGCGCGTCCCGTACGTGACGCAGAAGCTGTCCGGCGCCGAGGGCCCGTTCGTGGCCGTCTCCGACTGGATGCGGAGCGTCCCGGACCAGATCGCCCGCTGGGTGCCCGGCACCTACCAGTCGCTCGGCGCGGACGGCTTCGGCTTCGCCGACACGCGTGGCGCGGCCCGCCGCTTCTTCCACATCGACGCCCAGTCGATCGTGGTGGGCGTGCTGACCGAGCTGGCCCGCGAGGGCAAGGTCGACCGCTCCGTCCTGAAGCAGGCGATCGACCGCTACCAGCTCCTGGACGTCGCGGCCGCCGATCCCGGCCCGGCCGGGGGCGACGCGTAACGCACGTCCCGGACGCGCTGACGCAGGTTCCATCCGGAGGGTGACGGGGCACGGGTCCCCGTCGCCCTTCGGCGTTTCCTACGATGCGCCCATGAAGCGACAACCGGCACAGATCCGTTGGGAGCGGCGCACTCAACGCCCTCTCCTCGCGCTCGCGGTGGCGTTCGCCCTCGCCTACGCCGTGCCGATCGTGATGCCCGACGCGAGCCGGACCGTCACGAAGACCTGCACGTCCGTGGAGTGGTTCGTCTGGGGCGCGTTCGCCGTCGACTACCTCGTACGTATCCTCCTCACCGATCAGCGGCGGCGCTTCGTCCGCACGCACTGGCTCGACCTGTGTGCCGTGCTCCTTCCGATGATTCAGCCGCTGCGGTTGCTGCGGCTCGTCTCCACGCTGCTGCTCGTCGGCCGGCGGGCCCGCATGGCGTCGCAGATCACGCTGACGACGTACGTCGTGGGTTCGGTGGTGGGCCTGCTGATGTTCGGTTCCCTGGCGGTACTCTCCGTGGAGCGGGACTCACCGGACGGGAACATCAAGACGCTGGGTGACGCCGTGTGGTGGTCCTTCACCACCATGACGACCGTCGGCTACGGCGATCACGCTCCGACGACGGGACTCGGCAGGGTGCTCGCGGTCGGGTTGATGCTTTCCGGCATCGCACTCCTCGGTGTGGTCACCGCGAACATCGCGGCGTGGTTCATCGCCAGGTTCGAGAAGGACGATGTCGAGGAACGACGCCAGACGGCCGCGATCGAGGCGTTGACGGCGGAGGTGAAGGCGCTGCGCGCGCAGGTGTCGGCTCTGTCGGGGGCGGGGGCAGGGGCGGTGACCGAAGCGGGCGCAGGGCCGGAAGCGGTTTTGGGCTCGGACTCTGGCCCTGGCCCTGGCCCCGGTCCTGGCTCTGGCTCTGGCTCTGGCTCTGGCTCTGGCTCTGGTAAGCCTGGCTCTGTGCCCCGCCCCGCGTCCGCCGAGGGCTCCATCGGGCAGGCGGGGCCTCTCGGCGGGACGGGGATGCGCTGAGCCGGGGCGGGTGCCCGTGTCGGAACATGCCGTCCAACGCGGTCGCCCCCGGTATCCGTATGAGTGCGAGGAGGGTGTCGATCGCGCCCAAGAGGAGGGCGGCCAGGGCCGGTGCCGACCGGGCACCGGCCCCACTGCGGCCCAGGGCGAACCAGCCGCACACGATCGCCACGGGGCCGAGGATGATCCCCAGCACGAAGAACCCGGCGATCGCGCAGACGGCCCCTACTATCCCGAGCATCGCGCGGTCCGGCCCACTCCGCGACCACGTACGGCCGCGTGAGCGAGGGTGCACGCGCGTGGCGTGTCCGAAGCCCGCCATCATCACTCCTTGACCCAGCCGGTTCGGCTCAAGACCGCGAGTACCCCGCTTCACCGCTCCCAGACCTTGAAGGCCCGGACGCGATAAGGAGATTCGGGCGCCCAGGTGCCGCTGCCCGGGTACGTGTTGAACTCCCCGGTCTCACCGCACCTCGCTGATTGGTACGTGGTGACGGGCCGGCCGGTGCGGTTGGCCAGAGCTTGCGCGCTGCCCCCCTCCGGCAGCGTGATACAGCTCTCGATGTCGATCTCGGCCAACTCGTATGTATGCCGAGCGCCCTTGAACTGTGCCTTCTCCCAGAGGCAGAGTTCGCCGGGCCCGCATCCGCGGAGCGTCGGCGGCGCCGCGGCCACGGCGTGCGTGGGTGACAGGATCACCGCGGCGAGTAAGGCGGCGGTGACGGTCGTGGGCATGGTCGTGGGCATGGTCGTACGCATGTGTTCAACCCCCGTGCAATCTGGCTCAGTTGTCCGCGTCGTGCGGATCGCATGTCTGAACTCTGGACCGCCCGACCGTGCCATCGGAAGGGGTACGGATGTGCGTCACCCGGATAGGCGAAAGCCCCCCAGAATATCCCGGAGGGGCTTTCCCTGACTTTTGCCGCCGAACGGCCGTGCGCGGACACGCCGCTCGCCTTATGCCCTAAATGTGCGCTACGCCTGCACCCGCTTCGGCGTTGGTTCCGCGCTTGGCGAGGAACGCGACGAAGACCGCCACCACCGCGACCCCTGCGGCGACCAGACAGGCCAGACCCATGCCCGACATGAACGTGTCGTGCGCGACCGAGGTGATCTGATCGGCGACCGACTGCGGCGCCTTCGGCGGGACGGGCGCCATGCCGACCTGGACGGCTTCGGCCGCCTTGTCGAGGTCGGCGGGGCCGAGCGGCGGCAGCTTCGCCTCGGCCCAGTTGTCGGCCAGGTCGTTGTCGACCTTCGAGGCCATGACGGCGCCGAGGACCGCCGTGCCGAGGCTGCCGCCGATCTGCATCGCGGCCTGCTGAAGACCGCCGGCCACGCCGGAGAGCTCCATCGGCGCGTTGCCCACGATGACCTCCGTCGCACCGACCATCACCGGCGCCAGCCCGAGGCCGAGGAGCGCGAACCAGAGTGACATCAGGCCACTGCCGGTATCCGCTTCCAGCGTGGACATGCCGTACATGGCCACGGCGGTGAGCAGCATGCCGCCGGCCAGCGGGAGCCGCGGGCCGGCCTTGGTGATCAGGGCGCCCGCCAGCGGCGATCCCACGATCATCATGCCGGTGAGGGGCAGCAGGTGCAGACCGCTGTCGACGGGGCTCATCCCGTGCACGTTCTGGAGGTAGAAGGTCACGAAGAAGAGTCCACCCATGAAGGCGATGGCCATCAGCACCATGAGGACCACGCCCGCGGACAGCGCCACGGAGCGGAACAGGCCCAGCGGGACGAGTGGTTCCTTGACCTTCGACTCCCACGCCGCGAAGAGCGCGAAGCTCGCCACGGAGGCCGCTATGAACGTCCAGGTCAGGCCGTCGCCCCAGCCCCATTCCGGGGCCTTGATGAGCGCCCAGACGAGGCAGAACATGGCCGCGGACAGCAACCCGATGCCCGGGAGGTCGAAGGACCGGGGAGCGTTCTCCGCGCGGTGGTCCTTGAGGATGAACAGGCCGAGCCCGACGGCGAGGACGCCGACCGGGACGTTGATGAAGAAGACGGACTGCCAGTTGACGTGCTCGACGAGCAGACCGCCGAGGATCGGGCCGCCCGCCGTGGACGCGCCGATCACCATGCCCCAGATACCGATGGCCATGTTCAGCTTCTCGGCCGGGAAGGAGGCGCGGAGCAGGCCGAGCGCGGCGGGCATCAGCAGGGCGCCGAACAGCCCCTGGAGGACGCGGAAGGCGACCACCGGAGGGATGGTGTCCGACAGCCCGATGGCCCCGGAGGCGGCGGCGAAGCCGATCACGCCGATGAGGTACGTCTGCCGGTGCCCGAAGCGGTCACCCAGCTTGCCCGCGGTGATCAGCGAGACGGCGAGCGCCAGGAAGTAGCCGTTGGTTATCCACTGCACCTCCGCGAAGGTGGCGCCGAGATCGGACTGAATGGCGGGGTTGGCGATCGCCACGATGGTGCCGTCCAGGGCGACCATCATCACGCCGATCGCGACAGAGAAGAGCGTCAGCCAGGGGTGACCGCGGAGCCCCTTGGCCGGGGTCGGAGCGGACACGGGCTCCGGTGCCTCGTCCGCCTTGTCGGCGGTGGTCTGACTAGTCATGCGATCAGGCTAGTGACAGCGACTGACAGTTGACAAACCATGCCACTAGTCAGTAACTGACATGAAGCCACGGATATGCTGAACTGGGCAAACAGTCAGAGAGGGCCATGGCGTGAGAACCGGGCAGCGAACGACAGAACCCACGGAACTTGAACCCGCGGGACCCCGGGCCAAGCCCACTGAAGACCCCTCGCCGGGCCCTGCGGCGCCCGGACTGCGGGAGCGCAAGAAGCAGCGGACCCGTGACGCCCTGCTGCGCGCGGCGCTCGAACTCTTCACGACCAAGGGGTTCGAGGAGACGACCGTCGACGAGATCACCGACATCGTCGAAGTGTCCCAGCGCACGTTCTTCCGCTACTTCGCGAACAAGGAGGAGGCCGCCTTCGCCGTCCAGGAGATGGTGGAGGCGCGGTTCGTCCAGAGCCTGCGCGAACGCCCCGCCGAGGAAGCGCCGCTCGTGGCGCTGCGCGGGGCCACTCTCGGCGCCTGGGAAGCCATGGGGCAGTCGATCGAGGAGGTCGTGCCGGTCGAACTGCACATGAGCACGTACCAGATGATCGAGTCGACGCCTTCACTGCTCGCCGCGCACCTGCGCCGCTCCATGGAGACCGAGGACGAGATCGCCCGGGTGATCGCCGAGCGCGAGGGGCTGGACGTCGACAGCGATCCGCGACCGCGCGTGGCCGTGGCGGCGTTCAGCGGCGTGATGCGTGTGACGGGCCGACTGTGGGGCGCCGGCGAGGACACCAGCGTGGAGTCGATCCGCGAGCTCACCGAGCAGTACCTCGATCACCTCGGGCCCGCACTGGCGGGGAACTGGCGCACTCCCTAGTCGCCGCCCGCCACCTCCTGCGCGCGCCACTCAACCAGCGCGGTTTCGCACTCCCGTTGGACACGGGAATGGGCGCGCCGCGTCACGCACGCGCGTGGCACACCGGGGCGTACGTTTCACACACAGAGCGTGACAAAGTGCTTCGATATGTGCCCGCCGTGCCTCAATTAACCCTCCGGAAACGTGATCTGCATCACGGGATGCACGGTATGTATCTGGGTTCTCCTAGGGTGTTCCGCAGTGACTTCCTTCGACTCATCCCCACAACTCAACGCCTGGCGCGCTCTGCTCGCGCTGGCCGTCGTGTTCGTCATGCTGGCGACCACGGGCTGGACCGCCGTACGGAACAACAGGGGCGATTCGTCGCCTCTGGAGGCCGCGATCTCCGCCTGGGAGCGGGGGAAGGTCGGCGGGCGCTCGCTGCCCGACCCCGATGCTCCCGCCGCCCGGCTCAGTCATTTCTTCGCCTCGCTCGACACGAAGCAGCGCAACCAGCTGGCCGCCCGTTACCCCCTCGCGGTCGGCAACATGAACGGTGCGCCCGTCGAACTGCGTTATCGCGCGAACCGCATCGCCCTGGGGCAAGCCAGGAAGGTCGAGCGGGAGCGTATGCGGGACAAACGCCTCTCCCCGCTGGGGCAGCAGGAGGCCGAGCGCAGAATGAAGCGGTTCGGCGTCATGATGCGCCCCGAGCGCCAGGTGCTCGCCTTCGACCCCATGGGTTCCGGTCGCATGGCCGAGGTCTTCGGAGACCTCGACAAGGCCGGCCGCGTCTCAGTCGTGGTGCCCGGCGTCGACACCAATGTGCTGACCTTCGAGCGGACCTTCCGCAAGTACTCGGCGCCGGTCGGCATGGCCAAGGCGCTCTACCGCGCGGAGCACTCCGTGAACCCCCGCGCGCGTACGGCCGTGATCGCCTGGGCCGACTACACCGCGCCCGTGGGCATCGGAGTGGACGCGGCCACGGCCATGCGCGCCGAGAGCGGGGCCGTACGCCTCGACTCCATGGTGCGCGCCCTCCCGGGGCGCTCACCGGTCGCGCTGTACTGCCACAGCTACGGCTCCGTGGTGTGCGGTGTGGCCGCGCGCACCCTGCCCTCTCGGGTCACCGACATCACGGTCGCGGGCAGCCCCGGCATGCGTGCCGACAAGGCGTCGCAGTTGGGCACAGGGGCCCGGATCTGGGCCGCTCGGGACAGCGACGACTGGATTCAGGATGTGCCCTACATGGAGGTCGGCGGGCTCGGTCACGGCGCCGACCCTGTGTCCGGCGGTTTCGGCGCGCGGGTGCTGTCCGCGACGGGTGCGGCGGGACACACCGGCTACTTCGAACCGGGCACGGAGAGCCTGCGCAACTTCGCCGAGATCGGCACCGGTGCGTACGACAGGGTGCAGTGTGCGAGTGGGGATGACGTCTGCCGGAAAGACATTTCCGGCGAGGCGGCGGCCTGACGCGCGTAGAAAGAGACGAAACAGTGGCCCGCCGCAGGAGGGACGGAGGCGCGCGTGCCGCCTACGATGAGCCGCATGGGTGACGTACTGGCCGGATTTCATGCCGCCTGGGAGTTCGAGTCCGACTCCGTGCTCATCCGCTTCGAACGGGGAATCCGCACGCCGAAGCTCTACCAAGCGCTCGGTGAACGGCGTATCCCGCATGAGGCGATCGCAGCGGTGACACTCTCCCCCGGGAAACGCGGGACCGTCGTTCTTCATGCCGTGCCGAGACCCGGCGCCGATCCTCTGATGGAGGCGGCGGCGGGCCAGCTCAAGGACGGCTGCGACCCGTACCGATTGGTGCTGCCCGCCGAGCGCGAGACGCTCGCGGAGTACTACGCCGATGAGCTGCGAGCACAGCTCCCCCCGGATGACGGCGGCCCACCGGATCGCTATCTGGTGGCCGCCCCCGAGGCTCCGCTGCAGTTCAAGGCGTACGACGGCAAGGCGTCCTTCGACGGCAAGCTGGTCTCCTTCCGGTGGTTCTGGACGGGCGCCTCGTCGGCGAAGTGGAAGGCCGGCGACCAGAGCTTTCCCGTCACGGCTCTGAGTGGCATCGAGTGGCGCTCCCCGGAGGTCTTCGAGGGCCATCTGCGGCTGCTGCGGCGTGATACCCCGGTGGCGCAGCCCGCGCAGGCCGATCAGGACCCGGCGGCCGTCGTCTTCGGCCTGGGGTACGGCCCGGTCCACGAGTCCCTGCCGTTCGCCGCGTCGATCCTCGCGGCGATCCGGACCTCCGGCCCGGCCCTCACGTCCGACGGCGTCGGAGCCTCGCCCGTGCCGGCCGTGCGCCGCGATCCGGCGGACATCGCGGACCGCATCCGGCACCTGGGCGATCTGCACCAGGCGGGACTGCTCACGGACCAGGAATTCACGACGAAGAAGGCCGAACTGCTGGCCGAGCTGTGACCGCTCGCCCCCACGGGTGCCACCTGCTGCCACCTCTGGGGCGAGGGTGATACCTGGGTATGAGGCCCGGTCCAGCTCCCCGGTATGACGGCGCGGGGGATGCTTGATGCCTACGCTGATCGGGCTATGAGCAGCGCGAAGACACCTCCCGATCAGGGCCCCGACCGCCCGGCCGACAAGCCGGGTGGACGCGGGGCCGCCCTCCGGCGTGCGACCACGGCGGTCGTGGACGGGCTGCGGACGGCGGGGGCCTCGCTCTCGACACCCGCGGGCTCGACCGAGCCGCTGCTGGCGAGCGCCCCCAAGCGCTGGGTGCGGATGCTGCCCCACCTGATCGCGCTGGGCTTCGTCGCCACCCTCATCCCGGTCACCGTCCAAGTGCTGACGCATGACTACGGGGTGGCTGGTGGCCTCGCCGGCGCCCTGGCAGTCGCCCAGGCCGCCCCGCTGCTGCTCGCGGTCACCCGGCCGCTTCCCGCGTGGTGGATCGTGATCATCGCGGATGTCATGGGCGCAATCATCACGATGGCCTCGGACCCCGACCGCCCGGGGCCCTGGACCCCCATGATCGTCGTGGGGTATGTGGTCCTCTGCTGTGCGCTGTCCCTGCGGGAGTCCCGCCGCACCCTGCTCGGGGTCTGGCTGGTGACCGTGGTCGCCGGACTGGTACTCGGGGCGTTCCACGGGGGCGACGGCCAGGACACCGGCGTGCTGCTGATCGTGCTGAGCGGGGCCGTGCTGCTGCTCGGCGCCCTGCTCCGTGAGCGCGGCGACGCCCGGCGCAAGCTCGTCGAGCAGGAGACCATCAGCGAGACCGAGCGCTCCCAACGCACCCTGCTTGAGGAGCGGGCCCGCATCGCCCGTGAATTGCACGACGTCGTCGCCCACCACATGTCGGTCATCACGGTCCAGGCGGACTCCGCGCCCTACCGCCTCGACGGCCTCCCCGACGCGGCGCGCGAGGAGTTCGGGAGCATAGCGGCGAGCGCCCGGGAGTCCCTCACCGAGATGCGGCGGCTGCTGGCGGTGCTGCGCAGCGAGGGCGTGAACGGCGAGCGGGCGCCCCAGCCCGGCCTGGACCGCCTGCCGCACCTGGTCGAGGCCACGGTGCGGGCAGGCATACCGATCGACCTGTCCCGCCCGGAGCTGGCGATCCTCACGCACCTGGCCAACGTGTCACCGGCCGTGGACCTCTCCGCGTACCGCATCGTGCAGGAAGCCCTGTCGAACGTGATGCGTCACGCGCCCGGCGCCAGAACCAAGATCACGCTCAGTCTGGACGACGAGAACCTCCTCATCCTCGTGGTCAACGGCCCGTCCACGGAGCCCCCCTCCCCGCTGGAAGGCACCGGCACGGGCCACGGACTCATCGGCATGCGTGAACGCGTACGGTTGGTCGGCGGCACGGTCGACGTCGGGCCGCTGCCCGACGGCGGCTTCCGCGTCGCCGCCCGGCTCCCCCTGCTCCCGAAGGACTCCGGCACCGCATGACCATCCGCGTGATCATCGTCGACGACCAAGCCATGGTGCGGGCCGGATTCGCCGCCTTGCTGGCGGCGCAGAGCGACATCGACGTCGTGGGTGAGGCACCGGACGGCAAGAAGGGCGTCGAGGTCAGCCGCAGCACCCATCCGGATGTCGTCCTGATGGACGTCCGCATGCCGGAGATGGACGGACTCGCCGCGGCCCGCGCCCTGTTGAACCCCCCGCCGGGAGTGGTGCACCTGCCCAAGGTGCTCATGCTCACCACATTCGACGTGGACGACTACGTGTACGAGGCCCTGCGCGCCGGCGCCTCCGGGTTCCTGCTCAAGGACGCGCCGCCCGCGGACCTGATCTCGGCCGTCCGCGTGGTGGCCTCCGGCGAGGCGCTGCTCGCCCCCTCGGTGACCCGGCGGCTGATCGCGGACTTCGCGAAACAGCGTCCCGCACCACGCAAGGACCAGTCTCTCCAGCTCAACGGCCTGACGCCGCGTGAGACCGAGGTACTGGTGCTGATCGCCCGTGGCCTGTCCAACCAGGAGATCGCCGAGCGCCTGGTGCTCGCCGAACAGACGGTGAAGACCCATATCGGCCGCGTGCTCAGCAAGTTGGGGTTGCGGGACCGCGCCCAAGCCGTGATCTTCGCCTACGAGTCGGGCCTGGTCACGCCGGGCGAACAGTAGCCCACCCCTACCTCGGTATCACCACCGCATACCCCGGTATCACCTGCGAGTTGGCTCCCCGGTGTGACGTGCCGTCGCACACCGTCTCCCTACCTTTCGCTGCGTCAGGCGATAGCGCGCCACGAAGCGGGGAGGGAGACCGGCCATGCGGATGCGGTCATGGAAGGCACGGAGCAAGAGGGCACTGGTCGCCGCCGCGCTCACGACGACGGTCGTCGCGGGTACGGCGGGTTGGACCGTCGGCAATGAACAGCGGCCGCTCACGGGCCCGCCTCCGGGCACGCATGCCTGGCGCGCGGACCATTCCCTGGGGGTGCGACTGCCGGACCCCGCCACGACTTCCCCGACCCGGATCGCCGCGTTCTTCGACAGGCTGAGCACCGCCCAGCGCCGGGAGCTGGTGGCACGGCACGCCTCAGTCGTCGGCAACCTCGACGGCGCCCCAGTAGCCCTCCGGTACGAGGCCAACACCCGATCCCTCAAAGCTGAGCGGGCGCGGGAGCAGGCTCGGTCGGCTGATCCCGGCCTCACCGCCCAGGACCGTGAGCGGGCCCGGGCCCTGATCGTCCGTTACGGCGAACTGCTTGCCCCGGGGCGGCAGATATTGGCCTTCGACCCGCGCGGTCGGGGGCAAGTGGCCGAAGTGTACGGCGACTTGGAGCGGGCCCGGCATGTCTCCGTCGTCGTGCCCGGCTCCGACATCGACCTGACCACATTCGACCGCTCCAAGAGCGCGTACGGCACGCCGGCCGGAATGGGCCGCTCCCTGTACGCGGCGGCCGACGGCCGCACGGCCGTGGTGGCCTGGGTGGGATACACGACCCCGGTCGGCCTCGGCCCCGATGCCGCCACCGGCCGCCTCGCCGAAGCGGGAGCGCCGCGCCTCGCACGCTTCACGCAGGGCCTGATGGCGACAGGCGCCCCAAGACCCGCCGTGTTCTGCCACAGCTACGGCTCGGTGGTGTGCGGCCTGGCCGCGCCCCGCCTCGCCGCCACCGACCTGGTCGTGCTCGGCTCCCCCGGCATGCGGGCGGACAGCGTGGCCGACCTGCACACCGACGCCCGCGTCTGGGCCGCCAAGGACGACAGCGACTGGATCGGCAAGGTGCCGAACGTCGAGCTGTTCGGCCTCGGCCACGGCGAGGACCCGACATCCCCCGGCTTCGGCGCCCGGCGCGTCCCCGCCGAACAAGCCAAGGGCCACACCGGCTACTTCACCCCCGGCACGGACTCCCTGCGGGCCTTCGCCCGCATCGCAGGCGGGTCCGACTCCGCCGGCGCCAACCGGACCACTGGAGCAAGGACATGAGCTTCCCCCTCCTCAACCCGCTGCGCGGAGCGGCAGCCACCATCGACGCCAAGACTCCGGCCCACCGCGACCGGGCCATAGACGGGCTGCGAGCCTTGGCCCTGCTCGCCGTGCCGACCGGGCACTGGCTCCTGGGCGGCTTCACCCTCGACACCGGGGGCGCGCTGCACAACGCGAGCCCGTTGGCCCCGTTCGGCTTCTTTGCCCCGCTCAGCTGGGTGCTCCAGATGCTGGGCATCTTCTTCCTCGTGGGCGGCTATGCCTCCACGATGTCGTACCGGCGGGCGGTGGCCCGCGGCGAGTCGACGGGCGCCTGGCTCGGCGGGCGCCTCGCGCGGCTGGGCCGGCCGGTCCTGGGAGTCACAGCGGTCTGGGCCGCGCTACTTCCGGTGCTGTACACGCTGGGAGTGCCGGGCACGACTCTGCGCACGGCGTCCACGCTGGTCATACAGCCCCTGTGGTTCGTGGGCGTCTACACGGTGATCACGGCCCTCACCCCCTGGTGCATACGGGCGGTGGAGCGGCTGGGGGCCTGGTCCACGTTGCCTCTGCTGGGTTCGGTCGCCGTCGTGGACTTCCTGCGCTACGGGCCGTTCGCTGAGGCCATGCCGTCCTGGCTCTCCCTGCTGAACCTGCTGCCGGGCTGGTTGTTCGCCTACCAACTGGGCATCGCCTGGGGCGAGAAGAGGCTGGGCAGGCGCGGGGCCTGGCTCCTGCTGGCCGGCGGCATCGCCCTCTTTGCCGCCCTGCTCCTCGTCTTCCACTACCCGGCGTCGATGGTCGGCGTCCCCGGCGAGGTCCGCACGAACTCACATCCGCCGTCCCTGCTGGTTCTTGCCCTGGCCGCCGCGCAGAGCGGGGCGGCGATCCTGATGCGGGACCGCATCGGCCGCCTGTTGCGCAGGCCTGCTCTGTGGGCGCCGGTCGTCGTGATCAACCTGTCGGCGATGACGATCCTGTGCTGGCACCAGACAGCACTGCTGGCCACGGCCATGCCCGGCTCCTTCCTCGGCGCGGTGCCGGGGCTGACCACGGGTCCCGACACACTGGGCTGGATAGCGGCTCGGATCGCCTGGCTTCCGGTTCTCGCGGCGCTGCTGGTGCTGATAGGCCGGTACGCCCGAGCCTTCGAGGCGCCGTGGAAGCGCGTGAGCCACGCCGGGCGGGCACTCGCCGGGGTCCTGGCGGCCGGGTTCGCAATGTTCGCCCTGGGCCTCACGTGAGCCGAGCCCTCGGCCGCTGCCTCGGCCTTGGTCCCGGCCTCCTCGAAGCCCCGCAAGCATCACGTCCAAGGCCTCCCCGAAGTCCCACAGACGGCCGCGTTCACGGCCTCCCCGAAGCCTCCTGGGTGCCGGCGTACATGCCGATCTTGTAGTCGAGGACCGCGAGGGTGTCCTGCAGCTCGGCGATGCGGGTGCGGACGTCGTGCCGGGTGCGCTCCAGAAGCTCCTGGCGCTCGGTGAAGGTGTGCTGGCCCTCGCGGACCAGTTCCGCGTACCGGACCATGTCCGCCACTGGCATCCCGGTCAGGCGGAGCTTGCCGACGAAGGCCAGCCAGTCCAGGTCGCGGTTGCGGTAGCGGCGCTGGCCCGTGTGGGAGCGGTCGATGTGGGGCATCAGGCCGATCCGCTCGTACCAGCGCAGGGTGTAGGCGGTGAGGCCGGTGAAGGCGGCCACCTCGCTGATCGTGTAGTGGTCTTGCCCCTCCGGGCGCGGGAGCCCGGCGGGTGCTGAGGCACAGGGGCCGGCCCCCGGGGCCGGGCCGGCTGGTGCGGGCGTGGTGGTCTCCATCACCGTCATGTGCCTCACGCTAGAACCTTGGAGTGCGCTCCAAGCAAGTGGAGTCCAGGGAAATCAGGGGGCATCTCATTTCTTGGTCATCGGCGGCCACCGGGCGTGACAGTACTCATGGAGGAGGAATTAGGCTCTTGGGCATGCAGAGCTTGGGGATGATCGAGAACTGGCCGGTGCCCACCGCTGCCGCGGCTGTCGTCCGTGCGGACGGTACCGTCGCCGGAACACACGGGCCGACGGACCACCGCTTCGCCCTCGCTTCGGTCACCAAGCTCCTCGCGGCGTACGCGGCACTGGTCGCGTATGAGGAAGGGGCGGTCGAACTCGACGAGCCCGCCGGGCCTGAGGGGTCGACGGTGCGGCACCTGCTCGCGCACACCAGCGGGCTCGCCTTCGACGAGCACCGGGTGATGTCGGCGCCGGGGACGCGGCGGCTGTACTCCAACGCGGGGTTCGAGGTGCTGGGGGATCACATCGCCAAGGCGACGGACATCCCGTTCGGGGAGTATCTGCGGCAGGCCGTGCTGGAGCCGCTCGGTATGACCGCCACCGCGTTGGAAGGTGAGGGGTCGCCCGCCAAGGACGGGGTGTCCACCGTCGACGACCTCGTCAGATTCGCCGCGGAGGTGCAGGCACCTCGGCTGCTGGACGCGCGGACGGTGGCCGCCGCGATGACGGTGACGTATCCGGGGCTGAAGGGCGTGCTGCCGGGGTACGGGCATCAGAACCCCAACGACTGGGGGCTCGGGTTCGAGATCCGGGACTCCAAGGCGCCGCACTGGACGGGCAGTTCGTCTTCGCCTCGAACGTTCGGGCACTTCGGGCAAGCCGGGACATTCCTGTGGATCGACCCGGACGCGGGGGCGGCCTGTGTCGCCCTCACCGATCGGCCCTTCGGGCCGTGGGCCGTCGAGGTATGGCCCACGTTCACCGACGCGGTGCTCGGGGAGCTCTGAGGGGCCGCGCTCGGGGACTCCGAAGGTCGGCAGGTGCGCTCGGGGGCGTGGGAGCCCCGGGGCTCCGGGGGCCCAGCGGCTCCGCACCGGTCACCATCGCCCCGCACGGGCTCCGCACCAGTAACCACCGCCCGTGGCGCCTTCCCCCCTGGCGCCTACCCGCCCGTCATCTCCCACACCAGCAGTTCCGCCGACGCATCGCCCGTGGCCACCGCCTCCAGGCCCGGCTCGGTCGTGATCCGCGCCGAGTCGCCGGCGGCCAACCGCTCCTCTCCGAGCCGTATGTCGCCGCGTACCAGGTGGAGGTAGGCGAAGGGGGAGTCCGGCAGTGCGGTGCGTTCGTTCGGGGCCAGGCGGCGGGTGTGCAGCAGGGCGCCCGCGCCGGGGATCTCGTAGGGGGTCGAGTCGGCGATGCCGTGAATGACGGCGTAGGACGGGTCGCCGCCGGCGGAGAGGGGGGCCAGCCACATCTGGATGAAGACGAGAGGAGCCTTGCCGTCGTTGCGTTCCACGTGGCGGACGCCGCCCGCCGCGGACAGGTGCTGGACATCGCCGGGGCGGACCAGTGACTCGTGGCCCGTCGAGTCGCGGTGGGTCAGTTCGCCCTCGACGACCCAGGTGACGATCTCGGTGTGGCTGTGCGGGTGTTCGTCGAAGCCCGCGCCGGGCGCGAGGCGTTCTTCGTTGCAGGCCAGGATCGCGCCGAAGCGGAGGTTGTCGGGGTCGTAGTGGGGACCGAAGGAGAAGGCGTGGAAGGACTCGATGCCGGCCGCCGCCTCCCCGCCGCGGTACCGGTCGCCGGAGCGCCGTACATCAATCACGCACCCCACGTTAGCCCCGGCACCGCACGTGCCCGTCCCGATAAGGCAGTCTTGTCCCGTGCCCGAACCCTCAGCGAATGAAGACCACCAGGAGTCCCGGCCGGGGTCCCCGCCCGGTTCCCACCACCAGGAGCCGGGAGCCGGGCCCCGCCAGGACCGCCGCACCCCCCACGCGCACACCGCGACCCTCAAGCGCCTGGAGAAGTCGTCAGGGAGTCTCGCGGCGCAGGCCATCGCGCGCATGGACGAGACACTGTCCTGGTACCGGGCGATGCCGCCGGAGAACCGCTCCTGGATCGGCTTGGTGGCGCAGGCCGGTATCGCCGCGTTCACCGAGTGGTTCCGGCACCCGGACGCGCCGCAGGCCATCTCCACCGACGTCTTCGGGACCGCCCCCCGCGAGCTGACCAGGGCGATCACCCTGCGCCAGACCGTGGAGATGGTACGTACGACGATCGAGGTGATGGAGTCCGCGATCGACGAGGTGGCGGCCCCGGGGGACGAGTCCGTTCTCCGCGAGGCGCTGCTCGTCTACGCCCGCGAGATCGCCTTCGCCACCGCGCAGGTGTACGCGCAGGCCGCCGAGGCACGCGGTGCCTGGGATGCCCGGCTCGAATCACTGGTCGTGAACGCGGTGCTCTCCGGGGAGGCCGATGAGGGTGCCGTCTCCCGCGCCGCCGCGCTCGGCTGGAACTCCCCCGAGCATGTGTGCGTGGTGCTCGGCACCGCCCCGGACGGGGACAGCGAGCTGACCGTCGAGGCCATCCGTCGTGCCGCGCGGCATGCGAAGCTCCAGGTGCTGACCGGCGTACTCGGCGCACGGCTGGTGGTCATCGCGGGCGGCAGCGACAACCCGCTGGCGGTCGCGAGAGCGCTCATCGGGCCGTATGCCGCCGGGCCGGTCGTGGCGGGGCCGATCGTTCCGGATCTGCTCGCCGCCACGCGTTCCGCGCAGGCCGCGGCCGCCGGGCTCAAGGCGTGCTCGGCCTGGCAGGACGCCCCGCGCCCCGTCCTCGCGGACGATCTGCTGCCCGAGCGAGCGATGGCCGGTGATCCGGCGGCCCGCCAGCAGTTGGTGGAGGAGATCTACAGACCGCTGGAGGAGGCGGGCTCCGCGCTCCTGGAGACGCTCAGTGTCTATCTGGAGCAGGCGAGCAGCCTCGAAGGGGCGGCCCGAATGCTCTTCGTCCACCCCAACACCGTGCGCTACCGGCTTCGACGTGTGACTGACGTCACCGGCTGGTCGCCCTCCGATGTGCGTTCCGCGTTCACGCTCCGGATCGCGCTCATCCTGGGGCGTCTGGCCGACGGGGAACCCCAGTCGTAACGTTTTTGTGGGGCTCCTACAATTCCCCCAGCCGTTCTTCGTCCCTGTCCCCACGGGCGGCCAACGCCGTCGACAAGAGAGAGTGTGAGAGTGCTCGTACTCGTCGCTCCCGGCCAAGGCGCTCAGTCGCCCGGCTTCCTGACCCCCTGGCTCGACCTCCCCGGCGCGGCAGACCGCCTCGGTGCCTGGTCGGACGCCATCGGGCTCGACCTTGCCCACTACGGCACCCAGGCCGACGCGGACGCGATCCGTGACACCGCCGTGGCCCAGCCACTGCTCGTGGCCGCCGGTCTGCTCTCCGCCGCGGCACTGGGTGACATCGCGCCGGGCGCGGTCGCCGGACACAGCGTCGGTGAGATCACGGCCGCCGCGTACACCGGTGTGATCGGTGATGACGACGCCCTGCGCCTGGTGCGCAAGCGCGGTCTCGCCATGGCCGAGGCCGCCGCCGTCACCGAGACCGGCATGGCGGCGCTGCTCGGCGGAGATCCCGAGGTCACCGTCCCGCACCTGGAGAAGCTCGGCCTGACACCGGCCAATGTGAACGGCGCGGGCCAGATCGTGGCCGCCGGCACCAAGGAGCAGCTGGCCGCGCTGGAGGCCGCCAAGCCCGAGGGGGTGCGCAAGGTCGTCGCCCTCAAGGTCGCGGGCGCCTTCCACACGCGCCACATGGCGCCGGCGGTGGCCCAGCTGGAGGAGGCCGTCAAGGACCTCACTCCCGCCGACCCGAAGTTCACGTACGTCTCGAACCGCGACGGCAAGGCGGTCGCGACGGGTGCCGAGGTGATCGAGCGCCTCGTCGGCCAGGTCGCCAACCCGGTCCGCTGGGACCTGTGCATGGAGACGTTCCAGGAGATGGGCGTCACCGCGCTGATCGAGGTGTGCCCTGGTGGCACGTTGACCGGTCTCGCCAAGCGGGCGCTGAAGGGCGTCAAGACGCTCGCGGTGAAGACCCCCGATGACCTCGACGCGGCCCGCGCGCTCGTCGCCGAGCATTCCTGAGCCGACGACAGACAAGGAGCCGTAGCGCATGTCGAAGATCAAGCCCAGTCAGGGCGCCCCGTACGCGCGGATCATGGGCGTCGGCGGCTACCGGCCCACCCGTGTCGTGCCGAACGAGGTGATCCTGGAGACGATCGACTCGTCCGACGAATGGATTCGCTCCCGTTCGGGCATCGCCACCCGCCACTGGGCCTCCGACGAGGAGACCGTGGCCGTGATGTCGATCGAGGCGGCGGGCAAGGCGATCGCCGACGCGGGCATCACGCCCGAGCAGATCGGCGGCGTCATCGTCTCGACGGTCTCGCACTTCAAGCAGACCCCGGCCATCGCGACCGAGATCGCGGACAAGATCGGCGCGGGCAAGCCCGCCGCGTTCGACATCTCCGCGGGCTGCGCCGGCTTCGGTTACGGCCTGACGCTGGCCAGGGGTATGGTCACCGACGGCTCGGCCGAGTATGTGCTGGTCATCGGCGTGGAGCGGTTGAGCGACCTCACCGACCTGAGCGACCGCGCGACGGCGTTCCTCTTCGGTGACGGCGCCGGTGCCGTGGTCGTCGGCCCCTCCAAGGAGCCGCGGATCGGCCCCACGGTCTGGGGCTCGGAGGGCGACAAGTCCGAGACGATCAAACAGACCGAGTCCTGGGAGGCGTACCGCAACGGCGCCCCCGACAAGTTCCCTGCCATTACGCAGGAAGGCCAGGCGGTGTTCCGCTGGGCCGTGTTCGAGATGGCGAAGGTCGCCCAGCAGGCGCTGGACGCGGCCGGAATCACCGCGGACGACCTGGACGTCTTCATTCCGCACCAGGCCAACGAGCGGATCATCGACTCGATGGTGAAGACTCTGAAACTGCCGGAGCACGTCACGGTCGCCCGTGACGTGCGCACCACCGGCAACACCTCGGCCGCCTCGATCCCGCTCGCGATGGAGCGGCTCCTGGCGACCGGCGAGGCGAAGAGCGGCGACACCGCGCTCGTCATCGGCTTCGGGGCGGGTCTCGTGTACGCCGCCACGGTCGTTACCCTCCCCTAGGCGTCACGTACGGATCATCCGGTCCGAACCCACGACGTCACACCCTCTCGATACGTAAGAAGGAGCGCCAACATGGCCGCCACGCAGGAAGAGATCGTTGCCGGTCTCGCGGAGATCGTGAACGAGATCGCCGGCATCCCGGTCGAGGACGTCCAGACGGACAAGTCCTTCACCGACGACCTGGACGTCGACTCGCTGTCCATGGTCGAGGTCGTCGTCGCCGCCGAAGAGCGCTTCGACGTGAAGATCCCGGACGACGACGTCAAGAACCTCAAGACGGTCGGTGACGCGACCGACTACATCCTGAAGCACCAGGCCTGATCAGGCCGTGCTCAGTCGCCACCCGGCGGTGGCGCCGCTGATCCCCTCAACACCGTGGAGAAATTTCCTGTGAACTCGACCAATCGCACCGTGGTCGTCACCGGTATCGGCGCAACCACACCGCTGGGTGGCGACGCAGCCTCGACGTGGGAGGGCCTGCTCGCGGGCCGTTCCGGCGTCAGCTTGCTGGAGCAGGACTGGGCAGCCGAGCTGCCCGTCCGTATCGCCGGTCAGATCGCCGTGGAGCCGGGCGAGGTCATCCCGCGCCCGCAGGCGCGCAAGTTGGACCGTTCGGCACAGTTCGCGCTGATCGCGGCGAAGGAGGCCTGGGCCGACGCGGGTTACACCGCCAAGGCCGGCGAGGACGCCGCGGTCGACCCGCACCGCCTCGGCGCGGTCATCGCCTCCGGCATCGGCGGCGTGACCACGCTCCTGGACCAGTACGACGTGCTCAAGGAGAAGGGCGTACGCCGCGTCTCCCCGCACACCGTGCCGATGCTGATGCCCAACTCCCCGGCGGCCAACGTCGGCATCGAGCTGGGCGCCCGCGCGGGCGTCCACACCCCGGTGTCGGCCTGCGCCTCGGGCGCGGAGGCCATCGGCTACGCGATCGAGATGATCCGCACCGGCCGTGCCGACGTCGTCGTCGCGGGCGGCACGGAGGCGGCGATCCACCCGCTGCCGATCGTCGCGTTCGGCAACATGATGGCGATGTCGAAGAACAACGACGACCCGCAGGGTGCCTCGCGCCCCTACGACGCGGACCGCAACGGCTTCGTGCTCGGTGAGGGCGCCGGCGTGATCGTCCTGGAGTCCGAGGAGCACGCCAAGGCCCGCGGCGCCAAGATCTATGTGGAGGCTGTCGGCCAGGGCATCTCGGCCGACGCGCACCACATCACCCAGCCCGAGCCGTCGGGCAACGGCATCGCGGCCGCGCTGCAGAACCTGATCGACTCGACGGACCTCAAGCCCGCCGAGATCATGCACGTGAACGCGCACGCCACCTCGACGCCGCAGGGTGACGTCGCGGAGATCAAGGCGCTGCGCAAGGCCTACGGCGACGACGTCGACCACATGGCGATCTCCAGCACCAAGTCGATGACGGGTCACCTGCTCGGTGGCGCGGGCGGTGTGGAGACCGTGGCCACGGTGCTCGCGCTCAAGAACCGCGTCGCCCCGCCGTCGATCAACATCGAGAACCTCGACCCGGAGGTCGACGCCGACATCGTCCGCGACAAGGCCCGCCCGCTGCCCGAGGGCCGCATCGCGGCGCTGAACGACTCGTTCGGCTTCGGCGGTCACAACGTCGTCCTGGCGTTCAGGACCGTCTGAGCACAGGCGACCGCCTGAGATCACACGGCCGTCTGAGCACAGGCGAACCGTCTGAGCACACCGGCGATACGTATGTGAAGTGCCGGTACATATGTGAAGGGGCCCCCACCGCTTGCTCGGTGGGGGCCTCTTCGTGTCGACGCCACCGCGATCAGACGACCTGGTGCAGCCAGCGCACCGGCGCGCCCTCGCCCGCGTACCGGAAGGGTTCCAGTTCGTCGTCCCAGGGCTTGCCGAGGAGCTTGGCGAGTTCGGCCTCCAGGTCGCTCTCGCCGCGCTGCGAGCGGGCCAGGGCGGCGCGGAGGCGGTCCTCGGGGATGAGGATGTCACCGTGCAGGCCGGTCACGGCGTGGAAGATGCCGAGATCGGGCGTGGCGCTGTACCGCTCGCCCTCGGCGGTGGCGCAGGGCTCCGCCGTGACCTCGAAGCGCAGCAGATCCCAGCCGCGCAGGGCGGAGGCGAGCTTGGAGGCGGTGCCCACCGAGCCCTGCCAGCTGAATTCGGATCTCCAGGTGCCCGGCGCCGCGGGCTGCCTGATCCAGTCGAGGCTCACACGCGCGCCGAGTACGCCCGCGACGGCCCACTCGACGTGTGGGCACAGCGCGCGCGGAGCGGAGTGCACGTACAGAACTCCACGTGTCGTCACCGGGACCTCCAGTGTGGGTCGAGGTTCGCCTTCCCCAGCGGCCTCGCGCCCGTGCCGAGCAATTTTCCCCAAATGCTAGAGAAACCTGGGAAAAGGGGACAGATGTGACGTGATGTAATTTAGCGGAACCACAGCAGCGGGGCGTCACCGGGTGGATCACCCGCCTGTCGCCACCCGTGACAGCAGGGCCAGGCGGCTACGGGGCGAGGCTACCGTGCGGCGGTGCAAGGAGGGTGACGTACCGTCGGTCCGGGGGCCAGGAAACTCCGACCTTTCACCCGGCGGGGCGCAACCCCGGGCACGCGCACGACGTCACGTTGAACGACAGAGGGGACCAGGGGATGCGCAACCGCAGGCACCGCTCACGCTCGCGCGGCGCCGTCGCTCTCGCGGCGGCGGCCCTGCTCGGCGCCGGGACGCTCACCGCGTGCGACGCCCAGGGCGGCAACGCCTCGGCTCCCGGCCCGTCCGCGCACGGCAAGCCGTCGCCGAAGCCGACGCCCACCTGGGACACCACGCCCCGTTCGCTGGCGGCCGTCGGCGACTCCATCACGCGGGGCTTCGACGCCTGCTCGGTGCTCTCCGACTGCCCCGAGGCGTCCTGGGCGACCGGCA
Source organism: Streptomyces huasconensis (assembly GCF_021028635.1). NCBI lineage: Bacteria > Bacillati > Actinomycetota > Actinomycetes > Kitasatosporales > Streptomycetaceae > Streptomyces > Streptomyces huasconensis. The sequence goes on from NZ_CP086119.1 coordinate 2,355,865, forward strand.
CCGACCCCGAGGTGAGGAGCCTCGCGACGCGGCTGCTCGGGAAGGGGCGGGCCGCCTCGCACAGTTGGAATCACGCGAAGAGCGGCGCCCGCATGGCGGATCTGCCCGAGCAGGTCGCCCGGGCCGTCACCGTGCGGCCCGAGTTGGTGACGGTGATGGTCGGCGCCAATGACGCGTGCCGGCCGACGGCCGCCGCGATGACGCCGGTCGACGAGTTCCGCGACGACTTCGAGCAGGCGATGCGCACCTTGCGCCGCTCCCTGCCGAAGGCGCAGGTGTACGTGGCGTCCGTGCCGAATCTCAAGCGGCTCTGGTCGCAGGGGCGCACCAGCCCGCTGGGCAAGCAGGTGTGGAAGCTGGGCATCTGCCCCTCGATGCTGGGCGATCCGGACGACCTCAGCGCCACCGCGGCGGAACGGCGCGACACGGTGCGGGAGCGCGTGGTCGCGTACAACGAAGTCCTTGAGGACGTGTGCGACAAGGACCGCCGCTGCCGGTACGACGGCGGCGCGGTCTTCGACTACCGCTTCGACGGCGACCAGTTGAGCCACTGGGACTGGTTCCACCCCAGCAAGAACGGGCAGTCGCGGCTGGCCGAGCTGGCCCACCGGCAGGTGACGGCGCGCAAGCCTGCCGCGTAGGCGGGGTGGGGCAGAGGCCGTCCGGGCATAGGGTCGCGGGCATGCGCAGCGAACTCTTCGGCACGCTCCCCGACGGCACGCCCGTCCACCGCTGGATTCTGGAGAGGGGCGGGGTCCGGGTGCGCGTGCTGACGTACGGCGGGATCGTGCAGTCGGTGGAGGTTCCGGACCGTTCCGGTGTGGTGGCGTCGGTGGCGCTGGGGTTCGAGGGGCTCGAGGGGTATCTGGGCCATCCCGGGCCGTACTTCGGCGCGCTGGTGGGGCGGTACGCGAACCGGATCGCGGGCGGCACCTTCACGCTCGACGGCCACACGCACCACCTCGCGCGGAACGACGGGCCGAACAGCCTGCACGGCGGTGAGCGCGGCTTCGACAAGCACGTCTGGGACGCGGAGCCGGCCGGTGACCACGGGGTGCGGCTGTCGCGGGTGAGCCCGGACGGCGAGGAGGGCTATCCGGGGCGGCTCACGGTCTCGGCGACGTACGCGCTGGACGCGGCGGGCGCGCTGAGCATCGTGTACGGGGCGACGACCGACGCCCCGACCGTCGTGAACCTCACCAACCACACGTACTGGAACCTCGCGGGCGCGCGCTCCGGCAGTGCGCTCGGGCACGAGGTGCGGATCGCCGCCTCCCGGATCACCCCGACGGACGACGCCGGAATTCCGACGGGAGCGTACGAGGACGTGGCGGGGACGCGCTTCGACTTCCGTGCGGCGCGGCCCGTCGGGCCGGGTCTCGACCACAACTACGTGCTCGACAAGGGCGTCACGGCCCGGCCGGCCGAGGTGGCCGCGCTGCGCGACCCCGCCTCCGGCCGCGCCCTGACCGTGGCGACGACGGAGCCGGGGCTTCAGCTGTACACGGCGGATCACTTCGCGGCGGACCTGCCGTTCGCGCCGGGTGACGGGATCGCTCTGGAGACCCAGCACTTCCCCGACTCCCCGAACCGGCCGCGGTTTCCGTCCACGGTGCTGCGGCCGGAGGAGGTGTACCGGTCGGAGACGGTGTACGGGTTCTCAGTGCGGTGACGCTCCCCGCACCAGTGGCTTCGGACATCAGTTCATCGGCGACGCACCGCGGGTCGAGGTGGACGGACGGGAACGTGACGCCCGACACCGGGGCCGTCAAAGCCGTGCTTCTCCGCCCGCCGCGCTCATCGCGCGCCGCGCTCATCGCGCCTTCGGCAGCTGCTGGGTCGCGCAGTGGATGCCGCCGCCGCCCTCGCCGAGTGCGTTCACCGGGACCTGGGCGACCTCGCGGCCCGGGTGGAGGTCCCGCACGATCGCGGCGGCGGCGCCGTCGGCCTTCTTGTCGCCGAAGCGGGGCATGATCACGGCGCCGTTCGCCACGTAGTAATTGACGTAGCTCGCGAGGAAGTCCGGGCCACGGCGGCCGATGTCGTCCGGTTCGGGGAGGTCGACGAGGTCGAGGGTCTTGCCGCGGGCGTCCTTCGCGGTGGCCAGGGTGGCGCGGGCCTGCCGGTAGGCCCGGGTCCAGACGTCCTCGGCCGCCGTCGAGGGCGGGGTGCTCATGACGACCACGCCCGGTGCGGCGAAACGGGCCAGCGCGTCGATGTGGTGGTCCGTGATGTCCTTGCCCCTGACACCGTCCACCCACAGCACCTCGGTGACGCCGAAGAGACGCTTGAGCGCCCGCTCGACGCCGTCGCGGGACATGCCGGGGTTGCGGTTGGCGTTGACCAGCGAACTCTCCGTCGCGAGCAGCGTGCCCGCGCCGTCGACCTCGACGGCGCCTCCCTCTCCGACGATCGGCGCCTCGATGCGGGGGACGCCCCGGTCGGACAGGATGCGCCGCGCGACGTGGCGGTCACGGGTGTGCGGCTGTTTGCCGCCCCAGCCGTTGAAGTTGAGGTCGACGCCGGCGACGCCGTCCGGGCCGAGGACGAAGCTGGGGCCGGTGTCCCGCATCCACAGGTCGTCCACCGGCACCGGCAGGATCTCGACCCCGGAGCCGCAGGCCCGCCGGGCGCCCTTCGCGTCCCGTTCGTCGGCGAGCAGGGTCACCGGTTCAAACTCGGCGATCGTGCGGGCAATCCGCGCGATGTCCTCCCGTACGGCATGGACGTACGTCTTCCATATGCGGCGGCTCGGCCAGGACATGTACGTCAGCTCGTGCGGACTCGCCTCGTCCGGCATGCGGTACGCGGCCGCGGCGTCCGGCCTCTCGCCCGGGCCCTCGCTTGGGTCGGCGCCGCATGCGCCGAGAGTCGCGCCGAGGGCCGTGAGGGCGCCTGCCTTCAGGGTCCGCCGCCTGGAGGGCGTGTCCGGTTTCAATGTCAGCTCCCGACTGATCCTGACTGAAATTTCAGTCAGGATGAGCGTAAGGCATGATCGGAGGCCGGAACCAGTCGATCCTTCAGTCGATTCCTCAGGCAGTGGAGTACGCGAATGCCGGACAGGCCCACCCAGATCCTCGAAGCCGCCGCCCGGCTGATCGCCCGGCGCGGGGTGCGTGGACTGCGCGTCGAGGAGGTCTCCGCCGAGGCCGGGGTGTCGACCGCGCTGATCTACTACCACTTCAAGGACCGCGCGGGCCTGCTCCGCCGCACTCTGGAGTTCATCACCCGCCGCGCGGTCCGCTACACCGACGCAGCGCTGCACGCCTCCGCCGACCCGCGCACCCGCCTCACCGACCTGCTGCTTCTGGAACTCCAGGACACCCCTCGCGTACGGGAGAACAGCGCCGCCTGGGGCGAGCTGCGCGCCACCGCCGTCTTCGACCCGGACCTGCGGGAGCAACTGGCCGCCGCCACCGAGGAGTGGGCCGACGACCTGGCGCACCTGGTCCGGCAGGCACAGGCCGCCGGGCAGGCCGCGGCGGGCGTCGACCCGCGCGCCGCCGCCGAGCGGCTCACCGCGCTGGTCGAGGGGGTGAGCGAGCGGTGGCTGAGCGGCACGACGTCGCTCGACCGGGCGCGGGAGCTGCTGCGGGGGGCCGTGGTGCTGGAGCTGGGACAGCTCTGAGGCGGGGTGCGATGGGGGGCGTGGGCGGGGCTGAGCCCTGGCCGTCATGACCGGTGCGACGAGTCCGGTGGGCGAGGTGCCGCCGATCGCGGCGACCGGGGCGTAGAGCCGTCGGCGGTCGCTACGACGAGAGCGCGGCGCGGGCGCCGACCCGCAGGGGCGTGCGCGCGGTGAGGGCGACCAGGTGGGTGGGTCGCGACGCCGCCGACGGGCATGGCGGTGCCGTAGCTGGCGAGGAGCCCCGCGACCAGGATCGCGGTCACGGGTACGGAGGGATCGGCCTCCGCTCGCGGCCGTTCCGCCGCTGTGGCCGCGCCGGAACGGCGCCGGAGAGGGACAGCGGCGGGGCGGCGGTGGCCGACGTCACGCCGCGGTGGTGGTCGTGGTCATGGGCCGGATCGCCGCGGTACCCGCCCTGCACCCAGACGCGGCCTCCACGCTGCTACCCCGTCTACACGCTGCCGCCCCGCCCGGCCCACATACCCGTGAGAGCCCGGCACCGGGTTCTCACCTCAGCAGGCCGCGCACATACCGCCCCAGCACGTCCCGCGCCGACTCCGGCGTCTGGTGCCCCACCAGGACCTGTGCGGTGAGGCCCTCCGTCAGGGCGAGCAGGGCGCGGGCCTCGGCCGGTGGGTCGAGGGTGGCGGAGAGTTCGCCGGTGTCCCGGCCGTAGCCGAGCAGCCAGACGAGGAGGTCGTGCAGCTTGGCGTAGGTCTCGCGCAGGACCGCCGCCAGGTGTTCGCTCACCGCCGCGTGCGCGACGAAGGCGCCCCAGACCTGCGCCTCCGCCCTGTCCTCCGGGTCGACCAGCGCGAGCGCGGACAGGGTGCGGTCCAGCAGGGTCGTGGCCGAGCGGGGCGCGTCGGAGGTCTCGATGCGGGCCTTCGCGCGCTCGCCGATCCGCTGCGAGATGTCCTCCAGGGCGAAGAGCAGCATCTCGTCCTTGGTGCGGAAGCAGCGCTGGACGGCGCCCATCGACACCCCCGCCTGGGTCGCGACGTCACGGAGGCTGACGGACTCCATCCCGGAGCGGGCGATCAGGAGGCAGACCGCTTCGGCGATGCGGCGGCGGCGGTCCTCGTAGTCGACCTGCTTGGGCATGGGGTGGCCTCCCGACCTTTTCGATGCGGTTGCATCATATCCCGTTCGCGGGGCATGATCGGGCGAGACCCGTTCCGATGCGACCGCATCGGAATGTCGGAAACACGCTGCACAGACACGCTGCACAGGCAGCAGGACAGGAGACACACCATGGCAACGAGCACCAAGAAGCCCTCCGAGGGGCTGCTGGCCCTCTTCGGCCTCATCCTGCTCGTGCAGGGCTTCGGCTCCGCGATCACGGAGGCCGCCTGGGACACCGCCTTCGGCGTCTCCGCCCTGCTGCGGGAGGCCCACGCCCCCGCGTGGACGGATCTGCTGGTGGGCGTCGCCGGGTGTGTGCTGCTCGCCGTGGCGGCGCGTCACCGGATCGCGCGGAAGACGCCGTAGCGCCCGCCCCTCCCGTCCCGCGATACTTCCGCCACCCCACCGGTTACGGAAGGAATCGCGTGCGTACTCGATCTCTCGCGCTGTCCCGCTTCGGTGCCCTCGGCGCCGCCGCCCTGCTCGCCGGCCTCACCGCCCCCGCGACCGCCACCGCCGCCCCTGACCCCGACGGCCGTTCCGCCACCGTCGAGGAGCTGCGCCTCGACCGCGCCGCACCCCAGGAGATCCTGCGGCGCGGCGGATTCGACTCCGTCGCCCCGGAGTTCGCGCGTGCGCTCCGCAAGGCCCGCTCCTACGACCAGGCCCGGCGTCTCGTCGTACGGGAGGGCAGGGCGCTGTGGGACCGTGCCGTGGACCGGGCACAGGGGCGCGGGCCCGCCCGGGGGGACCTGAGCCGGGACGACGACCGGCCGCTGTACTGGGCGCGGCTCGGGATGACGCGGGAGCTGCGGCAGTGGGAGCCGGGCCGCTTCTCGCTCGACGAGCGCCGACGGGAGCGGCTCATACGGGCGCTGGAGTCCGCCTCGCGCGGGCAGGACGACGTACGTCTGCCGCACGGGCGGGGGCACATCAAGCGAATTCTGGTGACCGGGTTCGACCCGTTCACGCTCGACCGGGACGTGCGCATCAGCAATCCGTCCGGTGCCACCGCGCTCGCGCTGGACGGCACGACGATCCGCACCGCGGAGGGGCCCGCGCGCATCGAGGCGGTCACGTTCCCCGTCCGCTGGCAGGACTTCACCGACGGTGCCGTGGAACGGGCGCTGCGGCCGCACCTCCCGCGCGTCGACCTCTTCACCACCATCAGCCAGGGGCGGGTCGGCCGCTTCGACGTCGAGCGGACCAACGGGGCCTGGCGCGGCGGCTTCCCCGACAACGAGAACGTCTCCAGGACGGAGACCGTGCCGGTGAACGACCCGGTCTCGCAGCCCCAGTGGACGTCGACGACCCTCCCGTACAAGAAGATCGTGGAGGGCGGGACGGGCCGCTTTCCCGTGTACGACAACACCTCGGTGACCGAGATCCCGGCGGGCGGCACCGAACCCGTGGTCCGGCCCGGCGGGCCCACCGAGGGGTCGACGGCCCGGGCGGGCGGCGGCGGGGACTATCTGTCCAACGAGATCGCCTACCGGGCGACGCTCCTGCGGGACCGGCTCGGGTTGCGCGACCGGCTGCCCGGCGGCCATGTGCACACGCCCGTCCTGCAGTTCGGTCCGGGGAACACCGACCCGGCGACGGGTGCCGTCACCGACCCCGGCTTCGTACGGAACCGCCTCGACATCATCGCTCAGGTGAGGGGCATCCTGCGGGTGGCCGCGTCGGAGTCCTGACCGCCACGGCCAGCCGCGTCGCCGTCGTCCGAACCGTTCTCGCCCAGCATGTCCCGTGCCATCAGCGTCGCGCCCGCGACCGCCCCCGGCATCAGGAAGACCGCGACGAACGGCACCAGGAAGGCGACGGCGAGCGGCGTGCCGAAGCCCCAGGCGAGCTGCTTGCGCGAGCGCAACAGGGCGAGCCGGTCGCGCAGTTCGACGCCCCGGCGCTGGAGGGCGACCGCGGTCAGCTCCTCGACCAGGAAGAAGCCGGTCACGCAGAAGCCGATGACGGGGACGACGGTCTGGCCGACGACGGGGATGAAGCCGAGCGCGAAGAGCAGGACGCCCCAGACGGCCGCGCGGACGACGATGCGCAGGCTGTCCCGCGCGGAGATCCACAGCTCGCGCCAGAGCGGGAGGCCGGACTCGGGGGCGTGGCCCGACTCGGCGATGTCGACCTTCTCGGACAGCGACTCGTAGAAGGGCTGCCCGATCAGGAGCGTCACGGCGGTGAAGGTGAGGACGGAGAGCAGCAGCGCGAGGGCGAAGAGCAGCGCCGTCAGGAAGCCGCGGAAGAGGCCCTGCCACGGGGAGGACCAGTCGTCGGCGAAGGGCGTGGCCCAGCTGACGGCGTCGTCTCCCCAGAGCGCGAGCGCGACGAGCGCCCCCGCGTACAGGACGAGGGTGATGAGACCGGGCAGCAGGCCCATCCCGTACTGCTTGCCGTGCTGGGCGACCCAGCGCTGGCCCTTCATCAAGTAGCCGAAGCCCACACCGAGATCACGCATGCGGCACACCTTAGCCGCAGGCATGCGGCACGCCTCAGCCGCAGGTGGGGGGCGGCCGAGGACACGCGAAGGGCAGGCGGAGGGCACAGCGCAAGGCTCGGACAGCGAGGGCACAGGGAGGGGCACAGGGCACGGCAAAGGGCCGCACCCCGCTTCGGGGTGCGGCCCTCGCATGTGGGCGAGCGGTGGGTCAGGCGACCGCGAGCTCGACCTTGATGTTGCCGCGCGTGGCGTTCGAGTAGGGGCACACCTGGTGCGCCTTCTCGACCAGGGACTGCGCGGTGGCCGCGTCCACGTTCGGGATGGAGGCGGTGATCGCCACCTCCAGGCCGAAGCCGCCGGACTCGTTCTGGCCGATGCCGACCTTGGCGGTCACGGTCGAGCCGGAGATGTCGGCGTTCTCCTTGCGGGCCACGACGCCGAGGGCGCCCTGGAAGCAAGCGCTGTACCCGGCGGCGAACAGCTGCTCGGGGTTGGTGCCCGCGCCGCTGCCGCCCATCTCCTTCGGCGGGTTCACGACGACGTCGAGCTTGCCGTCGTCACTGGCCACGCGGCCGTCGCGGCCGTTCTCGGCGGTGGCGACCGCGGTGTACTTGACGTCGATCTTCTGGATGGACATAACTGCCGATTCCTCCCGATACATGCCGCGGCGCGCGCCCACAACCACGGCCAGGTGGAATCACATTATCGGATGACGGAAGTAGGGGTCGGAGGCGCGGGCCGTCGACCGCAGGCCGCAGACCACAGACCACAGACCGTGAGCCGGAGACCGTGGGCCACCGGGCGTCGTCTCAGGCGAGGGAGACGATCATCTTTCCGGTGTTCGCGCCGCGGAGCATGCCGAGGAAGGCCTCCACGCCGTTCTCCACGCCCTCGACGACCGTCTCGCTGTACTTCAGCTCGCCCGAGCGGACCCAGGCGCCGACCTCGCGGACGAACTCCGGCTGGAGCGCGTTGTGGTCCTGTACGAGCATGCCCTGAAGGCGCAGGCGCTTGCCGATGACCAGGGCGAGGTTGCGCGGGGCGGGGGTCGGCTCGGTGTCGTTGTAGCCGGCGATCATGCCGCAGATGGTGACGCGGCCGTGCACGTTCAGTCGGCTGATGGCGGCCTCCAGGTGCTCGCCGCCGACGTTGTCGAAGTAGACGTCGATGCCGTCGGGGGCGGCCTCCTTGAGCTGCTCGGCGACCGGCTTGTCGTCCTTGTAGTTGAAGGCGGCGTCGAAGCCGTACTCCTCGACCAGGAGCTTGACCTTCTCGTCGGAGCCCGCCGAGCCGATGACGCGCGAGGCACCCTTGAGCCTGGCGATCTGGCCGACCTGGCTGCCGACGGCACCGGCGGCGCCGGAGACGAAGACGGCGTCGCCCTCCTTGAAGGAGGCCACTTCGAGCAGCCCGGCGTACGCGGTCAGGCCCGGCATGCCGAGCACGCCGAGGTAGGCGGAGAGCGGCGCGGCCTGCGCGTCGACCTTGGTGGCGTACTGGGCGGGCACGGAGGCGTACTCGCGCCAGCCCGCGAAGTGCAGCACGTGGTCGCCCACGGCGAAGCCCTCGGCGTTGGAGGCGACGACCTCGCCGACCGCGCCGCCCTCCATGGGCTGGTCGAGCTGGAACGGCGGGACGTACGACTTCACGTCGTTCATCCGGCCCCGCATGTACGGGTCCACGGAGAAGTGGAGGTTGCGGACCAGGACGCGGCCCTCGGCGGGGGCCGCGACGGGGACCTCGCGCAGGGCGAAGTCTTCCGGGACCGGCCAGCCGTTCGGGCGGCGGACCAGGTGCCATTCACGGCTGACGGAGGGAAGCTGCTCGGGGGTGACGGACATGCGGGCGTCCTCCTAGGAAATGCAGAAATGCTTGAGGTTATGAAACAACCATGCTCCTGGATATTTCATGATGTCAAGTAAGTGGGTAACCTGAACGCCATGGCCACCAGGAGCAGCACGCGTGCCGCCGACAGCCCGCGTACCCCTTCCCCGCGAGCCGATCCGCTGACGCGCGAAGTCGTCGAGCTGATCGGCGAGGTCGTGGGGCGCTACCACGAGGAGTACGAGGAGGCGGCGGCCGGGCACGCGCTGACGGGCGCGCAGGCACGCGTCCTCGGCCTGCTCTTCCTCGAACCTATGCCCATGCGCCGCATCGCGCAGAAGCTGAAGTGCGAGCCGTCGAACATCACCGGCATCGTCGACCGCCTGGAGGCGCGCGGCCTCGTCGAGCGGCGGCCGGACCCCGCCGACCGGCGCGTGAAGCTGGCGGCGCCCACCGCCGAGGGCGCCGAGGTGGCACGCGGCCTGCGCGACTCCCTGAACTTCGCACGCGAACCGCTGGCGGGGCTCACGCATGAGGAGCGGCTGTCGCTGCGGGATCTGCTGCGCAGGATGCTGGGTGAGCAGGCGTACTGACAGGCGGGGGACCCTGCTAGTCGCGGAGCGAGGGGCGCCTCCTGGCCGTCGCCAGCATGCCGACGGCCAGGACGGCACAGGAGGCGGCCAGAGCCGTGAGTGAAGACGCCGGGTACAGAATCCATGCCCCTGGTTGCGGCCTGCCGCCCGAGCGCCAGCCTGCCGCCGCACACAGCAAGGGGATCACCGCCAGGACGGTACCCGCGACTCTGTGCCCCATCACTATGCGGAACATCAGGGCGAGACCGACGTAGATGGTGATGTTGCGCCCCAGGACAAGCATGAGACCGGAGGACCACACCAGGTGGCCGACGGCTCCGACGGCCAGGCCCGTCACGGCGACGGCGCCGCCGAGGAGGGCGTCCCTGGACTGGATCGCCCGGCACGCCACGCTCTCGGCGTGCAGGTCTCCGCGTCCCATGCCGTTCAGGAGGACCACGGCCGGGAGAAGCGTGATGATGTGGCCGACGAGGAACGTGCCCGACTGGCCGGCGAGGGCTGGTACGGGCAGTTCCGCGTTTCCGATGAGCGAGCCCAGCACGACCGTCCCGGCCAGGACCGCCGCTACGGCTCCAAGGCCCCTGGCCCGCAACCACCAGATCATTGCGCCCTCTTGACGAAACGAAGCTGCGGCTTGACCTCACACGAGCGAATGGCCCTCGTGTTTGCCTGATACCAGGCCAGTTGAATGGCGTGCGGTTGTTTCATGGCCTGCCTGGCCAGCGCGAATTCCTCCGGGAGGACCTTGGTGCTGACCGTTTCGGCGGGCATTCCGGTCTTCATGAGGAGCCAGGCAGCGACGGGACCGGCGGCGGCGTCACCGAAATAGGGGTCCCCCCGCTCGGCACAGACAGGCGTGGGAGGCAACATTCCCGAGACGACGGCGACGGGGACGGCCGCGGCCTCGGTCCTGGGCTCAAACCCCAGCTTGGCCTCACCGCTTTTCGCGACCGCCGCCATGGTGAAAGCCCGCGGCACGGCGACGCCTTCCTTGCGCAGTTCGGCCACGGTCAGCCGCGTCTGAGCCCGTACCATCTCGGCCTCCGGGTCCATCTCGGGCCACAGACAGATCCGGGGCTCGGCGCCTTCGCAACGGAGCGAGCCGACCGGGCGGTCCTTGACCGGATCCGCCGAGAGCCCCTTCGTGATCTGCGCGGCACCGAGGAATCCACCCGCGGTGACAGCCAGGGCCAAGATGACCGCGAGGCCGTCTCTGCCACGGTGCATCACCACAAGGGCCCCGATGATCACCGCACCGGCGAAGACGAGGGCACCCCAGATCGCTCTCATGTCGATGGTCTGGTCGATCGAACAGCAATTGCTGAGCCCGCCGCCGACGAGATGCCGGATCCAGAGGATGCTCCACGAGACGGGATAGGCGTTGATGACGAAGCTGACGACGAGAGCCAGCGGAACCGAGATGACGGCGTTCCACTGGCGCCCCAGGAGGTAGCCGCAGAGCGTGTTGGCCAGCAGCAATGAGATCTCCGCGGCGAGCATGCCGAGGTGCGGGACGCCGAGGCCCGCGTCGGCGGCCACGGAGGTGATGAACAGTGCCGTGGCCGTCCCGAGCGCTCCCATGACCAGCACCGGCATGAGGACGGGAAAAGCGATGGCGAGCGGAGAACGGGACGGCGCCTGCGCGAACACCCTCCCCCGCTTCAAGCGGGCCCCCTCCCACGCGGCTACGGCGGCACAGGCGGGGCCGATGAAACGCAGGGCGAAGGTGGCGTTGGCGCTGACCGAAGGCCAGTAATGGGGGGTCACCCAGCGGGTCATGTCGTCGCCGAGAGCGAGGAACACGAACCCGATGAGCGACCGGCGTTCCATCCCGCCGTTCCAGGCGGGCGGCATCAGTGCTGGTCAGAGCCCTTCCGGTGTTCCAGCGTCCCGTCGTGTCCGGGGGGTGTGGCGGACGGGACGGATCGCGGCACACGCTGAGGGCCGTCCCAGCAGCTCGCTGGGTCCCGGTCCTCGTCCTCATGGAGTTGCGATGCGTACGCGTCTTGCCACCCGTTCCGCCCGTCTCGCCCTCACCGCCGTCGCCGCGGCGGCCCTCACCGCCACCGCCACCGGGACCGCTCCGGCCGCCGACGGCCGGAGCAAGGCCCCCGTCGAGCAGCTCTGCGGCACCAACGACCTGACCTTCAAGCTCACCGAGAAGACGCAGGCGGGCGGCTACTTCCTCATCACCGCCAAGGCCCGCCCCGGCATCACCTGCTACCTGGAGGGCACCATCCCCTCCGCCTCCTTCGGGTCCTCCCCCGCCTCGGAGGTCACGCCCGTGGAGCAGGCCGTCACCGAGTCCGTGAAGCTCTCCGGATCCACCGCCGCCTACGCCGGCATCACCCCGAAGACGACCAACGACGACTACGGCACGGAGTACGAGCGACTGTTCCTCGGCATCGCCGGGGACGAGACCGGTGCGATCACCCTCAAGCTGCCCAGCCCCACACTGGTGGACAAGCCGGGCGCCACGAACTGGCACGCCGACCCGGCCGACGCCGTCCCCTTCACTTCACGAGGAGCGGTCCTGTTCACTTCATGAGGAGCGGTCTTGGCAGCTCTCGGGCGAGCGGACAGCGCTGTGGGCGCTAGTCGGAGAGCGTGGAGTACGCGGACACGGTGGTGTAGGCCGCCTCGGCCCGCCGTCCTTCAGGGGTCCCGGAGGGGGCGTGGGCGAGGAAGTCCCGGGTGCCTCCCGTGAAGGTGACGGTTCCTTCGGTGAGGACGGTGACGGTGTCGGCTTCTTCGGCGAGGTCGGCGACGTCGTGGGTGGACATCAGGACCTGGACCTCGTCGGTGGCGAGGTGAAGGATCAGATCGCGGAAGACGCGGCGCTGGGTGGGGTCCATGCCGGCGGTCGGTTCGTCGAGGAGCAGGACGCGGGCGTCGTGGACGAGGGCGGAGGCCACGCCGACACGCCGCAGCTGGCCGCCGGACAGCTGCTTGGTCTTCACGTCGGCGCGGTCCTTCATCTGGACGCGGTCGAGGGCGGTGGCGGCCGCGGTCCAGGCGTCGGCGCGGTTCATGCCCTTGAGCCAGCCGGTGTAGGCGACTTGCTCGCGGGCGGTGAGGCCGGTCATGGCGGTGATGGTCTGGGGCATCCAGGCGACCCTGGTGCGGTACTCCCGGGAGGTCGAGGGCAGGCGCCCCAGGCGCACGGCGCCGGTGGTGGGTTGATTGACGCCTGCGGCGAGCTTCAACAGGGTCGATTTACCTGCGCCGTTGGGGCCGAGGAGAACGGTGAACCCGTCAGGTGTGGTGTACGTGAGCTGGTTGAGGATGCGGGGCTTGTTGCGTCCGTAGGCGTACGACACGGTGTCGAGTTCAACGGGCATGTGCGCGGGGCCTTTCACAACGTGCGGCGGACGCGAGCCTGAGAGACCAGGCCGCCGACAAAGACGGTCGAGCAGAGAGCGAGGGCGGGGAGGCTGGAAGGGGCGTGCAGGGTCACTGCCCAGGGCCAGGGGCGGTCGAAGTCGGCGTAGCCGAGGAAGATGATGGCGAACACCCACCCGACCGGCGCCACCGCGGACGCCTTCGGGTGCACCGCTCCGGCGAGGAGCATGAGCCCCGTGAGGAAAGCTGTGTTGCGGCCGGCCATGGTGGCCTCGTCGGAGCCGGAGAGCGCGCCGATGACCAGGCTCACCGCCACCGCGGCCAGCACACACGCGGTGACCAGCAGCGTGTCCAGACGTCGCAGGTTCCGCGCGCCCACCACCTCGGCTTCGACGAGCCGCTGCTCCAGGCAGTGACCGAGCGTCGAGGTGATCACCAGCGGGATCATCTGCATGAGGAAGACCCGGTTTCCGCCCCCGCTCAGCATGCCGGGCAGCTCGATGGCCCGGTCGTGCGCGACGGCGACGATCAGCGTGAACGCGGCCATGCCCGGAAGGAGGACAGGGAGCAATCGGCGGGCCTTGACCCACCAGTTCACCGCTTCGCTCCCTGGCCGACAAGGCGGCACGCCTTTTCCTGCTCCTCGTGGAACCAGGCCGTCTGCTGCTCGGCGGGCAACTTCAGGGCGTTGCCGGCACGCTCCTTCACCTTCTCCAATACCTGGCGGGGGTTCTCGAAGACGCCGCCGTACTCTCCCCTGCGCCAGGCCAGGTAGGCCCGGTCGACATTGATGACCGAGGCGGCCCACAGCATTGCGGCGTCGTGATTGACCACGTAGTCGGCGGAGGGCGCTGACTCGTACGAAACGGGGAAGGCGCAAGGGAAGGTGACGCCGGTACGCAGGACGGCGTAACGGATGGCAGTCATTCCTCCGCCCAGTTCTCCGGCCTGCCGGGAGAGAGGGAGCCACCACGTCGTGTCCGACGATCTCTTCCTGTCCCGGCCGTTCAGCAGACTGTCGGAGACGGTGCCGGGCATGCGTACCGCCACTCCTGCGGCGCGGAGCCGGGTCACCGACTCGACGATCTCGGCGCGCACTTGACCGAGCTTTCCGACCGCGCCGCCGGTCTCGGCCATGCACACGCGCGGGGCGCTGCCGGTGCAGCGTGCGGCGGCGTGCCCCGAACTGACGGGGCCGTCCGCGATGGCCCACCCGGATGCGACGTCAACGCATGACGCCATGACCGCGACGGCCGCGGCACCCGCCGCACCACGTATCGCCCACTGCCTTCCGCGCGTTGAGCGAATCCACCAGGTGCCCACCGCGGCCGCCAGAGCCACGATGAACAAGAGCGGGACGAGCAGGGTGGCGGCGCCGTATTCCTCACCGAACGCAAGGTCTGTGTCCAACTGCCCCGAGGAATGGCGCGGCCACACCGGGTCGTCCATCTTCACGGTCTCGGCGATCACGTAGAACACGGCGACGGCGGACAACGGGGCGGAGATCACCCGTGGGGCGAGCTGGCCGAGAGCGCATCCCAGCACGGCGTACGCGCACACGATGCCCATGGCCATGAAGAGGGGCGCCAGCGCGGCCGGGGTCGGCATGAGCCGGGTCTCGATCAGACGCATCACCACCGGCAGCGCGAGCACCAGCCAGCCGGCGCCGATGACGGGCAGCAGGGTGTGCGCAGCCACGCGGTAACGGGAACGTCCGGGGGCTAGCTGCCACACGCCGTCCCTCTTCAGCCGACCACCTTCCCACACGGCGAGGCCGATCGTGATGGCGTAGGCGAAGACGTAGAAGTAGGACAGGGCCAACTGCACCTGCTCGGGTGCCCAGAGCGGGCCCGCGATCACTTCCTCGTACGAGTCTTCGAGGTGCAGGGCGTGGAAGTAATAGAAGGCGACGATGCCGAGCCATATGGGTGCGGTCCATACGGCCGGGGTCGTGCGCAGTCGGGTGCGGAGATTCAAGGAAGCGAAGCCGCTCTCTGTTCGTGAAGGTCTTCGACCCGAGGCTCTTGTCGAGGCTGAACGGAATGGCCTGGTGCAGCTGCGCGTCGAGGGAGCGCCCCGTGGCTCCGTCCATCGTGCAACCGGTGGACTTGAGCTCCGTGTAATCGTTGTCCGCCCAGTGGCGGGACTCCTTGCTCACGGTGGACGCGTCGTCACCGTCTCGGTGGTGTCGCCGACTGGAACGGTGTTGTCAGCAGCGGCAGTGACGGTAGCGGTCAACAGCCTGCCCGCCCGCCAAAGCGCTGACTCGTACCGTGGAGGTACGGGTGAGCATGCGACGGCTGTTCGTTGCAGTGGACATGGTCCTGGAGTCCCCCTCCATCAAGATGGCTTTCGTGCATGACAACAAGAACCACGCCTGGCGAGTGTGATGGGGTTGTGCCCCTTCGGTGAAGATCACTTAAGCAGGAAGGGGAGTTACGTACCGTGACGCCGGTCACACTTCAGGCAATGGAGACGGAAAAGTCCGGACCATGACCGCGCGTTACCTGCACCACCACAGGAAGCGGTCGCACCGCTCTTCCGGTTCCGGTTCCGGGGTGGGCCGGGGGTCCTCGGAGGCCGGCGGGGGCGTGGTGGGGGCAGGCGCGTCGGAGCCGTCAGGAGTGCCCGCCGGGGCGCCGGGAGCGGTGGGCGAGGAGCCGTCCGGGCGCCCGGCGTCCGGGGTCCCGCCCTGCCCCTGCCGCTCCTCCGTGTCCGCCCGCTCCTCGTCCCGCCCCTGTTTCCGGTTCTGCTTCCGGTCCTTCTCCCGCTTCTTCTTCCCGTCCGCGCCCTTGCCGTCCTTGCCGTCCTTGTCGTCCTTGTCGTCCTCGTCCTCGGCGGCGGACGCCGAGGACGAGGTGGCCGTGCCGGCCCCCGTCACACCACCGCCCGGGCCCCCGCCGGTCCCCGGGGACGGGCTCCGCCCGGCCTCGCCGTCCGGGGCGGAGGCGGCGGACGGGTCCTCGGAGCGGCCCTCGATGCCCAGCTCGGCCAGGCTCAGGCCGCCTGCCGCCAGCGCGAGGCCCGCGGTGGCGAGCAGGACCTTGCGGCGCCTGCGGCGGTGCGCGGCCTTGCGACCACGCTCCTTGCGGCCGCGCCCGCCCCGCCCCCGCTCACCCCTACCGCGTTCGCCCCTCCCGCGCTCACCCCTACCGCCTTCCTTGCGGCGGGAGCGGGTGCGCGGGGACTCCTCGTCGTACGGGTCGCTGTCGGCCTCGCCGCCCGGTTCCCTCCCCGCGGCGGCGGCCTGCGCGTACTCCCGGCGGGCTTCGGCCGGGGTTCCGCACCCCGGGCAGGCGAGGGCTCCGTTGAGGTGCCTGCGGCACGGGTGGCAGTAGTCCATGAGGCATGGAGGCTAGGTGCCGCGCGCGCAAGAGCGGAAGCGGCCGCTGTGAATGTTGTGTGCGGAATCAACAACTCCGGCTCGATGGCGGCATTGTCAGTGGTGGGAGGCACGATCGGGGGCATGACGCAGACCTCTTCGGGCGCGCTGCGCGCCCTTGCCCATGAACACCTTCCCGCCGACATCGCCGAGCGGTGGCTCGGGCTGCTGCGGCCCGGCCTCCGGCTCACCGCGGCGGGCGGGGACGACGCGGTGGTGGGCCAGTTGGGCGGGGAGCCCCGGCTTCCGCGGGACGTGGAGTGGCCGGTGTGGGAGGGGAACGGCCCGTTGTCGTTCATCGCCTCGGTGGACTGCGCGGCTCTGCCCCAGGGGGCGCTCGACATACCGTTCCCCGCCTCGGGCACGCTGTCCTTCTTCTACTTCGACGGCCAACTGGACGACGGCGAGACCGTGGTGGACCCGGCCGACGCCGAGACACAGGCCGGGGCCCGGATCGTCTACGTGCCCGCGGGCACGCCCGCCGACGCGCGGACCACGCCCGAGGAACTCGACGCCTACCCCCACATCCCGCTCACCGCGCACGCCGACCTGACCGTCGCGGAGGCCACGCACCCCCGGATTCAGCAGGCTTTCGCGCCGGAGGCCGAGCCCTTCGAGGAGTACGAACACCCGGTGTGTTCGGAGGAGTTCACCGACGCCCTGTGGGAGTACAACAGCGAAGTGGGCCACCAGCTCGGCGGCACCCCGCAGTCGGTGCAGGGACCCGTCGAGCTGGAGGTCGCCCACGGGGCCCTGGGGCCGGACACCGACTGGCACGACCCCCGGCTCGCCGACGAGGCGGAGCAGTGGGTGCTGCTGGCCCAGTTCGACTCGGACGACGCGGCGGACATGATGTGGGGCGACATGGGCTGCCTCTACTGGCTCATACGCCGCACCGATCTGGCGGACCTCCGCTTCGACCGGGCGCTGTTCACCTGGCAGTGCTGCTGACCCGGCCCGGCTCGGGGGCCTGGGCGCGGCCGAGCAGCCCCCTCAACCGCCGTGCGCGCAGGACCAGTTCCAGCTCGAAGCGGCGGTCGGGGTCGTCCACCTCGTCGCCCCACAGCTCCCTTATCTGCCGCAGGCGGTAGCGGACCGTCTGGGGGTGGACACCGAGGCGGGCCGCGACCTCGGGGGCGCCGCCTCGGGTCTCCAGCCAGGCGAGGAGGGTCTCGGCGAGGCGGCGGCCGTGGGCGGGCCCGCAGTGCTCCAGCGGGGCCAGGCAGCGGCGGGCCAGGTCCTCGATCAGCTCCTCGGGCTGCAGGAGCACCAGGGCCTCGGTGTGCTCGGTGCAGTGCAGGACCTCACCGGCGGGCAGCAGGCCGCGCTCCATGAGCCCCACCGCCGCCTCCGCCCAGCGCAGCGACTTCGCGGCGTCGGCGAGCGGCACGGGCGGGCCGATCGCCCCGGACCAGCCGGTCATGGCGCGGCGCAGCAGCTCGGGGCGTCCGGCCGCCTCGGGGTCGGGCACGACCATGCGGGGCTGTTCGGCCTCCATGTCGAGGAGGACGCCCTCCCCGACGGCGGGTGCCACGGCCTCGGGGGCCGGCCGCAGCAGGACGCCCACGGCGACCCGCTCGGGCAGCTGCCAGCCGACGCGTGCGGCGCGCTCCCCGAGGGCGTTGCCGAAGGGGGCGGCGGGGCCGGACGACGACCCGCGGCCCGTGCCGGTGGCGTGCGCCGTGCCGCCGGGGTCGGCGCGGCGCTCCGAGAGCAGCAGTTCCATGAGCTTGCGTTGCAGCCGCAGCCGCTCGCCGGCCTCGCGGGCGGCGGCCTCGGCGTAGCCGCGTACGGACTGGTCGACCAGGCCGTCCAGGTACTCGAAGCCGGACTCGGCGAGTTCGTACATGGCCGGGGGCGGGATCTCGATCTGCTGGCCGATCTCGGCGAGGCGGCGCCAGGCGAGGCGTACGCCGAGTCGGTAGATCGCCTGGAGCGAGTCGAGGCTGCGGCCGTGCAGGCCCTCGCCGCGGCCGAATTCCTGGAAGACCTCCAGGTGGTAGCGGGGCCGCCCTTCCTGGGACGCCAGCTGCTGGACGAAGCCCTCCAGGGCGCGGCGGATGCCGACCAGCGCCATGGGCTCGCCCGAGTCGTCGAGGACGACGGGCAGGCCCGGGTACTCGGCGCGGATCTCGCGCAGGATGTCCTGGGCGAGGGCGGGGACCTCCTCCAGGGCGAGCGCGGCGAACCGCCGCACCTGCCGGGGCGGCACGTCCCGCCAGGCGGAGCGCGACGGCGCGGCGCTCTGGCCCGGCTCGGCGGCCCCGGTGGGCTGGGTGTCGGTCACGGCCACGGTGGCTCACTGCCCCCGCGACGGCGCGTCGTAGTGCACCAGCGGTGTGTTGGGCTGCTCCGGTGTGGCGTCCAGGAGCGCGACGATGCCGAAGGCGGCGCCCACGGCGAGCAGCGCCCCGGCGGCGACGGTGAGTGATGCGGCGAGCAGTCGGTGCATGGCGAGGGCCAGCCTCTCTGTCGGAGGTCGTCCCCACCCCGGGCACACAGTCCGGGCCACGGCGCACGGTGGCGCCGCGGAGTCTGTGTCGTACAGTCCCAGCCGGCCCCGTCCGGCTGGGCCCCAGTCTCTGCATCCATTGACACCTAGTCAAGGGTGCGCCTACGGTTCCCGGCCCATACGTACGGCTCGGTAACACTTCTCCCGCCCTTAGCCCAGGAGTGCCCCCATGCGCCGCACCACCTCGCCCTTTTCCCTGATCCTCCTAGGCCTCGGCGCGTTTCTTCTGGTCCTGGCACCGATGCTGGCCTGGTACGTCGAGCCCCGTGCGAAACGCACGCCGACAGATATCGACACCATTACGGTTTTCAAGGGGAAGGGCAGCTACTTCGACACCAAGAAGATCAAGACGGTCCATGACAAGAACCTCACGATCACCCGCCAGGTCCGCGGCGACGTCGCCGACAGCGAGGAGAGCGGGCGGGCCGTCTGGGACGTGGTGACCTCCGTCGACCCGGACGCGTCGCTGCCCGCCGCCACCCCGCACGACGCGCTCCAGTGGACCAAGGAGCGCTGGGTCACCGACCGCAGGACGAACAAGCCGGTGCACTGCTGCGACGAGGAGCCGTACTTCGAGGGGGAGGCGTACCTGAAGTTCCCCTTCGACGTGGAGAAGCGCTCCTACCGCTGGTGGGACAACACGCTCGGCGCGACGGTGCCGCTCACCTACCGGGGCACGAAGAAGATCCAGGGGTACGAGGGCTACCGGTTCACGGCGACGGTGAAGCCCCACAAGACCGGCACGCGTCAGGTGCCGGGGCGGCTGGTCGGCCAGCCGAAGAAGAGCCAGGTGATCGCCGACGAGTACTACGCCAACCACGGCATCGAGCTCGTCGCCGACCGGCGCACCGGCCGGATCATCTACGCCGCGATCGGGCCCCGCAAGACGCTGCGCGCGCCCGGCTCGGACAAGGACGCGAGGGTGCTGCTCGACAGCGAGCGCATCGCCTTCACCCCGGCCACGCAGAAGGCGCAGGTCAAGCTGGCCAAGGACGACAGCGACCGGCTGAAGCTGGTCGGTGAGACTCTTCCGGTGGTCACCGGGGTACTCGGCGCGGTGCTCGCCCTGGCCGGTGCCGTCTGGGTCGTACGAGGACGCCGGGACGACGGCGTGGAGGGCCCCGGAGGCCACGGGAACGGCCCCGGCGGGGACGGCGGATCGGCGGAGCCCGGGAGTCCGCATCCTGGGACGTCCACGACGACCCTGCAGTCCAGCACGATGTGATGAGACGTCAGCCGGGAAAAGGCCGGAAATTGTCACCTCGGTGAGTAGACCCGCGGTAAGGGGCAGCGAAAACTAACCACCCCCACCCCAGCACAGTCCCCGCACCACCCCCGCACAGGCCGGACACAGCACCTCCGCGACGGCCCCACGTCGCGCGGCCCGGCCGCCGCACCACTCAGCACCGCCCCGCAAGCCCCCCGTACCACCGCGCAAGCACCCCTGCACCGCCCCGCGCAAGCACCACCGAAGCACCGCCCAAGCACCGCCAAGCACCACCAAAGCACCGCACAGCAGGACCGTTTCGCCCGCCCGGACCCCCCACAGTTCCGCACCCTGAGACGAGTTGGAGCACGCATGCCCCAGCACGTACCGTCCTCGCTGCGCGAGGCCTCCCCACGGCACGCGCAGCGCCCCCCGGCGCCTCCCCCACAGCCGCGCCGGATCGTCTTCCTCGCCCACCGCGACCTCGGCAATCCGGCCGCGGGGGGCTCCGAACTGCTCGTCGACCGGCTGGCCGACGGGCTCAGCAAGCTGGGTCACCAGGTCACGCTGCTGTGCGGCGGGCCCGCGGCCTACCGCGACTACCGCGTGGTCTCCGCCGGTGGCGACCTCGGTCACTACCTGCGGGCGCGCTCCGCCTTCACCCGGCAGGTCGGCGACTGCGACCTGCTGGTGGAGGTCTGCAACGGCATGCCGTACCTGGCGCCGCTGTGGCACCGCGGGCCGACCCTGTGCCTGGTCAACCACGTCCACACCGATCTGTGGGGGATGCGCTTCCAAGGCGCGCTCGCCCCCGCGGCCCGGCTCGGGCGCAGGCTGGAGCACTGGGCCCTGTCGGGCGCGCAGCGCGGCAACCTGCTGGTGGCCGTCTCGCCGTCGACGGCCACGGCCCTGCGCGCGATCGGCGTGGACCGCGAGCGCATCCGCATCGTGCACAACGGCGTGGAGGAGCCGGGCCCGCTGCACGCCCGCTCCGACGAGCCGCTGTTCCTCGCGATGGGGCGCCTCGTCGAGTACAAACGGATCGATCTCCTCCTGCGACTGTGGGAGCGGGTGCGGCCCGTGACCGGCGGCCGGCTCGTGATCGTGGGTGACGGCCCCGAGCGGCCCCGCCTGGAGCAGCTCGCCGGTCCCGGCGTGGAGTTCCGGGGCCATGTCTCCGAGGCGGAGAAGCACCGGCTGCTCTGCGAGGCCTGGATGCTGCTGCATCCCTCGGCCGTGGAGGGCTGGGGCCTGGTCATCACCGAGGCGGCGACCCGCTCGACGCCCTCGGTCGGCTTCGACGTCCCCGGGGTCCGCGACTCCATCGAGGACGGCGTGACCGGCCTCCTCGCGCGCGGCGAGAGTTCCTTCGCCGCCGCCTGGTGCACGCTGGCGCTCAGCGGCGAGCGCCGCAGGGCGCTGGGCAAGGCCGCCGGCGAGCGGGCCGCGCAGTTCCGCTGGGGCAACACGGTCCGGCAGTTCCAGGCGGTGGCGGCCGAGGCGGTCGCCGCCCACCACGCGCCCACCGGGCCCCCGACCCCGCAGGGGACATAAGTGAAAGACCCGTCCCTGCGTCGCTCCGTCACGCTCTTCCGGGCGTTCCTGCGGGAACAGCAGGAGCCCGAGCGCTGCTACACCCTCCTCGCGAAGGACGCCGCCGACCAGGTGGAGGCGTACGTCCCGGTGAAGGACCGCGTCGTCGTCGACATCGGCGGCGGAGGCGGCTACTTCACCGAGGAGTTCCGGCGGCGCGGCGCGCAGTGTCACCTCTTCGAGCCGGACCTCGCCGAGATGACCGCGGCGGGCACCAAGCCCCCCGAGGGCTCGGTCGTCGCCGACGGCTATCTGCTGCCGCTGGCGGACGCCGTCGCCGACGTCACGTTCTCCTCGAACGTCCTGGAGCACGTCGACGACCCGCAGACCTTCCTGAGCGAGATGGTCCGGGTCACCCGCCCCGGCGGGCTGATCTATGTCTCGTTCACCAACTGGCTCTCCCCCTGGGGCGGTCACGAGTGGGCGCCCTGGCACTACCTGGGCGCCGACCGGGCCCGCGCCCGCTATGAACGACGTACCGGAAAAGCCGCGAAGCACACGCTCGGCGAGAACCTCTTCGCACACCACGTCGGAGCCACCCTGCGCCAGGTGCGGGCCCGCGACGACGTGGCCGTGGTGTCGGCGCGCTCACGCTACTGGCCGTTCCTGGCCGGGGCGATCACCAAGGTCCCGGGTGTGCGCGAGGTCGCGACCTGGAACCTCCTCCTCATACTCAGGCGGTGTCCATGACCACGGTCCAGGCCCCACCCCCGGCCGCCGTAAGACCCACGACCGACGCCCCTGAACCCTCGCGGGGGCCGCGCTCGCGGCGCTGGCTGCTCGGGTTCTGGGCCGTGGTGCTCGTGGCGTTCCTCGCGGTGCGACCCGGGCGGATGACGTTCGACACCAAGCTCGGTGTCACCGTCGACCCCTGGCAGTTCCTCTCCGACCTCGGCCAGCTGTGGCACGACCGCGGCGGCTTCGGCGGCATCCAGGACCAGTACGTCGGCTACGCGTTCCCGATGCTGCCGTTCTACGGCCTGGCCGACCTGGTGCGGCTGCCGGTCTGGCTGGCCGAGCGGCTGTGGCTGTCGCTCATCGTGGCGGCGGCCTTCTGGGGCGCCCTGCGGCTGGCCGAGCGCCTCGGCATCGGCAGCCGTCACAGCCGGCTCCTCGGCGCGGTGGCGTACGCGCTGTGGCCGACGTTCACCGTGGTGGTCGGCTCGACGTCGGCGGCGGCGCTGCCCGGCGCGGTCCTGCCGTGGGTGCTGCTGCCGCTGGCCGACCCGCGGCTCAGCGCGCGCCTCGCCGCGTGCCGCTCGGCGCTGATCATCCCGTTCATGGGCGGCGTGAACGCGGCGGCGACCCTCGCGTCCCTGCTGCCGGTGGCCCTGTACCTGCTCTCCCGCCCGAACGGCCCGCGCAAGCGGAAGCTGATCACCTGGTGGGTACCGGGCGTCATCCTCGCCACCGCCTGGTGGATCGTGCCGCTGCTCATGCTGGGCATCCACGGCGAGAACTTCCTTCCGTACGTGGAGAACTCGGCGACCACCACCGGCACCATGTCGGCCACCGAGACGCTGCGCGGCGCCGGTAACTGGGTCGCGTACCTGTACTTCGGCGAGGCCTGGCTGCCGGCCGGCTGGACGGTGGCGACGGCCGTCGTGACCGTCGTCTGCTCGGCGTTCGCGGCCGCCCTCGGTCTCGCGGGGCTCGCCCGGCGCGATCTGCCCGAGCGGCGCTGGCTGGTCCTGACCGTCCTGTCGGTCGCCCTGATCACGCTGGCCGGGTACGGCGGCGCGTTCGGCGCGCCCTTCCACGAGACCGTCCAGTCGTGGCTGAACGGCGGGCTCGTCCCCTTCCGCAACATCTACAAGTTCCAGGCGGGCCTCGCGCTGGCCCTCGTCCTCGGCCTGATGCATCTGGTCGGTGTCGCCGCGCAGGCGCGCGGGGCGCGGCCGGTGCGCGGCAGGCGGTACGCGACGCTGATCGCGGCGGTCCTGGTGCTGCCGGGGCTTGCCTGGCCGTACCTCAACGGCTCGATCCTGCAGCCCGGTTCGTTCCAGAAGCTGCCGACGTACTGGCAGGCGACGGCCGACTGGCTGGAGAAGTACTCCCCCGACTCGCGTGCCCTCGTCGTCCCGGCGACCGCGCACGGCATCTACACCTGGGGCTCCCCCATCGACCAGCCCCTCGACGTGCTCGCGGAGTCCCGCTGGGCGCAGCGCGACTACGTGCCGTTCGGCACGCCGGGCAACCGCCGGGCGATGGACGCGGTCGAGCAGGCGCTGATGACCGGCGGCGAAGTGCCGGGCCTGAGCGACTACTTGACCCGCGCCGGGCTGTACTACGTCGTCGTGCGCAACGACCTCGACCCCGACCAGGTCGGCCACGTCCCGACCGCGACGGTCAAGCGCACCCTGGAGGAGTCCGGCTTCCGCCGCGTCACCGGCTTCGGCCCGAAGATGACCGGCGGCGTCATCCCCGACGACACCCCGCTCCAGGTGGAGGGGCTCTACCCGCGCCACCGCGCGGTGGAGGTCTACGCCCCCGGCGAGGGCGCCGAGCGCCCCGGCCAGGCGGGCCTGAAGCCGGTCTCCAACACGGCGGTGGTCAGCGGCGGCCCCGAGTCGCTGCTGCCGCTCTCCGCCGACCCGGCGATGCGCGACCGCCCGGCCGTGCTGACCGGCGACAACCACCCGGGCGTCGGCACGCCGGGCCTGCTGGCGGTCGGTGACGGGCTGCGCCGCGCCGACACCCGCTTCGGCCTGGTCAACACCAACACGTCGTACACCTACGGCCCCGACGAGCGGAACGCGCCCGACGCGGTCCAGGACCCGGGCAAGAAGCCGCACCAGATCCTGCCGACCGACGGCGTGGAGCACCAGACCACGGCGGAGCTGCGCGGCGCCAAGTCGGTGACGGCCTCCTCCTACGGCAGCTGGCTCTTCCACCTGCCGCAGTACGACCCGGTGAACGCCTTCGACGGCAACCCGGCCACCGCCTGGGCGGAGGGCGGCTCCGGCTCGTCGGGCGGCGAGTGGATCAAGGCCGAGTTCGATTCCGCGACCACGGTCCCCTCGTCCTTCCGCGTGACACCGCTGCCGCAGAACAGCGTGCGGTCGGCGCCGACGCGGGTGCGCGTGGAGACCGAGCGGGGCTCCGTCACCAGCACGCTCCAGCCCAACGGCATGGCGCAGCGCGTCAAGGCCCGTCCCGGCACCACGGAGTGGATCAAGATCACGATCGTGGAGACCCAGGAGGCGCGCCCCGGCCTGACCGGCGCGGGCTTCTCGGAGATCAGCCTCCCCGGCGTGCGCGTCACCAAGCTGCTCCAGCTGCCCAAGGACGCGCGGAAGGCGGCCGGCGCCGACGCGACGACGTACTCTCTGCACCGCTCCTCCGACCCGAGCGCCCTCTCGCCGGTCAACACCGAATCGGGCCTGCACCGCCGCTTCACGACGACGGGCGAGGGCGCGTACGAGGTGAAGGCGAGCGCCGTGGCCGTGCCGGGCCCCGAACTGGACGAGCTGCTGTACAAGGTGGCCCCGGAGCAGAAGCCGCGGATCACCGCCACCGCGGACTCCACGGCCCGGCTCGGCAACGGCCTGTCGCCGCGCAACCTCACCGACGGCGATCTGACGACGGCGTGGATCGCGGGCACGGACAACCGCCCGGTGATCCGCCTCAAGTGGCCGGACAAGCAGCCGGTGGGCGAGATCGTGCTGCCCGGCGCGGGCGGCCTGTCGACCCGGCCCGAGAAGATCGAGATCAGCTCGCCGGACGGCGCGGCCACCGCGGGCGTGGACGAGCACGGCAACGCCCGCTTCGCCCCGATCACCACGGACCAGATGGACATCACCATCACGAAGACGGCTCCGCTGACGGTCCACAACCCGGTGGCGGACGACGACCTCAGGCTCCCGGTCGGCCTCACGGAGGTCTATGTCCCGGCCCTCGACAGGTACCGCACCCCGCAGCCCGACGCCTCGGAGCGCTTCTCGCTCCCCTGCGGCCAGGGCCCGGTGATGTCGATCGACGGGAAGCTGTACGAGACGAGCGCCAAGGGCAAGGTCGCGGACCTCACCGAGCGCAGGCCGGTCGAGGTCGGCCTCTGCCAGCGGGGCAAGAAGGACACGGCGGTCCGGCTCGACGCCGGAGCGCACAGCGTGGAGACCGGCGACGCGGGTCCCCTCGCCGTCATGGACGCCTCCCTCACCCGGGGCACCCCCGGCACGGTGGACGAGACCGCCCGTGAGCTGAAGGTCAAGGACTGGCTGGGCGACCGCCGCGAGGTGAGCGTCGGCGCGGGAGCGGCCTCGTACCTCACGACGTACGAGAACGTGAACGACGGCTGGAAGGCGACCCTGGACGGCAAGGAGCTGAGCCCGCTGCGGCTGGACGGGTGGCAGCAGGGCTGGCTCGTCCCCGAGGGCGAGGGCGGCACGGTCAAGCTCACCTACGAGCCGTCGCGGACCTACGAGATCGGCCTGATCCTGGCCGGGGCCGGTGTCCTGGCGCTGATCGGTCTCGTCATCCTGTGGCGCCGTGAGCGCAGCACCGATGCCTTGGTGCCCGCGCCGCCCGCGCCCGGCCCGGTCCTCGGCACGGTGGCGCTGACGCTGGTGGCCGCGGTGATCGCGGGCCCGTTCGCCCTGCTCGTCCCGGCGCTGGCCCTGCTGGCCTGGTGGCGTCACACGCTGCTGGTGCCGGTCGCCTTCGTGGCGATGGCGGGCGCGGGTGTCGTGGCGGCGACCGGGGCCGGGGAGGCGGTCAGCGCCGACCGGGGCGCGTTCGGCCCGCTGGCCCAACTCCTCGCGCTCATCGCGCTGTTCGCGGCGCTGGTGACCGTGAAGGAGCGGCAGGCGCGGCAGGACACCGCCGATACGTTGGTGTACGGACCGGGCGATGGCCCCGCTCCGGGGCAGCCGGCCCCGCCGGCCCCGGCGCATCCCGGGGTGGGCCCGACGGTCTCGGCCCGGGGGCCCGAGCCGGCCGGTCCCGGTCCCGGCCCCGGCCCCGGCCCCGCTCCGCAGAGCGACGCCACGGCCCGCTTCCCCCGGCACAAGCGCACACCCGGCTCAGGAGAAGGCACGCAGCGATGACCGCACTGGAACACCCGGCACGGCGTGCGGACGGCCCCGGCCGGCCGCCCGCGCGCGTGCCGTTCCCCGTCGTCGACGAGGTCTCCCGGCACTGCCTCCAGGAGGAGGAACCGGAGACCGTGCACATCGAGGTGCACCTGCCGGGCACCCCGGACCGCGACCGGCTGAGGGCCGCGTTCACCGAGGCCCTGCGCCGCCATCCCCGCATCCTGATGCGGGAGGCCAAGGGGCCCTGGTACCGCCGCCGTTACGAGTGGGAGCTCACCGCCGAGCCGGACACCGAGGTGGTGACCTTCCCGGCGCCGGAACCGGACGCCCTGGAGCGGGCCCGCGAGCGGGCGCTTGCCGAGGCGCCGCCGCTGTCGGCCTCCCCGCCCATCCGCCTGGAGGTCGTGGCGGCCGAGCCCGGCCCCGGGGCCCCTCCGGGCGCAGACCCCGGCGCGGTCCTCTTCCTGACCATCAACCACACCGCCCTGGACGGCCCGGCCTGCCTGCGCGTCCTCGCGACGGCCGCCGAGCTGTACGGCGGCCGGGACAACTCCCCGGCCGCGCCGCCCACCCGTACCCCCGAGAGCACCGGGGCCGCTCCCCCGCCGCCCGACGCCGCCGCCGGCTGGGCGCCGCCCGCCAGGGTCGCCCGGGGCGCGCCGGAGCCCTCCCCGGGCAACGGCATGCTGGTCGCGGAGCTGCCCGTGCCGCGCCGCCCCAAGGGCTCGCCCTTCACCGTGAACGACCAGCTCATGGTGGCGACGGCGCTGATGCTCACGCACTGGAACCGCGAGCACGGCGCGCGGCCGAAGCCCCTGCGCATCACGATGCCGGTGGACGACCGCCCCCGCGACGCGACCATGCCGATCGGCAACGGCACCCGGCTCGTCGAAGTGCCGTTCAGCGCGGCGGAGTTGGCGCACCGCGACTGGACCCCGGAGGCCATCGGCGCGCTGCTGCGGCGCACCTCCGACCGCACCCGCGCGCTGAAGGCCCTGGACCGGCCCCAACTGGGGCGCGGCGCCGCGTTGTTGACCGCCCCGGTGCTGCCGGTGACGCTCAGGGCGGCTGTCACCCGGGGGCTGCGCCGGGCCGCCGCGCCCTGGACGTCGACGACGTTGCTGAGCAACATCGGCCGCATCCCGTACGCCCTCGACTTCGGTGACGCGGGCCGCGCGCACGCCGTGTGGTTCTCCGCCCCGGCCCGCCTGCCGCGCGGCCTGACCGTGACCACGGCGTCCACCGCGGGCCGGCTGCACCTCGCGCTGCGCTGGTCGAAGACGCTGCTCAGCCAGGGTGACGGGGCGCACCTACGGGAGCTGTTCGAGCACTACCTCCACGCGACGGAGCAGACCGTGACCGACGGGACCGAGGAGGGGCCGAAGTGACCACCGCGACCGGCGGGCGGCCCGCCGGGCTCCGCGACTTCTACGAGAACCCGGCCGTCCCGGTGGCGTCGGGCGACGCCCGCAGCCTGCGCCAGGCCCGCATCCTCGCCGCCGCGCTCGGCCCGGCCACCTCCCGCACCGCCACCGTCCTGGACATCGGCTGCGGCGACGGCACGGCCGCCGCGACCGCCGCGCCGCTGCTCGCGGGCCACCGGGTGATCGGCGTGGACTGGTCGCAGGACGCCCTGAAGCGCGCCCACGCCCACCTGCCGTACGTCGTACGGGGTGAACTCAGCGACGGCGGGCTGCCGTTCGCGGACGGCGCGGCCGACGCCGTCCTGTTCAGCGAGGTCATCGAGCACCTCGTGGACCCCGACAGCGCGCTGGACGAACTGCGGAGGGTCCTCAGGCCCGGCGGGCACCTCATGCTGTCCACCCCCAACCTCGCGGCCTGGTACAACCGCGGGCTGCTGCTCGCCGGGGTGCAGCCGGTCTTCTCCGAGGTGAGCCTGCGCGGCATCCACGGCCGCCCCGGCAAGGAGGTCGTG
Organism: Streptomyces huasconensis; assembly: GCF_021028635.1. Taxonomy (NCBI): domain Bacteria; kingdom Bacillati; phylum Actinomycetota; class Actinomycetes; order Kitasatosporales; family Streptomycetaceae; genus Streptomyces; species Streptomyces huasconensis. The sequence goes on from NZ_CP086119.1 coordinate 2,384,489, forward strand.
GGCCACCTGCGGCTCTACACCGCCCGCGCGCTGCGGGAGTTCGTCGCGGCGAGCGGCTTCCGGGTCGTGGGCCTGTCGGGCGCGCCCTTCCACGGCGTGCCCCGCCCGCTGCGCGCCCTGGACCGGCTCGCCTGCGCCGTCCCGAGCGCCGCCTCGATCCTGCTGCTGCACGCCCGAAAGGCCTGAGTCCCATGTGGTGGGGTGTGGCCGCGGCGCTGCTCGCGAACCTGCTCTACAGCACCGGATTCGTCCTGGAGAAGCGGGCGTTGACCGCCATGCCGTCGGTCAGCGTCCGCAAGCCCCTGCGGCTGCTGCGGCAGGTCCTCGGCAGCCCGTTGTGGCTCGGCGGCTCGCTCGCCCTGGCGGCGGGCTTCGGCGCGCAGCTGATGGTGTACCGGACGCTGCCGATCGCCGCCGCCCAGGGCATCTTCGTGTCGGGCCTGGTCCTGCTGCTGCTCCTGTCCTCGGCGCTGCTCGGCGAGCGGACCTCGGGGCGCGAGCGGTACGCGGTCGGCGCGATCCTCCTCGCGCTGCTCATGGTGGTGCTCTCGCTCAGCGAGGACAGCGACACGGTCGGCCGTGACGCGCCCGTGCCGCTGGTCCTCACCGTCTGCCTGCCCTCGCTCGCCGCCGGGGTCTGGCTCTACGGCTCGGCGGAGCGCCGCGCGAAGCACCGCCACCGCATGCCGTCGGCGGGCGTCGAGTACGGCGTCGCGGTGGGGCTGCTGTACGGGGTCAGCTCGCTGGCCATCAAGGGTGTCTCCAGCCACCTGACGACCCGGAACCCCGGCGGCGCGCTCGTCGACCTGCTGCTCTCGCCCTACCCCTACCTGCTCCTGTTCACCGGGGCGTTCGGCCTGGTCATGTCCCAGGCGGCGCTCCAGCGCTGCCGGGCCTCCCTGATCGTCCCGGTGTGCACGACGGTGACGGCGCTGTTCACGGCGGTCCTCGGCACGCTGGCGTTCGGCGAGGCCCTGCCGCACGACCCGGTGCGCCTCGCCCTGCGCATCGCGGGCACGGTGCTCGCGGTGTCCGTGCTGCTCGCCATGCCCAAGCATGACGCGCCCCCACCTCAGTCCACCGCCCCGCCCAAGGAGTTGACAAGCGGATGAACCCCGAAGACCCGCTGCTGAAGATCCTCGCCTGCCCGCTCGACAAGGGGCCGCTGCACCTGCTCGCCCCGGACGAGCCCGTCACCTCGCAGGAGGGTTCCCTCGTACCGGAAGAGGCGCTCTACAACCCGCGGCTGCGCCGCCGCTACCCGGTGATCGACGGCATCCCGCAGCTGCTGCCCTCCTCCGGCGAGCAGGTCCCGGAGGACGAGCACGAGCAGCTGCTCAAGCGAATATCCCCGTGACGGGGAGGCCGCCCATGACGCTCGCCGCGCGCCTCGCGCCCTATGTCCCCGACCGTCTCATCGCCTCCCTGGCCCGTCTCGTCTATCCGCGCTTCGAACCGGAGCTGGCCCGTCTCGGCGACCTGTGCCCGCCGGACTGCGGCACCGCCGTGGACGTCGGCGGCTGGTACGGCCCGTGGTCGCGCCGCCTCGCCGGGCGGGCCCGCCGCGTGGTGACCGTCGAGCCGGTGCCCCGCCTCGCCCGGCTGCTCGCCGCGAGCACGCCCGGCAACGTCCGCGTCGTCCACGGCGCGGCGACGGACCACCGGGGCACGGCCCGGCTCTGGCTGCCGTCCGGGGACGAAGGCCGGCGCGGCGTGTCATCCCTGGTCCGCCGCGACATCCACGCCACCGCCGTCGACGTGCCGTGCCTGACCCTGGACGGGCTCGGCCTGCGCGACGTCGGCTTCGTCAAGATCGACGTGGACGGCAACGAATTACCGGTGCTGCGCGGCGCGCGCGAGCTGATCGCCCGTGACCGTCCGGCGCTCTTCATCGAGCTGGAGGCCCGCATCCAGCCGATCGCCCCCATCGTGGACCTGCTCACCCGCCACCACGGCTACCGCGGCTGGGTCCTGCCGGGCGACACCTGGCTGCCGCTGGCCGCCTTCGACCTGGAGGCGCACCAGGAGGACACGGCTTACGTCGTCTCGCAGGGCCTGCTGCGCCGGGTCCTCACGCCCCGCCGCCCCCGGTACGTCAACTCGGTGCTGTTCCTCCCGGAAGGGCGCCGCCCGGGCGCGTTCGCGGTGCGCGACGATGGGGCGCATGCCCGCTAGCGCCTCCTCGCCCTCCGCCCCGTTCACCCCGCTGGACTTCCAGCTGGTCCTGCTGCGCCGCATGGCCGACCACAACCCCGGTCTCGTGGAGGACGCCCGCCGCGCACTGGGCGCCTCCCTCGCCCAGATGCGCGAGGCCAACCGCCGCTGGCAGGCGATGGCGCGGGGGGCCCGCTCGCGGGGTGCCGCGGCGCGCTACCGCTCGGTCCTCGGCACCCCCGAGTCGACCGCCCGCCGGCAGATCGGCGACCTGGAGTGCGAGGCCCTGCTCTGGCCGGTGCCGCTCTGGCCGGATCTGCGCTTCGAGGTGCTGCTCGCGCCGAACGGGGCGGTGTGGAACGTGGGGGCACCTCCCATGCTTTTCGAGCTATGGGGGAGGCTGGTGCGCGCACCGGAAGTGGCGGGGCCGGAGCTGCGTACGGTCGAGGACCTGGCCCCCTGGTCGTGCACGGTCGACGAGGCCGCGCGGGCCTTCGCCCCGGCCCGGCCCATGGAGGGCACGGCGCCGACGCGGTGGCGCCTGGCGTTCACCGCGCCGGACGGGAGCGGTGAACGCCGGCGGTGCGTCGCGGAATTCACGTGGGGTCTGCTGCAGCGGGTGGAGGGCGTACCGGCGGGCGCGGGGCCGCCCGGCTCCTGACGGGCAGGCCGCTGGTCCTTCCCGCCGTGGGCAAGGGCCAGTATGAGCCACACCCCCGCCCATGTCCGATCGTCCCAATATCTGCTTATGATTCAGCGGTGTTCGATTCACGGCACATCAGGACGTTCCACGAAGTGGTCCGGGCCGGGTCGTACTCGGCGGCCGCCCGCTCCCTCGGCTACACACAGCCGGCGATCACCCAGCAGATGAAGGCCCTGGAACGGTCCGTGGGCACCCCCCTGTTCACCCGCGTCGGGCGCCGCATGCGGCTGACCGAGGCGGGCGAGGCGCTGTCGCGGCACGCGGGGATCATCCTGGACGACATCTCCGCCGCCCAGCAGCAGATGAACGCGATCACGCGGCTGCGCTCGGGCCGGGTGCGGGTCTGCGCCTTCCCGAGCGCCAACGCCACCCTCATCCCGGAGGCCCTGGCCCGCCTCGCCTCGGGTCATCCGGGCGTGCGCGTGGAGCTGCTTGAGGACGAGCCTCCGGAGTCGCTGCGGCGCGTGGTGCGCGGCGAGTGCGACATCACGCTCGCCTTCACCTATCCCGGCCTGCACGAAGAGGTGCCGGACGAGCTGGCGGAGATCCCGCTCCTGGAGGACCAGCTGACCGTGCTGCTGCCCACCGGGCACCCCATGGCGCGCCGCCGCTCGGTCAAGCTCGCCGAGCTGGCGGAGGAGCGGTGGATCGCCGGGTGCCCGCGCTGCCGGGCCAACTTCCTGCACGAGTGCGCCGAGCTGGGCTTCGCGCCCGACATCGCCTTCACCACCGACGACAACCTGGTGGTGCAGAGTCTGGTCGCCGAGGGGCTCGGCATCGCGATGATGCCGGGGCTCGTCCTGAACTTCCTGTGCCACCGCAAGGTGACCGGCCGCGCCCTGGACCCCGCCTCGCGGCGCAAGGTGTCGGCGTACGTCCTCAAGGATCATCTGCGCATCCCGGCCACCGCGCTGGTGCTGGACGAGCTGAGGACGGTGGCGGCCAACCGCGTCGGCTGCTGAGCCGAGGCTCCTGTCGCCGTCCGGCGCCCTCGCGTGGGCGCCCGGAAGGCTCGCGCCCGCCCCGATCCATAAGCGGGAGTTTCGGGGTCGCCAAGAAACTGTCGTTGGACGTGATGGATCGGGCGGCGCCACGCTGCCGGTATGACCTCTCCGACCGTGTACCCGGCCGCCCGGACCACAGAGCGCCTCGACACCCTCGTCGCCGACGTGCGCGAGGCGGTCGGGCGCGGACTGCCTCCCGACCTGACCGCGTATCTGGTCGGCGAGCGGCTCGCCCCGCACCTCGGCGCCGCCGACCTGCTCACCGACGAGCAGTGCGAGGGCGACCCCGAGCGGTACCGCCAGCACGTCCTGCACGCCGAGCAGGACGGCAGTTTCTCGATCGTGGCCCTGGTGTGGCTGCCGGGGCAGCGGACCTCCGTCCACGACCACGTCTCGTGGTGCGTCACCGGGGTGCACGAGGGCGAGGAGCACGAGCGGCGCTACCGCCTCGTGCCCGCCGCCGAGCCCGGCGGCACGGGCCGCCTCGTCGCCACGGAGGACGTCGTCAACCCGCTGGGCGCGGTCTGCGGCTTCGCGCCGCCCGGCGACATCCACCGGGTGTGGAACGCCTGCGGCACGCGCGCGATATCCCTCCACATCTACGGCGCCGACATAGCCCGCCTGGGCAGCAGCGTCCGCCGGGTGTACGACCTGCCGGCCGACCGGTAATGGCCCTGCTCGGAGAACGCGCCAGGACCCGCACCGCGCCCCTCACCACGCGGGTCCGACGGCCGCACGGCAAGCTCCCCGGCCTGGCCCTGGACGCCGCGGGCGTCGCCATGGCCTGGGGCGTGCACCGGCTGGTGCCCGGTGTCCCGATGCTCACCGCGGCCGTGGTCCTCGGCATCGTGGCGGCCCATCTGCCGGGCTCCGCGCGGCACTTCGTACGCGGTCCCGGCAAGGCGGGGCTGACGTTCGCGGCGAAGCGGCTGATGCGCGTCGGGATCGTGCTGCTCGGCCTGAAGCTGAGCCTGGACGACGTGCTCGGGCTCGGCTGGTCCTCGGTCGTGATGGTGCTCGGCGTGGTCGCCGTGACCTTCTCCGGCACCTGGTGGCTGGGCCGCCGCATGGGCCTGCGCGGCGACCAGCCGCTGCTCATCGCCACCGGCTACTCGATCTGCGGCGCGTCCGCGATCGGCGCGGTCAGCGAGGTCTCCGAGAGCGACGAGCGGGACACGGCGACATCGGTGGCCCTGGTGACGCTGTGCGGCACGCTCGCCATCGCCGTACTCCCGCTGCTCCAGCACCCGTTGGGCCTGACCGACGCGGAGTTCGGCCGCTGGGTCGGGGCGAGCGTGCACGACGTGGGGCAGGTCGTGGCGACCGCGCAGACGGCCGGTTCCGGGGCGCTCGGCGACGCGGTCCTGGTCAAGCTGATGCGGGTCGCGCTGCTCGCGCCGCTCGTCGCGGCCGTCGCCCTGTCGGTGCGGGCCCGGTCGCGCTCCCGCGCCGCCACCCGGAGCGGGACGGCGACGGCAGGCGCCCGGCGGCCGCCGCTCGTGCCGCTCTTCGTCGCGGGCTTCCTCGCCATGGTCGTCCTGCGCACCACCGGGCTGCTGCCGGGCGGCGCGATCGACGCCGCGCAGCTGGCACAGGAACTCCTCCTCGCCGCCGCCCTGTTCGGCCTCGGCAGCGCGGTGGACCTGCCGTCCCTGACCCGCACGGGCGGCCGGGTCGCGGCGCTCGGCCTGGTGGCGTGGGGCGTGATCGCCGGGATCTCGTACGTGGGTGTGGTGCTGACGTACTGACCGGCACCCCACCCTTCCCGCCGCCTTCCACCACGAGGAGGCGGCGGCCTGGCCGCTTCCCGGGCAACGCCGCGTCACCCTGTGTGAGACTGCGTGTACCCCGCACAGGCCGAGCAGACTCCGAGGAGTACGAGACGTGGACCCCCTCTTCCCGACCCTGTCCGCCCCGCACGCGCGGGATTCCGGTGAGGCCCTGCGGTTCGGCGACCGCGCCCTGAGCCACGGCGAACTCGCGGCGGCGTCGGGCGCGCTGGCGGCCCGGCTGGGCGGGGCGGACCGCGTCGCCGTCTGGGCCACGCCCTCCCTGGAGACCGCCGTCGCCGTGGTCGCCGCGCTGCGGGCGGGCGTGCCCGCCGTGCCGCTCAACCCGAAGTCGGGCGGCGGCGAACTGGCGCACATCGTGGCGGACAGCGCGCCGTCCCTCGTGCTGGCCGAGCCGGGCGTCGTGCTGCCGCAGGCGCTGGCCGATCTGACGCGGCACGACGTCGACGTGGAGGTACGGGGCTTCGAGGCGCCCTTCCCGGAAGCCGCGCCCCCGGAGCCGGACGACCCGGAAGCCCCCGCCTTGATCGTCTACACCTCCGGCACCACCGGCCCGCCCAAGGGCGCCGTCCTGCCCCGCCGCGCGATCGCCACCACGCTGGACGCCCTGGCGGACGCCTGGCAATGGACCGGCGACGATATCCTCGTCCACGCCCTGCCGCTGTTCCACGTGCACGGCCTGATCCTCGGCACGCTGGGCCCGCTGCGGCGCGGCGGCAGCGTGCGCCACCTCGGCCGGTTCAGCACCGAGGGCGTGGCGCGCGAGCTGGGCGCCGGGGCGACCATGCTGTTCGGGGTGCCGACGATGTACCACCGGATCGCCGAAGCCCTGCCCGGTGAACCGGAGTTGGCGAAGGCGCTGGCCGGGGCGCGGCTGCTGGTGTCCGGTTCGGCCGCGCTGCCGGTGCACGACCACGAGCGGATCGCGGCGGCCACGGGACGCCGCGTCATCGAGCGGTACGGCATGACGGAGACCCTCATGAACACCAGCGTCCGCGCGGACGGCGAGCCGCGTGCGGGCGCGGTCGGCGTGCCGCTGCCGGGAGTCGACCTGCGGCTGGTCGACGAGGCGGGCGAGCCGCTCCCCGCGGACGGCCCGGAGGCGGTCGGGGAGATCCAGGTGCGCGGCCCGAACCTCTTCACCGGGTACCTGAACCGCCCCGACGCGACCGCCGCGGCCTTCGCGCCGGGCGGCTGGTTCCGCACGGGCGACATGGCGGTGCGCGACCCCGACGGCTATGTGCGGATCGTCGGCCGCAAGGCCACCGACCTGATCAAGAGCGGCGGCTACAAGATCGGCGCAGGCGAGATCGAGAACGCGCTCCTCGCCCACGCCGGGGTGCGGGAGGCCGCGGTCACCGGCGAGCCGGACCCCGACCTGGGCGAGCGGATCGTGGCGTGGGTGGTGCCCGCCGACGCCGACGACCCGCCCGCCGCCGCTGAGTTGGCGGACCACGTGGCGTCCTCGCTCGCCCCGCACAAGCGGCCCCGGGTCGTCCACTACCTCCAGGCTCTGCCCCGCAACGACATGGGCAAGATCATGAAGCGTGCCCTGGGGAAGGAGGACAAGGCCTGAAGCGGGGGTGATCACTTCACCCCCACCGCCCGGATGATCTCCTGCGTCACGGACCCGCCCCGGTCGTCACGGGCCGAGGCCCGCAGCGACACGGACGCGGCGCCACCGGGAACCCGCAACTTCCCTCCCCAGGAGGCCTTCTCGCTGGCCTTGTCCAGGACGACCGCCTTCCAGGTCTCCCCCTCGTCGTACGACACCGACAGCTCGCCGCGGCCGATGCGCCCGGTGTCCGCCGCCCCCTTGACGTACTCCGCGAAGATGCCGACGGGCACGGTCCGCCCGCCGCGCACGTCGCCCGAGAGGGACGTGCCGATGTCGAAGCCGAGGTTGAGCAGCGGGAGGCGGGTCTTCCGGTCCGCCGGGGTCTCCTTCGAACTGAAGGTCCACTCCGTGTGGCCCTTCGTGGCGAGGTGCCACCGCGCTGCGTCGAGAGTCGTGTCGGTGACGACCTTGTAGCTGCGTTCGGCGGGGTCCGCGTCCCCCACGTGCACTGCGGAGCCTTCGCGCCGGTCGGCGCTGACCCCGTCGACGAAGACCTCGCTGACCTGCGTCATCGACGCCTCGTTCCACACGTCGCCGAAGCCGGTGTGGTCCGGGCCCGAGTCGCCCCAGCCGGGCACGTCGAACTCCAGGGTGCCGCCGCGGCGCGTCTGGCCCCGGCCGAGGCCGGTGCCGAGCCAGGGGTGCAGGACGGGCCTGAACCAGTTCAGGCCGGTCCGCGTGCCGCCCTCATAGGTGACGAGTCCGCCGCGTTCCTCCAGGGCGCCGGGCCCGGTGGAGACGGACTCGTGCCACAGCTGCCCCCGGCCCGTGGACACGTACTCCGTCCGCTCGGCGGGCAGGGCGACCTTCTCCTGGAAGCCGATGCCGACCGGGAAAGTGCCGGTGACCGAGTAGCGGAACTCACTGCCCAGTGCGGGCTTCACCGCGTGGAACTTCGTGTCCAGCACGGCGATCTCACCCTTGCCCGGCCGGAAGGTCAGGTCTTTCGGTACGGCCTGTTCGTGGCCCTCGGAGAGGTCGTAGACGTACGGCGTGTCGGCCGTCCCGGTGCTCTCGGCCGTCCCGCCCGCCTGCGCCGCCGCGAGGAGCCGGGCCCCGTCGGCGGCGTCGACCGCGGCGATCTGGAGCGGCCGGTCGGCGTTGCCGTCCGTGCCGAACCAGGCGGTCAGGCGTCCGGGCCGGTCGTCCGTCACGAACAGCGCGGCGGCGCCCGCGTCCTGCGCGGCCTGCCCGAGCCGCTCGGCGGTGACCGCGCCCGTGCGGCGCACGACGGCCGCCTTGCCGCGCACGTCCCGGCCCGCGTACGCGTCCGGGGTGCCGTCGCCCACGTCCACCAGCGCCCACCTGTGCCGTCCCTCGGCGATGGTCCCGCCGGGCTGGGCGACGGCCTCGCGCAGGCCCTTCACCGCCACGCGGGGCTTGCCGAGACGCCACACCGTGCGGTACTCGAAGGTGCCGTCGGTGACCTCGGCGGTGGGGGCGGCGAAGACGCTGTCGTACTTCACGGGCACCTGGACGGCGCCTTGCAGCTCGGCGCCGCCGGCCTTCCTGGCGTACTCCATCAGCAGGTGCCGGGTCTCGGTGCGCCGGCCGACCTCGGCACTGACCTCGCGCAGCTTCCGCCCGTCGAGGGTGATTTCGCGGTCCCGGTCGAGGCCGATCTGCGGGTCGGCGAGGAAGCCGAGGCCGAGCGAGTCCGCGCCCCGGGCGCCGCGCACGTCGAGGAAGGACGACACGGCGTACGTCCCCGGCCGCAGGCGCAGTTTCAGGGTGCCGGAGTCACCGACGGCGGCCGGGAGCGGGTCGGCGCCCTCGGTGAGCCGCTGCACCACCAGGTCGGCCGGGGCGGGGGCGCCGGCACGGTCCTTGACGTGCACGGTGAGCGTGTACCGCTCCTCCTCCTTGACCAGGCCGAACGCCGTCCGCGCGACCGGCTCGCCGCCCGCGCTCGCGACGACGTGGCCGCTGGTGTTGCCGACGGGCGCCGCCGCCCCGTCGCCGGTGACGGTGGTCGAGGCGGTGCCGTGGGCCGGGACGGTGAGGGTGGTGTCGGCGAGGCCGGCGACCCCGTCGGCGGCGCCCCGCACGCTCAGGCTCAACGTGACCGGCTCGGCGGCGGAGTTGGCGTACGTGAGCTTCCTCGTCACCGGTTTGTCGTCCTCGTACGGCCAGGCGTGGAAGCCGAGGTCGACGCTGCCGGTCGCGGTGATCCGCGCGTCGACGGCACCGGGCACGCCGACCCGCCCGGCGCCCAACGTGTATACAGAGGCGTCGAGTTGTGCGGAGGTGGACATCAGGGCGTCCTTGAGCCGGGCGCCGCTCCAGCCGGGGTGCTTCTCGGCGAGCAGGGCGGCCGCCCCCGCGACGTGCGGGGCCGCCATCGACGTACCGCTCATCTCCGTGTACGGGCCCTCGCCCCCGGTGAGCCGGGAGCGGGCCGCGAGAATGCCGACGCCCGGCGCCGACAGGTCCGGCTTGAGCGCGTGGTCGCCCGCGCGGGGCCCCCGGCTCGTGAAGTAGGCGGCCCGGTCGGCGGAGTCGACGGCGCCGACGGTCAGCGCGGAGTCGGCGGCGCCGGGCGAGCCGATGGAGGAGGGCGCGCCGGCGTTCCCGGCCGCGACGACGAAGAGGGCGCCGGTCTCCTTCGAGAGCGTGTCCAGGGCGGCGGCCATCGGGTCGGTGCCGTCGCTGGGCTCCTGCGAACCGAGGCTCATGGACACGATCTCGGCGTCGACGTCCTTGGCGGCCCACTCCATCCCCGCGATGACCGCCGACTCGCTGCCGAAGCCCTCGTCGCCGAGCACCTTGCCGACGGCGAGGGAGGCGCCGGGCGCGACCCCCTTCTCCTGGCCGCCTTCGGAGGCGGCGCCGCTGCCGCCGACGGTCGACGCCACATGGGTGCCGTGGCCGTTGCGGTCGGCGACCTCCTCGCCGGGGACGAAGCTGCGGCTCTCGGTGACCCGGCCGTCGAGATCCGGGTGCCCGGCGTCGACGCCGGTGTCGAGGACGGCGACCGTCACGCCCTTCCCGGTGAGCCCGGCCTCCCAGGCCTTGGGCGTGCCTATCTGTGCGTTGCTCCGCGCCATGTCCGCCTCGACGCGGCCGTCGAGCCAGACCTTCTCGATGCCGGACGCGTCGTCGCGCAGGGAGCGCCACAGGGCGGCGGGCCGCTCGGCGGTCACGGCGACCCCGCCGACGCTCGGCAGGGCCCGCACCTCCTCGGCGCCGCGCGGCACGGGGCGGGCGGCGCCCCGGGCGTTCTTCTCGTACGTGACGATGAGCGGAAGCCGCGCCCGCCCTGCCGTGCCGCGGGCGGCGAAGCCCTGCCGGATCAGCTCACTGACGTCGAACAGCCGCTCGTCCAGCATCCCGGAGCGCAGATACGGCCGCGCCTCGTCCGGTACGACGGTGGCGTGGCCGCCCGCCACCTGTGTCCGCACGGCTCCGGTCGCCCCGGCCGGGCGGTCGACGGTGACGGTCCGTCTGCCGCCGGGCAGCGGGGTGACGGTGACCTTGTCGCCGGTGATGAGGGTGACGGTGGCCGGGGTGGCGGTGGCCGGGGTGGTGGTGCGGGCGGGGGCCGGAGCCTTGGTGGGGGTGGCGTCGGTGGTGCTCTGCCCGGCGGGCAGCAGGGCGGACACGAGACCGACGACGGCCGCGGCCCCGGCTCTTCGCCGCGCGGGGGCTCTCGTCATGGGGCTGCCTCTCTTCGTCGGGTCCGGGCAGGGGTGGCGCCGGGCGCTGCGAAGAGTGTCAGGGGCCTTGTGCGGTACGGGAGTTGCCCGTGCGGTGGCGGAAAACCGCCAGGGGGAGCAGCCGCCTGGCGGGGCGCCGGGTCGGGTGCCAGGTGGGACGAGGTACCGGAGTCGGCCGGGGGCCCCGCTGAGGGCGCCGCCCCGCACACGCCACCCGCACCACACCGCCCGCACACCCCACGCGCACACACCACCCGTACGGCCGCACCCCGCGCGGCTCAGCCCAGCGCGCGGGGCGGCCGCGGGCGCCGCACGATGCGAGACAGGGCCGCCGACCGTCGGCCCGTACGGTCTGCGCTCTCGGGAGGACCACCTGCCATGACCGTCAGTCTGGAGCACTTGCGCCGCTGCCACATCGCCGTCGACCTGGGGGCCGCGCGGACCCGGGTGTTCGTCAAGGGCGCGGGCCTCGTCGTCGACGAGCCGAGCGCCGCCGCCGTGAACACCCGCACGGGCGCCCTCATCGCGGTCGGCCAGTTCGCCGAGCAGATGACGGGCCGCACACCGGGCTACATCCGCGTGGTCCGCCCCGTGTCCGGCGGCACCGTCGTCGACATCGAGATGGCCCAGCGGATGCTGCGCCACCTGCTCGGCGAGAAGCTCCGCCGCGCCCTGCGCCGCAAGCCGCGGCTGCGCGCCGCCGCCTGCACCCCGCACGACGCGGACCCGCTCGCGCAGCGCGCGGCCATCGAGACGATGGTCGGGCTCGGCGCCCGCCGGGTCGAACTGGTGGACACGCTCATCGCGGCCGCCGTCGGCTGCGGCCTGCCCGTGGAGCGCCCCGAGGCGACGATGATCCTGGTCTGCGGCGCCGCCACGACCCAGGTCGCGGTGCTGTCCATGGGCTCGATCGTGACGGCCGAACGCATCCCCGTGGGCGGCGAGGCCATCGACCACGCGATCGTGCAGCACCTGCGCCACCAGCACGAACTGATGCTGCCCTCCCAGTCCGTACGCCCCCTCCAGCTCGCCCTGAGCGGCAACGGCCTCACCCCGCACGGCCCGGAGTCCACGGAGATCCACGGCAGGGACGTCGCGACGGGCCTGGCCCGCTCGGTCCACGTCGACACCGCCGCCGTGCGCGACGCCATCCACACCCCGCTCACCGCCGTGCTCGACGGCATCGGCAAGGTGCTGCGGGACTGCCCGCCGGACCTGGTCGCCGACCTCGCGGACCGCGGGATCATGATGGTCGGCGGCAGCGCGCGGCTCCCCGGACTCGACCAGATGCTGCGGGACGCGACCGGAATGCCCGTGCAAATCGCGGAACGGCCGGACGTGTGCGCCGTGCTGGGCCTCGGTGCGATGCTGGAGGGCAAGATCCAGCCGCTGGTCCTGGACCCGCTGTCCGGCTGACCGGCGCGCTGTCCCGACACGGCGACACGGAGTGCGTGACCGAGATGCCCGACGGAGCGGACGTGCCGCTGCCCCCCATGCCGCTGCTGGAGGCGGTCCTGAGCGTCGGCACGGACCTCGAACTGCGTGCCACGCTCCAGCACATCGTGGACAGCGCGGCCCGGCTGACGGGGGCAGAGCACGGCACGCTCGGCGCCGGTGCCGGTGCCGGTGGGGCCGGTGGGGCGCCGGAGACCTTTGTGGCGGGCGGCCCCGGGCGGGGCCCCGTCGAGGAGCCGGGCGGCGACGTCATCCGCGTACCGATCCCCGACCAGGACGAGGTGTTCGGCGACCTCGTGCTCGCGAAGAAGACGGGTGCGTTCACGGCCGAGGACCGGCAGCTCCTGACGGTCCTGGCGAGCCAGGCGGGCATCGCGATCGGCAACGCCCGCCTGTTCGAGGCGGCCCGGCAGCGGGAGCGCTGGATCGAGGGGGCGGCGGCGGTCACCACGGCCCTGCTCACCGGTGAGGCCGCGGCCGACGCGCTGATGACGGTCGCGGACCGGGCCCGCACCCTCGCGGGCGCGGCGGCGGGCGTGATCCTCCAGCCCACCGAGGCGGGCGGCATGCGCATCGTCGCCGCCGCCACGGACGGCGCCCCCCACGGCTGGGGCGCCTCGGCGGGCGACCGCACCAGGCCCGCCGACCTGACACCCTCGGCGACCGCAACGCCCCCGCCGGGCGAAGAAGCCCGGAGCGAGAGGAAGCACCGGCCGAAGAAGCCCACACCCGACCGGCCGTCGCGAGCCGATGCTCCCCCACCGAACGAACCCGCCCACGCGGAGCAGCCCCCACCGAACGAACCCGCCCACGCGGAGCAGCCCCCACCGGGCGAACCCGACCGCGCGGAGCAGCCCCCACCGAACGAACCCGCCCACGCGGAGCAGCCCCCACCGAACGAACCCGCCCACGCGGAGCACACCCCGCTAAACGAACCCGCCCACGCGGAGCAGCCGCCGCCCAATGAACACGACCGCCCGGAAGAGCCCTCACCGAACGAACGCGCCCACGCGGAACAGCCCCCACCGGGCGAACCCGCCCACGCGGAGCAGCCCCCACCGAACGAACCCACCCCCGCCGAGCACTCCCCGGCCCAAGACACCACCCCCACCCCGGCAGGCACGCCGCCGCCCACCCCCTCGCGCCCTCCTCTGCCCCCACCCCCCGGCTACAACGACCTCATCGGCACCACCATCGAACCCGGCAGCGCAGTCCTCGCCCAACTGCTGGGCGGTGAGCCCGTGTTCATCGAGGACTCCGCGACCGACCCCCGGATGACGACCCACGTACGTCTCCGGTTCGGGCCCAGCATGATGCTGCCGCTCCAGGCCGGCGGTCGGCTCATCGGGACGCTCGCGTTGCCCCGCAGGCGGGGCGCGCCCGCCTACACCGCCGCCGAGCGGCTGCTCGCCACGCAGTTCGCCTCGCAGGCCGCCCTCGCGCTCGTCCTCGCCGACGCCCAGCAGAGCAGGGAGCGCCTCGCGGTGTTCGAGGACCGCGATCGCATCGCCCGCGACCTGCACGACCTCGTCGTCCAGCGGCTCTTCGCGACGGGCATGATGCTGGAGTCGACGCGCCGCAAGGCGGGCTCGCCGAAGGTCGAGGCCACCCTCGACCAGGCCGTCGACGAGCTGGAGTCCACCATCCAGGAGGTCCGCACGGCCATCTTCGCCCTCCAGCAGCCGCCCGCCGACGCCCCGACGACCTTCCGCGGCAAGGTCCTGCGCGAGACGGCGGGCGCCGCCGCGATCCTCGGCGTCCAGCCCTCGGTGCACTTCGGCGGCGCGGTCGACACCCGGATCGCGGACCCGGCGGCGAGCCATCTCCTCGCCGCCCTGCGCCGCGCCCTGGCGGCCGTGTCGCGCCGTACCGGCGTCACCCGGGTCGATGTGGCGGTCGACGCGCGGGCCACCCTCCCCGACGGCCGCGACGGCGTACGCCTGACGGTGTACGACGACGGGGACACGGACGGCGTGAAGGCGGGCACGACGGTGACCTGGCAGGCACCGCTGTAAAAGCAGCCCGGCGGCCCCGTGTCAGAGCGCGACCACCGTCACCTCCGTGGCCTTGACGCTGGTCCACACCTCCGCCCCGTCGGCGAGGCCGAGTTCGGCCGCCGCCTGCGGAGTGATCTCGGCGACCAGGTCGGGCGCCTGCCCCGAGGCGACCAGCACCCGCAGCCTGCTCCCGGCCGCGGTGATCTCCCGTACCGTCCCGCGCCACACGTTGCGCGGACTGCCCTCGGGCCTGTCGCGGTGCACGGAGACGGCCTCCGGCGCGATGACGGCGAGCGCCCGCGTGCCCTCGGCCGGCGGGTCGGCGACGACCAGCCGCCCCTCCCCCGCCAGGACGAGCGTGCCGTCCGCGGCGGCCGTGCCCGGCCAGGCGTTGCGGCCGAGCATGCGGGCCACCCAGGGGGACCGCGGATGCCGGGTGACCTCGGCGGGCGGCGCGTCCTGCAACGTCCGCCCGTCGTCGAGTACGAGGACCCGGTCGGCCAGCGACACCGCCTCGACGGGGTCGTGCGTGACGACGAGGCAGACCCCGCCGAAGCCGTCGAGGTGGCGCCGCAGGGTGTGCCGTACGTGGGCGCGGGTGGTCTGGTCGAGGGCGGCGAGCGGCTCGTCCAGGAGCAGCAGCCGGGGCCGGGCCGCGAGCGCCCGCGCGAGGGCGACCCGCTGGGCCTGCCCGCCGGACAGTTGCGCGGGCCTGCGGTGCGCGAGGTGGCCGACGCCGAGCCGGTCCAGCCAGGCCTGCGCCTCGTGGCGGGCCCGGGCGCGCCGGACGCCCTGGGCGCGCAGTCCGTAGGCGGTGTTGCCGAGGGCGTTCAGGTGCGGGAAGAGCGCGCCTTCCTGGGGCACCCAGGCCACGCCCCGGCGGTGTGGCGGCAGGGCGGTGACGTCGTGGTCCCCGAGACTCAGCCGGGCGTGGGCGCGGGGGGTGAGGCCGAGGAGGGCGCGCAGGAGGGTGGTCTTGCCCGCGCCGTTGGGCCCGACGACGGCGATGGTGGTGCCGGGTGCCGCGTCGAGGGTCAGTTCGTTGGCGCCGGTGACGGCGGCGCGCAGGCCCCATTTCTCCTGCGGGCCGTCCTTCTGCGGGCCGTCCTTCTGCGGGCCGTCCTTCTGCGGGCCGTCCTCCTGAGCGCCGCTCTTCTGCGGGCCGCTCTTCTGCGGGCCGTCGCCCTGTGAAGCTGCGGCTTCGGCGAGCGGGCCGGGCCCGCCCCGAGCCCCCTCCCCCGCCCCCACCGAGCCGTCCCCCGGTGCCGCGGCCGGCCCGGCGGTCCGCAGGGTCGCCCCGGCCGACCACCGCCCCCGCAGTCCGATCAGCACGGCCATGGCGATGGCGAGCAGCAGCAGCGACAGGGAGGTCGCCGCCTCCGGGGAGTCCTGGAGCAGCAGGTACACCTGGAGCGGCAGCGTCTGCGTGGTCCCGGGGAGGTTGCCCGCGAAGGTGATCGTCGCGCCGAACTCGCCCAGCGCCCGCGCCCAGGTCAGCGCGGCCCCGGCGACGAGCCCGGGCGCGACCATCGGCAGCGTGACGGTGAGGAACACCCGTACGGGAGAGGCCCCCAGCGACGCCGCCGTCTCCTCGAAGCCGGGCCGCAGCCCGCCGAGCGCGCCCTCCAGGCTGATCACGAGGAACGGCATCGACACGAACGTCGCCGCGACCACCGCGCCGGAGGTGTGGAACGGCAGCACGATCCCGAACGTGCTCTCCAGCCACGGCCCGAGCAGCCCGCGCCGCCCGAAGCCGAGCAGCAGCGCGACGCCGCCGACGGTCGGCGGCAGCACCATGGGCAGCAGGACGAGGGACCGTACGAAGGCCTTGCCGGGGAAGTCCACGCGCGCGAGCAGCCAGGCCAGCGGCACCCCGAGCAGCAGGGAGAGTCCGAGCGCCCAGAAGGACACCAGCATGGACAGCTTCAGGGCCTGGGTGACCCCGGGCGCGGAGAGGTGGGTGCCCAGGTCACCCCACTCGGTGCGGACGAGGATGCCGATGAGCGGCATCAGCAGGAACGCGACCGCGAGCACCGCGGGCAGCGCGAGGGCCAGCGGCGTCGGGGGACGGCCCGTCGAGCGGGTGAGCGGACGGGGGCGGGGGCGGCTCATCGGCGGTCCTGGGGTCGGTGGTCTGACACGGGGCGTACGACCGGGCGCCCGCTGCGAGGAGGCGGAGGCGTACGACCGGGCGCCCGCTGCGGGGAGGCGGAGGGCGCCCGGAAGTCGAAGTCCCGCAAGGGGAAGCCGGGCCGGCTTCCCCGGCCGCGGCCGCCCGCTACGGCTTCTGGAAGCCCGCGTCCCGCAGGATCTTCTGCGCCTCGGAACCGCCGAGCCACTTCACGAACGCGGCGGCGGCAGCGCCGTGCGCGGACCCCTTGAGGGTCGCGGCGGGGTAGGACGCCACGGCGTTCTGCTCGGCCGGGATCTCGACGGCGTCGACCTTCCCGGGCGCGGAGGCCGCGTCCGTCCGGTAGACGATGCCGGCGTCGGCCTCGCCGAGTTCGACCTTGCTCAGCACGGAGCGGACGTTGGCCTCCTTCGACACGGGCTTCACCGCGACGCCCTGCCGGTCGAGGACCTCCTTGCTGTAGCGCCCCACCGGCACGGTGTCGTCCGCGAGCACGACCTTCAGGCCGCGGCGGGCGAGGTCCTTCAGTCCCTTGACGCGGTCCGGGTTGCCCTCGCGCGTGGCGATCACCAGCCGGTTCTTGGCGATCACGGTCGGCGCGCCGGTCTCCGCCTTCAAACCGTCCATGGTCTTCGTGTCCGCCGTGACCAGCACGTCGGCGGGCGAGCCCTGCTTGACCTGCGCGGCCAGCTCCTGCGAACCGGCGGCGGAGACCGTGAGGTCCGTGCCCGGGTGGTCCTTCTCGTACGCCTTCTCGGCGGTGGCGAAGACATCGGTGAGGGAGGAGGCGGCGAGGATCGTGAGGCGGACGTCCTTGCCGCCTCCCTTCTTGCCAGCGCTGTCGTCGTCACCGCCGCAGGCGGCCGCGAGCGGGACGAGCAGCGCGACGGTCGCGGCGGCGCGGCGGACGGCAGGGGACTTCGGATGGATCGGGAACATGGGTGGGGCTCCTCGCTCAGGCGCGGTCGATGTGCACGCTGGTGGACTTGACCCGGGCGGTGGCCTCCACGCCGACCTCCAGACCGAGTTCCTCCACCGCCTCCCGGGTGAGCAGCGAGACCAGGCGGTGCGGACCCGCCTGGATCTCCACCTGGGCGGCCACGTCACCGAGCTTCACGGCGGTGACGATGCCGGGGAAGGCGTTGCGGGCGGAGGTGTACGGGACGTCGCCCTCGGCCGCGCCGCCGCTCTGCGCGATCTCGACGGAGAAGGCGGCCAGGTCACGGCCGTCGATGAGGCGCCGCCCGCCCTCGTCGCGGTGCGTGGCGACCCGTCCGGCGTCCGCCCAGCGGCGGGCGGTGTCGGGGCTGACCCCGAGCAGACGCGCGGCCTGCCCGATCGTGTAGGACTGCATGTGCGACAAGATAAGCCCGATCAGGCGGCATCTGAAATATTCAGGGCGTTCCTCCATGGCAGATGCGAGCCTGCATGGCGAAAGCTACAAGAGCGTGACTGCCGCAGGTCGTCAGGCATATCTCGCCCCGGTCGGCCAACTCGCCCCCGCATGGCACTCTTCGGCAAGCGCGACCCCAAAGACGACCCCAAGGATCAACACGAGGACGACGGTGACGGCGACCGGTCCGACATTGACACCGACCCGGGGCCCGGCGCCGGCCCGGGCCCCGAGGTCGAGGAAGCCGCCCCCGACGAGCCCACCGATCTGCCCGCCCGCTCCTGGTGGTCGGTGCTGCGGCGCACCGGCAAGGAGTTCCTGGACGACGACCTGCCGGACCGGGCCGCCGCCCTGACCTACTACGGCGTGCTGTCGCTCTTCCCCGCCCTGCTCGTCCTGGTCTCGATCCTCGGCGTGATCGGGAAGAAGGCCACCGACTCCGTCCTGGACAACCTGGACAAGCTGGCCCCGGGCCCGGTGCGCGACCTGCTGAGCGACGCCGTACGGCAACTGGAGGACAGCGGCGGCACCAGCGGCGTGGTGGCCATCACGGGTCTGGTCCTCGCCATGTGGTCGGCCTCGGGTTACGTGGGGGCCTTCATCCGCGCCTCCAACGCCGTCTACGACCTCCCCGAAGGCCGCCCGATCTGGAAACTGACGCCCCTGCGCATCGCCCTGACGCTGATCCTGATGGTCCTGCTGGCCGTCAGCGCGCTGCTCGTGGTCTTCACGGGACCCCTCGCCGAACGCGCGGGCGGCGCCATCGGACTGGGCGACGAGGCCCTCACCGCCTGGTCCATCGCGAAGTGGCCGGTCCTCCTGATCATCGTCATCCTGATGATCGCCCTGCTCTTCTGGCGGGCCCCCAACGTCCGCAGCCCCGGTTTCCGCTGGCTGAGCCCCGGCAGCGTGCTCGCCGTACTCCTGTGGCTGCTGGCCTCCGGCGGCTTCGCCCTCTACGTCGCGAACTTCGCCTCGTACAACAAGACGTACGGCACGCTGGCCGGTGTCGTCATCTTCCTGGTCTGGCTGTGGCTGTCGAATCTCGCCATCCTGCTCGGCCTGGAGTTCGACGCCGAGCTGGCCCGCCAGCGCGCGATCAGCGGCGGCATGCCCGCCGAGGAGGAGCCGTACGTGGAGCCCCGCGACACCCGCACCTGGCCCCACCCCCGCGACTCCCACCACCCGGACCCGGCCTCCTGACCCGGCCCCCCGGCCCGGGGCCGTGACCCGTTTTCAGCACCCGTCGACCTTTTCTCGGAGAAAACGGGTGACCTGACAGGTTTGTGTTCGTTTAAGACGTGTCGGGTCAATGAAGGCACTCGCGTGCCCGCTGGAGTAAGGGTGTCGGATGGCGACCTTGTGTCGGCCGGCCGTTTCGGTTCCGGAATACGTCATCACCATGGAGGACACGCTTGAGCTGGCACGCTCGCGGCATGCTGACCATCCTCAGCTGCCCCTCGCGTTGCGGCTGATCGAGAACACCGGGGTACGGACCCGGCACCTCGTGCAGCCGATCGCCGAGACGCTCATGCACCCGGGCTTCGAGGAGCGCAACCGGCGGTACGCGGCCGAGGCGAAGGCCCGGGTACCGCTGGTCGTGCGGCGCGCGCTGGAGGACGGCGAGCTGCGGGCCGCGGACATCGACATGATCATCTACGTGTCCTGCACCGGCTTCATGATGCCGTCGCTGACCGCCTGGCTGATCAACTCAATAGACTTCCGGTCCACCACGCGCCAACTGCCGATCGCGCAACTGGGCTGCGCGGCGGGCGGGGCGGCGATCAACCGGGCGCACGACTTCTGCACCGCCAACCCGGGAGCGAACACGCTGATCGTGGCGTGCGAGTTCTGTTCGCTGTGCTACCAGCCCACCGACCTCGGTGTCGGATCACTGCTGTCCAACGGCCTGTTCGGCGACGGCGTGGCCGCCGCCGTCGTACGCGGCACGGGCGGCCACGGCATCCGGCTGGAGCGCAACGGTTCGTACCTCATCCCGGAGACGGAGGAGTGGATCGCGTACGACGTACGGGCGACCGGCTTCCACTTCCTGCTGGACAAGCGCGTACCGGGCACCATGGAGCCGCTGGCGCCCGCGCTGTCCGCCCTCGCCGACGAGCACGGCTGGGACGCCGCCGACCTCGACTTCTACATCGTGCACGCGGGCGGGCCGCGCATCCTCGACGACCTGAGCACCTTCCTGCGCGTGCCGCCGGAGGCGTTCCGCCACAGCCGGGCCACCCTCACCGAGTACGGGAACATCGCGAGCGCCGTCGTCCTGGACGCGCTGCGCCGGCTCTTCGACGAAGGGGGCGCCGCGGACCAGGCGCGCGGCCTGCTCGCCGGGTTCGGCCCCGGCATCACCGCCGAGATGGCACTGGGCCGGTGGAACCGCACGCCGCGCCCCGCGCCCCGGGAGACCCGATGACGGCCCATCCGCTGGTCACGGCGGCGTCGGACAGCGGCCTGGTCGTGCCGCCCGGTGAAGGCCGCACCCTGCGTGCGGCCGCCCAGGACGTGACGTTCAAGGTGACCGGCGGGCAGTCGCGCTTCTCCTCGAGCTTCGAGGTGCGCGTACCGCCGGGCTTCGACGTCGGCGCCCACGTGCACACCCGCAGCGAGGAACTGTTCTACGTCCTCGAGGGCGAACTGGACGTGCTCGCCTTCGAGCCGCGCGTACGCACCGCGGACAGCTGGCGGGGGTGGCGGTCGCCGCGGGGCGATCGCGTGGTCCGCGCCACGCCCGGCACGGTCATCCTGGTCCCGCCCGGCTGCCCGCACGCCTTCGCCAACTCCAGCGGCGCCCCGGCCCGGATGTTCTTCCAGTCGTCCCCGCCCCCGGACCACGAACGCTATTTCGAGGAACTCCTGGAGATCCTCTCCGCCGACGGGCCCGTGGACCACGAGGCCATCGCCGCACTCCGCCGCCGCTACGACATCGAGCAGCTCACACCGCTGCGCCACGATCCGCCGACGCCGAGCCGGCCATGACGAGGAGCCAGTGATGCAGGACGAGACCGCCCCGCTGTACGACGTGTCAGACCTGCCGGCCCTCGAATTCGACCCCTTTCTGCGCCAGGCGTCGCAGACCGCCCCGGTCATCCGGGTCCGGCTGCCCCACGGAGCCCCCGGCGAGTGCTGGCTGGCGACACGGCACGACACCGTCCGGTTCGTCACCTCTGATCCGAGGTTCAGCCGTGACATCGTCGGCCGGCCGCTGCCCACCATGAACAGGTACCTCATCCCGCTGGACCGGGCGGTCAGCTTCGTCGACCCGCCCGACCACACCCGGGTCCGCTCCGTGGTCGCCTCGGCGTTCAACCGTTCCGGCATGGCGGCCCTGCGCCCCCGCGCCCAAGCCGTGCTCGACCGGCTCGTCGCCTCCATGGTCGAGGCCGGACCACCCGCCGATCTCATCCAGCACGTGACCTCGCCCTTCCCCATGCACGTCATCGGAGTGGTGCTCGGTGTGCCGGAGGCCGACCGGCCGCGGCTGTGCACGTGGGCGAGTGCCATCCTGACCCGGGCGAGGGACGAGGCGGAGGTCGAGGGCGCACGGCTGATCAGGGAAGAGGCCAGCGCCTACTTCCTCGAACTCTCCCGCGAACGCCGGAGCCGACCTCAGGACGACCTCATCAGCGACCTGGGGGCCGCTGTGGACAGCGGCAGGATCGAGGAGGAGGAACTCCTCGCCCTGACCACGCTGATGGCCCTCAACGGCTGGCACGCAGTGCGCAACCACACCTCCAACATGGCCTACCTCCTCCTGACCGAGGACAGCCTCAGGAGCCGCCTGCGGTCCGACCCGCAGGCCGTGCCGGCGGCCGTGGAAGAACTGCTGCGCTGGATTCCCCACAAGCACGGCGTGGGACAGGCCCGCATCGCCACCGAGGACGTGGAGGTGGGAGGCGTCCTGGTCCGCCGCGGCGAGGCCGTCTACGTCTCGTACGTGGCGGCCAACTGGGACGACCGGTGCTACCCGGAACCGCACCGCATCGACATCGACCGCGAGGGCCCGCCCCACCTCGCCTTCGGCTACGGCCCCCACCACTGCGTGGCACCGCTGCTGGCCCGCATGGAAGCCGAACT
This sequence comes from Streptomyces huasconensis, assembly GCF_021028635.1. Taxonomy (NCBI): domain Bacteria; kingdom Bacillati; phylum Actinomycetota; class Actinomycetes; order Kitasatosporales; family Streptomycetaceae; genus Streptomyces; species Streptomyces huasconensis. The sequence goes on from NZ_CP086119.1 coordinate 2,406,479, forward strand.
GCTCCTGACCACGCTGCTCACCCGCCTGCCCGACCTGCGCCTGGCCGTCACCCCCGAGAACGTGCCCTGGCAGAAGGACGTACTCATCCGAGGACCGGTGACACTGCCGGTCACGTGGTAGTCGGTCAGGGCTCGGGCGTACCGACCGGAGCGCTGCTCGCTCAGCCAGAAGGCCCCGACCGGGGAGACGATCCACAGCGTGTCGCTCATCGCGGGGCGGCCGACCGAGGGGCACAGTAGGCGCAGGTGGAATCGTTCCTGCGCCATGACGCTCTGGTGGGGCGGGTGGGACTCGAACCCACGGCCGACGGATTATGAGTCCGCTGCTCTAACCGGCTGAGCTACCGCCCCTAACGGCGCGTCGCGCACATTTGTGCGCGCCGTCTGCCGCAGCATAGCCGCTCATACGATCTCCTGCTTCGCATGGTCGGCAACGCTCGACCATGATGACCTCAGGGCGGCCCGCGCGGTTCCACCGGGCACGAAAAAGACCCCTGAGAGGTTCCTCAAGGGTCCTTCCGTACAGCTCTCCCGACTGGACTCGAACCAGTAACCTGCCGGTTAACAGCCGGCTGCTCTGCCAATTGAGCTACAGGAGACCGAGCTCCCCCGACTGGACTCGAACCAGTAACCTGCCGGTTAACAGCCGGCTGCTCTGCCAATTGAGCTACAGGGGATCGTCTCGTTTTGCATCGAACGCACCTACCTGGGAACTCTCCGGGCGGCGGGCGCTCGCTGCGACACATACATTAGCGCAAGCAGGGGGGTGCTCCGCCAATCGGTATCCCCTCGGCCGACCAGCGGGCGAGCGAAAGACCAGCGACAGACGCGTGACAGCCGTGCGACAGACGTGCGACGCCGACGCAAGGAAAGGGTGGCAGCCATGCGATACCGGCTCACATTCGTGGCGGGACTGGCTCTCGGGTATGTGCTCGGGACCCGGGCCGGACGCGAGCGATACGAGCAGTTGAGGAAGTCCGCCCGCCAGATCGCGCAGAACCCGGCCGTGCGCAACACCGTCGAGTCCGCGGGCCAGCAGGGCCGCGAGGTGGCGGGCAAGGCCTTCCATACGGTGTCGGAGAAGATGGGCGACCGGATGCCCGACTCGGTCGCCGACCGGGTGCGGTCGCTGCGCGAGCGCGGGCAGGGCTCCGCCCAGGACGACTGGGGCACGAGCAACACCTAGGCGGCGGGGCGCGAGCCAACCCCTGCCCCCCCGGACCACCGGTGGCCTCCGTGCCGCCGGTGGTCTTGTGCCGCCTGGGGTGCGGGACACCTGGCGCGGTGCGGCAGAATTCCTGGCATGGGGATAGTCGCAGGGTTGGACAGTTCGCCCGATTTCACGCGCATCGTGGTCTGTGACACGGACACGGGCGCCGTACTCAAGCAGGGTTACGCCCCGCATCCGCTGGAGAGCGCGGAGGGCGGCGGCCGGCCGTCCGACGTCGACCCGCAGGCCTGGCTGCTCTCCCTCGGCGAGGCGGCGGGCGGCGGGCTGCTCGAAGGCGTGCAGGCCATCGGCGTCTCCGCCCAGCAGAACGCGCTGGTGCCGCTGGACGGGCACGGCAACACGGTGCGGCCCGCGCTCGTCGGCAACGACCGCCGGGCGCAGGTGGCCGCCGTGGACCTGATCGACGGCCTCGGCAGCCGCGAGGCCTGGGCGCAGGCCGTGGGGTGCGTGCCCCAGGCGGCGCAGCCCGTGACGAAGCTGCGCTGGCTGGCCAGGACCGAGCCGGAGGCGGCGCGGCACGTGGCCGCCCTCATGCAGGCCCCCGACTGGCTGGTCTGGCAGCTCCTGGGCCGTCCCGCGCGGCGTACGACCGACCGCGGCGGGGCCTCCGGCACCGGCTACTGGTCGGCGGCGACCGGCGCGTACCGCCCGGATCTCGTCGAGCTGGCGCTCGGGCACCAGGCGATGCTGCCCGAGGTCATCGGTCCCGCCGAGCCCGCCGGGACGACGCCCGAGGGGCTGCTGATCTCGGCCGGCACCGGCGAGACGATGGCGGCCGCCTTCGGGCTCGGGGTGCGGCAGGGCGACGCCGTGGTGTCCCTCGGCGCCTCGGGGTCGGTGATGGCCGTGCACCACGAGGCGCTGGTGGACGCGCGCGGGATGATCACCTCGCTCGCGGACGCCACCGGGATGCATCTGCCGGTGGTGCACACCATGAACGCGGTGCGGGTGCTGCGCGGCACCGCCGAGATGCTGGGCGTCACCGATCTGGAGGAGCTGTCCGCGCTCGCCATGAAGTCGACGCCGGGGGCGCACGGCCTCGCGCTCCTGCCTTACCTGGAGGGCGAGAAGACCCCGAACCTGCCGCATGCCGCGGGGACGCTGACCGGGCTGCGGCGCGAGTCGATGAAGCCGGAGCATCTGGCGCGGGCCGCGTTCGAGGGCATGCTCTGCGGGCTCGGCGACGCGCTCGACGTGCTGCGTGTGCGCGGGGTGGACGTGCGGCGGGTGTTCCTGCTGGGGGCCGCCGCCGAGCTGCCCGCCGTGCAGGCGGCGGCGCCGATGCTCTTCGGCACCCAGGTCGTGGTGCCGCAGCCCGCGGACTACGCCGCGATCGGCGCGGCGCGCCAGGCCGCGTGGGCGCTGACCGGTCAGCTCCCGCTCTGGCAGGGTGCGGCGGCGCAGATCTTCGAGCCGGGCGAGGAACTGGCGGTGGGTCAGGCGGTGCGTCAGCAGTACACGACGGTCCGGGAGCAGGCGCACCCCGGCGCGTTCGCCTGACCCTCGCTCAGCTCCGCGGGAGCACTTCGCGGCCCTTGGGCGGACCCAGTTGTTGACCGGGCCTGAATTTTGACCCGGTCATGGGTTAATCGGTTGTCGCTGGGCGGGTCGGGTGTCGCAGGATAGGGGGCGACCTCGCCCTACGTGCCGACACCCGACTCCTCGAGAGACCGAGCGTGCTCATACGACTGCTGCGGACGTACCTGCGTCCGTACAAGAAACCGATCGCCCTGCTGGTGCTGCTGCAGTTCCTGCAGACGTGCGCCGCGCTGTATCTGCCCACCCTGAACGCCGACATCATCGACAACGGTGTCGTCGAGGGGGACACGGGTTACATCCTCACCTTCGGCGGCATCATGATCGCCGTCACCGTCGTGCAGATGGTCTGCAACATCGGCGCCGTCTTCTACGGCGCGCGGACCGCCTCCGCCCTCGGGCGCGACATGCGGGCCGCCGTCTTCGACCGCGTGCAGTCCTTCTCCGCGCGCGAGTTGGGCCAGTTCGGCGCCCCCTCGCTCATTACGCGGACCACCAATGACGTTCAGCAGGTGCAGACGCTGGCCCTGATGTCGTTCACGCTGATGGTCACCGCGCCCATCATGTGCGTCGGCGGCATCGTGATGGCGCTCGGCCAGGACGTGCCGCTCTCCGGTGTCCTCGTCGCCGTCGTGCCCGTCCTCGGCATCAGCGTCAGCCTCATCGTGCGGCGCCTGCGTCCGCTGTTCCGCACCCTTCAGGAGCGGCTCGACACGGTGAACCGGGTCCTGCGCGAGCAGATCACCGGCAACCGCGTCATCCGCGCCTTCGTGCGGGACGCGTACGAGAAGGAGCGCTTCCGCGAGGCCAACGCCGACCTGACCGACATCTCGCTCGGCACCGGCAAGCTGAACGCGCTGATGTTCCCGATCGTCATGACCGTCGTGAACATCTCGTCGGTCGCGGTCGTCTGGTTCGGCGCGCAGCGCATCGACAGCGGCGCCATGCAGATCGGCGCGCTCACCGCGTTCCTCGCCTATCTCATGCAGATCGTGATGTCCGTGATGATGGCTACCTTCATGTTCATGATGGTGCCGCGCGCGGAGGTCTGCGCCGAGCGCATCGAGGAGGTCCTGAGCACCGAGAGCAGTGTGGTGCCGCCCGCCGACCCGGTGCGCGAGCTGCGCCGCCACGGCCACCTGGAGATCCGGGGCGCGGGCTTCCGCTACCCCGGCGCCGAGGAGCCCGTCCTCAAGGGCATCGACCTGGTCGCCAGGCCCGGTGAGACGACCGCCGTGATCGGGTCGACCGGCAGCGGGAAGTCGACGCTGCTCAGCCTCGTACCGCGGCTGATCGACGCGACCGAGGGGCAGGTCCTGGTCGGCGGGGTGGACGTGGGCGCCATCGGGCCCGCGCTGCTCGCCCGGACCGTGAGCCTCGTCCCGCAGAAGCCGTACCTCTTCGCGGGCACGGTCGCCACCAACCTGCGGTACGGCAATCCGGACGCGACGGACGAGGAGCTGTGGCACGCCCTTGAGGTCGCGCAGGCCAAGGAGTTCGTGACGGGCCTGGCGGAGGGGCTGGACGCGCCGATCTCGCAGGGCGGCACCAACGTCTCCGGAGGTCAGCGCCAGCGGCTGGCCATCGCGCGCACCCTCGTACAGCGGCCGGAGATCTACCTCTTCGACGACTCGTTCTCCGCGCTCGACTACGCCACCGACGCCGCGCTGCGCGGCGCCCTGTCCCGCGAGACGGCGGAGGCGACCGTCGTCATCGTCGCCCAGCGCGTCTCCACCATCCGGGACGCCGACCGCATCGTGGTCCTCGACGAGGGCCGGGTCGTGGGCACCGGCAGCCACCACGAGCTGATGGCGGGCAATGAGACCTACCGGGAGATCGTGCTCTCCCAGCTGACGGAAGCGGAGGCCGCGTAATGGCTGGTCCTGGCGGACCGATGATGGGCCCCGACTCCCGGTCCATGGACTTCAAGGCCTCCGGGAAGCGGCTGCTCGCGCAGTTCCGGCCGGAGCGCGCCACGATGTACGGGATGATCGCGGCCGGAGTCCTCAGCGTCGCGCTCTCCGTGCTCGGCCCGAAGATCCTCGGCAGGGCGACCGACCTGCTCTTCGCGGGCATCGTCGGCCGGGACATGCCGGACGGCCTGACGAAGGAACAGGCGATCGAGGGCCTGCGCGCCAGGGGCGAGGGCGGCATGGCCGACATGCTCACCGGCGTCGACTTCACGCCGGGCGAGGGCATCGACTTCGGCGCGATGGGCGAGGTCCTGCTGCTCGCGCTCGGCACGTTCCTCGCGGCCGGTCTGCTGATGGCCGTGGCGACCCGGCTCTCCAACCGCGCCATCAACAAGACGGTCTTCCGGATGCGTGGCGACGTACAGGAGAAGCTGTCGCGGCTGCCGCTGTCGTACTTCGACAAGCGGCAGCGCGGCGAGGTGCTGAGCCGTGCCACGAACGACCTCGACAACATCAACCAGACGCTCCAGCAGACGGTGGGCCAGCTCATCAACTCGCTGCTGACGATCATCGGCGTGCTGATCATGATGTTCTGGGTGTCGCCGCTGCTCGCGCTGGTGGCGCTGGTCACCGTGCCGCTGTCGTTCCTCGTGGCGACGAAGGTCGGCAAGCGCTCTCAGCCGCAGTTCGTGCAGCAGTGGAAGACCACCGGCAAGCTGAACGCGCACATCGAGGAGATGTACACCGGGCACGCCCTGGTGAAGGTGTTCGGCCGGCAGGAGGAGTCGGCGAAGGCGTTCGCCGAGCAGAACGACCAGCTGTACGAGGCCGGGTTCAAGGCGCAGTTCAACAGCGGCGTCATGCAGCCGCTGATGTTCTTCATCTCCAACCTCAACTATGTGCTGGTGGCCGTGGTGGGCGGTCTGCGGGTCGCGTCGGGCTCGCTGTCCATCGGTGACGTGCAGGCCTTCATCCAGTACTCGCGGCAGTTCTCGATGCCGCTCACGCAGGTCGCCTCGATGGCGAACCTCGTGCAGTCGGGCGTCGCGTCCGCCGAGCGGGTCTTCGAGATCCTCGACGCGCAGGAGCAGGAGGCCGACCCGGTGCCGGGCGAGCGTCCCGCGAGGCTGAGCGGGCGGGTCGAGATGGAGCACGTCTCCTTCCGCTACGCCGAGGACAAGCCGCTCATCGAGGACCTGTCGCTGGTCGTGGAGCCCGGCCACACCGTCGCCATCGTCGGGCCGACCGGCGCGGGCAAGACGACGCTCGTCAACCTCCTCATGCGGTTCTACGACGTGACGGGCGGGCGCATCACCCTGGACGGCGTCGACATCGCCCGGATGTCACGGGACGAGCTGCGGGCCGGGATCGGCATGGTCCTCCAGGACACGTGGCTGTTCGGCGGCACCATCGCGGAGAACATCGCGTACGGCGCGGCGAAGGAGGTCACGCGCGAGGAGATCGAGGAGGCGGCGCGCGCGGCCCACGCGGACCGCTTCGTGCGCACGCTCCCCGACGGGTACGACACCGTGATCGACGACGACGGCACGGGGGTGAGCGCGGGCGAGAAGCAGCTCATCACCATCGCGCGGGCGTTCCTCTCCGATCCGGTGATCCTGGTGCTCGACGAGGCGACCAGCTCGGTCGACACCCGCACCGAGGTGCTCATCCAGAAGGCGATGGCGCGGCTCGCGCACGGGCGCACGTCCTTCGTCATCGCGCACCGGCTCTCCACGATCCGCGACGCGGACACGATTCTGGTCATGGAGGACGGGGCGATCGTGGAGCAGGGGACGCATGATGCCTTGCTGGCGGCCGGTGGGGCGTACGCGCGACTCTATGCGGCGCAGTTCGCGGAGGCGGTGGCCGAGGTCGACTAGGGGCGTCGTGGGGGGTGTCGGGGTTCTGCGAGTGCCGGTCTCGTGTGGCTGAGCGCGCGGTTCCCCGCGCCCCTGACGGGGGCGCTTCCTGGGCGGAGTGCTTCAGTCCAGGTAGCCCCTCAGCTGGTCCGCGAACGCGTGGTCGCGGAGTTTGTTGAGGGTCTTGGACTCGATCTGGCGGATGCGTTCGCGGGTCACGCCGAAGATGCGGCCTATCTCCTCCAGGGTGCGGGGGCGGCCGTCCGCGAGGCCGTAGCGCAGCTGGACGACCTTGCGTTCGCGCTCGCCGAGCGTGGACAGGACCGCCTCCAGGTGCTGGCGGAGCAGCAGGAACGCGGCGGACTCCACGGGTGAGGCGGCGTCGCCGTCCTCGATGAGGTCGCCGAGCGCGACGTCGTCCTCCTCGCCGACGGGCGCGTGCAGCGAGACCGGCTCCTGCGCGAGGCGCAGCACCTCGCTGACCCGCTCGGGCGGCAGGTCGAGCTGGGCGGCGACTTCCTCGGGCGTGGGTTCGTACCCCCGCTCCTGGAGCATGCGGCGCTGCACGCGCACGACGCGGTTGATCAGCTCCACGACGTGCACGGGCACGCGGATCGTGCGGGCCTGGTCGGCGAGGGCGCGGGACATGGCCTGGCGAATCCACCAGGTCGCGTACGTGGAGAACTTGTAGCCGCGGGCGTAGTCGAACTTCTCCACCGCCCTGATCAGGCCGAGGTTCCCCTCCTGGACGAGGTCGAGCATGGTGAGGCCGCGGCCCACGTAGCGCTTGGCGACGGAGACGACCAGGCGGAGGTTGGCCTCGATGAGGCGGCGCTTGGCCATCCGGCCCCTGACGACCAGTTTGTCGAGGTCCAGGGCGAGCTGGGAGTCCAGGTCGGGGGTGTTGCCCAGCTTCTCCTCGGCGAAGAGGCCCGCCTCGACACCGCGGGCGAGTTCGACCTCCTCCGCCGCGGTGAGCAGGGGGATGCGGCCGATCTCGCGGAGGTACTGGCGGAAGAGGTCGGAGGACGGGCCGGCGGTGTCGGTGCGGCCGCGGGGGGCGGGGAGGTCGGCGGTCTCGGGTTCCAGGGGCTCGGGGGCGTCCGGGGGTTTGGGGGAGCCCAGGGCTTCCGGGGGTTCGGCGGCTTCCGGGGCTTCCAGGGGGTCTGCGGCCTCCGGAGCTTCCAGGAGGGCGGTGGCTTCCGGGCCTTCTGAGGGCTCTGGGGTGTCGGGGGCGTCCGTCGCCTCCTGGGCCGCCATGGACTCCGGGTGCAGCGGGGCGCGGCTCTGCGGCGGTACCGCCTCCAGGACGTCGGCGGCCGGGTCCACGTCCGCATCCCTGTCCGCTGACGCTTCCGCTCGCGCGGCGGTGTCGGTCTGGGTGAGGGTCTCGGTCTGCACGGGGGCGACCTCCAGGGTGATCGCTGCTGAGGCGTGCGGCAACGGGAGAGGGACGACGGCCTCGCCGCTGTCCGTCCCGGACACGATGGGTGGAACCGCGGGGGTCTCGGGCCCGCTGTCAGCGGGCCGGCCGCGCTCCGAGGACTCAGGCACCGCAACCCAGTGTGGGGTACGACACACGGCCGCCACGAGGGGCGTGCGGTGACTTTTTGCGTCCGTTCCGTGACCGCGTGGTGACCGGACCGGTGTCCGTACGGCTACATGTCGGGTAACCCTTGGCCTCGGGGCCACGCCCCTAAAGGGCGTCGGCCCCGCGATCGCGCAGCGCCTGGCCGTACTGCTGGAGGACCCACAACTCGTTCTGCACGGCGGTCAGTCGCTGGGGGTCGCCGCCCGCGCCGAGGCGGGCGAGGCTGCCCTGGACGTCGCGGATGCGGCGGTCGACGGCGCGCAGCCGGACCTGGACGAGCTGCACGCCCGCGTACACCTCGTCGACGGTCTTGCGCAGGATCGCCTCGACGGCCAGCTCGGTGACCATGCGGCGGACGGTGTCGTCGGGCGCGGCGTCGCGCACGCGCGCGAGGTACGCCTGGGCGTCGGCGATGCCCGCCTCGGCGCCGCCCGCCTCCTCGATGCACTGGCGCACGGCCGCGTAGGGCGGGGCGGTGAACTCGTCCACTCCGTACGCGTCGAAGGCCGGGGAGACCAACTGGGGGTACTGGAGGGCCAGTTTGAGCAGCTCGCGCTCGGTGCGGTGGGCGGGGCTGCGCAGGGTGAGCGCGGGGCCGCTGGGCGCGGGCGGTCCCTGCGCGTACGCCTGCTGGGGCCTGCCCGGCGGCTGCGCGGGGCCCCGGCCGCCGCGGTCGCGGGCCCAACGAGCCAGCTGCGCCACGCGCTTGACCACGAACTGCGTGTCGAGGATGCCGAGCATGCCGGCGAGCTGCACGGCCACCTCGTGCTGCGCGCCGCTGTTCTTGATGCGGGCCACGACGGGTGCCGCCTCGTCCAGGGCGGCGGCACGGCCCGCGGGGGTCTCCAGGTCGTACCGGGACACGATCTGGCGCAGCGCGAACTCGAAGAGCGGCGTACGGGGCTCGACGAGGTCGGCGACCGCCTCGTCGCCCTTGGCGAGGCGCAGCTCGCAGGGGTCCATGCCCTCGGGCGCGATGGCGATGTACGTCTCGGCGGCGAACTTCTGGTCGTCCTCGAAGGCGCGCAGGGCGGCCTTCTGGCCCGCCGCGTCGCCGTCGAAGGTGAAGATGACCCGCGCCGAGCCGTTGTCCATCAGGAGGCGGCGCAGGATCTTGATGTGGTCGCCGCCGAAGGCCGTGCCGCAGGTCGCGATGGCGGTGGTGACGCCGGCGAGGTGGCAGGCCATGACGTCGGTGTACCCCTCGACGACGACCGCGCGGGAGGTCTTGGCGATCTCCTTCTTGGCCAGGTCGACGCCGTACAGCACCTGGCCCTTCTTGTAGATCGGGGTCTCAGGGGTGTTGAGGTACTTCGGGCCGTTGTCGTCGTCGCGCAGCTTGCGGGCGCCGAAGCCGACGACCTCGCCGCCGATGTCGCGGATGGGCCACATCAGGCGGCCGCGGAAGCGGTCGATGGGGCCGCGGCGGCCCTCCTGGGAGAGGCCGGAGAGGGTCAGCTCCTTGTCGCTGAAGCCCTTGCCGCGCAGATAGCGGGTGAGATGGTCCCAGCCGGCCGGGCTGTAGCCCACGCCGAAGTGGGCGGCGGCGGCCTGGTCGAAGCCGCGCTCGGCGAGGAACTTGCGGCCGATCTCGGCCTCGGGGCTCTCCAGCTGGTCCACGTAGAACTGGGCGGCGACCTTGTGGGCCTCGACCAGGCGGATGCGCTCGCCGCGCTGGTGGCTGGGGTTGTACCCGCCCTCCTCGTACCGCAGGGTGATGCCCGCCTTGGCGGCGAGGCGCTCGACCGTCTCCGAGAAGGTGAGGTGGTCGATCTTCATCACGAAGGCGATCGTGTCGCCGCCTTCCTGGCATCCGAAGCAGTGGAAGAGACCCTTGCTCGGGCTGACCTGGAAGGACGGGGACTTCTCGTCGTGGAAGGGGCACAGGCCCTTGAGGTTTCCGCCCCCGGCGTTGCGCAGCTGGAGGTAGTCGGAGACCACGGCGTCGATCGGGACCGCGTCCCGAACCGCCTTCACGTCCTCGTCATTGATCCTGCCTGCCACGTACGAATACTACGGCTCGCCTGTGACACTCCCGCCCCGGCCGCCGCCCCGTCCTCACCCGAGCAGCGACTCCAGGGGGACGGACGGGTCCGCGAGCCGCTCGATGTCCGGGCGGGCACCCGTGCGGATCAGCTGCTGGACGGTCTCCGTGACCTCCCACACATTCACGTTCATCCCGGCCAGCACCCGGCCCTCACTCAGCCAGAACGCGATGAACTCCCGCTTCCCGACGTCCCCGCGGGCCACCACCTGGTCGTACGTGCCCGGGGGCGCCCAGCCCGAGTACTCCAGGCCCACGTCGTACTGGTCGGAGAAGAAGTACGGCACGCGGTCGTGGCGGACCTCTTGGCCGAGCATGGCGCGGGCGGCCGCCGGGCCGCCGTTCAGGGCGTTGGCCCAGTGCTCGACGCGCAGTCCGGTGCCGAAGAGCGGGTGGTGCCGGGCGGCGACGTCGCCCGCGGCGTAGATGTCGGGGTCCGAGGTCCGCAAGGAGGCGTCGACCAGCACGCCGCCGCCGTGCGCGGCCTCGGCCAGGTCGAGGCCCGCGGCCTCGGCGAGGGCCGTGCGCGGGGCGGCGCCGATCGCGGCGAGCACGTCGTGCGCGGGGTGCTCCTCGCCGTCGTCCGTCTGGACGGCGAGAACCATGCCGTCCTGGCCGACGATCTCGGTGAGCGAGGCCCCGAAGTGGAAGCGCACCCCGTGCTCGGCGTGCAGGTCGGTGAAGACCTGGCCGAACTCGGGGCCGAGGACGCCGTGCAGCGGGGTCGGCTCCCGCTCGACGACGGTGACCTCCGCGCCGTACTCCCTGGCGGCCGCGGCGACCTCCAGACCGATCCAGCCCCCGCCCGCGATCACCAGGTGGCCGTTGTCCCTGCCGAGGGCCGCGAGGACCTGGCGGAGGCGGTCGGCGTGGGCGAGGCGGCGCAGGTGGTGGACACCCGCGAGGTCCGTGCCGGGGATGTCCAGGCGGCGCGGCTCGGCGCCGGTGGCGAGGAGCAGCTTGTCGTAGTGGACGGCGGTGCCGTCGCCCAGGCGCACGCTCCTGGCCGCGCGGTCGATGGCGACGACGGGCTGGCCGAGGTGCAGCTCCACGTCGGCTTGCGCGTACCACCCCGGTTCGTGGACGAAGACGCTGTCGCGCTCCTCCTTGCCGAGGAGATAGCCCTTGGACAGGGGCGGGCGCTCGTAGGGGTGGTCACGCTCGTCACCGATGAGGATCACCCGGCCGGTGAAGCCCTCGGAGCGGAGCGTCTCGGCCGCCTTGGCGCCGGCCAGACCTCCTCCCACAATGACGAACGTCTGATGCGCGTCGACCACTTGATGCCTCCTTGCCGGGGGGTGCCGGGGGTGTCCCCCGGGAAAACACGGCCTTGCCGCCACAGGGAGCGTCCCGCACGGAGCGTGATGGGGGAAGGGGGCGTGGCCTCAAGAGGCCACTTTTCGTCACGCCCTGTGGTCACTCCATGGTCACCGACCGGTGATCCCTTGCTGTCTCGCCGACAGGCGCGTGTGCAGCGCGCGGGCCGCCGCGTCCGTGAGTGACGCGATCTGATCGATCACGACGCGCCGCGCGGCCCGATCGTCGGGCGCCGCGTCGTACAGCGCCCGGAACTGGGGGTCCAGGCCCTCGGGGGCGCGCGCGGTGAGTTTTTCGGCGAGTTCGGCGACGACGACGCGCTGGTCGGCGCGGAGCCGCTCCTGTGCGGGGCGCTGCATCACGTAGAGGTCGGCGACGGCCTTGAGCACCGCGCACTCGTGCCGCGCCGCGCGGGGCACGACGAGTTCGGCGGCATACCGCGAGAGGGGTCCTCTGCCGTACCGCGCGCGGGTGGCGGTCTCCGCGGCCAGGCAGAAGCGGCCGATGAGCTGGCTGGTGGCGTCCTTCAACCGGGCCTGGGCGACGGCCGATCCGTCGTATCCGTGCGGCCACCACTCCTGTTCCAGGAGGCGGTCGAGGGCCTGGGCCAGCTCTTCGGGGTCGGTGTCCGCGGGGACGTAGCGCCCGAGGGCCACGGTGTAGATGTCCTGCCGCTCCGGTTCGGCGTGCAGCGCGTTGGGGTCGATGTGGCCGGCGTGCAGGCCGTCCTCGAAGTCGTGGACCGAGTACGCGACGTCGTCCGACCAGTCCATGACCTGGGCCTCGAAGCAGATGCGGTGCCCCGGGGCCTCCTTGCGGACCCACTCGAAGACCGGGCGGTCGTCCTCGTAGACCCCGAACTTCGAGGATGCCGGGTCCGTGGGGTGGGCGCCGCGCGGCCAGGGGTACTTGGTGGCGGCGTCCAGGGCGGCGCGGGTGAGGTTGAGGCCGACGCTGACCGGCTCGCCGGTGGCCTCGGAGCGCACGAAGCGCTTCGGCTCGATGCGGGTGAGCAGGCGCAACGACTGGGCGTTGCCCTCGAAGCCGCCGCAGTCCGCCGCCACTTCGTTCAGCGCCTGTTCGCCGTTGTGCCCGAAGGGCGGGTGGCCCAGGTCGTGGGAGAGGCAGGCGGTCTCCACCAGGTCGGGGTCGCAGCCCAGGGCGGCGCCCAGCTCGCGGCCCACCTGGGCGCACTCCAGGGAGTGCGTCAGCCGGGTGCGGGCGCTGGCGTCCCAGGCCTGGCTCCGGGTGCCGGGCGTGACGACCTGGGTCTTTCCGGCGAGCCGGCGCAGCGCGGCGGAGTGCAGCACGCGCGCGCGGTCGCGCTGGAACGCCGTACGCCCCGGTCTCTTGTCGGGCTCGGCGGCCCACCGCTCGACGGCGGCCTCGTCATAGGCCGCGCAGGCGTCGTGAACCTCGTGCCGCGCGTTCGGCGCGGTGCTTTCCGGGGTGCTCTCTGCGCTGCTCGCTTCGGCGCTTTCCGGGGTGTTCTCTGGACTGCTTGCTTTGGTGCTTTCTGGGGTGCTCGCTGCGGTGCCTTCCACGGTGCCTTCCATGCACCGACAGTAGACGCAAGCAGTGACAAAGGGGATCTGGTCTTTCGTCAGACGGCGGTGAGGCGGTGCTGTTCGGCCGTCCACGCTCCGTCGGGCGCGCGGGCCTCGTCGTAACGGTGCAGGACCAGGTGGGCCAGCGTCGGGTGGGCGCCGAGCGGGGGCGCGGCGATCCAGGGGGCGGCGGACGCGCTCTGGGTGGCGAAGCGGCCCGGCGCGGTGAAGTAGGCGGCGACGGCGGTACGGGTCCGGCCCTCGGCGGCCAGCGCGGCGAGCGCCTCGGGCACGGTGCGGGCACAGGCGTCGGTGGGCGCGGCGTAGGCCGGGACGACGGGGACGCCGAGGCGGTCGGCGAGCAGCTTCGCGGCCCGCCCGGTGTCCGCGGCGGACCGCGGGTCGCGGGAGCCCGCGGCGGCGAGGACGACCGCGTGGCGGCGGCGTGCGCTCGCGCTGAGGGGATGCGCGGGCCAGCCCGCCTCGACGAGCCGGGAGTGCAGCGCCGCGGCGAGCATCGGGTGCGGGCCGAGCGGGGCGGCGACGCGGGTGGCGAGGTGGGGGGCGTCGGCGGCGGCCGCCGGGATGTCCCGCTTCACGTGCTGTCCCCGGCTCAGGAGCAGGGGGACGAGCACGGCGCGGCCGCCTTGCTGTGCGGCGAGGGTGTCGGTGAGCAGGGGCTCGTTCAGCTCGATGTGCCCGAGGCGGACGTCCAGGCCGGGCCGCTGCTCACGTATCCGCTCGGCGAGGGCCGTGACGGTGGCGAGGGCGCGGGGGTCGCGGCTGCCGTGCGGGACGAGGACGAGGGTGGGGCGGGGGTGGGGGTCTTGGCGGGAGCCGTGGCGGGGGTGTGGTGCTGGGTGGCGGCTGCTGTCGGGGGCCGGGCAGCGGCTGCTGTTTTCGGGGGCCGGGCGGCGGCTGCCGTCGGATGAGATGAGGCTGAGCCGGCTGCCGAGCCGGCTGGTGATGTGGTCCATGAGGTGCGCCGTACTGTCGAGGTGAGTGCTGCCGGACTCGTCGTGAAGAGCGTTCGACGGCGTCATGGACCGAGGATGGCCGGGGCAGATTGCGGGGGCGTTGCGCGGCCGTGACGGCTGTTTTCGGGGGGCTCACGGTGGGGTCCCGGGATTGGTCAGGGCTCGGGATCGGGGATGGGTCAGGGCTCCGGGTCGGGGATGGGTCGGGGGTGTTTCAGGGTCAGGCCCGGGGTGCGGGGCGCGCTCGTCGTCGGTGGGCTCGCTTACGGTTGGAGGAGCGATCGGATCGGGGGAGGTCCGAGGGGGTATGGGGGGCGAGACGTCTATGGACCAGAAGAATCGGCGCTGGTGGGAGCGGTTGCGGGGGTCGGCGGCGGCGCGGCGTGAGGGCGCGGCGGGGCGGTGGCGTCCGGGGCGGTGGGAGCGCACAGGACCAGTGGAGCGCTCGGGGCGGTTGGAGCGTTCGGGGCGAGCGGAGCGTGCGGGGCGCGTGCGGCGCCCGGCGTGGTTGCGGATTCCGCGGACGCGCAAGGGGCAGCGGCGGGCCGTGCAGGGGGTGATGGCGCTGTGCGTCGTCGCGCTGCTGCCGGCGACCTGGCTCTTCGTGACGACGGACAGCAAGATCGGCTCGGTCGCGGACGCGCCGCCCGCACGGGTCGCGATGGTCTTCGGCGCCGGGCTGTGGAAGGGCGAGCCCTCTCCGTATCTCGCGCACCGGCTGGACGCGGCGGCCGAGCTGTACCGCGCGGGACGGATAGAGGTCGTGCTCGTCACGGGCGACAACAGCCGCGAGGAGTACGACGAGCCGGACGCGATGCGCGCCTATCTGAAGAAGCACGGCGTGCCGGACCGGCGGATCGTGAGCGACTACGCCGGGTTCGACACGTGGGACTCCTGCGTGCGCGCCAAGAAGATCTTCGGCGTGGACCGGGCGGTGCTGATCAGCCAGGGCTTCCACATACGCAGGGCGGTCGCGCTCTGCGGCGCGGCGGGCGTCTCGTCGTACGGCGTCGGGGTGGACGCCGTGCACGACACGACCTGGTACTACGGCGGAGCGCGGGAGGTATTCGCGGCGGGCAAGGCGGCGCTGGACGCGACGCTCCACCCGGACCCGCGCTTCCTGGGCCCGCGAGAGCGGGGCGTGGAACGGGCGCTGGCTTCGGGGCGGTGAGTCCTGGGGGCTCGGGTGCCCCGAAGGGGCGCGGGGAACCGCGCGCCCAGCCACGACACACTCGCAGGTGCCTGGCCGCGCTCCAAACCGGCAAAGTGTCCGTCCACCGGCGGCTCGGGGCCGTACCTCACAGTGAGGCGCGGGCATGGCTGAGATCGGCTTACCGCGTGCGTAACGCGAGCACGTCCGGGCACGTAACAAGAGCGGCGGACGCTGGGCGGCATGCACTCCACGGCGACACCCGCGACACCGGCGACCTCCGCGACTCCCGCGGCCACGGCGGTGACGGCGACCCACTGCCCCTACTGCGCGTTGCAGTGCGGGATGGGGTTGACGGCGGGCTCGGATGGTGGCGTGGAGGTCGTGGAGCGCGCGGCGTTCCCCGTGAACAAGGGTGCCCTGTGCGGCAAGGGACGCACCGCGCCCGCTCTGCTCTCCTCCCGGGTGCGCCTGACCGAGCCTCTCGTCCGATCCCACGCCACGGGCAAGCTCACGCCGGCCACCTGGGAGGAGGCCCTGGACCGGATCGCCGACGAGCTGTCCCGTGCGCGTGCGGAACACGGCCCGGACGCGTGCGGGGTCTTCGGTGGAGGAGGGCTGACCAACGAGAAGGCGTACGCGCTCGGCAAGTTCGCGCGGGTGGCGCTCGGCACCTCGCAGATCGACTACAACGGACGGTTCTGCATGTCGTCGGCGGCGGCGGCCGGCCAGCGGGCGTTCGGGCTCGACCGGGGGCTGCCGTTCCCGTTGGCGGACATCCCGCGCACCGGCTGCGTGATCCTCGTCGGGTCGAACCTCGCCGAGACGATGCCGCCCGCCCTGCGGTACCTCACGGAGCTGCGGGAGAACGGCGGCACGCTGATCGTCGTGGACCCGCGCCGGACGCGCACCGCCGAGCAGGCCGACCTGCATCTGGCGCCGCGTCCCGGCACGGACCTCGCCCTGGCGCTCGGCCTGCTGCACCTGGTCGTGGCCGGGGGCCGCACGGACGAGGCGTTCATCGAGGAGCGGACGGCCGGCTGGGAGGAGGCGCGTGCCGCGGCGATGGCGCACTGGCCGGAGCTGGTCGAACGGATCACCGGCGTGCCGGTGCCCCAACTGCGCGAGACGGTACGCATGTTCTGCGACGCGGAGACCTCGATGGTGCTCACCGCGCGCGGGCCCGAGCAGCAGTCCAAGGGCACGGACACCGTCGGGGCGTGGATCAATCTGTGCCTCGCCACGGGCCGGGCAGGGCGTCCGCTGTCCGGGTACGGCTGCCTGACCGGGCAGGGCAACGGCCAGGGCGGGCGCGAGCACGGCCAGAAGGCGGACCAACTCCCCGGCTACCGCAAGCTGACGGACCCGGCGGCGCGGGCGCACGTGGCGGAGGTCTGGGGCGTGGACCCCGATTCGCTGCCGGGCCCCGGGCGGTCGGCGTACGAACTGCTCGACGCGCTCGGCGGGGACATCAAGACGCTGCTCCTGATGGGTTCCAACCCGGTCGTGTCGGCGCCGCGGGCCGCGCATGTGGAGGAGCGGCTGCGGTCGCTTGACTTCCTCGCGGTGGCGGACGTGGTGCTGTCCGAGACGGCCGAACTGGCGGACGTGGTACTGCCGGTGACGCAGTGGGCCGAGGAGACGGGGACGGTGACGAACCTGGAGGGCCGGGTGCTGCTGCGCCGCCGGGCGGTGTCCGCGCCCGACGGGGTGCGCAGTGACCTGGAGGTGCTGCACGGGCTCGCGGAGCGGCTCGGTCACGGCGAGAAGTTCCCCACCGATCCGCGGGAGGTCTTCGAGGAACTGCGCCGGGCGAGCGCGGGCGGGGCCGCGGATTACTCCGGCATCTCGTACGAGCGGTTGAGGGAGGGGGAAGGCGAGGGGGTGTTCTGGCCGTGCCCTCGAGGCGAGGAGGGAGAGGGGAGCGCGGAGGGCGCGGACAGGGCGCAGGGCGCGGAGGGTGTGCGGGGTGCCGAGGCCGTGCATCCAGGGACGCCTCGGTTGTTTCTCGACCGGTTCGCGACGGAGGACGGGCGGGCGCGGTTCGTGCCGGTCGTGCACCGAGCCGCCGCCGAGGAGCCGGACGCGGAGTATCCGGTGCTGTTGACCACCGGGCGGGTGCTCGCGCAGTACCAGTCGGGGGCGCAGACGCGGCGGGTCGAGGAGCTCAACGCCGCCGCGCCCGGGCCGTTCGTGGAGGTCCATCCACGGCTCGCGGCGCGGCTCGGGATAGCGGAGGGCGAGGCGGTCGCCGTGGTGTCGCGGCGTGGCCGGGCGGTGGCTCCGGCGCGGGTCACGTCGGCGATCCGGTCGGACACGGTCTTCATGCCGTTCCACTGGGCGGGCGAGGGGCGGGCCAACTCCCTGACGCATCCGGCGCTCGATCCCGTGTCGCGGATGCCGGAGTTCAAGGTGTGCGCGGTGCGGCTGGAACCGGTGGAGTCCCCGAGCGGGACCGAGGCCGCCGCGCCCACGGACAAGGCCGAAGCCGGCGCGCCCACGGACACGGCCCGGGCCACTGGGGGCCCGGGCCCGTCGGGGCGGGGTTAGGAGGGGATGCGGGTCAGCAGGTGCGGCCGATGTACCAGGCGCCGTCGATGTCCCCGGCTTCGCCGATCCAGGTGACGCCCGGGCCCACGCACTTGGTGGTGTTCGGGCCCCAGTCGTCGATCTCGACCAGGATCTTCGAGCCGTCGCTCGTGCAGTGGTTGTAGTAGGCGTCGCTATGGGTCTCGTAGAACCCGCAGGGGTTCTGGATGGCGGTCGGCGAGACGGCGGTGGCGGTCGCCGCCATCGACATGCCGAGGGCGAGGGTCACGGCTCCGACGAACGCGGGCAGGGAACGGCGAACTCGCACGAGACGACTCCTTCTTGAGGACGTGGTCGTGGTGCTCACGCACCGATCGCGTGCACCGGAAGGGCACGCGCAGAGTCTCGTGCCCGTGACGTTGTGTGGTCGCGTGATGTCGTCCGTATGGGTGGTGGAGTACGCCGGATCGAGTGCGTCGGCGTTTGAGCTGCGGTTTTTGTCTTCTGGGGCGGGTGTGGGGCGCGGTGCGCATGGGGCGGGCCGTCGCTGCTGCAAGCCGTCAATCGACTCGCCGCGTACGGAGCCGCCGCTCCGGGCCGGTCACTCGGCGGTCTCCCGCCGCACCCACTCCAGGTAGGCCGGGCTCCCCTGGACCACGGGCGTGGCGATGATCTCAGGGGTGTCGTAACCGTGGGTCTCGGTGAGCCAGGCCTCCAGGGCGCCGTAGCGGGCGGCGGTGGTCTTGAGGAGTATCTGCCATTCGCGGGCGGTCTCGATCTCGCCCTCCCAGCGGTACACGGAGGTGACGGGGCCGTTGATCTGCGCGCAGGCCGCGAGCCGCGCCCGGATCGCGCCGTACGCGAGGTCCCGGGCCTTGTCCTCGGCGTCGGTCGTGGTCAGCACGGTCAGTACGGTCGCCGCGGTCTGTGTGGCGGTCACCCCGGTCGGCTCGGGCCGTGCGTCCTCGACTGCCTGCGCGGGCCGATCGGTCTGTGCGGGCCGCGTCATCGGTTCGTCGTCCATACGCCGATTGTGCACAGCGGCGGCCAGGGGCGAGCGTCCAGGCCGAAGGTCCCCGGCATGGGGGTTTCCGTGCTCCTGGGCGTGGTTGTTACATAATCTCCCGTTTTCTGTGATGGGCGGTTCCTACCGTCGACAGCGGTGGCCGGTCTCCGCGCCGGGCCTCCGGCGCGGTCCCCACGGCCGGCCGCCACCAGCCCCGTCGGCCTCCGCACGAGTCAGCCACGCCATGAACCCGATCCACAGCCACCGTCGCCCCGCCGCCCGTCTCCCCACCGCCCGTCGCCCCTTCCTTCGGCGCCCCCTCCTTCGGTGCCGGGCCTCCTCCCGGCGCCCGCTCCCCCCGTGCGCCGCTCCCCTGGCCGTCCTCGCCTCGCTCGTGACCCTCGTGTTCGCCGGGTGCGCCGGATGTGCCGGGCCCGACGGCCTCGATTCCGGCGAGGCCGCCCCGCCGGTCTCCGCGCAACCGCGCCCGGAGGTGGTCTGGCCCGCCTGGTCGGGTACGTCGCCGCGGGCGCCGGGCGCGGACGCCGCCACGCGCCAGCCGCCGCCGAAGCCGCTCAAGGGTCTGCCGCGGGTCGGCTCCGCGGGTCTCGCCTCGCTGAACGTCCACGCCGTCCTGCGTGCCGATCCGCGTACGCGGCCGCTGGCCGGCCGGAAGCTGATCGACCGGCCGGGGCGGGCCGGGCTCAGGCGGCCCGCGTTCCTGGACCTGACCGGCGACAAGAAGCCCGAGATGCTGGTCGCCGCGGACACCGAGAGCGGGCGGAACGTCCTGGCCGTCTACAGCGCGCACGGCGGCAAGGTCTACCCGGTCCTGCTCACCTCCGGGCGGCGGATGAGCGTCGAGACGATCGGCGCCGACCTGCTCGTCCGCATGCCGTGCGCGGAGGGCGGGGACCAGGCCGTGCGCTTCCACTGGGACGGCGTGCGAATGTCCACGGTCAGCGACTTCAGGGACCTCACGAGTGACCGGGGTCGCCCCAAGCGGCGGGGCGGCCAGGGCGATCCCACGGAGAGGGCGGAGCCGGGCCCGGCCGGGCCCGCGTCCCCCTGCCTGTCGTCCACCCGGCCGCCGGGAGGGCCCTGATGGCGCTCAGGATCGCGAGGCCACTGATACCGCTGATGCCGCTGCTGCCGCGCAAGGCCGCGGCGCCCCGCTCCGGCGCGCGCGCCCCGCTCAACGCCCTCGGGCTGCGCTGGAAGATCACCGCGCTGCTCGCCGGGGGCTGCGCCGTGGTCGCCGCGGCCATCGGGCTGCTCATCCACCACGCCCGGCTGGACCAGGTCGCCGGGAACGCCCGGTCGGGGGCCACCGCGCAGCTGGTCCGCGTACGGCAGTTGTACGAACTCACCGGGCAGGTCGACCAGGGGGACACGGACGCGGTGATCGACGCCCCGGACCTGCCCGCGCCGCTGCGGCGGGCGGCGCTGGCCGGGCGGCGCGCCACCTACCTCGACCTCTCCTCGGACGACCCGTGCGTCTGGGCGGCGCGGCCGGTCGGCGGCCGGACCCGCCACGTCCTGTCCGTCCGCGTGCCGCTGCGCGAACAGGCCGCCGAGGTGGCCGAGTTCGACCGGCGGGTCATGCTCTCCGGCGGCGTGGTCGTGGCCCTCGCGGCGCTCGGCGGCGCCGGGCTCTCCAGCAGGCTGAGCCGTGAACTGCGCACCGCGGCGGCGATCGCGCGGCGCATCAGCCAGGGCGAACTGGACGCCCGTATCAACCACCCCCGGCCGCCGGGTGTGCGGCACGGCCGGGACGAGGTGGCCGAACTGGCCACCGCCGTCGACACGATGGCCGCCTCCCTGCAACAGCGTCTGGAGGCGGAGCAGCGCTTCACCGCCGACGTCGCGCACGAGCTGCGCACCCCGCTGACCGGACTGCACACGGCGGCCGAGCTGCTGCCGCCGAGCCGCCCTACGGAGCTGGTGCGCGACCGGGTCGACGCCCTGCGCGCCCTCACGGAGGACCTGCTGGAGGTGGCGCGGCTGGACGCGGAGGTGGAGAGACCGGACCTGGAGACGCATCCGCTGGGGCGGCTCGTCGAGGCGATCGCGGAGCGTGCGGGCGGCTCGGCGGCCGCGTTCACGGCGCGGGGGACACAGGCCGCGTACGACACGTTCGTACGCACCGACGTGCGCCGCCTGGAGCGCATCCTGACGAACCTCGTCGCCAACGCGCGGAGGCATGGCGGCGAGCCGGTCGAGGTGTGGGTCGAGGGCACGGAGGTCACGGTGCGCGATCACGGACCCGGTTTCCCCGAGTGCCTCCTGAGGGACGGCCCGCAGCGCTTCCAGACCGGGGCGCGCGAGCGGGGCCAGGGCACCGGCCTCGGACTGACCATCGCGTTCGGCCAGGCCCAGGTGATCGGCGCCCGTATCGGCCTCTCCAACGCGGCGGACGGCGGCGCGGTGGCGGCCGTCAGCCTGCCCCGCGCCTGACTCCACGCGGCCGCCGCCTCCCTCCTCGTCCCCCCAACCCGAACCAACCCCTAACTCCCGTACGGGCGGGTCGCCTTGGCGCTGCGCAGGGCCCAGCCCCACCAGGACAGCTGGTCGAGCAAGGTCTTGGCGGCGGCGTCGGGCCCCGTCGGATCGTGGTGGTTGCCGGCGTCGTCGAAGAGGGCGCCCGCGTTGTGGAAGGAGACGGTGTCGCGGATGGTGACCGTGTGCAGTTCGGCGAAGACCGGGCGCAGGTGCTCGACGGCGCGCAGGCCTCCGGAGAGCCCGCCGTAGGAGACGAAGGCGACGGGCTTGGCCTCCCACTCGGCCTTGTGCCAGTCGATGACGTTCTTCAGGGACGCCGGGTAGGAGTGGTTGTACTCGGGGGTGAGGACGATGAACGCGTCGGCGGCGGCCAGCTTCGGGGTGACCTTGGCGAGTTCGGCGGCCACGGCGGCGGACGGGCTGAAGGAGAGGGAGGTCGGCAGGTGGACCTCGGCGAGGTCGACGACATCGACGGAGAGGTCGGGGCGTTCGCGGACCCGGGCGAGCAGCCACTCGGCGACGATCGGCCCGAAGCGGCCCTCACGGTTGCTGCCGACGATCACGACGACGTGGAGCGGCTTCTCCGCCTCCCGGGCAGCGGAGGCGGCGGACAGGAACTGGGGGGACGTGGTCTCAGTCATGGGCCAAGCCTCATAGTTAAACCATGGTTCAGGTCAAGCGCTCCTGGTGACTAATCTGAACGGCATGACCGCGCACCTCGCACCGGACGCCAAGGAAGCCACCGTCGGAGAGCTCGCCGCACGCAGCGGAGTCGCCCCTTCCGCCCTGCGGTTCTACGAACGCGAGGGGCTCATCACCTCCCGCCGCACCCCGGGCAACCAGCGCCGCTACAGCCGCGACACCCTGCGCAGGGTCGCGTTCATCCGCACCTCGCAGCGGCTCGGCATCCCGCTCGCCACCATCCGCGAGGTGCTCGGCCTGCTGCCCGAGGACCGCACGCCGACCCGCGAGGACTGGGCGAGGATCTCCGAGTGCTGGCGCACCGACCTCGACGAGCGCATCCGCACCCTCCAGCGGCTGCGCGACAACCTCACCGACTGCATCGGCTGCGGCTGCCTCTCGCTCGCCAAGTGCGCGCTGACCAACCCCTGGGACGAGCTGGGCGAAAACGGCCCCGGGCCGCGTCGGCTGCTGGAGGAGAAGGAAGTCCGGTGCGGCGCATCGACTCGGTCGCGTACGAGATCGACGAGAAGGTGATGGCGAGGGTCGCCGCGGTCTACGAGGACGTTCCCTGGGACACGGTCTGAGCCGGTCGGCGCACCGGGTCACCCATTCACAGGCGCCGAGCACGTTCTTCGGAATCTCGCCACCGAAACGCCGGTGACCTGCTGGAACTCTCCCGCCGACGGTCCGGAGTTCCCCCATACGGCGGCTTCTGCGACGCCTTCCCGATGTCGCATCAGGAGGCGTGTCCCGCCGAGTGCCATTTACCTCGGTAGAGCGGGGCTCGACCGACGCAGCGGCACTTGGGGGTGCCGCGGGGCGCGTCCCGCGAAGGCCTCGGAGGAACGAGCACCATGCGCAACGCCCGCCTGCTGTCCGGTACCGCGCTCGCCGTAGCGGCGGCGGGCGCCCTGGCCGCCCCCGCGACCGCCGTCCCCGCGACCGCCGCCCCCACATCCGCCCCTGACGTCTCGGTCGTCCCCAATGTCTCCGCCGTCCCCGTCGGCGGCCTGAAGATCCAGCCCGCCACCGTCACCCCCGGTTCGGCCGTCACCGTGCGCACCACCGCCTGTGGCACCGGCGGGACCGCCGCGGGGGACGCCAGCGCGGTCGGGGCGGGCACCTTCACCCTGGCGCCGGGCAAGCGTCCCGAGGACGTGGTCGGGCGGTTCGAGGTGCCGCCGTCCGCGCAGCCGGGTACGTACGAGATCGTCGCGAAGTGCTCCGGTGCCGGAGGCGCCGCCGTGAAGAACAAGCAGGTCGCGGGCGACCTGGTGGTGACGATCACCTCCACAGCGGCCGCCGCGGAGCAGCCGCGGCCGCACCCGAGGGGACATGTGAAGACGGGGGTCGGCGGCGCGCTCGGTCCCGACCCCGTGCAGACCGCGGCGGGAGTGGCGGCCCTGGCCGTCGCCGCCGCGGGCGGTACCTGGCTCCTGCATCGCCGGGCGAGAGGCGACAGGATCTGACGGACACCCTCCGCTGTCCACCGGTACCGCCGCCCCCGCCCCCTCCCGGCCCGTGTCCCCTCGTGGGCGGGGAGGGGGACGAGGCCCCGGCCCCGACCGACCCCGAGGGGGACCGCCGTATGCGCGACAGGACCGGCAACACCGTCATAACGACCGTCAGCCTCGTGGCACTGTGCTCCGGCGCCTGGCTGCTGAGCAGCGGCACCGCCTCGCACCCGCCGCCCCAGCCCTCCCCCGCGCAGGCCGCCCCGAGCCTGCCCGGCCACCACCGCCCCGAGCCCGGCACCGCGGCGCTGCCGCCCTCCCCGCCCGACCGCGTGCGGATTCCGGCGATCGGCGTCGACGCGCCCCTGATGGGACTCGGGCTGACCCCTACGGGCAGCCTCGACGTGCCGCCGTCCGAGCGGAAGAACCTGGCCGGCTGGTACGAGGCGGGCACCACGCCCGGCGAGCGGGGCACCGCCATCGTGGCGGGCCACGTCGACAACAAGGAGGGCCCGGCGGTCTTCTACGCGCTCGGCGCGCTCGACAGGGGCCGCACCATCGAGATCGAGCGCAGGGACGGCAGCGTGGCCGTCTTCACCGTCCACGCGATCGAGGTGTACGACGCGAAGGACTTCCCCGACGAGAAGGTGTACGGCGCCGCCGCGCGCCCCGAGCTGCGGGTCATCACCTGCGGCGGCAAGTACTCGAAGCAGACCGGCTACCAGGGCAACGTCGTCGTCTTCGCGCACCTGACGGCGGTGCGCTGAGCGAGGGGGCGGGTCCGCGCCTCACGCCACCCACTGCTCGTACGCCATCTTCACCACGAGCCCGAAGACCGTGGTCAGCAGCACGATCCGGACGAAACCGCTGCCCTTCTTCAGCGCCGTGCGCGCGCCGAACATGCCGCCCGCGAGGTTGAAGAGGGCCATCAGCGCGGCCAGCCGCCACAGGACGGCGTCCTGCCAGGCGAACATCGCGAGGGCACCGGCGTTGGTGCAGCAGTTGACGATCTTCGCGGTGGCGGAGGCGGCGACCAGGTCGAGGTGGAGGACGGCGGTCAGGGCGAGCACGAGGAAGGTGCCCGTGCCGGGTCCGATCAGGCCGTCGTAGAAGCCGATGCCGAGGCCCGCGAGGCCGATCGCGGCGAGAATCCGCTTCGGCGAGGCGGGCTCCGCGGCGGGCGCGGTGCCGAAGGCGGGCCGCAGGATCACGAAGGTGCCGACGGCGACCAGCACCACCATGATCACGGGTTTCAGTACCTCGGTGCTCATGCCCGCCGCGAAGAAGGCGCCGCCCATCGACCCGGCGAGCGCGGCGAGGCCGATCCGTACGGCGGTGGGCACGTCGACGGGGGTCTTCTTGACGTAGGTCAGCGCGGCGCCGGTCGTGCCGACGATCGCCACGGCCTTGTTGGTGCCGAGGGCGTGCGCGGCCGGGGTACCGCCCGGCAGGCCGAGCAGGAGGGCGGGGAGCAGCAGCAGTCCGCCGCCGCCGACCACGGCGTCGATCCAGCCGGCCGCGAGGGCGGCGAGGCAGAGCACGACGACCGTGGTCATGGATATGTCAGGCATGATCGCGACCCTACGGAGGCGGTGCGGCCGTCGTCCACGCGGGACAGGGAGAGTTGAGGCTCTTCTGAGGTGTGCGCGCCGCGCCTCACACCCGCCGCTCGCGGCCGCTGAGGGCACCGTTCCCCGAGAGAAACAACCCGGTCCCGGCCGGGAAACACCCGCCCCGCAGGCTGCTGAGCATGACATCCACGGCAGTGGTGATCGGCGCGGGCCTGGCCGGCGCCCGCGTAGCGCAGCGCCTCGGCGCCGAGGGCCCCGAAGGCATCCAGGGCGCCCACGGCCTCGACACCGTACTCATCGGCGAGGAGGACCACGCCCCGTACAACCGCGTCCTCCTCGCGGAGGTCCTCGCGGGGCGGTACGGCGCGGACGTGATCGCCCTGCCGAAGCCGGCCGGCACCACCACCCTGCGCGCCCGCGCGGTCCGCATCGACCGCGCGGAACGGCGGGTGCACTGCGACGACGGCACCGTCGTCCCCTACGGCACCCTGATCCTCGCCACCGGCTCCAACCCGGTGCTGCCGCCCCTGCGCGGTCTGTTCGCACCCGGCGCCCGTGAACTGCCGGGCGGGGTGCACGCCTTCCGGACGATGGACGACTGCCTGGCCCTGTCCGGGGCCGTGTCCCCCGGCACCCGCGTCGTCGTCATCGGCGGCGGCCTGCTCGGCGTCTCGGCGGCCCGGGCGCTGGCCGGGCGGGGCGCGCAGGTCGTCCTGACGCAGCAGGCCGAGCGGCTCATGGAGCGCCAGCTGGACCCGGCCTCCTCGGAGCTGGTGCGGGCGCACCTGACCGGCCTCGGCGTCGAGGTGCACACCGAGTGCCGGGTGCGTGGTGTCGGCGTCACCGGTGGGGCCGTGCGCAGCGTGGAGCTGGCCGACGGCTACTCGCTGGACACCGATCTGACGGTCCTCGCCTGCGGCGTGCGCCCCCGTACGGGTCTGGCACTGGCCGCCGGGCTCGACGTACGCAAGGGCATCGTCGTGGACGACCGGCTGCGCACCTGTGACCCGCACATCCGGGCGATCGGTGACTGCGCGGAGCACGCGGGCCGCGTCTACGGCCTGGCGACGCCCGCCCTCGAACAGGCCGACGCGCTCGCCGACGATCTCCTGGGCCGCGCCGCCGCCCCCTACACCGGCAGCCGCATGCTCACCCGCCTCACCCTCACCGGGCCGGGGCCGGGATCAGGACCGGCACCGGGGCCCGGGCCGCTGGACCTGGCGGCGTTCGGCGACCCGGAGCCGCGCCCCGACGACGACGTCATCCAGCTCGCCGACGCCACCCGCGGCACCTACCGCAAGGTCGTCGTCCGCGGCGACCGCCTGGTCGGCGGCGTCCTGCTCGGCGACCTCGCCTCGGTGGGCGCGCTCGCCCGCGCCTGGGAGGCGGACGACCCGCTGCCCGACGACGACAGCCCCCTGCTCGACCTGCTCACCCATCCCCAGGCTCTCGACTTCGTTCGAGCAGGGGAGACCCCCATCGGAGGCCGCTGACATGCCGACATCCCCGAACCCCGCACACCTCCCGCAGGCCCCGCAGGCCCCGCACCGGCGCCCCGCGATCGTGCTCGTCGGCCACGGCATGGTCGGCCAGCGCTTCCTGGAGGCCGCCGTCGAGCGCGGTCTCGCGGCGAGCCACCGGATCGTGGTGCTCTGCGAGGAGCCGCGCCCCGCCTACGACCGCGTGCAGCTGACCTCGTACTTCTCCGGCCGCACCCCCGGCGAACTCTCCCTGACCGACCGGGAGTTCCTCGACGCGCACGGCATCGAGCTGTACGTCGACGAGCCCGCCGAGCGCTTCGACCGCGCGGCGAAGACGGTCACGGCCCGCTCCGGGCGGGTCTTCCCGTACGACACGCTGGTCCTCGCCACCGGTTCGTACCCCTTCGTGCCGCCCGTGCCGGGCAAGGACGCGGCGGGCTGCTTCGTCTACCGCACCATCGAGGACCTCCTCGCCATCGAGGAGTACGCGAAGAAGCGCGCGACGACCGGCGCGGTGGTCGGCGGCGGCCTGCTCGGCCTGGAGGCCGCGGGAGCGCTGCGCGGCCTCGGACTCGCCACGCACGTCGTGGAGTTCGCGCCGCGCCTGATGCCCGTGCAGGTCGACGAGGGCGGTGGCGCGGCGCTCCTGCGCACCATCACCGGCATGGGCCTGACCGTGCACACCGGCACCGGCACGCAGGAGATCGTGACCGGCGAGGACGGCGCGGTCAGCGCCATAAAGCTCTCCGACGGCAGCGAACTCGCCACCGACCTGGTCGTGTTCTCCGCGGGTGTCCGCCCGCGCGACCAGCTCGCCCGCGACCACGGCCTGACGGTCGGCGAGCGCGGCGGCATCACCGTCGACGAGCAGTGCCGCACCAGCGACCCGGACGTGTACGCGATCGGTGAGTGCGCGCAGGCCGTGGACGGCCGCGTCTACGGCCTGGTCGCGCCCGGCTACGAGATGGCGCAGACGGCCGCCGCCGCCATCGCCGCCGACCGCGAGGCGCGCTTCACGGGCGCCGACCTGTCGACCAAGCTGAAGCTCCTCGGTGTCGACGTCGCCTCCTTCGGCGACGCGCACGGGACGGCCGAGGGGTGTCTGAACGTCGTCTACTCCGACTCGCGTTCGGGCACGTACAAGAAGCTGGTGATGGGCGCGGGCGGCGAGCTGCTCGGCGGCGTCCTCGTCGGCGACGTGGAGGCGTACGGTCTGCTGCGCCCCCTCACCGGGACCGTGCCGCCGCTGCCGCCCGAGCAGTTGGTGCTGCCCGCGGGCGCGGGCGCCCCCGTCGCGCTCGGCCCGGAGTCGCTGCCCGGCTCGGCGGTGATCTGCAGCTGCCACAACGTCACCAAGGACGCCATCCAGGCCTGCGCCACCCTGCCCGAGGTCAAGAAGTGCACCAAGGCCGGTACGGGTTGCGGCAGTTGCGTGAAGGTCATCGGACAGCTGCTCCCGCACTCCGGCGACAAGGGGCTGTGCGACTGCTTCGGACAGACTCGCCAGGAGCTGTACGAGATCGTCCGCGTCCTGCGGATCACGTCGTTCCGCGCGCTGCTCGACGGACACGGGCGGGAGGCGGCGCGCGGCGGCGAGGGCTGCGAGGTGTGCAAGCCGACGGTCGGTTCGATCATCGCCTCGCTGGCCCCGACGATCGGCGCCGAGGGCCACGTCCTGGACGGCGAGCAGGCCGCGCTGCAGGACACCAACGACCACTTCCTCGCCAACCTCCAGAAGAACGGCTCGTACTCGGTGGTCCCCCGCATCCCCGGCGGTGAGATCACCCCGGAGAAACTCATCGTCATCGGCGAGGTGGCGCGGGACTTCGGCCTCTACACGAAGATCACCGGCGGCCAGCGCATCGACCTCTTCGGGGCCCGCGTCGAGCAGCTGCCGATGATCTGGACCCGGCTGGTGGACGCCGGCTTCGAGTCCGGGCACGCGTACGGCAAGGCGCTGCGCACGGTGAAATCCTGCGTCGGGCAGACCTGGTGCCGCTACGGCGTGCAGGACTCCGTGCGCATGGCCATCGACCTGGAGCTGCGCTACCGCGGCCTGCGGGCGCCCCACAAGCTGAAGTCGGCGGTGTCCGGCTGCGCCCGCGAATGCGCGGAGGCCCAGTCGAAGGACTTCGGCGTGATCGCCACGGCGAGCGGCTGGAACCTGTACGTGGGCGGCAACGGCGGCGCCACCCCGCGCCACGCCGACCTGCTCGCGCAGGACCTCGACGACGCGGAGCTGGTGCGCCTGATCGACCGGTTCCTGATGTTCTACATCCGCACCGCCGACCGCCTGGAGCGCACCGCGGCCTGGCTGGAGCGGATCGACGGCGGCCTGGACCATGTACGCGATGTGGTCGTCCACGACTCGCTAGGCATCTGCGCCGAGCTGGAGGCGCTGATGGCGGATCACGTCACGCACTACCGCGACGAGTGGGCCGCGACCCTGGACGACCCGGAGCGGCTCGCGCGCTTCGTGTCCTTCGTGAACGCGCCGGGCGTGCCGGACCCGACGGTCGGCTTCGTCCCGGAGCGGGACCAGATCAAGCCGGACCTGCCCCTGCTCTCCCTCAGCCCCCGGCCCCTGGAAGGAGCCTCCCGATGACCACCGCTACCCGTGCGGCACGCGTCCAACTCCGCCTTGACGACGACTGGTTCGAGGTCTGCGAGCACGCCCGGCTGACCCCCGGCCGGGGCATCGCGGCCCTGCTGCCCGACGGCCGCCAGGCGGCGCTCTTCCTCGACCGCGAGGGACGCGCGTACGCGATCGACAACCGCGATCCGTTCACGGGCGCCGCGGTGCTCTCGCGGGGCCTGCTCGGCTCCCGGGGCGGGCGGCCGTTCGTCGCGTCGCCGCTCCTCAAGCAGCGGTTCGACCTGGAGACGGGGCGGTGCCTGGACGACGACGAGGTGGCGGTCACCGTGCACCCCGTACGCATCGCCTGACTACCCGCCCCCACAACCGTCTTGACCGATCGTTCCAGATAGCCCTACTGTCTCGACGTGGCCAGGACCAAGGAATTCGATCCGGACGCCGCGCTCCAGTCGGCCCTAGAGCTGTTCTGGTGGCGTGGCTACGAGGCGACGTCCATGGCGGACCTCGTCGAGGCGCTCGGCATCGGGCGCGCCAGCATCTACGCGACCTTCGGCAACAAGCACGACCTGTACCTGAAGGCCCTGGAGCGGTACGGCGAGCAGCAACGGCCCCTCCTGCTCGCCGAGCTGGCGCAGCCCGGCCCGGCGCTGCCCGCCGTACGCGCGGCGGTGCGGCGCTTCGGCGCGGAGGCCACGGCCGAGCGGCGCCGCCTGACCGGGTGTTTCGTCACCAACACGGCGGCCGAGCTGGCCCCGCACGACGCGACGGCCGCCCGGGTCGTCGAGCGCAACTGGGACCGCGTCGAGACCCTGCTGCACTCCGCGCTCGTCCGCGCCCAGGCGCAGGGCGAGCTGCCCGCCGACCGCGATCCGCTGACGCTGGCCCGCATGCTGCTCGTCCTGTTGCAGGGCCTGCGCGTGGTCGGCAAGGCGTCGGCGGACCCGGCGCGGGTGCGGGACGCGGTGGAGCAGGCGCTGACCCTCCTGGACTGAGCCCCGACCCGAAGGCGCCCGCGCCTCGGCCGCACTTCGGCCCACGCTTCTCATGCCCTGATATTGAACCGATCGGTCAAGAAAAGAGCTGTCATGACGTCCACGTCTGTCACCCGTTCCCGCTTCACCGGCCGCACCGTCCTCGTCACCGGCGCCGGTTCCGGCCTCGGCCGCGCCATGGCCCGGGCGTTCGCCGCCGAGGGTGCGAACGTCGTCGTGGCCGGGCGCACCGCAGCCTCCCTGGAGGAGACCGTCTCCCTTGTCGAGGCCGCCGGCGGCACGGCGCTCGCGGTCACCGCCGACGTGTCCCGCTCGGCGGACATGACGGCCCTGGTCGCCGCGACCGTGGACCGCTTCGGCTCCCTGGACGTGGCCGTCAACAACGCGGGCATCGCGCGCGCCGGGCAGCCGGTCACCGAACTGTCCGAGGAGGACTGGCGCGCCATGCTCGACATCAACGTCACCGGCGTCCTGCTCGCCCTCCAGGCCGAGGTCAGGCAGATGCGCGCGCAGGCCACGGGCGGCACGATCGTCAACATCGGCTCGAACCTGGGCGCCCACCACAGCTTGCCCGGCACGGCGGCGTACGGAGCGACCAAGGCGGCGGTCTCCGCGCTGAGCCGCGCGGCTGCCGCCGAGCACATCCGCGACGGGGTCCGCATCAACACCGTCAGTCCGGGGGCCGCCGACACCACCATGTCGCTGCGCCCCGGCGAGAGCGAGGCCGACCGCGCGGCGCGCATGAAGGAGGAGTCGCCGCTGGGACGGGTCTCGACGACCGAGGAGGTCGCCGCGGCCGTGCTGTACCTGGCGTCGGACGAGTCCGCCTCCGTGGTCGGCACGGACCTGGTCATCGACGGCGGCGCGGCGGCCTGAGCGGCACCCTGCTGCCTGGGCTGTGCGCGCTGAGCCGCCGGTACGCATCTCCACCATTTCCGTCCGGCTACCGCAAGCCCGACGCCTCGAACACCCCCCGCGCCCCCGCCCCGTCGGCCCGCGCGATCAGCCTGCTCAGCTCGGTGTAGCCCGTCCTGAGCAGTCCCGCCTCCCGCGCGGCGCGGGCGCCCCGGTCCAGCCGGTGCAGGAGCAGCGGATCGGCGACGAGGACGCGGGGGTCCAGCTCGACGCGGTTCCCGAGCGAGTCGCACAGGACCAGCCGCGCCGCCACGCCGTCGCTGTACCGCACGGCCGTCAGCAGGCCGGTGCAGACGTGCCGGCGGCGGCCGAGCCCCCGCACGGCGAGCCAGCCGGGGCCCGCCGTCACCCGCGCGGGGTGCAGCACCCCGTACAGCAGCGCGGCGAGCCCCCACCACAGGGCGAGCCGAGGCGCGGCGAACGTGCCGTTGGCCACGTCCAGGAAGACCACGAGCCCGAGGAGCCCCAGCGCGCACAGGGCGGCGGAGCGCACCTCGGCCGTCCAGTTCCGGTCAGTCACCGTGTCCGCCGCGCCGCCCGCGGTCCGGTGTCCGCCGTGCCGCGCCGTACCGCGCCGGGTGGCGCCCCGGATCGTCCTGTCGTGTCCCATGTGCGGCACGGTAGGCCGCGCCGGACGGCCGCCGCGCCGTCCTTGACGCCGCGCATACACCCGTGGCGGACACCTTGACGGAGCGCTGACGCGCCGCGCGCCCGGAGGGTGACACTCGGCCGCAACCCCTCTGTCGTAATCACCGCGCATGGTTGATCGTTGGGCCGACACGTACAGGCACTCCGACTCCGGCACACGTACAGCACTCCGACATCACGCAGGGGGACGACCGGTATGACCATCAGCCGCAGGACACTGCTCGGGACCGGCGCGGCACTCGGGCTGCTCACCGCGTGCGGGTCCAACACGGGGCGGGACGGCGGGGGTCCGGGCGGCAAGGGCCCGCGGCTCGCGCAGTGGTACCACCAGTACGGCGAGGCGGGCGCCGAGCAGGCCGTGAAACGGTACGCCGCCGCGTACGACAAGGCCGACGTCCAGGTGCAGTGGCGGCCCGGCAACTACGACGAGCAGACCGCCGCGGCCCTGCTCACCGACTCCGGGCCCGACGTCTTCGAGGTCAACGGCCCTTCCCTGGACCAGATCCGCAAGGGGCAGGTCGTCGACCTCACCGACCTCTTCGACGGGGTGAAGGACGACTTCAACCCGGTGGCGCTCGCCCCGAAGACGTACGACGGGCGGATCTGGGCCATCCCCCAGGTCGTCGACATGCACCTGCTCTACTACCGCAAGAGCCTGCTCGACGACGCGGGCGTCCAGCCGCCCCGCAGCCTGGAGGCGCTGGTCGACGCGGCGAAGGCGCTGACGACGAAGAAGGTGAAGGGCCTCTTCCTCGGCAACGACGGCGGTGCGGGCGCCCTCGGCGTCACCCCGCTGTACGCGGCCGGCCTCACCTCCGTCACGGAGGACGGCGAGGTCGGCTTCGACGACCCGGCCGCCGCCCGCGCCCTCGGCAGACTGCGCCAGCTGTACGCCGACAAGTCGCTGCTGCTCGGGGCGCCCTCCGACTGGTCGGACCCGTCGGCGTTCACCCAGGAGCTGACCGCCATGCAGTGGTGCGGTCTGTGGGCGCTGCCCGCCGTACGCGAGGCGCTGGGCGACGACTTCGGCGTCCTCGCGCTGCCCGCCGAGGGCCCGGACGGCAGGCCGGCGCTGCCCGTGGGCTCGTACGGCGCGGCGGTGAGCGCCCGCAGCGGCCGCGAGAGGGAGGCGAAGGACTTCGTGAAGTGGCTGTGGATCGACAAGACGGAGTACCAGCAGGACTTCGCGCTCTCCTACGGCTTCCACATCCCGGCCCGGCTCTCCCTCGCGAAGCAGGCCGCCAAGCTGAAGGAGGGCCCGGCGGCGGACGCCGTGCGCTACTCCACCGCGTACGGCTACGCCGAGCCGCTGCTGTGGACTCCGGCGAGCCGCACCGCGTACCAGGACGCGCTGAGCCGGATCATCAAGTCCGGCGCGAACCCGGAGAGCGAGCTGAAGTCCGTCGTGCGCGAGGTGCGGGCGGAGCTTGACCGGGCCAGGAAGAAGCCGTGAGGCGAGTGTCGGAACCCGGGAAGGCGCTCGGGAAGCCGGTCGGGAAGGCGCCTGGGAAGCCGCTGGGGAGGGCGCCTGGGAAGCCGCTCGGGACGCAGAACCGCACGCTGTGGTTCTGGGTCTTCGTGGGCCCGTTCTTCCTCGGCCTGGTCCTCTTCACCTACGTACCGCTCGCCTGGAGCGTCTATCTCAGCTTCTTCGACGCCCACAACACGGTCTCGCCGACGGACTTCGTCGGCCTCGACAACTACGCGTCGATGCTGCGGAACGAGGCGTTCACCGACAGCCTCATCACCTTCGCGGTCTTCTCGGCGTTCATCGTGCCCACCACCTTCGTCGTGTCCCTCGCGCTCGCCCTCATGGTCAACCGCGTGCGGCGGGCGCAGGCGTTCTTCCGGTCGGTCTTCTTCCTGCCCGCCGCGTGCAGTTACGTCGTGGCGGCGCTGATCTGGAAGCTGTCGATCTTCAACGGCGTGCGGTTCGGGCTCGCCAACACCGTCCTCGGCTGGTTCGGCGCCGAGCAGATCGCGTGGCTGTCGACGACGCAGCCGCCCTGGTACTGGCTGGTCATCGTCACCGTGCGGCTCTGGCTCCAGGCGGGCTTCTACATGATCCTCTTCCTCGCGGGCCTCCAGCGGATCTCCCCCACCCTGTACGAGGCGGCGGCGGTGGACGGGGCGCGGCCCGGTTGGCAGGTCCTGCGCCACATCACGCTCCCGCAGCTGCGCGCCACCTCGGTCGCGGTGACGCTGCTGCTGGTGATCAACGCCTTCCAGGCCTTCGACGAGTTCTACGCCCTGCTCTCGGACTCCCAGGGCTATCCGCCCTACGCCCGCCCGCCGCTCGTCTACCTCTACTACACGGCGCTCGGGCAGGAGCAGAACCTCGGCTTCGGCAGCGCGGGCGCGGTGATCCTCGCGCTGATCATCGCGGTGGTGACGGTCGGCCAGGCACGCTGGTTCGGCCTCGGCGGAAAGGAGGACTGAGCACGATGGACGACGCCCTGGTCCGGGCGGGCCGCGCGCTGCGGGTGGCCCTGCTGATCGCGCTGGCCGTGCTGTTCCTGATCCCCTTCTACCTCCTGGTCCGCAACGGCCTGGCGTCGGAGCGGGACATCACCTCTCCCGACTGGACGTTCTTCCCGTCCACCCTGCGCTGGTCGAACCTCACGGAGCTCTTCGACGACCCGACGGTGCCGATGGCGCGCGCCCTGCTCAACTCGTCGCTGATCGCGCTCGCGACGACCCTAGGCACGGTCGTCCTCGCCTCACTCGCCGGGTACGGCCTGGCCCGCATCCCCTACCGCCACGCCGACCGCGTGTTCTACGCGATCCTCGGCACGATGATGGTCCCGGCGGCCGTCACCTTCGTGCCGAGCTTCGTCCTGGTCTCCTCCCTGGGCTGGGTGTCGACCCTGCGCGGCCTGATCGTCCCCACCCTCTTCTCGGCCTTCGCGTGTTTCATCTTCCGGCAGTACTTCCTCGGCTTCCCCCGGGAACTGGAGGACGCGGCCCGGGTGGACGGCCTCGGCCACTGGCGCACGTACTGGCGCGTGGTCGTCCCGAACTCCCGGCCCGTCTTCGCGGCCGTCGGCACGATCGTGTTCATCGGCGCCTGGAACTCCTTCCTGTGGCCGCTGGTGATCGGCCAGGACCGGGACGCGTGGACGGTCCAGGTGGCGCTGGCCACCTTCACGACGTCCCAGGTCATCCGCCTGCCCGAACTGTTCGTCGCGGCAGCGGTCTCGATCGTGCCGCTGCTGGTGGTCTTCCTGTTCTTCCAGCGGTGGATCGTGGCGGGGATGGAGAGGTCGGGGATCGACGACTGAACCCGCCTCATTCCGGTTCGGTCAGGTCCTCCATCAGCTCGGGGAGCTTGCGCAGCCTGGACAGCGTCTGGTTCAGCAGCCGTACGGCCGTGTCCGCCCGCTGCCGGGCGACGGGGTGCGCGACGGACGCCGCACGGCTCCGCTCGGCCAGCTCGCCGAGGAGGCCGCCGAGCCGGCCGGAGGCCGCGTGCAACTCCTGGACACGGGTCTCAATGAGGTCGACCAGGGCCTCTGGGGTGAGGGCGGGCGCCACGACAGCGGGTGCGGCGGGGACCGGCGCGGTCACGACGGAGCCGACGGGCGGCGCGGGCGCGGGCACGGATGTGGTAGTCGGCACGAGGGCGGCGGTGGTCAGGGTCGGTGGTGTCGCCGCCGTCGGCAGGGGCACCGAAGGCGCCGCCGCCTTGCGTGGCCGCGTCCCGGTGTCCTTGGGGAACTCGGAGTCGAACCAGAGCGGTGTCATCTCGCGGCCCACCAGCTCCTTCCCCGAACTGCTGACGCGCCAGGGCCGCCGGTCACCGTCATCCATGGCCGCGGCCAGGGACTTCAGCAGGCCGGCCGCCGCCTGCCGGCTCTTCTCGTAACGCAGGGCCTGGAGGCAGTTCATGACCGTGCGGCGGGAGCGGCGGACCCGCTCCCCCGTGTCGGCGATCGCCTCCTGTCCGTCGAGCGAGCCGCGGTCGGCCTCGATGATGCCGAAGGAGGCCAGCCAGTGGGCCGCACGATAGGACACCAGTTCGTCGAAGGCGGCGTCATCGGTGTCGGCGGCGGCCAGCAGCTCCGGCAGCCTGCGACCGGAGAGGACGATGCCCTCGCGGGCCCGTGTGGAGAAGACCTGCCCCACGCGGGGGTTCCAGGGCATGGGGTAACTCTCGGACGTGAGCGCGGACCAGGTGCGGGCCCGCTGATTGATCTCGGGGGTCTTGAGCTGTGACGGCGGATTCTCGCTGAGTGCGCGCCGCAGCAGGAGTCGCTTGCGCGGATCGACCGGGAACAGCTCCTGGAGCAGCAGCATCGAACGCAGGTCGCGAAGCTCGGAGACCGTCATGTCGGCTGTCGCTTGCGGGAGTTCACGGATCGGCGCGATCCCCGAAAGCACCTCGGCCGTCTTCTCGTCCATGGCGCCCTGGGCCACGTACATCCCCAGCACGCTCCGCCCCAGCGCGCGCGAGCGGTCGAGGGCGTCGAACTCCAGCGGCGGGTGCACGTGGTCGCGCCGGTTGTTCATCTGCACGATGCGGTAAAGCCGCTGCGGGGTCGGGGTGCCGATCACGAGGTGCGCGTCCACCACCGCGATGGCGGCGGCCCGTCGCGCCCGTGAGCCGCTCGTGGGGTCGAGTTCGTCGTCGGCCGTCTCCGCGTACTCCCGGTTGAGCACGGCGGAGAATTCGGGGAGCCAGTCGCGGGGGTCGCAGATGACCTCGTCCCCGTCCCGCTCCAGTTTTTCCGCCGGGACTCCGGCCAGCACTTCACCGGACGTCAGACGGAAAATCGATTGCCTTTTCTGTGTTCGATTATTCCCTCGAACTGCCATCCAGCCCCAGTAGGCGTCAGGGTAGAGCGGGTTACCGTTTTCATCCTTTTCGGGATTCTGTTCGAGACGCACTTGCTGAGGAACGTACATTCCGGGATCTTGCTGCCCGTTGAGTACGAGATCCTCCTCAAGGTCATACGGGCGGACCCGGTCCCGCCGCTTCAACGCGTCCGCCGCGTCCTCGGCGTTCAAGATCAGCGCCCGCCGGTCCGCCACCGTGCTTTCCAGTGCGGCGAGGCAGATCTCACGCCCGTCGTCGTCGACGCCCATCCACGGCCGGACCGAGGCGAGCGTCCGCTCCGTCCCCCTGCCGACCGTCGGGTCGGCGACGGAGCGCCAGATCGAACTGATCCGTTCGTTGTGTCCCCACTGCACGCCGCCGACACCGTGCATCCGGACGACGGCGACGACCATGTCACCGGCATCCGTCCTGATGCGCCGGACCGCACCGCTTTTGAGCGTGCGCAGGCCCTGGTCGTCGGGTTCGCTCAGTGTGTCCTCGGGGTCGACGATGAAAGGGGCGATGTTCTCCAGGGCGCCCCGAGGCACGTTGACGCCCTCAGTGGCCAAGACGGCCTCGATCCAAGCCCCTTGCTCCTTCCGGGAGACCGGAATCGGGAACGGCTTGTCGCTCACGGTCTTGCTCATGCCTTGCCTCGTATCATTGGGGGTCCTGAAGTCGGTCGATGGCCCACTGGAGGGTCAGGCCCAACCCCCGGTAGGCCGGGTTTCCCGTTCGCGCCTCTTCCGCCGCGCAGCCGACCTGCGCGACCCGCAACCAGTTCGCCATCCGCTGACGGCGCGCCGCGTTCGCCCTCGCTTCGGCAATCTCACGTTCTTCACGCCGGATTTCGTCGTCCGGTTCGTCGGAAGAGTGGCCGGGCTCGGGGAATGAAGGCATGATGCATCTGGCCCTTCGGAAAGGCGCGGCCGTACGTCGGCCTACTGGCCAACACCCGTTCCGCAGAGGCGTTTGGGACAGCAAGGATGCTGCCAGAGGAGCGGGTAGGATTATCGGTTCTGCGGCAAACAGCGACCGCTATGGGGGACGAGGCGAACTCCTGCTCCCATGCCGGGCGCGGACTTTCCCGGCTATGCCTACGCCTACGAACGTGGTCGACCGGCCGTTCCGGTACGCCATGGGAACCGCAAGGAGTCCATTAGTAAAAACAACCGGCGAGCACAGCCAGATGTCAGCCCCGCCGGATATGCACGAACTGACGTTCCATATTGACAAGTTGACGACTTGCCGATATAGCCCTTACGCCCCGCTCACCGCCGTCAACAACGCCAGTGGTGCCGCCGCCGACTTCGATTCCAGGGCGCACGCGTGCGGGTACGGGACCGGTACCGGGTACGCCCCCTTGTCGTAGCCCGCGAGGACCTCCGGGAGGCGGCCGTCTGTGGTGGTGGCCGCCGCGACCAGGCCGCGCGCCACCGTGCGGGCCTCGTCGTGGAGGCCGTAGCGCGCGAGGCCCAGCGCGATCAGGGCGTTGTCGTGCGGCCACACCGAACCGCGGTGGTAGGAGAGCGGATGGAACGCGGGCTGCCCGGCCGCGACCGTCCGTACGCCCCAACCCGAGAAGAAGTCCGGCTCCAGGAGCCGTCGGCCCACCGCCTCGCCGTACTCCTTGTCGAGCAGCCCCGACCACAGCAGGTGCCCGGCGTCCGAGGCGAGCGCGTCGACCTGGTGCCCCTCGCCGTCCAGCGCGAGCGCCGGGAAGTTCTGCCCCGGCATCCAGAAGTCCCGCTGGAAGCGGTCCCGCAGATCGGCCGCCGCCTGCGCGAGCAGATCCGCGTACACGGGGTCGTCCCAGACGGTCCGCGCCAGCCAGGCGGTGCGGCACAGGGCGTCGTACGCGTACCCCTGCGCGCCCGCGGCCATGACCGGCCCGCTCGCCTCGCTGCCGTCGGCGGAGCAGATCGCGCCGGGCGAGTCCTTCCAGTTCTGGTGGGCGAGGCCGCCCCGGTCCGCGCGGTAGACGAGGTAGCCGCGCGAGGTGAGCCCGCCGTGGTCCAGCATCCAGCCGACGGCGGCGCGCGCGGCCGGTTCGAGGCGGCGGGCGAGCGCGGTGTCCCCCGCCTGCTCGGTGTACGCGCCGAGCAGCACCAGGAACAGCGGCGTCGCGTCCACCGAGCCGTAGTAGCGGCCGAACGGCACCTGCCCGAAGTGGGCGAGTTCCCCGTGCCGCACTTCGTGGACGATCTTGCCGGGCTGGGCGACCGCGCCCCGCACGGCCTGTGTGGCCTGCGTCGCGGCGAGCGCGGGCAGCGTCGCCGCCGCCAGACGCGGCACGTAGGGCAGGGCGAAGAGCGAGGTCAGCGCGGCATCACGGCCCCGCAGGGTGAGGAACCAGGGCACGCCCGCGCCCGGCACGCTGAGCGCCTCGCCGTCCGGTCCCGTCGCCGGGACCCTCAGCACCGCGAGGTCGGCGATGCCGCGCGCGCAGACATCGGCGAGGGCGGGCCAGCTGCTGATCAGCGTGAGACCGGACCACAAGTCCTCGCGCAGCGCGTCGAGTTGGCGTACGGCCTCGGCGGGCGAGTCGGGCGGGTGGGACTCCGCCTCCCCATGCGGAGACGCGGCGGCACGGAGTGCCACCTCGACCGTGTCGTGCGCGTCGAGCTCCAGCGTCCATACGAGGCGCCGCGCGCCGCCGCCGGTCTCCTCGACGGCGTCCGGCGCGGGGTCGGCGGTCACCGTCGTGCGGGCCCGCCACTCGCCGCGCCGGTATCCGAACTCGACGCCCCGCACACCGTCCTCGCCGTCCAGCGCCCGCCGGGCCCTGACGGCGCCCGGCTTGGCGTACGTACGGTGGTCGGCGCGCAGTTCGAACTGGTCGGTGAAGTCGGCGTCCACGGTCAGCGCGATCCGCACCCGGGTCGCCACCGGGCGGTTGCTCACGACCCGCAGGGATTCCACGAACGCGCCGTCCGCCACGGCCTGTTCGCGCAGGAGGGTGTACGCGGGCGGCTCCTGGCGGCCCCCGCGCGGCACGAGCACGCAGCGCGCCGTGTCGCCGGCGGCCGCGGACGTCCCGACCGGCGCGAGGAGCTCGGGCACGGCTCCGTCGACGGTCAGCTGCCAGCGGCTCAGGTGCCGCGCGTCCCGTACGAACAGGCCGTCGGGCCCTGTGCCACCGCCTCGCGCGCCGCCGACCCCGCTGATGTCGCCGCCCGCGCCGACGGCCACGAAGGTCCGTCCCCGCACCAGCAGCCGATGCCGGTCACTCATGCCCCCACCCCTCTTCCGCGGAATGTTCCGCGGACTCATCCGCGAACTCCTCCTCGGGCGCCCCGCCGGGCTCCCCTTCGGCTCCTTCGAAGAGCCCGTCCCGCCCCGCGTACAGCAGGTCCAGCGTGAGCGCCGCCGTCCAGCCGAAGCCGCGCGCGCCGCAGCCCTCGCCCGTGTACGGATGCACGTACTCGGCGAAGCCGGACGTGTCCGCCGCGTCGAGCATGGCCGCGCGCAGCCCGTCCGCGAGGGCCCGCTCGCCGTGCAGCCGAAGCCCCTTCGCCACCAGCCAGTTGGTGTTGAACCACGCCGGGCCGCGCCAGTAGCGGCGCGGGTCGAAGGCGGCCGCGGTCAGGTCGTGGCTCGGCACGAGCCGCGCCGTGCCGCCGAGTCCGAAGTGCGGGCCACGGGCAGTGCGCACCAGGGCGGCGGCGACGCCGGGCGGCAGCGCGGGCAGCGCCAGGGGGATCAGTCCGGTCACGCCGCGCTCGCCGATGAGTTCCCCCGAGCGCAGGTCGCGGCAGAGGAACAGCTCCCGGCCCGGGTCCCACAGGCGTGCCACGAGAGTTCTCGTGAGGGTCCGAGCGCGGGCTCGGTGTTCGTACGACCGGGCCGCCGCCGCGCGGCCGCCCAACTCGGCCTCGATCAGGGCGAGTGCGTGCTCCGAGGCGATCAGGAGCGCGTTGAAGGCGGGGTCCTCGACGCGGAACGCGCCCGCCGAGGCGCCCGGGCCGGTCGCCTCGGGTCCCGTCACGTCCGCGTACCCCCGGTCGCGGTAGTCCGCCGCGAGCCGCACGTACCGTCCGTAGTCCGCGTCGGTCGGCCGGTCCTCGGGCGCCCCGTGGGCCAGGTCCGCACGGCGGTAGGCGCCCGGCTCGACCGGGTCCACGCGGCTCAACGGGCCGTCCCAGCAAGGGCTGTTGTCCATGCCCTGCTCCCACGGGTGCAGCACGGCGGCCAGCCCAGCCCCGCCCGCGTCCCTGCTCTCCAGCAGATAGCGGTGCCAGGCGGCGAGGCGGGGACGGAGGCGGGCGAGGAAGGCTCGGGCGCGGGAGAGACCGGGGTCGGCGCGGTGCACGAGCCAGGCGGCGAGCGCGTGCACCGGCGGCTGCACGATGCCGGAGGTCTGCACGTCGGCGGGGGCGCCGGCCGTCCGGCCCGCGGTGGTGGAGCGCCAGAAGTCGGGGCTCGGGAAGTACGCGCCGAGGGGGACGGCGTCGTTGAACACGATGTGCGGGACGCGGCCGTCACCCCACTGGGCGGCCAGCAGCGTCTCCAGCTCCAACTGGGCGCGCAGCGGCGACAGGTGGCGCAGCCCGATCGCGATGAAGGCGGAGTCCCAGGACCACTGGTGCGGGTAGAGCGCCCGGGACGGCACGGTCGACGTCCCCGTCCAGTTCGCCCACAGCACCTCGGCGGCACGCTCCCGCAGCGGCTCCCGCGACGGCTCCGGCAGCGGCTCCCGCGACGGCTCCGGCAGCGGCTCCCGCGACGACGTGGCGGTGGCGCGGTGCGCGAGGTGCTGGGTGGTCGTGCTGCGGTCCACGCGGGTCTCCCGGAGGCTTTCGACGTCCCGTCGGTTCGGTGGCGGTCACCCTAGGGTTACGTCTACTTCACACGCAAAACCCAATATGTAACGCTGAGTTGACGAGCACAAGGGTGCGCGTCCGGCCCGTACGGATACGTCACGCGGGCCGCGCGCGGACGTACGGTGAGCGCCGACGAAGGCACGTTCGAACGGGGAGGGACCCATGGGCTCGGCAGGCCGCAGCACCACCACGGAAGGCCCCGCGGCCCCGAGGCGAGGGGCCCCCGGGACGGGCGACGGCACCGGGCCCTCCGCGCGCCCCCTCCCGCGCGTCCGCGCCGCCGCGGGTCAGCCCGGCGCCGGCGAGCTGCTGCATCTCGTGCGCAGCGGCCGGGCCACCACACGCGGCGCCCTTCAGGAGGTCACCGGCCTGTCGCGGGCCACGGTGGGGCAGCGGCTCGGGCGGCTGTTCCGGGCCGGATGGCTGCGGGAGGAGGCCGGGCCCCCGGCGGACTCGCCGCTCGGCGGGCGGCCCGCGCTGCGCCTGGAGTTCGACGAGACGCACGCCGTGGTGCTCGCCGCCGCGCTGGAGACCCGGCACGCCCGCACCGCCCTGCTCACCCTCGGCGGCGAGATCATCGCCGAGGACACCGGGCCCCTCACCGTCGAGGACGGCCCCGAAGCGGTCCTCGGTGACCTGGGGGCCCGCTTCGGCGAGCTGCTGCGCGCGACCGGGCGGCCCGCCGCGTCGGTCTGCGGCATCGGGCTCGCGGTGCCGGGCCCGGTGGACACCGCGACGGGCCGCGTCGTCCAGCCGCCGATGATGCCGGGCTGGGACGGCCACGACATACGGGCCCGCCTGCGCCGGGCCCTCACCGAAGCCCTGCCCGCCACCTCCGCCACCGCTACCTCCACCGCCCTCCCCGACCCCCCTCTCCCCGTCCTCCCCGACCTCCCCGTCCTCGTAGACAACGACGCCAACCTCATGGCGTACGGCGAGCAACGCGCCCACTACCCGCACTGCGCGGCCTTCGCCCTGGTCAAGGTCTCCACCGGGATCGGCGCGGGCGTCGTGGTGGACGGCGCCGTCTACCGGGGCATCGACGGCGGCGCGGGCGACATCGGCCACATCCGCGTGCCGCAGGGCGCGGACGCCCTGTGCCGGTGCGGTGCGCACGGCTGTCTCGCCGCCGTGGCCAGCGGCGGCGCGGTG
Source organism: Streptomyces huasconensis (assembly GCF_021028635.1). Taxonomy (NCBI): domain Bacteria; kingdom Bacillati; phylum Actinomycetota; class Actinomycetes; order Kitasatosporales; family Streptomycetaceae; genus Streptomyces; species Streptomyces huasconensis. The sequence continues at coordinate 2,448,813 of NZ_CP086119.1, forward strand.
GCCCGCAGGCTCACGAAGGCGGGCGTCGCGGCGGCCTCCGGCTCAGATGTGCGGGCACTCCTGGAGGCGGGCCACCCCGAGGCCGTACGGTTCGCGCGCGAGGCGGGGCGGCACGTCGGGGAGGTCCTGGCGACCGTCGTCACCCTGCTGAACCCGGGCGTTCTCATGATCGCCGGGGATCTGGCCGGAACCCCCTTCCTGACGGGCGTCCGCGAGCTGCTCTACCAGCGGGCCCTGCCCCGGTCCACCGCCCACCTGGAGGTCGTCACGTCCCGCCTCGGCGAGCGCGCGGCGCTGATCGGCGCGGCAACGCTCGTGGTGGAGCACTTGTACGCACCCGGGCGTGCGGAGGAGCGGCTCGCCGCGCTGGGGGTGTAGCGGTGGGCGGGCCGCGTCGGGCGGGGTCTCCCGCGGCGGGCGCCGACCGTCCGGATGGTGACATCGGGCCTCTTCAAACGGCGTGATTCTCGCCACCCCTGATCGCTCTTGCGCTCAGATGAGCGCTTTCTGGGCGGCTGCACTTCTCCAAGGGGTGGCACTGAGTGCCAATGCTCGATCATTCAGGAGGTGAACTCACATCTGAGATTATCTCGCTCGTTTGAGCGTTTGCCAGGGTCTACGGGGGTTGCGACTTCAAGACTTGAACACAAGCTCTGGCCCTCCCCTACCGCCGAGTCACTTTCGATCTAGCGGCGGACGGGTGGTTACGGCCGCATGACGCGCAAGTGGACGTACCCAGGCGCCTTCGATCTGGGTATGTTCCTCGCCGTCAGGGCAGCCACCGAGTCCTCGAGGAGTCGAGACCCGTGTCGGAAAACAAAGATCCCCACGTAGCTCACACGAGTGAGACGACCGCGGCGACCGAGGAGGTGAAGTTCGTTTACGACTTCACCGAGGGCAACAAGGACCTCAAGGACCTTCTCGGCGGCAAGGGCGCGAACCTCGCCGAGATGACCAACCTCGGGCTGCCCGTTCCGCCGGGCTTCACGATCACCACCGAGGCGTGCAAGACGTACCTCGACAGCGGTGAGGAGCCGGCGGCGCTCCGCGACGAGGTCAGCGCGCACCTCGACGCCCTCGAGAAGAAGATGGGCAAGAAGCTCGGCCAGGCCGACGACCCGCTGCTCGTCTCGGTCCGCTCGGGCGCCAAGTTCTCCATGCCCGGCATGATGGACACGGTCCTGAACATCGGGCTCTCCGACAAGTCCGTGACCGGCCTCGCCAAGCAGTCCGGCGACGACCGCTTCGCGTGGGACTCCTACCGCCGGCTCATCCAGATGTTCGGCAAGACCGTCCTCGGCGTCGACGGCGACCTCTTCGAGGACGCGCTGGAGGCCGCCAAGAAGGCGAAGAAGGTCGCGGTCGACACCGACCTCGAAGCCGGTGACCTCAAGAAGCTGGTCACCAAGTTCAAGAAGATCGTCAAGACGGAGGCCGGGCGGGACTTCCCGCAGGACCCGCGCGAGCAGATGGACCTCGCGATCCGCTCGGTCTTCGAGTCGTGGAACACCGACCGCGCCAAGCTCTACCGCCGCCAGGAGCGCATCCCGCACGACCTCGGCACGGCCGTCAACGTCTGCTCGATGGTCTTCGGCAACCTCGGCCCGGACTCCGGCACGGGCGTCGCGTTCACCCGCGACCCGGCCAGCGGCCACCAGGGCGTGTACGGCGACTACCTCCAGAACGCGCAGGGCGAGGACGTCGTGGCGGGCATCCGCAACACCGTGCCGCTCGCCGATCTGGAGCAGATCGACAAGAAGTCGTACGACCAGCTCATGCAGATCATGGAGACCCTCGAAACGCACTACAAGGACCTGTGCGACATCGAGTTCACCATCGAGCGCGGCCAGCTGTGGATGCTCCAGACCCGCGTCGGCAAGCGCACCGCCGGTGCCGCCTTCCGCATCGCCACGCAGCTCGTCGACCAGGGCCTGATCGACGAGGCAGAGGCGCTCCAGCGCGTCAACGGCGCCCAGCTCGCGCAGCTGATGTTCCCGCGCTTCGACGCGGACTCCAAGGTGCAGCAGCTCGGCCGCGGCATCGCCGCGTCGCCGGGCGCGGCGGTCGGCAAGGCGGTCTTCGACTCGTACACCGCCATCAAGTGGTCGCGTTCGGGCGAGAAGGTCATCCTGATCCGCCGCGAGACCAACCCCGACGACCTCGACGGCATGATCGCCGCCGAGGGCATCCTGACCTCGCGCGGCGGCAAGACCTCCCACGCGGCGGTCGTGGCGCGCGGCATGGGCAAGACCTGTGTCTGCGGCGCCGAGGAGCTGGAGGTCGACACCAAGCGGCGCCGCCTCACCGCGCCGGGCGGCATCGTCGTCGAGGAGGGCGACGTCGTCTCCATCGACGGCTCGACGGGCAAGGTCTACCTCGGCGAGGTGCCGGTGGTCCCCTCCCCCGTCGTCGAGTACTTCGAGGGCCGCATGCACGCGGGTGCCGACGACGCCGACGAGCTGGTCGCCGCCGTGCACCGGATCATGGCGTACGCGGACCGGGTGCGCCGGCTCCGTGTCCGGGCCAACGCGGACAACGCCGAGGACGCGCTGCGCGCCCGCCGCTTCGGCGCGCAGGGCATCGGCCTGTGCCGCACCGAGCACATGTTCCTCGGTGAGCGCCGCGAGATGGTCGAGCGCCTCATCCTCGCCGACGCGGACGAGGAGCGCGAGGACGCCCTGAAGGAGCTGCTCCCGCTCCAGAAGCAGGACTTCGTGGAGCTGTTCGAGGCGATGGACGGCCTGCCGGTCACCATCCGCCTGCTCGACCCGCCGCTGCACGAGTTCCTCCCCGACATCACGGAGCTGTCCGTCCGGGTCGCCCTCGCCGAGTCCCGCAAGGACGCCAACGAGAACGACCTCCGCCTCCTCCAGGCCGTCCACCGCCTGCACGAGCAGAACCCGATGCTGGGCCTGCGCGGCGTACGCCTCGGCCTGGTCATCCCGGGTCTGTTCACCATGCAGGTGCGGGCCATCGCGGAGGCGGCGGCCGAGCGGAAGAACGCCAAGGGCGACCCGCGCGCGGAGATCATGATTCCGCTCGTCGGCACCGTCCAGGAGCTGGAGATCGTCCGCGAGGAGGCCGAGCAGGTCATCGCGGAGGTCATCGAGTCCACCGGCGTCGAGCTGAAGCTCGCCCTCGGCACGATGATCGAGCTGCCGCGCGCCGCGCTGACGGCCGACCAGATCGCGGAGGCCGCCGAGTTCTTCTCCTTCGGCACGAACGACCTCACGCAGACCGTCTGGGGCTTCTCGCGGGACGACGTGGAGGCCAGCTTCTTCACGGCGTACCTGGAGAAGGGCATCTTCGGGGTCTCGCCGTTCGAGACGATCGACAAGGACGGCGTCGGCAAGCTGGTGAAGGACGCGGTCAAGGCCGGCCGCGCCACGCGCCCCGACCTGAAGCTCGGCGTCTGCGGCGAGCACGGCGGCGACCCGGAGTCCGTGCACTTCTTCCACGAGGTGGGCCTGGACTACGTCTCCTGCTCCCCGTTCCGCATCCCGGTGGCCCGCCTGGAGGCCGGCCGCGCCGCCTCCCACTCGGTGGGCAGCGACCACCGGTAGCAGACCCCGGAGCCGCCGCCGTGTCCCCGACCCTCAACCGATGCGGCGGCGGCTCCGGTCCACGATGAAGGGGCGGCACCCTGTGCGGGGGTGCCGCCCCTTCGGGCATTCCCTGCGGAGACTGTCAAGGCAATCCGCTGACCAGCCCAAACGGCGTTTGCTGGCGTTGGTTGTCGTTGAACCTGCGCGAAGCCGTTGTGCCCTCGTTGTGCCCTCCACCCGTGGCCATGGCCAGCACGACACTGCTTAGGCCAAGCGCTTAGAAGGGCCCTAGGCTCTTTGTAGGAACTACGCTCCTGACCTGCATGTGAGTCAGGAGAGCTGAACGGTCCTGAGTCACTTCGATCCGCATTCGACAGGGGCAGTCCAGCCGAAACGCGGACTGCCCCTGGTACACCTTCTGATCCGTAGCTCTATGTGGATCGGTCGCGAACGGTCGTACCGGCCAATCTACGGCCCTGAAGGGACGCTATCGGATGCGGTCGGTTCCTGCGGTTGCTGTACTTCGCTGCTGTACTGCGTCGGCGCCGAGCAACCTTGGGTGTACGCCTGCACCCCCACCCATGCAGTGATCGTCGTGGCGCATCCCGTGAGGAACGAACCAGCTCCCATCATGAGCGCAGTAGCAGTCGTGGTTCCCCTCGCAGTTCTTTGAGTAGGCTCTTCCTGAACAGGGGTGAGTGGATCCATCTCATCCTTTCCGGGGCAGCTCGAACGAGTTGCGCTGGTCGGCCCCATCCGTCACGTCTCCCCAGACCCGGATGGGGTCCTCTTCAGGCCACGAAAGCTAGCAGGGCGCGCGCCCGCTTCCGCTCCTTTCGAGAAGCGCTCTTGCCTCGTGCTGACCACACCCAAAAGGTGTACACCAGGTCCGCGCCTACAAGGCCCTGGTCTGCACGTATGCCTGGTTACGACCACCGCAGAAAATTGCGCTCATCGCAACTGTCCTGCAATCCACGCAGATCGGTGCACATAAGCGTTGAAACCTGCGTCCGAGGTTGGCTGAATATGATCGGACACTGACTCGCCCACACATACCCACCACTCACCCCAGCTCCCATCCCGTCCGCCGTCGACCCACACACCGTGGAGCGGGCGTGGTTCCGGGCGTCAAGGTGGAGCGCGCCACTGTACGAACGCCCTTGACGCCCTGGGCCGCGTCTGCTCGGCTCTGCCTGGGTCGACGGTGGACGGGATGGGAGCCCCCGCGCACGCCACAACGGGCCCGCGGGCGAAGACGGCGCCCCCTCCATCCCGGTGCCGGCTGATCCCCCGCCGGAGGCATCGTTTTGACCGTGGGCCGCGCGATGCGGTGATCGACTTATGGCTTCCGGCCCTATCCACATGTGGGCGCGCGTCGGCGGCGGCAGCGCCGAGCGGGCCGAAGGCAGGAGCGCGGGCGCAGCCAGAGCCGGGAAGCGCGCCCGGCGGAGCGGAGCGCAGCCGGGTGCCTTGATGGGGCAGGGTTAGTTATTCCGACATCTCAGGGGTTCTCATGGGTACGGCCGAAGGCACTGCGCCGCTCCCCCGCTACGCTGATACGCACCACGTCTACGAGACGATTCGTGCACGGCTCGCCTCTGGCGAGTACGCCCCCGGTGACAAGATGCCCTAAGAGCGAATGCTCTCGGAGGAACTTGGCATCGGCCGGACGGCGCTTCGGCAGGCGCTGGCCCGACTCCTGGCCGAAGGCGCCTTTCCGTTGGGTCAAGCTCCAGCTCTGGGACGTGGAACCGCCCGGCGTGGAACGCTTCGAGCATCATGTGGTGAAGCTCCACCACGTGGCCATCACGGCGGTTCTGGACGACCAAGACCGCGTACTGATGATGTGGCGTTACCGCTTCGTGCCTCAGCAATGGGGCTGGGAGCTGCCCGACGGCATCGTGGATGAGGGGGGAAGAACCCTCACAAACGGCGCTCCGGGAAGTCGTGGAAGAGACGGGTTGGCGGCCGAAGTCCGTAGAGCACGTGGTCACGTTTCAGCCCATGGTCGGCATGGTCGACTCGCCTCACGAGATCTTCGTGGGCCATGGGGCCGAACAAGTCGGTCCGCCGACCGACTTGGAGGAAGCGGGGCATATCGAGTGGGTTCCTCTGGCCGACATTCCAGGGCTGATGGCCCGTGGTGAGCTGATGGGCTCAGGCACTCTCGTGGCGCTCCTCCACATCCTGGCTAGCCGCGGCAAGCAGGGAGCTACAGCCGGGCACTGAGCATGTCGACGCGGCGGCGCTGCCGCACCGAGCCGGTGCGGCTCGCCAGCAAACGAGCTTGCCGTAGGTGAGTGTTCGCGTCGTCGTACTCGGCTCGCGTCAGATGCGCTTGCGCAAGGTCTGCGTGGAGACCAGCTTTCGCTCGCACAAAGGACGGGTCCGCCACCTCAAGCGCGTCGTACAGGCTGGTGACGGCGTCTTCGTCGCCGAGTAGAGCGAGGACGTTGCCGCGCCACCGTGCGAGGTGGGCGCCGTTGAGGAAGATGCTCAGCATGTCCGGGTCGCGGTCCTCCGAGCCGGGCGGAATGCTCGCCGTGGCCGTATCGAGCGCGCGCCGGCAGTCGTCCGGCATTCCGGCATGGGCGCACATCTCCGCTTCGGCCGCGAACAACCACGCACGCAGACGTGGGGAACCCGCCTGGCCAACGGTGCGTTGCGCGTCGCGGACCAGGTCGACGCCGAGCGCCGACCGACCTGCCTCGCAGAGGACGTACGCCTGCTCTGCCATGGCGTGCGCGAGGTACATCGGGGCCTCAGCATCCCGCGCCGCGCGCTTCGCGAGTTCGTAGTGCCGCCACGCCCGTTCGACCGCTCCCGAGTCGATTGCCTGCCATGCGGCAAGGATCGACGCTCCCGCAGGGCAAGCGCTACGGGACGACGAGTGCTCGGTAGCACCGCGAAGTTCAGCGCATCTTCAAGGGCGCCGAGGTGTCCCGTCATCTGATCTACGAGCCCGGACGCGATGGTTTGCATGCCCGACGGATGCGATGTCAGAGCGCCATGACGGTATGAAGTTGCGGTGTGACCGACCCCGGCCGGCGCACATACGGCTTCTTAAGAACCGTTTCATCCCGCGCAGTCGCGCCCCGCATCCGTCGATGCCTTGTTCACCCGCCGTGCGTTGGCCTGCGGCGGCTCTGGTCTCGACGGTCCCACGCGGATCTGTCCATGGGCCCGGGACGATGTCGCGGTCACAGCCCGATGATCCGGGCCCTGCCGCCGCACAGCCGGGTCATGTCATCGACATCCGACGTGAGGATGGCGACCGGGCCAGGCTGACGCAAGGCCGCTTCCGCGACGGTGGCGTCGATCGCGTACTTGTGTCCGTGCAAACCGGCGCCCTTGAGTAGTTGGGCCGCCGCCTTGGCCGCTGCCTCCGTGATCGGCTCCACCTTGACCCGGGAGAGCGCCCAGTGCAGTCGGGGCAGGTTCACCCTGACGTGGCTCACCTCAACGATGGTGTTGGCGCTGACGACAAGGTCCGCCCCCATGTCATGGAACACCTGGAACATCGCCAGAACCTTCCGGTCCTGCGCCACCCAGGCCGACAGCCCTTCGCTGTCCAGGACGACGGTCTCAAGGTGCCCGCTCACACGGCGCTCACGCCGTCGGCGGCCGACGTCGTACCGAAGATCCGCGCCCGCGCCTCGGCCAGCTCTTCCTCACTGAAGGCACCGTGCTCGTCTGTGTGGCTGCGCAGGTCGGCCCCTAGGAGCTGGTGCCGGATCTGCCTGGCGACCGCTGCAGCCACGTAGCCGGAGACGTTGTCCGTGATCTTCTTCAGCTCCGCCACCTGCTCGGTGGGGAGGGTCACCGTGATGCGTGTGGTGTCAGCCATAGCCCTAAGCATACTGCGGTATGCGCGCTAGATGCTGTCTGTTCCCCGCAGTCGGTCCGGTCAACGGCAGTCGGGGCGTGTCCGTTCGAGCAGGGGCTCAGCCGGGCAGTCGTACGACGCGGCAGTTCTGGGCCTCACCGTAGTGCTGCACCGTACGGTTGAGGCCCAGGGAAGAGGCGGGCAACAGTATGGCGCCCACCGGCCTCTGAGTGGTTCCATCATCTGATCCAGAACACCAACGCCAAACCCGCTGCCTTCGCACGCCTCACCGGCGCCTGATGCCACGACGGCCCCACGGGCATCACCGTTGCTGTAAGAAAGTCAGCCACACACTCCTGGGCCGGGGGGTGCCGCCCCTCCGGCATCGTCAGCGGAGGCGACTTCCCGCCCGGTTCTCCGCGAGCTTCCGGGTCTTCCTGGTGGTGGCCGACTCGGCGAGCAGGGCGAGTACCGCGGGCGACGTCGACGCCTCGGCCAGGAAACGCTGCATCCAGGCCGTGACCTCCGCCAGCTCGGCCGGGGTCGGCACGTGACCGTCCCTCACGGACAGGTAGAACAGCCAGTCGTCGATGCGGCGGCGGATGAACGCGCGGTGCCCCTCCACCCGGAACCGGGCGATCTCCGGCAGCAGTTCGTCCGACCACCGCCGGAACTCGGCAGGGCCGGTCGCTTCCTCGCGATCTCGTCCACGAGGGCGACCACCGCCACCTTGGCCCCCATCTCGTGCGGGTCGCGCCGGATCGTGGCCACCATCGCGCGGTCCCGGTCCCGGTCGCGGCTCGGTGACGAAGCGGCCGCGGAGACGACGCGCAGGTACGCGGCCGTCCGGGCGTGCTCGTCCGCGACGGCCTCGTCGACATCCACGTCGCCGATGCCGGCCTCCGCCAGCAGCTCGGCCACATCGGAGCGCAACGTCATCGCTTCATCCCCCTTGCCTACGTGCGTACGTACGTACGTGAACTACGTGTGCTCGCAGGGTGGGCCGCGGCGGGGATCAGCCGCCCGAGGTGTCCAGTTCCGCGTCCTCGCCGACGCCCGCGCAGTCGTAGGGGTCCTTCAGCCAGCCGTCCGGCAGGACCACGCGGTTGTTGCCCGACGTACGCCCGCGGGGGCCGTCCGCGCCCACCGGCCACGGCTGGTCGAGGTCCAGCTCGCCGAGGCCGTCCTCCAGTTCGGCCAGCGACGAGGTGATCGCGAGGCGCTTGCGCATCTCGGAGCCGACCGCGAAGCCCTTCAGGTACCAGGCCACGTGCTTGCGGAAGTCGATGACGCCGCGCGACTCGTCGCCGATCCACTCGCCGAGCAGCGTCGCGTGGCGGAGCATGACCCGGGAGACCTCGCGCAGGGTCGGCGCCTGCGGGGCGCCCGTGCCCTCGAAGGCCGCCACCAGGTCGCCGAAGAGCCAGGGGCGGCCGAGGCAGCCGCGGCCCACGACGACGCCGTCGCAGCCGGTCTCGTCCATCATGCGGATGGCGTCGGCCGCCGACCAGATGTCGCCGTTGCCGAGCACCGGGATCTCCGGCACGTGCTCCTTCAGGCGGGCGATGGCGTCCCAGTCCGCCGTGCCGCCGTAGTGCTGGGCGGCGGTGCGGCCGTGCAGGGCGATCGCCGTCACGCCCTCCTCGACCGCGATGCGGCCCGCGTCCAGGAAGGTGATGTGGTCGTCGTCGATGCCCTTGCGCATCTTCATCGTCACGGGAAGGTCGCCCGCGCCGCTGACCGCCTCGCGAAGGATCGCGCGCAGCAGGGGCCGCTTGTACGGGAGCGCGGAGCCGCCGCCCTTGCGCGTCACCTTGGGGACGGGGCAGCCGAAGTTCAGGTCGATGTGGTCGGCCAGGTCCTCTTCCGCGATCATGCGGACGGCCTTGCCGACGGTCGCCGGGTCGACGCCGTACAGCTGGATCGAGCGCGGCTTCTCCGTCGCGTCGAAGTGGATCAGCTGCATCGTCTTGTCGTTGCGCTCCACCAGGGCGCGCGTGGTGATCATCTCGCTGACGAAGAGGCCCTTGCCGCCGGAGAACTCCCGGCACAGCGTCCGGAACGGCGCGTTCGTGATGCCCGCCATGGGGGCGAGCACGACGGGCGGCTGTACGGTGTGCGGGCCGATCGTGAGGGGCTGGGACGGCATCGGGGCTCTCCGGGACGGACGACGGGACCCTCTATTGTCCCTCACTCCCCGGACTGCCCTCACGCCTGCTCCTCGCACGGCTCCACCGGCTCTCCGGACGGCTCCGCCTGCTCCTCGGACAGCTCCGCCAGCCGTTCCAGGCGCTCTTCCGTCTCGTCGTCGGCGGGGACGTACGCGATGAGGCGGTGCGCGTGCGCCAGCGGCGCCATCCACAGCATCCGGTGCTCCAGGCGCAGCAGCCCCACATCGGGGTGCTGGTAGCGCTTGACGTGCGGGGACATCGTCGCCACCTCGTGCCGCTCCCACAGTGCGCGGAACTCGGCGGACACCCCGAGCAGCCGGTCCCGCAGCTCCCGCCAGGCGGGCTCCGCGCCGTGCTCGGCCATGGCCGCGCGGAACTTCGCGGTCAGGTCCCGCAGCATCTCGTCCCGGTCGAGGAAGGTCTCCCGCCACCTCTCGTCGGTGGCCAGGAGCCACAGGCAGTTGCGGTCGCGGGGCTCCATCGCGCCGAAGTCGCCGAAGACGTGGGTCCAGGAGCGGTTGTGCGCGAGGACGTCGTAGCGGCCGTTCTGCACGGTCGCCGGGTAGGGCGCGACGCGGTGCATGAGGCGTTTGACCTGCGCGGACAGCGCCGTGCACTCCGCCTCGGGGTGCGGGTCGACGGCGCCGCCGAGGGCGAAGAGGTGGGCGCGTTCGCTCCGGTCCATGAGCAGGGCGCGGGCGATCGCGTCGAGGACCTGCGCCGAGACCTTGATGGGCCTTGCCTGCTCCAGCGAAGTGCACACCCGTTGGGATACGCAGCTACAACAGTCACCCTAGACGACGCAAGCTTCGCCCGGAAGCACCGAACGGGGCTTGTGACGTGGTCAGTTACGCGCAGAACGAGGACTTAACGGCGGTCACGATGTTCGCGGCCTGGTCGTCGGCGAGGCTCGGCACGGTGCCGCCCTCAAAACGAAGCTTGGCGTTCTTCTGGACGGTCGCGGCATCCTTGCCGCTCTTCAGGTCCGAGCAGACGTTTCGCGCGCGGTCTACGGCGCGAGTCTCCTTGACCACTAGCCCCGGCTCTATGGTCCGCAGCGCGCGAATCAACCGCGCGGTCTGTGCGGGGTCCGGTGAGGGGATGCCGCTGCTTGCCGCGGGCTTGGACGGCTTCTCGTCGGGCGCCTTGTCTGCCTTGGCTGACTCCGTAGCGGTCGGCTTGGGGTCGGGGTTCGCGTTGTTGCTCTTGTCGTCCTCAAACAGACTCAGCACCCCACCGAAGACGAGCACCACCGCGCCCCCCACCAGCCAATTACGCGTTTTCGCTTTCAAGACCCCTCCCCGGATCACACGCAAGATCGCTAATCCCTATCACGGGCCGCCCATGGTGGGCGCACACTCCGGACATGGGAAAGCCCCGCCCGACGGGTGGTCGGACGGGGCTGGCACAGAGCGGTCAGCGTCGTGAGGGGTTCCAGCGGTACGCGGGCAGCTCATCCCATTGATTGCGCTGCGGATAGTTGTAGACGTGATCCGGGCACACGAAGTGGGTGTATCCGGCTCCACCACTGGCGCTCTGGACGTGGCCCACGATGATGGGGGCGAGAGTCCAGCACCCGCAGATTCCGCGGACGGGCGTGGGCTCGCTGGTGGCTCCCTCGCGGGTCACGCGGCCACCCGCTCTCGCTTCACGAGACTGCCGAGCGTCATGGTTGGAAAGTCGTAGTCCACGCCGAGTGCGGCGAACTCAACCGCCCACACCCGTTCCCGCTTCACGGCGGGCAGCTCTCGTGTGCGCTCGTCCTTGAAGATGGCGCGTACTTCCTCAGAAGACGGAGTGGTCCACGGGCGGGACCAGGGGGACGCGGCAGTCTCGGGCTGATTCGCGGCAAGGTATTCCGCGCTGTGGCGTCCGGGCCGGCGAGGGATGAGGACGGAGAGCACCCAGGAAAGGGCGCGGACGATAGGGTCACGCATGTCGTTTCAGCTCCCACAAGCTGTGCGGCGGAGCCTCGGCGAACCGGTCCTACGCGGTTCGTCGGGGCGTTTTTTTGTGTTCGGAGCATCACGCTAAGCCAACTCGTCTAACTCGTCTACCTGTCTAGGTGGTCTACCCGTCTAAGTCGCTCCGGATTGCCCGGTTGTCTACGCTCTCCCCATGCCAGACAGCCCGAGCGATCCGAGCGCCCCGCGAGCCCCCTACATGCGTGTACGGGATGCCCTCGCGGCTGATATCGCGTCGGGGAAGTACGCACCAGGCAGCCCGCTTCCGAGCGAGGCCGAGTTGTGTGAGCGGTTCGGGGTGGCGCGCGAGACGGCTCGCCGAGCGGTGCGGGTGCTTCGCGAGCGTGGGCTGATCCGGACTGAGTGGGGGCGTGGGTCGTTCGTTGCCGAGCGAGGCGACGAGAACGAGCGCCAGGGCGACGAGTAGCCCGCCCGTCCGCAGCTAAGGAACGCACGGGACGAGCGGGACCACGAGCGTCGGCGCTGTTACTGCGCCTCTGTCTCCAACGTCTTGCACACCTCGTGCATGCTCGGACGGTCGCGAGGCTCGGAACGCAACATGTCGTTGATGAGCCACCCGAGCGGCCCCGCAACGTTCACGGGGCGGTGTGTCCGGTCGGCTACTGCTCGCCGCTGTTCGGCTCGGGGCGCGTCGTCGGGGTACTCCACGTGGCGCCATCCGGTCGCCGACATGAACAGCGTTGCACCGAGCCCGTACACGTCCGCTTCCTGCGTCGGTGTGGCTTCCCCGAACTCCAGCACGCTGCGGGAGATCTCTGGGGCTTCGTAGTGGACGAGACAGCCCCGGTAAGGGAAGTCGAACCGTGCAGGGATCTCCGCGCCATGGGTCAAGGCCAAGTCGATGAGGGCCGCCCCGTGGGGCCCGTCGCCGATGATGAAGTGCGCCGGTTGGATGTCGCCGTGCGCATACCCCTTGTCGTGCAGTTCGGCGAGTGTGCGGGCGCACGACAGCGCGTCACGGATCGGGGGACGACTCAGGGAGTCCCGAGTACGGTACGGCTGCCACAGGGCTTGCAGATCGGTGCCCCTGTACCAGGGCTGCACGTTCCACGTGCCCTGGTCCCACACCCCGTACAGGGCTGCGGCCACGCCGAGTTGTTGCAACACGGCCCCCTCGCGGGCAGGGGCAAGAGCCGTCCATCCGACCGCTTCCCACTGGTCCGTCGCTGCGATGGGGTATCCGAGCTTCACGGCGTACTCGGCATCCTCGGTCCGCACATGCCACACGGTGGAGCCGCGCCGATCAAGCACGACCCGCGATTCCGTGGCGTTCACGATGGCGAGGACCGGCGCCGGAATGTTGGGGGGTTCGGGGGCTGACACGGGTGTCCTTTCAATGGAGCAGAGCTGATCCGCGAAACCTCCGGATCAGCTCTGCAACGGGTGCCCGGACGCTACTCCGGGGGGTTGATCACTGCTGGCCGTACGGGCGGCCACAGTCTGCGTCGCACTGCGCGGTGTTCTCGCCGTTCACAGTCCACAGGTCGTCCAGGACCAGGAAGCCGGCGGTCTTGATGGCCTGCACGGATGCGGTGACTTGCTCAACCGTGCGGCAGCCCGCTCCGGGCTCGGGGTTGTGGTGCAGGAAACGCCCCGCGAACTTCTGGCAGAAGTCGGCGTATGCCTCCGTGTGCAGGATGAAGGCATGCAAGCCGTCGTCCACGTCATCGCTCGGCATCATGCCGACGCTCGCCGTTGCGGCGGTTGCCACGAACGCCAACGCCTGATCGGTGATGGCTTCGGCCCGGTTCTGCGGGTGCTTGAACTGAAGGTGCACGAAGTGCGCGATGCTGCCGAACAGCTCGGCGTCGACGAGCGCGCGACCCGTCTTGAGTTCGTTCGCTACTGCGGTCATGGCGTGTTCCCTCCGGATTGGAGTGGTGCACTGCACGAACGCCCGTCCCTGCCGCTTCCCCTTGCCGAACGGGGGAGCCGGTTTGGAGTAGAGGGGCAGGGACGGGTTCCTACGAGACAGCGGAACTGCTCCCAGCACACGGGGTTTGGTACTGGGATCCGCTGCTGACTCACCCACCCTTTACGGGCTGTAGGGCAAGCCGACCCGCGCGACATGTGAGGCGCACGGGGGTGGTGCTCCGCTCTGTGCCACGACTGCCCCCGGTGGGGAGGAGGGGTTCATGCGACAGAGAGCGGAAGTCTTGCGGCGATTCACCCCGCGTCGGCTGCCTCGCCGAGCTGATTCAGGGGAAGCCTCTGCCCGTAGTCGTGCGCTCTCGTGGCTGCTCGCACCCGCGCGGCTTGGTACGGGAAAGTGAGCGTGTCGAGTTCGCCCATCGGCACCCATCGCACGGCGGACAGCTCATCGGCTGCGCTGTCGGGCAAGGCCACCGCGGCGGCCTGGTCGTGGTCGAGGGTTCCTCCGTCAACGACGATGTTGTACCCCTCGGCGCTTGTTCCGTCCTCGCTCGCCGGTACTTGGTCGATCATGAGCGCGTGCGTGATGTGGCGCCTTACTCCGGTCTCCTCAAACAGTTCGCGGACCGCAGCGGCAGCGATTGTTTCGCCCTGGTGGACGCCACCGCCGGGAAGCTGCCACCCCCGAACGTCGTCCGCGTGCTTGTACCGGGGTTTGACCATGAGTACGTCAAGGTGCCGATTGCGGAGCAGGACCACGGCCCCGATGCGGCGGCGGGGCGGTTTAGCGGGGTCAATGTCAGCGTGTGCCATTGGGGCTCGTCTCTCTGCTAGGCGTGTGGATCTCCGCCACTGGGTGGGGGTCGGTCTTGCTCGCCGGCCCGTCCGGAAGCGGGGAGATCAGCGGTATGGGTGGCGAAATGAGCATGCGTCCGACCACGGCGCACGTGACGAATGCGGCTGCTACCAGGAGCACTGTCCGAACACGTCTCACGAGCTGTGCCCCGCACTCGCACGTTCGCGATGGTTCCGCCACCACTCCAGCGGACGGGGCTTGGGGCGGCTCTGCGTTCGGGGTGGGGGTTCCTGAGACGGACGTATCGGGGGTTCGTCCGCGGGGACGTCCACGGGGGCGACCCATAGGCAGTACGTCCCGGTGTGGTCGGCCGCAGCGAGCGTCACCGGCCAGCCGTCACGGAGTTGGTCGTGTGCGGCTTGCCGTCTCTCTGCATCGGCGCACCAGGCACGCAACTCGGTGGGCGCGTCGGGGGCACCTTGGGGAAGGTCGAGCGCCACCAGGACGCCGGACTCAGCACCCCGCCCACCACCGAGCCACGGCGCATCGGGCTCCGGGTCGAGCTGGTCCGCGATGCGGTGGGCCTGGTTGCCCATCCACCGCATCATGATCCCGAGATACGGCGTCCGGAGCGTGTCCAACACGATGCGGGTGTAGCTCCCAAACCCCACGGGACCAGTGCCGACCACTTCGCCGTGATACTCGCGGCGGGTTGCCGTTGTGCGCTGGTGTCCGTCCACGTTCACGGCTCGGCTCCGATCTCTGTTGATCTCTCCTGCCTCTACGCAACCGCTTGGCCACGCTGAGCGGTACCGTGGAAGCGGGGCCGAAGTATGAAAGCCATGAACGCCGAACTGTCTGCCGGGAGTTGAGGGCATGGCGCCACGCACGCGTACGCCGAACTTGGATCTGGCGCGGCTGCTTGATCAGGCCAGATGGAGCCGGTCTCAGTTCGCGATCATCGTCAATCGACTGGGAGCGGAAGCCGGATTGGCTCTCCACTATGACCAGTCCGCTGTTTCCCACTGGGTTAGCGGGACGATCCCAAAGGCCCCGGTCAGGCGCGTGATCCTTGAGGCGTTCTCTCGAAAGCTGCACCGCACCGTGACGCACGCTGAAGCAGGGCTTCCGGTCGCACCGTCTGACCAGGCCCCGCCGGGCGTCGACACTGTGGAAGAACTAGTCGACCTAGGGAGGGCCGATATGGACCCCACTCGCCGCGGTGTCATCGCCGCGGGCGGTCTGTTCTCAGCAGCACTAACCGTGCCACTGTTCGCCGACGTGGCGCGAGCCGCTGAAGCTGCACCAGTAGCTCCGGGTAAGGCCACGGTTCGAATTGGGGCGGGGCAAGTCGAGTCGGTACGCCGGATGACAGAAAAGATCGCGGACATCCTGGACGAGCTAGGGGGGGCTCACGCCCGCCCCATGGCCGCTGCCTTTCTGGTCCACACGGTGGCCCCGTGGCTCCGCGCCGAGGCTTCCGCAGGTGTCAGGAAAGATATGTACGCCGCAGCCTCTGACCTGACCTACCTAACCGGCTGGATGGCCATGTACGAGCGGGACCACCGCACCGCCCAGGAGTACTACACAAGGGCGCTGGAACTCGCCGGGTACGCAGATGATCACGTGACCTACTGCCGGACACTGCGGGGCATGAGCCTTCAGGCATCCAACCTCGGATACGGCCCACGGGCCTTGCAGCTTGCGGACTCGGCAGCGGAGGCTGCACCAAAGGGCGGCCCAAGGCTTAGCGCCTTTCTGACCGGACAGCAGGCTCACGCCGCGTCGATGGTTGGCGACCACAGACGCGCAAGGCGCTTGCTGGCGGATACTGAAGTAGCACTGATGAAAGCCGACAACCGCCGCGAGTCCATCGGGGGTTACGACCATTCGGCCTACGCGTTCCACGTCTCCCATGTGCTCTACGAAGGGAAGGACCTTCCCGGCTCGATCAGTGCGCTTCAACAGGCGCTGAGGGTGCAGCCTAAGCATGAACGTCAAGGCCGGGTGCACTTCAACGCCGTACTTGCCCAACGTCAACTGCAATACGGGCATGTCGATGCAGCATGCGAGTCGTGGAGAAGATTCCTAGACGACTACGAGCAAATTTCATCTGCCCGCGGGGATGAGCACTTCGAGACCATGCGGCTCCGCCTGAAGCCCCACGCCCGCACCAATGCTGTGCGAGCCCTTTCCCCGCGAATTACTGAAGTCGCGCGGCTGAAGGCTTAAGAGATATCAGCAAGCCCCGCCACACCAGCCATGACGTGACGGGGCTTTCTGCTGTCAGGCAGCTAGCCCAAACTCGCGAAGCGCCCTGATAACGAGCAGCGGTGGCGGCCCAAGCTCGGGCGTGCGGTCGGTCAGATAGACACCCCATGCCCCGCGGCGTCCGGGAACCTTGTGCACGCTGACGCCGTACCGAGCCGTGCCCCCGTGCCGGACCAGCACCGCAGCGAGCCGCTGCACTTCGGCGAACGCGTCGCCCCTGTCATCCCGGCCGAGGACGAACGTACGGGCGCTCATGCGGCTAGCAGCATGGTTGCGGCGGGTCGGTGGCATCCGTAGGCGCACGCCGTCCATGGCTCGTCCCACTGCACCCATAAGCCCGTTTCAGGGCTACGAACCCACTCGACCGAGCCGGCGAGCCCTTCCGTCTGCCGGTCCCGCGCCAGCACCCGGAACCACCTGTGTTCCGCCATGGCGCGCAGCAGTCGCGCGACCGTTCCCCCTTGCGCATCCAGGGTGACGGACAGGTCCTCGCATGACCTGATGCGCGTCTCCCCGAGCACTGCGGGCAGCTCGGGGCACGTGCCCCACTCGCCCTCACTCTTGCCCCCGTTGACCCCGCCACGCATGGGCACGATCACGGTCGTCTGTACTCGGAACTCCTCGCAGTGCGTAACCATGCGATGACGGTAGTACACGAGTTCGATATACGGAAGGGCATATTCATGCGCGCTACAGCCGACGTTCCGGAGGCCGCTCGCCCCGCGTCTGCGAGGTGACAGGACGCGATGACCACCGATTTAGTTGCAGAAGTCGGGCAAGATCTTTTAACTTTGTAGGACTGCAACAAAGTGTTGATGGCGCACGAAAGGGCCCCCCGCCAAGGCGGAGGGCCGTTACTTTACGTGACGCAGGTGGCGCACGCCTGGCTACGCTCGTCAGCCCACACAGTGCTACCGGGACAGCGGGCGCTCGGACGCTGGACGGTTCCCCGAGAGAAGTAGCGCGGCCTCGCCGGGTCGACGCGTCACGGTGGCGACAGTCCGTCCCGCGGCGTCGCAGACGTGAATGTCCACCAGTTCGCCGCAGCGGGTCACAGTCACGGTTCCGCCGTCCCTGGTCGGCAGAGTCACCATGCGCGTGCACCAGCCCGGTACAGCTCGGAGAAACGATTCTTCCCCTTCACCCGAGCCTGCTTGACCTGGTTCGGGGTCACGCCCATGTCATCTGCCAGCACTGCGTCCGGCTCGTCACCGTAGAACCCGACCGGTGCAATGCCGTGGTCACCCTTGAGTACGTGGCGCTGCCGGTCGCTCAACAGCCCCAGTGCGCGGTGGACTTGCTCTCGAATCACGCGGCGGCGGTGGCTGGCAATGTCGGCCGAGTCCACCAGGTCCGCGGGTACGCCCATCTCCTGCGCGATCACGTCCCCGAGGGTGAAGCTTTCACCGTGCCTCGCCCCGTTGAACGGCCGGTCCAAGGAGTCGATGCCGAGCCACGACAGCCGAGCCGCGTAGGCAAGTTCAGGGCTGAGCTTTTCCGCGCCCATTTCTTCTGACGCTGCGATCTTCTCGGCGTCGTACGGGTCGCCGGCTGCCATGCACAGTGCTTGCTCAAACCGCTTTGCGGTATAGACGCTGACCCCGGGGCGGGTCGCCTCGCGTCGCGCGTCAGCCATGGCCCGGGTAAGGCTCCGGTCCATGTGCGCCATGAATTGTGCGGGGTCGTCCCCAGCAAACTCGCCGATTGCTTCCCATACTGCTATCCGCCCCACCTGCGCGAGGTCTTCCACCAAGTCCGTGTCTGTGTGTCCACTGGTGGTGGCCAACCTGCGGGCGCGAGCATTCACGAGTTCTTCGGTTTCCCGAATTACCGACGACACCGCGTCAAGGTCATTGCTCTTGGCGTCGGCAATTTGGGCATGCGTAAGCTGAGTCAAGGGGCACCGTTCCGGGTGGGATTTGTTGGCCCCTGTAGGGACCGAGGGTTTCCCGGAACGGCGAAGAAGGGCCCATAAGAGGGCCTTGTCGCTTATCCAATGCGCATGGGTGAGGGCATGAAAAAGCCCCGTCCCGGGTGGTGCAGGACGGGGCTTGCGCATTGCCTTATCGCTGCTGCATTCAAGCTTTCGCCAGAATGCAAGGCAGCGGCAAAGGTGTTACTACGGACTTTTAGGGATGGGCTAGGGCAAACCTCGGACTTCGCCACCCGAGTCGAGATCTAGCGGTCACGCCCGGTAAATTCGACGGCTCCGCTTCCTTCTCAGGTAGGAACTGGGAAGGAAGCGTGCACTGCGTGGGGATGAGAAACGGTCGGTGCCGGTGACCTGTCCGTGATCTGAGGGTGCGCAACCGCAGGGGCGGTTCAGCAGTCATACTTGGGCAGTTTTTGGTTACTGTCAGTGCAAGACGCCCGCTGGTAGCCGCAACAGTGTGTAGCTAGAAATCAGCGCCGTACAGGCTGCCCCAAGATCGTCCGCCGATCTCTGCTGCTGCCTCGATGGGCACCCCGTAGAGCGGCCACGTCATGCACCGCTCAAACTCCCGGGCGATCTCCTCGGCCTCCTTCGCGGGAGCCGACGCCAACAGCTCGTCATGAATTGGCAAGCGGCAGTATTCGAGCAGACCGGCGCTTTCGACATTCAGCATGGCTTGGCCGAGAACGTCCCGCGCGACGCTTTGGCAAGCGTAATTGACCACGGCATAACTCCGGTCCCGGTCCAGTGGGAGCCTGCGGCCCGTGGACGAGACAAAGACCATGCCGTTTTGGAAAGCCTGACGCTGCCAGCGCGAGGACGCGCGCTTGATCTCAGGGAAAGCCCTGTCGTAAGCGGCGACGGCTTGCGCAATCTCGGATTCCGTGGCACCGGTCTGCCTCGAAATCGTCTTGATTCCACCGCCGTACACCTTTCCAAAACCGGCCCCCTTGAATACCTTCCGGTCTTTCGCGGTGGCCTGGTCGCCCTTGATGAGGCGTGCGGTATAGGCGTGGATATCGAACTTCTCGCCACCGCTTAGGAATCCCTCTTTCATGCGGCGGACGTTGGCGAGGGCCGCGAGGACCCGCATTTCAATTGCCTGAAAGTCGGTGGAGATCATGACGTGTCCGGGCTCGGCGAGGATCGCGCGCCGGATCACGTGGTCCGAACTCGGGAGCTGGTGCAGCCCGTCCGTCACCGACATACGGCCTGTCCGCGCCGCGAGGGGCGCTATCACCGCGTGCAGCCGTCCCGCGGCGGACAGCTTGGTCATGAACCGCTCGGCGTACGACGTGCCCCACTTGTTCGCGCGCTTGGCCCGAAGTACCGCGTAGGCAAGGGGGTTTGGCTCGCGGGCCCCGATGCGCTGCCAGTCCCGGTCAAGGTCCGCGAGGGGCAGCAACACGGCTTTGTCCACCTTGAGCGCGCCCGCGTCGGTGCGCTCGGTCAGCGTCTCGCCCATGCCTTGCAGCGCTTCCGCCACCTGTCCGGGGCTGCCGACCGACGCAACCCCGTACCGGGCTGCAACGGCGCCGTACTTCTCGGCCTCCTCGGCGAGCCGGCGCGCGAGCGGGACCGCATAGTCCTGGTCCACCAGCAGCCCCGTGCGCTGCATCGTCGCGCAGAGCCTCGCTAGCTCGTGTTCGTACGTGACGAGCTGATCCCGCACGCCGAGCCGCGCAAGTTCCCGCCGCAGCACGGGGGCGAGCCGAGCCGTCAGGATCACGTCGAGACCGGCATAGAGCAAATAGGTTGGGTGCGTCAGCGGGATTCCCGCCCACCCGGTTTCTTTGGTGAACCCGAGCGAGTTGAAAACCTTTGTAAGCCCCCCTTGCGTGTCCGGGGCCGCCGGGTCCACCCACTTTGCCGATAGAGGCTTGAGCGCCGTTCCTGCCCCACCCTCGGAGGGCTGCCGCGGGTCGATAAGGGCCGCGAGGATGCGGGTATCTGTCGTCCACGGCGTCAGGTCTTCCATGGGAATTCCGGCGCACTGCCCGAGGACGAGCCAGTCATACGACGCGTTGTGAATCAGAATTTCCCGGCAGCGCAAGAGAGCGTCACGGGCGTACGACTCGTGATATCCGCCCCGCTCGTACAGGATCACCCACGCGTCGCGCTCGTCACCGAATTGCACCGTGCGCAAACGAAACGAGGGGCTGAATATCTCCAAACCCGTGGTCTCGGTGTCAACGGCGATGGGGCCCCGCTCGCGCGCCCGGTAAAGCCACTTCCAGAACTCGGCTAGATCCTCGGTGGTCTCGGGAACGTGCACGGTGACGGTCTCGCCGGCTATCTCGTGCCGTAGCTCGATCATGCTTCCCCCCGAAAGCAAAAAAGGGGCCGCCCACCTGGTCAAGGTGAACGGCCCCGCATGTGTATGGGCTAGCTTCCGAAGATTCCCGGGCCGGTCTGTTCGGGGCTCTCGTCAGCAAGGCGCAGACCACCGAGGGAAATACCTCGCTTGGTGCGCTTCTTAATGGCTCCGCGTTCCTCCATGGCGGAATAGAACGCCTGCCGTGTCCACCGCTCGCGCCCGGGAAGGTTCTCCGCCTCGCACCAGTCCAAATAGCTGTTGAAGGCGTCGTTCCCGCTCATGCTCACCGCGTCGTCGGCCCACTCCAGAACACCCGGCAGGAAGCCCGCGAGCGGGTCCGAGGTCTCTCGGTACTCCTGCGACGCGCCCGTGATGACCTGCGGGTCTCGCAGTCCCTCGCGGTACCAGGCCACCGCCCCACGGACCGCCCATGCGGCGATTCCCTCGGACTCGGCGAGCAGCTTCCTATCTAGCGCGGGGTCGCGCTCGGCGGGGGCAAACCACCGCGTGAAAGGCAGCAACTTGACCCGTCGCCAAAGTCCCTCATCCTGTGATTTGAACTTGGGCTTATGGTTCGTGGCGAGCAGCAGCAAAAAGGACGGGCGGAACTCGAAAAACTCCTGACGCAAGAACCTTGCCGAGATCATGTCCTTACCGGTGACCCGCTTAAGGATTGATTCCGACATGGGCTTACCGCTCTCGCCCTCGGACGCCATAACGAGCCTCGCGCCACGCAAAGCGGCAATATCGTTGGGGATACCGCCGCTCTTGCGTTCCTCGAATGTGCTAAACGGAGTCGTCCGGGAAATGGCGCGGAAAACGGAAGTCAGCGTGTCCACGAGAACGCTTTTACCGTTGGCGCCCTTGCCCCACAGAACCGAAAATGCCTGTTCCGTGGTGTGGCCTGTGATGCCGTAGCCGACCATGCGCTGAATGTACGCGGGCATGTCCGGCATCCCGGGAAAGATTTCCTCTAGGAATGCTTCCCACCGCGGGCACGTGGCCTGCGGGTTGTAGTCGATATCGAGCGCGTACGTCAGTAGGTCGGCCTGGTCGTGCGGGCGCAAAAGTCCCGTGCGGAGATCGACCGTCCCGTTGGCGAAGTTCAACAGGTCGGGGCGGTCGTCAAAGTCGGTCGCGGAAATGGACACGTTGGGCACGGAACACAACTCGGTCAGCAGCGCGTCAATGCGGGAAGTCATCGTGAACCCGCGCGCTAGCTGGTTCTGTCCCGCGAGGACGAGCGCGGCCCCCATGCGGTGGATTTCCTGCCTCACCCGCATATCCGAGCGGACCCAAATACGGCCGTTCCACGTGTAGAAACCGAGCCCCGCCGCATGCCGGATGGTGCCGTTGTTGAACGCGACCAGGGCGTGAGCGTTCATGGCGTCGCTCTCGCCGTACTGGCCCACAAGGTCCGACAGGATGCGCGCGGCCTCGCTGCCCTGGTCCCGGGACACCGAGTCGGCCCCCGTGCGCGTCGCCAACTCGGCGGACCGCTCGTCGGCCTGTACGTCAGCGCTTTGACGTACAGGGCGAGCCGACTTAACGGCACGGTGCAACTCGGCGGGGAACCCGCTCGGGTCGCGTGCACGCCAGTCGGTCAGGTCGTCGCCCTGGTGGGGCATGTCGAGCGCGTACGCGGTGACCCCGTGGGCGGTCAGCCCCTCGGCGAGACGCTGCGAAAACCCGTTGCCCGCACGGTCGTTGTCGCCGCAGATGATGACGAGCTGTCCGCGCAGACCCTCGGCGAGTTCGGCAACCAGCTCGGGCGAGCCGGCGAGCGAGGCACCGCGGACCACCACCGCGTCATAGCCCACGGCAACGGCGGTCAGACCGTCCCCGGGGCCCTCGGTGACCAGGACCGTGCCGTATCCGCCCTGACCCCGCATGACCCCGTACGGGGCCCACCTGAACCCCTTGGGGTTCATCAGGGACACCCACCGCCCCGGACAGTCGCCCGTCAGGTCCCGCCCCTGTAGCCCGCGGGTCGTCCCGTCGAACCCCAGCAGGGGGACGGTCAGGCGAGCAAACGAGCGGTAAGCGCGGGACAGGTGCGGGAAGTCCTTACCGGCCGAGCCGTCGTCCACGCCGAGCCCGAGTTCCGCGGCGGTCTCCAGGTCGAGCCCGAACCGCTTCGCGAGATAGTCCCGGGCCCGCGCGGACCACTCGGCCGCGTAGTCGCCGAGGGCGAGCGAGGCACGGTCCACGTAGGCCGCGAGTGCGGCAGTCTGCGCGACGGGGACGAGCTGCGGGCGTCCGGCGGGGACCGTTGCCCCGGGGCCGGTCGCCTGAAAGAGGTCTCCCCACCCGAGCCGTACCGCGGCGATCACGTCGGCCGTGTCACAGCCGGCCCGGCACGTAAGACGAACCTTGTCGTCCGCACCCCGCCAGATACGCAGCGAGGGCCGCGAATCCTGGTGGGCGGGGCACAGCGCCGAGTACCCGCCGTCCGCCTCGCTGGACACCGACTCGAACCGCCCCAGCAAATCAGCGAACAGCACGCGCGCTCACCCCCGAGGGGACGTTGCGGCGGTAGTCGCCGACCAGGTGGCCGAGGTCCCGCACGGTGGTGGTCAGGTACCACCGGGACGTGTCGAGCCCGCGCAGCGAGACAGACCAGCCGTACAGTGCCGCGAATTCCTGCGTCGGCATCCCGAGGGCAAGCCGTATTCGGGTCCACGTCCGCACCGACACGTGCACTCGGCCCATGGCGACGGAGTGACCGCGCACCTTCCGTACGACGATTCCGTACGGGAATCCCGCGTGCCTCGCCTCGATCTCCGCCTGACGAATCCACGTGGGCACGGCGGGACTCTTGGTGTTCTTCGCTTCCAGCACGAACGGGGCCGCGTGGATATCGCCCACGTCCCGCGCGCCTTCCTGCGCGGCTCGGCGGACGTTCGCCCCGTTCGTCGGGTCGTGAAACTTCCCGTGCGCGTCCACCAGGCCGAGGAACGCGTTTAGGTAGTCGCGTACCGCGCTCTCCCACGCGGTGCCCTTTGCTTTGTTCGGATTAGCCATCGTCGCCCACCCGCTGAATACGGGCTCCGCGTCCCATGGCGTGGGCAGCGGCAGCGAGATACCGAATCCAATCCGGCCGCGCAGTGTAGTCAGGGTTCAGGTGCAAGGTGTCGCCCTCGCCGAGGGCCCGCACGTCGCCGAGTGATGGTGCCTGGTGCTTAGAAATAGTGATTTTCACGAATCCCCCCATACGAAAGGGCCGGACAGCACCACACGGGTACGTCCGGCCCTTTACGTCTTGCGTATTTACTGGTCTCGCTCGCCCGTCGCGTCGGGCAGGATCAGCCGGACGTGTTCGGCGGAAATCCACTCGGAGCGCAGAGAGCGCCGCTTAGTGAACCCGGACTCAATTCCCGTCGGCCGTACGAGCAGCATCGGCCGGAGCCGACCGCCCTCTATGCGGGTCGTGACCCGTCGTACGAGCGCGTCCGCGAGCCGAACCCGGTTCCCCTGTCGTGCGGCATAGGCCACCAGGTCCCCCGGATACAGTTCCTCGCCGGCGTAGTCCGTGATTACGCCTCTCTTCCCCATGCGTCCCCCTAGGAATATCGCTGTGCGTCAGCAGGTGTCGAAATGCCGCGTAAGCCTGCGGCGGGCACACTCCATTGCCAATGGCCTTGAGCTGTTCGCGGCGGTTAAGTCCCGGGACGGTGGTCACCCATCCGGGGATTCCCATAAGCCACTCGGCGAACTCGGCCGTAACGCGCACTCCGCCGCGCGGACCCTTTTCGGTCGGGGCGGGAGCGGGACAGCCGGTCAGTTCTTCCCATCGGCGGATTGCGGGCAGGAACTCGCCCCACCATGCGGAAGGAGAATGACGAACGTCCGCAGGTTCATCCCACCCGTTCGTTTCGGGGAATTCCCCGGGCCCCCCGTCGCGTCTGAGGCGGTCGGAGTAGGGCAGTAGGTAACAGGCTTCATCGGCGAGGGTGGCAGCGTGCGGGCGGCGACGAATCCCCGCGAGGGGCGTTTCCCAGTACGAATATGCGGGTGTTGCGCCCCGCCATTCGTCCCAAGATTTGCGGTCGGGGTTTTCAGGCACGGCGAGGCAGAACCATCGGTCTCGCTGGTGGGGGGCACCAATTGCGGATGCGCGATAGCAACACCACCGACTGTTGTACCCGATCTCGGCCAGCTCCCCGAGAACGTCCGGCATTCCGCGGCCTCGAATGACTGCAACGTTTTCCAGGAACACGAGCCCCGGTCGAATTGTGCGAATGGCTTCGGTGACGTGCGTCCAGATACCCGAGCGCGTGCCATTGATTCCCGCCCCTCTTCCTGCAATGGAAATGTCCTGGCACGGGAACCCGGCCGTAATGGTGGTGATCTCTCCCGCGAGGGGCGACCAGTCGATTTGCGTTATGTCCCCCAAGTTGGGGGCGTGCGGATAGCGTGCCGCGAGAATCTGCGAGGCTGCCGGATCGGTCTCGGCGACGTATCGCACCTGGTCACCGGTCAGCCGCTCGACCGCGAGGCCGAGCCCGCCATAGCCCGCGCACAGCTCAAGAATGGGCATGTGATTCCCCTCGGGAGGGGCAGGAAAGGGAGCCCCGGGAATATCCGTCCGGAGCCCCCTCACCGCCACGGGACTAGTAAGCGGGCTCGTCGGCGATAGCGTCCGACCACGCCTTGAGAACGCGAATTACCGGCTTGCGGTAAGACACGTCACGGCCCTTCTTGGTGGTGTACTCCACGAGTTCCAGTTCAATGGAGCACAGAGCCTCGCCCCCGATCTTGTCGAGCGCGTTTTCCACCTGGTAAAGAACCTCGGCCAGCTTCCAAGAGCCGGTCTGGAGCTTGAAAAGGCCAAGGTCGTAATCCTCGGCGAGGCGGAACGAAACAGCGATGGACGGAGACGGACCGCGCTTCGACTTAGCGGCGGCCTTTCGGTCCTCCATCAGCTCGGGGCAGCGGCACGGCTTGCCCTTGTCCTCGTCCGGGGAAAGGAACTCCACCCCGTCGCAGTGGTGGATAAGCGCCGAGCCGTTCCACAGCTTTAGGTCCGAGGAAATCGCGTCCGGGCCGGAAAGGACTACCTGCACCTTGTCCCGGGTGGTCAGAACCTCAATGAAATTTTCGGAAGTGGGATCGGTCTCGACCGGAGTACCGCCCATGAGCTGAGCGATAGCGTCGGCAACCGCCGGGTCGCCGGTCGTCACGCGCCACTCGGAAAGAGCGACCGGAAGGTTGTCCACCTGCTTGCCGCCGTGAAAGCGGCCCACCGTGTCGTCAGAAAACGACTGCTTCGGCTTGGCGTTCGGGTCGGTCTCGAAAATGCGAAGTGCCATGGTGCTAGGTCCCCCTGGTTTTGGGCATGAGAAAGGGCGAGCCGATTCGGTTCGGCCCGCCCTGGTGGTCTGGTGCGGGATTAGGCGCGGCGCTGCGTTCCGGTGATGAGCCGGCGGGCGCTCTCGGCAATCGCTCGGCCGAGCACGGTCTTAGAGATCTCGCGGTCCCACGTGAACACGCGCCGCAGCGTCAGGAACACGTCGAAAACCTCACGGTCGATACGCACGGGCTTGAAAGCCCAACCGTCCGGGGTGATGTGGAGAACCGCCGCGCCGTCGAATTCCGGCATGGGCTCGGAAGTCCCGTCCGGGGCAATGATCTTGTCGGCGTGCGCATAGGCAGCCATCTGCAACGCCACGTCGGGATAGGTGGACTTGGAAGTCTTCCAATCCACAATCAGTGTGTGCCACTCGCCGGACACGTGGTCGGGCTTTCCGTCCTCGCCGAGCCGAACCCGCAGGATCGCGTCAAAAGAGCCCGCGTACTCGTGCGAGTCGGACCACGCAATGTCTTCCGCGCGGACCAGCTCGGGGCGCACCGTGTCCAGGAAGTCGGCGAACCCCGCCCGGTACGGCTCTAGATCGGGGTGTACGCGGCCGATGGCCTCGCCCCGGATCATCCGTTCAAACAGGTCGTGCGCCTCGCTGCCGATCCTTGCGCGGAGCTTGGTGTACCGCGAGTGGGCGTTCCGCAGGTAGTCCACGGCCCCCGCTTCGTCCCGCTCGGCAATCGACGCCACGGCGGGCAAGTTCGACACGGCAGCTTCCGCAGTCATCCGAGCAGCCCACCAGACCAAGAACGGCTTGGGCAGCATCGCGACGACGCTGGTAACGCCCGGGTACTTGATTGCGGTTACCGGGTCCACGTAC
Organism: Streptomyces huasconensis; assembly: GCF_021028635.1. Classification (NCBI taxonomy): domain Bacteria; kingdom Bacillati; phylum Actinomycetota; class Actinomycetes; order Kitasatosporales; family Streptomycetaceae; genus Streptomyces; species Streptomyces huasconensis. The sequence goes on from NZ_CP086119.1 coordinate 2,475,711, forward strand.
CACCGTGAGCCCCCGCGCTGAATCGTCCGGATGGCTCCGGGCATTGGTTCCCCCTCGTATTGCTGTGCTTGGAAGCGACCAGCGGGCGAGGGGTGATGAGGTGACGAAATAGCCTTACTTTTTTGGTGAACAAGAAAAAACCAAGAGAAAGAAAGACAGGGGTCACTTTCACCACCCCGTCACCCGCTGGTCAGCGGCGGACCGCGAGCGCGTCCACCAGGGCGTCAAGGTCGGCGACCGTGCCCGCGTTCGGGATCGTCACGTCCGCCGGGTACGCCTCTAGGTCGAGTTCGGAGACGTGCCGCGCGGCCTCGCCCCCAGCAGTCGCCCCGGATCGCTCGATGCGGACCATGAGCGCCCCCGCGCACCGCAGTGCGTCCGCCTCGTTCGCGTACCGCACGTCAGAGACCACGACGGGCAGGGACCACCGGTCAGCGGTCGCCACCTTGTCCAGCGCCATGCGTAGCCAGAAATCCGGGTCGTCCGCCCGGACGGTCTCGCCGAGGTTCTGCAACGTGCGCCGCACCTCGGGATAGGCGGTCTTCGCGCGGTCCCATCCGAAGCGGCGCACCACGTCAGACAGACGGATCGGAAGCGAGCCGTAAGACGTGCTCTCGGCCCCAACGATGGGGTCGAGCCGTAGGGCGGAGTCCTTGAGCGGGTCCGCGAACGCCACCCGAACGAACTGGTAGCGGCTCACGAGCCGAGCGGCGGCGGTGTCCTTCCCTGCCCCCGCTCGGCCCATGAGTGCGACGTGCCGATAGCTCACGCGTCGGCCTGGTGGTCGTCGTCCTGGCGCTCGTCGAGCGTTCCGCCCTCGCCGGCCTCCGTGGTCTTGGCGTTCTCGGCTCGCTGGACAACCTCACCCGTACCGAGCACCGCGGCGACCAGGCCGAGGACGAGAGCGCTCGGCAGCTCGGGGACGTAGTGGGCGACCAGGGCCAGCGCGGCGACTGCCATGGCGTAGATACGGGCCGGATGCGTCTTGATGAACTGCATAGGTGTCCCCCCGGAAGTTGCTGTGTGTGAACGCTCGGGCGTTTGCGTTCCCGAGCTGGTCCCCGCCGAGGGGGACCGCTGTTACGGGCAGTCGTCAGACCGCCGGGACCCTGAGTGCCGTCCACGTCTTTGCACCCGGCCACCCGTCCGCGTCGCCCCCGGAAAAGCCGCGCTTTCGCTGCCACTTCGCGTAGCTCTTGCGGTCCGCGTCAGTCCACCGCGGACCCGGGCCCTCGATGTACGCCGAACAGCCCTCGGCAACGAGCCGCTTGCCCATGGCTGCGATGAGTGGCGAGCGGGGCGAGGACTTGAACCAGTCCGTGCCCGGGAACGGCGCATACTTCGGGGCGGGCTCGGGCGGCTTGCCCCCGGCCGCCTTGACGATGCCGGGAAAGATCACGTCTCGGAACTGCCGCTGTCGGGCGTCACCCGGGCATGCCGTGCCCCCCGCACTCCACTGTGAGTGCATGCGGTGTGTGCCAAAACCGGGATCGCTTGCGCTGCGGCAGATGCGCAGCGGAATCCCGTGGTGCTTGTGCATCCACACCCCGAGCTTGATGAGCGCGGATACCTGCGCGTCGGTCCACCGGTCGGTGTGCTTCAGGTTGCTTGCGGTCTCTACAGACACCGCGCCCGTTCCGTCGCCTCGCCGATTGGCGTGCATGTTAGCGTCCGCTCGGGTCTGCGTGCCGATGAACTGGAATACGTCTCCGTCGAACTCCACGTAAAAGTGAGACTCAAGGTTGGTCGAGTCCCGCCAGTACTCGTAGGTACGGCGACCGGTCCACGGGGCGGCAATGCTGTGCAGGATCAGTTGGGTTGGGCGAATGGGAGCCTGTGCGTCTCCTTCGGGCTGTACTTCCATTCGCTTCGCGTTCGGATACCAAGTCACATGCTCTCCCTTGTGTTTGGGCATGAAAAAGCCCCGCCCGGTGAGCCCGGAACGGGGCTGACGTTTCTGGTCGGCCCTCTAGCCGGCGAGGCGCGCGACGGTCAGTCCGGCGGCAACCACGGTCGCAACGGCGGTGATCAGGGCGACGGGCAACACGAACTTGCCCCGCTCGCTCTCCAATCCACGGATACGCGTTTCGTGATCCTCTAGCGTCTCGTCCACAGATTCCCCCTGTTGTCCGAGCCGCTGCACGTCGCCACGGAGACCTACCACTTCATCGTAGATTTCACGGGCTCCGATACGTACGCCTAGAGGCTCGTCCTGGTCGTCATTCATCAGACTGCGACTCGACTTCTCCAGCAGTAATGACGGTCACACCGTCCCCGATTCCGGATTCAGGTGAACCTACCGCCACTTGGGGCGGGTCCCGGTACAGCAGATAGCCGGGAAGAAGCTTGGCTATCTCAGATGCCAGTACCGATATCTCCTCCTGTGTCAAAGTAGCTCCTATATAGAAACAGACGGGTCAACAGGCGGGTCGGGTTTCAACCCTGCGTCAAGGGGCGTTCCATTGTAGGAAGTCGCTCGGAGCGTCAACGTTTGCCGAACACTTCCTTCTGCGCCCGATGTACGAATGCCAATTACCCATGCGAGTGTGTCAAGACTGGCACCCGTGTAATCCACGACCCGTATGACGTCTCCGAGCTGGATACGGGGGTCAGGAAGGATCTCGACTTCCCCAATGAGGGGCAGCGGGTAGGCTCCTGCATCGCGCAGAACCGACGCGACAGCGGAGGCAGACTTGGAATCCTGAATCCATCCACCGGGGTCGTGCTCGAACTCCTGGACACCGTAAATCTTCTGGCTATTGGTGTTCCATGCTGCTGACCAGTTGTCCGAGGGTGATGCCCCGGAATCCACGCTCGGCGTCAGCAGAGTAACCGGCCCATCAAAAAGCGTCGTCGGCGTAAGCCATACCGAAGTCTTGCTTCGGTTGAACATTTCCAAGACCAGCGCCCCCGCCTCGCGGGTGACCTTGACTTCGACGGCACCGTATACCACCGTTTCCCCGGCTCTCTCCGTGGCGAAGCGAATACAGTCAGGGGCGAGTTCGTTGGCTGTAAAGGGGGGCGACGTATCTAGCTCTTCGTCCCCGTAGTCCCAACTCATTGTGTAGCTACCGCCGGCCGGGATCTCCCTCATGTGGGGAGTGGTTTTTTTCGTCGTCGCTTTGTTGGCCTTCACCCGGAACCAGTTTGACCACTTCACAGAGCAGTGATTACGACACGCATCGATTTCTTCCGTGATGGAGAGCGCGGCGATTTCGCGGGCAGAGGTAACCGTGAGATCGGCTCTTGATGGCGCGACCGCCCACCGGGACCCATTACGCCAATGAAAGATGCCGTCCCCGTCGAAAGCGGCAGTGGATAGTGTCGCCTTAGCTATGGACGTGATCACCTCCCAAGAGCTGCCGCTCACCACCGGGATCACACGCAAAGGGACGTTCGGCTCATCTAGTCGAGCGGACTTTTTCCATTTCCCTTTCTGTGTGGCATCTGCCAGGTTCGCCGGGCGCTTTGCGAGTTGTGAAACCTGAACGGCTTCTACCCTCAATCCCCCGATGCGTAGAATCACATTCCCAAGGGCACCTGCCGGGATAGCGCTCCCCGCTGAACCAAGCTTTATGATCTCTTCGGTACCGTCGGGGTAGCCTAGAATTGCCTCGGCGGTGGCCACCCCGGTCGATGAAAACTTGAGCCACATACCAAAGAAGAACCGCCCGAACTGATACATGTCCACGACGGTCGACACCACAGACGAGTTTGTTATGAGGTTCGGATCGGTCCCGTTCGTGTACGAGATCGTCCCCCCATCGGAGAAATCAACCTGCATGCTGGTATAGACGGGCGCCGCTGTCCCGCGCACCCAGGAAAGCGAAAGATCTAGGGTTCGGGTGCCACTGGTTACGCCCGTATTATCCACCCACGCTTCGAGAAAAAACCCTTCGGAGTGATGGCGGTTAACGGAACGCTTTTGCGGCGCATACTCCGCCTTCGTGGTGCCCTTAGACGAGCCCTGGACAGCACAGTCCCAAGGCGCATTCGTCTTAGGCCACGCAGACCAATCGCCTGAGAGCGACTTGAGGAAGCCAATATTGGCAGCCGCGCCGCCGTGCATGCTCGCGTAAAGCAATGCCTCTTTCCGGGGCGGCGGGCACGTATGGATACCCGCTCGCTGCAAAAGATGATCCACACACCACGTTGGTGAAGACACCCAATTGGTGGCGCTCCCGAACGGAGTATCGGGGTCGATACCTCCCGAGGGGCGGGGCAGCGAAGCCGGCTGACGCAACCGCTCGGCACCATCCAGGGCCGTGACGCTCACTGTGTCCGTGCCCGACTGCGCCGAGCGAGCCCGCACACTGCCGCGGAATGTGGGCACGGCCTGGCCACCGACGCCCCACCCATGTACGACAGACTGCCCCGGCCGCACCACATCCCCCGTTGCGCGGGGTGCCCACGGGCCGTACAGGGCGGGTGCCGAACGCCCATTGGTTCCGCCCAGCGTCAGCGACAGTTGCGCACTAGACGACCCGCTGTATGCGCGCATGGCGTCGGGCAAATCGGTGCCGTAGCTCTGCTCCAGCGTCCACGACTGAACCTGTGCGGACATGTCCTTGCCGCCGAGCCGCACCGTCTGACTCGGCTGCCGCTCCCCGGAGTTGAGAGCCGAAATCAACTCAGCGCTACCCGGACGCACTTGTCACCTCCACCAAGCTCAACGACACATCGCGATAGGACCCGTTACCGGGCATCGCTGCGTGGCTGTAGTCCGTGATGCTCATGGCGGGACAGCCCTCGCCGAGCGGTGGAACGGCACTCTCCGCCGGCTGGTACAGGCTGAGCACCGAAGCGCCGATGGCATGCGTGCCCGCGGCGGCCAACCCCACCATGGGCGTCACGAACGCCATGTCTGCGGAGACCCCACCAGCCAAGGGGCCCTTGCTGGCGTCCGCCCACGTGACCCATCGGCGGTCGTCAGTGGCCGAGTGCCACAACAGACGGAGGGTTGCCCCCACCACGTCAGCGAATGCAGGGGCCCACCACCAGACCGTCATACCCGGGGTCACCGGGAAGCCCGGCCACGTGGGGTGAGTCCACGACAATTCGGCACCTGCGGTGGCGTCCACCGTCGCGGGGCCGCCAAAGGCGAGCAGCCCACCCGAGGACACTGACCAGTGCCGCGCCGAACCCTGCCCGAGCGATTGAGTGCCCCCGAGCAGATTCCGTGTGAGGGGGTCGAGCACCGCCACGGGCCCCGGACCATCGATTCGCCGTGCTAGCCGGTCGATGCGTGACGCGTCGTCCGGGTCCATGCCCGACCATGAAAGCGACATGCGACGCGGGGCGGTGGGTGCCGACCAGGTCGTGACAGCCCCGCTGAGAGACCGGAACTCAACTGCACCCATATCAGGGGAGCGGTCGAACTTGCTCGCTCCGTCCTGAATCTCGTACAGAGAACCGGGGTGCCCTATCCACATCCCCAATGCGTTCACCTCCTATCAAGTTGTCGCTGTCCGAGGGCAGCGACCCGGGCCAGTTCCTCGTGCCCGACCTTCAACACAATGTCGCGCTGGTGCAGCTTTTGCGTTTCGGTCAGGAAGTCCCAAAAGTCGTCATACCGAGTGAGACTGTATTTCGGCTGGTAGTGCGGAACAGCAGCAATCTTGTGCTGAATATGCTTCGGCAGGTCCACAATGCTGCGTATTCGCTGATCGAGCGCGGGTTGCCCGTCCTCGATGCCCTCAACAATTCCCGCAGGAATCCAACGGCCGATCCTGTCACGCATCACGCGGGACGGACTGTTGATATCCAAAGCCTCGGCGATCGGTCCGGGAATGACGGACTTAGCCCACCCGATCAGCTTGTCTTTCAGCCAACCTCCCATGTCCTTGATACCTTGCCAGATGCCTCGGGCCAGGTCTGCACCCTTATCAACCAACAGGTCCTTGAAATCTCCAAGGTTTTTCTTGATGCGCCCGGGAAACCCGCGTATCCAGTCTGTGAAGTCTCCTAGCTTCTTCTTTGCTTCACGACCGAATTCGGCGACTCCGCGCACCGCGTTGACAAAAGCAGTGCCAAGCTTTCCGGCGAAACCGATTATGTCGCCGATCCATCCAATCGCGGTCCCGATAGCCGAGAACAGCGCGGAAAAGACCGGTCCGGCGAGTCTGAGGACCACCGGTATCACGGCTCCGAGAAGTTCAGCGGCCAGACGTGCGACCCACGAAATCACGGTAGATACCGCAGAGATCAAGGGTTGCGCCTTTTGTGCCGCCTCTTGCAGTCTGGAGCCAATCGAGCGTACGGCGGGAGTCACCCGTGTTGTTATGAATTCCGCAAGCGCCGCGAGTATAGGCTGTACGTTCCCATAGACAGCGGTGTATATGCCCATCACTGCGGGCAGCACAGTTCCGGTAAATATCAGTGCCAGAGTCGTCAGCACAGGAACTACCGCACCGGACACCGCCGAAGCAAGCGACATGAAGGCAGGAAAAAGCTGTGTCGAGACGACCGACCAAACGCCTTGCAGCGAAGGAAGAAAGCTCGTAGTGAACAGCTGCCCGAGCGCCGAAAAGCTCGGCCCAAGCGTGTCGCGGGCAGAACTTCCGAGCCCTGCGAGTGTCAGCCCGAATGCGGTTACCGCGCTCCCGCCGGCTCCTGAAGAGAATGATCCGAGGAAACCCCCTACGGAAGCCTTGGCCGCACCGAGGGCCGGTCCCACCACATCACGTGCTGTGGAGGCAAGGGATGTCATCGGGGGCAGTACTTTGTTCCCGATGAAATTGGTTAGCGCTACCTCCGCGGTGCGCTTGAACTGCTCTATCCGGGCGCCTGCCCCGCTGTGCAGAGCGTCACCCATCTTGGTAGCGGCGTTGGATGTGTCCCCAAGTGCCTTAACTGCGGTCTTAGGGTCCATCGCGAGAAGCGACCTACCAAGATCCTCGGCCTTAGTTCCGAAGAGCCCGACGGCTACTGCGTTTTGCTCGGCAGGGTCCTTAATGGACTTGATTCCGTCTAGGACTTGTTGCAGGCCCTCGCGGGCTCCCGCGCCGCCCGCAGCAACCTTGCGCGTCATTTCCTCGGCGTTTAGGCCGATTGCCTGGTACGCCTCGGTACTGGTCTTAGACCCGTCGGTTGCCCGGATCTGAAATTCCTTGAGCGCATCGGCCATGGTGTCCGTGTCGCGCGCACCAGCAGCCATACCCTGAGCCATGAGACCCATTGCTTCAGCGCCGCTAAGGCCGAGATCACGGAACTTCGTGCTGTACTCATTGATGGTGTCCGCCATGTCATCGGCGCGCGGGCCCATCTTTTGCATGCCTGCGGTCAGCAGATCGAGCGCTTCATTACCATCTTTCGCAAGACCGGTTTTGAGCATCTGGCCGACCGCATTCGCAGTTTGACCCAGATCGAGTTCAAAGGTCTTCGAAAGATTCGTTACCTTCCCGGTTATCTCCTCGATCTGTGCATTAGTGGCTTCGGGCGGCATGATGCCCGAGCGCATTACGTCTGTGATCGCGCCCGCGGCTTCCTCTACGGAATCAGTAATCCCGTGCGCGTAGAGCTGTCCCGCAGCCTCGCCGTACTGCTTGGCCTCAGCTGGAGTCGACCCGAGCTGTGCCTGAATCTTGCCGTTGATGGCTTGCTGGTCTAGAGCGTTCTGAAAGCCCTTGATCAGTACTGCGCCAGCAGCGACGCCGATAGCCGCAAGTCCGCCTTTAAGGGCTCCGCCCATTTTGGATTTGAAGCCCTCGCCGGCTGCCCCGCCCGCATCCTGCCCGGCGCTTTCTGCGGGGCCCGTAACCTGCCTTTGAAGCTCGGCCGCGAACCCCTCGACTTCGGGGACAATGGACACATAGCCCATTCCCACTTCAACAGCCAAACCGGATCACCCCCCGTTATCCGGCTGGAACCGCGCGAGATATCCAGCGACCTCGCGCACGTCGCGATTTGTCCCACCGATCCGGTCCGTACGGACACCAGGGCGGGGAATAGGCTGCGGTCGCTGGCTCGGGCTTTTCGCCCCCGCGTTCCCGCGCTGCCAATTAGCCTCGCTCAAGCGGTCATGCACCGCGGCGAGTAGTTGCGTCTCCAGCGTCCAGGCGGAATCTGGGCCCGCTATCGTTCGGGCCAACGCAGAATCGGACGGAAGATTGACCACCAGGGCCCGGAGCCGACGCCAGGTGAGCCCCGATCCGGGGCGGAATACGTCTCGCAGATCGGTACCGTAATACCGCTGCAAATCGGCTTCTATGGCCTCGCCGTGCTCATTCAGGAGTCGGCAGAGGCCGAGGATTCCCCCAGGGGCGTCCCCTCGTGCTTCTGCCACTGCCTGAAAAGCTCACCGAGGGCCGCAAGCGGAGCCGGGACAGAATCGAACTGCTCCCACTGGTCGTCAAGTCCGTGCCTAAGCAGAGTCTCAATATCAGTGGCACTCGGGTTGTCCACGTTCACGGCCTTGAGGATCGCCTTATCCAGCTCCCCAGCGGCGGGCATGGCGAATGTCTGCCCCGCCAGAGTGAACCGGAAAGGCTCCTTTCGGGCCTCCTTGACCCACACGTCAAGGTCAAATGCGTTGCTCATGTTCTGCGCCTCTTACTGATCTGGATGAAACGTTTCTGTGTGGGATTACGCCTCGGGCGTCGTGCCCCACGCGGGGTCATCGCTGTACTTGATCGCCACCGTTTGGTCAGGACCCGGGTAGGCGGTAATAGTCAGCTCGTAGGCCACGGCCTCGTCACCCTTATACGCAATGTCACCGGTCTCGGTGACCTCGCCATCCGGAATCACAATCCGGATATGAGACGTACCGTCGATAACGTCGAATCCAAAAGTCCGACGGTCCGGACCCGGGGCCTTCACCTCAAGAATGTGCTTGCCGTTAGTCGTGGCCACTTTTGAGCCCTTGTGGTAAAGCTCAAGAACCGTCTTGCTGGTCTCGATGGCAGTAAAGGAGAATGACATTTCGCTGGACGAAATGACCTTTCGGACAGTGGCGCCGCCCTGCCAAGCCTTGATCTCCGTGGTGTCCGCGGAGTTGGATTCGGCGATCCCCTTGTCCGAGATCCAACCGATATCCGTGAACGCCTTATCCCAATTGCTCGTCGCGTCGGTCGGAAGTGTGGACTTAGGTGCGGCCACATAGGCAGCACCCGTAACGGCAATGCGCACAGCGTTAGCGTTTAGAGGCATGGGTGTCCCCTCTTGAGAAATGGATTTTTGGCGTGATTTTCTTGCCGCAGTGGTAGCATCCCGCGCATGGATGCAGGAATAGCAGTGGTTCTTGGGGCTGTCTCCGCGGCGATAGGAACAGGCAGCGGGGCTTTGTTCACAGCTTGGGCCCAAAAGAACAGTGCGGCGACAAACGCGCGCGCCGAACATCTACGTCAACGACGGGAACCCCGTGAAACTTCGTACCGTGAGCTTGGGTCAGCAGTAAATTCCCTACTGACTCTGTTTGCGTACCCGACGGAATCCTTAACCTTCACCGAAGAACACGAGGTCCGGGTAGAGGAAGCCGTGGAAACGATCGCAGGCAGAAGCGTTGATGTCTCGCTGAAAGGGCCCGCCCCGGTAGCCGAAGCCGCGGAGAAAGTCATCGGGGACAGCAGGGCTGTTCTAAGGGCTTATCAACACGCCTTTGCTTCAATGACCGTTGCTATGCGGGCCAGAGGTAGGGGCGAGCTGGAGCCCCCAAGACTTTCGGACATCGTAAGCCCGCCCATTGGGGAATTGCAGGGATGCCTGTTCAGTGCAGACGAGTCCCTAAATGAGTTTCTTGCTTTGGCTCGGATTGCGCTTGATGACGATGGAAGCCGATGATCTACAGCACCCGCCCCCGCATGTGGATTTCAACGGCGTACGCGTAGCGAGCCTGGCCGGACTCGGAATCGGGAAGCCACTGCGGGCCCCCGACTTCCGTCACGGTGTAGACCGTCACCCCGCCGCGGACTCCGGGGATGACCCCGAGCAGTCCGCGGGCCAGGGCGCACAAGTCGTACGCGGCGGCTTCGGTCTCGGCCCACGCGTGCACGTCCAGCCGGGCCCGGTCCGATACGACGGTCTGCCGCGTGCCCCCGATGCGCTGCACCCGGACGAATACCGGGGGTCGCGGGGACGGAATGCGGGAGACGACGGGAACGGGCTTACCGTGCGCCTTGAGAGCGCCCCGCAGATAGACCGTGACGACCGCCACCGCATCCGGCATGACGACCACCGGTCTAGTCACTACCGGCGCCGTCCATGCCCCGCAGCAGCGCGCTACGGGTGCCCTCGGCGTCGTTGTGCTTCTGGTAATTCCCGATGACCGCAGCACGCCAACGGCGGGGCCCCAAAGCCGAGTCGGTCCGGAACTCCCCGCCCGTTGCTGACTCGGCCGAGGATGCGATACGCCCCGCGATGCGCTCGACTTCCCGCCCCGCTTCCGGGGTGCGCATCAGCGAGCGAATGCCGTTCATGTTCGGCCGGAAACGCATCAGCCGGCCACCTCCTTAAGCCGTGCCTCTACGTGGTGCAGTCGCCCCCCGACGACCCACCGCGCAACGTCCCCGTCGGTCTCCAGCAGTCGGCCCATGGCAACCACGCGGTCCCCGGGGATCAGGTCGATATCGACCCCTCGGCGCGTGGTCAGCCGTAGGCCCGTGGTCACCGCGGGGCGGTCCCCGTCGTCCTCGGTGGACGTGTCGGGCTGGACGGACACCCGCCGGACGGTGGTCCTGGTCGCGCTCGACCAGTCGCGTTCGGATGTGGTGTTGCCGTACCGGTCCACCACGAACGGGGCCCGCAGGATCACGACCGTCTGTGTGTAGTGGAGCGTGGTCACCAGGGCCGCCCCTTGCCGAGCTGGACCACGGCAGCGCGCGGCTGGTACCGGGCGAGGGCGTCCCGCTCGATGGGGGCGAGGCTCGCGCCGATGGTCTCGGCCGCGTAGGTCACGGACACGCTGCCCACGGACTCTTGCCGGAGATCGTTCGGGTTGGTCAGCACCCGCCCCGCGAGGGTCAGCACGATTGCCCGCACGGGGGCGGGAACCTCGGCGTACCCGTGGGAGTAGGTGACGACCGCGGAGCCGTACGAGCCGGCGAGCCACAGTTCATCGCGCCATAGCCGGTACTCGTCCGCCCGCAGTTCCCGCCCGCCCGCGCGGACCAGCTCGACCGCAACAACGGGCCGTTGGGGCAGGGTGACCACCTGGTCCCGGGGAGCGAGAGCGACCGTCGTCGTGCCCCGGGTGAAGCGCTGCCGTGCCTCGCTGCGGACGATGGCGGACGCGGTGTCGAGCACCAGGGCGGCCCCCTCGGGCAGCTCGTCCGGCTCGCGCTGCAACCACGCGGCCAGCTCGTCGAGCGTGGCCAGTGCGGGGAGTGCCATAACGCGTTACCTCCCCTTCGCTATTTCACTGTCTGAGCGCCGCACGCCAGACACCGCGAAACGGTCCGCGGGGCCCCGGAGGAATCGAGAACCGGGAAGCTCTCGACCCTTGCCGGGGCACCGCAGGAATCCGTGTGCGGAATCTTCGGGGCGGACGCTGCCCGCTTACGCGGTGGCATTCCGTCCCCTCCCGTTACTTGGCGAGAACGCCGTTGAGGCGGGCAGCACCACGGCCACCGAAAACGGCAAGACCGGTGTAGAACTCAATCCGGGTGCGGTAACTCGGCTTGGACTCCAGCTCGCCGAGGTCCGTCACCTGAATACCGCCGTTGGTGAGACCGGTCACCGCGCGGTCGTCCTCGGCCTGGCCGAAGCGGACCGCATAAACGCTGGACGCGTCCGTTGCCGTGCCCTGCGTCTCCGTCTGCGGAAGAATGTCCGCGCCCGCGGCAGTCTGGCCCGGGTCGAGCAGCGGCACCCCGTTATAGGTCGCGACGACCTTTCCGGTAAGCGCCTCGCGGACCATCTCGTAACCGCCGATCCGGCGGGCAGCCGACTTGACTCGGGCGATTACGCCCGCGTTGGCGTAGAGCGCGCCGTTAGAGGCGTTCAGGCCCGGGACCTGCGCAATCAGCCGGTCCAGCAGGTCAAAGAACGCCTGCGGGTCGTCCTTGCCGTCACCCACAATCGGAGCGCCGTTCTCCCCGGCGGAAATGACCTGAGCGCCGACCAGTCGCTTACGCAGACCGTCGAAACCCTTCGGCTCGGTGGCAACGTCACCGTTGAAAAACGCGTCCTGGAAACGGTACGCGGCGGCCTTGATCTTCATGCGGGTCTGAATGGCTCGCTGGTCATTCAGATTGCCGCGGGTGCGAACGATGAACTTGTCCACGTCGGCGTCACCGCCGAGAATGACCAGAGATTCCGACTTCTGGTTTACCGTGCCCGTGGACTCGGAATAGCCCTCGTTCACCGAACGGAACTGGACTCCGGGCAGCGTCGCTTCCTCGTTGTACGAGTAGGAATTGCCCTGAATGGTCAGCAGCGGCAGCCGGTCCAGAACGCTGGATTCCTGTACGAAAGTCTCGATGACGCCCCGCTGAAGGTCATCGGTCGAGAGCTTGGCAGCCTCGGCAAGAGTCAGTGCCATGTGTTGAATTCCCCCTGATTTTGGGCATGAAAAAGGGGACGGCGCCTATTGAAGGTGCGTCCCCTGGAATGGGTGGCAGGAACGTTCCTGCGGGAAGGTTCCTTACGCGTCGTACGCGCGGCGCAGACGGTCAAGCGGGGTCGCCGGCTCGGGCTCGGCGGACTCACGCGGACCCGCGCCCACGTCGCCCCACGACCGCGCGGGGTCGGTCTCGGCGACCGCAAGGTAAGGCTTGTCCTTGACGAGCTGGTCCACGGCAGCAGCCACCGCGGCAGCGTCGATATCGCCCCCGGAGCCGGCGAGCGTGGACACGTCCAGCAGCGCGAGGGCGTCCGCCGGATCACGGAGCTTGCCCGCAGCAGCCGCGCGCAGCTCGGCGCGGACGAGCTGTTCCGTGAACTCCTGCCGGATCTCCGCGCGCATCGCGTCAAGGTCGGTGCCCCGGGTCGCCGCGTTCGAGCGGCGGAGCCGTGCCGCTTCCGCCTCTGCGTCGGTGGCTCGCTTCTCGGCAGCCGCGCGGGCGGTCTCGGCGGTCTTCACCGCGTCGGCCTGGTCGCCCTCGGCCCCCTTGCCCGGCTCGCCCTGGCGCTCACTGCCGGTAGCCGTACCGGGCTCGCCCTGGTCGCCCTCGGGCCCGTTGCCCGGGGTGTTCTGCGGGTCGTCAGCCATTGGTGTTCCCCCCCTGGTGGTTCACACGATGTATCCGTGTTTCTTCAACATGGCTATTTGGTGCTCGCGGTTGTTGCCCGCAAGTTTGAAAATGGTCTCTGGCATTAGCCGCGCCTCGCGGGCCCGTGCGTACTTCTGGCCCGGGACTTTCTCGAACGTGGCACCCATGGCCTTAGCCCCGATGCCGCGTTTGGTGGTGCCCTCGGTCGTGACCTTCATCGGCCCTCGGCCGGTTACGGCGGTGGCCATTCCTCGGCGGGCGTTGATGATCTGACCGAGGTCCGCCCCGCGCTCAAGTGCCTTGACCCCCGCTTCACCGAGTCGCTTCCGCTGTTCGGCGGGGCTCATCTCACGGAACAAGTCCTCGGGACTCTTGCTCGCTTTCCACTCGGCATCGGTCATCGGCTCCATACCGCAGTCACATCGGGGATGCCGTTTGAAGCCCGTGGAATAGCTGTATTGCCGACCCGACAGGATGATGCACCGAGCGCACGCGGGCAGCCGCACAACGCGCACGTACGAAATACAGCGCGGGTGCGCTGCCATGCCGATGGTCGTAGCCGTTCGGGACGCATCGGCAATCTGCGTGCTCGCCATCATGGCCATTTGGGTAAGCCCTCGGGCTGCCGCGAGTTCGGCACTCTCGCCGGCTGCCAGTGCCCGAGCCGTTGTGATGGCCGGGAGTTGCAGCAGTGAGGCGAGGGGGCGACCGTCCGCAGCGATGCCGACCAGGGCCGCGGGGTCGAGCAGACCGAGCGGAGCCGCAACGGCACCTTGGACCGCCATAGCGGCACCGACGAACGCTTGGGCCCCCTGTACGGCGGAGAGCTGTCCGGCGGTCACCGCGGCGAGGATTGCCCGCCCCGCCTCTCCCTGCATGGCGGACAGAATGCGGTCCGCGGGAACGCCCCGCCAAAGCCCCTGTATCGCCTCCACAACGGCCCGGGAAACGCTCTGGACTTGGGTGTACCGCTCGGCCGCCATCTCCGCCATGCGGGACACTAGGCGGCCCCCTCGGCGTCCTCGGGTTCGTCGGCCTGGTCGTCGCCCTCGGCCTGGTCGGGCTTCACCCCGAACAGCGCGGACATGTCCCCGCCGAGGATCGCGCCCGCCGCATCCGTGCGCATGGTCTTCCACCGTGCGATTTCGTCCGGGGTCACGCCCGGAATCCGCTCCCAAAGGGCTTCATCCGGAACACCGATACTCTTCAACTTCACCAGCGCATCGGAGTATTGGGCGTCACTGCGGAACTGCGGGTCTCGCCACACGACGGAGCCGAGCGCGAGGGATTCCGCGCGCCGAGCCTCGCCCTGCGCCATGGCCTCAAGGCGCATGATTTCGCGGAGCGCCGATCCGAAGTGCCGTTGCATCTCGGACACCTTGGCAATCAACCCGGCTTCCGAAGCGGCGAATCCGTCCGGGCTCACGTTGACGAGCTGCCCCGCTAGATAGCTTGGCGGGGTGCGGGTCTGCGCGGCGATGTGCTGCACCGCCACTTCAATAACCTTGAGATAGTTCTCAAGATCAGCGGCGGAGAACTCGGCGATTTGCGCGCCCTGTTTCTCAAGCCACAGCAGACGGTCCGACCGGAAGCGGTCTAGAGGTAGATCCTCCTCGCCGACCACTTCACCCGACTCGGGGTCCACGATTTCCCGGACGGGCCGATCCATTCCGAGCACCGCACGGGCAGGAAGGGCGAGGCCGTCCGAAGCGGTCATGAGGTGAGCCCACAACGTATTGACGGCATCCTGTAGCGGAAGAACCGTCGCAATCTCGCTGCGGGGCTTTCCGTGCAACCGCGAGCGGTTCGGCAGCTCGACCAGCGGCACCACCTTGAGCGGGTTCGGAATGTGACTCGGCTCGCCCCGCAAAAGTCCCGCAGTGCGGCCCGTCCACCTTCCGCCCTCGCGGGTCGGACGCTGCCACCGATAGACCATGGTCGGCGTGAACAGCGTTGCAAACTCGGTGTCGTAGTCCCTCCATGTCATCAGCCCCGCCTTACGGAGCCGGCGACGACCAGGGACGTACTCAACTATCGCGCTCCCGGCATGCTGAAAGGTGATCTCAACTGCCATCGGCGTTGTTCCAAACCAGGGCGTACGAGCGCCCCGTAATCAGCGCTTCCAACAGCGCTAGACCGATCTCCACATCGGCTTCCGAGCGCTTCCACGCCTTACCGGCTTCCTTGTCTATCGACCCGTCGTCCAACCGGAACCCGATAGGCATAAGCCGCTCAACCGTGGCATCCGGCACGACCGCACACCAGTTGTCGGAGAACTCATCGAAAAGCCCACCGGTCTGCGTGCTGAACTCCGGCGACGTGAACAACAGCGGGCGGTCCCCCTCGTACGCCTTAGACCACTTCCGGGCTTCGTGCCTGCGGCGCTGTAGCTTGCCGTACAGCCGTTCCGTCATCTGTAGCGGTGTTTCCGCCATGCTTCCCCCTTGTGCTAAGCGCTCGCCGCACGGGGCCGCTTGAGCGGTCGGCGGACATACCCGTCAAGCGCCATGACCGTAGCGGCGATACCGTCAATACGCGCGCTCGACTTCCCGCGGTCGGGTTTCACGGGACGCAAGTTGTCGTTGCCGTCCCGGTACACCTCGACCACGCTTGCATTCCAACGCAGGATCGCGTTTCCCCCGTGGTGTAGCTTGCCCTCGCGCAGCAGCCTTTCAAGTTCCTTGCTGCCGGGGCTCATTCCTAGATACGTCTGCGCAATCGGCACCAGGTCCACACCGCGGGTTTTCGCTTCAACCCGCTGGACGAGCTGACCGGCAAACATCCTGTCGTAGCTAATTCGCTGAACGTCCAGCCGACGACAGTCCGCGATGATCTGTCTTTCAATCGCGCCGTAATCAATTGCATCGCCCTCGGTGAGGGTCAACAGCCCGTCGTCCGCCCAGTGACGCAACGGGACCTGTAGCTGTGCCTCTAGCTCGTCTATGCGTTCCTCGGGCAGCCAAAAGCGGGATATCAACTCCAGCTCGACCCCGGGTTTGCGGGACTCGACCGCGAGCACCCACGCCGAAAGGTCGGACACCGCGGACAGGTCCACCCCGCCCCATGCCCGCCGATAGCGGAACCGTTGCTCGTCCACGGCCCCCGCGTTCTCGTCCCACAGCGGAAGCGGCAGCCATCGCGAGGACGAGCGCATACGGCGATTCAGGGACAACCGGCAGAACGTAGGGAAGTAGCTAGGGGTGGACTTGGCCTTAGCAGCCTCGCGGCGCATGTAGGCGAGCGAGGGCGAGACACCCAACCCCGGATTGGCCTTACGCCATGTCTCCTCGGTATAGGGGTCGTCGCCTTCCTCGGCAGCCCAAATGACCCCGTAATGCCCGGGGTCGGAAATCACGTCGTCCGCACAGCGGCGGGTGTACGTGTGTTTCTCGTCGTAAATGCTGCCCTCGGTGCCCTCATCAGCAGTCGTGATGTAGACGACCAAAGGTTGGTCACGGGCACCCGTGCCGGTCTCGATAGCGTCGATAAGGTCACGGCGCTTATGCACGTGGACTTCATCGACAATCGCGCCGCTCACGTTCAAGCCGTGGGCGGTCTCAGCAATTTTGGAAAGGGCCCGGAAGACACCGCCGGTACGGGGAACGCGGATAAGCCCGCGGAGCACTTCAACACGACCGCGGATAGCGCGACTTGTCAGCGCCATGCGCTTAGCGTCGTCAAAGACTCGCTCTGCCTGCGGCAGTGAGCCGGCTGCCGCGTAGACTTCCGCGCCTATCTCGCGGTCGGCGAGCAGCAGCACCAGGCCGATACCCGACGACAGCGTCGATTTTCCCGCCTTACGGGGAACCTCGATCCACACCGTTCGGGCCACGCGGACGGGCCGCCCCAACTCGGGGTCGAGCCAGAGCCAACCGAAAATCGGCGCGATGATCCAGACCTTTTGCCACGGGGCGAGTTTGAGCGGAGTCCCGCCCCACCTGCCCTTGGTGTGTTTCATGGTCTCGATAGCCGCAATGGCTCGGCGGGCGGCGGGCACATCGAAATATGCGCCCTCGCGCTGCGGGGCTTGGTGGGCGAGGACGAGCGGACGGGACTTCACCGCGTCGGCTATCTCGTCCTCGGTGAGCCCGAGTTCTAGCAGTGCCTCATACGGGACCGGCAGCCCGTCAGTCAAAGATCCCGTCGTCATCTGCGCCCCCGCTTTCCGGCGGGGTAATCCGCGTGGCTGCCGCGGGGCTAAGCCCGAGTTCGCCGACCAGCGACCGGAAGTGATTCCGGTACTGACCAGCAATCGTCACCCACGGGGACTTGACGTTCCCGCGCTCCGTCTCGACCACCAGGCCGGTACGGCTCAACTCGCGCTCGGCCTGCCAGAGTCGGGCGACCGTCACGCAATACTCAATAGCTGTTTCTCGCTGCGGGTCCGTGAGACCAGCGGAGTGCACCAGGGCGGGAATCGTCCTCGCCCATACGTCCGCCGCTTTCACCCGCACGTCGCCTGACGCGTCCCCGGGCAGTAGCTCGGACCAATCCGGCTCGACCGGTGACAGCGGGGCGAACCGTGCGCCCTCGGAATTGCGGTCAGGGCGGTAAGTCCCCTCCCTGACTGCCTGAATATGGGGTTTGGGCTTTTGCCCGGGAACGGCCACGGAAAGTCACCTCCACCGAAACGGGCCAATGAGCCACGCAAGTTTTTTGCCTCCCTGCCGATCTGGAGCGGGAGGAGAGGGGAGTACCCCCCTGATCAGCGTCACCAGCGGCGAGGCTTGATGCGCTCGGCAGCCCAACCGCCCGGTTGCCGCTTAGCGGTCTCGCGGTTGTGACACGTCGCGCACAACGGACGGAGCCTGTTGAACGCGTCAGGATCGGCGACCCCTTGCGCCACCAGCTCACGCCGAGCCGTAGGAAAGTGATCGGCAACCGTGGCCGTGCGACCGCACAGCAGACACCATGGGTTCCGGTACAGGTACGCCTTACGCGTGCGCTGCCAACGCGTTGTGTAGCCCCGCTCTGCACTCGTCCCGCGCTGCTGCTCGGCCTCGCGTCGGTGCTTCTCACAGCGGCCCCCTGTGGTCAGTTCGGGGCACCCGGGGACGCTGCACGGGGGGCGGGGTTTGCGGGGCAGGGGTCACCTCCTTTGCCGCAGGGGGCATAGCGTCCGTGAGACGCGAATGACACAAACGAAAAGTGACAACGAAGGGGATAGGCGGGCGCGTTACTCATGTGGTCCGCTCCGTACATGGCACCTGACAAGTCCACTGCGCCCGTGTTCGAGCTCCGTTGCGGCGGGCTCCACTTGACCGTTCAGCGCGTGCCCGTATGGCTCGTGTCGCTCGTCACCGCAGCAGGCGGCATCGGAGCCGCATGGTGGGCACAGCAGTGAGGTTGGGCGGACACCGGGCTGCCAGTGGCAGCCGGTACAGTGGTGGTAAGTCCTAGGAAGGGAGGTGCGATGCCGAAGACGGAGAGGTTCTACACCCCACGCGCGGCCATTCTGGCGAGCCTCCGAGCCGTGGATGACTTGCTGGATGACTGGCACACGCGCCCACTCACGGATCCATCGTTGGGCACCGGCGAATTCCTCAGGGCGGCAACGGAACGCATTCGGGCAGCGCCTTCGGACGTTGCTGCGCCGTTCGACTGGGCAGTCACTCTTGGCGGTCTCAGCGTCCAGGTGGAGTGCAAGAGCTATGGGCATGTCAGAGAGGCCCGAAGCCGCCTACGCCGAGCGGCGGACGCGCTACACGCAGCACAGAGCGCATCCGAGCGCCGCACGGCAGTCGGCGAGTTCCTGGCAGCACTGGCCGAGTTGGTTGCACAGGTCTTTGCCTACCTCGTGCGCGTCCTGCTGCGCTTGCTCTCCCGTCTCCTCGGTTGCATCTCCACCGACGATGTACGCGTGTCGACCCCCGTCCCGCTAGAACGAACACCCGAGATCACCCCCCGAGGGCCGAACTCTGCCTTCCCCGTGAACACACACCGGGGCGGGCACCACCGCAGCACGCCGGGGAGCGTTGTACTCGCTGCGTAAGTGACCCGCCGACCGCTCAAGGTCGGAAGGTTCAAGAACATGTTCTCCCTGCCCGAGACGGCTCCGTGGGGGGCTGTCGTGTTCCTCGCCGCACTCGTCATCATCGTGTTCGGCGTCCGTAGTCTCGCCCGTGCCATCTGGCCCCAGACGTCCGCGCACCGCAAAGAAGTCCTCTTGGAACGACAGCGGCGGCAGGAACGCGAACGGCAGCGCAAGGCAGCCGAACGGCGTCGCCGTGAAGCACTCCGCGAACGGCAGCGCGACCAGAACCAGCGGAAGCGGCAGCAACTCGAAACCTCCGAGTAACCCGTGCCGGGGGCGGGGCCAGAGCAGTTCCCGCCCCCGGGTAGGGCGCCGAGACGCCACGCATGTAGGCATGCATTACAGCGCAGGGTGTGGGGGGGGCGAACCCCCATTGCAGCCGGTTTCGGAACGGGCCCGTGCTCGTACGTCTCTTCAACCTGACTGATGTACGGCAACGGTGCCCCCGAAATCCGTAGCGGTCTTGAGCTGGTGGCACGGACGGCAGAGCACTTGAACGTTGGACGTCACGTCCTCGCCCCCGAGGGACAGCGGGCGCACATGGTCCACGTCCACTCCGTCCGCGGGGAAGTCGCCCAAGCACCAGTCGCACCAGGCCGAGCCCCGTTCCTGCACTAGCCGGCGGAGCCTCGCGGCAGCAGCGTGCCGATTCGCTCGTCTTTGTCCCCGCGCTCGTCGGGTGCGGACGCTCGGGCGCCCCTCGTACGCAGCGTGGTGAGCCTTGCAGCGGCCCCGATGGGTCGCGGGCTCGGTGCAGTCGATACAGCGCATAGCGCCCCCCTTGGTGGGTCGGGCGACCGCATGGGCAACATGCCGTTGCCCGTGGGCGCGGTTACGTTGCACATGCGGTTGCTCGTCGTCGTGTGCCCGCCCCCGGACTCGAACCGGGGAACTCTGCGGATTGCGTACGGGTCTCCCCGAAGGGGCCGGTACCGCGCACCTCTAGCCGTTGGGTCAGCGGGCTTGGTCGTCGTCCTGGCGCTCGTTGACGAACGTCGGGACGACATGGGGACCGCACGGTCTTACGACCCCGTTCAGCGCCCCGAGGGGCGGTTACTGGTGGGCGGTGCGGTCCCCGCGCGTTGCCTCACGACCCCTGCGGCTACCCCGGGCGGGGTGCGTGGTGCACGGGCAACGCTGGTGAGAGAGAGTCGGGCACTCGGTCCGCCGTTTTCCCCTTGGGGTGGGTGCGCGGTATTCCCGCTCTCTCTTGCCCCAGTAGTAGGGACCGAAGGTTTCCCGAGGGCCGAGGGGTGTCGGGATGACGACAGAGACCCCGGTTTCTCTTCTCTCTTGGTTTTTCTTGCTTTCCCTAAAAAGTGTCGAAATTCGACACCCTCAACACCTCTTCGCCTCTCGCTGTGGGGCGTCCCCGCCCGAGGGCGAGCCGACGGGGCCACGCGCCCGGGAATGGTCAGCAGGAAGCCCCGGGCGGTCACGATGGACCGACCGGGGCTCTCGCGGCTAGCTGTACTGCAACCGCATACAACCGGATGACCTAGCCGCGCGCCGAACTGTACCGGGCTACGCGGCAGCGCTCTCCTTGGGTGCCGCTGCGATCATGCGCCGTTCCGCAACAGTCTTGGGACGGGTTAGCCGCTTCCGCTCGCGGGGCGGTGCTCCCCACTCGATCTTTGCGCGTTCTACGGATGGAAGTCCCTTACGAGCAGGGCTGATCATCACGCGCAACCCTTGCTCTGTCAGCAGCGTGCGGCGGGTGTCCTGGTCAGCTCCGTCCCACAGTTCGAACATGAGCGTCTTCGTGGGCTCGAACGTGGTGGTGACCTCGGGACTGTGCTCGGCTGCCAGTCGCTCAATGGTCGCTTTGGTGTCAGTGAGCTTGGCCGCGAGGTCTTCCAGCGCAGGACCGTCCACCAGGGCGATTGCCTTCACGATGCGTTGCCGGGACGCTTCCAAGTCTGCCAGCGCTGCGGAGTGGTCTACCCCGCCCGAGTGCACTTTCCGCATAACGGGATCAAGTCCGAACCGCTCGCGGTAGTCGGCGAACACGAGCGGTTCCACCACGTCTGCCATGATCGAACCGCAACCGTTCCCGCACTTGTAGAGCGGCTTATTACGACTCGACTTCCCGCCGTTGAAGCCCCCGTCACACTTGGCGCACACCAGGAACCCGGCGAGGAACGGCGCATCAGACCGGGGCACGT
Organism: Streptomyces huasconensis; assembly: GCF_021028635.1. NCBI lineage: Bacteria > Bacillati > Actinomycetota > Actinomycetes > Kitasatosporales > Streptomycetaceae > Streptomyces > Streptomyces huasconensis. Next base: position 2,497,055 of record NZ_CP086119.1, read on the forward strand.
TGGACTCCGGGCGGGCAAGTTGCTTCAACTTCGCTTGCACCCGCGCGTACGTCACAGCGTCCAGTACTTCGGGAGCGAACTGGACGGGGGTGACTCCGTCGTCCTGAACGACTAGTTCGCCCTTGTGCTTGCGCCACCCTCGGAGCGTCACGCCCATGAGCAGCTTCCGCCACTGCTGTCGCCCGATGGGCAGTCCCTCGCACGAGTTGGACAGGTTGCCAGACTCGGAGAGCAGTACCCCGATGCCCTTGATGACCAGAGGAATCATGGCGCTGTCTGCGTCAAGGTAGGCGGGGGCTTTGGGGTGCTCGCGCACAGTCTTGAACGGGAACGGGGCGAACCCCGAGATCCACCGCCCCTGCTCGCGACGTTCCTTGTGCGCGGACAGGATGCGTTCCTTCATCATCTCGCGTTCCCACTCGGCGAGGGCAACGAGGATGAGCGCGATTAGCCGTCCGCCGGGGGTTCCGGTGTTGAGTGATCCGTCCGCCGTGGCGAGGACGACCCGCTTACTGGGGGTCCCCTCTGCCCACTCGACCAGTTGCAGGAACTCGCGCACGCTGCGGCTGTATCGGTCCAGTTTCCACGCCCAAACGTGAGTGGGCTGGTACTCCATGAGCCCGGACATGCCCTCGCGGTCAGCGAGAGGGGTAGCCCCGGAGACTCCGTCATCTATGAACACCTCGGCGGTCTCAGGGTCGAACCCCGCGGCACGGATGGAGTCATGACAAGCGCGGAGCTGAACGTCCAGCGACGTAGACGCGTCATCCGACCGAGACAGCCGAAGACTGATCGCAATACGCACTTCGGGGCGGAACGTGGGCGGGACGGCGACGGGCGCGGCAGAGGTCATGGTGGTCGTAGGGACCATGGGATTCCCCGATGTTCTCGGGGGTGTGCCGCTCGCTCGCTAGTAGGCCCGATCCTCTCGGTATCCCGAGGGGGGTCTACTTAGAGCCACGTGTACCAGGTGACGCCCACGGAGGAGAGCTGCGCGACCTCCTCGCGGCGCAGCCCCGGCGTGCGCCGTCTCGTGCCGCGCGGCAGCCCCACCTGCTCGGGCGTCACGCGCTCTCGGCGGCTGCGGAGGAAGGCGGCGAGCTCCTGCCCACGGATGTCTGCACCGGTCACGGCAGCCAGGCTGCCGGATGCCGCAGCCGGTTTCCAGGTGGGCCTGGTACCAGGATAAGGAGACTCTGGTACCCCTCTGCGGGCCGCGACAGCCTCGTCGCCGTGACTCTCCAGCCCCCCACCGAAAAGTCCCGCCCCGAGCCCGCCCACGCCACCGAGCCCACCGCCACAGGTCCCGCGCCCTCCGCCACCAGCCCCGCCCCGCTGACACCCCTCACGCCGCTGGGGCTGCTGACCGTCCTCCTCGGCGCCTCCCTCTCCAGCATCGACTTCTTCATCGTCAACGTCGCCCTGCCCGGCATCGGACGCGACCTCCACGCCTCCCCCGCCACGCTGGAGATGGTCGTCGCCGGGTATGCGCTGGCCTACGCCGTGCTGCTCGTCCTCGGCGGGCGGCTCGGTGACGCGTACGGGCGCCGGAAGCTCTTCCTGTGGGGCGTGGCCGCGTTCGGTGTGACCTCGCTGGCCTGCGGGCTCGCGCCGGGCGCGTGGTGGCTGGTGGGGGCGCGGGTGGCGCAGGGCGCCGCCTCCGCGCTGATGCTGCCGCAGGTCCTCGCCACCATCCACGCCACGACGCGGGGCGAGCGGCGTGCGAAGGCCGTCGCGCTGTACGGCTCGGTGAGCGGGCTCGGTGTGCTCCTCGGGCAGGTGCTCGGCGGTGTCCTGGTCGCCGCCGACCTCGCGGGCACCGGCTGGCGCATGGCGTTCCTCGTCAACGTGCCCGTCGCGGTCGCCGCCCTGCTGTGCGCCCTGCGCGCGGTGCCGGACAGCCGGGCCGAGCAGCCCCGCCGCGGCGACATCGGCGGCACGCTCCTGCTCGGCGCAGCGCTGACCGCCTTGCTCCTGCCCCTCTCCGAGGGACGGGCCACGGGCCGGCCCCTCTGGTCGCTGCTGACGCTCGCCGCCGCCCCGTTGCTGGCCTGGGCGTTCCTGGCCGTCGAACGCCGCGCGGAACGCACCGGCGGCAGCCCGCTGCTGCCTCCGTCCCTCCTGCGCGAACCCGGCGTCCGCAGGGGCCTCCTCCTCGGGCTGCCGATCTTCATCGGGTTCAGCGGCTGGATGTTCGTCAGCGCGGTCATGCTCCAGCGGGGCCTCGGCTACGGCGCGCTCAAGGCGGGCCTGACGGTCGTCCCGATGGGCGTCACGCAGATCGCGGCGTCGATGTGCGCGCCGCGCCTGGTGGCACGGCTCGGCAGCCGGGCGATGACGCTGTGCGCGCTGGTGCACGGGGCGGGCCTCGTGGTGCTCGCCCTGACGGTGCTGTGGCTGCCGTGGTCCTCGCTCGGCCCCTTGGTCCTCGCCCCCGGCCTGGCCCTGTGCGGCCTGGGGCAGGGCGTCGAACTCGCCCTCTACTACCGGATCGTGCTCGCCGCGGTCCCGGCGGCGCGGGCGGGCGCGGGCAGCGGCCTGGCGGCCACCGTGCAGCAGTCCTGCCTGGCGGTGGGCGTGGCGACGATCGGTTCGCTCTTCCTCGCGCTGGTGCCGGCCCTCGGCATGCGCGAGGCGTTCGCGGTGGTGCTCGGGGTGCAGTGCGCGGGCCTGCTCGTCCTGGCGGTGCTGAGCCTGGGCCTGCCGCGCCGCCTGAACTGAGCCGGGGCCGGACCGCCACGGGCCCCCGAAGCCGGGCCGCCACGGACCCCCGAGGCCAAGCGCCGCCACCCAGAAGACTGCCCACCGACCCGAAGGCCCCCCACCGACCCGAGAGCTACCGTCACCTACATGCCCGATGAACTCACCCCCCGCCGACGGCTGCTCGTCCTCGCGATCTGCTGCATGAGCCTGCTGATCGTCAGCCTCGACAACACCATCCTCAACGTCGCGCTCCCCTCCATGCGCAAGGAGTTCGACGCGAGCGTCTCGGGCATGCAGTGGACGATCGACGCGTACGCCCTCGTCCTCGCCTCGCTCCTCATGCTGGCCGGCTCCACCGCCGACCGCGTCGGCCGCCGCAAGGTCTTCAAGACGGGCCTGGTCGTCTTCACCCTCGGCTCCGTGCTCTGCTCGCTCGCACCGAACCTCGAAGCCCTGGTGGCGTTCCGCATGGTCCAGGCGGTGGGCGGCTCGATGCTCAACCCCGTCGCCATGTCGATCATCACCAACACCTTCACCGAACCCCGCGAGCGGGCCCGCGCCATCGGCGTCTGGGGCGGTGTCGTCGGCATCTCCATGGCGGCGGGCCCGCTGGTCGGCGGGCTGCTCGTCGACTCGGTCGGCTGGCGCTCGATCTTCTGGGTCAACCTGCCCGTCGGCGTCACCGCGCTCCTGCTGACCATGCGGTACGTCCCCGAGTCCCGCGCCCCGAGGCCGCGCCGGCCGGACCCGGTCGGACAGCTCCTGGTGATCGTGCTGCTCGGCGCGCTGACGTACGCGATCATCGAGGCGCCCGCCGTGGGCTGGACCTCCCCGCTGACCCTCGCCTTCGCGGGCGCGGCGCTGCTGGCCCTGCTCGGCCTGCTCGCCTACGAACCGCGCCGCGCCGAGCCCCTCATCGACCTGCGCTTCTTCCGGTCGGCGCCGTTCAGCGGGGCGACGGTGATCGCGGTCTGCGCCTTCGCGTCCCTGGCCGGCTTCCTCTTCCTGTCCACGCTGTACCTCCAGGACGTACGCGGCCTCGACGCGCTCCACGCGGGCCTGTGGATGCTGCCGATGGCGGCCATGACGTTCGTCTGCGCGCCGCTGTCGGGCCGCCTGGTCGGCAGCCGCGGGCCGCGCCTGCCGCTGCTGATCGCGGGGGCGGCGATGACGCTCTCGGGCGTGCTCTTCGCCGCGTTCGAGGCGGAGGACTCGGGCGGCACCCGCTTCGCCGCCTACGTCCTCTTCGGTCTGGGCTTCGGCTTCGTCAACGCCCCCATCACCAATACGGCGGTCGCCGGGATGCCCCGCGCCCAGGCGGGCGTGGCCGCGGCGGTCGCCTCCACCAGCCGCCAGATCGGCCAGACGCTGGGGGTGGCGGTGATCGGCGCGGTCCTGGCGTCCGGGGTCGCCTCGTCCTCGTACGCGACCGACTTCACGGAGGCGAGCCGCCCCGCCTGGTGGATCATCGCGGGCTGCGGCCTGGCGGTCCTGGCCCTCGGGGCGCTGTCCAGCGGGCGGTGGGCGCGGGAGACGGCGGAACGGACGGCGGAACGCCTGAAGCCACAGGCAACGCATGACAGATGACAGATATTGAAATCTGTCATCTGTCATGTCATCGTGGAGGCATGCGCACTCTCCCCCTCGGCTCCACCGGCCCCCGCACCTCCGTCCTCGGCCTCGGCTGCATGGGCATGTCCGCCCTCTACGGCGAGGCCGACCGCGCGGAGTCCATCGCGACCATCCACGCCGCCCTCGAAGCGGGCGTCACGCTCCTGGACACCGGCGACTTCTACGCCATGGGGCACAACGAACTGCTGATCGGCGAAGCCCTCCGCACCGCCCCGGCCGCGCGCCGCGACCAGGCGCTCACCAGCGTCAAGTTCGGCGCCCTGCGCGACCCCGACGGCGGCTGGTCCGGGTACGACGGGCGGCCGGCCGCCGTCAAGAACTTCGCCGCGTACTCCCTGCAGCGCCTCGGCGTCGACCACATCGACGTCTACCGCATCGCCCGCCTCGACCCCGACGTCCCGATCGAGGAGACGGTGGGCGCCATCGCCGAGCTGGTCGAGAAGGGGTACGTGCGGCACATCGGCCTCTCGGAGGTCGGCGCCGACACGATCCGCCGGGCCGCCGCGACCGCCCCGATCTCCGACCTCCAGATCGAGTACTCCCTCGTCTCGCGCGGCATCGAGGCACAGATCCTGCCGACGGCCGCCGAGCTGGGCATCGGCGTCACGGCGTACGGCGTGCTCTCCCGCGGTCTGATCTCCGGCCACTTCACCCGCGACCGGCAGCTGGCCGCGAACGACTTCCGCGCCATGAGCCCCCGCTTCCAGGGCGAGAACCTCGACCGCAACCTCGACCTGGTCGACGCCCTGCGGAAGATCGCCGAGCGGAAGGGCGTCAGCGTCGCCCAGACCGCCATCGCCTGGGTGCTCGCGCAGGGCCCCCGGCACGGCGCGGCCATCGTGCCGCTGGTCGGCGCGCGCCGCCGGGACCGGCTCGACGAGGCCCTCGGCGCGCTCGGCGTGACGCTCGACGACGCCGACCTGGCCGCGATCGAGGCGGCCGTGCCCGCGGCCGCGGTGGCCGGCGCCCGCTACCCGCAGGCGCAGATGGCACACCTCGACAGCGAGCACTGAGCCGTCCACGGGTACGGTCTAGGGCATGGCAACCGCGGCACCCCTGACCCCCGAGCGCATCCTCGAAGCGACCGAGGAGGTCTTGCGCAGGCACGGCGCGGCCAAGGCCACGGTCGTCGACGTGGCCCGCGCGCTGGGGGTGAGCCACGGCACGGTGTACCGCCACTTCCGTACGAAGGCGGAGCTGCGCGGCGCGGTCACGAAGCGGTGGCTGGACCGTACGTCCGTGGCGCTCGCGGGCATCGTCACCGGCTCCGAGCCGCCCGAGGCGAAGCTCCGCCACTGGCTCGCGGGCCTCTTCGACGCCAAGCAGCACAAGGCGGGTGACGACCCCGAACTGTTCGCCACGTACACGGTGTTGACGGAGGAGAACGGCGACGTGGTGAACGACCACATCGCCGAACTCACCGGCCAGCTGACCGCGATCATCCGACAGGGCGTGGCCGACGGCGACTTCGCCTCCCCCGACCCCGCCCTGTCGGCCCGCGCGGTCTTCGACGCCACCTCGCGCTTCCACGACCCGTGCTACGCCCCGCACTGGTCCCGCCCCGGCATCGACGAGGCGTTCGCCGCCGTACTGGACCTGACGGTGCGGGGACTGCGGGCCTAGGCCCTGTCGCGAGAGACCCTGGGCAGCTCCGACTGCTCCAGGCGGCTTCGACTTCCCTAGGCGGCTTCGACGCTGATCTTGTCCGCGCCGATCCGCTCGATGCGTGCCTGGCCCCACGCGGCCAGGGATTCCAGCGCGGCGTTGAGGGATACGCCGTGCTCCGTCAGTGAGTACTCGACCTTCGGCGGCACCACCGGGTACACCTTCCGGTCCACGAGGCCGTCCTCCTCCATCTCCCGCAGGTGCTGGACGAGCATCTTCTCGCTGACACCCGGGAGGCCGCGCCGCAGCTCCGCGAAGCGGCGCGTTCCGTGCTCATGGAGCTCCCAGAGGATCAGGGACTTCCACTTGCCGGTGACGACGTCCATCGCCGCGTCGATACCGCAGAAATAGGGGCCCTGTCGTGCCGATGTCGCCATGCGAGCCTCCACGTCGCCCGGGGGGTGCTCACCTGCGGGTGAGTACCGCACTTAATGGTCCGTACTGGTCAACCCTACTGACTCCGCTGAGGATTGAGGCATCGACCGACTCGACGGACTCGACAGACTCGAGAAGTCTCGACGGAGGAGTGACATGACGGAGAACCACCGTACCCACGTGAGCGTCCTCGGACTCGGCGCGATGGGCGGCGCGCTCGCCGAGGCACTGGTCAAGGCGGGGCTGCGGACGACGGTGTGGAACCGCTCGGCGGGCAAGGCCGGCCCGCTCGTGGCGCAGGGGGCGACGGAGGCGGCATCGGCCGCCGAGGCGGTCCGGGCGAGCCGGCTGGTGATCACCTGCCTCTTCGACCACGACTCGGTGCACGAGGTGCTCGACCCGCTCGTCGGCGACCTGGCCGGACGGACGTTGATCAACCTGACCACGACCAAGCCCGAGCAGGCACGGCAGCTGGCGGCCTGGGCCGCCGAGGCCGAGATCGCCTACCTGGACGGCGGCATCATGGCGGTGCCGTCCATGATCGGGCAGTCGGAGGCCTCGATCCTGTACAGCGGCTCGGAAGAGGTGTTCCGTGAGCACGCGGCGCTGCTCGACCTGTGGGCGACCAGTACCTACTACGGCGAGGACGCGGGGCTGGCGTCCCTCTACGACTTCGCGCTGCTCTCGTCGATGTACGTGATGTTCGCGGGGTTCATGCACGGTGCGGCCCTGCTCGCGCCGGCCGGGGTGCCCGCGGGGCGGTTCGCGGAGATGGCCGCGCCGTGGCTGACCGCGATGACCGGGGAACTCGCGCGGTTCGCCGAGGTCATCGACGGCGGGGACTACACCGTCCCGGGGCAGCAGAGCCTGGACTTCTCCGACCTCGGGTCGTTCATCGAGGCGAGCGCCGAGCAGGGAGTGAGCGCCGAACCGATCGCGATGGTCCAGCGGCTCATCCAGCGCCAGGTGGACGCCGGCCACGGGACGGAGGGGTTCGCCCGGATCATCGAGAGCCTCAGGCATCCGGCCGCGTGAGCCGGGGGGGGCGGTGACCGTCGTGCCATGCGCCGCGTCCCCGGCCCTTCCCCGTGGCCCTGAGCCCTGCCCCCTGCCCCCTAAGCCCTCGCCCGCATCAGCAGATGCCCCCGGCGGAACCGCTCCCCCTCCCACGGCTCCCGCAGCATCCGGCCGACCTCGGTGAAGCCCGTCTCGCCGGCCAGGTCCGCGAGGCCGTCGACGGGCCAGCGGTACGCCGTGGTCACCCTGTGGTCGAACTCCGTGACCGGGCCGCCCTCCGACTCGAAGAAGGCGAGCAGGAGCAGACCACCGGGGGCGAGCACCCGGCGGAACTCCTCGAAGCAGCCCCGCACTTCCTGCGGCGGCGTGTGGATGACCGAGTACCAGGACACGACGCCCGCCAGTCCGCCGTCGGGCACGTCGAGCGCGTCCATCGACCCGACCTCGAACCGCAGCTCCGGATAGGCCTCACGGGCGAGGCCTACCATCACCGGCGACAGGTCGACGCCGAAGACGTCCAGCCCCATCGACCGCAGCAGGGCGGTGACGGGGCCGGGGCCGCAGCCGACCTCGGCGACAGTGCCGTTGCCCTCGGCCCGCACGTGGTCGGCGAAGGCGGCGAGCAACGCGCGGTCCAGGGAAGGGCCGTTGAGGTCGGTGCGGTCGATTCCGGCGTACTCGACGGCGATGGCGTCGTAGGCGTCCGCCGTCGTGGCGAGGTGCGGGGAGGTTTCTGTCATGGGTGGAGACCTTAGGGGCCGCCTCTGACACCCACGCCCACACCCCCTCCTCCACAGCCCTCCCTCTACAACCCTCCCTCTACAGCCCCTCCTCCGTCGGCCGGTGCTCCACGTACTCGATCACCGTCCCGTCCCGGTGCCGCGCGGTGAACCCCGAGCCCGTCGGGACCTTGATCAGCGGCTCCGTGATCTCCGCGCCCTCCGCCGCCAGCCGCTCCAGGTACGCCCGCGCCGAGTCCACCAGCAGCGTGCCGTGCGTCGCGCGGAAGGGGGCCAGGGTCTCCTCCGTGCCCTCGATCAGGAGGAAGGCGCCGACCGCCGCGAGGGCGAGGTTCTGCTCCGGGTACGTGAACCACATGTCCCGTTCCGTGCCGAGCAGCCGCTCGTACGAGGCCGCCAGCGCGTCCAGCGTGCCGGGGCCGGTGTAGACGCGGAGGAAGGGGCGGGGGGCGGGCAGGTCCGTGGAGTCGTTGTGGCGGCGCCACATCGTCGGGGTGTCAGTCATGGGACCAGCCTCATTCCGGCCGACTGCCGCTGCCAGAGAGGCATTTGTGGGGGTGAGCCCAGGTCATAGGCTGAGGCCATGGCGACCACGGCGGCGACCACAACACCGACACCGACACCGAGCCCGGCGGCAACCTCGGCGCTCCGGTCCGCACTCGGCGGCTTCCTGCGCGCCCACCGCGAGCGCCTCACGCCCGGTGACGTCGGGCTGCCGGGCACCGTCCGCCGCCGCGCGAAGGGGCTGCGCCGCGAAGAGGTCGCCGTGCTCGCCGGGGTCTCCGTGGCCTGGTACACGTGGCTGGAGCAGGGCCGCGTGGACACCTCCCGGCAGGTGCTCGACGCCGTCGCCCGCGCCCTGCGCCTCGACGACGCCTCGCACCGGCACGCGCTGGCCCTCGCCGGGTTCGCCCCCGCGCCGGGCGCCGAGCCGCCCGCGCACGGCCCCGAGCTGCGGGCCGTCCTCGACAGCTGGCCCGACAGCCCGGCGCTGCTGCTGGGCCCCGCCCTGGACATCCTCGCCTGGAACCGCGCCTACGCCACGCTGTGGCCCGACCCGGCGGTGATCCCCGAGGAGCGGCGCAACCTCCTGCTCCTGCTGGTCACCGACGCACCGCATCAGCGGCTGCTGCCCGGCTGGGAGCCCGTCGCCATGGACCTGTACCGGCACCTGCGCACCCGCGCCGACCGCCACCCCGCGGCCGACGGCTTCCGGCGCCTCACCGCGCGGCTGCGTGCCGACCGGCCGGACCTGGCGGAGTGGTGGGCCTGCCGCTCGGTCGGCGACTTCGCCCCGCGCACGGTCGAGATCGTCCCGGAGGGGAGGGGTGGCGTGCCCCGCGCATACGGCATGACCCTGCTCCTCGCCCCCCAGCCGCAGGACGCCGCGATCCTCGTGCAGACGCACACGCAGACGGCGAAGCCCCCGGCTCCGTAGAGGAACCGGGGGCTTCCGCACGACCTCACGCAGCGGACGTCCGCGTGTCAGCAGCCCACGAGGCGCGCGGCGAGGTAGCCCTCGATCTGGTCGAGGGAGACGCGCTCCTGCTTCATGGAGTCACGCTCGCGGACCGTCACGGCGTTGTCGTCGAGGGTGTCGAAGTCGACGGTGACGCAGTACGGCGTGCCGATCTCGTCCTGGCGGCGGTAGCGGCGGCCGATGGCGCCCGCGTCGTCGAACTCGATGTTCCAGTTCTGCCGCAGGGCGGTCGCGAGGCCCTTGGCCTTCGGGGACAGCTCGGGGTTGCGGGAGAGCGGGAGCACCGCGACCTTCACCGGGGCGAGGCGGTGGTCGAAGCGCATGACCGTGCGCTTCTCCAGCTTGCCCTTGGCGTTGGGGGCCTCGTCCTCGATGTAGGAGTCGAGGAGGAAGGCGAGCATGGTGCGGCCGACACCGGCCGCGGGCTCGATGACGTACGGGGTCCAGCGCTCGCCGGCTTCCTGGTCGAAGTACGACAGGTCCTGGCCGGAGGCCTTGGAGTGCGCCGACAGGTCGTAGTCGGTGCGGTTGGCGACGCCTTCCAGCTCGCCCCACTCGCTGCCGCCGAACTGGAAGCGGTACTCGATGTCAGCGGTGCGCTTGGAGTAGTGGGAGAGCTTCTCCTTCGGGTGCTCGAACCACCGCATGTTCTCCTCGCGCAGGCCGAGGCCGGTGTACCAGTTCCAGCGCTGCTCCATCCAGTATTCCTGCCACTGCTCGTCCTCGCCCGGCTTGACGAAGAACTCCATCTCCATCTGCTCGAACTCGCGGGTGCGGAAGATGAAGTTGCCGGGGGTGATCTCGTTGCGGAAGGACTTGCCCATCTGCGCGATGCCGAACGGCGGCTTGCGGCGCGAGGTCTGCTGGACCTGGGCGAAGTTGGTGAAGATGCCCTGAGCGGTCTCGGGACGCAGGTAGGCGACGGAGCCGCTGTCCTGGGTGGGGCCGAGGTGGGTGGAGAGCAGGCCGGAGAACTGCTTGGGCTCGGTGAACTGGCCCTTGGTGCCGCAGTTGGGGCAGTTGATGTCCGCGAGGCTCTCCGGGGCGCGGCCCTTCTTCTCCTCGTACGACTCCTCCAGGTGGTCCGCGCGGAAGCGCTTGTGGCAGGAGGTGCACTCGGTGAGGGGGTCCGTGAAGGTGGCGATGTGGCCGGAGGCCTGCCAGACCTCGGAGGCCAGGATCACGGACGAGTCGATGCCGACGACATCTTCGCGCGAGGTGACCATGTAGCGCCACCACTGGCGCTTGAGGTTCTCCTTCAGCTCGACGCCCAGCGGTCCGTAGTCCCAGGCGGCGCGCTGGCCGCCGTAGATCTCACTGCACGGGAAAACGAAGCCACGGCGCTTGCTCAGGCTGACGATGGTGTCGATCTTGTCGGCGGCCACGGTGCTCTCTTCATAAGACGGTGGGCGAGGCGAATGCCTCAGGTTACCGGCGGCCCGACCCCCCTAATCAAATCGGTTCCCCACAAGCGGTCCCGAGCCCTCCGCCGGGCCCTCCGCCGAGGCTCTCGCCGGACCCCTTGTTGACAATCGTTTCCACATTTGTTGAAAATGAGTGTCATGAACGTACGACGACGCCTGATACCCACCGCCGCCCTCGCCTCCGCGACGGTCCTCGGCCTCACGGCGCTGACCGCCTGCTCCTCCTCCGCCGCGGACGACAAGGACGGCAAGCTCGACGTGGTGGCGTCGTTCTACCCCATGCAGTACCTCGCGGAGCAGATAGGCGGCGACCACGTCTCCGTCACGAACCTCACCGAACCCGGCCAGGAGCCGCACGACCTCGACGTCTCCGCCAAGCAGCGCGGACAGCTCGAAGAGTCCGACGTCGCCCTGTACCTCAAGGGGCTCCAGCCCGCGGTCGACGACGCGATCGACCAGTCCGGCATCGAGACCAAGGTCGACGCCGCCTCCCTGACCGGCATGGAGAAGCACGGCACCGAGGTCGGCGGCCACGCGGACGAGCACGACGACCACAAGGACGAGCACGGCGAAGAGGGCCACGAAGGGCATGGCCACGGCCACTCCCACGAAGGCTCCGACCCCCACATCTGGCTGGACCCGGTGAAGTACGCCGAGGTCGCCGAGGGCGTCGGCAAGGCCCTGGAGAAGGCCGACCCGGACCACGCGTCGACGTACAAGAAGAACACCGCCGAGCTGGTGAAGAAGCTCGATGGCCTGAACAAGCGCTTCGAAGACGGCTTGAAGAACACCAAGGCGCCCGCCCCGAAGGTCTTCATCACCACCCACGCCGCCTTCGGCTACCTCGCCGAGCGGTACGGCCTCACCGAGGAGGCCATCAGCGGTCTCGACCCCGAGGGCGAGCCGAGCGCCAAGCGCGTCAAGGACCTCCAGAAGATGGCGAAGGCCGACGGCGTCACCACGGTCTTCTACGAGACGCTGGTCAGCGACGAGACGGCCAAGACCCTGGCGAAGGACGCCGGCCTGAAGACTGATGTACTCGACCCGATCGAGGGCATCACCGGGAAGTCCAGGGGCGACGACTACATCGAGGTCATGGACTCCAACCTCCAGGCCCTGCGGAAGGCCCTGGGCGCCAAGTGACCCCACCCCCTGTGGCTACGGAGGCACGAGCCATGAGCAAGCACACCGCATCCGGTGAGGCGGAAGCCGTCATATCCCTGCGCAAGGTGACGGCCGAGCTGGGCTCGCGCCCCGTGCTGCGCGGCATCGACCTCACCGTGGGCCGCGGCGAGGTCGTCGCCCTGCTCGGCGCCAACGGCTCGGGCAAGTCCACCGCCGTGCGCACGGTCATCGGCCAGGTCCCGGTCAGCGGCGGCGAGGTCGAGATCTTCGGCACCCCGCGCCGCCGCTTCCGCGACTGGGCCCGCGTCGGGTACGTCCCGCAGCGCACCACCGCCGCGGGCGGCGTCCCCGCCACGATCAGCGAGGTCGTCACGTCGGGGCGGCTCTCCCGGGCCCGCTTCGGTCTGCTCCGCAAGGCCGACCGCGAGGCCGTCGCCCGCGCCATCGACCTGGTGGGCCTGGCCGACCGCGCCAAGGACTCCGTGAACGCCCTCTCCGGCGGCCAGCACCAGCGGGTCCTGATCGCCCGCGCGCTGGCCTCCGAACCGGAGCTGCTGATCATGGACGAGCCGATGGCGGGCGTCGACCTGGCGAGCCAGGAGGTCCTCGCGGCCACCCTGCGCGAGCAGGTCGCGAAGGGCACCTCGGTGCTGCTCGTGCTCCATGAACTGGGGCCGCTGGAGCCGCTGATCGACCGCGCCGTGGTGCTGCGCGACGGCTGCGTCCTGCACGACGGGCCGCCCCCGCGCGCCGTCGGCCAGCACGCCCTGCCCGGCCACGACCACGTCCACCCGCACCCCGCCGACTCCGAACCGGTCCGTACCGGCCTGCTGACCTGAGGGCGAGCAAGAACGATGGAAATCCTCGAATACGCCTTCATGCAGCGGGCCCTGCTCGCCGCCGTCCTGGTCGGCATCACCGCGCCCGCCGTCGGCATCTACCTCGTGCAGCGCCGCCAGGCCCTGATGGGCGACGGCATCGGCCACGTGGCGATGACGGGCGTCGGCCTCGGCTTCCTGCTCTCCACGTCCCCGGTGTGGATGGCGACGGCCGTCGCGATCGTCGGCGCCGTCGTGATGGAGCTGATCCGCTGGTACGGCAAGACGCGCGGCGACATCGCCCTCGCCATGCTGTTCTACGGCGGCATGGCGGGCGGCGTCATGTTCATCAACCTCGCGCCCGGCGGCTCGAACGCCAACCTCCAGTCGTACCTCTTCGGCTCGCTCTCGACGGTCTCCGAGGAGGACGTCACGGCGATCTGCCTGCTGGCCGCCTTTGTGGTCCTCGTCACGGTCGGGCTGCGCCGTCAGCTCTTCGCGGTCAGCCAGGACGAGGAGTTCGCGCGCGTGACCGGGGTGCCGGTCCGCGCCCTGAACCTGCTCACCGCCGTCACCGCCGCGGTCACCGTCACGGTCGCCATGCGGGTCGTCGGCCTGCTCCTGGTCTCCGCGCTGATGGTGGTGCCGGTGGCGGCCGCGCAGCAGCTCACCCGCAGTTTCGCGGCGACCTTCGCGATCTCCGTGGCGATCGGCGTCTGCGTGACCATCGGCGGCACGACGACGTCGTACTACCAGGACGTGCCGCCCGGCGCGACGATCGTGCTGCTCACCATCGGTGTCTTCATCGCCCTGACGGTGCTCGCGACGCCGCTGGCCCGGCGCAGGGCGCGGGCCGTGGCCGCCGCGGAGGCCGCCGGCGATCCCGCGGAGTGTTCGGTTCCGGCCCAGCCGGCGGGCAAGCGCTGACTCGGGTTCCGGGCGACCTGGCACAATGGCCCGGCAGGCCCAGACCAGAGCGCAGACGCGAGGAGACAACCGTGGGAGCCCCGGTTCGAGGCAGGTCCACCCGCCAGCGCGCGGCGGTGGCCGCGGCACTCGACGACGTGGACGAGTTCCGCAGTGCGCAGGAGCTGCACGACATGCTCAAGCACAAGGGCGACTCGGTCGGACTGACCACGGTCTACCGCACGCTCCAGTCCCTCGCCGACGCAGGTGAGGTCGACGCGCTGCGCACCAGCGACGGCGAGACGGTCTACCGCCGCTGCTCGACCGGCGAGCACCACCACCACCTGGTCTGCCGCGTCTGTGGCAAGGCCGTGGAGGTGGAGGGCCCGGCCGTCGAGACGTGGGCCGAGACGATCGCCGCCGAGCACGGCTTCGTGAACGTGGCGCACACGGTCGAGATCTTCGGGACCTGCGCGGACTGCGCCAGCAAGTAGCCGCCGCTTTCGGGTGTACGAAGGGGCCCGCGCCGTCACGGTGACGGCGCGGGCCCCTTCGTGTGCGGATGCCTAGCTCTCGGCGATCTGCTGCTCGTTGGGGATCGCCCCGCCGAAGCGGCGGTCGCGCCCGGCGTATTCGAGGCAGGCCCGCCACAGGTCCCGGCGGTCGAAGTCCGGCCACAGCACGTCCTGGAAGACCATCTCGGCGTACGCGCTCTGCCACAGCAGGTAGTTGGAGGTGCGCTGCTCGCCGCTGGGGCGCAGGAACAGGTCGACGTCCGGCATGTCCGGGTAGTACAGGTACTTCGCGAACGTCTTCTCGCTGACCTTCGACGGGTCGAGGCGGCCCGCCTTGACGTCCTCGGCGAGGGCCTGGGCGGCGTCGGCGATCTCGGCGCGGCCGCCGTAGTTCATGCAGAAGTACAGGGTGAGCTTGTCGTTGCCCTTGGTCTGCTCCTGGGAGATCTCCAGCTCCCTGGCGACCGACTTCCACAGCTTGGGCATCCGGCCGACCCACCGCACGCGGACACCCAGCTCGTCGAGCTGGTCGCGGGTCTTGCGGATGAAGTCGCGGTTGAAGTTCATCAGGAACTTCACCTCGTCCGGGGAGCGCTTCCAGTTCTCCGTGGAGAAGGCGTAGAGCGAGATCGCGCCGACGCCCATCTCGATGCCGCCCTGGAGGACGTCGAGCACGCGCTCCGCGCCGACCTTGTGCCCCTCGGTGCGCGGCAGCCCGCGCTCCTTCGCCCACCGGCCGTTGCCGTCCATGACGATCGCCACGTGCTTGGGCACCAGCTCGCCGGGGATCTTCGGCGGCCGTACGCCAGTGGGGTGCGGCTCGGGGGTCTTGTACTCACGGCGGGACCGTCCGAGGATTCCGCGTCGTGCCATGGGGCTCTCTCTCCTACGTGACCGAAATCGGTGGTGCTGCTCAGCCCGGCCCAGCCCGGCTCAGCCTGGTTCAGCTCTTCTCTACGTATCGCAGAGACCGCAGCCCGCGCTCCAGGTGCCAGTGCAGATAGGCCGAAACCAGCCCACTGCCCTCGCGCGCGTGCCGCGCCTCGCACGCGTCCGCCGTCTCCCAGTCCCCCGTGAGCAGCGCGCCCAGCAGGGTCAGGGCCTCCGCCGACGGTACGACGCTGCCGGGCACCCGGCAGTCGACGCAGACGGAGCCGCCCGCCGCGACCGAGAAGAACCGGTTCGGTCCCGGCAGACCGCACTTGGCGCAGTCGTTGAAGCTGGGCGCGTAGCCGTTCACGGCGAGGGAGCGCAGCAGGAACGCGTCGAGGACGAGGTGCGGCTCGTGCTCACCCCTGGCGAGGACCCGCAGCCCGCCCACGAGCAGCAGATACTGCTGTACGGCGGGCTCCCCCTCGTTGTCGGTGAACCGTTCCGCCGTCTCCAGCATGGCCGTGCCGGCGGTGTAGCGTGCGTAGTCCGTCACGATCCCGCCACCGTACGGAGCGATGGTCTCGCTCTGAGTGCACAGTGGCAGGCCGCGCCCGACCAGTTCGCTGCCTCGCGCGAAGAACTGCACGTCGACGTGGGAGAACGGTTCGAGCCGCGCCCCGAACTTCGACTTGGTGCGCCGCACGCCGCGCGCCACGGCGCGTACCCGGCCGTGACCGCGCGTGAGCAGCGTGATGATCCGGTCCGCCTCACCCAGCTTCTGGGTGCGCAGCACGATGCCGTCGTCGCGGAACAGACTCATGGGCCCATTCTCGCGTACGCCGGGAGGTCACAGGTCCTGGGGGAGCAGCGGGGCCTCGCAGTGTGCGGCCAGGGAAGGAAACCCCGCGTGGTACCGCCCCGGACCGGTACCGTACGAGAGGTCAGCCCCATCCGCACCGGAGGCCCCTGTGAGTGCCCCGCCCGACGGCCCGTACGAGCCCTTGATTCCGATGCCCGAGCTGACACCCGACGCACTACGGGCAGCGGTGGCCCGGATCGCGCCCAGCCGGATTCCCGCGCTCACTCAACACCTCTTCGAGGCGACGACGAACGCCCAGCAGACGCAGAGCCTTGCTCCCCTGCGTGCCTTCATCCACTCATGGGCGGTCTTCGTCGCGATCGAACGCCATCCGCAGCGCGCGGCCCGCCTGCGCGAACTGGAACGGCTGGTGAACGCGGCGGAGCGGGACCCAACAGACGCCATCATCGAGATCCGCCGTATCCGGGACGAGGCGGAAGCCGAGGCCGGCCTGTGACCGACTGGTCCTGGGACTGGAACCCGAGCGAGGAGTACCTCACCGACGGAGTCCCGCCGGGTGTCGTCGCCGAGGTCGAGCGGCTGACCACCGAGCTCGCGGCGCTCGGACCGGACTCCGTCAGGGTCGGCCGGCCGTTCGACCGTGAAGGCGGGCTGCGCGAGTTCGACCTCCTCGGCGGGCGTGGCTTCATCAGCTTCCTGCCAGTGCCGCGTCATGAGTGCGTCTGCGTCTGCAACATCACCTGGTACGGCTGAGCGTCAAGGCACCTCCCCCCGGCTCCGCGCGTTCGCGTACGCCGTCGCCGCGCGGAGCCGCTCCGCCGCCGTCGCCGTGCGGATCGCCTCCGGGGCGCAGTCCCATTCCCGGCCGCCGCCGTAGGGGCGCAGCTGGACGTAGGGCCCCTCGTAGCCCATGACCCTGCCGACGCGTCCGTTGCGGGTGTCGACGACGTACGAGCCGACGGGCGGGTCGACGGGATGGGTCACGACGCCCCCCTCAGGGCAGCGGCCAGGCGCGCGGCCACGTCGGCGGAACACCCGCCCAATTCGATGCGCGGACACGGCGCCTCCCGGGCGACCGACGCCGGGTCGATCCGCAAGGACGGCAACGTAATTCCCGCTCGTACGAGTGCGGCGCGCAATTCCCTCAATGTTTCCTCCGCCAGTTCGACGCATACCACTGCGTGGCGCTTTGATTCCGCCGTCACGTCACTCCCCTTCGTCTGCGGCTTTCACTCTTCGTGCCCCTACGGTGACGCACTGCATCTACACTTGGCAGGAGTCTGTCCTCTACAACTGGAGGGCAGGGGAAGGCGGTTGGCCATGGCCAATGGTTCACGTCAGGCAGCGTGGGAGTTCTTCGGCGCGGAGCTGAAGAGGCGTCGGGAGGACGCGGGGTTCAGTCAATCGGTCCTGGGCACAAGGGTTTTCGTCTCCGGTGGATACATTGGCCAGTTCGAGCAGGCCATTCGCAAGCCGCAGCTGGATGTGGCGCAGCGGATCGACGCGGCGCTACAAACCGATGGCTTTTTCGAGCGAATGTGCCGGAAGCTGATCGATGACAAGCGGTATGCGGACTATTTCGCGGCGGTCGTGCAGCTGGAGGCGCTGGCGACGCGAATCTGCGAGTTCGCGCCGACGGTGATTCCGGGGCTGTTGCAGACGGCGGAGTACGCACGTGCGGTCACGCTCGCGGCGAACCCCTTCGTCACGGACGAGTACGTCGAGGAGAAGGTGACCGCGCGGCTGGAGCGGGCGCGCATCCTCAAGGACGCTACACGGCCCGAGTATTGGGTCGTGCTGCACGAGAACGTGCTGTACATCCCGGTGGGCGGTCCGGCCGTCATGGCCCAGCAGTTGAGCCATGTAGCGACGCTGATGCGTGAACGGCAGCTGTTGCTGATAGTGCTTCCGTACGATGCGGGGGCGCACGCCTCGATGGCTGGGGATCTGCGGCTCATGGAGTTCGAGGACGCACCGCCGACCGCCTATACAGAGACGTCGTTTTCGGGAACCCTCATCGACGAACCGGTAGTGGTGAAGCGCGCACAGCGCACATACGATCTGCTCAGGGGCGCCGCGATGTCGCCGGAGGCGTCCCTCGCCCTGATCGAATCGGCGGCTGAGGACTACAAACGATGCGCAAGTACGACCTGAGCAGCGCCCGTTGGCACAAGAGCAGCTACAGCAACGGCGAGGGCGGCAACTGCGTCGAGGTCGCCCGCGACTTCGTCGGTGCCGCCCGCTGGCGCAAGAGCAGCTACAGCAACGGCCAAGGCGGCGACTGCGTCGAGGTCGCCGACGGAGTCCCCGGTGTCGTCCCCGTGCGGGACAGCAAGGTTCCGCACGGTCCCGCCCTGGTGATCGGCGCCGCCGCGTGGCAGGCGTTCGTCAGCGGCGCGGCCGCGGCGGACCGGCGGTGAGTCCGCTCAGCACCAGCACTGGCACCAGCGAGCCCACCTCCCGGCCGCGATGTCACCGCCAGGGGTGCGGCGTGGGCAGGAAGTGCACGTCGTAGCGGTCCTGTTCGGAGCGGAGGCCGTCGAAGGACTCCAGGCCGTGCTGAATCCGCCCCAACGCGCGGAAGTAGCCGAAGCGCTCGACGCCCGGCGTCAGCACGGCCAGCAGCCGGGCGGTGGAGCCGCGCGCCGCGCCGAACGCGTGCGGCACGTGCGGCGGGACGACGACGAGACCGCCCTCCTCCACGGTCGACCGCTCTCCGCCGAGCAGGAACTCGGCGGCGCCCTCGGCGACGTAGAAGAGTTCGTGCGACAGGGCGTGGAAGTGCGGGCGCGCGCCGTCGGCCCCCTCGCCGAGGGTCAGTGCGTTCGCGCCGAGCGCGCCACCGGTCTCGCTAGCGTCGGCGAGGAGCGAGAAACCGCCGCCGTGCGGGAGGGGAACGTGCTCGGCGTCGGCGGGGCGGCGGACGAACGGCGGGAGCGCCTCGGGGTTCTCGGCGGGTGTGACCACGGTCGGTCCTGGCCTTTCGGGGGCGGGGTGGGAGGGGCACCGCCATTCGAACCCGGGAAGCGGGCGCGTACCACCGGTTGTTGTCGCCCACAGAAATCACGGATCGTGATCAATCCGGGGCGGGGGGACGGGGCATGGAGCTGCGGCAGCTGGAGTACTTCGTGGCGGTGGCCGAGGAGGGCGGGTTCGCGCGTGCGGCCGAGCGCTGCGGGGTCGTGCAGTCGGCGGTGAGCCAGCAGGTGCGGCGGCTGGAGCGGGAGTGGGGCTTGCCGCTCTTCGCGCGGTCCACGCGGCGCGTACGGCTCTCGGGGGCGGGCGAGCGGCTGCTGCCGGAGGCGCGGGCCGTGCTCGCGGCGGCCCGGCGGACCCGGCAGGTCGCCGCCGATGTCGCGGGCGGCTCGGACGGCGTGCTGCGGCTGGGCGGGGTGCAGGGCCCCGGCGGCCGGCTGTTCGGCGTACTGCACGAGCTGGCGGAACGGGCGCCCGGCCTCCGGGTCACGCTGCGCCGCCTGCCGCCCGCCGAGCGGCTCGCGGCGGTACGGGCGGGCGAACTGGACGCCGCTTTCGTCCGTGCCCTGGACGCGGCCCCCGGCCTGGAGCTGCTGCCGGTGTGGAGCGACCCGCTGTACGTGGCGCTGCCGGCCCGCCATCCGCTGGCCGAGGGGCCGGGCCTGACGCTCGCTCGGCTGACGGCGGCGGGGCTGCCGCTGCGGCTCGCGCCGCGCGAGAACAATCCGCCCTTCCACGACCTGATCACCGGGGCCCTGCGCGCGGCGGGGGCGCAACGGCCGCTTCTGGGACCGCCGTTCACGACGCTCCAGGAGACGCTGACAGCCGTCGGCGGCGCGGGCGAGCCGTCGTGGACCGTGTTCTACGAGGTGAACGGCCTGCCGTCGCTGCCCCGGGTGGCGGTACGGCCGCTGCCGGGCCCCGAGGTGGTGACCAGCCTCGCCGTCCGGCCGGGGCCGCCGGGCCCGGCCCTGCGCGAGCTGCTGCTCGTCACCACGGCGAGGGAGGGGGCGGACCCGTCCGGGCAGATCCGGGGGCCGGCCGGGGAGCTGAGCGCGAGGGCGCACGCGTCGTGACCGCCGACCTCGGCTTCTACGCGGCCTTCGCCACGCGTGGCGAGATCCTCGGTACGGGCATCGGTGCCGGCCCGGCCGCGTGGGAGGCCGCGCTGGGGCCGGATCACCTGGACGATCCCGGCGAAGGGACGCTGCGCCGGGACCACGGACTGGTGGAGCTGTCCTTCTCGGCGGCGGAAAAGCCCCTGGGCCGCTCCAGCTCCCGCCCCTTCTCCTGCTACGGAATCAGCGTGCAGGTCCACCGGCTGGCCCACGACGCCCCGACCGCGTCCCTGGTGCCGTCGGCCCTCGTACGGGAGTACGGGGAGTTCACGCCGCGCGTCCGGTTCGAGGAGCTGCGGTCCGCGATCCTCTCCCTGGGGTGCACGGTCGAGCCCGAGGACCTCTCGGCGGACATCCACCGCTACCGCGTGCCCGAGTCCGGCGCCCGCGTCTTCGTCATCGACGACCCGGACCCCTACGGGGACGGCCAGCACGACACCGACGACCCGGAGACGGCCCAGGCGGGCGACGTATGGGCGTTGAGCGTGTGTCCGGCCTGGTGGGGCGCTTCCCCGTGACGTCCCCGGTGGCCCAAGATGCACCCATGAAGAGTGACTTGTTCTCCAGTGACCACATGGCACAACCGGCCCTCGCCCCCGGGATGACCCTCCAGAACGCCAAGTCCATCAAGTACGCGGTGCACGGCGAGATGTTCGCGCGGCAGGGCGCGATGATCGCGTACCGGGGTGATCTCCAGTTCGAACGCAAGGGTCAGGGCGTGGGCGGCATGCTCAAGCGCGCGATGACCGGGGAGGGGCTGCCGCTGATGGCGGTGCGCGGCCAGGGCGAGGCGTGGTTCGCGCACGAGGCGCAGAACTGCTTCATCGTCGACGTCGAACCGGGCGACGTCCTCACGGTCAACGGCCGCAACGTCCTGTGTTTCGACGCCACCCTCTCGTACGAGATCAAGACGGTGAAGGGCTCGGGGATCGCCGGTGGCGGACTGTTCAACAGCGTCTTCTCGGGCGCGGGCCGCCTCGGCCTGGTCTGCGACGGCAACCCGCTGGTGATCCCCGTCTCGCCGCAGCAGCCGGTGTACGTCGACACGGACGCGGTGGTCGGCTGGACCGCCGACCTCGCCACGTCCCTGCACCGCTCGCAGTCCATCGGTTCGATGATCCGCGGCGGCTCGGGCGAGGCGGTACAGCTGATGCTCCGGGGCGAGGGCCACGTCATCGTGCGGCCGAGCGAGGTGACGCCGCAGAAGGCGCAGCAGCACTGAGTGCTGCCGCGCCGACGGCGGACGGCTCCCCCGGGAAGGGGGGGGTCAGGCGGCCTGGCCGGCCCGCTGCTCGTACCCGGCGAGGCGGACGCAGACGGTCAGGCCGTGCATGGCCTGCTCCACCTCGGCGAGGCCCGGGAAGCTCGGGGCGATCCGGATGACGGCGTCGCGCGGGTCGTCGCCGTAGGGGTGCGTGGCACCGGCCGGGGTCAGCACGATGCCGGCCTCGGCGGCGCGGCGCACCACGTCCTTGGCGCAGCCGTCGGGGACCTGGAGGGTGACGAAGTAGCCGCCCTTGGGGGAGGTCCAGGTGGCGAGGCCGGTGCCGCCCAGCTCGGCGTCGAGGATGCGCGCCACCGCCTCGAACTTGGGCTGGAGCAGGGCGCGCTGGCGCTCCATGTGGGCGCGTACGCCGTCGGCGTCCCGCAGGAACAGCGCGTGGCGCAGCTGGTTGATCTTGTCGGGGCCGATCGAACGCTTCTGGTTGTTGGCCAGCAGCCACTTGACGTTGGCGGGCGAGGAGCCGAAGAAGGCGACGCCCGCGCCCGCCGCGGTGATCTTGGAGGTGGAGCCGAAGACGAACGCGCGGTCCGGGTTCCCCGTCTCGGCGCAGGCACCGAGCAGGTCGGCCAGCTCGGCGGGCTCGTCGGTGAGGTGGTGGACGGCGTAGGCGTTGTCCCAGAAGATCCGGAAGTCGGGGGCGGCGGTCTCCATGCGGGCGAGGCGGGTCACGGTCTCGTCGCTGTAGACGACGCCGTCGGGGTTGCTGTACTTCGGCACGCACCAGATGCCCTTGACCGCCGGGTTCTCGGCGGCGAGCCGCTCGACCTCGTCCATGTCGGGCCCGTCGGCCGTCATCGGCACCGGGATCATGTCGATGCCGAACCGCTCGCAGAGCGCGAAGTGCCGGTCGTAGCCGGGCACGGGGCACAGGAACGCGACGCGCTCCTGGTCCACCCAGCGCGACTCGGCGCCGGGCAGCACGCCGAGGAGGGCGTGCACCAGGCAGTCGTGCATCAGCTCCAGGCTGGAGTTGCCGAGGGCGAGGAGCTGGGCGACGGGCACCTGGAGCAGCTCGGCGAAGATCTCGCGCAGCTCGGGCAGGCCCTGGAGGCCGCCGTAGTTGCGTACGTCGGTGCCGTCGGCGGCGGTGTGGCGGCCGCCGGGCAGGCCGAGCAGGTCCGCGCTGAGGTCGAGCTGTTCCGGCGCGGGCTTGCCCCGGGTGAGGTCGAGGGAGAGGCCGCGGGCGGCGAGCTGCTCGTAGTCCTTCCGGGCCTGCTCAAGGAGTCCGGCGAGGGCCGGGGCGGCGTCGGGGCTCAGCTCGGTGGTCATGGTGGTGCCTCTCGCAGGTGGGGCTTCGGGGGTCGGAGGGGGGCGGCGTGGTCGGGCCGGGAACCGCGTGGACGGTTCGCGACTGCCGAGAATACAAACCGGCTCCCCGCCCCGCCCCGAGCGCCCGCTCCACGAGACGCCCCGTGGGGGTGAAACGCGCTGTGCGGGGCCTTGACCGGCCTCCCCGCCCCTCCTATGGTCGCCACGCCACCCATGACGTAGGACGTGGGACGTCCGCCCGGAACAGGGGGCATCCCCAGGGACCCCGGGCCCCAAGGGAACAAGGGAGACACCGTGAGCGACCTGATCCCTCCGACGGCGGCGCGCGGCACCGCCCCCGACCGCCGCTCCTTCCTCCGGTACACCGGCGCGCTGGGCGCGGCCGCCGCCGTCACCGGCACGCTCTCCGCCTGCTCGGCGGGTCCCCAGTCCACCAACGAGACCGGTGGCGGCGGCCAGGGCGGCGACTCCACGCTCACGGCCGTCATCGGCTACGGCAACGACGGCAGCTGGGACCCGACGCAGACCGCGTCCGCCTTCGCCATGGCGGGCAACGAACACATCTACGAAGGGTTGCTCGGCACGGACCCGATCAGCCGTGAGCCCTATGCCGCGCTCGCCACCGAGATCCCGAACGACCTCAAGGCGACGACGTGGCGGTTCGCCCTGCGGCCGGGCGCCAAGTGGCACGACGGCAAGCCCGTCACCGCCGACGACGTGGTGTTCGTCTTCGACCGCATCCTGGACCCGAAGACGCAGACCCTCGCCAAGGGCTTCTTCGCGAGCTGGCTGAAGGAGGTCAGGAAGACCGACGCGATGACCGTCGAGCTGATCCTGAAGTTCCCCTTCCCCGACGGCGCCGCGCGGCTCTCCCTCGCGAAGATCATGCCGAAGCACGTCTTCTCCCGGCCCGGCGCCTGGGAGGACGCGACCAAGGGCAAGGCGGTCGGCTCGGGCCCGTACCGGCAGACCGCGCACCACCCGAAGTCGAACACCACCTTCGAGGCCTTCGAGGACTACAACGGCCCGCGCAAGGCCGCCTTCAAGAAGATGAACTGGCTGACGATCGTGGACGCCGCGCCGCGCGTCGCCAAGATCTCCGGTTCCGGCGCGGACGCGGAGATCGCCGACAACATCCCGTACGCCAACATCGCGCAGCTGACGAAGAGCGGCATGACCGTCGAGGGCGGCGCCGGGATGAACAACCTCTTCCTGCTCTTCAACACCGCGCACAAGCCGTTCGACGACGTACGCGTGCGGCAGGCCCTGCACTACGCCATCGACCGCGACAAGATGATCGAGGCCGCCCTGAGGGGCCACGGCAAGGCGGCCACCTCCTTCCTCGACGAGGCCAACCCCTCCTACCGGCCGGCCAGGACCGTGTACGCGTACGACCTGGCGAAGGCCCGGAAGCTGCTGAAGGAGGCGGGCGTCGGCAAGCTGAGGGTCAACCTCATGGCCGTCAACGTCAGCTGGATCGTGGACTGCCTGCCGACCATCCAGGACGGCTGGGAGAAGCTCGGCGTCGAGGTCACCCTCGACCCGCAGGAGACCACCGCCGTCTTCACCAAACTGGACCAGAAGAAGGACTTCCAGATCGTCGCGGCCGCCTCGAACCCCAACCAGTTCGGGCTCGACGCCGACCTGATCATGCACTACAACTACGGCCCCCAGAACCTGTGGATGGGCTACGCCCGCTGGGCCGGGAACCCCACCGCCAAGAAGCTCTTCAAGGACATGGAGCAGGCGACCCGCGAGCCCGAGGCGGGCCGCAAGAAGGCCATGATCCAGGAGTACATCGACGTCATCGCCGAACAGGCGGTGCTCTATCCGGTCGTGCACAACGAACTCATGACGGCCTGGGACCCCAAGAAGATCACCGGCGTCCGGGCGCAGCCGTACCCGGGGATCAACCTCCTCCAGGCCAAGTGGGCCTGACGTACCGCCGGTTCGGGAGGCGCACACCGTGACCGCAGTCCTCACCATCCTCGCCCGCCGCATCGCCCTGCTCGTCCCGCTGCTGCTCGGCATCGTGCTCTTCGTCTTCCTCGTGATGCGGTTCTCGGACGTCGACCCGGCCTCCGCGTTCTTCCAGGGCGCCAACCCGACCCCCGAGCAGTTGCGGCAGTTCCGGGAGGAGAACGGCCTCCTCGACCCGCTGCCCGTGCGCTACATCGCCTTTGTCGGGGACCTCCTCCAGGGCGACATGGGCATCAGCGTCCTCAACCGCTCCCCCGTCCTCGACCAGGTCACCACCGCCCTGCCGCTCACCATGCAGCTGACGTTCCTGGGCCTGGCCATCGCGGTCGTCCTCTCGCTGACCCTCGGCGTGACCGCCGCGATCCACCGCGACCGGCTGCCGGACCAGCTCATCCGCGTCGTCTCCCTGACCGGTGTCGCGGCGCCCGGCTTCTGGCTGGCGCTGCTGATGATCCAGTACCTGGCGGTCCACCTCGGCTGGTTCCCGACCGGCGGCTACATCAACCCCGCCGACTCCTTCACCGGCTGGCTCAGGACCATGACGCTGCCCGCCCTCGCGCTCTCCCTGCCGGTGGCGGCCGGCCTCACCCGCGTCATCCGCACCGCCGTGGTCGAGGAGCTGGACAAGGACTACGTCCGCACGGCCATCGGCAGCGGCCTGCCGCCGGTGGTGGTCGTCGGCCGCAACGTCCTGCGCAACGCCCTCATCAACCCGCTCACCGTGCTCGGCCTGCGCGTCGGCTATCTGCTGGGCGGCGCCGTCGTCATCGAGACGATCTTCTCGCTGCCGGGCATGGGCAAGCTGATGATCGACGCCGTCAAGAACGGCGACCCGGCCGTCGTCCAGGGCGTGGTCATCACCACCGCCGTCGGCTTCGTCGTCGTCAACCTCGTCATCGACGTCCTCCACCTCCTGGTCAACCCGCGTCTGAGGGGGACGAGCTGATGCTCATGACCCGCAAGCAGCTCACCGACCGCCTCGCCGTCCCCGGCATCCGCCTGCGCTCCCTGCGCAAGCTGCCCCTCCTCTCCCGGATCGCGGTCGGCGTCATCGGCGTCGTCGTCCTGGTCGCCCTCCTCGCGCCCCTCATCGCCCCGCACGACCCCCTCGACCAGCAGAGCCAGGCCGACGGCACCGGCCACCCCTCCGCCCGCCACTGGATGGGCCAGGACAGCCTGGGCCGCGACATCCTCAGCCGCCTGATGTACGGGGCGCGCTGGTCGCTGGCGATCGGGCTCGGCGCGACCCTGCTCGCGCTGGTCGTCGGCGCGCTGATCGGGGCCGTCGCGGCGACCTCCCGCAAGGCCGTCGACGAGACGCTGATGCGGTGCCTGGACGTCGTCATGGCGTTCCCCGGCATCGCGCTCGCCGCCGTGCTCGTCGCGGTCTTCGGCGGCGGCATCACCGTACTGATCTGCGCGATCGCGTTCCTGTTCACCCCGCCGATCGCCCGCGTCGTACGGGCCAACGTCCTGGACCAGTACGGGGAGGACTACGTCACCGCCGAACGCGTCATCGGCGCGCGCACCCCGCACATCCTGATCCGGCACGTCGCCGTGAACTGCGCGGCGCCCATCCTGGTCTTCTGCACCGTGCAGGTCGCCGAGGCCATCGTCTTCGAGGCGTCGCTCTCCTTCATCGGCGCGGGCGTGCGGCCACCGGACCCGTCCTGGGGCAGCGTCATCGCCGACGGCAAGAACATGGTCCTCATCGGCGGCTGGTGGGCGACGGTCTTCCCCGGCCTGCTCATGCTCGTCACCGTCCTCGCCCTGAACATCCTCTCCGAGGGCGTCTCCGACGCGTGGGCCGCGCCCTCCACCCGCGACGTGCCGCCGGGCGCCGCCCGCGACGACGACCCCCTCGAAGCCCCCGAGCCCGGCACCGGCGAGGTCCTGGAGCTGCCCGGCCTCGCCGAGGCCTCGGAACGGCTGCGGGCGCGGGCCCGGCCCCTGCCGTGCGGCGCGCCGGTCCTGGACGTACGCGACCTGCGCATCGCCTTTTCCGGGCGGCACGACGGCGTGGACATCGTGGACGGCATCTCCTTCGCCCTGCGCCCCGGCGAAGTCCTCGGCCTGGTCGGCGAGTCGGGCTGCGGCAAGTCGCTGACCGCGCTGACGGTGATGGGCCTCCAGCCCAAGGGCGCCCGGGTCAGCGGTAGCGTCACCTTCGACGGCCAGGAGCTGACCGGCCTGCCGGCCCGGGCCCGGCGCCGCCTCCTCGGCCACGACATGGCGATGATCTACCAGGACGCCCTGTCGTCCCTGAACCCGGCGATGACGGTCCGCTCCCAGCTCAAGCAAGTCGTACGCAGGGGAGGCCGCCGCACCTCCGCCGAACTGCTCGACCTGGTCGGCCTGGACCCCGACCGCACCCTGCGCAGCTACCCGCACGAACTCTCCGGCGGCCAGCGGCAGCGCGTCCTGATCGCCATGGCCCTCTCCCGCGACCCCAAGCTGATCATCGCCGACGAGCCGACGACGGCGCTCGACGTCACCGTCCAGGCACAGATCATCGAACTCCTGCTGCGGCTGCGCGCGGAACTGGGCTTCGCGCTGATCCTCGTCTCGCACGACCTGGCACTCGTCGCCGACGTCACCGACCGGGTGGTGGTGATGTACGGCGGGCAGATCGTCGAAACAGGCGTCACCGCCGACCTCGTGGGCACCCCGGCACACCACTACACCCGCGGCCTGCTCGGCTCGGTGCTCTCCCTGGAATCGGCACGGCAACGCCTCACCCAGATCAAGGGCGTGGTCCCGTCCCCGGCGGACTTCCCCCCGGGCTGCCGCTTCGCGGACCGCTGCCCGCTGGCGACGGCGGTGTGCACGGAGGTGCCGCCGCCGCTGGTAGGCGCCCCAGCCCACGAGACGGCATGCCACCACCCGGCAGCGCCCCGAAGGGGCGCGGGGAACTGCGCGCCCAACCCCCACACACCCGCACCACCCCCACACGACCAGCCACCCCCATCCCCCAGGGCCGCGGGGGACTTCGCACCCGGCCCCCAAGACCCCGCCCGCCGGGAGCCCCGCTGATGCCCACCCCCCTCGTCGAACTGACCGACGTGCACGTCACGCACAAGACCCGCTCCGGCACCCCCCTCTCCCGCGACCGCGTCCACGCCCTCACCGCCGCCGACCTGACCCTCGCCCCCGCCGAAACCCTCGGCGTCGTCGGCGAGTCGGGCTGCGGCAAGTCCACCCTGGCCAAGGTCCTGGTCGGCGTACAGCGCCCGACCACCGGAACCGTGTCGTTCGAGGGCAGCGACCTCTGGACGATGAGCCCCGCCGCCCGCCGGACGGAGATCGGCACCCGCACCGGCATGATCTTCCAGGACCCGTCGACCGCCCTGAACCGCAGACTGCCGGTCCGCCAGATCCTCCGCGACCCCCTCGACGTGCACAGACGAGGCACGCCACGCGACCGCGACGCCCGCGTACGGGAGTTGATGTCCCTGGTCGGCCTGCCGAAGGCCCTCGCGGACGGCCTCCCCGGCCAGCTCTCCGGCGGCCAGCGCCAGCGCGTCGCGATCGCCCGCGCGCTCGCCCTCGAACCGGACCTGGTGATCGCCGACGAGCCGACGAGCGCCCTCGACGTGTCGGTGCGCGCCCAGATCCTCAACCTCCTCCTCGACCTGAAGGAACGCCTGGGCCTCGCCCTCGTCTTCGTCTCGCACGACATCCAGACCGTGCGCAGGATGAGCGACCGCGTGATCACCATGTACCTCGGCCGGATCGTGGAGGAGGCCCCGGCCGCCGCCATCCCGGACCGCGCCCGGCACCCGTACACGCGCGCCCTGTTCTCCGCCACGCCGGGCCTGCTCGACCCCATCGACCCGATCCCGCTGTCCGGCCCGGTCCCGTCGGCGACCCGGCCGCCGAGCGGCTGCCCGTTCCGTACGCGCTGCTGGAAGGCGGACGAGACGTGCGCCGAGGTGATGCCGGGTGTCGAGACGGCGGGCGCGGGGCATCGATTCCGCTGTCACCACCCGGTGGACGAAGGACAGTCGAGCCACGATCTCGCCACGCAGGCCGCCGCCACGGCCCGAACACCCAGGGAGCGCCCATGACCCTTCCCACCTTGCTGACCGGTGTCGTCCCGCCCGTCTGCACCCCGCTGACACCGGACCGCGAGGTGGACACCGCGTCCCTCGTACGGCTCGTCGACCATCTGGTCAGGGGCGGCGTCAACGGCCTCTTCGTGCTCGGCTCCACCTCGGAGGTCGCGTATCTGACGGACCGGCAGCGCGCGCTGGTCCTCGACACCGTCGTCCGCCACGTCGGCGGCCAGCTGCCCGTCCTCGCCGGGGCGATCGACATGACCACGCCCCGCGTCCTGGACCACGTGCGGGCGCTCGCCGAGGCGGGCGCCGACGCGGCCGTGGTCACCGCGCCCTTCTACACCCGCACCCACCCCGCCGAGATCGCCCGCCACTTCCGGCTCGTCGCGAGCCGCTCACCGGTGCCGGTCCTCGCGTACGACCTGCCGGTGTCCGTGCACGTGAAGCTGAGCGCGGAGCTGGTCCTGGAGCTGGCCGGGGAGGGCGTACTGGCGGGCCTGAAGGACTCCAGCGGCGCGGAGGGCGCCTTCCGGAGCGTGGTCACGGGGAAGCGGTCGCTGCCCCGGCAGTTCAGCGTGCTGACCGGTTCGGAGCTGACGGTCGACTCGGCGCTCGCGATGGGCGCGGACGGGGTGGTGCCGGGGCTCGGGAACGTCGACCCCGAGGGATACGTACGCCTCCACGCCGCCGCCCGCGCGGGCGACTGGGAGCGGGCCCGGGCCGAACAGGAGCGGCTGTGCGGCCTGTTCGGAATGGTACGGGCGGGCGACCCGGCACGGATGGGCGGCAGCTCGTCGGCGCTCGGGGCGTTCAAGGCGGCCCTGCACCTGCGCGGCGTGATCGCCTGCCCGGCGACGGCGGAGCCGCAGATCCCGCTGTCCCGGCAGGAGACGGAGACGGTGGGCAAGTGCTTGGCGGCGGCGGGGCTGCTCTGAGCACCTGCTCCTCGGCGTGGCTGCCCGGCCGGCACACCCGGGCGCTTGTGCGCCGTTGCCGCACCGAACTCAACAGCCACCCACGCGAGACGCTCGGCTGGAAAACCTCCAGCCGAGGGTCACCAGAGCGTCGGGTCGTTCTTCTTCCATATCAACGCGAACGCCTGCTTCTTCAAGTTCTTCGCCTTGTTCGACTGCTTCATCAGCGTGATAGTCGTACCCGACCTGTCGGACTGCGCCGACATCACTCGGCCCCCGGAACCATAG
The DNA here is from genome assembly GCF_021028635.1 of Streptomyces huasconensis. Taxonomy (NCBI): domain Bacteria; kingdom Bacillati; phylum Actinomycetota; class Actinomycetes; order Kitasatosporales; family Streptomycetaceae; genus Streptomyces; species Streptomyces huasconensis. The sequence goes on from NZ_CP086119.1 coordinate 2,527,036, forward strand.
GAATAGATCCGCCGGTCGTTCAGGAGCCACCACTGCGACTTCGACTTCCTGTTGCACGTGTACTGTCGCACGGCCGCGCCCGACTTCTTCGTCTTCGGGTAGAGGCACTTGCCGGACTTCCGGTTCTGGATGGCATAGCGGGGCTGCTGCGCCGGCGAGCCGCTGTTGAGCCACAGGACGTTCCACCGCTGCCCCGTGGACTTCTTGTTGCACTTGCGCAGCTTCAGTGCGGCCTTGTTCTTCTTCGAGTTGTCCAGTGAAAAGCACAGACCGGCCTTGCCGTACACCTTCGTCAGCCCTGTGTTCTTGTACGGGTCGCCTGCCGCCGCGGCCCCCGCAGGCGCCGCCGTGCCGCCCAGCACCACCACCGCGGCTCCGGAGACCACCGCGGCCTTCAGCATCTGCTTCATCATGACCCTTCCCTCAGCGCCGCCTACAGGCCGCGAATGTCGAACTTCTGATCCTCACCGGTGCCCGTCGACAGCTTCGCGGTCGTCAAAGCGCTGCCCGGCTTCTCATCGACCGCTGTGATCACCAGCCCTGATCCCCGGTTGCTGAACCGGCTGTCGCGGATCGACCACTGCCCCTCCTCGCCCTCGGCGCACCTGCCCTGAACCACCCGGGCCCCGGGCTTGCCGTCCAGAGCGCGGAGGCACTGGCCCGTACCGTCGTCGCGGATCTGGTACCAGTTCCGCCCCTCCGCACCGGTCTCGACGCGGGTGAGCGTGAACGTCTGGTGGCGCCGGCCGGGCCGCGCACACGGGGCCAGCTCCAGCGATGCCACACGCCCCGCGTCCGAGTCCGACGACCAGCACAGACCCGGTTTGCCCAGCACCTTTTCCAACTGGATCGACGCATACGGGCTCTTCTTCGTCCCAACGGTGGCCGCGTCCGTGTCCGGCTCCTGAGCGCCGCCCGCGCACCCGGCCACCAACCCGGCCGAGGCCACCGCCCACGCCACACCACGCACCACCGGCCGCACCGCGCACCTCCAAGTCGAACAACCCAACAGCGGGAAACGCTACGCAGAGGGGTCACTTCGCGGTATTGGCTTACGGGGCAGCGCACTTGGGGGCAGTAGACCTCCGCCCCGTACGATGGCCGCCATGCCCAAACGCCCCCTCGTGCTCGCCCTCGCCCTTGGCGCCTCCGCCGGCGCGGCGATCCTGGCCTTCCAAGGCCTGGCAAGCGACTCCCCTGAACCGGCTCCTCACGCCGGCAGCGCGTCCTGCCGTGGCGTGGCCGCCGCCTACCCCGAAAGCATCGGCACCTTCCGGCGCACCTCCGTCGACGCCGCCGCCGCAGCGGCCACCTACGGCGATGGAGACCTCACCTTGCGCTGCGGGCTGCCCGCGATGCTGCCCACCGCGGAGATGTGCGTGAGCATCGGAGGCGTCGACTGGGTCCTGAAGAAGGAAGGCGAGGGCTCGCGGGACAAGACGATCGTCACCTACGGCCGGTCCCCGGCCGCCGAAGCCGTCCTCGGCCCGGACGTCCCCACCGATGTCGCGCTGGTGGAGCTGTCCACCGCAATGAAGAACCTCCCGAAGAACGACCGCCGCTGCATTGACGCGACCACCCCCGTCCCCACCGCCGCCTCCGATCAGGGGCATCGCGCGGAGGGCCCGCACCCCTAGGGGTGCGGGCCCTCCGCGCGAGCGCCTCTTCACTCCTGAATCCCACCGCAATCTCTGTCGGCGACGATCAGCAGCGCGGCAACGCCCAGTCCTCCAGGAACGCCATCGGATCGGCTTCCATACCGAGCACTTCGGCGTATCCGTCATCGAGGTGCGAATCGCTTGAATTCGCCGTCACGTCTCTGCGAGTGCAGCAGGGGTCCTCGCACAGCACGTGGTGCAGCAGCACAGACAGCACAGCGGCATCAAGCCGGGAAGGCACCGACAGCTTCTCCAGGACTCTGGCCGTGTGTGCTTTGACCGTACGCTCGGCGATGCGCAGTTCGCGGGCGAGTTCTCGATTGTTCATGCCTGTACCGAGGAGCAGGAGAACTTGCCGCTCTCTGCGCGTGAGCCGTCCGAGTTCCACCGTCTCGGCGATCGGATCACGCCCCGGGACCCGGTAGGGGCAACTGCCGCTCATTTTGGTTGAATTGCTTTCTAACACATATCCCCCATGAGAAGTGCGACTCGTCCGGCACTCCGGCGCAAGCCGCTGGCAAATCAGAGAGGGCAAGTCGTCGTCACGTGACACCCCGAACGACGTATGCCCTCAACATCCGCGGCTACGCCCGGTGTTAGGGCGGCCGGGCTGCCACATTCCGATAGGACAAGGTGACCTCCTGGTCGAATCGATACCGTCCCCGTGCACGGTCAATACCGCCAAGCCGGGTCGGAGCCGACGGCCGGTGAGCATGGGGTGGGCCTGTGAGCCGTGAAGAGCGAGAGGCTCGACTGATCCGCCTCCCCTGAAGGCAGCAGGCGTGATCGCAACACGCCAGTTGGAGCACTTCAGCGGTTCGGACAGGTCTTGCTCGTCGGTGATGTGTCGTCGTAGGACGAGACAGCCCGGTAGCCGTCACTCCGGTGCGAGGAGGCGGTCGCCCGACTCATGCAAGCGCGCAAGGTCTGGCCTCGTCACCGTTGGCAACGTGTCCGGTCGTCCGTACATCGTCCACCCCATCTCGACAGCCGGAACTTGAGGCACTGCCGTGGGATGGCACACAGCCGCACTCCTGGGGAAGAGGCGTGAGCAGGGCTGGGGGCACAGCAGCATCTCCTTCATGAGGCAGCCGGGTGCTCCGCCGGCGTGGCCGGACCCTTCCTTCCTCGTTCGCATCGAGCAAGGCGGTGAAGGGGCTGTTTCACTGCGCAGCGCGTGATCGCGACACGCCTGCCGAAGCACCTCAGAAGTATCGGATAGTGCCTGGTCGTCGGTCGGGTGTTGTCTCAGGGCGAGACAGCGAGAGGCGGCTGGGCAGGAGGTGCGTCGCGTTCCATTGACGCGGACGCGCCCGGAACTGCTCCTCCCCATAGATCACGACCACCCCGTTGAGGCGCAGAAACGGACCGATGCAGAGGCGCCCGCCTGGTCGAGCCTGCTCGTTTCGCCAGGAGCCGGTTGGTCGTCCCGACCCTTACTTCATGTAGATCTTTGTGCACGCTCAGCCACCTGTCAACAATTTGGAAGACCTAGAAGCGCGGTCGAGACAGTTGTCACCTCGAAGCGCAGCGCTCCTGGCGTCGCGCCCGCTCCTGCATCGATCGGCGGGACCTGCGCCTGACTGGCCATCGGCTACAAGGCGGCGGGAGAGGTCCCCGGAGGCGGGCCGGCCGGCGTCCGTTCCGTATGGAGGACCCGCCGACCGCCACGGATGTCCTCGACGCGCGGGGTCGAGGTCGGCGTCGGCATGAATGTGGCGACGAGGCGTCTGCCTGGACAGGACAAGTCCGAATGGAGTGCCGAGAGCGGGCCGACAGGGGCCAAGCACGGGCCGCCAGGGCCCGGACATCGCGGATCTCGAAAGCGGAGCCCGAAGCGGCGCGCGGCGGCCCTGACGGCATCGTTCAGAGGCCGGCGCGGGAGCTGCCCTCGCGAGCCTGGCGACGCGGACGTCAGCGCCCCTGTCCGGTACGAGTGGAAAGGCTGCGAACCAGCTCGGTGACGATCTGCCGAATGGAAGGCTGCACCCGCAGCCGGCCGACGATGTGGCTGCGGTCGTGCTCTTGGGGGAACCACGAGGGCTGAGACGGCTGACGATCCGCGCCGGCCAGAACTGAAGCATGGCGGGGCAGGCCCTACTCGCGTTGCGTGGGCTTCAAGGGTGGCACAGGCGAGGGTGAGCGAGGGTGGCGGTGAGCATCGCGGCAGGGATCTGGAGGGTGAACAGGCCCGCGATGAGGAAGATGAAGCCCATGTCGACGGCGTCGGCGATCGCGCCGGAGGCGGAGACGTACCAAGCGATGGTGAACAACAGCAGGCAGGCCGTGTAAAGGCTGGAATCGACGGTGACGGCCTTCCAGCGCGGCGCGGTGGGGGTCATGCGCCGGGCGAAGGTGAGGGCGACAGTGGCCAGGAGAGCGAAGCCCCACAGGCGGGCGCCGGCGAAGTCGCCGAGGTCAGACGCCTTGTTCCCCGAGGCGGTGAGCAGGAGGAGGCCCATGACGGCCTGGACGAGGAGCGAGACGGCCACGACCTTTGCCGCGTAGGCGGCGGAGCGGAGCCATGAGACAGTCATGGGCTTCTCCTTCTGTACTGGGCCGGAGGGTCACCGACCTTTCGTGCTCAGTGTGTCACCGGGCCGGTCAACGTTGCGTTACGGGGGGCCAGTTGGCCTAGTAGCCGCCGTGGCTGCCGATCCGAGAGGTCTCGCAGGCCGCCTTGAACAGGCACTTGATGTCGCCCATCTTCGACCTGTGCACGGCGCGGCTGGAGTGCTTCTTGCCCTTGTAGCCGTAGAGGTACAACTCGTGATCGGGCGCTCGCTTGTAGTTGCCTTCGGCGTAGTAGCTGCCGGACCGGGACAGACGCAGGTTGGCGTTGACGCCGATCCCTCCGCGCTTGCAGAACGGGTCCTTGGCTTCGACGCTGAAGCGCACCGAGCGGGTCTTGCCGTTGAACTTGCTCATGGTCTTGAACTTGATCTTCTTGGTGCTGGCCTTACGGGTCTCGACCAGGCGGGAGTTGCTCTTCTTGTAGACGCGGGTCTTGCCGGTCTTGGCCTTGTGGGTGACGTCCTTGTGCTTCCACGAGACGTTCGCGAACACACCGGCGCGGAAGGTGGGGCCGGAGACCTTCTTGCTGAAGCCCCGGCTGTCACCCGCGTACTTGTAACCGCCGGCGTACTTGCATCCGGAGATCCTCTTGGCCCAGCTCGGGACGTACGCCCACGTCTGGCGGATGAAAGAACGCCAGGTGATCTTGGTGTTGGTGTACTTCTTCGCCCTGGCCTCGATGGACCTGGCGGTGACGGCCAGGCCGGCGGCGTCCTGGGCAACCGGGATGGTGGTGTTCAGTCCCCAGGCCCCGCCCGCCTCTCCATCAGCGGTGATCCGGTAGAACGGCTCGCTCCCGGGGGTCACGTGGGCGTCGCGGAAACTGTTGTCGCTGGTGGTGGCTATCGGCCGGTCGTCCTTGTAGACGGTGTAGGTACCGCCGAGGTCGGGCCAGGACAGGTCGGCGAACTCGGTGGTGGCCGCCCATCCGGCGCGCGCGTTCTTCTCCGGCGAGTCGGCCAGGGTCGCGTCGGCCAGGACCGGGCCGACGCCCGGCACCGACAGGATGCGGCTGGTGGAGGCGACGCCGTCCAGCGTGGACAGGGTCCGCACTCCCGCCAGAGCACTGCCGCCCTTGGTGGCGGTCGTGAACTGACCCGTGTCCGCGTCGAGGGTGATCAGCGCGGCCTGGGAGGCGGCGGCCGGAGAGGCGGCGGCCGGGGCTCCTTGGGCGGCTCCGGCGAGGATCGTCAGGGGTAATGCCGCGGCGACCGCGTACCGCGCTGTTTTGATCGGGCGCATGGGGCTGCCTTCCTGTTCGAGTGGATGATCTTGCAAACGTACCCGTCCCGAACAGCGGTGCGACATTGTCTAGTTGGGCGTTGCCCTACAGGGCACCCTCAAGCCTCATCGGGCCTTGCGGGCGGTGGCGACCATGGCGTCGAGCATCTTCCGGTTGATCTCACCGGACGAGGAGGCGGCGATGCGATGCTTCGCGTCGATCACGACGGTGAAGGGAACGCCCGGGGCGCGCAGGACCCCTTTGGGGAAGGCCAGAGTGGCGCGGCCTGTGCCGTCGTGGAGGTTGGGGTAGGTGATGTCGTACTCCTGGGCGAAGGTCCGGCCCGCGCCGGCCGAGTTGTCCTGGTCCAGGCCGACCACCGCGACGCCCTCTCCCTTGTGCTTGTTGTGGTAGTCGACGAGCATCGGCGTCTCGATACGGCAGGGCCCGCACCAGGAAGCCCAGGCGTTGAGAACGATGATCTTGCCTTTGTGGTCGGCGAGGTCGAACGGCTTGCCGTCGATGGTGGTCCCCGTGATACGCGGCGCGGGCGGCCGGTGGGCCGCCTCGATGCTCATCGTGCCGTCTTTGTCGTTGAAATGCCGCCCGGGCTGGGCATCGGGACTGTCGATCACGGAGACGGCCGTGATGCCGGCGGCAACCAGCGCGACAGCGCCGGAAAGGAGCACAAGGGAGCGGCGGGGGGTTTTCATCGGGGCAAGTCCTTCGATACGTACGGTGGTTGGCCGCCTCATGATCTCAGCGGCCTGGGGGCACCCGCGCCGGGGTGCCCCCAGGAGTCCGGTTATCCGACGCCGCCGAAGGCCTTGTGGCCCTTCTTCGGGTACTTCCAGGAGATGTAGTACTCGCCCGCGCTCATGCTCTTCCAGTCGGCCATCCACTCGACGTTCTTGGCCGGCTTGTTCTTCAGCCGCTGGATGACCGGGTCCTTCCCCTTGACCTTCTTGTAGAGGGTCGCGGTGAACTTGGTCCTCCCGTTGCCCTTGATGCCGAAGTGCAGGAAGTGCTTGCCTTTGGAGACGTGGTACGCCTTGGAGTGCTGGGACGACTTGCCGTTGGTGGTCCACTTCTTGTGCCAGGTTCCGGCGGCGTAGGACGGGCCTGCGACGCCGAGGGTGACGCCTGTCGCACACGCTACAGCGACGAGGCTCTGGGCTATGCGGTGGTTGCGCATGATTTCTCCCGTTCATTGGCAGGAACCACCCGACCTTAGGTCGGGCGAACGGGACTGTGGCAGTGTCCAGTTGGGCGCTGCCCGAAGGGGCAACGGCATGAGCGCGAAACAGCTCCAGCCGGGTGATCGTCGGTCCGGGCTCAGCTCAAGGCGCTGGCGAGATAGGCGTTGCGGGTCCTGATGAGGCGGGGCATGTACCAACGCAGGACCGTGCGGTCGGCGACGCGTCCGAGAAGTCCGAACGGCGAGGCGAATTCGATGACGTCCCTCATCACGGTGCCGCCGGTGCCATCCGGTTCGAAGTGATGGCTGTGCAGCCATCGCTTGAAGGGACCGGCCTCCTGCTCGTCCACGAAGCACCGGGGCGGGTCGTACGACGTGACGCGAGCGGTGAGTCGCCAGGTCAGACCGAAGTGGCGGGCTTCGAAGGTCACCGTGTCGCCGAGCGCAAGGCCCCCTCGGGTCCTCCCGCCGACCGCCCGCTCCGACGAACCGGCCATCGACTGTGTGTGCGCCTCCACGTCGAGGCACGCCTCGAACACCCGCTCCGGGGGTGCGGCGACGGCTGTCACGATTTCGAAGTACGGCATCGAGTCATCCTAGAGGGGCGGCACAACCGCCTCTGGACGCCACGCACCTTCGGACACTGCCCACGCGGACGATGCCCCCAGGGCGGCACCCGAACGTCCAATACCGCACAACTGCACGAATTCCTACGGTGTTTCACGTCCGAGATCACACCAGCAAGGAGCAATCGTGCGCATTCGCACCGCAACCGTAGCCACTGTCGCCGCCCTCGCCGTCGCGGCTCCCGCCGGCATCGCCTTTGCCGGCACCCCCGCCGGCGACTCTCCCGCCGTCTCCGCCACGAACAAGAAGCCCGCACAGCTCACCGTCAAGGGCTACATCAAGGCTCTCAAGGCCGACAAGTCCCCGGCCGCCGCCAAGACCCTCAAGGCGTTCAAGAAGCTCAACGACGGCAAGAAGCAGTACGCCTTCGTCAAGCTGCTCCAGAACCGCGACGTCTACGAGGCCGTTGTCGGCGGGACGAAGGGCACCCTCAAGAACGGCACCCGCACCAGCACCAAGCAACTCAACTCCCCTGTCAAGGTCACCAGCAGCACCGTGGTGGCGAAGAACGACAAGTCCGGCCTGCGCGTCGTCACCTTCACGGTGACCGAGCGCATTTACGACATCCCCGTGACCAGCGAGCGGATCTCCGTCAGGTACACCCTCAAGGGCAAGAAGAAGATCACCGACCCGTCGGCCTCCACCAAGATCACGAACACCAACAAGGCCATCACCATCAAGGCCCCCAAGACCACCCCTGTTCGCGTCAAGGGCACCACCGTCTCCGGCCACTCCACGATCAAGGCCACCGGAACCGTCAAGTCGTTCGGCAAAGGCGTCACCAAGAAGGCCGACAACCGAATCGGCCTGAGCTCCTACAGTGCCTCCATCGTCACCCGATAAGTGTGTGGGGGCTGCGTTCGCGTGCGGCTGTCCGACCACGCGACAGCGGACATGGTCCACGCGTTGATCGACCGCACGTATGCGCACCCCCTCATCGGCCCCTCACACCCTCGGGGCCACCACCCCCGTCTCATATGCCACGATCACCAGCTGCGCCCTGTCGCGGGCGCCCAGCTTGCCCATGATGCGGCTCACATGCGTCTTCGCCGTGAGCGGGCTCAGCCCCAGCGTCTCGGCGATCTCCGTGTTGTTCAGGCCGCGCGCGACGAGGGCGAGAACCTGCCGTTCGCGGTCCGAGAGGCCGTCGGGGCCACCGCCGGTCGCGAGCCCGGTGGCGTCCGGCGCCCGCAGCACGCGGGCGATCAACCGCGCGGTCGGGCCCGGCGAGAGCAGTGACTCGCCGGCGGCCACCGTGCGGATGGCGTCGAGGAGATCGGCGGGCCTGGTGTCCTTGACCAGGAATCCGGACGCGCCCGCCCGCAGCGCGTCCACGACGTGTTCGTCCGTGTCATACGTCGTCAGCATCAGGACCTTCACGCCCGCGAGGTCCTCGTCCGCCGCGAGGAGCCGCGTCGCCTCGATGCCGTCGAGGTCGGGCATACGGATGTCCATGACGACGAGGTCGGCCCGTGCCGAGCGGGCCAGCTCGACCGCAGAGCGGCCCGTGCCCGCCTGACCCACCACCTCCATGTCGGGCGCCGAGTCGACGAGCATCGCGAACGCCGCGCGCACCAGCGTCTGGTCGTCGGCGAGCAGCACGCGGATGGACGGGTTCATGCGAGGCCTCCCAGCGGCGCGGACACGAGGGGCAGCACGGCGGACACCAGGAAGCCCCCGTCCGGCCCCGGCCCCACCTCCAGGGTTCCGCCGACGGTACGGGCCCGCTCCCGCATCCCGACGAGGCCGTACCCGGGAGCGGTGCCCGAAGGCTCGCGCGCGCCGACGCCGTCGTCGGCGACCGTCACGTTCAGCGCCGCGTCGGCTGTCGTCACGTCCACCCGGACGGTGGGCGCGGGGCCCGCGTGCCGCACCGCGTTGGTCAGCGCCTCCTGCACGATGCGGTACGCGGCGGCGCCCACCGCGGGCGGTGCCTGGCAGTGCTCCACGTCCCGCCCGACGCTCAGCTCGACGCGGGCCCCCGCGGTGCGGGCCGCGTCGGCGAGGCCGGGCAGGGAGTCGAGGCCGGGCAGCGGGCCCCTGGCCTCGTCGGCGCCCTCGTCCTCCGTACCGGACCTGAGCACCTCCAGCGTGGCGCGGAGTTCGCCCCGGGCGGTGCGGCAGGTCTCGGCGACGTCGTCGAGCGCCTTGGCGACGGCCGCGCGGTCCAGGCGGTCGGGGTCGGCGGCGAGGACGTGCGCGGCGACGGACGTCTGGACGCCGACCAGGGTGATGCTGTGGGCGAGCAGATCGTGCAGGTCGCGGGCGACCCGCAGCCGCTCCTCCGCGACCCGGCGGCGCGCCTCCTCCTCGCGGGTGCGTTCGGCCCGTTCGGCGCGCTCCACCACGGAGGCCACGTACTGGCGATGGATGCGCACGTACACGCCGAGCAGCAGGAAGGAGACGATCCAGCCGGTGATGCGCAGCGACTCGGCGCCCTCGGCCAGGCCCTCCGAGAACTTGACGCCGAGCATGATCCCGATGACGCACGCACCGACGATGACGGTGTTGCGCGGCCGCGACCGGGAGGCGACGGTGAACAGGCCGGCCATCGACACGGCCATGGGCGCGGTGTGGTTGGCGTCGATGGAGTGGTAGGTCAGCAGGATCGCCATCAGGGCGACCATGACGCGCATCGGGGCCCGGCGGCGCCACACGATGGCGATGTGCGCGACGAGCAGCAGCGCCCAGCCCAGCGGGCCGGGCGGGTCGCCGTTGTCCCGTACGACCTGCACGATCACGACGGCGCTCGCCGCCATGGCGAGGGCGAACAGGGCATCGGTGCGCAGCCGTTCGCCGGGGGCGGCGGGACCGAGGACGCGCTCGATGAGGTTGCGGCGGGCGGGGCCCGGCGCGGTGGCCGGGCCCCCGGCGGGTGCTTCCGCCGGTTCAGCGGGTGAGTCCACCCGCCCATCTTCGGGTACGCGGGCGCCCCACCGGGAGAGGAGGGACGCCCGCGGGAAGGGCGGGATCACGGTGAGGCCACTCGGACGGGTTCGGTCTCAGGCGCGGCGGGAGCCGCGGGACGGGGCCGGGACAGCGGGCCCGGCCACCACACCTTGCGGCCGAGCGCGACGCTCGCGCTGGTCACCAGGTACGTACGCACCAGGAAGGTGTCCAGGAGCACACCGACCGCGATGACGAAGCCCAGCTGGACGAGTTGGACGAGAGGCATGTTGGTCAGGACGGCGAACGTCGCGGCGAGCACGAGTCCGGCGGAGGCGATGACGCCGCCGGTGGTGCGCAGCGCGGTGAGGGCGGCCGCCCCCGGCTCGGCGCCCTTGAGGCCCTCCTCCCTCATGCGGTGCATCAGGAAGATCCCGTAGTCGACACCGAGCGCGACGAGGAAGACGAAGGAGAGCAGCCCGAGTCCCGGGTCGGTGCCCTCGAAGCCGAGAAGCGGTTCGAAGACGAGTCCGGCGATGCCGAGCGAGGCGCCCCACACGGCGACGACCGCGGTGAGCAGCAGCAGGGGCGCGACGAGGCTGCGCAGCAGGGCGACCAGGACCAGCAGGACGGCCGCGAGCACGAGCGGTACGACGATGGCCCGGTCCCGGGCGTTGGTGTCCTTCAGGTCGAGTTGCTGGGCGCTGGGTCCGCCGACGTACGAACCGTCGAGTCGGTCGCGCAGCGTCTTGATGGTGGCGCTCTCCCCCGCCGACTCGGGCGCGGACGAGGCGAGGACGGAGATCTCGGTCCAGCCCTTGGCGGTACGTCCCCGCTCCGCGCTGTCGACGCCCCTGGTGCCCCGGATCTCGGCGAGGGCGTCGGAGGCACGGGCGGCGGGGGTCATGACGGTGATGGGCTGGGTTCCACGTTCGGGGTAGGCGGCGGCGAGGGTCTCCATGGCCGCCACCGAGTCGGGGGTCTTGGTGAAGGAGTCCTCCTGCTTGAGGGCGCCGGGCAGGTTGAAGGCGCCGAGGGCGAGCGCTCCGAGCAGGACGGCTCCGGAGGCGAGCACGGCGAGCGGCCTGCGCCCGGCCGAGCTGCCCATGGCGGCGAAGAGGGAGCGCCGCTGCTTGGGCGTGCTGCCGAAGGCGGGGACCAGTGGCCAGAACACGCGCCGCCCCAGGAGCACGAGGATGGCCGGGAGCAGCGTCAGCATGGCCGCGAGCGCGCTGAGCACGCCGACGGTGCCGAGCGGGCCCATGCCCCGGCTGCTGTTGAGGTCGGCGGCGAGCAGGCAGAGCAGGCCCGCGGCGACGGTCCCGGAGGAGGCGAGCACGGCGGGCCCGCAACCGCGCAGGGCGGTGACCATGGCGTCGTAGGGCTGTTCGATCCTGCGTAGTTCCTCGCGGTAGCGGGCGACGAGGAGCAGGGCGTAGTCGGTGCCGGCACCGAAGACGAGGATGGTCATGACGCCGGCGCTCTGACCGCTGACCGCGGTGCCGAAGGCCTGGTGGAGTCCGTAGGCGGCGGCCATCGCGAAGTAGTCCGCGACACCGGCGACGGCGAGCGGCACGAGCCACAGGAACGGACTGCGGTAGATGAGGATGAGCAGCAGGGCGACGACCCCGGCGGTGGTGTAGAGCAGGGGCCCGTCGAGGGAGTTGTAGACCTCGCTCGCGTCGGTGTCGAGGGCGCCGTTCCCGCCGACGTCGACGCTCAGCCCGCCGTCGCCCCGGGCGACGTCCCGCACGTCGCCGACGAGGGCGTCCCGCTTCTCCTCATCCTGTCCGGGCTCGGTGGTGGCGACGGGATACATCAGGGTGGTGCCGTCTTTGGAGGGCACGCCCTTGGGCTCGGCGACGAGTTCGTGGGCCCCTGATATCTCGGCGACCTGTTTCCCCGCGGTCTCACGATCTGCGGCGGTCAGCCCGCTGTCACGGTGATAGACGAGCACCAGCTCGGTGGCCTCCCCACCCGGCAACTGGCTCTGGATCTCGGCGACTTCGGTGGACCCGGCGCTCGCCGGGAGGTAGTCGACGGGCCGGTCCTTCTGGACGTCACCGAGCTTGGCGGCGAAGGGCGAGGCGATCGCGAGGACGACGATCCACAGCCCCAGGAACACCCAGGGAACGGCGCGTCGTCGCCCTCGTGACGCGGTGATGGACGGTTCGGCCCCCATGACGGGCCTCCTTCGGCAGGGACGACAGGTTCGCCCCCAACCCTTCCGGGAAGCACGCCTCGATCCGTCGGGCGCGGGACCGAGTTGCCGGTTACACCCCCAGGAGGCGCGGACCGGCGACTACTCCCGGCGGAGTACGCCGGGCCTCCGGCCGGATACGGGTGTGACGCCCGGGGCCCTCAGGGGAGCCCCGCCCGCACACGGACACGCCCCGCGCAGACCTGCGCGCTTCGCCGTCAGGACGGCGTCCGCGCCGTCGCCAGCAGTCGGGTCACGTCCTCGGAACAGATCGTGAGCGCGCACCCGGCCGTGGCCAGGACGTCGCGTTCCGCGGGGGTGTACGGGCCGTCGGCCAGGGCGATCCGGGCGCCCTGGAGGAGCAGTGCCTCGCGTCCGGCGGGGGCGAGGTGCGGGGCCAAGGGGCCGAGTGCCTCGTGGAGTTCGATGGCGAGGCCGGGCGCGCAGTCGGGCTCGGTGGCGCGGCCGGTGTCGGCGGCGAGCGCGGCGACGAGGGCGACGAGCTGCTCCTCGGAGCAGTCGTCGTAACCCGCGGTGCGCAACGTGCCGATGGCCGTGTCGAGCGCGGGCCGCGCGGTGGCGCCGCCCGCGGAGAGCACGGCGAGGACCACGGTGTGGACGGCGTCGCGCAGCATCGCCGAGAGCCGCGTGGTGGTGGGGTGGTCCAGGACGTCGGGGTCGGAGAGTTCCTGGCAGGCGGCGCACTGGATGACGGGCCCCGCGGCGCCGCGCGGCACGACCGGCAGGCCGAGCAGGACGAAGCGGCGCCGCCCGGTGAGCCGCTGGTAGTTGCGGTCGCCGCCGCAGGCGGGGCAGAAGAACTCGCCGTCGCCGACGGCGTCCCAGGCGGTGTGCATCCCGATCACCCGCCGGCACAGGGCCCGTCCGCGCGAGACGGGCCTGGCGGAGATGCGGGCTTTCCGGTCGTTCGGTCCCCGTTCTGAAAGCACCACGCACCTCCGTAACTCCCCGGCCGCATTGCCGTGTTGGCGTGATGTTAGCCACATCGGTGATGCGGCGTCAGCCTCTCGCACAGGAGAACGAGCGGGAGGTGGCCGGGAGACGACGCGGCCCCGCCCGCCACAGGGGCGGGCGGGGCCGGTGGAACAGCCGGGGGGAAGTCAGCGCGCGGCGCGGTTGACGGCCGACACGACGGCCTTCAGCGAGGCGCGCGTGGTGTTCGCGTCGATGCCGATGCCCCACAGCACCTTGTCGCCGATCGCGCACTCGATGTACGAGGCGGCCTGCGCGGACGCGCCTTCGCTCATCGTGTGCTCCTGGTAGTCCAGCAGGCGTACGTCGATGCCGATGCCCTGCAGCGCGTCGAAGAACGCGGAGATCGGGCCGTTGCCGGAACCGGTCAGGACGGTGTCGGCGCCGTCCAGCGTGGCCTCGACGGTGAGGGTGTCGACGCCGTCGGTGTCGGTCGTCGTCTGCCCGTTCTTGACCTGAATCCGACCCCAGGGGTTCTGGGGGTTCGGCAGGTACTCGTCCTGGAAGACGCTCCAGATCGCCTCCGGGGTGACTTCGCCGCCCTCGGCGTCGGTCTTCGCCTGGATGATCCTGGAGAACTCGATCTGCATGCGGCGCGGCAGGTCCAGCTTGTGGTCGTTCTTCAGGACGTACGCGATGCCGCCCTTGCCGGACTGCGAGTTGACGCGGATGACGGCCTCGTAGGAGCGGCCGACGTCCTTGGGGTCGATGGGCAGGTACGGCACGGCCCACTCGATGTCGTCGACGGTCTTGCCCTGGCCCGCGGCCCGGGCCTCCAGCGCGTCGAAGCCCTTCTTGATGGCGTCCTGGTGGGAGCCGGAGAAGGCGGTGTAGACGAGGTCGCCCGCGTAGGGGTGGCGGGGGTGGACCTCCATCTGCGTGCAGTACTCGTACACGCGCCGGACCTCGTCGATGTCCGAGAAGTCGATCTGCGGGTCGACGCCCTGCGAGAAGAGGTTCATGCCCAGCGTCACCAGGTCGACGTTGCCGGTGCGCTCGCCCTGGCCGAACAGGCAGCCCTCGACGCGGTCGCCGCCGGCCATGACGGCCAGCTCGGCGGCGGCGACGGCGGTGCCGCGGTCGTTGTGCGGGTGGATCGACAGGCAGACGAACTCGCGCCGGGAGAGGTTGCGGGACATCCACTCGAAGCGGTCCGCGTGAGTGGAGGGCGTGGAGCGCTCGACCGTGGCGGGCAGGTTCAGGATGATCTCGCGGTCGGCGTCGGGCTGCCAGACGTCCATGACGCCCTCGCAGACCTCCAGGGCGAAGTCCAGCTCGGTGTCGGTGAAGATCTCGGGGCTGTACTGGTATCCGAACGTCGTACGGTCGTCCAGCAGCTTGTCGGCGTACTCCATGACCAGCCGGGTGCCGTCCAGGGCGATCTGCTTGACGGCGTCGCGCGAGCCGCGGAAGACGACGTCGCGCCAGACGGGCGCGGTCGCGTTGTACAGGTGGACGGTCGCGCGGCGGGCGCCCTTCAGGGACTCCACGGTGCGCTCGATCAGCTCTTCGCGGGCCTGCGTCAGGACGGAGATCGTCACGTCCTCGGGGATCGCGTCCTCGTCCTCGACGATGGAGCGCACGAAGTCGAAGTCGGTCTGGCCCGAGGAGGGGAAGCCGACCTCGATCTCCTTGTAGCCCATGCGTACGAGCAGGTCGAACATGGCGCGCTTGCGGGCCGGTGACATGGGGTCGATCAGCGCCTGGTTGCCGTCGCGCAGGTCGGTGGAGAGCCAGCGGGGAGCGACGGTGATGCGCTGGTCCGGCCAGGTGCGGTCGGGGATGGCGACCTGCTCGTACTGGCCGTACTTGTGGATCGGCATCGACGTGGGGCGCTGGAAGTTCGGCATGTGCGGGGCTCCTCGGAAGTGTCCTGAAGGACGGCCGACGGTCTAAGCGCAACGCCGAACTCCGCGGGGAGGGGGTCGGCCTCGACTACAGGCCCTCGCCGCGGCAGCTAAGGAGAAGCAGCCCGAATCGCATGATGTGCCGCAGCCTAGCCGAGCCGCGCCATTCGCGCGGGCCCGTATCAGTATGCGGGACCGGCGTCGGATAAACCCTCAGTGGTGAGCAATCCCTCTATTTCAGGAATCATGGTTGCGGCTAGTGACAGACGCATCACCCAGTGCCACATTGCCGCCATGACCGCCAACCCGGCAGGCCGCGAGCCTGTCTTCTGCACCATCGTGCCGCCCCACGTCCTGGACAACCTCGCCCGGCACCAGGACCCGGCGCGCGCCGCGTCCGCCCGCCGCACCCTGGAGCGGGACGCCGTCGAGCGCACCCGCCGCCGCCTGACGAGCGCCATCGGCGCGTCCGCGGTGGCCCTGCCCGAGGGGGCCGCGGCCGACAAGCCGCACCGCACGGTCCACGACGCCGGGCACCGCACCGAACTGCCGGGCCGCAAGGTGCGCGGCGAGGGCGACGAGCCCGGCAAGGACGCCACCGTCAACCGCGCGTACGCGGGGCTCGGCGCCACCTTCGAGCTGTTCCAGAAGGTCTACGAGCGCAGCTCCATCGACGGCAACGGCCTGCCGATGACCGCGACGGTCCACTACGGCGAGGAGTACGGCAACGCCTTCTGGAACGGCGAGCAGATGGTCTTCGGCGACGGCGACGGCGAGATCTTCCTCGACTTCACCATCGCGGTGGACATCATCGGCCACGAACTGACCCACGGCGTCGTGCAGTACACGGCGAACCTCACCTACTACGGCCAGTCCGGCGCCCTGAACGAGTCGCTGGCGGACGTCTTCGGCTCGCTGATCAAACAGCACTCGCTCGGCCAGACCGCCCAGGAGGCCGACTGGCTGATCGGCGAGGGTCTGCTCGCCCCGGGCGTCTCCGGCAAGGCCCTGCGTTCGCTGAAGGAGCCCGGTACGGCGTACGACGACGACGTGCTCGGCAAGGACCCGCAGCCCGCCGACATGGACCACTACGTCAAGACGGACCGCGACAACGGCGGCGTGCACATCAACTCCGGCATCCCCAACCGCGCCTTCTACCTGGTCGCCGAAGCGCTCGGCGGTCACGCGTGGGAGCGGGCCGGCCAGATCTGGTACGCCGTGCTGACCGGCGGCGAGCTGGCGGAGGACGCATCCTTCGAGGACTTCGCGAAGCTGACGGTGGCCGCCGCCCGCCAGAAGTACGGCGAGGGCAAGGAGCTGAAGGCCGTCACCGACGCGTGGTCCACGGTCAAGGTACCGGTCTCGAACGGCTGACGGCCGCTACCGGCCGCCCCCACGGTGGAGTAGACAGGAGCCATGCGTATCCAGGTGAAGCGCACGGGCGGATTCGCGGGCATCGACCGGCACGCCGAGGTGGACACCTCCGCGCTGGCCGATGCCCCCGAGTGGCACGTGCTGGCGGAACAGGCCTTGGCCGACGGTCGCGACACGCCCGTCATCGGGGTGCCGGACGGCTTCCAGTACCAGCTGACGGTGGACGGGCGCACGGTGTACTGCTCCGATCCGCGGCTGACGGAACCGCAGCGGAAGCTGATCTCGCGCGTACTGAAGGAGGGCGCGTAAGCCTTAAGGAGGGCGCGTAAGAGGGACCAATAAAACCTGAGCGTTGTTCATGTTCTCGTGGCACGCCCATTGACTTCCGTACTCGCCAGTACGGAAGATCCCGCCCATGGCAGCGACTGCGGCGAGCCCCCTACCCCCCTTTCCCCGCGACTTCCTGTGGGGCGTGTCCACCTCGGCCCACCAGATCGAGGGCGCCGCCGACGAGCGCGGCGCCTCGGTGTGGGACGCGTTCACGGCCGTGCCGGGGCACGTGAAGGACGGCACGACGGCGGCCGTCGCCTGCGACCACTACCACCGCTACCGCGAGGACGTGGCGCTCGTCCGCGACCTCGGCGTGGACGCCTACCGCTTCTCGGTCTCCTGGCCCCGCGTGCTGCCCACCGGCTCGGGCCGGGTACACCCGGCGGGCCTGGACTTCTACGACCGCCTCGTCGACGAGCTGTGCGCGGCGGGCGTGCGGCCGGTCCCGACCCTCTTCCACTGGGACACCCCGCTGGCCGTGCAGGAGGCGGGCGGCTGGCGCAGCCGCGACACCGCCGAGCGCTTCGCCCAGTACGCGGCCGTCGTCGCGGCCCGGCTCGGCGACCGCGTCGACCGGTGGATCACCCTCAACGAACCCGCCGAACACACCCTGCTCGGCCACGCGCTCGGCCGGCACGCGCCCGGCGAGCGGCTCCTCTTCGACGCGCTGCCGGTCGCCCACCACCAGCTCCTCGCACACGGCCTCGCGGTACGGGCGCTGCGGGCGGCCGGCGGGCGGGACATCGGCATCGCCAACTCGCACGGCCCGACCTGGCCCGCCTCCGACGCCGAGGAGGACACGGCCGCCGCCGACTTCTACGACGTACTCCTCAACCGCCTCTTCGCGGACCCGCTCCTGCTCGGCCGGTACCCGGACGGCTGCGGCGAGGTGATGCCGTCGCACGACCTGGACGCGGACCTGACGGTCATCTCCGAGCCCCTCGACTGGTACGGGATCAACTTCTACCAGCCGACGAAGGTGGGCGCCCCGCTCAAACAGCCGTCACCCACCGAGTTCTCGGGCCTCACGCTGCCGCCCGAACTCCCTTTCGCGCCAAAGGAGATCGAGGGGTATCCGACGACGGACTTCGGCTGGCCGGTGGTCCCCGGCGCTCTCACCGAACTCCTGACCGCCTTCCGCGACCGCTACGGCGAGCGCCTGCCGCCGCTCGTCATCACCGAGAACGGCTGCTCGTACGGAGGTCTCGACGACCAGGAGCGGATCGCCTACCTGGACGGGCATCTGCGGGCGCTGCACCGGGCGCTGGAGGCGGGCGTCGACGTGCGCGGCTACTTCGTCTGGTCGCTCATGGACAACTTCGAGTGGGCGGAGGGCTACCGACAGCGCTTCGGCCTCGTCCACGTGGACTACGACACGCTGGAGCGCACCCCCAAGGCGTCCTACCACTGGCTGCGCGAGGCCCTGCGGGCGCGGCGCGGATGACCGCCACCGCGCTGCGGGAGCCCGGCGAGCGGGTCGGCCGGGGGTGGACGGCTTCCCTGTCGCTCGCCAACGGCGCCATCTGGGTGGGTTGGTACGGCCCGCTCCAGATCCTGCTCGCGGTGCAGGCCGAGGAGCTGGCCCCGGCGGGCACGTCGAAGGAGACGGTGCTCGCCTGGGTGACGGGCGTCGGCGCGGTCGTCTCCCTGGCGGCCAACCCCGTCTGCGGCGCCCTGTCGGACCGTACGACGTCCCGCTGGGGGCGGCGCACCCCGTGGATCGTGGCGGGCGCGGCGGGTGGCGCCGCCGCGCTCCTGCTGCTGTCGGCGGCGGACTCCGTGTGGTGGATGGCGGGCGGCTGGTGCCTGGTCCAGCTCACCCTGAACGCGGCGTTCGCCGCCGTCACGGCCGCCGTGCCCGACCGGGTGCCGCGCCGCCAGCGGGGCGCGGTCGGCGGCTGGCTGGGGGCGGCGCAGCTGCTCGGCGTGGTGGCGGGGACGGGGCTGGCGACGGTGGCGGGCGGCACGGTCGCGGGGTACGCGGCGTGTGCGGTGTTCACCGCGGCGGGCGTGCTGCCCTATGTCGTACGCCATCGCGACCTGCGGCTGTCGGCCGCCGACCGCCCGCCGTGGCACTGGCGGGGCTTCGTGCGGGGCTTCTGGCTGAGCCCCCGGCGCCACCCGGATCTGGCCTGGGCCTGGCTGACCCGCTTCCTGATCAACGTCAGCAACTCCGTGGTGCTGCTCTACCTCCTGTACTTCCTCCGGGACCGGCTGCACCACGAGGACCCCGAGGGCGGCGTGCTGATCCTGACGGCCGTGAACGGTGTGACGATGCTCGCCACCGTCGTGGTGGGCGGCGCCTGGTCCGACCGGGTGGGGCGGCGCAAGCCCTTTGTGCTCTGGGCGGGCACGCTGATGGCGGCGGCGACGGGGCTGCTGGCCCTGTGGCAGACCTGGCCGGGCGCGCTCGTGGCGGCGGCGCTGCTCGGCGTCGGCTTCGGCGTCTTCACCTCCGTCGACTTCGCCCTCATGACGGACGTCCTGCCGAAGGCCCTGGACCGCGGCAAGGACCTCGGCGTCATCAACATCGCCAACTCCCTGCCGCAAGTGGCCGCCCCGGCCCTGGCGGCGCCCGTCGTCACCCACCTCGGCGGCTATCGCGTGCTGTACCTGACGGCGGCGGTGATCGGCCTGGCGGGGGCGGTCCTGGTGACGCGGATCAGGGGCGTGGAGTGAGCCCGGCGGCGACGGAGGCCGCGGCGGCGTCCGGGGTGTCACCCGCGGCGACGGCGAAGTCCCGCAGGGTTCCCGCGAGCACGTCGTCCGGGGTGTGGTCCCCCAAGACGTAACCCGCGCGGACCAGTTGGGCGAGGCCGTGCATGGAGGCGAAGAGCTGGCGCACGAGCAGGTCCGGGTCGGCGTCCGCCCGGAAGCGGCCGGCGGCGACGCAGCGGCGGATCGCGTCCCGCGGGAAGCGCAGCATGAACGTACCCATGCGGCGGTCGTCGTCGGAGAGTTCGAACCCGGCGAGCGCGGAGCCGCCGAACATGACCGCGTAGACGTCGGACTCGGCGCGCGCGAACTCCTGGTAGGTCCGGCAGAGTCCGGCGAGTTCGGCCACCGGGTCCGTGCCCCGCTCCAGGCCCTCCGCCTCCGCCCGGGCCCGGAACCGTTCGAAGCCCTCGCGCATGACCTCGCGCACCAGCCCGGGCATGGAGCCGAAGTGGGTGTACACGGCCATCGTCGAGGCCCCGACCCGGCTGACCAGGCGTCGTGCGCTGAGGGCGGCGGGCCCCTGCTCCGCGAGGACGCGCGCGGCCTCGTCGAGGAGGAGACGGCGGACGTCGGACGCGTCGCGTTTTCCGGTGGACACCGACGAAGCATAACTCCGTTATGAAAATAACAGCGTTATGCTGCTGGCGGCGCAGCGGCGGGACGGGGGTCCACCGCTGCGCCTCGTCGTCCGCCGGGCCGCGGGCCCGGCGGGCTAGAAGCCGAGCTTGCGCAGCTGGCGGGGGTCCCGCTGCCAGTCCTTCGCGACCTTCACGTGCAGGTCGAGGAAGACCGGCGTACCGAGCAGCGCCTCGATCTGCTTGCGGGACCTGATGCCGACGTCCTTGAGCCGCTTGCCCTTGGGGCCGATGATGATGCCCTTCTGGCTGGGCCGCTCGATGTAGACGAACGCGTGGATGTCGAGCAGCGGCTTGTCCGCGGGCCGGTCCTCGCGCGGCAGCATCTCCTCGACCACCACGGCGATGGAGTGCGGCAGCTCGTCCCGCACGCCTTCGAGCGCGGCCTCGCGGATCAGCTCGGCGACCATGACCTGCTCGGGCTCGTCGGTGAGGTCGCCCTCGGGGTAGAGCGCGGGGCCCTCGGGCAGCAGCGGCACGATGAGGTCGGCGAGCAGGCCGACCTGCTGGTCGCCGACGGCCGACACCGGCACGATCTCGGCCCACTCGAAGCCCAGCTCCTTGCCGAGCTGGTCGATGGCGATGAGCTGCTCGGCGAGCGTCTTGCTGTCGACGAGGTCGGTCTTGGTCACCACCGCGATCTTCGGCGTCTTCTTGATGGAGGCCAGCTCCTTGGCGATGAAGCGGTCGCCGGGGCCGAGCTTCTCGTTCGCGGGCAGACAGAAGCCGATGACGTCGACCTCGGCCCAGGTGGTGCGCACGACGTCGTTGAGCCGCTCGCCGAGGAGCGTGCGCGGCTTGTGGAGCCCGGGGGTGTCCACCAGGATCAGCTGGGCGTCCGGGCGGTGCACGATGCCCCGCACCGTGTGCCGCGTGGTCTGCGGCTGGTTCGCCGTGATGGCGACCTTCTGGCCGACCAGAGCGTTCGTGAGGGTGGACTTGCCCGCGTTGGGGCGGCCGACGAAGCAGGCGAAGCCGGCCCGGTGGGCGGCCTCGGACGGCTCGGCTGATGACGGGGTACGAACGCTCATGGCGCCCATTGTCCCTGATCCCGGGAGCCCCGCCGCACCGCCGGTCCCCGCGGGCCCGCTGCCGGTTCCCATCCGGGGCCCGCGACCGCCTCCCGTACCCGGGACGTCAGCCCGCCTCGACCCGCTCCCGGACCTCCCCGTCGACCCCCGCGAGGAAGACCGGCGTACCGGCCCCGCCGAGGTCGCGCACGGCCGCGAGGTCCTCCGTGGTCAGGGCCTCGGCACCGGAGACCACGGCGGCGGCCTCCAGCGACTCGGCGCCCGAGGCGACCGCCATCGCCACGGCGGTCCGCAGCGCGGACAGCCGGAGCGACTCCAGGTCCACGGTCCCCGCCACATAGGTGCGGCCCGTCTCGTCCCGCACGGCCGCGCCCTCGGGCACGCCGTTGCGGGCCCGGGCCGAACGGGCGAGGGTGACGATCTTGCGGTCCTCGGGACCGAGGTCGGTGCTCTGCGTCATGGCACGAGCATAAGGAGCACCCCACCCACCCCGGGAGCCACCCCGGCCCGGCCGCGCAGCGGCTCAGCGGGGGGCCGTCACACCGCCCGCGTCGCGGGGGCGCTCAGGGGCGGTCGAGGCGTAGGCGGTGTGCTCGGGGCAGGCCCGCGACCACCAGGTCGTACGAGTCCTCGATGAGTTCCCTGAGCTGCCGGTCGGGGAGGGCTCCGTCGACCGTCACCGTGTTCCAGTGGCGTTTGTTCATGTGCCGGCCCGGGACGATCTCCGGGTGCGCGGCCCGCAGCTGGACCGCCAGGTCCGGGTCGCACTTGAGGTTGACGGTGAGCGGGCGTCCGCCGAGGGCCGAGAGCGCGAACATCTTTCCGGCCACCTTGAAGACCGAGGTCTCCGGCGTGAAGGGGAAGTCCTCCACCGCGTCGTTGAAGGAGAGGCAGAACGCCCGCAGCTCGTCGGGGGTCACTCGGGCTCCTCCTGCGCGGTCGCGCCGGAGGGGGCGACCGGCTCCACCAGCACCGTCACGATCTTGTTCCGGCGGCCCGCGGCGGACTCCGCGGTGAGCCTCAGCTCGCGGGCGTCCGGCAGCGGCACGACGGCCGAGGCGCCCGCGATCGGGACGCGGCCCAGCTGCTTGGCGAGCAGGCCGCCGACCGTCTCCACGTCCTCGTCGTCGAACGCGTCGAGCCCGAACAGCTCCCCGAGGTCGCCGATGTCGAGCCGCGCCGTCACGCGGTAGCAGCCGTCCGCCAGCTCCTCCACGGGCGGCAGCTCACGGTCGTACTCGTCGGTGATCTCGCCGACGATCTCCTCCAGGATGTCCTCGATCGTGACGATGCCGGCCGTGCCGCCGTACTCGTCGATGACCACGGCCACGTGGTTGCGCTCCTGCTGCATCTCGCGCAGCAGGTCGCCCGCGTTCTTCGTGTCGGGCACGAAGGTGGCGGGGCGCATCGCCGTGGAGACCAGCTCGGACTCGCTGTCGCGGTTGATGTGCGTCTTGCGGGCCAGGTCCTTCAGGTACACCATGCCGACGATGTCGTCCTCGCTCTCCCCCGTCACGGGTATGCGCGAGAAGCCGGAGCGCAGCGCGAGGGTGAGGGCCTGGCGGATCGTCTTGAAACGTTCGATGGCGACGAGGTCGGTGCGCGGCACCATGACCTCGCGCACCAGGGTGTCGCCCAGCTCGAAGACGGAGTGCACCATGCGGCGCTCCTCGTCCTCGATCAGGGACTCCTTCTCGGCGAGGTCGACCATCGCGCGCAGCTCGGCCTCGGAGGCGAACGGGCCGCGCCGGAAGCCCTTGCCGGGCGTGAGGGCGTTGCCGATCAGGATCAGGAGCGGCGGGATGGGGCCCATGATCCGGGCCAGGGGCAGCAGGACGTACGCCGACGCGGTCGCCGTGTTCAGCGGGTGCTGGCGGCCGATGGTGCGCGGGGAGACGCCGACGGCGACGTAACTGACGAGGACCATCACGCCGATGGCGATGGCGAGGGCCTCCCAGGTGCGGTCGAACTCCTTGAGGCACGCGTACGTCACCAGGGCCGACGCGGCCATCTCGCACGCCACGCGCACCAGCAGCGCCACGTTGAGGTAGCGGGTCGGGTCGGCGGCGACCTGCGCGAGCTTGGCGCTGCCGCGCCGCCCGGAGCGGACCGCCTCGTCGGCGCGGAAGCTGGAGACGCGGGCGATGCCCGCCTCGGCGCACGCCGCGAGCCACGCGACGACGACCAGGGCGACGGCCCCGGCGATCAGCTGGAAGCTCATGGCGCTAGGAGACGGTGGGCGCCGGGGAGGGGCCGGTGAGGCCCTTCTCCGCGCGCCAGCCGTCGACGATCGCCGCCTGGAGGCCGAACATCTCGGCCTTCTCGTCGGGCTCCTCGTGGTCGTACCCGAGCAGGTGCAGCACTCCGTGGACGGTCAGGAGCTGCAGCTCCTCGTCCATGGAGTGCCGCGTGGGCGCGTCCTTGCCCTGCTGGGCGGCGACCTCGGGGCAGAGCACGATGTCGCCGAGGAGTCCCTGCGGGGGCTCCTCGTCGTCCTTCATGGGCGGGCGCAGCTCGTCCATGGGGAAGGACATGACGTCCGTGGGCCCGGGCAGGTCCATCCACTGGATGTGCAGCTGCTCCATGGCGTCGGCGTCCACGACGATCACCGACAGCTCGGAGAGCGGGTGGATGCGCATCCGCGCGAGGGCGTAGCGGGCGATGTCGAGGATCGCCTGCTCGTCGACCTCGGTTCCGGATTCGTTGTTGACGTCGATCGACATGGTGGTGCTGGTCTACTTCCCGTCGCGGCTGTCGTGCTGCTCGTACGCGTCGACGATACGGCCGACCAGCTTGTGCCGTACGACATCGTGGGACGTGAGCCGGGAGAAGTGGATGTCCTCCACGCCCTCCAGAATCCGCTGGACCTCCCGCAGACCGCTCTTGGTGCCGCCCGGCAGGTCGACCTGGGTGATGTCACCGGTGATGACGATCTTGGAGTCGAAGCCGAGGCGGGTGAGGAACATCTTCATCTGCTCGGCGCTGGTGTTCTGCGCCTCGTCGAGGATGATGAACGCGTCGTTGAGCGTGCGGCCGCGCATGTACGCGAGCGGGGCGACCTCGATCGTGCCCGCCGCCATCAGCCGCGGGATCGAGTCGGGGTCGAGCATGTCGTGCAGCGCGTCGTAGAGCGGGCGGAGGTACGGGTCGATCTTCTCGTACAGCGTGCCGGGCAGGAAGCCGAGGCGCTCGCCCGCCTCGACCGCGGGCCGGGTCAGGATGATGCGGTTGACCTGCTTGGACTGGAGCGCCTGGACGGCCTTGGCCATGGCGAGGTACGTCTTGCCCGTACCGGCGGGGCCGATGCCGAAGACGATGGTGTGCTTGTCGATCGCGTCGACGTACCGCTTCTGGTTCAGCGTCTTGGGGCGGATGGTGCGTCCGCGCGACGAGAGGATGTTCTGGGTGAGGACCTCGGCGGGCGTCTCCTGCGCGCCGCCGCCGTTCTCGTCCGCCCTCAGCATGGCGATCGAGCGTTCCACTGCGTCCTCCGTCATCGGCTGACCGGTGCGGAGCACCAGCATCATCTCGTCGAACAGGCGCTGGATGAGGGCGACTTCGGGGGCCGCGCCCACGGCGCTGATCTCATTGCCCCGGACATGGATGTCGGCCGCCGGGAAGGCCTTCTCGATCACGCGCAGGAGAACGTCGCCGGAACCGAGGACGGTCACCATCGGGTGCTTCGCCGGGACCGTGAAGTGGGCTCGCGCCTGGTCCTGCGCCGTGTGAGTCGTGGGTGTCTGAGTCATGGGCCGGCTCTGAAGGCCTGCTCATCCTCCTTGTGCGGGGCTTGTGGGCCGCTCGACAGCCTTGTACTGCCAAGAGTACGACGCGGCACTGTCAGTGCCGTAGGGCTTTTCACCGGTGGCCTGCTAGGCCGACCTGAACCCGATCGTCGGCACCGCCCTGCGCAGCGGCCACGGGCGGCTCTGGGCCGGGAGCAGCTCCTCCAGGAAGCTGTACCGCCGCAGCGCCACGGGGTCCTGTTCGTCGAACTCGCGTACGCGCCGCCACCAGGCCCCGACCTCCGCCCAGCCGGGCGCGGAGAGCGAGCCGCCGAACTCCTGCACGGAGAGCGCGGCGGTGAGCCCGGCGAAGGCCAGCCGGTCGGCCAGCGGCCACCCGGCGAGGGTGCCGGTGACGAAGCCCGCCACGAAGACGTCGCCCGCCCCGGTGGGGTCCAGGGCCTCGACCTCGATCGCGGGCACGTCGGCGGTCTCGCCGGTCCGCGCGTCCACCGCGTACGCCCCCTCGGCGCCCAGCGTCACCACCGCCAGCGGCACGTGGTCGGTCAGGGCCCTGGCCGCGGCCCGCGGGCATGACGTACGCGTGTACCGCATCGCCTCCTCGGCGTTCGGCAGGAACGCCTCGCAGTGCTCCAGGTCGGCGAGGCCGGTGAGGTCCCAGCGCCCGGTGTCGTCCCAGCCGACGTCGGCGAAGATCCGGGTGCCGCTGCGGGCGGCCTGCGCGATCCAGGGGGCGCGGACGCCCGGTGTCAGCGACGCGATGGCGGCCCGGGCGCGGGGCGGGCAGCAGGGGGCGCCGCCGTCCGGGGCGTCGGCGTCGGGGGGCGGCTCGTGGCCGTGGCTGACCATGGTCCGCTCGCCTTCGTACGCCATGGAGACCGTCACGGGGGTGTGCCAGCCGGGCACGGTCCGCGACGAGGCGAGGTCGATGCCCTCGCCCCCTTCGAGGGCGTCCCAGCAGTACTCCCCGTAGTGGTCGTCGCCGAAGGCGGCGGCCAGGGACGTGTGCAGGCCGAGGCGGGCGAGCGCGGTCGCCATGTTGGCGACGCCGCCGGGGCTCGACCCCATGCCGCGCGCCCAGGACTCGGTCCCGCGCACGGGCGCGGAGTCGAGCCCGGTGAAGATGATGTCGAGGAAGACCGTGCCGGTGAGGTAGACGTCACAGGCCGGATCACCGGCTCTGCGGGTCGCCTTCAGCGGATCGACGGTGGGCTGTACGGATACGACCATGCAGGCAACGTAACGGACGACGCGCCCCGGGGCGGGGGATACCGGTGTGCCGCGGGGTGCGGGCGCTACCAGCGCGGCACCGCGGGAGTCGTCCAGCGGGGGTCGGCCACCCGCATCGCCGCCGCGTCGTCCCGCTCCCGCAGGGCGCGGAAGTCGTCGTCGAGCCAGCGCGCGTGCAGCGCGGCGAGCCTGGCGTGGTCGAGTTCCACGCCGAGGCCGGGGGTGTCGGTGACGGCGATCGAGCCGTCCGTGAACCGCGGGCGCGAGGTCAGGACGTCCTCCAACTGCCAGGGGTAGTGCGTGTCGCAGGCGTGGTCGAGGCCGGGCACGGTCGCCGCCACGTGGGTCATCGCCGCGAGGCTGATGCCCAGGTGCGTGTTGGAGTGCATGGAGACGGCGACCCCGAACGTCCGGCACACCGCGGCCAGCTCCCGCGTGCGCCGCAGCCCGCCCCAGTAGTGGTGGTCGGAGAGGACGACCTGTACGGCGCCCTTCGCGAAGGCCTCCGGGATCTCCTGGAAGGTGGTCACGCACATGTTCGTGGCGAGCGGCACGGAGGTGCGGGCCGCGACCTCGGCCATGGCGGGGGTGCCGAGCGCGGGGTCCTCCAGATACTCCAGTACGTCCCCGAGTTCGGCGGCGACCTTCAGCGAGGTCTCCACGGACCAGGCGCCGTTGGGGTCCAGCCGCAGCGGTCTGCCCGGGAACGCCTCGGCGAGGGCGCGGACCGCGGCGATCTCCTCGTCCGGCGGGAAGACGCCGCCCTTGAGCTTGTACGACCGGAAGCCGTGGCGCTCGGTGAACAGCCGGGCCTGAGCGACGATCCCGGCCGGGTCGAGGGCGGCGCCCCAGCCGTCGTCCGGCTCGCTCGCGCGGTCCGCGGGGTGCTCGGCCCACTTGTAGAAGAGGTAGGCGCTGTACTCCACGGCGTCCCGCACCTTGCCGCCGAGCAGGGCGTGCACGGGCAGCCCGAGGGCCTTGCCGAGCGCGTCCAGGCAGGCCACCTCGAACCCGGAGACGACGGAGAGCCGCAGCTTGTCGGCGCTCCGCGCACCGCGCAGACCGCCGACGTCGACGGCGTCGTCGACCCGGGCGGCGTCGACGGCCACCTCGTCCGCGAGTGTGAACAGCCGGTTCACGTCGGAGACCTTGCCCCCGGGCAGCCGGGCGGCCAGGGACCGCGCCGGCTCCAGGTATGCGCTGTCGCCGTAGGTCTCCCCGATCCCGGTCACCCCGCCCGCCGTGACCACCTCGACGATGAGGCGCGGCGTGTAGGGCTGGTGGACGCCCTGGGTGTTGAGCAGCGGTGGATCGGCGACCAGGACCGGGGTGAGGCGGACATCCGTGATGACCAGGCTCTGTCCATACATGAGAACGGAGACTAGGTATGCGGACAGGGGCCGTCAATGGTGCGGGACGGCTCCGCCGGTCGAGCGGCGCGGGGCGTTACAGCTCCGCCTCGATCAGGTCCGCCGCCCGTGAGGTGCCGCCCTCCGCCCGGACCTCCGCCTTCAACCGCGCGCAGCGCGCGGCGACTTCGGGGTCGGACACCAGGGCCAGCAGCGTCGACCGCAGGGCGTCACCCGACGCGTCCGCCGTGTCCAGGCGACGCGCCACGCCCAGCTCCACCAGCCGGTCGGCGTTTACCGGCTGCTCGGCCCCTTGCGGTACGGCGATCATCGGCACCCCGGTGTACAGCCCCTCACTGGAACTGCCCATGCCGGCGTGGGTGACGAACGCGTCGGCCTGCTCTAGGACCGCCAACTGCGGCACCCAGGAGCGGACTTCGATGTTCGCGGGCAGCTCCGCGCCCAGCTCGGCCGGGTCGACGTGCTTGCCGATCTGGAGGACGACGTGCCAGCCCGGCAGCTCCCCGAACGCGGCCACGCAGTTGCGGTAGAACTCCGGCTGCCTGGTGTACGCCGAGCCGAGCGAGACCAGGAGCACCTTCTCGGCGCCCTCGGGACGCGCCCAACTCCCTTGCCGCGCGCGGTCGCCGAAGCACGGCCCGACGAAGTCGACCCGGGGATCGACGGTGTCCGCGTACGGCTGCATGGCGCGCGGGATCGTGGCGAGGGCGCGCGGCGGAACCCCCGAGAACCGGCCTGCGTCCAAGGTGGTGGCCCCGCACCCGGCGAGCCACTCCGTGAAGCGGGCCTCCAGGGCGGCGGCGCCCGGCAGCCGCGCGAGGGCCGCG
Organism: Streptomyces huasconensis; assembly: GCF_021028635.1. Taxonomy (NCBI): domain Bacteria; kingdom Bacillati; phylum Actinomycetota; class Actinomycetes; order Kitasatosporales; family Streptomycetaceae; genus Streptomyces; species Streptomyces huasconensis. The sequence goes on from NZ_CP086119.1 coordinate 2,555,502, forward strand.
CCGATGTCCTCCTGGTAGCTGCCCCAGGCGACATAGGTGGGCGAGAGCTGGACGACGGGCCGCCCCTGCGCCTCGGCGAGCGCCCGGCCGACGTACGCGCCGATGTCGTACAGGTACAGGTCGGCGGGGTCGTCGTCGTAGACCGCGCGCAGCCGCGGGAGCACCGCCATCGCGTCGTCGAGGAAGAGCGCGCTCGCCTCGATCGGGTCGTCGGGCCAGATGTTGTCGCGGTGCGGGAGCGTCGAGTCGTACGGGACGAGTGCGGCGCCGGTGGGTTCGATCAGCCCGGCGGTGGCGGGGTCGTTGGCGTACGTCACGCGGTGGCCGCGCGCGGCCAGCTCACGGATGATCTCCAGGCCGGGCAGCACATGGCTGACCATCGGGACGCCGATCATGGCGATGTGGGCACGCCGGCGGGAGGGTCCACGGGATGACATGAGAGTCCTTCGCGTACAGAAGTCACGGATCAGGGACAGGCGCGACGGGCCGCCGCCTCCGCCCCGAAGGGCGGGCGGGGGCCACGGAAGGCCGTGTCAGCCGTAGATCTGCGCGATGGAGTGCATACCGGGACCCTAGGCCCGGCGCCGGTGCTCAGTCGAACGAATAAGCCTCGACCTCGGCGAGGTAGCGCGCCCGCAGCTCCTCGTCCGCCGCGTCCCGGTCGAGGAAGGCGGCCTCGAAGGAGTTCCGCGCGAGGGTGCGCAGCTGCTCCTGGCCGATGCCGAGCGCCTCGCGCACGGCATGGAAGGTGTCGTCGACGTACCCGCCGAAGTAGGCCGGGTCGTCGGAGTTGACCGTGCACATCAGCCCGGCGTCGAGCATCCGCGCCAGCGGGTGGTCCTCCAGCATGTCGATGGCGCGCAGCCGGACGTTGGAGAGCGGGCAGAGCGTGAGCGGCACCCGCTCGCGGACCAGGCGTTCGACCAGCTCCGGGTCCTCCATGCAGCGCAGCCCGTGGTCGACGCGCTCGACGCGCAGCACGTCCAGGGCCTCGGTGATGTACGCGGGCGGGCCCTCCTCACCGGCGTGCGCGACGAGCCGCAGCCCGAGGGCGGCGGCGGCCTCGTACACCTCCTTGAACTTGACCGGCGGGTGGCCGACCTCGGCGGAGTCCAGGCCGACGCCGATGATCCGGTGGAGGTGGGGCCTGGCGGCCTCCAGCGTCTCCATCGCGGACTCGGCGGACTGGTCGCGCAGGAAGCACATGATGAGCCGGGTGGAGACGCCGTGCCGCTCCTCGCTGCGCTCCAGCGCGCGGGACAGGCCCTCGATGACGGTGGCGATGGGTACGCCGCGCGCGATGTGCGCCTGCGGGTCGAAGAAGATCTCCGCGTGCCGCACGCCCTGGGCGGCGGCGCGGGTGAGGTAGGCGTCGGCGAGTTCCTCGAAGTCGGCCTCGGTGCGCAGCACGGCCATCAGGCTGTAGTAGAGGTCCAGGAAGGACTGGAGGTCCTCGAAGAGGTAGGCCTCGCGCAGCTCTTCGGTGTCGGCGTAGGGCAGCTCGACGTGGTTGCGGGCGGCCAGCGCGAAGGCCAGCTCGGGTTCGAGGGTGCCTTCGATGTGGAGGTGCAGTTCGGCCTTGGGGATCGGCATGGTGCGGTCTCGCTCAGTTCTGTGCTGGGTGTGCGGGGGGGCTCAGGTTCGCTTGGGGAGGGGCACGCGCATCAGGTCGCGGGCGACGGTCAGTTCGCCGTCGAACCCGGCGGCGCGGGCCTGCTGTTCGTAGACGCCCGGGTCGGGGTAGCGCTGGCTGAAGTGCGTCAGCACCAGGTGCCGCACGCCGGCGTCGACGGCCACCCGCGCGGCCTGACCGGCCGTCAAGTGGCCGTGGTCGACGGCCAGTTGCTCGTCCTCGTCGAGGAACGTCGACTCGATGACCAGCATGTCGCAGCCCTCGGCGAGCGCGTACACGCCGTCGCAGAGCCGGGTGTCCATCACGAAGGCGAAGCGCTGCCCGCGCCGCACCTCGCTCACCTCGTCCAGCGTGACGCCGCCGAGGGCGCCCTCCTTCTGGAGCCGCCCGACGTCCGGCCCCCTGATGCCGCGCTCGGCCAGCAGCTCCGGCAGCATGCGGCGCCCGTCGGGCTCGGTGAGGCGGTAGCCGTACGACTCGACGGGGTGGGAGAGCTTGCGCGCGTCGAGGGTGTACGAGGCGGTGGCGGCCAGCGGGCCGTCGACGGCGACCGGGGCCTCGGCGAGCGCGACGGTCTCGCGGTAGGCCGTCGCGTACCGCAGGCGGTCGAAGAAGCGCTGCCCGGAGGCCGGGTAGTGGGCGGTGACGGGGTGCGGGACCCGGTCGAGGTTGAGCCGCTGGATCACCCCGGCGAGGCCGAGGCTGTGGTCGCCGTGGAAGTGGGTGACGCAGATCCGGTGCAGGTCGTGCGCGGCGACCCCGGCGCGCAGCATCTGCCGCTGCGTGCCCTCGCCGGGGTCGAACATGATGCCCTGGCCGTCCCAGAGCAGCACGTAGCCGTTGTGGTTGCGGTGCCGGGTCGGGACCTGGCTGGCGGTGCCGAGCACCACCAGTTCACGTACGGACAAGAGGGAGCGGCCCCGCTATCCGGGAGGCCACTGGAGGCCGCGGCCGCCCAGGACGTGCGCGTGCGCGTGGAACACGGTCTGGCCCGCGCCCGTACCGGTGTTGAAGACGATGCGGTAGCTCTCCGCCTTCTCCTCGGTGGCGACCTCCTGGGCCTCGCGCAGCACATCGGCGGCGATCTGCGGCTCGGCGGCGGCCAGGGACGCGGCGTCGGGGTGGTGCACCTTGGGGATGATCAGGACGTGCGTGGGGGCCTGCGGGTTGATGTCGCGGAAGGCGAGGGTCGTCTCCGTCTCCCGGACCACGGTCGCCGGCACCTCACCCGCGACGATCTTGCAGAACAGGCAGTCGCTTCGCGCTTCGCCCGCCATGGGCCCGGCCTCCTCAGGAGCAGTGATCGGTACGCACGGAATGCTATCCCTCCGCGTCTCGCGGCGCGGAGGGATACCGGGCCTACGGCGCCCAGGGCAGGGGCGGCGCGCTCTTCGCGGGGTTCTCCGCCAGCGCGGCGAGCGCGATGCGCACCGCCTCGTCCAGCTGCGGGTCGCGGCCCGCCGCGTAGTCGTCGGGGGTCATCACGACCTCGACGTCGGGGTCGACGCCGTGGTTCTCCACCCCCCACTCCTCGCCCTCCGTCCAGAACGCGTACTTGGGCTGGGTCACCAGCGTGCCGTCGACCAGGTGGTAGCGGCTGTCGATGCCGATGACGCCGCCCCACGTGCGGGTGCCGACCACGGGGCCGATGCCGAGGGCCCGGATCGCCGCGTTGACGATGTCGCCGTCGGACCCGGAGAACTCGTTGGCGACGGCGACGACGGGCCCGCGCGGGGCGTCCTGGGGGTAGCTGAAGGGCCGTGAGCCGCGCGGCAGGTCCCAGCCGACGACGCGGCGCGCCAGCTTCTCCACGACGAGCTGGGAGGTGTGGCCGCCGCGGTTCTCGCGGACGTCGACCACCAGGCCCTCGCGGGCGACCTCGACGCGCAGGTCCCGGTGGATCTGCGCCCAGCCCGGCGCCTGCATGTCGGGGACGTGGAGGTAGCCGAGGCGGCCGCCCGAGCGCTCGTGGACGTAGGCCCGCCGGTCGGCGACCCACGCGTGGTAGCGCAGCGGCTCCTCGTCGTCGACGGGGACGACCACGGCGTGCCGGGGGTCGCCGCCGCCCGAGGGCGAGACGGTCAGCTCGACGGGTTTGCCCGCGGTGCCGACGAGCAGCGGTCCCGGCCCGGTCACGGGGTCGACGGGCCGGCCGTTGACCTCGATCACCGCGTCGCCGGGGCGGACCGCGACGCCGGGGGCCGCCAGCGGGGAGCGCGCCGCGGGGTCGGAGGTCTCCGAGGGCAGGACGCGGTCGATGCGCCACAGGCCGTCCTCGCCCCGCGACAGGTCCGCGCCGAGGAGCCCTTGCCGGAGCGCGGAGCCGCCGCCCGAGCCCCCGGGCACGACGTACGCGTGCGAGGTGCCCAGCTCGCCCTGCACCTCCCAGAGCAGGTCGACGAGGTCGTCGTGGGTGGCGACGCGGTCGAGCACCGGGCGGTAGCGCTCCAGTACGCCGTCCCAGTCGACGCCGCCCATGTCGGGCCGCCAGAAGTTGTCCCGCATGAGGCGGCCCGTCTCGGCGTACATCTGGCGCCACTCGGCGGCCGGGTCGACGGTGTGGCGGATGCGGGTCAGGTCGACGGAGATGTTCGAGTCGCTGTCCTCGTCGCCCGAGGCGCGCCGGTCGCTGGGCACGACCTTCAGCTTGCCGTCGGTCCACAGCAGGACCCGCTTGCCGTCGCCGGTGACCGCGAAGTGGTCGGCGTCGGCGGCCAGTTCCTCCACGCGGCGCTGGGCGAGGTCGTACCGTTCCAGCTCGGTGTGCGGCTCCGGATCGGACGGGGTCGCCCGGGAGGCGCCGAGCACGCCCCGCACCGGGTGGCGCAGCCAGAGCAGGCCGTCCTTGGCGGCACGCAGCGTCGTGTAGCGGGCCGCCTCGACGGGGAACGCCACAATGCGGTCGGCGAGCCCGTCGAAGTCGACGCGGGTGACGGGCGCGCCCTCGCTGTCGGGCGTCTCGGCGCCGGGGCTGTCCTGCCCCTCGAAGGGCCGGCCGTGCCGCTGCGGCCCGAACGGGGACGGCGTGGTCGCGGCGAGCGTGAGGAGGTACGGCCGGGAGCCGCCGACGAAGGCGAGGTCGAAGACGTGCTCGTCGTAGACCGGGTCGAAGGCGCGGGCGGAGAGGAAGGCGAGGTGCTTGCCGTCGAGCGTGAACGCGGGCGAGTAGTCGCGGAAGCGCAGCGGGGTCGCCTCGGACACCGACAGGTCGGCGGTGTTGGCGAGTTTGAGCTGGCGCAGCGGGCTCGGGCCGGGGTGCGACCAGGCGAGCCAGGCGGAGTCCGGCGAGAAGACGAGCCCGGTGACGTCGCCGTCCTCGCTGCGGTCGACCTCGCGGACCTCGCCGCTCTCCCGCTCGACGAGCAGGACGCGCCCGTCGTGCGAGGCGACGGCGGCGCGGCTGCCGTCCGGTGACATGGCGAGTCCGAGGACCCGGCCGAGCTGTCCGGCGGCGAGCCTGCGCGGGGTGGCGCCGGGCGCGGGGCCGGTGGCCGGGGCGAACTCCAGCGCCTCGTCGCCCTCGGCGTCGGTCACCCACACGACGTGCTCCTCGCCCGCCACGCGGAAGGTGCGGGGCAGCCGGGCGCGCACGCCCGGGGTGGCGGCGAGCGCGCGGGCCGGGCCCTCGCGGTGCGTGACCCAGTGCACGGAGCCGCGGACGGAGACGGCGCTGCCGCGGCCGGTGTGATCGGGCGCGGCGGCCCCGAACCAGCGGGCGGCGGACACGGGGTGCGGCTGGAGGTCGGTGCGCTGGCCGCCGAGGCGGATGTCGAGGCGGCGCGGTTCGGCGCCGGTCAGGTCGTCCAGGAGCCAGAGCCGGCCGGCGCTCGTGTAGATCACGCGGGTGCCGTCGGTGGCGGCGTGCCGGGCGTAGAAGCCGTCGAGCGGCGTGTGGCGTCGCAGGTCGGAGCCGTCGGGCAGGGACGAGTAGAGGGCGCCGACGCCTTCGTGGTCGGAGAGGAACGCGAGCCGCTCCCCCACCCACAGCGGGTACTCGATGTTTCCGTCCAGCTCTTCGTGGCGGCGTACGAACTCCGTGTCCGGCGCCTCGCGGAGCCACAGCTTGCCCGCGGTGCCGCCGCGGTACCGCTTCCACCAGGCGGCCTCCCGTCCGAGGGGGGCGGTGACCAGCAGGACCTGACCGTCGGGGCCGTGCGTGACGTTGCCGACGAGGCCGTAGGGCAGGGTGGCGGCGGGTCCGCCGTCCAGCGGCACGGCCCGCGCCCAGCTGCGGTTCCACGAGGCCTGGCCCGCGGCGGAGACCGCGAGGACCTGTCCGTCGGGGGTCCAGCCGCGCACGCCCGTCTTCCAAGTGCCCCAGTGCGTCAGCCTCTTGGAGGGGCCGCCGTCGACGGGAGCGACGTGCACCTCGGGTGCCCCGTCGCGGGTGGACGTCCAGGCGACGGTGGTGCCGTCCGGGGAGACGCGGGGGTGGTTCACGGGTACGTTGTCGGCGCTGACCCGCCAGGCGCGGCCCCCGTCGAGCGGGGCGACCCAGACGTCGTCCTCAGCCGTGAACGTGGCCAACTCGCCGTGGATGTGCGGATACCGGAGGTACGCAGTCTGTGTCACACCGTCCAGCCTAGGCAGGCGCCGGGCGGCCCGGAAGCGGTTTGGATCACTTCGGCCGGGGCGGGCCGCCCGGCGGGCCATGTCACTTCCCCGGCAGGCAGTCGCAGGTCGGGGGCGGCGGGTCGGGAGTGACGGTCACCGTCACGGTCACCGTGGGGCGGGGCTCGGGACGGTCGTCGGAGGGCGGGGGCTGGGAGGGCGGCCGGTGGGAGGAGCCGGGCGGGGACGGGGTTCCGCCGTCGCCGGCATCGCAGTTGCCGAGCACGTCGACCTGAAACCACTCCTTGCCGTCGACCCTGGCGGTGAGGTTGCCGCGTACGCAGCGGTCGTCGACGAGGGAGGACACCCTGCCCTTGATGGTGATGTCCTTGTCGTCATCGGACTCGCCCTGGCAGTCCACCTCCACGACGGCCTTCTCCGAGGGACCGCCGCTCTTCGGGGTCACCCGGTCCTGATAGCGGGCGGTGCAGCTGAGCCACGCCACGTCGAGCTTCTGGCGCTCCAGCTCCTTGGTGCCCATCCGGTCGGTGGTGAGCGCGACCGCCGCGGTGTTCAGGCCGCCGTTCACCGGATCACAGGCGGTGACGCCGAGCGCGGCGGCGCCGGCGAGCCCGACGGCGTACAGAACAGGCGTACGCCGTCGCCCCGCGTTCCCTTGCCGTAGTCGTCTCCATGCCCCCATACAGGGCAGAGTGCCACCCTCTGTGCCGGTGCGGTAGACCGCTTGCGGCCATCTGGCCACCGAGGGCGGCAGAAGGCGGAGGTCCGGTCAGGTCAGGACCAGCGGCCCGTGCGTCCGAGGAGCAGCGCGGTGGCGGCGGTGCCGGCGGTCGAGGTGCGCAGCACGCTGCGTCCCAGGCGGTACGGCTTCGCGCCGGCCTCGGCGAAGGCCGCCAACTCGTCCGGGGAGACGCCCCCTTCGGGTCCCACGACGAGCACGATGTGCCCGCTCGCCGGGAGTGCGGCGGTGGCCAGCGGCGCACTGCCCTCTTCGTGCAGGACGGCCGCGAAGTCGGCGCCCGCGAGGAGGGCGGCGACCTGCTTGGTGGACGCCGCGTCGGCGACCTCGGGGAAGCGCACCCGGCGCGACTGCTTGCCCGCCTCGCGCGCGGTCGCCCGCCACTTGGCGAGCGCCTTCAGGCCGCGCTCGCCCTTCCACTGCGTGATGCAGCGGGCGGCGGCCCACGGCACGATGGCGTCGACACCGGTCTCCGTCATGGTCTCGACGGCGAGTTCCCCGCGGTCCCCCTTCGGCAGCGCCTGTACGACGGTGACGCGGGGCGACTCCTCGGGCTCCTCGGTCACCGGGTCCATCCGTACGACGAGCCGGTCCTTGCCCTCGGTGTCGAGGACCACGCAGTGCGCCCACCGTCCGGCGCCGTCGGTCAGGACGACGTCCTCCCCGGCGCGCAGCCGCTTCACGGAGACGGCGTGGCGTCCCTCGGGGCCGTCGAGTACGTACGGCCCGCCGCGCTCCGCCTCGAACTGCTCGACGACGAAGACGGGGGCGGTCACGCGGCGCCGCCCTGGCTCCCGGCGGCCAACGCGCCCTGGGCCTCGGCGAGTTCGGCCGCGAGGACCTCCACGAGCTGTCCCGCGGGCAGCTCCCGGGCGAGCCGGTGGCCCTGCCCGGCCCACAGCGCCATGCCCTGCGCGTCCCCGGCCTTCGCGGCGGCCTTGCGCAGGCCGCTGGTCAGGTGGTGCACCTCGGGGTAGGCGGCGGGGGCGTACGGGCCGTGCTCGCGCATGAAGCGGTTGACGAGGCCGCGCGCGGGCCGCCCGGAGAAGGCCCGGGTCAGCTCGGTCCGCAGGAAGAGCGGATTGGTCATGGCCTGCTTGTGCAGGGCGTGGGCGCCCGACTCGGGCGTGACCAGGAACGCCGTGCCGAGCTGCGCGGCGTCGGCGCCCGCCGCGAGGACCGCGGCGATCTGCGCGCCGCGCATCAGGCCGCCCGTGGCGACCAGGGGGATCTGCACGGTCTCGCGGACCTGCGCGACGAGGGAGAGCAGCCCGATCCCGGCGCCGTCGGCCTCGGGGTTGTCGCGGTGGGTGCCCTGGTGCCCCCCCGCCTCGATGCCCTGCACGCACACGGCGTCGGCACCGGCCCACTGGGCGGCCTGTGCCTCTTCGGGCGTGGTGACGGTGACGACGGTGACGGTGCCGACCCGCGCGAAGGAGTCGAGCACGTCACGCGTGGGGCACCCGAAGGTGAAGGAGACGACCGGCACCGGGTCGTCGAGCAGGATCGCGAGCTTGGCGTCGTACCCGTCGTCGCGCCCGCTGTCCGGGTCGCCGAGCTGCGTCTCGTACCAGGTGGCCTCACCGGCGAGCTGGCTGCGGTAGACGTCGACCGCGGCGGCGTCCGCGGTGTCGGGCTGCGGCATGAAGAGGTTGACGCCGAAGGGCCGCGAGGTCAGGCCCCGCAGCTGCTTGATCTCCTGGTACATCCCGTCGGCGGTCTTGTACCCGGCGGCGAGATACCCCAGGGCGCCGGCCTCACAGACGGCCGCGGCCAACTGCGGACAGGACGCGCCGCCCGCCATGGGGGCCTGCACGATCGGATGGCGGCAGAGATCGCTGAGCACGGAGGACATACCCGCATCGTCCCACGCTCTTTGAACCGCACCGAATCGCACCCCGCACCGGCGCACGCCACCTCGCGTGCCCACGACCGCCCGCCGGCGCCTGCAGACCGTCCCGGGCTGGTCGCGCAGTTCCCCGCGCCCCTTCAGGGGCGCGGGAACTGCGCGACCAACCACACACAACCCGCGGCCAAAAACAGAGCGCCCCCGGCACGGGAAGACCCGCCCCGGGGGCGCAACAACCGCTCAAGGCGCTACCGCCCGTTAAACGCATCCTTCAACCGAGAGAACAACCCCTGCTGCCCCGGCTGAAACTGCCCCGTAGGCCGCTCCTCGCCCCGCAGCTGCGCCAGCTCCCTCAGCAACCGCTCCTGCTCGGCATCGAGCTTGGTCGGGGTCAGAACCTCCACGTGCACGATGAGGTCACCACGCCCACCACCCCGCAGATGCGTGACACCACGCCCATGCAGCGGCACCGACTGACCGGACTGCGTGCCCGGCCGGATGTCGATCTCCTCAAGACCGTCCAGCGTCTCCAACGGCACCTTCGTGCCGAGCGCCGCCGCGGTCATCGGAATGGTGACCGTGCAGTGCAGGTCGTCGCCGCGCCGCTGGAACACCGCGTGCGGCAACTCGTGGATCTCCACGTACAGGTCACCGGCGGGGCCGCCACCGGGCCCGACCTCGCCCTCACCCGCGAGCTGAATCCGCGTGCCGTTGTCGACACCGGCGGGGATCTTCACGGTCAGCGTCCGCCGCGACCGGATGCGGCCGTCACCGGCGCACTCGGGGCACGGCGTCGGCACGACCGTGCCGAAGCCCTGGCACTGCGGGCACGGCCGCGAGGTCATGACCTGCCCGAGGAAGGACCGCGTGACCTGCGACACCTCGCCGCGGCCGCGGCACATGTCACACGTCTGCGCGGAGGTCCCCGGCGCGGCACCCTCACCGCTGCAGGTCGTACAGACGACGGCCGTGTCGACCTGGATGTCCTTGGTCGTCCCGAAGGCCGCCTCGTCGAGGTCGATCTCCAGGCGGATCATCGCGTCCTGGCCGCGGCGCGTACGCGAACGCGGCCCCCGCTGCGACGCCGTCCCGAAGAACGCGTCCATGATGTCGGAGAAGTTGCCGAAGCCACCGGCCCCGAAACCGCCCGCGCCACCGCCGCCGCCCGCCTGGGACAGCGGGTCGCCGCCGAGGTCGTAGACCTGCTTCTTCTGCGGGTCCGACAACACCTCGTAGGCGGCGTTGATCTCCTTGAAGCGCTCCTGAGTCTTCGGGTCCGGATTCACATCCGGGTGAAGCTCACGCGCCAGCCTCCGGAAGGCCTTCTTGATCTCGTCCTGGGAAGCGTCGCGGCGCACGCCGAGTACGGCGTAGTAGTCCGTGGCCACTTACGACTCCGCCAGGATCTGTCCGACGTAACGTGCCACTGCGCGTACTGCTCCCATCGTTCCCGGATAGTCCATGCGGGTCGGTCCGACCACGCCTAGTTTGGCGACTGCCTCGCTGCCCGAACCGTAGCCGACCGAGACCACGGAGGTGGAGCTGAGGCCCTCATGGGCGTTCTCGTGACCGATCCGTACGGTCATGCCCGAATCCGTCGCCTCGCCAAGCAACTTGAGGAGCACGACCTGCTCCTCAAGGGCCTCGAGAACGGGGCGGATCGTGAGGGGAAAGTCATGCCCGAAGCGGGTGAGATTGGCGGTGCCGCCGATCATCAGCCGCTCCTCGGTCTCCTCGACGAGTGTCTCGAGGAGGGTGGAGAGCACCGTCGAGACGGTGCCGCGGTCCTCGGCCTCGAAGGCCTCGGGCAGGTCCTGCACCAGCTGCGGGACGTCCGCGAAGCGACGGCCCGCGACCCTGCTGTTGAGCCGCGCCCGCAGGTCCGCGAGCGACGACTCCCCGAAGGGCGCCGGGCAGTCGATCATGCGCTGCTCGACCCGGCCGGTGTCGGTGATCAGGACGAGCATGAGGCGCGCGGGAGCGAGCGAGAGCAGCTCCACGTGCCGCACGGTCGACCGCGTCAGCGAGGGGTACTGCACGACGGCGACCTGCCGGGTGAGCTGCGCGAGCAGCCGCACCGTGCGCCCCACGACGTCGTCGAGGTCGACGGCGCCGTCGAGGAAGTTCTGGATGGCGCGCCGCTCGGGGGCGGTCATCGGCTTGACCCCGGCGAGCTTGTCGACGAACAGGCGGTAGCCCTTGTCCGTCGGGATGCGCCCCGCGCTGGTGTGGGGCTGGGCGATGAACCCCTCCTCCTCCAGCGCCGCCATGTCGTTGCGCACCGTGGCGGGAGAGACGCCGAGACGGTGCCGCTCGGTGAGCGCCTTGGAGCCGACCGGCTCCTCCGTCCCGACATAGTCGTGGACGATGGCGCGCAGCACTTCGAGCCTGCGTTCACTGAGCATCGCGCACACCTCCCAAACGTCGTCCGTCGCGGTGATCCCCTGCGTGGACCGCTGCCTGGCACTCAACGCGGGTGAGTGCCAGCCTGTCAAAGGGTCAGTGTACGGGCGTCGGGTACGGACCCGGCAAGGCCGGACCCGCACCCCGTTGCGCGTGCCCGGAGCCCGGTTGGTCATGCCACGAGCCGCCGCAGCGGTTAGCGTCACCGTATGGACGTGGAGCCGGCATGGGAAGCGGCGGGCTGGGAGCGGCTCGCACCGCGCGTGGGACGGTGCCGCCTGCCGGTGTGGGACTGCACGGCGGGGCTCGTCGTCGGTGACGAGGCGGCCCTGATGATCGATGCCGGGGCGAGCCTGGCCGAGGGCGCGGCGCTGCGGACGCGGGCCAGGGAGCTGCTCGGCGGCGGTCGTCGCGTGACGCATCTCGCGTTGACGCATCCGCACTTCGACCATGTCCTCGGGGCCGCGGCCTTCGCGGGCGTGGAGGTGTACGGGGCGGTGGGCATCGACACGGTTCTCGGCAAGGGCGGCGAGGAGCTGTGCGCGGACGCGGTGCGGCACGGCCTGGAGCGGCGGGCGGCGGCGGAGGCGGTCGATCTCCTGGTCCACCCCCACCACCTGGTGTGCGGGGAGTGGACGCTCGACCTCGGCGGCGGCGTCCAGGTCCTCCTCGCGAACGTCGGCCCCGGCCACTCGGGCCATGACCTGGCGGTCCTGGTGCCCGGCGGGGACGACGGGGGCGGTGCGGACGGCGGGCGGGAGATCGTCTTCTGCGGCGACCTCGTCGAGGAGTCGGGCGAACCGCAGGCCGGTCCGGACGCGGTGCCCTCGCGGTGGCCGGCGGCGCTGGACCGGCTCCTGGAGCTGGGCGGCGAGGACGCGCGGTACGTGCCGGGGCACGGTGCGGTGGTGGATGCGGCTTTTGTCCGTGCGCAGCGCGCCACACTGGCGGCACGTTCCGGCGTGTCGTAGCGGCGGTCCCGCCCGCTCTTCCTATCGTCGGCGGAATGCGCCAGTACTCCGCCGATCTCACCCCGCCGTGGAAGAAGCCGAAGCCCGTCCCGGAGGTGGCGGCGGACGCCGGCCTCGTGGTGGAGGAGCTGAGCACCGGTTTCTGCGGGGCGGTGATCCGCTGCGAGAAGACCGCGCAGGGCCCGACGGTGACCCTGGAGGACCGCTTCGGCAAGCACCGCGTCTTCCCGATGGAGCCGCGGGGGTTCCTCCTGGAGGGCAGGACGGTGACGCTGGTCCGCCCGGCCGCGGGCGCGGCGCCGGTACGTCCCTCGCGCACCGCCTCCGGTTCGGTGGCCGTTCCCGGCGCGCGGGCCAGGGTCGCCCGCGCGGGACGCATCTACGTCGAGGGCCGCCACGACGCCGAACTGGTCGAGCGGGTCTGGGGCGACGACCTGCGCATCGAGGGCGTCGTCGTCGAGTACCTGGAGGGGATCGACGACCTCCCGGCGATCGTCGCGGAGTTCGCCCCCGGCCCCGACGCGCGGCTCGGCGTCCTCGTGGACCACCTCGTCCCCGGCTCCAAGGAGTCCCGCATCGCGGCGGAGGTCACCGGCGACCACGCCCTGGTCGTCGGCCACCCCTACATCGACGTGTGGGAGGCGGTGAAGCCGTCCTCGGTGGGCATCGAGGCGTGGCCCCGGGTGCCGCGGGGGCAGGACTGGAAGACGGGCGTGTGCCGGGCACTGGGCTGGCCGGAGAACACGGGGGCGGCGTGGCAGCGCATCCTCGGCTCGGTACGCAGCTACAAGGATCTCCAGCCGGAGCTGCTGGGCAGAGTGGAAGAACTGATCGACTTCGTGACGCATCCGTAGCGGAGGAACTGGCGGGCAGCCGGGCGGCACGGGCCCACCCCCGGCCGCGTACCCCTGGCCCCAGCCCCCGGCGCCACTAATCCACCAGCCCCCGCACCACCGCGTCCGCCAGCAACCGCCCCCGCAACGTCAGCACCGCCCGCCCCGCCGCGTACGGCGCCGCCTCCAGCAACCCCTCGTCCCGCGCCTTGCGCGCCGCGGCGAGCCCGGCCTCCTTCAGCAGCGTCAGCGGGCAGCCGTCCACCAGCCGTAGCTCCAGCAAGATCCGCTCCACCCGCCGGTCCTCCTCGGAGAGCACCTCACGCCCGGCGCCGGGCGACCGGCCGCCCGCCAGCGCCGCCGCGTACGCCCCGGGGTGCTTCACGTTCCACCACCGCACGCCCCCGGCGTGGCTGTGCGCCCCCGGCCCGGCCCCCCACCAGTCGGCGCCGCGCCAGTACAGCTCGTTGTGCAGGCAGCGTCCCGCCTCGGACGTGGCCCAGTTGGACACCTCGTACCACGAGAAGCCCGCCCGCCCGAGGACCTCGTCGGCGATGAGGTACCGGTCGGCGTGGACGTCGTCGTCCGTCATCGGCACCTCCCCGCGCCGGATGCGCCGCGCGAGCTGCGTACCCTCCTCGACGATCAGCGCGTACGCACTGACGTGGTCGGGCCCGGCCCCGATCGCCGCGTCCAGCGTGGCCCGCCAGTCGTCGTCCGTCTCGCCCGGGGTGCCGTAGATCAGGTCGAGGTTCACGTGGTCGAACCCGGCCGCCCGCGCCTCGGCGACGCAGGCCTCGGGCCGCCCCGGCGTATGCGTACGGTCGAGGACCTTCAGCACATGCTGCTTCGCGCTCTGCATGCCGAAGGAGACGCGGTTGAACCCGCCCTCCCGCAGCTCCGCGAGGTACGCCTCGTCGACCGACTCGGGGTTCGCCTCGGTCGTGATCTCCGCGTCGTCCGCGAGACCGAACTCGTCCCGTACGGCCGCCAGCATCCGTACGAGATCACCCGCCGCCAGCAGCGTCGGCGTACCGCCCCCGACGAAGACGGTCCGCACGGGCCGCGGGTCGTCGCCGAGGACCTTCCGCGCGAGCCGCACCTCGTCGGTCAGGGTGTCCGCGTAGTTGTCGCGGGAGGCGAGCACACCGCCCGAGCCGCGCAGCTCGGTGGCGGTGTAGGTGTTGAAGTCGCAGTAGCCGCAGCGCGTGGCGCAGTACGGGACGTGCAGGTAGAAGCCGAGGGGGCGGGAGGCCGCGCCGGCCAGGGCGGACGCGGGCAGCGCGCCGTCCTCGGGCATGGGCTCGCCATCGGGCAGTGCGGAAGGCATACCGTCGATTGTCCCGCACCGCCGGAGCGCGAACGCCTACTGCGCCTGGAGCACCAGCAGCGCCAGGTCGTCGTCCGGCGGCCCCTCCGAGAACTCGTGCACGAGCCGCCGAATCCGCTCCGCGACGAGCGCCGCGTCCAGCCCCGCACAGCCGGCGAGGGCCTGCGCGAGGCCGTCGCCGTCGTCGAACTGGAGCCGCCCCGAGCGCCGCTCGGTCACGCCGTCCGTGACGCAGAGGAGGGTGTCGCCGGTCAGCAGGTCGAAGCTCTCGCTCGTGTACGCCTCGTCGTCGATGACCCCGAGCAGCATCTGCGGGCTCGCCGCCGACCGCACCTGCCCGTCCGGCGACAGGAGCAGCGGCAGCGGGTGCCCGGCGCACGCGAGGGTGCAGCGCACGCCGCCCTCGTGCGGGATCAGCTCGCCGTAGAGGAGGGAGAGGAAGCGTGAGGTGGGGCCGTCGGCCGGTACGCCCTGGCCGCCCGCGACGGCGACCACGGCGGCCGCCGCGTCGGCGGCCTCGGTCGCGTCGTCGAGGAGCAGCTGGTTGAGGCGGTCGAGCACCTCGGCGACCTGGTAGCCCTCGCGGGCGAGCAGCCGCAGCCAGGGCCGGACGAGGCCGATGACGACGGCCGCCTCGGGCCCCTTGCCCTGGACGTCGCCGAGCGCGAAGCACCAGCGCCCGTCCCCGGCCTGGAAGACGTCGTAGAAGTCGCCGCCGGGGCCGCCCTTGTCCCGCGGCTCGTACACCAGTCCGCTCTGCACGCCGGGGATCTGCGCGACCTTGCTGGGCAGCAGCCCGCGCTGGAGGACGCGGCTGATGTTGGCCTGGCGCTGGTAGCGGCGGGCCGTGCTGACGGCGAGGGCGACGCGGCGGCTGAAGTCCTCGACGAGGCCGGTGACCTCGTCGGGGAAGCGCATCAGGCCCGCCCGGCCGATGACCAGCGTGCCGAGCGTCCGGCCGCCCGCGATCAGGCGGTACGCGAGTGCCGTGCCGGACCTCTCGTCCGCGAGCGCCTCGCCGGGCCAGCGGACGGGGAGGGCGCCGGTGCCCGCCGCGTGGGGCAGGTGGGGCGGGTCCTTCTCCAAGACGCGGCGCAGTTCCTCCACCCGCTGCTCGCTGGTGTGCCAGACCCGGGCGAGGCGCGCGCCCGGTCCGCCCGCGGTCGCGCGCGCCGGACCCTCCGAGGCCTCGTCGAGCCAGACCGCGCACCAGTCGGCGAGCCGCGGCACGAGCAGTTGTCCGGCGAGCGCGGCGACGAGGTCCTCGTCGAACTGCCCGGCCAGCAGGTCGGAGGCCTCGGCGAGGAAGCTGAGCGCCCCGCGATTGACCCAGTCCGTCTCGTGCGTGACGCGCCTGGGCAGCGGCGCGAGGATCTCGGCGGCGCGCAGCCCGCGCTTCAGGGCCTGGTCACCGTCGTACGCCTCGATCTCCTGGTCGGCGGGGACGCCGTCGACGGGGAGGCGGCCCCAGACGGTCTTGGTGCCCGTGCGGTAGGTGATGCCCCAGGACTCGGAGAGGCTCGCGACGAGTTGCAGGCCCCGGCCGTACTCGGGGGTGCCGGGGAGCGCGGGGCTGCCCTGCTCGCCGCGGACGGCGCGGGAGGGGTGGTGGTCGGAGACCTCGATGACGAGGGCGTCGGTGTCCTCGCCGGGCCCGGCCTCGTCGAGGCGGCACAGCAGTTCGACCGCCGTGCCCGCGTGCACGACGGCGTTGGTCACCAGTTCGCTGACGAGGAGCACCGCGTCCTCGGCGAGGCGGTCGGTGACGCCGGCCGCCGCGGGCACGCCCAGCTCCGTCCAGTCGGCGAGCGCGGCGCGCACGAACCTGCGCGCGGCGGCGGGCGCCAGCGGGTTCCCGGGCAGGGACGTGCGCACCACCGCCGGGGGCCCCGGTCGGCCCGGGTCCTCGGCACAGGCGCGGGCTTCGGTCTCCCTTTGCATCGGAATGGACCCCACGTGCGGCTCCTGAGCAGTTCGGTCGAATACGCCTCAGGCGACACCGACAGGGTGACAGACTGGCGGCGCCCATAAGCACCGAGTCACCGAAGTGGGCCGCTATGAGTGAGAACAGTGCTACGCCGGCGCCCGGAACCGGACGGATTCCGGCCCCGGCGCCGCCGCCCGTGCCCACACCGCCCGCCGCGCCCACCGCGCTCCCACCCGCCGATTCCCCCTCCTCATCCCCATCCCCATCCCTGCCTCTCTCGTCCCTCCCGCCCGCGGTCCTCGCCGAACTGCGCCCGCTGCTCGCCGCCATGCGCGGCGCCCGGGACGGCGACTTCACGAAGATCGCGCCGGTCGGCGAGGGCATCACCGCCGAGCTGTACACCGTCTTCAACGAAATGCTCGACCGGTCACGGCACTTCGACGCCGAGCTGTTCCGCGTACGCCGGGAGATCATCCGCCACGGCCGCCTGGACGAGCGGTTCACGGCGAGCCCGGGGCAGGGCAGGTGGGCGGACCGGGTCCACGAGGTCAACTCCCTGCTGGACTCGCTGGTCGCCCCGGCCGCGAACGCCACCCGGGTGCTCAACGCCGTGGCGGGCGGCGACCTCACCCAGCGCGTCGACCTGCACGACGGGAGCCGGGAGCTGCGGGGCGACCTGCGGCGCCTCGGCCGCGCCGTGAACACGATGGTCGACCAGCTGTCCCTGTTCACCGGCGAGGTGACGCGGGTCGCCCGCGAGGTCGGCACGGAGGGGCGGCTCGGCGGGCGCGCCAAGGTGCGGGGCCTGTCGGGCAGTTGGCGTGACGTGACCGAGGCCGTCAACACGATGGCCGCCCGGCTCACGGCCCAGGTCCGGGACATCGCGCTGGTGACCACGGCGGTCGCGCGGGGTGACCTGACGCGCACCGTGACCGTCGAGGCCACCGGTGAGCTGCTCGAACTGAAGCTGACCGTGAACACCATGGTCGAGCAGTTGTCCGCCTTCGCCGCCGAGGTGACGCGGGTGGCCCGCGAGGTCGGCACGGAGGGGCAGTTGGGCGGCCGGGCGCAGGCGCGGGGCGTGTCCGGCGTGTGGAAGGACCTCACCGACAACGTCAACCTCATGGCGTCGAACCTCACCTCGCAGGTCCGCAACATCGCCCAGGTCACCACCGCCGTCGCCAACGGCGACCTGAGCCAGAAGATCACCGTGGACGCCCGGGGCGAGATCCTGGAGCTGAAGTCGACCGTGAACACGATGGTCGACCAGCTCTCCGCCTTCGCCGACGAGGTCACCCGCGTCGCCCGCGAGGTCGGCACCGAGGGCAACCTCGGCGGACGGGCCCAGGTGCGGGGCGTCTCCGGCGTATGGAAGGACCTCACCGACAACGTCAACTTCATGGCGGACAACCTCACGTCGCAGGTCCGCAACATCGCGCTGGTCTCGACGGCCGTCGCCCAGGGCGATCTCGGCAAGAAGATCACGGTGGAGGCGAAGGGCGAGATCCTGGAGCTGAAGACGACGATCAACACGATGGTCGACCAGCTCTCCGCCTTCGCCGACGAGGTCACCCGCGTCGCCCGCGAGGTCGGCACGGAAGGCAACCTCGGCGGGCAGGCCCAGGTGCGGGGCGTCTCCGGCGTATGGAAGGACCTCACCGACAACGTCAACTTCATGGCGTCGAACCTCACCTCGCAGGTCCGCAACATCGCCCAGGTCACCACCGCCGTCGCCAACGGCGACCTCTCCAAGAAGATCACCGTGTCCGCGCGCGGCGAGATCCTGGAGCTGAAGGACACCGTCAACACCATGGTCGAGCAGTTGCGCGCCTTCGCCGACGAGGTGACGCGCGTGGCCCGCGAGGTCGGCACGGACGGGCGGCTCGGGGGCCGCGCGCAGGTGCTCGGCGTGTCGGGGGTCTGGAAGGACCTGACCGACAACGTCAACTACATGGCCGACAACCTCACCGGGCAGGTCCGCAACATCGCGCAGGTCGCGACCGCCGTCGCCCAGGGCGACCTGTCCAAGAAGATCGACGTGGCCGCGCGCGGCGAGATCCTGGAGCTGAAGACCACCATCAACACCATGGTGGACACGCTGTCGTCGTTCTCCTCCGAAGTCACGCGCGTGGCCCGCGAGGTGGGCTGCGAGGGCCAGTTGGGCGGCCAGGCCCGGGTCGAGGGCGTCTACGGCACGTGGAAGCGGCTGACGACGAACGTGAACGAGCTGGCGCTGAACCTCACCACCCAGGTCCGCGCCATCGCCGAGGTGGCGTCGGCCGTGGCGCAGGGCGACATGACCCGCGCCATCACCGTCGAGACGCGCGGCGAGGTCTCGGAGCTGAAGGACAACATCAACCTCATGGTCTCCAACCTCCGCGAGACCACCCGCGCCAAGGACTGGCTGGAGTCCAACCTCGCCCGGCTGGCCGGTCTGATGCAGGGCCACCGGGACCTGATGGAGGTCGCCGATCTGATCCTGCGCGAGCTGACGCCGCTGGTCAACGCGCAGTACGGCGCCTTCTTCCTGGCCGACCCGGACACCGCCGACGGCCCGGCGCCCACGCGCGTCACCGCGAAGGGCCTCGCCTTCATCGCGGGCTACGGCGCGGCCCAGGGCTCGGTCGTCGACACGGGCGGGATGCCCGCGCAGGGCCTGGTGCGCCAGGCGGCCCAGGAGAAGAAGCGCATTCTGGTGGAGGAGGTGCCGCCGGACTACATCAAGATCCATTCGGGGCTCGGCGACGCGGCGCCCGCCACGGTCGTCATCATCCCGATCCTCTTCGAGGACAAGCTGCTCGGCGTGATCGAACTGGCGACGTTCTCGCGGTTCTCCGACGTCCACCTGGCCTTCTTCGACCAGTTCGTGAACACCATCGGCGTCGCGATCAACACCATCATCGCCAACTCCCGTACGGAGTCACTGCTCGGCGAGTCCCAGCGCCTGGCCACCCAGCTCCAGGAGCGGTCGGACGAACTCCAGCGCCAGCAGGCCGAGTTGCGCCGCTCGAACGCGCAGCTGGAGGAGAAGGCCGCCCTGCTCGCCACCAGCTCGCAGTACAAGTCGGAGTTCCTCGCGAACATGTCGCACGAACTGCGCACGCCGCTCAACTCCCTGCTGATCCTGGCCCGGCTGCTCTCCGACAACCCGGACGGACACCTCTCCGACCAGGAGGTGCAGTTCGCGACGACGATCCACCGCTCGGGCTCGGACCTGCTCCAGCTCATCAACGACATCCTGGACCTGTCGAAGATCGAGGCCGGCCGGATGGACGTACGCCCCAAGAGGCTGCCGCTGACCAAGGTCCTCGAATACGTCCACGCGACGTTCCGCCCGCTCACCCTCGACCGGGGCCTCACCTTCGAGGTGTCGGTCGGCGACGACGTGCCGCGCGAGATGTTCTCGGACGAGCAGCGCCTCCAGCAGATCCTGCGCAACCTCCTGTCGAACGCCGTCAAGTTCACCTCGTCGGGCGGCGTCGAGCTGCGGGTCAGCCGCGTCGCCGACACCTCGGCCGACCGGGAGGCCCACGACCACGCCGACCTGCTCTGCTTCGCGGTCAGCGACACCGGCATCGGCATCCCGGCCGAGCAGCTCCCGGTGATCTTCGAGGCGTTCCAGCAGGCGGACGGCACCACCAACCGCAAGTACGGCGGCACCGGCCTCGGCCTCTCCATCAGCCGCGAGATCGCGGGCCTGCTCGGCGGCCGCATCACCGCCGAGAGCCGCCCCGGCGAGGGCTCCACCTTCTCGCTGTACGTCCCCGTGGTGCACCCGGGCCACGGCGCGGCCGCCGTCGCGTACGCCGCGTCGCACAGCCGGCAGCTGCCGCAGCCCCAGGAACACGCCGCGCTGCGGCCGCACACCACCCTCGAAGCGGACGACAGCCGGCCGATGCCCGCCAAGCTGGAGGAGTGGAAGCGAGGCCGCGCCGGCCGCTTGCTGCCCGGCCGCAAGGTGCTGATCGTCGACGACGACGTCCGCAACGTCTTCGCCCTCACGCACGTGCTCAGCCGCGTCGGCATGCCCGTCCTGTACGCGGAGAACGGCCGCGAGGGCATCGAGACCCTGGAGCGCAACCCCGACGTCGACCTCGTCCTGATGGACATCATGATGCCGGAGATGGACGGCTACGAAACCATGGCCGCCATCCGCCGCAACCCCCGCTGGCAGGGCCTGCCCATCGTCGCCCTCACCGCGAAGGCCATGCCCGGGGACCGCGAGGAGGCCATCTCCCGGGGCGCCGCCGACTACGTGCCCAAGCCCGTGGACGTGGACCAGCTCCTCGGGGTCGTCTGCGCCCTCCTCGATCCCGAGGGCACACCGGGAGAGCGCCCCGGGCACCCCCGCCCGTCACCGGCCACCGATTGAGGCAGCGCCTTCACGGCCTCGCGTCACCCGGTGCCGTCAGGCATGCCTCCCGGCCCGGCGGGCGGCTACGCCTCGCGCGAGCCCGCGTACATCTCGTCGATCAGGTGCTTGTACTCCCGCTCGACGACCGGCCGCTTGAGCTTCAGGCTGGGCGTCAGCTCGCCGTGCTCGACGTCCAGGTCGCGCGGCAGGAGACGGAACTTCTTGATGGTCTGCCAGCGCTGGAGGCCTTCGTTGAGCTGCCGCACATAGCCCTCGACCAGCTCGACCGTGGCGGGGGCGGCGACGACCTCGGCGTAGGACTTGCCGCCCAGGCCGTTCTCCTCGGCCCAGGCGAGGATCGCGGGCTCGTCGAGGGAGATCAGCGCGGTGCAGAAGTTCTTGTCGGCGCCGTGCACCAGGATGTTCGAGACGTACGGACACACCGCCTTGAACTGGCCCTCGACCTCGGCGGGCGCGATGTACTTGCCGCCGGACGTCTTGATCAGGTCCTTCTTGCGGTCGGTGATCCGCAGATAGCCGTCGACCGACAGCTCGCCGATGTCCCCGGTGTGGAACCAGCCGTCCGACTCGAGCACCTCGGCCGTCTTCTCCGGCAGGCCGTGGTAGCCCTCCATGATGCCGGGGCCGCGCAGCAGGATCTCGCCGTCGTCCGCGATGCGCACCTCGGTGCCGGGCAGCGGCTTGCCGACGGTGCCGGTGCGGTAGGCCTCACCGGGGTTGACGAAGGAGGCGGCGGAGGACTCGGTCAGGCCGTACCCCTCCAGGATGTGGATGCCGGCGCCCGCGAAGAAGTACCCGATGTCGGGCGCGAGCGCGGCCGAGCCGGAGACGGCGGCGCGCAGCCGCCCGCCGAAGGCCTCGCGCAGCTTGGCGTAGACGAGCGAGTCGGCGACCTTGTGCTTGGCGCGCAGCCCGAAGGGCACCGAGGCGTTGCCGGTCCTGCGGAAGTTGTCCTGGCTGACCTTCGCGTACTCGCGGGAGACCTCGGCGGCCCACAGGAAGATCTTGTACTTGGCTCCGCCGCCGGCCCGGGCCTTGGCCGCGACGCCGTTGTAGACCTTCTCGAAGATGCGGGGCACGGCGGCCATGTACGTCGGCTGCACCACCGGCAGGTTCTCGATGATCTTGTCGACGCGGCCGTCGACGGCGGTGACGTGCCCCAGCTCGATCTGCCCGGAGGTCAGCACCTTGCCGAAGACGTGTGCGAGCGGCAGCCACAGGTACTGCACGTCGTCGGCGCTGAGCAGGCCGGTCGCCGCGATGGCCTTCGCCATGTACGACCAGTTGTCGTGCGGGAGCCGCACACCCTTGGGCCGGCCCGTGGTGCCGGAGGTGTAGATGAGCGTCGCGAGCTGGTCCGCGGTGATCGCCGCGACGCGGTCCTTGACGAGCGCGGGGTTCTTCTCCAGGTGGGCGGCGCCGCGGGCCTCCAGCTCGGCGAGCGTGAGCACCCAGCCCTCGGGGTCGCCCTCGGCGGCGGACGCGCCCTCGGCGTCGATGACGACGACGTGCCGCAGCTCGGGCAGCTCGGCGCGCTTCGCGCGGGCCTTGGCGAGCTGCGCGGCGTCCTCGGCGATCAGCACCCGGCTGTCGGAGTCGGCCACGATGTACGCGGACTCCTCGGCGTTGGTCTGCGGGTAGACGGTCGTGGTGGCCGCGCCCGCGCACATGATGCCGAGGTCGGCGAGAATCCACTCGACCCGCGTGGAGGAGGCGAGGGCGACCCGGTCCTCCGGCTGGAGCCCGAGTTCGATCAGCCCGGCGGCGATGGCGAAGACGCGGTCGGCGGCCTGCGCCCAGCTGAGCGCCTTCCAGTCGTCGGGGCCCTCTCCGGAGGCCGCCGGGACGGGGTAGCGGTAGGCCTCGGCGTCCGGCGTGGCGGCCACGCGCTCCAGGAGGAGATGCGCCACGGAAGGCGGACGGTTCTCGATCAAGGTCTGTGTGTCGCTCATCTGTGTGTCGCTCACGACATCCTCCGGGGCCCACGACGGTGCGGCGATCTTGCTGGCGGCTGCTTCTGCCTTCTGTTCTGCTTCTTACATCCCTGTCGGCTACTTGTTTAACTTGTGAGTAACCTACGAGTGGTGATCAGAGTAGAGCGCGGATGCCCGGTGCGTAAGGGGCTGCTGCCTGTCACTTCCTCCAGACACCCAAACGGAACGCGCCCACGCGCCGAACGCGCCGCGGGCCCGGCGCTGGTGTGCGCCGGGCCCGCGTGGCAGCGGCCGGTCGACGGCCGCGGAGGCTACTTCTTCGCCTTGCCGCCGCCGCTGTCGTCGCTGGACAGCACCGCGATGAAGGCCTCCTGAGGGACCTCCACGGAGCCGACCATCTTCATCCGCTTCTTGCCTTCCTTCTGCTTCTCCAGCAGCTTCCGCTTACGGGAGATGTCACCGCCGTAGCACTTGGCGAGGACGTCCTTGCGGATGGCGCGGATCGTCTCGCGGGCGATCACCCGGGAGCCGATCGCGGCCTGCACGGGCACCTCGAAGGCCTGCCGCGGGATCAGCTCGCGCAGCTTGGCGACGAGCCGCACGCCGTACGCGTACGCCTGGTCCTTGTGCGTCACGGCGGAGAAGGCGTCGACCTTGTCGCCGTGGAGCAGGATGTCGACCTTGACGAGCTGCGCGGACTGCTCGCCGGTGGGCTCGTAGTCCAGCGAGGCGTAGCCGCGGGTCTTGGACTTCAACTGGTCGAAGAAGTCGAAGACGATCTCCGCGAGCGGCAGGGTGTAGCGGATCTCGACGCGGTCCTCGGAGAGGTAGTCCATGCCGAGCAGGACGCCGCGCCGGTTCTGGCACAGCTCCATGATCGAGCCGATGAACTCGCTGGGCGCGAGGATCGTGGCGCGCACGACCGGCTCGAAGACCTGGTCGATCTTGCCCTCGGGGAATTCGCTCGGGTTGGTGACCGTGTGCTCGCTGCCGTCCTCCATGATCACGCGGTAGACCACGTTGGGGGCGGTGGCGATCAGGTCGAGCCCGAACTCGCGCTCGAGCCGCTCCCGGATCACGTCGAGGTGCAGCAGCCCGAGGAAGCCGACGCGGAAGCCGAAGCCGAGCGCGGCCGAGGTCTCCGGCTCGTACACCAGCGCGGCGTCGTTGAGCTGGAGCTTGTCCAGGGCCTCGCGCAGGTCCGGGTACTCCGAGCCGTCCAGCGGATACAGACCCGAGAACACCATCGGCTTGGGGTCCTTGTACCCGCCGAGGGCCTCGGTCGCGCCCTTGTGCAGCGAGGTGATCGTGTCACCGACCTTGGACTGACGGACGTCCTTCACGCCGGTGATGATGTAGCCCACCTCGCCGACGCCGATGCCATCGGCCGGGGTCATCTCGGGGGACGACACACCGATCTCAAGCAGCTCGTGCGTGGCCCCGGTGGACATCATCCGGATGCGCTCACGCTTGTTGAGCTGGCCGTCGACGACTCGTACGTACGTCACGACGCCGCGGTAGGAGTCGTAGACCGAGTCGAAGATCATCGCGCGCGCCGGGGCGTCCGCGACGCCGACCGGCGGCGGGATCTCGGCGACGACCTTGTCGAGCAGCGCCTCGACGCCCATGCCGGTCTTCGCGGAGACCTTCAGCACGTCCTCGGGGTCGCAGCCGATGAGGTTGGCCAGCTCCTCGGAGAACTTCTCCGGCTGGGCGGCCGGCAGGTCGATCTTGTTGAGGACGGGGACGATCTTGAGGTCGTTCTCCATCGCCAGGTAGAGGTTGGCGAGAGTCTGCGCCTCGATGCCCTGGGCCGCGTCGACCAGGAGGATCGTGCCCTCACAGGCCGCGAGCGAACGCGAGACTTCGTACGTGAAGTCGACGTGGCCCGGGGTGTCGATCATGTTGAGGATGTGGGTACTGCCCTGGTCCGGGCCCTCGTTCGGGGCCCAGGGCAGACGCACCGCCTGGGACTTGATCGTGATGCCGCGCTCGCGCTCGATGTCCATGCGGTCGAGGTACTGAGCACGCATCTGCCGCTGCTCCACCACCCCGGTGAGCTGGAGCATGCGGTCGGCGAGCGTGGACTTGCCGTGGTCGATGTGCGCGATGATGCAGAAATTGCGGATCAGAGCCGGGTCGGTACGGCTCGGCTCGGGCACATTGTTAGGGGTCGCGGGCACGCAGGGTCCTGTCTCTTGAGGCGCCTGTAGCCTCGGGTCGGATCTATACGTAGCTTCCATGGTCCCATGGGTGGCGCACTGCGCTCGGTTTGGGCCGCTCCGAGATGGGCTGGTACCGTGGACAGCTGTGTCTCGTAGCCCTCTCAAGCGTCGAGGCGCGTGTCATAACACTCATCTGCAGTACCTCTGCAGTACCTGAACCTGAAAAGGCTCTTTCGTGGCGAACATCAAGTCCCAGATCAAGCGGATCAAGACCAACGAGAAGGCGCGTCAGCGCAACAAGGCGGTCAAGTCTTCCCTGAAGACCGCGATCCGCAAGGCCCGCGAGGCCGTTGCCGCCGGTGACACCCAGAAGGCCGCCGAGCTCACGCGTGAGGCCACGCGTCAGCTCGACAAGGCTGTCTCGAAGGGCGTCATCCACAAGAACCAGGCCGCCAACAAGAAGTCGGCGCTTGCTTCGAAGGCCGCGTCCCTCCAGGGCTGAACCCCTTGCCCCGGCTAGCGTGCCGGGGAGCTGATCAATCCTCCCGCGAGGCAATTCGAGCCCTCTACCTCGATTCGCGGACAGACCACGCAGTACGCCACGCTGCGACGATGCCCCCGGACCCACTCCGGGGGCATCGCTGTATCACGGGGGCCCCGTAAGGGGCGCGGGGAACTGCGCGACCAGCCACAGACGGGCCTCGGAGACCAACGCACCTCGCCACCCCCAAGACGCCCTGTCAGGGGCGCGGGGAACTGCGCAACCAGCCACGCACGGGCCCGCAGAGACCAACACACCCCGCCACCCCCAAGACGCCCCGTCAGGGACGCGGGGAACTGCGCAACCAGCCACAGCCGACCCGCAGCTACCAACCGCCCACCCAGCGGAGCTCAACGCCCCCCAGCCCGCGCCGCCCGCGCAACAGCAACCACAGCCTTCTCCAACGCGTACTCCGGATCATCCCCCCCACCCTTGACCCCGGCATCGGCCGCCGCAACAGCGGTCAACGCCGCGGCCACACCATCCGGCGTCCACCCCCGCATCTGCTGCCGCACCCGGTCGATCTTCCAGGGCGGCATCCCCAGCTCACGAGCAAGATCGGCCGGCCGCCCACCCCGCGCGGAGGACAGCTTCCCGATCGCCCGGACACCCTGCGCAAGCGCACTGGTGATCATGACCGGGGCGACACCGGTCGACAGGGACCACCGCAACGCTTCGAGCGCCTCGGCGGCCCGCCCCTCCACGGCCCGGTCGGCGACGGTGAAGCTGGAGGCCTCCGCCCGTCCCGTGTAGTACCGCCCGACGACCGCCTCGTCGATCGTGCCCTCGACGTCCGCCACCAACTGGGACACCGCGGAGGCCAGCTCACGCAGATCACTGCCGATCGCGTCGACCAGGGCCTGACACGCCTCGGGCGTCGCCGAACGGCCGAGCGTGCGGAACTCGCTCCGTACGAACGACAGCCGGTCGGCGGGCTTCGTCATCTTGGGGCAGGCGACCTCGCGCGCCCCCGCCTTGCGGGCCGCGTCCAGCAGCCCCTTGCCCTTGGCCCCGCCCGCGTGCAGCAGCACGAGGGTGATCTCCTCGGCGGGCGCTCCGAGATACGCCTTCACGTCCTTGATGGTGTCCGCCGGCAGATCCTGCGCGTTCCGCACGATCACGACCTTGCGCTCGGCGAAGAGCGAGGGACTGGTCAGCTCGGCGAGCGTGCCGGGCTGCAGCTGGTCGGAGGTGAGGTCGCGTACATCCGTGTCCGCGTCGGCGGCCCGGGCGGCCGCGACCACCTGCTGCACGGCGCGGTCGAGGAGCAGATCCTCTTGCCCCACGGCGAGCGTGAGCGGCGCGAGCGGATCTGACGAAGCGGCGGTATCTGTCTTCCTGGCCATCGCGGTCAAGCATCCCACGCGCCACTGACAGCCGGTGTCGGGCGCCGTTTCCGATATCGGACAATGGATCGGTGACCGACGTACGACATGTCTTGGTGCTGCCCGACCGCGACGCCGCGGAGGAAGTCGCCGCAGAAGTGCCCGACCGCTTCGGTGTCGCCGAGGAGCCCCAGCTCGTCCGCGACGCGCTGGCCGGCGAGGACGACGCCGAGGACGCCCAGTGGCTGGTGGTGGTCGAGGACCCCGAGTCCCGCCTGGACCGCACCGCACTCGACGACCTGGCCGCCTCTTACGAGGGCTGGCTGGAGACTCCGTGACGGACGGCGCCCGCCGACGAACACACTCCAGGTCCCGGCGTGGCGAGTTCCGGCAGGGCGACTTCCGGCACGGCGCGTTCCGGCACGGCGCGTTCGGGTCTCCCCGGCCAGCCGTGCGGCGGGCGACGGCGGTCAGGACTTCGGGACGACCTGGATGTCGAGGTCGATCGTGATGCTGTGCCCGACGGCCGCGATGCCCCGCGCCAACATCGTCTGCCAGGTGATCGTGAAGTCGTCGCGGTGCAGTTCGGTGGTGGCGCGGCAGGCCACGCGGGTCTCGCCCTCCAGCCCCTGACCGACCCCGAGGTACTCGGTGTCCAACGTGACCGTGCGCGTCACACCATGCAGCGTCAGACCACCCGAGACGGCCCACCGGCTGCCGCCCTTGTGCACGAAACGGTCGCTGTAGAACTCCATCGTCGGGAAGCGCCCCACGTCGAGGAAGTCGCCGGACCGCAGATGGTCGTCCCGCATCTGGACCCCGGTGTCGATCGACGCGGCGTCGATGACGACGTGCATCGCGGACTCCTCCATGCGCTCGCCCATCCTGATGGCGCCCGCGAAGCTGTTGAACCGGCCGTGGATGCGGGCCAGCCCGATGTGTCGCGCGGTGAAGCCGATGGACGAGTGCAGAGGGTCGACCTCCCAGTCGCCGGCCTCCGGCAGGGCGGGCGGCTGGGCGACCTGGAGCGTGACATCGCCGAGCGAGGCGTGGGTGTCCTGGCCGACGGTGGCGCTCCCCCGGTACGGAGTGAACCCTTCCGCCGAGACCACGAGGCGGTAGTCCCCGGCCGGAACAGTCGTGACGAACGCCCCGTAGGGGTCCGTCCCACCCCCGACCACCTTGCGCCCCATGGCATCGGTGACGGCGAACTCCGCGTTCCGCACCGGCTCGTTGACCGGGTCGAGCACCCGGCAGCTGAGCACTCCCGCGTCCGGCGGCACCCTGAGCGCCGACAAGGGCCCCGTCCGTCCCACCCGATTCGTACGGTTTCCCAGCCAACGGCCGAACACGCGCGACACACCCCCGCATTACTTGACAACACCTGCAAACTACAGCGAATGCGTATTCGACCACCGTTGCGGCATTCGATGCAACACGGCCATACATCGCGGGAATACCTCCTATGCGTGGGAAGTGTCGTGAGTCGCCCGAATTGACGTGCCAGCAGGCCCCGGGTCGGCGGGCCCCGGGCCGGCGGGCCCAGCGGGGACGGCAGGCCTAGGGAGGCCGGGTGACGGTTCCGAACCGTGGGGCCGCTTCCCGACCCGCGCCCGACCGTGCGGCCGAGCCCACCACCGCGATCGAGCCGTCCACGTCCGTGCGCAGCACCCGCGCCCCTTCAGCCCGCAACGCGGCGACCGTGACGGGTGCCGGGTGGCCGTACGAGTTCTCCGCGCCGCAGGAGATCAACGCCAACCTCGGCGCCGTCCGGCGCAGCAGCTCCGGATCTTGGTGTGCCGAGCCGTGATGGGCCACCTTGAGCACGTCCACGGAGGCGAGCGAGGCGGCGGCTGGGGTACGCAGCAGCGCGCGCTGGGCCGGTGGCTCGAGGTCTCCGAGCAGCAGCAGGGTCAGCCCTGCCGCCCGCACGAGCAGCGTCACGCTCGCGTCGTTCGGCCCCTCGGGCGACGGCGCCGGTCCGGCCGGGGGCCAGAGCACCTCCCAGTCCAGGCCCGCCGCACGCCGCCGCTCCCCCGCCACGGCCCGGGTCACCGGAACGCGCTCTGCCGCCGCCTGCTGCCGCACGAACTCCGCCTGCTCCGGAGGTTCCTGGAACCCCGTCGTCTGGATGCCGCCCACCTGCCTCCCCCGCAGCACCCCCGGCAGCCCCGCGACGTGGTCGGCGTGGAAGTGGGTCAGCAGCACCAGCGGCACACGCGTGACCCCGAGCGAACGCAGGCAACGGTCGACCGCCACCGGGTCCGGCCCCGCGTCGACGACCACGCCGGCGCCGTCGCCCGCCGCCAGCACCGTGGCGTCGCCCTGCCCCACGTCGCACATGACCATGCGCCACCCCGGCGGCGGCCAGCCCGCGATCACCCGGACGAGGGGCGGCGGTTGGACGATCGTCAGGAGGAGCAGCAGGACACAGGCCGTGGCGAGCCATGGACGCCGCACGAGCCTGCCGCCCGCCAGGACGAGCACCACCGTGACGAGCGCGAGCAGCAGCCCGCCACGCCATCCGCCCGGCCAGTCGACCCCGCTGCCGGGCAGTGCCGCCCCCGTGCGGGCGATCTCCGCGATCCACTCGGCAGGCCAACTCGCGCCCCACGCCAGCGCCTTGGCCACCG
Organism: Streptomyces huasconensis; assembly: GCF_021028635.1. Lineage (NCBI taxonomy): Bacteria > Bacillati > Actinomycetota > Actinomycetes > Kitasatosporales > Streptomycetaceae > Streptomyces > Streptomyces huasconensis. The sequence continues at coordinate 2,584,732 of NZ_CP086119.1, forward strand.
GCATCGCCACCGGCGCCGCCGCCAGCGCCGCGAAACCGAGCACGGTGGCGGGCGCCACGGCGAACTCCACGAGAAGGTTGCACGGCACCGCGACCAGGCTCACCCGGGCGGCCAGGACGGCGACGACGGGCGCGCACACCACCTGCGCTGCGGCCGCGGCGGCCAACGCGTCGGCGAGCCGCGGCGCCATCCCCCGCCCCCGCAACGCCACACTCCAGCGCGGCGCGAGGGTGAGCAGGGCCCCGGTGGCGAGGACGGAGAGCAGGAAGCCATAACTACGGGCCAGCCACGGGTCGTACAGGACGAGCAGCAGCACGGCCGCGGCGAGCATCGGGATCAGCGACCTGCGCCGCCCGGTGGCGATGGCGAGGAGTGCGATCAGCCCGCACGCCGCGGCCCGCAGCACACTCGGGTCCGGTCGGCAGACGATGACGAACCCGAGGGTGAGCAGCCCGCCCAGCAACGCGGTCGCACGCAAAGGGATGCCCAATCTGGGCGCCACACCACGCCGTTCGACCCGGTGGGCGAGGCCCGGTGGCCCGATGAGCAGGATGAGCAGAATGGAGAGGTTCGTTCCGCTTACGGCGAGCAAATGCGTCAGGTCGGTCGCCCGGAACGCCTGCTCCAACTCGACCGGTACCCGTGACGTGTCGCCCACCACCAGCCCCGGCAGCAGTGCGCGGGCGTCGGCCGGCAGCCCGTCGGTGGCCTCCCGCAGCCCGGCCCGCAACTGCCCGGCGAGCCGTTGCGCCCCGGACGGTGCGCCGACCACATGCGGTGCCCGCTCCCCCGAGATCCGGAGCACCGCCGCGACCTTGCCGCCCTCCGGCAGTGGCGGCGCCAACCGGGCGTCCACCCGCAACCGGGTGGAGGGCAGCAGCGCGAGCCAGGAGTCTTCGGGGCGGGGCCGGGCGGTACCGGCCGAGCGGGCTCGCGGCCCCGGCGGTGTCGTGCCCCGCACGATGACCAGGACCGGGGCCCGCGTCTCGGTCGCCGTGCCGTCCGCCTTCGTGACGCGGACGACGTCGGCGTTCAGGAGGACGCCGTGCGGCATCGCGTGCGCGCTCGCGACCCGGGGCCGAGTGCGCCGGGGGTCCGCGGTGACCACCAACTCCGCCTCCACCTCCGCGTACGCCCGCGCCAAGCCAGGAACCGGCCCCCGGTGCAGATCCGCCCCATGCAGCGCCGCTGAGCCACCGGAGGCGGCGGCACAGAGCAACGCGGCGGCCACCGACAGCCGCCCCCACGGGCGCCCCGGCCCCGAAGCCGGACCTGCAAACGGCCTCACGGGCGGTCCCGGAAGCTGCCTCACGGGCGGCCCCGGAAGCGGCCTCCGCGAACGTCGCGTCCCCGAGGGCCCGGCCCACCGCCCCTGAGCCGTCCACATCACCAGCAGCACACCGGCCGACGCCACACAGATCCCCACCGTGGCGACCGCCCACCGGGGCGGGGCGTCCAGCAGCAGCGCGGCCGCCGCCCAGGCCGCCAGCGCGGGCGGCACCAGCCGGAGGTCGACCGGCCCCTCCTGCCGCGGGTGCGAGGCGCCGAGGCGGTGACCCGACGAGGCATGCACCTCCGCACGCGCCGTCGCCCCGGTTCGGGACCCGGACACCGGCGTCATGGCCGTACGAGATCCTGGAGATCGGCGTAACGCCGGTCCCCGATGCCGTTGACCTCGCGCAGCTCTTCGACGGAGCGGAAGCCGCCGTGCTCGGTGCGGTAGTCGATGATGTGCTGCGCCAACACGGGGCCGACTCCCGGCAGTTGGTCGAGCTGCTCGGCGGTCGCCGTGTTGAGTCCGATCGGGCCTGCGGCCTCCGCCCCCGCAGCCCCCGCCGAACCAGTGCCCGGGGCGGCACCGACTCCGCCGGGTCCGCCAGGCCCGGGCGGCGGCGCCGGCTCGCCGACCACCACCTGCTCACCGTCCACCAGGAACCGCGCGCGATTGAGACCGCCCATGTCGGTGCCGGGACGGGCCCCTCCCGCCGCCCGCAGCGCGTCGGCCACCCGAGACCCCGCGGGCAGCCTGTGGACACCAGGGCGGCGGACCTTCCCGCTGACGTCCACGACGATCCTGCCGCCCGAACCGGCCGCCGCACCCGGACCGCCCGCCGCGCCCACTTCGCCCCTCCCGGCCGCCGAGGCGCGCCCCGCCTCCGCCGGAGGCCCCGCCGACGGAGCCGGTTCCACACCGCGCTCCGCGGCGGCGCCCGCCTCGCGCACGATGTCCGGGGGCTGCACCGGCCTCGCCCGCCCCGTCCAGAAGTGCTGGGCCGCGAAGACGGCGGCCACGGCGAGGACCACGACCAGCGCGACCACGCCACGCCGCTCGAGCCCGCACCGCGACTGGAACCACACGGGTAACCGCTCCCGCACCGCGAGCCCCATCCGCTCCCGCCGCGAAAGCCCGGCCTGCGCCTCCCCGTCCACGACAGGCCGTCCGACGGGTTCCGCCTCGGCCGCCGAGGCAGCCAAGGGCCGCACCCCACCACCAGCCGCCTCCACCACCGGCCCGTCCTCGTCCTCGCCGCCCGGCAGCAGCGCCGCATCCGGCCCCGCCACGTCGAGCCGCACCGAAGGAGACGAACGCGGAGGCACGGCCCCGAAAGGCGCCGACGACGGAACCGGCGAGGACGAGGGCGAGGGCAACGGCTGGGAGTCGGCGAAGAGTCTCCCCGCACGCAGCCGAACCGCCTCCGCCTCCGCCTGTGCCCGCGCCCGCACCTCCGCCGAGCCACGGCCGTGCCGGACCCGCGCACGGCTGTGCCGGTGCCGCACACGACTGTCCGAAGCCGGACCGCGACCAGGGCCGCTCGTCGGGGAAACTGTCCGAGATGTCCGAGAGGGTGAACGCAGTGAAGTCATGCCGACGACGGTAGGCACCACCGCGGCACAATGTTGATCTTGGTCAATTCCCGTGGATTACCCGGCAGTTGTGGATAACTCCGTCACCCGCACGTGGGAATTCCCGCAGCGATCCTCACCACGGCGAGACCACGACCCCCAGCAATCCAGGCCCCGTATGCGCCCCGATCACCGCGCCCACCTCGCTCACATGCAGCTCCGCGAGACCCGGCAGCCGATCCCGGAGCCGGTCCGCGAGGGCCGCCGCCCGTTCCGGCGCCGCGAGGTGGTGCACCGCGATGTCCACCCGGCCCGCCCCGGCCCGCTCGGCGGCGATCTCCTCCAGGCGGGCGATGGCCTTCGACGCCGTGCGCACCTTCTCCAGCATGTCGATACGGCCGCCGTCCAGCTTCAGGAGAGGTTTCACGGCGAGCGCGGAGCCCAACAGCGCCTGCGCGGCGCCGATCCGGCCGCCCCTGCGCAGATAGTCGAGGGTGTCGACGTAGAAGTACGCGGACGTGCCCGCGGCACGCTTCTCGGCGGCCGCCACCACCTCCTCCGCCGCTTCGCCCGACTCGGCGGCCTCCGCCGCCGCGAGGGCGCAGAAGCCGAGGGCCATCGCGACCATGCCGGTGTCCACCACCCGCACCGGCACCGGCGCGTCCTTCGCCGCCAGGACGGCGGCGTCGTACGTACCGGAGAACTCGGCGGACAGGTGCAGCGAGACGATGGCCGTGGCGCCCGCCTCCGCCGCCTGCCGATACGTCTCCGCGAAGACCTCGGGGCTGGGCCGGGACGTGGTCACCGACTTCCGCTTCTGCAGCGCCAGGGCGAGGGAGCGCGCCGAGATCTCGGTGCCTTCCGCCAGCGCCTGGTCCCCCAGGACCACGGTCAGCGGCACCGCGGTGATGCCGTGCCGCTCCATCGTCCGCTGCGGCAGATAGGCCGTTGAATCCGTGACGATCGCGACATGGCGGGACATGGGCTGGAGATTACCTGTCCGGGCCGCGGGACGGCAGCCCGGCCCCTGCTCGCCCTGCCCACTCCGCCCGCCCCGCCTCTGGGGCGTTCCCCGCGTCACGGGCGGCTCAGGTCGTGCTCTCGGGCTTGGCCTTCTTCTGCCACGGATACGTGGGGGCCGGGGTCGGCGGCGTGATCGCGGGCCGGGCGGGCTCCTGCGCGGGCTGCGCGGCGGACGAGGGCTCCGACCAGGTCTGCTCGCCGCCCGTGGCGGACTCCGCGGCGGGCTCGGGCCAGGCGGCGGGGGTTTGCGCGGGCGGCGGTTCCGTCGCCCAGTGACGCAGGGCTCCCGCCTCCATGTCGATCTGTGTGCGGAGCGATTGCAAGTCGTCGTCCGCGAACCGGCTGGCGCGGTCGCGCGCCACCCAGCGCAGGGAGTCCGCCGCCTGGGTGATGTGCTCCGTGCGCTCCTTCAGCTCGGGGAGGCGCTCGGCCACGGTCGCCTTGTCCGGGTCCCGCTCCAGACGCCGCAGCTCCTCGTCCAGCTCGTGCCCATGCGCGCTGAGCCGGTCGAAGAGGCCGAGGCTCTCCTTCAGGGAGGCGTCCTCGACGGAGCCGGCCTGTAGGACGTCCTGCGTGCTCCGCATCGAGGTGCGCAACTTCAGCCGCAGCTGGGCCAGTTCTCCTGCGGTGCCGACCTGGGCGAAGCTCTTCGCGCGCAGAGTGGTGTCCTCCACCGTGCGGCGGGCCTCCGAGATGGTGCGGTCCACGCCGCGCTTGGCCGCCCGGACGACCTTCACCGTGGCATAGACCCCCACCACCAGGAACAACACGACGAGCAGCGCCACGATCGCGCCCAAAGCTCCCATGACGCTCCTCTCCGCGTTCTCTACGTTTCTCCGCGCTCAACCAGATCCAGGTGTGCCCGGACCCGGCGTCCAGCTGCTTCCTCCACCGTAAACGGAGAAGGCAGGCCGGAGGTTCCAGCAGAACCCCCAACCTGCCCGTAGGGGAAGACCCCTATGCCACCTCACCCACCGGCGCGCGCTACGCCGGAACGATGTTCACCAGCTTCGGCGCCCGCACGATCACCTTGCGGATGCCCGCGCCGTCCAGCGCGGCCACGACCTTCTCGTCGGCCAGGGCGACCTTCTCCAGCTCCTCGTCGGAGATGGACGGCGAGACCTCCAGGCGCGCCTTGACCTTGCCCTTGATCTGCACGACGCAGGTCACGGACTCGTCCACGACGAACCCCGGGTCGGCGACCGGGAAGTCCTGGTGGACGACCGAGTCCGTGTGGCCCAGCTTGCGCCACAGCTCCTCGGCGACGTGCGGGGCCAGCGGCGCGATCAGCAGCACCAGGCGCTCGGCGACCGAGCGCGGCACCGGCCCGGCTGCCTTGGTCAGGTGGTTGTTCAGCTCAGTGATCTTGGCGATGGCGGTGTTGAACCGCAGGCCGTCCAGGTCCTGGCGGACGCCGTCGATCGCCTTGTGCAGGGCGCGCAGGGTGGCCTCGTCGATGTCGGCCTCGGCGACGTCCACGACGGTGACCTCGCCGGTCGACTCGTCGACGATCAGACGCCACAGGCGCTGCAGCAGGCGGTACTGGCCGACGACCGCGCGGGTGTCCCAGGGGCGGGACACGTCCAGGGGGCCCATCGCCATCTCGTACAGGCGCAGGGTGTCCGCGCCGTACTCGTCGCAGATCTCGTCCGGCGTGACGGCGTTCTTCAGGGACTTGCCCATCTTGCCCAGCTCGCGCTTGACCGGCTCGCCCTCGAAGAAGAACTTCCCGTCGCGCTCCTCGACCTCGGCCGCCGGCACCGGGAAGCCGCGGCTGTCCCGGTAGACGTAGGCCTGGATCATGCCCTGGTTGTACAGCTTGTGGAACGGCTCGGCGGACGAGATGTGCCCCAGGTCGAACAGGATCTTCGACCAGAAGCGCGCGTACAGCAGGTGCAGCACCGCGTGCTCGGCGCCGCCGACGTACAGGTCGACGCCGCCGGTCGGCTGCCCCTCGCGCGGGCCCATCCAGTACTGCTCGACGGCGGGGTCGACCAGCCGCTGGTCGTTGCCCGGGTCCAGGTAGCGCAGTTCGTACCAGCAGGAACCGGCCCAGTTGGGCATCGTGTTGGTCTCGCGGCGGTACTTCTTCGGGCCGTCGCCCAGGTCCAGGGTGACGTTGACCCAGTCCTCGTTGCGCGACAGCGGCGTCTCCGGAGAGGTGTCCGCGTCGTCCGGGTCGAAGGTGCGCGGGGAGTAGTCGTCGACCTCCGGCAGCTCCAGGGGCAGCATCGATTCGGGCAGCGCGTGGGCGATGCCGTCCTCGTCGTAGACGATCGGGAAGGGCTCGCCCCAGTAGCGCTGGCGGCTGAACAGCCAGTCGCGCAGGCGGAAGTTGACGGTTCCCTCGCCGATGCCGCGGGTGGCCAGCCAGCCGGTGATGCGGGCCTTGGCGCCGGCGACGTCCAGGCCGTCCAGGGAGACCTCCTCGTTCGAGGAGTTGATCAGCTTCGCCTCGTACGAGGAGAAGGCGTCGTCCCAGGTGGTGGTGTCGGTGCCGCGGTCGTCCGAGGGCTCCACCACGCAGCGCATCGGCAGGTGGAAGGCGCGCGCGAAGGCGAAGTCGCGGCTGTCGTGCGCCGGGACGGCCATGATCGCGCCAGTGCCGTAGCCCATCAGGACGTAGTCGGCGATGAAGACGGGGACCTGCTCGCCGCTGACCGGGTTGGTGGCGTAGACGCCGGTGAAGACGCCGGTCTTCTCCTTGGCGTCGGCCTGCCGCTCGACGTCGGACTTCGACGCGGCGAAGGCGCGGTACTTGGCGACGGCCTCGGCGGGCGTGGCGTGGCCGCCGGTCCACACCTCGTGGGTGCCCTCGGGCCAGGCCGCGGGGACGACCTTGTCGACCAGCTCGTGTTCGGGCGCCAGGACCATGTAGGTCGCGCCGAACAGCGTGTCCTGACGGGTGGTGAAGACGGTGATCGCGTCGCCCTCGGTGCCCACGGGGAAGTTCACGCGGGCGCCTTCGGAGCGGCCGATCCAGTTGCGCTGCTGCAGCTTGATGGCCTCGGGCCAGTCCAGCGCGTCCAGGTCGTCCAGCAGGCGGTCGGCGTAGGCGGTGATGCGCATGTTCCACTGGCGCAGCTTGGCCTTGAAGACGGGGAAGTTGCCGCGCTCGGAGCGGCCGTCGGCGGTGACCTCCTCGTTGGCCAGGACGGTGCCCAGGCCGGGGCACCAGTTGACCGGCGCGTCGGAGGCGTAGGCCAGGCGGTACTGGCTCAGGACGTCCGCGCGCTCGGCGGCGTTCAGCTCGCTCCACGCGCGCGTGGAGCCCGGCACCGCGCGGTCACCGCTGTCGAACTGCGCGACCAGGTCGGCGATCGGGCGGGCCTTCTTGGCGTCGGGGTCGTACCAGGAGTTGAAGATCTGTACGAAGATCCACTGGGTCCACTTGTAGTAGTCCGGGTCGATCGTGGCGAACGAACGCCGCTTGTCGTGGCCCAGACCCAGGGCGCGCAGCTGGGCCTTCATGTTCTCGATGTTGGCCTCGGTGGAGACCCGCGGGTGCGTGCCCGTCTGCACGGCGTACTGCTCGGCGGGCAGGCCGAAGGCGTCGAAGCCCAGGGTGTGCAGGACGTTGTGGCCGGTCATGCGCTGGAAGCGCGCGAAGACGTCCGTGGCGATGTACCCCAGGGGGTGGCCGACGTGCAGGCCCGCTCCGGAGGGGTACGGGAACATGTCCATGATGAACTTCTTGGGCTTGGCGGCCAGCGCCGCCTCGGCCTCGTTCCGCGCGGCCATGTCGCCGCTCGGGTTCGGCGCCTCGTAGGTGCCCTCGGCGTCCCAGAAGTCCTGCCAGCGTGCCTCGATCTCAGCGGCCAGAGCGGCCGTGTAGCGGTGCGGCGCGGCCACCTCGGAGGCGGCAGCAGAATTCGTCTCGCTCATGATCCTCAAAGCTCCATCGATCGTCTCTGCCTGCGGAATTGACCGTTCTGGTCAAAGCTGGTCAAACAAAAATGCCCCTCGCACAGGAGGGGACGCCGCGCCGATTCCGACCGCGATTCACCGGCGGTCGGGACTGATCAGCGCGGCCCGCTAAGCAGAAGGCGTACGGCACGCATGGCGTCAGGGTACCGCAGCGCCCGCACGGCCCGCGACGAGCCGGTACCCGGAGCCCCGCCAGGCCCCCGGTCCGCGCCCCTTGGCCAAGGGTTACTCCGCGTACCGACCACTATCGGGGCAACACCAAGAGCGCATCGCGCTTTGATAACAACGCAATAACTCAAACCCCGTACCCATCGGTATGGAGCGACTTAGCATGCGGCGGGACCGAACCATTTCGGAGCCGCCCCATGAACCCTCTGCACCCTCCGCACGCTCTGCGTTCGCTGCACCGTCTGCACCCACAGCGCCGAAGCCGGTTGCTCGGTGCCGGAGCCCTGCTCCTGATACCCCTGCTCGTCGTCGTGGGCAGCGACGGCTTCCGGGCCGCCCTGGACTTCACCACCGGCGTCCTGTGCCTGGTGTCCCTCACCGCCGCCGTCCTCTGGGGCCTGGTCGCCACCGACCGCCTCTTCCTGCGTTCGCGCCAGCGGCTGCTCGCCCAAGCCGTGCACCGCGCCACGGCGGTCGCCTCCGTCGGCTTCCTGTTGCTGCACGGCAGCGTCAAGATCGCCCTCGACCACGTCTCGCTCCTGGGTGCCCTCGTGCCCTTCGGGCTCGGCGTGAGCGGCAGCGCGGGGCTCATCGGCCTCGGCTCGCTCGCGGGCCTCCTCATGGTCGCCACGAGCGTCACCGGAGCCCTGCGGAGCGCCTTCGCCTCCCCCGCCCGGATCGCCTCCCGCTGGCGCGCGCTGCACATGCTGGCCTACCCCGCCTGGTGCACGGCGCTGATCCACGGCCTGTACGCGGGCCGGCCGCCGAAGCCGTGGGTGACCGCCATGTACTGCCTGTGCCTGCTCGCGGTCGCCGGGGCCGTCGCCCTGCGCGCGGCACCGCCCCCGGTCAAGCGGAAGGTCGCCGCCCGCGTCCTGGCCCTGCTCGAACCGGAACCCAAGGGCTCGCGCCGCGCCCGCCCACCCGCGCGGGACACCGCTTCCGCCCCGCTCCCCGATACGTCGGCCGACGCCGCCCCCGCCCCGAACCCGGCCGCCGGCATCTGGGCGGCCTACCGCGCACTGGCCCCCACCCCGCCCGCGCCCCCGCGCCCGGCGGGCCCCCCGCCCCGCTCACAGCCCACCGACCGCTGGCCCACGCCCTCCCCGCTACCACCCGCCGAAGCCCCGTACGTGGCCCCCGAGCCCACGTACGACACCGCCTACGCCCCGGCATACCAACCGGCCCACGATCCCACCCACGACCCCGCGTACGACAGCGGCCCCGCCACCGAACCGCTGCCCCGGCCCTTCCAGGCCCCCAGCTCGGGCGAGCCCTGGAACGCCGCCCCCGGAGGCCACCCGTGAACGCGTCGCTGCCCGATGTCCCCGAAGTCCGCGTCGTCGGGCTGCCCCTGCTCACCTCGGGCTTCGACCTGGTCGAACGCCTCGATCTCGCCATGCACCTGAAAGTGCACGGCCCCCTCGAACCGATGGCCGGCGAGCCGCTGGCCCGCCTCGCCGAGCAGATCGCGTTGCGCGGCCGGGGCGGCGCGGGCTTCCCGTTCGACCGGAAGCTGCGGGCCGTCGCCGACGCGGCGATACGTCGAGGCGTACGCCCTGTTGTGGTCGTCAACGGCAGCGAGGACGAACCGGCCTGCCGCAAGGACACCGTCCTGATCAATCGCGCCCCGCACCTCATCCTGGACGGCGCCCTGCTCGCCGCCGAGGCTCTCGGCGCCCGCACCCTCGTCATCGGCGTGACCCGTGACTCGACCGAGGCGTCGATGCGCACCGCCCTCGCCGAGCGGGGGCTCGGCGACCGACGCGGGTCGGCCCTTCGCGCGCGCGTGCAGCGCAACCCGGTGCGCATGGTCACCGGGGAGTCGTCCGCCCTGGTCCGCTCCGCCGACGGCGGCCCCCCGCTGCCGCCGGGCCGCAAGGCGCGTACGTCCGAGTACGGCGTGGGCGGCGCGCCGACCCTGCTCTCGAACGCGGAGACCTTCGCCCAGCTCGCCGTCGCCGCCCGGATCGGCGCCGACCGCTACTGCCGCACCGGGCTGCGCGAGGAGCCCGGCACCGTCCTGCTGACCCTCGCCGGAGCGGTCACCCGGCCGATGGTCGTCGAGGTCCCCACCGGAGTACCGCTGCGCTACGTCCTCCAGCTCGCCGGCGCCCCCGCGCTCCCCCAGGGCGTGCTGACGGGCGGCTACCACGGCAAGTGGCTCGACGGCGTCACGGCGAACGAGGCGGTCATCTCCCGTGCCGCCCTGGAGGCCTGCGGCGGCGCGCTCGGCGCGGGCGCGGTCCTGCCCATCGGCGAGGGCACCTGTCCGCTCGGGGAGTCGCTGCGCGTCGCGCACTGGCTGGCTTCGGAGAGCGCCGGGCAGTGCGGCCCCTGCTACCTCGGCCTGCCCGCGGCGGCCCGCGGCCTCGCGGACGTCCTCCAGGGCGGTGGCCCCACGGCCCTCGAAGCGCTGCGCGAGGTGACGCGGACCGTGAAGCGGCGCGGTGCCTGCAAGCATCCGGACGGCTCGGCGGCCTTCCTGGAGTCGACGATCGCGGCGTTCACGGACGACCTCGCGGCGCACGTGCTGGGCGACGGCTGCGGCCGCCCCGTCGCGGGTGTCCTGCCCCTCCAGGCGGAGGCGCCTCCGGCGCAGGCGCCCAGCGGCCGCAGGCTGGCCGTCGACTGGACGCTGTGCCAGGGCCACGGCCTGTGCGCGGACATCGTCCCGGAGCTGATCCAGCTGGGCCCGGACGGCTTCCCGTCGGTCGCGGAGGCCGCCGTACCGCGCTACTCCGAAGCGCGCGCCTCCCGTGCGGTGCGCCGCTGCCCGGCGCTCGCCCTACGCATCGAGGAGGACCCGGCACCGGTGACCCGCCCCGCCCTGCCCACAGCGCTGCCGCCGGGCCGTGGCCGCAGGGCACTCGGCAGCGGCCGGCAGTAAACGGCCGGCAGTAAACCGCGACAAGGAGAACCAAGAAGAGCCACCGGGAAGCGGGCGGAAACAAGAAGCGGGCCACCCGATCCGGGTGGCCCGCTTCTCATCTGCTGTGGAGCTAAGGAGAATTGAACTCCTGACCTCCTGCATGCCATGCAGGCGCTCTACCAACTGAGCTATAGCCCCTTGCTTGTGTCCGCCCGGTTTCCCCGGCGACTCCCCAAACATTACACGGTCACCCCCGTGCTCCACCAAATCGTTTCCGGTCTGGCCCGATAGCGCCCGATAAGGCCGGTACTGTCAGCCTCCGTGACCGTGATCGCGTTCGCCGCCGCCCGCCGCCGCGTGCCTCTCGCCGCCGGAGCCTGCCTGCTCTCCTTCACGGCCTTCTGGCTCGCGCAGCGCGCCGCCGACGTCTCGATGATCGACCTGATGGTCTACCGCGCGGAGGGCGAGACCGTACGCGCGGGCGGCGACCTCTACGCGTTGCGCACCACCGAAGCCCACCTCCCGACGACCTACCCGCCGTTCGCCGCGCTCCTGTTCACCCCCCTGACGCTGCTGGACACCCCGGACATGCGCATGCTCGCGACGCTGGGAAACCTTGTCCTGCTGGTCGCCTTCGTGGCCCTGTCCCTGCGGCTCATCCTCGAAGAGCGGCTCATCCTCAAAGAGCGCTTTGCCCTCGAAGAGCGGCACGCGCGCGTGGAGGCGGTCCTGTGGGTCTCCGCGCTCGCCGTCTGGTGCGAGCCGGTGTGGACGACGCTGCGCTACGGACAGATCAATCTGCTGCTCGCCGTGCTCGTCCTGTGGGACCTGTCACGTCGCCCCGGCCATCGCTGGGCGGGCCTCGGCATCGGCCTCGCCGCGGCGGTCAAGCTCACGCCCGCGCTGTTCGCGGTATTTCTGCTGCTGACCGGCGCCGCCGAGGCGCTGCGGCGCGGGGTGTGGCGGCCCGCCGTGCGGCACGCGTGCGTGGCCGCCGTCTCGTTCGCCGGGGCGACGCTCCTCGCGGCCGCCGTCCTGCCCTACGACTCACGGCGGTTCTGGACGCGGATGGTTTTCGAGGCGGGCCGGGTGGGGCTGGCGGAGGACACGGCGAACCAGTCGCTGCGGGGCGTTCTCGCCCGGCTCCTGCACAGCGCGGACCCCGGGCCGTGGTGGGCGATGTCGGCGGCGGTGTCCTGCGCGCTCGGCCTCGCCGCCGCGGTGGCCGCTGCGCTGCGCGGGGAGCGGGCCCGGGCCGTGCTCTGCTGTGCGGCGACGGCGCTCCTGGTGAGCCCGGTGTCGTGGTCGCACCACTGGGTGTGGTGTGTGCCGATGGTGCTGGCCCTGGGGGTCGAGGCGGCGCGACGGGGCGGCCCGCTCCGGTGGGCGGCGGCCGGGGCCGCATGCCTGGTCTTCTGCTCGTACGCCCTGTGGTGGGTGCCGCATGGGGCGGGACGGCTCGAACTCGCCCAGAACTATGGCCAGATGACGCTGTCCGGCCTCTACGTGCTGACCGCTTCGGCGTTTCTGCTGGCCGCTCTCGTTCCCGTCGGCCGGTCTCAGGCGGTGGCGAAGGAGTAGAACCGCTTGAGGGTGCAGTGCTCGTCGAGCAACCGGCCGTAGATCGGCTCCCCTTCGAGCTCGCGGTAGGTCTCGATGGGGTCGCCTTTTATGATCAGCGCCCGTGCGCATTCCTCGCACCAGTACTGGTAGTCGTTGTTGACCGGTTCCATGTCGCGGACGATCGGCGTGCCACTGTCGCACCAGTCGCATTTCCGCCTGTGTGCCCCCATCGATCAGCTCCAGCTGTGGCCGCAGGCGGTGCAGACATAACTGACTCCGCCGTTGTCGCCGAGTACCTGGGCGACGTGGACCGAGCCGCAGGAAGGGCAGTTGAGGAGAGTGCGGAGCGCGTGGCGTTCTCGTGTCGCCGTCGCGTCGAAGAGGTGGTCGACCTCTTCGAGGATGCTCGCAGGCATCGCGCTCTCCCTCCCGTCGGGCTGCGTTCCCCTTCCGGCTGTCCGATTCTGCCACGGCCCGAGCGGACCGGTCAGCGACCCAGGGGTGGTAAAAAGAAAATCCCGCCCCCTGACGGGGACGGGATTTCCGGGACTGTGGAGCTAAGGAGAATTGAACTCCTGACCTCCTGCATGCCATGCAGGCGCTCTACCAACTGAGCTATAGCCCCTTGCGCCACGCGGTGGAACCGCTCCGGCGTTTCGCCCCGCTCTGCGGGGCGAACAAGAAGAACTTTAGCCTGCGACCAGCCGGAATGTGAAATCCGGGTCCGGCCGCCCCCGGGGCAGGGCTCCGGAGGCGCTCAGTCGTCGTCGCCGAGCACCGGTTCCGGCAGCGTGCCGGCGTTGTGCTCCAGCAGGCGCCAGCCGCGCGCGCCCTGGCCGAGGACCGACCAACAGCAGTTGGAGAGACCGCCGAGCCCCTCCCAGTGGTGGGACTCCAGGCCGAGGAGGCGGCCGATCGTGGTGCGGATGGTGCCGCCGTGGCTGACCACCACCAGTGTGCCGTTGTCCGGCAGCTTCTCGGCGTGACGCAGCACGACGGGAGCGGCGCGGTCGGCGACCTCGGTCTCCAGCTCACCGCCGCCGCGGCGCACCGCCTCGCCGCGCTTCCACGCGGCGTACTGCTCGCCGAAACGGGCGATGATCTCGTCGTGCGTCAGGCCCTGCCACGCACCGGCGTACGTCTCCCGGAGGGCTTCCTCGTGGGTGACGGACAGGCCGGTGACGGCGGCCAGCTCGGCAGCCGTGGCCGCCGCCCGCCTGAGGTCGGAGGCGATGATCGCGTCCGGCTTCAGGGAGGCGAGCAGCCGGGCGGCGCGCCGGGCCTGACCGACGCCTGTCTCGGTCAGCTCGATGTCCGTGGAGCCCTGGAAGCGGCGCTCCAGGTTCCAGGCCGTCTGGCCGTGCCGCCACAGGATGATCCGGCAGCCGCGGTTGCTCACCGCAGCTCACCGTCCAGGTCAGCCTCCTCGGCGGCCTGCTGCTCGGCGTGCTCGGCGCCCTTGCCGCGGGTCGCCTTGGCGTCCTCGGGCAGGCCGATCTCGGGGCAGTCCTTCCACAGGCGCTCGAGGGCGTAGAAGACACGCTCCTCGCTGTGCTGGACGTGGACCACGATGTCGACGTAGTCGAGCAGGATCCAACGGGCGTCGCGGTCGCCCTCGCGACGGACCGGCTTGGCGCCGAGCTGCTTGTTCAGCTGCTCCTCGATCTCGTCGACGATGGACTTGACCTGGCGGTCGTTGGGTGCGGAGGCGAGCAGGAACGCGTCCGTGATCGACAGCACGTCGCTGACGTCGTACGCGATGATGTCGTGCGCGAGCTTGTCGGCAGCCGCCTGGGCGGCGACGTTGATGAGCTCGATGGAGCGGTCCGTGGCGGTCACTGGTGAGCTTTCCTTCAGATGGTCAAGACACCCCAAGGGTCTCACGGACCGCCGCCCGCTCCCCAGACGATTACGTCACCGCCTCCGCGGACCCGGTTCTCACCCCGCCGTGTAGTCCTGTCCGAGGACCACGGAGACGTCCGCGTTCGGTGCCGTCCTGCCCTTGCGGACCACGCTCGTCGGCAGGCCGAGGGTCTTGGCGACCTCGGTGGCCCGCGCCTTGTCGGCCTCGTCGGCGTATGTGATCTGTGAGGTGGGACGGGCCGCGGTGCCCGTGCCGGCGTCGACGAAGGCGTAGCCGCCGTTGACCAGGGAGACGCGGGCGTCCTGCGCAGCGCCCTTGGAGCCGGAGGCGTTCTGGACGCCGACCCGCAGGGCCGCGCCCTGCTCCGGGGCCTTCACCGCGCCGCCGAGGACCTCCTTGACCACGGTGTCGCCGGCCTTCTCGGAGAGGGTGCCGTCCGACCGCACCGGCAGCAGCGTCGTCTTGTAGTCGCCGCCCTTCGCGCGCTCGGCGAGCTTGGCGAGGAAGGTGCCGAGGTCCTTCTCCTTGAGCGAGGGGTCGAGGATCTGGGCGAGCGACTCGACGGTGGTGGTGGCCCCCTGCGGGTCCGACGAGAGCTTGCGCAGGATGCCCCGCATGACCTGGCCGAAGCGGGCCAGCTGCGCGCTCTCGCCCTCGCCGGGCGCGCGGTAGGTGGCGTAGGCGACGGCCATCTGGCCGCTGAGGGTCTGCTGCTCGCCCTTCTTCACGAGGGGCGCTTCGCCCTTCTTCGCCTTCGGGTCGGGCACGTCGGCGTCCGTGTCGACGTCGATGGTGCCGACCAGTTCGACGAGGTTGTTCAGGAACGGGGTGTCCAGGCGCCAGGTGCCCTCGACCTCGGTGCCGAGCACGGTGTCGATCGACTCGCGGGTGCCCGTCGAGCCGTCGTCGTCCACGGACTTGCCGAGCGTCGTCGCGCTGCCCTCGTCGTCCGACACGGCGAGGGAGTTCGGCAGCAGGACGGTGGCGCCCTGGCCGGTGGTGGCGTTGTTCACCAGCAGGGCGGTGGAGGTGCCGCCGCCCTTGGTGTCGTGCAGGTGTACGACGATCACGTCGCGCTTCTGCGGGCCGGTCGCGTCGGCCGCGCCGCCCGTGCCGTCGGACTGGCCGGGCAGCTTGCCCGCGAACCACAGGTAGCCGACGCCGCCCGCGATCACCAGGGCGAGGACCACGACGAGCGCGACGACGCGGGAGCGCCCGCGCCGCTTGGCCTCCTCGCGCCGCTCGGTGCGGCTCTCGGTGAACTTCAGCCAGTCGATGACGTCTTCAGAGTCCTCGTCCGGCTCCTCGATGAACGAGAACTGCTCGGTCTTGTACTCGGGCTGCTTGTGTCCGGGCTGCTCGTACCCCGGCTGCTCATCCTCGCGCCGCGATTCGGGTTCCGGTGCCGGCTCAGGTTCAGGTTTCGGCTCGGCCCGACGCGGCGGCGAAGGCTGATGTTGCTGCTGCTGAGGGACCCAGGCGGTGTCGTACGGGGTCGGGGCGGCGCCCTGCGCGTCGTACGCCTGCTGCTGTCCCCCACCGGCATACGGGTCATATCCGTACCCCTGGTACTGCTGGGGCACCTGCGGCTGCTGTTGCTGCTGCACCAGCTGATACACCGGCTGTCCGTACTCGTCGTACCCGACGACCTGGTACTGGTCGGCCGCGTACCCGGCGCCGTACCCGGCGGTGTGCCCGGCCGCGTACTCACCCGCGTACTCGCCCGCATACGGGTCGCTGCCCGCATAAGGGTCGTACTGTCGGTCGTTCACCGGTGGTGCCCCTCTCGGCTCATTCGCCGCGGTACAGCTCGCGCTTGTCGATGTAACGCACCACACCGTCCGGCACCAGGTACCAGACGGGATCGCCCTTGGCGACCCGGGCGCGGCAGTCCGTGGACGAGATGGCGAGGGCCGGGACCTCCACCAGGGAGACACCGCCCTTGGGGAGTCCGGGGTCGGCCAGCGTGTGGCCGGGCCGGGTGACCCCGATGAAGTGCGCGAGGGAGAACAGCTCTTCGGTGTCCCGCCAGGTGAGGATCTGGCCGAGCGCGTCGGCGCCCGTGATGAAGAAGAGGTCCGTGTCGGGGTTGAGGGCGCGCAGGTCGCGCAGCGTGTCCGTGGTGTACGTCGCGCCGCCGCGGTCGATGTCGATGCGGCTCACCGAGAACTGCGGGTTCTCGGCGGTCGCGATGACCGTCATCAGATAGCGGTCCTCGGCCGGGGACACCCGCTTGTCGCTCTTCTGCCACGGCTGTCCGGTCGGCACGAACACCACCTCGTCGAGGTGGAACTGCGCGGCGACCTCGCTGGCCGCCACGAGGTGTCCGTGGTGGATCGGGTCGAACGTTCCGCCCATGACGCCGAGGCGGCGCTTGCCGTTGCTCACCGGACCGGCACCCGGAGAGATCCCCGGGCCGGTAGGCATGTCCTGCTCTCCCATGCGTGCAGACCCTACCGGCCCGGTGGAGGGGCCCCGCTCCGGTCCCCGGTGGTTGCTAGCGGTCCCGGTTGAAGCGGGTGGTGATCCACAGGAGCAGCATGAGGGCGACGAAGGCGCCGCCGCCGGTGAGGAGAGGGCTGAGGCTTTCGTGGTCGCCGCCGTGCTCGCCGCCCTCGGAGGCGAGAGTGACCAGCTGGGCGGCGGTGCTGTGGAGGCTCATCTCAGGCAGGACCTATCCGGGGGTGGGATGGACATAAGGACTTCCGGGCCATCGTAAGCGGGGGCCCGGCTCCGGCTCACGCCGACTCAGCTCTTGTGGCCCTCGTCGCCGCCGCTCCGGTGGCCGTCGCCGCCGCCCCGCTGGTCCTCCTCGCCGCCGCGGCGGTACCCGCGCAGCAGGAACCAGCCCACCAGGACGCACCCGACGACCATGACGATCAGCACGACCCGCAGCAGATTGCCGGGCCCCTGCCGCTCCGCGGCCTTGGCCGCCTCGGTGAGCCAGACGGCCCCAGCGTTGTGCTCCATGACGGAAGACTCCTTCTGTGTGCTGCCCTGTCACGGTATCTCCGCCTAGGCTGGAGCCCACCTCGGGGGCACAAGAGGACCAGACATGGGGGAATCGGCATGACCGACGGCAACCACCACGACGGCGGCGGGGACGGCATGGGGCACGAGCGTGTCCCGAGCCGGCAGCGGCGGCGCTTCCCCGGCATCTCCTCGCGGGCCTACGAACATCCGGCCGACCGCTCGGCCCTGGTGGCCCTGCGCAGGCTCAGCGGGTTCGACACGGTCTTCAAGGCCCTCAGCGGCCTGCTGCCCGAGCGCAGCCTGCGGCTGCTGTTCCTGTCCGACTCCGTGCGGGTCTCGGACGCGCAGTTCGCGCACCTGAACACCATGCTGCGGGACGCCTGTTACATCCTGGACCTGGAGAAGGTCCCGCCGATGTACGTCAACCAGGACCCCAATCCGAACGCGATGTGCATCGGTCTCGACGAGCCGATCATCGTGGTGACCACGGGCCTGGTCGAGCTGCTCGACGAGGAGGAGATGCGGGCGGTCGTCGGCCACGAGGTGGGGCACGCCCTCTCCGGCCACTCCGTCTACCGCACGATCCTGCTCTTCCTGACCAACCTCGCGCTGAAGGTCGCGTGGATTCCGCTGGGCAACGTCGCGATCATGGCGATCGTGACGGCGCTGCGCGAGTGGTTCCGCAAGTCGGAGCTGTCGGCGGACCGGGCGGGCCTGCTGGTCGGCCAGGACCTGACGGCCTCGATGCGCGGCCTGATGAAGCTCGCGGGCGGCAACCACCTGCACGAGATGAACGTCGACGCGTTCCTGGAGCAGGCCGAGGAGTACGAGGCCGGGGGCGACCTGCGCGACTCGGTCCTGAAGATCCTGAACATGCTGCCGCGCACGCATCCCTTCGCCACCGTCCGCGCCGCCGAGCTGAAGAAGTGGGCGGAGAGCCGCGACTTCCAGCGGATCATGGACGGCCACTACCCGCGCCGCGACGAGGACAAGGACACCTCGGTCTCCGACTCCTTCCGGCAGTCGGCCTCGGCGTACGCGGACGACGTACGCAACAGCAAGGACCCGCTGATGAAGCTGGTCAGCGACATCGCGGGCGGCGCGGGCGACCTCGGCGGGAAGCTGCGCGGGAAGTTCACGGGGCAGGGCGGCGGCGACACCTCCAAGGACGGGTGACCCGGGCCGCGGACGGGTGACCCGGGCCGCGCCCCTCACGGCGAAGGCTGGGCGGCAGCCGCCAGCGAGCCGCAGACCGCCGTCGCCTTCCCCGTCTCGTACGGATCGGTGGCGGCCGGGCCGCCCGCCTTCGCCCGCTGCCCCGCGAGCAGCGGGCGCAGCCGGCTCGCCGTCTCGTCCGCGCAGCTGAGCGGGCCGGCCCGGGCGGCGGAGACCAGCAGCTCGGCCCGGTGCGTGCGCAGGTCGTCGCGGTCGAAGCGGAACCGCAGCTCGCGCCGGACGGTGAACAGCGACGCCTTGGTGCCGTCCTCGCGGGCGGCGGGCCGCAGCGCGTACACGAACGTGTGGTCCGAGGTGACCTCCAGCGCGTTCCGGTCCGTCTCGGCGGCCCGCAGGGTGCCGCGGACCCTGGCCCGCTCGTCGGCGAGCGCGGCCCTCGCCCGGTCGAACCGCACCAGCCAGCCGGTGGGCGCGTGCCGCTCGTCGGCGGCGGGGTGCGCGAAGCTGCGGTCGAACTGGCCGTGCTGCGCGGGGTCGAGCAGCGGCCGCACGGCGCCCGGTGAGCCGCCGGTGAGCGTGTCCGGGTCGAGCGAGGAGGCGATCAGGTACTCCCTGGCGGTGGTCAGGGCGGCCCTGACCTGGCTGTTCGAGAAGTGCGCGGTGCGGCGCACGGCGGGCAGGCCGACGCCCTCGGCCCCCGCCGGGAACCGGGCGGCGGGGCTGTGCGCGTAGAGGTCGGCGACCCGCGTGGAGCCGGGCACGCTGCCCTGCGGGGCCAGCGGGATCACCGTCATCCGCAGCGGCTGGGGCCGCTTGGCCTGGGGGGCCGGATACGGATGCCGTATGCCCATGTAGATGGCCGTGCCGAAGGCCAGGGCGATCAGCACGACGAGCAGCAGGGCCTGCCGGGACAGGCCCCGGTGCAGGGCGGGGCGGCGGCGCACGGCGCGGGCGTGGTCGGTCATCCGCTCCCGCGCGGAGAACTCCTGGAGACGGGCGGCTCGCACGAACGACTCGTCGAAGACAACGGATCGGTACTCGTCCTCACCACCGTCGGGGCCGCCCTCGGGTGTCCCCGCGGGTGGGTCTCCTGACTCGCCCATACCTTCAGAGTAGGTCTCCGGGCGGTCGGGTAAACGCCGTGGTCCGCGTCAAGTTCCGCCGGCTCCTCACGGGGTGCGCGGCACCGCGGGGGCGGGCGGCCGGCCGAACTCGGCGGCGGCCGACGGGTCGGCCGGGCCCTCCGTGTCCGTCTTGTCGGTGCTCTGGCCCACCTCGGTGGAGGCGGGCGCGGGCACGCGGTCCTGGCGGCCCGAGGAGGCGCCGCGGTAGACGGCGGCGAAGGCGAGGGCGACCATGCCGATGCCCATCAGGAGGGCGAGCATCCAGGCCACGGGGCGGTGCCAGCGGGCGCGGCCGGGGTGGCGTCCGGGGCGGGCGTACCCCGCGTCCGGGGTGTCGTGTTCGTAGGCGTCGTCGAAGTCGTCGTGGCCGAATCCGTCGTCGTCCGGGCCG
The DNA here is from genome assembly GCF_021028635.1 of Streptomyces huasconensis. Classification (NCBI taxonomy): domain Bacteria; kingdom Bacillati; phylum Actinomycetota; class Actinomycetes; order Kitasatosporales; family Streptomycetaceae; genus Streptomyces; species Streptomyces huasconensis. Next base: position 2,604,657 of record NZ_CP086119.1, read on the forward strand.
AATCCGTCGTCGTAGAAGTCGTCGTCGCCCGCGTCGCGTCCCCGGCCGCGGGGGCGGCCCCGGCGGGCCTCGGCCTCGGAGGCCTCCGCGCGCGCCTGGGCGGCCGCCAACAGCCGCTCCACGGCGGTCGGTTCATGGATCCGGGCGGCCCGTACGAAGTCCTCGTCGAAGACCACGGAGGCGAACTCTTCGTCCGCACCCCCGCGGTCGCGGTCGTCGTCGGGCTCCCAGCCGTCAGGGAACGACGGCGTGCCCCCCACGTCCTCCGGCACCCTCCCAGCGTAGACCGGGGAGGGGCAATTTGGGCAGCCCGTAAGGGAATTCGGCACCCGGAGGTGTCACCGCACGTGGCCGTCGCCCGTCACGATGTACTTGGTCGACGTCAGCTCCGGCAGGCCCATCGGCCCGCGGGCGTGCAGCTTCTGCGTGGAGATGCCGATCTCGGCGCCGAAGCCGAACTGGCCGCCGTCGGTGAAGCGCGTCGAGGCGTTCACGGCGACCGTCGTGGAGTCGACGAGCTGCGTGAAGCGGCGCGCGGCCTGCTGCGAGGTGGTGACGATGGCCTCCGTGTGCCCGGAGGTCCACAGCCGGATGTGCTCGACGGCCTGCTCCAGGGTGTCGACGACGGCGGCCGCGATGTCGTACGAGAGGTACTCGGTCTCCCAGTCCTCGGTCGTCGCGGGCACGACGGTGGCCTTGGAGCCGTCCCCATAGGTGAGCACGCGCTCGTCGGCGTGCACGGTCACCCCGGCCTCCGCGAGGGCGTCCAGGGCGCGCGGCAGGAACGCGTCGGCGATGTCCCGGTGGACGAGCAGCGTCTCGGCGGCGTTGCAGACGCTGGGCCGCTGCGCCTTGGAGTTGATCAGGATGTCGACGGCCATGTCGATGTCGGCGGCGGCGTCGACGTACACATGGCAGTTGCCGGTGCCGGTCTCGATGACCGGGACGGTGGACTCCTCGACGACGGTCTTGATCAGCGAGGCGCCGCCGCGCGGGATGAGCACGTCGACGAGGCCGCGGGCGCGCATCAGCTCGCGTACGGAGTCCCGGCTCTCGCCCGGCACGAGCTGGACGGCGTCGGCGGGCAGGCCCGCGCCGTGCACCGCGTCGCGCAGGACGCGCACGAGCGCGGTGTTCGATTCGTACGCCGATGACGAGCCCCGCAGGAGCACGGCGTTGCCGGACTTCAGGCAGAGGGCGGCCGCGTCCACGGTGACGTTCGGGCGGGCCTCGTAGATGATCCCGACGACGCCGAGGGGGACGCGGACCTGGCGCAGGTCGATGCCGTTGGGGAGCGTGGAGCCGCGGACGACCTCGCCCACCGGGTCGGGCAGGGCCGCCACGTCGCGCACGTCGCCGGCGATGGCGCGGACCCGCTCCGGGGTGAGGGTGAGCCGGTCGATGATCCCCTCGCCGGTCCCGGCCTCGCGGGCGCGCTCGATGTCCTTGGCGTTGGCGTCGACGATCTCGGCGGTCCGCACCTCCAGGGCGTCGGCGATCGCGAGCAGCGCGTCGTCCTTGGCGGCGCGCGGCAGCGGCGCGAGCGTGGCGGAGGCGCCGCGGGCGCGGTAGGCGGCCTGGGCGACCGGCGAGAGGTTGTCGTAGGGCGAGACGGGAGAGAGCGACGTCATGTCCGCAGGGTAATCCCCGCGCGCGGGGCGTTCACCCGGTGTTCCAGTCCCCGAGACCGGGCGGGGGCGGGCGTGGGACGACGGCTCAAAAGAGCCGCCTCGCCGCGGGCGTCAGAACGGATGTACGCCCACCGGCGCGGCCGGCAGCGGACCGTACCCCTCCGCGATCCGCTGGTGGTACGTGTCGCGGTCGATGACTTCCAGCCCCACGATCTCCCACGGCGGCAGCTGCGCGCTCTGCCGGTGCTCGCCCCACAGCCGCAGCGCGACCGCGGCGGCGTCGTGCAGGTCGCGGGCCTCTTCCCAGTAGCGGATCTCGGCGTGGTCGGGGGCGTACCGGCTGGTGAGGAGGAAGGGGTGGTCGTGGGCGAGCTGTTCGAGGCCGCGGCGCAGCTCGTTCAGCGGGGCCTCCGGGCCCGAGACACTCAGGGTGACGTGCCACAGGCGGGGCGTCTGAACCGTCTCGCCCTCCGCCGTCCCGCGCGCCGGGTTCTCGTGCCCGGCGTGCGCCTCGCTCTCGTACGCCTCCCCCGCGGCGACGCTCGTCAGCGCCCGCTCAGCCGAGCCGCGGGACGCCGCCCCTGGGCGCACTCGTCTCACGACGGCCTCCTTCACGCAGTGTCGGTGCGGACACGCAACGGTCGTACGGAACTGTCTTCAACAAAGTTGACCAGCCCGAGCCGTCCCGCGGGGCGGTTTTGGGGAGTTTCACCTTCCGCGGAGCACCCGCCGCGGCCGCGCACGGCGGTTTTCGGCCGGGGCGCGGCGGGCTATCCGTGGAGCAGGACGAGGTCGTCGCGGTGCACGACCTCCCGCTCGTACGCCGGTCCGAGTTCCCGCGCGAGATCCCGCGTGGAGCGGCCGAGGAGCTGCGGCAGCTCCTTCGCGTCGAAGTTCACCAGGCCGCGCGCGACGGCCCGCCCCGCGGTGTCCCGCAGCTCTACCGGGTCGCCCGCGGTGAAGTCGCCCTCCACCCCGGCGATCCCCGCGGGCAGCAGCGACTTGCGCCCCTCCACGACCGCGCGCACCGCCCCGTCGTCCAGGGTGAGCGCGCCGCGCGGCTCGGAGGCATGCTGGAGCCACAGGAGCCGGTCGGCGGAGCGGCGTCCCGTGCGGTGGAAGTACGTGCCCGTGGCGCGGCCCGCGAGGGCGTCACCGGCCTGGCTCGCGGAGGTCAGGACGACGGGGATGCCGGCGGCCGCGGCGATCCGCGCGGCCTCGACCTTGGTGACCATGCCGCCGGTGCCGACGCCCGCCTTGCCCGCGCTGCCGATCTCGACGTGCGCGATGTCGGCGGGGCCCCGCACCTCGGCGATGCTGGCGGTGCCGGGCTTGGCGGGGTCGCCGTCGTACAGGCCGTCGACGTCGGAGAGCAGCACGAGGAGGTCGGCGTGGACGAGGTGGGCGACGAGGGCGGCCAGGCGGTCGTTGTCGCCGAAGCGGATCTCGTCGGTGGCCACGGTGTCGTTCTCGTTGACCACGGGGAGCGCGCCCATGGCGAGCAGCTGGTCCAGGGTGCGGGACGCGTTGCGGTGGTGGGCGCGGCGGGCCATGTCGTCGGAGGTGAGGAGCACCTGCCCGACGCGTACGCCGTACCGCGCGAAGGAGGCGGTGTAGCGGGCCACGAGCAGCCCCTGGCCGACGCTGGCGGCGGCCTGCTGGCGGGCCAGGTCCTTGGGGCGCCGTACGAGCCCCAGCGGGGCCAGACCCGCGGCGATGGCACCGGAGGAGACGAGCACGATCTCGCGCTCGCCGCCGCCGCGGCTCTTGGCCAGGACGTCCACGAGGGCGTCGACACGGTCGGCGTCCAGACCCCCCGAGGCCGTGGTCAGGGACGAGGACCCGACCTTGACGACGACCCGCTGGGCCTCTGCCACCGACTGCCTTGCCGCTGTCACGCGCTTCCCCAAATGATCCCGATGGTGCCGGACCTGCAATCTACGTGAGGGCGTACGGGTGGCGCCCCCGCGTTCCGAGGGGCGGACCGGAGCGGCCCCGGGCCCCCGAGGGAAAAAACACCCCCGGGGTTCAGTCTCCTTTGCCCCTTTTTCCGGTGATTGCCGTCACGGAAGATTGCTACGGAGGCGCCGCGCGTCATACGGTCAGTGGTCGACTTCCCCCCGTTGACTCTTCATCCCCCCTTCATCCCCGCCAGGAGCCCACGCCCGTGCCCTCTGCCGGACTCGTTCCCCGACGCATCGTGCAGCTCTCCGCGCTGTTCGCGATGCTCGCGCTCTTCGCCACCCAGCTCGTGAGCGCGCTGCTCCCCTATGTCCCGGTGTTCGTCGCCGCGGCCGCCGCGAACCTCGCGCTCGACATCTATCTGCAGTACAAGCAGCCGGGCCTTCTCTCGCTCCTTGGCAAGATCCGCTTCGACGTCACGGTCCGCCAGCTCCTGCGCGACATGCTGGTCCTGGTCGGCCTGCTGCGCATCGACGGCATAGAGCCGCTGGCCGAGCAGTCGCCGCTGACGATCACGCTGCTCGCGTTCTACGCCCTGCACTTCGGCTGCCAGGCCATCGCCGTGATGGTGCGCCGCAGCCGCGCGCTGCCGATCGTCACGCGCAACATCGACGCCTCCGCGCTGCACCTGACGGCCGCTCCCCCGCGCATCCTCTCCCGCCGCCAGGCCCACCGCCTGCTGACGTTCTCGGTGCCCTCGACGGTGGGCCTGCTCCTCACGGCGGCCACCACCCACGCGTACTGGGGCGGCATCGGCCTCGGCGTCTCCCTCGCGCTCATCGGCGGCGGCGCGCTGTACCTCGCCACCTGGCTGCTGCCCAAGAAGCGGGCGAAGAACGACGAGCGGGTCATGGAGTGGCTCGACCAGTGGCTGGCCGACTACAAGCCGACCGTGGCCATGTACTTCTCGGGCGGCACCACGTCCGCGTACCAGGCGAACATGTGGCTCTCCACGCTCTCCAAGCTGGACGGCAAGCCGCTGATCGTGCTGCGTGAGCGGTTCATGGTGCAGAAGATCGACGCGACGGACGTCCCGATCATCTGCTTCCCGAAGGTCGCGACGATGTTCTCCCTGGAGACCTCGACGCTGAAGATGATGCTGCACCCGGCGAACGCCGCGAAGACCTCGCAGGTGCTGCGCATCCCGACGATCAAGCACGCCTTCATCAACCACGGCGAGAGCGACAAGCTCTCCTCCTGCAACCCCTACGCCAAGGCGTACGACGAGGTGTGGGTGGCGGGCCCCGCGGCCCGCGACCGCTACCAGCTCGCCGACATCGGCGTCGACGACAAGGACGTCGTGGAGGTGGGCCGCCCGCAGCTCTCCCCGATCCTGCCGTTCTCGGGGGCGCCCACGGGCCCGTACACGACCGTTCTGTACGCCCCCACCTGGGAGGGCTGGGACGGCAACCCCGGCAACACCTCGGTGGTCCTGGCCGGCGAGAACATCGTCCGCGAGCTGCTCGCCGACCCGGGCGTGCGCCTGCTCTACAAGCCGCACCCGATGACCGGCTCGCAGGACCCGCGCGCGGGCGCCGCCAACGAGCGCATCAAGGCGATGATCCTCGCGGCCAACGCCAAGCGCTCCGGTGCCCGTCCCGGCCCCGAGGCCGCGGCCGAGCTGGAGCGCCGCACCGCCGCCCTGGACGAGCTGACCGCCCGGAAGTTCCGCAAGAGCGCGGACGAGCAGGAGCGGATGATGCTCCAGGGCGCCCCGGACGGCGACGCGCAGGCCGCCGTGGCCGAGGCGACCGCCGCGTGGGAGGCCGCGTTCTGGGCGTCCTTCCCGGCGTGGGAGCACCAGATCATCACGGGCGCGCGCCCGGCGATCTTCTCCTGCTTCAACCAGGCGGACCTGCTGATCAGTGACGTCTCGTCGGTCGTCTCCGACTGGCTGAGCAGCGAGAAGCCGTACGCCGTCGCCAACACGGCCGGCATGTCCGAGGCCGAGTTCCGCGCCAGCTTCCCGACGGCGTCCGCGGCGACGATCCTCACACCCGAGGCGGACGGCGTGGCGGCCCTCCTGAAGGCCGTGCGCGCCCCGGAGCTGGATTCCCACGCGGAGGCCCGCGCGGAGCTCAAGGAGCACCTCCTGGGCCCCTCGGACCCGCCCTCCCTGGCCCGCTTCAACGCGGCGGCCATCGCCCTGTGCGCCAAGGCCGACGCCCGCCGCGCCCGCATGGCCTCCCGCATCGACGCGGACATCCCCGGCCAGCGCATCGCGGAAGAGGCGGCCGAGGAGACGGCACAGGACCCCTCGGAGTCGAACGGCGCGGAGGACTCGGTCTCCGCGTGAGCGCCTGACGTACGACGAGGAAGGGCCCCGGAGCACATGCTCCGGGGCCCTTCCTCGTACCGCTTGACCGGCGTACCGGTTCTAGAACGGCTCGAAGTCGTCGTACGCGCGCTGCGCCTCGTCCCGCTCCGCCTCGCGGTCCCTGCGGCGCTGGGCGGCCGGGCGGGGGGCCTCCAGGCGGTGGTCCTCGCCGCGGCGGCCGAGCATCTCGGCGCCCGCCATCATGGTGGGCTCCCAGTCGAAGACGACCGCGTTCTCCTCGGGGCCGATGGCGACGCCGTCGCCGGCGCGGGCGCCGGCCTTCATCAGCTCGTCCTCGACGCCGAGGCGGCTGAGACGGTCCGCGAGGTAGCCGACGGCCTCGTCGTTGTTGAAGTCGGTCTGGCGAATCCAGCGCTCCGGCTTCTCGCCGCGCACGCGGAAGATGCCGTCGTCCTCGCGCTTGACCGTGAAGCCGGAGTCGTCGACGGCCTTGGGGCGGATGACGATGCGGGTCGCCTCCTCCTTCGGCTTCGCGGCACGCGCGGCGGCGACCAGCTCGGCCAGGCCGAAGGACAGCTCCTTGAGGCCCTTGTGGGCGACGGCCGACACCTCGAAGACGCGGTAGCCGCGCGCCTCCAGGTCGGGCCGGACCATTTCGGCGAGGTCCTGGCCGTCGGGCACGTCGATCTTGTTGAGGACGACGATGCGGGGACGGTTCTCCAGGCCCGCGCCGTACTGCCGCAGTTCCTCCTCGATGACGTCGAGGTCGGAGACGGGGTCGCGGTCGGACTCCAGGGTCGCCGTGTCCAGTACGTGGACGAGCACGCTGCACCGCTCGACGTGCCGCAGGAACTCCAGGCCGAGGCCGCGGCCCTGGCTGGCGCCCGGGATGAGGCCGGGCACGTCGGCGACGGTGTAGACGGTCGATCCCGCCGTCACGACGCCGAGGTTCGGGACGAGCGTCGTGAAGGGGTAGTCCGCAATCTTCGGCTTGGCGGCGCTCAGCACGGAGATCAGCGAGGACTTGCCGGCGCTCGGGTAGCCCACCAGGGCGACGTCGGCGACGGTCTTGAGCTCCAGGACGAGGTCGCGCTCCTCACCGGGCACGCCGAGCAGCGCGAAGCCGGGGGCCTTGCGCCGGGCGGAGGCCAGCGCCGCGTTGCCGAGGCCGCCGCGGCCGCCCTGGCCCGCGACGAAGGTGGTGCCCTGGCCGACCATGTCCGCGAGGACGTTGCCCTCGCGGTCCATGACGACCGTGCCGTCCGGGACGGGCAGGACGAGGTCCTGGCCGTCCTTGCCGGAGCGGTTGTCACCGGCGCCGGGCTGGCCGTTGGTGGCCTTGCGGTGCGGGCTGTGGTGGTAGTCGAGCAGCGTGGTGACGTCCTGGTCGACGACCAGGATCACGTCACCGCCACGGCCGCCGTTGCCGCCGTCCGGGCCGCCGAGCGGCTTGAACTTCTCACGGTGAACGGAGGCACAGCCGTGGCCTCCGCTACCCGCGGCGACATGCAGCTCGACGCGGTCCACGAAGGTGGTCATGGTTCAGTGCCTCCAGGGGAAATGTGCGTGGGGTGTCTCTTGCGTAACACGCGAAAGGCGGACCCGCTTCCCCGCCGGGGAAGTGAGGTCCGCCTCGCGAAAAGAACCGATCAGGCGACCGGAACGATGTTCACGACCTTGCGGCCACGGTGCGTGCCGAACTCGACCGCGCCCGCGTCCAGCGCGAACAGGGTGTCGTCCTTGCCGCGGCCGACGCCCGCGCCCGGGTGGAAGTGGGTGCCGCGCTGGCGGACCAGGATCTCACCGGCGTTGACGACCTGACCGCCGAAGCGCTTCACGCCGAGCCGCTGAGCATTGGAGTCGCGACCGTTCCGAGTGGACGATGCGCCCTTCTTGTGTGCCATCTTGTCTCAGTCCCTTACTTCGCAGCCGTGGGGATACCGGTGACCTTGATCGCCGTGTACTGCTGGCGGTGACCCTGGCGACGGCGGTAGCCGGTCTTGTTCTTGTACCGAAGGATGTCGATCTTGGCACCCTTGTGGTGGTCCACGACCTCGGCGGTGACCTTGATGCCGGCCAGCACCCACGGGTCGCTGGTCACGGAGTCGCCGTCGACCACGAGCAGGGTCGAGAGCTCGACCGTGTCGCCAACCTTGGCCGTGGGAATCTTGTCAACCTCAACGATGTCGTCGACAGCAACCTTGTGCTGGCGACCACCGCTGCGCACGATGGCGTACACGCGGATCTCTCTCTCGCTCGGAACGGAACCCCCGCAGTCCAGCCACCCGCCGGAAGCAGGCGGCCTCTCCCGACCCGGAAGCAGTGCCCGCGGTTCGGGAGGAAAAGGGTTTACAGGGGGCGGGCGTGCATAGGAACACGCCGACGGTCAAGGTTACGGGGCCCACCCGGACGGGTCAAACCGGGCCCCGCGCCCCCGCGTCCCCGCAGTCATCGGGTTGGCTTCTCGCCGTCCGGCGGCAGCGGCTTGACGCCCTTGCACAGGTCCGTCTGGTCGGCGGCGCCCGGCCAGGCCACGGCCCGCGTGCGGGTGAAGTGCGACCGGTACGTGTCGTGCACCGAGTCGTCGTCGATCTTGACGATCGCCTCGTCGTTCTCGCGCAGCGCGGGTGCCGTGTAGTTCTGCGAGCCGGTGAACGACACCTTGTTGCGCTTGCCGTCGTACATGCCGTCGATGAGCAGGTACTTCGAGTGGATGATGAAGGGCGTCGTCAGTTTGGCGCCGGGGGTCAGCGGGTCCCTGTCGTCGTTGTAGCAGCGTACGGAGGGGCCGCCAGGCTTGTGGAGCTGTTCCCAGGTGCCGGGGGTGCCGCCCTGGCTCTTGGCGCTGTCGCTCTCCGCGTACAGCAGGCTCACGTCGCAGCCGGCCTTCTTCAGGGAGACCAGCTTGTCGGCGATCTGCTCGCGCGTGATCTTGAAGATGGCGGCGCGGACCTTCGTGCGCTGCGTCACCCCGGCCGCGTCCTTGTAGGTGCAGCGGATGTTGTTCATGACCGAGTACATGGTGTCGGTCTCGTTCACCGTGCCGTTGCGCGGGAAGAAGTAGGCCTTGTAGCGGCCGCTGCTGACCGTGCGGTAGTCCCAGCCCTGCCAGTTCCTGCCGAGCATGTCCGTGAAGTAGTCGGCGTACGCGTCGTACATCGCCGGGTTGTTCGGCAGCAGCAGCGCGTCGTTGAAGAACTTCGTGTGCGCCGACGGCGTGGAGTTCGACGTGGTCTGCACGACGACGTCCCTGGCCCCCTCGACCTGCGAGAACAGCCAGAACTTGTTGTGCATGATCGACTTGCCGTACCGCGGGTCGCCGAGGCACGACTTCCCGGCCGGGCAGAGCCGCACGAAGGACGGGTTGGCGGCGTTCGTGCCGAGCGCCGTCATGAGCCGGGCGTACGCGCCGTTCGCCGGCCGGTCGGACTTGCTGCTCTCGTCCAGCAGGACCTGGACGTGCACACCACGCCGCTTGGCGGCGACGAGCGCGTCCACGATCGGGGTCTCCCACACGTGGTAGACCGCGACCTTGATCGTCGAGCCCGGCACCGCCGAGTTCGTCAGCTCGATCAGCCGGGTGCGGATCGCGTGCTGCTGGTCTACGTCGCCCTTCGGGTCGTTGAAGATCGGGCCCTCGGTCCAGGTCGGCGTCGGCGTCCCGTCCGCAGAGGCGGTGCCCGCCGTGCCCACGGCCTGGATGCCCGCCGCCGACAGCACCGTGGCCAGGGCCACCGCCTGGCGGCCGCCCTTGACCGGCTTCACCGCACGGTGCCGTCCCGTGCCTCGCAGGCGCGTGTGCGCCATGTGTCATCCCTCCCTGACGCGGGCGCACGGGCTCCCCACGCGCGCGCTCACGTCCCTGTTCATCCGTCAGACCGCATGAGTTTTACAGGTGTTGCCCGGTGCACAAAGGCCAGGGGGCCCGCTTCACGCTTTCGGGCTGCGGTGCGGTCGTTTTCCGGACAGACCGGCACCACCCTGTACGCACTCCTCCGCCCGCGCTCTTCTGCCCGCACACTGTCCGCACAGACCGGTGCCCCCCTGGCCGGTCCTTGCGGGCGGTCAGGGGGGCACCGGTTCGCGGAAGCGGTCAGCTCTCGCCGGCGGCGCTCGCGGAGACACCGGACGGCGTCTGCTCCGCCGCCGCGGCCTTCTTCGCCGTCGCCTTCGACGCCTTCTTGGCCGTCGTCTTCTTGGCGGCCGTCTTCTTGGCCGCGGTCTTCTTGGTGGCGGCCTTCTTGGCCGTCGCCTTCTTGGCGGTTTTACGCGCCGTCTTCTTCGCCGGAGCGGCTTCCTCGGCGGGGGCCTCGGCCTCCGCCACGGGCTGCTCCGCCTCGGCCTTGTCCGCCTCCGCCTGCTTCGGCTCGGGCTGCTTCGGCTCGGCCTTCTCCGCCGACGGGACGACCACCACGGCCGCCTCCTCGGACGCGGTCGGCGCCGTGGCCTTGCGCACCGCACGGCGGCGCGGACGGGCGGGAGCGGCGTCGGCGGCGGGCGCCTCGGCCACGGGCGGAGCCACCGGCTCGGCGGGCTCCGCCACCGGCTCGGCCTTCGGAGCCGGGGTCACGATGACCTCGGCGGCCTCGGCTTCGGCACTCTCCGCTGCCTTCGGCGAACCGGCGGGCGACGTCGCCTTGCGGACGGCACGGCGGCGCGTACGTCCCTTCGGGGCGGCGTCGTCCTGCGCGGGCGCCGCGGCGGGCGCCTCGTGGGCCGCCTCGACGGCCTCCGGGGAGCCCACGATGGGGTCCTCCACGGCCGGTGCGGCGGTGCGCGCGACATCGGACTCGACGACCGGGACCTCGGCCCTGGCGGCCTCCTCCTCGGCCCGCGCCTCGGCCCGCGCCTCGGCCCGCGCGGCCCTCTCCGCTGCCTTCTCGGCGGCCTTGGCCCGCTTGCCGGACCGCTTGGGGGCCTCCGCCTGCGGGGTCTCCTCGGGGGCGGCCTCGGCACGCGGGGCGCCCGCCGGGGCGGAAGCCCGCCGCGTCGCCCGGCGCCGCGAGCGGCCACCGCGCGAAGCGGCTGCCTCGGCCTCGGCCGCGCTGCTGTACAGCTCCTCGTCCGGGACGAACTCGGGCTCGGGCAGCGCCACCGGAGCGGCGGCCTCGGCGGCGACCTCGGCCTCCGTCTCGACGCCCTCCAGCTCCTCGGTGTCGGCCTCGTGCTCGTGGGTGTGCTCGTGGCCGTGGTCCTGCTGGTCCGCGCCACCGCGACCGCGCTTCTTGCGCTTGCCGCCGCCACCGACGGAGGTCGGCTGCTCCATGTGCACGATGACACCGCGGCCGTTGCAGTGCACGCAGGTCTCGGAGAAGGACTCCAGGAGCCCCTGGCCGACGCGCTTACGGGTCATCTGGACCAGGCCGAGCGAGGTCACCTCGGCGACCTGGTGCTTCGTACGGTCGCGTCCGAGGCATTCGAGCAGGCGGCGCAGGACCAGGTCGCGGTTGGACTCCAGGACCATGTCGATGAAGTCGATGACGACGATGCCGCCCAGGTCGCGCAGGCGCAGCTGGCGCACGATCTCCTCGGCCGCCTCGAGGTTGTTCCTCGTCACGGTCTCTTCGAGGTTGCCGCCCTGACCGGTGAACTTGCCGGTGTTGACGTCGACGACGATCATCGCCTCGGTCTTGTCGATCACCAGCGAGCCGCCGCTCGGCAGCCAGACCTTGCGGTCCAGGGCCTTCGCCAGCTGCTCGTCGATCCGGTACGTCGCGAAGACGTCGACCTCGGACGTCCACCGCGAGAGGCGGTCGGCCAGGTCGGGCGCGACGTGCGAGACGTATCCGTGGATGGTCTGCCACGCCTCGTCACCGCTGACGATGACCTTGGAGAAGTCCTCGTTGAAGATGTCGCGGACCACGCGGACGGTCATGTCCGGCTCGCCGTACAGCAGGCTCGGCGAGCTGGTGGAGGCCGCCTTCGCCTTCTTCTGGATCTCTTCCCACTGCCCCTGGAGACGCTCGACGTCGCGGCGCAGCTCGTCCTCGCTCGCGCCCTCGGCGGCGGTGCGCACGATGACGCCCGCGTCCTCGGGGACGATCTTCTTGAGGATGGTCTTCAGACGCGCGCGCTCGGTGTCGGGCAGCTTGCGGCTGATGCCGGTCATCGACCCCTCGGGGACGTAGACCAGGTAGCGGCCGGGGAGCGAGACCTGGCTGGTCAGGCGGGCGCCCTTGTGGCCGATCGGGTCCTTGGTGACCTGTACGAGGACGGACTGGCCGGACTTCAGGGCGGACTCGATGCGGCGGGGGCCGTTGGCCATGCCGAGCGCCTCGAAGTTGACCTCACCGGCGTACAGGACCGCGTTGCGGCCCTTGCCGATGTCGATGAACGCGGCCTCCATGGACGGCAGGACGTTCTGCACCTTGCCGAGGTAGACGTTCCCGACGTACGAGGTCGCCTGCTCCTTGTTGACGTAGTGCTCGACGAGCACGTTGTCTTCCAGGACGCCGATCTGGGTGCGCTCGCCGTTCTGGCGTACGACCATCACGCGCTCGACGGCCTCGCGGCGCGCCAGGAACTCCGCCTCGGTGATGATCGGCACGCGGCGGCGGCCCTGCTCGCGGCCCTCGCGGCGGCGCTGCTTCTTGGCCTCCAGGCGGGTCGAGCCCTTGATGGACTGGACCTCGTCGGCGCCCGTGCCCAGCTCCCGCTCTTCCTTCTTGCGGGGCTCGCGGACCTTGACGACCGTACGCTCCGGGTCGCTGTCGCCCGGCTCGCCCTCGGCGGAGTCACCGGCGCGACGGCGGCGGCGACGGCGACGGCGGCTGCTGCTGGAGCCGGTCCCGCCGTTCTCCGAGGCGGCCTCGTCCGACTCCTCGGAGTCCTCGGCGGCCTGCTCGGCGGTGTCCTCGGCGTCCTGTTCCGCCTGCTCGGCGGCGACCGTGGCGACGGCGTCGTGGTCGTCGTCGGACTCGGACGCGGTGTCGTGCTGCTCGCCGTCCTGGTCGGCCAGGTCACCGCGGCGACGGCGGCGGCCGCCACGGCGGCGACGGCGGCCCTGGCGCTCGCCGGACTCCTCCGTGTCGTCGTCGTGGTCGGCGGCGTCGGCGGAGGCCGGCTCGGCGATCTCCTCGGCCTCGTCGGCCGACGGCTCCTCGGCGGCCTTGACCGGCTCCCGCTCCTCGACGGCGGCGGGCTGCTCGTCGGCGGCCCGACGGCGGCGTCGACGGCGCGGGGCCGCCTCCTCCTCCGCCACGGGGGCGGCGGGCTCCTCGGCGGGCTCCCGCACGGCCTCGGCCGCGGCCGCCGCGGCGGCGCGCTCCGGGGTCTGGAACATCGGCTCGGCGAACACCGGTGCCTGGAAGACGGCGACGGCGGGGCGGGCGGGCGTGCGGCCGCCCTCGGCGGAGTCGTCGGCGACCTGGGCCTTGCGGGCCTTGTGGCCTGCGGGCGCGGAGAATCCGACGGCCGCGGTCTTACGGGTGGCGCGGCGGCGACGGCCGCGGGGGGCGTCGTCCTCCACGGCCTCGGCGGGGGCTTCCTCGACCGGGGCGACCGGGGCGGCAGGCGCCTCGGCGGGCTTCTCGGGCGCCTGGTCGGCAGCCTTGTCCGACGCCTGCTCGGGGGCCTGCTCGGCGGCGGGCGCGGCGGTGCCACGGGTGGCGCGGCGGCGCGTACGGCGCGGCGCGGCGTCCTCGACGGCGGCCGGCTCGGGCTCGGGCTCGGCGGCGGCGGCCTCAGCGGCGACCGACACGGCCTCGGCGACCTCAGCGGCCTGCGGAGCACCAGCGGGGGCGGACGCACGGCGGGTGGCACGACGGCGACGCGGCGCCGGAGCGGCCTCCTCCGCCACAGCCTCGGCAGCCTCGACCGGCGCGGCAGCCTCGGCCGCCACTGACACGGCCTCAGCCACCTCAGCGGCCTGCGGAGCACCGGCAGGAGCGGACGCACGACGGCTCGCGCGACGACGCGCACGCGGCGCCGGAGCGGCCTCCTCGGTCTCCTCCTCGACGGCGGCAACCTCGGCGGGCGCGACAGCCTCGGCGGCAACCGTCACGGCCTCGGCGACCTCAGCGGCCTGCGGAGCACCGGCAGGAGCGGAAGCGCGGCGGGTGGCACGACGGCGACGCGGCGCCGGAGCGGCCTCCTCCGCCACAGCCTCGGCAGCCTCGGCAGGCGCGGCAGCCTCAGCGGCGACCGACACGGCCTCAGCCACCTCGGCACCCTGCGGAGTACCTGCGGGAGCAGACGCGCGGCGGGTCGCACGACGGCGACGCGGCGCCGGAGCGGCCTCCTCGGTCTCCTCCTCAACGGCGGGCTCGGCGGCGGACGCGGCGCTCTCGGTCACCTCGGCGGCCTCGGCGGCCTGCGGCGCACCGGCCGGCGCGGAGGCGCGGCGGGTGGCACGGCGGCGGCGCGGCGCGGGGGCGGCCTCCTCGGCCGCGGGCTCGGCGACCGGGGTGGTCCCGGCCACCTCTTCGGTCTCCTCGACCTCGTCGACCGGGTCGGCCGCGTCGGGCAGGCCGACGGCCTGAACGTCTTCGGCGGCGGGGGTGGCCGGTATGGCCGGGGCCGTGGCTTCGGCGGTGCCCGCGGGCGGTCCCGCGGGGCGCGACGCGGCGCGGCGCCGACGGCGCGGCGGCAGGGTGTCGCTGGGGCTGTTGTTCTGCGATCCCTCAGTGGGGTCGTTCGGCTCAAGCATGCGGGCGGTTCTCCCGTCACGCTCCCGGGCGCCGCGCCTGTCCGGTGATGTACGCGGCTCGCGCTAGGTGCGCGGGGCCGTCATCCGGGGGCGGGGGCGCCGCACGGGAGCTCTCTATGTCTTGTCTCGCCGGTTCCGTACGCCCAAGTGCGGACGGCCTGGCGAAAGTCTCGGTCAGTGCGCTGCCCGACCCAGGTGGCTCCCGAGTACGAGGGCTGCGCTTTGACGTACGTCCCTAACGGGGGCCTTCCGGCACCGGCGCCGTCGCGGCGGCAGCTACGGCGGCCGTGGGTGATGCGGCCGTGGCTGCCTCGCGGTCGGGCGCGAGCGGGTCGGTCACCGTGCCGGTCTCTTCATCGAAAAGCCCCTGCGCCAGCCTGGTCACCGCTGCGGGGACCGGCGGCGCCAGGTCGGCCACAGCTCGGAGACCGGACAGGACGTCGTCAGGTCGTACGGCAGGTGTCACGTGCCGAACAACCAGCCGCAGTATCGCACAGGGCTTGTCGGTCGGCCTATCGGTGTCGTGCGTGACCGCTTCGCCGTCGGTGATCGCTTCCAGGCTCACGACGGCCTCGCGCGCGTCGAAGGTGCGCATGCCGTTCTTCGTGCGGCGCTGCACCTCGACCGTGTCCGCGGCGCGGAACAGCTCCGCCGCGCGCTGGGCCTGTGCGGGCTCCACGCCGTCCAGGCGCAGCTCCCAGACGGAGGCGGTCAGCCGGTCGGCGAGGCCCGAGGTGCGGGACTCGACGGCGTCGGTGATGTCCAGACCGTCCGGCAGCGACTCGTCGAGCAGCTCGCGGAGCTGGTCGGGGTCGCGCGGCGCGGTGAGCGCGATCTCCAGGTACTCGGCCTCACTGCCCGTGCCGGTGGGTGCGGCATTGGCGTACGACACCTTCGGGTGCGGGGTGAACCCCGCCGAGTACGCCATGGGCACCTCGGCGCGGCGCAGCGCACGCTCGAAGGCGCGCTGGAAGTCACGGTGGCTGGTGAACCGGAGGCGGCCGCGCTTGGTGTAGCGCAGGCGGATGCGCTGCACCGCGGGTGCGGGCGGCGGGCCTTCGGGCTGTCGCTTGCCCAGTGTCGTTCAGTCCTTCGTGAGAGCGGTCGTACTGCTACCTAGAGTACGTGCCCCGGGCGCCACAGGTTCCCGCCGGGCCGCCGGTACCGGGACCGGCTCCTGGGGCGGGACCGCCACCGGCACCGCCTGCTTCGCGGTGCCGAACAGCATGCGGCGCACGTCGGCCCGGGCCTGGCGCACGCTCTCCCGTGCGGAGGCCAGGGCCTGGCGGGTGGCGCGGCGGACCTCCTTGACGGCCTTGGCCGCGGGGCGCCAGACGGCGTCGCGGACCATGTGGCCGACGGGGGTCAGGACGGTGCGGTAGGCCCACCGCACCGGCTCGACGAAGATCCACCGCAGGAGTTTGGCGAGGAAGCGGCCGACGACCAGGGAGAGGTGTCCGGCGACGCGCCAGGCGTGCCCGAGCGCGTCCCCGACCTCCCGCGCGACGACGGCGACGGCGCGCCCGAGCGGCGCGAGCACCCAGCGCCACACGGCCACCACGGGGGCGACGAGGAGCCAGCGGCACAGGGTCGCCACGACGGTCCAGATGCCGCGGCCGAGCCACGCGGCGCCGGCGCCGATGCCCCGGGCCAGCCAGGCGAGGCCATGTCCGGCCGGCGTCAGGACCGACCGGTACAGCCACACCGCGGGCACCACGAACAGCACCCGCCCCAGCCACGCCAGCGCCACCCCGACCGGCACCACCACGTACCGCCAAAGCCCCACCCACGGCCACACGAACACGGCCTTGAACAGCCACGTCAGGACGGCACCGACGCCCCGCCCGGCCGCGGCGGCCCCGGCGCCGAGGACGCGGGCCAGCCAGGCGATGCCATGGCCGATGGGGGTGAGCACGCGCGCGTAGAGCCAGGCGGCCGGGATGGCGACGAGATGCCGCCACAGCCAGGCGCAGCCCGCGGCGATGCCGAGCGCGGTGACGGCGATGCCTCGTCCGATGCCCCGGGCCAGCCACGCGATGCCGTGCCCGACCGGCGTCAGGACCGACCGGTACAGCCACACCGCGGGCACCACGAACAGCACCCGCCCCAGCCACGCCAACGCGACCCCGACCGGCACCACCACGTACCGCCAAAGCCCCACCCACGGCCACACGAACACGGCCTTGAACAGCCACGTCAGAACGGCACCGACGGCACGCCCGACCGGTCGCAGCCCCCTGAAGTACAGGAAGCGGCCGCACACCGCGAGGGCGTCCCAGGCGAGGCGTACCGGCACGACGAGTACGAGCACGACGATGCGTACGGGCAGTCGGATAGCGACGGCGAGGCAGCCCTCGGCCTGCGGGGGGTGCCGATCGGCCTGCCCCGGCGGCTGCGGCTGTTCCGCTCGGTGGGCAGGTCGTTTTTCCAGGTCCATGTCGTCCTAGACGCGTGGGAGTTCGGTTTGTATCCAGTACCGCAGTTTTCCGCCCCGCTCGTCCTCGAAGACGCCGCCCGAGGCCTCGATGACCTTGCGGGAACCGGTGTTGTCGGTGTCGCAGGTCACCAGCACGGATTGCAGGCCGAGTTCGGCGGCGTGCGGCAGGCAGGCGCGGAGCATCCCGGTGGCGTGGCCGCGGCGGCGGGCGGTGGGGCGGACGTCGTAGCCGATGTGGCCGCCGTACTCGCGCAGGAAGCGGGTGGCGATGGTGTGCCGGATGGCGATGCGGCCGAGGTACTCGCCGCCGTCGGTGTACCAGAGGGTGGTGACGGGGACGCCGAGCTGCCCGGCGGGCTGCTCGGCGGCGGAGGTCACCTCGGCGACGTACCGCTCGAAGACGGCGGGGTCGTGCCACTTCTCGCCGTACTCGCGCAGGGTGGCTCCGAGCGTCGTGTCGTCGCCGGGCCCGCCGCGCCCCTCGGCCCGGAACTCCTCCATCGCGGCGATGAAGGAGCGGTGCACCAGACCGGTGGGCGGGGCGAGTTCGGGCATCTGAGCCGCCGTTACTTCACGACCGTGAGCGGCAGCAGCTTCTTGCCGGTGGGGCCGATTTGAATTTCGGTCTGCATGGCGGGGCACACACCGCAGTCGAAGCACGGCGTCCAGCGGCAGTCCTCGACCTCGGTCTCGTCGAGCGAGTCCTGCCAGTCCTCCCAGAGCCAGTCCTTGTCGAGACCGGAGTCCAGGTGGTCCCAGGGCAGGACCTCTTCGTACGTGCGCTCGCGCGTGGTGTACCAGTCGACGTCGACGCCCATCTCGGGCAGCGTCTTCTCGGCGCAGCGCATCCAGCGCTCGTAACTGAAGTACTCGCGCCAGCCGTCGAAGCGGCCGCCCTCTTCATAGACGGCGCGGATGACGGCGCCGATGCGGCGGTCGCCGCGCGAGAGCAGGCCCTCGACGATGCCGGGCTTGCCGTCGTGGTAGCGGAAGCCGATGGAGCGGCCGTACTTCTTGTCGCCGCGGATCTTGTCGCGGAGCTTCTCCAGGCGGGCGTCGGTCTCCTCGGCGGAGAGCTGCGGGGCCCACTGGAAGGGGGTGTGCGGCTTGGGGACGAAGCCGCCGATCGAGACCGTGCAGCGGATGTCGTTCGAGCCGGAGACCTCGCGGCCCTTCTGGATGACCTTCGTCGCCATGTCGGCGATCTGCAGGACGTCGTCGTCGGTCTCGGTGGGCAGGCCGCACATGAAGTACAGCTTCACCTGGCGCCAGCCGTTGCCGTACGCGGTCGAGACGGTGCGGATGAGGTCTTCCTCGGACACCATCTTGTTGATGACCTTGCGCATGCGCTCGGAGCCGCCCTCGGGGGCGAAGGTCAGGCCCGAACGGCGGCCGTTCCTGGTCAGCTCGTTGGCGAGGTCGACGTTGAAGGCGTCGACGCGGGTCGAGGGGAGGGACAGGCCGATCTTGTCCTCCTCGTACCGGTCGGCGAGGCCCTTGGCGACCTCGGCGATCTCGGTGTGGTCCGCGGAGGAGAGCGAGAGCAGGCCGACCTCTTCGAAGCCGGTCGCCTTGAGACCCTTCTCGACCATGTCGCCGATGCCGGTGATGCTTCGCTCCCGCACGGGGCGCGTGATCATGCCGGCCTGGCAGAAACGGCAGCCGCGGGTGCAGCCGCGGAAGATCTCGACGGACATGCGCTCGTGGACGGTCTCCGCGAGCGGGACGAGGGGCTGCTTGGGGTAGGGCCACTCGTCGAGGTCCATGACGGTGTGCTTGGACACGCGCCACGGCACGCCCGAGCGGTTCGGCACGACGCGGGCGATGCGGCCGTCCGGGAGGTACTCGACGTCGTAGAACGCCGGGATGTAGACGCTGCCGGTCTTGGCGAGGCGGAGGAGGACCTCCTCGCGGCCGCCGGGGCGGCCCTCGGCCTTCCAGGCGCGGATGATCTCGGTCATGTCGAGCACGGCCTGCTCACCGTCGCCGATGACCACCGCGTCGATGAAGTCGGCGATCGGCTCGGGGTTGAAGGCCGCGTGGCCGCCGGCGAGGACGATCGGGTCCTCGACGGTGCGGTCCTTGGACTCCAGCGGGATGCCCGCGAGGTCGAGGGCGGCCAGCATGTTCGTGTACCCCAGCTCGGTGGAGAAGCTGAGCCCGAAGACGTCGAAGGCCTTGACCGGGCGGTGGCTGTCCACCGTGAACTGCGGGACCTGGTGCTCGCGCATGAGCGCCTCCAGGTCGGGCCACACGCTGTACGTGCGCTCGGCGAGGACGCCCTCGCGTTCGTTCAGCACCTCGTAGAGGATCATGACGCCCTGGTTGGGCAGCCCGACCTCGTACGCGTCGGGGTACATCAGCGCCCAGCGGACGTCGCAGCTGTCCCACGGCTTGACGGTGGAGTTCAGCTCACCGCCGACGTACTGGATTGGCTTCTGCACATGCGGGAGCAGAGCTTCGAGCTGTGGGAAGACCGATTCGACAGACATCGCGAACCTTCATGAGCCGGCAGGGGTGACCATCAAGCGTACCCCGGCGTTCAGCTGCCCAGAGCCGCCCGGATTTTCGCCCGCGACGCCTTGGCCCACACCGCAGGCAGCTCGCGCTCACGCTCGGCGGCGACCGCTTCCTCCTGGCCGTACAGCAGCCCCCAGGTGAAGGCGCTCTCCCCCGCCAGGTGGGCCTGGGTGCCGAGGGTCCGCACGGCCTCGCGGGCGACCACGCTGTCCTGGTGGTCGCCGAGCAGGCTCTGCACGGCCTTCATCCGCTTCGCGAAGCGCGTGGCGGGCGCCCCGAGCGCGGGGGTGGCCGCCTCGCCCGCGTACCGGGCGCGCTTGGCGGCCTTGCGGGCCTCGTGCATGG
This sequence comes from Streptomyces huasconensis, assembly GCF_021028635.1. Classification (NCBI taxonomy): domain Bacteria; kingdom Bacillati; phylum Actinomycetota; class Actinomycetes; order Kitasatosporales; family Streptomycetaceae; genus Streptomyces; species Streptomyces huasconensis. Next base: position 2,624,477 of record NZ_CP086119.1, read on the forward strand.
CCCGGTCGCGTTCCTGGCCGGGGGCGAGCGCGAGGGCGTGCTCGACGCGGGTGGCAAGGCGGGCGTAGTCCTTCAGGAGCGCCTTGGGGAGCGCCTTGCGGGGCGGCGCGGAGGCGGCCGGGCGCAGCGGGGGCGCGGCGAGCAGGGCGTCGAGGGTGTCCAGGAGCGTGAGGTAGCGCTCGCTGTCCAGGACGGCGAGGGTGCCGCGCCGGGCGTCGGCGCCCCGCCCGGTGGACCAGATGCGCAGCCGCGCGTCGACCGGGCCGAGGAGGAGGGTCTTCGGCAGCGCGGCGACGCGGTCGGCGAACCGGGCGGCGAGGACTTCCTGGTCGCGGTCGACGCCCAGCTCCGCCGCGAGCCACTTCAGTTCGTCGCCGACGGGGTCGGTGACGGTGCGGTCGAGGATCTTCCGGTACGACTTGAAGGCGCTGCGCATGCGGCGGGTGGCGACCCGCATCTGGTGGACGGAGTCGGGCAGACCGCGGCGGACGGCGGGGTCGAGGGAGACGATCGCGTCGCGCTGGGCGCGGAGGTAGGCGAGGAGGTGGTCCCCGGCGGTGCCGCGGCCGCCGCCGACGGCCTCCCGCACGGCCTCGGCCACGGCTTCGCTCTTGCCGGCCTTCTTGCCGAGGCGGACCGCTCCCTCGGCGGGCGCGAGTGGGGCCTTCTCGGCCTTGCGGCCCTTCGGCGCGGTCTGCGCCAGGGCCCGGGCGAGTTTCGAGGCCGAGGTGGAGCGGCGTACGCCCGCCTTCTTCAGCTTCTTCTCGATCTTGTCGAGGAGCGCGGGGTCGCCGTCGTCCGCGAGCTCCACCTCGATCTCGGACCACGCGGCCGCGCCACCGCCCTTGGTGAGCCGCTCGGCGCGCACGGCGTCGATGCTGACCTCGGCGAGCAGGTCGCCGTCGGCGTCGACGAGGTGGCGCAGGTCCCGGGCGGACAACAGGCGTACGAGGGGGACGAGTTCGGCCTCGCGGACGCGGGAGCGCACCAGGTCGAGGAGGGCGGGCGGCACCTCGTCGGAGAGCGGCGCGTGGATCTCGTCCCGTACGCCTTCGGCGAGCGACACCGGCAGCTTCAGGTGCCAGCCCTCGTCGGCGCCGCCGGTGCGGCGCCGCAGGGTGATGGAGGCGGCGGCCAGGCGCTGGTCGGGGGTGTCCCAGTAGACGGCGTCCAGCTCGACGACGCCCTTGTCGAGGACCTCCCCGACCCCGGGCACCCCGGTCAGGTCGGGCAGCTCCGCGTCCGCCCCGATGTCGTACTTCCGCTCGACCTCGCGCTTCGTCTCCGCCATGTATTGAATCTAGACCCGAAAGACGAAACCAAACGTGCGGGCGGAGATGCGGCGCAGCGGACTTCAGCGGGTCACGCGGACATCGGGCGCTGCACCTTGATCGACTGGAGCAGTCCGACCGCCACCCAGACCGCGAACATCGACGAGCCTCCGTAGCTGACGAAGGGCAGCGGGAGGCCCGCGACCGGCATGATGCCGAGCGTCATGCCGATGTTCTCGAAGGACTGGAAGGCGAACCAGGCGATGATGCCGGCGGCGACGATCGTGCCGTACAGCTCGGTGGTCTCGCGCGCGATGGCGCAGGCCCGCCACAGGACGACGCCGAGCAGCAGCAGGATGGCGCCCGCGCCGACGAAGCCCAGCTCCTCGCCCGCGACGGTGAAGACGAAGTCGGTCTGCTGTTCGGGGACGAACTGTCCGGTGGTCTGCGAGCCGTTGGTGAGGCCGGTGCCGGTGAGACCGCCGGAGCCGATGGCGATGCGGGCCTGGTTGGTGTTGTAGCCGACGCCCGCGGGGTCGAGCGCGGGGTTGGCGAAGGCGGCGAAGCGGGCGATCTGGTAGTCGTCGAGGACGCCGAGCTGCCATATGGCGATGCCGCCCAGCGCGCCCGTGCCGAGCAGGCCGAAGACCCAGCGGTTGGAGGCACCGGAGGCGAGCAGCACCCCGAGGACGATCATCACCATGACCATGACCGAGCCGAGGTCGGGCATCAGCATGACGATCATGACCGGTACGGCGGCGAGGCCGAGGGCCTGGACGACCGTGCGGTGGTCGGGGTGCTCCTTGTCGCCCGCGTCGACCCGGGCGGCGAGGAGCATCGCCATGCCCAGGATGATCGTGACCTTGCAGAACTCGGAGGGCTGGAGCGACTGGCCCGCGATGACGATCCACGCGTGGGCGCCGTTGATGGTCGCTCCGAGCGGGGTCAGGACCAGCAGCACCAGGAAGACCGAGATGCCGTAGAGGATCGGCACGGCGGTGCGCAGCGTGCGGTGGCCGAGCCAGACCGTGCCCGCCATCAGGGCGAGTCCGATGCCGATGTTGATGACGTGCTTGATCAAGAAGGCGTACGGGTCGTCGCCGACGAGCTCGGTGCGGTTGCGGGTCGCGGAGTAGACGAGCGCCGAGCCGATCGCGGAGAGCGCGAGCGCGGCGAGGAGCATCGGCCAGTCGAGCCGGCGCACTATCGAGTCGCGGGCCAGCAGCCGGGACATGTGCGAGCGCTCGGGGCCGTACCCGGAGACGGAGAAGCCGCTGTTGGTCATCAGTCGCGCCTCCAACCGGCCGGTGCGCCGGCCAGTTCCTGCTGCTCGTCCTTGGGCTTGGGCGCCTCGGGCTTGTACGGCTTGACCTTGGGGGCGTCGATGGAGCCGTCGGGCTGGATCTTCGGCAGGGTCTTCTGCGGCTCGGGCAGGAGCGCCTTCTTCAGGTCCTGGTTGCCGCTGTCGTCGAGGCCGTAGATCGCGTCGTAGATCTTGCGGACGGCGGGTCCGGAGGCGCCGGAACCCGTACCGCCCTGGGAGATCGTCATGACGATCGAGTAGTCCTTGGTGTAGGTCGCGAACCACGAGGTGGTCTGCTTGCCGTAGACCTCGGCGGTACCGGTCTTGGCGTGCATCGGGATCTTCTCCTGCGGCCAGCCGCCGAACCGCCACGCGGCGGTGCCGCGCGTGGCGACGTCCGCGAGGGCACCGTCTATGTCCTTGCGCAGCTCGGCGTCCATCGGCAGCTTGCCGTGGGCCTTGGGCTTGATCTCCTCGATGTGCCGGCCGTCGGCGCTGATGATCGCCTTGCCGACGGTGGGGTCGTACATGGTGCCGCCGTTGGCGATGGCGGAGTAGATCGTGGCCATCTGGATCGGCGTGACGAGGGTGTCGCCCTGGCCGATGGAGTAGTTGACGGAGTCACCGGCGCGCATCTTCATGCCTTCGAGGCAGTTCTCGTACGCGATGCGCGCGGCGTAGTCACCGCCACTCTTCTTGCCCTGCTTGCACCAGGCGTCCTTGTTGGCCTTCCAGTAGTCCTTCTTCCACTGGCGGTCGGGGACGCGGCCGGTGACCTCGTTGGGCAGGTCGATGCCGGTCTCCTTGCCGAGGCCGAACTGGTGGGCGGTCTTGTAGAACCAGTCCTTGGCGTCGGGCCGGGGCTTGTTGCCGCCGTCCTTGTTCCACTGGTCGTGCGCGAGCTTGTAGAAGACGGTGTCGCAGGAGACCTCGAGGGCCTGGCCGAGGGTGATGGAGCCATGGCCCTTGGACTCGAAGTTCTTGAAGGTCTGGCCGCCGATCGAGTACGAACTGGGGCAGGGGTAGCGGTCGTTGAACCGGTAGCCCGCGTTGACGGCGGCGGTCGTCGGGATGACCTTGAAGATCGAGCCGGGGGCCGCCTGGCCCTGGATGGCGCGGTTGAGCAGCGGGTAGTTGGACTTCTTGCCGGTGAGCTTGGCGTAGTCCTTGCCGGAGATGCCGCCGACCCAGGCGTTCGGGTCGTACGTCGGATTGGAGGCCATGGCGACGACGCGGCCGGTCCTGTTCTCCATGACGACGACGGCGCCCGCGTCGGCCTTGTAGTTCTCGCCGGTGTTCTTGTCGAACTCCTGGCGGGCCTTCTTCATCGCGTCGTTCAGCCAGTACTCGGAGACGGCCTGGACGCGCGCGTCGATGCTGGTGACGACGTTCGCCCCCGGCTTCGCCTCGTCGGACTCGGCCTTGCCGATGACGCGGCCGAGGTTGTCGACCTCGTAGCGGGTGACGCCCGCCTTGCCGCGCAGCTGCTTGTCGTACGTGCGTTCAAGACCGGAGCGGCCGACCTGGTCGGAGCGGAGGAACGGGGAGTCGGTGTCCTTGGCCTTGTTGATCTCGTCGTCGGTGACGGGCGAGAGGTAGCCGAGGACCTGCGCGGTGTTGGACTTGCCGGGCGCGGGGTAGCGGCGCACGGCGGTGGGCTCGGCGGTGATGCCGGGGAAGTCCTCGGAGCGCTCGCGGATCTGGAGGGCCTGCTTCGGCGTGGCCTCGTCGGTGATCGGGATGGGCTGGTAGGGCGAGCCGTTCCAGCAGGGCTGCGGGGTCTTGGCGTCGCAGAGGCGGACCTTGTCGGCGACGTCCTTGGGGTCCATGCCGAGGACGTCGGCGAGCTTGGCGAGGACCGCCTTGCCGTCGTCCTTCATCTTCATCAGGTCGGTGCGGGACGCGGAGACGACGAGGCGGGTGTGGTTGTCGGCGATCGGCACGCCACGGGCGTCCAGGATCGAGCCGCGCACGGCGGGCTCGACGACCTGCTGGACGTGGTTGCCGGAGGCCTCCTTGGCGTACTCCTCGCCGTTGCGGATCTGGAGGTACCAGAGGCGGCCGCCGAGGGTGAGCAGGAGGGAGACGACGAGGATCTGGATGACGATGAGACGGATCTGGACGCGCGGGGTCCGTCCGGTCTCCGGGATGTTCGTCACTGCTCCCCTCCCCTGGTACGTCCTTCGGTGCGGTCGGCGCCACGTCCTTCGGTGCGGTCGGCGCGGTGCTTCGCCGTCACAGGCGCTTGACCCCCTTGATGCGTCCGGCGCGTGCGACGCGGGCCTTGGCCGCCTTCGCCCGCAGGCCGCCGCGCTGGTTGCCGATGCTCAGCCCGGTGCCGGAGGCGACCCAGCCGGAGGAGACGTCGGCGGCGGTGTTGGCGTGCGAGCCCTCGCCCAGCGGGTCGTTCTCGGCGCGCCGGGCGAGCGCGATGATCAGCGGCACGGTGAAGGGCGCGAGCAGCAGGTCGTAGAGCACGGCGGTGAAGAGCAGCCCGACCAGGCCCACGTGGCGGGCGGCGGTGTCCCCGACGAGGGCGCCCACGCCCGCGTAGAGCAGGGTCGATCCGACGGCGGCCCCGACGACCACGGCGAGCGGGCCGGTGGCCGAGCGCAGCCGCCCGCTCTCGGGCTTGGCGAGGCCCGCGAGGTAGCCGACGACGCAGAGCACCAGCGCGTACCGCCCGGCGGCGTGGTCGGCGGGCGGGGCCAGGTCGGCCAGGAGGCCCGCGCCGAAGCCGACGAGGGCACCGCCGACGTGGCCGTAGACCAGGGCGAGGCCGAGGACGGTGAGCAGGACGAGATCCGGCACGGCGCCCGGCAGCTGGAGCCGGGCCAGGACGCTGACCTGGATGACCAGGGCGACGACGACGAGGGTGGTGGAGAGCAGGATTCGGTTGAAGCGCATGGGTCCGGTCTCCTACTGCTCGTCGTTGCCGGTGTCGTCGGCGTTGCCGGTGTTGCCGGTGTCGTCGGCCGCACCGTCCGCCGGGCCGTCTGCCGTGCCCTCGGCCGCGCCGTCCTCCGGCTTGCCCGACGGGGTGGCCGTGACGGTCACCGTCGGGATCGGCTTGGGCTTCTCGGGCTTCTTCGGCAGGACGGTGTCGCGCGGGTCCTCGCGGGGCGCCTCGACCACGACGCCGACGATGTCGAGCTTGGTGAACCCGACGTACGGCTTCACGTAGACGTTGCGGGTGAGGTCGCCGCCGGAGGGGTCGACGCGGACGACCTCGCCGACCGGTACGCCGGGCACGAACGGCCGGTCCTTCTGCGAGCCGAAGGTGACCAACCGGTCGCCCTTCTTGACCTTGGCCTTGCCGTTGAGCAGCTGGACGGAGAGCGGGCGGTCGCCCTGGCCGGTGGCGAAGCCGAGTTCGTCGGTCTTCTCCATGCGGGTGCCGACGGTGAAGTCGGGGTCGTTGGCGAGCAGGACGGTGGCGGTGCCCGGACCGACGGTGGTGACGCGGCCGACCAGTCCGTCGGCGTTCAGGACGGTCATGTCGCGCTTGATCCCGTCGTTGGCCCCCGCGTCGATGGTGACGGTCCAGGAGAAGCCCTGGGCCGCTCCTATGCCGATGACCTCGGCGCCCTTGATGCCGTACTGCCCGGCGCCGGCCTTCTTCAGCATGCCGTCGAGCTGGCGCAGGCGGCTGCGGTTGCGGTCGTCGCTGCCGAGCTTCGCCTTCAACGCGGCGTTCTGGCGCTCCAGTTCGGCGATGCGGTCGTGACGCTCGCCGGAGTCGCGGACCGCGCCGATGGCGTTGCCGATCGGGTCGACGGCGGAGGACATCCCCTCCTCGACCGGACCGAAGACGCCGGCGGCGGCCCGGCGGGCACCGTCGACCGGCGAGTCCTCACCGCCGCGGATGTCCACCGTGATCAAAGCGAACGCGATGGCGATCAGCAGTACCAGGAGCAGCCGGCTCTCTCGTGTGTCCCTCACGTGCGGCGGCGTGCCTTCCTCAATCGGATTCCGTGGCCACTGCGGGTTCCACGGGGTTCTGGGGAATTGTTCTGCCTTGCCTGAATTCTGCTCTTGCCTCTATATCAACGATCCGCCGTACGAGGTGGCAGGCACTCGTACGGCGGATGTTCTACGGTCGGATCATCTGCGGGGCTGGGCGTCCAGCACCTGCTGCAACGCCTCGAACTCCTCGACGCACTTCCCGGAGCCGAGCGCCACGCTGTCCAGCGGGTCCTCGGCGATGTGGATGGGCATGCCGGTCTCGCGGCGCAGCCGCTCGTCGAGGCCGCGCAGCAGGGCGCCGCCGCCGGTCAGGACGATGCCGCGGTCCATGACGTCACCCGACAGCTCGGGCGGGCACTTGTCGAGGGTCGTCTTGACCGCGTCGACGATGGCGTTGACCGGCTCCTCGATGGCCTTGCGGACCTCGGCGGCGGAGATGACGACGGTCTTGGGCAGCCCGGAGACCAGGTCCCGGCCGCGGATCTCGGTGTGCTCGTCGGCGTCCATGTCGTACGCCGAACCGATGGTGATCTTGATCTGCTCGGCCGTGCGCTCACCGAGGAGGAGGGAGTACTCCTTCTTGATGTGCTGGATGATCGCGTTGTCCAGCTCGTCGCCCGCGACGCGGATGGACTGTGCCGTGACGATTCCGCCGAGGGAGATGACGGCGACCTCGGTGGTGCCGCCGCCGATGTCGACCACCATGTTGCCCGTGGCCTCGTGCACCGGCAGGCCGGAGCCGATGGCGGCCGCCATGGGCTCCTCGATGATGTGCACCTGGCGCGCGCCGGCCTGCGAGGAGGCCTCGATGACCGCGCGGCGCTCGACTCCGGTGATGCCGGAGGGCACGCAGACGACCACGCGCGGGCGGGCGAGGTAGCGCCGCTTGTGGATCTTGAGGATGAAGTAGCGGAGCATCCGCTCGGTGATCTCGAAGTCGGCGATGACGCCGTCCTTCAGCGGGCGGACCGCCACGATGTTGCCGGGCGTGCGCCCGATCATCTTCTTCGCTTCCGCGCCGACCGCGAGGATGCCACCGGTGTTGGTGTTGATCGCGACGACGGACGGCTCGTTGAGTACGATCCCCCGACCCCTGACGTACACCAGCGTGTTGGCGGTCCCGAGGTCGACAGCCATGTCACGGCCGATGAACGACATGTTGTTCCCCATGAGGATGCGTCTGGCCTTCCCTATTGGAGCTTGTGATGGCTTTTTAGGTAGGCGAGGTGGGTGCTGAGTGGCAGTGGAGGCTTCCATCGTAGTCTCGGCCGCGCGAAGACGGCGCGAGGGTCTTCGCCATTGTCAGCAGATGATGTGCCGCCCCGCTCTTGGAGACGTGCCATCGGGGGCACGGGTTCCCCCAATTGGGGCGCATACGCCAGTGGACGGCCGAATCGCTCCGGCCGTCCACCTCGTGACGGCGTGTCGCTGACGCGCCGTCAGCGACGGCATCCGCAAGACGGTGAGAAGTTACGCCACGCCCGGGAAGAAGATCTTCAGCTCGCGCTCGGCGGACTCCTCGGAGTCCGAGGCGTGGATCAGGTTCTCCCGGACGATCGTGCCGAAGTCGCCGCGGATGGAGCCCGGCGCGGCGGCGATCGGGTCGGTGGGACCGGCCAGCGCGCGCACGCCCTCGATGACCCGCTCGCCCTCGACGACGAGCGCGACGACCGGACCGGACGACATGAACGCGACCAGCGGCTCGTAGAACGGCTTGCCCTTGTGCTCGCCGTAGTGCTGCTCCAGGGTCTCCTGGTCCAGCGAACGCAGCTCCAGCGCGGAGATCGTCCAGCCCGCCTTGCGCTCGATGCGGCCGATGATCTCCCCGATCAGGCCACGACGGACGGCGTCGGGCTTCAGCAGGACGAGGGTGCGCTGGCTCATGTGCGGCTCCAAGATATTCACCAGAGGTGTTCTTACGATCGGTCACGATCGCGTCGTGGGATTGGGCCGCACGATACCGGGGGCGGCTACGCGGTGTTACCTCCGGCCTCCGCCTGGCTCTCCGCCATCGCCGCGAACCGGGCCTTGGCCTCGTCGACCTGGCGCCCGAAGTGGACCGACGCCCACCACAGGCCGGCGAAGACCGCGCCCATGATGAACATCATCGGCACCACGAAACCGCTCACGATCAGGGCGATCTGCAGGGCCCAGCCCAGCTGCACCCCGCCCGGCCGGGTGATCACACCGCACAGCAGCACGCACAGCAGCATGGCGATGCCGCTGACCGTCCAGACCGTGCCCATGGACAGATCGGGGTCCTTCATGGCCACCAGGCCGGCGAAGCCGATGACGAAGAACTCGCCGATCAGTGTCGAAGCGCAGAGCGTACGCACAAGAGTCAGCCCCTCCCCAGGAGCAGTCGGGCCTCGCCGACCGTGATGACGGAACCGGTGACGAGGACGCCGCCGCCCGAGAACTCGCCCTCTTCCTCGGCGAGGGTGATCGCCGCCTCCAGCGCGTCCGGCAGGCGCGGCTCGACCTGGACGCGCTCGTCGCCGAAGACCTCGACGGCGATCGCGGCCAGATCGTCCGCGCTCATCGCGCGGTGGCTGGTGTTCTGCGTGATGACGACCTCGGCGAAGATCGGTTCGAAGGCCTCGAGCAGCCCCCGCATGTCCTTGCCGTCGCTCGCGCCGACCACGCCGACGAGGTTGCTGAAGTCGAAGGCCTCGCTGATCGCCGCGGCGGCGGCCCGGGCACCCGCCGGATTGTGCGCGGCGTCCAGGACGACGGTGGGCGAGCGGCGGACGACCTCCAGGCGGCCCGGCGAGGTGACCGAGGCGAAGGCCTTGCGGATGGTGTCGATGTCCAGCGGGCGGGCGTGCTGCGAGCCGATGCCGAAGAACGCCTCCACGGCGGCGAGCGCCACCGAGGCGTTGTGCGCCTGGTGCTCGCCGTGCAGGGGGAGGAAGACCTCTTCGTACTCCCCGCCGAGGCCGCGCAGGGTCAGGAGCTGGCCGCCGACCGCGACCCGGCGGGCGACGACGCCGAACTCCAGGCCCTCGCGGGCGACCGTGGCGTCGACCTCGACGGCCTTCTTCAGGATCACCTGCGCCGCGTCCACCGGCTGCTGGGCCATGACCACCGTCGCGCCCGGCTTGATGATGCCGGACTTCTCCGTGGCGATCTCGCCGGGCGTGGAGCCCAGGCGGTCGGTGTGGTCCAGGTCGATGGGGGTGAGGACGGCGACCGAGCCGTCGAGCACGTTCGTGGCGTCCCAGCTGCCGCCCATGCCGACCTCGACGACGGCCACGTCCACCGGGGCGTCCGCGAAGGCGGCGTACGCCATGCCGGTGAGGACCTCGAAGAAGGAGAGGCGGTACTCCTCGCGGGCGTCGACCATCTCCACGTACGGCTTGATGTCCTGGTACGTCTCGACGAAGCGCTCGGCCGCGATGGGGGCGCCGTCCAGGCTGATCCGCTCGGTGATCGACTGGACGTGGGGCGAGGTGTACCGCCCGGTGCGCAGGTCGAAGGCGGCGAGCAGGGCCTCGATCATCCGGGCCGTGGACGTCTTGCCGTTCGTCCCCGTGATGTGGATCGAGGGGTACGCGCGCTGAGGCTCGCCGAGGACGTCCATCAGCGCGGCGATGCGGCGGACGGAGGGCTCCAGCTTCGTCTCGCCCCAGCGGCCGGCCAGCTCCGTCTCGACCTCGCGCAGCGCCTTGTCCACCTCCGGGTCGGTCGGGCGGGCGGGGATGTCGCCCTGCGGCGGACCCGCCTGGGCACGCAGGGTGCGGCTCCCCGCCTCGATGACCGCGAGGTCGGGGTCGCGGTCCGTCTCGGCGCCCACGATGTCCTCGAAGGCGGCGTCGGGGTCGGTCGGGCGGTCGTCGTCGTGCGGGGGGAGGTCACTCACGTACGCCAGTCTACGGAGCGGCACCGACACTCGGCGTCCGGACCGGCCGGAGGGGACCGGTCCGCCTCGTCGGGACTTTAGGCCCGTCCGATTCGGGACGTTGGTCCCTCCGCTTCGCGGGGCCGCCCGGCAGACTTGCGATCATGGACATAGGTATCGATCTCGGCACGGCGAACACCCTTCTCTACGTCCGCGGCAAGGGGATCGTGCTCAACGAGCCGTCCGTGGTCGCCGTCCGGTCGGACCGGGGCGGCAAGGGCAAGGTGCTCGCCGTCGGCATGGAGGCCAAGGAGACGATCGGGCGCACGCCCGGGTCCATCACCGCCATCCGCCCGCTGCGGGACGGCGTGATCAGTGACTACGAGGCCGCCGAGGAGATGATCCGGCACTTCGTGCGCAAGGCTGTGCCGGGGCGGCGCACCCGTATCCGCATGGTGGTGTGCGTGCCGAGCGGCGTCACGCCCGTGGAGCGGCGCGCCATCGTGCACGCGTCGCAGCGGGCCGGGGCACGGGCCGTGCACCTCGTGGAGGAGCCGATGGCCGCCGCGATCGGGGCGGGGCTGCCGGTCGCCGAGCCGCAGGGGTCGATGGTCGTCGACATCGGGGGCGGCACGACCGAGGTCGCCGTCGTCTCGCTGGGCGGGGTCGTGACGGCGCAGTCGCTGCGGGTGGGCGGTGACCGGCTGGACCAGGCGATCACCGATTTCGTGCGCAAGGAGCACTCGCTGCTCGTGGGTGAGCGCACCGCCGAGGACATCAAGGTCGCGATCGGCTCCGCGTGGCCGGTGCCGGGCGAGGAGGAGTTCGAGGGGCGGACGTTCACCGTGCGGGGCCGGGAGAAGGTGGGCGGGCTGCCCAAGACCGTGGACCTGACGGTGCGGGAGGTGCGGAGCGCTGTCGACGAGCCCGTGGAGCACATCATCGCGGCGGTCAAGACGACGCTGGAGGAGTGCCCGCCCGAGCTGTCCGGGGACATCATGGAGCACGGCATCGTGCTGACCGGCGGCGGCGCCCTGCTCCCCGGCCTCGACCTGCGCATCGCCTCGGCCACCGGCATCCCGGTGTTCGTGGCCGACGACCCGCTGGACAGCGTCGCGCTGGGCTGCGGAAAGTGCGTGGAGGACTTCGACGGTCTTGAGCGGATGATGTCGGCGGCGTGATCCGGGGGGCTCAGGTCAGTTCGCCCGCCGGAAGGCACGCACGGACCTCGTACGCCCCGTCCGCCGGACCCGCCGAGAAGTCGCCGCCCACCGCCCTGATCCGCTCCGCCATGCCGGTCGTGCCGATGCCCGCCGAGACCGGGGCGGTGGCCGGGCGCGTGGCGGGCAAGGCGTTGCGCACCGTGATGCCGAGGCGGCCGCCCGCCACGTCCACCCGGACGGTGACGCGCTCCCCCGGCGCGTGCTTCGCCGCGTTCGTCAGGCACTCCTGGACCACGCGGTGGACCGCCGCCTGCCGCAGCGGGGAGAGGCGGTGCGCCACCGGGTCGATCAGGAGTTCCACGGGGCTGCCCGCGTGGCCGCTACGCTCGGCGAGTTCGGGGAGGGCGTCGAGGCCGGGGGTGGGGGTGCCGTCCACGCCGCGCTGGACGATGATCTCGTTCAGCATGCGGTGCGCGCTGCGCGCCGTCTCCGACAGCTCCTCGAAGCCGTCCGCGAAGGGGCCGCCCTCGGCCCGGCGCGCGAGCACCTGGGAGCGCACGCTCAGCAGCGTCAGCTCGCGGCCGACGAAGTCGTGCACGTCGCGGGCGATGCGGGCCCGCTCCTGCTGGACGGCGTGCAGGGTCTGCGTCTGCGCGCGCTGCGCCTCCAGGGCGCGGACGAGGTCCTGCCGGTTGGCGGCCACGCCGACGCCCGCCGCGAGCACCCCGACCGGCACGACGAGGCTCAGGAAGTCGCCGAGCGTCTCGCCCCGGTGCGGCGGCCAGCCGGGCAGCTGGAACAGCGCGTAGGCGAACGCCACATAGCCGATGACGCCGAGCGTCCCGGCCCGGCGGCCGCGGTACCGGCCCAGGGAGTACAGCGCGAACTGCACCAGCGTCAGCTCGAAGAGCCAGCCGAGCAGGAACAGCGCGACGGCGTACGTCAGCCAGGGCGCCGCGCGGCGCAGCATCAGCGAGGCGGCGCCCGCCGTCAGGACGAGGGCGGCCAAGGGGCCGTTGAGCGGGTTGTCGGCCGCGGCGAGGCCCGGCACGTCCAGGCTCATCAGCGCCAGCGCGCTCAGCGCCGTGAGCAGGTCCACCGTCCTGGGCGCCTGGGCCCAGCGCCCGGCGAGGCGACGGCCGGTGGCCGCCGCCCGGCGCAGCGCCTGGACGGCGGGACGGTCGTGCATGCCCTCCATCATCCAAGGTCTTTCGACCCGATTCATCTGACTTATGGCCCTGATGTGGTGATGTGCGGCACCATCCCCCGGCGCGGCGGCCGGGCCGCGACCGGTCCCGAGGGTCAGATCTGACCATGTGGTACGCCCAGAATTCCGTCCGTCGGACCCATCAGCTCGCCGGTGACGCCGGGGTCCTGCTGTGGACCGCGCTGTGGGCCGCCGCCGCCGTCATGGCGTACCGGCTGGCCTGTCTGCTCGCCCTCCCCCGTGCCCTCCAGGAGCACGGGGCGCCCATCCCGCTGGTCGGCGGGCGCCTCGACACGGCGGTGCGCCGCGTGGCGGGCGCCGTCGACGCCATGGACCCGGTGGCGGTGCGCACCGCGGTGGCCGTGGGCGCCGTCGCCCTCTTCGTCGTACCCGTCGGCCTGGTCCTCGTGGTCTGGCTGCCGCGCCGGGTGCGCTGGGTGCGCCAGGCGGGTGCGGCGCGGGACCTGGCCGCCACCGACGACGGCCGGGACCTGCTGGCCCTGCGCTCGCTGCTGCGGCCGCTGGACGAGGTGGCCGCCACCGCCTCGGAGATCCCGGACGCGACACCGGGCAGCCTGGCCTGGGGCTGGCGGCACGGCGACCCGGAGATCCTGGACGCCCTCGCGGGCGCGGAGCTGGAGCGGCTGGGGCTCGAACCGCCGCCGCGCGAGGACGGCCCGGCCGAGGTCGTCGAGCACCAGGTGGAGCTGATCGGCCCCGCGGGCCCGGTCGACGAGCCGTCGGCGGACGCCCGTCCGGTGGGCTGAGACGTCACAGCCGTCAGGTCGCGCGCCTGTACGACGAAGGCCCCCGGGGCGGCCGTGAGCCGGTCCCGGGGGCCTTCGCCATGACGCGCGCGGAGTTACGCGGCCGGCAGCGCCTCCAGCTGCGCCGTCAGGCGGGCGATGTCGGCCTCCGCCTTCGTGAGGCGCCCGCGGATCTTCTCCACGACCTGGTCGGGAGCCTTGGCCAGGAACGCTTCGTTGCCCAGCTTCGCCTCGGCCTGCGCCTTCTCCTTCTCGGCGGCGGCGAGGTCCTTGGCCAGGCGCTTGCGCTCGGCCTCGACGTCGATCGTGCCGGACAGGTCGAGCGCGACCGTGGCACCGGAGACCGGCAGCGTCGCCGTCGCCGTGAAGGCGTCGCCCTCCGGCTGGAGGCGAAGCAGCTGGCGGATGGCGGCCTCGTGCGGGGCGAGCGCGGTGCCGTCCAGGGTCAGCCGGGCCGGAACCTTCTGGCCGGGCTGGAGCCCCTGGTCGGCGCGGAACCGGCGCACCTCGGTGATGACCTGCTGCAGCGTCTCGATCTCCCGTTCGGCGGCGGCGTCGCGGAAGCCGCTGTCGGCGGGCCAGTCGGCGATGACGAGCGACTCGCCGCCGGTCAGCGCCGTCCAGAGCGTCTCCGTCACGAACGGCACGATCGGGTGGAGCAGGCGCAGCGTGACGTCGAGGACCTCGCCGAGGACGCGGGCCGAGACCTTCGCGCCCTCGCCGCCCGCCATGAACGTCGTCTTGGACAGCTCGACGTACCAGTCGAAGACCTCGTCCCACGCGAAGTGGAAGAGCGCGTCGGAGAGCTTGGCGAACTGGTAGTCGTCGTAGAGCGCGTCGACTTCGGCAACGGTCGCGTTCAGGCGGGAGAGCACCCAGCGGTCGGTGGCGGACAGCTGCTCGACCGGGGGCAGGTCGCCCTCGATCGTGGCGCCGTTCATCATCGCGAAGCGCGTGGCGTTCCAGATCTTGTTGGCGAAGTTGCGCGAGCCCTGGACCCAGTCCTCGCCGATCGGCACGTCGGTGCCCGGGTTGGCGCCGCGGGCGAGCGTGAAGCGCAGGGCGTCGGAGCCGTACTTGTCCATCCAGTCCAGCGGGTTGACCGCGTTGCCGAAGGACTTCGACATCTTCTTGCCGAACTGGTCGCGGACCATGCCGTGCAGCACGATCGTGTGGAACGGCGGGGTGCCGTCCATCGCGTACAGGCCGAACATCATCATCCGGGCGACCCAGAAGAAGAGGATGTCGTAGCCGGTGACGAGGACGGAGTTCGGGTAGAACTTCGCGAGCGACTCCGTCTGCTCGGGCCAGCCCATCGTGGAGAACGGCCACAGGCCGGAGGAGAACCACGTGTCGAGCACGTCGTTGTCCTGCGTCCAGCCCTCGCCGGTGGGGGCCTCGTCGTCGGGTCCGACGCAGACGACCTCACCATTGGGGCCGTACCAGACGGGGATGCGGTGGCCCCACCAGAGCTGGCGCGAGATGCACCAGTCGTGGAGGTTGTCGACCCAGTCGAAGTACCGCTTCTCCATCTCCTGCGGGTGGATCTTGACCTTGCCGTCGCGGACCGCGTCACCGGCGGCCTTGGCGAGCGGGCCGACCTTGACCCACCACTGCATCGACAGACGCGGCTCGATGGTGGTCTTGCAGCGCGAGCAGTGGCCGACGGAGTGCGTGTACGGGCGCTTCTCGGCGACGATGCGGCCCTCGGCGCGCAGCGCGCCGACGATGGCGGAGCGGGCCTCCAGGCGGTCCAGGCCCTGGAAGGGGCCGTGCGCGGTGATGACGGCGTGCTCGTCCATGACCGCGATGTTCGGCAGCGAGTGGCGCTGGCCGATCTCGAAGTCGTTCGGGTCGTGGGCGGGGGTCACCTTGACGGCGCCGGTGCCGAACTCGGGGTCGACGTGCTCGTCGGCGACGACCGGGATCGTGCGGTCGGTCAGCGGCAGCTTGATCTGCTTGCCGACGAGGTGCTTGTACCGCTCGTCGTCGGGGTGGACCGCGACGGCGGTGTCGCCGAGCATCGTCTCGGCGCGGGTGGTGGCGACGACGAGCGTCTCGTCCCCCTCGCCGTACGTGATCGACACCAGCTCGCCGTCGTCGTCCTGGTACTCGACCTCGATGTCGGAGATCGCCGTCAGGCAGCGCGGGCACCAGTTGATGATGCGCTCGGCGCGGTAGATCAGCTCGTCGTCGTAGAGCTTCTTGAAAATGGTCTGGACGGCCTGCGAGAGGCCCTCGTCCATGGTGAAGCGCTCGCGCTCCCAGTCGACGCCGTCGCCGAGGCGGCGCATCTGGCCGGAGATCTGGCCGCCGGACTCGCCCTTCCACTTCCAGACGCGCTCGATGAACGCCTCGCGCCCGAGGTCGTGGCGGGACTTGCCCTCCTTGGCCAGCTCGCGCTCGACCACGTTCTGCGTGGCGATGCCCGCGTGGTCCATGCCGGGCTGCCACAGGGTCTCGAAGCCCTGCATGCGCTTGCGGCGGGTGAGGGCGTCGATCAGCGTGTGCTCGAAGGCGTGGCCCAGGTGGAGCGCGCCGGTGACGTTCGGCGGGGGGATGACGACGGTGTACGGCGGCTTCTCGCTCTTCTCGTCGGCGGAGAAGTAGCCCCGTTCTACCCAGCGCTCGTACAGCGGCCCCTCTACCTCGGCCGGCGCGTACTGGGTCGGCAGTTCGGGAGTGGTCGCTGGGGGCTGCTGCTGAGCGTTCTCGGTCACGCGGTCAGTTTAGAGGGGTGACGGAGCGGTCCCGAAACCGGAATGTTCGATATTGCTTGCGGTACGGGGCTCCACGGGGGCCGTACGTCGTCCAGGATGTCGGGGACACATCAGAGTTCCGAGGGGGACCCCACGATGAGCCACAACCAGCCGGGCCCGTACGACGGTCAGCAGCCGGGCCCGTACGGGCAGCAGCCCGGCCCGTACGGGCAGCCGCAGCCCGGCCCGTACGGGCAGCCGCAGCCCGGCCCCTACGGGCAGCCGCCGCAAGGGGTTCCGCCGCAGCAGCCCCAGCCGGGCTACGGCTACCCGCAGCCCCCGCAGCAGGCGCCCCAGCAGGGCGGCTTCGGCCAGCCCGGCCCCTTCGGGCAGCAGCCCCAGGGCCCGTACGGGCAGTTCCCGCCGCCTCCGCCTCCGCCCGGCGGCGGCAAGAAGAAGACCGGCCTGGTCATCGGTGCCGTCGCGGTGGTGGCCGCGCTGGGCGTCGGCGCGTACCTCCTGTTCGGCGGGGGCGGCGGCTCGGCCTCGGTCGAGGACGACGGGGCGCACAAGCTGGTGCCACCGGCCTCGGTGGGCGCGTACAAGAAGGGGAGCGACGCCAACTCGCCCGACGACGGCCCGCTCGGCTCCGGCGACAAGAAGAACGCCGAGGAGATCGGCATCAAGAACCCGGAGAACGTGGCGGCCTCGTACGAGTCGGGCGAGGCGTTCAAGGGGAAGCAGATGAGCTTCCAGGGGATGTACGGCGAGATCGACGACCCGGAGCAGGCCGTCGACGACGGCTTCGCCAAGGCTGGCGAGAACGCTGAGAAGGAGTCGGACGACAGCGCGGGCGACGGCGAGAAGGTCGAGCTGGTCGGCAGCCCCGAGACCGTTGAACCCGACGGCCTGGACAACGCCGTCATGAAGTGCCAGACCGCCAATTTCAGCGATGACGGCAAGCCGGTGAAGCTGCCGATCTGCATCTGGGCCGATCACAGCACGTACGGCATCGTCTTCGGCATCGACCTCGCGGCGATGATGAAGGGCGGCGGCGGCATGGCCACCGACGACGTCGCCTCCTTCGCGGCCGATCTCCGCGAGGCGGCGCGTGTGAAGGCGTGATCCGTAGCCGAAACCATGTGCATGTACGCGTTTTCCTCGTCCAGTCACTGATGCGGCCTTGCGGGGATACGCTCCGTACTGACTGGCTCACACCGCGAGGGAGACGCATCATGACTGTGATGCTGGAACGACCGACGACAGACGGCACCGACCCCCACCGCTTCGAGGAGCTGCGCAGGGCCCTCGAAGAGCTGAGCGTGCCCGCCGGCTTCAACGCCGAGATCATCAGGGGGAACATCGTCGTGTCACCGTGGTCGAAGGCGTACTACCTCGACGTCATGGATCTCGTCTGTGACCGACTGCGTCCTCACCTCCCCGAGGAACACCGGATCAGCTCGGCCCCCGCGCTGTACGTGTTCCCCGGGGTCGAGCGGGCTTACGGCCCGGACATTCACGCGGCCCACCGGCGGACCCGCCTGACCACGAGCAACCAGCTGGACGGCGATGGGCTCTCCTTCGTCGCCGAGCTGACCTCCCCCTCCACCCGGGACGACGACCTCACCGACAAGGTCGAACGGTACGGAAAGGCGGGCGTACCGATCTACCTCCTCCTCGACATGCAGGAGGAACTGGCCACCGTCTACTGGTCACCGACCGCCAAGGGGTACGAGTCCCACCTCACCGCCCCGTTCGGCAAGACGGTCCGCATCCCGGCCCCCTTCGACTGCGACCTCGACACCAGCGGGTTCCAGGCGCCGACGGAATCCACGGACGGCGTGGCCCACGAGATGTGAGGGCCCGCTTCGGGCCTTCACACGGCGGACACCACGTCCGCGCTATGGAACAGCCGTTCAACAACTGCGCATCGATCCGCTCCCACCGCCCCGCCCTCCCCCGCTCGTCCGAGAGGATGTTCGGAACGCGTAAGCATCGGGAGGGAACCCCAGTAATGAGCTACCACCAGCCGGGCCCATACGGCGGGCAGCCGCCGCAGCAGCCCGGGCCGTACGGCCAGCAGCCGGGCCCCTACGGCCAGCCGCCGCAGGCCCCGCAGCCCGGCTACGGCTACCCCCCGCAGGCTCCCCCGCCGCACGCCCCCCACCAGGGCGGCTACAGCCATCCCCAGCAGCCCGGCCCCTACGGGCAGGTCCCGCAGCAGGCCCCCTACGGGCAGGTCCCACCGCCCCCGCCCCCGCCCGGCGGCGGCGGCAAGAAGAAGACCGGCCTGGTCATCGGCGTGGTGGCCGTGGTGGCCGCCGCGGCGGTCGGCGGCTACTTCCTCCTCGCGGGCGGTGACGACGACAAGGGCGGCGGCAAGAACGGCGGTTCGTCGAACGTGGCGGACGGCGGCGGCGACTCCGGCGTCAAGGACGACGGCCCGCACAAGCTGACGACGCCGGAGACCGTCCTGACCGACTACAAGAAGAACCCGACGCGCTCCAGCGGCCTCGACAGCGTCGACCTCGACAAGGCCGAGGCGGCGGGGGTGAAGAACCCCAAGGACGTGCGGGCCCAGTACCAGTCGGGCACCAAGGACAACCCGATGGCGCAGAAGGTCCTGAGCTTCGGCGGCGTCTACGGCGACATCGAGGACCCCGAGGGCGTCGTCGACCACATGTTCACGAACGCCGAGAAGGAGGCGAAGGACGGCACGAGCAGCGGTGGCGAGCAGGTCACCCTGGTCGGCAGCCCGATGGAGTACACGCCGGACGAACTCGGCGGCGCCGTCCTCAAGTGCCAGGAGATGAAGGTCGACCTCGGCGGCGGCGCGGGCACGGCCGGCTCGACGGCCGGTGCCTCCGGACCGAGCGAGATGTCCGCCGCGACCTGCATCTGGGGCGACCACAGCACCATCGGCTACGTCGTCACCACCGACGTGGCGAGCGCCCTGTCCGGCCAGAGCGCCGACCTCGACGAAGCCGCGACGACGACGGCCAAGTTCCGCGGCGAGGTCCGCGTCAAGCGCTGACACCACTCGGCGGGCCGGTCACAGCCCCCGAGCCGGTGGAGAGGGCCCGGTGATCCCGCCGGGCCCTCTTGCGTCACGATGTCGGGAACACATAAGCATTTCGGAGGGGAAACCCATGAGCTACCACCAGCCGGGCCCATACGGCGGGCAGCAGCCCCAGCAGCCCGGGCCGTACGGCCAGCAGCCGGGCCCCTACGGCCAGCCGCCGCAGGCCCCGCAGCCCGGCTACGGCTACCCCCCGCAGGCTCCCCCGCCGCAGCCCGGCTACGGCTACCCCCAGCAGGCCCCGGGCGGCTACGGCCAGCCCCAGCAGCCCGGCCCCTACGGGCAGTTCCCGCAGCAGGCCCCCTACGGGCAGGTCCCGCCGCCCCCGCCCCCGCCCGGCGGCGGCGCGAAGAAGGCCGGCCTGATCATCGGCGCCGTCGCGGTCGTCGCCGCCCTCGGTGTCGGCGCGTACTTCCTGTTCGGCGGCAGCGACGGCGGAGGCGGTTCCTCCGTGGCGGACGACGGGCCGCACAAGCTGGTCACGCCCGAGACGCTGCTGAGCGAGTACGAGAAGGACGCCACGCGGGCCGGCGGCTTCAGCTCCAGCGACCTCGAGGCCGCCGAGAAGGCCGGGGTGAAGAACCCCGAGGACGTCGACGCCGGCTACAAGACGGAGGCGGGCGACAACCCCTTGGCGCAGAAGGCCATCCAGTTCATGGGTGTCTACGGCGAGGTCGATGACCCGGGCAAGGTCGTCGACGGCATGTTCGCCAAGCTCAAGAAGGACTCCATGGAGCCCGGTGGCTCGGACAAGGGCCGGCTGGTCGGCAGCCCGAAGGACTTCAGCACGGACGAGGCCGTCCTGAAGTGCCAGGAGTCCGTGATCGAGAACAAGGGCCCGAGCACCGGCTCGTCCTCCGGCCCCAAGGAGGCCCACATGCCGGTCTGCATCTGGGGCGACCACAGCACCGTCGCCGTCGTCGTACCGGTCGAGGTCGCCGACGCCCTGGCGGGCAAGGTGTCGCTCAAGGACGCCTCGGCCACCGCGCTCAAGGTCCGCAAGGAAGTCCGCGTCAAGCTCTGACGCGAGGAACGACACGGCACCGCCGCACCACCAACGAGGGGAACCCCACGCAGTGAGCTACCAGCAGCCCGGCCCGTACGGCGGCCCGCCGCCCCAGCAGCCCGGCCCCTACGGGCAGCCGCCCCAGGGCGTCCCGCCGCAGCAGCCCTATGGGCAACCGGGCGGTTACGGCCACCCCCAGCAGCCCGCCGCCCCCTACGGGCAGCACCCCCAGCAGCCCGCCCCTTACGGGCAGTACGCCCCGCCCCCGCAGGGCGGTGGCGGCAAGAAGACCGGGCTCATCATCGGCGCCGTCGTGGTCGTCGCCGCGGCCGCGGTCGGCGGCTACTTCTTCTTCGCCAAGAGCGACGGCTCCTCGGTCACCGACGACGGCAAGACGTACAAGCTGACGGCGCCCGCGACGGTCCTCGGCAGCTACAAGAAGCTGGAGGGCTCCGACGAGGGCCGCGGCATGTCCTCGAGCGACCTGGCGGACCTGGAGAAGCAGGGCGTCAGCGACCCTGAGAACGTCCACGCCGCGTACCAGCACGGCGAGGGCGCGGCCATGAAGTCCCTCAACTACTCCGGTGTGTACGGCGAGGTGGACGACCCGGAGAAGGTCGTCGACGCGATGTTCGCCGAGATGGAGAAGAACTCCGTGAACGGCTCCGACGGAGCCATGAAGCTCATCGGCGACCCGGAGGAGTTCACCCCCGACGGCTTCGAGAACGGCATCATGAAGTGCCAGAAGGCCGAGTACAAGATGGGCGAGGCCGGCGCGGACGACGCGGGCGTCCCCAACAGCTTCCAGACCCCGATGTGCGTCTGGGGTGACCACAGCACCGTCGCGTACGCCATGTACTCCGACGCCGCCGCGACCCGCACCGGCGCGGACATCGCGCTGAGCGACGTCGCCACCCAGGTCGCCAACCTCCGCGACGACGTACGCGTCGAGGTCAAGTAGTCCCCACCCGCACGGCGAACACGACGAACACAACCAACACGACGAAGGGGCGCCCGGTGATCGAATCGCCGGGCGCCCCTTTCGCGTACGTACGCGGAGCCGCGGGAGCTACGCGGACTTCTGCTCCCCGGCGCCCGGCCCCCGCACCTCGCGCGGCACCAGCGTCGGGTTCACGTTCGAACGGACGACGTCCGCGGTGATGACGACGCGGGCGACGTCCTTGCGGGACGGCACCTCGTACATCACCGACTGGAGGACTTCCTCCATGATGGCGCGCAGGCCGCGCGCGCCGGTCTGGCGCAGGATCGCCTGGTCGGCGATGGCCTCCAGGGCCTCGCGCTCGAAGTCCAGCTCCACGCCGTCGAGTTCGAACAGGCGCTGGTACTGCTTCACGAGCGCGTTGCGCGGCTCGACGAGGATCTGGAGCAGGGCCTCACGGTCGAGGTTGTGGACGGAGGTGATCACGGGGAGGCGGCCGATGAACTCGGGGATCATCCCGAACTTCACCAGGTCCTCCGGCATGATGTCCTCGAACTGGTCCTTCTCCTCCAGCTCGCGCTTGGAGCGGATGGTGGCGCCGAAGCCGATGCCCTTCGCGCCCGCCCGCGACTCGATGATCTTTTCGAGGCCGGAGAAGGCACCGCCCACGATGAAGAGCACGTTCGTCGTGTCGATCTGGATGAACTCCTGGTGCGGGTGCTTGCGGCCGCCCTGCGGCGGGACCGAAGCGGTGGTGCCCTCCAGGATCTTCAGCAGAGCCTGCTGGACGCCCTCGCCCGAGACATCGCGCGTGATCGACGGGTTCTCGCTCTTGCGGGCGACCTTGTCGATCTCGTCGATGTAGATGATCCCGGTCTCGGCCTTCTTGACGTCGTAGTCGGCCGCCTGGATCAGCTTGAGGAGGATGTTCTCGACGTCCTCGCCGACATAGCCCGCCTCCGTCAGCGCCGTCGCGTCCGCGATGGCGAACGGGACGTTGAGCATCCGGGCGAGCGTCTGTGCCAGGAGCGTCTTGCCGGAACCGGTCGGGCCGAGCAGCAGGATGTTGGACTTCGCGAGTTCGATCGCGTCGTCACGGCCCTGCGCGCCGCCGTTCTCGCCGGCCTGGACCCGCTTGTAGTGGTTGTACACCGCTACCGAGAGGGCCTTCTTCGCGGGCTCCTGGCCCACGACGTAGCCCTCCAGGAATTCGTAGATCTCGCGAGGCTTGGGCAGTTCCTCCCAGCGGACCTCGCTCGTCTCCGCGAGCTCTTCCTCGATGATCTCGTTACAGAGGTCGATGCACTCGTCGCAGATGTACACACCGGGGCCTGCGATGAGCTTCTTGACCTGCTTCTGACTCTTTCCGCAGAACGAGCACTTGAGCAGATCGCCGCCGTCACCGATGCGTGCCACGAGGTGCTTCCCCTTCGCCTGGGAGACGCCACGTTCAGCGGCTCCTGGTGCCTCATATCCGACGGTACCTTGCCGGGCCCCCCGTTCGGGCCCCCCTTGGCACGGTTCGCTTCGACGCGAGTCGTGCGCGAACCATGCCAAGAGCGGCAGATGCTACAGCGCCGCGTCAGACGACCGAGGCGTTGTTCATCTTCCGGGTGGAGATGATCTGGTCGACCAGGCCGTACGCGAGCGCGTCCTCGGCCGTGAGGATCTTGTCGCGCTCGATGTCGTCGCGGATCTTCTCGATCGGCGTCGTCGAGTGCTTGGCCAGCATGTCCTCCAGCTGCGCGCGCATCCGGAGGATCTCGTTGGCGGCGATCTCCAGGTCGGAGACCTGACCGCGGCCCGTCTCGCTGTAGGGCTGGTGGATCAGGACGCGGGCGTTCGGGAGCGCCATGCGCTTGCCCGGCGTGCCGGCCGCGAGCAGGACCGCGGCGGCCGAGGCGGCCTGGCCCATGCAGACGGTCTGCACGTCCGGCTTGACGAACTGCATCGTGTCGTAGATGGCCGTGAGGGCCGTGAACGAGCCGCCGGGGCTGTTGATGTAGATCGAGATGTCGCGGTCCGGGTCCATCGACTCCAGGCACAGGAGCTGCGCCATGACGTCGTTGGCGGAGGCGTCGTCGATCTGCACGCCGAGGAAGATCACACGCTCCTCGAAGAGCTTCGCGTACGGGTCGTACTCACGCACGCCCTGCGAGGTGCGCTCGACGAAGCGCGGGATGACGTAGCGGGACTCGGCGCGGGCGCCGGTGAACTCGGCCTGCGCGGCCGGGCCGAGCTCGGCCTGGGTTCGGGCGTAGAGGCCGCTGCCGGGGTGGTTGTTCATCTCTCTTGGTCTCCTGAGGAGCGTGGGCTGAGGTTTCGGCTGTCGGGGCGCTGAGGGGTGCCTCAGGCTCCCGTGCCGCCCCCGCCCGGCATGCCGGCGGCGGTGGGCATGATGTCGTCGATGAGGCCGTACTCCTTGGCCTCCTGCGGGTCGAACCAGCGGTCGCGGTCCGAGTCGCGGGTGATCTGCTCCACGGTCTGGCCGGTGTGGTGAGCGGTCAGCTCGGCCATGCGGCGCTTGGTGTGCAGCAGACGCTCGGCGTGGATCTTGATGTCCGACGCGGAACCGGCGAGGCCCGCGGAGGGCTGGTGGATCAGGATCTCGGCGTTCGGCAGGGCGAAGCGCTTGCCGGGCGTACCCGCGCTGAGCAGGAACTGGCCCATGGAGGCCGCCATGCCCATCGCGATCGTCACGACGTCGTTCTTGATGTACTGCATGGTGTCGTAGACCGCCATGCCGGCCGTGATCGAGCCGCCGGGGCTGTTGATGTAGAGGAAGATGTCCTTGTCCGGCTCTGCGGCGAGAAGCAGCAGCTGCGCGGTGATCTTGTTGGCAATGTCGTCGTCCACGGCCTGGCCGAGGAAAATGATCCGCTCGCCGAGCAGTCGGTTGTAGACCTGGTCGCCGAGGCCACCACCGATGGAGGGGTCGCCGGCGGCGGAGGGCATCAGATTCGTCACGTATCCACCTGCTCGTCTTACGACGGCGCCGGGCCGTCTCACGTCTTCAGCTGGGGCTGGGACCCCGCGTGCCAGCCGCTCCGGGGCGGCTCCGGGGACTCCCCTGCCCTCGTATTCATGGACCCTAACGCGCGGGCCCCTCCGGGGAATCCCGCAGGGCCAACTGTTCGCTGTGAGCGCAGGTAGCGCCCCGTAAGGGGCGCGGGGAACTGCGCGGTCGGCCCCCGCCGGGGCGCGGTCGCGTCTGCCTCGTCAGGGTCTACGGCGAGTGCGGGTCGTTCGTGGTCGCTCGCGCAGTTCCCCGCGCCCCTGACGGGGCACGGCATGGGCCCCCGGGATCGAGATCCCGGGGGCCCATGCTGCGTGCGTCAGAGCGAGGCGGCTCAGGCCTCGGTCTTCTCCTCGCCGGAGGCGGCGGGGGCGTCGGCCTCGGCGGTGGCGGACTCGTCCGTCTCCTCCTCGTCGCCGTCGCTGAGGTCGATGACCTCACCCTTCGTGTCCTTGACCGTGGCGGCCTCGACGACGACCGCGAGGGCCTTGCCGCGGGCGACCTCGCCGACCAGCATCGGGACCTGGCCGCCTTCGACGACGGCCTGGGCGAACTGGTCGGGGGACATGCCGGAGGACTGCGCGCGACGCATGAGGTGCTCGGTGAGCTCCTCCTGGTTCACGTTCAGCTTCTCCTTGTTGACCAGCTCGTCCAGGACGAACTGCGTCTTGATGCCCTTCTCGGCCTGCTCCTTGGTCTCGGCGTCGAACTCTTCCTCGGTCTTGCCCTGGATCTCCAGGTACTTCGCGAGGTCGAGGCCCATCTGGCCGAGCTGGTGGTTGACCAGGTTGTGCTTGCGGGTCTGGATCTCGTCCGCGAGGAGCTTCTCGGGAACGGGGACCTCGACCAGCTCGAGGAGCTTCTCCAGGACGCGCTCCTGGGCCTGCGTGGCCTGGTCGAACTGCTTCATGTTCTCGAGACGCTTGCGGCTGTCGGCCTTCAGCTCGTCGAGGGTGTCGAACTCGGAGGCGAGCTGCGCGAAGTCGTCGTCCAGCTCGGGCAGTTCGCGCTTGGCGACCTGGGTGACCTTGACGGTGACCTCGGACTCCTTGCCGGCGGCCGAGCCACCCTTCAGCTCGGAGGTGAAGGTGGCCTCGCCACCGGCCTCCAGACCCTTCACGGCGTCGTCGATGCCTTCGAGCAGCTCGCCGGAGCCGATCGTGTAGGAGACGTCCTTCGCGACGCCGTCCTCCAGGACCTCGCCGTCGACCTTGGCCTCCAGGTCGATCGTCACGACGTCGCCGTCCTCGGCGGCACGCTCGACCGGGGACGTGGAGGCGAAGCGCCCGCGCAGCTCCTCGACGGCCTTGTCGACGTCCTCGTCGCTGACCTCGACCGCGTCGACCTCGACCTCGATGCCGGAGTAGTCCGGGATCTCGATGGTGGGGCGTACGTCGACCTCGGCGGTGAAGTTGAGGGTCTCGTTGTCCTTCAGCTCGGTGATGTCCACCTCGGGCTGACCCAGGACGTTGAGCTCGGCCTCGTTGACCGCCTCGGTGTAGAACTTCGGAAGCGCGTCGTTGACGGCCTCCTCCAGCACGGCCCCGCGGCCGAACCGCTGGTCGATGACGCGGGCCGGGATCTTGCCCTTGCGGAAGCCCTTCACCGTGACCTGCTGGTTGATCTTCTTGTACGCCGCGTCGAGGCTGTCCTTGAGCTCCTCGAAGGGCACCTCGACAGTGAGCCGAACCCGGGTCGGGTTCAGGGTCTCCACGGCGCTCTTCACGGTTGGTCTCCTTGGTGGGCTGACTGCTGGTTTCTGCCCGGATCAGAGACACACGGGCACACAGCTTGCATAGTAACGGCAAGCGGGAGCCGACCCACAATGCGATCTTGCGAGGGAGACCTGCTGGTCGGGGTGGCGGGATTTGAACCCACGGCCTTCCGCTCCCAAAGCGGACGCGCTACCAAGCTGCGCCACACCCCGTCGGTGCGACACGTAGGGTACATGCCCACAGGCCGTACGGCCCCCGCTGTACCGGGACCGCGGCAGGGGGTGTGCGGCGAAGCCCGCGGACCCGCTACGATGCCTGTCGTGCCGCGGCCTCACGGCCCCGGTGCGCATATGCGGGCGTAGCTCAATGGTAGAGCCCTAGTCTTCCAAACTAGCTACGCGGGTTCGATTCCCGTCGCCCGCTCCAGACGACTCAGGGCCAGGTCAGAGGCTGTTTCCTCCGCCTGGCCCTGATCGCTTTCCGGGGTCCCGTTCAGTCCGCCGTGTCCCCCGCGTGCCCCTCCGGCTTTCGATCTTGCTTCTTCTCGGGCCTCCGGGACTTCTTCCGCCCCTTCTTCACCAGGCCGCTCACGGCCTCGGCGATCAGCCGGTCACGGTCGGCGCTAGCGTGCTGGTAGATCAAGGCAGCCCGAGCCGTACTGTGACCCATTCGAGACATCAGCTCCCGTGTGCTCGCGCCCGTGGACGCGGCAAGGGTGTTCCCTGTGTGCCGGAGATCGTGGAAGTGCAGGCCGTTGACTCCGGCGTCATCGCACGCCTTACGCCACAGCTTGTTGAAGTGGTTCCGGCGTGGAGTCGCTCCCTTGACGCCGAGGAAGACGCGACCGTCGGCGCCCGGCTCTGCGAACTGCTTCAGGTGATCCCGGATATCCGCCACGATCACGGCCGGAATGGCAACCGTGCGCTTGCCCGCGGCGCTCTTGGGCGCCTTGATCTCGCGCTTGCCATTGAACAGCTCAGCCACCGCGCGGCGTACCCGGACGGTGCCGCGATCGAGGTCAATGTCCCGGCGGTGCAAGCCGACCAGTTCACCCCAGCGCAGGCCGAGGAATCCGGCGAGGAGGACGAGCGCCCGGTAGCGGGGCTGGATCGCGTCGGCGAGGGCGTAGACCTCTTCGATGGTCGCGGTCGGCCGCTCCGGGGTATGCACAGTGCTCGCGCCCTTGATCTGGCACGGGTTGCGCCTGATCATCTGATCCGAGACGGCCGTAGCCATGATCGCTCGCAGCAGGGCGTACGCCTTCGCAACAGTGGTCGGCCCAGTGCCGGACGCGAGCTTTTCGGCACGCCAGCGACGGACGAGCGGGGGCGAGATCTCCGCGACGTTGACGGCCCCGAAGGTCGGTTCGAGGTGGTGCTTTAGGAGCGAGCCGTAGAGCTGACGCGTGGTCGTCGTGATCTCCCGTTCCATGACCCAGGATGTGGCGTACTGGCCGAACGCGACCTTGCCCGCATCTGGGTCGTGCCAGTCGCCCCGGCGCATCTCGGTTTGCTTGTCGGCGAGCCAGGCGTCAGCGTCCTTCTTCGTGCGGAAGGTCTCCGGGGCCGGTCGGAGCTGCCCGTCAGGGCCGACGTAGCGGGCCTGGTAACGGCCTGAAGCGAGCTTGCGGACCCGGCCGAACTGTCGACGCTTCCCAGCCATTAGGCAGCCACCCCCAGCCGCTTCCGAGGCTCTACCGTGTTCGCGTTGATGAAGGCGATTACCGCGCTCTCGGGAATCCGGACGTGTCGGCCGACCTTGACGTACTTAATCCGGCGCTCCTCTATGAGGCGGCGCGAGAAGCGGACCGACGTGTTGAGGAATTCGGCGACCTGGTAGACGTCGAGGTATCGATCATTCATGCTGCGGCTCCTTCCGAGGCGCGTTGGTCTTGCAGTGCTTCGCGTGCGGTCTCGCGGTTCAGTTGGATGTCACGGGCAATCGATGCGGCGAGGACGGATTCGCCCGGGGTGTGGCCGTGCCCGGCGTACTGCCAGTCGGCCAGGAGCAGGACGGTGTCCGGCTCCCAGTCGTCAAGGCCGAGGGCTTGGCGTTCCTGGGCGGCGCGGAAGTCGGCGCGTGCCTGGCGGAGTTCACCGAGAGTGGTGGAGTAGTGGCGGGACTTCGAGGAGAAGTGGCCGCGGAAGCCGAGCATGTGAGCCCAGGCCCAGAGCCGACGATCCGGGTAGAGCGGATCGAGCAGCTTGCATGCTTCGATCAGGCGGCGGGCGTGGTCGGGAACGCCGTGGCGGCCGAGTTCGGCGAGTTCGCCGATGCGGCGGTCGAGGGTGCCGGTGTTCTCGGCGGCTTTGGTGGCGTACTTGGCGACGTAGGAGGCGACGGCTTGTTCGGTGATATCGGAGCCGTCGCCGAAGGCTTTGACCGGGCGTACGTCGAGTTGAGTGCCCCATTGGAAGGTGCGGGCCGGTTGGTCGTCGGCGGCGGGCACGGAGACCGAGGTGTATGAGTGCGTGGCGGCGGCGCGGATGGCGTCGGTAAGCAGGTCGACGTGCGCCCATGACGGGGGCGGGGTGCCGGGTCCGTCGGGTCCGTCGAGGCGGATCACGGCGTGGAAGTGGATGGCTCCGCGCTTCTGGAACTCGGCGACCTTGCCGTAGGAGAGGCGGGCGGCTTCCTTCAGTTCGCGTTGGGTGAGTCCGGCGCGGGCGGCGATCTCGCGGCGTAGCCGGGTGGTGAAGCGCATCCACAGGTTGCCCGCGTGGTTGTTGAAGAGGACCGCTCCCGCGTAGTCGTAGGTCGCCGGATCGAGGGCCGTGCCAAGGGCGGGGTCGTCGGCGGGATGGCGGGTGCCGCAGTGGCAGGCACCGCGGTTAGGCCGGTTGTGGACGGGGCCGAAGGAGGGGGCGGTGAAGGTGGCGAAGACGCGGGGGTGGTCGCGGACGGCGGCGGGGATGTCGCGGCGGTCGTCTCCGACGAGTCCGGCGCGGATGAGGTGGTAGGTGTCCCCGGCGTACGTCCAGGCGCAGGAGGGGCAGCGGGAGGCGCGGCGGTTGCCGCAGGCGAGGCGGAGCCGACCGCCCGGTTCACCATCGGTGGAGTAGTGGTGCAGGGTTTCGCCGGTCGTCTTGTCCTTGGCCAGCGTCCAGCCGGTGAGGTGGATCGGGTCGGAGCATCCGCCCGTGCGGCGGATCTGGTCTTGCCAGCGGTCGAAGTCGTCGGCCGAAGCCACCCTCAGCAGGTCGCCGAGGGTGGTCGGGTCGAGCAGCGCGTCAGACACGGGCGCCCTCCCGCGTACGTGTCGTGCGGGTGTGGCCGGTGCCGTGGCAGTCCGTGCAGTGGGCGGTGATGGTGTGCAGGTGGCCGTGGCGGTCGCGTCCGCCGCGGGTGACCTTGACGGAGGCGAAGCCGTCGCAGGTGGGGCAGATCCGCGGTGTGGGTCGGGCGTGCTCGGGCATGATGGGACTTCCCTTTCGGGTCCGGTGATCTGGGAGGGGTTCAGGCGCCCGGGGCGGCGGAAGTTTGGTGACCGAGGCCGCCCCGGGGGCCGCTAGCGCGTGTTGCGCCTGCCGTGGCCCTTGTCCGCGTACATCGCTTCATCGGCGGCGGACAGGGCGTCGGTCAGGGTCGGGAGCGGCAGGAAGCCGGAGTGGCAGCAGCCGACCGAGGCGGAGACCGGCAGGACGTGCCCGTGATGCTCGACGGGGGTGTCCAAGGCGGACCAGAGGTCGAAGAGGTCGGGAGTGCCGTCGGGGCGGGTGACGATGGCGGCGAATTCGTCCCCGCCAAGACGGGCGGCGATTCCATGGCGCCCACACCAGTCGCTCAGCCGCTGAGCGGTGGCGGTCAAGACCGCGTCTCCGGCTGCGTGGCCGTGGGTGTCGTTGATGGCCTTGAAGTCGTCGAGGTCGACCAGGAGCACCAGGGCGTTCGGGTTTTTGGCGATGAGGCGTTCGGCGCGGGCGGTCCATCCGGCGCGGGTGTGCAGGCCGGTCAGGGGGTCGCGGCGGGCGGTGGCCAGACGGTGCCAGAGGAGTCCGCTGTGCAGGAGCCAGCCCAGGGCCGGTAATCCCGCCGCCGCCATCATGGTCGTGTCCATTGAGGTCACCGGCCCTTCTGTATGTCGCGGACCAGCAGGCGCAGCACGACTGTGATGACCGCGATGGAGACGGCGGTGATGGTGACCGCGAGGAGCAGGGAGACCAGCACCGCGCCGACGACCAGGACCACGGCCGTACCGGCGCCGACGAGGGCGAGCACGTTGCCGGGGGTGATCTGCATGGTCGGGCGGGAGGACGCCACGACGGGGGCCGGGGCGGGGGTCTGGTTGTGGCAGGAGCACGCGGTGGGGGTGTGCGGGTGGCCGGGCAGTGCCGCGGTGGTGATGATCGGGGTGATCTCGCAGGTCGGGGTCGGGTTGGCCGGGATACGGGGTTCGAACATGGGTTGATCTCCCTTCACTTGGTGGTGGTGGCGGTGTCGATGGCGGGGGCAAGGACGCTGTCGGCAAGGAGGTAGCCGCCGAGGAGCAGGACGACCACGAGCCACCAGGGCGGGCGGACGAGCTTGACGCCGACCAGGCCCAGGCAGGCGAGGAAGAACCACAGCGGAACGGACATGTGCCTGTCTCCTTCGGGTGTCAGCGGACGCGGCAGCGGTGGCCCTGGGCGGCGACCATGGCGGCGGCGGAGTTGTCGTACTCGGCCGACCAGCCGCAGTCCTCAGCGGCGCAGGCGGCGACGTAGGCGATGTGGCCGCGCTTGCCGTGGGAGGTGCCGACGGTGACCTGGCCGACGCGGCGCAGTTCGCGGAAGATCCGGTAGATGCCCATGGGGGTTGTCCTTTCGTCAGGTGAGTTGGGCGGCGATGGCGTCGGCCATGGGGGCCGGGACGCCGAGGCGGGCGCGCAGGGTGTCGCTGTCGATCGAGGTACCGGTGCGGGAGTGGTGGTCGTCGGCGACCTTGCGCGCGTGGTCGATCAGCGCTGCCGGGACCTGCGGGAGTACCGGCACGGGGTCGGGGACCGGATCGGGCGCAGGAGCCGAGACGGGCAGGGCCGGGGGTGCCTCTTCGGCAGCGGCCTGGACGCGCCGCGGGGCGGGGTCCGGCTCGGACTTCTGGGCCGAGGAGTCCGGTTCAGCGGGTGCCGATGCGGGCGTAAGTTCGGGTGAGTGAGCGAGCAGCGTGCCGCCGAGGAAGGCCAGCGCGGGCCATCCGGCGACTCCGAAGCGCAGCCAGGCGGGCGGGTCGGCGAGGTCGAGGAATCCGGCCGTGGCGACGTTGGCGCCCAGTGAGGCGATCAAGGCGATCAGGAACCAGCACCAGGCAAGGCGGGACGAGCCGCCGTTGCGCAGGCGGCGCCAGGCAGCCACAAGCAGCAGGTCAACGGAGACGGGGTAAGCCCACGCCTTCCAGCCGGTCTGTCCGGCCGCGGCAGCCAGGTCGTGCAGGTGAGCGAAGGACAGCGCACCAGCGATCACGGCTTGGATCAGGACCGCGTCCAGGCGGATCGAGCGGGCCATGTCTTCACCTCCTTCACAGGGGTTGGAGCCGGGACGGGGCGGGGAGTCGTGTCCAGCCGCCCGGTCCCAGCGGTGATCAGGTGGTGGGCGCTTCGCCGCTGCCCCAGCAGGTGAGGCACAGGGCGGTCTGTTCGTCGGTGGTGGCGCGGCCTTTGCGGGCGCCGACGCGGACGGTTTCGGTGGTCTCGCCCTTGCCCTTGCAGTCCGGGCACTTCTTCGCCCGGGGCGTGGCGGCCGACTTGCGGGCGCGTGCGGCCATGAGCGGGGCTCCTCTTCTGTGATCAGGCATGGAGGGGGTAGGGACGTGGCGCGAGACGGTCACGCCGACCGGTGAAGCGGGGAGAGATCAGGCGGCTTCTACGACGGCTGCAGGCGCCTTCGGATCGGCGTCGACCAGCGGCCGGAAGCGGTCCAGTTCCGGAAGATCCGGGGTGAGATGCGCGTGCTTGTTGCAGGCGGATACCGCTTGGCGCATCGAGGTGTGCGGGGTGCGGATGCGGTTCCACTCGCCGGTGGAGTAGCCGACGATGGCCATACCGCGGCGCGTGTTGGGGATCTGCGTGGCGGCGAAGACCGCGTGCGGGGAGATGTCGCCGAAGGTCATCTTGGCGGTCGACTCGTCGTTGACGCGGTGCACGATCCGGCCGGTCAACTGGGCGCGGAGCATGGTGATGCCGTCGCCAAGTTCGGAGCCGAAGCGCTGGCCGTAGATGTCGAGGAACATGCCCGCGGCGCGGCCGAGCTGGGCCAGGCGGACCAGGGCGGTGATGATCCGGTCCCTTTGCGGATCGTTGCGCTTGGCGCTCATGGCCAGTTCGGCGATCTCGTCGATGGTGATCACGACGGGGACCGGGCGCAGGGTTTCGGGGAGGTCCCAGATGTTCGCGGCGATCTCCGCGTCCGGGGTGTCGGCGCTGATCCGCTGTTCGCAGCGGATGAGTTCGTAGATGTTCTCCATGCGCACCACGAGCGCTTCCAGGAGATCGGCGGCATCGTCGCGGTTGTCGGCCAGCGCGGAGAAGCGACGGGCGAACGGCCCTAGTTCGATCTTCTTGCAGTCGATGCCGACCAGCGCCACCGGCTGTGAGGCGAGTTCCTTGATCACGGTGCGCTGGAAGACGGACTTGCCCGACTGCGTAGCGCCAGCGGTCACCGAGTGCGGCGTCTCGCGGTAGTCGCGGTAGTGCACCGAGCCGTCTTCCACCAGCGCCACCGGGATCTTCAACAGGGCACGGTCCGTCTTGACCGGCATCTGTACGTGCTTGAGGACATCGAAGCCGGTCAGCGTGAGTTCGATGACGCCCGGCTTGACCTCACGCGAGATGACCTGGTGAACGGCGAAGGAGTGCCGTAACCGGTCGGCGGCGGCTGAGAACTCGAAGGCGTCCTGACCGGGCCACATCTTGATCCGCAGCTTCACCCCGGTACGGGTTGGGCGCAGCCACAGCAGCCGCGGCACCCTCTGACGGGGAACCTCCCGCCTGAACATGCGCGCCATGGCCAGGCGGAACCGGGATGCCGGCATCGTCAGGTGACAGGCGTCCATCACGTCCGCGTAGCGCAGTCGGATACGCACCACCGTGAAGACGATCCCGAAGCTCATCCAGTACCAGGCGGGGCGCCGCCACCGCAGAAGACCCGCGGTAGCGACGACCAGCAGAACGGAGGCGATCAGCCAGCTCATGATCAGGCAGCCTTCGGCTTCGAGGCGCCAGCCGAGAGAGCGGTGACCGCGACCGCGCGGAAGGCGATCCCGTGCCGCTTCTGGCCGTTGAACTCGTTTTCCCACGGCGAGGCCACCAGGCCGGTCAGGGCGACCAGCGAGCCCATGGCCAGGTCCTCGGAGATGCCCGGCTGCGGAACGGTGACCTTCAGGATCTCCACCTCGTCGTTGGCGGAGAACATCACGTCCACGGTCATCAGCGTGACGCCATCAGCGTCCGTGGCGATCTCACCGGTACGACGGTCCTTGACCTTGGGCTGAGGCGCCTTGGCCACCATCACGGTAGCGGCGGAGGTGTCGACGGGAATCTGACGCATCGTCTGTTCTCCTGATCTCGAAGCGAGTTGACCGGCTAGCAACCGGTGAGATCAGGAAACCGCCAAAAGGGTGGGACCTATCACCGACCCTATGGACGTTTGGGGACGTTCACGCTAACGTCAAAACGTCCCAGCGTCCCAGCAGTTGGCGGGAGTCGGCATGGCGAACGAGCGCTTACGAGCAGCTATCTCCGCAAAGGGCGAGACCATCCAAGCCGTGGCCGATCACGTCGGCGTCGACCCGAAGAGCGTTGAGCGGTGGATCTCCAAGGACCGCACACCTCACCGAACGCACAGGTGGAAGGCCGCTGGTTTCCTGGGGGTCGATGAGGTCTACCTCTGGCCGACGGTTGAGAAGCAAGCCGAGAGCGCCAGTACGTCTGAGCTGATCACGTACTACCCGCACCGAGGCGCGGTCCCAGCGTCCTTGTGGTCGTCACTGATCGCGCAGGCATCGAGCCAGATCGAGATCCTTGTGTACGCCGGACTGTTTCTCTTCGACGGGCATCCCGATCTACCCGACCAATTGGCCGACAAGGCGAAGGCGGGGGCACAGGTCCGCATCCTGCTCGGAGATCCTGACTCCGAGATGATCCGCCAGCGAGGCGAGGAGGAAGGAATCGGTGATGACTTGGCCGCACGAGCGCGCATCACACGGCGCTATCTCCAGCCAGCGACCACCACGCCTGGGGTAGAGGTTCGGTTGCACGACACGATCCTCTACAACTCGATCTACCGTTTCGATGACGATGTGTTGGTGAACCCCCACGTACTCGGGGCGCCAGCAGGGCAGAACCCCGTTCTGCACTTTCGCTACTTGCCTGGAGCCCGTACCTTCCGGCACTACATGCGGAGCTTTGACTACGCGTGGGAACGCGGGCACACCGAGCGTCCCCGAGTTGCCTGAAACATGCGACGCTGGAGGCATGGCCCGCATCGACTACTTCAATGATCCACATGCCCCGAAAGCGAACAGCATTGTTCCATCGGTGACTGCTGTCGCGCTGAACGAGGCCGGTGCCGTCCTGCTCATCCACAAGACTGACAACGATCTGTGGGCCTTGCCTGGCGGTGGGATCGATGTCGGCGAGTCTGCCGCGGACGCCGCTGTGCGGGAGACCAAGGAAGAGACCGGCTTCGACGTCGAGGTGACGGGGCTGGTCGGCCTCTACACGAACCCTGCCCACGTCATGGCGTACGACGACGGTGAAGTGCGCCAGCAGTTCTCGATTTGCTTCGTGGCAAGCATCATCGGCGGAGAGCTACGTACGAGCAGCGAGAGCAAGGAAGTTGCCTTCGTGCCCCCGAGCAGGCTGGACGAACTGAACATCCACCCATCCATGCGCATGCGGATTGATCACGGCCTAGCCGACAGGCGCGAACCCTACATCGGTTGATCATGTAGGCGAGCAAGAGTCCGCTCAACAGCGGCGCCCAGGTACGGCCGAGCCTTGCTGATCGCCGTGTGGACCTCAGAGCCAGGCTTGTAACGGACCAAGATTTCTTCCATACGCTGATCGAAGTCGAAGGACTGACCGGCCGGACCGGTCGTCATGTCGGCGTAGATCAGCGCATCGAGTACCGGCGAGTCCTCGCGATCATAGACAGCCAGCTCGGCAGACAACCCGCGCTGTTCAGCCTCGTACACGGCTCCGGAGTGGTGGGCGACCAGACGCACAAGTCGATCAGGTGCCCCCAACGACTCCAGGTGGCGAGCCCCGTCCAAGGGGTGGAAGCCCGTCTCACGCAGCTCAGGGGCGTAGCCGAGATCGTGAAGCCAGGCAGCGGCGATGAGGAGGTCTCGATCGGATTCCTGCACGGCGGGGGTGGCCTCGCGAGCGCGTTGTGCCACTGCTTGGGTGTGCAACCAGCGGTTTCCGAGTGGCGGAAGCAGCGACTCAGCCAGTTCGGCGGCTCCCTCGGGGGTGTCCAGTGCAGAACGCATGAATCGCACCGTAGCCCAGTCGAGCAGTCGGCCGACAGCCCCTCACCGGGCTGCCCGAGAGCGGCGCGGTAGAACTTTCCCTAGTTCATCAAGGCTCGCTGCGCTCGCGGCCGTCCATGGCCAGCCGCGAGCGCCAACCATCCCGTCCCGGGGCTTCGGCCCCTGGTTGCGCGGGTGAGCCCGCCGCGCACCGCCGCCGCGATCCGGCCTTGGGGGGAAGACCTCAAAAGCCGTAGGACGCCAAGCACACGCACGGACACAAACACCCCAACAAGCCCCCAGACCCGAGCCGCCCCCGAAGGGGATCAATCCAAGGACCGAGGGCCGCACACAGCGCGGCGGCGCCGGACGGCCGCCGCCACGCTGCCTCTATGTCTCCGCCACCGGCTGCGCGGCGGCGCCCGCCCGTCGCCCCACACAGCGGCCAAAACCCAGCACCGGGCCATAAGGCACAGGGGATAGCCGCACAGCAGGTCACAGATGCTTTGGGTTACCGAATAGGCCGGATCGCGGCGGCGGCACACGGCGGGCTAACCCACTACCCGGGGCCGCTGCCCCAAGCCCGGATGGTCGGCCCCGCCATGGCCATGAGCGGTCCTAGCGCGCACGCCTCGAAGGCAGCAGGAAGACCACCCCGCCTCGCACCGGGCAGGCCCGCACGCCCAGCCAGGCCCGCGGCAGCACCCAGCGCGCGCCAGCACCGGACCACCCTGCCGACTGTGGACCACCACTCGCCGCGGTGAGCAGGAGGCGGGGAAAGGGTGAGGTGAGGTGGGGGTGGGGAAGGTGGGGGCTGGGGCGGTCGGCTCCACGGCTTTAGGCAGCCACTTTGGGGCGAGCCTCTAAGATCATGGCCCCAACGTCGTGCATTAACGGGCAGGTCCACAGACTGCCCGACTCGCCGGAAGCTTAAGGGGCCATGATCACTCGCCCCAAAGCAGCTCCCGCCCAAAGCCGCTCCACCGACCGCGTGGGCCACGAGGAGGCTGAGACGGGCCGGGGGGAGGCGCCAGCAGCCTGGTAGGCCGGGAGAGCGGAGCCTGTGCCCCCTGCGTGCCCGATCGAGCGGGAAGCTACGGGGAACGACGGGGAGCCGCGGTGAGCACCCCGGGAACCCCCAGGTCAGCAGCTCACCAGGTCAGGCGGGGTGCACGTACGCGATCTTCCAAACTAGCTACGCGGGTTCGATTCCCGTCGCCCGCTCTGCAGCCCCTCGGCCCGGCCCGCTGTTCCCAGCGGGCCGGGCCGACGGCTTTCCGGGCCGCCGCGTCGGCCGGGGGCTAGAAGCTGATCGAGTTGATCGTCTCCGCCAGTTCGTTCAGGAACCGGTTTATGGAAGGCGCCATACCGGTCGAGGCGAGGAAGAAGCCGAAGAGCACCGCGACGATCGCGGGCCCCGCCTTGAGCGACCCCCCGCGGATCAGCACCACGAGAATGATCGCCAACAGCAGTACCACTGACAGCGAAATGGCCACACTGATCACACCCTAGGTCGGTCGCTCTCCCGGCCCGGGGGGTACGGCCCCGCACACCCCCGCCACCGACCATCGTGCCACCAACCCGCCCGCGGTATGCGGCCCGTGACACATCGTCGGCCAAAGCTTTCCGCCCCCCGCGCGCGGGGCGCCCTCCGGGGGCGCGTGAGCGGCGCATCCGGGCACAGTAATTCGATGGCCCGCACACGCCGGGAACACGGCGGGAACGCGGAGGGAACGCGGCGGGAACCCGCCGAGAATTCAGGCTTGATCGTTTCCATCACCACACACGGCGTTCGCAGGAAATTCGAATTGTTGCCGGGGGCACATCGGAAGCGCGCCGGATGCCGACAAGGCATCCGACCAAACGGACATTCCACCGGAGTCGCCTGCGGGCGTTATGCACCATTTAAGCCGGATGAATTGTGACGTACAGGGCGCCTTGCCGTCACATCTCTTTGTCTACATGCCTGTTCACTCGCCTGTCTGCGTGCGCGATTCCCGGGTAGCCGGAGCCGGAAAGCGGTAATCGGCTCCGGGATTGACAGGGATTGAGTTGACGAAAGCGACGAGGGTTTTACGAAGACAGCGCCGCGACGCTAGGGTGCGTCAGATGTTCCACGCTGCCACCACCCCCGTAGGCGCAGTGCGGTCCCGGATCGTCTCACCGAGCTCTTGGTGGGAGGGCCTGTGACCAACTCGGTGCACCCGCACGGACGCCACCGGGCGCCGCTCCCGCCGGTCCAGGTGCCCGCGGCCGGACCCCCGCCCCCACGCACCCACCATCCGATCCCGCAGGCCGCCGCCGCTCCCCCCACCCCGGTCGGCCACCGCGCCGCCGCCCGGGCGGCGAAGCCCGCCAAACAGCGCGACGCGTTCTTCGACAACGCCAAGTACCTGGCGATCGTCCTCGTGGCGATGGCCCACGCGTGGGAACCCCTGACGGATCACAGCCGCGCCGCCGAGGCGCTGTACATGACCGTCTACACCTTCCACATGCCGGCGTTCATCGTGATCTCCGGCTACTTCTCGCGCAGCTTCGACATGCGGCCCGACCGGCTGCGGCGGCTGGTCACCGGTGTCGCCGTCCCCTACGTCATCTTCGAGGTCGCCTACACCCTCTTCAAGCGCTGGGCGGACGACGACCCGGCCCAGCCGATCAGCCTGCTCGACCCCTGGTACCTCACCTGGTTCCTGGTCGCGCTCTTCGTGTGGCGGCTCACCGTGCCGCTGTGGAAGATCGTGCGCTGGCCGCTGCCGCTCGCGCTGGCCATCGCCATGCTCGCCGTGATCTCCCCGGACATCGGTGACGACCTCGACCTCCAGCGCGTCCTGCAGTTCCTGCCGTTCTTCGTGCTCGGCCTCTGCATGAAGCCCGAGCACTTCCAGCTGGTGCGCCGCCGCGAGGTGCGCGTCCTGTCCGTCCCGGTCTTCGCCGCCGCGGTGCTCCTCGCCTACTGGGCGGCGCCCCGCATGACGTCGGTGTGGTTCTACCGCCGGGACAGCGCCCAGGAGTTGGGCGTGCCGTGGTGGGTCGGCATCGTGATGACGCTGGCGCTGTTCGGCTGCTCCGCGGTGCTCACCGCGTGCTTCTTCGCGTGGGTGCCGCGCCGCAAGATGTGGTTCACGCTCCTCGGCGCGGGCACGCTGTACGGCTACCTCCTGCACGGCTTCCTCGCCAAGGGCTCCCGCTTCTGGGGCTGGTTCGAGGAGTACGAGTGGCTGCACAAGCCGCTGGGCGAGATCTTCGTGACGGTGGTCGCCGCGACCGTGGTGACGCTGCTGTGCACGCCTCCGGTACAGCGGGTGTTCCGTTTCGCGATGGAGCCCAAGATGGAGTGGGCCTTCAAGCGCGACGCGGCGGAGCTGGCGCGGGAGCGCGCCAGGTCGGCGTAGCGGCAGGGGTCAGCGCAGTCCCAACAGGGCGCGCAGGGCGGCGTACTTCGCCGTCAGGCGCGCCCTTGTCGTGTCGTCCAGGACCGCGAGGCGGGCCGGGTCCGCGTTGTGGGCCAGGTCCGCCTCCTTGACGAGGCGGGCGCCCGGCGTCGCGAGGACGCGTTCCGCGTACGCCTGCGGGGACTCTCCCGGGATCTTGGTGAGCGCCCGCACGATGGCCTTCGTGCGCGGGGTCAGCGGGGCGTGCCGCAGCCACTCCTCCGTGAGCGCGGCGTCCTCGACGGAGTCGTGCAGCCAGGCCGCCGCGATCTGGTCGTCGTCGCCGCCCCTGGCCCGCACCCCCTCGGCCACGGCCTGGAGGTGTTCGGCGTAGGGGCGGCCCGCCTTGTCGGTCCGGGTGGCGTGGGCCTCGCGGGCGAGGGCCTCCACCGCGGTGAGTGAAAGCGGCTCGCGGTCCGGGGCGGCGGGTGTCATGCCGCCGACCTTAGTGCCGCCCGCGCCGGGATCGTCGTCGCCGCCAGGCCGAGGACGAGGACCGCGCCGACGAAGGAGCCGTACACCAGCGGCGGGATGTAGGGGGCTTCGCCGGTCAGGCCGTTCATCATCGGGACGAGTGTGGCGAGGGCGATCGCCGAGCCGATGGCGATGCCCGCGACGGCGACGATGAGCGCCTCCCAGCGGATCATCCGCATCACCTGGCGGCGCGTGGAGCCGATCAGGCGCAGCGTGCCGAGTTCGCGGCGGCGGTCGAGGACCGTCATCACCAGGGTGTTGACGGCGGCGACGGCCGCGAAGCCGCCGAGGACGGCCGCCATCGTCGTGTTGGCCCAGGCGTTGAGTTCGGCGTCCATGGACTGGGCCGTGGTGTAGCCGTCGCGGTCGTGGAGGGTGCCGAGGCCGGACAGGGCGTCGGCGGAGCCGCCCTCGGTCCAGATCTCGTGGGTGAAGGGCGACGTGACGTGGTGCTTCAGGCCGGCGGCGGGCAGGGTGACCTGGGAGAGGCCGAGGCCCCTGCCGTACGTGGCCACGACCTTCGGGGAGGCCTTCGTACCGTCGGGCAGGAGGATGTCGAGGCGGTCGCCGACCTGGACGCGCGCGGCGT
This sequence comes from Streptomyces huasconensis, assembly GCF_021028635.1. Classification (NCBI taxonomy): domain Bacteria; kingdom Bacillati; phylum Actinomycetota; class Actinomycetes; order Kitasatosporales; family Streptomycetaceae; genus Streptomyces; species Streptomyces huasconensis. The sequence goes on from NZ_CP086119.1 coordinate 2,664,388, forward strand.
GGGCGAGCGCGGAGTCGACGGCGATGTCGCCCGTGCCGAGCCGCAGGGCGCCGGTCTCGACCGACAGGTCCTGGACCTTGGCCAGGTCGGTGGCCGAGCCCGTGATGCCCTGCGCCGACGCCGAGGCGAGCAGGCGGTCGCCGACCGAGTACTGCGGGACGATGACGGACGTCTTGAGCCGTCCGACGGCGGAGGTGACCCCGTCGGCGCGGGCGGCCTTCGCGACCGCGCCGGGCGCGAGGCCCGCGTCGGAGGAGACGATGTGGTCGGCGGTGATGCCCGCGCGCTGCTGGTCGGCGGCGGCCTTGTCGGTGCTGGTGTGCAGGAAGACGAGCACGGAGGAGAAGGCCATGGCGAGCACGATCGGGGTGATCGCGGAGGCCAGGCGGCGGGCGTTCGTACGGGAGTTGGCGGCCGCCAGCGAACCGGGGGCGCCCGCTCCGCGCAGCGGGAGGCCGAAGAGGACCGCGCAGCCGCGGGCGACCAGCGGGCCGAGCAGGGCCATGGCGAGCATGAAGAGCATGACGACGCCGAGCGCCGCGTTCGCCGCGTCCTCGCCCGTGGTCTGGGCGGCGATCCCCGCGAAGGCGACGCCGCCGCCCAGCGCCACGACACCGATCGGGGTGCGGATCTTGCCGAGCGGCAGCCGCTCCACGGCGGCCTCGGCGAGCGCCTGGCCCGGCTTGACGCGGGAGGGGCGGCGCGCCGCCAGGTAGCCGGCGAGCAGGGCGGTGATGACCGTGACGCCGACGGCGGCGGTGAACGGGATGCCGGACACCGTGAGGTCGACGGCCTCGGGGATCGCGCCCTTCTCCTTCAGCTGCCCGAACCACCAGCGGGCCAGGGCGATGCCGGGCAGCAGTCCCGCCGCGCCCGCGAGGGGGGCGACGAGCAGCGACTCGGTGGCGATGGTGCGGCGGATCTGGCGCGGGGTGGTGCCGATGGCGCGGAGCAGGGCGTATTCGCGGGCGCGCTGTCCCACGGAGAGCGCGACGGTGCCGGCGGCGGTGAAGACGGCGACGAGGGCGGCGATGCCGCCGAAGGAGCCGCCGAGGCCGGTCAGCATCTCCTTGGCGTAGGCGACCCCGGAGTCCTCGACGGCGCCGCGGTCGTCGCCGGTGTGGACCTCCGCCTTGCCGCCGAGGGCGTGGGCCACCCGGGACTTGAGGGTGTCGGCGGTGACGCCCGGCTCGGGCAGGACGGCGATGGCGTCGACGCGTCCGGGGTGCCCGGAGACGCGGACCGCCTCGGCGTCGGCGAACCAGGCGGTGGGGGCGGCCCGCCCGGCCGCGACGGTGCCGGAGACGCGGAAGGCGCGCGGGCCCTCGGCGGTGGTGAGCGTGACGCGGTCGCCGACGCGGGCGCCCGGCGTGGCGAGGGCCACCTCCCCGGAGCGCGGCGCGCGGCCCGCGGTCAGCCGCTCGCCGGTGAAGGCGGTGGAGCCCCAGCCGTGGGCGGTGACGGTCCGGTCGCCGGAGCGCACGGGGAAGGTGACGTCCGCGACGGCGGTACGCGCGCCGGGCACGGCGGCGGCCTTCGCGACGAGGGCGTCGTCGAGCCGGGCGCGGTCGGGCAGCGGGATGCTCGCCTCGGTGCGGTCCTCGCCGCTGCCGGTGACGTAGTGGGCCTCCTGGTCGGCGGCGGCGACCACGGGGGCGGCGGCGTAGCGGACGGGCGGCACGGAGGCGCGCAGGCCGGTCTCCAGGAGGATGCCGCAGGCGGCCACGATCAGCGAGGCCATCATCAGGGCGACGAAGGTGCCGGCGAAGGCGGCGGGCTTGAAGCGGACGGCCGCGCGGGCGAGGCCGTTGGGCACGTACGCCATTACGCGGCCACCCCCGCGTGGGCGGGAGCGGTCAGGGCGGTCATGCGGGCGGCGATCTGCTGGGCGGAGGCGCGTTCCAGGCGGTCGACGAGGGAGCCGCCGGCGAGGAAGAGGACGCGGTCGGCCCAGGCCGCGGCGGCCGGGTCGTGGGTGACCATGACGACGGTGGCGTCCATGGCGTCGACGGCCGAGCGCAGCAGGCCGAGGATCTCGGTGGCGGTGGTGGTGTCGAGGGCGCCGGTCGGCTCGTCGGCGAAGATCACGTCCGGTTCGGTGACCAGGGCGCGGGCGATGGCGACGCGCTGCTGCTGGCCGCCGGAGAGCTGGCCGGGGCGGCGGCTCCCCTTGTCGCCGAGGCCTACGCGGGTGAGCATCTCGGCGGCCTTGCGGCGGTCCGGGCGGTGTCCGGCGAGGCGCATCGGCAGGACGACGTTCTGCTCGACGGTCAGCGAGGGCAGCAGGTTGAACGCCTGGAAGACGAAGCCGAGGCGGGAGCGGCGCAGCGCGGTGAGCTTGTTCTCGCTCATGCCGGTGATCTCGGTGCCGCCGAGGCGGACGGTGCCGGAGGTGGGCCGGTCGAGTCCGGCCGCGCACTGGAGGAACGTGGACTTGCCCGATCCCGAGGGTCCCATGACGGCGGTGAAGCTGCCGCGGGGCAGGGCGAGGTCGATGCCGGCGAGGGCGTGCACGGCGCCGGCGCCACGGCCGTACTGACGGCGGACACCGCGCAGTTCGACGGCCCAGTCGCCGGGCCGGGCACCCGGCATCGGCGGCGTCACGACCGCTCCCGCGCGCTCTTCGGTCCGGTGCTTCCGTCGCAGCCCCATGGCTGTGCCGCCTTCCGTTCGTACATCCCTGATCGATGTCTCGAACCTATGGATCAAGGGGCGGTACGGACCATGAGGACGGCTGGCGAACCGGGGGTGGGGTTAACCCCAGGGGTGGGTCATGACGAGGGCCCGGGACCCCCCCCACGGTCCCGGGGCCTCGCGCCCCGCGCGTCAGGTGCCGACGGCGCCGAAGATCAGGCTGCCCGGGGCGTCCAGGTCCGGGGAGTAGAAGAACTCCCGTACCGCGCGGATGAACTCGTGACGGCTGATGAACCCGTCGCCGTCGGTGTCCAGCTTGGCGAACGCCTCCAGGGCCGTCGGGTCGGCGATGGCCCAGGCCTCCAGGTACTGCTTGAACTCCGCCTGGCTGACGCTGTCGTCGCCGTCGGTGTCCATGACGTCGAAGAGGGCGTGCGGGAGGCCTTCGACCAGGTTGAAGCGGCTGGTGTCGACGGCCGCGAAGCGGCACGCGAGGTGGTACTGGTCCCTGGAGAGGCGGCTTTCGCCGTCCGCGTGGCGCAGCAGCTCCATCCAGTACATCTGGTAGGCGACCCTCAGCGTCTGTGCCCTGCGGTCACTCTTGCCGATCTTGTAGGCGACCAGGAGACGGTCGATGATCCTTTCGTAGTCCGCCCACTCGACGTAGCCGTCGGCGTTGGTGTCGGCGACCTCGAAGAGTCGGTCCAGCTTGATGGCGATCGGATCGGCGGTGGTGGTCATCAGCACTTCCTCACTGGAGACGGCCTGATGCGGAGACGGCTCCGGCCGGTGCGCCCGGAACCCCGCTGAACCTCGCCGCCCGGCCGTCGGCCGAAACGGGGTGGGAAGCACGAAGCGCCCCAAACCACTCGATGCGGTGGCCCCTCGACAGTGCGCTCGCCCAAAGTCGTTTGGTAATCTAATTATTGACGCGTTCTTGACGCTTCCTTTGCCTTGACGGCGTACCCGTCGTTGTCCCCACCCCACAGGAGGAACGGGCCCATCGGACACGCAGACACCCTGATAGCCATGGGCGGCGCCTTTCTCGCCGCCGCCGTGCTCGCCCGCCTCGGCGGGCGCATCGGACTGCCCACCATCCCCCTCTTCATCCTGGCCGGGATACTCCTCGGCCCCCACACCCCCGGCGTGGTGCTGGTCTCCGACCCCCACGACCTGGAGATGCTCTCGGCGCTCGGCCTGGTCCTGCTGCTCTTCTACCTGGGCCTCGAATTCCACCTGGACGACCTCAAGGCGGGCGGCCGCAAGATGGCGCTCGCCGGCGGCACCTATCTGGCGCTGAACGTCGGCGCGGGCCTCGGCTTCGGGTTCGCGCTCGGCTGGGGCACCTCCGAGGCCCTGGTCCTCGCCGGGGTGCTCGGCATCTCGTCCTCGGCGATCGTCACGAAGGTGCTGGTCGACACCGGCCGCCTCGGCAACCCGGAGACGAAGCCGATCCTCGGCATCATCGTCGTCGAGGACATCTTCCTGGCCCTCTACCTCGCGGCGCTCCAGCCGGTCCTGTCCGGCGCCGACAGCCTCGCCGCCGCCGTGCTCGACGGCGGCAAGGCCTTCGGCTTCCTGCTCCTGCTCGCGCTCGCGGCCCGCTTCGGCACGCGCGTCGTCGGCCGCCTCTTCGCCACCCGGGACGACGAGCTGCTCGTCATCTCCTTCCTCGGCGCGGCCGTCTTCGTCGCCGGGGTCTCGGAGTGGTTCGGCGTCGCCGACGCCATCGGCGCGTTCATGGTCGGCCTGATGCTCGGCAGCACCGCGTCGGGCGAGCGCATCCGCACCCTGGTGCATCCGCTGCGGGACGCGTTCGGCGCGATCTTCTTCTTCGCGTTCGGGCTCTCCATCGACCCCGGTGACCTGCCGACGGTCCTGTGGCCGGTGCTCGCGGCGGTCGCCGTGACGCTCCTGATGAACGTCCTCGCGGGCCTCGGCGCGGCGCGCGTGTACGGCTTCGGGGCGGGCCCCGCGGCGAACATCTCCACGACACTGCTGGCCCGCGGCGAGTTCGCGCTGATCCTCGCCACGATGGCGGCGGGCGCGGGCCTCGACGAGCGGCTCTCGCCCCTCATCGCGGGGTACGTCCTGCTGCTCGCCGTCCTCGGCCCGCTGGCCGCCGGGCGCTCGCGGTGGCTGGCGCGGGTGCTGCCGGGCGGGCGTGACTACGCGGTGGCGGGGCCCGGTTCGCCCGGGAAAAGGGAGCGGGCCTCGGCGAGCAGGGTGCCGTAGTCGGAGCCGTAGGTGACCGCTGCCGCGAACAGGGCGTCGACGGCGGCTTGCAGGGGGTCGCCCTCGACGGCCGCGTAGAGGGCGGGCAGCGCCAGGAACTGCTGCCGGATCGCGGCCGTGGGCCACCGGAGAGCCGGGGGCACCGTGGTGTCCGGCACGTTCGGGTCACCGAGCAGGTGGGGCGCCACGGAGTCCCGGTCGTGGAAGGGCGGGGGCAGCGGCCGCCCGTGCTCGACGGCGTCCAGGGCCGGGGCGATCCAGTCGACGCCGTCGAGTCCCGCCTTCTCGTAGGCGCGGCGCATCGCCCAGCGGGCGGCGGCGCGTTGGCCCTCCGGAGGCAGGCGGTCCAGGGCGTGGAGCAGGTGCGGGGCCAGCTCCCGCAGCCCGGCCACATTGCCGCGCAGGTCCAGGAGGCGTCCGGTGGGGAGTCGGCCGCCCCACTCCCGGCGGAGCGCGTCCTCGGCGGCGACTCGCTCTCCCTCGCGGGCGCGCCGCTCGGCCTCGGCGCGTTCCTCGGGGGTCGGGGGCGGCGGCTCCTTCCTCGCGAGGTCGTGCCAGTACGCGGCGCCGGTGCTGGTCTGCTTGATCAGCCGGTCCGGGGCGGGCTGCGCGGGCCAGAACTGCAGCAGGTGCCGCTCGATGACGAGCCCGTCCAGGCACTCCAGTTCCCGCTCCACGGCCTCGGACATGCCGCTGACGCAGTGCCGGACACGGTGGTCGACCATGTCCAGGGCCAGCGGGAAGCTGCCGTCGCCGGCCCACAGTTCGAGCGACACCTCGGGGGTGACGGGCCGGAAGGAGACCTCGGTGATCTCCTCCCAGCTCTCGTCCGGTTCCGGCTCCGTCCCGTGCAGTTCGACGGTGCAGCCGATGGGGCCGGTGTGCAGTCCGGACGTCAGGAAGAGGTAGCCGGGCACGGCCGCGCCGCACAGGCCCGTCGTCTGCCCCGCGCGTGGCGAGTACGAGGCGTCTCCGCAGGGGTTCTCGGGGTCGCTCACCACGTAGAACTGGCCGTAGCTCACGCGGATGTCGCCGCTGAACAACGTACGCATTCACGCCTCCCGGCAGATCAGCAGCAGCGCCCTGTCGTCGTTGACGTCCTTCGCGACCGCCTCGATGAGGTGCCAGGCCGCGCCGTGGAAGCCGCCCGCCACATAGCGGTCGGCTTCGCCCGTGAGGCGGTCGATGCCCTCGGCGATGTCCCGCTCCGAGGTCTCCACGAGGCCGTCGGTGAAGAGCATCAGCACGTCGCCGGGGCGCAGCACGCCCTTGACCGGGTCGAACTGCGCCCCGTCGTAGACACCGAGGAGCGGGCCGTGGCCCGTCTTCTCCTCCCAGCGGCCGCTGCCCGCGCTGAGCTGGAGGCCCGGCGGGTGTCCGGCGGAGAAGAGTTCGTAGTCGCCGGTCTCCAGGTCGAGGACCAGGTGGATGGAGGTCGCGAAGCCCTCGTCCCAGTCCTGGCGCAGCAGGTAGCCGTTGGCGGCGGGGAGGAAGGAGTGCGGGGGCAGCGAGCCGAGGAGGCCGCCGAAGGCGCCGGACAGGAGCAGGGCGCGCGACCCGGCGTCCATGCCCTTGCCGGAGACGTCGGTGAGGACGACCTCCAGGGTGCGGCCGCCGTTGGTGCGGGCCGCGACGACGAAGTCGCCGGAGAAGGACTGCCCGCCGGCCGGGCGCAGCGCCATCTCGCGGTGCCAGCCGCGCGGCAGTTTCGGCAGCTTGCTCTGGACGCGGATGCGCTCGCGCAGGTCGAACAGCATCGTGCTGCCGCCGCGCCAGGGCACGCCGACCCGGCTGCGGAACTGGGCGATGATCAGCCCGAAGAAGCCGCAGGCGGCGACCACCAGGACCACGCCGGGCGTGACCCGCGAGGGCCCGTCGGTGTACGGGCCGAGCTGGACGGACTCGACGATCAGCGCGACCGCGGACGCCGCGTACAGGCCGAGGAGGCTGGCGGGGCGCAGCAGCAGGCCGCCCGCGACGATGGGCAGGACGAGGGCGGCGGGCGCGCACCACACGCTGTTGAGGATCGTGCCCGCGGTGATCAGCGGGACGGTCAGGAGGAGTCCGGTCAGGGCGACCCAGTCGGAGCCGTCGCCGCGGAAGTAGTCGACCCCGGATTTGCGCAGCACGATGCGGGCCCGGTGCAGCCGCTTCTTCATCCGGGCCGTGAACGTCTCGGCCGCCGCCCGCCGCTCGCCGCGCTCGCGCCGGGCGCGCCCTGCTCCTCGTACCTCCATTGCTCGTGGACCCTATCCAGCGGGCCGCGTACTTCGCACGGGAGGTCCCGGTTGTCCCCCGCCGAAGGCGCTTCCCAAAGGGGGCGCGGAGGACGGTTCCGGACACCGAAATCCGGTCGCTCCGGTGGTGCCGCCCTGGTAGGCATGGCATATGACAACCGACTTAAGAGTGCTCGCGGAGAGCGAATGGGCGTCCTGGTACGGGGCGTTGGACCTGGCGTTCGGCGGGGTGCCCGAGGCGCCGCAGGAGCAGGAGCTCTGGCACGACCTGGTCGAACGCGACCGGTCGCTCGGGGTGTGGGACGGGGACGCGTGCATCGGCACGACGTCGGCGTTCTCCTTCCGGCTCTCGGTGCCGGGGGGCGCGCTGGTGGACGCGGCGGGCGTGACGATGGTGAGCGTCGCGGCCACGCACCGGCGGCGCGGGGTCCTGACGTCGATGATGCGGCGGCAGTTGGACGACGTACGTGCCAAGGGTGAGCCGCTGGCCGTGCTCACCGCCTCCGAGCCGGTCATCTACGGCCGGTTCGGGTACGGCGCGGCCACCTCGCAGATGCAGGTCACCATCGACACGACCCGGGTGCGGCTGTCCGTCCCGGCCGGTACGGATGACGTACGTCTGCGCTACGCCGTGCCCGCCGACGTCCATGCCGCGTGCGAGGAGCTGTACGCCCGCCGCGTCGTCGAGCGGCCGGGCATGCTGGCCCGCCGGCCGGGCTGGGAGCGGCACGGGCTGCTCGACCCGGAGAGCGACCGCGCCGGCGCGTCACCGCTGCTGTGCGTGGTGGCGGAGCGCGCGGGTGAGCTGGTCGGATACGTACGGTTCGCCATCAAGCCGGACTGGGAGTGGCAGGGCCCCAAGGGCACGGTCCGCGTGCGGGACATCGAGGCACTGGACCCGGCGGCGTACGCGGCGCTGTGGCGGTTCCTCTTCGACATCGACCTGACGTCGTCGGTGGTCGCGCGCAGCCGTCCGGTGGACGACGCGCTGCTCCAGCTCGTCTCGGACGTCCGGCGGTGCGACATATCGGTGCGGGACTCGCTGCACGTGCGGCTCGTCGAGGTGGGGGCGGCGCTGGAGGCGCGTACGTATCAGGCGCCGCTGGACGTGGTGTTCGAGGTGGAGGACGCCTTCTGCCCCTGGAACGCGGGGCGTTGGCGGCTCACCGGGGACGCCAAGGGCGCGTCGTGCGCGCGTACGCGGGACGCGGCCGACCTCGCCCTGTCGGTGCGGGAGTTGGGCGCCGCGTACCTCGGGGGCGTCTCCCTCACGTCACTGGCGGGCGCGGGACGGGTACGGGAGCTGCGGCAGGGGGCGCTGGCCGAGGCGTCGGTGGCCTTCGGCTCGGACGTGGCGCCCTGGCTGCCGCACGGGTTCTAGCGGGGGGCCGCGGCGGGCTGCCGCTGCGGGGACTCCGCCTTGCGGGTGGCGAGGTAGAGGGCGATCAGCCAGCCGAGGACCGACGCGCCGAAGAAGAGGTTGATGAGGAGGACCAGGAAGCGGTGCGGGGCGTCCCGGTTGTAGGCGATGAGGGACGGCAGCAGGTAGAAGGCCAGGAAAAGGACGCCGACCGCGATGGCGATCGGGCCGTCCAGCCAGTCGATCCCGAACACGAGTCCCCCTGAGTGCTTTCTGAGTGCTGAGCTGCTGAAATGCTGAGCTGCTGAAATGCTCAGTGATCTTAACCGGCGGGTCAGTTGGGCCGCTGGCAGTGCGGGCACCAGAAGAGGTTGCGGGCGGCGAGGCCTGCGGTGCGGATCTCGCCGCCGCAGATGTGGCACGGCTGGTTCGCCCTGCGGTACACGTACACCTCGCCGCCGTGGTCGTCGACGCGCGGTGGGCGGCCCATGGCCTCGGGGGTGTGCTCGGGCCGGACGGTGTCGATGCGGTTGAGGCGTACACCCTCGCGCATCAGCTCCACGAGATCCGCCCAGATCGCGTCCCACAGCTCCTCGGTGAGGTCCTTGCCCGGGGTGTACGGGTCGATGCCGTGCCGGAAGAGGACCTCGGCGCGGTAGACGTTGCCGACGCCGGAGACGACCTTCTGGTCCATGAGGAGCGCGGCGATGCTGGTGCGGCTGCGCGAGATCCTGCGGTACGCCTCGGCCGGGTCGTCGCCGTCGCGCAGCGGGTCGGGGCCGAGACGGTCGTGTATCGCCTGCTTCTCGTCGTCCGTGATGAGCGCACAGGCGGTCGGGCCGCGCAGGTCGGAGAAGTACGTGTCGTTCAGCAGGCGCAGGCGGACGGTGTCCGTGGGGGGCGGGGCGGGGGTCTCGCCGAGGGTGTACTTGCCGAAGAGGCCGAGGTGGACGTGGACCCAGTCGCCTTCCCCGAAGCCGAGGAAGAGGTGCTTGCCGTGGGCTTCGGCGGTCTCCGGCACCCGGCCGTCGAGCAGCGCGGCACTGTCGGAGAACTTGCCCTGCGGGCTGCGGACCGCCGCCGGGCGGCCGACGAAGCGCTCCCGGTGGTCGGCCGCGAGACGATGAATGGTGTGCCCCTCCGGCACGGGGTCCCTCCGGGGGTGGTGCGGGTCGAAGAATCGCCTATGACGGCTCGTCCTCAAACGCCGGACGGGCTGGAGACGCGGCTCCCGCCCGCCCGGCGAAGGGTCCTGCTACGACTGCGGGTGGTGCGCGGGGATCGGGGGCAGCTCCCCCGTCTCCTCGTACGCCGACAGCATGTCGATGCGGCGCGTGTGGCGCTCCTCGCCCGAGTACGGCGTGGTCAGGAAGATCTCGACGAACTTCGTCGCCTCTTCCCGGGTGTGCATCCGGCCGCCGATCGAGATGACGTTGGCGTTGTTGTGCTCACGGCCGAGTGCCGCGGTCTGCTCGCTCCAGGCAAGGGCGGCCCGTACGCCCTTGACCTTGTTCGCGGCGATCTGCTCGCCGTTGCCGGAGCCGCCGATGACGATGCCGAGGGCCTCGGGGTCCGCGGCGGTCCTCTCCGCGGCCCGCAGGCAGAACGGCGGGTAGTCGTCCTGGGCGTCATAGATGTGGGGCCCGCAGTCGACGGGCTCGTGGCCGTGGCTCTTGAGCCATTCGACCAGGTGGTTCTTGAGTTCGTAGCCGGCATGATCCGAGCCGAGGTACACGCGCATGCGTCCGAGTGTGGCATGTCGCGCCACCGGTGGCCGCGACCGGGGCCGGGCCCTCGGCAGCCAGGTCCAGGCCAATCGGCTGGAATGCAACGATCCGGATTCAGGACTTCCGTCCCGATCGCTCCTGAGTTTGAATGCGGGGGCTCGTGACCCGAGAACTTAAGGATTCGTCCATGACCTCGCAACCCTCCCTTGCGAAGGCAGACAGCAACCCCTCATCCCCTGGGGATACGCGGTCTGGCGGCAGTGGTGACACCGGCGACACCGGCGACGGCCTGAAAGCGGGTCTCAAGAACCGCCACCTCTCCATGATCGCGATCGGTGGCGTGATCGGCGCCGGTCTCTTCGTCGGTTCCGGCTCCGGCATCGCCGCCGCCGGGCCGGCCATCCTCGTCTCGTACGCCCTCGTCGGCACCATGGTCGTCATGGTGATGCGGATGCTGGGCGAGATGGCCGCCGCACGGCCGACCTCCGGCTCCTTCTCCACCTACGCCGACCAGGCGCTCGGCCGCTGGGCCGGGTTCTCCATCGGCTGGCTGTACTGGTTCTTCTGGGTCGTGGTGCTCGCGGTGGAGGCCACCGCGGGTGCCGTGATCCTCAACGGCTGGATACCCGCCGTCCCGCAGTGGGGCTGGGCGCTCATCGTGATGGTGGTGCTCACCGCGACGAACCTCGTCTCCGTCGGCTCGTACGGTGAGTTCGAGTTCTGGTTCGCGGGCATCAAGGTCGTCGCGATCGGCGCGTTCGTCGTCATCGGTCTGCTCGCCGTCTTCGGCGTGCTGCCCGGCTCCGACAACCCCGGCGCCGGTTTCGCGCACCTCACCGACGCGGGCGGCTTCATGCCGAACGGCGCGGGGGCCATCCTCACCGGCGTCCTGATGGTCGTCTTCTCCTTCATGGGCAGCGAGATCGTCACGCTGGCGGCCGGTGAGTCCGAGGACCCGCAGCGCGCGGTCACCAAGGCGACCAACAGCGTCATCTGGCGCATCGGCGTCTTCTACCTGGGCTCGATCTTCGTCGTGATCACGCTGCTCCCGTGGAACGACAAGTCGATCACCAAGGACGGCAGCTACGTCGCCGCGCTCAACTCGATCGGCATCCCCCACGCCGGTCAGGTCATGAACGTCATCGTGCTCACCGCCGTGCTGTCCTGCCTCAACTCCGGCCTCTACACCGCCTCCCGCATGGCCTTCTCGCTCGGCCAGCGCGGCGACGCGCCGAAGTCCTTCGCGCAGACGAACAAGCGGGGCGTGCCGGTGGCCGCGATCCTCGGCTCCGTCGTCTTCGGTTTCGTCGCCGTCTGGTTCAACTACCAGTGGAAGGACACCGTCTTCGACTTCCTGCTGAACTCCTCGGGCGCGGTGGCCCTCTTCGTGTGGCTGATCATCAGCTTCACGCAGCTGCGGATGCGCGGCATCATCCTGCGCGAGGAGCCGGAGAAGCTCGTCGTGAAGATGTGGCTCTTCCCGTACCTGACGTGGGTCACCATCGCGATGATCTCGTTCGTCCTCGTCTACATGCTGACCGACGAGACCGGACGCAAGCAGGTGCTGCTCTCGCTCCTGGCGGCCGCGTTCGTGGTCGTGTTCTCCGTGGTGCGGGAGAAGATGCGCGCCCGCGAACAGGCCTCTGCCTGACGTTCCTTGCCGGGTCCCGCGAAAAGCTGACGGAGTCTGTCAGCTTTTCGCGGGACCCTCTCCGTTGTCGGACAGTCGTACGCGGCCCAGGCGTACGCGGCACAACGGAGGTACCCCGTGGAACTCACCGCACAGCGATTCGTCTTCCGGCCCGGCGACGACGGATACGACGAGGAGATCGCCGGGTTCCAGACCGGCTTCACGACGCGGCCCGCCCTGGTCGTCGGCGCCGAGACCACGGACGACGTGATCGCCGCCGTGGCCCACGCCGCCCGCCACGCGCTTCCCGTGGGGGTGCAGGCCACCGGGCACGGGCTGCCGGGGGCCTCGGAGGGCGGCGTCCTGATCAGTACGCGGCGGATGGACTCCGTGCAGGTCGATGCCGCCGCCCGCACGGCCACCGTCGGCGCCGGGGCCCGCTGGGGCCAGGTCGTCGAGGCGGCGGCGCCGCACGGGCTGGCCCCGCTGAACGGCTCGGCCCCGAGCGTGGGCGCCGTGTCGTACACGCTCGGCGGCGGCCTCGGCATCCTCGCCCGCACCTTCGGCTACGCGGCCGACCACGTCCGCTCCCTCGACGTCGTCACCGCCGACGGCACGCTCCGCCACGTCACGGCCGACAGCGACCCCGACCTGTTCTGGGGCCTGCTCGGCGGCGGCGCCACCCTGGGCGTGGTGACGCGGCTGGAGATCGGCCTGGTGCCGGTGGCACGGCTGTACGGCGGGGCGATCACCTTCGACGGGGCCACGACGGGCCCGACGGCCCTGCTGCGGGGCTACGAGGAGTGGACGCGGACCCTGCCCGAGAAGCTGACCTCCTCACTGGCGGCGGTGGTCTACCCGGAGATCCCGCAGCTGCCGCCGCACCTGCGCGGCCGCTACCTCGTCTCGGTGCGGGTCGCGTTCACGGGCCCGGCGGACGAGGGCGAGCGGCTGGTGGCGCCGTTGCGCGCGCTCGGGCCCGCCGCGTCGGACACGCTGCGGGAGATGCCGTACACCGAGAGCCCCACCATCCACAGCGACCCCGACTTCCCGCACGCGTACTACGGGGACAGCGTGCTGCTGAGCGGCCTGGACACCGACGCGGCCGGTGAGCTGCTCGCGCTGACCGGGCCGGACGCCGACGCGATGCACGTCGTACAGATCAACCACCTGGGCGGCGCGCTCGCCCGGCCCGCACCGAACGCGGTGCCCTTCCGCGAGGCGGGCTGGCTCGTGCGGCTCCTCACCCCGCTGAGCGGAGTCGATGTCACGGCCGCGCGGGAGCTGCACGCGCGGGCGTTCGAGCACGTGGCGGACGCGACCCTGGGCCGCTCGCTGAACTTCGCGTTCGGCGGCGCGGACCGGCCGCAGGGGCTGTACGACGCGGATACGCGAAAGAGGCTCGCCGAGCTGAAGGCCACGTACGACCCGGCGAACCTCTTCAGGCGGAACTACAGCGTCCGTTAGTGGGCTGGGCCTCGCTCAGCGGTCGAGCAGCTTCCACGCCGTGGGCAGCACGCCCATCGCGAGCGCGGCCTTCAGGGCGTCGCCGATCAGGAAGGGCGTGAGCCCGGCGGCGACGGCCTGGGTCAGCGACATGCCGGTCGCGGCGGCGAGGTAGGGGACGCCGACGGCGTAGATGATCGCGGAGCCGAGGACCATCGTGCCCGCGGTGCGCACCATGGAGCGGTCGCCGCCGCGCCGGGCGAGGGCGCCCACCACCGTGGCGGCGAGCAGCATGCCGAGGACGTAGCCGAGGGAGGGGGCGGCGACGCCCGAACCCGCCTGCGCGAACCACGGCATGCCGGCCATGCCGACGAGGGCGTACAGCGCGAGGGAGAGGAAGCCGCGGCGGGCGCCGAGCGCGGTGCCGACGAGCAGCGCGGCGAAGGTCTGGCCGGTCACCGGCACCGGGGAGCCCGGCACGGGCACCGCGATCTGGGCGGCGATGCCGGTGAGCGCGGCGCCGCCGAGCACGAGGACCGCGTCCTTCGCGCGGGACGCGGGCAGCAGGTCGGCGAGGACCTGGCCGGGGCGGGTGGTGGCAGCGGCGATGCTCATCGGGACTCCGCGGGGACGTGGGCGGGTTGGACGTGTTGACGCTATCCCAGGCGGGGCCGGCGCCACACGGTCTCCGGGCGACAACCCGGGGGCGGGGCGTTGGTGGGCTCCGTACAAAGGACTTCGCGTACACCCCGTACGGCGTGACGCTCGTCACGGAGGTGGGCGGGTGGGTGGCCCGTTTTGCGCGGAGGGCTGTGGCCCGGGGAGACTGTGGAGTCCCGCCAAAAGTTTTCCGGCCCCCAGAGCACCCCGAGAGCAGCGCTGAGCACCATGCACGACCCCCAGGCCACGGCCTCCCCCGCCGGGGACGGGCCGCTCGGAACCGCCGAGCCCCTCGGCGCCGAGAAGGCCGAGAAGGAACCGCTCGGCGGTGGGCTCAAGCAGCGGCATCTCACGATGCTCGGGCTCGGCGGGGTCATCGGGGCCGGTCTGTTCGTCGGTTCGGGGGCGGGGATCGCCGTCGCGGGACCCGGCATCGTCGTCTCGTATCTGATCGCGGGCGCGCTCGCGATGTGCGTGATGCGGATGCTCGGCGAGATGTCGGCGGCGATGCCCGCGTCGGGCTCCTTCTCCGTGCACGCGGAGCGCGCGCTCGGCCGCTGGGCGGGGTTCAGCGTCGGCTGGCTCTACTGGTTCCTGCTGGTGGTCGTGCTCGCCGTGGAGGCGACCGGCGCCGCGCAGATCGCCCACGGCTGGGCGCCCGCGGTGCCGCAGTGGGCCTGGGTGCTGATCTTCATGCTGGTCTTCACGGGCGCCAACCTCGCGGCGGTGAAGAACTTCGGCGAGTTCGAGTTCTGGTTCGCGGCCCTGAAGGTCTTCGCGATCGTCGCCTTCCTGGTGCTCGGGCTGCTCGCGGTCTTCGGGGCGCTCCCGGACACGGACCCGGTGGGCCTCACGCACCTCACCGGCGACGGCGGTTTCCTGCCCAACGGCTGGGAGGGTGTCGTCTCCGGCGTCCTCGCCGTCGTCTTCGCCTTCGGCGGCCTGGAGGTCGTCACGATCGCGGCCGCCGAGTCCGACGACCCGGTCCGCTCGGTGGCCCGCGCGGTACGCAGCGCCGTCTACCGCATCCTCTTCTTCTACGTCGGTTCGATGCTGGTCATCGTGACGGTGCTGCCCTGGACGGCGCAGCGGGCGGGCGCCAGCCCGTACGTCACGGTCCTCGACACGATCGGCGTGCCGTCCGCCGGGACGATCATGAACATCGTGGTGTTCGTGGCCCTGCTCTCGGCGCTCAACGCCAACCTCTACGGGTCTTCCCGGATGGTCTTCTCGCTGGCCGAGCGCGGCGAGGCGCCGAAGGCCCTGCTGACGGTGTCCGGCGGCGGGGCGCCGCGCCGCGCGGTCCTCGCGTCGGTCGCCTTCGGCTTCGTATCGGTCGTCCTCAATCTGAAGTGGCCGGACTCAGTCTTCCTCTACATGCTCAACGCGGTCGGCGCGGTGCTGCTGTTCGTATGGGCGCTGATCGCGGTGTCGCAGCTGCGGCTGCGCCGGCGCATCGAGCGGGACGCGCCGGAGCGCCTCGTTCTGCGGATGTGGGCCTTCCCCTATCTGACCTGGGCGGCGCTGGCCGCGATGGCCGCCGTGCTCGTCCTGATGCTGAGCGACGACGGGGCGCGGCCGCAGCTGTTGTGGTCCGCGGGGGCGACGGGCCTGGTGCTCGCGGTCGCCGGCCTGCGGGAGTGGCGGGAGCGGCGCGCGGGGCGGTCCGGACCAGGCGTGAACAACCTGTGAACATTCTGTGTTCATTCCTTCACGACGTGTAGGCGTCGTGTCCGTATAGCGGTCCACTGTTCCCTGTCAGCGGTACAGGACTTCAGACTGTGGGCCCGCTCGTCCCCCCGTCTCGGCTACTGAACAGGGCACGCCCATGTCTCGGACGTCCACCCAGCAGGACGCAGCACCAGCGCCTGACCCGGCAGCATCTGATGCGGCACCCAAGGTCGACTCCCCGCTCGTCCACGGCCTCAAGCAGCGGCACCTGTCCATGATCGCGCTCGGCGGCGTCATCGGTGCCGGGCTCTTCGTGGGCTCCGGAGCGGGCATCGCCGCGGCAGGTCCCTCGATCGTCCTCGCCTACGCCGTGTCCGGCGCCCTCGTCATGCTCGTCATGCGCATGCTGGGCGAGATGTCGGCCGCCAACCCGGCCTCCGGCTCCTTCTCCGTCCACGCCGAGCGGGCCATCGGCCCCTGGGCGGGCTTCACCGCGGGCTGGGGCTTCTGGTTCCTGCTCTGCGTCGCCGTCGGCCTGGAGGGCATCGGCGCCGCGAAGATCATGGTGGGCTGGTTCCCCGACAGCCCCGAGTGGGCTTGGGTCGCCCTCTTCATGCTGGTGTTCTGCGGCGCCAACCTGACCGCCGTGAAGAACTTCGGCGAGTTCGAGTTCTGGTTCGCCGCGCTGAAGGTCGGTGCCATCACGCTCTTCCTCGGCATCGGCGTCCTCGCGATCCTCGGCATCCTGCCCGGCTCGGACACCCCCGCCCCCGGCCTGGAGAACCTCACCGGCGAGGGCGGCTTCATGCCGAACGGCACGGACGGCCTGATCATCGGCCTCCTCGCCTCCGTCTTCGCCTACGGCGGCCTGGAGACGGTGACGATCGCCGCCGCCGAGTCCGAGAACCCGGTCCGCAGCGTCGCCAAGGCCGTGCGCACCGCGATGTGGCGCATCGCCCTCTTCTACGTCGGCTCCATGCTGGTCGTCGTCACGCTGCTGCCGTGGGACAACAAGGACGTCGCCGCCAAGGGCCCCTACGTCGCCACACTCGACCACCTGGGCATCCCCGGCGCCGGCCAGATCATGAACGTCATCGTCCTGATCGCCCTGCTCTCCGCGATGAACGCCAACATCTACGGCGCCTCGCGCATGTCGTACTCCCTGATCGTGCGCGGCCAGGGCCCGAAGGTGCTCGGCCGGGTGTACAGCGGCGTGCCGCGCCTGGCGGTGCTCGCCTCCTCGGTCTTCGGCTTCGTCTGCGTCCTGCTCAGCTACTGGCGCCCCGACGACGTCTTCCCGTGGCTGCTCAACATGATCGGCGCGATGATCCTGGTCGTCTGGATCTTCATCGCCGTCTCGCAGTTGATCCTGCGCCGCAGGACGGAACGCGAGGAGCCGCAGAAGCTGGTCGTGCGGATGTGGGCGTACCCCTTCCTGACCTGGGTGGCGCTGGCCGCGATGGCGTACATCTTCTACCTGATGACGGAACAGCCGGACACCCGCAAGCAGCTGCTGGCCACGGGAACGCTGACGCTGTGCCTCGCGGTGATCGGGTACGTGCGGCAGAAGCGGGCGGAGAAGCAGGAGAAGCCGGCGGCGACCGCCTGATCGTCCGGCCGAGGCGTCGCGGCCCGCGGCTGTTACCTTCTGCGGGCCGCTGACGTGCGGCGCCGGAGGTACGGGGGGGCGACGCATGAGGTGGGACGGGCAGAGCGGGCAGGACCGCGCGGGCACACGGCTTCCGGACGGCATGACTCCGCCGCGGCGCCCCCGTCGACTGCCCCGGCTGCCCCCCGCCTCACCCGGGCGGCACCGGCTCAACAAGCTGTTCTACGTCGCCGCCGTGCTCGGCATCGGCACCAGCCTGTGGGCGTACTGGCTCACGTACACGGACCTGCGGGACCGGGCGGCGAGCGAGGAGCGGATAGCCGAGGCCTGCGGCGGGATGCTCGACGCCGAGGCGGTCATGGAGCTGCGGGGCGGATTCGGCAGGGCCGTCGCGTGGGGCGCGGGCGGCGGCGCGCTGCAGCCCGGCGCGACACCGCGGGAGTGCCGGGTCGGCTGGGACCGCGGCCGCAACGGCCACCAGGGCTCCTTCTCCCTCCTCGTCCGTACGCCCGAGGACCCGACGCCGATGCACCTGGTCGGCGACAGCGTCCGGCTTGAGCCGTTCGGCCACCGGGGCACTCTCGCGTCCCGCCCGGCGGACGTGACACGCCGGGCCGATCACGCCGAGCCGCGACCCCTCGGCGACGGGGCACTGGGCCATTACACCGACGACGCCGTCACGGTACGGACCGACTGCGCGGCCGGGAAACCCTCGGCCTTGCAGGTCACGGCCAAGGCCGGATACGACGACGTGTCGGACGCCGACCGCGAGATCCTGGCCGGTCTCGCCCGCGACTCCCTGACCCGGGCCGCGGCCCGGCTCGGCTGCCGTATGCCCCGACTCCCGGAGGTGCCGGACGAGGTGCGCGGCCCCGGGCGAGAGCTCAGCGCCCCGGAGACCGCGCGCGCCTCGTGCGCCTGGTACGCCCGCCACCTCGACGACACGCGGCGCGGCCGTCTGCCCGACCGCCTGCTGGAAGCACCCACGGGAGCCGGGAGCACGAAGGAGACCTGCCTGCTGGCGGTCAGCCCCCGCGGCGTGCGCGCGACCACGCCGCACCTGAGCGGCTCCCAGCGGCGCCTCACGGACAGCGCGCTCACCCACTCGCCCTGGTGGATGCGGACGGCCTCGTTCTTCGGCGCCGAGGCGCGGTCCGTGGCCGTGCACGACTACGACGAACCGCACGCCGCCAGGCCGGGCACCGCGGGCGGCGGGGAGGGCCTCGGTGCCTGGTGGGCCTCCTCCGTCTGCGACGGGCGCCCCGCCGTCCACACCCTCACCGTCAGCTATACGTACGACAACCTCACGCGCGACCGGCTGCGCGCCCTGTTCCGCGCGTACGTCGACGACATCACCGCCCGGCGGGGCTGCACCGACGTCACCTTCCCCGCCCCGGCCGCCTTCCGCTGAGCCCGGCCGTACACCCGTCTTCAGCCCTAGGTCGAAGGGCCGATCCCCCCTGCCCTGCCGAAGCCCTCACCTGCTGCTAGCCTGCACTTGCACATCGTTTGCAATAGGTAGCAACAAGCAGTAGTTATGCAGTCGGAGGGCTCGGACATGGCCATTTACACGCTTCCTGAACTTCCGTACGACTACGCGGCGCTCGAACCGGTCATCAACCCGCAGATCATCGAGCTGCACCACGACAAGCACCACGCGGCGTACGTGAAGGGCGCGAACGACACCCTTGAGCAGCTGGAGGAGGCACGCGACAAGGAGACGTGGGGGGCCATCAACGGCCTGGAGAAGAACCTCGCCTTCCACCTGTCGGGCCACATCCTGCACAGCATCTACTGGCACAACATGAACAGCCCCAAGGACGGCGGCGGCGGCGAGCCGCTGGCCGCCGACGGGGTCGGCGAGCTGGCGGACGCGATCACCGAGTCCTTCGGCTCCTTCGCCAAGTTCAAGGCCCAGCTGACCAAGGCCTCGGCGACGACGCAGGGTTCGGGCTGGGGCGTGCTCGCCTACGAGCCGCTCAGCGGCCGCCTCATCGTCGAGCAGGTCTACGACCACCAGGGCAACGTCGGCCAGGGCTCCACCCCGATCCTGGTCTTCGACGCCTGGGAGCACGCCTTCTACCTGCAGTACAAGAACCAGAAGGTGGACTTCATCGAGGCCATGTGGCAGGTCGTCAACTGGCAGGACGTCGCCAAGCGTTACGAGGCGGCCAAGCAGCGCGTGAACAGCCTGCTCCTGGCCCCGTGAGGCGCGCCGCCCCCGTGAAACGTCCTGCCTCGTGATCGTCTTCTCAACTTTCGCCGAGGCGGGCGGATAGAGGAAAGACCCCCGTGAGGACGTGACTCACGGGGGTCTTTCGGTGGCCGGCGTTCCGGTGCACCGTGGCATGCATGGTGGACGAGAAACACTGCCCGACCTGTCGGCAACTGCACCTCTTCCGCAAGGTCACCCCTGCCGAGGAGGCCCACATCGCCGGGCGCGTCGGGCTCGCGAAGGCCCGCGGCTTCTGGCGCTGCACCAACCCCGGCTGCCGCTGGGTCCAGCCGTACCACGTGCAGAGCCAGGGGTTCCGGCTTCCCGAGGAGACCTTCGGCTAGCGCGGGCCCGCCGCGGGCGCGGGTCAGTCGAAGATGGGGCCCTGCGTGCGCGTCCGCTTGATCTCGTAGAAGCCCGGCGTGGAGGCGACGAGCAGCGTGCCGTCCCAGAGCCGCGCCGCGGCCTCGCCCTTGGGGGCCGGGGTGACGACCGGGCCGAAGAAGGCGATCTGCTCGCCGTCGGCGCCGGGGACGGCGATGACCGGCGTACCGACGTCCTGGCCGACCTTGTCGATGCCTTCCTTGTGGGAGGCGCGCAGCTGGGCGTCGTAGGTGTCGGAGTCCATGTGGTCGGCGAGGCCGGCGGGCAGGCCGACGTCCTCCAGCGCGCCGACGACGGCCTCACGGGTGGCGCCCTCGCCGCGGTTGTGGAAGCGGGTGCCGAGCGCGGTGTAGAGCTTGCCGGTGATCTCCTGGCCGTGCTCCTGCTGGGCGGCGATGACGACGCGGACCGGGCCCCAGGCCTTGGTCTCGAGCATCTCGCGGTACTCCTCGGGCAGCTCGTCGAGCCTGTCCTCGTTCAGGACGGCGAGGCTCATCACATGCCAGCGGACCTCGACGTCGCGGACCTTCTCCACCTCGAGCATCCAGCGCGACGTCATCCAGGCCCAGGGGCACAGCGGGTCGAACCAGAAGTCGACCGGGGTCTTGGCCGCCGCGCTCGCGGCGTTCGTGTTCTCGGACATGTCTCTCCCTAGGGGATGTGTTCGGCGCCTGGGGAGGGGAACGTCGGGGGCCCGTCGGGGCATTCCCGGATGTCGGCGGCCGACGGCCCATGCGAGGATCAAAGCCGTTCGCAGGAGTCAGGCGAGTCCCGCGAGCGAGTCATGCGAGTCATGTACGTCATGCAAGTCAGCTGAGTCATGCGAGTCCTGCGAGTCACAAGGGAGTGCCGCCCGTGCCCGGTGAGAATCTGTCCCGCGACGAGGCCCGCGAGAGGGCCGCGCTGCTGTCCGTCGATGGCTACGAGGTCTTCCTGGACCTGCGCTCGGCGGTCGGCGAGAGCGGTCAGGAGCCGCGCACCTTCCGCTCGGTCACCACGATCCGCTTCCGTGCCGAGCCGGGCGCCGCGAGCTTCGCCGACCTGATCGCGCCGAGCGTCACGGCCCTCACGCTCAACGGCAAGGACCTGGACCCGGCCGCGGCCTTCGACGGCACGCGCATCGCGCTGGAGGACCTCGCCGAGGAGAACGAACTGGTGGTGGACGCCCAGTGCGCCTACAGCCGCACCGGTGAGGGCATGCACCGCTTCGTCGACCCCGAGGACGGCGAGGTCTACCTCTACACGCAGTACGAGCCCGCGGACTCCCGCCGCGTCTTCGCCAACTTCGAGCAGCCCGACCTGAAGGCCCCCTACCGCTTCGAGGTGCGGGCCCCCGAGGGCTGGACGGTCTGGTCGAACGGCGTCGGCGAACTGACCGACGGCACCTGGCGGTTCGCCGAGACCAAACCGATCTCGACGTACATCACGGCGATCGCGGCCGGCCCCTACCACCACGTGACGGACACCTACGAGCGCGTCCTCCCCGACGGCACCCGCCTGGAGATCCCCCTCGGCGCGATGTGCCGCAAGGGCCTCGCCCCGCACTTCGACGCCGACGACATCTTCCTCGTCACCAAGCAGGGCCTGGACTTCTTCCACGACCACTTCGACTACCCCTACCCCTTCGGGAAGTACGACCAGGCCTTCGTGCCGGAGTACAACCTCGGCGCGATGGAGAACCCGGGCCTGGTGACGTTCCGCGAGGAGTTCGTCTTCCGCGGCAACGTGACCCAGGCGTCGTACGAGCGCCGGGCCAACGTGATCCTGCACGAGATGGCCCACATGTGGTTCGGCGACCTGGTCACCATGCGGTGGTGGGACGACCTGTGGCTCAAGGAGTCCTTCGCCGACTTCATGGGCTCCTTCTCGATGGTCGAGGCGACCCGCTTCACCAACGGCTGGATCACCTTCGCCAACAACCGCAAGTCCTGGGCCTACCGCGCCGACCAGCTACCCTCCACCCACCCCATCACGGCCGACATCCGTGACCTGGAGGATGCCAAGCTCAACTTCGACGGGATCACGTACGCCAAGGGCGCCTCCGTCCTCAAGCAGCTCGTGGCCTACGCGGGCCGGGACGCCTTCCTGGAGGGCGCCCGCCGCTACTTCAAGCGGCACGCGTACGGCAACACCGTCCTCGGTGACCTGCTCTCGGTCCTGGAGGAGACGTCCGGCCGGGACATGTCCTCCTGGTCGCGGTCCTGGCTCCAGACGGCGGGCGTCAACTCCCTGACCCCGCAGGTCATCCTGAACGCGGACGGTCGGATCACCGAGCTGTCCGTGCTCCAGGAGGCCGCCGAGTCCCACCCCGAACTGCGCCCGCACCGCGTGGCCGTGGGCCTGTACAGCAGGACGCCCGGCGGCGGCCTGGAGCGGTACGCCCGCGCGGAGGTCGACGTCGACGGCCCGCGCACGGTGGTCGCCGAGCTGGCCGGTGAGGCCGCCCCCGAACTCGTCCTGGTCAACGACGACGACCTGACCTACTGCAAGATCCGCTTCGACGAGACCTCCCTCGCCACGCTGCGGGAGCACCTCGACGACCTGACCGACCCGCTCGCCCGCGCCCTGTGCTGGTCCGCGCTGTGGAACCTCACGCGCGACGCGCTCATGCCCGCGCGGGACTTCATCGGCCTCGTCCTGCGCTTCGCGGGGCGCGAGAGCGACATCGGCGTGCTCCAGATGCTGCACACCTGGGCCAGGACCGCCCTCACGCAGTACGCCGCGCCCGACTGGCGCGAGGAGGGCGGCCGGGCGATCGCCGAGGGCGCGCTGCGGGAGCTGCGCCTGGCGGAGCCGGGCAGCCAGCACCAGCTGACGTGGGCCCGGTTCTTCGCGGCGGTGGCCACCTCGGCGGCCGATCTCCAGCTCCTGGAGGGCCTGTTGGCGGGCACGGCCAGGATCGACGGCCTGGAGGTCGACCAGGAGCTGCGCTGGGCGCTGCTCGGTCCGCTGGCCGCGCACGGCACCGCCGACGAGCGGGTCCTCGCGGCCGAGCTGGCCCGCGACGACACGGCCTCCGGCAAGCGGCACCAGGTGCGGTGCCTGGCCGCGCGCCCCTCGGCGGCGGTCAAGGCGCAGGCGTGGGCCGCCGTGGTGGAGTCGGACGCGCTGTCCAACGCGCTGGTCGAGGCGACGATCGCCGGGTTCGCGCAGCCGTCGCAGCGGGAGCTGACCCTGCCGTACCTCACGAAGTACTTCGAGGCGATCGAGCGGGTGTGGGCGGAGCGGTCCATCCAGATCGGCATGGACGTGGTGCGAGGGCTGTTCCCGCATCTCCAGGGCGACGAGGCACTCGCCGCCGCGGACGCGTGGCTGGCCGCCCATGAGGATGCCGCTCCGGCCCTGCGCCGCCTGGTCCTGGAGGCCCGTGACGACCTGGCCCGTTCGCTGCGGGCCCAGGCGTGCGACGCCGGAGCGGGGGCCTAGACCGGCGGCCGGGGGCGCACTCCACCGGGCCTGCGGGGCATGGCCCGGGGCGGCCGGGGCAAAGACTCATCGGCTGTCGAACGTCCGTGCTTTAGGGCGAGGTTGTCCGGGTTTGACGACGAGTGTGTAACAGCGGTTAGGGGGCGGAGTGCGGGCGGGAACGACCGGGTCATGAACCACGACACCCCGGTCTCCCCGCTCCCTCTCCAGCGCCTCGCCGACATCCGGCCCCGCGTCCTGAGCACCGCCCAGCTCCGCGAGCACGGCGTCTCCACCGCGGCCGCGGGCGCGCGCTGCCGCCCCGGTGGCCCCTGGCAGCAGCTCCTGCCGGGCGTCTGCCTGCTGCACCCCGGTCCGCCGACCAGCGAGGAGCGGCTGCACGGCGCCCTGCTCTACGCGGGGCGCCCGCCGACCCGCGAGGCCGGTGCCGTCCCCGCCCAGCCCGCCCCGGGCCGACCGCACGCCCCGTACGCGGAGGCGATGATCACGGGCCTCGCGGCGCTGACCCTGCACCGGTTCTCGTCCGCTCCCCCGCTGCTCTCCCTGGACCGCATCGACGTCCTGGTGCCCCGCACCCGGCGGCTGCGTTCCGCCGGGTTCGTGCGGCTCGTGCGCGGTGTCGGGCTGCCGGCGCCCGAGCAGATCACGGGGCTTCCGGTGGCTCCGGTGCCGCGTGCTCTGGCCGACGCGGTGGCGCAGCTCGCCGACGCGGGCACGGTGCGCCTGCTGCTCAGCGAGGCGGTGCGCGGTGGGCACTGCGAACCGGCGGCCGTGGTGCGGGAGTTGAGCGGCGCCCGGCTGCTGAACCTGCCGCATGTCGTGGACGCCGTGGACTCGCTGCTCGCCGAGGGGCGGGCCATCGCGGAGGACCGGCTGTACCGGCTGGTGACCGAGCACGGCCTCCCGGACCCGGTGTGGAACGTCGACCTGCGGCTCCCCGGCGGCCCGCACCTCGGCGGCGTCGACGCCTACTGGCCCGACCACGCCGTCGCCGTGGAGCTCGACACCCGCGCGCCGCGGCAGGCGCCGTCCCGGGGCGACGACACGCTGTGGTCCGAGTGCGCCCGCAGGCGCGAGCACTTGGAGCGGCTCGGCGTCACCGTCGTCCACCTCACCCCGAAGAAGCTCCGGGACACGCCGGAGCAGCAGGCGACCGTCCTGCGGACCGCGCTGATGGCGTCGACGGACCGTGACCCGGCGGCGTATGTCGTGGTGCTGCCCCGTTAGCGCGCTGCGGCGCGACGACCGTGACAGTGACGGTGTCCGCCGGCGGTTCAGCCTTTGCGCAGCACCAGTTCCGTGTTCCGGTCCTCCGCCTCGCCGCCCAGCGCGGGCTTCGCGCCCGGGGCGTTGAAGGACAGCTCGCGGTAGAGCGCGGCCAGGCCGGTCTGGGAGAGGTCGGTGAAGTCCGTGCGGTGCGGGGCGGCGGACTCGATGAGCGTGGTGAACAGGGAGATGGTGCCGTCGTGGTTGTCACTCAGCTCCACGACCCGCGCGAGCTGCGGGAAGTCGATGTGGGAGGCGGTGGAGACCTCCCAGAAGGAGCCGTGCGGCGTGTGGTGGGGGGTGATCGCGTTCTTGTGGCTGTGGCCGTTGACCCAGGCGACGACGGACCGGTGGCGGCCGAGCAGCGCGAGGATCTCCTCGCCGCCGTGCCGGGCCTCGCCGGGGCGTGCCGGGTCGTGGCGGAGGTTGCGCATGGTGCGGCTGGTGTGGTGGCTGAAGACGACGACGTACGAGGGTCCGCCGTCGCGCCGTTCGTTGGCGGTCAGCTCACGGTCCAGCCAGCGCAGCTGGGCGGTGCCGAGCGAACCCTCGTAATGGCCGCCGGGGTCGGTCGTGTCGAGACTGATGCCGAGCACGTCGTCGCTGATGCGGAAGGAGTAGTACTGGGTGGCGGAGGCCAGGTTCTCCTCGGTGTAGCCGTGGCCGACGGGCCCGGCGCCCCTGTGGGCGGGGTCCAGGTGCGCCTCGACGTACTCGGCGGGGGTGAAGGGCGCCCGTGACGCGTCCGGCGTCACGGACCGCATGCGCCGCGCCTCGCTCTTGAGCAGCTCCTTGAAGTGGGCGCCCTTGGGGTCGCGCCCCTTCTTCACGGCCTTCCACAGGGCGGCGCCGCGCGTCTCGTCGAGGGACATCAGCTTCTTGCCGCCGACGGCGAACTCGGTGAAGTACGGGTCCTTCGGGGCCCAGCAGCCGCCGGGCAGCGCGTCGTGGTTGCCGACCGTGGAGTACCACGGCAGGCCGAGGCCCGGGCTGTTGACCTCGCGGACGGCCGCGTCGAGGAAGCCGTGCAGGCGCGGGAAGCCGAGCGCCTTGTCGGCGTCGCGCAGGGCGGCGTCCGGGTGCCAGTACAGCTTGAGGCCGCTGTCCTGCACGCCTTCGTAGCGGCGCGGGTCGCCGGTGTTGGGGGTGATGCGGCCGCCGCTCATGACCTTGAGATACCAGTCGAGTTCGGCGCGGGAGTTGTTGTCGGTGTTGTCGCCGGTGGTGACGACGCAGTGCAGGGGCGCGCCGGTGGCGGGTGCGCCGCGCAGGGCGTTGACGCGCTCGACGAGGGAGACCGCGCCGGCCACCGACAGCGACTCGTGGGGCCGCCAGGCGCTGGCCGTCTGCGCGCGCAGGTACTCGTACCGCAGGGGGTGTTGTACGTCGACGAGGTGCAGGTCGGTGAATTGCACGAACGCGGCGAGCGCGGTCCTGCGCCGCTCCCGCCCCGGCTTCGCCGCCGCGAGGTCGCCGCGTACGACGCGCGGCCAGGCGGGGCCGTCGCCGAGGCGCCGGTAGCCGGAGGTGCCGCGCGGGGCGGCGACGGTGCGGAGGGTGGTGCCGTTCTTGTACGGCATGAGGGGCGCGGCGGGCGCCGGCCGGGAGCGGGGCACGGTGGCGTGGCTCGCGGGGGCGGCGCTGCCGGAGCCGGCGCCGGGTCCCAGCGCGTAGCCGATCCCGGCGGAGAGGGTGACCGCGCCGGCGGCGGCGAGGACGGAGCGGCGGTCGAGGCGGACCGTGGCGGGTGCGGTGGCGACAGAGCGTATGCGCGGCATGCGCGGTCTCCCCGGGTGCGAACGCGTCGACAGTGGTCGCGGGGGCCCGGGGCCGGGATGCGGCCCGTGAACTTCCCGCTCTTACTGGATCGTTGGCATCGGGGGTGACCTGTGTGTGAACGAGACCACAACGAGCGGCGCCGATCACCGTACGTGGATCACGGGGTACCCGGCGCGGTCACGCACCTCTTCCCCGGCGGAGAGGAAGCGGTCACTCCGTGTTCATCTTCCGGGGAAGGGGAGGCGCGTCGGGGGCTCACCGGCCCGGGTCGGCGGGGTGGTGGAGGTGTCCGTTCCGGGGGCGGGCGCGCCACAGTTCGAGGCCGATGTCGACGAGTCCGACGCGGTCGAGGTCCGCGACGGACTCCAGGGGGTGCCAGGCCGCGAGGTCCGTGGAGCCGTCGGTCTCGTGGCGCAGTTCGCCGCCGGTGACCCGGCCCTCGTACACGATGCGCAGTCCGTGGAAGTCGGCGACGGCGCCGAGCCTGCGCGGGTAACGGCGGCGCAGGGAGTCGACGCCGAGGAGGGTCACCGGTTCGACGACGTAGCCGGTCTCCTCGTCGGCCTCGCGGATCACGGTGTCGTAGGGGTCCTCGCCGTGGTCCATGCCGCCGCCGGGCAGCGTCCAGCGTTTGCTGCCGTCGCCCGCCACCCAGCGGGCGAGCAGTACCTGTCCGTCGCGTACACATACGGCGTAGGCCGCCACCCTGAGTTCCTTGTGCACGGACCGACGCTAGTCGCCCACGGCCGGATCGGCAGGAGAGTGGACGATGCGGGCCGGGCCCCGCCCCCCTCCTGGGGCGCCACGGGGAGGGTCGCGGGCGGTGGGCGCGGCGGCCGGTAGCAGTAGGCCCAAGTCCCCCTATAGGCCGCCTTGTCCACCATGGCGTATGGCGGGATTGCGTCACGTCCTGATCACGGCTCGGACAACTCTCCCCAAAGACCTGTCACTTACGTAAAGCTGAGCGGTCATCCGGCCCCGGATTCCGGACCTTCGCGGACACCGGGCCGGATGCCGTATGGACCCTCCTCCCGACTTACGTACAGGGATGCCGATGCCCAGATCCAGTTCCAGCGCGAGACCCCCGGTCTCGGGACGCGCGCCCCGCCTCGCGATAGCCATCGGCCTCACGGCCGCGCTCTGCGCGACCGGGGCCGCTCCCCTGGCGTTCGCGGCGGACGACACGCCCGTGCCCGAGCCCAAGTCGGCCGCGGGCAAGCTCGGCCCGGCCGACGCCGGCCTGCTCGCCGAGGCCAAGGCGGACGGCGAGAAGACCGTCACGATGATGGTCGCCACCGCGCCCGGCGCCACCGAGCGGGTCGCCGACCAGCTCGACGCCGTCAAGGGCGGCTCGGTCGGCCGCACCTACGACAAGCTCGGCTACGTCCGCGCGACCGTGCCGACCGGCAGGGCCGACGCCGCGATCAAGTCGGCCGCGAAGCTGTCGTCCGTGCACGCCATCGACCTGCGCCACGAGATCGAGCTGGACGACCCGACGCCCGCCGCCGACCGCGCCAAGGGCGCGCAGACCGCCGCGCGGGGCACGTATCCGGGCCCGGGCAAGAACACCCCGGCGAAGAACCCGTACAACCCGGCCGCCGAGACCGGTGCCGTCGACTTCGTGCAGAAGCACCCGAAGGCGGACGGCCGCGGCGTCACCATCGGCATCCTGGACTCCGGCGTCGACCTCGGCCATCCGGCGCTGAAGAAGACCACCACCGGCGAGCGCAAGATCACCGACTGGGTGACGGCGACCGACCCGATCGTGGACGCCGACGGCACCTGGCGCCGCATGACCGACGCGGTCAGCGGGCCCACCTTCACCTGGGACGGCAGGACCTGGAAGGCCCCCGCGGGCTCCTTCCAGGTCAACCGCTTCCGCGAGTCGGCCACCACGGGCGGCGACGCCAAGGGCGACATCAACCGCGACGGCGACACCACCGACAGCTGGGGCCTCCTGTACGACGCGGCGGCCGGCACCGTCCGCGTCGACCTGAACGACAACAACGACTTCACCGACGACGAGACGATGAAGCCGTACAAGGACGGCCACCAGGTCGCCTACTTCGGCAAGGACAACCCGGACACCGACGTCGTCGAGCGCGTGCCGTTCGTCGTCGAGATCCGCAAGGACGTCCCCACCGACCCGTACGGCGGCGACTGGGTCGGCAAGAAGGCCGACTTCGTCAACGTCGGCGTCATCGAGTCCGAGCACGGCACGCACGTCGCGGGCATCACCGCGGCCAACGGCCTGTTCGGCGGCAAGATGAACGGCGCCGCCCCCGGCGCCAAGCTGGTCTCCTCGCGCGCCTGCACCTGGACCGGCGGTTGCACCAACGTCGCGCTCACCGAGGGCATGATCGACCTCGTCACCAAGCGCGGCGTCGACATCGTCAACATGTCGATCGGCGGCCTGCCCGCCCTCAACGACGGCAACAACGCGCGCGCCGAGCTGTACACGCGCCTCATCGACACCTACGGCGTGCAGCTGGTGATCTCCGCGGGCAACTCCGGCCCCGGCGCGAACACCATCGGCGACCCCAGCCTCGCCGACAAGGTCATCTCCGTCGGCGCCTCGATCTCCAAGGAGACCTGGGCCGCCAACTACGGCTCGGCCGTGGAGAAGAAGTACGCGATGATGAACTTCTCCTCGCGCGGTCCGCGCGAGGACGGCGGCTTCACGCCGGTCATCTCGGCGCCGGGCTCGTCCATCAACACCACGCAGACCTGGCTGCCGGGCTCCCCGGTCGCCGAGGCCGGCTACCAGCTCCCCGCCGGCTACTCGATGCTCCAGGGCACCTCGATGGCCTCCCCGCAGGCCGCGGGCGCCTCGGCGCTGCTGCTCTCCGCCGCCAAGCGCGCGAAGGTCGACCTGACCCCGGCGACGCTGCGCACCGCACTCACCTCGACCGCGGACCGCATCCGCGGCGAGCAGGCGTACGCCCAGGGCACCGGTCTGATCGACGTGCCCGACGCCTGGAAGTCCATCAAGGACGGCGCGAAGGCCCACACGTACACCGTGAAGGCCCCGGTCGACACCGCCCTGGAGCAGGAGCTGAAGAAGCCCGGCACAGGCATCTACGACCGTGAGGGCGGCCTGAAGACCGGCCAGAAGCGGACGTACGACGTGACGATCACCCGCACCTCGGGCCCGGACCGCGGCGTCCGCCACGAGCTGGACCTCGTCAACAACCACGACAAGACCTTCCGCCTGCTCGGCGACGACGACATCACGCTGCCGCTGAACAAGCCGGTCACCGTCAAGGTCCAGGCGAAGGCCGCCTCCGCCGGTCTGCACAGCGCGATCCTCACCGTCGACGACGAGCGCACCGAGGGCATCGACCGGCAGATCATGTCGACCGTCGTCGTCGCGGCGCCGCTCGCCAAGCCGTCGTTCACGTTCGAGGCGGACGGCTCGGTGCAGCGCAACAGCACCACGTCGTACTTCGTCACCGTGCCGAAGGGCGCCAAGTCCCTGGAGGTCGCCCTCGGCGGCCTGAAGGGCAAGAGCCAGACGCGCTTCATCGCCGTGCACCCCTACGGCGTCCCGGTCGACTCCACGTCGTCGATCGTCTGCTACCCGAACTACGAGAACCCGGCCAACACCTGCCGCCCGGACCGGCGCGCGTACGCGGAGCCGCAGCCCGGCGTCTGGGAGATCGAGGTCGAGTCGCGCCGCACGTCGCCGCTGCTCGACAACCCGTACGAGCTGAAGGTCTCCGCGCTCGGCGTCGACTTCGACCCGGCCGTGCAGACGGTCCCCGAGGCGAAGGTCGGCACCCCGGCGCCCGTCGCCTGGAAGGCCACGAACAACTTCGCCGCGGTCGAGGGCAAGCTGAAGGGCGGCTCGCTCGGCTCCGCCAAGTCGGCGCGGCCCAGCATCGGCCAGGACGCCACGCAGACCACCACGGTGGAGGTGCCCGCGGGCGCGGAGCGGCTCGACGTCGTCATCGGCTCGCCGGCCGATGTCGCCGCCGACCTGGACCTGGCCGTCAAGAAGGACGGCAAGGTCGTCGGTTCGTCGGCGGAGGGCGACTCGGAGGAGTCCGTGAGCCTGACGAAGCCGGCCGCCGGTACGTACACGATCGAGGTCGTGGGCTACTCGGTGCCGACCGGCTCGACCGCCTACGACTACCGGGACGTGTTCTTCTCGGACGCGCTCGGCAAGGTCACGGTCGACGACTCCAAGACGGTGAAGCTCGGCACCGGCGCCTCGGCGCAGGTCGAGGCCACGGTCGAGGCGAAGGCCCCGGCCGCCGAGGGCCGTGAGCTGTTCGGCGAGGTGTCGCTGGTGAACGCGGGCGGCACGGTCGCCGGCAACGGCAGCGTGAAGATCGAGAAGGTCACGCCGTAACGGTGATCGACTGATCCGGAACGCCGGGAACGCCGGGTGGGCTCGTGTGAGCCCGCCCGGCGTCTCTCATTCCCGGCACCGGATGCCCGCCGAGCCCGGCAGGGCCTTGAGGATCATGCGGCGCAGCTCGTCGCCGTCGTTGCCCGTGGCCCAGCTGTCCGGTTCCGCCGCGCCCTTGGGGACGGTGATCAGGGCGCGGTCGCCCTTCTCCAGGCGCGGGTCCACGTCATGGCTCATCGGGAACGTGACCGTCCGGTCGCCGGACGCGGGCTTGATGTGCCGCGTCACCTTCAGCGTGATCCGGTCCCGCGCCGCGCCCGGCACCGCGTCGACCGCCGTGACCGTGCCCTGCACGATGAGCCGCGAGCACGCGACGACGCCCTCGGCGGTGCGGGCGGCCTCATGTCGCGCGGAACCGTCGCCCCGCTCGTCGGGCGCCGCCGCCTTCGCCCCGCTCCCGTCCGCGTCGCCACCGGCCCCGGCTCCCCGGCCCGCGTCCACCGCCAGCCAGCCCATCCCGCCGATCACGGTGACGGCGGCCGCCGCCGCGGCGACCGCGCCGAGGGCGACGGTGAACCGCCGGCGGGCCGTGCGCGGGGCCCTCAGCGGGACGACCCGTTCGGGCGGTGCCTTCGGGGCGGCCGCCAGCGCCGCGCCGATCACCCCGAGCCGCTCCCGCAGGAGTGCGACGTCCGCCACGGCCGCCGCGTGCTCGGCGGCGAAGGCGGGGTCGTTCAGCGCCTCCTCGGGCACGGGGTCATCCGTGATCGCCGTCATCAGCGCGTCGACGTCGTCCTTGTCGGGCACCGTCACACCACCTCCCCCTCGTGCAGCCGCGCCCGCAGCAGCCGTACCGCCGTGTGCAGCCTGCTCTTGACCGTGCCCTCCGGGATGCCCAGCTCCGCCGCGATCGCCCGGACCGGCAGATCGGCGTAGAAGCGCAGCACGACGACCTGCCGCTGGGCGTCCGGCAGCTCCCCGAGGCCCTGCGCGACGGCCATCGACAGGGCTCGTGACTCCGCGCCGTCCTCGTCCGTGGTCTCCCGCCACAGCACGGCGAGCCGCTCCCCCAGCCGCTCCTGCCTGCGCCGGGCCCGGTGCCAGTCCATGGCGAGGTTGGAGGCGACGACGGCCGCCCACGCGGAGACGTCACGCGGTGCCTCGCGCCCGTCCGCGGCGCGCTCCAGGAGCTTCAGCCTGACCTGCTGCACCCCGTCCGGCAGGTCGGCGTGCGGCACCCCGCCGAGCGCGAGCACCGCCCGTACCCGGTCCTCCTGGGCCGGATCGAGCGGATCGAGCGGATCGTGCGGGTCGAGCGGGTCGAGCGGGTCAGGCGGATCGGGCGGATGCGGCCGGTCCGTCTCCTGCCGCCGTGCCGCCCGGCGCGTCCCGATGCCCAGCAATGTGCCTCCCCCAAGCCGGCCTTTCCCCTACGACGCCCGGGCGGCCCGAAACGTTCACGGCGAGTGTGGCGTCCCGCACCTCGGACAATGGATTGGACAACCCGGGCCTGGAGAGACGCATGATGGAGCCACCCCCCACAGACCGGCCGAGGTCACGAGGCCGCACGCACATACGGAGGAAGTCCCTGTGAAGGTCGGAATCGTCGGAGCCACCGGTCAGGTCGGCAAGGTCATGCGCAAGATCCTGGTCGAGCGGGAGTTCCCGGTCGACGAGCTGCGCCTGTTCGCCTCGGCCCGCAGCGCCGGCACGGTCGTGGACGGCGTGACCGTCGAGGACGCCTCCACCGCCGACTTCAGCGGCCTGGACATCGTGCTGTTCTCCGCCGGGGGCGCCACCTCCAAGGCCCTCGCCGAGAAGGTCGCCGCGCAGGGTGCCGTCGTGATCGACAACTCCTCGGCCTGGCGCATGGACCCCGAGGTCCCCCTCGTCGTCTCCGAGGTGAACCCGCACGCGGTCGCCGACCGCCCCAAGGGCATCATCGCCAACCCGAACTGCACGACGATGGCCGCGATGCCCGTCCTCAAGCCGCTGCACCTGGAGGCCGGTCTCGAAGCGCTGGTCGTCGCCACCTACCAGGCGGTGTCCGGTTCCGGCCTCGCCGGGGTGGACGAGCTGTTCGAGCAGGTCAAGAAGGTCGGCGAGGACGCCCCGAAGCTCACCCACGACGGCTCGGCGGTCGACTTCCCCGAGCCGGACAAGTACGTGGCCCCGATCGCGTACAACGTCCTGCCGATGGCGGGCTCCATCGTCGACGACGGTCTGAACGAGACCGACGAGGAGCAGAAGCTGCGCAACGAATCGCGCAAGATCCTTGAGATCCCCGGGCTGAAGGTCTCCGGCACCTGCGTGCGCGTGCCCGTCTTCACCGGCCACTCCCTCCAGGTCAACGCCCGCTTCGCGCGTCCGCTGAGCCCCGAGCGCGCCACCGAGCTGCTCTCGGAGGCCGAGGGCGTCGTCGTCACGGACGTGCCCACGCCGCTGGTCGCCGCGGGCAAGGACGACTCGTTCGTGGGCCGCATCCGCAAGGACGAGACGGTCGACAACGGCCTGGCGTTCTTCATCTCCGACGACAACCTCCGCAAGGGCGCGGCGCTCAACGCCGTGCAGATCGCGGAGCTGGTGGCGGCCGAGCTGAAGGGCTGACCCCGGCCACGCCCGGAACGGGGGGCGGTCACCCTTCGCGGGTGGCCGCCCCTTTCGCGCACGCCACGGCCACCAGCGCGAGTCCAGCGAGTGCGCCGCCCAGCCACAGCGCGTCACCGGCCCCTCGGCTGTCCGCGACCCGGCCGCCCGCGAAGGCGCCGAGCGCGATCGCCACGTTGAAGACCGCGGCGAAGAGCGCCGAGGCGGCCTCGCGGGCGTGCGGCGCAGCGGCCATCACCCAGTTCTGGGCGGAGACCGAGACCCCGCCGTACGCCAGGCCCCACGCCACCAGCAGCGCCGCCGACGCGAGGAGCGAGCCGCCCGCGGGCACCAGCAGGAGCACCACCGTGCCGAGCCCCGCGCAGAGGGCGAGCAGGGCCCGGCGCGGGTCGCGGGCGGCGACGGCGCCGCCCGCGAAGTTGCCGACGATGCCGGCCGTTCCGTAGGCGAGCAGCAGCCCGCTGATCAGCCCCGCGCCGATGCCGGGCACCCGCTCCAGGACGGGCCGTACGTAGGTGTACGCGGCGAAGTGGCCGGTGACCAGGAGCGTCACGGCGAGCAGCCCGGCCCGCAGCGGTCCGATGCGCAGCAGCCGCGCGAAGGCGCCGATCCGCACGGCCTCACCGGCGGGCAGCGCGGGCAGGGCCGTGGCGAGCAGCGCCGCGACCGCCAGGGAGAGCGCGGCGAGGGCCGCGAAGCCCCAGCGCCAGCCCGCCACTTCGCCGAGGAAGGTGCCCGCGGGGACGCCGAGGACGGACGCCACGGCGATCCCGCTGAAGATGACGGCGGTGGCGCGCCCCGCGGCCGCCTCCTCGCGGACCAGCCGCACCCCGAGTCCGGCCGCGATGGCCCACACGCCGCCGATGCAGACGCCGACCAGGACGCGCGCGACGAGCAGGACGCCGAAGGCGGGGGCGAGCGCGGAGGCGAGGTTGGCGGCGGCGAGCAGCGCCATCAGCGCGCTCAGGACCGTACGGCGGTCCGCGCGGCGCACCGCGACGGGCAGCAGCAGGGCGGCGAGCGCCGCGACGAGGCCCGGCAGGGTGACGGCGAGGCCCGCGGTGCCGTCCGTCACGCGCAGGCCCGAGCCGATGGAGGTGAGGAGGCCGACGGGGAGCATCTCCGTGGTGACGACGGAGAAGGTGGCGGTGGCGACGGCGAAGACGGCGGGACCGAGGGGAGTGCGGCCCACAGGAGCCGGGGGTGTGGGGGTTTGTGTGCTCTGCGACATGACATCCACCCTGGGCCGGGCCGGGGCGGGGAACAACGCGGAAGATCTCATCCTTGTATGAGCCGGGCTCATTGATGAAGCGGTGCGAGTGGCGTGGGGGTGGCGTGCGAGTGACCGGGCTGGACATCCGTGGGCTGGAGTGTTTCCTCGTGCTCGCCGAGGAGCTGCACTTCGGGCGGACCGGCGAACGGCTGTACGTCTCGCAGAGCCGCGTCAGCCAGCTGATCGCCGCCCTGGAGCGCGGGATCGGCGCCCGGCTCGTCGAGCGCACGAGCCGACGGGTGCGGCTGACCCCGCTCGGCGAGCGCTTCCTCGCCGAACTGCGTCCCGCGTACGAGGAACTGACGTCAACGGTGGAGCGGGCGCGGGCGGCGGCGCGGGGCGTCGAGGGCACGCTGCGGATCGGCTTCCAGGGGACGGCGGACGCCCGTCTGATGCGGGCCATCGCGGAGTTCCAGGAGCGGCACCCGGCGTGCGTGACGGAGATCGTGGAGATCCCCTTCGCGGACCCGTTCGGGGCGGTGCGCCACGGTGCCGTGGACGCGGCGATCGTGCTGCTGCCGGTGGCCGAGCCGGAGCTGGTCCTCGGGCCCGTCTTCTCCAGGGAGCGGCAGACCGTCGCCGTGTCGGTGCGGCACGCGTTCGCGGGGCGGGAGTCGGTGACCGCGGCGGAGCTGAAGGAGACCCCGCTGATCGCGGCGACGGCGCCCGCGCCCGCGTACTGGCGCGCCGCGCACGCCCCTTCGGACGTCCCGGCGCCCGCGGTCCGCACGCTCCAGGAGGGGCTGACGCTGGTGGCGGCGGGCCGGGGCGCGATGCTGCTGTGCCGGCCGACGGCGGACTACCACGGCCGCAAGGACGTCACGTTCGTGCCGGTCGACGGGGTGCCGGAGTCGGTGCTCGGCATGGTGTGGCACCGGGACGGTCGGACGGCGCGGGTGCGGGAGTTCGCGCGGGTGCTGGCCGGCGCGGGCCGGGGGTGAGCGGGCGTCAGGTGGGCCTGCGCACCTCGAAGTGGAAGCAGCCGTACTCCACGGCGCGCACGTGCACGAGGGCGACCTCCGGGTCGGCGAAGGCCTCGTCGAACGCGGTGTCGAAGCCCTGCGTCTCGTCGCCGGGGATCTCCAGGAGCCGCCCGCCGACGATCTGCCCGCGCGCGTTGTAGCGGCGGAGCGTCCGCAGCGCCCCGGCCCTGGCGAAGGGGTATCCGGCGCGCTCCCCCGCCGGTCCCGGGCACGGGTCGGCGTGGATGAAGACGGGGCCCTGCTCGTCGTAGGCCCCGGGCGTGGCACCGGTCTCGGCGGCCCAGCTGCGCAGGGGCGCGTACGAGACGAGGGCGACGCGCTCCCCGGGGGCGACCGGCCGCAGGCAGCAGCGCAGCGGGGAGCCGCCCTCGTGGTCGACGTACGGGACGCAGGGCCGCCCGGCGTCGTCGACGTCGCGGAGCCGGGCGAGGGCGTCGGGGGTGATGGGGAGGGGGGTGTAGGCGGTGGCGGGGCGCGTGACGGTGTCCATGGGTCGAGCCTCGCGCGCGGGGGGAGGGCGCGGCTGGCGGTTTTCGGACGTGGCGCTGCACGACCGCGTCCCTACCCGACGCCCCACGACCCCCGGCTGTTCAGCTCGGCCGCGTCCACGCCGGTGGTCCTGCGGTACGCCGCGCTCAGGTCGGCCAGTTCGCGCGGCGTCAGGACGTCCTCCACGCGCTCGAAGCCGTCCGGGGCCCGCTCCGCGACCGCCTGGAGGACACGGTCGGCCGGCATGTCGCGGTGGGCCGTGACGAGGGCGTTGACCGCCTCCCTGCGCACCTCCTCGTAGGCCCGCAGCCCCGCCTCGCGGTCGGGCGAGGTGTACGCGAGGCAGCGGGCGAGGACGCGGGCGTCCAGGACGGCCTGCGAGCCGCCGTTGGAGCCCACCGGGTACATGGGGTGCGCGGCGTCACCGAGCAGGGTGACCGGGCCCCGGCCCCAGTGGGGCAGCGGGTCCCGGTCGACCATCGGGTACTCCAGGATGTGCCGGGTCGAGGCGAGGAGCGCGGGGACGTCGAGGTCGCCGAGGCGCCACCCCGCGTAGTACGGCAGGACGTCCGAGAGCCGCCCGGAGCGGTTCCAGTCGGCGGGACCGGCCATGGCGTGCCGGCGCGTGCGCGGGAACCGCACCTCCGCCACCCAGTTGAGCAGGGCCCTGCCCCGCTCCTCGGCCGCCCGCAAGATCGGGTAGACGACGAGCTTGGCGGCGGCGTTGCTGCCCGCCACGGCGACCACGCGCCCGCCGAGCACCGGATGCCACTCGGTGACGCCGCGCCACATGCGGATGCCGTTCCACAGGGGCGGCCCCTCGCCGGGGTGCAGCATGGCCCGTACCGCCGAGTGCAGGCCGTCCGCGCCGACCAGGGCGCGCGCCCGCACCGCGTGCTCCCGGCCGCGCGGCACGTCCCGCAGGATCACCCGCAGGCCGGCCCCCTCGCGCTCGGCGAGGCGGACGAAGGCGGTGCCGGTGTGCACCACATGGTCGCCGAGCCGCTCGCGCACCGCGGCGAGCAGCAGGAGGTGGAGGGCGCCGCGGTGCAGGGAGTACTGCGGCCAGTGGTAGCCGGCCGCGAGGCCGCGGGGCTCGCCCCAGACGCGGTTGCCGTGCCGGTCGAAGTGGACCATGGCGTCCGGCGCCACCGCGGTCGCGGCCAGCTCGCCGCCGAGCCCCAGCTCGGTCAACTCCCGTACGGCGTGCGGCAGGAGGTTGATCCCCACGCCGATCGGGCGCAGCTCGTCGTTGGCCTCCACCACGCGTACGCCGATGCCCGCGGCGTGCAGGCTGAGTGCGGCGGTGAGCCCGCCGATGCCCGCGCCCGCCACGAGTACGTCGATCATGACTGTCGCGCGGCCGGGCAGGCGCCGCCCGGCCCCTCGGTCCCCAGCATCTCCCGCATCCCCCTGTGGTCCCCGTGGTGCCCGTGGTCCCCGGCGGGTGGTCGTCGGGCCGTGGTCTGCGGCCTGCCCGGGCCGGGGCGGTCGCGCGGAGCGTAGCGGCACGGCAAGGGGAGAACAATGGCCCGGGCGGACACGTGAACCCGCATGGAAGGATGGCCGGAAACACCACAAGTCACACCCCCCGAATGACAGAACCATCCGTCTGACAGACCACTCGTCGTACCCGAGGAGATGACCGCGTGCCCGGCACCAATCTGACCCGCGAAGAGGCGCAGCAGCGGGCGAAGCTGCTGACCGTTGACTCGTACGAGATCGACCTCGATCTCTCCGGAGCACAGGAGGGAGGCACCTTCCGGTCCGTGACCACGGTGCGCTTCGACTCCGCCGAGGCGGACGCGGAGACCTTCATCGACCTGGTGGCCCCCGCGGTCCACGAGGTCGTCCTGAACGGTCACTCGCTGGACGTGGCCGCGGTCTTCCGCGACTCGCGCATCAGGCTGCGGCACCTGGCGGCCGGTCCCAACGTGCTGAAGGTCGTCGCCGACTGCGACTACACCAACACCGGTGAGGGCCTGCACCGCTTCGTCGACCCGGTCGACCAGCAGGCGTACCTGTACACGCAGTTCGAGGTGCCGGACGCGCGCCGCGTCTTCGCCAGCTTCGAGCAGCCGGACCTGAAGGCGACGTTCCAGTTCACCGTGAAGGCGCCGAGTGGCTGGACGGTGATCTCCAACTCGCCGACGCCCGAGCCCAAGGGCCCCGACGGCGACGTCTGGGTCTTCGAGCCGACGCCGCGTATCTCGACGTACATCACGGCCCTGATCGCCGGCCCGTACCACGCGGTGCACTCCTCGTACGAGGGTCCGGACGGGCAGTCGGTGCCGCTCGGCATCTACTGCCGCCCCTCGCTCGCCGAGTACCTCGACGCGGACGCGATCTTCGAGGTGACGCGGCAGGGCTTCGACTGGTTCCAGGAGAAGTTCGACTACGCCTACCCGTTCGCCAAGTACGACCAGCTCTTCGTGCCGGAGTTCAACGCGGGCGCGATGGAGAACGCGGGCGCGGTGACCATCCGCGACCAGTACGTGTTCCGTTCGAAGGTGACGGACGCGGCGTACGAGACGCGTGCGGAGACCATCCTCCACGAGCTGGCCCACATGTGGTTCGGCGACCTCGTGACGATGGAGTGGTGGAACGACCTCTGGCTGAACGAGTCGTTCGCGACGTACACCTCCATCGCCTGCCAGGCGTACGCGGAGGGCTCGCGCTGGCCGCACTCCTGGACGACGTTCGCCAACTCCATGAAGACGTGGGCGTACCGCCAGGACCAGCTGCCGTCCACGCACCCGATCATGGCGGACATCCGTGACCTGGACGACGTGCTGGTCAACTTCGACGGCATCACGTACGCCAAGGGCGCGTCCGTGCTCAAGCAGCTCGTCGCCTACGTCGGCATGGACGAGTTCTTCCGGGGCGTGCAGGCGTACTTCAAGGCGCACGCGTTCGGCAACACGCGCCTGTCCGACCTGCTCGGCGCGCTGGAGGAGACCAGCGGGCGCGACCTGAAGACGTGGTCCGCCAAGTGGCTGGAGACGGCGGGCATCAACGTCCTGCGCCCGGTCGTGGACGTCGACACACGCGGCGTCATCACGTCCTTCGCGGTCAAGCAGGAGGCCCCGGCGCTGCCGGCCGGCGCCAAGGGCGAGCCGACGCTCCGCCCCCACCGCATCGCCATCGGCCTCTACGACCTGGACGAGGCGTCCGGCAAGCTGGTGCGCACCGACCGCGTGGAGCTGGACGTCGACGGTGAACTGACGGCGGTGGACGCGCTGGTGGGCAAGGCCCGCCCCGCGGTGATCCTGCTCAACGACGACGACCTCTCGTACGCGAAGGTCCGCCTGGACGCCGAGTCCCTGGCGTTCGTCACGGACCACATCGGCGACTTCGAGGCGTCGCTGCCGCGGGCGCTGTGCTGGGCCTCGGCGTGGGACATGACGCGCGACGCGGAACTGCCGACGCGGGACTACCTCTCCCTGGTGCTCTCCGGCATCGGCAAGGAGTCCGACATCGGCGTCGTGCAGTCGCTGCACCGCCAGGTGAAGCTGGCCCTCGACCTGTACGCGGCGCCCGCCCGCCGTGAGGAGGCGCTGACGCGCTGGACGGAGGCGACGCTGACCCACCTGCGGGCGGCGGAGCCGGGCAGCGACCACCAGCTGGCGTGGGCCCGCGCGTTCGCCGCGACGGCCCGCACGGACGCGGACCTGTCCCTCCTGGAGCGGCTGCTCGACGGCTCGGAGACGATCGAGGGTCTGGCCGTCGACACGGAGCTGCGCTGGGCGTTCGTGGGCCGGCTCGCCGCGACGGGCCGCCTCGACGAGGCGGGGATCGCGGCGGAGCTGGAGCGCGACAAGACGGCGGCGGGCGAGCGGCACGCGGCGTCCGCGCGGGCGGCGCGGCCCACCGCGGAGGCGAAGGCGGCGGCCTGGGCCTCGGTCGTGGAGTCGGACACGCTGCCCAACGCCGTGCAGGAAGCGGTGATCGGCGGCTTCGTCCAGACCGATCAGCGGGAGCTGCTCGCGCCCTACACGGAGAAGTTCTTCTCGGCGGTCAAGGACGCGTGGGACTCCCGGTCCCACGAGATGGCCCAGCAGATCGCCGTCGGCCTCTACCCCTCGCTCCAGATCTCCCAGGCCACGCTGGACGCCACGGACGCGTGGCTCGCCTCGGCGAACCCGTCCGCGGCCCTGCGGCGCCTGATCTCGGAGTCGCGGTCGGGGGTGGAGCGGGCGCTGCGGGCGCGGGCGGCGGACGTGTAGGGGCCTCGGGGGCGGCCGCCGGTGATGTCGGCTGCGGGCCGTCGGGGGGTTCCGCCGCTCCGCGGCGGGCTTGCCCACCCACCCACCCGTTCACCCCGCATCGGTCCCGAACCGAACCCCCGCGCCCCGCAGCTTCCGGCTGCGGGGCGCGGCTGTTCTCGGCGGCCGGTGAGGGCAGGCGGGCCGCGCCCCGGCACCGCCGGGTGCCGGGTGCCGGGCGGATGATCCACCCCTGCACCGCCGAGTGTCGGCCGGGTGGTCCACCCCGCACCACCGAGTGCCGGACAGACGGCCCACCCCACACCACCGAGTGCCGGACAGACGGCCCACCCCACACCACCGAGTGCCGGACAGACGGCCCACCCCCACACCACCGGGTAACGGGCGGGCGGGTGGGAGACACCCGCGCGAAGCGCGGACCAGACCGGACACAACCCGCACCCGACAACACCCCCACCCCTACACCGCCGAGTGCCGGGCGGGTGGGTGGGAGACCTCCGCGCGAAGCGCGGCACAGGCCAGACCCAGCCCGCACCCGACAACACGGCACCCCACCGCCCCCCCACCCCCTACCCCCGCCCCACCACAACCCCCCGCAACGCCCCC
Source organism: Streptomyces huasconensis (assembly GCF_021028635.1). Taxonomy (NCBI): domain Bacteria; kingdom Bacillati; phylum Actinomycetota; class Actinomycetes; order Kitasatosporales; family Streptomycetaceae; genus Streptomyces; species Streptomyces huasconensis. The sequence continues at coordinate 2,705,205 of NZ_CP086119.1, forward strand.
AGCACCCGAGACACCCCCACCCCACCCGCCGCCCCCCTCCGCACCGCCGCGATCACATGCCGCCGCGGCCGGTCCTCGGCGAGGTCCCGCATCACCACCCCATCCCTCCGCACCGCCGCCATCCGCGGCACCAACGCCACCCCCATCCCCGCCTCCACCATCGCGAGGATCGCCGTCCACCCGGAAGCCGAGTGCGCCTGCTCCGGCGAGAACCCGGCCCCCTCGCACGCCGCCCGCGTGATCTCCGACCAGGGCCCGCTGCCGCCGAAGATCCACGGCTCCCCCGCCAGATCGGCCAGCCGCAGCCCCTCGGCCGCCGCCAGCGGATGGCCGGCGGGCAGCGCCACGTCCAGGGGGTCGGCGACCAGCGACTCCCGGGTGAAACGCGTGTCCGCGTCGGGCGAGGCAGGCGCCTGCACCGCGAGGGACAGCGCGACGTCCACCTCCCCGGCCGCGAGCAGCTCGTACGCCTCCGCCGCCTCGGTCTCCCGTACCCGTACGGAGATGCCCGGCGCCGCCTCCCGCAGCGCCCGCACGGCCGGCACGACGAGCGCGGGCACGGCGGTGGAGAACGCACCGACCCGCACCTCCCCCGCCTCGCCCTGGGCATACGCCGCCAACTCCGCGTCGGCCCGCTCCAGTTGGGCGAAGACCGCTTCCGCGTGCCGCAGCACGAGGTGGGCCGCGTCGGTCAGCCGCACCCGACGGCCGTGGGCCTCCAGGAGCGGTACGCCGAGCTGCTTGGCGAGGTTGGACAGCTGCTGCGACACCGCCGAGGGCGTCATGCGCAGCACCTGCGCCGTGGCCGTGACGGTGCCCCGTTCGCTCAACGTACGCAGGATCTGCAGCTTCTTGATGTCCCACTCGCTCATGGGGTCAACGTACCGACCGTTCATCGGCTCATCGGCCGGCGCGGCCCGCGCCGAGCACGACCCCGCCGAGGATCAGCCCCATGCACAGCACCTGGAGCCACCCCATCGCCTCACCGAGGAGCGCGAAGGAGAGCAGGGCCACGCAGACCGGCTGGAGGTAGTAGACGACCCCGGCGCGCGCGGCGCCGACTATCGAGACGGCCTTGTTCCAGGCGAAGAAGGCGAGTGCCGAGGAGACCACGCCCACGTACAGGAGCGGGGAGACGGTGCCGACGGTCGGCTCGAACCCACCCTGCACTCCGTAGCTGACGGCGAACACCGGGAGCAGCATCAGCGCGCCGAGCACGAACGTCGAGAAGAGGAACGGCAGTCCGCCCACCTCCGCGGGCTTGCGCCGCAGCAGCGCGCTGTAAGAGCCGAAGCAGAGCGCGGCGGCGATGATCCACAGGTCGCCGACCGCGAGGTCCATGGCGAGGGAGCCCTTGCCGACCAGCAGCAGGACGCCCGCGCAGGCGACGAGCATGCCGGTCACGCGGCGCGCGCCGAGCCGGGCGCCGCCGAGGCGTTCGTGGACGGCCATCAGGACGGGCGACGCGGCCATGATCATGCCCATGTTGCCGGCGGTGGTCGTCAGGCCGGCCTGGTTCACGAGGGTGTTGTAGACGGCCACGCCCAGCAGGGCGGCGAGGAGCAGGAAGCGCAGGTGCGCGCGGAGCACTTTCCGCTGCCGCCAGGTCTCCCGGGCCGCGAACGGCGCCACGGCCGCGATGGCGATGATCCAGCGCCAGAACGCGTGCTGGATGGGCGGGACGCTGTCGTGCAGGGCGCGGGAGGTGACGAAGCTGCCCGACCAGACGACCGTGGCGAGAGCGGCGAGGGCGAGGCCGGCGCCAATGGGGCGGGCTGCCGGGTGCGCGGCCGGTGCGGTCCGTGCGGGGGTCCGGTCGAGGAGTGCCACGGGGTATCCCTTTTCTCTCTCCCCGGCTCCGCGGGGCCTCGCTGTCGTGTGCGGGACAACCGTCGCACCCCCTCACCCATCACGTCCATCGAATCTTTCCGGGGTTAATTTAAAGTTGAGCTGAACGTTCAAGGGCCGCCCGCACCGCTTCCGCGTCCGCCTCCTCCCCGGCCCACGCCACGTATCCGTCGGGCCTGACCAGGAGCGTCGTACGCCGGTCGCCCGACCAGTGCGCGACCACCGCCCGCCCCGCCTCCCGCCGCACACCACGCGGCACGACGAGGACGAACTCGCCCGCTCGCAGCAGCTCGTACAGGCGGCCCTCCGCCAGCGCGAGGTCGGGCACCCGCCGCCCGACGAGGCGGTGGGCGCCCCGCGGGGCGGGGTAGGCGAAGCCGATGCCGGTGATCTGGCCGACCGCCTTGGCGCGTACGGCGGGGACCCCGGTGACGAGCGCGGCGAGCGCGGCCCGCGTCCCGCGCGTCCACGGGCGCTTGGCCATCGCGAGCCGGACGAGTGCGCCGCTGGAGCGCAGGACCGCCCTGCCGACCGGGTGCCGCTCGGCGTGGTAGGTGTCCAGCAGACCGTCCAACAGGGCGCCCGGCGCACGGCCGTTGACGGCGGCGGCCAGCTTCCAGCTCAGGTTGGCGGCGTCCTGGAGGCCCGTGTTCATACCCTGCCCGCCGGCCGGGGAGTGGACGTGTGCGGCGTCCCCGGCCAGGAAGACCCGGCCCACGCGGTACGCGGGCACCTGCCGCTCGTCGCTGTGGAAGCGGGACATCCAGCGGGGGTCGTGCATCCCGAAGTCCCGGCCGAGCGCCGCCCGCACGATCTCCTTGACCTCGTCGAGGCCGAGCGGCTCGCTGTCGGCGACGTCGCGGGCGCGGTTCCAGCCGATGACGCGGTGATAGCCGTCGGCGAAGGGCGCGAGGAAGGCGAAGGCGTCACCGACGGCGTTCACGGTGAGCAGCGTCGGCGGCCGCTCGGCGAGTCTGACGTCGGCGAGGACCAGCGAGCGGATGACGGACCTGCCGGGGAAGGGCAGCCCGACCGCCTCCCGCACCGCGCTGCGCAGGCCGTCGGCGCCGACCGCGTAGGCGGCGCGCAGCGTGCCCGACTCGCCGTCCGCACCCCGGAGTTGGAGGGTCACCCCGTCGGCGTCCTGCGTGAGGCCGGTGACCTCCGTCCCGTACGCGAACCGCACCCCCGCCTCCTCCGCGCGCCGCTTCAGGACCCGCTCGACCTCGTACTGCGGCAGGACCAGGACGTGCGGGAAGCGGGAGGGCAGCGGCGCGAGGTCGAGCGTGAGGCGGTCGAAGAGGCGCATCGTGGCGAGCGCCTTCCCCTTGGCCTCCAGCTCGTCCGCGAGGCCTCGGGCGTCCAGCTGCTCCAGGGTGCGGGCGTGCACGACCAGCGCGCGGGAGAGGTTGCTGATGCCGGGCGCCCGCTTCTCGACGAGGGTGACGGGGACGCCCGCCGCCGCGAGGTCCCCGGCGAGCAGCAGCCCGGTGGGTCCCGCCCCCACGACCACGACGCCGCCGGTGCCGTCATCGTTCGTAGAACCGTTCATGGCCACCTCCTGGTGCCAACACTTGTTGGTCAACATTTGTTGGTCAACGCTTGTTGGCCACGCTAGAACCGTCCCCCTGGACTGTCAACAGGTGTTGGCCTACGTTTGTTGGCATGACCGACAGAGCACCCGCAGCCCTCACCGACACGTCCGACGCCGCGCCTCGCCGCTCCGACGCCACCCGCGCCGGCATCCTCGCGGCGGCCCGCGAACGGTTCGCCGCCGACGGGTACGAGCGCGCCACGATCCGCGCCATCGCCAAGGACGCGCGGATCGACCCGTCGATGGTGATGCGCTACTACGGCAGCAAGGAGGGTCTCTTCGCGGCCGCCACCTCGGTCGACCTGCGGATGCCGGACTTCACGCGCGTGCCGCGCGAGGAGGTGGGGCGGCTCCTCGTGACCCATTTCCTGGATGTGTGGGAGGACGCGGGCCAGCTCACCGCGCTGCTCCGGGTGGGCATCACGAACCAGGCGGGCGCCGAGCGCATGCGGGAGATCTTCGCCCAGCAGCTGCTGCCGGTGGCGCGCGGGGTCTGCCCGGACCCGGCGCAGGCGCCGACGCGGGCGGCGCTGTGCGCCGCGCAGGTGCTCGGCCTCGCACTGACGCGCTATGTCCTGCGGTTCCCGCCGTCGGCCGAGCTGACGCGGGAGGAGGTCACCGACTGGCTGGCACCGACGCTCCAGCGCTATCTGACGGCGGACCGGCCCTGAGGGCCCCTGAACGCACGCCGAGGGCTCGGTCCACCGCCGTGCGCGACATGCGCGTACGGCGGTGGACCGAGCCCTCGGGAGAGGCTACGGCCGGGTGGCTCAGCCCTGCTTCTGCTGCTTGCGGGACTTGTCGCCGACCATCACGAGGCCCGCGATCACCAGGAACAGCACGATGGGCGCGGCGACGTAGAGGCCGAGCGTTTCGACGACACTCAGGCGGGGGGCCGGGTCGTCGCCATCGTCGCGCGTGAGCGCGAGCGCGGGGGACGACATGAGCAGCATCATCAGCGTCGTGCCGGAGGCCAGGGCGCCGGCGCGCAGAGCGTTCTTCTTGTCCACGGTGCAAACGTAGCGAACTCCTAAACGGGGTGCGCGTCCGGGGGTGCCGTACGGGCGGCCCCGCCGGCCCCACCGCCCCCGCCGCCCTCCCGGAAGACGGCCATGAACGCGTGCAGGCGCGGTGAGGCGGCCAGTTCCTCCAGGGTGACGGGGCGTCCGGTGGCGTCGGCGAGCGGCAGCCGCCAGTTGGGGTACTGGTCCCAGGTGCCGGGGAGGTTCTGCGGGCGGCGGTCGCCGACCGCGTCCGGCAGCCAGACGCCGATCATGCGGGCCGGGGTGGCGAGCAGGAAGCGGTGCAGGGCGCGGATCTCGTCCTCCTCGCTGCCCGTGCCGCCGGGCAGCATGCCGAGCCGGGAGAGCAGGCCGAGCCACTCGCGCACGTCGAGGGTGGCCTCGTGCCGCTCCTCGGCCAGGGGGCGGGTCAGCAGGCCCAGGTCGTGACGGAGCCGGACGTGCTCTCCGGTGAGGCGGGCGGCGGTCGGCGGCAGGTCGTGCGTGGTGGCGGTGGCCACGCAGTCCGCGCGCCAGGCCCCGGCGGGCAGCGGGTGGCCGGTGCCCGCCCAGTCCCGTTCGAACCAGAGCACGGAGGTGCCGAGCACGCCGTGCTCGCGCAGCGTCTCGCGCACCCCCGGCTCGACGGTGCCGAGGTCCTCGCCGATGACGAGGGCGTCCGCGCGGTCCGCCTCCAGGGCGAGGACGGCGAGCATCGCCTCGGCGTCGTAGTGGACGTACGTCCCCTCGGTGGGGTCGCGGCCCTCGGGCACCCACCAGAGGCGGAACAGCCCCATGACGTGGTCGATGCGCAGGGCTCCCGCGTGCCGCAGCAGACCGCGTACGAGGGCGCGGTACGGGGCGTAACCGGACTCCGCGAGGCGGTCCGGGCGCCAGGGCGGCAGGCCCCAGTCCTGGCCGCGCGCGTTGAACGCGTCCGGCGGGGCGCCGACCGTCATGCGCGGCGCGAAGTGGTCCTGCTGGGCCCAGGCGTCGGCGCCACCCGGGTGCACGCCGACCGCGAGGTCGTGCACCAGTCCGATGTCCATGCCGGCCTCGCGGGCGGTGCGCTGGGCGGTGGCCAGCTGGGCGTCGGTGAGCCAGGCGAGGCGGCAGTGGAAGTCGACGCGGTCCATCAGCTCGCGCCGGGCGCGGGCGGTCGCGGGCGAGGCGGGGTCGCGCAGGGCGGCGGGCCAGGAGTGCCAGTCGGGGCCGTGGACCTCGGCGAGGGCGCACCAGGTGGCGTGGTCCTCCAGGGCGGGGCCCTGTTCGGCGAGGAAGGCGTGGTACTCGGCGCTGCGGCCGGGGCCGAGGGGCACCTCGTGGAGCAGTTCGAGGGCCGCGCGCTTCAGGGCCCAGACGGCGTCCCGGTCGATCAACTCGCCCTGGCGCAGCACCCCTTCACGCAGCGTCCCGGCACGGCGCCGCAGGTCTTCGGCGCGCTCGCGGGCCTCCCCGGTCAGCCGGGCGTACTCCGGGACGGCCTCGACGCGCAGGTGCACGGGGTCGGGGAAGCGGCGGGAGGAGGGGCGGTACGGGGACGGGTCGCTGCCCGGCCCTCCGGGCACGCCCGGCACGGCGGCGTGCAGCGGGTTCACCTGGACGAAGCCGGTGTTCAGGGCGTGGCCGGACCAGGCGGCCAGCTCGGCCAGGTCGCCGAGGTCGCCCATGCCCCAGGACGCGTGGGACAGCAGGGAGTAGAGCTGGACCAGCAGCCCGTGCGCGCGGCGCGACGGCGTCTTGATCCGGCGAGGGGCGGCGATGAGGTGGGCCTCGGCGCGGCGCCCGTCCGGGCTCCGTACGAGCAGCCGGTGCACGCCGGCCGGCAGCCCCGCCCAGCCGTCGGCCCCGGCGGCGGCAGCCGTGGGCACCGCCCACTCGATCACCTCGCCCCGCTCCGTCTCCACCCGCACCCGGCTCCCCGGCGGCAGCTCCGCGAGGGGCGAGGCGCCGGACAGTACGCCGTCCGTCCAGGCGACCACCGTCGGCGGGAGCAGCCGCTCGGCCAGGTGCGCCTCGCGCGCGGCGAGGGCGGCGCGGATCGCCTCGGGGCCGCTCGCGTCCACGTCGAGCGCGGCGAGGGCCGCGACGACCGCGGTGTCACTGGCGGGGACGGTGCGCCCCGGGGACGGGGAGTAGGAGGTGGCCACTCCGTACGCGGCGGCCAGCCGGGAAAGGGCCATCAGACCCCCATGGGGTCCAGGCCCGAGGCCGTACCGGTGGCGGTGGGCTCGCTGGTGAGGGGGGCGGCGTCGGCGAGGGGCGGCTCGCTGGTGAGCGGCGCGGCGTCGGCGAGCGGCGGCTCGCTGGTGAGGGGCGGCTCCAGGCAGGTGCAGGAGGAGGAGCCTTCGAGGCCCGAGTCGGGGCCGGAGACCTGGCGGGCGCCCGGGTCGGCGGCCCGGCGTGCGCCGCGGGCGGAGAGCGGGTGGGCGCCACGGCCGGAGATCAGGTGCGTCTCGGGGGCGGGGACCTGTTTGGAGAGGGCGGAAAGGAGAAGGTTGGCGGAAGCGGCCACGTGGGGGCTCCTAGTCAGGGGGCGGGTCACGGCAGCCCTACCCACTGTGCGGGGCCACAGACCTATAGCGTGCACCAACGTGACCCTGGTCACAATCGCTTGTCCGTGCGGGAGTTGTTCCCCCGGCACCCCCGCACCACTGCCCGCAGGTTCCGCGAGGAATCCACACCTCCCCTTCACTCCCGTTGACACCCCCGCCACCTCAGTGGTGGGCTCACTGCCACACCTGACGTCAGGGGCCCCAGGCGCCCCGGAGAACGAGGAGCGGGCGTGCAGTTGCGGCGCAGGAAGGGCGCGGTCGCCATCGCGGCCGCCGTCATCGCGGGTGCGCTCGGCGGCGCGCCCGGCGCCTTGGCCATCCCGGAGCCCGGCGGGCCGGGTGCTCCGGCCACCTCCCCGGACGGCGGCGGCACCGGCTCCGGTGACCGTGGGAGCGGTGCCGCGCTGCCGTCCGTCTGGCCGCGTCCCCAGTCGATGGAGGGCGCCGGGGGCGCCGTCACCGTGGGGGACGACGTCGTCGTCGTGACGGCGGCCGACGACGGCCGGGCCTTGGGTGACGACGTCGACCCGTACGCCCTCGAAGCGCTCCGCGCAGTGCTGCGCGACGCCGGTGCCCGCCGTATCACCGAGGTGGGCGACGGCGATCCGCTGCCCGCGGGCGACACCCTCGTCGTCCGCGTCGGGGGCCCCGGCGCCGACCGGGCCCTGCGCGCCCTCGGTGCCCGCGACCACGGCGACCTGCCGTCGGGCGGCTATCGCCTGGCCGTGGGCCGCGTCGACGGCCGCGCCACCGTCGCCCTCGCGGGAGCCGGCGAGGACGGCCTCTTCCACGGGGTGCAGACCCTGCGGCAGCTCTCCGGTGGGGCGGCAGGCGCGGCGCGGGGCGCCCGTACCCTGCCCGGCGTACGCGTCCGCGACTGGCCGGGTACCGCCGTGCGCGGCCTGACCGAGGGGTTCTACGGCACCCCCTGGACCCGCGAGCAGCGCCTGGCCCAGCTCGACTTCATGGGCCGCACCAAGCAGAACCGCTACCTCTACGCCCCCGGTGACGACCTCTACCGCCAGGCCCGCTGGCGCGAGCCCTACCCCGCGGACCAGCGCGCGGACTTCCGGGCGCTCGCCGCCCGTGCGAAGGCCAACCACGTCACGCTGGCCTGGGCCGTCTCCCCCGGTCAGGCGATGTGCATGGCGTCCGACAAGGACGTCAGGGACCTCACCCGCAAGATCGACGCCATGTGGGCGCTCGGGGTGCGCGCCTTCCAGCTCCAGTTCCAGGACGTCAGCTACAGCGAGTGGCACTGCGAGCGGGACGCCGAGACGTTCGGCAGGGGCCCGGAGGCCGCCGCGAAGGCGCAGGCCCGGGTGGCCGACGCCGTCGCCGCGCACCTGGCCGCGCGCCACCCGGGTGCCGATCCGCTGACCCTGATGCCGACCGAGTACTTCCAGGACGGCACGACGGCGTACCGCGCGGCTCTCTCGGCCCGCCTGGACCGCCGCGTGCAGGTGGCCTGGACGGGCGTCGGCGTGGTGCCCAAGACCATCACGGGACGCGAACTGGCGGGCGTCCGCGCGGTGTTCGGCCCGCACCCGCTGGTCACGATGGACAACTACCCGGTCAACGACTTCGCGCAGGACCGCATCTTCCTCGGCCCCTACACCGGCCGCCAGCCCGCCGTCGCGACCGGCTCGGCCGCTCTCCTCGGCACGGCCATGGAGCAGCCCGCCGCCTCCCGCATCCCGCTGTTCACGGCGGCGGACTACGCCTGGAACCCGCGCGCCTACCAGCCGCACGCGTCGTGGCTCGCCGCGATCGACGACCTCGCGGACGGCGACCCCAAGGCGCGGGGCGCGCTGCGGGCCCTGGCGGGCAATGACGCCTCGTCCGTGCTGGGCGCGGAGGAGTCGGCGTACCTGCGGCCCCTCATGGACGAGTTCTGGCGGGCCCGCGCGACGACGGATCTCACCCGAACGGATGCTTCCGCGCGGCGGCTGCGCGCGGCGTTCGGCGTGATGCGGGAGGCGCCGCGGCGGCTCTCGGGCAGCGCGCTCGACCGCGAGGTGCGCCCGTGGATCGAGAAGCTGGGGCTCTACGGCGAGGCCGGTGAGGCCGCCGTCGACATGCTGCGCGCGCAGGCGCACGGTGACGGCGCCGCCGCCTGGCGCGCCTCGCGCGAGCTGACGAAGCTCCGCGAGGAGCTGCGGACGCGCGGGGTCACCGTCGGCGAGGGCGTCCTCGACCCGTTCCTGGCGCGGGCCCAGAAGGCGTACGCGGCCTGGGCGGGGCTCGACGGCGGGCGGGCCGCGGACGGCGCGACGGCGCGGTTCGGCCGGGAGCGTCCGCTCGCGGCGGTGACGGTGCTGACCGACCCGGGCAGCAAGGGTGGCGTCGAGGCGCATGTGCCGGGCAAGGGCTGGCGGCGCGTCGGGACCCTCGCGGAGAGCGGCTTCACCGAACTCCACCTCACCCGGACGGATGGCCGTGACGGCGGCGGCGCGAAGAAGCAGGGCGGGGGCGTGCGCGCCGACGCCGTACGCGCCGTCCTCACCGACGGCACGGGCGCGGTGCGCCATGTCGTCCCCTGGTACGCCGACGCCCCCGGGGTCCGGCTCTCGCTGGCCCGCACCGAGGCCGACGCGGAGATCGGCGGGAAGCCGCGCGAGGTCACGGCGAAGCTGCGCTCCCTGCGCCCCGGCACCCTGCGCGGGCGGGTCGAGGCCAGGGCGCCGAAGGGCATCGAGGTGCGGGTGCCGGAGCGGACCACGCTGCCGCGCGGCACCGAGGTCGAGGTGCCGGTCGAGATCAGCGTCGCGGCGGACGCGCGCGCGGGGACGTACGAGATCCCGGTCTCCTTCGGGGGCGAGAGCCGCACGGTGTCGGTCCGCGCCTTTCCGCGCACGGCGGGCCCGGACCTGGCGCGCGGCGCGAAGGCCTCGTCGTCGGGCGACGAGACCAAGGACTTCCCGGCGTCGGCCGCCAACGACGGCGACCCGGCGACCCGCTGGTCCTCGCCCGCCGAGGACGGCGCGTGGTGGCAGGTGGAGCTGGCGGAGCCGGTGCGGCTCGGCCAGGTCGTGCTGCGCTGGCAGGACGCGTACGCGGCGCGGTACCGGGTGCAGACGTCGGCGGACGGCAGGACGTGGCGCACGGCCGCGACCGTGCGGGACGGCAAGGGCGGGCGCGAGGCGGTCCGCATGGACGCGCGGGACACGCGCTACCTGCGCGTCCAGGGCGACGAGCGCGCCACCCGCTTCGGCTACTCGCTCTGGTCGGTGGAGGCGTACGCGGTCGACGAGGGGCGGCGGCCGCGCGGCTGAAGCGCCGCGCGGCCCCGGTCAGGGCCCACGTACGACAGAGGCCCGGATCGTCCGCTAGGCGGAAATGCCATCGATCCGGGCCATCGCGTCGTCCGCGCCGAACGGTTGCAGGTACGGCAGCCAGCGCGGATCGCGGTGTCCGGTCCCGATGATGCGCCACGCGAGGCCCGAGGGCGGCGCGGGCTTGTGCCGCAGCCGCCAGCCGAGCTCCATGAGGTGCCGGTCGGCCTTGACGTGGTTGCAGCGGCGGCACGCGGCCACCACGTTCTCCCAGGCGTGCTGCCCGCCACGGCTCTTCGGAACGACGTGGTCGACGCTGGTTGCGACGCCACCGCAGTACATGCACCGACCGCCGTCGCGGGCGAACAGCGCGCGCCTGGTCAGAGGAACGGGCCCCCGGTAAGGGACCCGGACGAACCGCTTGAGGCGGACCACGCTGGGTGCGGGGACGGTGCGTTTCTCGCTGTGCATGAAGGCGCCGGATTCCTCGAGGCAGAGAGCCTTGTTCTCCAGGACGAGGACGAGCGCGCGGCGGAGCGGTACGACGCCGAGGGGCTCGTACGACGCGTTGAGGACCAGGACGTGCGGCACGGATGCCTCCTATAACGCCGGCGGCGCGTGGCTCGCGCCGGGACGATCTGTTGACAGTCTCCCCTCATGCCTGGTCGAAGCGCCAGCATGTGCCGGTAACGGGCTCGAAGTGTTTTCGACCACAGGCGACATGCCACCGGCACGTCACCTGCTTCCTGCCCAGGTGAGCCCTGTCTCTCCCTCGAACATGACAACGATCCACACACAATGCCCCGTTAGTGTGGTGTGTCTGCCCGCTTCCCCCCTTGACTTCTCGTCCGCCGGGCAGGCCGCGATACCTGGAGGTACCTGCCGTGTTCTTGTCCGTCCTGTCGGCAGCCGGAACGGACCCGGACGACACGTCGACGCCGAAGCCGCCCACGTTCGAGGACGCCCAGGAGAGCGCCGGGAACGCCGCGAGCTGGGTCGAGCAGAACTGGTCCACGTGGCTCGGCATCGGCCTGCGCATCGTGCTGATCGTCACGGTCGCGGTCGTCCTGCGCATCCTGGTCCGGCGCGCCATCACCAAGCTCATAGACCGCATGAACCGCACGGCGAACGCCGTGGACGGCACGGCGCTCGGCGGTCTCCTGGTGAACGCCGAGCGCCGCCGCCAGCGCTCGCAGGCCATCGGGTCCGTGCTCCGCTCGGTGGCGTCGTTCGTGATCCTCGGCACGGCCGCGCTGATGGTCCTCGGCGCCTTCGAGATCAACCTGGCCCCGCTGCTGGCCTCCGCCGGTGTGGCGGGCGTGGCGATCGGTTTCGGCGCCCGCAACCTCGTCACGGACTTCCTCTCCGGTGTCTTCATGATCCTGGAGGACCAGTACGGGGTGGGCGACACGATCGACGCGGGTGTCGCCTGCGGCGAGGTGATCGAGGTCGGCCTGCGCGTGACGAAGCTGCGCGGCGAGAACGGCGAGATCTGGTACGTCCGCAACGGCGAGGTCAAGCGCATCGGCAACCTCTCGCAGGGCTGGTCCACGGCCGGTGTCGACGTGACGGTCCGCCCGGACGAGGACCTCGACAGGGTGAAGGCGACCCTGGCCCAGGTCGGCGAGGACATCGCCAAGGACGAGCCGTGGAACGAGCGCCTGTGGGGCCCGGTGGAGGTCCTCGGCCTGGACAGCGTCCTGCTGGACTCCATGGTGATCCGCGTCTCGGCGAAGACGATGCCCGGCAAGTCCCTGGGCGTCGAGCGGGAGCTGCGCTGGCGCATCAAGCGGGCCTTCGACGAGGCGGGCATCCGCATCGTGGGCGGCCTGCCGCTCCAGCCGGGCGAGGACGCGGCGGCCGCGGACCCGTCGGCGGGCACGGCGCCCCCCTCCGCGTACGCCTCGACGACCTCCCCGCAGTCCCTGGCGGCCTCCCCGATACCGCCGCCTCCGCCGCATCTGTCGAAGTAGCGCGGCACGGCGTTCCTCCTGGAGGAGCAGCACCCCGTGCAACGCACCGCCCCCGCAGGTAACGACTTGGTTGCCGCGGGGGCGTTCGCTATTGACGGCCCGTTCACGGCCGCCTTACGGTCCTCACGAATTGGAAAGTTTCCTAACAGTTAACGGGCAGCCGAAAGGCCGGTGTCGTCATGGCAGCAGCAGGCAGCACTCCGGGGACGCCCGGCACGCCGCGCGTCCTGCGCGCCATGAACGATCGCGCCGTACTGGATCTGCTGGTCGTCCACGGCCCCCTCACCCGCACCCGCATCGGTGAGCTGACCGGCCTCTCCAAGCCGACCACCTCGCAGCTCCTCGGGCGGCTGGAGGCCGCCGGGCTCGTGCACACCACCGGCAGCCTCAGCGGACGGCCGGGGCCCAACGCCCTGCTGTACGAGATCGACCCGGGCGCCGGGCACGTCGCCGCCCTGTCCGCCGACCCGACCGGCATCACCGCGCTCGTCGCCGACATCACCGGCACCGTCCTCGGCACCGAGCGCGTGGAGGCCGACGCCATCGCCGACGACGTGCGCCACCGCACCGCCCAGCTCGTCGCGGAGGCCGTCGACGGAGCGCTGCGCCAGGCGGGCCTCGGCCACGACGACCTGCGGGCCGCGGTCATCGGCACCCCCGGCGCCATCGACCCGCACACCGGCCAGCTGCGCTACGCCCCGCACCTGCCGGGCTGGCACTCCCGCACCCTGCGCGACGACCTCGCCGCGGTGCTCGGCACACCGGTGGCGATCGAGAACGACGTGAACCTGGCCGCGGTCGCCGAGCAGTACGAAGGCGCCGCCCAGGACCACGACAACTACGTCCTGGCCTGGCTGGACGAAGGTGTCGGCGCCGCCATCGTGCTCGGCGGCACCCTGCTGCGCGGCGCGACCGGCGGCGCGGGCGAGATCGGCTACATGCCGCTGCCGGGCGCCCCGCTGGTGCGCGGCGGCCCGGAGGCCACCCTCGGTCCGCACGGCGGCGGGGGCGGCTTCCAGAGCCTCGTCTCGGCGCCCGTCGTCCGCGAACTCGCGGGTCCCGACGCCTCCCTGGCCGACGCCTTCGCCGACGACACGATCCTCGCCGAGGTGGCCCGCCGGCTGGCCACCGGCATCGCCGCCGTCATCGCCGTGGTCGACCCCGAGCTGGTCGTCCTGTCCGGCGCGGTCGCCCAGGCGGGCGGCGACAAGCTGCGCGGACGCGTCGAGGAGGAGCTGACGGGCCTCGCCCTGCCCTGCCCGCAGGTCCGCGTCAGCGAACTCGACGGCGACCCGATCCTCACCGGCGCGCTCCGCTCGGCCCTCACCCAGGCCCGGGACCAGGTCTTCGACACCGCCTGAGCCGCGCCCGCCCGCCCGCAGCAGCTCCCGTAGCCGTTCCCCTCCCCGTAAAGGAAGCCCGCCATGCCGCGATGGCGCATGCCCACCCGCGCGTCCGCGGCGCTCGCCGCAGCCGGATTGTTGCTCTCCGGCTGCGCCAACCCGAGCGTCGGCAGCGCGAACGACGACCCGGCCGCGCCGGTCACCCTGAAGTTCTGGCACGGCTGGGCCACGCCCGGCGAGGTCAAGGCCATCGACGACAGCATCGACCGGTTCGAGGAGCTGCACCCCAACATCGAGGTGGAGGCCACCGGGAACGTCACCGACGCCACCGTCAACCAGGCGCTGCGCGCGGGCGGTGACAAGGCCCCGGACGTGGTGTCGTCCTTCACCACCAACAACGTGGGGCAGTACTGCGACTCGGGGATGTGGGTCGACCTCGACCCCTTCATGAAGAAGACGGGCGTGGACAAGCGGAAGGTCTTCCCGAAGACGCTGCTCGACTACACCAGCTACCAGGGCAACCAGTGCGCCCTTCCCCTCCTCGCCGACGCCTACGGCATGTACTACAACAAGGACGCCTTCGCCGAGGCCGGCATCAAGCGCCCGCCGCGCACGATGTCCGAGTTCGAGCGGGTCGCCAAGAAGCTCACCGTGCGCCGCGGTGAGGACTCGTACGAGCGGGTCGGGTACATGCCCAACTTCCGGCTGTACCAGAACAGTCCGGACCGGCTCTTCGCGCAGTGGGGCCCCCGGTACTTCGACGGCGAGGGCAACTCGCGCCTCGCGAAGGAACCGGCGACGTACGACTTCCTGAAGACGGCCCGGCGGCTCGCGGCCGCGCAGGGCGGCTTCGACGACCTGGAGAAGTTCCGGCTCACCTTCGGCGACGAGATGTCCAGCCAGAACGCCTTCCTGACCGGCAAGCTCGCCATGCACCTGGACGGCGAGTGGCGCGGCCTCATGCTGAAGGACGCCAAGGCGAAGTTCGACTGGGGCGTCGCGCCGCTGCCCGTCCCCGACGACCAGGCGGAGACGTACGGGCGCGGCTTCCTCACCGGCACGGTCGCCGGCATCGCGCACAGCAGCAAGCACCAGAACGCGGCGTGGGAGCTGGTGAGGTTCCTGACCACCGACACGGACCAGGTGGTGGACTTCGCCAACGCCATCCACAACGTGCCGTCCACCTACGCGGCGCTCGACTCACCGCGCCTGGACGCCGACCCGACGTTCCGCACCTTCTTCAAGATCCTGGAGAACGAGCACAGCGAGGCCCTGCCGCCCTCCACGAACGGCGGCGCCTACGTCGTCTCGCTGATGGACTTCGCGTACTCCGTCGAGGCCGGGCACACCACCGACCTCCGGGCGGGGCTGCGCAGACTCGACGAACAGATCGACGCCGACACGCTCCAGTCGAAGAGCTGAGGACCCCGAGCCATGGCACGTTCCCTGACCCTCGCCGGCCCCGCGGCGCGCCGCAGACTGCGCACGCTCGGCTTTCTCTCCCCCTGGCTGGTCGGCTTCAGCGTCTTCTTCGCGTACCCGCTGATCGCGACCGTCTACTTCTCCTTCATGCACTACAACCAGATCAAGGAGCCCACCTTCGTGGGCCTGCGGAACTGGGAGTACGTGTTCGACCAGATGCCGCTCTTCGGACCCGCCCTGTGGAACACCCTGTGGCTGGTCGTGATCATGGTGGCGCTGCGGGTGGTCTTCGGGCTCTCGCTCGGACTGCTCATCACGAAGATCAAGACGGGTGTCGGGTTCTTCCGCACCGCCTTCTACATCCCGTACCTGGCCCCGCCGGTGGCCGCCACCGTCGCCTTCGTCTTCCTGCTCAACCCGGGCACCGGCCCGGTCAACGAACTCCTCGGCGCCATCGGGGTCTCCGGGCCGAACTGGTTCAACGACCCGGACACCGCCAAGCCCTCACTGGTCCTGCTCTCCCTGTGGGGGATCGGCGACCTGATGGTGATCTTCATGGCCGCGCTGCTCGACGTCCCCAAGGAGCAGTACGAGGCCGCGGAGCTGGACGGCGCCGGGGCGTGGGCCAAGTTCCGCTACGTCACCTGGCCCTCGATCACGCCGATCGTGATGTTCGCGGTGGTCACGGGTGTCGTGCAGACCATGCAGTACTACACGCAGGCCCTGGTCGCCGGGAAGGTCGCCTCCGGGGTCAACATCGGCCCGGGTTCGGTGATCCAGCCCGGCTATCCGGAGCACTCGACCCTCACGGTCCCCCAGCTCGTCTACTCGATGGGCTTCCAGAACTTCAACACCGGCGCCGCGTGCGTGCTCTCGCTCGTGCTCTTCGCCATCGCCATGGCCGTGACGTCGCTCCTGATGCGCAAGCGCTCCGGGCTGCTCTCGGCGGAGGACTGAGGACTCATGACGACCACCACTCTCAGCGCACCGGCCGCGCCCGGACGCACCGCCCCGCTCCGGGGCCCCGCCGCCGCCCGCGCCCGCCGCAAGCGCGTCCTGCACTGGATCGCCGTCCACAGTGTGGCGATCGCGGTCGCGCTGCTGTTCGTCCTGCCGTTCGTCTTCGTCTTCCTGACGTCGGTGATGAGCGACGCGCAGGCGATGAGCGGCGAGCTGTGGCCAGACTCCTGGCACTGGTCCAACTACAAGGCGGTGTTCGACACCCCCGGCTTCCTCGACTGGTGGCGCAACTCGCTCCTGTACGCGGGCCTCGGCACCCTCTTCACGGTCTGCTCGGCGATACCCGTGGCGTACGCGCTCGCCAAGTTCCGCTTCCGCGGCCGGCGCACCGCGATGATGCTCGTCATCTCCACGATGATGCTGCCGCCGCAGGTCATCGTGATCCCGATGTACCTGGTGTGGGCGCAGCAGCTGCACCTGTCGGGCACGCTGTGGCCGCTGATCATCCCGATGGCGTTCGGCGACGCGTACTCGATCTTCCTGCTGCGGCAGTTCCTGCTGACCATCCCCAAGGAGTACATCGAGTCGGCGAAGGTGGACGGCTGCGGCGAGTTCCGTACGCTCGTCAAGATCGTCGTGCCGATGGCCAAGCCGGGCATCGCCGCCATCGCGCTCTTCCAGTTCTTCTACTGCTGGAACGACTACTTCGGGCCGCAGATCTACGCGGCCCAGAACCCCGGCGCGTGGACCCTCTCGTACGGCCTGGAGTCCTTCAAGAGCGCCCACAGCGTCAACTGGAACCTGACGATGGCGGCGACACTGCTCGTCATGGCGCCGGTCATCCTCGTCTTCTTCTTCGCACAGAAGGCCTTCGTCGAAGGCGTCACCCTCACCGGAGTAAAGGGCTGAGACACGCAATGAAGCTCGCAGTGGTCGGCGGAGGGTCGACCTACACACCCGAACTCATCGACGGCTTCGCCCGTTTGAGGGACACGCTGCCGATCGAGGAACTGGTCCTGGTCGATCCGGCCGCCGACCGCCTCGAGCTGGTGGGCGGCCTCGCGCGGCGCATCTTCGCCAAGCAGGGGCACCCGGGGCGGATCGTCACCACGTCCGACGTGGACGCGGGTGTCGCGGATGCCGACGCGGTCCTGCTCCAGCTGCGCGTCGGCGGGCAGGCGGCCCGGCAGCAGGACGAGACGTGGCCGCTGGAGTGCGGCTGCGTCGGCCAGGAGACGACCGGCGCGGGCGGCCTGGCGAAGGCCCTGCGCACGGTCCCGGTGGTCCTGGACATCGCCGAGCGCGTACGGCGGACCAACCCGGACGCCTGGATCATCGACTTCACCAACCCGGTCGGCATCGTCACGCGGGCGCTGCTCCAGGCCGGGCACAAGGCGGTCGGGCTGTGCAACGTGGCGATCGGCTTCCAGCGGAAGTTCGCGAAGCTGCTCGACGTCGCGCCGGGCGAGGTGCACCTCGACCACGTGGGGCTCAACCACCTGACCTGGGAGACAGGCGTACGTCTCGGGGGTCCGGGCGGTGAGGACATCCTGCCCAAGCTGCTCGCCGAGCACGGGGACGCGGTCGCCGAGGACCTGCACATGCCGCGCGCGATCGTCGACCGGCTCGGCGTCGTGCCCTCGTACTACCTGCGCTACTACTACCAGCACGACGCGGTGGTCGAGGAGCTGAAGACGAAGCCGTCGCGTGCCGCCGAAGTGGCGGCGATGGAGCGGCAGTTGCTGGAGATGTACGGCGATCCGGCGCTCGACGAGAAGCCGGAGCTGCTCGCCAAGCGCGGCGGCGCCTTCTACTCGGAGGCGGCCGTGGACCTGGCGGCGTCACTGCTCGGCAACGGTGGCAGCCCGTACCAGGTGGTGAACACCGTCAACAACGGCACGCTGCCGTTCCTCCCCGACGACGCGGTGATCGAGGTGCAGGCGGCGGTGGACGGCACGGGTGCCAGGCCCCTGCCGGTGGAGCGGCTGGACCCGCTGTACTCGGGGCTGATCGCCCATGTCACCGGGTACGAGGAGCTGGCGCTCCAGGCGGCCCTGCACGGCGGCCGGGACCGCGTCTTCAAGGCACTGCTCGCCCATCCGCTGGTCGGCCAGTACGCGTACGCCGAGCAGCTCACCGACCGCCTCGTCGCGCACAACCGGGAGCACCTGGCGTGGGCGTAGGCACGAGTGTGCTCGCGATCGACGCGGGCAACAGCAAGACCGACGTCGCGGTGGTCGCGGCCGACGGCCAGGTCGTCGGCGCGGCCCGCGGCGGCGGGTTCCAACCGCCCCAGGTCGGTGTCGAGCCGGCGGTGGACGTGCTGGCCGAGGCGGTGACGCGGGCGCTCGCGCAGGCGGGCACCGACTCCGTGGGCCACGTCTCGGCGTGCCTGGCCAATGCCGATCTCCCGGTGGAAGAACGAGAGTTGACGCAAGCGCTGCGGCGCCGCGGCTGGGGCACGTCGGTGCGGGTCCACAACGACACCTTCGCCGTGCTGCGCGCCGGGCTCCTGGAGGACGCGGAGCCGCGGGGCGTCGCCGTGGTGTGCGGCGCGGGCGTCAACTGCGTCGGCATGCTCCCGGACGGGCGCACCGCCCGCTTCCCGGCGATCGGCCGCATCTCCGGTGACTGGGGCGGGGGCGGCGGCCTCGCCGAGGAGGCGCTGTGGCACGCGGCGCGCGCCGAGGACGGCCGGGGCGGTCCGACCGCGCTGCGCGAGGCGCTGCCCGCGCACTTCGGGCTGCCGTCTATGTACGCGCTGATCGAGGCGCTGCACCTCGGGCACATCGCCCCGGCCAGGCGGCATGAGCTGACGCCGGTGCTCTTCGCCACGGCGGCGGCGGGCGACGCGGTGGCGCGTTCGCTGGTGGACCGGATGGCCGACGAGGTCGTCGCGATGGCCACGGTGGCACTGACCCGCCTCGACCTGCTGGACGAGGAGACCCCGGTCCTGCTGGGCGGCAGCGTCCTGGCGGCCCGCCACCCGCAACTGGACGGCCGGGTGCGGTCTTTGCTGGCCGACCGGGCCCCCAAAGCGATCCCCCGGGTGGTCACCGCCCGCCCGGTCCTGGGAGCGGCACTGCTCGGCCTCGACGAGGCGGGGGCACCCCCGGAGACACACGCGCGCGTGCGAAGCCATTACGAAGGGGGCACACCCACACACCGGGGCTGACGGCTCCGGCCGCCGGTAGGCGCGCGTGCGAAGCCATGAGGACGACGCGGCGTCGCGCGGGGGGACGGCGCCAACTGGGCGCCGGGAGCGCGGAGTCCGGGGAGGGCGGCTCTCCCCGTACGGCCGGGCGGGGGCGGCCACCCCGGCGCACGCGCGCATGCACGGCCATGGCGGACGCGACGCGCGTCGCGCTTCCCGCACCCCGTCCCCTGGCCGCCCTCCAACTCCGCTCAGCAGACGAACAGTCCGGGACGCGGCACCGCTCGGTACCGGCTAAGCGGAGGCACCCCCGGCGTACACGCGCATGCGCGGCCATGGCGGACGCGGCGCGTGTCGCGCTTCCCGTTCCCTGGCCCCCCGCCACTCGACTCCGTGCGAGGGACGCTCAGTCTGGGACGCGGCATCACTCGGGACCGGCCAAGCGGGGGCGCCCCCCGGCGCGTACGCGCACGCCGCGGCCATGGCGGACGCAGCGCATGTCGCACTTCCCGCTCCCCCCGCCCCCAACTCCCCGCACCGGACGCACAGTCCCGGACGCGGCACCGCTCGGGACCGGCCAAGCGGGGGGCACCCCCCGGCGCACACCGGCGCCGACCTCCGTTTCCGATCGCGCCGTGCGCGCGGGCGGGAACCGAACCTCTCCCTCATACGTGTTCAAAGGCAGGGGTTCACGCAAGATCGAGACAAGACCTGTGCGGATGTCGGTCCCTGCGGCGATACTTGCGGCCGTGCACTTCTTCCCGCGCCGCGCGCGTCGGGTGGAAGCAACCGTCCGATGACCAAGGGGGAGGTCGAGGCCAGGTGACATATCCGCCGAATGGCAGCGCGGCGCCGCCCGGGGCACCCGCGCGGCCGGCGCCGACGACGCCCGCCGTCCCGCCGCAGGCACCGGGCGCCCCCGCCGCGCAGGGGCCGCCGCCCCGGCCGCCCGCCGCCGCGCCCCGCCGCACGGCCTGGGCCGAGGGCACGGACCGGTTGCGCGCCGCCGCGACCACGGAGCCGGGCAGGCTGCGCATCATCGGTGCCCTCCTCGCCCTGCTCGTCGTGGCATTCGGCGCGGTCACCGCCTGGCAGATGACGGAGCGTTCCACCGCCGCGGACGACGTGCTGCACCGCAGCCAGCCGCTGAGCGCCGACGCCGCGGCCATCTACCGCTCCCTGGCGGACGCCAACACCGCGGCGTCCAGCGGCTTCCTGGCGGGCGGCCAGGAGCCCGCGGCCGTCCGCCAGCGGTACGAGCGCGACATAGAGCGGGCCGCGCAGAAGCTCGCGACCGCCGCGTCGGCCGCGGGTTCGGACTCCTCCTCGGCCGCGGCCGTCCGCAAGCTGAACCAGCTCCTGCCCCAGTACACGGGCCTGATCGAGCGCGCCCGCGCGAACAACCGCCAGGGCCTGCCGCTCGGCGGCGCCTATCTGCGCTACGCCAACGCCACGATGCAGACGCAGATGCTCCCGGCCGCCGAGAAGCTCTACAAGGCGGAGAACGCCCGCCTGTCCTCCGACTACGGCGACGCCAAGCCGTACCCCTGGTTCGCCATGGCGCTCGGCGTCCTCGCGCTCGCCGCCCTCGCCTGGGCGCAGCGCCGCAACTACCGCCGCACCAACCGGGTGTTCAACCACGGGCTGCTCGCCGCGACCGCCGCCACCACCGTCGTCCTGCTCTGGCTCGTGGTGGGCCACACCGTCGCCCGCTCGGGACTCGACGACTCGTACGACCACGGCGTGCGGTCCCTTAACGTGCTGAACGACGCCCGCATCAGCTCGCTGAAGGCGCGGGGCGACGAGAACCTCACGCTGGTGAACAGGGGCGCGGAGACCACCGAGGTGAAGGGCGAGCCGCAGGACAAGTTCGACGTCTCCTACCGCGCGCAGATGAAGCGGCTCGGCGACGGCGACAGCGGACTGCTCGGCCAAGCGGCCGCGCTCGCCAAGAACACGCCCGGCGAGGGTCCCGTCCGCACGGCCGTGAAGAACGTGGGCGTCTGGCAGGACCGTCACAAGGAGGCCCGCTCCAGTGACGACTCCGGTGACTATCAGGGAGCGCTCGACAAGGTCATAGGCTCCAAGGACGGCCAGGGCGCCGAGCCGACCGGCGAGTGCTTCGACAACGTGGACGCGGCCCTGGACCGCGCTCTCAGGCACGAGCAGAGGGAGTTCCAGCAGGCGGCCGAGGACGGCAGGGGCGCCATGACGGGGCTGCCGGCCGGCGCCGCCGTGCTCGCGGTCCTCGGCGCGGCGGCCGCCGTGCTCGGCATCGGCCGCAGGCTTTCGGAGTACCGGTGATGGGGTCAGAGGTGGAAGGGGGCGCGCAGACGATGCGTACACGACGTGGCACGGTCAGGCTGCGCGGCTGGGGCGGAGTCGGCGCGATGGGGGCCGCCTGCGTGCTCACGGGGGCGCTCGCCCTGGCCCTCCCGCACAAGGACGGCGGCGCGGGCGCGAAGGCGGCCGACGGCGGCTCCGGTGTCACGGTGGCCGCGCGCGCGGACGCCGACGACTGCAACGACCGGAGCCCGCGCCCCTCGGGCAAGGACGGCCCGGCGATCGACGCCATCAAGAACCGCGAGGTCAAGAAGCTCGTCGTCGGCGTCGACCAGAACAGCTACCGCTGGGGTTACCGCGACCCGAACAAGAAGGGCGGCGCCCTCGAGGGCTTCGACATCGACCTGGCGCGCGAGATCGCCGAGGAGATCTTCGGCGACCGCGACGCCGTGGTGTTCCGCGCCATCCCGACCAATCAGCGCATCCCGGCCCTCCAGAGCGGGCAGGTCGACATGGTGGTGCGCACCATGACCGTCAACTGCGAGCGCCTGAAGGACGTCGACTTCTCCACGGGGTATTTCGAGACGGGCCAGCAGGTCCTCGCCCCCAAGAAGTCCGGCATCACGGGGTACAACGACACGCTCAAGGGCAAGAAGGTGTGTTCGGCGGAGGGCTCCATCGCCCTGGAGGAGCTTGAGAAGAAGAGCTTCGGTGCCGATATCTCCACCACGGTGCCGAACCAGCTCGACTGCCTGGTCCGGCTCCAGCTCGGGGAGGTGGACGCCGTGGTGACCGACAGCGCCCTCGCCGCGGGCCAGGCCGCGCAGGACCCGACGGTCGAGCTGAAGGGCGACAAGCCGTTCACCACCGAGTACTACGGCGTGGCGATGAAGAAGGGCTCGGAGGACCTGGTGCGCCGGGTCAACAAGGTGCTGGAGGAGTACCGCGCGGACGGCTGGCAGAAGTCCTACGACAAGTGGCTCAAGGGCGGCCTCGGCAAGGTGTCGGGCCCACCGGAGGTCGACTACCGCGACTGACACGACCGGCACGACGGGCGCGACCGACACGATCGGTACGACGGACGCGACCGGCGCGGGCAGTCGACCTGATACGACAGCAGAAGTGTTGCGGCAACGCAGAGCGGAGAGGTGATCGATGAGCGTCACGGAACCCCCCGGTCCGGTGATGGACCGGGACGAGGTGGACCGTGCGCTGGCGCGGCTCGACGCCGAGCACGAGGCGATCGAGACCTCGCTCCTCGCCCTCCAGGACCACGCGGGCCGACGGCTCCTCGAAGGAGCCGCGCTCACCGGCGTCACCCAGGAGCGCTGGGCGGCCACGGAGCGCCGGATCACCCTGCTCTGGACCTACTTCGACGCCTACGCCAGCGCCCTGCGCGCCGCGCACGACGTGCGGGCCCGCAGGCGCTGGCCCAGCCGTGACGACCTGGCCGAGCTGACGGAGCTGCTGCGCGGCGAGTCGGTGACCGTCGCGGGCGGCTCCGAATCCGGCCCCTCCCCGTCGGTCACCGGCCCCGCCAGGCTCAGCGAGCGGTTCACGCTCGAAGAGCTGGTGGCCCGGATGAACGACCTGTACGCGCACTCCCTCGACATGGTCGTCGCCGCCGACGCCGTGTGGTCGGCGCTGCCCGCCCGCATCGACCTGCTCGCCGCCGAGCTGGCCCGCACCCGCCAGCTCGCGCACTCCGTCGGCGTCCGCCCCGGGGAGCACCCCGCCGGTGACGACCTGGAGCGCATCACACGCGCGCTGACCGCCCTGCGCGAGCAGGTGATCAGCGACCCGCTCGCCTTCTGGCAGCGGGCGGAGGGCAGTTCGGCGCCCGGCGGCGGCCGCGCGCACACCGACCGCTACGACCGTGAGGCGCGCGCCCTGGAGGAGGTGCGCCGCGAGATCGACGCGGTGCTCACCGTCCGCCAGGACGCGGAGGCCCGCCTCGGCCGGCTGCGGGACGTGCTCTCCCGCGCGGACCGCACCCTCGCGGAGGCCCGCAGCGCCCGCGGTGAGGTCCTCGCCAAGATCGCCGCCTCGGAGGTGCCCGCTGTCAGCGGCCCGCCCACCGCGCTCCAGGAGCAGCTGGCGATGGCCTCCGACTACCGCAGGAACGCCCAGTGGCACCGCCTCTCCCCGCTCCTGGAGTCCCTGGAGGAGAAGGCGGAGGACGAACTGCTGCGCGCCCGCGAGTCGTTGACCGCCGTCACGGCTCCGCTCGCGGTCCGCGCGGAACTGCGCGGCCGCCTGGACGCGTACAAGGCGAAGGTCGCCCGGCACGGCCACGCCGAGGACCCGCTCCTGGTCGAGCGGTACGACGCGGCGCGCCGGATGCTGTGGAGCGCGCCCTGTGATCTGCGCGTGGCCGAGCAGGCGGTGCTGCGCTACCAGCAGGCGGCCGCCGAGGTGCTCGCGCCGAGGGTCCCGCAGCAGGGCGGGACCGCCGACCGGAGGGGGGAAGCGTGAGCCCGCGGCAGTGTCAGCGGCCCGGTTGCACGGGGTCGTACGAGGATGTCGGCGGCGGCGAGCTGTACTGCGACACGTGCGGTCTCGCCCCGGTCGTCGCGCCGGACCGCGGGGTGAGTTCACCGCCGACGGGCATCACGGGCGGCGGCAAGGGGGCGCGGGGCTCCGGCAGTTCCAGCACCCGCTCGTCGTCCCGCTCCTCACGTGCCTCGTCCCGTTCGTCCCGTTCGCAGTCCTCGCGCCGGTCGGTCTCGGGGCGGCTCTCCCGCTCCCTGTCGGGTGCTTCGGCATCACGTTCGGTGTCGGTGCGCAGCTCGGGGTCGGCGTCCTCGTCCTCGGGGCGCGGGCGCCTCGGCGTCGGCCTGGTCACCGTGCCGGACGTGCCGCGGCCCGACCCGCGCGGCGCGGTGCAGCAGAACCCCGAGGTGCCCGAGCGCAAGCGGTTCTGCTCGCGCTCGGACTGCGGGGCGCCGGTGGGCCGCGCGCGCGGGGAGCGGCCCGGCCGGACCGAGGGGTTCTGCACCAAGTGCGGCCACCCCTACTCGTTCGTGCCGAAGCTGAACCCCGGCGACATCGTGCACGGCCAGTACGAGGTCGTGGGCTGCCTGGCGCACGGCGGTCTCGGCTGGGTCTACCTCGCCATCGACCGGGCGGTGTCCGACCGCTGGGTGGTCCTCAAGGGCCTGCTCGACACGGGCGACCAGGACGCGATGGCCGCCGCGATCTCCGAGCGCCGCTTCCTCGCCGAGATCGAGCACGCCAACATCGTGCGGATCTACAACTTCGTCGAGCACCTCGACCAGCGCACCGGCTCCATGGACGGCTACATCGTCATGGAGTACGTGGGCGGCAAGTCCCTGAAGGAGATCGCCAACGGCCGTCGTACACCCGACGGCAGGCGCGATCCGCTGCCGGTCGAGCAGGCGTGCGCGTACGGCATCGAGGCCCTGGAAGCGCTCGGGCACCTGCACAGCCGCAATCTGCTGTACTGCGACTTCAAGGTCGACAACGCCATCCAGACCGAGGGCCAGCTCAAGGTCATCGACATGGGCGCCGTCCGCAGGATGGACGACGACGAGTCCGCGATCTACGGCACGGTGGGCTATCAGGCCCCCGAAGTCGCCGAGGTGGGGCCCTCGGTCGCCTCCGACCTCTACACGGTCGGGCGCACCCTCGCCGTGCTGACCTTCGACTTCCAGGGCTACACGAACGTGTTCGTGGACTCCCTGCCCGACCCCGACAACATCGAGGTCTTCCGCCGGTACGAGTCGTTCTACCGCCTCCTGGTGCGCGCCACCGACCCCGACCCGGCCCGCCGGTTCGCCTCCGCGCAGGAGATGGCCGAGCAGCTCACGGGCGTCCTGCGGGAGGTCGTCGCGCTCCAGACGGGCAAGCCGCGCCCCGCGCTCTCCACGCTCTTCGGCCCCGAGGTGAAGGTCACCGACACGGAGCTGTTCGCGGAGTTGCCGGGCGAGGTGTCGCGCCTCGGGGTGCGGCCGGTCGTCCCCGCGGGTTCGGGCGCCCGGCGTGAACTGCCGCCCGCGCCCCCGGTGACGGCGATCGTGCGGCCCCTGGACGCCGCGGCGACCGCGCTCGCGCTGCCGGTGCCGCACGTCGACCCGAACGACCCGAACGCCGGCTTCCTGGCCGGGCTCATGGCGTCCGCGCCCGCCGAGCTGATCGCCGCGCTCGGGGCGGTGCCCGCCGACTCCGTCGAGCTTCAGTTGCGCGCCCTGCGCGCCCGGCTCGCCATGGGGGAGCTCGCCCCCGCCGCCGAGGCCCTCGCCGACCTGGAGCGGCGCCACCCGGACGACTGGCGGGTGGTCTGGTACCGGGGTGTCGCGGCCCTGGCCACCGGCGACTTCGAGAGCGCCGCGCTCTCCTTCGACGCGGTCTACGACGCGTTCCCCGGCGAGGCCGCGCCGAAGCTGGCGCTCGGCGTGTGCGCGGAGGTCCTCGGCCAGCTGGACAACGCCGCCGAGTACTACCGCCTGGTGTGGGCCACCGACCCGAGCTATGTGAGCGCCGCCTTCGGGCTGGCGCGGGTGCAGCTCGCCGCCGACGACAGGGCGGGCGCGGTGCGCACCCTGGAGTCGGTGCCGGAGTCGTCCATCCACTACACCGCGGCCCGGATCGCGGCGGTGCGGGCGCGTCTTCGCCGTCGTATGGAGGGTCAGGCGGCGTCGCCGGGGCCGGCGTTCCTGGACGACCTGACGGCGGCGGCGGGGCAGATCGAGGCGCTCGCGGGCTTCGGTCTGGACGCGGTGCGCAGGGAGCGCCTGGCGACCGAGGTACTGGGGACGGCGCTCGACTGGGTACTCTCCGGTAGGCACTCTGGCCACGCATCCGCGCCACCGGCCGCCACCGGAACGCGGACCGTGCTGCTCGGCAGTGATCTGGACGAGCGCGGTCTCCGGTTCGGCCTGGAGCGTTCGTACCGGACACTGGCCCGGCTCGCACAGGGTGGCGAGGAGAGGATCGAACTGGTGGAGCGGGCCAACCGTTTCCGCCCCCGGACGTGGGTGTGAGTGATGTCGCAGATGCCCCAACTGTCTGCCTGCCCCAGCTGTGAGGAGCCGCTGGAGTCGGGTGACCTGTTCTGTGGTGCGTGCGGGTACGACCTGTCGGCGGTGCCGGCCCGCCCGGCCACCTCGCCCAACGGTGCGGCGGGCACGGCCGACCGGCCTGCGGAGTGGCCCGTCGCCCCGGAGGTGGACAGCTCCGACACCCCGGCACCCACCCACCTGCCCACCGACTTGGCGGGCACCGACTCGGCGGGCACGGAGCTGACGGAGCCGGACGAGTACCCGTTGCCCGCCCCGGCCGCTCCAGCCGCCCCGGCGGCCACGCCCGTGCCGGACGCCACCGCCGACCCGCGCACCGCCGCGCCCGAGGCCGTCGCGCCCGCGGGCACCGCGCTCTGCGTGGCCTGCCGTTCGGGCCGCGTCGACCCGGACGGGTACTGCGAGAACTGCGGGCACGCCCAGCCGCGCGAGCGCGACCACATGGAGCAGGAGCTGGACGCGGTCGCCGCGGTCAGCGACCGGGGGCTGCGCCACCACCGCAACGAAGACGCGTTCGCGATCTCCGCGGCCGCGCTGCCCGACGGCTCCCCCGCCGTCGTCGCGATCGTCTGCGACGGCGTCTCCTCCGCCACCCGCCCCGACGAGGCCTCGCTCGCCGCCTCCCGCGCCGCCGACGAGTCCCTCCGGGCCGCGTTGGAGCGCGGGACGCACCCGCAGCAGGCCATGCACGACGCCATCCTCGCGGCGGCCGACGCCGTCAACGCCCTGGCGGACGAGCCCCCGGCCGCCCGCGAGCACAGCTCCCATCAGAACGCGCCCGCCTGCACCCTGGTCGGCGCGGTCGTCGCCGGTGGCCTGCTCGTGATCGGCTGGGTCGGCGACAGCCGCGCCTACTGGGTCCCCGACGACCGCACCGGGCCCGCCGTCCGCCTCACCGAGGACGACTCGTGGGCCGCGCAGATGGTCGCCGCGGGCCTGATGAACGAGGCCGAGGCGTACGCCGACGAGCGCGCGCACGCCATCACGGGCTGGCTCGGCGCGGACGCGTACGAACTGGAGCCGCACACCGCTTCCTTCAAGCCGGACCGCGCGGGTGTGGTGGTGGTGTGCACGGACGGACTGTGGAACTACGCCGAAGCCGTCGAGGAGATGGCGCGGGCCGTGCCCACCGACGCCGCGGCCAGGCCCCTGCACAGCGCGCAGGTCCTGGTCGGCCACGCGCTGGACGGCGGGGGCCACGACAACGTAACAGTGGCGGTCGTCCCGTTCCCGTGCGCGCCGCAAGGGGCAGGATCGGCCTAGCGTCGTACGGGGGCCGTGCACCGGGGCCGCCGAGGTCGTGAGTATCCGGGGATCTGAGGGGGAGCAGCATCCATGGCCATTTTCTCGAAGTCGAACGTGCCGCAGTTCTCGGTCGACGTCTACCAGAACGAGTTCCTGCCGGAGGGCGGCCGCGAGGTCCACGCCATCGCGACGGTGACCTCGACCGGGGGCGGGACGATCGGCTCCGCGGTGAGCGCGCCGCATCTGTACTCGGCGGGGCAGGGGCCGGACGCCGCCGTGGCGGTCATGGTGGACTGCTCCGGCTCCATGGACTACCCGCCGACGAAGATGCGGGGCGCGCGGGACGCCACGGCCGCCGCGATCGACGCCCTGCGCGACGGTGTGCGCTTCGCGGTGATCGGCGGCACCCATGTCGCCAAAGAGGTCTACCCCGGCGGCGGACGCCTCGCGGTGGCCGACCCCACCACCCGCGAGCAGGCCAAGCAGGCGCTGCGCGGGCTCAGCGCGGGCGGCGGCACGGCGATCGGCACCTGGCTGCGGCTCGCCGACCGGCTGCTCGCCTCCGCCGACGTCGCCCCGACCGCGGTGCGCCACGGCATCCTGCTCACCGACGGCCGCAACGAACACGAGTCGCCCGAGGACCTCAGGGCCGCGCTGGACTCCTGTGCGGGCCGCTTCACCTGTGACGCCCGCGGCGTCGGCACGGACTGGGAGGTGAAGGAGGTCACGGGGATCGCCTCCGCGCTGCTCGGCACCGCCGACATCGTCGCCGACCCGGCCGGGCTCTCCGCCGACTTCACGCGGATGATGGAGACGGCCATGGGCAAGGAGGTCGCCGACGTCAGCCTGCGGCTGTGGACACCGGTGGGCGTGGAGATCCAGTTCGTGAAACAAGTGGCGCCCACGGTCGAGGACTTGACGGGCCGCCGCACGGAGGCCGGGCCGCGCGCCGGCGACTATCCGACGGGTTCCTGGGGCGACGAGTCACGCGACTATCACATCTGTGTGCGCGTGCCCGGCGCCGACCTCGGCCAGGAGATGCTCGCGGCCCGGGTCTCCCTGGTCGTGCCGCAGGGCGACGGCACCCCGCAGACCCTGTCCCAGGGACTGGTGCGGGCGGTGTGGACGGACGACATGGCGGCCTCCACCTCCATCAACCCGCAGGTCGCGCACTACACGGGCCAGGCGGAACTGGCCCATGTCATCCAGCAGGGACTCGACGCCCGCAAATCGGGAGATCTCGACGGCGCGACGGCGAAGCTCGGCCGCGCCGTCCAGCTCGCCGCCGCCTCCGGCAACGCCGATACCGCGAAACTGCTTTCGAAGGTGGTGGACGTGGTGGATGCCGCGGAAGGTACTGTTCGATTGAAGGCGAAGGTCGCCGAGGCCGACGAGATGACCCTCGAAACCCGGTCGACGAAGACCGTTCGCGTGAAGAAGCAGTCGTGAAGAACGTGTGGAAGCAGTAGCGCGGCGCCCCGGCGCCGTGGACCAGTCAGACGCAGTACGTACGGCCCGCGGGCCGGAGAAGGAGAGGGGGAAGCGCCGACATGCCGACCTGCCCGAACGGACACCAGTCGGGTTCCGACGACTGGTGCGAGGTCTGCGGTCACCGCATGGCCGGTGCCGTACCGCCGCCGCCTCCCCCGCCGCCGCCCGCGGCCGGCTACGGCTATCCTCCGCCGCCTCCCGGCCAGAACCCGGACTTCTCGCAGCCCGGCCCCGGGCGCCCGCATCTGGCCGCCGTGCCGGACCCGGCGCCCGAGCCGGAGCTGTGCCCGCAGTGCCGCACGCCCCGCGAGGCGAACGCGCCGTTCTGCGAGGAGTGCCGCTGGAACTTCCTGACGAACACCGCGACGTCCTACACCCCGGCCGCGCCGATCCGGCCGCTGCCGAACACCCAGGGCGGCCCCGGCGCGCCCCCGCCGCGCGCCGGCCGGCCCTTCCAGCAGCCGCCGCCCGGCGGTCACCCCGGGCAGGACGCGTACGAGTACCAGGGCTCGCGTCCCTCGCAGATGAACCGGCCGGCCGAGCCGATCCCGCCGTTCGGCAACGGCACCGGGAACGGCCCTGGCGGCGGTCCCGGTCAGGGTGGTCCGGGCCAGGGCGGTCCCGGCCAGGGTGGTCCCGGCCAGACCCCGCCCGGCGCCCCGCAGGCCTTCCAGCAGCCGGGTCCGCCCCCGCAGCCGGGTCCGCCCGCGCCGCACGCGTTCCCGCAGGAGACGGGCGCCTCGCAGGGCCCGCCTCCCCCGCCGCAGCCCGGCTCCGGAGGGCCGTCCTTCGGCGGTGGCAGCGGCGGTGACGACGACTGGGTGATCTCGCCGCCGTCGTCCCCGGCTCCGCCGCAGCAGCCGTTCCAGCGGCAGGACGTCTTCCAGCCGGTTCCGCCGCAGCAGCAGGCCCCACAGCATCACGCGCCGCAGCAGCAGGCGCCCCAGCAGCAGCCTCAGCACCAGGCCCCGCAGCACCAGGCTCAGCAGCAGCCGCAGCCGCAGCAGGAGCACCCGCAGCAGCAGGCCCCGCAGGGACCCGGCACGTGGACGGCGACGATCGGTCCGGACCGCGAGTACTTCCGGGCGATGATGCAGCGCAGCGGCCCCGAGGCGTCGGGCCTCAACCTGCCCGCGTACTCGCCCGAGCAGCAGCGCCCGCTGGCCGGCAACCAGATCACCATCGGCCGCCGCCGCCACTCCACGGGCGACACCCCGGACATCGACCTGTCCGTGCCCCCGGAGGACCCGGGCGTCTCGCACCAGCACGCGATCCTGGTCCAGCAGCCGGACGGCAGCTGGGCGGTCGTCGACCAGAACTCCACGAACGGCACCACGGTCAACGGCGGCGAGGAGCCCATCCAGCCGTTCGTCCCGGTGCCGCTCCAGGACGGCGACCAGGTGCACGTGGGCGCCTGGACGACGATCACGGTCCGCCGCGACTAGCGGGCCCCGCGGCGGGCGGTCACGTCACAGCGGCCAGGCGTACGGCCCTTCGGGGTCGTCCAGCCAGGCCCACTCGTACCGCCCGCGCACGGACACCCCGAAGCGTTCGCGCACCGGGCGGCCCTCGCGCTCCCACAGCGCGAGCGCCTCGTGCGGGTCGAGACTGCCCGCGGTCAGCTCCAGCAGGAACCGGAAGAGTTCGTTCTGCAGGGCCCTGCGCGGCAGCCCCCCGATGTACGGCTCGTGCGGGGCTCCGGTGCCGCCGCCGCGCAGCGGCACGAAGTAGGCGGGCGTGTGCAGGAAGCGCCCCTCGGCGTGCTCGGCGTCCTGGACGGTCAGCGCGATCAGCCCGGTGGCCAGCGGCGCGAGGATGCGGGCGCCGGGGGCGCACTGGGCGAGCCACAGCCGGGGCACCGAGGTGAGGGTGCAGGTGACGATGATCCGGTCGTACGGCGCCCGCTCGGCGCAGCCGACCGCGCCGTCCCCGGTGATCACGGCGGGGCGGTGGCCGGCGTCGGCCAGATGCCGCCGCGCGGACTCCGTGATCTCCGGGTCCAGGTCGACGGTGGTGACGTGGTCGTCGCCGAGCCGGTGGGCGAGCAGGGCGGCGTTGTAGCCGGTCCCGGCGCCGATCTCCAGGACGCGGTCCCCGTCACGTACCCGCAGCTCGGTCAGCATCAGCGCCATCAGGGACGGCTGGCTGCTGGAGGAGACCAGCTCGCCGTCGCGCACCCGGGTGGCGAGGGGGACGTCCTCGTAGGCCCCGCGCACCCAGCGGGCGCGGCGCTCCGGGTCGGGGTCCTCGCCCCACAGCCGTTCGTGGGCCCCGCCCGAACCGGCGCTGTAGTAGTACGGCACGAACAGGTGGCGCGGCACCGCCTCGAAGGCCTCCCGCCAGGCCGGGTCGTCCCGCCAGGCCCCGCTCGCCTCGATCTCGCGCACGAGGGCGGACCGGGCCTCGGCGACGAGTGCAGGATCGGGTTCCATGGCTCCACTGTGCTGCGCGGACGCCGCCGATGCGAGTGGCGGGAGGGCGCGCGGCCGGTGGCCCGGGAGCGGGTGGTCCTAAGCCTTCCGTCCTCGGTCGTGCCGTCTGAGACCATGGACGGTGTGAAAGAGATCCCACGCGGCACGCTTCAGGAGCAGACCTTCTACGAGCAGGTCGGCGGCGAGGAGACCTTCCGGCGCCTGGTGCACCTCTTCTACCAGGGGGTCGCGGAGGACCCGCTGCTGCGGCCGATGTACCCGGAGGAGGACCTCGGCCCGGCCGAGGAGCGCCTCGTCCTCTTCCTGATGCAGTACTGGGGCGGCCCGCGCACCTACAGCGACCACCGCGGCCACCCGCGGCTGCGCATGCGGCACGCGCCGTTCACCGTGGACCGGGCGGCGCACGACGCCTGGCTGAAGCACATGCGCGCGGCCGTCGACGAGCTGGGCCTCTCCGAGGAGCACGAGCGGACGCTGTGGAACTACCTGACGTACGCGGCGGCGTCGATGGTGAACTCCGAAAGCTGACCGCCCCCGCCGGGACCGCGGGAACCCACCGACGGGACCGCGGTGACCGGCGTCCCCGCTCCGATATCCGTGCACTTCGTCCCGCCCCACCCCTTTCCCCGACCGCCCGCTGTCTGAAAGCATTCGAACAGACTGCTGGGGGGCGGCGGCGTACAGGCGCGGGTTTCCGTTGATCACGGGCCCATGAGCGCAGGGCACGCGAGCACGGGGGTACGTCCGGGTGACGGGGTTCGTTCTGCTGCGCGTGCGCGCCCATCGGCTGCTGCTCGCCGCGGCCCTCCTGGCCGTGCTGCTCACCACGGCGATCCTCACCACCCTCGCCGCGTTCTCCGGGGCGATCGGCGACGCCGCGCTGCGGCACACCCTGCGCACCCGGTCCGCGGCCCCGGCCGCGCTCGTCGTACGCACCCAAGTCCCGGCCGGTGAACAGGAGGCGGCGCGGCGGGTGGTGCGCGAGGGGGCCCGGCGCACCTTCGACGGGCTGCCGGTGCGGCTGCGTTCCCTGGCCCGCTCCGGGACGTACGCGCTGCCCGGCGCGGCGCGCGGCGACCAGCCCGACCTCACGCGGCTCGCCGCCCTCGACCGGTCCGGAATCCGGCTGACCGAGGGGAGTTGGCCGGGCGGCGCCCCCTCGGGTGACGCGAAGGGGCCCATCGAGGTCGCCGTCCCCGAGACCGCCGCCGCCAGGCTGCGCCTTGGCCCCGGCGCCCGGCCGCTCACCCTCACCGACCGCCTCACGGGCCACGACGTCACCGTCCGGGTGACCGGCGTCTACCGCCCCGCCGACACCGCTGACCCGTACTGGCAACTGGACGAGCTGGGCGGACGCGGCCTGCGCAAGGGCGACTTCATGACGTACGGGCCGCTCCTCGTGGACCCGGCGGTCCTGACCGGCTCACGCGTCTCGGCGGACGGCACGCAGTGGCTGGCCACCGCCGACTTCGGGGCCGTCACCACCGAACGCGTCGGCGCGCTGCGGGAAGCGGCGCGGAAGGGCCCGGCCGCGCTCGCGAAGAAGTCGGCGCTGGGCGGCAATCCGAGCGCCGCGACCGCGCTGCCCGACGTCCTGGACCGCGCCGAGCGGGCGCTGCTCGTGTCCCGCTCCACGCTGCTGATCGTCGCCCTCCAGCTGATCATGCTCGCCGGGTACGCGCTGCTCCTCGTCGCCCGGCTGCTCTTCGCCGAGCGCGGCGGCGAGACCGAGCTGCTGCTGGCCCGCGGCGCCGCGCGGGGCCGCGTCGTCTGGTTCGCCGCGGTGGAGGCGCTGCTGCTCGCGCTGCCCGCCGCCGTCCTCGCCCCGCTCCTCGCGGGCCCGTTGACGGGGCTGCTCGCGGGGCAGGGCGCCCTGGCGCGGACGGGTCTGCGGCTGGACGGGGCGGCGGGCGCGACGGTGTGGGCGGCGGCCGCCATCACCGCGTCCGGCTGCGCGCTCGCGGTCGTCGCCCCCGCGCTGTCGGCCACGTCGGGCCGGCGGTCGGCGCCGCGCCGTTCCGTTCGGGCCTCCGCGCTGCCCGCGCCGCTGCGGGCCGGGGCGGACGTGGGCCTGCTGGTGATCGCCGCCGTCGCGTACTGGCAGGTGAGCAGCCGTACGTCGGGGGCGGGCGCGCTCACCGACGACCGGTCGGGGCGCCTCGGCGTGGACCCGCTGCTGGTGGCGGCGCCCGCCCTCGCGCTGCTCGCGGGCACGGTGGTGACGCTGCGGCTGCTGCCGCCCGCCGCCCGGGTCGCCGAGCGGTACGCGGCGAAGGGGCGGGGCCTGTCGGGAGCGCTCGCGGGCTGGCAGCTGAGCAGGCGTCCCCTGCGCGGGGCGGGTCCGGTGCTGCTGCTGGTCCTCGCCGTGGCGATGGGCATGCTGGCGATCGGGCAGGGTGCGTCCTGGGACCGGTCGCAGGAGGACCAGGCCGACTTCCGGGCGGGCGCCCCGGTCCGCGTCCTCGGCAGCCGTGTGCCGGACGCGGAGCAGGCCCGGGTCTTCGCCGCCCTGCCCGGGGTACGCGGGGCCGCGCCCGCCGCCCGCTTCCCCATGGACCTGTCGGACGACCGCCAGGCAACGGTCCTCGCCCTGGACCTCGCCCGGGCCACCCCCGGCATGCTCACGCGCGAGGACGGCGGGAGCGGGGAGGAGATCGCCGGGGCCCTGGCAGCAGAAGGACGAGGGCCGGAAGGCCGGGCGTCCGGCGGGAGTTCGCCCGTGCGGGCCGTGGTGACCGACGCGTTTCTACGGGCGAGCGGGGCGCGGGTGGGCGCGCGCCTGGACGTGCCGGCCGGGAGCGGGGAGCTGCCGGTGCGGATCGTGAAGGCGGTGCGGCAGGTGCCGACGGCGGGGACCGGAGGGAGCGGGCCGGACGGGGTCGCCGCCGCCACCGACGGCGGCGCCGTCCTGCTCGACCTGCCCGCCGTGAACGCCCGGCTCACCCGCGCCGGGGAGAAGCCGCTGGCGCCCACCGAATGGTGGCTCACGCCGCGCCCCGGCGCCGCCGACCGGACGGCCGCCGCGCTGCGGGCCCGCCCCGACATCGACCCCGAACAGGTCCTCGTACGCGAGGAGATCGCCGACGAACTGCGTGACGATCCGCTCGGCGCGGGCCCGCAGTCCGCGCTGCTCGCGGTCGCCGCGGCCGCCGCTGCGCTGGCCGCCGTCGGCTTCGCGGTGAGCGCGGCGGCGTCGCTGCGGGAACGCTCCGCGGAGTTCGCCGTGCTGCGCGCGCTGGGTGCGCCGCGCCGCAGGCTCGCCCGGCTGATCGCGGCGGAGCAGGGCTTCCTGCTCGGGCTCGCCCTGCTGGTGGGGCTCGGGCTCGGCGCGGTCCTGACCCGCGCCGTGGTCCCGCTGATCGTCCTCACGGGCGACGCGGCGCAGCCGGTCCCGCCGGTCCTGGTGGAGCTGCCCCTGTCCCATGTGGCCGCCCTGCTCACCGGAGTGGCGGCGGTTCCCCTCCTGATCGTCGCGGCCCTCGCGCTGCGCCGCGGCGACCCGACGGTGTCCCTGCGCCACGAAGGGGGCAACTGACATGCCCGCCCGCGTCGTCGCCCCCTGGGTCCGCACCCGGCTGCGCGCCGCCCCGCTGTCCGCCGTGGCGCTCGCCCTGCTCGTGACGGTGACCGCCTTCCTCGCCGCGCTCTTCCCGCGCGCGGTCGACTCGTACGAGAGCGAGGGCGTGCGCACCGCACTCGCCGACGCGGGTCCCGCGCGCACCGGCATCGAACTGACGGCCCAGGCCCCGGGACTGGAGCGGGATCAGCGCGTACGCGAGGACACGCTGCGCCCCGCGCCCCTGCGACACCAGTACGAGGAAACCCTCAAGGCCCTGCCCGCCCCCCTCCGCCCGGACCTCGCGCAGTCGACGTACGGCGCGCGCACGGTCAAGTCGCCGCCGGTCCTGGACCGCTGGCTGCCCCGGCTCGGCCCGCTGCCCCCGGAGTTCACGCTGGCCGCCCAGGCCGGTCTTGGCTCGCACGCGCGGGTGCGCGAAGGGCGGCTGCCCACCGGGAAGCTGCCCGACGGCAAGGGCGTCACCTCGGACAGCCGCCGCGTCGAGGCGGCCGTGACGGCGGACACCGCACGCGTCATGCGGTTGAAGGTGGGCACGGACATCCATCTCGGCTCCACACTCGGCCACCCCGTCACCGTCCGCGTCACGGGCATCCTCGAACCCCTGCGCCCCACGAGTTCCTACTGGTCGTACGATCCCGTGCTGCGCACCCCCGCCGAGGTCACCGTGCCCCGTCGGCCCCCGCAGAAGCGCTGGCACGCCGGGCTGCTCCTCGCCCCGGAGGCCGGACCGTTCCTGCCGGCCGTCGACCCGACCCCGCAGCGGTACTGGCGTGTCGCCCCCGACCCCGGCGCCCTCACCGCCCGTGACCTGCCGACGCTCAAGAGCCGCGTCGCGTCGCTCGAAAGCGGGCCGCTGCTCACCCGGATGCGTTCCTTCACGGACCCGGACGCGCTGCTCTCCACCGACCTCGACAAGGTCCTCACCGAGCACGCGGGGCTACGGGACGCCGTCACACCGATCGTCGCCGTCGCCGCCTATGGAGTGGGCGGGGTCGCGGCCGTCGTCCTGTTGATGACCTGCGCGCTGCACGCGGGCCGACGGCACCGCGAACTGGCGCTGCTGCGGGCGCGCGGCGGTGCCGTGCGCGGCATCGCGGGACGGCTGCTCGCCGAGACGTCGGTGGTGGCGCTGCCCGCGGCGGGCGCCGGGCTGCTGCTCGCCTTCCTCGCCGTACCGGACGCGCGTGCGTGGCCGTCGGTGGGGGCGGCGGCCGGGGTGTGCGCGCTGGCGTGCGCGGCGCTGCCGGTCCGGGCGGCGCTCACGCACCGCACGCCGCGCGCGCACGAGGACCGGGGCGACCTCGTCACGGCCCGGCCCTCCCGGCGCCGGACGGTGGCCGAACTGGTGCTGCTGGCCCTCGCGGTGGCGGCGGTGGTGTCGCTGCGGAGGCGGGGCGCGGGGGGCGGTGGCGCCACGGGGAGCGGGGGCCCGGGGGGTTCCGGGGGCGCGGGTGGGCCGGCGGGCTCCGGGGCTGCCGGGGGCTCGGGGGACTGGCTGCTGAGCGCGGCGCCGCTGCTCGTCGGCGCCATCGCGGCGCTTCTTCTCGTACGCCTCCACCCCGTGCCGCTGCGGCTGCTGGCGCGCCCGTTCGCCAGGCGGCGGGGCGCGCTCGGCTTTCTGTCGGTGGCGAGCGCGGGGCGTGCGTCGGCCGCTCAGGTCCTGCCGTTGCTCGGTCTGCTCCTGGCGCTGACCACCGCGGCCTTCGGTGGTTCGGTGCTGGCCGGTGTGCAGGACGCCCGGGACCGCACGGCGCTCCTCGCGGTCGGCGCGGACGCCCGGGTGACGCGCGGCGGCGCGGCGCTGCCCGCCGCCGTCGCCGTGCAGCTGCGCCGTGCCCCCGGGGTGCGCGAGGTGGCTCCCGTACACATCGACTGGAACCTCACCCTGCCCGATGGCGCGACCGCGCCGCTGATCGCCGTGGACCCGGCGACGTACGCGCGGCTGAGCAGGTCGACGGGGCTCGGCCCGCTCGCCGAGGACGACCTGGCGGCGCCGCGCGCGAAGGGCTCCGCGGCCGTGCCCGCCGTCGCCTCCCCCGACCTCGCCCGCCGCCTCGGCCGCACGCCGCACACCTTCCGCACCCCTGCCGGGACGTTCACCGCGAAGGTCACGGCGGCGCGGGAGACGACGCCCGCCTTTCCCGCGCGGGGCGCGTTCCTCCTGGTGGACCGCCGGGCGCTGCCGACGGCGCGGGACACGGTGCTCCTTGTGACGGGGGCCGGGGTCACGCGGGAGGCGATCGAGGGGGCGGTGGCGAAGGCGTCCGGCGCGGCGGGAGCGGGGGCGCAACCGCCACGGCCCGCTCCCGAGATCAGCCTCCGCTCCTCCGAGCGGGCCGCGCTCACCGACTCGCCCCTCCAGTCCGGCGCCGAACGCGTGTACGTGGCCGCCGTCGCCGCCAGTACCGGCTACGCCGCGCTCGCCGTGCTGCTCTCCCTCCTGCACTCCGCCCGTCGGCGCTCCGCGCTGCTCTCCCGGCTGCGCACCTTGGGCCTGGGCGCGCGCCAGGGCTGGCTGCTGCTCGCGCTGGAGTCGCTGCCGCAGGCGCTGCTCGCGGCGGCCGGCGGCGCGCTGGCGGGCTGGGCGGCGATCGGCCTGCTGGCGGACGGGCTCGACCTGCGCCGTGTCGCCCTGGGGGCTGCCCGCGGCGGCCTCTTCGACCTGGGGACGGTCACGCTGCGGGCCGAACCGTGGTCCCTGCTGCTGCCCGCCGCCGGGATCGTCGCGCTCACCGCGGCGGTGGCGTTCGCCCAGGCGTGGTGGACGACCCGGCGTACCCCCGCCGCCGATCTGAGAACAGGAGACGACGACCGATGACAGAGACCGGCACAGCCGCGGCCGCCGGGCCCACCCCCGGCACCCCGAGGGCGTCGGCCGCCGCGCCCGCCCCCTCCCTCTCCGAGCTGGAAGCCCGCGCGACGGCCCACCGCGACCGCCCCGCCTATGGCCATGACGCGCTGATCACGTGCGACCGGCTGGTCCGCGTCTTCGCGGCGGACGGCATCGAGGTGCAGGCGCTCCAGGGCCTCGATCTGCTGGTCCGCGAGGGCGAGTTGATGGCGCTGGTCGGCGCGTCGGGCAGCGGCAAGTCGACGCTGATGAACATCCTCGCGGGGCTGGACGAGCCGACCGCGGGCGCCGCGCACGTCGCGGGCCGCAACCTCCTCGCGATGACCGTGAAGGAACGGCTCGGCTACCGTCGTGACGTGGTCGGCTTCGTATGGCAGCAGACGGCCCGCAACCTGCTGCCCTACCTGACGGCCGCTCAGAACGTGGCACTGCCCATGCAGTTGCACGGCGGCCGCGCCAAGAAGCGCAAGAAGAAGGCCGAACGCGCTCTGGAACTGCTGGAGTTGCTGGAGGTCGCGGACTGCCGCGACCGGCGCCCGCACCAGATGTCCGGCGGCCAGCAGCAACGCGTCGCCATCGGCGTGGCCTTGGCCAACGACCCCGCGGTCCTCCTCGCCGACGAGCCCACCGGCGAGCTGGACTCGCACACCGGGGAGCAGATCTTCGCCGCGTTCCGCACCGCGAACGAACAGCTCGGCACGACGATCGTCATCGTCACCCACGATCAGGCGGTCGCCTCCGAGGTCCGCCGCACGGTCGCCATCCGCGACGGCCGCACCTCCACGGAGGTGCTGCGCCGCACGGAGGTCGACGCCTCGACGGGCGAGGAGTCACTGATCTCCCGCGAGTACGCGATGCTGGACCGCGCGGGCCGACTCCAGCTGCCCGCCGAGTACACGGCGGCCCTGGAGATGCGCGACCGGGTGGCCCTGGAACTGGAGCAGGACCACATCGGCGTCTGGCCGGACGACACCGGCCGCCCGGTCCCACGCCCCACGGACGCGCGGCCCACGGACCCATACCCCACGGACCCACCTACGCGGGCGTGACCGAAAGCCCCTGGCTCCCGCCCCGTCGCACCGCGACGGACCCGTACGCCGTACGCAGCCGGAGCCACGCCCCCGAGGACAGCAGCGTCAGGGTGTCGCCCCGCAGGAACCCGAGCGACTGCGCGGCGTGCGCGGCCCGCACCGGCAGCTGGGTGTCGCCGATGGTCCGGGACCAGATCTCCCGGCCCACCCGATCCAGCTCGGCCCGCACCCGCCGCTCGGCGGGAAGCTGCTCGACGCGGGAGCGGAACTCGCCCACGGCGACCCGCACCAGCTCCCGCACGGCGTCCGGAACCGGAAGCCCCGGCTCCTGTCGCCAGCCGCCCCGCGGCGGCAGCACGCCCGCCCACGGCGGCCCGGTGACCGCCCCCGGCACGGCGGCGACCCCCGCCGCGGCCTCGGACCGCGCCGCCTCGCCCACGGACTCCAGGAACTCACCGGCGGAGACGGTGACGTCGAGCGTGGTGTCGAGCCCGTGTTCGTACGGCTTGGCGAGCCGCGCCGTGCGGATGGCGAGCACCTCGAACGACGGCGGCCGCCCGAACACGGCGAGCGTGTCCCCGACGGCCTGCAACCGCACCGCGGCGGCCTTGTCGTAGTGGATCAGCCGGGCCAGGAAGGCGGCGAGGTCCGCCGCCTCCCCGGCGTCGACGAAGCACAGCCGCGCGGTCATGCGGCGAGCGCCCCCGAACCGCCGTCGGCGGAGTCGTCGACGTACTCCTGGAGGAACTGCCGCTCCTCGGCGGAGATCCGCCGGGGCCGCTGCGCCTCCAGGTCGAAGGGGACGACCACGGTCGAGGCCCGCACATACACCTGGTCCGCGTCCTTGATCTCGTACGCGATGGTCAGGGACGCCGCGCCGATCTTCGTCACCCACGACTCGATGGTGACCGGCTCGTGCCGGTGCACCAACGGCCGTACGTAGTCGATCTCGTGGCGGGCCACGACCGAACCGCCGGAGAACGACGGGGACCCGTCACCGGGCGCCAGCCGGAACATGAAGTCGATCCGCGCCTCTTCCAGATACCGCAGGAAGACGACGTTGTTGACGTGCCCGAAGGCATCCATGTCCGACCAGCGCAGCGGGCACTGGTAGATGTGTCGAGCCACCGCCGCCTCAGCCTCGCGTCAGCTTCTTGTAGGTGGCACGGTGCGGACGGGCCGCGTCCGGGCCGAGGCGCTCGACCTTGTTCTTCTCGTACGCCTCGAAGTTGCCCTCGAACCAGAACCACTTGGAGTCGCCCTCGTACGCCAGGATGTGCGTGGCGACGCGGTCAAGGAACCAGCGGTCGTGGGAGACGACCACGGCCGCGCCCGGGAACTCCAGGAGCGCGTTCTCCAGGGAGGACAGGGTCTCGACGTCCAGGTCGTTCGTCGGCTCGTCGAGGAGCAGGAGGTTGCCGCCCTGCTTGAGGGTGAGCGCGAGGTTCAGGCGGTTGCGCTCACCGCCGGAGAGCACGCCCGCGGGCTTCTGCTGGTCCGGACCCTTGAAGCCGAAGGCGGACACGTACGCGCGGCTCGGCATCTCGACCTGGCCGACGTTGATGTAGTCCAGCTCGTCCGAGACGACCGCCCAGAGCGTCTTCTTCGGGTCGATGTTGGCGCGGCTCTGGTCGACGTACGAGATCTTGACCGTGTCGCCGACCTTGATGGAACCGGAGTCCGGCTCCTCCAGGCCCTGGATCATCTTGAACAGCGTGGTCTTGCCCGCGCCGTTCGGACCGATGACGCCGACGATGCCGTTGCGCGGCAGGGTGAAGCTCAGGTCGTCGATGAGGACCTTCTCGCCGAAGGCCTTCGAGAGGTTGTTGACCTCGACGACGATGTTGCCCAGGCGCGGGCCCGGCGGGATCTGGATCTCCTCGAAGTCCAGCTTCCGCATCTTGTCCGCCTCGGCGGCCATCTCCTCGTAGCGCGCCAGACGCGCCTTGGACTTGGCCTGGCGCCCCTTGGCGTTGGAGCGCACCCACTCCAGTTCTTCCTTGAGCCGCTTGGCGCGCTTGGCGTCCTTCTGGCCCTCGACCTTGAGACGGGTCTGCTTGGTCTCCAGGTACGTGGAGTAGTTGCCCTCGTAGCCGATGGCGCGGCCGCGGTCGAGCTCCAGAATCCAGCCCGCGACGTTGTCGAGGAAGTACCGGTCGTGGGTGACGGCGACGACGGTGCCGGGGTACTTCGCGAGGTGCTGCTCCAGCCACTGCACGGACTCGGCGTCCAGGTGGTTGGTGGGCTCGTCGAGGAGCAGCAGGTCGGGGGCTTCGAGGAGCAGCTTGCAGAGCGCGACGCGGCGCTTCTCGCCACCGGAGAGGTTGGTGACGGGCCAGTCGCCGGGCGGGCAGCCCAGCGCGTCCATGGCCTGCTCCAGCTGGGCGTCGAGGTCCCACGCGTTGGCGTGGTCCAGGTCCTCCTGGAGCTTGCCCATCTCCTCCATCAGCGCGTCGGAGTAGTCGGTGGCCATCAGCTCGGCGACCTCGTTGAAGCGCCTGAGCTTGCCCATGACCTCCTTCGCGCCGTCCTGCACGTTCTCCAGGACGGTCTTGGACTCGTCGAGGGGCGGCTCCTGGAGGAGCATGCCGACGGTGTAGCCGGGCGAGAGGAAGGCGTCGCCGTTGGAGGGCTGCTCGATGCCCGCCATGATCTTGAGCACCGTGGACTTACCGGCGCCGTTGGGGCCCACGACACCGATCTTCGCGCCAGGAAGGAAGCTCAAGGTGACGTCGTCGAGGATCACCTTGTCGCCGTGCGCCTTGCGCGTCTTGCGCATGGTGTAGATGTACTCAGCCAAGAGAAACCGTCCGGCAATCAGTGAGTGGGCAGATACACCCCATCTTGCCTGACGGCCACCCCCAGGCGGAAACCGGTTGGCTCTCCGCCCAGGGCGGCCGTCACGCGTGGTCGCCTTCCGGTGACCCGGTGTTCACTTCCCGGTGGGCGTCTCCGACGAGGCGTTCACCGAGGTCTTCTTCGGGCGGAGGAAGAACACCGCCGCGCCGCCGAGCAGGACGCAGCCCACGGCGATGCCCGCTATCAGCGGCGTATTGCTGGAGCTGCCGGTCTCGGCGAGGTCGCCGCCGCCCGAGGTGCCGCCCGCCGCCGCGGGGATCGGCTCGGAGGCGGTCTGCGCCTTCGTCCCGAACGCGGCGCCTTCCGTCCGGCAGTCGAGCACTCCCTTGAAGCGCTTCTGCACGCCGTTCGGCCCGGTGATCGTGAAGTCGTAGGCCTGGTCCTCCTGCAACGGGATCGTCACGGTCTGGGACGCCCCCGCCTTGATCGTGTGGCTGATGCCCATCAGGCTGAAGGTGAAGGGGGCGTCCCCCTTGTTGCTCGCCGTGATGTCCACGCCGCCCTTGGCGCAGTTCTTCTCCGCCGAGAGCGCCGGGACCGCACCCTTCGCCGCCCAGTCGGCCGTGGCCGTGGCCGACACGGTCGACTCGCTGGAGCCCGCGAGGATCTGCGTCTGGCTCCTGGTCTCGGAGGTGAAGGCCCTGCCGACCGGCACGGTGGTCGACGCCTGCACGAAGAGCGCGGCCGAGCCGTCCGGCGCGTCCTTCGGCACGTCGAAGTAGAGCCGGCTGCCGTCACGCGCCGACTTCACGCGCTTGCCGTCCCTGCCGACCACCTTCACCCCGCTCGCCGCGGAGTCGGCCGGTGGCGTCACCGTCACCGCCTCCGCGTCGGTCCGCACGGTGACCGGGCCGAGCCGCTCCCCCGCGCGTCCGGAGACGGCGGGCGGCTCCAGCGTCAGCGACGCCTTGGGCTCCACGCCCGCGCGGGCGCTCTTGTGCAGGTAGTCGGCGAGCTTCTCGGCCTGCGGGTCGACGGCGTCGACCCGCGCCCTGTCGGAGTACCGCCAGATCGCCACCTGGGTGCCGGCCGCGGCGGTCTCCTCGGTGAGCGAGGTCGCGCCGGCCTTCTTGGCGAGCGCCGCGAGATCGTTCACCTGCGGGTACGAGTGCTGGAGAATCCAGCGGATCTTGCCCGCGTCGCGGTTGCCGTTCAGCGACGTGCCGCTCCAGGGAGTCTCCTGGTACTTGGCGTCCTTCTGCGTGGGGTTGTGGATGTCGACGCAGTACGTCTGGAGGGTGCCGCCGTCTTCCACGGACATCTCGAAGAGCCCGGCGGGCACCTGCTGCGAGGTGCCGCCGTCCC
Source organism: Streptomyces huasconensis (assembly GCF_021028635.1). Taxonomy (NCBI): domain Bacteria; kingdom Bacillati; phylum Actinomycetota; class Actinomycetes; order Kitasatosporales; family Streptomycetaceae; genus Streptomyces; species Streptomyces huasconensis. The sequence continues at coordinate 2,748,446 of NZ_CP086119.1, forward strand.
GGACGACCGCCTGGCCGTACGTCTGCAGACCGCCCAGCGTCGCGGTCGCCCCGCCCCGGTGCTGCGGAGCCTCTTCGGCCGCCGCCGCGCCCGCGCCGGCCAGTGCCCCCGCGGCGAGGAGCCCCGATGCCAGGGTCACAGCGGCAAGGCGGGCGGCGCCTCGGCCGCGTATCGGCATCGCGGGTGAAGCAGTGACCGCGGACCGGGCGGCAACCGCAGAAAACGCAGAAAACACTGAATTCCCCTCCGGGCGGGACCCGTTCACGACGATGGGGGGTGGTCCCGCCAGCAGATCGAAAGGGGCAGGATCTCCCCTGCCACCTGCGTGGCATCTCCTGCCAACTGCCCCGTGAGCTACGTCCGGCATCCTAAGGAAGCCGCGCACCACGACCCTCAGTCATACCGTCGGATAAGCGATCCGACTCGGAATCGTTATCGCCGACACCCGCCAACACCCCTCCCGAGCTGCCCTTATCGACAAATCAACGGGCATTCCGCGTGGTGGGGGGCGGGGATGCCGCCGCGGCTCCAGCCTCGCCCCCGGCCCCGACATCGGCCCCGGTGCCGACGCGGCACAGCGGCCGCGCCGACACCACACTTGACGGTCCATCACACCTCCGCGTCAGCCCACCGGTTCGGGCTCGGGCTCGCGCAGGGGCGGGGGCTCCGTCAGCGCCGCGTCCGCCCTGCCCACCCGCCGGAACGCCGCGGTCCCGCGCGACAGATCGTGGCCGATGGCCTGCGCGTCGATGTCCGCCGAGGTCCAGTGCTGCCCGCCGCGCTCCTCGTCGCGCACCTTCAACCGCCCTTGCACGATGACCGGTTCGCCCACCGCTAGCGAGGCCTGCACATTGCTGCCGAGCGCGCGCCTGGCCCAGACCGTGAAGAAGTTGGTGTGCCCGTCGTTCCAGGTGTTCTTCACCGCGTCGAAGTACCGCGCCGTCACCGCGAGCCGGAACCGCGCCACCGGTCCCGACGGCAGCTCCCGGTACACCGGCGTCGTCGCGACGTTCCCCACCACGGTCACCATCGTCTCGTTCATGCCCTGCCCCTCCCGTACGTCCTTCGCCCGTCCGTCTTTGCCGCCGCGCCTTTCCGCGGCTGCGCTCTCAGACTGCACCGGTGCGGCCGAACCCGCTGGGCCCTGTGCGCTACCCACCGGTTGTGGATATCCCGGTCACTCGAAGGTGGCCTTCACCGAGCCCCGGCCGCGGCCCCGACTGCGGGACCGCGGCGTTCGCAGGCCTCAGCCGAGAGCCCCGCGCGTCATCCCGGAGCCCCCACGCATGCCCGTCACCCGCACGTACTGCTCCCTGACCTCCAGATACCGCAGCAGCTCGGCGGCCACCGGATCGAGGACCCGGGCCCGCCCGCACCCGGCCGCCGCCTCCCGAAGCCGCCGCTCCGCCTCCTGCCCGTACCGCCGCGCGGGCCCCCGTGTGGCCAGGCGGCTCGCCCACTCCACGCACGGGCCGCCCACGATGCCCGACAGCATCAGCAGCACCGGCACGCCGAGGTTCGGGTCGGCGATGCCGATGATCTGCCCCAGCAGCCAGAGCCCGCCCACGACCTGCAGCATCGACATCGCCGCCTGCGCGAGGACCGCCGCCGGCCACCAGTTGGGCCGCGGCGGACGACCGACCGGCACGCCCGCCGTCACCGCCAGCTTGTCGAGCGCCTCGGGCAGCCCTTCGGCGCCGCGCACCGCGGCCTCCCGCACGGCTTGTCCCCAGGGCACGGGCAGCCCCGCGGCCGCCTCGTCGGCCACCGTGCGCACGGCGTGCTCCACGCGCTGGCGCGCCGTCACCTCCTCGTCCACCGGAGGCAGGGCCACGGGCGTCACGGTGGCGCCGTGCGGCGAGCGCTGGGACTCGTACCACCGCCAGATCCTGAGCCAGGGGTCGCCGCACGCCTTGCCCGCGTGCCGGCGCCAGGCCCGCTCCGCCGCGTCCCCGGCCGCCGCGGCGCCCACCGCGTCCGCGAGGCGGTCGGCGAACTCCTCGCGGGCCTCCTCGCTGAGCCCGACACGCCCGCGGCCCCGGCGGGGCTGCGCGTCGACGTACACCGGACGCAGGCGTTCCGCCGCGGCGTCCAGGTCGGCGGAGATCCGGCGGACCGCGGCGCCCCGTTCCTGCGTGAACTGGCCGAGCGCCTCCCGCAGCTCACCGATGCCCTCGCCGGTCAGCGCGGAGATCGCGAGCACCGTGGCGCCCGGTTCACCGTGTTCGCCGAGTGCGACGCCGTCCTCGTCGAGGAGCCGGCGCAGGTCGTCGAGGACCTGGTCGGCGGCGTCCCCGGGCAGCCGGTCGATCTGGTTGAGCACTACGAAGGTGACCTCGGCGTGCCCGGCCATGGGCCTCAGATACCGCTCATGGAGCATCGCGTCCGCGTACTTCTCCGGGTCGACGACCCAGATGACGGCGTCGACGAGCTTGAGGATGCGGTCGACGTGCTCACGGTGCTCGCCGACGGCCGAGTCGTGGTCGGGCAGGTCGATCAGGACGAGCCCTTGGAGCTCGTCGGCGCCGGGGCCCTGGAGGGGGCGGCGGCGCAGCCGTCCCGGGATGCCGAGCCGGTCGAGCAGCCCCGCGGCGCCGTCCGTCCAGCTGCACCCGATGGGCGCGGCCGTGGTCGGTCTGCGTACGCCGGTGTCCGAGATCATCACGCCGGCGAGAGCGTTGAAGAGGGTCGACTTGCCGCTGCCCGTGGCACCCGCGATGGCGACGACGGTGTGCCGTTCGGAGAGCCTGCGCCGGGCGTCGGCCTCGTCGAGCACCCGGCCGGCCTCGGCGAGCGTGTCGCTGTCGAGGCGGGTGCGGGACAGCCCGACGAGTTCGCGCAGCGCGTCGAGCCGCGCGCGCAGGGGCCCGTCGTACGAGGTGGGGGGCGCGGCGGGGGCGTAGGCGCGGGTGATGGTGGCGGCGGCTTTCGAGGCGTCCGTGACGCGGCGGGCGATGAGGCCGTCGCCCCAGACGTCCGCGGAGTCGTCGGCGGAGTGCTCAGGGCCTCCGGCCGACGGGCTGGACTTCTGCTCGGCGCGACCGGAGCCATGCGCCGACCGCCCGGCTTCCCCGGGTGGCCGCACGCCTGCCGGACCGGCCGTGCCTCCCGCGCCCGCATGATCCGCCGTGCCTGTCGGGCCCGCTGCGCCTGCGGGGCTCACTGTGCCGACCGGGCCCGTGGGGCCACCTGTGCCGCCCGTGCTCGTCGGGCCGCCCGTGCGCCCCATGAGCCCCGCGCGCCCCGAAGCCGCCCCTTCGCGCTCCCCACGCGCCTCCCGCTCCTCCCGGACCGGCCGCTCCCCCCGTTCGCCCCGCTCCTTGCGCCGCTCCTCCCGCTCTTCCCGTTCCTCCCGCTCGTCGCGTTCGGTGTGATCAGTGACAGCAGTCACCGCGGTCACCTCTCCTTCTGCAGTACGGACAGGGCGGCGATCAGCTCGGCCTGGGGTTCGGGGTGCACGTCGAGGGCGTACAGGGGTGCGAGCCGCCGTTCGCGTTCGGCGGCGAGGACCTTCTCCAGGTACTCGGTCAGCAGGCGCCCGCCGCGGTCGCGCAGCCGGACCGCGCCCTGGGCGCCGATCCGCTCGGCGAGGATCTCCCCGGCCGCGCGGGCCCGGTGCCCGCCCATGAGAGCCGTGGCGAGCAGCGCGGCCACGACCTCGGGGTCGGGCAAACCGTTTCTGTCGATCTCCTCGAGGCCGCGCACCTCGTCATCGGCGTACTCCTCCAGGACGCGCCGCCATCTGCGGACGGCCATCCCAATGCGGTGCTCGGCGCTCTCCACCTCCGGGTCGCGGTCGTTGAGCCCCGGGGCGTTCGCGGCGGGTTCGCGCCGCCAGGCCTCGTCGACGCGCTCGTCGGCGGCGGTGACGGCGCACAGCAGCAGCGCCTCCAGGCTCTCGGCGATGGCGTCGAGCAGTTCGCCGGGCCCGCAGTCGAGCGGATAGCTGCGCCACCGCTTCAGGGCGTCGCCCGCCAGTACGCCACCGGCCTGCAACCGCTCCTTCACGCGCGCGTACTCGCTGTCGTACGCCTCGTCGACGGCGGAGGTGAGCCGCAGGGCGGCGGCGTACTGGGCGGCGACGGCGCCCGCCAGTTCGGGCAGCCGCGAGTCGAGCGAGTGCAGGACGCCGTGAGCCGTGCGGGCGATGGCGGCGGTGCGGGCGGCGGGTTCCTGGACCCGGTGGGTGAGCCAGGCGCGCAGCGGGGCCACGGCGGTGGCGGGGAGCAGCCCGCCGCCGCCCGCGGACTCGGGGAGTTCCGGCACGGTGAACCGCGGCACGTCGCCGAGCCCCGCCTTCGTGAGGAGGGCGCCGTACTGCCGTGACACCTCCGTCACGACCTGGTGGGGCACGCGGTCGAGGACGGTGACGAGGGTGGCGTCGTGCTCCTTGGCGGTACGCAGCAGATGCCAGGGCACCGCGTCGGCGTACCGGGAAGCGGTGGTCACCATCACCCATACGTCGGCCGCGGAGATCAGCTCGGCGGCGAGGCAGCGGCTGTGGGGGACGAGCGAGTCGACGTCGGGCGCGTCGAGGAGGGCGAGTCCGCGCGGCAGGGTGTGCGCGGTCTCGATCCGCAGGGCGCGTTCGGGTTCCTCACCGCCCCCGCCGCCGTCGCCGTACGTCGGCAGGTCGTCGTTGTCGTCGTCGCTGTCCCCCTCACCGCCCTGCGCGGACTTCTTCGGGGGCATCCACACGCGGGTCAGGTCGGGCAGGACGCGCATCCCGGCGAACCAGTGATGATCATCCGGATGGCAGACGAGCACCGGCGTACGCGTCGTGGGCCGCAGCACGCCCGCCTCGCTGACCTGCCGGCCGACGAGCGAGTTCACCAGGGTGGACTTGCCTGCCCCGGTGGACCCGCCGATGACGGCGAGCAGCGGCGCTTCGGGCGCCTTGAGCCGGGGCACCAGATAGTCGTCGAGCTGTGCGAGCAGCTCGTCCCGGTTGGCACGCGCGCGTGGCGCCCCCGGCAGGGGGAGCGGAAAGCGTGCGGCGGCGACACGCTCGCGCAGGGCGGAGAGTGCGTCAAGCAATTGAGGCCGTACGTCCAAGGTCACCACATGCGAAGAATGCCCAATTTTGATGGTTTTCTGAAGCATATGAGAGCCTCTGCGCGCCGATCGGACACCACAGAGGGAAGGGATGGCGGGGGCGCAGGCATAACGAGTGCACAACACCCGTGGCGTGAGGCGCCAAAAGCGATGCGAGATTCGCACCTGCCTGCGATTATCAGGACCGCTTCACCGAACCTCCACATCGCGGCGCGGAGGCGAAGCACCAGGGACAGGGACCCGGGAGCCCTATCCTTGTCCCCGGCAAGGTCACGGATCTCCCCCACATCCGAACCAACGCCACCGGCCACACCCGGCCCCCGTAGCTCAGTGGATAGAGCAGGCGCCTTCTAAGCGCTTGGCCGCAGGTTCGAGTCCTGCCGGGGGCGCTTCCGTCCATGCAGGGTTAGCCCCTCCCTCGAGGGGGGCGTTTTTGCTGGCCAGAGGCGTGCTAGCGCGTACGCCACAGCAATGCGGCGAGGCCAACAGCCACCGCGGCGGGGCCGTCGGTCCTCCGGCCAGGAACGGTTCCACACAGCCTGCGGCGGGTGTCCTTCCCGAGGTTCGAGGCGTGTCCTCTTGTCAAGGCAAATGGACATCCAGGTTGATGGAACGGTCGATCCCGCGCCACCCTTACGGCCAAGGCCTCTGCCCCCCTTCTCCGCCCTCCCCGAGCAGTGTTCGTCGACGACACTCCGAGGCCTTCATCACGTCGCGACCACCAGTACTACTCGGCGTCAGTGGTGGTGAGAGCGTAAGGCCGCTGCTGAGACGGAGCAGCGGATCGACGAGGGCACCAGGGAGCTTGGGGCCGGCTGGGCACACTCTGGCGATTGACCGGGGATCTCCCTCAGTGGCTGGGAAGCACTCGTAACCAGGGCTGATTCGCGCCTCCACAGCTGAGTTTCGAGAGAACCACTGCCGAGGTGCGGTCCGAACCACCGGCAATCCGAGACCCTTTCAGGAACCCCGTAAGGTGGCAAAATGCTTCCGCCACAGGGGGCCGTCGACACCACGTTGTCGGCGCCCGACGCCTTCGACATACCTGTTTTCGTGCGACGCAGTTCGCCGTTGGAGCCGGCGCCGAGGCCGACTGCTGCGATGCTGTCCCAGGCCAGCCAAGCATGGCCGACGCCTGCGGACATGCCGCCCGATGGCAACTACCTGGTCACCACGACGTGGCGCGACATCCTGGACGCCGCCGTCACGGTGGGCAGGGACATCGCGCCCTGGATCGCGGCCGTGCCCCAGCTGGCGCGCCGCGAGATCCTGGCCCGGCGCTACCCGCTCTCGGCGTACCTCATCCGCAGGCAGGCCGTGGTACCCCACCAGGACGGTGTGGGGCGTGAGGTTGTGCCGAGTGTCGTCTACACCCACGGGACAGAGAACTCAACGCGATCGGCCTTCGGCTACCACGTCGGGATGACCATGGCGGAGTGGGCCTGCCGTGGGCTCATGGGCCTCGGCCCAACCACCCATGCCGAAAGCGCGATACCTCCCGGCGCACTTACGGGATGGAAGCATTCCAAGAGCCTGCCCGACCTCTTCGGTACCCACAGCTCGACTTCCGACCTCTGGCTGGTGGAAGCGAAGGGAGGCCGCGTCCTCGGCTCACACAGCCGGCGGAAGGGGGCACGGCAACTGGACGTCGGCTCATTGGTGCCGGGCACACACCAGAAGGTGCTCTGCGGAACGAGTCTTCAGCGACGCCTCTTCATGATGATCGACATCGAGGCCGACGGCTCGGCGGCAGAGAAGACGGATTCGCCTATACAGGTCGATGACGAGGTGCTGGAACACGATGACGATGCGCTTGTGGAACTGGCACGCGCGCGCATGCTCACGTATCTGGCCCTCGTGTCTCTTCCTCGAGGCAGTCTGACGGTGACTGCCGTGAGCGATTCGCTGAATGACATAGCCTCCCGCCGCACAGGGGGCCTCGTGCAGTTGCTGGAAGGTGACGACACGACCTCCGCTTTGCGACGCGATCTGGACCACGAGGCAACCGGTTCGGACATCGTCCAGCGGGAGGGCATCGACATGCTGACCGCCAGACTGCCGGGCACCGACCTCATGATCGGTATGTCTCGACGGCTCTTCGGCGCCTGCCGGGGACTGGCGGGCGCGGAGGCGGCTATGGTCGCGGAGATCGAGGAGACCTCCGCCATGCGCCACTCTGAGCTGCGGACGATCCGACCGCTCATCGAGGATGTAGCCGCCGTCCCGGCGCTGCCAGGCGATGTGAGCGAGCGACGGTACGAGAAGCACCTGAGCGAACGACATGAACAGGTACGGGGTTATCGCGATCGTCGGCGGGGCGACTTCCGTCAGGCAGCTCGACGCGGCTTCACTGCTGGCAAAACAAGCTCCTGGGAGCGCTTCATCGAGATCACGCCCCGGCTAACGAGTCCGGCGGAAGATGGGTACTTGGAAGCCGCGACGCGGGACACGTACTTGGCAGTCGAACAAGAGTCGCTCGACCTGGACACTGGAGCATTCTGAGAGCGAGGGCTCTCCAAGGGATGCCGGGGGCACAAGACGCATGTCAGGCAGCCCACCGATACCTGGTACGAGCCAGCCAGGGGTCAAGTATGAGGAGTTCACCACTCGCGCCAACGGATACGCCGACGAACGGACGGCACGAGTATTGGTCTGCGTATGGCCGAGCATCTGGACACCTCCTATGTCAGCTCGACCTCGGTGAGCTCATGCCCTCAAGAAGATCGGCGAGACACTCATGAGGCGATCTCACGGCCTGTGACGCGAGCCGATGGCACAGCGGGTGCTCCCAGCGCTGCGTGGCCGAGTAACTGAGCCGACGAAGATTCCCGATCCCGGCACACTTCAGATCCTGCTTCGAGTGCAGCCGTCTCGGAGTGCCCTTAAGAGCAGCGTTGACGGGCCGTCACCGGCACCGGATTAGTCACACCATCGGATGGTTCCGATGCTATGGCGGTATCCGGCCCTCAGGATGACCGTTTCTCTGCTGACACACGACCTCAGCAAGGGAGAACGCTGCTGTGAGCTTCGGATCGAAGATGCCACCGGAGAAGCGCGCCGAGCTATCCGACCTGGTCATTGCCCACACAAAAACGACACAAGAGTTGAGCGACGAGCACGAGGTACCACGCAAAACCATCGAGAGCTGGGTTCAGAAGCGCAGGCGGGAGCTGGGCATCCCCCTTTCGTCACGCGGTGGCGACCGTAGCCTCACGCCAAGCGCCATCCGCAAGATCGAAAAGGAGAGGGAGGGCCGGAAAGCCGCAGAGGCCAAGGCGGAGTCCTTGAGCGGCGAGCTGACCGTTGCCCGAGCGCAGCTGGCACGCCTACGCGAGACCCTCTGTGGGATGCAGGTGACGCTGGAGTACTACATGCGGCAGCGGCCTACGGGCGGGGACGCCACCCTGTGACCGCGGCCGTGCCGACCGAGGCGGACAGGTACGAGGCCGGCCTTGCCTCCCGTGTAGCCCCAGGAGTGCGGCGGTTCGGCACCACGGCCTCCCTCATCGGCCCGGCCGGAAGCGCGACTACCTGTCGGGCCATCAAGCGACACTGACCAAGGCTGCGCGCATCCCGGGGATCCGGATCAACGGCCACGGACACCGCCCGCACCACGTTGCCGCACTCGGGCCCGCGGCGGTGAGGTACCGCCGCGCCTCGAGACGGAAGCAGCAGCGATCTCGCCCCGCCGAGTCCAGCAGCTGAACGTGGGAGACCTCGGTGAGCCTCCGGTTCGCCTTTTGGGGCATGCGGTCCGCGGCCGCGGCAGCGAGGCGGGCGTCCGCCAGGGGTCAGCCGCCCAGCGCCGTCAGCCGGGCGACCGCACCGCTGCCGGGGACCGGCGGCCGCAGGCGTTCCGGATGGTGTCGCACAGCGGGTCCTGGCCTGGGCACCGCCGCTGGTCGGCTCCAAGGTGTCCTCGTTGGTCAGCAGTTGGACGGTGTACCGGTCGCTCAGGGGCGGAACAGACCGAGGAGGCGTGGTAGTCGACCACCACCAGTGCCTGACGGCCCACAGTGAGCTGCCGGTAGAACTGTTCGCGGCTCGAGGCGCGGTACGGTGCGGCCTACACCGACCCCGCCCCATACAACGCCTCGATCTCGCTCGCATACGCCGCCACCACCGCCCGCCGTTTGACCTTCAGGGACGGGGTGAGCAGCCCGTTCTCCTCCGTGAAAGCGCCCTCTATCACCGCGAACCTGCGGATCGACTCGGCCCTGGAGACCGCCGCGTTGGCGTGGTCCACCGCCTTCTGGATCTCCGCTGTCAGCTGCGGGTCACGTGCCAGCTCCGCGAGGGGTGTGTCCTTGGGGCGCTTGCGTACGGCGAGCCAGTGGTCGACGGCCTCGGGGTCCAGGGTGATGAGCGCGGCCACGTACGAACGGTTGTCCCCTACGACGATGCACTGCCCCACGGGCGGGCGGCTGCGCAGGCGGTCCTCCAGGACGGCGGGCGAGACGTTCTTGCCGCCGGAGGTGACGATGATGTCCTTCTTGCGGCCGGTGATGGTGAGGTAGCCGTCCTCGTCGAGCGCTCCCAGGTCGCCGGTGGCCAGCCACTCGCCGGTGAGCACGGCGTCCGTCGCCGCCGGGTCGTTCCAGTAGCCGCTGAAGACGATGCCGCCCTTGAGCAGCACCTCCCCGTCGTCGGCGATGCGTACGGCCGTGCCGGGCACGGGCAGGCCGACCGTGCCGGGGCGTGGCCTCAGCGGGGGTGTGAGGGTGGCGGCGGCCGTGGTCTCCGTCAGGCCGTAGCCCTCGTAGATGATGATCCCGGCGGCGTAGAAGAAGAGGTTGAGGTCGCGGTCCAGGGGGGAGCCGCCGCTGATCGCGTACCGCAGGCGGCCGCCGACCTCCTTTCGGATGCGGCGGTAGACCAGGAGTTCGTACAGCGCCCAGCCGAGGCGCAGCCCCAGGGAGGGGCCGGGTTCGCGCGGGTCGAGGAACTTGTTCAGGTACGCCTCGGCGAAGCGCACCCCGATGCGCTCGGCCCGGTCGAAGGACGCGGCGCGGCCGATCTTCTCGGCGGTCGCCCGGCCGGTGTCGTGGATCTTCTCGAAGAGGTACGGGACGCCGACGAGGAACGTGGGCCTGAAGGCGCGCAGTTCCGGCCGCAGTTCGTCCGGCTTGATGCTCGGGCAGTGGCCGACCTCTATGCGGGCGAGCATGCAGGCTATCTGGAGGGTGCGGCCCAGTATGTGGGCGAGCGGCAGGAAGAGGAGCGTGGCGGCGACCTGGCCGGTGATTTCCTTGAAGACGGGGTGCAGCAGCTCGACCGTGTTGGCGGCCTCGGCGTGGAGGTTGCCGTGGGTGAGGACGCAGCCCTTGGGGCGGCCGGTGGTTCCCGAGGTGTAGCAGAGGGTGGCGATGGTGTCGGGGGTGAGCGCGGCGCGCCGCTTCGTCACCTCCTCGTCGGGCACGCCCCTGCCCAGCAGCGTCAGTTCCGCCAGCGCGCCGCCGTCGAGGTGGCGGACGCGTGTTCCACCGGATGTACGGAGGGCCGCCTCGGCGGTCGCCGCGTTCTCCGCGGTCTCCGCGATCAGGAGGCGGGCGCCCGAGTCCCGGACGATCCACTCGATCTGCTCCGCCGACGAGGTGGCGTAGATGGGGACGCTCTGGCCGCCCGCCGCCCATATCGCGAAGTCCAGGACCGCCCACTCGTAGCGCGTGCGCGACATCAGCGCGACCCGTCCGCCCGGTTCGAGGCCGTCGGCCAGCAGCCCCTTGGCCGTCTCCGTCACTTCGCGCGCGAAGGCCGCCGCCGTCACGGGGCACCACCGGCCACCCTGCTTGCGGCGCAGCACCACGGCGTCCGGGGCCTCTTCGGCGTTGGTGAAGGGGATGTCAGCGGTGCTGCCCGTGGTGGCCCGGGCGGCCAGCGGGGCGGTGCGGGCCTCGCGCACGGTGCCGTGCGCGTCCCTGACGAGTTCGACCCGGGCGCGGTCCGCGAGGCCGGTGCGGCGCTGAGCCCTTCTCAGATCCTTGCGTACGCCCATGACGGCTCCCGGGGTCCACGGAACTGCTGACGCGGACGTCAACTTACTCGCCCGTAAGGAAAATTCAATGGGCCGGACATCGGCAGTCGTACGCGTATCCGTACGCTGCCACGGAGCAACTGCCGCAAGGCGAACCGGGTGAGGAGACGACCGTGGCGGACGCCATCAGCAGGATCGCCGGGCTGGATTTCGCGAGCGTCACCCCGGAGCGGTTCGCCCGCATCGTGAAGGACCTCTCCGGCAAGGAGATAGCCGCGATCGCCCGCGACGGAGCGCTGCGCAAGCGCGTCCTGGACGAGGTGTTCGGGCGCATGGAACGGCAGTTCAGGCCGGAGGCGGCCGGCCCGCTGACGGCGCTGCTGCGCTGGCGGATCACCGGCAGCGGCGGCAACCCCGAGGCCGTCTACGAGACGCGGATCGCGGACGGGGTCTGCACGGTGCGGGAGGGGCGTTCGGAGGCGGCGCCCCGCGTCACGTTCGTGCTGGGTGACGCCGAGTTCCTCAAGCTCGTGTCCGGCAACGCCAGCCCCGTCACGCTGTTCATCCTGCGCAAGGTCAAGGTCGTGGGCGATGTCGCGCTGGCGGCGGCCCTCACCCGGTACTTCGACATCCCCAGGCCGGGGGCGTGACGTAACCGGCGACGGAACGGGACGCACCGCTTCGGGGTGCCGGGGCCGCGTGGGGCGCCGGCCGCTCAAGGCCGGGGTGAGCTGCGCCGATGTAGGGCCCATGACGTCTACGTACTCGTTCGGCTCCTCCGGTGTCCGTACCACGGAGCCGCTGCCCGTCGACGCCCGGAGCGAGCGATGGCGGGCGGCCGCGCGGCTCGGGCTCGCCTTTCTGCCCGCCCTCGTCGTCGCCTTCGCCGGGTTCCAGCGGCGGTGGATGTCCGACGACGGTCACATCTACGTGCGGACGGTGCGCCAGGTGCTGGCGGGCAACGGGCCCGTCTTCAACACCGGGGAGCGGGCCGAGTCGTCCACCGGAACCCTGTGGCAGTGGCTGCTGGTCGCCGCCGGGGCGCCCGGCTTCGACATCCCCACGGCCGCGATGTACGGCGGGCTGTTCCTCACCGCCGCCGGCTTCGCGCTGGCCGCGGCCGCCGCGCTGCACCTGCGCGGCGGGGACGGCCTCCTGCTGCCCTGCGGCGCCCTCGTGCTCCTCGCGTTGCCGCCCGTCTGGGACTTCGCGACGTCCGGCCTGGAGACGGGGCTCGCGACGTGCTGGATCGCGGGCGCCTGGCTGATGCTCGTCACCCGGCCCCGGGAGCTGTCGACCTGCGTGGTGCTGGGGCTCGGCCCTCTCGTGCGGCCGGATCTGGCGCTGGTGTCGCTGGTCTTCCTCGCCGCCCAGTGGGCCGTGGCGCGCCCGTCCTGGCGCGGGGTGCTCGCGGGCGCGGGCGCCGCGGGGGCGCTGCCCGTCGCGTACGAGATCTTCCGCATGGGCTACTACGGCCATCTGATGCCGCTGCCGGGCGTCACCAAGGAGGCCTCGCGGAGCCTGTGGTGGCGGGGCGCGGACTATCTCGACGACTTCGCCGGTACGTACCTGCTGTGGCTGCCGCTGCTGATGATCGTGGCGGGTCTCCTGGCGTCGGGGCGGATGCGCGGGCGCGTCGTCGTGACGGCGCCCGTGGTCGCGGGGGCGCTCTGCTGGCTCTACGTCATCAAGGTGGGCGGCGACTTCATGCACGGGCGGATGTTCCTGCCGGGGCTGCTGCTGATGCTGCTGCCGGTCTTCCTCGTGCCCGTCACGCGCGCGTGGACGATCGTCGTCGCCGGGGTCGCGGTGTGGGCCGCGACGTGCGCGGCCGTGCTGCGGGTGCCGTACGAGGGGCGGATCGGGCCCGGCGGGATCGCGGACGAGCGGGGCGTGTACGTCCAGCAGAACGATGCCCCGCACCCCGTGCACCACACCTTCGCGGGGCAGCCGGGCAACATGGCGTACGCCGGTCTCGTGCGGGAACGGGCGCGGGACGGGGCCCCCACCCTGCTGCTCGCCCGCAGCCCGGTCACGGCGGCCCGGCCCGGGATCACGGGGGTCTACAACACGCTCGGCTTCAGCGGTGCCGTCATCCCGCTGTCCGGCGCCGCGCTCGACCCGATCGGGCTCGCCTATCCGCTGGCGGCCCACTCCCAGCCCATCAACGGCCGGGTGGGGCACGACAAGCGGCTCCCCGACGAGTGGATCGTCGCCGACCGCGGGGTCAGGGGCGCGCTGCCCGAAGGGCTCGACCCGAAGCGCGTCGCGGCGGCCCGGCGCGCCCTGCGCTGCGAGCCGTTCGCCGAGCTGCGGGCGGCCACGCGGGCGCCGCTGACGGCCGGGCGGTTCTGGCGGAATCTGACGGGGGCGGCGGGGCTCACGGCGTTCCGGTTCCCCAATGATCCGGTGCGGGCGGAGCGGGAGCTGTGCGGGTAGCCGCAGCGGGGGCGTTGGTGTGGGGCGTTTGACCCCCTGCCCTGCCCTGCCACGACCCCGGGGGAACGCCGGCGGCTGATCTCAGGGATAGGTGATCGGGTTGGTGTAACTCCGATGAATGACGGTTCCAGCGCTGTTGTACATGACGAATGTCGCGTATGCCGTCAGCCGTGTGAAGCGTGAGGCATCTGCGGTCGCCTGTTTCGAGGGCGTCTCACCGCAGGGCCTGAGACTGGTGGATGCCACTGCCTCGCCAGTGACCCAATCGATGAGGGAGACACGGTAACCGGCGCAATTACTGGGCGGGCGATGAACGGTCGCCTGGCCGACGAACGTCGAACTGACCAAGGCCAGGCATATCCGGGAGTCGGAGTTGATGGTGGTGCTGCACTGCTGCTCATCGACTGTCGCCCGGGCGGGGGACAGGGTTTCTGAGGCCTGGGCGGAGGACGCGGCGGCCGGAACCGCTCCCGCCCCCATGGCCAGAATTACGGCACCGAATAATGCCGGAAATAGACGCCGCATAACGCTCCTCGGTTTTGTGGAATTCCCCGCTGACGCCTCCCGAGTCTGGCCGCTGTGTGCCACGCCCACAAGGCCGTGGACAAACAGCGCCAAGGCCGCGGCCAAGGATCTTGCTAAACACTCCCTGAAGTGCCGCCAGACCTGTCACTGGCCCGAGGCGCACGTCCGTGGTGCGATGGAACCGGGGGCGGAAGGGAGAGCCATCATGCCCGCAGTGCAGCGAACGAGTGTCGCGGCCTCGGTGTCCGTCCGCCCGCTGGTGGAGCCGGACCTGGACCGGGCCGACGAGATCTTCAGGGTCGCCTTCGGAACCTTCTTCGGGGCCCCTGAACCGGAGACGTTCTTCGGGGCCGCCGACTATGTCCGCACCCGCTGGGCGGCGGATCCGCAGGCGGCCTTCGCGGCGACCGTCGAGGGCGAGGTCGTCGGATCGAACTTCGCCGCCGACTGGGGCAGCGTCGGGTTCTTCGGCCCGCTGACCATCCGTCCGGACCTGTGGGACCAGGGCATCGGCAGGCGCCTCATGGAACCGGTCATGGCCTGCTTCGACACCTGGCAGAGCCGCCACGTCGGCCTGTTCACCTTCTCGCACAGCCCCAAGCACCTGGAGCTGTACCGCCGGTACGGCTTCTGGCCCCGGTTCCTCACCGCCATCATGAAGAAACAGGTGGCCGCCCGCGCCACGGCCCCCGGCCGCGTGCTGTACGGCGAGCTGAGCGCCGCCGAGCGGCCCGCCGCCCTGGGCCTCTGTCGCGCGCTGACAGGAGCCGTGTACGAGGGCCTGAGCCTGGAGCGCGAGATCACGGCCGCGCAGGCACAGGGGATCGGCGACACCGTCCTCCTTCAGGGCGCCGGCTCCGGCCTCGACGGTCTGGCCGTCTGCCACTGCGGCGCGGGGTCGGAGGCCGGCGAGGACGTGTGCTACGTCAAATTCGGCGCCGTACGCCCCGGCCCCGGCGCCGCGGAACGGTTCGAACGGCTCCTGGACGCGTGCGAGCGGCTGGCCGCCGAGAAGGGACTGGGGCAGCTGGACGCGGGAGTGAACCTGGCCCGCCAGGATGCCTACGGGCGCATGGTCGCCCGCGGTTTCCGCACCTGGCTGCAAGGCGTGACCATGCACAAGCCCAACGAACCCGGCTACAGCCACCCGGACGCCTACGTGATCGACGACTGGCGCTGAGCCCACCCCTCGTACGCGGCTGCGGGGCCGTCCCCGCCCCGGTCAGGACACCACGTCCTTGCGCGCGAACCCCCGGAACGCCAGCGCGAACAGCACCAGCGCGTACGTCACCGAGATCGCCGAGCCCTGGATCATGCCGCCCCACTCGGGGCGGGCCTGGAGGACGTCGGCCCAGGCGAACTGCCAGTGCGCGGGGAGGAAGTCGCGCCAGTCCTCCAGCGCCGTGACCGCGTCCAGGACGTTGCCGACGATCGTCAGGCCGACCGCGCCGCCGACCGCGCCGAGCGGGGCGTCGGTCTTCGTCGACAGCCAGAACGCGAGCCCCGCGGTGACCAGTTGGGAGACGAAGACGTAACCGACGGCGATCAGCAGCCGCTGGGCCGCCGTGACCGCGGGCAGCTCGCCGCCGGTCGGGATCTCCAGGGGGCCCCAGCCGTACGCCATCGTCCCCACCGCCAGCGCGACCAGCGGGAGCAGCACCAGGGCGGCGGCGCTGAGGGCGAGCGCGACGGTGAGCTTGGACCACAGGAGGCGGGCGCGCGGCACGGGCGCCGCCAGCAGATACCGCAGGGAGGACCAGCTCGCCTCGGAGGCGACGGTGTCCCCGCAGAACAGGGCGACGGGGATGACGAGGAGGAAGCCCGCGGAGACGAACAGGCACGTCGCGGCGAAGTTCACACCCGACGCGGTGGCCGTGTCCATCAGCGTCACCGCGCTGTTGCGCTCCCCCGGCGACCCGGCGACGGCGAACGCGATGACGAGCACGACGGGCAGCAGCGCCATGACGGCGCCCATCACGAGCGTGCGGCGCCGCTTCAGCTGGCGGACCGCCTCGACGCGCAGGGGCAGGGTCCGTCCGGCGCGGTAGCCGGGGGCGGTGGGGCGCTCCAGGGTGGGGGCGCTCATGCGGTGCCTCCGATCAGGGTCAGGAAGGCGTCTTCGAGGCGGCGGTGCGGGCCCAGGGAGTCCACGGGCACGTCGAGGCGGACCAGTTCGGGCAGCAGCCGCGCGGCGCCCGCCTCCGGGGTGCCGTCGAGCCGCACCAGGAGGCCGTCGTCGGCGCGCACCGCCGAGGCGACGCCGGGCAGCGCGGCGATCTTCTCGACCAGTGGGTCGGAGATGTCCCGCGCGAGGCCGACGAGGAGCGTGTCCCCGGAGCCGATGATCTCGGCGACGGGGCCCGCCTGGACGAGGCGGCCGCGGTCCATGACGACCAGGTGCGTGCAGGTCTGCTCGACCTCGGCGAGGAGGTGGCTGGAGACGATGACCGTGCGGCCCCCGCGCGCGTAGCGGATCATGACCTCGCGCATCTCGCGGATCTGCGGCGGGTCCAGGCCGTTGGTCGGCTCGTCGAGGATCAGCAGGTCCGGCAGGCCGAGCATGGCCTGGGCGATGGCGAGGCGCTGGCGCATGCCCTGGGAGTACGTCCGCACGGCGCGGGACAGGGCGTCACCGAGCCCCGCGATCTCCAGCGCCTCGGTGAGGTGGGCGTCCTCGGCGGGGCGTCCGGTGGCCTTCCAGTACAGCTCCAGGTTCTCGCGGCCGCTGAGGTGCGGCAGGAATCCGGCGCCCTCGACGAACGCGCCGACCCGGGAGAGGACGGGCGCCCCCGGCCGGATCGCCTGCCCGAAGACGCGGATCTCGCCCGCGTCGGGCCGGATCAGGCCCATCAGCATGCGCAGGGTCGTGGTCTTGCCCGCGCCGTTCGGCCCGAGGAGGCCGAGGACCTGGCCCTTCTCGACGCGGAAGGAGACGTCACGGACGGCGTACCGGTCGGCGGACTTCGCGTACCGCTTGGTCAAGTCCGTGATCTGGAGCGGCACTTCGGCGAGGGCGGGGTCGGGCGCGGGCGCCGTGGTGCGCCGCCGCCCGGTGATCAGCAGGCCGAGGGCGATGACCGCTCCGGCGGCCGGCAGCCACCACACCCAGGACGGCAGCGGCACGGCGGCGGTCTTCACCCCGGCGGCCGTCGGCACCGTCAGGTCGCCCTTCAGGGAGACGGTGTACTTGGCGGGTTCGACCGGTGAGGCGTACCCGAGGTCGGTGGAGGCGAGGACGAGCCGCAGCCGGTGGCCCTTCTGCACCTCGTGGTCGATGGCGGGCAGCCGCAGTTCGACGTCCTTGCCCTGCCGGGCGCCCTCGACGCGTACGGGGGCGACGAGTTGGGAGGGCAGGACCTGCTGTTTGCCGCCGGGCCCGACGTCGTACACCTTCGCGAAGAGCACGGCGTCCTCGCGCGTGGACGTCACATGGGCCCGCACGGTCGGTGTGCCGGTGATGCGCAGGTCCTTGCCCAGCGGCTTCGACTCGAACTTGGCGTGCTGCCCGGGGAGGTCCAGGGAGACGCCGATGCCGAGGGTGGAGAGCCGGGAGAGGCCTGTGCCGCCGAGTCCGGGGAGGGTGGAGACGGCGGGCGGGCTGGCGCCCGCGGGGTTGTCGAAGGTCTGCTCGCGCCCGCGGAGCGGCACCGCGCGCGGGCCGCTCTCCAGGCCGGGGTACGTGTCGCCGCTCGCGCCCCGCAGCTGGGCCGCCCCGTCGGTGGAGTCGACGCCTCCGGTGCGGGTGACGCGGAAGGCGGGGCCGGTGTCGGCGCCCTTGTCGCCCTTCAGATAGCGGTCGAACCAGGTGCCGACGCGCTTCTCGACGCGCCCGCGCTCGGCCTCGCGCTCGCCGCCGTCGTGGCCGCCCGCGATCCAGTCGACCGCCACGGGCGCGCCGTTGGCCCGGACCGCCCGCGCGATGGCGTCGCCCTGGCCGAGCGGGAAGAGCGAGTCGGTCTGGCCCTGGGCGAGATAGGTCGGCACCTTGATGCGGTCGCCGACGGCGGCGGGACTGCGCGCGGCCAGCAGGTCACGCGCCTTCGCGTCGGGCTTCCCGGCGACCGCGACGCGGTTGTACATGGCGCACAGCTGCTTCTCGAACTTCTCGCAGCCGCCCCCGGTGTTGATGAACGAACCGGTCCACAGCTTCTTGAAGACGCCGTCGGGGAAGAGGGCGTCCGCGAGGTTCCAGTAGGTGATCTGCGGGGCGATCGCGTCCACGCGCCGGTCGTGCCCGGCGGCGAGCAGCGACACCGCGCCGCCGTACGAGGCTCCGGTGACGCCCACGCGCGGGTCGCCCGCCTTGTCGAGCCGGACCTCGGGGCGCTTCGCCAGCCAGTCGATCAGCTGCGAGACGTCGGCGACCTCGCCCTTGGGGTCGTTCAGCCCGATCTTTCCGGTGGACTTCCCGAAGCCGCGCGCGGACCACGTCAGGACGGCGTAGCCCTCCCGGGCCAGTTCCTCGGCCTGGGTGCGGACGTCGGCCTTGCTGCCGCCGAAGCCGTGGCCGATGAGGACGGCGGGGCGCTTGGTGTCCGCGTCCCCCGCCGTGAAGTACGAGGTGTCGATCTTCGCGCCGCCGGTGCGGAGCACGCGGTCCGACCGGTGCACCGCCGGGCCGTCGTCCGACGCCACCGCCGTCCAGGTGCCCGCCCCCGCGAGCACCACGACGGCGGCCACGGCGGCGATGAGCCGGCGTGGTCCGGGGAGCCGGGGCCTGGGCAGTCGTAGATCCATGCGTCAACCGTACGGGCGGCCACCGACAACCGGGGCAGCCGCCGGTCTGAACTGTGCCGACTCCCCGGGGAGTAGACTCCGCGCCCGCCTACCGCAACCGTGGTACGCCGGGAGAACGGACAACGAGGGGTGGTTCACCTCGGACGGGTGGGACTTCGGCTGAGCGGGACCTACCGCGTCAGGGGTGAACCTACGCTGCACCTATGACATCTCCGGCCTCGCCCCGCACCTCCCCGGCCTCCCTCGCCACCGGCCAGCGCTCGCTCGGCGACCCTTCCGTCCGCTTCCCCCTGTGGCCGCCGCTCACCGGCGGGTGTCCGGTGACCAGCACGGACAGCGTGTCGTACCCGGTCGAGGTCGACTACGCGTACGACAAGGTGCCCGCCGACCTCTTCACCGCCGCGCCCGGCGGCCCGCGCGGCCACGAGCGCTGGGCCCCGCTCCTGCCGCCGCTGCGCGCGCCCGGCCTCGGCGAGGGCGGCACGCCGCTCGTCCCGCTCGGGGACGGGCTGTGGATCAAGGATGAGTCCCGCAACCCGACCTGGAGCCACAAGGACCGCATCAACCGCGTCACGGTGAGCGCGGCGGCCGGCGCGGGCGCGGAGGGCGTCGTCGTCGCCTCGTCGGGCAACCACGGCGCCTCGGCGGCGGCGTACGCGGCGCGGGCGGGCCTGCGGTGCGTGGTGATCTGCTCGGCCGGGACGCCGCCCGCGGTCGGCGCGTTCCTGCGGGCGTACGGCGCGGTGATGCTCCAGGTGCCGGAGGACGCGCGATGGCCGCTGCTGCGGCGGATCGCGGAGCGGTTCGGCTACCACCCGGTGAGCAACGTGACGCCCACGCACACCGGGCACGCGTTCGGACCCGAGGGCTACAAGACGCTCGCCTACGAGATCTACGCGGAACTCGGCGTGCCCGCCGCGGTGTTCGTGCCCACCGGGTACGGCGAACTCCTCTTCGGCGTCTGGAAGGGCTTCGCGGAGCTGGCCGCCCTCGGTCTCGCCGAGCGGGTGCCCCGCCTCTACAGCTGCGAGCCGGGGGCCGGGGGGCCGCTGGCGGCGGCCGTGCGGGAGGGCGTGCCCGCGGCGCGGGTCCCGGTCGCCGAGACGGCGGCGTACGCGATCGACTGCGCGGTCGGCGGCTACCGCGGGGTGGTCGCCCTGCGGGAGAGCGGGGGCCGGGCGCTGCTCGTCTCCGACCCGCAGATGGTGGCGGCGCGGGCGGAGCTGGCGCGGGCGGGGCTGTGGGCGGAGCTGTCGGCGGCGGCCGGGCTCGCGGGCTACCGGCAGCTCGGGGAGGAGGTGGCCGACGGGCCCGTGGTGTGCGTGTCCACGTCGAGCGGCTTCAAGGACCGTGACCTGCTGGAGGCGGGCGGCTCGGCGGTGGTGGACCCGGAGGACTGGGCCGAGGTGGAGCGGCGGGTGGGGAGGGGCTGAGGTCCGCCTCCGGGGGGTTCTTTCCCCGAGCCCGCCCCTTCCCGAAGCTTGCGGCTCCGCCGCCCGGCGACCGACGGCCGGGCTGGGGCGGAGCCCCTCAGCCCTGCCCGTCCTCCGGCACGCTCACCAGCCACCGCGTGTCCCGGCGGGGCCGCAGGTACAGCGCCCAGTACAGCGTGGCCACGAGCACGATGCCGCCGGTCCACACCAGGTACTCCGTCTCCTGCCGGCTCAGCACGTACGCGAGGACGGCGATGAGCACCACCGGCACGGCGGGCCACAGCGGCATCCGCCAGGCGGCCGCGTGGCCATGGGAGCCGCGGCGGGCCAGCAGCGCGGCGACCGCCACCAGGAGGTACATGCCGGTCACGGAGACGCCGGTCACGCCGTACAGGGTGTCGAGGTTGACGAAGCACAGGAGCGCGCCGGGCACGCCCACCAGGAGCGTGGCGATCCAGGGGGCGCCGGACGCGCCGAGCTTCGAGAGCGCCTTGTTGACCGGCGTGGGCCATGCCTTGTCGCGCGCCGAGGCGAACAGGACGCGGGAGTTCTGGATGACCATGACGATGCCCGCGTTGATGATCGCGAGGGCCACGCAGAGGCTGACGAACGTCCCCACGGCCGAGTTGGACCAGGCCGTCACCATGGCGCTGATGTCGCCCTCGGTCAGCGCGGTCAGGCTCTCCGCGCCCATGGTGATCGCGATGACCGGCACCAGGATGATCACGGCGGAGATGCCGAGGGTGGCGAGGACGGTGCGGGCGACGTTGCGGCGCGGGTTCTCCAGCTCCTCGGAGAGGTAGACCGCCGTGGAGAAGCCCTGCGTGACGAAGAGGGCGATGGCGAGACCGGAGACGATCAGCATGGCCGTGACGGCGTCGACGCCGCCGGGGCCGGAACCGGCCACCGACAGGTCGACCAGGCTGCCCGCGCCCCGCTCGGCGTGGGCGAAGCCGAGGACGGCCACGACGCCCGCCGCGACGACTTCCAGGACCAGGAAGATGCCGGTGATCCAGGCGTTGGCGCGCAGGTCGAGCAGGCCCGCGAGGGTCGCGCAGATCATGACGCCGGCGCCCGCGTAGGACGGGTCGAGGTGGACGACCGGCGCGAGGTAGTCCGCCGTGCCCATGGCGATGACGGGCGGCACGATCATGACGACGAGCAGCGACAGGACGAAGACCAGCCAGCCGGCCAGGCGCCCCGCCATCGTGGAGACCATCGCGTACTCGCCGCCCGCGCTGGGGATGAGGGTGCCCAGCTCGGAGTAGCAGAACGCGACGCCCACGCAGAGCAGGGAGCCGATCGCGATGGTGAGCGCGGTGGCGGTGCCGAGCGAGGAGAAGAGGTCGGGGACGACCACGAAGAGCGTGGAGGCGGGCGTCACGCACGACAGCGTGAGCAGGGTGCCGCCGACGACGCCGATGGAACGCTTGAGCTTCTGGGGAGTTCCCGGGACGGCCAGGGCCACCGGGGGCGCGGCGGTGGGCGACGGGAGCGGGCGGAGCGTGTCGGTCATGAAGCGCGATTCCGATCGACTCGTACGGCAGGAGATGCGGCGGGAGCCCTATCGCCTCCGAAGGCTTCTGAGCTGGTGTTTCGGTGGCTCCCGGCGGGTCATCGAACCCCGGCGATAACCGGAACGTCAACGGTCATTTACCTACGGAATCCGCAGCGTGCCCGCACCCCAAGTCGCCTCGCTTTCGCAAGAGTTTGCCCACTGGGGCCCCAATGAACATGCCGACACCGAATATGACCTTCGTATTGCAGGCGTATGAACGCGACTGCTTTCACTGCCCGGATTGCGCCCTGTGCACGGGAACCGCAAGAGAGGCGCCAAAAAAGAATCGGGGCCGTCCGGAATCCGGACGGCCCCGCTCTACGCGCTGTCACCCACAGATGACTCAGTGGTTGCGCGGGAAGCCCAGGTCGACCCCGGCCGGCGCGTCCGACGGGTCGGGCCAGCGCGTGGTGACGACCTTGCCGCGCGTGTAGAAGTGCGTGCCGTCGTTGCCGTAGATGTGGTGGTCCCCGAAGAGGGAGTCCTTCCAGCCGCCGAAGGAGTGGTAGCCCACCGGCACCGGGATCGGCACGTTGACGCCGACCATGCCCGCCTCGATCTCCAGCTGGAAGCGGCGGGCCGCGCCGCCGTCGCGGGTGAAGATCGCGGTGCCGTTGCCGAACGGCGAGGCGTTCATGAGGGCCACGCCCTCCTCGTACGTGTCGACCCGCAGCACGCACAGGACCGGGCCGAAGATCTCGTCCTGGTAGGCCTTGGCGGTGGTCGGTACGCGGTCGAGCAGCGAGAGGCCGATCCAGTGGCCGTTCTCGTGGCCCTCCACCGTGTATCCGGTGCCGTCGAGGACGACCTCGCAGCCCTCGGCCGCGGCGCCCGTGACGTACGAGGCGACCTTGTCGCGGTGGGCGGCGGTGATGAGCGGGCCCATCTCGGACGCCGGGTCGTTGCCCGGGCCGATCTTGATCTTCTCGGCGCGCTCCTTGATCTTCGCCACCAGCTCGTCGGCGATGGAGCCGACCGCGACGACGGCGGAGATGGCCATGCAGCGCTCGCCCGCGGAGCCGTAGGCCGCGGAGACGGCGGCGTCGGCGGCCGCGTCCAGGTCGGCGTCCGGCAGGACCAGCATGTGGTTCTTGGCACCGCCGAGCGCCTGCACGCGCTTGCCGTGGGCGGAGGCGGTGGCGTGGATGTGGCGGGCGATGGGGGTCGAGCCCACGAAGGAGACGGCCGCCACGTCCGGGTGTTCGAGCAGGCGGTCCACGGCCACCTTGTCGCCATGGACGACGTTGAAGACGCCGTCCGGCAGCCCGGCCTCGCTCAGCAGCTCCGCGATCTTCATCGACGCCGACGGGTCCTTCTCCGACGGCTTCAGGACGAAGGTGTTGCCGCAGGCGATGGCCAGCGGGAACATCCACATCGGCACCATGGCCGGGAAGTTGAACGGCGTGATGCCCGCGACGACACCGAGCGGCTGGCGGATGGAGGAGACGTCCACGCGCGAGGCGACCTCGGTGGACAGCTCGCCCTTGAGCTGCACGGTGATGCCGCAGGCCAGGTCGACGATCTCCAGGCCGCGCGCGACCTCGCCGAGCGCGTCGGAGTGCACCTTGCCGTGCTCGGCGACGATCAGCTCGGCGATGGCGTCGCGGTTGGCGTCGAGCAGCGCGCGGAACGTGAAGAGGATCGCGGTGCGCTTGGCGAGCGAGGAGGTGCCCCAGGTCGCGAAGGCCTCGCGGGCCGCGGCGACGGCGGCGTCCACCTCGTCGACGTCCGCGAAGGCGACCCGCGTGGTGACGGCGCCGGTCGCCGGGTCGGTGACCGGGCCGTACGTGCCGGACGCGCCCTCGACAGTCTTGCCACCGATCCAGTGGTTGACGGTCTTCGTCATGACAAGCATCCCTACTCTCACAGGTGGCGGCGTCGGGCAGCGACGTGCCGGTCGTACTCTTCCCTGGCCTTGACCGCGGACGCCCGGGTCGCCGTCTCGGCCACGGGCACATCCCACCACGCCTGCGCCGGGGGCGGGCCCGACACTGTGTCTGCGGTTTCCGTCTCCACATAGACACATGTGGGACGGTCCGCGCCCCGCGCCTCGCGCAGGGCCTCCCGCAGGTCACGCACCGTTTTGGCGCGCAGGACCCGCATCCCGAGCGAGGCGGCGTTGGCGGCGAGGTCGACGGGCAGCGGGCCCTGGCTGTACGACCCGTCGGCCGCCCGGAAGCGGTAGTCCGTGCCGAACCGCTCGCCGCCCACGGACTGCGAGAGACCGCCGATGGAGGCGTAGCCGTGGTTCTGGAGGACGACGACCTTGATCGGCACGTTCTCCTGGACGGCGGTGACGATCTCGGTCGGGTTCATCAGGTACGTGCCGTCGCCGACCAGCGCCCACACCGGGCGCCCCGGTGCGGCGAGCGCGACACCGATCGACGCCGGGATCTCGTATCCCATGCAGGAGTAGCCGTACTCGACGTGGTACTGCCGCGCCGACCGCGTCCGCCACAGCTTGTGCAGGTCGCCCGGGAGCGACCCGGCGGCGTTGATGACGACGTCCTCCTCCGTCACCACCGCGTCGAGGGCGCCGAGGACCTGGGCCTGCGTGGGCCGCACGTCCGGCTCGTCCGCGAGGTAGGCGGCGTCGACGCGCTGCTCCCAGCGCGCCTTGTCGCCCCGGTACTCCTCGCAGTAGGCGGGCTCGACGCGGTGGCCGCGCAGCTCCCGCGTGAGCGCCTCCAGGCCGGCGCGGGCGTCGGCGACGAGGGTCGTGCCCGCCATCTTGTGCGCGTCGAACGGGGTCACATTGAGGTTGAGGAAGCGCACCCCGGGCTGTTCGAAGAGCGTGCCGGAGGCCGTGGTGAAGTCGCTGTAGCGGGTGCCGACGCCGATCACCAGGTCGGCGGCGCGGGCCAGTTCGTTCGCGGTCGCCGTGCCGGTGTGGCCGATGCCGCCGACGTCCGCCGGGTGGTCGAAGCGCAGGGAGCCCTTGCCCGCCTGGGTGGAGGCGACGGGAATGCCGGTGGCGTCGGCGAACTCCTTGAGGGCGTCCTCGGCGGCACTGTGGTGGACGCCGCCGCCCGCGATGACCAGCGGCCGCCGCGCCTCGCGTACGGCGGCGACGGCGGCGGCCAGTTCGAGCGGGTCGGGAGCGGTCCTCCGTACGACCCACACCCGCTCGGCGAAGAACTCCTCGGGCCAGTCGTGGGCCTCCGCCTGCACGTCCTGCGGCAGGGCCAGCGTGACGGCGCCGGTGTCGGCGGGGTCGGTGAGGACCCGCATCGCGGCGAGCGCGGCGGGGATCAGCGCCTCGGGGCGGGTCACGCGGTCGAAGTACTTCGAGACGGGCCGCAGGCAGTCGTTGACCGACACGTCGCCCGCGTACGGCACTTCGAGCTGCTGGAGCACCGGGTCGGCGGGCCGGGCGGCGAAGATGTCGCCGGGCAGGAGGAGGACCGGCAGCCGGTTGACGGTGGCGAGCGCGGCGCCCGTGACGAGGTTGGTGGCGCCGGGCCCGATGGACGTGGTGACGGCGTGGGTGGCCAGGCGGCCGCACTGCCGGGCGTACCCGACGGCGGCGTGCACCATGGCCTGTTCGTTGCGCCCTTGATGGAACGGCATGTCATCGGCGTACTCGACGAGGGCCTGCCCGATGCCCGCCACGTTGCCGTGGCCGAAGATGCCCCAGGTCGCGCCGATCAGCCGCTGCCGCACACCGTCCCGCTCGGTGTACTGGCGGGACAGGAAGCGTACGAGCGCCTGGGCGGTGGTGAGCCGGATGCCGGTTCGCGGCGGCCGCGTCATCGGTAGCCCTCCGTGTGGTCGGGGTGGAAGCGGATCCGCCATTCCCTCTCCTCGCCGGGCCCCGCCATCACGTTCAGGTAGTACATGGCGTGGCCGGGCTGGGCGACGGAGGGGCCGTGCCAGCCGTCGGGCACGAGCACGGCGTCACCGGTGCGGACCTCGGCCAGCACATCGGTGCCGCCCTCCCGGGAGGGGAAGACCCGCTGATATCCGAAGCCTTCCCGCCCGTCCCGCGCCTCGATCTCGAAGTAGTAGATCTCCTCCAGCTCGGCCTCGACGCCCGGGCGGCGCTCGTCGTGCTTGTGCGGCGGATACGAGGACCAGTTGCCGCCCGGCGTGACCACCTCGACGGCGATGAGGCGGTCGCAGTCGAAGGCGTCCGCGGCGGCGAACCCCCGGACCTCGCGGGCGCAGGTGCCGCTGCCGCGGCTTTCGACGGGAACCTCCGGCGCGGAGCCGTAGCGGGCGGGGAGTCGACGCTCGCACTTCGCTCCTGCCAGGGCGAAGCGGCCTCCCGCGCCGGAGGCGATCTGGATGTGGGCATCACGGGGCACGTAAGCGAAATCGGAGACTCCGCTGAACACGCTCTCCCGGCCCAGGAGTTCGATGATCCCGCCTTCCGCGTGCACCGTACAGCCGCCGGTCAGCGGGAGCACGATCCATTCGCTTTCCCCCGTGGCGAAGGAGTGGATGCCACCGGGTCCGATCTCGACGACGCGCAGCGCGGAGTACGTCCAGCCTGCCCGTTTCGGATCGATGTCGACGGCGTACGGGCCATCGGCCGCACTGCCTTTCGGTACGTACGTCATGTGAGCCTCCTTGAGCCCCTGTGCTCCGCTAGAGCAGCCCCGCGGCGGTGTCGACCGCCCCCGCCACGTCCCCGTCGGGCGGATACAGCAGCGCCCTGCCGACGACGAGCCCCCGCACCGTGGGCAGGCGCAGGGCGCCGCGCCACTTCTCGTACGCGGCGTCCTGATCGTCCCCGATGTCACCGCCGAGCAGCACCGCCGGCAGGGTCGACGTCTCCATGACGCGGGCCATGTCGTCGGGGTTCTCGGTGACGGGCACCTTCAGCCAGGTGTACGCGGAACTCCCGCCGAGTCCCGAGGCGATGGCGATGGACGTGGTGACGGCCTCGGCGCTCAGGTCGTTGCGCGGCGGCCCGGTGCCGCCCGGTCCCCCGCGGCGGGTCAGGAAGGGCTCGACGAAGACGGGCAGCCGGCGTGCGGCCATGGCGTCGACGGCGCGCGCGGCGGAGTGCAGGGTGGTCAGCGATCCGGGGTCGTCGTAGTCGACGCGGAGCAGCAGCTTGCCCGCGTCGAAGCCGAGCCGTGCGAGGTCCTCGGGGCGGTATCCGGTGAACCGGTCGTCCAGCTCGAAGGAGGCCCCGGCGAGGCCGCCGCGGTTCATCGACCCGAGGACGACCTTGCCGTCGAGGGCGCCGAGGAGCAGCAGGTCGTCCAGGATGTCGGCGGTGGCGAGCACGCCGTCGACGCCGGGGCGCGAGAGCGCGAGGCAGAGCCGTTCGAGGAGGTCGCCGCGGCGGGCCATGGCGAACGGTTCGCCCCCGACGCCGAGGGAGCCGCGTGCGGGATGGTCCGCGGCGATGATCAACAGCCGCCCGCGGCCCCCGAGCAGCGGCCGCCGCACCCGTCGGGCGGCGGCTTCGGCGACGGCTTCGGGGTGGTGGGCACGGGTACGGCTGAGGGCGGCGACATCAACGACTCGGGTCGGCCGACCAAACCCTGGTGCGCCAAAATCCAGCCCCTCCGGCGTCCGGCCCCCAAAATCCAGCTCCTGCGGGTCCCCCCGGACGGAGTCTGGGGGAGTTTGAGGAGCGGGGCCCGGGGCGGAGCCCCGCGGAGGGTGCCCCTGACCGGCGCTCACAACACACCCCCCGTTTCCACCGCCGAGGCGACCTCGCCAGCAAACGGCATCGCGGACGAACACTCCAGCCGCGACGCCACGATCGCCCCCGCCGCGTTCGCGTACCGCATCATCCGCTCCAACTCCCACCCCGCGAGCAGCCCGTGGCACAGCGCCCCGCCGAACGCGTCGCCCGCGCCGAGGCCGTTGAGCACGGTCACCGGCAGCGGAGGGACCTCGGCCGACTCTCCGGCGCGGTTCATCGCGAGGACGCCCTTGGGGCCCTGCTTGACCACGGCCAGTTCGACCCCCGCGTCGAGCAACGCCCGCGCGGCCGCCCGGGGTTCCCGCTCCCCCGTGGCGATCTCCACCTCGTCGAGGTTGCCGACGGCGACCGTGGCGTGGGCGAGGGCGGCGGCGTAGTGGGGCCGGGCCTCGGCGGGGTCGCCCCAGAACATGGGCCGCCAGTCGAGATCGAACACCGTCACCCCGGCCGAGCGCGCGGCCAGCGCCGCCAGCGTCGCGGACCGGCTCGGCTCGGCGCACAGCCCGGTCCCGGTCATCCAGAAGATCCGCGCCGCCGCGATCGCGCCGAGGTCGAGTTCACCCTCGTACATCTCCAGGTCGGGTGCCTTGGGCAGCCGGTAGAAGTACAGCGGGAAGTCGTCCGGCGGGAAGACCTCGCAGAACGTCACCGGTGTCGGCAGCCCCGCGACCCCGCTCACCCAGCGGTCGTCGACCCCGAACTCCCGCAGCGCCCGGTGCAGATAGGTGCCGAAGGGGTCCTCGCCGGTACGCGTGATGAGGGCGACGCGCCGGCCGAGGCGGACGGCGGCGACCGCGACGTTGGCGGCCGAGCCGCCCAGGAACTTCCCGAAGGTGGTGACCTCGGCGAGGGACACCCCGCTCTGCAGCGGATACAGATCCACGCCGATCCGCCCCATGGTGATGACGTCGTACGGCTCTGTCGGGTCCGTCACCCTGCACTCCCTCTCGGCGGCGCCTGCCCCAGGTCTAATCCCGCTCCCGGAGCCCTGTCAACATTTTGTCCTTACATTCGGACCAATCCTCGGCATCTCCTTGACACCCTTCCGAGGCGGCCTGAAGGCTTGCCGGCATGACGACGCTGTCTCGCATCCGGATCGGTTCGGCGCCCGACTCCTGGGGCGTGTGGTTCCCCGAGGACCCCCGGCAGGTCCCTTGGCGCCGCTTCCTCGACGAGGTCGCCGCCTCCGGTTACGAGTGGATCGAGCTCGGCCCCTACGGCTATCTGCCCACCGACCCCGCCGAGCTGACCGACGAGACGGCCCGCCGCGGCCTCAGGGTCTCCGCGGGCACGGTCTTCACGGGCCTGCACCACGGCCCCGCCGTCTGGGAGAAGACCTGGGCGCACGTCGCCGACATCGCCGCCCTCACCCGGGCCGTGGGCGCGCGGCACCTCGTCGTCATCCCCTCCTTCTGGCGTGACGACAAGACGGGCGTGGTTCTGGAGGACCGCGTTCTGACGCCCGCGCAATGGCGCGAACTGACCACCCAGACCGAGCGCCTGGCCCACGAGGTCCGCGAGCGGTACGGCCTGCGGGTCGTCGTCCACCCGCACGCGGACACGCACATCGACACCGAGGAGAACGTCACCCGCTTCCTCGACGCCACCGACCCCGACCTCGTCTCGCTCTGCCTGGACACCGGGCACTACGCGTACTGCGGCGGCGACAGCGTCGAACTCATCGAGACGTACGGCGAACGCATCGGCTATCTGCACCTCAAGCAGGTCGACCCGGAGATCCTCGCCGCCGTGCGCGCGGAGGAGGTGCCGTTCGGGCCCGCCGTGGCCCGCGGCGTGATGTGCGAGCCGCCCGCCGGGGTGCCGGACCTCGGGCCCGTCCTCGCCGCGGCGCAGCGGCTCGACGTCGACCTCTTCGCGATCGTCGAGCAGGACATGTATCCGTGCCCGCCGGACAAGCCGCTGCCGATCGCCCGCCGCACCCGTGCCTACCTGCGGTCGTGCGGGGCCTGAGGACCCCCGGCGTCCTGCGGTCGCCCGACGGGCGGCCATCGGCGCGGTGACCCTGCTGCTCGGCTTCGGCCGGCCGGCATCCCCCTCATGCGTCACTTCCGTCCTAAACACGCTTTTCTTGTCACACATGTCTCATGTACGCGGTCCTTGCGTCACAGGCGGACGACAGCCGCTCCCCGATGGTCACTCTGTGTCGTTCATGGGGCACAGGCTGAGTGATCGCCGCGCTCGCGCCCAGTTCCCCCGTCGGCCGCTCCGGCCGCGCTGGACGCGCGCAGGGAGGTGCCACCCATGACCGACCGCAGGCTCTGGTCGTACAAAGAGATCGCCGCGCACATCCGGGTGCAGCCCGACACCGTGCGCTCCTACCGCAAGCACGGTCTGCTGCCCGACCCCGACCACGTGGAGGGCGGCAAGCCCTACTGGTACGCCGACACCGTCCGCGCGTGGGTCGCGTCCCGCCCGGGCAACCGGGGACGCAGAGACTGACCGCCGCGACCGGGATCGGATCTCGTTGAGAAATACCCCCTAGGGGTATAGGGTGAGGCATGTCAGGAGGCCCCGGGGGCTCCGGGGCCTCCTCCTGCACATGACGTCGCATACCTACACACGCCTCCCGAGGAGAACGACATGAGCGCCCAGACCGAGCTCCCGCAGGCCGCGTCCGAGACGACCGGCTCCTGCTGCTCCCCCAGCGGTTCCTGCCACTCCGGCGGCGCGGCCGAGACGCCGGAGGGCTCCGTCACCACGGTGTACGAGGTGAAGGGCATGACCTGCGGCCACTGCGAGGGCGCCGTCTCCGAGGAGATCTCGGAGCTCGCGGGCGTCGGCTCCGTCGCGGCCGTGGCCGCCACCGGCCTGGTCACCGTGGTCTCCGCGGCCCCACTGGACGAGGCCGCGGTACGCGCCGCGGTCGACGAGGCGGGCTACGAACTCGTCGGCGTCAAGGCCTGAGCCACGGGCGGGACGGCGGGCCCGCCGCCGCCCCGCCCGGCCGGAAGTAGTACCAAGGAGTCATGACCGAAGTCTCCGAAGTCGAACTCGCCGTCGGCGGGATGACCTGCGCCTCCTGCTCGTCCCGCATCGAGAAGAAGCTGAACCGCGTGGAGGGCGTGACCGCCTCGGTCAATCTCGCCACCGAGAAGGCCAAGGTCTCGTACGCCGACGGAGTCGACGTCGCCCAGCTGATCGCCCTGGTCGAGAAGCTGGGCTACACGGCCGAGGAGATCGTCCCGCCCCCGCCGGAACCCGAACCGGCCCCCGGGGCCCCGGCGGCCGAGGGCGCGCCCGCCCCGACCACCGCCGACATCACCGAGCCCGACACGCTGCGGCAGCGCCTGACCGTCTCCGCGGTCCTCTCCCTGCCCGTCGTCCTGCTCGCGATGGTCCCCGCCCTCCAGTTCGACAACTGGCAGTGGCTCTCGTTGATCCTCGCCGCGCCCGTCGTCGTCTGGGGCGGCCTGCCCTTCCACCGCGCCGCGTTCACCAACCTCCGGCACGGCGCGGCGACCATGGACACGCTCGTCTCGGTCGGCACCCTCGCCGCCTTCGGCTGGTCGCTGTGGGCGCTCTTCCTCGACGACGCCGGGATGCCCGGGATGCGGCACGGCTTCACCTTCACGGCCTCGCCCGGGGACGGCGCCTCGACCATCTATCTCGAAGTGGCCTCCGGTGTCGTCACGTTCATCCTGCTCGGCCGCTGGCTGGAGGCCCGCGCCAAGCGGCGGGCCGGCTCCGCCCTGCGCGCCCTGCTCGAACTGGGCGCCAGGGACGTCGCCGTACTGCGTCCCGACGGCACGGAGGAGCGGGTCCCGGTCGGGCGGCTGGCCGTCGGCGACCGGTTCGTCGTACGCCCCGGGGAGACCATCGCGACCGACGGCACCGTCGTCGAGGGCGCCTCGGCGGTCGACGCCTCGATGCTGACCGGTGAGTCCGTGCCGGTCGACGTCGGCCCCGGCGACACCGTCACCGGGGCGACCGTGAACACCTCGGGGCGCCTGGTGGTGCGGGCCACGCGCGTCGGCTCCGACACCCAACTGGCCCGCATGGCGCGGCTCGTGGAGGACGCGCAGACCGGCAAGGCGCAGGTGCAGCGCCTCGCCGACCGGATCGCCGGGGTGTTCGTACCGGTGGTCCTGCTCATCGCGGCCGGCACACTCGCCGCCTGGCTGGGCGCCACGGGTGACGTGACGGCCGCGTTCACGGCCGCCGTCGCCGTGCTGATCATCGCCTGCCCGTGCGCGCTGGGCCTCGCCACCCCCACGGCCCTCATGGTCGGCACCGGGCGCGGCGCCCAGCTCGGCATCCTCATCAAGGGCCCCGAGGTCCTGGAGTCCACGCGCCGCGTCGACACGGTCGTCCTGGACAAGACGGGGACGGTGACCACGGGGCGCATGGAGATGCAGGACGTGCACGCCGCCGGGGCCGCCGAAGGAACGGACGAGAAGCAGCTGCTGCGCCTCGCGGGCGCCCTGGAGCACGCCTCCGAGCACCCCGTCGCCCGGGCCGTGGCGGGGGGCGCCGCCGAGCGGCTCGGCACCGCGGTCGGCCGGTTGCCGACGCCGCAGGGGTTCGAGAGCGTCCCCGGGCTCGGGGTGCGCGGCACGGTCGAGGGGCATGAGGTGCTGGCGGGGCGCGAGCGGCTCCTCGCGGAGGCGGGGGTCACGGACCTGGACACGCTGATCCCGCTGCGGGAGAAGGCGGAGGCCGCCGGGTGCACGGCCGTGCTCGTCGCCTGGGACGGCGTCGCGCGCGGCGTGCTCACGGTCGCCGACGCCGTGAAGGAGACGAGCCCTCGGGCGGTGCGCGAGCTGCGGGCGCTCGGCCTGACGCCGGTACTGCTCACCGGTGACAACAGGGCCGTCGCCGACGCCGTGGCGCAGGCCGTGGGGATCGCCCCGGACGCCGTGTACGCGGAGGTCCTGCCGCAGGACAAGGTCGACGTCGTGGCGCGGCTGCGCGCCGAGGGCCGGGTCGTGGCGATGGTCGGGGACGGGGTGAACGACGCGGCGGCGCTCGCCACCGCCGATCTGGGCCTGGCGATGGGCACCGGCACCGACGTGGCGATCGAGGCGAGCGACCTGACGCTGGCGCGTGGGGACTTGCGGGTGGCGGCCGATGCCATCAGGCTCTCCCGCAAGACCCTCGCGACCATCAAGGGCAACCTCTTCTGGGCCTTCGGCTACAACGTGGCCGCGCTGCCGCTCGCCGCGGCCGGGCTCCTGAACCCGATGATCGCGGGCGCCGCGATGGCGTTCTCCTCGGTCTTCGTGGTCACCAACAGCCTGCGTCTGCGGACGTTCTCATAAGCCCTTCACAGGACCGTTTCAGCATCCTCACGCGAGCGCACAGATCCCCATATCGGTGCTCTTGCGCATGTTCGAGACATATGCAAGAGACGCAGATCACAGTGATCCGAACGTAACCATCTTGGGGGGTCGCGAGTCTAATGGGACGATGCCGGAAGATGTCTTGGGGGACGTCTTCTGACATCGGAGGACATCTTGGGGGATGTCCTTGGCATGCGTTGGCCGGGGCACGTGCGTCGGGGAGCTTTGAGCGGCCCTCCCGTCGGTACGCGTCCCGGCAGACCGCAGCGCACCACAGACGCCCGGCCGGATCCCGTGGGGGGAATCCGCACCGGGAAAAAGGGAAGCGCCCCGGCCGTCGACCCGTGGGGGGATCGACGGCGGGGCGCTTCTCGCTTTTGAGCCGCAGATGAGGGAGCGCCCCGAAGGGGCGCGGGGAACTGCGCGACCGGCCCGATCCGGCCCGCAGTTCCCGAAGAAAGATCAGCGACCCTCGACCGGGACGAAGTCCCGCAGCACCTCGCCGGTGTAGATCTGGCGCGGGCGGCCGATGCGCGAACCCGGCTCCTTGATCATCTCGTGCCACTGCGCGATCCAGCCCGGCAGGCGGCCCAGCGCGAAGAGCACGGTGAACATCTCGGTCGGGAAGCCCATGGCCCGGTAGATCAGGCCGGTGTAGAAGTCCACGTTCGGGTAGAGCTTGCGCTCGACGAAGTAGTCGTCGGCCAGCGCGTGCTCCTCCAGCTTGAGCGCGATGTCGAGCAGCTCGTCGGACTTGCCGAGCGCCGAGAGGACGTCGTGCGCCGCCGCCTTGATGATCTTCGCCCGGGGGTCGAAGTTCTTGTAGACGCGGTGCCCGAAGCCCATGAGCTTCACGCCGTCTTCCTTGTTCTTCACCTTGCGGATGAAGGTGTCGACGTCGCCGCCGGAGGCCTGGATGCCTTCCAGCATCTCCAGGACCGACTGGTTGGCGCCGCCGTGCAGCGGGCCCCACAGGGCCGAGATGCCGGCCGAGATCGAGGCGAACATGTTCGCCTGCGAGGAGCCGACCAGACGCACGGTGGAAGTCGAACAGTTCTGCTCGTGGTCCGCGTGCAGGATCAGCAGCTTGTCGAGCGCGGCGACGACGACCGGGTCCAGCTCGTACTCGGCGGCGGGCACCGAGAAGGTCATGCGCAGGAAGTTCTCGACGTAGCCGAGGTCGTTGCGCGGGTAGACGACCGGGTGGCCCTGCGACTTCTTGTACGCGTAGGCGGCGATCGTCGGAAGCTTGGCGAGCAGGCGGATCGTCGAGAGGTGACGCTGCTTCTCGTCGAACGGGTTGTGGCTGTCCTGGTAGAACGTCGACAGCGCGCTGACCACGGACGACAGCATGGCCATCGGGTGGGCGTCGCGCGGGAAGCCGTCGTAGAACCGCTTGACGTCCTCGTGCAGCAGGGTGTGCTGCGTGATCTCGTTCTTGAACGAGGCCAGCTCGTCGACCTTCGGCAGTTCGCCGTTGATCAGCAGGTACGCCACCTCGGTGAAGGTGGAGCGCTCGGCCAGCTGCTCGATCGGGTAGCCGCGGTACCGGAGGATGCCCTGCTCACCGTCGAGATAGGTGATGGCGGATTTATAGGCGGCGGTGTTGCCATAGCCGCTGTCCAGGGTCACCAGACCGGTCTGGGCGCGGAGCTTCCCGATGTCGAAGCCCTTGTCACCGACGGTCGAATCGATCACCGGGTAGGTGTACTCGCCATCGCCGTACCGCAGTACTACAGCGTTGTTACCGTTCTCGCTCACGTCATCCCTCACCGACGTTGTGCCTCTTCTTCGAGGTGCCCTGACTGTCTCTACCATCCCCCATTTGGCCCTGGAGAGTGCACTCGGGGTCGACCATTGGGCCTATTGGCGGCACTCAGTGCCGCCAACCTGCTCATCCTGCCCCCTTCGCCCCGGTTCCGGAAGTGCTGTGTGACGTTTGCGACTCATTTGATCGATCAAATGGGTTCGCACCCCGTCACGGGGCCTCTCCGCGGTGCCCCGAGAGCCGGAAATCCAGTGCCGTACAACGCCTGCCCGCAGAGACCGTGCGTACGGCCTGCCCCAGAGCTTTGCGCGAACCGACGAGGACCACCAGCTTCTTGGCGCGTGTCACCGCCGTGTAGAGCAAGTTGCGCTGCAGCATCATCCAGGCGCCCGTGGTGACCGGGATCACCACGGCCGGGTACTCGCTGCCCTGGGAGCGGTGGATCGTCACGGCGTACGCGTGGGACAGCTCGTCCAGTTCGTCGAAGTCGTAGGGGACTTCCTCGTCCTCGTCGGTCA
This sequence comes from Streptomyces huasconensis, assembly GCF_021028635.1. Taxonomy (NCBI): domain Bacteria; kingdom Bacillati; phylum Actinomycetota; class Actinomycetes; order Kitasatosporales; family Streptomycetaceae; genus Streptomyces; species Streptomyces huasconensis. The sequence goes on from NZ_CP086119.1 coordinate 2,783,418, forward strand.
GGACGGTGAGCCGCTGCTCGTCGGGGTCGAGGGCGGTGACGACGCCGACCGTGCCGTTGAAGACGCCGTTCCGCCCCTTCTCGTAGTTGTTGCGGATCTGGGTGACCTTGTCGCCGACGCGGAAGACCCGCCCGCCGAACCGCTTCTCCGGCAGGCCGGGCCGGGCGGGGGTGATGGCCTGCTGGAGGAGGCCGTTGAGGTTCCCGGCGCCCGCCGGGCCGCGGTGCATGGGGGCGAGGACCTGGACGTCGCGGCGCGGGTCGAGGCCGAACTTGCGGGGTATGCGGTGGGCCGCGACGTCCACCGTGAGGCGGCCCGCCTCCTCGGTCTCCTCCTCGACGAAGAGGAAGAAGTCCTTCATGCCCTGGGTGAGCGGCGGGAGGCCGGAGTTGATGCGGTGGGCGTTGGTGACCACGCCCGACTCCTGGGCCTGCCGGAAGATGCGGGTGAGGCGGACGGCGGGGACCGGGCTGCCCTCGCCGAGCAGGTCCCGCAGGACCTCGCCGGCGCCGACGCTGGGCAGCTGGTCCACGTCGCCCACGAAGAGCAGGTGGGCGCCGGGCGGCACGGCCTTCACCAGCTTGTTCGCCAGGAGCAGGTCGAGCATCGAGGCCTCGTCGACCACGACCAGATCGGCGTCGAGGGGCCGCTCCTTGTCGTACGCCGCGTCGCCGCCGGGCTTCAGTTCGAGCAGGCGGTGGACCGTCGAGGCCTCGGCGCCGGTGAGTTCGGCGAGGCGCTTGGCGGCTCGGCCGGTGGGGGCGGCGAGGACGACCTTGGCCTTCTTGGCGCGGGCCAGCTCGACGATGGAGCGGACCGTGAAGGACTTGCCGCAGCCGGGGCCGCCGGTCAGGACGGCGACCTTCCGGGTCAGCGCGAGCCGCACCGCCGCTTCCTGCTCGGGCGCCAGCTCGGCCCCCGTACGCCCCGCGAGCCAGCCGAGCGCCTTGTCCCAGGCGACGCCCTGGAAGGCGGGCATGCGGTCCTCGGGGGTCTTCAGGAGGCGGGTGAGCTGTCCGGCCAGGGAGAGTTCGGCCCGGTGGAAGGGGACCAGGTAGACGGCGGTGATGGCGTCGCCGCCGGCCGGCCCCGGGACGGGTTCGCGGACGACCCCCTCTTCCTCCCCGGCGAGTTCGGCGAGGCAGTCGATGACGAGGCCGGTGTCGACCTGGAGCAGCTTCACCGCGTCCGCGATGAGGCGCTCCTCGGGGAGGTAGCAGTTGCCCTGGTCGGTGGATTGCGAAAGGGCGTACTGGATACCGGCCTTGACGCGCTCCGGGCTGTCGTGCGGGATGCCGACCGCCTGGGCGATGCGGTCGGCGGTGAGGAAGCCGATGCCCCAGACGTCGGCGGCGAGGCGGTACGGCTCGTTCTTCACCACGGAGATCGAGGCGTCGCCGTACTTCTTGTAGATCCGCACGGCGATGGAGGTGGAGACGCCCACTCCCTGGAGGAAGACCATGACCTCCTTGATGGCCTTCTGCTCCTCCCAGGCGGCGGCGATCATCTTGGTCCGCTTGGGGCCGAGGCCGGGCACTTCCACGAGCCGCTTCGGCGCGGTCTCGATGATGTCGAGGGTGTCCACGCCGAAGTGGGTGGTGATCCGGTCGGCCATCACGGGGCCGATGCCCTTGATGAGGCCGGAGCCGAGATAGCGGCGGATGCCCTGGATGGTGGCGGGCAGCACCGTCGTGTAGTTCTCCACGGTGAACTGCTTGCCGTACTGCGGGTGGGAGCCCCAGCGGCCCTGCATGCGCAGGGACTCGCCGACCTGGGCGCCGAGCAGCGAACCGACGACGGTGAGCAGGTCGCCGGCGCCGCGGCCGGTGTCGACGCGCGCGACCGTGTAACCGGTCTCCTCATTGGCGTACGTGATGCGTTCGAGGACTCCCTCGACCACCGCCGTCGCTACAGGTGGACTCGACATGATCCGACGCTACCGCCCGGCACCGACAGCACGGACAGCCTGTGGACAACTGTCGCCTGTGGACGACTTTGGGAGGGAAGCGCACGGCGGCCGACACACGAGGGGGCCCGGTCCGTCGACCGGGCCCCCTCGGCCCCTCCCCCAGTGCCAGAAGCCCCCCGCAATCCCCCCGGATTTCCCCCTCGGAAAGTCCTGACAGCAAGTACGACACGCGTCGTGCCCGAAGGGTTGCACGGCGTCGCGGAGAAATTTCGCGGAGGGCGTGCGGTGCGCGGTTTCGGGGTGCCGACGCGCGGGGGCGGACGTAGCGTTTGACCCAGGAGTGCTGATGTCCGGTCGGACACCCCCTGTCGAGCTGCGAGAGCCTGGAGAGATGATGTTCGGTGTCGTCACGAAGATGAGCAGGCCGGTGGCCAAAGCGATCTCCAAGAGGACCGGCCTCCCGGTGCAGACCGTCACCCGCGGCATCGAGATGCTCGCCCCCGTGGTGATCGCGGTGGTCTCCAAGAAGGCGGCGCGCCGGAAGGGCGGCAAGGGCTAGCCCGCCGGGGGGCGTCCCTCACGCGTACGCGGTGAAGCGCTCCGCCGTCTCGCGCAGCACCTCTGCCCCGTCCCGCGCCCACAGCGCCTCGTTGAAGATCTCGACCTCGACCGGGCCGTCGTACCCGGCGTCCTCCACGCATGTCCGGATGGCCTTGAAGTCGACGCTTCCGTCGCCCAGTTGCCCCCGACCGAGCAGCACGCCCGCGGGCAACGGCGTGATCCAGTCCGCCAGTTGGAAGGCGTGCAGCCGGCCGCCCCGCCCCGCCCGCGCGATCTGCGCGGGCGCCTGGTCGTCCCACCACACGTGGTACGTGTCCACGACCACGCCCACCTGGTGTGCGGGGAAGCGCTCCGCCAGGTCGAGGGCCTGCCCCAGCGTGGAGACCACGCAGCGGTCGGCGGCGAACATCGGGTGCAGCGGCTCGACGGCCAGGCGTACGCCCCGCTCCTCCGCGTGCGGCCCGAGGACCCCGAGGGCCTCCACGACGCGCTCCCGGGCCCCGGCCAGGTCACGGCTGCCGGGCGGCAGACCGCCCGAGACGAGGACCAGGGTGTCGGTGCCGAGGATTGCCGCCTCGTCGATCGCCGCGCGGTTGTCGTCGAGGGCACGCGCGCGTGCCGCCTCTTCGGTGTCCGTGAGGAAGCCGCCCCGGCACAGGCTGGTGACCGTGAGGCCCGCGTCACGCATGAGGCGGGCGGTGCGCTCGACCCCGTACTCCTGGACCGGTGCGCGCCACAGGCCGACGGCGGGGATGCCCTCCTTGGCGCAGCCGTCGGCGAGTTCGGGGAGGGAGAGCTGCTTGACGGTCTGCTGGTTGACGCTGAGGCGGGTCAGTGGCAGCGCGGCGGTGCTCATTGCGGTACTCCATGGACGGTCAGCAGCGAGCGCATCCGGGACGCCGCCAGGGCGGGGTCGGGGAACAGGCCGAGGCCGTCGGCCAGTTCGTAGGCGCGGGCGAGGTGCGGGAGCGAGCGGGCCGACTGGAGGCCGCCCACCATCGTGAAGTGTGTCTGGTGCCCGGCCAGCCAGGCGAGGAACACCACGCCGGTCTTGTAGTGGCGCGTGGGGTTCTCGAAGAGGTGGCGGGAGAGGGCGACGGTGGGGTCGAGGAGGGCGCGGAAGGCCTGCGCGTCACCGGTGTCCAGGACGCGCACCGCCTCGGCGGCGAGCGGCCCGAGCGGGTCGAAGACGCCGAGCAGCGCGTGGCTGAAGCCGTGGCCGTCGCCCGCGATCAGCTCGGGGTAGTGGAAGTCGTCTCCGGTGTAGCAGCGCACGCCCCGCGGGAGGCGGCGGCGCAGGGCGACCTCGCGGTCCGCGTCCAGGAGCGAGATCTTGATGCCGTCGACCTTGTCGGGGTGGGCGGCGATGACGTCCAGGAAGGTGTCGGTCGCCGCGTCCAGGTCGGCCGAGCCCCAGTAGCCCGCGAGGGCGGGGTCGAACATGGGGCCGAGCCAGTGCAGGATGACCGGCTCGCTCGCCTGGCGCAGGAGGTGGCCGTACGTCTCGGCGTAGTCGTCCGGCGAGGCGGCCGCGGCGGCGAGGGCGCGCGACGCCATCAGGATCGGCTGGGCGCCGGCCGCCTCGACGACGGCGAGCTGCTCCTCGTACGCCTGGACGATCTGCGGCAGCTTCGCGGGCGATGGCAGCTGGTCGGTGCCGACGCCGCAGGCGATGCGGCCGCCGACCGCCTTCGCCTCGGCGGCCGAGCGGCGGATGAGTTCGGCGGCGCACGGCCAGTCCAGGCCCATGCCGCGCTGGGCGGTGTCCATGGCCTCGGCGACGCCCAGGCCGTGCGACCACAGGTGGCGGCGGAAGGCGAGCGTGGCGTCCCAGTCGACGGCGGCGGGGCCGTCCGGGGAGACGTCCGCGAAGGGGTCGGCGACGACGTGGGCGGCGGAGAAGACGGTGCGGGAGGTGGGCGGCGGGCCGCCGGCGGCGATCCGGAGGGGTTCGCCGCGCGGGGTGTACGCGCGCGTGCCGCCTCCCTCGGCCGGCAGCAGCACCTGGAGGGGCCCGGTCACAGCTCGATCTCCGGTACGTCGAGGCGGCGGCCCTCGGCGGAGGACTTCAGGCCCAGCTCGGCGAGTTGCACGCCGCGCGCGCCCGCGAGGAGGTCCCAGCGGTAGGGCGCGTCGGCGTAGACGTGCTTGAGGAACAGCTCCCACTGCGCCTTGAAGCCGTTGTCGTACCCGTCGGGGCCCTGGTTGTCCGGGACCTCCTGCCACTGGTCGCGGAAGGAGTGGGGGGCGGGCAGGTCGGGGTTCCACACCGGCTTCGGTGTCGCGCCGCGGTGCTGTACGCGGCAGCCGCGCAGCCCGGCGACGGCCGAGCCCTCGGTGCCGTCGACCTGGAACTCCACCAGTTCGTCGCGGTGGACGCGCACGGCCCAGGAGGAGTTGATCTGCGCGATGATTCCGCCGTCCAGTTCGAAGACTCCGTACGCGGCGTCGTCGGCGGTGGCGTCGTAGGGCTTGGCGTGCTCGTCCCAGCGCCGCGGGATGTGCGTGGCGGTCAGCGCCTGGACGGTGCGTACGCGGCCGAACAGCTCGTGCAGGACGTACTCCCAGTGCGGGAACATGTCGACGACGATGCCGCCGCCGTCCTCGGCGCGGTAGTTCCAGGAGGGGCGCTGGGCGGACTGCCAGTCGCCCTCGAAGACCCAGTAGCCGAACTCGCCGCGCACCGACAGGACGCGGCCGAAGAAGCCGCCGTCGATGAGCCGCTTCAGCTTGAGCAGGCCCGGCAGAAAGAGCTTGTCCTGGACGACGCCGTGCTTGACGCCCGCGTCCCTGGCCAGCCGGGCGAGGCCGAGGGCGGCGTCCAGGCCGGTGGCGGTCGGCTTCTCGGTGTAGAGGTGCTTGCCCGCGGCGATGGCCTTCTTGAGGGCGTCCTCGCGGGCGGCGGTGACCTGCGCGTCGAAGTAGATGTCGACGGCCGGATCGGCGAGGACCGCGTCGAGGTCGGTCGAGAAGTGCTCCAGGCCGTGCTGTTCCGCGAGCGCGCGCAGCGCGTGCTCCCTGCGGCCCACCAGGACCGGCTCGGGCCACAGCACCGTGCCGTCGCCGAGGTCGAGGCCGCCCTGTTCGCGCAGGGCCAGGATCGAGCGGACGAGGTGCTGGCGGTGGCCCATGCGTCCGGTGACGCCGTTCATGGCGATGCGCACCGTCTTGCGTGTCACGAGAGTCCCTCCGTCAGCGGGTGGCGAGCGCTTTGCGGTGTGGCGGGCGCTTTTCGTGCGTGGCGTGCGCTTTTCCGGTGTGGCGGGTGCTTTTCCGGTGTGGCGGGCGCGGCACGCTCGGCGTGCACCGAAGTCCTGAGGTCGCAGCAAGCGCTTTCTATCCATGGAGAAGCTAGCCTGCCGCACAGGGTTCGGACAAGGGTGCCGGGCCGGCGCAGTGACCGGAGGACGACGAGATGACCGTGACCCTGGCGGACGTGGCGGCGCGCGCGCAGGTCTCCCCCGCCACCGTCTCCCGCGTGCTGAACGGCAACTACCCCGTGGCCGCCGCCACCCGTGAGCGGGTCCTGCGGGCCGTCGACGACCTCGACTACGTCCTGAACGGCCCCGCGAGCGCGCTCGCCGCGGCCACCTCCGACCTGGTCGGCATCCTCGTCAACGACATCGCCGACCCCTTCTTCGGGATCATCGCGGGCGCCGTGCAGTCCGAGATCGGCGGGCCCGGCGGCCGCGCGGGCGGGGAGCGGCTGGCGGTGGTCTGCAACACCGGCGGCTCCCCGGAGCGCGAGCTGACCTACCTCACGCTCCTCCAGCGGCAGCGCGCCGCCGCGGTGATCCTGACCGGCGGCGCCATCGAGGAGGCCGAACACGCCGCCGCGATGGCGGGGAAACTGCGGCGCCTCGCGGAGGCGGGCACCCGGGTGGTGCTGTGCGGACGGCCGCCCTCGCCGGGGACCGACGCGGTGGCGCTCACCTTCGACAACCGCGGCGGCGGCCGGCAACTCACCGCGCACCTGCTGGGCCTCGGCCACCGGCGCGTCGGCTACATCGCGGGCCCCCGCGAACGCAGTACGACCCGGCACCGCCTGGAGGGCCACCGCGCGGCGCTGGCCGCGCACGGCGTCGAGGACGACCCCGCGCTCACCGTGCACGGCCCCTACGACCGGCGCTCCGGGTACGACGCGACCGTCGAACTCCTGCGCCGCGCCCCGGAGTTGACGGCCGTCGTCGCCGCCAACGACACGGTGGCGCTCGGCGCGTGCGCCGCGCTGCGGGACAAGGGGCTGCGCATCCCCGACGACGTCTCGGTGGCGGGCTTCGACGACCTGCCGTTCAGCGTCGACGCGGTGCCCGCGCTCACGACGGTACGGCTGCCGCTGCACGAGGCGGGGGCGCGGGCGGGACGCATCGCCATGGGCAAGGAGGAGCCGCCGCCGGGGGGTGTGGCGACGGTGCACGGGGAGTTGATGGTGCGGGGGTCCACGGCGGGGCCGCGGTAGGGGCGGCTCGGCTCTTGGGCTCGGACTCTTCGGCTCGGCTTCTCCGGCTCGGGCTCACCGGCTCGGGCTCATCGGCTCGGCTTCTCCAGCTCGGGCTCACCGGCTCGGGCCCCTCGGCTCGGGCTCATCGGCTCGGGCCCCTCGGCTCACACCAGTCCCCCGATCACCTTCACCCCCTCCACGATCTGCGTCGGGCTGCCGGCCGCGTAGCCGAGGACCAGGCCCGGCCGGTGCGGGAGCTGGGTGTGCCAGGAGAGGGGGTGGACCTTGACGCCGTGGGCCAGGGCGGCGGTGGCGAGATCGGCGTCGGAGCCCTCGTACGTCCGTGCGTCCAGGGTGATCATCAGGTGCAGCCCGGCCGCCGCGCCGTGCACGACCGCCCCCGGCAGATACGTGCGGATCGCGCCGATCATCGCGTCCCTGCGCCTGCGGTGGTGCCTGCGGATGAGCCGCAGATGGCGTTCCAGGTCGCCGGAGGCCATGAGGTGGGCGAGGACGAGCTGCGGCAGGGCCGCGTTGCCGAGGTCGATCAGGCGCTTGGCGTCCACCAGCGCCGCCCGGTACGCGGGCGGCGCGAGCAGCCAGCCCAGGCGCAGGGCGGGCGCGAGGAGCTTGGAGACGCTGCCCGCGTAGCAGACGTGTTCGGGGAGCTGGGCGCGCAGGGCGGGGACGGCGGGGCGGTCGTAGCGGTGCTCGGCGTCGTAGTCGTCCTCGATGACGAGGCCGCCGTCGCGGGCCCAGTCCATCAGCTCGCGCCGCCGACCGCCGCCGAGGACCACGCCGGTGGGGAACTGGTGGGCGGGTGTGAGCAGGACGGCCCGGGCGCCGGTGGCGCGCAGCGCGTCGACGCGGACGCCGTGGGCGTCGACCGGGACGGGCGGGGTGCCGAGCGGGCGCAGGTGCTGGCGCACGCCGAGTGATCCCGGCTCCTCGACCGCGACGTCCGTGATCCCCTCGGCGCGCAGTACGTCGACGAGCAGCCGCAGGGCCTGGGCCGTGCCGTTGACGATCATCACGTCGTCCGGGTCGGCGACGATCCCGCGGTTCAGGGAGAGCCAGCGCGTGACGGCGGCGCGCAGGGCCGGGGTGCCGCGCGGATCTCCGTACCCGAAGTCGGAGGGTGTCAGCCCGGCGAGCACGGCGCGCTCGGCGCGCAGCCAGGCCGCGCGCGGGAAGGCGGCGAGGTCCGGCAGCCCCGGGGCGAGGTCGACGCGGGCGGGGGCGGCGCGCAGGGCGTCGAAGACGCCGAGGTCGGGCGGGGCGGTGAAGAGGTCGGGGCGGCTCGTGGGGGCCGCGGAGGCCGCGCGGGCGGCCGCCGGCCGAGGCGGTGGTGGTGGCGGTACGGCGACGACGACGGTGCCGCCCCGGCCCCGCCCCGCCACGTGGCCGTCCTCGGTGAGCCGACGGTAGGCCTCGGTGACGACGCCGCGCGAGACGCCGAGTTCGGCAGCGAGGGTGCGGGTGGCGGGGAGCCGGCTGCCGGTGGTGAGGCGGCCGTCCGCGATGGCCTCCCTGACCCGCCGCGCCAGCCAGTCGCCGAGGCCGCCTCTCGGCGCCTCGCGGGGGTCGAGCTGGAGGAAGTCGGAGGTGGCGGCAGCCTCGGTGACTCCGGCCCGCGCGGTCGGCCCACTCTGGCCGCCCCGAGTTATGGACCAGTCGGGAGAAGATCCATTGGACCTGTTCATGGAGCCATTGTGGCGACAGGGTCGAGGCATGGAATTCCTCCTCACCTCCCTCGTCGTCTGTGTGACGCCCGGCACCGGCGTCCTGTTCACGATCGCGGCGGGCCTCTCCCGCGGCACGCGGGCCGCGGTGATCGCGGCCGTCGGCTGCACGCTGGGCGTCGTCCCGCACATGGTGGCCGCGATCACCGGCCTCGCGGCGCTGCTGAACGCCAGCGCGGTCGCCTTCCAGACCCTCAAGTACCTGGGCGTGGCCTACCTGTTGTACATGGCGTGGAGCACGCTGCGGGACAAGAGCGAGCTGACCGCCGAACGGGAGAGCGAGCCGCGTTCGGCGGGCCGCACGATCCTGACGGGCGTGCTGATCAACATCCTCAATCCGAAGCTGACCCTGTTCTTCTTCGCGTTCCTGCCGCAGTTCGTGAGCACCGACGAGCCCTACGCGTTCTTGCGCATGACGGAGCTGAGCGCGTACTTCATGCTGATCACGTTCGCGGCCTTCGTGGCGTACGGGCGCTTCGCGGCGGCGATGCGGAGTCACGTGATCTCACGCCCGCGGGTGGTGAGCTGGATGCGGCGCACCTTCGCGGTGGCGTTCGCGGCGCTGGGGGCGCGGCTGGCGTTCCTCTGAGCAGCTGCGCTGCGCCTGCTGCGTACCGCCGTGTCCCTGGAGGTCCGGATGTCGTTGACATCACCGGGAAAAGGAGGCTCATATGGCAGTCATGGTCATGGATGCACCTAGCGCCTGGGACGTACTGGACGGCGTCAACCTCCCCCGCGGCTACCGCGTCGAGATCACCGAGGGGAAGATCATCATGACGCCGCAAGGCGAATACCGGTGGAAAGTCATCCTTGAGGCCGCCCCTCAGATCAAGCAGCAGCTCGCCGCCCGCGGTGACATCCTCTCGGACGTCATGATCGACTTCCCGTCCAGTCAGTACGGTTACGCGCCGGACCTGGCGGTCATCGCGCCCGGCGCGGAGCGCAACAGCCGTGGCCGCTTCGAATGGCACAGCCTCGAAGCGGTGCTCGAAGTCGTCTCGGAGAGCAGCCGGGACAACGACTTCGCCAAGAAGGTCCGCCTGTACGCCGAGTGCGGCATCCCCGTCTACGTGGTGATCGACCCCGAGGCCGGGATCTGCACCGTCCACCGCCGCCCCACCCGGACCGGGGCGTACGAGGACGAGACGGAGGTCCCGTTCGGCGCGGACCTCGTCCTGCCGCTCGCCGGGCGGGAGATCACCGTCAAGACGGAGGGCTTTCCGAAGGCCGGTGACCTCGGCTGAGGGGGCGGGCTTGACCGCGGGCACATGGCCGCGCCTACTGTCGGGACCATGAAATTCGCCTTCTCCACCCTCGGTGTGCCCGGTCTGCCCATCCCCGACGTGCTGCGCCTCGCCACCGAACACGGCTATCAGGGCGTCGAACTGCGCGCGCACCCCGAGGAGCCGGTGCACCCCGGGCTCGGGCTCGTCGAGCGGGCCGACGTGGCCGCCGAGTTCAAGGCCGCCGGCGTCGAGATCCTCACCGTCGCGGGGTACGCGCGCGTGGCGGCCCCCGGTGACGACGAACCCGTCCTCGACGAGCTGAACTCCCTCGTCGGGCTCGCCCGTGACCTCGGCGCCCCCTTCGTCCGCGTCTTCCCCGGCGGCGGCCAGGACCAGGACGAGGCGGAGGCCGACGCGACGGCCGCGCGGCGGCTCGGCACCGCCGCACGGTACGCCGCCGACGCCGGCGTACGCATCCTCGTCGAGACCCACGACTCGCACCGCACCGGCGCCGACGTCACCCGCGTCCTCGGCACGGTCGGGCACCTCCAGGTCGGCGCCCTGTGGGACGTGATGCACACCTGGCTCGGCGGCGAGTCCCCCGCCGACACCTTCGCCGCGCTCTCCCCCTACCTCGGCTACGTCCAGGTGAAGGACATCGCCTCGGCGGACGACACGACGCCGCTCGCGCTCGGGGCCGGCGCCCTGCCGCTCGCCGAGTGCGTGGACGTGCTCAGCGCGGAGGGCTGGGACGGCTGGCTGTGCTGGGAGTACGAGAAGCGGTGGTACGAGCAGGCAGCGCCGCTGGCTCAACTCCTCGGCCCGGGGCGTGACTTCCTGTCACGCCTCGTGTCCCGCTCCGGCTGAGGCCACCGCCCTTCACGGACGTCTCGGTTGTCCCCTTCGAGAACGAGGTCAGCGCGACGCCGCCCACCAGCAGGGCGGCCGCGCACCACCTCAGGGCGCTCACCGACTCGCCGAGCACCAGGGCCGCGCCGGACACCCCGAAGACCGGGACGAGCAGGGAGAACGGGGCGACGGTGGACGCCGGGTGGCGGCGCAGCAGGTAGCCCCAGGCGCCGAAGCCGAAGACCGTGGTGATCCAGGCGACGTAGACGATGATGCCCGCGCCCGGCCAGTCGAGGGAGCGCAGCGCCGCCAGGTCCCTCGACGGCCCCTCCCACAGCAGGGAGAGCCCGAGCAGCGGCAGTACGGGGACGGTGCTCACCCACACCATGAAGTTCAGGGCGTCGGGCGGGGACGCCTTGCGGGTCAGGACGTTGGAGACGCCCCAGCAGGCCGCGGCGCCGATCAGCAGCGCGAAGGCGGTGAGCGGCCCCGTCTCCCCCTCGTCGACGGCGGCGACCGCGATGCCCGCGAGGGCGATCACCATGCCCGTCACGCGGACCCGGCCCGGCCGTTCGCCGAGCGCCACGAAGGCGAAGAGGGCGGTGAAGACGGCCTGGATCTGGAGCACCAGGGACGACAGGCCCGCGGGCATCCCCGCGTCCATGCCGATGAAGAGCAGCCCGAACTTGACCACGCCGAGGACGAGTCCGACCGCCACCACCCACTTCCAGGCCACCTTCGGCCGCCCCACGAAGAAGACGGCGGGCAGCGCGGCCACCAGGAAGCGCAGGGCGGAGAACAGCAGCGGCGGGAAGTGGTCGAGACCCACTTCGATCACGACGAAGTTGACGCCCCAGACGGCGGTGACGAGGACGGCCAGGCAGACATGAGCGGGTCGCATGCGTCGAGGATCACCCGGCCCGACCGTGTAGGACCAGCACGGATTTCTGCATGATGGGATGAAGCACTGCTAATGAATGGTGCCGATGAAACGGGAGGCCCTCGTGCTCGATCTCGCCCGGCTCCGTGCCCTGCACGCCGTCTCCGTGCACGGCACCGTGGGCGCCGCCGCCACCGCGTTCGGCTACACCCCGTCCGCCGTCTCCCAGCAGATCGCGAAGCTGGAGCGGGAGACGCGCACCACCCTCCTCGAACGTCGTGGCCGGGGTGTGGCGCTCACCGAGGAGGCGCTCCATCTCGCCGATACGGCGCGGCAGTTGATGGCCATCATGGAGCGCGCCGAGACGGAGCTGGAGGAGCGGCGCGGGGTGCCCGCGGGGCGGCTGACCATCGCGGCGTTCGCCTCGGCGGCACGCGGGCTGCTGCCGGGGGCGCTCGCGGAGCTGGCCCGGCGTCATCCGGCGCTCGACGCCCGTATGTCGGAGATCGACCCGCATCTTTCCATCGACCTGGTCGCCAAGGGCGCGGTCGACGTGGCCGTCGTCCACGACTGGGACATCGCGCCGCTGCCGACTCCGCCCGGCGTCGAACAGGCCGTCATCGGGGACGACTTCTGCGACCTCGTCGTCCCGGAGGGGCACCGGCTCGCGGGGCGTACGTCGGTGCGGCGCGCGGAGTTGAAGGACGAGCGGTGGATCACGCAGCCGCCGGGGCTCGTCTGCCACGAGTGGCTGGTGCGGACCCTGCGGGAGGCGGGCTGCGAGCCCGACATCGCCCACCAGGCGGAGGAGAACCCGACGCTGGTCGCGCTCGTCGCGGCGGGGCTCGGCATCGCGCTCGTGCCGCGGCTGGGGCGCGGCCCGATCCCGGACGGCGCGGTCACCGTCCGGCTCGATCCGGTGCCGGTGCGGCGGCTGTACGCGCTGTGGCGCGCGGGGGCGGCGCGGCGGCCGGCCATCACGGAGACGGTACGGGTGCTGCGGGCGCGCTGGGCGGAGTGACGGTGCCCCGTGGCTTCGGGTGCCGCAAGGGCCTCTCCCACCCACCCGCCCGACATCCGGCAGCCGAACCGTCCCGAAGAGTCCGCCGCCGAGCCCTCCCCGCGCCCCGCCCCTCCTTGACCGGTGGAAATCCTCGGGATATCCGTGAACCCCCGAAAGTTTCCTCCGGCCCCACCAGGAGCACCCGTGCCCCAGCCCGACGACGGCCCCGACGACGGCCCCGACGACGACCGGCTCCTCGGCCTGATCTCCAAGATGTCCCTGGAGGAGAAGGTCGGCCAGCTCTTCGTGATGCACGTCTACGGGCACACGGCCACCGACCCCGACCCGGAGGACGTCGACACCAACCTCAGAGAGCTCGGCGTCCGCGACGCCGCCGAACTCATCGCCCGCTACCGCCTCGGCGGCGTCATCTACTTCGGCTGGGCCCACAACACCCGCTCCCCGCACCAGATCGCCGCGCTCTCCCGCGGCATCCAGGAGGCCGCGGCGAAGGCCCTGCCCTCCGGCGTGCCCGTGCTGATCTCCGTGGACCAGGAGCACGGCGCCGTGGCCCGCGTCGGCGCCCCCGCGACGCTGCTGCCGGGCGCGATGGCCCTGGGCGCCTCTGGTTCGCACGAACACGCGCGCGAGGCGGCCCGGATCGCCGGGACCGAGCTGCACGCCCTCGGCATCCGCCAGGACCACGCCCCGGACGCCGACGTGAACATCGACCCGGCCAACCCCGTCATCGGCGTACGCTCCTTCGGCGCGGACCCGGAAGCCGTCGCGGGCTTCGTGGCCGCGCAGGTCGAGGGCTACCGGAGCGCGGGCATCGCGACCGCGGCCAAGCACTTCCCGGGGCACGGCGACACCACGGACGACAGCCACACCGAGCTGCCGCACATCCACCACACCCGCGAGGAGTGGGACCGTTTCGACGCGCCGCCGTTCCGGGCCGCGATCGCCGCGGGCGTGGACTCCGTGATGACCGCGCACATCGTGGTGCCCGCCCTGGACCCGTCGGGCGACCCGGCGACACTCTCGTACCCCATCGTGACGGGCATCCTGCGCGAGGAGCTGGGCTACGACGGCGTGGTCGCCACGGACTCGCTGGCGATGCGCGGGGTCCGCACGAAGTACGGCGACGACCGCGTGGCCGTACTGGCGCTCAAGGCGGGCGTGGACCAGCTGCTCAATCCGCCGCGGCCGCAGGTCGCGTGGGACGCGGTGCTCCGGGCCGTCGGGGAGGGCGAGCTGACGGAGGAGCGGATCGAGGAATCGGTTCTGCGGGTGCTGCGCATGAAGGCGCGGGTAGGGCTGCTGCCCGAGGACGGCACCGCGCCCAACACGGCGGCCGCCGCGGCCACCGCGGTGGACTCCGTGGTGGGCTCCCCCGCCCATCGCGCCGCCGCCGACCGCATCGCCGAGGCGACGACCACGCTCCTGGAGAACCCCGGGGGTCTGCTGCCGCTCTCGCCCGACACGCATCGCGACGTGCTGGTGGTCGGCGCCGACCCCCGTTCGCCGTCCGGTACGACGGGCCCGCCGACCGCGGTCCTCGCCGACGCCCTCACCGGCCTCGGCTTCACGGCCACCGCCCTGTCCACGGGCACCGCCCCGGACGCCACGGCGGTGGACAGGGCCGTGGCGGCGGCGCGGGGCAAGGACGCGGTGCTCGTGACGACGTACAACGTCGCGACGCACACCACCACGGCCCGCGACAACACCCAGGCCGCCAACACCGCCTTGGACACGGGCCCCGCCACCCAGGACACCCCGGCGGCCGAGGACGGCCAGAGCGCCCTGGTCGCCGCCCTGAAGGCCACCGGCGTCCCCGTGATCACCCTCGCCGTCCGCAACCCCTACGACGTGGCCCGGCTCCCCGCCGTCGACGCCGCGCTCGCCGCGTACTGCTGGACGGACGTCGCACTGCGCGCCGCCGCCCGGGTGATCGCGGGCCGCGCCGCCCCCCGCGGCCGGCTGCCGGTGCCGGTGCGGCGGGCGGACGACCCGGCGCGGGTGCTGTACCCGATCGGCCACGGGCTGACGTACTGAGCCGTACGCCGGCCCGCGCACCGCGGGGCGCCGCAGACCTCACGGCCGCAGCGTCTGCTCCTTCTTCACGTCCCGCCGGTCGAGCTTCGCGTCGTACGGGGCGAGCGGCTTGCCCGTGGGTGAGGCGACCCCGGCCCACGCCTGGATGCGCTGCGTGGCCTTCGCCTTCTCGTCGGGGACGAGCTGCGAGACGGTCGCGCCGTGGTTCGCGCCGGGCGCCGTGAAGACGTGGCTGTCGTGCTTGGCTCCCCGCGCGGGACGGAACTGCTCGGCGCCGTACGGGTCGTACTCGCCGTAGACGTACATCATCCGGTGGGCGTTGTGCCGCACCCAGGTGTCGATGTCCCGCATCGCGTGCGGCGTGAACCGCATGGGGATGTCGCGCGGCACGAAGGCGCGGGGCGGCTGGTAGCCGTAGCGGCTCAGGGCGCCGAGCCAGGGCTGGCGGATGGTGGGCGCGCCGAGTTCGGTGCCCGCCTGGTAGTAGTACGGCGTGTAGGGCGCGAGGCCCTTGTCGGTGTACGAGGACCAGCCGCCCACCGAGTCGACGTAGTCGAAGAGGGCCTGGTCGGTCATGGTGGCCGCGTCGGGGATGGTGCCGCAGGCGGTGGCGGCGGGCTGGTACTGCCAGAAGCCCCAGACCAGGTCCATGACGACGGCCTCGAACGCCTTGTCCAGCGTGCCGACGGTCGTGAAGGTGTGGCCCTCCGCCTCCGCGTACGCGGCGAGCTTGCGCGACAGCGGTTCCCTGCGCACCAGCGCCTCGCGCTGCACGGCCTGGATGCGCTCGCGGCACTCCTTGGTGCCGACGTTCGCGAGGAACGTGTCGTAGGCGGAGTCCTCCTTGTCGACGACGTCGTTGGGCGCGACGTAGGAGACGATGCCGGCCATGTCGCGCGGGTAGAAGCGCTCGTAGTACGTGGCGGTCATGCCGCCCTTCGAGATGCCGGTGGCCAGCCACTTCTTGCCGTAGATGGGCTTGAGGGCCCGGTAGATGCGGTGCTGGTCGGTGGCCGCCTGCCAGATGTCGAGCTTCGACCAGTCGGCGGGCTCGGGGCGCGAGGGCGTGAAGAAGCGGTACTCCATGGAGACCTGGTTGCCGTCGACGATCTGCGTGGGCTCGCGGCGGCTGGGGTTCGTGGAGACGCTGTAGCCGCTGGTGTAGTAGACCGTGGGGCGGCTGGTGTCCTTGTGCAGGACCGTCAGGCGCTGCTTGAACGTGCCCTTGGAGGGGCGGCGGTGGTCGACCGGCTGGGTGTAGTTCAGGACGAAGAAGCGGTAGCCGGGGTAGGGCTTCTCCTCGATGAGGCTCATGCCGGGTATGGCGAGCAGCCTGTCCTTGATGTCCGTCGTCCCGGTGGCGGCCGGTTCCGCGGCCGTGGCGGCTCCGGTCGTGGCCGCTCCGGCCGTCGTCGCTCCGGCCGTGCCCGCCGTGCCTATCAGCACCACGAGCGACAACAGCCATCTGAGCACCTTGCGCATGCACCCTCCCCTGTCGACACAGCAACGCCCCGGAACCTAACGGAGCGACTGGACCCACACCAGGGGGAGTTATGCGGCAACTGCGGACGTCAGCAGAGAATCCAGCCCGTACTGACCCCGCGCCCCGAGACCGACCCCGTCACGCGCACGCACCGGTGGCCGGCGTGGACCGTCACGGGGCCCGCGCGCCGGGCGTAGCGCCCCTTGTCGCGCACGGGGCGGCTGCCGCGCGCCTGGACGCTGACGGACATGGTCTTGCGGGCGCCGGCGCGCTTGGCGGTGGTCACGGCGCAGACGTAGCCGCGGGTCTTGAAGACCTCGACCTTGCCGGTGCTGAAGGCCAGCGTGCGGACCTTGTGGCCGACGCACGGGCCCCCGAGGGCGAGGGCGTGGGCGGCGCCGACGCCGGGGCCGGCGAGGGCGAGCAGGACGGCGGCGGCGAGCCCGGCGGCGCCGAGCGTCAGCCGCCGTCGTATCCGGCCACGGCCGCGACCACTGCTCACGTGTTCCCCTCCTGCCCCTGCGGCATCAACGTACTGATGTACGGACGCAGCCCACCGCCCCCACGGTTGCGGCGACCCCCGGTTTTTCTGCCCCGCCCCGCCCGGTCCCGCTCGCGCCGCGGCTCAGGCGATCTCCACCGGCTCGCCCACGAACGTCCGCCACAGCTCGGCGTACCGCCCGCCGCGCGCGAGCAGTTCCTCGTGCGTGCCGTCCTCCGCGACGCGCCCCTGGTCCATGACGACGACGCGGTCGGCGCGGGCGGCGGTGGTGAGGCGGTGGGCGACGACCAGCGTGGTGCGCCGGCCCGCGATGCGGTCGGTGGCGTGGTTGACCTGCGCCTCGGTGGCGAGGTCGAGCGCGGCGGTCGCCTCGTCGAGGAGCAGGATGTCGGGGTCGACCAGCTCGGCGCGGGCGAGCGCGATGAGCTGGCGCTGACCGGCGGAGAGGTTGCGGCCGCGCTCGGTGACCTCGTGGAGGTAGCCGCCGTCGAGGGTGGCGATCATGTCGTGCGCGCCGACCGCGCGGGCGGCGGCCTCGACCTCGGCGTCGGTGGCGTCGGGCCGGCCATAGGCGATGGCGTCGCGGACGGTGCCCGCGAAGAGGTAGGCCTCCTGCGGCACGACGCCGAGCCGGTGGCGGTAGGCGGTGAGGTCCAAATCGCGCAGGTCGGTGCCGTCCACCGTCACCCGCCCGCCGGTGGGGTCGTAGAAGCGGGCGACGAGCTTGACCAGCGTCGACTTGCCCGCGCCGGTCTCGCCGACGAAGGCGACGGTCTGCCCGGCCGGGATGCGCAGCCGCACGTCGGCGAGGGCCTCCTCCTCGCCGTTGTAGGCGAACCGCACGTCCTCGAAGGCGATCTCGCCGCGCAGCGAGAGGACGTCCAGCGGCTCCTCGGCGGCCTTGGTCGACGTCGGCTCCTGGAGCAGCTCCTGGATGCGGCCGAGCGAGACGGTGGCCTGCTGGTAGCCGTCGAAGACCTGAGAGAGCTGCTGGACGGGCGCGAAGAACAGGTCGATGTAGAGGAGGTAGGCGACGAGCGCGCCGGTGGTCAGCGTGCCCGCCTGGACACGGCCCGCGCCGACGATCAGTACGGCGACGACGGCGGCGGACGACAGGAACTGCACGAACGGGAAGTAGACCGAGATCAGCCACTGGCCGCGGATGCGGGCCTGGCGGTAGCTGTCGCTGTTGCGGGCGAACCGCTCGGCACCGGAGCGCTCGCGCCGGAACGCCTGCACGATGCGCAGCCCGGCGACGGACTCCTGGAGGTCGGCGTTGACGGCCGACACGCGCTCGCGCGCCAGTTCGTACGCCTTCACGCTCGACTTGCGGAAGAAGTACGTGCCGACGATCAGCACCGGCAGCGTGGCGAAGACGACCAGCGCCAGCTCCACGTCGATGACGAGCAGCGCCACCATGATGCCGAAGAACGTGACGACGGAGACGAAGGCGGTGACCAGGCCGGTCTGGAGGAACGTGGACAGCGCGTCCACATCCGTGGTCATCCGGGTCATGATGCGCCCGGTCAGCTCCCGCTCGTAGTAGTCGAGCCCTAGCCGCTGGAGCTGCGCGAAGATCTTCAGCCGCAGCGCGTACAGGACCCGCTCGCCGGTCCGTCCCGTCATGCGCATCTCGCCGGTCTGCGCCGTCCACTGCACGGCGACGGCGGCGAGCGCGAGCCCGGAGGCGGCCCAGACGGCACCCAGCGCGAGCTGGTTGACGCCCTCGTCGATGCCGTGCCGGATCAGGACGGGCAGCAGCAGGCCCATGCCCGCGTCGACGGCCACCAGGAGCAGGCTCAGCAGCAGCGGCAGCCCGAAGCCGCCGAGCAGCCTGCGCAGGCCGTACGACTCCTCGGGGCGCACGGCCCGCGCCTCGTCGACGCCGGGCTTGTCGTCGGCCGGGGGCAGCGCGTCGACCTGCGCGAGCAGCTCGGGCGTGGACGGCATTCCGGACAGCGCGGTGTCCCGGGGTTCGCGGTCGCCGGTCCACAGGGCGGGCGTGATGCCGCGCTCCGCGTCGAACTCGGCGTCCAGTTCGTCGCGTACGGAGGTGTCCTCGGGCACGTCGGCCCGCAGCGCGTGGCCGGGCGAGACGCCGCCCAGCTCGTCGGGGTCGGTGAGCAGGCGCCGGTAGAGGGCGGAGCGCTCCTCCAGCTCCTCGTGGGTGCCGATGTCGGCGAGGCGGCCGCCGTCGAGGACGGCGGTGCGGTCGGCGAGGTTGAGGGTAGAGCGGCGGTGCGCGATGAGGAGGGTGGTCCGGCCCGCCATGACGCCGCGCAGCGCCTCGTGGATCTCGTGCTCCACGCGCGCGTCCACCGCCGAGGTGGCGTCGTCGAGGACGAGCAGGCGGGGGTCGGTGAGGATGGCGCGGGCGAGGGCGATGCGCTGGCGCTGGCCGCCGGAGAGGGTCAGTCCGTGCTCGCCGACCGTGGTGTCGTACCCCTCGGGCAGCTCGGATATGAACCGGTCGGCCTGAGCGGCGCGCGCGGCGGCCTCGATCTGCTCCTGGGTGGCCTCGGGACGGCCGTACGCGATGTTGGCGCGGACCGTGTCGGAGAAGAGGAAGGAGTCCTCGGGCACGAGACCGATGGCGGAGCGCAGGGAGTCGAGCGTCAGCTCGCGCACGTCGTGGCCGCCGATGAGGACGGCGCCGTGCGTCACGTCGTAGAAGCGGGGCAGCAGCAGCGAGACGGTGGACTTGCCGCTGCCGGAGGAGCCGACGACGGCGAGGGTCTCGCCGGGGGCTATCTGGAAGGTCAGCCCGTCGAGCACGGGGCGGTCGTCCTCGTACGCGAAGGCGACGTCGTCGAACTCGACGGTGGCCGGGGCGTCGGCGGGCAGCTCCTTGGTCCCGTCACTCATGCTCGGCTCGGTGTCGATCAGCTCAAGCACGCGCTCGACGCCCGCCCGGGCCTGCTGCCCGACGGTGAGGACCATGGCGAGCATCCGCACCGGGCCGACGAGCTGCGCGAGGTAGGTGGAGAAGGCGACGAACGTGCCGAGCGTGATCTCCCCGCGCACGGCGAGCCAGCCGCCGAGGGCCAGCATGGCGACCTGGCCGAGCATGGGGACGGCCTGGAGGGCGGGGGTGTAGCGGGAGTTGAGGCGGATGGTCCGCATCCGGCCCGCGAAGAGCTTGCGGCCGACCTCCCGCAGCTTCCCGGTCTCCTGGTCCTCCTGCCCGAAGCCCTTCACCACGCGTACGCCGCTGACGGCGCCGTCGACCACTCCGGCGACGGCGGCGGCCTGGGCCTGCGCGTACCAGGTGGCGGGGTGCAGGCGGGTGCGGGAGCGGCGGGCGATGAACCACAGGGCGGGGGCGACGGCGAGCGCGACCAGGGTGAGCGGCAGCGAGAGCCAGGCCATGATCCCCAGCGAGATCACGAAGAGCAGGATGTTGCCGATGGTCATCGGCAGCATGAAGAGCAGGCCCTGGATCAGCTGGAGGTCGCTGGTGGCGCGGCCGACGACCTGCCCGGTGGACAGCTCGTCCTGGCGCCGCCCGTCGAGCCGGGTGATCGTCCCGTACATCTCGGTGCGCAGGTCGTGCTGGACGTCGAGGGCGAGTCGGCCGCCGTAGTAGCGGCGGATGTAGGTGAAGACGTAGACGAGGAGGGCGGCGCCGATGAGCGCGCCCGCCCAGGGGCCCATGGAGCGGCCGCCGCCCTGGCCGTCCTCCCCGATGACGTCATCGATGATCACCTTGGTGATCAGGGGGACGACGGCCATGACGGCCATGCCGGCGAGCGAGGAGCCGAGCGCGAGCACGACGTCCTTCGGATACCGCCAGGCGTATCCGGTGAGTCGCCGCGCCCATCCCCGTTGCTCTGTCACGTGCTGCCTCCCGTAGACCTGACCTGCCGAGAGGCCCAACGCGGCGGGACGCGGATTTCATCCCGCCGCAACAAAGACGGCGCCGCCGTCAGCTGCCGGGCACCGCCACGAACGCCTCACGCGGCGTGTCCGTGGGGACGTAGCGCTGCGCGGCCGGGGTCTGGGGCGTCAGGTCCTTGTGGATGGCCTTGGCGACGCCCTGGATGGTGGCGACCCCGTAGTTCATGGTGCTGTTGCCGTGCGTGAGCACGGAGATCGTGTAGTCGTGGCCGCCGCCCTTGAACGCGCCGATGCTGTGCACACGCCAGCCGTGCGTCGACCGCTGGAGCCAGCCGTTCTTGACGTGTATGGCGACGCCCGAGGGCGCGCCCGCCGGGGTGCCCCAGCGCTGCGAGGAGACGACCTTGCCCATCAGCTTCAGGATGTAGGCGCGCGCGTTGTCGCTCAGGACGGAGTTCTTGGCGGTGAACAGCGCGAGGAGCTTCTGCTCGTCGGCCGCGTTGATCCGGGTCAGGCCCCAGTAGCCGTCGGCTCCCGGCACGGTCTTCGTCATCTTGGCGGCCTGGAGGAAGGCCTTGATCTTGGCGGTGCCGAGCTGGCGCCAGAGCGTGCTGGTCGCCGCGTTGTCCGACGTGGTGATCATGGCGTGCGCGAGGTCCGACTCGCGCTCGGTCAGCTTCCGGTCGGTCTTCTTCGCGTCCCACAGGAGCGTGGCGAGGACGGTCGCCTTGACGACGCTGGCCGAGTCGAACGAGGTGGTCGAGCGCAGCGTGCAGGTCGTCTTCGTGGTGCGGTCGTACAGCCCGACCGCGACGGTGCCCTTGCGGTTCTTCAGCGCGGCGGTGATGTCCTTGGTGAGCTTGGCGGCCAGGCCGGCCTGCGCGGAGGTGCAGCTGACGGTCGGCGCGGGCGCGGCGACGGCGGGCGCGGCCCCCGCGACGGCGCCGAGCGGCACGAGGACGCCTGCGGCGAGCCCGGCGGAGAGCATGCGGGCGCGCCGGGATATCCCGGACACCGGGTGGTGCGTCATGAAGTGTTTCCCATCCCCTTGATCCGTACGGGGTCCCCCGTGGGCCCGCACAAGCGCGCCCCCGGCGCGCTCGCCACAGATGACTCGCCGGGGGCGGGGATGGTTGTACGGAGGGGGTCAGCCCCCGGCAAGATGCGTGGGCGCGAACATCCGCAGCACCGCCGGGAGCACCACCACGGAAGGCCCCGGCTCGGCCAGCGCCTTCGCGAGGTCGTCCCGGAGCGTCTCCGGGGTCGTCCGTACGCCCGGCACCCCGAAGGACTCCGCGAGCGCCACGAAGTCCGGGCGGGCCAGCTCCGTGCCGGTGGCCTCGCCGAAGGCGTCGGACATGTACTCGCGCAGGATGCCGTAGCCGCCGTCGTCGACGATCAGCCACGTCACGTTCAGCCCGTACTGCCGCGCGGTGGCCAGCTCCGCGATCGAGTACATCGCGCCGCCGTCGCCCGAGACGGCGAGGACCGGCTGTGAGGGGTCGGCGACGGCCGCGCCGAGCGCGGCCGGGAAGCCGTAGCCGAGGCCGCCCGCGCCCTGCGCCGAGTGCATCGTGTTGGGGCGCCGCGCGTCGAACGCCGACCACGCCCAGTAGGCGAGGATCGTCATGTCCCAGAAGGACGGTGCCGCGTCCGGCAGCGCCTCGCGCACGGAGGCGAGGACCTGCTGTTCCAGCGTGAGGTCCTGCGCGGCGATCCGCTCGCGGACCCTGGCCAGAACCGCCGCCACCCGCTCGGGCGCCGACGGGTCCTCGCGGGGCGCGTCGATCGTCTCCAGGAGGGCCGACAGCGCGAGCCGCGCGTCCGCGTGGATGCCGAGCCCGGGGTGGTTGGACTCCAGCTTCCCCGCGTCCGCCTCGATCTGGATGACCCGGCCGCGCGGCTTGAACGTGTGGTAGTTCGAGGACAGTTCACCGAGGCCCGAGCCGACGACGAGCAGGACGTCCGCGTCCTCCAGGAAGTCGGTGGTGTGGCGGTCCTCCAGCCAGGACTGGAGGGACAGCGGGTGCTCCCAGGGGAAGGCGCCCTTGCCGCCGAAGGTGGTGACCACCGGGGCGTTCACCAGCTCCGCCAGCGCGAGGAGCTTGCCGGAGGCGTCCGACCGTACGACACCACCGCCCGCGATGATCGCCGGCCGCTCCGCGCGCGTGAGCAGGTCGGCGGCGACGGCCGTCAGCTCGGGGCGGGGCACGACCTCGTCGGGCGTGGCGTCCATGGCCGTGACGACCGGCAGCGTCGTCCCCGCGAGCAGCACGTCCTGGGGGATCTCCACCCAGACCGGGCCGTGCGGCGCGGTCAGCGCGGACTCCCAGGCCGCGGCGATCGCCGACGGGATCTGGGAGGCCGTGCGGACCGTGTGGACCGACTTCACGATGTCGCGGAAGGACGCCTGCTGGTCGCGCAGCTCGTGCAGATAGCCGTGCCGGCCGCCGCCGAGCCCCGCCACCGGCACCTGACTGGCGATGGCGAGGACCGGCGACGAACCGGCCGCCGCCTCCTGGAGCGCGGCGAGCGAGGTCAGCGCGCCGGGCCCGGTGGACAGCAGCAGCGGGGCCACCTCACCGGTGATCCGGCCGTACGCGTCCGCGGCGAACCCGGTGTTGTTCTCGACGCGCAGGCCCACGTATGACAGCGACGAGCGGCGCAGCGCGTCGAACATGCCGAGCGCGTGCTGGCCCGGGAGGCCGAAGACGGTGGTGGCGCCGAGGCCGGCGAGGGTCTCGACGACGAGGTCGCCGCCGTTGCGCCCCGGGGGCGGGTTCAGGGCGGCCTCCGTCTGGCGCGGCGTGGGGCGCAGCACCAGGTCGTGGTCGTGGGTCATGCGGCGTCTTCTCCTTCTCGCCCGGGCCACGGCCCGGCGGGGGTTCCCGGAGGCGTTCGGCCGGGCGTTGGGGCCGCCGGGCCGCGCACGGCCCGGCGTGCCACGGTGTCCGACGGCCTCGCGGCGCGGGTTACTTCGCGGTCTGCTCCCCGCCGGAGGCGCGGCCGGCGGCTATCTGCCTGCTCATGATCGTCGTCAGTTCGTACGCCGTGTGGGAGGCGGCGACCGCGGTGATCTCCGCGTGGTCGTAGGCCGGGGCGACCTCGACGACGTCCGCCGAGACGAGATTGCAGGAGGCGAGGCCCCGCAGGATCTCCAGCAGCTCGCGGGAGGTCATGCCGCCCGCCTCGGGGGTGCCGGTGCCGGGCGCGTGGGCCGGGTCGAGGCAGTCGATGTCGATGGAGATGTACAGCGGGCGGTCGCCGATGCGCTGGCGCAGCTGGTCGGCGACCTCGTCGGCGCCGCGGCGGTAGATGTCCGCCGAGGTGACGATGCCGAAGCCCATCTTCTCGTCGTCGGTGAGGTCCTTCTTGCCGTACAGCGGGCCGCGCGTGCCGACGTGGGAGAGCGCCTCGGTGTCGAGGATGCCCTCCTCCACGGCACGGCGGAACGGCGTGCCGTGCGTGTACTCGGCGCCGAAGTACGTGTCCCAGGTGTCCAGGTGGGCGTCGAAGTGCAGCAGCGCGACCGGGCCGTGCTTCTTGGCCACGGAACGCAGCAGCGGCAGCGCGATGGTGTGGTCGCCGCCGAGGGTCATCATGCGGGCGCCGGAGCCGAGGAGGTCGTCGGCGGCGGCCTCGATGGTCTCCACGGCCTCGTTGATGTTGAACGGGTTGGCGGAGATGTCGCCGGCGTCCGCGACCTGCGCGAGCGCGAAGGGGGAGGCGTCCTGCGCGGGGTTGTAGGGGCGCAGGAGGCGGGAGGCCTCACGGATCGCGTTGCCGCCGAAGCGGGCGCCGGGGCGGTAGGAGACACCGGAGTCGAAGGGCACACCGACCACGGCGACGTCGGTCTTGCCGCCCACCTCGTCGAGCCGCGGCAGTCGCGCGTACGTCGCCGGGCCCGCGTACCGGGGGATGCGGGAGGAGTCGACGGGGCCGCGGGGGGTCGTCGGGTTCTCGGCGCTGCTCATGGTCGGTGTTCCTCCTGCTGGTGCGAGTACTGCGTTTCAAGTGTCGCGCGCCCCACTGACAATGGGCCGCGCGAAGATCTAGACGGCCGCCGGAGCCCGCGGTTCCGTGGCGTCCCGCCCGGCGAGGCGTTCGCGCCAGGCGGCGAGCACGGCCGCGTCGGTCGGGCGGGTGGCGAGGGAGACGACGACGTACACGGCGAGCGAGGTCAGCAGGCCGTAGTAGACCGGCTCGGTGGCGAGGATGCCGTACCCCCACATGAGCCCGATCACGGACAGCCCGCCGGCGGCGACGGCGGCGAGCGCGCCGGGCGCGGTGCCGCGGCGCCACAGCAGGCCGCCGAGGATCGGCACGAGCAGGCCGCCGACGAGCAGGTTGTAGGCGACGGTCAGCGCCTCGACGACGTCGTTGAGCGCGATGGCGATGACGATCACGGCGACGCCCATGATGAGGATGAAGGCGCGGTTGCCCTTGACCTCGTCGTGCCCCTCGCTCTCCGGGGCGGCCGCTCCCCGCAGGCGCGACCAGATGTCGTTGTTGGCGACGGTCGCGCAGGCGATGAGCGCTCCGGAGGACGTCGACATGACGGCGGCGAGGGCGGCGGCCAGGACAAGTCCCCGTACGCCCATGGGCAGTTCGTCCTTGACGATGGTCGCGAAGGCGGCGTCGGCGCTCGGCAGCTTCGGGTACATGACCTTGGCGGCGGTGCCGATGACGGCGCCCGCGATCGCGTAGACGAGACAGTAGGTACCGGCGACGGTGCCGCCGTAGCGGGCCACCTTGTCGCTGCGCGCGGTGAAGACGCGCTGCCAGATGTCCTGCCCGATGAGCATGCCGAAGGTGTAGATCAGCACGTACGTGAAGATCGTCTCGCCGCCGATGCCCAGCGGGTCGAAGTACTCGGTGGGCAGCTTCGCCCGCATCTCGCCGAACCCGCCCGCCTTGACGACGGCGATGGGCAGGAGCAGCAGGAGCACGCCGATGGTCTTCACCACGAACTGCACCATGTCGGTGAGGGTGATGGACCACATGCCGCCGAGCGTCGAGTAGGCGACGACGATCGAGCCGCCCAGGATGATCGCGAGCGTGCGGTTCATGTCGAACAGGACGTCGAAAATGGTGGCGTACGCGATGGTCGAGGTGACCGCGAGCATCAGCGTGTACGCCCACATGACCACTCCGGAGATGACGCCCGCGCGCCCTCCGTAGCGCAGGTCCAGCATTTCGGAGACGGTGTAGACCTTCAGGCGCGCGATGCGGGCCGAGAAGAACACGCTGAGCGCGAGGAGCCCGAGGCCGATGGTGAAGACCATCCAGGCGCCCGAGAGCCCGTACTGATAGCCGAGGCCGACACCGCCGATGGTGGACGCCCCGCCGAGGACGATGGCGGCCATGGTCCCGGAGTACATCCACGGCCCGAGGCGGCGCCCGGCGACCAGGAACTCGCTCTTGGACTTGGCGCGGCGCATCCCCCACCAGCCCATCGCCAGCATCCCGGCGAGATAGACGACGATCACTGTGTAGTCGACGGCCATAAGGGGGGCCTCCTTCGCGCACCTCGGTGGCGTGTCGTGCAGATGGGGTGAGGACCGCCGCGGGGACATCCGCCCGTACCCGCGGCCTGCGGTCGGCACGACCCTAGGTGGCCGGAAAGCAACCCTGAAGTGTACGTTTCTTCCACTTACCGTGACCGAGATGGATGGAACGCCCACCATGGCCGACCTCACCGGCTCCCGGGGCCCCGCGGCGCCCCCGACCCCGCCGGTCCCGCTCGCCGCGCTGCTGGCCCGCGAGGAGCTGGGCCTGCGGCAGATCGCGGGCCCGGACGCGGCGGGCACGGCCGTGCAGTGGGTGCACACCTCGGAGATGGCGGACCCGTACCCGTACCTCCTCGGAGGCGAACTGCTGCTCACGGCGGGCGTCCACATCACCGGCCATGAGGGGGCACAGTCTCACCTCGACCACTACGTGACCCGCATCGTCGCGGCGGGCGGCGCGGCCCTCGGCTTCGGTGTCGCGCCGGTCCACGACACCGTGCCCGCGGCCCTGGTGGCGGCCTGCGAGCGGCACGGCCTGCCCCTCCTGGAGGTGCCGCCGCAGACCACGTTCAGCGGCGTCGCCCGCGCCGTGTGGCGGCTGATGAGCGAGGCCCGGCACATGGAGCTGCGCCGGGTCGCGGAGGCGCAGCAGGGCCTGGCGACGGCCGCCGCGCGGCCCGACCCCGTCCCGGCCGTCCTGCGCCAGCTCGCGGCGCGGCTCGGCGGGCTCGCGGCGCTGTACGGGCCGGACGGCACGGAGCTGCAGGCCGAGGGACGCGCGCGGCAGGGGGCCCGGGAGGGCCTGCGGGAGCTGACCGGGGTCGTACGGCGCGCCACGCCCGCCGCCCCGGCGTCCGCCGCCGACACCGCCGGGACCACGCACCTCGCCGCGTACGCGCTCGGCGGCGGCCGCGGCTTCGCGCTCGGCGTCGCCACGGAGGGCCGCGCACCGGGCGACCACACGATCGCGGGAGCGGCGGTGGTGCTCCTCTCCTTGCTCACCGGTGAACACCAGGGCGCCTCCGAAGCGGCCCGCTCGGCGGCGCTCGTACGGCTGCTCCTGGGGGCCGCCCCCGAAGAAACCGGGCTTCTCCTGGGCAGCGACATGTGGACCGTCGTCCACGCGCGCGGGGAGCGCACCCCGCTGGCCGCGCCCGCGCTCGCCGCGGCGCTCGGCACGGGCCTGGTCGACCCGGGCGAGGAGGTCGTCCGCCTGCTCGTCCCCGCCGACCGCGCACTCGCCCCGGTGGAGGGCTGGCTCCTGGGTGTCTCCGCCCCCGCCGCCCCGGCCGGTCTTGCGGCGGCCGACGCCCAGGCGGCCCGCGCCCTGCGCCGCGCGGAGGCCACGCGCCGCCCCCTCGTGCGCCACCACGCGAACGGCCTCGCCGCGCTGGTCGCCCCCGAGGAAGCCGCCGCCCACGCGCGCGTGCTGCTCGCTCCCCTGGGCGAGAACACCACCTTGCGGGAGACCCTGCGCACCTGGCTCTCCCTGCACGGCAGCTGGGACCGCACGGCGGTCGCCCTCTCCGTCCACCGCAACACCGTCCGCCAGCGGATCACACGCTGCGCGGCACTGCTGGACGCGGACCTGGACGATCCGGACGTACGCATGGAGCTGTGGTTCGCCCTGAACGCGGACCGCTGACGCCTGGGCGAGAGGCCTTGCGGAGCAGCGGTGCGGTCAGCCGCACCCCGTGGCCGGGCGCCCGCCTCATGATGCGCTCCCCCTGTGCCGGACAGGCTGGGCGGCATGAGACTTCCCGACAAGGGTCGTGCCGCGCCGGCCCACAACGAGACACGCGGGCTCCTGCGCACGGCTAATGGCTGTCGTGTTCTCGTGGCGGTGTGCCTGCCCGCTGCCCCTTCTCCACGACGACGAACTGCCCCATCATTCCGGCGTCTTCGTGCGCCAGCAGATGGCAGTGGTACATGTACGGGGTATCCGGGTCGGCGGGCCCCTCGAATCGCATCGCGAGCTCCATCGTCGTGCCGTTCGGCAGGAACACCGTGTCCTTGGCCCCGCGCAGCTCGGGCGGTGGCACCTCGCCGTTCACCTTGAGCACCCGGAACTGGACGTCGTGCACGTGGAAGTTGTGCGGCATGCCGTTGCGGTTCCGGACAGTCCACGTCTCGGTGGTGCCTCGCGTGACGGTCTCATCAATTCGGTCCATCTTCATCGCGCGCCCATTGATCCCGGACTCCGCCAGGTCGAAGAACCGCCCGCGCGCCGGGTTCTTGCCGTCAGGCACCTCCAGCTCACCCAGTTGCCGCGGAATGTCGCCAGAAGCGCGCAGCTGCTTCGCGGCCCGCAGCTCCAGGACGTCGAAGGAGTCGTCGCCCCCATTGAACCGCTGCTCCCAGGAACTCCCGTAGTTGTCCTGCGGGAAGCTGCGCAGGACGGTCTTCTCGCCCGGCTCCATGCGCACGACGATCTCGGCCCGTTCGCCGGGTGACAGCTGTATCCGCTGCATGCGGGCCGGCTGCTGGAGAAGACCACCGTCCGTGCCGACCAGTGAGAACGAGCGGTCGTCCGGGAAGCCGAAGTCGTACGTGCGGGCCGTCGAGGCGTTGAGCAGCCGCAGTCGGATCAGTTCGTCGCCGACCTCCTGGTACGGGCGGAGCGTGCCGTTGACCATGGTCCGGTCGCCCAGGAAGCCGACGTGGCGCATCATCTTGTGACCGTGGTCCAACTTCGCGCCGTCGAATTTGACGTCCTGCACGATCACCGGCAGATCATCGACGCCGTACTTCTTGGGCAGTGTGAGCCGCGCGGACTGCTTGTCGTCGACAAGGAACATTCCCGCGAGGCCGCGTTGCACGTGCTTCTCCGTCACGCCGTGCGGGTGCGGGTGGTACCAGAGCGTCGATGCAGGCTGATCCACGGTCCAGTGCGGACTCCACCTGCCGCCCGGCCTGACCATCTGGTGCGGGCCGCCGTCCATCTTCGCTGGTAGGTGCATGCCGTGCCAGTGCACCGTCGACGCCTCGTCCAGGCCGTTCCGTACCCGCACGCGGACCTTCTCCCCACGCTCCGCGCGCAGCGTCGGCCCCAGGTAGTCGCCGTTGAACCCCCAAGTGGGTGTCTTGCGGCCGTCCTCGAACTCCTTCTCGCCCGCCTGCATCCGCAGGTCGAACACTCGGGTGCCGTCCCTGTCCACACGGGACTTCGCGAGCGCAGGTATCGCCAGTTCATTGTCGAACCGCTCCTCGCCGACCGTGCTGACCTTGGCGTCGTTCCACAGCCAGAGGACACCGCCGCCGACAGCCAGCGCTACGACGGCGACGAACGATCCGAACACGATGAGTAAGCGCTTGAGGGGGGACATGCCTCAAGCTTCGCGGCGGGGCCCGCCCGGCACATCGGGGAACGCCCCCGATCCGACCCCCACATGGACCCCGAAGGTCCTCAGGGTTCCGCCCCTGAGAGGAGCCGGGCCCGCGTGATCACCGCGACCTGTTGCGAACACCGCCCGAGGCCCCACTCCTGCGTGAGCTGTCCTGGGGTCGATCAACAAACCCCGCCCAGCGCAGAACCCTCGTCCCGCACAATAGGAGCCATGTCGATACCCAGCCGTGCCGCGCTCGTCGATCACCTCGTCCGCACCCGCATCGCGGGCGACGTCGCCACCCCCCGCGAGAACAACCTCAGCCACTACAGGAAGCTCGCGAACGGCGACCGCCACTACTGGCTCGGCCTGGAGCTCGGCGACCGCTGGAGCGACGAGCAGGACGTCCTCGCGGTGATGGCCGAGCGCTGCGGTGTCGTCGACGACCCCGGGCACCGGCAGGGGCAGGACACCATCGACCCGGAGCTGACGGTCGACGCCCTGGAGCGCATGGCGGCCCGCCTGCGCAAGGCGGCCGCCGGCAGGGAGAGCGTCCTGTTCGCCACCGGCCACCCCGGAGGCCTGCTCGACGTGCACCGCGCCACGGCCGCCGCCCTGCGCGCGGCGGGCTGCGAGATCGTCGTGATCCCGGACGGTCTGATGGCCGACGAGGGCATGGTCTTCCAATTCGCCGACGTGGCGGTCCTGGAGCGCGGGGCGACGCTGTGGCACACGCACTCCCCCGAGCCGATGAACGCGATCCTGGACGGCCTGGAGCGCGAGGGCCGCCCGCAGCCGGACCTGGTGGTCGCCGACCACGGCTGGGCGGGCCGCGCGGGCCAGCGCGGCCTTGACTCGATGGGCTACGCGGACTGCAACGACCCGGCGCTGTTCATCGGCGAGGCCGAGGGCACCGTACAGGTGACGGTGCCCCTGGACGACCACGTGACGAGCCCGCGCCACTACGACCCGATGACGGCCTACCTGCTGAACGCGGCGGGACTGACCCCCGGCTCCTGACCCGGACCCGGCGTGGGGTCCAGGTAGACCCGCCTGATCGAGGGGAAGCGCTCCTGGAGGCGCCTCGCCATGCGGTCGCAGGCCCGCTCCACCTCCCCGGCCGTCGACACGTCCCGGAAGTCCACCTTCGCGGCCACCAGGGCCTCCTTGGGCCCCTGGAGGAGCGTGGTCAGCTCCAGTACGTCGACGACATGCGGGTCGGCGAGCAGTTCGGCCCGCACCGCGTCCCGCATCTCCTCCGGCAGCGGACGACCGATCAGCAGTTCGGAGTTGGCGTGGCCGAGCACCCAGGCGACGTACACCAGCAGCACGCCGATGCAGAGCGAGGCGACGCCGTCCCACACGCCGGACCCGGTGAGCTGCCCGCCGAGCAGTCCGGCCGCGGCGAGCACGAGGCCCGCGAGCGCCGCCGAGTCCTCCATGACGACGGCCTTGACCGCCGTGTCGGGGGTGTGGCGCAGATAGCGCTTGAGACGCACTCCGTAGCGGTCGGCTTCGCCGCGCGCCTGCTTGAGGCCGGTGCGCAGGGAGTAGCTCTCCAGGAGGAAGGCCACCGCGAGGACGATGTACGAGATGAGGGGGTCGCCCGGTTCGCGGCCGTGGGTGAGGGTGTGGATGCCGTCGTAGACGGCGAAGACGCCGCCGCCGACGAAGGTGGCGACGGAGGCGAGCAGCGCCCAGATGTAGCGGGCGCCTCCGTAGCCGAGCGGGTGTTCCTCGTCGGCGGGCCGTTCGCCGGCCTTGAGGGAGACGAGCAGCATCAGCTCGGTGACGGTGTCGGCCACGGAGTGCGCCGCTTCGGAGAGCATCGCGCTCGATCCGCTGATGGCACCGGCGACCGCCTTGGCCAGGGCGATGCCGAGGTTGGCGACGGCGGCGACGATGACCGTGAAGGTGCTCTCGCCGCCGCCCTCGGGCTTCTCTGACGGGTGCTCATTCATGTATCGGACGGTAAGTCCGATCACGGCGGAATGCGAACCTCCTCTTCCGCAACGCGCCACGCCCGTCACCGCGGGACGCGCACCACGCCCTCCTGGATGACGGTGACCGCGAGGCGCCCGTCCTGCGTCCAGATCCGCGCCTGCCCGAGGCCCCGGCCGCCCGAGGCGGACGGCGACTCCTGGTCGTACAGCAGCCACTCGTCTGCGCGGAAGGGCCGGTGGAACCACATCGCGTGGTCGAGCGAGGCGCCGACGACGTCCCCGACCGCCCAGCCGCCCCGCCCGTGCGCGAGGAGCACGGAGTCGAGGAGCGTCATGTCGGAGACGTACGTGGCGAGACAGACGTGCAGCAGCGGGTCGTCCGTCAGTTTGCCGCTGGTCTTGAACCACACCTGGGAGCGCGGCTCGCGCGGCTGCCCGACGGTGCCCCAGGGCGGCACGTCGGCGTAGCGCAGGTCGACGGCGGCGCGCGCCTCGATGAGCCGCTCGGCGACGGGCCCCGGCAGATGGCGGGGCAGCATCTCGGCTGCGGTCGGCAGCGTCTCGGGGTCGGGCGCGTCCGGCATCAGGGCCTGGTGCTCCAGGCCCTCCTCGTACGTCTGGAAGGACGCGGAGAGGTGGAAGATCGGCTGCCCGTGCTGGACGGCGACGACGCGCCGCGTGGTGAAGGAGCGGCCGTCACGGATGCGGTCGACGGTGTAG
Organism: Streptomyces huasconensis; assembly: GCF_021028635.1. Lineage (NCBI taxonomy): Bacteria > Bacillati > Actinomycetota > Actinomycetes > Kitasatosporales > Streptomycetaceae > Streptomyces > Streptomyces huasconensis. The sequence continues at coordinate 2,815,405 of NZ_CP086119.1, forward strand.
ACGATCGGCGCGCCGGGGTCGCCGGGGCGCAGGAAGTACGCGTGCAGGGAGTGGGCATGGGGGCCTCCCCTGCTCGAGCGAAGCCGGGAGCTTGGGGAACTGTCGGCGGGGACGGTGCGCCCCGCGGCGACCAGGGCCTGCGCGGCGACCTGGCCGCCGAAGACGCGGGGCACGAGCGCCGAACGGCTCATGCCCCGGAAGATGTCCTCCTCGATCTGCTCCAGGTCGAGCAGGTCGAGGAGGGCGTCAAGTGCCTGGTTCATGAAGGTAGTTCTACCGGGCCTCTACGGAGGAAGCCGCTACAGGCCCATGTCCTTGGCGATGATCATCTTCATGACCTCGCTGGTGCCGCCGTAGATGCGGTTGACGCGGTTGTCGGCGTACAGACGGGCGATGGGGTACTCGTTCATGAAGCCGTAGCCGCCGTGCAGCTGGAGGCACTTGTCGATGACGCGGTGCGCGACCTCGGTGGCGAACAGCTTCGCGGAGGCGGCCTCGGCGGCGGTCAGCTCGCCCGCGTCCAGGGCCTCCAGGGCGCGGTCGACGACGGCCTCGGCGGCGTCCACCTCGGCCTGGCAGGCGGCCAGCTCGAACTTGGTGTTCTGGAAGGAGGCGACCGGCTTGCCGAAGACCGTGCGGTCCTGGACGTACTCCTTGGCGAACCGGACGGCGGCCTTGGCCTGCGCGTAGGCGCCGAAGGCGATGCCCCAGCGCTCGGAGGGGAGGTTGCTGCCGAGGTAGTAGAAGCCCTTGTTCTCCTCGCCGAGGAGGTCCTCGACGGGCACCTTGACGTCGACGAACGCCAGCTCGGCGGTGTCGGAGGTCTTCAGGCCCAGCTTGTCGAGCTTGCGGCCGACGGAGTAGCCCTCGGACTTGGTGTCGACGGCGAAGAGGGAGATGCCGAAGCGGCGGTCCTCGGCGGTGGGCGCGGAGGTGCGGGCGCAGACGATCACGCGGTCGGCGTGGACGCCGCCGGTGATGAAGGTCTTGGCGCCGTTGAGGACGTAGTGGGTGCCGTCCTCGGAGAGCTTGGCGGTGGTCTTCATGCCCGCGACGTCGGAGCCGGTGCCCGGCTCGGTCATCGCGAGGGCCCACATCTCCTCGGCGGAGACGAACTTCTCCAGGTAGCGCTTCTTCTGCTCGTCGGTGGCGAGCATCTTGATGTAGGGCAGGGCGAGCAGCACGTGGACGCCGGAGCCGCCGAAGCTGACGCCCGCGCGGGCCGTCTCCTCGTACTGGATGGCCTCGAACTTGTGCGTGTCCAGGCCGGCGCCGCCGAACTCCTCGGGGACGTTGATCCCGAAGAGGCCCAGCTCGGCGAGCTTGTAGTAGAACTCGCGGGGCACCTGACCGGCGGCGAACCACTCGTCGTGGACCGGCACGACCTCGGCCTCGATGAAGGCGCGCAGAGTCTCCCGGAACGCCTCGTGGTCCTCATTGAAAACGGTACGGCGCACGGAGAACTCCCTCTGCCTACTGCCTACGTCGACTCAGCGGACTAAGCGCTTGCTCATAGGGAGGTTACCCGGCGGTCACCAAGAGCGTCCAGAGACGCACATCACTCCGCGGCCGCCGCCGCGAAGGCCCCGCGCGCGAGGCGGTGCAGCAGCTCCGCCATGCCCGCCCGGCTCGGCAGCACGTCGCGGCGGCTGAGGTGCGGCGTGGAGTTCAGCAGCCCGAAGACGGCGTGCACGGCGACCCGCGCCGCCTTCTCGGCGAGGTCCGGGTAGACCTCGCGCACCACCTCCACCCAGATCTCCACGTACTGCCGCTGGAGCTGGCGGACCAGCTTGCGGTCGCTGTCCCGCAGGCGGTCCAGCTCGCGGTCGTGCAGGGTGATCAGGGAGCGGTCGTCGAGGGCGAAGTCGATGTGGCCCTCGATGAGCGCGTCAAGCACCCGCTCGGGTGCCCCGTCCGTGTCGGCCAGACACCGCTTGCCCCCCGTCAGGAGCTGACCGCTGATGCCGACCAGCAGCTCGGCGAGCATCGCGTCCTTGCCCGCGAAGTGCCGGTAGAGACCGGGTCCGCTGATCCCCACGGCGGCCCCTATCTCGTCCACCCCGACGCCGTGGAAGCCGCGCTCGGCGAAGAGCCGGGCAGCCTCCTTGAGGATCTGCTCGCGGCGGGTGGGGGCGTCGGTTCTGGTGGCCATGGAATTAATTCTAGACAGGCCGGTTAGCGCTCGTTAACCTGAGGGAAACGCGTTAACGCTCATTAACCGATCCGGGCGTGACCGGGCGTCCGGGTGGACCGAGCAAGGGGGCTCGAACTGATGCGGCAGGCACCAGTGCTGACGAGCGCGGCTGATCCCGCGTCGGAGGCGTGGCGGGCGAACGAGACGGCGCACTCCGCCCTCGTCGAAGAGCTGCGGGCCAAGCTCGCGGCGGCCGCGCTCGGCGGCGGCGAGCGGGCCCGCGCCCGCCATGTGGCGCGCGGCAAGCTGCTGCCCAGGGACCGCGTGGACACGCTCCTCGACCCGGGTTCGCCCTTCCTGGAGCTGGCACCCCTCGCGGCCGAGGGGATGTACGGCGGGGACGCCCCGGCGGCCGGAGTCATCGCCGGGATCGGCCGCGTCTCGGGCCGCGAATGCGTGATCGTCGCCAATGACGCCACGGTCAAGGGCGGCACGTACTACCCCATGACGGTCAAGAAGCACCTGCGCGCCCAGGAGGTGGCCCTGGAGAACCGCCTCCCGTGTCTGTACCTCGTCGACTCGGGCGGCGCCTTCCTGCCGATGCAGGACGAGGTTTTCCCCGACCGCGAGCACTTCGGGCGGATCTTCTACAACCAGGCGCGGATGTCGGGCGCGGGCATCCCGCAGATCGCCGCGGTACTCGGCTCGTGCACGGCGGGCGGGGCCTATGTCCCGGCGATGAGCGACGAGGCGGTGATCGTGCGCGAGCAGGGCACGATCTTCCTCGGCGGCCCGCCCCTGGTGAAGGCCGCGACCGGCGAGGTGGTGACGGCCGAGGAGCTGGGCGGCGGCGCGGTCCACTCGCGCACCTCCGGCGTCACCGACCACCTCGCCGAGGACGACGCGCACGCGCTGCGCATCGTGCGGAACATCGTGGCCACCCTGCCCGCCCGCAAGGAGCCGCCGTGGGCGGTGCGGCCCGTGGAGGAGCCCAAGGTCGACCCCTTGGGGCTGTACGGCGCGGTGCCGGTGGACTCCCGCACCCCCTATGACGTCCGCGAGGTCATCGCGCGCGTGGTGGACGGCTCCCGCTTCCAGGAGTTCAAGGCGGAGTACGGCACGACGCTGGTCACCGGCTTCGCGCACCTCCACGGCCACCCGGTCGGCATCGTCGCGAACAACGGCATCCTGTTCTCCGAGTCCGCCCAGAAGGGCGCCCACTTCATCGAGCTGTGCGACCAGCGCGGCATCCCCCTGGTCTTCCTCCAGAACATCTCCGGTTTCATGGTCGGCAAGGACTACGAGGCGGGCGGCATCGCCAAGCACGGCGCCAAGATGGTCACCGCCGTGGCCTGCACCCGCGTGCCGAAGCTGACGGTGGTGGTCGGCGGTTCGTACGGCGCGGGCAACTACTCCATGTGCGGCCGGGCCTACAGCCCCCGCTTCCTGTGGATGTGGCCGAACGCCAAGATCTCCGTGATGGGCGGCGAGCAGGCCGCCTCCGTCCTCGCCACGGTCAAGCGCGACCAGCTGGAGGCGCGCGGCGAACAGTGGGCGGCCGAGGACGAAGAGGCCTTTAAGGACCCGATCCGCGCGCAGTACGAGGAGCAGGGCAACGCCTATTACGCCACGGCCCGCCTCTGGGACGACGGCGTGATCGATCCCCTGGAGACCCGGCAGGTGCTCGGCCTGGCCCTGACGGCGTGTGCGGGCGCCCCCTTGGGCGAGCCCGGCTTCGGCGTCTTCCGGATGTGAGGGGCGGGACGATGAGCGACTTCCAGACCACCTCGGGGAGAGGGACCATGTTCGACACGGTGCTCGTCGCCAACCGCGGCGAGATCGCGGTCCGCGTCATCCGCACACTGCGGGCGCTCGGGGTCCGCTCCGTGGCCGTCTTCAGCGACGCGGACGCGGACGCCCGCCATGTGCGCGAGGCCGACACGGCGGTGCGGATCGGCCCGGCGCCGGCCGCCGAGAGCTATCTGTCCGTCGAGCGCATCCTCGCGGCGGCGGCCGCCTCCGGCGCCCAGGCGGTCCACCCGGGGTACGGCTTCCTCGCGGAGAACGCCGTGTTCGCGCAGGCGTGCGCCGACGCCGGGCTCGTCTTCATCGGGCCGCCCGCCTCGGCGATCGAGCTGATGGGCGACAAAATCCGCGCCAAGGAGACGGTGAAGGAGGCCGGCGTCCCGGTCGTCCCCGGCTCCTCCGGCAGCGGCCTGACCGACGCCGAACTGGCCGCCGCCGCGCGCGAGATCGGCACCCCGGTCCTGCTCAAGCCGAGCGCGGGCGGCGGCGGCAAGGGCATGCGCCTGGTGCGCGACGAGGCCGTGCTCGCCGAGGAGATCGCGGCGGCCCGCCGCGAGGCCCGCGCCTCCTTCGGCGACGACACGCTGCTCGTGGAGCGGTGGATCGACCGCCCCCGGCACATCGAGATCCAGGTCCTGGCGGACGGCCAGGGGAACGCGATCCACCTCGGCGAGCGCGAGTGCTCCCTCCAGCGCCGCCACCAGAAGATCATCGAGGAGGCGCCCAGCGTCCTCCTGGACGAGGCCACGCGCGCGTCGATGGGCGAGGCGGCGGTCCAGGCGGCCCGCTCCTGCGGGTACGCGGGCGCGGGCACGGTCGAGTTCATCGTGCCGGGCAAGGACCCCTCCTCGTACTACTTCATGGAGATGAACACCCGCCTGCAGGTGGAGCACCCGGTCACCGAGCTGATCACCGGCCTCGACCTGGTCGAGTGGCAGCTGCGGGTGGCCGCCGGGGAGCGCCTGCCGTTCACCCAGCAGGACATCACCCTCACCGGGCACGCGGTGGAGGCCCGGATCTGCGCCGAGACCGTGTCCGTCAAGGCGGGCTCCCGCGGGTTCCTGCCCTCGGGCGGGACGGTCCTCGCCCTGCGCGAGCCGCAGGGCGACAGCGTGCGCACCGATTCCGGGCTGAGCGAGGGCACGGAGGTCGGCAGCCTCTACGACCCGATGCTCTCCAAGGTCATCGCCTACGGCCCCGACCGCGCCACGGCCCTGCGCAAGCTGCGGGCCGCCCTCGCCGAGACGGTCACCCTGGGCGTGCCGACGAACGCGGGCTTCCTGCGCAGGCTGCTGGCCCACCCGGCGGTCGTGGCGGGCGAGTTGGACACCGGTCTCGTGGAGCGCGAGATGGACGGCCTGGTCCCGGACGGCGTGCCGGATGAGGTGTACGAGGCGGCGGCCGCCGTGCGCGAGGCCGCGCTCGCCCCCTCGGGGGGCGGCTGGACGGACCCGTTCTCCGTGCCGAGCGGCTGGCGGCTCGGGGGCACCCCGGTGCCCGTGACGCACTGGCTGCACGCGACGGGACAGGAACCCGTCACCCACCGGCTGCGGGGCAGCGGCCACACGGTCACCGCCGACCACGTCTCGGTCACCCTCGACGGCACCCGGCACACCTTCCACCGCGCCGGCGACTGGCTGGGCCGGGACGGCGACGCCTGGCAGGTGCGGGACCACGACCCCGTGGAGGCGAGCCTGACCGGCGCCGCGCACGCCGGGGCCGACGCGCTCACCGCCCCCATGCCGGGCACCGTCACGGTCGTGAAGGTCTCCCCCGGCGACCGGGTGAGCGCGGGTCAGAGCCTGCTGGTGGTCGAGGCGATGAAGATGGAGCACGTCATCGCCGCCCCGCACGCCGGCACGGTCACCGAGCTGGACGTCGGCGCGGGCACCACGGTCGCCATGGACCAGGTCCTCGCGGTGGTGCTCCCGGACGACGAGACGGACGAGGAGGCGGAGGCATGACCACCGCAGACGACACCGCAGACGACACCGCGGGCGCCACGACAGCCGCCCCCGCCGGGCTCCCCATGACCGTCCGGGACCCGGAGCTGCCGCCCCGCGTCCGCATCCACGAGGTCGGCGCCCGCGACGGCCTGCAGAACGAGCAGTCGGTGGTCCCCACCGAGATCAAGGCGGAGTTCATCCACCGCCTCGCCGACGCGGGCCTGACCACCGTCGAGGCGACCAGCTTCGTCCACCCCAAGTGGGTGCCCCAACTGGCCGACGCCGAGCGGCTCTTCCCGCTCCTCGGCGACCTCCGGGGCGTGCGCCTGCCGGTCCTCGTGCCGAACGAACGCGGCCTGGAGCGGGCGCTCGCGCTCGGCGCCGACCGCGTCGCCGTCTTCGCCAGCGCCACCGAGTCCTTCGCCAAGGCCAACCTCAACCGCACGGTGGACGAGGCCCTCGCCATGTTCGACCCGGTGGTCGCCCGCGCGCGGGAGCACGGGATGCACGTCCGCGGCTATCTCTCGATGTGCTTCGGCGACCCCTGGGAGGGCCCGGTCCCCGTCGACCAGGTGGTCCGCGTCTGCCGCGCGCTGCTCGACATGGGGTGCGACGAACTGAGCCTCGGCGACACCATCGGCGTGGCCACGCCGGGCCATGTGCGCGCCCTGCTGACCGCGTTGAACGAAGCGGGGGTCCCGACCGACCGGATCGGCGTCCACTTCCACGACACGTACGGCCAGGCGCTCGCCAACACCCTGGCCGCGCTCCAGCACGGCGTGACGACGGTGGACGCCTCCGCGGGCGGTCTCGGCGGCTGCCCGTACGCGAAGAGCGCCACCGGCAACCTCGCCACCGAAGACCTCGTCTGGATGCTGCACGGCCTCGGCATCGACACCGGGGTCGACCTCGGCCGCCTCTGCGCCACCAGCGCCTGGATGGCCGGCCACCTGGGCCGACCCAGCCCGTCCCGCACCGTCCGCGCCCTGACCCACCAGGAGCAGTGAGAGAACGATGGACCACCGCCTGAGCCCCGAGCACGAGGAACTCCGCCGCACGGTCGAGGCGTTCGCGCACGACGTGGTCGCCCCCAAGATCGGCGACTTCTACGAGCGCCACGAATTCCCGTACGAGATCGTCCGCGAGATGGGCCGCATGGGCCTGTTCGGCCTGCCCTTCCCCGAGGAGTACGGCGGGATGGGCGGTGACTACTTCGCGCTCGGCATCGCCCTCGAAGAGCTGGCCCGCGTCGACTCGTCCGTGGCGATCACCTTGGAGGCGGGCGTCTCGCTCGGCGCGATGCCGCTGCACCTGTTCGGCACCGAGGAGCAGAAGCGGCAGTGGCTGCCGAAGCTGTGCTCCGGCGAGATGCTCGGCGCGTTCGGCCTGACCGAGCCCGACGGCGGCTCGGACGCGGGCGGCACCCGCACCACGGCCGTGCGCGACGGCGACGAGTGGGTGATCAACGGTTCGAAGTGCTTCATCACCAACTCCGGTACGGACATCACCGGCCTGGTCACGGTCACCGCCGTCACCGGCCGCAAGGCCGACGGCCGCCCGCTGATCTCCTCGATCATCGTGCCGTCGGGGACGCCGGGCTTCACGGTCGCGGCGCCGTACTCGAAGGTGGGGTGGAACGCCTCGGACACCCGCGAGCTGTCCTTCTCCGACGTCCGCGTGCCCGCGGCGAACCTCCTGGGCGAGGAGGGCCGGGGCTACGCCCAGTTCCTGCGCATCCTGGACGAGGGCCGCGTCGCCATCTCCGCGCTCGCCACCGGGCTGGCGCAGGGCTGCGTGGACGAGTCGGTGAAGTACGCCAAGGAGCGGCACGCCTTCGGCAGGCCGATCGGGGCGAATCAAGCCATCCAGTTCAAGATCGCGGACATGGAGACGCGGGCGCACATGGCCCGGGTCGGCTGGCGGGACGCGGCCTCGCGCCTGGTCGCCGGGGAGCCGTTCAAGAAGGAGGCGGCGATCGCCAAGCTCTACTCCTCGACGGTCGCCGTGGACAACGCCCGCGAGGCCACGCAGATCCACGGCGGGTACGGCTTCATGAACGAATACCCCGTGGCCCGGATGTGGCGGGACTCCAAGATCCTGGAGATCGGCGAGGGCACCAGCGAGGTGCAGCGGATGCTCATCGCGCGGGAGCTGGGCTTCGCGGGCTGAGGCGGGGCCGGGCCTCGCCCCGGCGGGCGGGCGTCGAGGGACCCCCGAGGCCGGAGTGAGCTTAGGCTAGCCTAAGCTCTACTTCCGGCCAGTGGCCCCGGCCGGTCCAGTGGCCTCCGGCCGCCGTACCGTCACGAAAGCAGAGACCCCCATGTCCCAGCCCCGCTCCCTCCAGCTCTCCCGCCGCGGCATGCTCGCCGCCGGCGGCGCCCTCGGCCTGACCGCCGTCCTGGCGGCCTGCGGCAGCGAGAAAAAGGACGGGGAGAAGAAGGGCGGTGCGGCCAAGGCGGGTCCCTGGAGCTTCAAGGACGACCGCGGGAAGACGGCCGAGCGCGAGGCGACGCCGAAGAACATCGTCGCCTTCACCGGCGTCGCCGCCGCCCTGTTCGACTACGGCATCGAGTGCAAGGGCGTCTTCGGCCCGACGAAGACCAAGGACGGCAAGGCCGACGTGCAGGCCGGCGACATGGACGTCAGCAAGCTGACGGTCATCGGCAACGAATGGGGCCGGTTCAACATCGAGAAGTACGCGGGCCTCGCCCCCGACGTGCTGATCTCCACCATGTTCGACGCCAAGGGCACCCTCTGGTACGTGCCGGAGGAGAGCAGCGACAAGATCCTGAAGCTCGCCCCGAGCGTCGGCATCAGCGTCTACGACCGCCAGATGACCCAGCCGCTCCAGCGCATCCTCGCGCTCGCCGAGTCGCTCGGCGCGGACGTGAGGTCCGACAAGGTCGTCAAGGCGAAGAAGCGCTTCGAGGACGCCTCCGAGCGGCTGCGCAAGGTCGCCAAGGCGCACAAGGACATCAAGGTCCTCGTGGGCTCCGCGAGCCAGGACCTGTTCTACGTCTCCGGCTCGAACCTCTCCGCCGACCTGGAGTACTTCAAGGCGCTCGGCGTGAACATCATCGAGCCGCCGGAGAAGGCCAAGAAGGCGTCCGGCGGCTGGTTCGAGAACCTCAGCTGGGAGAACGTCGACCAGTACGACGCGGACCTCATCATGATGGACAACCGCACCTCCGCCCTCCAGCCGGCCGTCCTGGACGAGTCCAAGCCGACCTGGCGCAAGCTCCCCGCCGTCAAGGCCGGGCAGGTCATCCCGCGCGTGACGGAGCCGATCTTCTCGTACGCCAAGTGCGCGCCGATCCTGGAGGACCTCGCGGACGCGATCGAGAAGGCGAAGAAGCTCAAGAAGAGCGCCTGACCTCCGCACGGCACCACCGCACAAGCGCGCCGCCGCACCACCGCGCCGCCGCACAGCCTCACCGCCCGCCCCCTCCGTTCGCGGAGGGGGCGGTTCTGCTTTTCCCGAAGGGCCCCTTTCCCCGGGACCCCTTTTCCCGGGAGCCCTTCTCCCGAGGGACCCCGGACGGTAGAAGTTAAGTTAGGCTTACCTAAGTTGCACCTCGGGAGGACAGTCCATGCGCTCGCACCTGCTCAGTGACACCACCGCGGAGCGGTACCGCAGCTCCGTGACCGAAGGAGTCGAGCGGGTGGCCGCCCGACTCGCCACCACACCCCGCCCGTCCACCGGCGTCACGGCCGCTGAACTCGCCCGCCGCGTCGAGGCCGTCGACCTGGACGCGCCCCTGCACGACACCATCGCCGCGCTCGACGAACTGGACGAGCTGTACCAGCGCGACGCGATCCCCTTCCACCACCCCCGCCACCTCGCCCACCTCAACTGCCCGGTCGCCATCCCCGCCGTCCTCGCCGAAGCGGTCGTCTCCGCCGTCAGCTCCTCGCTCGGCACCCGAACCCAGTCCGCGGGCGGCACCCTCATCGAGCGCCGCCTCATCGACTGGACCTGCGAGCGCCTGGGCCTCGGCCCGGCCGCCGAGGGGGTGTTCACCGGCGGCGGCGCCCAGTCCCACCTCCACGCCCTGCTGCTCGCCCGCGAGGAGACCAAGGAGCAGGACCCCGCCCGCCTGCGCGTCTTCGCCTCCGAGGCCGGTCACGTGGGCGTCCGGCAGGCCGCCCGGCTGCTCGGCCTCGGCGAGGACGCCGTGGTGGTGATCCCCACCGACCGGAACAAGCGCATGCAGACCGTGGCCCTCGCCCGTGAGCTGGAGCGCTGCCGCCGCGACGACCGCTCCCCCATGGCGGTCGTCGCCACCGCCGGCACCACCGACTTCGGCTCCATCGACCCGCTGCCCGAGATCGCCGAGCTGTGCGCGCGGTACCGCACCTGGCTGCACGTCGACGCGGCGTACGGCTGCGGGCTGCTCGCCTCCCGCAGGAACCGGCACCTCCTCGACGGCATCGAGCGCGCCGACTCCGTCACCGTGGACTACGACAAGTCCTTCTTCCAGCCGGTGAGTTCCTCGGCCGTCCTGGTCCGCGGCAGGGTGCGCGGGCGCCTCCCCGACCAGGCCGGCGAGTCCCCCGGAACCACCCGGCGCCTCGACGCCCTGAAGCTGTGGATGACGCTGCGCGTGATGGGCGCGGACGCCATCGGCGACCTCTTCGACGAGGTCTGCGACACGGCCACGAAGGGCTGGCGCGTGCTCGCCGCCGACCCCCGCTTCGACGTCGTGGCCGAGCCGCAGCTCTCCACGCTCGTCTTCCGCTACATCCCCACCGCGATCTGCGCCCCCTTCGCGATCGACCGCGCCAACCTCTACGCCCGCAAGGCCCTGTTCGCCTCCGGTGACGCCGTGGTGGCCGGCACCAAGGTGGGCGACCGCCAGTACCTGCGGTTCACCCTGCTCAACCCCGAGACCACCACCGCCGACATCACGGCTGTCCTCGATCTGATCGCCGGCCACGCCGAGCGGTACCTGGGAGGAGAGACCCTTGACCGCGCCTGCTGACCCCCACCGGCCCTCCGTGGCGTACGACTTCACGCTCCGCCCGCTCGACCCCCTGACCGACGCCGAACTGGTGCACGGCTGGATGACGCACCCCAGGGCCGCGTGCCGGCAGATGCGGGGCGCCACGCTGACCGACGTCGAGCGCGCGTACATGGCGATCGCCGCCTCCGACCACCAGGAGGCGTACCTCGGCCGGTACCTGGGCGTGCCGTGTTTCCTGATGGAGCGGTACGACCCCGCGTACGTGGAGTTGGCCGGCCTCTACGAACCGCTCCCCGGCGACGTCGGCATGCACTTCTTCACTGCCCCGCCCGAGGTGCGCGTCCCCGGCTTCACCCGCGGGGTGCTCAGCGCGGTGCTGCGCGAGCTGTTCGCCGACCCGGCGACCGGGCGGGTCGTCGTCGCCCCCGCCGTGCGGGACACTGCGGTGCTCGCCCGCAACGCGTCCGTCGGGTTCCGCGCCGAGACCGTCATCCAGAAGCCGGAGAAGGAAGCCCTGCTGAGCTTCTGCACCCGGGAGCGCTTCTTCCAGGGCCTCGGCGAGACGGCACTCCACCGCAGCGGGGCAGCGGTACCGTCGCGCGTCTGACCAACGGAGCCGGTCGGGACGCCTCGGGACGCCGAGGAACCCGATCGCGTCAAGCCGATGGGGCTCGGAAGACGGTCCTTCCGAGCCCCATCCTCGTACGCCGTGTGTGTCGTCATGTCATGTTGCGGGCCAGGGCACCTGCGGCGACTTGTAGTAGCCGAAGCCGAGCGCGTCCCAGCGCGGGGCCTGCGCGGCGAGCCGCACCTTGTACTTCTCCCAGTCGTGTGTGGCCGCGGGCGACCAGCCGAGTTCGGCGATCCCGGGCAGGCGCGGGAACGCCATGTGGTCCAGGTGCGCGGAGGTCGAGAGGGTCTCCGTCCACAGCGGTGCCTCGACGCCCAGGACCGCGTCGGCGGGCGCCCCCTTCAGATACGTGGCCGGGTCCCAGTCGTACGAGCGCTGCACCTCGACCAGACCGGCCCAGGTCAGGCCGAGCGGGGTGTCCTTGGTGTACTTCATGTCGAGGTAGGAGCGGTCGGCCGGGGAGAGGACCAGCTTGGTGCCGTTCTTCGCGGCGTTCACGACCTGCTCGCGCTCGGCGGCGCCGGTCCTGTCGTATCCCCAGTACTGGGCGACGGCACCCTCGGCGGGCCTGGCGCCGGTCAGCTGGTGCCAGCCCATCACCTTCTTGCCGTACTTGGCGACGATGGGCTGCACCTTGTCCATGAAGGCGACGAAGTCCTCGTGGCTGGTGGAGTGCGCCTCGTCACCGCCGATGTGGAGGTACTCACCGGGTGTCAGGGCGGCCAGCTCGCGGATCACGTCGTCCACGAAGTCGTACGTGACGTCCTTCTTGACGCACAGCGAGCTGAAGCCGACGGCGGTGCCGGTGTAGAGGGGCGGGGCGACGCCGTCGCAGTTCAGCTCGGCGTACGAGGCGAGGGCCGCGTTGGTGTGCCCCGGCATGTCGATCTCGGGGATGACGTCCAGGTGCCGCGAGGCGGCGTACGCGACGATCTCCTTGTACTGCGCCTTCGTGTAATAGCCGCCCTTGCCGCCGCCGACCTGTGTGGAACCGCCGTACGTGGCCAGGCGCGGCCAGGAGTCGATGGCGATGCGCCAGCCCTGGTCGTCGCTCAGGTGCAGGTGCAGCTTGTTCATCTTGTAGAGCGCCGCCTGGTCGATGTAGCGCTTGACCTGCTCGACGGTGAAGAAGTGCCGCGAGACGTCGAGCATCGTGGAGCGGTAGGTGTAGCGCGGCATGTCCTTGATGGTGCCGCCCGCGATCCGCCACGGGCCGCGCTGCCTGCTCGTCTTCTCGACGACGGCGGGCAGTTGCTGACGCACCGTCTGGACACCGTGGAAGAGCCCGGCGTCCGACCAGGAGGTGATGGTGAGGGAGCCGCGGGTGGAGATGACCCGGTAGCCCTCGTTGCCGAGGACCTTGTTCGCCGGTTCGGCGCTGAGCCGCAGCCGGATGCCGTCGCCGCCCGCGCCGGTGACGACCGGGAGCTTGTAGCCGGTGGAGGGGCGCAGCACCTGGGCGAGGTACTCGCCGACGCGCCGCTCCTCGGGCCGGTCGACGCGGATGCGGGTCCTGGCGGTGATCTCGTATCCGGCGCCGCCCGGCTCGGCCGACAGGGGCGCGGGCACGATCTGGCCGAGCGGGGTGACCGCGGGCTTCGGCTTCGCCGCGGGGGCGGGAGCGGCGGCGAGGGAGGAGATGCCGGCGGCCGCCACGAGCAGCAGTGAGCCGAGCAGCCGTGATGTCCTGTGGTGCGTTCTCACAAGCGGGTCCCTTCGACGGGGGCGCAGCTGTGGTGCGGACCGTTCGAACGGTTCCCATTGGTAACCCGGCCCTCACGGGGGGTCAAGGGGGTGTGGACCACCTCCCCCGGGGGGCGGTGCGAGAATCCCCGCATGGCGGAAATCATCCAGCGCGACGGGACCTGGACCTTCGACGGACAGACGCTGCGGCTGGTGCCCGGCCACGACAAGAGCGTCTCCTTGCTCCGCAAGACGCTCGGCGAACTGGCCCTGCCGCTGGAGGCGTTGGCGGGCATCGCCTTCGAGCACGGGAAGAAGTCGGGCCGCCTGCGGCTGCGGCTGCGCGACGGCGCCGACCCGCTGCTCCAGGCGACGGGCGGCAAGCTGACGGACTCCGGCGACCCGTATCAGCTGCTCGTGGAGCCCGACCGGTACGGCGTGGCGGAGTACCTGGTCGACGAGGTGCGGGGCGCCCTGCTGATCGAACAGGTTCCGGCTGCCCCCTGCACGGCCTACCTCCTGCCCGGCCCGCCCGTGCCGCTGTCCGTCTCGGCCGGGGACGGCACCGCGAGCTTCGACGGGGAGCGCGTCCGCCTGGAGTGGAACTGGAAGACGGAGGAGGCGAAGTCGGCGTCCGGCACGAGGTCTCTGGCGCTCGCGGACATCACGGCGGTGGAGTGGCAGCCGGCGGTCGGCCTGGAGAACGGCCACCTCCGTTTCACCGTGCGCAACGCCCCGACCAAGGCCCCGCCGAAGTACGACCCGAACGCGGTGGAGCTGTGGGGCTTCAAGAAGGACCCGCTGATGGCCCTGGTCGCCGCCGCGGTCCAGGCCCGCCTGCCGCACCCCGCGGCGCCCTCCGTCCCGGCGGCCGCGGAGGACGCGCCGCCCGCCGCCCCACAGGCGACGGCCCCGGCACCCTCGGCCGAGGACCACGACACCCTGCTGCGCCGCCTGCGCGAGCTGGGCGAGCTCCACCGGGCGGGGGTCCTGACGGAGGAGGAGTTCACCGCGGCGAAGCAGGCGGTCCTGCGCCGCATGTAGGCCAGGCGGGGCGGTATCGCGCGCCCATTCGGCACGTCCCTGCCCGATTCCGGGCAGGATTCTTGCGAAAGAGGCGAAGATCCCCCAGGATCATCGAGTGCACGACGACCTGGTGGACCACCTCACCCGCAGCACCCCGCTCCAGCGGGGCGAAGCCCTGCGGGTCATCCAGGACGTGCTGGCCTACTTCGACGAGACGACAGAAGACTTCGTCCGTCGCCGCCACCGCGAGCTGCAGGGTCAGGGCCTGCTGAATGCGGCGATCTTCGAACAGATCTCGGCGGACCTGGCATACCGCGCGGTCGCGCCGCCGGAGCTGAGCCTCCGGCAGCTGCGCCGCATCATCTACGGCTAGGACACCCTCTATGTGTGGAATCGTCGGTTATATCGGCAAGCGTGACGTCGCCCCGCTGCTCCTCGAAGGCCTCCAGCGCCTGGAGTACCGCGGCTACGACTCGGCGGGCATCGCGGTCACCGCTCCCAAGGCCACGGGCCTGAAGACCGTGAAGGCCAAGGGCCGCGTCCGAGACCTGGAGGCCAGGCTCCCCGCCCGCTTCAAGGGCACCACCGGCATCGCCCACACCCGCTGGGCCACCCACGGCGCCCCCTCCGACGAGAACGCCCACCCGCACCTCTCCCAGGACGAGAAGGTCGCCGTCGTCCACAACGGCATCATCGACAACGCCTCGGAGCTGCGCGCCAAGCTGACCGCCGACGGCGTCGAGTTCCTCTCCGAGACGGACACCGAGGTCCTCACCCACCTCATCGCCCGCTCCCAGGCGGACACCCTGGAAGAGAAGGTGCGCGAGGCGCTGCGCCACATCGAGGGCACGTACGGCATCGCCGTCCTGCACGCCGACTTCAACGACCGCATCGTCGTCGCCCGCAACGGCTCCCCGGTCGTCCTCGGCATCGGCGAGAAGGAGATGTTCGTCGCCTCGGACGTCGCCGCGCTCGTCTCCCACACCCGCCAGGTCGTCACCCTCGACGACGGCGAGATGGCCACCATCAAGGCCGACGACTACCGCACGTACACCACCGAGGGCTCGCGCACGACCGCCTCGCCGACCACCGTGGAGTGGGAGGCCGAGTCGTACGACATGGGCGGCCACGACACGTACATGCACAAGGAGATCTTCGAGCAGCCCGACGCGGTGGACCGCGTGCTGCGCGGCCGCATCGACGACCGCTTCTCCACCGTGCACCTCGGCGGCCTCAACCTCGACGCGCACGACGCCCGCAAGGTGCGCCGCGTCAAGATCCTCGGCTGCGGCACCTCGTACCACGCGGGCATGATCGGCGCCCAGATGATCGAGGAGCTGGCCCGCATCCCCGCCGACGCGGAGCCGGCGTCCGAGTTCCGCTACCGCAACGCGGTCGTGGACCCCGACACCCTCTACATCGCGGTCTCCCAGTCCGGTGAGACGTACGACGTGCTGGCCGCCGTCCAGGAGCTGAAGCGCAAGGGCGCCCGCGTCCTGGGCGTGGTCAACGTCGTCGGCTCGGCGATCGCCCGGGAGGCGGACGCGGGCGTGTACGTCCACGCGGGCCCGGAGGTCTGCGTGGTCTCCACCAAGTGCTTCACCAACACCACCGTCGCCTTCGGCCTGCTCGCCCTGCACCTCGGCCGCATCCGCGACCTGTCGGTCTCCGACGGCAAGCGGATCATCGAGGGCCTGCGCAAGCTGCCCGGCCAGATCTCGGAGATCCTCAAGCAGGAGGACGAGATCAAGAAGATCGCCAAGAGCTACGCCGACGCCCGCTCGATGCTCTTCATCGGCCGGGTCCGCGGCTACCCCGTCGCCCGCGAGGCCTCGCTCAAGCTCAAGGAGGTCTCGTACATCCACGCCGAGGCCTACCCCGCCTCCGAGCTGAAGCACGGCCCGCTCGCCCTCATCGAGCCGGCCCTGCCGACCGTCGCGATCGTGCCGGACGACGACCTGCTGGAGAAGAACCGCGCCGCCCTGGAGGAGATCAAGGCCCGCAGCGGCAAGATCCTCGCGGTCGCGCACCAGGAGCAGGAGAAGGCCGACCAGACGATCATCGTTCCGAAGAACGAGAACGAGCTGGACCCGATCCTGATGGGCATCCCGCTCCAACTCCTCGCCTACCACACGGCGTTGGCGCTGGGCCGGGACATCGACAAGCCGCGCAACCTCGCGAAGTCGGTCACCGTCGAGTAGGGCCACTCCCCTGCACGAACCGCATGTGAACGACCCCCTGCGCGTGCCACCGGCGCGCAGGGGGTCGTCCCTCAAGGAGCCGGGGTCGCCCATTGCCCCGGCCCGCGCCCTCGGCATCCGGCGGCCGTCACCCTCCGGGCCGACAGGGCGGTATGCCGGCGACCTGTATGTACCCGCCCCGAGGGCGCGAACCACCTCTACGCGCCAGTAGATTTATCGCTCAACGAGTCTGGTAAGCAGGGGACTTGGCCTGGTACGCAGGGGACGTGCGGAGCGTCAGGGGATGACGACGACGGGACGCTGCGCGCGTCGCGCCAGCCGCCCCGCGACGGAGCCGAAGATGCGCCCGACGATGCCCTGCGTGGAGCCGACGACGATCGCGTCCGCGCTGTACTCGCGGCCGACCTCCTCCAGCTCGTGGCAGATGTCGCCGCCGCGCTCGACGAGAATCCAGGGCACCTCGGCCAGATAGTCCGCGCAGGCCAGCTCAAGGCCCAGGACCTCGGTGCGGTGATCGGGCACGTCGACGAAGACCGGCGGCTCGCAGCCCGCCCACACGGTGGTGGGCAGCCGGTTGGCGACATGGACGATGATCAGGCCCGATCCCGAGCGGTGGGCCATGCCGATGGCATAGGCGAGGGCGCGTTCACTGGAGGTCGAGCCGTCGAAGCCGACGACGACACCGTGCCGGAAGGCCGGATCGCAGGCATGACGTGGTTCTTCCGCCGCTCGGGGGGTCGCTGTCGGATCGGCGACCTGCCGCTTGCGGTCCGCGGGTTCGAAGAATTCGTGACCGGCCATGGGTGTCTCGGCGAAGGAGTCCTCTGTGGGAGGGTCTGCTGTTCAGATGGTGCGGCAGTTCAGGCGGTTCGGGCAGTTCAGGCGATTCAGGAGCGCGAAGCCCGGAATCGGGTCCGGGAATCTAGTCCGGGAATCATCTTCCCAACCCCATACCCCCAAGGGTACGGCGACACTCCTCCTCTGCCCAGAGCCTGCGGGGAGCCCGTGCGGGCCCGCGCCGGGCTGTGCACAGGGCCTCCCGGCGTTCACCGGAGCATGCATGAGCCTCGCCCGTATGGCAATGGTTGCTGCCTCCTACAGGCGGTTTGCGCACCCGTCCGGTGCCACCCTGCCGCCCGCCAGTGACCGGCCGCCCGGCCGCGCGTTGAACTCCGGTACGCCACCCCTCACAGGAGCACTCCGTGCCTGGTCCCCCGGCCCTGTCCCCCTCGTCCCCGCCCGGCCGCAAGCGCCGCGCCGCCTCCGCGGCCCGCGCCCGGGGCCCCCGGCGGACGCCCGCGCAGGACTCGGTGGGGGACGTGGTCCGCTGGGCGGCGTTCAGCTGCGTCCTGGTTCCGGTCGTCCTTGTGGGGTACGGGACCTCCCTGGCGGGGGCGGGCGGCGCGGCACTGGGCCTGGCGGCCGTCACCGGGGTCTGCCGGGTGCTGCTGCGGCAGTCCGAGCGGGGCGCCGCGCGGCAGCTCGCGGAGCAGAGCGGCGGGCACCGCGGACGGCACAGCAGGACGGGCACAGGGGCGCACCGGGGCGTGCGGTACGGCTCAGAGAGCACACCGGTCGACTGACCGATTCGCACACACACTCCCGTAGGTTTTCAGCCAACTTCCGGGGGACGCGCTTTCCTTGGCCGAACACGCCCTCCACCCCGGTCCCACCAGGACTGAAAGGTGCGCCAAGGGCCTGCGCACCCTACGGGGACCGGCCACGGAGCAGAGGCACACTTCCCTGTCGGGCCCACGAGTGCAACGCTTCGTGATCGAATGCTTCACGCCAAGTTGCCATGTCGACAATCTGCCGGGTGCTGAACTGGTCACCCCGGCAGCACGGGACACAGTAGATTCGATCTTGACTGTATTACGGCGGGGGACTGGTGGAGGACCGAGGGGAAACGTGCAGCAGCGACAGGCCCAGCAAGCACGTAAAAAACGTCAAGCAGGTCAGGAACAGGGAGCCGCTACGCCCGAGGGGGGTTTAGCACCATGAGTCACGACTCCACTGCCACGCCGGAGACCACGGCTCGCAAGCTCTCCGGGCGCCGCCGCCGGGAGATCGTATCGGTGCTGCTCTTCAGCGGTGGTCCCATTTTCGAGAGTTCCATACCGCTCTCCGTCTTCGGCATCGACCGGCAGGACGCCGGTGTCCCCCGCTACCGGCTGCTGGTGTGCGCCGGCGAGGACGGACCGCTGCGGACCACCGGCGGTCTCGAACTCACCGCGCCGCACGGCCTGGAGGCGATCGGCAGGGCGGGCACGGTCGTCGTACCCGCCTGGCGGTCGATCACCTCGCCACCGCCGCCGGAGGCGCTGGACGCACTGCGCCGCGCGCACGAGGAAGGCGCCCGCATCGTCGGGCTCTGCACCGGCGCGTTCGTCCTCGCCGCCGCGGGACTGCTCGACGGCCGGCCCGCGACCACCCACTGGATGTACGCGCCGACGCTCGCGAAGCGCTACCCGTCCGTCCACGTGGACCCGCGCGAGCTGTTCGTCGACGACGGGGACGTCCTGACGAGCGCCGGCACCGCGGCCGGAATCGATCTCTGTCTGCACATCGTGCGCACGGACCACGGCAATGAGGCGGCCGGCGCCCTCGCCCGCAGGCTCGTGGTGCCGCCGCGCCGCGCCGGCGGTCAGGAGCGCTACCTCGACAGGTCTTTACCCGAGGAGATCGGCGCCGACCCGCTCGCCGAGGTCGTCGCCTGGGCCCTTGAGCACCTCCACGAGCAGTTCGACGTGGAGACGCTGGCCGCGCGCGCCTATATGAGCAGGCGGACCTTCGACCGCAGGTTCCGCTCCCTGACCGGGAGCGCTCCCCTGCAGTGGCTGATCACCCAGCGGGTGCTCCAGGCACAGCGGCTGCTCGAGACCTCCGACTACTCCGTCGACGAGGTCGCGGGCCGCTGCGGCTTCCGCTCGCCGGTCGCGCTGCGGGGCCACTTCCGGCGCCAGCTGGGCTCCTCCCCCGCCGCCTACCGGGCCGCCTACCGCGCCCGCAGGCCGCAGGGCGAGCGCTCGCCGGATTCCGCCCCGGCCTCCGCGCAGACCGTGCCCACCCTGGTGGAAGCGGGTCCGGTGCCGACCCAGACCCGGCGCACGGCGGCCGCGGGCGCGTTCGGCCCGACGGCCTCCCTGTCCGCCGAGCCCGGCAAGCCGCACTCGGACGTGTACGCGCCGGGCCGTCCTCCCGTGCCCGGTCAGAGGAGTGCGCCGTAGGGTTGGACGCATGAACGATCGCATGGTGTGGATCGACTGCGAGATGACCGGGCTCTCGTTGACGGATGACGCACTTATCGAGGTGGCCGCACTGGTCACCGACTCGGAACTGAACGTGCTCGGCGAAGGTGTGGACATCGTGATCCGCCCGCCGGACGCGGCGCTGGAGACCATGCCCGAGGTGGTGCGCGCGATGCACACCGCCTCGGGGCTCCTCGACGAGCTGGCCGGCGGCACCACGCTGGCCGACGCCGAGGAGCAGGTCCTGGCGTACGTACGTGAGCACGTCAAGGAGCCGCGGAAGGCTCCGCTGTGCGGAAACTCGGTCGGCACCGACCGCGGCTTCCTGCTGCGGGACATGGCGACGCTGGAGGAGTACCTCCACTACCGGATCGTCGACGTCTCCTCCATCAAGGAGCTGGCCCGGCGCTGGTACCCCCGGGCGTACTTCAACAGCCCGGACAAGAACGGCAACCACCGCGCGCTCGCCGACATCCGCGAGTCCATCGCCGAGCTGCGCTACTACCGCGAGGCGATCTTCGTCCCGCAGCCCGGACCGGACTCGGACACCGCGAAGTCGATCGCGGCCAAGCACGTGCTGGCCGCGGAGTAGCCTGCGCGGACCCTCCCCGTACGGCTCTGTACGGGGTCTGTACGGGGTCCGGGAAAAGGTGTGCGCGAGCACCCCTTCGGACCCTGTACACTTTTTCTCGGCCGGTCGGAAGAACGACAGACGACCGGACATGGTGGGTGTAGCTCAGTTGGTAGAGCACCTGGTTGTGGTCCAGGTGGCCGCGGGTTCAAGTCCCGTCACTCACCCTGAAGGAAGGGCCCCGGTTCGAGAGAACCGGGGCCCTTTCCGCGTACCCGGGCACCGACGGGCCGTCAGGACGAGTCCCGCTCCACCAGTTCCGTCGGGAGCACCAGCTGGCGTCGCTCCAGGCGGCGCGCGGCCACCGGGCGGTCGTCGGCGATCTCCGCGAGGAGCAGGTCGATCATGGCCCGGCCCATCTCCTCGATCGGCTGCCGGACGCTGGTGAGCGGCGGGTCCATGTGGCGGGCGATCGCCGAGTCGTCGAAGCCGACCAGCGCCACGTCCTCGGGTATCCGGCGCCCCGCCTCCCGCAGCGCCTGCCGGGCGCCCGCCGCCATCACGTCGGAGCCAGCGAAGACCGCGTCCAGCCCGGGGCAGGCCGCCAGCAGCTCCCGCATCGCGCGGCGGCCGCCCTCCTCCGTGAAGTCGCCCTGCACGATCAGCCGCTCGTCGACCGGGCGGCCGGCCTCCCGCAGGGCCGCGCGGTAGCCGTCCAGGCGGCGCTGGGCCCCGTACACGTCGAGGCGGCCGGTGATGGTGGCTATGGAGGTGCGGCCGCGGGCCAGCAGGTGCTCCACCGCCGAGCACGCCCCGGCGAAGTTGTCGGAGTCGACGGAGGGCAGCGCCTCGTCGGCGGAGCGGCGGCCGCTGATCACCGCCGGGATCTCCAGCTGGCTCAGCAGCTCCGGCAGCGGGTCGTCGGCGTGCACGGAGACCAGCAGCACGCCGTCGACGCGGTGGGCCGCGAGGTACTGGGCCAGGCGCTGGCGCCGCTGGTCGTTGCCCGCGAAGATCAGCAGAAGCTGCATCTCGGTCTCGCCGAGCTGGGCGCCCACCCCGCGCAGCACGTCGGAGAAGTACGGCTCGGCGAAGAACCGGGTCTCGGGCTCGGGCACGACCAGGGCGACGGCGTCCGTGCGGTTGGCGGCCAGGGCGCGGGCCGCGGTGTTGGGCACGTAGCCCAGTTCCGCCACGGCGGCCTCGACGGCCGTCCGGGTGGCCGCGCTGACCCGCGGCGAGCCGTTGATCACGCGGGAGACCGTCCCGCGGCCCACTCCCGCCCGCGCGGCGACCTCCTCCAGAGTCGGCCGTCCGCCGCCGCGGCCGCGCGCTGCGTGACCTGCCATTGTCCGCCTCCCGTCACCCGTCCCCCGGCCAGGAATGTAACAGCCTGATCTTTTCCGGGCGCCCGGCCGGGAACGCCGGGCGTCCCGTAACAGCCCGATAACCGAGGACAGGACTCTCTGCCGGGTCCCTTGACACCCCAGCCCCCAGCCACAAGTCTTCGACACATCACCTGTGGGAGCGCTCCCACACTACTCTGGACGTACACATCCCGCACGTTCCCCGCCCGAGCCGCAGAGTGAACCAACGGGCCCAGCAGTGCAGTTGGCCGGGGGGTCGGCACGTCAGCAACAGGAGGACGTCATGCGCAGCAGTTCCCGCCGGACCCGCGGCATCGTGACCTACGCGGCCGTGACCGCGCTGGCCACGAGCCTGCTGGCCGCTTGTTCGAGCGATGACGACAGCGGCTCAGCGGACGGCGACGGCAAGATCACGCTCAATGTGGGCACGTTCGGCGTGCTGGGCCTCAAGCAGGCAGGCCTGTACGAGGAGTACGAGAAGGCCCATCCGAACATCCGGATCAAAGAGAACGTCATCGAGCGGAACGACGCCTACTACCCGAAGCTCCTCACCCAGCTCCAGTCGGGCGCCGGGGTCAACGACGTCGCGGCCATAGAGGTCAGCAACATCACCGAGGTGGTCCAGACCCAGGGCGCCAAGTTCGAGGACCTGGGCAAGGCCGAGGGCGTACAGAAGTCGACGTACCTCGACTGGAAGTGGAAGCAGGCCACCACCGAGGACGGCAGGACCATCGGCCTCGGCGTCGACATCGGCCCGACCGCGCTCTGCTACCGCAAGGACCTCTTCGCGAAGGCCGGGCTGCCCACCGACCGCGAGAAGCTCGCGAAGGAGTGGGCGGGCGACTGGGACAAGTACGTCGCGATGGGCGAGAAGTACATGAAGAAGGCGCCGGACGGCACCAAGTTCGTCGACTCCGCCTCCAGCGTCTACAACGCCGTCTTCGCGGGCGCCACCGAGCGGTACTACGACAAGAGCGGCGAGGAGATCTACGAGAAGAGCCAGGGCCGCAAGGACGCCTGGGACGCGGCGATGAAGGTCGCCCGGGGCGACATGTCCGCCAAGCTCAAGCAGTTCGACCCGACGTGGGACCAGGGCTTCGCCAACGGCAAGTTCGCCACCGTGGCCTGCCCCGCCTGGATGGCCGGTTACATCCAGGAGAAGACGGGCCCCGGCGGCAAGGGCAAGTGGGACATGGCCAAGGCCCCGACGGACGGCAACTGGGGCGGCACGTTCCTCGGCGTGCCGAGCGCGGGCAAGCACAAGAAGGAGGCGACCGAGCTGGCCGTGTGGCTGACGCGGCCCGAGCAGCTCGCGAAGGTCTTCGCCAAGCAGGCGAGCTTCCCATCCACCCCGTCGGTCTACGACACGCTGAAGCCGTCCCCGGCGACCAAGGCGTACTTCAGTGACGCCCCCATCACGGAGATCTTCGCCGGCATCGCGAAGAACACCCCCGCCGCCGTGTACGGCATCAAGGACGCCCAGATCGGCCAGTCCATCACGGACATCGGTGTGCTCCAGGTGGAGCAGCAGGGCAAGTCCCCGGAGGAGGGCTGGAGCGCCGCCCAGAAGGAGATCAAGGATGTTCTGGGACAGTGACGCCCATGTCCGAGACCGCTGAGTACGCCGAGACCGCGTCCCCCGGCAAGGGGGACGCGGCCCCGGCCGCGTCCGGGAGCCGCCAGGCCTCCCCCACGTCCTCGTGGCGCAGCCGCCTGTACCGCTGGGACATCAAGGCGTCGCCGTACCTCTTCGTCGCGCCCTTCTTCCTCTTCTTCGGAGCCTTCGGCCTCTTCCCGCTCCTCTACACCGGGTGGGCCTCGCTGCACCGCCTGGAGCTGACCAACCTCGACGACAGCACCTGGCTGGGCCTGGAGAACTACACCAACCTCCTCCAGAGCGACTACTTCTGGAACGCGCTCGGCAACACCTTCACCATCGGCGTCATCTCCACCGTGCCCCAGCTGGCCATGGCGCTCGGCATCGCGCACCTGCTCAACTACAAGCTGCGCGGCTCCACGCTGTGGCGGGTGGCGATGCTCGCGCCGTACGCCACCTCCGTGGCGAGCGCCTCGCTGGTCTTCACCCTGCTCTTCGCGTGGGACGGCGGGATGGTCAACTGGCTGATCGGGTCGGTGGGCATCGACCCCGTCAACTGGCGTGAATCGTCGTGGGGTTCGCAGTTCGCCGTGTCGTCGATCGTCATCTGGCGGTGGACCGGGTACAACGCGCTGATCTACCTGGCGGCGATGCAGGCCGTGCCGCACGACCTGTACGAGTCGGCCTCGCTGGACGGCGCCTCGCGCTGGCAGCAGTTCCGGCACGTGACGATCCCGATGCTGCGGCCGACGATCCTGTTCACGGTGGTCGTCTCGACCATCGGCGCGACCCAGCTCTTCGGTGAGCCGCTGCTGTTCGGCGGCACGGCCGGGTCCAAGGGCGGCGCGGACCACCAGTTCCAGACGCTGGGGCTGTATCTGTACGACCAGGGGTGGATCAACGGCCACCTGGGCCGGGCGTCGGCCGTCGCCTGGCTGATGCTCGTACTCCTGCTGCTCATCGCCGCGGTCAACCTGCTGATCGCCCGACGCCTGAGGAAGGACCGATGAAGTCCCGCACCCCGGGCCGGACGTCCCGCCCCATGGGCCTGAAGGCCGGCCGCACGATGCACGCGGGGCCGCTGACCTACCTCGTCCTCGCGGTCTTCACCGCCGTCTCGCTGGCCCCGCTGATCTGGACGGCGGTCGCCGCCTCGCGCACCAGCGGGCGGCTCGCGCAGACGCCGCCGCCCCTGTGGTTCGGCGGCAACCTCTTCAAGAACCTCGAACGGGCCTGGACCGAGGCGAGCCTCGGCGACGCGATGCTCAACACCACGATCGTGGCGGGCAGCATCACCGTCGGCACGGTGCTGTTCTCCACGATCGCCGGATTCGCCTTCGCCAAGCTGAAGTTCCGGTTCAGTGGGGCGCTGCTTCTGCTCACCATCGGCACGATGATGGTGCCGCCGCAGCTGAGCGTCGTACCCCTGTATCTGTGGGTCGCCGACCTCCAGTGGACCAACCAGCTCCAGGCGGTGATCCTGCCGACGTTCGTGAGCGCCTTCGGTGTCTTCTTCATGCGGCAGTACCTGCTGCAGGCGCTGCCGAGCGAGCTGATCGAGGCGGCGCGGATGGACGGGGCGAGCAGCCTGCGCGTCATCTGGCACGTGGTGTTCCCGGCGGCGCGGCCCGCGATGGCCGTGCTGGGCCTGCTGACGTTCGTCATGGCCTGGAACGACTTCCTGTGGCCGATCATCGCGCTCAACCAGTCGAACCCCACCGTCCAGGTGGCGCTCAACTCCCTCGGTACGGGCTACATCCCGGACCGGGCGGTGATCATGGCGGGCGCGCTGCTCGGCACGCTGCCGCTGCTGCTCGCGTTCCTCCTGTTCGGCAAGCAGATCGTGAGCGGCATCATGCAGGGCGCGGTCAAGGGCTGAACTCCCCGGGAGCCTCCGGGCTCCCGGGCTTCCCCGCCCTCACCTCCCCTTCGCCTTCCTCCTCGTACCCCTTTCCTCTCTTCCGTGGGAGCGCTTCCATGTCCGAATCCCTCGCCTTCCCCGCCGGTTTCCTCTGGGGCGCCGCCACCTCCGCGTACCAGATCGAGGGCGCCGTGCGCGAGGACGGCCGTACCCCCTCCATCTGGGACACCTTCAGCCATACGCCGGGGCGCACGGTCGGCGGTGACACCGGTGACGTCGCCGTCGAGCACTACCACCGCTACCGCGACGACGTGGCGCTCATGGCGGAGCTGGGCCTGACCGCCTACCGGTTCTCCGTCTCCTGGTCGCGGGTGCAGCCCACCGGGCGCGGCCCCGCCGTCCAGCGCGGCCTTGACTTCTACCGGCGCCTGGTCGACGAGCTGCTGGCCAAGGGCATCGCGCCCGCCGTGACGCTCTACCACTGGGACCTGCCGCAGGAACTGGAGGACGCGGGCGGCTGGCCGGCGCGCGAGACGGCGTACCGCTTCGCCGAGTACGCGGGCTTCGTCGCCGAGGCGCTGGGCGACCGCGTCGAGTCCTGGATCACGCTCAACGAACCGTGGTGCAGCGCCTTCCTCGGTTACGGCTCCGGCGTGCACGCCCCCGGCCGCACCGACCCCGCGGCCGCCCTCCAGGCCGCGCACCACCTCAACCTCGCGCACGGCCTCGGCACCCAGGCGCTGCGCGCCGCCCTGCCCGCCCGCTCCCGCATCGCGGTGAGCCTCAACTCGGCGGTGGTCAGGGCGGTCTCCGACGCCCCGCAGGACCTGGACGCCCGGCGGCGCATCGACAACCTCGCCAACGGCGTCTTCCACGGCCCGATGCTGCACGGCGCCTACCCGGCCGACCTGCTGGCGGACACCGCGCGGGTCACCGACTGGTCCTGTGTCCGGGACGGCGACCTGGCCGCCATCCACCAGCCGCTGGACGCGCTGGGGCTCAACTACTACACGCCCGCGCTGGTGTCGGCCGCTCCCGAGGGCGGCAGTTCGAGCGCCGACGGGCACGGGGCGAGCGACCACTCCCCCTGGCCCGCGGCCGAGGACGTGGCCTTCCACCAGACGCCGGGCGAGCGCACCGCGATGGGCTGGACCATCGACCCTACGGGGCTGCACGAGCTGATCATGCGGTACACGCGAGAGGCGCCGGGGCTGCCGCTGTACATCACGGAGAACGGCGCGGCCTGCGACGACAAGCCCGACCCGGACGGCCGCGTGCACGACCCGGAGCGCATCGCCTACCTCCACGGCCACCTGGCCGCCGTCCGCCGCGCCCTCACCGACGGCGCCGACGTCCGCGGCTACTACCTCTGGTCGCTCCTGGACAACTTCGAATGGGCGTAC
Source organism: Streptomyces huasconensis (assembly GCF_021028635.1). Classification (NCBI taxonomy): domain Bacteria; kingdom Bacillati; phylum Actinomycetota; class Actinomycetes; order Kitasatosporales; family Streptomycetaceae; genus Streptomyces; species Streptomyces huasconensis. The sequence continues at coordinate 2,841,843 of NZ_CP086119.1, forward strand.
GGCTACAGCAAGCGGTTCGGGGCGGTGTACGTCGACTACGAGACGCAGGCCCGCATCCCGAAGTCCAGCGCGCACTGGTACGCGACGGTCGCCGAGGCGGGTGTGCTGCCGAGGGAGCCGGCGCTGGACTGAGGTGGGGGGCGGTGGGGTGACGGGGGTGGTCTGTGCGGCTGCGGGCTGGTGGGGGCTCGTCGCGCAGTTCCCCGCGCCCCTGACGGGGCGCCCACCGCAGCCCCGTCAGGGGCGCCCCCGATGCCTCCGCCGCCGCCCCACCACACCCCTACGGCCGCCGCCTCCCCGCTGAATCCACACCCGCACCTCCGCCCCGCCGAGCACCGAGCAGCCGACCCGCACGTCACCACCCGTCGCCTCCGCCAGCCGGCGCACGATGTCCAGGCCGAGGCCCGTGGAGCCGTCCGCCCCCGAACCCGCGCCCCGCGCGAGCGCCGCCTCGGGGTCGGCGATCCCCGGCCCCGCGTCGGAGACCAGGACGATCACCGCGTCCTCAGCGCTGTGCACGTCCACCGCAAACGCCGTGCCCTCGGGCGTGTGCCGGAAGACATTGCCCAGCAACGCGTCGACCGCGGCGACCAGTTCGCCCCGGGCCACCGGGATACGCACGGGCCGCTCCACCCCGGCGACGCGCGCCTCGCGCCCCTCGTCCTCCGCCAGCGCCGACCAGAAGGCCATCCGCTCCCGGATCACCTCGGCGGCGTCACACCCCGCCCCGGCACCGGCCGCCGTGCCGGTCCGCGGCTTGGCCTCCCGCGCCGTGCGGATGATCGTGTCGACCTCGCGCTCCAGCGTCTCCACGGCCGTCCGCGTCTGCTCGGCCGCGGGGCCGTCGCCGAGCGAGGCCGCGTTCAGCCGCAGCACGGTCAGCGGGGTCCGCAGGCGGTGCGAGAGGTCCGCCGCCAGCTCCCGCTCGTTGGCGAGGAGCTGCACCACCTGGTCCGCCATGGAGTTGAACGCCACCGCCGCCAGCCGCAGTTCGGTCGGCCCCTCCTCCGGCACCCGCGCCCCCAGCTTCCCCTCCCCGAGGTCGTGCGCGGCCCCCACCAGCCGCTTCGCCGGCTGGACCATGCGTACGCCGAGCCGGTCCGCGACCGCCACCGAGCCGATGACGAGCGCGACGCCGACCCCGGCGAGGACCAGCCACGCCGTGGTCACGCCCTTGCTGACCTCGGCCTCGGGGACGTAGATCTCCACGACCGCCGTCCCGGAGCTGAGCGCGGTCGGCTGGAGGACCACGAAGCCGCCGGGCACCCCGGTGGTCCTGGCCCGGCCCTCCTCACGGGTGGCCGCGACGGCCCGCGCGTCGGCCCGCGGGTCACCGACCTCGAAGGCGGGGGCGCCGCCGACGGCCGGTACGTGGACGGCCATCCGCCCCTCACCGCCCGCCTCGGACGTGGCGACGGCCCGGGTCAGCTCCTCGCGGTCGGTGGTGATGGAGAGCGTGGGGCCCATGCCCGCGGCGTGCCGCTCCGCGTTCGAGAGGGCGCGGTCCCTGGCCATCTCCTTGACGACAAGGCCGAGGGGTACCGCGAAGGCCACCACGACCATCGTCGTGACGGCCAGGCAGACCTTGACGAGGGCCCACCTCACGGCGGCGAGTCCGCCGCGGGCGGCTCCAGCTTCACGCCGACGCCGCGCAGGGTGTGCAGATAGCGGGGCCGCGCGGCGGTCTCGCCCAGCTTCCGCCGCAGCCAGGACAGGTGTACGTCGATGGTCTGGTCGTCGCCGTAGCTCTGCTGCCACACCTCGGCGAGGAGTTCCCTGCGCGGGACGACGACGCCGGGCCGCCCGGCGAGGAAGGCGAGCAGGTCGAACTCGCGGCGGGTCAGGTCGAGCCGCGCCCCGTCCAGCTCGGCCCGGCGGCGCAGCGGGTCGATGCGGAGCCCGCCGACCCGCAGGACGTCGCTCGACGGCGCCTCGCCGGCCGTGCCGCGGGCGCGGCGCAGCACGGCCGCCATCCGCGCCGACAGGTGTTCGACCGAGAAGGGCTTGGTGAGGTAGTCGTCGGCGCCGGCGTTGAGGAGCCGTACGACCTCCGCCTCGTCGTCCCGCGCGGTGGCGATGATCACGGGCACGTCCGTGATGCCGCGCAGCATCTTCAGCGCCTCCGATCCGTCGAGGTCGGGCAGGCCGAGATCGAGGATCACCACGTCGAAGCGGAAATGGGCGACCTCCCGCAGCGCCTCCAGGGCCGTGCCGACGCTGCGCACGGTGTGCGAGGCGTCGGTCAGATGCCGGATGAGGGCGGAGCGCACGAACTGGTCGTCCTCGACGACGAGCACACTTGCCATGGGCGGCACCGTACGCCATATGGAGGAACGCGGTCCTCGCGGGACAACACCGCGCCCCGTGGTGCAGGATGGCCCGCGATGCGCAGAGGACTCGTACACGCAATCGCATGGTCGCTCGCCACGGGCGCGGCGGTCACGCTGTCGTGGTGGGGCGTCCACACGGTCCTGACGGGCACCGCCTACGACCCGCCGCGCGCCCTCCCGCCGGCGGCCGACGGCGCCGGCTCGGACCGCGCGGAGGCGCTGTCGTCCTCGACGCACCGCCCCGCCCCGCCACCGGCCGAGAAGTCACCGCCGTCCCGCAAGCCCACGGAAACCGCCCCGCGAGCCCCGAAGTCCCCCGAGCCCGGCAGAACCCGCACCAAAGCGATGCGGAATGACGCGCCTTCGCCCATCGGTCCGGGAACGGGAGCCGGAAGGGTGAAGAGCTACAGCACCAAGGGCGGCCGGGTCGTCCTCGACCTCGGCGCGCACTCCGCGAGCCTGGTCTCGGCGACCCCCGCGGCGGGCTGGTCGGTGCAGACGTGGAAGCAGGACACGTGGATACGCGTGGAGTTCGCCTCGGGCACGGACAGGCTGACGGTCTTCTGCGCCTGGCACGACACCGCGCCCCGCGTCGAGATCAACACGTACTGAACCGGAATCGACACGTCACCTGAAGACGGAGGGCGGCGGCGCCGGTGAGGCGACCGCGCGGGCGTCCGTCACGGCGGCGGCTCCGCCGCTGAAGTCCCGCAGCCCGCGCCCGTGTTCGACCCTGGCGGGGTGCGGGTCGCTCGCGCTGCGCCGGGTCAGCTCGGCGACGGGCAGTGCCGCGTCGCAGCCGAGGAGCACGGCGTTGCCGAACCGCTTGCCGCGCAGCACGGCGGGATCGGCGACGAGCGCGAGTTCGGGGAAGAGCGCGGCGGCGGTGGCGAGCTGGCCGCGCAGATGCGCCAGCGGCGGCCCGTCGGCGAGGTTGGCGGCGTAGTACCCGCCGGGCGCCAGGACCCGGCGTATCTCGGCGAGGAACTCGGTGCTGGTGAGGTGCGCGGGGGTGCGGGCGCCGCTGAAGACATCGGTGATGACGAGGTCCGCCCAGCCGTCGGCGATCTTCGCGAGGCCTTCGCGGGCGTCGGTGCCGCGCACCCGGACCCGGGCCTGCGGGTCGAGCGGCAGCTCGCGCCGGACGAGCTGGATGAGCGCGGTGTCGCGCTCGACGATCTGCTGGGTGGAGCGGGGACGGGTCGCGGCTATGTACCGGGCGAGGGTGAAGGCGCCGCCGCCGAGGTGCACCGCGCGTATCGGCTTGCCCGGGGGCGCGACGAGGTCGGCGATGTGGCCGATCCTGCGCTGGTACTCGAAGTCGAGGTACGTGGGGTCGTCGAGGTCCACATGGGACTGCGGGGCGCCGTCCAGGAGCAGCGTCCAGGCCCGCGGCCGGTCCCGGTCCGGCATGAGTTCGGCGAGCCCGCCGTCCACCTTCTCGACGACGGCCTCGGACACCGCTTCCCGGGCTCGCCTGTTCCTCGCCATCAGACCATTATCGGCGTACGCGGACGGAGGGGCCCGGCGGCGGTGCGGGGGCGGGGCGGCGGGAGCGGTCAGCGGCAGTTGTCGGCGGCCTCGATGGTGCGGGCCGCCTGGCCGAGCGCGGCGCGCAGGACGGCGGGGTCGGTGACGGGGTCGGTGGCGCCGCTCGGCGGCAGCAGCCAGCCGGTGCCCGCGACCGGCGGCTCGGGGACGGCGGGCCCGGCGTCCGGTTCCCCGGCCCCGGTCTCCGCGGTCAGCCGCATGCCGTGCCCGGAGGTCTGCGTGCAGGCGCTGCCCGGCAGGTCCCAGCCGTCGGCGGTGCCCGGCGGGACCAGGAAGCCGAGGGTGTCGCAGCTCCCGTCGTGCAGGACGGGCCCGATGGTCTCGCCCGCGCCGCGCCGCAGGATGTCGACCGCTTCGAGCCCCTGCCGGGCCGGGACGGTGACCAGGTCGCAGCACTCGTCGTCACAGGGGTCCGCGTCGTGCGGTGGCGCGCTGCCGTCCTGGGTGGGCCGGTGCCGCGCCGTCGTCCGTGAGGCCGAGGACGCGCCGCTGTCCGTACGGGAGTCGCTGTTCTGCATGCCGATCTCCAACAGGGGGACCCCTCCGCGCGAGTGCGGGAGTTGTTCTGGTCTCCCACTCCGCATGGTTCAACGCGAGTCGGCGTCAACAGGCACTGCGGCACGCCGCCGCAAAGGATGGCAGTTCATGGCAGATCGCGGGTGAGATATCCGGTTTGTAGCCAAACCCTGCGTGTCGAACGCGTCACAGCCGGTACGTTCGTGCTCCGCCGGAACAGGGGGCAGCCCCGCGAGAATCCCGTGCGCGGGTGCCGCCTCCAGTGCGCCAGCGTGTGCGCGGTCCGGCACGCTCCGCACGAGAGGGTCCGGCCATGGCGTCGTCATCGATGGCATCGTCAACTCAGTCCCGGCGACCGAACCTTGCCTTCCGGCAGCTGCGCGGACAGCGCTCACCGGGTGAGTTCGCCGCGGCGGTCCGGCGGGCCGCGCGCGAGATCGGCGAGCGTGTCAGCTGCGACGCGCGCTACGTCGGACGCGTGGAGGCGGGCGAGATCCGTTGCCCCAACTACGCCTACGAGCGGGTGTTCCTGCACATGTTCCCCGGCCGGACCCTGGCCGACCTGGGGTTCGCGCCCCGCGCGCAGGTCCGCGGCAGGGGGGCGCGCGCCGGCACCGGGGCGCCGCACGGGCCCGGCACCCCACGGAGCACCCGAAGCACCACTGGCACCACCACCAGCACCAGCACCAGCACCAGCACCAGCACCACCACGAGCACCACGAAGACCCCGCACACCACGATCCAGTTGTACGAGTCCCATCCGTCCGGGTCCGACCCCCGCGCCTGCGATCCGTACGCGATCCAGACTCACGAGGAGAGCGACGTGCAACGTCGCGCGTTCATGACCGGCTCCACCGCCACCGTGGCCACCGCGTCCCTGGGGCCCATCGGCCTCGCCCTGAGCGGGCCGGCCGAGGCCGCCGCCCGGCGCGGCCGCAGGATCGGCGAGGCCGAGATCGGCGCGGTCGAGGAGGCCGTGCGCAAGATCAGGCTGCTCGACGACCGGCACGGCGCCGACGGTCTCTACCGGCGTGCAGCCGCCCCGCTGCGCACCGCCTACGCCCTGCTCGACGCGGGCACCACCCGGCAGTCCGCCTCGGAGCGGCTGCACGCGGGCGCCGGTGAACTGGCCATCTCCGTGGGCTGGCTGGCGCACGACTCGGGCCGCTTCGACGACGCCCGCTCGCACTACGCCGAGGCGCTCGCCACGGCCCGGGTCTCCGGTGACAGCGCCCTGGAGGCGCACGCCTTCTGCAACACCGCCTTCCTCGCGCGCGACGCCGGGCGCCCCCGGGAGGCCGTGCGCGCGGCGCAGGCGGGTACCAGCGCCGCGCGGCCCGGCGGCTCGCACCGGCTGCTCTCGCTCCTCGCGCTGCGCGAGGCCGGCGGTTGGGCGGGGCTCGGCGACCGCGCGGGGTGCGAGCAGTCGCTGGCCCGCGCGCACGCCCTCTTCGACCGCGGCCCCTCGGACGCCGACCCGGAGTGGATGAGCTTCTACGGCCCGGCCGAGCTGGCGGGCCTGGAGGCGCAGTGCTGGTCGGCGCTCGGCGAGTGGGAGCGGGCGGCCCGGCACGCGCGGCGCGCGGCGGCCACGGCCTCGGCGCAGACCCCGCAGTTCACCCGGAACATCGCGCTGTACACCGCCGAGCTGGCCGACGACCTGGCCCGCGCGGGCTGCCCCGACGAGGCGGCGACGGCGGGCCTGCGGGTGCTCGCGCTCCTCGACGAGGTGCAGTCCTCCCGCATCCAGTCGATGCTCGCGACGACCGCGCGGGTGCTCCTTCCGCACCGCAGGGCCTCCGGGGTGGCCGGCTTCCTGGAGCGGCACGCCGCGCTGCCGCTGGCGCGGGCCGTGTAGCCGTACATCACAGGCGTACGTATGGGCGGGGCCGGTCAGGCCAGGTGGCCCGTCTCGTTCCACGACTCGATGGCGGGCTCCCCGTAGGCCCAGCCGAGGACCGAGAGGGATGTCGGGTTGAGGCGGATGCGGGCCGCGAAGCCGATGTCGAGGCCGAGCCAGCGCGCGCCGATGACCCGCAGGATGTGGCCGTGCGCGAAGACCAGCACGTCGCGGTCGGCGCTCCTGGCCCACTCCACCACCTCGTCCGCGCGGGCGGACACCTGGGCCAGCGTCTCGCCGCCGGGGACGCCGTCGCGCCAGATGAGCCAGCCGGGGCGGACCGCCTGGATGTCGGCCGGGGTCATGCCGTCGTAGTCGCCGTAGTCGAACTCCATGAGCGTGTCCCACGGGCGGGCGCGGTCCCCGAAGCCGGCGATCTCGCAGGTCTCCCGCGCGCGGGAGAGCGGGCTCGTGCGCACCTCGACGTCCGGCAGGCCGTCGTAGGGCGCGCGGTGCAGGCGCTCGCCCAGGAGTTTCGCGCCGCGGCGCCCCTCTTCGAGGAGCGGGATGTCCGTCCTGCCGGTGTGTTTCCCGGACAGTGACCATTCCGTCTGTCCGTGCCGGGCCAGCAGGATGCGGGGTGCCATGGGGGACCTCTTCACGTTGCTCTCAGCGGCTTCCGCGCCGCTGTCTCGCTGCTCTGTGCGGGCAGGGGGCGCCCGCCCCTCCATCATCGCCCACCTGTGATCGACGGCTCGTCCCGGCCCGCAACCCCTCGGTCGATCCCTGCGTCCCCTACGAGGGGGTTCCCCCGCGGGCCTCGCGTACGCCGTAAAGTGACGCGGCGGCCGAGACCGAGTGAACAGAGATGATGGGGGACCGCCCGGATGCCGAAGAAGGACGTACCAGGCACCGGCCGCATAATCGGACACCGCCTGCGCTGGTGGACCGAGCTGCCGCTGATCGTGCTGGTGTACGCCGCGTACTCGGCGGGGCGGCTGCTCGCGCGGGGCGATGTCTCCAGCGCCGTCGACCACGGGATCGGCATCCTCAAGGCCGAGCGGTCCCTGGGGATCGACGCGGAGAGCCCGCTGAACCGTATTTTCACCGACCACGCCTGGATCGGCGTGCCGGCGGACTTCTGGTACGCCTCGCTGCACTACCTGGTCACGCCCGCCGTGCTGGTCTGGCTCTTCCGCAGCCGGGCGGTGCATTACCGCGCGGCACGCGCGTGGCTGATGATCTCCACCCTGATCGGCCTGGTGGGCTTCACGCTCCTGCCGACCTGTCCGCCGCGGCTGCTGAGCGCGGGCCACGGCTTCGTCGACACCATGGCGCAGTACAGCGACTACGGCTGGTGGGGCGCCGAGGCGAGCGCACCGCGCGGGCTCGGGGGCATGACCAACCAGTACGCGGCCATGCCGAGCCTCCATGTCGGGTGGGCGCTGTGGTGCGGCGTGATGCTGTGGCGGCACGGGCGTTCGCCGCTGGTGCGGACAGCCGCGGTCGCCTACCCCCTCGTCACCACGCTCGTCGTGATGGGCACCGCCAACCACTACCTCCTCGACGCGGTCGCGGGCGCCGTCGTGATGGGCGTCGGGCTGCTGCTCGTACGGCCCGTGCAGCGGCTCGCCGAGCCGGTGATGGACCGGCTGCGGGAGCGGTTCATGCGGCCGGCCGCGGTCCCGCCCGTCGCCGTGCCGTCGGCCGCGGCCTCGTCCGTCACCGTGCCGTCCGCGTCGGTTTCGTCCGTCGCCGTGCCGTCCGGCGCGGCCTCGTCCGTCACGCCGGCCGCCGCCGCGTTCTCGTCCGTCACCGTCTCTTCCGCCACAGGGTCCTCAATTGTCAGTGGCGAGTGCCAGACTTCGCCGGGTGAGCGATTTCCCCGACAGCGCAAGCAGAGTGCCTTCCCGGGCGCCGGGCCCGGCGCCCACCCCGCCGACGCGGGGGACGGCGCTGCGGCACCGTCTCGCTGAGCTGCGCGGCGGCGACGTCCCCGCACAGCCGCTGGACGCCCGCGCGCTCGCCGCGCTCGCGGCCAACCCCGGCTGCCGACGGCGCGCGCTCCTCGACGGAGCGGGCGTGGACAAGACGGCACTGGCCCGTTCGCTGGGCTCGCCCTCCGGCTTCGGGCAGTCCCAGTTCGCGTTCATGCGGGGCAACGCCTTCGAGGCGCGGGTCAAGGCGGACGGCGGCGCGGAGCTGCTGCGGCTGACCCATGGCCGCCTCGGCGGCGGTCCCGAGCCGGTGCCGGGCGAGTCCGCCGTCCCCGACCTCGCGGCGGCGGGCCCCGAGGGCCGGGCGGCGCGCACGGCGCTGGCGCTGCGCGAGGCCACGGAGTCCGGCGGCTGGACGCTCCTGGACCACCCCATGCTCGCGCTGGACGTCGCGGGGACGCCCGCCTTCCTGGAGCCGGACGCGGTGGTCGTCCATCCGGACGGCGGCTGGACGGTCGTGGAGATCAAGTCCTTCCCGATGATCGACGGTTCGGCGGACGCGGCGAAGGTGGGCGCGGCGGCCCGCCAGGCCGCGGTGTACGCGCTCGCGCTGGAGCGGGTGGCCGCGCGCCTGGACCCGGCGCCGCCCATCCGGCACCACGTCCTGCTGGTCTGCCCCAAGGACTTCTCGAACCTCCCCACGGCCTCGGCGATCGACGTCCGCAAGCAGCTGTCGGTGACCAGGCGCCAGTTGGCCCGCCTCACCCGGGTCGAGGACATCGCGGCCCAGCTGCCCGAGGGCACGACCTTCGATGTCCGGCGCCCCGCCGCCGAGCTGACGGCGGCGGTCGAGGCGGTCCCCGCGACGTACGCCCCCGAGTGCCTCTCCGCCTGCGAGCTGGCCTTCCACTGCCGGACCCGTGCCCGCGAGAAGGACGAGGTGACGGCCCTGGGCCGCTCGGTCCGGGGCGAGCTGGGCGGTCTGACGACGATCGGCGAGATCCTCGCGGCGGCCGCGGGCACCGCCGGCGACCCGGACGACCCGGCGGTGGCGACGCTGCGCAGGGCGGCGGCGCTGCGGTCGGAGGCGCTGGCGGGCGCGGGCGCCTCCGGAGCCGCGTGATGACGGAGAAGGGCCACCCATGTCGCTGATCGACAACCTCGCCCGCCTGGAGGCCGTGGACACCGGGCGTGCGCAACCGCGCGCGACGGTGTGCCACCGGCACCTCTCCCCGCGGCCACTCGTCCTGGTCCCGCTGACGACCGCCGGCGAGGCGGGCGCGCCCCTCGGCGCGCTCGTCGGCACGGAGCGCACCTCGCCCCGCCTCCTCGTCGTACCGCAGCCCCGCGACCGCGACCTGCGCTTCACGTTCCTGGCGCAGCTCGCGGAGACCGTCCTGCCGTACGTCGAGTCGTTCGCGGACGAGGTCGAGGCGGCCGAGCGCAGCGAGACCGACCCCGAGACCGGCAAGCGCGTCAAGGTCGAGGTCGACCTGTGCGCGGACGCCCCGCAGTTGATCGTCCCGAGCCGCGCCGGCATCGAGTTCGTACGGCTCCTCGGCCGCTCCATGCGGTTCCGGCGCACCGCCGAGCAGGACCCGGACGCGCCCTACCCGGCCCCGCCCCGCGTGCCCCTCCTCGGCCGCTGGCTGACGCACTTCGGGGAGCGCGCCCGTGTCCCCGGCTCGTCCCTGCTTCTCGCCATGACCGAGCTGCTCTCCCGGCACTGGGCCACCGGCCAGTCCAGCCTGGAGGACCAGCACCTGGGCGCCCTGCTCGCCTGGATCGAGGCACCGGAGGGCACCTCGGGCGCCGAGGCCGCGCTCCGCGCCGAGCTGGCACGCGACAAGGACGGCCAGCTGCTGTGCCCGCCCGCGGGCCCGGCCACCGACCCGGCGTTCGACAACGACCTGCTCGCCCCCGCCATCGAGCGCTACGACCGCGCGCGCACCGCCCTGGCCGCCGCCGAGGACGGCGTCGAGGCGGACGCGCGGCTGGCCGGGCTGACCGCCGCCGAGCGGGAGATCCAGGCCCTGATCGAGAGCAGGACCCGCCCCACCTGGGACGCGGTGTGGCGCGGCCTGGACGCCCTGTGCACGCTGCCCGCGGCCGCGCACGACGCGGACCGGTGGACCCGTGACCGCTGGTCGTTCACCGGGCACCGCGACCGGGTGACGGCGGGCGAGCCCCCGCAGCCCCGCGTCGACGACGCGATCACCGCGGCGAACAAACTGGCCACGCGGGAGCGCGAGCAGGCCCGGCTCGACGCCCAGGAGGCCCTCGACGACCCGCTGGTGATGGCCGGCCGCCGGCTCGTGGGCGAGGCCTTCGCGGGTGAGGTCACCGAGGTCGTCATGGCGTACAGCGAGGCCAGGAACCCGAGGCCGCGCCCGCTGATCACCGTCCGCACGGACGACCGCCCGCACCTCGGCGAGCGCACGAAGGTGTACCGCTCGCTGCAAGGCAAACCGCAGACGGCCGAGTTCGTGGCGTACGAGAGCGAGGGCGCCGGGGGCGCGGTCGTGCTGCGGCTGCTCGACAAGATGGGCCGCGGCAAGGAGCCCAACGCGGGGTCGGTCCCCGAGAAGGGCGAGCGGATCTGCTGGACCCTCTTCGAGCACGAGCAGCGCGGCGGGCCCACGCTGCCCGACCCGGAAGCGACCCCGTGGACCCACGGCGGCCCGCCGTCGGACACCCCGGAGAGCCCTGACCCCGTCACCGCGGAGGACACCCTGTGATGCAGCTCGCCCCGCCCGCGGGCCACGCCTTCGACCCCGGCGCCGAGGCCGCGCGCGCCACGGACGCGATCCTCCACGACACGCTGCACGGCACGCACCGCGGCGTCGTCGTCGACTCCCCGCCCGGCGCCGGCAAGTCGACACTGGTGGTCCGCGCGGCACGGGAGCTGGCCGCGGCGGGCCACCCCCTGATGGTGATCGCGCAGACGAACGCGCAGGTGGACGACCTGGTGCTGCGGCTCGCCGAGAAGGACCCGGAGCTTCCGGTGGGCCGCCTGCACAGCAGCGACCCGGACCCCTACGACAAGGCGCTCGACGACCTGCCGAACGTCCGCAAGTCGACCAAGGCGGGCGACCTGGCCGGTCTGGACGTGGTCATCTCGACGGCCGCGAAGTGGGCGCACGTCAAGGCGGACCAGCTCGACGCGCCGTGGGGGCACGCGATCGTCGACGAGGCGTACCAGATGCGGTCGGACGCGCTGCTGGCCGTGGCGGGCCTCTTCGAGCGGGCGCTGTTCGTGGGCGACCCGGGGCAGCTGGACCCGTTCTCGATCGTCGGCGCGGAGCAGTGGGCGGGCCTTTCGTACGACCCCTCGGCCTCCGCCGTGGCGACGCTGCTGGCCCACAACCCCGAGCTGCCGCAGCACCGGCTGCCGGTGTCGTGGCGGCTGCCCGCGTCGGCGGCGCCGCTCGTCTCCGGCGCGTTCTATCCGTACACGCCCTTCCGCAGCGGCACGGGTCCCGGCGACCGGGCGCTGAACTTCGCGGTGGCGTCGGACGGTTCGGCGGCGGACCGGGTGATCGACGAGGCGGCGCGGGCGGGCTGGGGGCTGCTGGAGCTGCCCGCGCGGAACACGCCGCGTACGGACCCCGAGGCGGTGCGGGCGCTGGCCCAGGTGGTGCGCCGCCTCCTGGACCGGGGCGGCGCGGCGACCTCGGAGCGCGCCCCGGACCCGGCCCCGCTCACGGCCGACCGCATCGCCGTCGGCACCGCGCACCGCGACCAGGCGGCGGCGGTCCGCGCGGCCCTCGCGGAGCTGGGCGTCACGGACGTCACGGTGGACACGGCGAACCGTCTCCAGGGCCGTGAGTACGACGTGACGGTCGTCCTGCACCCGTTGTCCGGGCGCCCCGACGCCACCGCCTTCCACCTGGAGACGGGCCGCCTGTGTGTCCTGGCGTCCCGCCACCGGCACGCCTGCATCGTGGTCTGCCGCGCGGGTGTGGACGCCCTGCTCGACGACCACCCCTCCACGGAGCCGGTTCAGCTGGGCGTCACGGTGAAGTTCCCGGACGGCTGGGAGGCGAACCACGCGGTTCTCGCGCGGCTCGCGGAGCATCGGGTGCGGTGGCGGTCTTGAGCGGCGGAGGCCTTGCCGCGGGGCGCCGACCCGTCTGCCGGGTTCTGGGGGCGTGGCGTCTGCGGGTCCTCGTGGGCTGAGCGCGCAGTTCCCCGCGCCCCTTACGGCGGTGAGCCCGCGCCCCTTACGGGGCTGCCCCCTTGTGGGGCAGGGGACAATGGGAGATGGCCCGACGCCGCGCGGGCGGCACGCACCGTACGAGGAGGATCCACCATGGCGGAGCCCGAGCGGCCCCGGACCGAGCAGCGCATGCGCCCCGCGCCCCTGCTCTTCGAGCCGGCGGAAGCGGCGTCCGACCCCGAGCACTTCTTCGACCTGGAGTCGATCGAGGACCCGCGGGAGTTGCTGGACCGCGCGACGGAGCTGACGCACGCGTTCCGTGCCGCGACGGACCGGTCCGTCGAGTTCCAGGCGATGGCTGCCGCCCAGCTCGCCGACCCCCGCCGCTTCGACCGGCTGACGCCCGCGGGGATCGCGGAGCGCGCCGAGTGGACCGAGGACTACGCGAAGAAGATGGTCGAGTTCGGCCGGGACCTGCTGCGCGGCGGCGCCGACCGGCAGGCGTAGGGCGACCGGCAGGTGTAGGGCGAAACAATCTTCCGGCATATGCCGGGAGGGCAAGGTACTCCCCACCGCCCGTCTCTGTCCCGGCTTTCGGCAACTCTCCGAACGCGGACGCTCACCAGCGGTAGACGTACCTGTCATGACCGCCCGCACCCGCCTCCGCACCCCCGCAGCCCCGTCCCCCGCCGGAACCGCCCGCGACGGCCGCCACGCCTGCGACCTCACCGCCGAGGGCGCCGCCTGGCTCGCCTCGGCCGAGACGTATCCGCGCAGCGCGCTCGCCCAGTGGCGCGCCCGGCCCACCGCGCCCGCCGTACTGCCCTGCGGCTCCGCCTTCGACGTGGTGAGCGTCCCCGCGGTCTTCGGCCGCCGGATGCTCGACCGCTTATGGGAGGAGGGCCCCGGCTCGGGCCCCGTCGCCGCGCAGCGCGGCCGCACGCTCCTGTTCGCCGCCCCCGGCACCGCGTCCCGCCTGCCCTCGCTCCTGGAGTGGGAGGAGTGGGGCCGCGCCGTCCCCTCCGTGCTCTGCCACGGCACGGGCGACGCGGTCACCGTGCCGCCGCTCACGGCCGCCGCCGAGGACGCCGGCCCCGGCGAGACCCGCCTCGGTTCGCGCTGGCTGGTGGCACCGGACACCCGCCATCCCTGGCTGCCGGGCCCCGAGGTGATGCTCTGGGCCTGCGTCCGCGCGGCCCGCTCGGCGGCCTCCTCCGCGGTCCGCGTATCGATTTTTCCTGGCGCCGATCAGGATGCTAAGGTCTACGACGTCAGCAGGCGCCGCTAGCTCAGTTGGTTAGAGCAGCTGACTCTTAATCAGCGGGTCCGGGGTTCGAGTCCCTGGCGGCGCACAGACAGCAGGAAGCCCCTCGCGAGAGCGAGGGGCTTCTTGCGTGTGCCGGGACGACAAGGGGCCCGGGGCGTCAGCCCACCGTGACCTTCACCGTCCAGGAACCCGACGCCGTCCGGCCCTCCACCTCGACGCGGATCGCCTCGCCCGGCACCCGGAAGGTCTCCCCCGTCTGCACCGGGGCGTCCGCCAGCTGCGGGTACACCGAGTCGCCCCAGCAGGACTCCGACTCCGGGTGGGCGTCGACGACCTCCACCGGACCGTCGCCGGAGGCCGTCCCGCCCCGCACCTCGTAGACGAGGACGCCCTCCGTGCACGTCGCGTGGTCGTTGCCCGCGGCGGCCCGCACCTCCAGGGCGATCGCGGAGTCCCGACCCGTACGGACCACGGCCAGCCGGGTGCCGCCGTGCGCCCCCCGCGGGAGGGGCGCCGCCAGCGGCTCCAGGGTCAGCCGCTGGGCGCCCGCCGCCACGCAGTGGACCTGCCGCGGCTCCAGCCAGCCCAGCTTCCACTTGTGCCAGGCGAAGAGGTCGGGGGCGAGGCCGAACTGGCTGCCCATGACGTCCCAGTCGCCCACGTGGGTGTCCCAGTCGCCCTCGCCGTCGGTCGGGCGGTGGTAGAGGTCGGGCAGATCGAAGACGTGGCCGGTCTCGTGGGCCAGGACGTTGCGGTCGGGCGGGTGGCGCTCGAAGACCGTGACGATGCGCCGGATGTCCGTGCCGTCGGCCCGCATGGGCCGGTCGAAGTTCACGACCTTCGTGGCGTCCGAGTCGACGCCGGGCGCGTCCGGGTCCGCGACGAAGTAGACGATGTCGTACCCGGAGAAGTCCACGCGCGGATCGGCGGCGGCCAGCGCGTCCCGCAGGTAGGCGGCGCGGCGCTGGGTGTTCCAGTCGCGCTTTATGGCGTACGCCAGGGAGCTGCGCGGCATCTGGACCCACTCGCGCTGCGGATGCGGCCGGAGCCGGAACTTTCCGTAGGAGGCCTGTTCGAAGAAGCGGCTGGTGGCGGGAAAGTGGTCGGCGGCCAGTTCCTCGGGCGTGGTCAGCGGCGGGGAGTCCGGGAAGGACAGGAAGACCATCACCGCGTCCAGGGTTCTGGCCGGCCGCGGATAGGCGGCGTTCCAGGTGTCGAGGCCCTCCGAGTGGTGTGCGGCGGTGCGGCGCAGGGCGCATGGTTCCGCGACGGGCTCGGCGACGGCGGGTCCGGCGACGAGCGAGGTCGCGGCCAGGGCGGTCAGCGAGGTGAACATCGCCGCGGTGCTGCGCAGTCGGTGGCTCCCTCCTGGCCTGGGGTTCCTCCCTCCACGGGTGAGTCCCCAAGGGGGGAGCTGACGCGGCACGTCGACCTCCGGGGTGCGGAATGCGGGACACCCCACCCACCTTGTGATGTTTCGTTGCAGTCCGCCCTGTTTGTCTGGTCCTTCCGGGTGAGCGGGGGACGGAGCCGCGACACCCCGACCGCTCACGGAACGTCACAAGTGATCGGGCCTTGCGGCAACCAGTTCACTGCCGAGCAGAAACGATCTGTCATCGCCCATGGAGTCCACTCGGTCCGGTGGCATGGCTGGATAGCCCTTCAGGCGGGCCTCTATGATCGGCACACTTTCCAGCGCGGGCCCGGCCCCACAACGCCGCCCGCCCCCTGCACGCCGCCCGACGAGACCTGTTCGAGAACAACTGCACTGCGGGAGCAAGCGGTGAACGGAACGTCCCAAGGGCCCACCCCCACGGCGGCCACAGCACCCGGCCGAGCCCGTCCTGCCGTCACGGAACGTGTCGCCACGGAGCGCGTCACCACGGAGCATGTCGCCATCGAACGTGCCGTCGCGGACTGCGCCGCCACGGAGCATGTCTCCATCCAGCGTGCCGCCACGGAGCGGGCCGCCACCGAGCAGCGCGGCCCGGAGCGGGCCGACTACCGCGGCGCCTTCGCGCACGCGCCCCTCCCGCTGGCCGTCGTCGACGGCGAGGGCCTGGTCGTCTGCGCCAACGAAGCCCTCGCCGCCCTCTTTGGCACCGGCCCCGGAGGGCTCGACGGCCGGGTCGCCGCCGACCTGGTCGACCTCACCTCCGACACCCGTACGTGGCACGCGTACCGCGAGGTGCTCCGCGGCCGGCAGGCCAAGCTGCGCTGCACGCGGCGCCTGAAACATCCCGACGGGCACTCGCTGTGGGTGCAGATCACGGTCACGCCGATGGCGGAGTCCGCCGAGCGGCGCGAGGACAGGACCGTCCTGCTCTCGGCCGCCGACATCAGCGCGCGCCGGGAGCTGCAGGCCCGGCTGCGCCATGTGCAGATGCACGACCCGGTGACGCGGCTGCCCAACCGCAACCTCTTCTTCGAACGTCTGGCCGCCGCCCTGGAAGCGGGCGCGTACGACGACACGAGCACCGGCCGGATCGGCCTGTGCTACCTGGACCTGGACGGGTTCAAGGCGGTCAACGACACCCTCGGCCACCGGGTCGGCGACCGGCTGCTCGCCGCCGTCGCGGAACGGCTCACGCGCTGTGCCGACCGGGCCGGGTGCAGCGCGGTCGCGGCGCCGCTCGTGGCGCGCCTCGGGGGTGACGAGTTCGCGCTCCTCGTGGAGGACTCGACCGGGACGGAACAGCTGGCGGACCTCGCCGACGCGGCGCTCAAGGCCCTTCAGGAGCCGTTCGACCTCGCGGGGCAGCGGCTCTCCGTCTCCGCCTCCATCGGCGTGGTGGAGCGGCGTGTCGCGGGCACCACCACGACGGGGCTCATGCAGGCCGCCGACACCACGCTGTACTGGGCGAAGACGGACGGCAAGGCCCGCTGGACGCTCTTCGACCCCGAGCGCAACGCCCACCGGATGACCCGGCAGACGCTCTCCAGCTCGCTGCGGCCCGCCGTGGAGCGCGACGAGTTCGTCCTGGACTACCAGCCGCTGGTGGGGCTCGCCGACGAGGGTGTGCGGGGCGTCGAGGCGCTGGTGCGGTGGCGGCATCCGCAGTTCGGGCTGCTGACGCCGAATCGGTTCATCGGATTGGCGGAAGAAGACGGCTCGATCGTGCAGCTCGGCCGCTGGGTGCTGCGGACCGCCTGCCGGCAGGCCCGGCGGTGGCAGGTCGCGCATCCCGAGCGGGAACCGGTCTTCGTGAGCGTGAACGTGGCGGTGCGTCAGGTGTGGGACTCCGACCTGGTCGCCGACGTGGCGGAGATCCTCGCCGAGACGGGGCTGCCGGCCCGGCTGCTGCAGCTGGAGCTGACCGAGTCCGCCGTCATGGGGTCGGCGGGCCGCCCCCTCCAGGCCCTCCAGGCGCTCAGCGACATGGGGGTGCGCATCGCCATCGACGACTTCGGGACGGGGTACTCGAACCTCGCCTACCTCAGCCGGCTGCCGGTGTCGGTCCTGAAGCTGGACGGCTCCTTCGTGCGGGGTTTCCAGTACGAGGAGGGGGAGACGCACACCAACCCTGCCGACGAGGTCATCGTCGAGGCGTTGGTGCAGCTGGCCCACCGCCTGGGGATCACGGTCACCGCGGAGTGCGTGGAGACGGCGGCGCAGGCCGCGCGGCTGCGGCGGATCGGTTGTGACACGGGGCAGGGCTGGCTCTACTCCCGCCCGGTCCCGGCGGACCGCATCGCCGCCCTGCTGCGCACCGCGACCGCCCCGTAAGGGGCGCCTCGAAGGGGCGCGGGGAACTGCGCGCTCAGCCCAATACGGCCCGCACCGGCCAGCACACAGGCCCACGCAGACCCGTCCGCCTACGACAGCACGCCCGCGCGTGCGGGCACACATGGGTTGCTCGCGCAGTTCCCCGCGCCCCTGACGGGGCGCCAAGCCCAGCCCCATACGGCCCGCACACAGGCCCACGCAGACGCGTCTGCCCACGACGGCACACCCGCGCGTGCGAGCAGACATGGGTCGCTCGCGCAGTTCCTCGCGCCCCCTACGGGGCGCCCCAAAGGGGCGCGGGGAACTGCGCGCTCAGCCCCATACGGCCCGCACCGGCCAGCACACAGGCCCACGCAGACGCATCTGCCCACGACGGCACGCCCGCGCGTGCGGGCACACATGGGTTGCTCGCGCAGTTCCCCGCGCCCCTGACGGGCTACGCCCGAGGCAACCCGTACGCGTCAGCGATCAGTTCATACGACCGCACCCGCAGGTCACCACTGTGCGCGTTGCCGGTGATCATGAGTTCGTCCGCTCCCGTCCGCTTCGCCAGGTCGTCCAGGCCCGTGCGGACCTGGTCGGCGGTGCCATGGATGACGTTGGAGTTCCAGCTGTTCACGAACTCCCGCTCCATCTCGTTGTACTCGTACGCCTCCGCCTCCTCGGGAGTGGGGACAAGGCCGGGGCGACCCGTGCGCAGGCGGACCATGTTGAGGGCGGCGGCCGCAACCTGGCGGCGCGCCTCGTTCTCGTCGTCCGTGGCGAGCGCCGAGACGCCGATGAGGGCGTAGGGCGCGTCGAGCACCGCGGAGGGCTGGAACGACTCGCGGTACAGGTCAAGCGCCGGGATGGTGTTCTGCGCGGAGAAGTGGTGCGCGAAGGCGAACGGCAGGCCGAGGACACCGGCGAGGCGGGCGCTGAACCCGGAGGAGCCGAGCAGCCACAGCGGCGGCCGGTGCCGGGACTGGACGCCGCCGGGCGAGGTCGCCTGGATCGGGCCGGGCACGGCGTGGATGCGCCGGTAGGGGTGGCCGTCCGGGAAGTCGTCGTCCAGGAAGCGCGTCAGCTCGGCCAGCTGCTGCGGGAACTCGTCGGCGCCCTCGCTCAGCCGGTCCGCGCGGCGCAGCGCGGCGGCGGTCGCGCCGTCCGTGCCGGGGGCGCGGCCGAGGCCCAGGTCGATGCGGCCGGGGGCCATCGCCTCCAGGGTGCCGAACTGCTCGGCGATGACGAGCGGGGCGTGGTTGGGCAGCATGACGCCGCCGGAGCCGAGCCGGATGCGGTCGGTGTGGGCGGCGAGGTGGGCGAGGATCACGGCCGGGGACGAGGAGGCGACGCCCGGCATGGAGTGGTGTTCGGCCACCCAGTAGCGGTGGAAGCCGCGGGCCTCGGCGAGCCCGGCGATCTCGACGCTGGTGCGCAGCGCGTCGGTGGCGGTGCGTCCGGCGCCGACGGTGACGAGGTCGAGGACGGACAGGGGGACGGGCGCGGTGCCGTGCCGCTCGCCGCGGGTGCCTTCGTCGCGGGTGCCGTCGCCGGTCGGGTCCACTGTCACTGGGGTGCCTCCTGCACTGCGTACGTATGTCTCGTGGGTACGCGAAGGCCAACAGGAGGCAGACTCCGTTTTATTCCCCGCACCGCGGCGGGCCCCCTGCCGGTACCGTGCCCGCCATGGCTGATCCCCTGAAGACGCTGGTCGACGGAGTCGAGGTCGAGGTGCCCAACACCATCCCCGACATCCGCGCCGCCCTGCCCGAGGACCGGCGCGCGGAGTTCGACCGGGCCATCAACGCCGCCGGGGTCGACGAGATCCACGCCGTGATGCGGCACTGGATGCTGGAGGCCGTGCCCGATCCGGACGCCGAGGCGCGGCTCGCGCGGCTCGCCTCCGACGAGGCCGAGCGGCGGGGGACCTCGTGAGCCCCCGTCACCGCCGGGGCCACCGGGTCACCTACGCGCCGCCCGCGGACGACACCCTCGCCAAGATGGGCAACGCCGAGGCGTTCCGCGCCGCGCTGGCGCGCACGATCGGCCGCGACCCGTACGGCCACGGCTCGACACCCGTACGGGGCGAGGAGGACCGCAGGGAGGCGACCGTCGAGGGCGCCATCGTCCTGTACTACGTCTCCGGGTCGGTGCAGACGTTAACGGTGGTCAGACTGATCCTCAGCCCCTAGGGGTACCCTCCGCCTGGACCACCGGTTCCTTCGTGAACAGGGAGCCGAGTTCGGGGGCGTTGAGCCTGCGCTCGGCGAGCCGCAGCGCCTCCCAGACCGTGACCTGGTTGGCCGTCAGGACCGGCTTGCCGACGGCCGCCTCCAGGTCGCGGACGTACGCCGCCGTGTGCAGCGCCGTGTCCGGCAGGAGGAGCGCGTCGGCGTCCGGGTGGTCGCCGGCGCGGGCCAGGGCGAAGACCTCCTCGCGGCCCCAGGTGCCGACCTCCGCCGCCGTGATGATGCCGCTCCCCCGCGTCGAGACGACCTCCAGGCCCGCCGACTTCAGGAACGCCGTGAAGTGCGCGGCCACGTCGTCCGGGTACGTCGCCGCGATCGCGACGCGGGCCGCGCCCACCTCGCGCGCGGCGTGGGCGAAGGCGAACGACGTCGACGAGGCGGGCAGGCCCGCCGTACGGGCGAGGGCGCGCACCTGGTCATGCGCGCCCTCCCAGCCGTAAACGAAGCTGCCGCTGGTGCACGCCCAGACGACCGCCTCCGCGCCGGAGAGCCGCAGCTCCTCGACGCCGGCGGCGAGCCGCGCGGGCGAGCCCATCTCCAGGAGCGCGTCGACCCGGTGCGCGTCCTCGCCGATGTCCGTGTGGACGACCTGCAGCCGGATGTCGCTGCCGAGCATCTGCTCCATGCGGGGGTAGTCGTCCTCGGCCGAGTGCCCCGGGTAGAGAAATCCGAGTGCCGTCACGTCCAGCCTCCTCCTTCTGCGGGTGGTACTGCCGGGGGTCCTGCCGGTGGGGCCTCGGGCAGGACCTGTGGGGACGGCGGAGCGAGCGGACTCGCGCCCGGCCGCGCCCCCGGGTCGATCAGTGCCTGATAAGGCCCTACCGCACGCGTACCCAGCCGACGCAGGGCCGACCACATCGTCACCTGGTTCGCCGAGATCACCGGCATGCGCAGTTCCGCTTCCAGTTGCGGGATCACGTCGTACGTGGGGAGGTTCGTGCAGCTGATGAAGAGGGCGTCCGCCCTGTCCTGGACCGCGCGGCGCGCCATGTCGGCCACGTCCCGGTAGGGGACCTTCCAGATGTGCCGGGTCAGCCCGAGGCAGCCGCGGGCCGTGACGGCCACGCCCGCCTCGGCGAGATACTCCTCCAGGGCCCGCGTCACCGACCAGGTGTAGGGCGTGACGAGGGCGATGCGCCGGGCGTCCAGTTCCGCCAGGGCCTCCAGGAGCGCGCCCGAGGTGGTGACGGAGACGACCGCGCCCTCGCGGGTCATCGCCTCGCACATCGCCCGCTCCCCCGCGATGCCGCCGACGAAGCTGCCCGACGTACACGCGTACGCGACGACTTCGGGCCCGGGGGCGGTCAGCGCGCGGACCGCGTCGGCGAGCGTCTCGTGCTCGCTGACCAGGCGCGCCAGGTCCAGGCCGACCTCGACGGGCACGTACGGCGTACGGGTGAGGTGGAGGGAGACCTCGTCCGGGACCCAGCGCCACAGTTCGCGGTCGAGGGCGAAGTCGAACGGGGCGACGACACCGATCCCGCGCTGCGGGTGAGGTCCGCCGAGAAAGGAGACATCCATGAGCAGGCCCCTACTTCGTGCGTGGTGATCAGGGACCGGCCGGGGGCCGGGGACGAGCTGCCCCGGCGACGGCGCCGGGACCTGCGGTGCGCACGGGCGTACGGGCGCACGGAACGTGATCGGATGGTGTCGCACCGCTTCCGCAGTGCCTCTGTTGACGAAGGTAGATTCGGGTGCCAGCGTGGTCAATCCGCGTCTTTCAGACGGCCGGCCCGTCCCTCCCCAGGAAGCGGAACGCCCTTGTCCACGACCACCGTTCTCGTTCTGGACGCGGAGCCGCCTGCGCCCCCGCCACGCCTCGGCGCCCTGACCGGCCGCGCCCGTGTCCTGCACACCGACGAGGCGGGCCTCGCCGCCCGACTGCCCCTCGCCGACGTGCTGTTGGTGTGGGACTTCACCTCGGACGCGGTGCGCCGCGCCTGGCCCGGCGAGGGCCCCAGGCCGCGCTGGGTGCACACCGCGAGCGCGGGCGTGGACCACCTGATGTGCCCCGAACTCGCCGCGTGCGACACGGTGGTGACGAACGCGCGCGGCGTCTTCGACCAGCCCATCGCGGAGTACGTCACCGCGCTCGTCCTCGCCCTGGCCAAGGACCTGCCGCGCACCCTGGAGCTCCAGCGCGAGCGCTCCTGGCGCCACCGCGAGTCACGGCGGATCGCGGGCACGCGCGCGTGCGTGGTCGGTTCGGGCCCGATCGGCCGGGCCGTCGCGCGGACCCTGAAGGCGCTCGGCATCACCACCGCCCTGGTGGGCCGCACGCCGGGCCCCGGGGTGCACGGCGCCGAGGAGCTGGACCGCCTCCTCGCGCGCGCCGACTGGGTGGTCTGCGCGGCGCCGCTCACCGACGAGACGCGCGGCATGTTCGACGCGCGGCGCTTCGGCGTCATGCAGCCCGCGGCGCACTTCGTCAACGTCGGGCGCGGTCCCCTCGTCGTCGAGGACGACCTGGTGGCCGCCCTGTCGAAGCGGTGGATCGCGGGCGCGGCCCTCGACGTCTTCGCGCACGAGCCGCTGCCCGCGGACAGCCCGCTGTGGACGGCGCCGGGTCTGCTCGTCTCCCCGCACATGAGCGGTGACACGGTCGGCTGGCGCGACGAACTGGGCGCCCAGTTCGTCCGGTTGTACGGCGCGTGGGAGGCGGGCCGGCCGCTGCCGAACGTGGTCGACAAGGAACGTGGGTATGTCCCGGGTCACTGATCTCGCCTAGGAGGCCGGATGTCCGAGCTCACGGATCTCACCGCCGTACGACTCGTCGACGGGTACCGCAAGGGCGAATTCAGCCCGGTGGACGTGGTCCGCGCCGTGCTGCGGCGGGCCGAGGAGACCCAGCCCCTGGTCAACGCCTTCGTGCGGATCGAGGCGCGGGCCGCCCTGGAACAGGCCGAGGCCAGCGCCGGGCGGTGGCGGCGCGGGGAGCCGCGGGGCCTGGTGGACGGCGTACCGGTGTCGGTGAAGGACCTCCTGCTGCTGCGCGGCGGCCCGACCCTGCGCGGCTCGCGGACCCTCCGCGCGGAGGGCACGTGGGACGAGGACGCCCCTTCGGTGGCGCGGCTGCGGGAGCACGGCGCGGTGTTCATCGGCCGCACGACCACCCCGGAGTTCGGCTGGAAGGGCGTGACGGACAGCCCGCTCACCGGCGTCACCCGCAATCCGTACGACACCTCGCGCACCTCGGGCGGCTCCAGCGGGGGCGGCGCGGTGGCCGTGGCGGTCGGCGCGGGCCCCCTGTCGCTGGGGACGGACGGCGGCGGCTCGGTGCGCATCCCGGCGGCGTTCTGCGGGATCTTCGCGCTGAAGCCGACGTACGGCCGGGTGCCGCTGTATCCCGCGAGCCCCTTCGGGACGCTCTCCCACGTGGGGCCGATGACGCGGGACGCGGCGGACGCGGCGCTGATGATGGAGGTGATCACGGGCCCCGACCCGCGGGACTGGTCCCAGCTCGGGGCGGTGGCCGGGAGCTTCCGCGCGGGCCTGGACGGCGGTGTGCGCGGGCTGCGCGTCGCCTACTCGCCCTCGCTGGGCGGGCAGGTCGCGGTGCGGCCCGCCGTCGCGGCGGCCGTGCGGCGGGCGGTGGAGTCCCTCGCCGCGCAGGGGGCGTACGTCGAGGAGGCCGACCCCGACTTCTCGGAGCCGGTGGAGGCCTTCCACACCCTGTGGTTCAGCGGGGCTGCGCGCGTCGTGCAGCATCTGGCGCCCGCCCAGCGGGAGTTGCTCGACCCCGGGCTGCGGGAGATCTGCGGGCAGGGCGCGCGGTACAGCGCGCTGGACTACCTCGCGGCGGTCGACGTCCGCACGGATCTCGGGCGCCGCATGGGCCGCTTCCACGCCGCGTACGACCTGCTGGTCACGCCGACGCTGCCGGTCACGGCGTTCGCGGCGGGCGTCGAGGTCCCCAAGGGCTCCGGGCACCGGCGCTGGACGGGGTGGACGCCGTTCACGTACCCCTTCAACCTCACCCAGCAGCCCGCGGCGACCGTGCCCTGCGGGGTGGACGAGGAGGGGCTGCCGGTCGGGGTGCAGATCGTCGGCGCGCGGCACACCGACACGGTGGTGCTGCGGGCGGCGCACGCGCTGTACGAGGCGGGGGCGGGCGGCGTGGCACCGCCCGCGCTGGGTTAGGCGCGCCGGAAGGCCAGCGTCTCGCCCTGGGCGCCCGCGCGCCACAGGTCGTTGCAGGCCTCGGCCATGCGGTCGAGGCCGTCGACGATCTGGCCCCAGACGATGCCGGGCACCCAGCCGACGTCGCCGTTCAGGAGCAGGTTGTTCCGTTCGTAGAACAGGGCGAGGTCGACGACGGTGGTGCCCGCCCGCACGCCGGCCTCGGGTTCGTAGCCGTACGCCGGTGTGCCCAACTCCGTGCCGGAGAAGGAGAAATAGCAGAGATCCCCCGGAATGGGGGTGACCGTCGGATTCTCCAGGGGCGGCTCGCGGTCCGCGAAGGCCGGGAAGAGGGCGTAGATCTCGTTGCGCGCGTACTTCGCGTGGTAGACGTCGGAGCCGAGCGGAAGCGCCTCCCACACCGCCGCGCAGGTCACCGGCGCCCGGTCGTCGAGCAGCTTCGCCGTGCACTGGACTCCCCGCCGCGCGAGGGAGACGTCGATGTATCGGTCTGCCATGAGATCCATGCTCCTCCCGGGGTCAAGAGCGCAACGATCGCATCAGGGGCCGGAATTGGTCGGCATACCTCGCGTCGAGTCGGGTAGCCGCGCGCCCATGGCTCCACCACTTGGGAACAACGAGGGAATCACTGGCAGAGCGGTCCGCCGCCGCGCCCTGCTCACCGGAGCGGGCGGGGCGGCTTTCGGCGCGTTCGGGCTCGCGGCATGCAGCAGGGTGCCCGAGGAGGGGAAGGTTCAGGGGGGCGACCTGCTGGAGCGGCTGCGCGACAGCGGCACGGTCAGGATCGGCGTCGCGGGCGAGGTCCCGTTCGGCTACATCGACGAGGACGGCGAGGTCACGGGCGAGGCACCGGAAATCGCCAAGGTCATCTTCCCCCGCCTCGGCGTGCCCGAGGTCAAGGCGGTGCCCACCAAGTTCGGCGCCCTGATCCCCGGTCTGACGCAGGCACGGCAGTTCGACGTGGTCTCGGCGGGCATGTACATCAACCCCACGCGGTGCGAGCAGGTCCTCTTCTCCGACCCCGACTACCGCATGCTCGACTCCTTCCTCGTACGGAAGGGCAACCCCCACGGCATCCGTACGTACGAGGACATCGCCGAGAAGGGCCTGAAGCTGGCGAGCGGCACCGCCTACGCGCAGATCGACTACGCCAAGGCCGCGGGCGTCGAGGACGTGCTCGTCCTGCCCGACCAGGTGGCGGGGCTCGACGCCGTGGCCCAGGGCCGCGTCGACGTCTTCGCCGGCACCAACGTCACCGTACGCATGGTGGTCAAGAAGAACCCGCGGGTCGAGGCGACGAGGCCCTTCCAGCCGGAGGTCGACGGCAAGCCCGCCTATGGCGCCGGCGGCTTCGCCTTCCGGCTGTCCGAGAAGAACCTGCGGGACGCCTTCAACAAGGAGCTGCACAAGCTCAAGCGGAGCGGCGAACTCCTGCGGATCGTCAGGCCGTTCGGTTTCACCGAGGCGGAGATGACGGATCTGACCGTGCGGAAGCTGTGTCCCTCGGCGAAGGGCGCCTCCTCATGATGTCGTCGGAGTTCCTCGGGAACTGGTTCCTGCCCGGCCTCTGGATCACCCTCCAGGTCACCTTCCTCAGCGCGGCCCTCGCCTTCGTGATCGCCTTCCCGATCGGGGTGCTGCGCACGCACCGGCTCTGGATCGTGCGGTTCCTCGCCGGGGCCTACTTCGAGATCTTCCGCAGCACGTCGTCGCTGGTCTTCATGTACTGGATCGCGTTCACGGTGCCGCCGGTGTTCAACATCAGTTTCCAGCCGATGTTCGCGGGCGTGCTGGCGCTCGGCATCACCTACGGGGCGTACGCGTCGGAGATCGTGCGCGGCGCGCTCGCCGCGGTGCCGTCCGCGCAGCGCGAGGCGGGCATCGCCCTGAACTTCACGCCGTTCCAGCGGCTGCGGCGCATCGAACTGCCGCAGGCGTGGCCGGAGATGATCCCGCCGTTCAACAACCTGCTCATCGAGCTGCTCAAGGGCACCTCCCTGGTGTCCCTCATCGCGGTGGCCGACATGACGTTCGCCGGTGACCTGCTGCGTCTCGTCACGAACGAGAGCGCGCCCATCTACACGCTGCTGCTCGTCCTCTACTTCGTCCTCGCGTTCGTCCTCACGCGCGGCATGCGGCTCCTGGAGCGGCACGCGAAGAAGCGGGTCGGCCGGGCGCCCGAGAAGACGGGCCTGTTCGGCGGGGTGCGCGCCACGTCGTCCATCGACGCCGTCACCGGCACGGGGGGTGCCAAGTGAACTGGAACTGGTCGCATGTCGACGACTTCATGCCGCTCTTCTGGGACGGCGTGCAACTCACCCTCAAGGCGCTGTTCTTCGGCACGCTGATCGCCTTCTCGCTCGGCCTGGTCTGGGCGATCGCGCAGCGCTCCGAGAGGAAGTGGATTCGGTGGCCGGTCACGGCGGTCACCGAGTTCATCCGCAGCACCCCGCTGCTGGTGCAGCTGTTCTTCCTCTTCTACGTGGTGCCCCAGTGGGGCCCGGCCAGCCCCTCTATGTCTCCCCTCACCACGGGCATCATCGGCCTCGGGCTGCACTACTCGACGTACACCTCGGAGGTCTACCGCGCCGGGATCGAGGGCGTACCGGCCGGCCAGTGGGAGGCGGCGACCGCGCTCAGCCTCTCCCGGCGCCGCACCTGGACGGCCGTCATCCTGCCGCAGGCGGTGCGCCGGGTGATCCCCGCGCTCGGCAACTACGTGATCATCATGCTGAAGGAGTCGCCGCAGATGGCCGCCATCGGCGCGCTCGACATGCTGGGCCAGGCCCAGGGTTACAGCCAGGCGACCTTCACCTACGAGGCGATCAGCGTGGTCGGTGTCGCCTTCATCGTCATCGCCTATCCGGCCTCTGTTCTTCTGCGAGTCTTGGAGCGTCGTCTTGTCCGCTGACAGCAGCACTTCCCAGGAAATCCCCAACCCCGCCGTCGACGGCAGCGAGCTGATCCGCTTCGACAAGGTCGTCAAGCGCTACGGCTCGAACACCGTCCTGGACGAGCTGGACTTCTCCGTCGCCTCCGGCAAGCACGTGACGCTGATCGGGCCCTCCGGCTCCGGGAAGACCACGATCCTGCGGCTCCTGATGACGCTGGTGAAGCCCGACGAGGGCACGATCAAGGTGGGCGACAGGTACCTCACCCATGAGGAGCGGGGCGGCAAGCTCGTCCCGGCCGGCGAGAAGCACGTCCGTGAGGTCCGCAAGAACATCGGGATGGTCTTCCAGCAGTTCAACCTCTTCCCGAACATGAAGGTGCTCCGGAACGTCACCGAGGCGCCCGTCAGCGTCCTCGGCCTCTCCAAGGACGAGGCGGAGGCGCGGGCGCGCGAACTGCTCGACCTGGTGGGGCTCGGCGACCGCTGCGACGCGTACCCCTCGCAGCTCTCCGGCGGCCAGCAGCAGCGCGTCGCCATCGCGCGGGCCCTGGCGATGCGGCCGCAGGTGCTGCTGCTCGACGAGGTGACGTCCGCGCTCGACCCCGAACTGGTGGCGGGCGTCCTGGACGTCCTGCGGGACATCGCACACACCACGGACATCACGATGCTCTGCGTGACCCACGAGATGAGCTTCGCCCGGGACATCTCGGACCAGGTCCTGATGTTCGACGCGGGCCGAGTCATCGAGTCCGGCCCCCCGGAACAGATCTTCACCGAGCCCGAGCATGAGCGGACGCGGGAGTTCTTGGGGGCGGTGCTTTGAGGGTTTGGGGCGGGAGGGGGGCTCTGGGCGTCCGCCCCGGGCACGGGCTCTGGGCGTTCAGGCCCCGGCGCGGGGCGTCCGCCAGGGCACCCGTCCGGGGCACGGCTTTGGCATATGCCGAAGTGGCGTGTTTCTGTCGGCAGGGGTGGAGCGCGTCGCCAATATGCTCAACAGGCGTCCCTTGTGCGCCACTTGGCGGCTATCGTGAGAGGAGGCCGACTGTCCGGAACCGCTCCACGCAGGGGGAAGCCGTGGCGTTGAAGCACAAGGCGACCGCGCCGCAGGACTCCGTCCAGAGCGCGCTGCGGGTGCTCGAGATCGTCGCCCGGCACGGTTCCGGCGTCGCCACCGTCGAACTCGCCCGCGAGACCCGCCTCCCCGCCGGCCGCCTCGCATCCCTGCTCCGCATGCTGCGCCGCGAGGGGTACGTCGAGCAGACCGCCGACGGGGCCTACGTCACCGGCCAGTGCCTCAGCCGGCTCGCCTCGGCCGACCACCACGACGAGGCGCTGCGCGAGAAGCTGCGGCGCACCCTGAACGGCCTGCGCGACTCCATCGGCGCCGCCGTCTACATCAGCCGGTACGTCGACGGCGAGGTCCGCGTCACCGACATCGCCGCCGGACCCCGCACCCCGGCGGTCAACGAATGGGTGGACTTCCGCTCCGCCGCCCACGCCAGCGCCGTCGGCAAGAGCCTGCTCACCCAGCTCGACGTGAACGGCCGCCGCGACCACCTCTCCCGCCACCGGATGGCCCGCCTCACCTCCCGGACGATCACCAACGAACGGGTCCTGCTCAATCGCCTCGCCGCCCAGCCCGCCACGGTCCCGGTCCTCGACCTCCAGGAGTACGCGGTGGGCACGGTCTGCGCGGCCGTCCCCATCACCGCGGGCTCCTCGGTCGGCTGCCTCGCCCTGTCCCTGCCGGTCGAGCACGCCCACCGCCTGCGCGAGGCGGCGGACACGCTGAACCGCGGGGCGGCGCCGGTGCTGCTCTCCCTGGCGATCTAGCGCGGCGTGGTGGCGTACCGGCATGGTCAGGAGCACCCTTTCGGGCCAGGTAGTATTTACGTGTCAGCAGGCGCCGCTAGCTCAGTTGGTTAGAGCAGCTGACTCTTAATCAGCGGGTCCGGGGTTCGAGTCCCTGGCGGCGCACTTGCGAATGCCGAAAGGGCGTTCCCGGCCTCCGGGGACGCCCTTTCGCGTACGTCCCGGCTCGCCCCGCCCGCGGGGGTGCGGAAAACCGCACCCCGACTCGACGGCAACCCCCATACCCTCGCCGACCTGCGCTTTCTAGCGTCTCTCCCATGGACTTCATGACTCTCGCCCTGCCCCAGGAACCCGTCGGCGGCATCGCCGGGTGGGCCGCCGACCTCGTGGACACCCTGGGCGGCCCCGGCGCCGGGCTCGCCATCGCGCTGGAGAACCTCTTCCCGCCGCTGCCCAGCGAGGTGATCCTGCCGCTCACCGGCTTCGCCGCGGGCCAGGGGGTGATCACCCTGTTCTCCGCGCTGTTCTGGACCACCCTCGGCTCGGTGGTCGGCGCCGCCGCCCTCTACGGCATCGGCGTGGCCTTCGGACGCGAGCGCATGCACGCCCTGTGGGCGAGGCTGCCGCTGGTCAAGGCCTCCGACCTGGAGCGCACCGAGGCCTGGTTCGCCCGGCACGGCACCAAGGCCGTCCTCCTCGGGCGGATGGTGCCGATCTTCCGCAGCCTGATCTCCGTACCGGCCGGCGTGGAGCGCATGCCGCTGCCGATCTTCCTGGCGCTGACCACACTGGGCAGCCTGGTCTGGAACTCCGTGCTCGTCCTCGCCGGCTACTGGCTGGGCGACCAGTGGGACACCGTCGGCACCTACGTGGGGGTCCTCTCCAAGATCGTCCTGGTCCTCGCGCTCGCGGCCGTCGCCGGGTACGTGATCGTGCGCGTACGGTCCCGCAACCGGACCCCGGTGGGTGCGGCCGCCCGCCACCGCCGCCGCGGCTAGGGGTCCGCTAGTGTCGGACGACGTGAAGCAGCCCGTGGCCGCCCCGTTCCTGCTCAGGGTCGCCGGCGTGCTCGTCGGCTGCCTCACCGCCGTACTGAACCTGCTGTACTTCGTCGTCGCGGGCGCCGTCCTCGGCGCCTTCCTGCTCTGGCCCCGCACCCGCCCCCGCGCCCACGCGCTGCTCGCCGCGGGCGCCCGCAGGCTCACCGGGGTCGAGCGGCGCCGCCGCTCCCTCTTCTTCCGCGACGCGTTCCCCGAGCACCGGGCCTCCGACCAGCAGATCCTGCGCTATCTCGCGGCCCGTACGTACTCCGGGCTGCTCTGCGCGGTCGTGGTCGGCCTGGTCGACTTCGGCGCGGTGCTCGCCGGGGTCTTCGCCGTGTCGCTCACCCACACCTCGATGACCTGGGTGGACGTGCTCGGCCAGGTCGTCCTCGGCGGCACCCTGCTCTTCCTCGCCGTGCAGGGCCTGCGCGCGCTCACCGAGCAGGACGCGCGGCTGGCCCGCGAGTGCTTCGGCCCCTCCGAGCGGGAACTCCTCCGGCGCCGCATCGACGAGCTGGCCACCAGCCGGGCCGCGGTGGTCCGTGCCGTCGACGTCGAGCGGCGCCGGGTCGAACGCGACCTGCACGACGGCGTCCAGCAGCGGCTCGTCGCCCTCGCCATGCTGCTGGGCAGAGCACGCAGGGGCCGCACCCCCGAGCACGCCGACGCCCTGCTCGAACAGGCCCACAAAGAGGCCCAGGAAGTCCTCACCGAACTGCGCGAGGTGGCCTGGCGGATCTATCCCACCGCCCTCGACAGCCTGGGCCTGCGCGAGGCGCTCGGCGGGGTGTCGGAGCGGTGCGCGGTGCCGGTGCGCATGGAGTACGACGTGCCGGAGCCGCTGCCGCCCGCCGTCAGCACAGCCGCCTACTTCGTCGTCTCGGAGGCCGTGAACAACGCCGCCAAGCACGCCTCCGCCGACGAGGTCTTCGTCCGCGTACACCGGGACGGGCCCTCGGTCGTCGTCCTCGTCCGGGACACCGGTGTCGGCGGCGCCGACCCGTCGGGCAGCGGCCTGACCGGGCTCGGCAGCCGGGTCGCCGCGCTCGACGGCACACTGCGTGTCGACAGCCCCCTCGGGGGACCCACCACGATCACCGCGGAGCTGCCGTGCGCGTAATCCTCGCCGAGGACTCGACCCTGCTGCGGGAGGGCCTGGTCCGGCTGCTCGCCGAGGAGGGCCACGAGGTGCTGGCCGCCGTCGGTGACGCGGAAGCACTCCTCGCGGAGGTCGAGGCGACCACGCCGGACGTCGTCGTCACCGACATCCGGATGCCGCCCGACCACACCGTCGAAGGCCTGCGCGCCGCGGTGCGCATCCGTGAACTGCGGCCGGAGATCGGCGTGGTGGTCCTCTCCCAGTACGTGGAACGCAACTACGCCGCCCAGCTGCTCACCTCCAGCGCCGAACGGGTCGGCTACCTCCTCAAGGACCGCGTCGCCCAGGTCGAGGAGTTCCTCGACGCGCTGGAGCGGGTGCACGCGGGGGGCGCCGCCATCGACCCCGAAGTGGTCCGGCAGCTGCTCATCCGCACCACTCACGCCGATCCGCTGACCCGCCTCACCCCGCGCGAGCGCACCGTCCTGGAGGCGCTGGCCGAGGGGCACACCAACGCGGCCATCGGGGAGAAGCTGCACATCTCGCTGAGCGCGGTCGAGAAGAACCTCAACGCCATCTTCGACAAGCTGGGCCTGTCCCGGACGACCGGCTACAGCCGCCGGGTCCTCGCGGTCCTGCGCTACCTGGAGTCCTGAGCCGAGCGGCGCGTCCGCCGCGCGGCCGGGGTCACGACAGGACCACGCCGTCCATGACCAGGGCCGCCACGAGCCCCGCCGCCAGGAGCCAGGTGCCGAGCCGCGTCCGGCCGCGGCGGCTCAGTTCGATCACCACGCCGCAGAGGATGAGCAGCAGCCCGTAGACCCCGACGACCAGCACCGACGAGCGGCTCGCCAGACGCAGCGCGAGGACCACCGCCGCCGCGGCCATCAGCAGCCCGGCCGCGGCGATGCGGGCGCGGCGGGCGCGGGCGGCGGGGGTGGGAGCAGAGGTGGCGGGGGTGGGAGTGGGAGTGGGGCCTTGGGGGTCGGTCTGGTCGGGCGCGCTCATGAGAGTGGATCGTAATCGCTCAGGCGAGCGGGCCGGGGTCATCCTCTGAGGTACGCGAGGACCGCCAGCACCCTGCGGTGGACGCCGTCGGCCGGGGGCAGATCCAGCTTCGCCAGGATGTTGCCGATGTGCTTGCCCACGGCCGCCTCGGAGACGACCAGTTGGCCCGCGATCGCGCCGTTCGACTTCCCCTCGGCGACCAGCGCCAGCACCTCCCGCTCGCGCGGCGTCAGCTGCTCCAGCGGGTCGCGCCGCCGCCGCAGCAACTGCCGTACGACTTCCGGGTCGACGACCGTGCCGCCCTCCGCGACCCGCGTCAGTCCCTCCACGAACTGCTCGACCTGGCCCACGCGGTCCTTGAGCAGATAGCCGACGCCGGTGCCGTCCCCGCTGTCCAGCAGCTCGGCGGCGTACGACCGTTGCACGTACTGGCTCAGCACGAGCACCGGCAGCGTCGGCCGCCGCGCCCGCAGCTCCACCGCCGCCCGCAGCCCCTCGTCCTGGAAGCCGGGCGGCATGCGCACATCGGTGACGACGACGTCCGGTTCGTACGCCGCCACGGCGTCCCGCAGCGCGTCCGCGTCGCCGACCGCGGCGACCGTCTCGTGCCCGAAGCGGCCGAGCACGCCGATCAGCCCCTCGCGCAGCAGCACGCCGTCCTCGGCGAGTACGACTCTCAGGCGGCGGGCGGGGGTTGAGGCTGGCGTCGGGGTTGGGCTTGGCACGGGATCTCCACGGACAGGACTGTCGGGCCGCCCGGCGGGCTGGTGACCGTCAGTGTGCCATCGAGGACCGCGAGGCGGTCGGCGAGCCCGGTCAGGCCCGTGCCGCGGGCCGGGTCCGCGCCGCCGCGGCCGTCGTCGCACACGTCGAGGCGGAGGACTCCGTCGGTGTGCGCGGCGGTGACGCGGGCCCTGGTCGCGCCGCTGTGCCTGCCGACGTTCGCCAGGGCCTCGCGCACCGCGAAGTACCCGGCGGATTCGACGGGTTCGGGCAGCCTGGGCAGCGGCGCCCCGTCCCCCTCTATGGTCACCGTCACGGGCACGGCCGAGCGGTCCGCCGCGTCCTCCATCGCCGCGGCGAGACCGTAGTCGGCCAGGACCTGCGGGTGGATGCCGCGGATCAGCTCCCGCAGTTCGGTCAGGACCCGGCCCGCCTCGTCGTGCGCGGCGGCGAGCTGCCCGGCGAGGGCGCTGCCGGGCTCGGCGTCGAGCCGGGCCAGGCCAAGGCGCATCGTGAGCGCCACCAACCGCTGCTGCGCCCCGTCGTGCAGGTCACGTTCGATCCGCCGCCGTTCGGCCTCGAAGGCGTCGACGAGCCGGGCCCGGGAGCGGGTCACCTCGGCGAGGTTCGCGGCGAGTTCGGACTCGCGCGGGGCGAGCAGGAGGCGGGCGAACGCGGCGCGGGCGGCGGCGTACGCGCCGAGCGGGTACGCCAGTACGGCCAGCAGGAGCAGGCCGAGGAGCGCGGTGCCGCAGGCCGCCGGGTAGGCGTCGACGAGCCACAGCTTGGCGGGGCGGATGTCGTGGCCGGGGCCGCCGGCGGTGGCGAGGTGCGCCGGGGCGGCGACGAGGAGGGCGGGGAAGGCGACGGTGGCGGCCAGGACGAGGAGGTCCAGGGGCCACAGGACGAGGGCGAACAGGGCGGCGTGGGCCAGCTCGCGCCACGTGGCCTGCTCCGTCAGGCGGAGCCGGAGCCATGCGTGGATGCCGGGGGTGTTCGGGGTGCGGTGCGGGGTGGGCGCCGGGTCGGGGTCGACTAGGCGCATCCGGCGCCGTTCCAGGGCGGCGAGGGGGACGCCGGAGAGGGCGAGGGCGGCGAGGAGGGGGATGCCGACGAGGACGAGCGTCAGGGCTGCGGCTACGGCGGTGAGGGCGGTGCCGACGAGGAACACGGCGGCGCCGAGGAGGGCTCCGCCGAGCAGGTAGCCGGCGCTGCGCCAGGGAGCACTGCTCCTGAGGTAGCCCCGCCCCCGCAACCCACGCCATACGCTCTCCCTCGCCATGGGGTCACGGTAGGGGGTGGGTGCCGGGGTTGGTGGGTGCGGCCGCTTGGGTTCGTTGTGGGGCGGGGCCGCGGGGGTATGTCCGTGCTCGCCATCTTGGCGCCGCCGCCCGGGTGCTGATCGGCTCCGTCACGGGGTTCCCCTGTGCTCCGCGCGCACATACCCCCACGTCCCCTCGGGCCGTCGGGCGACCGCGGGTTGTCGTCGCCTTCCGGCGCCGCCTCGGGTTCGGCTGTGGGGCGGGGCCGCGGGGGTATGTCCGTGCTCGCCATCTTGGCGCCGCCGCCCGGGTGCTGATCGGCTCCGTCACGGGGTTCCCCTGTGCTCCGCGCGCACATACCCCCACGTCCCCTCGGCCGCGCTTGCGACTGCGGGCCGTCGTCGGCTTCCGGCGCCGCCTCGGGTTCGGTCGTGGGGCGGGGCCGCGGGGGTATGTCCGTGCTCGCCATCTTGGCGCCGCCGCCCGGGTGCTGATCGGCTCCGTCACGGGGTTCCCCTGTGCTCCGCGCGCACATACCCCCACGTCCCCTCGGCCGCGCTTGCGACTGCGGGCTGTTGTCGGCTTCCGTTGCTCCTACGTCGGCGTCTCGACGCCGGGTCACGGGCGGGTGGGTGGGGAGATGTCCGGCGCGAAGCGGCGGGGTAGGGGAGGCTGCCGGGCAACGCAGCGTCATTGACGTTCCGTGCCGCGTACGCCGCGCGGGCGTGCGCGGCGTACGCGGGAGCTGCCACGGCTCAGAACTTGACGTCCGAGCAGGCGTAGAACGCGTTCGCCGTGTCCGCGACCGTCCAGACCGCGACGATCACATGGTGCCCGCTGCGGCCCCCGGGGATCGTGCCGCTGTGCGAGAGCGTCGCGGGCGGCTGCTGGCTGTTGTACGGGACGCTGAGGAACGGCGTGGTGTCCAGGGCGGCCCTGGTCACCGGCTTGCTGTCGTCCCAGCCCTGCTTGGTGATGTAGTACTTGAAGTCCGTGGTGCGGTGCCGGGCGGTGAACTGCCAGCGGAACGTGTAGCTCTGCCCGCCGCTGACCTGGGTCGCGGGCCAGGCCCCGCCGTTCGGCGTCCTGGGCGAGTTGAGCTGGTTGAAGCCGGCTATGCCCGCCGAGCAGATCTTGCCGTCCGCGGGCCCCCCGGCGGGGAAGCCCTTGGGTCCCTCGACGCTCTGCGGTTCGTACTGGATCGAGCCGCAGTTGGTCACCACACCCTTGGCGCAGTTGATCTGCCGGCTGGCCGGCAGGTCCGTGTAGCCGTGGCTGCTGGCGCCACCGGCGGAGAGCGCGAACGCGCCGACCGTGGTGAGGCCGACCATGGCCGCGTACACCTTTTTCTTACGCATGTGCCGCTCCTGACCGAACGTGGGGGTGTTCCGTGAGCCGTGCGCGCACTGCGGTCTAGACCAAGTTCAGGCTATGGCCGCGAGTTGAACATGTCCATACCAATCGCAGATTCAACTTACGGACGTGTTACGGCAGTTGCGTGAGGGTGCCGTCAGCGCTGGTCCGCGCGTGCCGTGCAGAACGCCACCGTCAGGTCCTTCACCAACGCTTTGCGCTCGTAGTCGTCCAGCTCCACCAGCCCCCGCGTCGTCAGCCGCGTCACGGTGTCCTCGACGGAGTCGACCACCGAGTTCAGGACGGTGTCGCGGTGGCGCGCGTCGAGCGCGGCCATCCGGCTGCGCTGCATCGCGGCGGCGACCTCGGGCGCGTACTCGATACGGGTCGGC
This sequence comes from Streptomyces huasconensis, assembly GCF_021028635.1. Classification (NCBI taxonomy): domain Bacteria; kingdom Bacillati; phylum Actinomycetota; class Actinomycetes; order Kitasatosporales; family Streptomycetaceae; genus Streptomyces; species Streptomyces huasconensis. Next base: position 2,877,126 of record NZ_CP086119.1, read on the forward strand.
TGCGCCGAGAACACCTCGACGCCGACCACCTCCGCCTCGGCCGCGAGCGCCCGGGTCAGCGCGGCGCCGACGGCATCGGCGTCGCGCAGGGTGGGCGCGTCCTCGTGGAACGCGTCAGCCGGCAGCCGCGAGAGCACCCGCGCGGTCGTTGCCTCCACGCACTCCCGCAGATACGCCTGGTGGTCCTCGACCGCGAGCGTCGCCCGCGCGGTGTCCTTGACCCGCCAGACGAGGAGGACGACGACGCGCAACGCGACCCCGCCCCGGTCCACGGCGGGCATCGGCTCACTCCGCCAGTGCCGCAGGCGTACGTCGACACGGCGGCGCAGCAGCAGCGGGTTGACCCACAGCAGGCCGGTACGGCGGACGGTGCCCCGGTAGCGGCCGAAGAGGCTCAGCACCCACGCCCGCCCGACGCGCCCCCGCGCCAGTCCGCCGAACCCGAAGAGGCCGAGCGCCCCCGACCCCGCGAGCGAGACCCACTGCGCCGCCCCGAGCCCGGCGCCCCCGTACCCGGGCAGTCCCGTCACCAGCCGCGCGGGCTCGGGCAGCACCCCCGCCCACCACAGCGAGAGCACGCATCCGGCGGCGCCCGCGCACCCGCCGAGCACCCCGGCGAGGCCGGGCAGCACCCGCGCCCGGCGCTCCACCAGTGCGGGGTCGACGTCGGGCACCGGGCGCGGCACGACCTCGGCGGAAGGCGCCGCCGGACGCCGTACCGCCTTCGGCTGCTCCCCGGTGCCCTGCCTGCGCCGCACCACGGCGGGCGCCAGGGGGACGCCCGTGACGTCGTCCGGGTCGTCGCGGAAGAGGAGGTGCACGGGGATCTCGGTGGTGGCCTCGCTCTGGATCACCCGCGCCGGCCGCGCCACGGCCGACTCGGACACCCCGCCGGTCCGCGGGGACTGGGGCTGTGAAGCTGCCGTCGCACTCATCCGTGCCTCCGCCTCGTTCGTGGCTCGGTCTCGCTCTTGTGTCGGTCTCGTCCGCGCGTGCGTCGACCCCGTCCATGCAGGCGTCGACCCCGTCCGTGCGGGCGCTGCTCCCGTCCGCGTGTGCGTCGAGTCCGTCCGCGCGTGCCTCGGCCTCATTCGTACGTGCGTCGACCTCGTCCATACATATGCCGGTCCCGTCCGCCGCCTGCCCCGTCTGTCCCACCTCCCCCGCACGGCCCCGGCCCTCACCGGAACAGCCTCCGCCACGTCTCCGGCCCCGGATAGCCGTCGGCCGCCGCGCCCCGCCAGCCCTGGGCGCGCTGGAACGCCTCCACATTGCGCCGGTCGCTCTCGCTCCACACCGGGCCCGGGCCCCGCGCGTAGTGCCTGCCGAAGCCCTTGCGGACCAGCTGCCTGCCGAGCCGCTCGATCGCCGCGTGCGACCGGCCGGGGCGGAAGACACCCCGGCCGGGATAGCCGGGCGCGCCCTGCGGACCGGCGCTGCCCGCGTGCGCGCCCGTGCTCGCGTCCGCCGCCGGGATGTCCCGTCCCTCCCCCTTCATCAGGTACGACCACGTCCTCGGCCCCGGCAGCCCGTCCGCGTCCGCGCCCCGCCAGCCCTGCGCCAGCTGGAACGCCCGCGTCGCCCTGCGGTCCGCCTCGGTCCAGCGCGGTCCGGGGCCCGAGCGGTAGAAACGCTGGCCATCGCGGGCGATCAGGGCCTTGCCGAGCCGCGTCACGTACGGGTTGTCCGCCCCCGGACCGAACGCCTTCGCGCCGGGGTACCGCGGCACGGCGGAGGCCGCGCCGATCACCTTGCCGTCCGCCGTGCCGTCCGCCGGGTCCTCCACCTCCCCCGCGCCCGCGGGGTCCTCGGCGTCCGCCACCCCTTTGAAGCGATAGGCCAGATAGCGGTCCGGGTTCGACCAGTAGCCATAAGGCGTCGCCCGTTTACGGGCGTGCGGCCGGGCCTGTTCATACGCCACGTAATGCGTCCGCGTACTGTCCGTCCACCCCCCGAAAATCGTCACGTGAGAGCCATTCGTGGGGTTCGCCGGATTGTGGAAGAGGAGCATGTCGCCGGGCTGGAGCTGCTCCTTGGAAATGCGGTCCGCGTACTTGTCGAGGCTCCCCGTCCATTCGTTGCCGCTCAGGTTCCACGCCATCGAGACGAAGCCCGAGCAGTCCTGGCGGTACCCGTCGGCCCAGTACGCGCTCATGCTGTACGGCACCCGCGCGGTGATCCACGCCCGGGCCCGTTCGATGATCTCCGTACGGGTGATCGTGCCGTAGGTCGAGGCCGCCGGGGTGCCCGAGCCCCCGTGCAACGGGCTGGCGCTGCCCTGTGGCGTGTCCGGTCCGTCCTCGGCCGGCCGGCCGTCGGACCCGGCCGGACGGGCATCCGGCCTGGTCGGCGGGGTGCCCGCCCCCGCGGCGGCCGCGGCGGGCAGCGCCTGGCCGCCGAGCACCGTGCCGGCCGCCGCCACGAGGACCAGGGCGCGGCGCGCGCCGTGCGCCGCCGGGTCTCCCCCGAGGCGGGTCGGCAGCGCGTGCGCCATCGAGCGCCGCCCATGGATACAGCCGGGACAGTCGCAGTCGCTCTCGGGGTCGAATTCCACGAATACCGGAGCGTCCTCCATGCGATTTCCCTCACACCCCTGAAAAGAATGTCCGCGAATCTGCACGTCCGTCAGTTTCTCAACTGTCCCGCGATACCGCATGTTGACGGTCCGAATGATGTATCGGCCCCGTCCGCCGCCCCTCGGGGGCGTCCTCGCCGCGCACTCGGGGCGGCGGGGGTGGTCCGGAGCACCCCGGCGCGTCCGGTAGAGTTCTCCAGGTCAGCAGGCGCCGCTAGCTCAGTTGGTTAGAGCAGCTGACTCTTAATCAGCGGGTCCGGGGTTCGAGTCCCTGGCGGCGCACAGACAGCGAAGGCCCTCCGTTCACGCGGGGGGCCTTCGTCGTGTCCGCGGCCCGCTACGGTTGCGCCATGGCGCGCGACATCCAGGAGCGGATCAAGAAGCTCATCATCGATTCCCGGCTGCCCTCCGGGGCCTCGCTCCCCACCGAGCCCGAGCTGATGGCGCGCCTGGGGGTCAGCAGGAACTCCGTGCGCGAGGCCCTCAAGGCGCTCCAGGCCATGGGGATCGTGGAGATCCGGCACGGTTTCGGGACGTATGTCGGTCCGATGTCGGTCGCGCCGATGATCGAGGGCCTCGCGTTCCGCACGGTCGCGGGCCACTACCGCGGCGAGGACAGCCTGCTCCAGCTGCTCGAGCTGCGCGAGGCCGTGGAGACCGGGCTGATCGCGCGCCTCGCGGGCCGCGTCCCGGCGGCCGACCTCGCCGAACTGGACGCCTTGGTGGACCGCATGGACGCCGAGGCCGCCTCCCCCGAGGGCGCCGTGCGCGCCGAGACCGACCGCGCCTTTCACGCCGCGCTCTACCGCGGGCTGGGCAACCTGCTCCTCGGCGAGGTCCTGGAGGCGTTCTGGGACGCCTTCCACAAGGTCCGCACCGATCTGGTGGACGTACCGCAAGATCCCCGGGTCACCTGCCGGCAGCACCGCGAGATCCTGGAGGCGGTGCGCTCGGGGGACGCCCTCCGGGCCGAGCGCGCCATACGGGAACACTTCGGCAACATTCGAACACGTTTGGGCTCACCTGCACCAAGAGACACCTCAAACAGCTCGTTTGACCGGTAAACGCCTTGTTTCGCTCTTGCGATCATGCTGAAGGGCGTAGAAACCTGTTCGGGAGCCGAGGGTTCTCATGAGGCGGACGGCATGGGGCAGTTGGGGGCCCGCGCGTCCGCGGCGGGGCGGGGATGAGGGCCCCGTACGTGCAGCGATGTCGAGGGGGGCATCAAGGCGACCGGAGGCGTGCCGGTCCCTGTCCGCGGGGACGGCGGCCTGCCACTGACACGTCCGCGAGGGTCATGGGGGACCCCGGCGGGCGGCTGAACCGAGAACACGCGGGCGACCGCGTGCGGGGGGATGACCATGACGTCGACGCCGACGGGGGCGCGGCACAACGACCCGTCAGAAACGGCCCGGCTCCGCGTACCACCGCACAGGACGGGCGGCTTCCGCCGCATCAACAAGACCCTGCCGCGGTACGACTACGAGCATTACAGCCGGCTCGCCGGGCCGCTGACCGAGCCGGACCCGAGCAGGCCCTACCGCGTGAGGTACCGCTCGCTGCTCTCGCAGGAGCCGCACAGGATACGGGCCGCGCTGATGCTGGGCGCGGCCCCGCTGCTCTCGCTCGTCCTGCTCGGCTGGCTGCTCCAGCCCGCACACTGGACGAGGCGGGAGTACGTCGCGAACGACTGGCTGCCCGTCCTCGACGTCGTCATGCTCGTGTCGATCGGCCTGATCGAGTTCTTCCGCTGCATGAACGTGCTCTCCAACGCGCACGCGACGCTCGTCGCCCGCGACCCGGTCCCGGTGGTCCCTCAGACCGGCACCAGAGTCGCCTTCCTCACCTCGTTCGTGCCCGGCAAGGAGCCGATCGAGATGGTGACGAGGACACTGGAGGCCGCGGTCCGCATCCGCCACCGCGGCCTGCTGCACGTCTGGCTCCTCGACGAGGGCGACGACCCGGAGGCCAAGGACGTCTGCCTGCGGCTCGGCGTGCGCCACTTCTCGCGCAAGGGCATCGCGAAGTGGAACACGGCGAAGGGCCCGCACCGCGCCCGGACCAAGCACGGCAACTACAACGCCTGGCTGGACGCGTACGGCGACGACTACGACTACTTCGCCTCCGTGGACACCGACCACGTACCCATGCCGAACTACCTGGAGCGGATGCTCGGCTTCTTCCGCGACGAGAACGTCGGCTTCGTGATCGGCCCGCAGGTCTACGGCAACTACGACAACTTCGTCACCAAGGCCGCCGAGTCGCAGCAGTTCCTCTTCCACGCGCTGATCCAGCGGGCGGGCAACGCCTACGGCGCGCCGATGTTCGTCGGCACGAGCAACGCCGTACGCGTCAAGGCGCTGCGGCAGATCGGCGGCCTGTACGACTCGATCACCGAGGACATGGCGACGGGCTTCGAGATCCACCGGGCGACGAACCCGCGGACGGGCCGGAAGTGGAAGTCGGTCTACACGCCCGACGTGCTCGCGGTCGGCGAGGGCCCCAACGCCTGGACGGACTTCTTCACCCAGCAGCTGCGCTGGTCGCGGGGGACGTACGAGACGATCCTCAAGCAGTTCTGGAAGGCGCCGTTCTCGCTGCCGCCCGGCCGTCTCTTCAACTACACGATGATGGTCATCTTCTATCCGATGGCCGCCCTGAACTGGATTCTGGCGGCGCTCAGTTGCGCGCTGTTCCTGGGACTCGGCGCGTCCGGCGTGAACATCGACCCGACCATCTGGCTGATGCTGTACGGCAACGCCTCGGCGCTGCAGATCGGCCTCTACGTCTGGAACCGCAGGCACAATGTCTCCCCGCACGAGCCGGAGGGCTCCGGCGGTGTGGCGGGCATGGTGATGTCGGCGCTCTCCGCCCCGGTCTACGCGCGCTCCCTGCTCGACGCGGCCCTGCGCCGCAAGAGCAGGTTCGTGGTGACGCCCAAGGGCGACTCGGCAAGCCCCGACACGCTGTTCGGGACCTTCCGCATCCACCTGTTCTTCATCGTGGTCTTCGGCGCCTCGATGGCCGCCTCCTTCGTGTACGGCCACGCCCACCCGGCGATGATCATCTGGGCCTCGTTCGCCCTGCTGATCACGGCGGCGCCGGTCTTCGTCTGGCGGTGGGGCATGCGGGAGGAGCGGCGGAAGGCGGCCCCGCTGCCGCCGGTCCCCGCACCTCCGCAGGGGCGGCGTCCGGCCCCGCACGCGCCTCGGCCAAGGCCCAGCTGGGCCTCCTCCGAGCAGACGCTGCAGATGTCCCGCAAGGAACTCGGGGGCCTCGGGGGACGTGAACGATGAGGGACCGTTCCGGTCGCCGCCGCGTCCGCCGCATCGCGATCGGCGCGGCGGTCGTCCTCGCGCTGGCGGGGATGAACGGCCCGTGGCTGTGGCGGGTGGGCTCCGAGAAGTACCACGACTACAAGATCAACCAGTCGGGGTACAAGGCCGACAACGGCCACTGGGACATCGTCGAGTTCCCCGAGGAGTACCGCCAGAACACCATCCACGCGGCCCTCCTGCACACGGGCAAGGTCCTGCTGGTCGCCGGTTCCGGCAACGACCAGGACAACTTCGACAAGAAGAAGTTCGACACCCGGCTGTGGGACCCGGTCAAGGGGACTATCAAGAAGATCCCGACGCCCACCGACCTGTTCTGCACGGGCCACACCCAGCTGGGCAACGGCAACCTGCTGATCGCGGGCGGCACACAGCGCTACGAGAAGCTGAAGGGCGACGTCACCAAGGCGGGCGGCCTGATGATCGTCCACAACGAGGACCCGGACGAGCCGAAGACGATCCCGGCCGGCACGAAGTTCACCGGCAAGAAGAACGGCAGGACGTTCGTCTCCCAGGACAACATCCTCGTGGAGAAGGCGAAGAAGGTCTTCGACAAGCGGACCGGGAAGTTCCTCCGTACGGAGGCCGGTCTGAGCCGGGTCTACGTCGAGGCGGCCAGGAGCGGCGCCGCATACGAGACGGGCACCCAGGACAACTACCGCGTCCACGGCATGAAGGGCACCGACCGGCGCAACGTCTACGGCATGGCCCAGAAACTCGCCCTGGACAAGAAGGACTTCCAGGGGATCAAGGACGCCTTCGAGTTCGACCCGGTCGCCGAGCGGTACATCAAGGTCGACCCGATGAACGAGGCCCGCTGGTACCCCACGCTGACCACACTGACCGACGGCCGCATCCTCTCCACCTCGGGCCTGGACGAGATCGGCCAGCTGGTGCCGGGCAAGAACGAGGTGTACGACCCGAGAACCAGGAAGTGGACGTACACCAAGGGCGTCCGGCAGTTCCCGACGTACCCGGCGATCTTCCAGATGACCGACGGCAGGCTCTTCTACTCCGGTTCCAACGCGGGGTACGGCCCCGCCGACGTCGGCCGCAAGCCGGGCATCTGGGACCTGCGGACCAACACATGGAAGGGCGTCCCGGGCCTGAGCGACCAGCATCTCCTGGAGACCTCCGGCACGGTCGAGCTGCCGCCCGCCCAGGACCAGAAGTACATGGTGGTCGGCGGCGGCGGTGTCGGCGAGTCCAAGCGGTCCAGCGAGAAGACCCGCGTCGTGGACCTGACGGCGGACGAGCCGCGGTTCGTCGACGGGCCCTCCCTGGAGAAGGGCACGCGCTACCCGCAGATCTCGACGCTGCCGGACGACACCGTCCTGATCTCCGGCGGCTCGCAGGACTACCGCGGGCGCGGCGACTCCGACATCCGCCAGGCGCGGATCTACGACGCGAGGACCGGGGAGATGCGCAGGGTCGCCGACCCGCTGGTCGGCCGCAACTACCACTCCGGGTCGGTCCTGCTGCCCGACGGCCGCGTGATGTTCTTCGGCTCGGACCCGCTCTTCGCCGACGAGGCCGACACCAAGCCGGGCGTCTTCGAGCAGCGCATCGAGATCTACACGCCGCCGTACCTCTACCGCGGTGCGCGGCCGGGCCTTGGCCGGGGGCCTGAGACGATCGAGCGAGGGGAGTCCGGTACGTTTCCGACGCGGCACGCGTCCTCCATCAAGACGGCCCGCTTGATTCGGCCGAGTGCGTCTACTCATGTCACGGATATCGACCAGACGTCGATCGCGCTGGACTTGAAGACGTCCAAAGGGGCGGTTTCCGTGACGGTTCCGAGGAATCGGAGTCTGGTGGAGTCCGGGTGGTACATGCTTTTCGTCACGGATGATCAGGGGACTCCGAGCCGGGCTCGGTGGGTTCGCGTGCCGTAGAGGTCAAATCGGGCGGGTGCGTGGGGAACTGCGGCTTTTCCTGGGCTGAGCGCGCAGTTCCCCGCGCCCCTTACGGGGCGCTCCCCTCAGCCGGCGTTTTTTGCGAGGCCGAGTGCGTACTCCGGCCACCACTCGCCCGCCTTGGGGCCGCCCCGGCACGTCCCGTCGGACTCCCCCGGCCGCTTGATCCACAGGTAGGCGTCGACGAGCGGATCGCCCGTCTCCGTCGTCGGCTCCTCGCCGAGCGCCCGCCCCGGCGGGTTGCACCACGGGTCCTTGCCCTTGTCGTAAGGGCCGTTGCCGTTGCGCCCGGTGTCGATGACGAACGGCTTGCCGCCGATCTTCGCCGAGAGCTTCTTGCCGTACTCCGTACTGGCCTCGGTGGTCTGAAAGTTGGCGACGTTCACCGAGAAGCCGTCGGCCCGCTCGACGCCGGACCGCTTCAGGGGCTCCCAGAGCGAGTCGGGGTTCTGCCAGCCCGCGTTGCCCGCGTCGAGGTACACCTTCGTGTTCTTCAGGGACGTGAGTTTCTCGATGGCGCCGCCGAGGAGGTCGTAGCGCTCCTCGTGGAACTGTTCCGGCGTGCAGTTGTCGACCATGTGCAGTACGGCGTCCGGCTCCAGGATCACCGTGGCGCGCCGGTCGCCGATGCCCCGGGCGACCTCGTCGACGAACGCGCGGTAGGCGTCGCCGTCGGCCGCGCCGCCGCCCGAGTACTGGCCGCAGTCGCGGTGCGGGATGTTGTAGAGGACCAGCAGGGCGTCCCGGCCGGCCTTCTCGGCGGCCTCGGTGAAGCCGCGCGCCTGGTCCTCGGCGTTCTCCGGGACGAGCCACTCGGCGACCGGCCGGCGGGCGATTCTCCGGATCAGCTCGGCGTCGTCCCGCTCGCCGTCCTTCTCGTACGCGGTGACCTGCCTGGCCGCGTTCCCCTCCGGGTTGACCCAGTACGGGTTCTTGCTCCTGGGCTGCTGCTCCGCGGGCGGCCCCGACGCGTTCTCCCCCGGGTCGCCACCGGAGGAGGAGCACGCGGACAGGAGCAGCGCGGCCCCCGCGAGCACCACCCCCGTCCTCACCCCCCTGGCCACGGAACGACGTCCGCGGCCGGTGTCGTTTCGGTACATACACTCCCCCTCGGGTGCACTGTCCGTATCCCCATCCTGACACAGCGCACCTCCGGCCAGCGGGTGTCGACAGGGACGGGTGTTGACAGGGACGCGACGCGCTGGGACTCTCCGTGACGACAAGTCCATACATCGAGGCGACGGTCGCCAGGAACCCGGTGCGAATCCGGGACGGTCCCGCCACTGTGACCGCGTACGCACGCTCGTACGCGGAAGTCAGGAACTGACCCGTCGTCCTCCTGCCATGGGGCGTGGAAACCCCAGAAGGAGGCCCACCCGGTATGTCCCTGCACTCCGCAGCTCCGCACACCGACACCACGGCGAGCCAGGCCGCCGTGACGCGGACCCGTGACTGGCTGATCGCCTCGGCCGCCGCGGTCGTCGCGCTCATCGCGCTCTACGCCGTCTTCATGGACAACGGCTCGCTGATCTCGGCGACCGGCGACTACCTCCACGAGTTCGCGCACGACGGCCGGCACCTCTTCGGTGCCCCGTGCCACTGACCGGGCGGACGGACATCAGCACCATGCCCTCAGCACCTTCCTCCCCTGTACTTCCCCTGCTCGGACGCGGTCTGGCCGCGGGCGGAGCGGCGGGTCTCACGGCCGGCCTCTTCTCCCTGCTGCTCGCCGAGCCGTTGATGGACCGCGCGATCCGCGCCGAGGAGAAGCGGGCGGCCGCCGAGGAGCACGCGCACGGCGCGGCCCAGGCCGTCCAGCACCACGAAGAGCTGTTCAGCCGCTCCACCCAGCACGGCGGTCTCGTCGTCACCGCGGTCGTCGCGGGCCTGGCCGTCGGCGTGCTGTTCGCCGTCGCGTACGCCGCGGTGCACCGGCGCGATCCGCGCGCCCTGCCGTGGCCGCGCGCGCTGGCCTTCTCCGCGGCGGCCTTCCTCGCGGTCTCGCTCCTGCCCGGGCTGCGCTATCCGGCGAACCCGCCGGGCGTCGGCGACGCGGGCACCGTCGGCGACCGCCAGGCGCTCTGGCTCGCGGCTGTCGTCATCGGCGTGCTCGGCATGTTCCTGGTGCGCCAGGTGTACGTGCGCCTCGCCGCGCGCCCCGAACCGGTGCGGCACATCGCGACGGCCCTCACCGCGGTCGCCGTCCTCGCGGCGCTCTTCCTGCTGCCGGGCAACCCCGACCCGGTGCCGGTCGACGCGTCGCTGCTGTGGGACTTCCGCATGCTGTCGCTGGCCTCGCACGCCCTGCTGTGGGCGGTGTTCGCGGCGGTCTTCGGCGGTCTCGGCGTGCGCGCGGCCAGAGGTGCCGCGACGACGGCTCCGGCCCCGGCACTGGCCGGGCGGCAGGCCGCCTAGCGCTACGGGCCGCCCCCAGGGCCTGTCTGACAATTCCCGTCGTCGCCCGGAGGGCGGCCTCGCGGCGTCAGGTGCGTGCTCTCGGCGTGCCGGGCGTAGGGCCTCGTACTGGATGTACTTGGCTCTGCGCCCGGTGCGGCGAGTGGGGGCACCCCCTGCTCGAAGAGCTCGGGGGAGCGTGCATGGCGTCGCGAGGCAGACGGGAATTGTCAGACAGGCCCTAGCGGCGTACGCCCGTGAGGTACGCCGAGACGATCACGTTCGCCGTGTAGGCGCGCGTGGCCCGGTCGAAGGTGCCGCCGCAGGTGATCAGGCGCAGTTCGGCGCGGCCCTCCTCATGGGGGCCGTAGGCCTTCCGCGCGTCGAAGCGGTCGCTGGTGACCACCTGGACGTCGTCGATCGTGAACCGGGCGACGGTGCCGTCGTCGCGGGTCACGTCGATCTTCTCGCCGGGGCGCGCCGCGCTGAGGTCGTAGAAGACCGCGGGGTCCGTCTCGGTGTCGACGTGGCCGACGAAGAGGGCCGCGCCGGGGGCGCCGGGGCGGGTGCCGCCGCCGTACCAGCCGACGGTGTCCCCCTGGGCGAACGGCGGCGGGTCGATCGCGCCGCGCGCGTCCAGGCCGCGGGCGGTCACCGGGGCGCCGACCTTGAGGGACGGCACCTCGACCCGCAGGGGCCGGGCGGGCGCCAACGGCTCGTGGGCGGGCGGCAGTTCGACGGCGTGGGGGCGGCCGACCGCCGCCACGTCGCCGGTCGCGGGCCCGGAGAGGCCACCGGGGAGGTTCGCGACGCCGCTGCCCCACAGCGCGAGGCCCACGAGGAGGATCGCCCAGGCGACGCCGGTCAGCAGGCGTCCGGACCCGGACGGGCGTTCGCCGCCGGACACGCTCACGTCCCGCCCGTCACTCGGAGCGGCGCCGGCGGACGCTGCGGAACGCCACGGCGACCGCCGCGACCCCGGCGAGGATGAGGCCGATCACGGCGTGCCGGGTGCCGGGTCCCGCCTCGTCGGCGCCGTCGGCCTCCGGGGACACCGCCGAGGTGAGGCGGGCGGTGCCGCCGCCACCGGCGCGCACCGGGGCGCTCGGCTGGGCGTTGCGCTGGATCACGCGGACGGTGCCGACGCCCTGGTGGGGGTGGCCGTCGCAGATGACGGTGAGTTCGTAGGACCCGGTGACGCCCTTGCGGATGGTGGCGGTGCCGTGGAGATCGTCGCCGCCCCGCCCGGTGAGCTTCGCCTCCCCCTCGAAGGCACCGGCGCCGGCCGATCCGGTGGCGCCCTCGCAGCCGCTCACACGCACCTCCACGGAGGCGCCGGGCGCCGCGCTCGCGGGGGTGACGGTGGCGTCCACGGAACCGTCCTCGTGGGCCGCGGCCACCCCACCGGGCAGGGCGACCGCTATGAGAGCCGCCACCCCGGCCGCACGAGGAGCGAGGGAACATATACGCATCGTGAACCTCCTGTCCTACGAGGTTCACGCCCTGCCCCGCTCCCCGCATCCCGGCAGCGGTCAAACGGGGGGCCGTGCGGGTGGTTCAGACCCGGTCGACGCCGGGACGTCAGGCCGGTGAGCACCACCCGCGCATGAATGAACAATTACAGGCACACACAATACGGGGGTAATACCTTTGTGTTCCGGACCTGACCCACGCCCGAGAGAGGGGGTCAGGACGCACCTGCCTACACCTGGAAATCCTTGCTGAACTCGACGAAATCGGCCCAGGAGGAGTCCGGGACGTCCAGAAATGCCCCCTGTCGGCGCTTGGAGTCCCGAACCAGAACCTTCTTCGGGAGGTTATCGGCGACTTCGACGCATGTATCCGACTTCGTGTAGCTACTTGTGTGCCAATTCGGCTCTTCATTCACGGTTTCTCCTTCCCATGCGCTCAAAATGCTGGATGGCCTTTAGGATCAGCTCCCTCGCGGGCTGCCCGTAGACGGCGGACCGTCGGTGAAACTCGAATGCCTTCCGGTATTGCTCGACTTCCCGCGGCTGCGTCACTGACATCTCCGCGGAGTAGGTCTCCACCATCACGAGCTTGTCGTCGAACATCGAGAAGGCATGTCCGATCCAGAGTTCGAGGGGGGCCGACCGTGGGACGATGCCCAGGCTGAGTCGAGGTAGCGCCATCACCGCTATCAGTCGGTCGAGTTGCGCCCTCATGACCCCCGACCCGCCGTGGTTCGAGTAGAGGGCCTGCTCACCAAGGAGCACGTTGAAGATCCGATCACCCTTATAGAGGTACGACTGTCGTTCAAGGCGCTTGGCCACGGCAGCCTCCGTGTCAGCCGGCGATTCATAGAAGTTCGACACCTGTTCGAAGATGACTTCCGCGTAGTCGGAGGTTTGGATGGTGCCCCAGATCGTGGAAGGGTCCCAGATCCTGAACACCTTCGTCTTCCGATAGAGCGGCAGGGACTTCTTCTGGCGGTTCTCAGTGCCTTCCTGGAGCTGCCGGCGCCACTCCATCCACAGTTCGTCTATGTGTCGGACGGTGGCGACCAGGTCCGAGATCTCGGCCGAGCGGCCGGTCTTCTCGCACCAGACCCGGATGTCGTCCTCACTCGCGTTCTGCTTGCCGTTCTCGATGCGAGAGACCTTCGACTCCTGCCAACCGGTGACAGCAGCGAAGGCCCGGCCGCTGGTGAACCCCGCGTCCTTGCGGAATCCACGCAGCCGGGCGCCCAACGCCTCGCGGGTCTCCTGTGCCTGGTTGTTCACTGCTCGGTCAGGGCTTGTACTCGGAGTGCTGGATTGCAGAGTCCCAGAGGAGGTCCCGGACACGGACGCATTCGGCGACCGTCTCGGGATCGTCGATCACTTCGGAACCGAGGACCCTTCCGTTCGCGTCGAAGTGCCCGACTGCCAGGAGCTTGTCGTCGAAGAGCCACCAGTCGTTGCCTTCGACCGGAAAGACCAGGCCCTCGGGCAACTTGTGGCGCGGCAACCATCGGATCTGCTCGCCGACTTCTTCGTTGAGCGGAGTTCCCTCGTGCTCCCAGCGGATGTACGGAGTGTGCGGCTCAGTCACCACGCGGACCCGCCGCACCGTCTTGCCCTCCTGGGTGAGCCCTCGGACCATCGTCAGCCACGAGTCCATGAAGGCGTTGTCGACCACTCCCGCGAGCCACTTCTCGTACGGCCCGTCCTCCAATGGCACTGAGTAGTCGTCCCTCAGCTCCAGATGGAAGGCATCGTGCGCGACAGCCTCAATGAGCCGGTTGCGCTCGGCGCTGGAGATCAGCTCCACGTGGTTCCTCCAGTAGGGCTGTGATCGCGGCCTTGGAGACCTCGACCACTGTCTCGTAGTCCGGAATCGACATCTGGGCCAGGGCCTCGGGATCGGTCACCTCCTGGCCCTGCACAACGTACGTACCACTCGGTGTGAGGACCATGAGCGGGTCCTCAAAACGCATGAACTGTCCAGAGGGAAGACCGTCCTTCCCCAGGTGCTCGAACAGCTCGGCGGGGACCTCCACCGCGGTCTTCCCCGCAGGGATGTCGAGCTGCATCCGAGGGTCGTCCAAGGCAATCCTCCAGCCCTGGACGAGGTAAGTGTCCTGGTCGGTGGCGTAGAGGGTAGGGCAGTCGCCCACTTTGGAGTTCTTACCAAGGAACCGTAGCTTCATGGTTGTTCTCCTGTCGTCTGCCTTGCGTGAGATTGCGCGGCGCCTCGATGGTCGAGGGCGCGTTCGGCGCCGTCAATCCGCTTGCTGCAAACTCGCGCAATCTTCTTGGTTGTTGGTCACGGGCCGCTCTACGGTCGTTCCGAACTCAGCAGCCAGGGAATCTGCAATTCAGTGCGGTACCCGAGGGGAGATGCGTGGTGTCCACCGTGGGCGAGACCAGCAACGCTTCGAGCATCGACGGACCAGCGATCTACGATGAGTTGATCGGGGACAGCACCGACAGCGCCCTTGCGACGCCACTGGGGACGACGACCCGCGATGAGATCGACGCGCGGACGCCCGCCCTGATCGGCCACCTGGAACGGCTTCTGGTTGAAGACCTGGGGGCGGACAGCGACGACATGGTCAAGGAGCTGTACCGCAGGGCGTACAAGCTGCTCGACCTGCGGCACCGGCCCACCCCTGACACGCCGGCCTTCGCCGCGTACTTCTTCATGCGCGATGTTGCCGGCCTGGCTCGACGCCTCCTGTGGATCTACAGCCAGAGGAGCGGGACGGGTGTCTCATGAGTCCCAGGGCGCAGCAGGTCATTTACGTCCTGACGCTGCTCGCCCTCATGCTGGCCCTCGGGCTCGGCATCGCAAGAGCCGGCGCCGACGCCCACTCGGCTGGCGGCAGTGGATCTTCCAGGGGCTCATGATCCTGGCCTGCTCGTCGGTCGGCGTAGCCCTCTGGGTCGTCAGCCAATGATCTTCCGCCCCCGCGAGTGAAAGTCCGCCGGCTCCCCCGTACGGCGTTGCCCTCGCGGGGGTGGAACTGAACGCCCACCCCGGCCAGCCATCCCCCGAAGAAGGGCAGCTCGTACCGGGGTGGGTCGCAAGTGCACGACGGCGCGGAGAACGTCTCTCCGCACAGCAGTTGCACAGAGAGGTCATTCCCATGTCCAGCAGCATCTACAACCTGCCCGTCACCGGTGCGACGTTCGAGAACTTCTGCGGCGGCAACCTCCAAGGTGAGCACGAGTCCTGCATCGAGGTGGCCGCGATCCCCGGCGCGGAGTCGGCGTTCGTCCTCACCGACAACAAGCCGGAAGGTGCGGGCAAGGAGCTGCGTTTCACCGCCGCCGAGGTGGACGACTTCGTCGTCGGCTGGGCGAAGAAGCGGGGCCTGGCGCTCTGAGTCCGGCGCTTCCCCACCAGGTGACGGTAAGGGTCGCCCCACTTCGGCGGGGCGGCCCTGCACTTCCCAGAAGGGCACGTATGAGCTGGCCAGGGCACTGGCACGGGTGTGGACCATGGATCGGAGCCGCGTTCGTGTACGCGCAGGAGGGCAGACGGCGGCCGGCACATCCCAACGGCCCGCCGATGGTGACAGGCCCTGAGGACACGAAGCACCAGGAACTCCTCGTTCGGTACCGAGCAGCCGCCGCGGAGTTCCAGACGGGCAACGTGCCGCCGATGATGACCGGCCACTGGCTGATGAGGCAGAACCAGGTCTCCGTCGACCTCACGTGGACGGATGTGGGAGGTGCCCTGGCCTGGATGCGGAAGCAGTACGAGGCGAACCGGCCGTTCGAGCGGGAGGACGGACGCCAGGCGTATGCCGATCTCGACGTGAAACTGGAGTACGCCGCCGACGTGCTGCCGCGCGGAGTCGACGTGTGCTGGGTGTACTACATCCCCTCGAAGAGCCTCTTCTCACTGTCCGTGGTGTGCTGCCCGAACAGGTTCCACCCTGAGATTTCCTGCCCGCTCCCCCCTTCGTGATCCTGCACAGAAGGAGGCGACGCAATGTCGCTGCGTCTCTTACTGCCCGAGAACGGCGTAACCGATCTGCTGACCTCGTGGCCGGATGAACCCCGCGTCTACGAGCGCGGTAGGACGGCCCTGGACGAGGTGGCCTCCGCGGAGGTGATCCGGGGCTACGTCTTCAGGGGGTGCGTCCCGGCCGACGAGATCGCCGTCGTCAAGGCGCCCAACCCGTCCCTGAACCAGAAGGCGTTCACCACGAATGGGCGGGCCGACCGCGCGAAGCTCGCGCGACTGTACGAGAGCGGTCACACGATCCGCCTCGGCAACCTCCAGCGCGTCATCCCCGCCATGGCCCAAGTCTCCCGGGACATCCAGCAGGAGACCGGGTGCTCGAACTACGTCCACACGTTCCTCACCCCACCGGCCAACCAGGGCCTGCGGCACCACTGGGACCAGCAGATCGCCGTGATCGTCCAGATCGCGGGCATGAAACGGTGGCAGCTCTGGGAGCCGCCGGTTGAGGCTCCGATGCGGGAGCACAACGAGAGCTGGCGTGTCTGGCGGGACGACTACATCCCCACCTGGGAGGCCACCGGCCCGGACGTGGAGGTCGACCTACAGCCGGGCCAGTCCCTCCTGTTGCCGCGCGGGTGGGTGCACAACCCGCACGTCGTTACGGACGAGGACAGCATCCACCTGACCTTCGCCATCCCGGAACGCACCCCGATGTGGCTGGCGGAGAAGCTGGTGGCGGATGCGATCGAGGACCCGGAGTTCCGGCGGATCATCCTCCCTGGCGATATCACCGGGGGCGCGTTGGTCGAGCGACTGCGTGCGGCTCGCCAGGCGCTTCGACGCCACCTGGACTCCCTCAACGTGGACGACCTCGTGCCGGCCGTTCGGCAAATGGCGCTTACAGAGCGGGAGTACTCCAGCTGAGATGCGTGAATGAACGGTTAGCGGCTGGGGCTCACCGATGTCGTGAGCCCCAGCGCAGGAACCTGCCCAGCCGCCATTGGCGACAAGGTGCGGTCTCATCGCAGGCCAGGGTGAATGAACTGACCGGCGTCCCTCTGGCTACGCTGTGGGCGTCGCGGCACAGTGTCGCCCCGGCACCCAGCAGGCCCTTGCGTACAGGAGACCGGCAACATGGCAGAGCGTAAGCCCATCGAATCGTGGCTGACCGACATGGACGGGGTGCTCATGCACGAAGGCATCCCGGTGCCAGGAGCTGATGCCTTCATCAAGAAGCTGCGTGACTCCGGCCGGCCGTTCCTGGTCCTGACCAACAATTCGATCTATACGGCGCGGGACCTGCACGCTCGGCTGAGCCGCATTGGTCTGGACGTGCCTGCGGAGAACATCTGGACCTCTGCTCTGGCCACCGCGAAGTTCCTGGACGACCAGCACCCTGGGGGCTCCGCCTATGTCATCGGTGAGGCCGGCCTGACGACAGCCATGCACGAGGTGGGGTATGTCCTGACGGATACCGAGCCCGATTTCGTGATCTTGGGTGAGACTCGAACCTATTCGTTCGAGGCTATGACCAAGGCGGTGCGGCTCATCAACGATGGCGCGCGGTTTATCGCCACGAACCCTGATGAGACGGGCCCATCTGCCGAGGGAGCGCTTCCCGCCACGGGAGCCGTCGCAGCGTTGATCACTGCGGCTACCGGTAAGAAGCCCTATTTCATCGGCAAGCCCAATCCTCTGATGATGCGGACTGCGCTCAACACCATCGGCGCCCACTCGGAGACGAGCGCAATGATTGGCGACCGAATGGACACGGACATTCTCGCTGGACTGGAAGCGGGGATGGAGACCTTCCTGGTGCTCACCGGCCTGACAGCCACTGCGGACGACGTCAGCCGCTTCCCCTACCGGCCGACCCATGTGAAGGACTCGATCGCGGACCTGGTCGACCTCGTGTGACCGACGGCCGCACAGGCCCTGAGGCCTGCCGATTCAGCCTAGATAGCAGGCGGAAACATAGCCGACCACACCGGTGCGCTTATTCTGCACAAGCTGCCAGGCGGCCGTCCTGCTGCCATCCGGGCACTGGACCGTGGGGCCGGAATCGGCCTGGTACCAGTACGCACAGTCACCCTGGTTGGCCCATCCGACGTGGTCCCCGCCCGGCCTGTTGCGCATGTGGATGCTGGTGCCCTTGAAGTCGGTGTGGGGACCGCCGATCTCGCACGCCGCTTGAAGGACTGCGGATTTGCCTGCTGCGGCGAGAGTCGGGACCTCCGCAGCATGTGCTGTCGAGCCGTACGTGAAGGCCCCGAAAGCGAGCGTGACAGCGGCCATGCTCGAAAGAAGAGATTTCATCATGTCGCAGTCGTACCGGTGGGTTCCACATGGCGGGAACGCCCGAGACAGCGAATTCACCCTTCTGGGTGACCAGATTCGCCGCAGGAACAATCAAGCGACGAGCACTCGTTAGGCCCTGCCCAACGAGCACGCCCCGCCAAAAGAAGACGTCTAACTAGCTCAAGCGGCCAGAGCAAGCCCCTCGCGCACCACTGAACCGACGTTTCCGCAGGTCAGGCCCAAACGCGTTGTGTGCGTGCCAGGCCCGCCGAGCACCACGTAGTCCGGGTCGTGGTCGGTCAGGACGTACCGTCCAGGTGTTCTCGACGGGCACTTCGAGGCCCATGCGGGTCAGCCGGGCCTGGAGGTCGCGCGCCGTGTAGATGCCATGAGGTGCACTCCTGCGGTGTACGGGTTGGCTGGGGCGCCGGGACAGCGCTGTGCCGACGCCTCCACCCTACGATCAGCTGCCGGTCGCCGACTTCCAGTCCTCCACGTAGCCGCGGAGGTTCTCCGATATGTCCGTCCAGTCCGGCTCGAAGATCTCGACGCCCTCCATGATCTTGTCGAGCGCGACCGCGTTCGCGTCGGTGGCCTTGACGTCCTTGCGGGCCGCGAAGCCGCCGCCGACCTCGCTGACCTGGCGCTGCGCCTCCCGGCTGAGCAGGTGGTCGAGGAGCTTCCTGGCGTTGGCGCTGTGCGGGGCCTTGGCGACGAGCCCGGCCGCGTAGGGCAGGGCGAAGGTGGTCCGCTTGCCGCCTTCCCTGGCGGGGAACCAGATCTTGAGGTTCGGCATGTCCTTGGACTGGGCGTGGTTCATCTGGACGTCGCCGTTGGCGGCGAGCAGTTCGCCCTTGTCGACCTTGGGCGCCAGCTTGCCGGTGGAGGCGGCGGGGCCGACGTTGTTGGCCTGGAGCTTCTTCAGGTACGCCATCGCGGGCTCGCGGCCGCCGAAGTCGTGCATGGCCTTGATGAGCACGGCGGTGCCGTCGCCCGCGACGCCGGGCGTGGAGTACTGCACCTTGCCCCGGTACGCGCTGCCGGTGAGGTCCTCCCACGTCTTGGGGGCCTTGCCGCCGGGCAGTTCCTTCTTGTTGTAGATGAAGCCGAAGTAGTTGTTGACGACGGAGGTCCACGTGCCGTCGGCGGCCTTGTCGGCGCCGTCGACCTCTTCGGAGCCCTTGGGCCGGTACGCCGTCAACAGCCCCTTCTCCGCGGCCTGTTGGATGAAGGGCGGCAGCGTGATGAGGACGTCGGCCTGCGTGTTGGACTTCTCGCGGACGGCGCGCTGCACCATCTCGCCGGAGCCGCCCTCCACGTAGTTCACCTTGATGCCGGTCTTCTTCTCGAAGTCCTTGAAGACACGGTCGTACCAGCCGTCGCCCTTCTCGCCCTTGAGGCCGTCGGCGCTGTAGACGGTGACGACGTTCTCGTCGGAGGCGGCGGAGCCGCCGCAGGCGGTGAGGGAACCGGCGAGGAGGAGACCGCAGGTGACGGCGGCGGCCGGGCGGAGGCGGCGGCGGACTCGGGTGGGGCGGGACATGGCGTTTCGTACTCCTTGGAGGGGTTCTCAGCGGTAGGAGGCGCGGGTGCGGACGCGGGAGACGGCGAGGAGGACGAGCAGCGTCGCGGCCATCAGGACCACCGCGAGGGCGGCGCCGGTGAAGGCCGAGCCGCGGTCGGTCGCCGCGTAGATCCGCACGGGCAGCGGTGTCCAGTCGGGCGGGTAGAGCATCATGGTGGCGCTCAGCTCGCCCATGGACAGGGCGAAGCAGAGCCCGGCGGCCGCGCTCAGGGAGGGCAGCAGCAGGGGCAGTCGCACCCTCCACAGGACGTACGAGGGGCGGGCGCCGAGCGAGGCGGCGGCCTGTTCGTACGCCGGGTCGAGGCGGGCGACGGCGGCGGAGACCGACTGGTGGGCGAAGGCCGTGACGAGGACGGCGTGGGCGAGGAGCACGATCCAGCGCGTGCCGTTGAGGAGCATCGGCGGCTCGCTGAACGCGACGAGGACCGCGAGGCCGACCACGACGGACGGCACGGCGACGGGCAGCATGAAGAGCGTGTCGAGGGTCTTCCCGAGGAACCGGGACAGCCCGGGTTTCGGGCCGCCGCCCCGCTTCAGCGACGCGGCGGCGAGCGCGGCCCAGGTCCCGGTGGCGAGCGCGAGCAGACTGGCGCCGACGGCGGTGACCAGGCTGGTGGTGAGGGCCTGGAGCGACTCCCCGCGGGTGGCCGCCGCGTAGTGCCCGGTGGTGAAGCCGGAGGGGAAGGCGCCCGACCAGTGCGCGGAGAAGGACGCCGCGAGGATCACCAGCAGCGGCAGCGCGAAGAGGGGCAGGAAGAGGACGAGGAAGAGGGCCCGCAGCGCCCACCTGCCCGCGCGGCTATGCACCAGCACGACGGCTCACCACCCGGTAGAGGCCGTAGAGGCCCATGGAGATGGCGATGTTGACGACGGCGACGACGCAGGCCGCCGGGTAGTCGGCTTCGAGCATGGCCTTGCCGTAGACGAGCGTCGGCAGGGTCGTGACGTCCTTGGCGCCGGTGAAGAGGACGATGCCGAACTCGTTCAGGCACATGACGAGGACGAGGCTGCCGCCGGCGGCGAGCGCGGGCAGCGACTCGGGCAGGATGACGCGCCGCACGACGCGTGCGGGCCGGGCGCCGAGGCTGGAGGCGACCTCGATCTGCGCCGTGTCGATCTGCGAGAACGCGGCGAGCAGTGGGCGCATCACGAAGGGCGTGAAGTAGGTGATCTCCGCGAGGAGTACGCCCCAGGGGGTCGTCAGGAACTGGAAGGGGCCCTCGGCGGCACCGGTCGCCTCCGTCCACACCCCGTTGGCCATGCCCTTCGTGCCGTAGACGAACAGCAGGGCCAAGGTGATCAGGAAGGACGGGAAGGAGAGGAAGACGTCGACGAACTTCGCCACGGCGTTCCCGCCGGGGAACGGCACGAAGGCGATGACCAGCGCCAGCGCGAACCCGAGCACGAGGCACCCCGCGGTCGCCCCGAGCGCCAGCCACACGGTGGTGCCGAGCGCCTCACGGAACGCCTCGGAGGCGAAGACGTCCGCGTACGGCCCAAGAGAGGTCCCGCCGCTGTCCGGCCGCACGGACTGCCGGACGACGAGGGCGAGGGGATAGAGGAAGGCGAGCGCGAGGAGGGCGGCGGGAGGCAGGGCCCACACCCAGCGGGGCACCGTGCACCGGGCCTCCGCTTTTCGCGCGGGGGCGGCCGGCAGCGTCGTACTAGCCATCGGTCACCTCCGCGGAGAGCAGCACCGCGTCCTGGGGCGCGAAGTGCACGGTGACCTCGTCCCCGATGCGGGGCGGCGTCCGCAGCTCCCGGACGTCCGCCTTGACCCGCTCGCCGCCCTCGCCCACTTCGACGTAGAGCCGGTGCGTGGCGCCCCGCCACTGGACCTCGGCCACCCGGCCGGTGAGGGCGTTGGGCCCGTCCCCGAGCCCGACGAGATGCGGCCGCACGCACAGCGTGGCCGCCGCTCCGGGCGCGGCCTCCCCCGTGTCGGCCTGCAGTTCGAAGCCGCCGAAGGACACCGCTCCCGCGCCGCCCACCGTCACCGCGAGGAGGTTCGCGTTGCCCACGAAGGACGCCGTGAACTCCGTGCGCGGGGTCCGGTAGAGCTGCTGGGGCGTTCCGCAGTCCTGGAGCCGGGCCCGGTCCATGACGGCGATCCGGTCGGCGAGGGTGAGCGCCTCCACCTGGTCATGGGTGACGTAGAGGATGGAGACGTCCGGCAACTCGCGGTGCAGGCGCGCCAGTTCCGCCAGCATGCCGGAGCGCAGCTGCGCGTCGAGTGCGGAGAGCGGCTCGTCGAGGAGCAGGACGCCCGGCCGGACGGCCAGCGCCCGCGCGATGGCGACGCGCTGCTGCTGGCCGCCGGACAGCTCGCGCGGGAACCGCTTGGCGTACGCGGCCATCCCGGTCATCTCCAGGGCCTCGGCGACGCGGCCGGGGATCTCGGCCCTGGCGGTCTTCCGCGCCTTCAGGCCGAAGGCGACGTTGTCCGCGACGCGCAGGTGCGGGAAGAGGGCGTACTGCTGGACGACCATGCCGATCCCGCGCCGGTGCGGCGGCAGCGCGGTGACGTCGCGCTCCCCGATGAACACGCGCCCCGACACGGGCCGTACGAAGCCCGCGACGGCCCGCAGCGCGGTGGTCTTGCCGGAGCCGGAGGGCCCGAGCAGGGCCATGACCTCGCCGGGCTCGACGGTCAGGTCGAGCGCGTCGAGGACGGTGGTCCTGCCGTAGGCGACACTGACCCGGTCGAAGCGGATGCCGCTGCTCATGGTCGCGCCCCGGTGGGCGGCGCGAGCAGGCCGGGCAGTTCGGCGACCGAGGCGAGGACGTGCGTGGCGCCGTGCTCCCTCAGCCGTGCCTCGCCGTGCGCGCCGGTCAGCACGCCCGCGACGACGCCCGCCCCGGCCCGCACCCCGCTCGTCATGTCGTACGCGGTGTCGCCCACGACGGCGACCTCCTGGACGCCCGCCACGGCCCCCGTGCGCAGGAAGGCGCTGAGCACCATGTCCGGGTAGGGCCTGCCGCGGCCGCCCGCGTCGGCGGGGCACAGGGTCAGCTCGACGAGGCCGCGCCAGCCGAGGGCGTCCAGGATGGCGTCCTGGGTGACGCGGGCGAAGCCGGTGGTCAGCACCACGGTGCGGCCCTGGTCCTTGAGCCGCTCGATGGCCTGCCTCGCCCCGGGGATCGGCGCGATCCGGCCGCCGTCGACCAGCTCCCCGTACGCCTGCTCGAAGGCGGTGTTGGCCCGCTGGGCGAGCGTCTCCTCGCCGAAGAGGTGCCGGAAGACGGAGATCTTGGACTCGCCCATCGTGGCGCGCACGTACGCGAGCTTCTCGGCGTGGCCGGCCGAGCCGGGCTCGACGCCGAGTTCGGTGGCGGCGGCGGAGAAGGCCTGCTCGACGAGGCCGCCGTCGGCGACGGTGGTCCCGGCCATGTCGAGCACGACCAGACCCACGGGGTGTTCCGGGAACCGCAACTCCCTCACCATCCCAGTTCGTCCGCGGTCGTCTCGGCGATCGCCGGTGAGCAGGTCATGCCGCGCCCGCCGGGCCCGGTGACCAGCCACACGCCGTCGCGCACCTGCTGGCGGTGCACGACCCGGCTCGTGTCGACGCACTGCGCGTACACCCCCGCCCAGCGCCGCGTGATCTTCGGCAGCGGGCGGCCGAGGAAGCCCTCGACGACCTCGGTGAGGTGGCCGTAGGGGTCCTCGACGGTGTCGAAGGCGAAGGGGTGTTCGTACTCGTGGGTGTCGCCGATGGTCAGGCCGCCGTCCGCGCGCTGCACCATGAGCAGCTGCATCTTGTGCGCTGCGGCGGTCGGGGCCTGCGCCTGCCCGGCGTTGAGCGCGTCGAGCGCGCCGGACGCGTACGCCGGGTAGTAGCGGAAGCTGTCGGCGTCGGCGACGGAGGTGGTGAGCGGTTCGCCTAGCGGCGCGGTCTGCATCATCTGGAGGCGGACGCGGCGCACGGGCAGGTCGGGACCGGCCAGTTCGCGCACGAGGCCGCCGAGCCAGGCGCCGGTGGCGAGGACGACGACGTCACCGGAGTGCACGTCGCCGTGGTCGTCGCGCACCGCGCCGGCGCCGACGACCTCGCGGACCTCGCGGCCGGGCAGGAAGGTGTAGCGCGGCGAGGCCAGGAGGGCTTCGCGCAGCCGCAGTTGGGCGGTGCGGGGCTCCACGGCGGCGTCGCGCTCGCACCACAGGGCGGCGAGGAAGTCGCCGCGCAGGGCGGGGTTGAGGGCGCGCGCCTCCTGCTCCCCGAGGAGCTTGTAGCCGCGGGCGGCGGCGTCCGGGCGGGCGAGCGCGGCCTCGGCGACCGCGCGCTCGCGTTCGGTGCGCACGAGAGTGAGGGAGCCGTTGGCGCGGAAGCCGAGCCCCGGCACGCGCGCCCCGATCCCTTCCCACAGCTCGCGGGCGCGCAGGGCGGTGTCCAGCTCCTCGCCGCCCGCCCGGCCGCTCACCCATATCTGCCCGAAGTTGCGCAGGGAGGCCCCGCGCGCCTCGCTCTCGCGCTCGATCTGTACGACCTCGTGGCCGCGTTCCACTGCGTGCCAGGCGTGCATGGTGCCCACCACGCCGGCTCCTACGACGATGACTCTCACGGCGGCAACGCTCCTGCGGGCGGGTGGCCCGCGCGGGACCGAACGGCAACGGGTCGGTGAACGGCCACCCAAGCTTGGACCAGACCCGTTACCGTCTCGTTATCCCGCCTGGCAGGTTGACGCCGTCGCGAGGTGTCTAGCCCTGGCCGCCCAGGTGCGTGGTGAACGAGAACCGGTCACCCCGGTAGAGCGTGCGCACCCGCTCCAGGGGGCGGCCCGCGGTGTCCCGTGACAGCCGGTGGATCAGCAGCATGGGCAGAGCGGGCGGCGTCCCGATGAGCAGGGCCTCGCGCGGGGTGGCGAGGACCGTCTCGATGCGTTCGTCGGCGTCGCCGAAGACGATGCCGAGCCGGTCGCGCAGGTAGGCGTAGAAGGAGGAGTCCGGCTCGAAGTCGCGGTCCAGGCGCGGCACCCGCGCCACGGACACGTATGTGCTCTCCAGGCCGGCCCGTTCGTCGTCGGCGAGCAGGACGCGTTCCATGTGCCAGACGGGCTCGCCCGCCTCGGCGTCGATCTCGGCGGCGAGCGCGGCCGGGCACGGGAAGCGGTCGAGGGAGATGAGGTGCCGGCCGGGCGTGCGCCCCTGCCTGCGTACGCCTTCGGTGTAACTCGCCAGGGAGAGCGGCTGCTCCAGCTTCGGTCCCGCGACGACGGTGCCACGCCCCTGCCTGCGCAGCCGCCCCTCCAGGAGGAGTTCGCGCAGCGCCTGCCGCACGGTCTCGCGCGCCACCTCGTACCGCTCGGCGAGATCCCGCTCGGTGGGCAGGGCCTGCCCGACCCCCAACTCGTCCGTGAGCGCGGCGATGCGGGCCTTCACGGCGTAGTACTTCGGGATGCGCCCGTGCTCGGGGATACCGGAGCGGACGGGGGCGCCGGGGGCCTGGCCGAGCAGGTGGGCGGGGGGCTGGGCGGGGTTCGGGGTGTCCACCGGGGGATGTTCCCAGACGTACGTGAACCGGGAGGTGAGCGGTGGGCCGGTGCGCAGGGCGTTGGGCGGGGCGGGCGGCTCAGCGGCCGGTCGCGCGGAGGCGGCGGTAGCGGGCCAGCAGGGCGGCGCCGCCGAGGAGGAGGGCGCCGGCGGCGGCCCCGACGCCGAGCAGGGTGGCGGGGCCGGTCTGCGCGAGCTGCTCGATCGTTTCGGGCGGCGCGGTGGACGGCTCGCGGGAGCCGGGGGTGTCGGAGGCGGCGGCATCGGGGGCGTCCGCCGCGACGGTGAACCCATAGTCATTGGAGTCGCCCACCCAGTCGCCGTCGTTCTCCCGGCGCTGCACCAGCGCGGCCGACGCCACGACGCGGTTCGGCAGGGCGTCGGAGGTGAAGGCGAGGCGGACCCTGACGGTGAGGGTCCGGGCGGGGCCGACGGTGAAGCCGGGGAAGCCGTCGTCGAGGACGCCGACGTTCTCGTCCTGGTCGGTCCTCTCGAACGGCACGGCCCGCCAGCGCGTCCCGTCGTGGAACTCCAGCCGGATCTGCTCCGGCAGCAGCGGCTGCCGCTGGCCGACGAGGACCAGGATGGGGTGGACCCCGACGCAGGGCTCGTCCGTGGCGTTGGTGAGGTCGATCGCCCACTCATGCCGGTCGCCGCCGGGCCGGTAGGCGGCGGGGCCCTCGTGGATGCGGGTGTCGAGGGGGAAGTCGACACGGTCGGCCGGGGCACAGCTGGGCGGCGGCCCGGCGGCGTGTGGCTGCCGCCGCACCTGCGGGACGGCACCGGGTTCCTCCGCGGCGGCGGGCGCGGCGACCACGGTGGACGCGAGGGCGGTGGCGAGGGCGGTGGCGGCGGTGGCGGCGACGCCGAAGGGAGGGGAACTACGGAATCGCATGACGGACCTTTGCCGGGACGGGAGCGGGCCTTGCCGGGGGCGGACGGACCTTGCCGGGGTGGGGGGGGGAGTGGGCTTGGCCGGTGCCGGGGGGAGCGGGCTTTGCAGAGGCGGGTGGGAACGGACCTTGTCGGGACGGGCGGGCTTGACCATGCCGGGCGGGCTTGACCTTGCTCGGACGGGCGGGCTTGACCTTGCCGCACAGGCTCGACCTTGCTGGGACGAGCGGGCTTGACCGTGCCGCACAGGCTCGACCTTGCTGGGACGAGCGGGCTTGACCGTGCCGCACAGGCTCGACCTTGCCGGACGGGCGGAAACGGACCGTGCCGGGCGGGCACAGCCCTTGCCCCCCCCGTGATCCGTACGCCAGAGAAGCGGCAGGCCGGGCCCCCGAGCCGTTGGCCGGGCGGCTTCCGTGCGCCCGGGGGTGGTGGGCGGCGGCGGAGAACGGTGGCCGGGGTCGCCGGTCACGGCCGCGACCCTCCCACGCCCTCACGGCCGTCCCGCGGCGCCACCCCCCGGTAGGCCCGATCGGACGGTCCAGAACCCCACGATCAGTTGAGATCTCGCCCGGCGTGCTGGGCCGAAGGCGCCGCGTCCGCGCGGCCGAACAGGGGTGCGAGGACCAGCTGGGCGGCGCCCTCCGCGACGGCGCGCTCCCCTCCCGGGGCGAGGGTGACCGGCACCTCCGCCTCCCCGCCACCGCGCCGGACGCGCTCGGCGACGACGGCGCCCACACCCCGTACGAACAGCCCATCCGCGGCGAACACCGTCCGCCCGCCCAGCAGGACGCGGTCGACGTCGAGCAGCCCGACCAGGTTCCCGGCGGCCGTCCCGAGCACCCGCGCGGCCTCCTCCAGGTCGCCTCGGGCGACGGCGGCCAGGCACAGCGCCTCGACGCACCCGCGGTCCCCGCACCCGCACAGCGGCCCGTCCAGCCGCAGCACCTGATGCCCGAACTCCCCCGCTCCGGTACGGGCGCCGCGGTGCAGCGCGCCGCCGAGCACGAGCCCCGCGCCGAGCCCGGTGCCCAGATGCAGATACGCGAAGGAACCGGAGGCGTCCTCACCGGCGAGGGCGAGGCCGAGAGCGGCGGCGTTGGTGTCCTTGTCCACGACCACCGGCAGCCCGAGCCGCCCCGCCAGCGCGTCCCGCAGCGGAAACCCGTCCCACTCCGGAAACCCGGTCACGCGCCGCAGCACGCCCGCCGCGTGGTCCAGCGGCCCGGGCAGCGCGACACCGACACCCCCGGGTCCCGGCACCGGGCCCGCCACCCCGTCCCCGACAAGCCCCCGCACCTCCCCGGCCGCCGCCTCCACGACCGCCTCCGCCCCCGCGCCGAAGTCCAGCGGGGCACGGCGCTCGGCGACCACCGCGCCGGTCAGGTCGACGAGGACCGCCCGCAGTTCGTCGCGGTCCAGGTGGAGGCCGACCGCGTGGCCCGCCTCGGGGACCAGGCGCAGAACCGTGCGGGGCTTGCCGCCCGTCGAGGCGCGGCGGCCCGCCTCCGCCGCAAGGCCCTCGGCCCGCAACCGCGCGGTGATCTTGCTGACGGCCTGCGGGGTGAGCCCGGTGCGCTCGGCCAGCTCCAGGCGGCTGATGCCCGCCGCGCCCGCCCCGCGCAGCAGGTCAAGTACGAGCGCGGCGTTGTGGCCGCGCAGCGCCGGCAGGTTCACTCCGGAGTTCGCCCAGTTCACGTACGACTTCACAGGGCCATTGTCCTGCTCGCTTGCACTTTGGCAACACCGTTGCTTAAGTGGAAGGCATGACTGGCACAGGCTCCTCAGGCTCCCCCCTCCGCGTCGGCCTCGTCGGGTACGGCCTCGCGGGTTCCGTCTTCCACGCCCCGCTGATCGCCGCCACCGAAGGCCTCGTCCTCGACACGGTCGTGACGTCGAACCCCGAGCGGCAGGCACAGGCCCGCGCCGAGTTCGGCGACGACCTGCGCTGCGCGGCCTCGGCCGACGAGCTGTGGACGCGGGCGGACGAGCTGGACCTGGTCGTCGTCGCGTCCCCGAACAAGACGCACGTATCGCTCGCGACGGCCGCCCTCAAGGCGGGCCTGCCGGTCGTCGTCGACAAGCCGATCGCGGGCACGGCCGCCGAGGCACGCGAGCTGGCCGCCCTCGCCGACGAGCGCGGCCTGCTCCTGTCCGTCTTCCAGAACCGCCGCTGGGACAACGACTTCCGCACCCTGCGGCAGCTTCTCGCGGACGGCGAGCTGGGTGACGTATGGCGCTTCGAGTCCCGTTTCGAGCGGTGGCGGCCGCAGCCCAAGGGCGGCTGGCGCGAGTCCGGGGACCCGCAGGAGATCGGCGGTCTCCTCTACGACCTCGGCAGCCACGTCGTCGACCAGGCCCTGGTCCTCTTCGGCCCGGCCACGAGCGTCTACGCCGAGTCGGACGTGCGCCGCCCGGGCGCGGAGGCCGACGACGACACGTTCATCGCGATCACCCACACGAACGGCGTCCGCTCGCACCTGTACGTGAGCGCCACCACCGCCCAGCTCGGCCCCCGCTTCCGGGCCCTCGGCTCGAAGGCGGGGTACGTGAAGTACGGCCTCGACCCGCAGGAAGCCGCCCTGCGCGAGGGCAGGCGCCCCACCACGCAGGACCCCTGGGGCGTGGAGCCCGAGACGATGTGGGGCCGGATCGGCTCCGGCGAGTCCCCGCCGACCGGCGGCGGCCGCCCCGTGCCGACGCTGCCCGGCGACTACCCCGCGTACTACGCGGCGATCGCCGACGCCCTGCGCGGCACCGGCGAGAACCCCGTCACCGCGCTCCAGGCCGCCGCGGCCCTGGACGTCCTGGAGGCGGCCCGCCGCTCGGCCCGCGACGGTGTGACGGTGACGCTGTGACCGCCGCGCCGCCCTCCGTGGAGGAGTTGGAGGCGCAGGAGCGCCGCCTGGTCCTGCCCCGCTTCACGTACGACGACGCGTGGGCGCTCGGCTCGCTCCTGGTGGAGCTGGCCCGCGAGCGCCGTGCCCCGGTGGCGATCGACATCACGCGCGGCGGCCAGCAGCTGTTCCACGCGGCGCTGCCGGGCTCGACCCCGGACAACGACGCCTGGATCGACCGCAAGCGCCGCGTCGTCGAACGCTATGGCTGCTCGTCGTACCTGGTCGGCGCCCGGTTCCGCGCCAAGGGCACGACCTTCGAGGACTCCTCCCGCCTGGACCCCGACACGTACGCGGCGCACGGCGGCGCGTTCCCGCTCGCGGTCGAGGGCGCCGGGGTCATCGGCGCGGTGGTGGTGTCGGGGCTGCCGCAGGTGGAGGACCACGCGCTGGTGGTGGCGGCGCTGGAGCGGTTCATCGCCGCCTGAGCCACCCTCGGCCCAGCAAAAAGCCAGCCCCGCACGGAACCGGGAAGTCACCGGGTTCTCGTGCGGGGCCGCTCACAGCGCGTGCGCGGTCAGACGCGGTTCAGGGTGTACGTACCCGTACCGTCCTGCCTGCCGCTGGAGTACTGGCGTACGGACTCCCCGTCCGCGTACCGGTCGTGGCCCATCATGGAGCCGGTGTACTTGTTCTGCACACCGATCTGCGAGCTCCCGGGCACATCACGGTAGATGTAGAACCGCTGGAGGTCGTCCTCCGTGCAGGGGGACGCCATCATCAGGGGCGCCTGGTCGGCGCCCGCGCTCTGCACGGGGATGGTGGCGCACGCCTGGTTGCCCAAGTTCCACAGGGTCGCCTCCATGACCCCGTCGCGCTCCGTCACGTTGCACAGGCGCCACTGGTCCAGGTTGCCGCTGAAGATCGTCGAGGGCCGCAGGCGGACACTGTCGGCCCTGAGGTGCGGCGCGCCCCAGGAGAGGGGTTTGCCGGGGACGGTGATCCTGTAGAGCTCGGCCCCGCAGCTGAGGTCGGCCTTCGCGATGGGCGCGCCGGCCTTCGCGCCGGGCCCGCCGGCCTTGGGCTCTCCGGCGACCTTGGGCTGTCCGGCGACCTTGGGCTGTCCGGCGGCCGTGGGCTGTCCGGCGGCCTTGCCGCCGGTGGCGGCCTGGCGCTGCGCGAGGCGGTCCCGCTTCTGCTGCGCCGTGGGCGGCACCGCACCCGCCGGGCGCTCGGCCTTGGCGGCGGGCGAGCCGCAGTCGAGGAGGCCCTGCGCCTTGGCCATGATGCTGTTCGCGGGCACGCTGTCCTGGCAGCGCACCGCGCCTTCCTCCACGGTGGTGAAGGTGGTGAAGTTGCCGCCGCCGGGGCCCTCGATCCACTGCAACGCCCAGCCGCCGCCGCTCTGTTGGACGCGGTTGCAGTTCAGGCTCGCGTACGTACCGGTGACCTTCTTGGTGCCCTTGTAGACGCCGTAGTAGCCGGGCTGGTTGAAGTTCCACGTGACCGCGTTCGACTCGGTGCTCGTGGAGGAGGCGTCGACCTTCACGCTCAGGCCCAGGGTCGCGCCGGCGGCGGTGAGGGTCTGGACGGGGAAGCTGCCCTCGAAACCGCCGGTGACGCCGACGGAGACCGAGATGACCGTCTGGGTGCTGGTGGTGACGACCTGGTTGCCGGTGGTGCCCTCGGTGACGAACCAGCCCTTGAAGTGGGTGATCGTCGGGGAGACTTCGGTGGACTTGATGTACGGCTTGCGGGTGCCGAGGTCGGCCGCCGTACAGGTGTCGCCGGGCTTGGCCGTCGTCGTGGCGGCAGCCGGTGGGGCGGTGGGTGCCGCGGCGGCCGGTGAGGCGGCGAGGCTCATGGCGGTGACCGCCAGGGTGGCCGCCGTGGCGGTCACCGCCGTGAATGATCTGCCGAAGCGGCTTACGGGCCCTATGGAGCGCAGCATTGCCGGTTTCCCCCTGGTCGCCTGGTCCTGTGTGTGTCCGGTCCTGTGTGTGCGGTCGGGGGTGAATGTAGTGGCCACAGGGGGTGGTGGCGTAAGCCCCGAACTGGCCACAAGGGATCACGGAGGGGCTTGTTCCGCCCCTGCGGCGGCCATCAGGGCTGGTGGGGGGAGTGGGCGGGGCGGCTTGCCCGTGGGGCCGACTTGCACCCGGGCGCCGCCTACGCGTCCTTCAGCTCCTGCCGCTGCCGCCCCAGCCCCTCGATCTCCAGCTCCACCACGTCCCCGGCCCGCAGATACGGCTTCGGCTCGGGCTGCCCCATGGCGACGCCCGCCGGCGTACCCGTGTTGATGACGTCTCCGGGGTAGAGCGTCATGAACTGGCTTACGTAGCGCACGACTTCTGCCACGGGGAAGATCTGCTCGGCGGTCGTGCCGTCCTGCTTCAGCTCGCCGTTGACCCAGAGTTTCAGGGAGAGCGCCTGCGGGTCGGGGACTTCGTCGGCGGTGACCAGCCAGGGGCCCAGCGGGTTGAACGTCTCGCAGTTCTTGCCCTTGTCCCAGGTGCCGCCCCGCTCGATCTGGAACTCCCGCTCGGACACGTCGTGCGCCACCGCGTACCCCGCGACGTGCGCGAGCGCCTGCTCGTGCGATTCCAGATAGCGCGCCGTACGTCCGATGACCACGGCCAGCTCGACCTCCCAGTCGGTCTTCACCGAGCCGCGCGGCACCAGCACGGTGTCCTCCGGGCCGATCACCGTGTCCGCCGCCTTGAAGAAGACGACGGGCTCGGCGGGCGGCTCGGCACCCGTCTCGCGGGCGTGGTCGTGGTAGTTCAGCCCGATGCACACGACCTTGCCGATGCGCCCGACCGGCGGCCCGACGCGCAGCCCCTCCGCCGCCAGCGGCGGCAGCACCCCGGCGCCCGCGGCGGCCCGTATCCGGTCGAGGGTGCCCGCGTCGGAGAGCAGCGTCCCGTCGATGTCCGTGACGAGCCCCGACAGGTCCCGCAGGGTGCCATCGGCGTCGAGCAGCGCGGGGCGCTCCGCCCCGGCCGTACCGACTCGCAGCAGCTTCATGGTCGAACTCCATTCCTTCGGTAGCCCGGCCGATGGATGCGGCCATCGGAGGTCAGGGGTTGGTCGATCGTCCAAGGTCGGCGTCCGCTCCGCAAGACCCCGTTCACGTACTGGACCCTTACCGGGCGGTAGCAAGGAGGCAGCGAGGAGCCAGCGAATAGGCGGTAATAGGGCGTTCCCCGTCACCCGGCCGCGGCCGCCAGCGGGGCGCCGCCCGGCATGTCCCGGTACAGCACCGCCCGCTCGACCGCGCTCCAGGTCGTGGTGGTCACCACGTACAGCGCGGCGGCGAGCGGCACCACGGCCACCGTGAACAGAGTCATGAACGACATCAGCGGCATCACCTTCGTCATGGCGGCCATGCCCGGCACCTGCGGGTCACCGGCCGACGGCTGCGGGGCGGCCACCATCTGCCGCTTGGTGCGTACGTAGGTGAAGGTGGCGACCGCCGCGACGACGGCGAACAGCGCCAGGTAGACCAGACCCGGCGCCCCGAAGACCCCGCCGTCGGCCAGCGCGTCGGTCCACCGGCCGCCCAGGGGCGCGGCGAGGAGCGTGTGGCCGAGCAGTCCGTTCGTCCCGCCACCGATGCCGGAGCCGGAGAAGAGGTGGTAGAGCAGGAAGAACGCGGGGAGCTGGAAGAGGCTCGGCAGGCACCCGGAGAGCGGTGAGACCTGCTCCTTGCGGTGCAGTTCGAGGACCGCCTTCTGCAGCTTCTCGGGGTTCTTGGCGTGCTTCTTGCGCAACTCCGCGATCTGCGGCGACAGCTTGGCGCGCGCTTTCTGGCCGCGGGCGGAGGCGCGCGAGAGGGGGTGGACGAGGAGGCGTACGCAGGCGGTGAAGAGCACGATCGCGGCGGCGGTGGCCGAGCCGTGGAAGAGGGGGTCGAGCAGGTCGGCGAGGTTCTCGACCAGTCCGGCGAACGCGGACATGAAGGCGGAGAACGAATCGGACAGGAAGTCGAACATGGCGGAGCCCTCCGAGGGTCTCGTCGTGCCGGGAGTGGAGGCGACGGCGGACAGCCGTGGCGTCGGCATGACGACCCGCGAGGGGCGGTGGTGCGGTGCGATCCCCTACGCGGCGGCCGTCAGGAGGGGACGGCCGGGCGCTCGGGGGCGCCTGCGGCCCCGGGCGTCGGGGTCGCGCTGGGGCAGGAAGGCGGTGCGCCGTTCCCGGTCGCGGATGGCCGTACGCACGCGGGTGCGGGGCACGGCGGGCGCGCAGCGCGCGGCGATCACGGAGCAGACGGCGAGGGCGGAGCCCGCGGCGGCGGTCGCGGCGAGCGCGACGGCGGCGGTCAGGCTGCCGGTGTCGACGAGGACGACCTCGACGAGCAGGAACAGGAGGAGCAGGGCCGGACGGGCGGCGACCTGCCAACTGCGCATGAGCTCTCGCACCAGTGGTCCCCCCTCTCCGCAGCCTGCTGCTCGTACCCATTGCCCCACGGACAGACAGCTCTGCCACAACAGACAGTCCCGTTATGACAGACAGTCCAGTTGTGACAGGCGGTCCATGTGACAGACAGTCCCGTTATACAGGATCGGTCTCGATCGGCTGAAGGAGGCGTCGAGGTCTGGCCAGGGCCCGGCTGACCGGGTCCGCGGGTTCCCGATCGAGTCCGGGGCCCGGCAGCATCTCCACGTCCTCGACCGGTACGAGGATGCCGCAGGCCGGGCAGTCGCCGACGACGCCCAGTTCCGTGCCGCACGCGCCATGGCGGAAGATCCGCAGGGGCTTGCCCTCGGTGAAGTTGTCACGGCCCCAGGCACCGAGCGCGCACAGGGTCCACCACAGCTGCCGGCCGCGCTCCGTCACGACGTACTCATGGCGCGAGGGAGTGTCCGCGCAGGGCCGCTTCTCCAGGACCCCGGCCGCGACGAGCGTCTGCAGCCGCCCCGCCAGCACGGCGCGCGGGATGCCGAGGTGCACGAGGAAGTCGTTGTAGCGCCGCACTCCATAGAGCGCGTCGCGGACGACGAGCAGGGTCCAGCGCTCCCCGATGACCTCCAGCGCGCGGGCCATCGAGCACTGCTGGGAGACGTAGTCCTTGCCGAGAGCCATGCGTCCACCCTAATCGAATCGAGGACAGCAGGTTCAATGAATGAACTTGCCCTGCTACGGTGATCCGCACCCTACGAGTTCATTCACTGAACCTGACTGTCGGACCATGGAGGCGCCCAGCCATGCCCCGCTCCGCCGTACCGGACGATCCCACCGCCCCGTCCCAGCCGACCTTGAGCCGGCCCACTCCGGCCCCGGGCGCGGCCCCTCGCACGGCCCACCACGCGGCCGCGAGAACGCCCCGCCCCGGCGCGACCCTCGCCGTCACGAGCGCCGCCACCTCCGTGGCCCTGATGACCTACACCGCGCCCGCGGTGATCCTCCCGGACACGGCGGCCTCCCTCGGCACCTCGCTCACCGACCAGGCCTGGCTGCTCAACGGCACCCCGCTCGGGCTCGCCGCGTTCCTCCTGGCCGCCGGCAGCGTCGCCGACGACCACGGCAGGCGGCGGGTGTTCCTGTGGGGCACGGCCGGGCTCGGCGTCACCACGACGCTGGGCGCGCTCGCGCAGACCACGCTGCTGTTCACCCTGGCCCGCATCGCCCAGGGCGCGGCGAGCGCGGCCATCCTCGCGACCAGCCTGGGCCTGCTCGTCCACGCGTTCCCCGCGGGGCACGGCCGCGTCAGGGCGACCGGCATCTGGGGGGCGTGCGTCAGCGGCGGCATCGCCGTGGGCCCGCTCCTCGCGGGCGCCATCGCCGCGGCCCACTGGCGTTGGGCGTACGTCGTGATGGGCGCCCTCTCACTGCTGGTGGCCGCGTTCGCGCCGCGCGCCCTGACGGAGTCCCGTACCCCGCGTGGCGGCCGGACCGACCTGGCCGGTGCGCTCCTGCTCGGCCTCGCGGCGACCGCGCTGGTGGCCGCGCTCACCGTGGGCCGCGACGGCTGGCTGCGCGCCCCGGTGGGGGCGCTGCTGCTGGCCGCCGTGCTGCTCACCGCCGCGTTCGCCGCCGTGGAGCGCCGCGCGACGGCGCCGGTCCTCGACCTCGGTCTGCTGCGCCGCCCGCTCTTCCTCGCGTCGTCCGTCGGCGCGCTGTTCACCGGCTTCTCCGTGATCGCGCTGTTCAGCTACCTGCCGGCGCTGCTCCAGCACACGATCGGCATGTCCGCGATGGGCGCAGCGTGGCTGATCTTCCTGTGGTCCGGGGCCTCGTTCGCCGTGGCGCTCCAGGCGAGGCGACTCGGCGGCCGGATCTCCGCGCGCCATCAGCTCGCCCTCGGCTTCGCGCTGCACGCCGTGGCCGTCCTGACGATGCTGGGCGCGGCCGCGTCCGGCTCCTGGCTCCGCCTCCTGCCAGGCCTCGTGATCTCCGGCGCGGGCAGCGGCCTCCTCAACGCGGCGCTCCCCCTGCTGGCCGTCGAATCCGTGCCCGCCGACCGCGCGGCGATGGGGTCGGGGGCCGGCAATACGGCGCGGTACATCGGTTCGGCGGCGGGCGTCGCCCTGATGATCGCGGTCTCCACGGCCTCGGGGGACCTCGCGCATGGAGCGGACGTGGCGATGGTGGTGTCGGCGGGGCTCGGGGTGCTGGCGGCGGCGGGGGTCCTGCTGCTGCGGGAGCGGCGGGGCTGAAACCGCTACCGGGGTCCTACCGGGGCCGCATGGACCGCAGGGTCCCCCACACGACGAGGCGGTACTTGGAGGTGTACTCGGGGGTGCAGGTGGTGAGCGTGATGTAGTACCCCGGCGCGCGGTACCCGTACCCCTCCCGCACCTCACTGCGCGGCACGTCCCGGATGACGCCCCCGTCGCGGGCGGAGGTCCGCGCCAGCCGCTTGTCGACGACGTACGTGTATACGGCACCGCGGGTCTCGACCCGCAGCTCGTCCCCTCTCCGCAGCCGGTTGATGTACCGGAAGGGTTCGCCGTGCGTGTTGCGATGCCCGGCGAGGGCGAAGTTCCCGGCCTGGCCGGGCCGGGCGGTGCGGGGGTAGTGCCCGGCGTACCCCTGATCGAGGACACCGCCCTTGCTGACGCCTTCGGCGACGGGGACGCGGACGCCGATCTCGGGGATGCGGAGGATGGCGTAGGCCTGGTCCCAGCGGGGAGCGGGATCGCCGGTACGTACGGAGGCCTCGCCGGAGGACCCGCCGCCCGGGGAGGAAGAGGCTTCCGAGGGCGGCGAGGACGACGAGGACCGCTCAGGAACCGAAACCCGCGGCGAAGCGGAAGGGGACGAGGAAGAGGACGACGACGACTCCCCCCACTCCTCCTCAAGGGCCAGGACCGTGCGCTCGGCGGCGGCGCGGGCCTGCCGGTTGGTCCACCACAGCTGATGGACGACGAACAGCAGGAGTACGAGCCCCAGCGTGACGGCGACCTCGGCCATGCCCCACAGCACGCGCACCCCGAGGGCCCGCCGGCCGCGCCGCCCCTGCTGCACCACCGGAACCGGAACCCGCTCCCGCACGACGCCTCCCTCACATCCCCGCGGCGGACGGCCGCCCGGAGGATAGGCGCTGCCTCCCCAACAATCCATGGCCGTCCCCGGCCAACCGATCCCAGACGCCGGACGGGCCCTCCTGCACGGGACCCGCTCGGCAGTACGGTGTCCCGTATGCGCCCCGAGAAGCCTGCCGCCGCTGCCGATCACGTCGACGCCGACCACATCGCCGAAGCCGCGCGCCTGGAACGCACGGCCGGCCTGTACCCGGAGGACGCCGAACACCTGCTCCTCCAGGCCGCCGCCCACCTCGAACTGGCCGGCGCCCGCGACCGCGCGACGGCCCTCTACGACCGCCTGCTGTCCGCGGACGCCGAGCGGCCCCCGGCCGCCCCCCTCCTGATCCGCGCCCTGAAGGCCTCGAACCTCTGGGAGTACGGCCACGAGGCGGAGGCGAGGGCGATCATCGAGGGCGTACGCACGGCGGCACCCCGGGACCCGGCGCCCTGGGTGATCGTCGCGGAGTCCCTCGAATCCCACGACGAACTGGAACAGGCCCACGCCACGTTCACGGAGGCGGCGACCCTGCTCGTCCCTGCGGGGACCCAGAACCCCCCGCACGCGACGCACCCGATCCTCTTCGGCCGCCACCGCGTACGCCGCATGCTGGGCGCCGACCACGACGCGTGGGACGCCCTGGCGGACCGCGTCTCCACGTCCCCCGTCCCGTTGGACGAACTGCACGACCCGAAGCGGACCTGGTCCCTCGGCTCGGAGAACCCGGCGGAACTCCGCGCGGAGATCACCCGCCTCCAGGCGGAACTGGGCTCCTACCGCCAGGCGTTGTCCCGCCCCTTCCCGGTGGCGATCCTGCACTGGCCGGAACCGGAACTGACGGAACTCCTGACGGCGTACCCGCCCCTCACCGCCGAATACCCCTCCCACGAGGAGCACTTGGCGACCATAGAGTCCTCCTTGCGCGAACTCTCCGCCTCCGGCACCCCGAACCTCGGCATCGTCACCGGCACGGTCCCGTCCTACGAGGCCTTCGCAGCCTCAGAATCCACCTCCCCCGCCAACCCGACCCTGCTCCCCCAGTACGCGACGACACTGGCTGCCCGGGGGCGGGCGGTGCCTTGGCCGCCGGAGGGGGCGGAGGGGTGTTGGTGTGGGTCGGATACGGCCTACAGGGCCTGCCACGGCGCGGGGTAGTTCACTACACAGCCCACAACTCGAAAGTGAATCGTGGAAGATTACCTCTTTGCTCCTGACGCCGCGGCGGCCACTGAGATCGCGGCATCAGCCTCCCGCGACGAGCCTGACATCGCCATCCGGGATGTGCTTGAGTGGTTCAGGAAACAACCC
This sequence comes from Streptomyces huasconensis, assembly GCF_021028635.1. NCBI lineage: Bacteria > Bacillati > Actinomycetota > Actinomycetes > Kitasatosporales > Streptomycetaceae > Streptomyces > Streptomyces huasconensis. The sequence goes on from NZ_CP086119.1 coordinate 2,914,707, forward strand.
AACCTTGAGGATCGGTTCGGCTACGTCATCCGCCAGTCCATTGACGAAGTTCTCGACGGGCAACGCACTGGCCGATACAATATAGATGAACTCGAAAAAACCGAGAAGACATACCTCGGAACAAAAGTCGAAATCGTGACTCGCACAGAGTTCAATTTGGGTCACGGTGCACGGATGGATTATCTGGTCGCGGGTCATGAGCTCGACTCCAAGTTCACCATCGGCGGGAACTGGACCATTCCGCATGAGGCGAACGGGCACATATGCCTCCTAGTCAAGGCAAATGATCACAGGTCCAGTTTTCAAGTGGGCTTGCTTCGCATACGCGACGAATACCTGAATCTTGGAAGAAATAGAGACGGGAAGCGAACCCCTTCAGCCGCAGGCAGAGCAGCAATTGAATGGATTATCCCCTCCGGCAGAATCCCAGAAAATACTTTGCTCGCCCTCCCCGATTCGGAACGGCAGGCCATCTTTCACGCCTCAGCGGGGTATCGCGGTAGCGGCAATGGTGGTCAGCTGCGCACTAACGAGCTGTTTCGCCGCGTCCAGGAACGTCCAGTGAACCGGAACACGGTTCTGACAGTGGCCAGTCAGGACGACGGCCCAAAGCGGGTACGGGATGCGCGGAAGCATTTGCGTCCCGAGGGCATTTTGATCCTCGGCCATCAGAACCAGCATCCACACATTGCGCGTGATCTTGACCTCCCCGTTCCCGGGAAGGGTTCCTGGGTGTCCGTCCGGGTCACTCCAGCCGACAACACGGGATCTGCGAGAAAGACCACCCGGATCCGCGGACGCGATTACATGATCTGGCGTGAGGGCGACCCTGCCCCTGCAGCACCTCCGGCCTACTGATGGGGCCAGCGCGATGAAGGAAGAAGACACGACGCCGAGTCAACCGACATGGACGCCGCCCCCTGGATCCTGGGCGTCTTCAGCCGCCAGACGCCGCAACATGCAGGCCATCCGCAGCCGTGACACCAAGCCTGAACGGTTGATCCGCAGCCTCCTCCATGCGCAGGGGCTCCGCTACCGGGTAGCAGCAAAGCCGCTGCCCGGGCTTCGCCGGACGGCAGACATTGTCTTCCGCCCGGCGAAGCTGGCGGTGTTTGTAGATGGCTGCTATTGGCACGGATGCCCGGAACACTACGTCTCACCGAAAACCAATTCGGGCTACTGGTCGGACAAGGTTGCCCGCAACATGGCTCGCGATCGCGACACAGAGGCGCAGCTCAGGGAGGCAGGATGGACCGTACTCCGGTTCTGGGAGCATGAGCCTCCCGAAGACTGCGCCGTCAAGATCGCGGCGACAGCGATACATCTACGGGCAGCCAGACGCGAGGATCATAATTAACTCTCTTTCGCCTTCCGCGCAGCCTCAAACGCTGCGTAGATCTGCTCACCGACGGCCTGCGCGACTGGGGGCGGGAATGCATTGCCCACCTGTCGGTACGCCGCAGTCTTACGCCCCGAAAACCGCCAGATTGCGGGGAAGCCTTGGATCAGAGCGGCTTGAGTCACGGTGAGCTTGGGCCCTGCGGCGGCGAAAAGGTCTCGTTCCGCATCCTTCATCTCGTGCGGTTCATTGGCGACGCCCAGTCCGCACACGCCGAGGTCTGCCCAGGCCCGCTTAGCCCGTGTCGGGCCGAGGTCTGCACCTCCGTGCTTCTTCGATCCGCCGACCACCGTTGGCGCCACGCCTTCGAGGGCCTTCTCGTACCACTTCTTGAACGCGTTCTCTGCCCTAGGGTCGTCAGCAACCGCGTCGTAGCGGGCCCGCATCGAATCGTGCAGCGCCTCGCCGACAGTGACCTCTTCGTGCCCTTCCGGCTTTGCATGCTGGAACCACCGGGCATACTCGGGCTTCATCGCCACGAGAATGGCACGAGGGCGCAGTTGAGGGACCCCATACCTCTTTGCTTCGAGCACCTCCCAGTAGCACTCCTCGTAGCCCATTGACTCCAGCTGCTTGATGATCTCTTGCCGGTACTCGGCGAACTTGGGATCCAGCAGGCCGCGTACGTTCTCGATCATTACGGCCCTGGGGTCCAGCTCATCGACGAGCTCAAGCATCCGCGGGAAGAGGTCGCGCTCGTCATCGCGGCCGAGTTGCTTGCCTGCCGCAGAGAAGGGAGGGCAGGGCACGCCACCCGCTAGAAGGTCAAGCTCCCCTGGGGCCAGACCCAGGCTAGCCGAGTCAAACTCTCTGAGATCCGCTTCGATGACCGTGCAACCCGCCCACTCCGGATGTGCACTGGTGTTGACCCTGAGAGTCTCACAGGCGTCTCTGTCGATCTCGATCAAGGCAGCATGCTTGAAGCCCGCATTATGCAGACCGACGGCCTGCCCTCCGGCCCCGGCGCAGACCTCTACCGAGGTGTACTTGAGCTCATTCACGCGGGGCATGACCCCCTCCTTACCGATGCGCAGCGGCGGGCACTCTGCGCGCACCACCATCACAGAGGGTGACAGAACCCACTGACAACGAGACCTACCTAAGTGTGCAGCACGCGACACAGTTCGTTGAACGCACCCTCCGTCACTGCGAACACTTATACGATATTGGGCATGCGGACTCCTGCGTGGACTGAAGATGAGCTCGTGCTTGCCGGTGCGCTCGTGGTGAAGAACGGCTGGCACGAGCTGCGGACGGGAGACCCTGAGGTTCAGGAACTGTCGGAGCTGCTCCGTTCGCTGCCCCTGCATCCCGCAGAGGCCCAGGCCCTCCCTGGCTTCAGGTCTCCGGACAGTGTCAGCAGAAAGACCACTGACTTCGCCTCTAACCACCCCGGCTATAGCGGCAAGGGGACCCGGTGCGGTGAGCCCACGCGGCTGATGATCAGAGCCTTCATGGATCGCGAGCAAGAGATGCTCGCAGCCGCCGACGCGATCGAGGAAGGCATCGGCTCGGGGCAACTGCAGCTCATTCCACCCCAGCCGGACGAAGTCGACGAGGTCGGCTTCACCGCCGTCGAAGGCCGACTGCTGGTCCGTCGGGCGCTCGCGCGCGAGCGGGACCCGAAGCTTCGCCGACTGAAGATCAAGCAAGCTCGGCAAGGCGGCCGACCGCTGCGCTGTGAGGTCTGCGCCTTTGATTTCGCTCGCGCCTACGGACCGCTTGGAGAGGGTTACATCGAGGTGCACCACGTCACTCCCCTTCACGCTTCGGGGGTGCGGCCTACCAAGCTCGACGACCTTGCCTGCCTGTGCGCCAACTGCCACCGCATGTGCCACAAGACCCGGCCCGGTGAATCCTGGCGCACACCGGCCGCGCTGCGGGCGCTGATGCGTGCCTCTTCTCCGGATGGTGCTCATGCCGCATCAGCCCCGGCTTCGTAGCGCGCCTGCGCCTGGTCGAGCGTCTCGACCGGATCGAGTCCCTGCAGCGCAAGCCAGTACAGCAGGTCAGCGATCACGCCTGTGGCCGACGCCGCTAGCGCTGCGCGAGCCGACGGACCTTGCGGGCTCGCCCCGGCCAGGCGCTGATACGCCTCCATCACCGTCGCCGCACGGTGGGATCGCGGACACCGTCGCACGGGTGCCAGCGGAAGTTCACACCACACGACTTTGCCGGCAGCCGTCAGCCGGGTGCCCCAATCCAGGCTCATAGCGGCGAGGAGATGCAGCCCGCGTCCGCACTCTGCATCACACCCGCCGGAACCGACGATGGGCGTGAGGCTGCTCTCGTCATGCAGTTCCAGTCGGAGCCGGTCCACTCTCACCTCCATGACAAGGACCGCGGCCGTCCCGTGCCCTACATGCTGGATGGTGTTCGTCGCCAGTTCGGTCACTGCCAGCTCGGCCTCTTCGGCGGCAACACCAGCGCCCCATCGGCCGAGTGCACCTCGGACGGCCCTTCTCAGGTACCTGATCTCTTCCGGCTCGGCGCAGAACGGAAGCACGCAGCGCTCACCCGGCACAGCTTCGTCGTAGACAGCCATGACATCTCTCCCTCCGAGGCCACCCATTCACGCACTCACCGCAAATGGAGAGTGACTATGCGTAGCGACCCAGGAACACGAGTATGGCACTGAGAATTCTCGCTGTGTAACTTCTCATGCGACTCGATCGGGTGAATCCCGAGGGTTCGGCGCGCCTGCTGCGTAGCCTCGTTGCGGCCAGCGGGCAAAGAGCTCGCGGCACCAGGGAGGCATCCGACGTGTCCGCAAGGCCCACTACCCGCCGACGCCAGCTCGGCGCAACCTTGCGCAAGCTCCGGGCCCGCAAAGGCTTGACGCTGGAAGAAGCCGGTCTCCGCGTCGGTGTCTCGAAGGCAACGGTCAGCCGGTACGAGACGCGCGAAGGGCCCGTCAAGTGGCTGATCGTGGAGGCGCTTTGCCGCGCCTACGATGCCGCCGAGGCCGAGCGAAAGGCGCTTGTCTCACTGGCCAAGGACGCCAAGCAGCAAGGGTGGTGGAGATCTTTTTCGGACTCCATCCCGGAGAGCATGAACCTCTTGCTGACTTTGGAGGACGAGGCCTCACGCGAAGAACATTTCTCCTGCGTCTATGTGCCAGGGCTGCTTCAGACGCGCAGCTACACCGCCGCAGTGCAGCAAGCGAACGAGATGGAGCGGACTCCCGAGGACATCGAGCGACTCGTCGACATCCGCATGAAACGTCAAGAGATCCTCAGAAGCCCGGACCCGTTGCGGCTCTGGGCCATCCTCGACGAATCCGTCGTCCGACGCGTCGTCGGGTCGCCCGCCGTGATGCGAGAGCAACTGGAGCATCTGCTGCGGGCCAACGAATCCCCGCACATCACCCTGCAGGTACTCCCCTTCTCCCGGGGTGCTCATGCCGCCGCGCTCGGCAGCTTTGTCATCTTCTGCGGCCGTGAACCGTCTCTGGACGTCGTATACGTCGACCTGCACGTCGGCTCAGTGTTCATGGAGAAGGAAGAGGAACTGGACAGATACCGGCTTGCGTTCGATTATCTCCGCGCACAGGCACTGGATATGGCCGCCTCATCGGCCCTGATCGAGCGAGTTCACGAGGAGATGGCATGAGCACATGCCGCACTGCCGCCCACGACCCTGTCTGGTTCAAGTCGTCGTACAGCGGTGGCAATGAAACCGAGTGCGTCGAGGTGGCCCTCGCCGATGACGACGTGCTCATACGTGACTCCAAGCGACCCGGCGGCGCGCTCGTCGCCGTGCGGTCGGAGGCGTGGGACGGCTTTCTCGCGGGCGTGCACCGGGCGACGCTCGGTTAGCGTCCCCGCCTCTCCCTTGTCCTCGCTCGCAGCGGGCATAAGGTCGATGTCCGGCATTGACGACACCGGCGGCCGACCACGAGCCGCAAGGAGGGGAAGACCCTTGCCCTACGCCCCCCAAACCCCCCAAGACCGCACGTTCCTCGACCACGCCATCGCCAACTCCCGGCGTGCGTTGGAAGACGGTGGCAAGAAACCCTTCGGGGCCGTTCTCGTCGTGGGTGGGGAAGTCGTGGGGGACGGCACCAACGCCGTCGTCGAGTTGAATGATCCGACCGCGCACGCCGAGGTCATGGCCCTGCGGGATGCCGGGCGGCGGCTCGGGCGGTACTCCTTCGCTGATGGCGTGCTGTACGCGAGCAGCGAGCCGTGCCCCATGTGTCTCGTCGCCTGTTACTGGGCCGGGATTCCGCGGGTCGTCTATGGCGCCACCACCCGTGACGCCGCCCTCAACGGGCACGAGGACCTCCAGTTCTATCGCGACGTCGCGTTGCCCAACGCCGAGCGGCGGCTGGTGGACGAGGTGGCCGTGGGCGGTGCGCCGCGCTCGGCCGCCGTGGACGTTCTCACCGCGTGGGCGGCCGCGCAGCCCGGTCCCGTGGAGCCCAAGCTCTGACACCTCCCCCCAACACCTCCCGCCCAACACCACACCTCCCGCGTCGGCTTCCCGACGCCGCGCGTTAGCCTCGGGGCAAGGGAGAAAGACATCAGGGACGTACCAGTGAAAGGCGGGGCAATCATGGCGAGGATTCCGGGAGCGGTCGTGGCGGCGGGCGGGCTCGTCGGCGGGTACGGCGTCGCTCGGTTCACCAAGAAGCGGCCCCTCAGTGGGGTGGTCCTCGCCGCCGCCGGGAGCGTCGCCGCGCGGCAGTGGCGCGAGGCCGCCGGGGCGAAGACCGCCGCCGCGCTCAGCGCCGCGTACGTCGCCGGGTTCGCCGGATCGCATCCGCTCGCCAAGAAGGTCGGCGCCTGGCCGTCCGTCCTCGGGGTCGCCGGCGCCGTCGGCGTCGCCTCGTATCTGCTGGCCGACCGCCACCGCTGAACGAGCCGGGCGGCGGCTACGTACGTGAGCCCCTGAACGTCGCCCGGTACACCCCCGGCGACACCCCCACCCCGGCCGCGAAGTGCTGTCTCAGGGACGCGGCCGTGCCGAAGCCCGTCTCCGTGGCGATGCGGTCGACCGTGTGGTCCGTGGTCTCCAGGAGTTCGCGTGCCCGGTCCAGCCTGCGCTGCGTCAGCCACCGCATCGGCGTCAGGCCCGTCTCCTCGCGGAAGCGGCGGCTGAACGTGCGTACGCTCATCGACTCGACCCCCGCAAGCTCTGCCAGCGTCAGGGGTTCGGTCAGATGTGCCAGGGCCCAGGCGCGGGCGCCCGCCGTCGACGCCAGCCGCGGTTCCGCCAGCGGGCGTCGGATGTACTGGGTCTGGCCGCCCTCCCGGTGGGGCGGTACGACGGTGCGGCGGGCCACCTCCGCCGCGACCGCCGCGCCGTGCTCGGAGCGGATCAGGTGCAGGCACAGGTCGATGCCCGCCGCCTCGCCCGCCGAGGTGAGCACCTCGCCCTCGTCGACGTAGAGGACATCCGCGTCCACCTTCACCGCGGGGAACGTCCGGGCGAAGCGGTCCGACGACAGCCAGTGCGTCGTCGCCCTGCGGCCGTCCAGGAGGCCCGCCGCCGCCAGGACGAACGCGCCCGTGCAGATCGACGCCACCCGGCGGCCCTCCCGCGGGCTCAGCGCCGACACCAACTCGGGGGACAGGCCGCCCGGTTCCAGCTCCTCGTCGTACACGTGTGACGCCGGGACGATCACCGTGTCCGCCGCCGCCACCGCCTCCAGGCCGTGCTCCGCGTAGATCGGGAAATCCGCGTCCGTACGAATCCTGCCGGGCCGCGGGGCGCAGGTGCGGACGTCGTACAGGAGGTCGCCCGACGGGGCGCGTGCCGTGCCGAGCAGTTGGTGGACCAGGCCCAGTTCCATGGGGAGTACGCCGTCTCTGATCAGGACCGCGACCGTCGACCTCGTCACCCCGGCCTCCCCCGTCACCACCGCTCCCTCATCACCACCGCGCGGCTGCCCTCACGCTTTCACCGACGACAGCGGCTCCGCGATGTCCTCCAGCGACCGCCGCTCCGCCTTGACCGCGAACACCGCCGCCACCAGCCCCGCCGCGCACATCAGGCCCGCGCCGATCTGGAAGGCGAGCACCGTGTCGCCGACGACGCCCGACTCGGTCAGCTTGGCGAAGATCAGCGGGCCGCTGATGCCGCCGGCCGCCGTGCCGATCGCGTAGAAGAAGGCGATGGCCATGGCGCGGGTCTCCATCGGGAAGATCTCGGAGACGGTCAGGTACGCGCTGCTCGCGCCCGCCGAGGCGAAGAACAGGACCACGCACCAGCACGCCGTGAGCGTCGCCGCGCTCAGCGAACCCCGGTCGAAGAGCCAGGCCGTGACGAAGAGCAGGACGCCGGAGACGATGTACGTCGACGAGATCATGATCCGGCGGCCCACCGTGTCGAACAGTTTGCCGAGGAAGAGCGGGCCCAGGAAGTTGCCCGCGGCGATGACGGCGAAGTAGTAGCCGGTGCTGCCCGAGGGGACGTCGTAGAACTTGGTCAGGATCGCGCCGAAGCCGAACGTGATCGCGTTGTACAGGAACGCCTGGCCGACGAAGAGGGAGAGGCCGAGCGTCGCGCGCTTGGGGTAGTCGCGGAAGACGGTCTTCGCGATGAGGCCGAAGCCGATGCTCTTGCGCTGGTGGATGGTGATCTCACGGTCGGGCGGCGGCAGCGGTGCGCCCTTCTCCCGCTCGATCTCGCGTTCGACGGACGAGACCAGGGCCTCGGCCTCCTCGCTCCGGCCGTGGATGAACTGCCAGCGCGGGCTCTCCGGGACGTGGCGGCGTACGAGGAGGATCACCAGGCCGAGGACGACGCCCATGGCGAAGGTGAGCCGCCAGCCGAGGTCCTTCGGGAAGATGTCGGTGTTGAGCATGACGACGGAGAGCAGCGAGCCGCCGATCGCGCCGAGCCAGTAGCTGCCGTTGATGATGAGGTCGACGCGGCCGCGGTACTTGGACGGGATCAGTTCGTCGATCGCCGAGTTGATGGCCGCGTACTCGCCGCCGATGCCGAAGCCGGTCAGGAACCGGAAGAGGAAGAACCACCAGGCGTCGAAGGAGAGCGCGGTGAGGGCGGTGGCGCCGAGGTACACCGCGAGGGTCACCATGAACAGCTTCTTGCGGCCGAACTTGTCGGTGAGGCGGCCGAAGAACAGCGCCCCGGCGCAGGCGCCCGCCACATACAGGGCCGCCGCGATGCCGGTGACCTGGGCGGAGCTGATCGCCAGGCCGCTGCCCTCCTCGGAGAGGCGGCCGGCGATGTTGCCGACGGTGGTGACCTCCAGGCCGTCCAGGATCCAGACCGTGCCGAGGCCGATGACGATCATCCAGTGCCAGCGGGACCAGGGCAGGCGGTCCAGGCGGGCCGGCACGGCCGTGGTGACGGTGGCCTCGGAGCCCGGGCCGGAGCCCTGGCCGAGGCCGCGCTCCGGTTCGGGAGGCGGCGGCGGTGCGGCAGGCGTGGACGACGCGGTCATGGCGGGCGGCTCCTTCCGCTGTTCCCACGTCGCCGTACTGCCGCGCGCCTGCCGGGCACACTGGCCCCGCTGGCCCCGCTGCGAGACCTGCTGATCCCGCTGCGGGTCCTGCTGGCCCCGCTTCGGGTCCTGCGGGCCCCGCTACGGGCCCCGCTGGCCCCGCTACGGGCCCCGCTGCTGGTCGCGCCGCGCGGGCGACGGCTCCCTCGGCACTGAGCGAGCTACTCCAGAGTGCCCGGAAAACGCTTCCTCACGCGCGCCGGGCCCGCCGGTCGATCACCGGTCCGATCACCAGTCGAACACCGGTCGATCACCGGCGGCCCGCCCCGCTCACCCCACGAACAACCGCGACACCGCATAGATCGCGAGCCCCGCCAACGCGCCGACCACCGTGCCGTTGATCCGGATGAACTGCAGGTCACGCCCGATGTGCGCCTCGATCTTCTTCGAGGTGTGCTCCGCGTCCCAGCCCGCCACGGTGTCCGTGATCAGCGAGGTGATCTCGTCGCGGTAGGTCGTGACGACGTACACCGCCGCGCCCTCGACCCAGCCGTCCACCTTCTGCTGGAGCCGGCCGTCCTGCGCCATCCGGGCGCCGAGCGACAGCAGCGAGGCCCGCACCCGCATCCGCAGCTCGCTGCGCTCGTCCTCGGCGGCGGCCACGATCATCGAGCGTACGGCCGACCAGGCGGAGGCGATGAGGTCCTGCACCTCGCCGCGGCCGAGCACCTCCCGCTTCAGGCGCTCCACGCGCTCCCGCGTGTCCGAGTCGGACTGGAGGTCGGCGGCGAAGTCGGCGAGGAAGCGGTCGACGGCCCCGCGCGCGGGATGCTCGGGCATGTCCCGCATCTCGGTGACGAAGCGCAGCAGTTCCTTGTAGACACGGTCGCCGACCTTCTTGTCGACGAACCGCGGGGTCCAGCCGGGTGCCCCGCCCTGCACCGCGTCCATCACCGAGTCGGCGTGCTCCACCAGCCAGTCGTGGGCGCGTACGCAGACCAGGTCGACGACCCTGCGGTGGCCGCCGTCGGCGACGATCTTCTCCAGCATCTTCCCCATGCCGGGGGCGATCTCCTGGGCGTCGGCGCGGCGCGTGATGGCCTCGCCGACGACGGCCTGCACGTCGGAGTCGCGCAGGACCGTCAGCGCCCCCCTGAGCGCCGTGGCCAGTTCGGCCGTCACCCGGTCGGCGTGCGCCGGCTGGGCCAGCCAGGTGCCGAGGCGTCCGCCGATGCCCACGGCGTGCAGGCGGCCCCGTACGACGTCGGCGGAGAGGAAGTTCTCCCCCACGAAGTCGCCGAGGGAGGCGCCCAGCTGGTCCTTCTTGTTCGGGATGATCGCCGTGTGCGGGATGGGCAGGCCGAGCGGGTGCCGGAAGAGCGCCGTCACCGCGAACCAGTCGGCGAGCGCGCCGACCATGCCGGCCTCGGCGGCCGCCGCGACGTACCCCGCCCAGGCGCCGGCTCCGGAGTGCTGTGCCCATTTCGCCAATACGTAGACGAGCGCGACGAGGACGAGCAGTCCCGTCGCCGTGATCTTCATCCGGCGCACTCCGCGCCGCTTCTCCTCGTCGGCGGGGCTGTACGTGAACCCGCCGGGGGTCACCGGGGCCGCCGGGGCCGCCGGGCGTGCTCCGAACAGCCCGCCTTCACCCGACGTACGCCCCTCGTCCGGTTCATGCCCCTTCTCCGTATTTGCGCTCTGCACTCACTCCACCTGGCCCGTTCGCCTCGTCCGCGGTCTCGTCCGGGATTTCGTCCCCTCCGCATGGTCCCGCCTCATGTGTTCTCCGTCCCTTCCTCCCTACTCCTGGAACGAACGACAAGTTCCCGGCGTCTCTTTGGATGGAGGGGGGCACTGTCGGCCGCCTCACGGACCATGCCGCATCATGGGATGATCACACCGGAGCCTCGGGGCTCCCCCTGCCCGAGGAGACAGAGCCCGCATGACCAAGCGACACGGTTATGCCCTTCTCGCCGCGGTCATCGCGGTCATAGTGGTGATTTCCGCCGCCATATACGTCGGCGTCGCCGGCACCGACGACGGTTCGCAGGACACCATCAGCGCGGGTCCGCAGGGCCCCCGCAACTCCGCCGCACCCGCCTCCTCCGGCACCTGGGTCGGCTCCTGGTCCGCCTCCCCCGCGGGGTACGAACCGGGCACGGACCGCAAGGGCTTCGCGGGCCGCTCGATCCGCAACGTCGTGCACACCAGCGTCGGCGGCGACAGCGCCCGCATCACCCTGTCGAACCTCTACGGAACGACGCCGCTGAGCATCACCCACGCCTCCATCGCGCTGGCCTCCGCGTCGAACGACCCCGCGGCGGCCCCCGGCACGCTGCGCCGCCTCACGTTCAACGGCAACACCTCGGTGGTGATCCCGCCGGGCGCCCAGGTGATGAGCGACGGCGCCCGGCTGCGGGTGCCGCACGACAGCGACCTGCTGGTCACGACGTACTCGCCGACGCCCTCGGGCCCGGTGACCTACCACCCGCACGCCCGCCAGATCAGCTTCGTCGCCGAGGGCGACCGCACCGAGGACGCGGCGGGCGACGCCTACACCGAGCAGAGCCCCTACTGGCGCTACCTCTCCGCGGTGGACGTGCTGAGCACCGAGACCGACGGCACCGTCGTCGTCTTCGGGGACTCCATCACCGACGGCATCACCTCCACGATGGGCGCCAACCGCCGCTGGACCGACGTCCTCGCCGACCGCCTGCGCACCGAGTCGGACGCGCCCCGCTACGGCGTGGCCAACCAGGGCATCAGCGGCAACCGCGTCCTGTCCGACGGCAACGGCCGGCCCGCCGTCAACCCGTCCGGCCTCTCCCGCTTCGACCGTGACGTGCTGGACCGCACGGGCGTCAAGGCCGTCGTCATCGCCCTCGGCGTCAACGACATCCTGCGCAACCCGCACCAGAACGACCCGGACCGCATCGTCGAGGGCCTGCGCGAGCTGACCCGGCAGGCGCATACGCGCGGCCTGCGCGTCGTCGGCGCGACGCTGATGCCGTTCGGCGGCCACCGCGGTTACGAGCCCGCGCTCGAAGCGGTGCGCCAGTCGGTGAACGAGCAGATCCGCTCGGGCCGGGTCTTCGACGAGTTCGTCGACTTCGACCGCGCCCTGCGCGACCCGTACGACCCGCGCACGCTGCGCGAGCAGTACGACTCGGGCGACCACCTGCACCCGTCGGACGCGGGTTACCGCAAGATGGCGGAGACGTTCAACCTCTCGCACCTCAAGGGCTCGGCGGCGGCACAGCTCTGACGGCCCTTCGGCCGCCGCCCGGCGCCCCGCCGGCCCCTACTGCGATTCCCCGGGGCTGTCCTGGGGCACGTCCGGCGACCCGGCCGACCCGCCGGGCCCTCGCCCCTCACGCCGCTTCTCGCGCTTGCGCATGTGCAGCTCGTGCAGCTCCTCGTGCTTGAGGCGGTGCTGTTCGGCCCGTTCCCAGTGCGCCGCACGGCGCGCCTCGCGGCGCTCCAGCTTCTCGCGCCGCCGCTCCTCCTTGAGCCGCAGCTTCTCGGCCCTGCGCAGCTTGCGGTCGACGCCGACGCCGCCCATCAGGGCGAAGCCGGTGACGACCACGCGGGGCGAGCCGGGGGTGCCCACACCGGTCGCCTTGTCGTCGAAGCCGCCCATGATCCCCAGGCCGCGCACCACCACGTTCATCTCGGGCGGCACGATGACCTGGAGGCCGCCCATGACGGTGAAGCAGCGGATCTCCACGTCGCGCTCGCTGAAGTACGCCTCGCGCAGGTCGATCTCGCCGCCGCCCCACATCGCGAACGCGGTGAACTGCCGCCCGACGACCCAGCCGCCCTTGCGGCTGAACCCGCTCCAGAAGGCGAAGCCGCCGGACGACGACGGTTCGCCGTCCACCATCCGCGCCGCCCAGTCGGTGGCGGCCGGATCGTCGCTCACCGGCTGCTTCACCATGGACACCTTGGCCGCGCCGTGCGCGGGCAGGTCGCGGGTGATCGGCTCCAGCTCGCCGTAGGTGCGGGCCTTGTACGTGGCGTCGAGACGCTCCTCGAACTCCGACATGTCGAGGCGGCCCTCGGCCATCGCGTCCCGCAGCACTTCGGCGACCCGCTCCCGGTCGGCGTCGGAGGCCCGCAGATCGGGCAGCGCGGACCCGTCGGGCCCGTGAGAGGTTCCCCCGGAGGATGCAGCATCACTCATGAGGGCAGCCTACGAGGTCACCTTCCCCGCGTACATCTTGGCGATGACCGCCTCGATGTCCGGCTCCCTGACCGAGAGATCGGCCAGCGGATACCGGTCCGCGATCCGCGCGACAAGCGGAGCCGCTGACTCCGCCGCCGGGAAGGCGAGCCACTGGCGTGGCCCCTCCACCTTCACCACCCGCGCCGACTCGACCTCGATGGGCGGCAGTTCACGCTCCAGGTCGACGATGAGGGTGCGCTCGCTCTCGCCCACCTCGTGGAGGCCGGCGAGCGGACCGTCGTACATCAGGCGCCCGTGGTCGATGACCATCACGCGCTTGCAGAGCTGTTCGATGTCGGTGAGGTCGTGGGTGGTGAGCAGGACCGTGGTGCCGGACTGCGCGTTCAGGTCGCGCAGGAACTCCCGCACCTTCGCCTTGCTGATGACGTCCAGGCCGATCGTCGGCTCGTCCAGGTAGAGGACCTCGGGGTCGTGCAGGAGCGCCGCCGCGATGTCGCCGCGCATCCGCTGGCCGAGGGAGAGCTGGCGCACCGGCACGTCGAGCAGCGCGCCCAGTTCGAGCAGTTCCACGCACCGGTCGAGGTTCTCGCGGTAGCGGGCGTCCGGGATGCGGTACATGCGGTGCATCAGGCGGTACGAGTCGATGAGCGGCAGGTCCCACCAGAGCGTGGTGCGCTGGCCGAAGACCACGCCGATGCGCCGGGCGAGGCGGGTGCGCTCGCGCGAGGGGTCGATGCCGGCGACGCGCAGCCGTCCGCCGCTCGGGGTCAGGATGCCCGTCAGCATCTTGATCGTCGTCGACTTGCCCGCGCCGTTCGGCCCGATGTAGCCGACCATCTCGCCGCGCGGCACGGTGAAGGAGATGCCGTCGACCGCCCGCACCTCGTGCCGCTCGCGCCGCAGGAAGCCGGTCTTCCTGCGGACGTCGAAGACCTTCTCGACGCCGTCCAGCTCGATGAGGTCGGTTTCCATGAGGCGTCAGCTCCCTGTGCTGCGGTACGAACGAAGACCCGTGCGCCAGGCGAGCCCGGCGAGGGCGAGGCAGCCCGCGGCCACCAGCGGCGGTGTGAACGCCGTCCACACCGGCAGGTCGAGCGGATAGGGCCGCCCGAGGATGTACAGGGCGGGCAGCCAGTTCACGAAGGCCAGCGGCAGGACGAAGGTGACGCCGCGCACCAGCTCCTTGGCGAAGACGGTCGGCGGGTACTGGAGCAGCGTGGTGCCGCCGTAGGTGAAGGCGTTCTGCACCTCGGCCGCGTCCCGCGCCACGAACTGGAAGGCCGCGCCCGCCACGAACAGCGCCCCGAAGATGCCCGCCCCGCTGAGCAGCATCACCGGCACCGTCAGGACCTTCACCACGGTCCAGTCGATGTCCAGGATCACCAGGGCGTACGTGAGGACGAGCGCGCCCTGCGTCAGCCGGCCGATCCGGTGCAGCCCGAAGCGGTCGGCGGCGACCTGGGCGATGACCGGGGCGGGCCGGACGAGGAGCGTGTCGAGGGTGCCGTCGCGCACGCGCTTGCCGAGCCGCCCCATGGAGCCCAGCGAGAGGTCGGCGAGGCCGAAGGCGGTGCACGAGGCGCCGTACAGGAAGGCGATCTCCGCCAGCGAGTAGCCCCCGAGCCGGTCCACCTGGGAGAACATCAGCAGGATCGCCGCGAAGTCGAAGGCGGACACCGCGAAGTTGCCGAACGCCGTCAGCGCGAAGGACAGGCGGTAGGCCATGAGGGAGCGGACCCACATGGCGCAGATCAGCCGGTAGGCACGCACCCCGTCGCGCACCTGCGCCTGCCGGTGGCGCAGGCAGGGGCGCAGCCGGGGCAGCCCCGCCGAGCGGGACGGATCAGACGGACGGGATGGGCGGGTCGGCCGGGACGGGTCGGTCGGACGGGACGGGTCGGTCGGCCGGGGCGGGTCGGTCGACCGGGACAGGTCAGCAGGCCGGGACGCGTCAGTCGGCCGAGACGGGTCGGTCGACCGGGACAGGTCAGCAGGCCGAGACAGGTCAGTCGACCGAGACGAGCCGGTCGACCGGGGCAGGTCAGCAGGCCGAGACGAGCCGGTCGACCGAGACGGGTCAGCTGGCCGGGCCGTGTCAGTCGGCCGAGACGGGTCAGTGGGCCGAGACGGGTCGGTCAACCGGGACAGGTCAGCAGGCCGAGACAGGTCAGTCGACCGAGACGAGCCGGTCAACCGGGACAGGTCAGCAGGCCGAGACAGGTCAGTCGACCGAGACGAGCCGGTCAACCGGGACAGGTCAGCAGGCCGAGACAGGTCAGTCGACCGAGACGAGCCGGTCGACCGAGACGGGTCAGCTGGCCGGGACGTGTCAGTCGGCCGAGACGGGTCAGTCGACCGAGACGAGCCGGTCGACCGGGACAGGTCACTCGGCCGAGACGAGCCGGTCGACCGAGACGGGTCAGCCGGACGGGACGGATCAGTCGGCCAGGACGGATCAGCCACCCTGAACCACCACCCTCCGGGTCGCCGCGGCCTGGAGCAGCCGCCCCGCGCTCAGCAGCACCGCGGCCCAGCCGAGCTGGAAGGCGTACGCACGGACGAGGTCAAGGCCGGTGCGCTCGCCGAGGAACACATCGGCGGGCACCTGGAGCAGCGCCGACCACGGCAGCGCGCGGGCGATCTCGCCGAGCGCCCCGGGGAAGACGTTCAGCGGCAGCAGCATCCCGGAGAAGAAGGTGCCCGCGAGCAGCGCGATCTGGCTGACGCCCGCGCCGTCCATGGTCCAGAACGCGGAGAGCGCCGCCAGGAACCGCAGCCCGAAGCTGACCAGCATGCCGAGCCCGACGGCCGCGAGGAACGCGAGCCAGCGCAGCGGGTCGGGGGGCAGCGCCAGGTCGAAGACGAGGCCGCCGGCGGCCATCGGCAGGACACCGCGCCCGAGGAACTGGAACAGGGCCCGGCCCAGGTCGCTCGCCAGCCACCAGGCCTGGAGGTCGGCGGGCCGGTAGAGGTCGACGGCGATGTCCCCGGTGCGGATACGCTCCATCAGCTCGTTCTCGAAGCCGCCGCCCATCAGCGCCATGACGGTGAGCAGGGCCTGGCCGAGCCAGACGAAGGTGACGGCCTGCGCCTGGTCGTATCCGCCGAGGCCGGGCCGCTCGTCCCAGAGCGCGATGTAGGTGTAGGCGAGGATGAGCCCGAAAATGGTGTTGGTGAACACACCCGCCGCGGTCGCGGCCCGGTAGGTGGCGTATCTGCGGAACCCTCCCGCGGCGACGGCGGCGTACAGACGGAACCGTCCTGCGCGCACGTGCATCCCTTTCACAGTGGGCCTCGTCCCGAAGCGGGCCAAAGCGCAGGATCGTACTGTGACCGGGATCGCAGGCGCCACGCATTTTCGCCTCGGGGGCGTGTGCCTGGTGTCCACTCCTGTGGCGACAGTGTGCAATGGGGGTGACGAGGCGCACTGGACGTACGACGCTAACCGGGAGTTCCGCAAGACATGAGCGACGAGCCGCAGCAGCAGGGCCCCGCCGGGGACGGTGGCGAGGCCACCGGGACCGGCAAGGCCAAGAAGCCGAAGCGCCCCAAGCGCAAGGGCTGGCGGCGGATCTTCCCGACCTGGCGCATGGTGCTCGGCGGCTTCCTGCTGCTGGCCCTGCTCTGCGTGGGCGCCTTCCTGACCGGCTACTTCCTGGTGGACATCCCCCCGGCCAACGCCGCGGCGACCAAGCAGAGCAACGTCTACCTGTACGCCGACGGGACCGAGATCGCCCGCGACGGCAAGGTCAACCGCGAGAACGTCCCGCTCAAGGAAGTCCCCCTGCACGTCCAGCGCGCCGTCCTCGCCGCCGAGGACCGCGACTTCCACAGCGAGTCCGCGGTCGACCCGAAGGCGATGATCCGCGCGGCCTGGAACACCGTCACCGGCAAGGGCAAGCAGTCCGGCTCCACGATCACCCAGCAGTACGTGAAGAACTACTACCTGGGCCAGGAGCAGACGGTCAGCCGCAAGGTGAAGGAGTTCTTCATCTCCATCAAGCTGGACCGCGAGGTGAGCAAGGACGACATCCTCTCCGGCTACCTCAACACCAGCTACTTCGGCCGCAACGCGTACGGCGTGCAGGCCGCCGCCCAGGCGTACTACGGCAAGAACGTCCGGGAGCTGTCCACCGCCGAGGGCGCCTACCTCGCGACCCTGCTCAACTCCCCCAACGCCTACGACGTCGCCACGCACCCCGAGAACAAGCAGCGCGCGGCGGGCCGCTGGAACTACGTCCTGGACGGCATGGTCAAGGAGGGCTGGCTCGACAAGGCGGACCGAGAGAAGGCGAAGTTCCCGATGCCCGACGAGGCCAAGGGCGCGGCGGGCCTGTCCGGGCAGCGCGGCTATGTCGTCAAGGCCGTGGAGGACTACCTCACCAGCAACAAGATCATCGACGAGGAGACCCTCGCCAAGGGCGGCTACCGCATCACCACGACGCTCCAGAAGGACCGCCAGGACGCCTTCAAGAAGGCCGTCGACGACCAGGTGATGTCGAAGATCGACAAGGACGCCCGCAAGGTCGACCGCAACGTCCGCGCGGGCGGCGCCTCCATCGACCCGGCCACCGGCAAGGTCGTCGCGATGTACGGCGGCATCGACTACACCAAGCAGTACGTCAACAACGCGACGCGCCGCGACTACCAGGTCGGCTCCACCTTCAAGCCGTTCGTGTTCACCTCGGCCGTGGAGAACGGCTCGGTCACCCAGGACGGCCGCCCCATCACCCCGAACACCGTGTACGACGGCACCAACAAGCGCCCGGTGCAGGGCTGGAGCGGTGGCGCGTACGCCCCCGAGAACGAGGACCAGGTCAACTACGGCGACATCACCGTCCGCGAGGCCACCGACAAGTCCGTGAACTCGGTCTACGCGCAGATGGCCGTCGACGTCGGCTCCGACAAGGTCAAGGACACCGCGATCGCCCTCGGCGTCCCGAAGACCACCCCCGACCTCACCGCCTCCCCCTCCATCGCGCTCGGCCCCTCCACCGCGAGCGTCCTGGACATGACCGAGGCGTACGCGACCCTGGCCAATCACGGCAAGCACGGCACGTACACGCTCGTCGAGAAGATCACCAAGGCGGGTGAGGAGGTCGAGCTGCCGGAGCAGGACACCAAGCAGGCCGTCACCCGCGAGGCCGCCGACACGACCACCTCCATCCTGCGGAGCGTCGTCCAGGGCGGCACCGGCACCGCCGCCCAGGGCGCGGGACGGCCCGCCGCGGGCAAGACCGGCACCGCCGAGAACGACACGGCGGCCTGGTTCGCCGGCTACACCCCCGACCTCGCCACCGTGGTCGCCGTCATGGGCCAGAACCCGGACACCGGCGCGCACACCCCGCTGTACGGCGCGCTCGGCGAGGCCCGCATCAACGGCGGCGGCTACCCGGCCCGCATCTGGGCGCAGTTCACCAAGGCCGCCCTGGACGGCAAGCCGGTCAAGGACTTCGACCTGGAGCTGGGGCAGGGCGCGGACGTCCCCGTGCCGCCCGACCCGACCGCCACCGGCGGCACCCGCGCCCCGGAGACCGGCAAGCCCACCGACGGCGGCGGCCCCACCGACGGCGGCACGACGGACGGCGGCCCCACCGACGGCGGCACCACCACGGACGGCGGCACCGACACCGGCGGCCCCACCACCGGCGGCGGCACCGACACCGGCGGGCCGGCCACCGGCGGCCAGACGGGTGACCAGACCGACGGCGGCACCACCACGGACGGCGGCACCACCGACGGCGGAACAGCCGACGGCGGCACCCCCGGCGGCCCCACGGACGGCGGCACCGACGCGGGAGGAGCGACCGACGACGGCGGCGCCTCGGACGGCGGCGGGATCGGCCTGACGGACGGCTAGCACCGCCCGCCCCCCGCACCGGTCAGTGCCCCGAGGTCGCCTTCAGACCGACCACGGCCACCAGCAGCAGACAGACGAAGAAGATACGGGCGGCGGTGACCGGCTCCCCCAGGATCACCATGCCGAGCACCGCCGCACCCGCGGCACCGATGCCCACCCACACGCCGTACGCGGTACCGATGGGCAGCGACCTGGCGGCGTAGGACAGCAGCAGCATGCTCGCGACGATGCCCGCGCCCGTGAAGACGCTGGGCCACAGCCGGGTGAAACCGTCGGTGTACTTCATCCCGATCGACCAGCCCACTTCGAGCAGACCGGCGACGATCAACAGAACCCAGGCCATGACGGCACCTCCGACGAGTAGGACACGCGCCGAGCGCGTGTCGCCTGATGGGGATGCGTCGTCTTTGCGGAAACCCGGTACGGCGCGTCTCGTCGGGGTCCCTCCACGGTAGCAAAAGCATGCGGAAGGGGCTGGTGACCGTGGTCACCAGCCCCTTCGGCGCCGCCCGCGCGTACAGACCCGGGCGGCTACAGGTACAGGCCCGTCGAGTCCTCGGACCCCTCGAACCGGTCCGCGGCCACCGCGTGCAGATCGCGCTCGCGCATCAGGACGTACGCCACGCCCCGCACCTCGACCTCGGCGCGGTCCTCGGGGTCGTACAGCACCCGGTCGCCCGGCTCTACCGTGCGCACGTTCTGCCCGACGGCGACCACCTCGGCCCAGCCGAGCCGGCGGCCCACGGCCGCGGTCGCGGGAATCAGGATGCCGCCGCCGGAGCGCCGCTCGCCCTCGCTGGTGTCCTGCCGCACGAGCACGCGGTCGTGCAACATCCGGATGGGCAGCTTGTCGTCGTGGTGGGTCTTCTCGCTCACGCCATGAACTTACCTGCCCCGGCGCGCCATGAGGCCCTCCGGGGCAGTTGTCGCACGGCCGCGGCTCAGCGGTCGCGGCGCCGCGAGCCCACCACGAGCAGCCCGACGACACCCACGGCGACCAGCGCCACCGGGACGATCCGCTCGATACGGGGCGAACCGTCCTCCGCGACGAACTGGCCCCTCAGCTCCGAGACGAATCGGTTCGCCCCGACGTACGCCCGGCCCAGCGAGTTGTCCACGCTGGAGACGACCTTCGCCTTCGCGTCCCCGACGATCGTCTTCGGGTGGACGCGCACCCCGATCTCGTCGAGGGTCTCGGCCAGCTGGTCGCGCCGGCGCTTGATGTCCGCCTCGATCTGCGCAGGGGTCCTGGCATCCGACACCGCGCTGCCTCCAGGTCGTATCGATTGTGTGGACGTGATCTGTGACCACAGTCTGTCAGCTTCCCGCGCGCCGCACCCCACGGCACCCCTATGACGACCCCCATTACGCTCGACTCCGTCACCTACCTCCTGCCCCAGCCCACCACGAGGAGACCGAAGATGAGCGAGCGACTTCAGCCCGGCGACACCGCCCCCGCCTTCACCCTGCCCGACGCCGACGGCAAGGACGTCTCGCTGGCCGACCACAAGGGCCGCAAGGTCATCGTCTACTTCTACCCCGCCGCCCTCACTCCCGGCTGCACCAAGCAGGCCTGCGACTTCACCGACAACCTCGACGTCCTCGCCGCCGCCGGTTACGACGTCATCGGCGTGTCACCCGACAAGCCGGAGAAGCTCGCGAAGTTCCGCGAGCAGGAGAACCTCAAGGTCACCCTGGTCGGCGACCCCTCCAAGGAGACCCTGGCCGCCTACGGCGCCTTCGGCGAGAAGAAGCTCTACGGCAAGACGGTGACCGGTGTCATCCGCTCGACCGTCGTCGTCGACGAGGAGGGCAAGGTCGAGCACGCCTTCTACAACGTCAAGGCGACCGGCCACGTCGCCAAGATCATCAAGGACCTGGGCGTCTGACCGACGACTCCCCCGCTGGTCACACTGCGACAAAGGCCCCCCCCGGGGGCCTTTTGTTTGCACCGGCGATGTTCGAGCAGGTGAGCGGGAGGGAAATCCGGGGGCCTGTTGCCCCGGGGACCCCGGGGGAGCACGTCCGAAGAACGAAAGGAACCACTCCATGGCGGCCCACGACGACACCGCGGCCGACGCCGCGGCCGACACCGAGGCCATCAGACGCCACCGCACCCTGTTCCGGGCCGCCGACCGGCGCAAGAACCCGCCGCTGCGCCGCACCGACATCACGGTCACGGACGAGGCGGCGGTCAAGCGGGCGGTCAAGGCGGCCTCGCTCGGCAACGCCATGGAATGGTTCGACTTCGGCATCTACAGCTACCTGGCCGTCACCCTCGGCCACGTCTTCTTCCCGTCCGGGAACGAAACGGTCCAGCTGATCTCCTCCTTCGCCACCTTCGCGGTCTCCTTCCTGGTCCGGCCCATCGGCGGCATGGTGTTCGGCCCGATGGGCGACAAGATCGGCCGCAAGAAGGTCCTCGCCCTCACGATGATCATGATGGCGATCGGCACCCTCGCCATCGGCCTCATCCCCTCCTACGCCGCGATCGGCTTCTGGGCGCCGGCCCTCCTGATCTTCTTCCGCCTGGTCCAGGGCTTCTCCACCGGCGGTGAGTACGGCGGCGCGTCCACCTTCATAGCCGAGTACGCCCCCGACAAGCGCCGCGGCTACTTCGGCAGCTTCCTGGAGGTCGGCACGCTGGCCGGCTATACGGGCGCGGCGGGTCTGGTCCTCATCCTGAACACCACGCTCGGCGCGGACGCCATGGAGTCCTGGGGCTGGCGCGTGCCGTTCCTCGTCGCGGGTCCGCTGGGCCTCGTCGGCCTCTACCTCCGCCTCAAGCTGGACGAGACCCCCGCCTTCCAGAAGATGGAGGACGCCACCTACCACGCGGCCTCCGAGGGCGCCTCCGCGGTGGAGACCACCGCCAAGGGCGACCTGGCGAAGATCTTCCGGCAGCACTGGCCCATGCTGATCCTGTGCATCGCCCTGGTCGGCGCGTACAACGTCACCGACTACATGCTGCTGTCGTACATGCCGACGTACCTCTCCGACGAACTCGGCTACGACGACTCCCACGGCCTGCTCCTGCTCATCGGCACGATGATCGTCCTGATGCTGATCATCAGCCAGGTCGGCAAGCTCTCCGACCGCTTCGGCCGCAAGCCGCTGCTGATGACGGGCATGCTGGGCTTCCTGTTCCTCTCCCTGCCGGCCTTCCTCCTCATCAAGCAGGGCAGCCTGCTCGCGGTCGCCGCCGGCATGCTCCTGCTCGGTCTCTCCCTGGTCTGCCTCCTCGGCACGATGTCGGCGACGCTTCCGGCCCTCTTCCCCACGTCGGTCCGCTACGGCTCGCTCTCCGTGGGCTACAACGTCTCCACCTCCCTCTTCGGCGGCACGGCACCCCTCGTCATCACGTCCCTGATCAGCGTCACGGGCACGGACATGGTCCCGGCGTACTACTCGATGGCGGCGGCGGTCGTCGGCGTCATCGCGGTGGCCTGCATGAAGGAAACGGCCCAGAAGCCGCTGGCGGGTTCACCGCCGTCGGTGGAGACGAAGGAGGAGGCGGCGGAACTGGTAGAGGCCCAGACAACGGCCCCAAGGTTCTGACCTCCCCCTTCTCCCCCTCCCGGAATGGCCTGCCCCACCGCTAAATGGGGCAGGCCATTCCGCATTCCGGGCGTGACGGCCCGATTTTCGGTTCGTTACTCCGTACGGGGCTGCGAACGTGCGGCCGGATGCGGAGGAGAAGATGCCAGTCAGTCCGTACACCAGGGAACGCCTGGAGGAGGCGGCGAAGTCGTCGCGAACGTTGTCCGAGGCGCTAAGGAAGTTGGGGGTCGATCCGAAGAGCCCGACGCGGAGGTACGTCCGTGAACGGATGCGGAGGCTGGGAGTCGATACGTCGCATTTCCAGCGGGAGGGGACTCGGTGGACCAAGGAGCTCCTGGAGCCGGCGGTCGCCGCGTCGACCAGCGTGAATGACGTGCTGCGATACCTGGGAATCGAGATCGTGGGCGGTCACCACACGCACATCAGCCGTCGCATCAAAGCGTACGGAATCGATACGGCGCACTTCCAACAGCCGTCCCGGCGCGGCATCCCCAAGCAGCGCCGCACACCCGACCAACTCCTCGTCGAGCAAGAACCGACCGGCGCCCGGCGCATCCAGAGCGACCGACTACGACAGGCCATGGCCGAACTCGGCGTCGCGGAGCGGTGTGCGATGTGCGGGACGGAACCGCTGTGGCGAGGGCATCCCCTGCCACTGGAGGTCGACCACATCGACGGCAACTGGCGCAACAACAAGATCGATAACCTGCGGCTCCTGTGCCCCAACTGCCACTCGACCACTGACACGTACCGCGGCCGCGGCAAAGGCCGCCAGCCATGAGCGAGCCTGTCCACTACACGCGGGAACTTCTGACCGCGGCCGCGAAGAACTGCTCAAGCATCGACGAAGTCATCACCTTCGTAGGAGCACGCCCATACCGGGGTCTGCGTCGTCACCTGTTCAAACGCTTCGACGATTTCCGGATCGATGTCTCCCACATGCCACGTCATCTCCGAGGCGGCCCATGCCCGAAGCCGCCATCGGACGAACTCCGGCAGGCGGTTGCCCAGAGTTCATCGATTGCCGAAGCACTGCGCGCTTTGGGCATGCCGGAGAACAGTCGATTACGCACATTGCTGCCGCGGTGGGCCAAGGAGGACGGGCTCGATACGTCTCACTTCCTCGGCCAGGCCCACCAGCGAGGCAGGCCGGGGCCAACACCCGTGAAAAGAGCTGCGGATGTACTCGTCAAGCATGACGGGGCACATCGCACCAGGACCGCCCTGTTGCGTCGAGCCCTCCGCGAGATCGGCGTCCGCGAACTCTGCGACGAGTGCGGAACCCCACCCGAATGGAACGGACGGCCCATGACGTTGGAGGTCGACCACATCAACGGCGACTGGAGCGACGACCGGCGCGAGAATCTGCGGCTGTTGTGCCCCAACTGTCATGCGATCACCGACACGTGGTGCAGGGGCGGGAACCGGCGCCGCCCGTAGTGCAGCACGAGGACGTCGGTACCATGGGCAGGTACGCGGCCGTTGCTGAATGGTATAAGCAGAGGTTTTAGGTGCCTCGGGGCATTTGCCCATGTGGGTTCGACTCCCATCGGCCGCACATCACAAAGGGGCCGTCCGCTTCGGACGGCCCCTTCGCCATGGCTCAGCCCAACAACTCCCGCACCACCGGCACCAACCCCCGGAACGCCTTCCCGCGATGGCTGATCGCGTTCTTTGCCTCTGCCGTCAGCTCCGCGCACGTGCGCGTCTCGCCCTCCGGCTGGAGGATCGGGTCGTAGCCGAAGCCGCCGGAGCCCGTGGGGGCGGTCCGCAGGGTGCCTCGCATGCGGCCCTCGACCACCCGCTCCGTGCCGTCCGGCAGCGCCAGGGCCGCCGCGCAGGCGAAGTGGGCTCCGCGGTGTTCCGCGGAGATGTCGGACAACTGGGCCAGCAGGAGGTTCAGGTTCGCGGTGTCGTCGCCGTGGCGGCCGGCCCAGCGGGCGGAGAAGATGCCGGGGGCTCCGCCGAGGACGTCGACACACAGCCCCGAGTCGTCGGCGACGGCGGGCAGCCCGGTCGCCCGGGCGAGGGCGTGCGCCTTGAGCAGGGCGTTCTCGGCGAAGGTGACGCCGGTTTCCTTGACGTCGGGGATCTCGGGGTAGGCGTCCGCGCCGACGAGCTCATGGGTGAGGCCTGCGTCGGCGAGGATCGCCCTCAGTTCCGTGATCTTGCCGTTGTTGCGGGTGGCGAGGATGAGGCGGGTCATGCCCCCAGTATCCAGGGGGCACGGCGCGGGCCCGCTACGGCGTGCAGACCTTCGTCAGTTCGCCCGCCGCGTCGGTGACGGGGCCGACGTCCGGGGTGTTGTCGCCGTTCTTGATGGCCTCGCGGACGTTGTCGACGGCCTTGTCGAGGTCGTCGACGGCCTTGTTCACGTCGGTGTCGTCAGTCTTGTCGCTGATCTTGTCGAGGTTCTTGCCGATGTCGTCGAGGGCCCGGTCGGCCTCGGCGGGGTTGTCGGCGGCGTTCTCGACGGCCTGCTGCAGGTCGGTGACGCTGTCGGCGATGGTGTCCGCGGTCTGGACGCAGTCCAGGGCCTTGCTGACGGCGTCGCAGCCGACGAGGCCGGCGGCGGCCGGTACGGCGATCAGTGCTGTGGCGACAGCGGTGGCGATACGACGGTGACGCGCGGCCATGGTTGGGTCCCTCCCCGTGGGCGTACGGGCGCGCGGTTCTTCCGCACGCCCGTACTTCGTGACTACTTGTAACAACGCCCGTCAGGGGGTCGTTGGTTGCCTGCGTTACGCGACTCGCCGCCGCGCCGTGTCAGCGCGTCGCTTCGAGCGCCTCGCGCTGGAGGGCGGCGAGGTCCTCGCAGCCGCCGACGGCGAGGTCGAGGAGGGCGTTGAGTTCCTTGCGGTCGAAGGGCTCGGCCTCGGCGGTGCCCTGGACCTCGACGAAGCGGCCGTCGCCGGTGCAGACGACGTTCATGTCGGTCTCGGCCTTGACGTCTTCCTCGTAGCAGAGGTCGAGGAGGGGGACGCCGCCGACGATGCCGACGGAGACGGCGGAGACGGTGTCGGTGAGGGGCTTGCGGCCGGCCTTGACGAGCTTCTTGCCCTGGGCCCAGGCGACGGCGTCGGCGAGGGCGACGTAGGCGCCGGTGATGGCGGCGGTGCGGGTGCCGCCGTCGGCCTGGAGGACGTCGCAGTCGAGGACGATGGTGTTCTCGCCGAGGGACTTGTAGTCGATGACGGCGCGCAGGCTGCGGCCGATGAGGCGGGAGATCTCGTGGGTGCGGCCGCCGATCTTGCCGCGGACGGCTTCGCGGTCGCCGCGGGTGTTGGTGGAGCGGGGCAGCATGGAGTACTCGGCGGTGACCCAGCCTTCGCCGCTGCCCTTGCGCCAGCGCGGGACGCCTTCGGTGACGGAGGCGGTGCAGAAGACCTTGGTGTCGCCGAAGGAGATGAGGACGGAGCCCTCGGCGTGCTTGCTCCAGCCGCGTTCGATGGTGACGGGGCGGAGCTGTTCGGGGGCGCGGCCGTCGATGCGGGGCGAGGGCGTAGAGGACATGGGCTGAGCCTATCGGGACATGGGTGAGGGCCCTCCCCGGTCCGGGAAAGGGCCCTCGTCCGTGAACCCGAAGGGTTCAGGAACTCACATCATGTCTTCGATGTCGGCGGCGATCGGGTCGGCGTCGGTGCCGATGACGACCTGGATCGCGGTGCCCATCTTGACGACGCCGTGGGCGCCGGCGGCCTTCAGCGCGGCGTCGTCGACGAGGTCCGGGTCGCGGACCTCGGTGCGCAGGCGGGTGATGCAGCCCTCGACCTCTTCGATGTTGTCGATGCCGCCGAGCCCGGCGACGATCTTCTCAGCCTTGCTGGCCATGTGTTTCTCCCTGGTTCCAAAGGACGCGGCCCCCGGGCACGCCGCAGGTCGCTGTGTCACGTTAACGCACGGTTGGACCATCTTCGCGGGCGGTCGGGGCGCACGTACTCAATGATGACGATCAAGGTGTCGTCGCCCCGTGCCGGTTCGCGTCGGAGCGGCACCCCCAGCCGTTCCCAACTGGTCTACACCAGTTTAGGGCGACCGCCAAACCAGGCCTGTCCCGGGAGGACGCCGATGAGTTCCGACGCTGCCGCGGCCCCGCGGAAGAAGCCGCGGAAGAAGTGGTGGAACGGCCTGTTCCAGGGCCTGCAGAAGATGGGCCGCAGCCTCCAGCTGCCCATCGCGGTGCTGCCCGCCGCCGGCATCCTCAACCGTCTCGGCCAGCCGGACGTCTTCGGCGACGACGGGCTCGGCTGGACGAACGTCGCCAAGGTCTTCGCGGCGGCCGGGGGCTCCCTGCTCGACTCCTCGCTCGGTCTGCCGCTGCTGTTCTGCATCGGTGTGGCGATCGGCATGGCGAAGAAGTCGGACGGGTCGACGGCGCTCGCGGCGGTCGCGGGTTTCCTCGTCTATTACGCGGTGCTGCGGGCCTTCCCCGACGACTGTCCGACGGACACCACTTTCTCGGCCGCCGGGATGTGGGGCGGTGTCTGCGTCGCCGAGGACGGGACGGTGGCGCAGGCGGCGTACCAGAACCCGGGGGTCTTCGGCGGCATCGTGATGGGGCTGCTGGCCGCGTGGTTCTGGCAGCGCTACCACCGCGTGAAGCTGGTCGACTGGCTCGGCTTCTTCAACGGCCGCCGGCTGGTGCCGATCATCATGGCGTTCGTGGGGCTGGTCTTCGCGGGGCTGTGCGTGTGGATCTGGCCGCCGATCGGTGACGCGCTGACCAGTTTCTCGAAGTGGCTGGTGGATCTGGGCTGGCTGGGCTCGGGCATCTTCGGCGTCGCCAACCGGGCGCTGCTCACGGTGGGCCTGCACCAGTTCCTCAATACGTTCGTGTGGTTCCAGTTCGGTGACTACACGAAGCCGGACGGCACGATGGTGCACGGCGACATCAACCGGTTCCTGGCGGGTGACCCGTCGGCGGGCCAGTTCACCTCGGGGTTCTTCCCGATCATGATGTTCGCGCTGCCCGCGGCGGCGCTGGCGATCACGCACTGCGCGCGTCCCGAGCGGCGCAAGGTGGTCGGCGGCATGATGCTGTCGGTCGGTCTGACGTCGTTCGTCACGGGGATCACCGAGCCGATCGAGTACTCGTTCCTCTTCATCGCCCCGCTGCTGTACGCGCTGCACGCGGTGCTCACGGGGGTGTCGATGGCGGTGACGTGGGCGCTGGGGGTGAAGGACGGGTTCAGCTTCTCGGCGGGGCTGATCGACTACGTCATCAACTGGAGTCTGGCGACGAAGCCGTGGCTGATCCTGCTGATCGGTCTGGGCTTCGGGATCGTGTACTACTTCGTGTTCCGCTTCGTGATCGTGAAGTTCGATCTGGCGACGCCGGGGCGTGAACCGGAGGAGGAGGCGGAGGCGTTGGACCGGGAGCAGACGAAGGCCTGAGCGGGCCGCCCGGGCGGTGCTCCCGGCTCTCGGCAAGGCCCTCGGACCCCGGGTCCGGGGGCCTTTGGTCTGCCTTTTCCGGATATGGCCCAGCACACAGGAATCACAGGTTCCTTATGTCACCTTCACCGTGCTACAACAGGTCTACACCACTAATGGTGTAGACCACGCGGCCTTCTCGCCGCGTCCCCCGGAGACGCCGCCGTCCCCCACTTCCGTGTCCCCAGGCGGCGCCTTGCCCACTGGAGGAAGTTGTGTCCACGGCCAGTGCCGCCCCCGCGGCCAAGAAGAAGGGCTCCGGCGCGATGGCTGTCATGCAGCGCATCGGCCGCAGCCTCATGCTGCCGGTCGCCGTGCTGCCCGCCGCAGCCCTCCTGGTCCGTTTCGGCCAGGACGACATGCTGGGCCGGGAGTCCTTCCCGACCTTCATCAACAAGCTCGCGGGCTACATGGCGGCGGGCGGTGGCGCGCTGCTCGACAACATGGCGCTGCTGTTCTGCGTCGGCATCGCGATCGGCTTCGCGAAGAAGTCGGACGGTTCGACGGCCCTCGCGGCCGTGACCGGCTACCTGGTCTTCCAGAAGGTGCTCGCCACCTTCACGGACAAGAACCTGCCGAAGGTCGCCGCCGTCGTCGACGGCAAGATCGTCATGAACGAGGCGCCGGTCAACGCCGGTGTGCTCGGCGGCGTCGTCATGGGCATCATCGTCGCCCTGCTGTACCAGAAGTTCTACCGGACCAAGCTGCCCGACTGGGCGGGCTTCTTCGGTGGCCGCCGTCTGGTGCCGATCCTCTCCGCCTTCGCGGGTCTGGTCGCGGGCATCGTCTTCGGTCTGATCTGGCCGGTGCTCGGCACCGGCCTGCACAACTTCAGCGAGTGGCTGGTCGGTTCGGGCGCCGTCGGCGCCGGTGTCTTCGGTGTCGCCAACCGCGCGCTGATCCCGATCGGCATGCACCACCTGCTGAACTCCTTCCCGTGGTTCCAGGCGGGCACGTACAACGACGGCGGCACGGACTACCACGGCGACATCGCCCGCTTCCTGCACGGCGACCCCAGCGCGGGCCAGTTCATGACCGGCTTCTTCCCGATCATGATGTTCGCCCTTCCGGCGGCCTGCCTCGCGATCGTGCACTGCGCCCGTCCCGAGCGCCGCAAGGTCGTCGGCGGCATGATGTTCTCGCTCGCGGCCACCGCCTTCGTGACCGGTGTGACCGAGCCGATCGAGTTCACCTTCATGTTCATCGCCCCGGTGCTGTACGCGATCCACGCGGTGCTCACCGGTGTCTCCATGGCGCTGACCTGGGCGCTCGGCATGAAGGACGGCTTCGGCTTCTCCGCGGGCGCGGTCGACTTCTTCCTGAACCTCGGCATCGCGAAGAACCCGTGGGGCCTGGCCCTGGTGGGCCTGTGCTTCGCGGCGGTCTACTACGTGGTCTTCCGCTTCGCGATCACCAAGTTCAACCTGCCGACGCCGGGCCGCGAGTCCGACGAGGAGCTGGCGGAGCTGCAGAAGGCCGAGGCGAAGTAGCCCGCGGCGCAGCTGAACGGGGAAGGGCCGGGCGTTGGTCACCAACGCCCGGCCCTTCCCTTTCGCGTGTCAGACCTCGTACGTCACCCCGGGCGCCGCCAGCTCCGCCGGCCCCCCGTAGACCGCGCGCGCGTCCGCGAGGTTCACCCGGGGGTCCGTCCACGGCGGGATGTGGGTGAGCAGCAGCCTTCCCACGCCGGCGCGCTGGGCGCACTCGCCCGCCTCGCGGCCGTTGAGGTGCAGATCGGGGATGTTCTCCTTGCCGTGCGTGAACGCCGCCTCGCACAGGAACAGGTCGGTGCCGGAGGCGAGTTCGTCCAGGCTGTCGCAGCTGCCGGTGTCGCCGGAGTACGTGAGGGACCGGCCGCCGTGCTCGACGCGGATGGCGTACGCCTCGACGGGGTGGCGCACCTTCTCGGTGCGCACCGCGAACGGGCCGATCTCGAACGACGCCGGCTTGACCGTGTGGAAGTCGAAGACCTCGCTCATCGAGGAGGCCGAGGGCGTGTCGGCGTACGCGGTGGTGAGGCGCTGCTCGGTGCCCTCGGGGCCGTAGACCGGGATGGGGGCGCAGCGGCCGCCCTCGTGCCGGTAGTAGCGCGCCACGAAGTACGCGCACATGTCGATGCAGTGGTCGGCGTGCAGGTGGCTGAGGAAGATCGCGTCGAGGTCGTACAGACCGATGTGGCGCTGCAGCTCGCCGAGGGCGCCGTTGCCCATGTCGAGCAGCAACCGGAAGCCGTCGGCCTCGACGAGGTAGCTCGAACAGGCCGACTCCGCTGACGGAAACGACCCCGAGCAGCCGACGACGGTGAGCTTCATGAAGCTGGAACCTCCGCGCTGGCGAAAGAGCTGGGGGGTGGGTGTGCGGTCCGTCGAGCGTAAGGCGCAAAAGGCCTGGTCGCTCCTCCGTCACGGGCCGTTGTGGGCGAACTCACCTGCGCTGTCACCGGTTCGGGGGGCGTGCGGGGCGGGCGTGCGGGACGGGGGTGCGGTGGCGGGCGGGGCGGGCGGTACGGGGGGCGCCCCGGTACCGTCGTGCGTATGGACACGTCCTGGTGGCTCGCGCTGGCCGCCGTGGTGGTGCTCGCGCTGGTCGTCGCGCTGGTGGACGGCTGGGGGCGCGGCCCCCGGCGGCCGGGCACCCGTCCGCCGGGCCGCCCGCGGCCGCCGCGGGGGCCCCGGCGGCGGCTTCCCGCGCCGCGGCCTGCCGAGATCTGGTGGGCGCGGGTGCCCTATGAGGACGGCCCCGGCGGCAAGGACCGGCCGTGTCTGGTGCTGTCGGTGCGCGGGGAGGGCGCCCTGGTCGCGAAGATCACCAGCAAGTACCACGACGAGCGGGCGGGGGTGATCCCGCTGCCGCCCGGCTCGGTGGGCGACGCGCACGGTCGGCCCAGCTTCCTGGAGACCGACGAGTTGCGCCGCGTACCGCTGTGGGAGTTCCGGCGCAGGGCCGGGGTGGTCGATCCGGTGCTGTGGGACCAGGTCCGGTATCTGGCGGACTGATCCGCCGTGGCCGGGCCTCCGCCCCCGCGCCCTGCTCCTCGAACAGTCCTACGAAAGGCTTGCGGACAGCTCTGCGCACTCTGGCGGCTAGGCCCAGAGCTGGCCTTGCAGCGTCTCGATGGCCGCCTCGGTCGTCTCCGCGGTGTAGACGCCCGTCGACAGGTACTTCCAGCCGCCGTCGGCGACGACGAAGACGATGTCCGCGGACTCCCCCGCCTTGACGGCCTTCTTGCCGACGCCGATCGCCGCGTGCAGCGCCGCGCCGGTGGAGACGCCCGCGAAGATGCCCTCCTGCTGGAGCAGTTCGCGCGTGCGGGTCACCGCGTCGGCGGAGCCGACGGAGAAGCGGCTGGTCAGGACGGAGGCGTCGTACAGCTCGGGGACGAAGCCCTCGTCGAGGTTGCGCAGGCCGTAGACGAGGTCGTCGTAGCGCGGCTCGGCGGCGACGATCTTGATGTCGGGCTTCTGTTCGCGCAGGTAGCGGCCGACGCCCATGAGGGTGCCGGTGGTGCCGAGGCCCGCCACGAAGTGGGTGACGGAGGGCAGGTCCGTGAGGATCTCCGGGCCCGTCGTGGCGTAATGGGCGCCCGCGTTGTCGGGGTTGCCGTACTGGTAGAGCATCACCCAGTCCGGGTGTTCGGCGGCCAGCTCCTTGGCGACGCGGACGGCGGTGTTGGAGCCGCCCGCGGCCGGTGAGGAGATGATCTCGGCGCCCCACATGGCGAGCAGGTCGCGCCGCTCCTGGGAGGTGTTCTCCGGCATGACGCACACGATGCGGTAGCCCTTGAGCTTGGCCGCCATCGCGAGGGAGATGCCGGTGTTGCCGGAGGTCGGCTCCAGGATCGTGCAGCCGGGCGTCAGCCTGCCGTCCTTCTCGGCCTGTTCGACCATGTGCAGCGCCGGCCGGTCCTTGACGGAGCCGGTGGGGTTGCGGTCCTCCAG
Source organism: Streptomyces huasconensis (assembly GCF_021028635.1). Lineage (NCBI taxonomy): Bacteria > Bacillati > Actinomycetota > Actinomycetes > Kitasatosporales > Streptomycetaceae > Streptomyces > Streptomyces huasconensis. The sequence continues at coordinate 2,946,501 of NZ_CP086119.1, forward strand.
CTTGGCCCAGATGCGGACCTCGTCGGAGGGGGACAGGCGCGGCAGGCGCACGAGCGGCGTGTTGCCGACGGCGGCGAGCGGGGAGTCGTAGCGAGGCATCCGGGATCGGGCCTAGACCATGCCGCCGGCGACGGCCGGCAGGATCGTGACGTTGTCGCCGTCGGTGAGCTTGGTGGAGATGCCGTCGAGGAAGCGGACGTCCTCGTCGTTGAGGTACACGTTCACGAAGCGGCGCAGCTTGCCGCCGTCGACGATGCGCTCGGCGATGCCCGCGTGCCGCGAGTCGAGGTCGGTGAAGAGCTCGGCGAGGGTGTCGCCGCTGCCCTGGACGGCCTTCTCGCCGTCGGTGTAGCTGCGGAGGATGGTGGGGATGCGGACCTCGATGGCCATGGCTGAGGGCTCCTGTCGGGAGTGTTCAGGTGAAGGGGCGCGCGGCGGTCCGGCCGTGGTCGTGCACCGGTGTGCGCGGTCGTACGCGGGTCAGGCGCCGCGGCCCGTCGCTGGCCGTGCGGCGGCAGGGGTCAGCGCGAACAGATGGCGCTGCTGAGCCTGCACAGGTCGACGTGCAGACGCGCCACGAGCAGCATGCCCGGCATCTTGTCGCTCACGTCGTGGGAAACCATGCGCTCATCGTATCGATTCCCGGTCCGGGTCCTGGAATGTGATCTCAGATGGTGGACGCTTTCCGTCCATCACCTGGATGCGGGGAGGTACGTGACCGTCGGCGCCCCGGTCGCGGGGTGCACGGCGACCTCCGCCGTCACGCCGTACACCTCGGCGAGGAGGTCGCTGGTCAGGACCTCCTCGGGGGTGCCGGAGGTGATCAGCTCGCCGTCCCGCAGGACGTGCAGGCGGTCGCAGTAGTACGCCGCGAGATTGAGGTCGTGCAGGGCGAGGAGATTGGTGGTGCCGAGGCCGCCGACCAGGGAGAGGATCTCCAGCTGGTAGCGGATGTCGAGGTGGTTGGTCGGCTCGTCGAGGACGAGGACCGTGGGCTGCTGCACCAACGCCCGTGCCACCAGCGCGCGTTGGCGTTCGCCGCCGGAGAGCGCGGTGAAGGAGCGGTCGGCGAGGCCCTCGGCGCCGACGCGCGTCAGGGCGGCCGCCACCAGCTCCTCGTCCCGCGCGGTGTCGCCCTCCCAGAAGCGTTTGTGCGGGGAGCGGCCCATGGCGACGACCTGCCGCACGGTGAGGTCGAAGCCGGCCTGCCCGTCCTGCGGCACGGTGGCGACGCGCCGCGAGCGGGCCTTGGCGCCGAGCGCCGTCAGGTCGTCCCCGTCGAGGAGGACGCGGCCCTCGGTCGGGGTGAGCGCGCCGTAGACGCAGCGCAGCAGGGTCGTCTTGCCGCTGCCGTTGGGCCCGACGATGCCGACCGTCTCGCCGTCGGCGACGGTCAGTGAGACGCCGTCGAGCAGGCGGGCGCCGCCGGGGGTGGTGTAGCCGAGGTCCTCGGTGCACAGCTTCACGCGGGCGCCCCTTCGTGCGTACGGCTCCTGTGCAGCAGCCACAGGAAGAACGGGCCGCCGGTCAGCGCCGTGAGGACGCCGACGGGGATGTCCTGCGGCGCGGCGACCGTGCGCGCGGCGAGGTCGGCGGCGACCAGGAAGACCGCGCCCATCAGCGCCACCACCGGGAGCAGCGCGCGGTGTGCGGCGCCGACCAGCATGCGGGCGGCGTGCGGCACCATCAGGCCGACGAAGCCGATGGCGCCGCTGTACGCGACGAGGACGCCGGTCAGGAGCGAGGCGAGGACGAAGACGGCGGCGCGGAAGCGGGCGGTGTCCAGGCCGAGGACGGTGGCGCCCTCCTCGCCGACGAGCAGCAGGTCCAGCGGGCGGGCGAGCGCCACCAGGAGCGCGGTGCCCACGGCGAGGACGGCGCAGGGCAGGGCGAGCATGTCCCAGCGGGCGCTGCCGAGGCCGCCGAGCGTCCAGTACAGGACTTCCTTGAGGTGGTCGGCGCTGTCGGCGGTGACGAGGATGAGGCTGGTGAGGGCGGTGAGGATGTACGAGACGGCGACCCCGGCGAGGATCAGGCGCCCGGTGGCGAAGCCTCCGCCGCCGCCTCTGGCCAGGGCGTAGACCAGCACCAGGGAGATCAGCGCGCCGACGAAGGACGCGGCGGGGATCGTGACGGTGGTGCTGAGGGCGGTGCCCAGGCCGAAGATCCCGCCGAGCACGATCGCGCTGACGGCGCCCACGGAGGCGCCCGAGGAGACGCCGAGGAGGAACGGGTCGGCGAGGGGGTTGCGGACCAGGGCCTGGAGGACGGTGCCGATGACGGCAAGGCCGGCGCCGACGGCCGCGCCGAGCAGGACCCTGGGGAGGCGGACGTCCAGCACGATGGTGCGGAACGGGGAGGGTTCCGCCCGGCCGGTGAGGATCTCCAGGACCTGGCCGGGCGGGATGCGGACGGAGCCCAGGGCGAGGCCGGCGACAGTCGCTGCCGCGAGGGCCGCGGTGAGTGCCGTCAGGATCAAGAGGCGGCGCCCCTTCGACCCCCGTCTATCGCCCTTCGGGCTCGTCCTCAAACGCCGGACAGGCTCAGCAAGGGAGGTCACAGCTGGCCCGCCAGCTTCCTCACCGCCTCCGGTGCCCGTACCCCGGTGACCACGTCCGACAGCCGCAGCACCGCGAAGCGCTCGTTCTTGACGGCGGGGACGTCCGCGAGGGCCGGGTCGTCGAGGAGGCGCTTCTTCTTCTGGGCGACGGTCGTGGCGCCGTAGTCGAGGATGAGGATGACCTCGGGGCGGCGCTCGACGACCTTCTCCCAGGACGCGTCGCTGAAGGACTTGTCGACGTCGGCGAAGACGTTGCGGCCGCCCGCGCGCTCGATGATGTCGTTGCCGATGCCGCGGCCGCCCGCCGTGAACGCGGTCTTGTCGCCGCTGTCGTAGACGAAGACGGAGACCGGTTTGTCGCTCTTCGACTTCTCGGCGGTGGCGGCCAGTTCGCGCTTGGCCCCGCTCACCCACTTCTCGGCGCGCTCGCGCACCCCGAAGGTGGCGCCGACCTCCCGCACCTCGCGGTACACGTCGTCCATGGTGATCGCCCGCTTCGCGCAGCCCTCGACGTTGAGGCGGCTCTTGATCCCGGACTTGGCGAGGGCCGAGCGGCTGCGGCCGTCGCCCGCGAGGAAGGCGCTGGCGTAGCCGCCGTAGACGAAGTCGGGATTGGCGGCGAGCAGCTTCTCGTAGGAGGGGTACTCCTTGGCGAGCACGGGGACGGACTTGTACGCCTTCTCGTACTTCGGCAGGACCTTGTCGTCGAGGTAGGCGGTGCCGGCCAGGCGGTCCTTGAGGCCGAGTTCCAGCATCACTTCGGTGACGTGCTGGTTCATGGTGACGGCGCGCTTCGGCGGCGCCTCGTACGTGGTCTTCACGCCGCAGTTGGTGACGGTGTACGGGAAGCCCGGGGCCTTGGCGGCGGGCTTGGCGTCACCGGAGCCGGACGAGCCGCAGGCGGCGAGCGGGGCGAGCAGGGCCGCGGCGGTGAGCACGCGTAGGGCGCGGGACATGGCTGAACTGCCTCCTCCAGGGGATTTCCGCGTCCCCTGCGTTGTGTGGAGCAAAGGCGGCAGGTCAGTTCCTGACTCCCCCGCCCCGGAGTGGGGGTGGGGTCACAGTGGCGGGACCGTGCCGGGCTCGCACCGGCTTCCTGGGTCCTGCCGCCTCATGGGTAAAGCTCAGTATGCCTGTACGACCTTTACGTCTTCCTCGGTGACCTCGCCGTCCACGATCCGGAACGAGCGGAACTGGAAGGGGCCCGCGTCGTCGGTGTCCGCGGTGGAGACCAGGACGTAGTGGGCGCCGGGTTCGTTGGCGTACGTGATGTCGGTGCGGGAGGGGTAGGCCTCGGTCGCGGTGTGCGAGTGGTAGATGACCACCGGCTCCTCGTCGCGGTCGTCCATCTCGCGGTAGAGCTTGAGCAGGTCGCCCGAGTCGAACTCGTAGAACGTGGGCGAGCGCGCGGCGTTCAGCATCGGGATGAACCGCTCGGGGCGGCCGGTGCCCGCCGGGCCCGCGACCACGCCGCACGCCTCGTCGGGGTGGTCCTGGCGCGCGTGCGCGACGATCTGGTCGTGGAGGGCCTGGGTGATGGTCAGCATGGCGCCAGGATAAGCAGAGGGCCCGCGCCGTACCGAAGTGTGGTACGGGCGGGCCCGAATGCTGGACAGCGGCCTCTGCGGAGAGGTCAGTCCTTGGTGACGGAGACGCTGTCCGCGCCGATCTTGCGCTTGTTGAACGCGGCGGCCTGCGGGTTGCGGCTCTTGAGGACCAGGTAGGTGACCCCGAGGATCGCGGCCCAGACCGGGGCGGCGTACAGCGAGATCCGCGCGTCCTTGTCGACACCCATCATCACGATGACCATGCCGATGAACAGCAGGGCGAACCAGCTGGTGTACGGGGCGCCCGGGGCCCGGAAGGTGGACTGCGGCAGCTCGCCGCGGTCGGCCTTGCGGCGGTAGCGGATCTGGCAGGCCAGGATCATGATCCAGGCCCACATGCCGGAGATGGTGGCGAAGGAGACGACGTAGTTGAACGCCTCGCCCGGCCACTGGTAGTTGATCCAGACGCCGACCAGCATGAACGCGGCGGAGAACGTGGTGCCCAACAGCGGTAGGCCGTTCTTCGTGAGCTTGGTGAAGAGCTTCGGGCCCTGGCCGTTGAGCGCCAGGTCGCGCAGCATGCGGCCGGTGGAGTACATGCCGGAGTTGCAGGAGGAGAGCGCGGCGGTGAGGACCACGAAGTTCACGATCGCGGCACCGACGCCCAGACCCATCTTCTCGAAGGCGGCGACGAACGGCGAGACACCGGGCTGGAAGTGCGTCCACGGCACGACCGACAGGATCATGATCAGCGCGCCGACGTAGAAGACGGCGATGCGCCACGGCACGGTGTTGATGGCCTTGGGCAGAACGGTCTTCGGGTCCTTGGACTCGCCCGCGGTGACGCCGACCAGCTCGACGGCGAGGAAGGCGAACATCACGATCTGGAGCGTCATCAGCGTGGAGCTGATGCCGTTCGGGAAGAAACCGCCCTGGTTCCACAGGTGGGCCACGGTCGCGGTGTCCCCGGCGTCGGAGAAGCCGATGGTGAGGATGCCGACGCAGATCAGGATCATGCCGATGATGGCGGTGACCTTGACCATCGAGAACCAGAACTCCAGCTCACCGAAGAGCTTCACGGAGATGAGGTTCGCGCCGTACAGGATGACCGTGAAGACAAGGGCGTATGCCCATTGTGGGAACGAGTCGTGTGTCCAGTACTGCATGTACTGGGCGGCCGCTGTGACTTCGGTGATGCCGGTGACGACCCAGAAGAGCCAGTACGTCCAGCCGGTCACGAATCCGAAGAACGGGCCCATGAACTCGCGTGCGTACTCCGAGAAGGAGCCCGACACGGCGCGGTACATGAGCAGCTCGCCGAGTGCCCGCATGATGAAGAAGATGACGAGGCCCGCGATGGCGTACGCCAGGATGAGGCTGGGGCCGGCCTTGTGGATGGCCTTGCCCGCGCCGAGGAACAGGCCGGTGCCGATGGCACCGCCGATCGCGATCATCTGGATCTGCCGGGCTCCCAGACCGCGCTGGTAGCCCTCGCCCTCGCCGGACGGGCCGCCCGCGGCCTGCACGGCACCATTGCCGTCGTGCCCGTCGTGCTGCTCTTCGACCTGCACTGAGGTCATGGTGACGCCTTTCTCCATGCTGATCCGCGCCCGCGTCTCGCGTTGATGGCTGCGGATCAGGTCCTGATCCCCCCGGATGTATATGGAGTGCTACCGGCGGTCTGCCGGCCCGAGCGCCCTCGGTGACATGGGTGGCGTCACCGAGCGGTCGTGAAGATTTATCACGGCGGCAACAGTGAGGGAATCAGCCACCTGTGACGCACACCACAGGAAGAAGCGGACAAAGGTCTCTTCGTGCCGCAAACTCGGGCAATGAAGTGACGGGATCGTTATCCGGATTTGAGCGTCCGCTGAGCGAAGCACCGGCCACGTGAACGGAAGGTGTCCAGTACAGCAAATTTCGCTGCCCTATGCACCGGATTTCGGTCCGGCTCAGTCCAGCAACGTCCCGACCAGCGTCTCCTGCAGTCCGCCCAGCCAGAGGTAGGCCATCACCATCGGCTTGCGGGGGTCGGAGTCGGGGAGCCGGTAGAGCAGATCGGCGTCCTTCTCGTCGGTGACCTCCAGGCGGGTGCCGATCGCGAGCCGGAGGTCGTTGAGGGCGCCGAGCCAGTGCCGCGACTCCTCCACCGACAGTTTCAGGACAGCTCCGCCCTCGCCGGAGGACGCCATCGCGTCGAGCGAACGGATCACGACCAGCGCGTCGTCCCGCTTCTTGGCCCTCAGGTCATTCTCCGTGAAGCGGCGGAACTCGGCCGAATACGCCCGCAGTTCCTCGTCGCGTCCGACGTCCCCGGTCTCGCTGCCGGGCCCGCCGTACGCGTCCGGCAGCAGGCGCTGCATCACCGGGTCGGCGGGCGGCTCGCTCGGGCCCTCGGCGAACAGCTCCGCGAGGGGGTCGTCGGAGGGCTCGCCGCCCGGGCCCGGACCGATCAGCTCCAGGAGCTGCACGGCGAGGGAACGGATGATCGAGATCTCGACCTCGTCGAGCGTGACGGCGGCGCCGCCCCCGGGGATCGCTTCGAATTGTCCTGGCATCAGATGCGTCGCTGCTTCCGGTCCGCCGCTACTTGCGGTCCTGCTGGAGGGTGGCCCACAGCCCGTATCCGTGCATGGCCTGTACGTCGCGCTCCATCTCCTCGCGGCTGCCGGTGGAGACGACCGCGCGGCCCTTCTGGTGCACGTCCATCATGAGCTTGGTGGCCTTCTCCTTGGAGTAGCCGAAGTACGACTGGAAGACGTACGTCACGTAGCTCATGAGGTTGACCGGGTCGTTGTGCACGAGCGTGATCCAGGGGACGTCCGGCTCGGGGACGACGAACGCCTCCTCGTCCGAGGCCGGGCGGGTGATCTCTGCGGGAGCCGTACTCACCTGTCCCATGCTGCCACTCCCAGGGGGCAGGCGCACAAACGGGCCCGGAAATCGTCAGAGTGACGAGATGCGGGTAGCATCCTTCGCATGAACACAGCGGACCTTGGCCTGCCGGTGGACGTTCCCTCGACGGCCCTCTTCACGGACCAGTACGAGCTGACGATGCTCCAGGCGGCGCTGAAAGCCGGTACGGGCGAGCGCCGTTCGGTCTTCGAGGTCTTCACCCGCAGACTGCCCGAGGGGCGGCGCTACGGCGTCGTGGCCGGCACCGGCCGGGTCCTGGACGCCGTCGAGAACTTCCGCTTCGACGCCGGCGTCCTCGGCTTCCTGCGCGAGCGCGGCATCGTCGACGAGCCCACCTTGGAGTGGCTGTCCCGCTACCGCTTCAGCGGCGACATCTGGGGCTATCCGGAGGGCGAGGTCTACTTCCCGGGCTCGCCGATCCTGCGGGTCGAGGGGTCCTTCGCGGAGTGCGTGCTCCTGGAGACGGTGATCCTCTCCATCCTCAACCACGACTCGGCGATCGCGGCCGCCGCCTCCCGGATGTCCTCGGCCGCCGGGGACCGTCCGCTGATCGAGATGGGCGCCCGCCGCACCCACGAGCTGGCCGCCGTCGCCGCGTCCCGCGCCGCGTACGTCGGCGGCTTCGCCACCACCTCCGACCTGGCCGCCGGCTTCCGCTACGGCATCCCGACCGTCGGCACCAGCGCCCACGCCTTCACCCTGCTGCACGACAGCGAGCGCGACGCCTTCCGCGCGCAGGTCGACTCGCTGGGCCGCGGCACCACCCTGCTCGTGGACACCTACGACGTGACCGAGGCCGTCCGCATGGCCGTCGAGATCGCCGGGCCGGAGCTTGGCGCCGTGCGCATCGACTCCGGTGACCTGCTGCTCGTCGCCCACCGGGTGCGCCAGCAGCTGGACGAGCTGGGCGCGACGGAGACGAAGATCGTCGTCACCTCCGACCTCGACGAGTACGCCATCGCCTCGCTCCGGGCGGCGCCCGTGGACGCGTACGGCGTGGGCACGCAGCTCGTCACGGGGTCCGGGCACCCCACGGCCTCCATGGTCTACAAGCTGGTGGCCCGCGCCCACTCGGCCGACCCCAAGGCCCCGCTGGAGCCGGTGGCGAAGAAGTCGCTCGGCGCCAAGAGCTCCGTGGGCGGCCGCAAGTGGGCCGCGCGGCGGACCGATGAGCACGGCGTCGCCGAGGCCGAGGTCATCGGCACCGGGGCCGTGCCCGCCGAGCTGGCGGACGCCCAGCTCCTGGTCGAGCTGGTCAAGGGCGGCCAGGTCATCGCCCGTGAGCCGCTGGACGCGGTCCGCGACCGGCACGCCGCCGCCCGCGCCCGCCTGCCCCTGTCGGCGACGCAGCTGTCGCGCGGCGAGGCGGTCATCCCCACGGAATATCTCTGACGGACCCGGGCAGGTGCCCCTTCCCGCAACGCACGTGAAGTCTCTAGGCTCGTAGTCACCCCACCAAAGGACACCGCCCATGCGCCGCGCACTGATCGTCGTAGACGTGCAGAACGACTTCTGCGAGGGCGGCAGCCTCGCGGTGGCCGGTGGCGCGGACGTGGCCGCCGCCATCACCGAGCTGATCGGCCAGGCCCCGGCCTGCTACCGCCACGTGGTGGCCACCCGGGATCACCACATCGATCCCGGCGCCCACTTCTCGGACCACCCGGACTACGTGGACTCCTGGCCGCCGCACTGCGTCGCGGGCACGGAGGGCGTGGGCTTCCACCCGAACTTCGCCCCCGCCGTCGCGTCCGGCGGCATCGACGCGGTCTTCGACAAGGGCGCCCACTCGGCCGCCTACAGCGGCTTCGAGGGCGTCGACGAGAACGGCGTCTCCCTGGCTCAGTGGCTGCGGGAGCGCGAGATCACGGAGGTGGACGTGGTCGGGATCGCCACGGACCACTGCGTGCGCGCCACCGCGCTGGACGCGGCGCGGGAGGGGTTCCGCACGACCGTGCTGCTGGACCTGACCGCGGGGGTCGGCGGGGAGACGACCGAGCGGGCGCTGACCGAGCTGCGCGCGGCCGGGGTCGAGCTGACGGGCAAGCCCGTCGTCTGAACGACCGGGGCGCCGCTCAGCGCCGCAGCGCCCTGATCGGGTGCCACAGCTCCTGCAGGGAGTTGGGTGCCGTGCGCCATATCAGCCCGTCCGGGTGGTGCAGCACGGCCGTGACCTCGTCGGGGGTGGGCGGTTCCGCGTTGCCTCGCAGGTACACCGCCCGCAGGCCGAGGTTCCGCAGGCGGGTCAGCGCCCTCGCGCGGTTCGCGGAGTGCACGATCATCCTGACCGCGCCGCCCGATTCCACCGGGCTGGGCAGGGTCAGCGCCACCACCACGCTGCCGTTCGGCAGCTTGCAGAAACCTCCTGCGGACATGGTCGGTCACACCCCCGTCAATAAGAAGTACACAGCACGCACCTAAACACGATCGGCCGCCGCCCGCTAGAGGGCGACGGCCGATCATGGCTTGACCTGGGGAAACGCTGATTACTTCGTCGAGCGACCCACCTGGACCGTGATCGTCGAGCCGTCCTTCGGCTGCTTGATGATCTTGATCTGGGTGTTGGTGTCAGTGACCTTGACGCTGCCCGTGGGGTTCGAGGCGTACCAGTAGGTGCCCTTGCGGTCGTCGAAGACCGGGACGCCCTTCTGGGACTTGATCTTCAGCGCGACGTCCGCGTTGTGGAGCGTGAACGCGTCCGTGGCGTACTTGCTGAAGGGCGCGTCGAACGGCTGGATCTTGTTGCGCAGGAGCGAGCCGTCCTTCCACTTCAGCGGCTTGGCGTGCGCGTCCACCGGCAGGATCAGGCCCTGGCCGGGGTGCTGGCTGGTGTTGTTGTCCTTCTGGGAGGTGTCCCACTGCCAGATCATCAGGCCGGTCTGGTACGGGTAGTGCTCCACCCAGGCGGGGCGGGTCCCCGAGAAGCCGAAGTTGTACGGGCCGACCTTCAGGGTCTTGTCGTACGAGACGTACTGGCGGTTCTCGGCCAGGTAGTACTGGTCGTACTTCTTGGTGAAGGACTCGGCGATGCGGGAGAAGCCCTTCGACGTCCAGCCGTTGTCGTCGCCCTCGGCGCCGTCCTCGAAGAGCTTGGCGCCGTCCCCGGTGATCGTCAGGGCGTCGGCCGCGAAGCCCTTGCCGCCCGCGCCGCCGTCCGTGGCGTAGCGGAAGCGGAGGTCGATCTTCTTGCCGGCGTAGGCGTCGAGCGGGAAGACCAGCTTCTTGTACGCGCCCGAGACACCGGTCAGCGCGGGCTTGTCACCGGCGTCGCGGGTGATCGGCTTGCCGTCCGCGGTGCCGTCGACCGGCGTGTAGTTGGCGCCGCCGTCCGTGGAGACCTCGGTGTAGAGGTAGTCGTAGTTGGCCTCGATGTCCCACCAGCCCTGGAGGGACAGTTCGGCCTTGGTCTTGCCGGTCAGGTCGACGGAGCGCGTGAGGGTGTTCTTCAGGTCGTCGCCCTGGTCGCTCCACCACTGCTTCGCGCCCTCGGCGGGCTTCACGATCTTGGTGGTGACGGCCTTCTTCGGCAGGTCGACCAGGAGCGCCTGACGGTGGCGGGTGTTGTACTCCGCGACGCCCAGCTTGTGCTCGGAGGTGGTGGCCGCCTTCGCCTTGGCGTAGTCGAGCCAGCCCAGCTGGAACTTGTCCCAGGCGGTCATGTCGCCCGGCAGGTCACCGATGGAGTCCTTGCCGGTGCCGAGCCAGGAACCGGCGGACATCAGCGACCAGAAGCCGACCGAGTTCTCGCCCTTGCCCGTGGTGTCGTACAGGTCCGGCAGGCCGAGGTCGTGGCCGTACTCGTGGGCGAAGACACCGAGGCCGCCGTTCTCCGGCTGCATCGTGTAGTCGCCGACCCAGATGCCCGAGTCGCCGATCTGGGTGCCGCCGGCCTTGTTGTGGCCGGGGCCGGTCCTGCCCGCGTCGTTGCCGTACGCGTACCAGCGGTGGGCCCACAGGGCGTTCTCGCCCTCGGCGCCGCCGCCGGCCGACTCGTCCTCGCCCGCGTGGACGATCTGGAAGTGGTCGATGTAGCCGTCGGGCTCGTTGAAGTCGCCGTCGTTGTCGAAGTCGTAGCGGTCCCAGAGGTCGTACTTGGCCAGGTCCGCCTTGATCTGCGCGTCGGTGCGGCCCTGGGCCTTCTGGGCCTTGGTCCAGGCGGTCACGCCGTCCTTGACCGCGTCCCAGACGTTGGCGCAGTTGGTGTCGCCGCAGTAGTTAGAGCCGTAACGCGCCTCGTTGTAGTCGACCTTGACCCAGTCGGAGACCGCGCCGTCGACCGAGTAGCGGCCGGAGGAGGTCTTCTCGTAGTAGGTCTTCAGCGAGTGCTTGGTCTTGCCCTTGCTGTCCTTGCCCTCTCCGAAGTACAGGTCCTCGAAGTGCTTGCGGTTGTAATCCGCCTGCCAGGCCGTGCTGTTGTCCTTCGCCCTGTTGGGCTTGGCTATCTTGTTGTGCAGCGGGCCGGGCTTGCCGCCGTACTTCTTGACCGGCTGCTGCGGGCCCTCGGGGCCGTCCGGGTCGTACATGGTCGTGTCGTCGACCTTGTCCCCGAACTCCACCAGGATCGTGAAGATCTTGTCGGTCTTCTCGCGGCCCAGCTCGACGTACTTCTTGTCGTCGAGCTTGACGACCTTGGAGGCACCGCGCTTCTGCACCTTGGCGTCGCCCGCGACGACCTGCTGGAGGGCCGCCTTGCGCTGCTGCGCCTGCTGCTTGCTGAACGGCCCGTCGAGGTCGTGGTCGACGTGCGCCTTGGGGCGCGACGGGTCCTGCCGGTCGACGGCGGGCGCCGCGGCCGGGGCGCCGTCCCCGGGTGCGGCTGTCGCCGTCGTCGCCGAGTACGTCGCGGCGGCCGCGGCCACCGCGACGGCCACCGCCGTGGCTCTGAACGTGCGTGTTCTGGCTGTCACTTGATGAATGTCCTCCCCACGCGCCCGCGCGAATGGCGGACCGAGATCCCGGTCGGAGGAGGTCCGCGCGCGATGTACGCGTCACAAGTGACGACATTCGACCGGAAGTGCGAGAGAAAAGACAGTCCTTGACTTGCACAGGCCAAGTGCACTATGCGACCTCCGCATCCGGTATCCGGACAGGAGGGTGCTTCTCCACGGGGCCGGCCGATGGGCGCGCCGCGCCGTCCACTTGATGGACGCCATGAACCCGTGCGCCCCCTGTGCTGCGGCACCGTGGGTTAGGTCACGCTTACCGGCCGTTCTCGTCGGGCATGCAGCGTCGTAGAGTCAATCGACGGTGTGGCGCCGTACGCGGCGGCACATCCCAAGTCGCCGCCGTCGGGCACCCTTTGATTCGTATACCGCCAGCTCACTGCCGAGGACGGATCACGTCATGCCTCGTCCCATGCCACGTCCGACCACCGCACAGATCGCCTACGGTTCGGTGACCGTCGTCTTCTCCGCCCTCGCCATGCTGCTGCTCTCCCGCACCGCCTCGGGAGCCGGCGTCGCGGTGATAGCCGTGGCCGCGCTCGGCCTCGGCTTACTGGTCGCGCTGACGGTGCCCGCGCCCGCGCCGGAGGAGACGCCCGCCGCTCCCCCGGCCCCGGAGCGGGTCCCCGCGCAGCGCGCCGTGCTCGCCGACTCCGTACGCGAACCGGCGGGCCCCTGAAGCAGGAGCCCGCCGGTCGTGGTGCCACCGCACCGGGTCGTTCGCGCTAGACGCTGACCACCACCGTCTTGGCGGCCTTGTCGTGCAGGCCCTGTCGGTAGGGCTTGTCGAAGAAGCTCCAGCCGCCGCAGATCGCCGTCCAGATGCAGGCGCAGCAGAAGGCGAAGGGCAGCCAGAGCACGGCCGCGCGGGTCAGCGCGGTCTGCATGGTGGGCGTGGCGCCGTCCTCCAGGTTGGCGACGCGCAGGCCCAGCAGCTTCTTGCCGAGCGTCTGCCCCGTCTTGGAGATCATGACGGTGTCGTACGCGATGTAGAGCACGGCGGCCAGCAGCGACTGGCCGAACGACCGGCCCGTGTTCACCTTGTCCGGGTCCACGTCGTACTCGGACGTGTTGAAGAGCCAGGACAGCAGCCATACGACGATGCCCACCAGGACCATGTCGATGATGCGGGCGAGGACGCGCTTGCCGCTGTCGGCCAGCGGGGGCATGCCGGCCAGCGGGTCCTGCCCGCCGTAGCCGCCCGGGCCGCCGCCGTAGGGGTCACCGCCGCCCCCGTAGGGGCCGCCCCCGCCGTAGGGGTTGCCGCTGCCCCCGCCGTAGGGATCGCCCTCCGAGGGCGGGGGCGGGACTCCGTAGGGCGTGCCGCCGCCGGAACCCGGGGGTGTGTTCCCGTAGGGGGCGCCGCCGCCCGGGGGCGGGGTGTCGTAGGGGGAGCCACCGCCGGACCCGGGGGGAGGTCCGCCAGGTGGCTGCTTCCTGAACGGGTCGTCGTCCGGCGGCGGGTCCTGCGGCGGTTCGGTGCTCATGGCCCGAGTCGACCGCGCCGGCCCCCGCGCCGCATCCGGCGAGCGGCCGACCGGGTTACCCGACGGCGTGCGTACCCCTCACCCCACGGCGTACGTACGTGCGCTCATCGCGCGGCTCACCCGGCGACGAAGGTGTTGGCCGCCTTGTCGTGCCAGCACTGCCGCCACGGCTTGTCGAAGAGGCACCACAGCACTCCGACGACGCCGACCACCAGCAGGCCGGGCACGCTGTAGACGAGCCAGCGCCGCAGGGCCGCCGCGAACGTCGGCGGCTCGTGCTCCTCGATGTCCCGCACCTCGATGCCGCACACCTTCTTGCCCAGGGTGCGGCCCCACTTGGCGGTGGGCAGCGCCTCGTACACGACGCCGAAGAGCAGGAGGACGGCGAGGATGATGCCGAGGTAACCGGCGGTGGTGCCGTCGAGCAGCCAGACCGTGGTCTTCTCGCCCGACAGCTTCGCCGCGTCGATCTTGCTGTCCACGTGGTCGGCGGCCTCGGCGCCGAGCGGCAGGGCCGCGGCCCCGGTGACCGCCGCGAGGGCGACGCTGTCGATGAGCCGCGCCGCGAGGCGCCTGCCGAGTCCCGCGGGCCGGGCCGACGCCTGGGCACGGGCGGCGGCAAGGAAGGGGTCCTCGGTCACCGGCTTCCACGGCACGACCGGCGGCCCGTCGCCCTGCTGCGGGGCCTGGCCGGCGCCCGCGAGCTGGTGCACCTGCTGGGCCCAGGACTGCGAGCCCCCGCCGGGCCCCGCGGTGACGGGCGTCGACGGCGCCGGCGCACCGCCCTGCTGCGGCACGGTGGGCTGCGGGGCGGGCTGCGGCTGGGGGGTGGGCTGGGGCGCCGGGGCGGGGGCGGGAGCCTGGGCCTGCTGCGGTACGGCGGGCTGCGCGGGGGCGGCGGCTTGTGCGGGGGCGGCCTGCTGCGGGGTGGCGGCCTGGGCGTCCCGCTGCTCGGACGCGGGGCGCAGGGCGCGGATCGCCATGGTGCCGTCGGTCCGGGGCGCGGGGGTGGGCGCGGCTGAGGGGGTGGGCGCGGCCGCCGCGTCGGCGGGCTTCACCGGCCCCGTCGGGCGGCGGAACGTCACTGTTCCCTCACCGGCGGCCGGCTTCGAGGCGGCACCCGGCTTCGGCGCGCCCGGCCTGACCGCGCGGATCATGACCGTGCCCGGGTTGCTCTCGTCCGCGGGCGGCTCGGGCGCGGCCTCCGGCCCGGCGTCCGGGGTCTCGGCGCGCGGCGCGGCCTCGCTCGGCACGCGCGGGTCGGCCTGGCCCGGGGCGCCCCACGAGATGCGGCGCTCCTGTTCGCTGCCGAGGCCCGACTGCCGGGTGGCGTCGGCCTGCCAGGCGGTGGCGGGCTCGGGGCGGGCGCCGTGCTGGTCCTGGCCGCCCGCCACCGGGTCCTCGTCGAAGAAGTGCGGCCCGGTCTCCTCCACGGCGGGCGGCGGTGTCGGGGCGGTACCCGCAGCGGGGCCCGTGCCGGGCGGTGCCGGGAGGGGTTCGCCGTCGGACGGCGCGGGACGGCTCGTACCGGGCACCCAGGCGGCGCCGTTCCAGTACCGGACATATCCGGGAATGGACGGGTCGGGGTAATAGCCTTCGCGGGGCCTGTCGTCGCCTGGGGCCGGAGTTGGGGCGCTCATGTCCGTCGTCCCGTATCTGCTCGGGGGTCTTTTGAGGGGTCCACATCTATCAGACCTCCGTGGGCCACCGGGCGGGTCCGTCCCTTCGGACCACGATCCGGGCACGGTCCCCACACATCCCCCGCGAGCCCCACGTCCCCCGCCCGCGCCGCTCCGCGAAGCCGTCCGGGAAAATTCCGCCGAACCCGCGTAATGCTCCGGCGGCCACGCGCTCTCCACTCGTACGGGTCCGCTCCCAGGGCCCCTTCGAGAAGGGAAACGCACCGACATGCACTCCGTGGTGGAACGCGAGCTGGAAATCAAGCTGGTCCTCTCCCCGGAACGGGCCGTCCCCGTCCCGGCCCGACTCACCTACCGCACCGACGACCCCTACGCCGTCCACATCGCCTTCCACATCGGCTCCGAGCACCCCGTGCACTGGACGTTCGCCCGGGAGCTGCTGGTGGAGGGGGTGTTCCGGCCGTGCGGTCACGGGGACGTGCGGGTCTGGCCGACGAAGGTGGACGGCCGCAGCGTCGTCCTGATGGCGCTCACCTCACCGGACGGCGACGCTCTCCTGGAGGCGCCGTCGACGGCCGTCTCCGCCTGGCTGGAGCGCACCTTGCGGGTGATCCCGCCGGGCTCCGAGGGCGAGCGGCTCGGCATCGACGACGGCCTCGCCGAGCTGCTCGCACCCACCTCGGGCCGGGGCCGCGTGGACGAGTTGTGGCTGCGGGACCCGTGGCCCTCGGACGAGTCGGGGGACGGCGAGTGACCGGTGGGCGCGGTCCGAGAGCGTGGTCGCGCGGGGGTCAGAACAGCTTGCCCGGGTTGAGGAGGTGGTGCGGGTCGAAGGCGGCTTTGACGGCCCGCTGCATCTCCACTCCCACCGGGCCGATCTCGCGGGCCAGCCACTCCTTCTTGAGGACGCCGACGCCGTGTTCGCCGGTGATGGTGCCGCCGAGTTCGAGACCGAGGGCCATGATCTCGTCGAAGGACTCCCGGGCGCGCCGGGCCTCGTCGGCGTCCGCCGCGTCGAAGCAGACGGTGGGGTGCGTGTTGCCGTCGCCCGCGTGCGCGCAGACGCCGATGGTCAGGCCGTACTTCTCGCCGATGCGTTCGACGCCGTCGAGCATCTCGGCCAGCCTGGAGCGCGGCACGCACACGTCGTCGATCATCGTGGTGCCCTTGACGGCCTCAAGGGCAGTGAGGGACAACCGCCGCGCCTGGAGCAGGAGTTCCGACTCGGCGGCATCCTCGGCCGGGACGACCTGGGTGGCGCCCGCGGCCTCGCAGAGCGCGCCGACCGCGGCGAGATCGGCCGCGGGGTCCGGGGTGTCGAAGGCGGCGAGGAGGAGGGCCTCGGTGGTCTCGGGCAGCCCCATGTTCGCGAGCGCGTTGACGGCCCGCACGGTCGTACGGTCCATCAGTTCCAGCAGTGACGGGACGTGGCCGCCCTCCATGATCGCGCAGACGGCGTCGCAGGCGGCCGCCGTCGATCCGAACTCGGCGGCCAGCACCAGCTGTTGCGGCGGCTTCGGCTTCAGCGCGAGGACGGCGCGGACGACGATGCCGAGGCTGCCCTCGGAGCCGACGAACAGCCGCGTGAGGTCGTAGCCTGCGACGCCCTTGGCGGTGCGGCGGCCGGTGCTCATGAGCCGCCCGTCGGCGAGGACGACGTCGAGCCCGAGGACGTACTCCGCGGTGACGCCGTACTTCACGCAGCACAGGCCGCCGGAGGCCGTGCCGATGTTCCCGCCGATGGTGCACATCTCCCAACTGGAGGGATCGGGCGGGTAGTACAGGCCGTGTTCGCCCACCGCGCGGGAGAGCGCGGCGTTGACGACGCCCGGCTCGACGACGGCGATCCGGTCGACCGGGCTGATCTCCAGGATGCGGTTCATCTTGACGAGGGACAGCACGATGCAGCCGTCGGTGGCGTTGGCGGCGCCGGACAGGCCGGTGCGGGCGCCCTGCGGCACCACCGGGACGCGCAGCGCGGTGGCGGTGCGCATGACGTGCTGGACCTGCTCGACGGTGCGGGGCAGGACGACGACGGCGGGGGCACCGGCGTCGCAGAAGCTCGCCATGTCGTGGGAGTACGCGGACGTGACGTCCGGGTCCGTGAGGACCGCCTCGGCGGGCAGGCCCTCCTGGAGCAGTTCGATGAGGGTGCGGCTCATGATCACAGCGTCGCACCCGGGGCCATCGGTGTGAACCCGTGTGCGACGCCCTTCCCCGTGCCGGGATGTGCTCTTCGTATTGACGCACAGTGAGCGTCATGAAGCGTTACGGGTCCCCTCTGAAGCCCTACCGGTCCCCGCGGAAGCCTTACGGGTCCTCCCCGAAGCCTTACCGGCCCCCGATGAGGTCTTCGGTGCGGCGTGCGCTGGTCTTCTCCGCGGCGGGGTCGGTGGCGCTCGGGGCCGCCTATGTGCTGGTGCCGCTGGACCGCGGGGACGCCTCGCCGCCCGCGCTCGGGCCGGTGGGGCGGGCCCGGGTGGCCGTGGCGGCGGGCAGGCCGGCCGCGCCGGCGGATCTGGCGGCGCTCATCGGGGACCGGGAGGCGCACCTGCGGACGCACCCGCGGGACGAGCACTCCTGGGCGGTGCTGGGCTCGGCGTATGTGGCGCGGGGCGCGCGCACCGCCGATGTCGCGTACTACCCGAAGGCCGAACAGGCGCTGCGCACGTCGCTGCGGACGCGGTCCGCGGGCAACCCGGAGGCCCTGCTGGGGCTCACGGCGCTCGCCAACGCCCGGCACGACTTCCGGGCGGCCCGCATGTGGGGCGAGCAGGCGGTGCGGCAGGCCCCGAAGCGGTGGGCGGCCTACCCGGCGCTGATCGACGCCTATAGCGGGCTCGGCGACGCCAAAGGGGTCGGCAAGGCCCTGGACTCCCTCAAGAAGCTGGGCCCGCGCTCCGCCGTGAAGGCGCGCGCCGGGCAGGTCTACCGCGACCGCGGCTGGCGCGAGGACGCCAACGCGGCCCTGACGGACGCGGCGGCGCTCGCCGAGACCCCGGCGGAGCAGGCGGCGTCCCTGCACCGCGTCGGGGAGCTGGCCTGGGAGCGGGGCGAACCGGCCGTGGCGCTGCGCCAGTACGACGCGGCGCTCGCCGCCGATCCCGACCACCATGCCTCGCTGGCGGGCCGGGGCCGGGCGCTCGCGGCGCTCGGCCGTACGTCGGAGGCGCTGCACGCGTACCGCTCGGCGCTCACCCGGCAGCCGCTGCCCGAGTACGCGGTGGAACTCGGCGAGCTGTACGAGGCACTGAAGCTGCGGCCCGCCGCGCGCGCCCAGTACGACGTGGTGCGGGCGCGGGTGAAGGAGGAGAGTGCGGGCGGCGTCAACAACGAACGGGTGCTCGGTCTCTTCGAGGCGGACCACGGCGATCCGGAGACCGCCGTGGCGCGGCTGAAGGCGGAGTACAAGCGGCACGGCAACCCGCAGACGGCGGACGCGCTGGGCTGGGCGCTGCACCGCGCCGGTGAGGGCGAGAAGGGCCTGAAGCTGGTCACCAAGGCGATCGCCAAGGGCCCGCGCAGCGCGCTGTTCGCCTACCACCGGGGGGAGATCGAACGGCAGCTCGGCCGGTACGGGGCGGCGCGGCGGCACATCGGGGAGGCCCTGCGGACCAACCCGTACTTCTCGCCGCTGCACGTGCCGAGGGCGAAGCGGGCCCTGGCGGCGCTGGGCGAGCCGCCGGAGGGCGGCCCGGAGGAGGTGTACGAGTCGGCCCCGGCGGCGGCGCCGGGCCCCGAGCGTCCGCGGCGGACGGAGCCGGGCGGGTCGGCGCCCGGCTCCGCGCAGCGGCAGCCCTCGCGGCGCCAGGTCGCGCCGCGCCAGGCGTCGCCCCGTCCCTGGACCTCGCGCCGGGCCGCGCCGAGCACTCCGCGCCGGTCGTCCCCCTCGGCCCCCGCCCGCGTGCGCACGGCGTCACCCGGCCGCTGAGTCCGGGCCGGGCGGCGGGCCCCACGGTGCCTCCAGGGCGGCCCGCAGGGCGTCGGCCAGGTCCGCGCCGATGCGTGCGGCGAGCTGCTCCTCGATGCGGGCGAGGGCGGCCTTGGCCAGGCGGTGGGCGCGTTCCCCCTCGGCGGTGCGCCGGATCAGGCGCTGCCTCGCGGAGGCGGGGTCGGGGACCTGTTCGAGGATGCCGACGGCGACGAGCTGGTGCACGGCCTGGTGGGCGGTCTGCCGGGTGACGCCCATGCGCCGCGCCAGTTCGGAGACGGTGGTGCCCTCCTGGTCGAGCACGGAGCAGAGCTGCACCTGGGTCGGGGAGACCGGGGTCTCGCCGGCGGCCGCCATGGCCGCGGAGAGTCCCTCGTCGCACCAGCGGCGGGCCTCGCCGAGGAGTTGGGGCAGGTCGCGCTGGGTGGTCGGCATTTTTCCTCACAGATGTGCTCACCGGCTTGCTCACCGGCCCTCGCGAATGTCAGGCTACCTGACATTCCCTTTCCGGCATTCTCCGATCCAACTCC
The DNA here is from genome assembly GCF_021028635.1 of Streptomyces huasconensis. Classification (NCBI taxonomy): domain Bacteria; kingdom Bacillati; phylum Actinomycetota; class Actinomycetes; order Kitasatosporales; family Streptomycetaceae; genus Streptomyces; species Streptomyces huasconensis. The sequence continues at coordinate 2,966,052 of NZ_CP086119.1, forward strand.
CCGGAGCCTTCCATGACCATCGAGTACGCCACGCGCTACCGGCCGGCCTCCCGCATCCCCGCCGACCCCGGCAAGCCCTACTTCATCGAGAAGGGCGAGGGAGACCGCGCCCACCTCTTCGGCGACCTGGTCACCGTCTACGCGGGCGGCGAGCAGACCGAGAACACCTTCAACTTCTTCACCGTCGAGGGCCCCAAGGGCGACCTCATCCCGGCCCACATGCACGCCGACACCCACGAGGTCTTCTACGTCACCCAGGGCGCCGTCCGGCTGTTCGTCGAGGACACCGAGGGCGTCCAGCAGGAGAAGCTGCTCACCCCCGGCGACTTCGGCTTCGTACCGAAGAACTGCACGCACGCCTACCGCATGGAGCGCCACCACAGCCAGGTCGTCGGCGTCGCCGCGGGCCCCGGCGGCACCTTCGAGCGGTTCTTCGAGAACCTCGGCGCGCCCACGGAGCAGCACGGCCTGCCGCACCGGCCGCTCATACCCGAGCCGCACAAGTTCGGCACCGTCCCGCAGGAGTACGACGTGAACTTCCTCCCCGGCCACCAGTGGCGCACCCGGTGACCGGGCCCGCGCTGCGGCGGCTGGTCGCCGCGCCCCACCCCGACCGGGCCCCGCTGCCGCCCGCGGCGGTGCGTGAGCCGGGCGTGCGCGAACTGCGCGGCGTGCCCTACCACCAGGCATCGGGCAGCCGCCCCCTGGAACTCGACCTGTGGCTGCCGGGTACCGCCCCGGCGGCCGGCCCGGCGCCGCTGGTGCTGTTCGTGCACGGCGGTGCCTGGCTCCAGGGGCGGCGCGACGACATGGGTCCGCGCACCCGGCAGTGGGCTCCGGGGCCGTTCGCGCGCATCGCGGCGGCGGGCTCCGCCGTGGCCTGCGTCGACTACCGGCTCAGCGGCGAGGCGGCCTTCCCGGCCCCGCTGGACGACGTCCGCGCCGCCCTGCGCTGGCTGGCCCTGCGCGGCCCGGAACTCGGCGTCGACGCCGGGCGGACGGTGGTCTGGGGCGAGTCCGCGGGCGGCCACCTCGCCTCGCTCCTCGCGCTGGACGAGCCGGGCGTGGCCGGTGCCGTGATCTGGTACGGGCCGAGCGATCTGACCGCCGCCCGAGGCCCGTTCCGCCCCGAGGACCCCGCCACCCCGGAAGCGCTCCTGCTGGGCGCGGCCCCGGCTGCCCTACCGGAGACGGCGCGGGCGGCCAGTCCGCTGGCCCGCGTCCGCCCGGGGGCGCCGCCCTTCCTGCTGGTGCACGGGGACGCGGACACGATGGTGGACCACTCGCACAGCGCGTCGCTGGCGGCCGCGCTGCGCGGGGCGGGGGCGGCGGCGGACCTGTGGACGGTCCCCGGCGCGGACCACGGCTGGCACGGCCTGCCCGAAGCCGAGGTGGAGCGGATCTTCACGCGCTCGCTGGACTTCGTACGCGCCCGCACGTCGAAGGCCTGAACGCCGGTCGCCGGACAGGACCGAGGGAGATCGGGCCTGTCCGGCGATGGAGGACGAACTGGGCGCAGCCCGCGATCGACGGCGCCCGAAGACTCCCCGGCGGCTAGAGGTTGCCCCGCTTCTCCTGCTCCCGCTCGATCGCCTCGAACAGGGCCTTGAAGTTGCCCTTGCCGAAGCCCATGGAGCCGTGCCGCTCGATCATCTCGAAGAAGACGGTCGGGCGGTCCTGGACCGGCTTGGTGAAGATCTGCAGCAGGTAGCCGTCCTCGTCGCGGTCGACGAGGATCTTCAGCTCGCGCAGGGTCTCCACGGGCACGCGGGTCTCACCGGCCCACTCGCCGAGCGTGTCGTAGTACGAGTCGGGGGTGTCGAGGAACTGGACGCCCGCCGCGCGCATCGTGCGCACCGATTCGACGATGTCGTTGGTGGCGAGCGCGATGTGCTGGACACCCGCGCCGCCGTAGAACTCCAGGTACTCGTCGATCTGCGACTTCTTCTTGGCGATGGCGGGCTCGTTGATCGGGAACTTCACCTTGAGGGTGCCGTCCGCGACCACCTTCGACATCAGCGCGCTGTACTCGGTCGCGATGTCGTCGCCCACGAACTCCTTCATGTTCGTGAAGCCCATGACCTTGTTGTAGAAGCCGACCCACTCGTTCATCTTGCCGAGTTCGACGTTGCCGACGCAGTGGTCGATCGCCTGGAAGGTCCGCTTGGCCGGCGGCTCGACCATCGGCTGCGCGGAGACGAAACCGGGCAGGTAGGGCCCGTCGTACCCGGAGCGCTCCACCAGCGTGTGACGGGTCTTGCCGTAGGTGGCGATGGCGGCGAGCACGACCGTGCCGTTCTCGTCCTTCTCCTCGTACGGCTCGACGATGCCGCGCGCGCCGTGCTCGACGGCGTACGCGTACGCGGCGCGGGCGTCCGGGACCTCGATGGCGAGGTCGATGACGCCGTCGCCGTGCTCGGCCACGTGGGTGGCGAGGAAGTGGCCCCAGTCGGTGGAGGCCTTGATGACGGAGGTGAACACGAAGCGGGCGGCGCCGTTCGTGAGCACGTAACTGGCGGTCTCGCGGCTGCCGTTCTCCGGTCCGGAGTAGGCCACGAGCTTCATGCCGAACGCCGTGGAGTAGTAGTGCGCCGCCTGCTTGGCGTTGCCCACGGCGAAGACGACCGCGTCCATTCCCTTGACCGGGAAGGGATCGGCCTCGCGCGCGGTGTCCGGGGAAGTGTGGGTGGTGGTCTCAGTCATGTGCCGAGGCTCCCGCCGATCCACAAGGTGCGCAATAGTTCGCGTTCTCAGTGGTCAAACTGTCCATTGGATGACCAGGATGGGCGGGCTATCTGTACATGATGACCACCCGGGAGGCCGCATGGCGATCGATCATCTGGACGGCAGGCTCATCGTGCTCCTGGCGCGGGAGCCGCGCATCGGGGTTCTGGAGGCGTCCCGCAGGCTCGGGGTGGCGCGCGGCACGGTGCAGGCGCGGATGGACCGGCTTCAGTCCAATGGAGTCATCCGCGGGTTCGGCCCGGAGGTCGACCCGGCGGCGCTCGGCTACCCCGTCACGGCGTTCGCGACGCTGGAGATCAAACAGGGGCAGGGCGCGGACGTGCGGGCGCACTTGGCGACCGTCGCCGAGGTGCTGGAGCTGCACACCATCACGGGCCACGGCGACATGCTCTGCCGCCTCGTGGCGCGGTCGAACGCCGATCTCCAACGTGTGATCGACCGGGTCGTGGGTTTTGATGGCATCGTCCGGGCCTCCACCGCGATCGTCATGGAGAACCCCGTTCCGCTGCGGATCATCCCGCTCGTGGAGCAGGCGTCCCAAGATGTCTGAGGAAGATCGCCGAGCCCGGGAGGAGCACTCCTGAGAGGCGAGGTGAGCACGTCGGTGGATTTCTGGGACTACCTCGGCGCCCGGCACGAACAGCTGCTGACGGACGCGTACCAGCACGCCTCGGCCGTCTTCCAGTGCATGGTCGTGGCCACCGTTCTGGGCGTGCTGATCGGCGTGCTCACCTACCGCAGCGGGTGGGCGGGCAACGTCGCCACGACGGTCACCTCCACCGTGCTCACCGTTCCCTCGCTCGCCATGATCGGCCTGCTGATCCCGGTCGTCGGGCTCGGCGTCGCCCCGACCGTCGTGGCGCTGACCCTGTACGGCCTGCTGCCCATCGTGCGCAACGCCATCGTCGGCCTGCGGGGTGTGGACCCCACGCTCGTCGACGCGGCGAAGGGCATCGGGATGTCCCGGGCCGCCCGGCTCTTCCGGGTGGAGCTGCCGATCGCCTGGCCGCCGATCCTCACCGGCATCCGGGTCTCCACCCAGATGCTGATGGGCATCGCCGCCATCGCCGCGTACGCCTCCGGGCCCGGCCTCGGCAACGTGATCTTCCGCGGCATCGGCTCGCTCGGCAGCAGGAACGCGCTCAACCAGGTGCTCGCTGGCACGCTGGGCATCGTCGTCCTGGCGCTGCTCTTCGACGCCGCCTATGTCCTGATCGGCCGGCTGACCATCCCGAGGGGTATCCGTGTCTGAGCCCACCGCGCCCGGTACCGCCGCCTCCGGGGCGACGATCGAGCTGGAGAACCTCACCAAGCGCTACCCGGGCAGCCCCGAACCGGCCGTGGACAGCGTCAGCATGGAGATCGGGGCGGGCGAGACGGTGATCTTCGTCGGGCCGTCCGGCTGCGGCAAGTCGACGACCCTGAAGATGATCAACCGCCTGATCGAGCCGACCGGCGGCCGCATCCGCATCAACGGCGAGGACGTCACCGACATCGACCCGGTGAAGCTGCGCCGCAAGGTCGGATACGCCATCCAGTCCTCCGGGCTCTTCCCGCACATGACAGTCGCCCAGAACATCGCCCTCGTACCGAAGATGATCGGCTGGGGCAAGGCCCGCATCCGCTCCCGGGTGGAGGAGATGCTCGACCTGGTCGGCCTCGACCCCGGCGAGTTCCACGACCGCTACCCGCGACAGCTCTCCGGCGGCCAGCAGCAACGCGTGGGTGTGGCACGGGCGTTGGCGGCCGACCCGCCGGTGCTGCTGATGGACGAGCCGTTCGGTGCCGTCGACCCGATCACCCGCGACCACCTCCAGGACGAGCTGATCCGGCTCCAGAGCGAGCTGCACAAGACCATCGTCTTCGTCACGCACGACTTCGACGAGGCCATCAAGCTCGGTGACCGCATCGCCGTGCTGCGCGAGCGCTCGCACATCGCGCAGTTCGACACGCCCGAGGCGATCCTCACCAACCCCGCGGACGACTTCGTCTCCGGTTTCGTCGGCGCGGGCGCGGCGCTCAAGCGGCTGAACCTGACGCGCGTACGCGATGTGGAGATCGCCGACGTGCCGACGGTGACCGTCGACGACCCGCTCCAGGACATCTTCGACAAGCTGCGCGGCGGCACCACCAACGAACTGCTCCTGCTCGACAAGCGGGGCCGCCCCTACAAGTGGCTGCGCCGCGGCGACCTGATGCGCGCCCGGGGCTCCCTGGCCCGCGCGGGCACCCTCGTCCACGACACGGTGACCCGCGACGCCACGCTGCGCGACGCGCTCGAAGCGGTGCTCACCGACAACGCGGGCCGGGTCGCGGTGACCGGGCGGCGCGGCGAGTACACGGGCGTGGTGGACATGGAGACGCTGCTGAACTCCGTCCACGAGATGCTGGAGGCCGACCGCCTCGACGCCATCGAGCACCAGCACGACCTGGAGGAGCAGCGCGCCCAGTTGACCCACCAGGAGCAGGAGGGCGCGGGTCCCGGCCCCGGGGGTCTCGGCGGGGCGGCGCGGGCATGAGGCCGCACGACCACCGCCCCGAGGGGGAGCACGAGGTCAAGGGCGTCGCCTTCCGTGACGCGGGCGGGAGCGAGCAGGAGGCGCCGCCGCCCCCGGCCGCGGGGCGGCAGGCGCGCCGGGTCACGTGGCAGAAGGTCACGTTCCTGCCCGCCGTCCTCGTGGCGGTCCTGCTGCTCACCTGGGGGTGGTTCCAGCAGACGGACCTGGACTCGATCTCCAGGAACGCGCTGGCGGACGGCAACGTCTGGCTCCGGCTCCGCCAGCACATCCAGCTGACCGTGATCTCCACCTTCTTCGTGCTGATCATCGCCATCCCGCTCGGCATCCTGCTGACCCGCGGGAAGCTGCGCAGGGCGGCCCCGGCCGCGATGGCGCTGGCCAACATCGGCCAGGCGACCCCGGCGATCGGCCTGCTGGCCCTGCTGGTGATCTGGCTGGGCATCGGCGAGAAGGCGGCCCTGATCGGCATCATCGTCTACGCCGTCCTGCCGGTCCTGTCCAACACCATCGCGGGCCTGAAGGCGAACGACCCGACGCTGCTCGAAGCGGCGCGCGGCATCGGCATGTCCCCGCTGGGCGTCCTCGGCAAGGTCGAACTCCCCCTGGCGGTCCCGCTGATCCTCGCGGGCGTGCGGACGGCGCTCGTGCTGAACGTCGGTACGGCGACGCTCGCCACGTTCGGCGGGGGCGGCGGCCTGGGCGACCTGATCACGACGGGGATGACCAACCAGCGCATGCCGGTCCTGCTGCTGGGCTCGATCCTGACGATCGTGCTGGCGCTGCTGGTGGACTGGCTGGCGTCGCTGGCCGAACTGTTCCTGCGCCCGCGCGGGCTGGAGGCGGGCTCATGAGGCCGACGACACGGACGACCGCCCTGGCGGTGCTGGCCGGCGCCCTGCTGGTGAGCTGCGGCCTGACCAGCGGCAGCCCCATGGTGGACGACGTGAAGCCCGGCTCCGTCGGCCGGGGCCTGCCCCTCAAGGGCGCCGATCTCACCGTCACGTCCAAGGAGTTCACCGAACAGCTGATCCTCGGCGCGATGATGGGCATCGCCTTCGAGGCGGCGGGCGCGAACGTGCTGGACCGCACCGGCATCCAGGGCTCGATCGGCGCCCGCGAGGCCGTCAGAAGCGGTGACGCGGACGCCATGTACGAGTACACGGGCACCGCCTGGATCACCTACCAGGGCAACACGGAGCCGATCGACGACCCGCGAAAGCAGTGGGAGGCGGTGCGGGACGCGGACCGGAGGAACGGCATCACATGGCTCGCCCCGGCCGCGCTGAACAACACGTACGCGCTGGCGACGAACGCGCGCAACGCGGCGAAGTACAGAACGAAGACGCTCTCGGACGTGGCGGCGCTGGCCAAGTCCGACCCGCAGGCCGTCACGCTCTGCGTGGAGAGCGAGTTCGCCTCGCGCGAGGACGGGCTGCCGGGCATGCAGAAGGAGTACGGGATGAGCCTCCCGGCCGGCAGCATCACCAAGATGGACACCGGCATCATCTACACGCAGGCGGCCAAGGGGGCGTGCGCGTACGGCGAGGTCTTCACCACCGACGGCCGCATCAAGGCGATGGACCTCACGGTGATGGAGGACGACAAGCGCTTCTTCCCCAACTACAACGCGGCCCCGGAGATCAACAGCAAGTCCCTGAAGAAGTACCCGCAGATGGCGGAGATCCTGGCGCCCATCACGGAGAAGCTGACCAACACGGTGGCGCGGGACCTCAACGCGAAGGTGGACGTGGAGGGCCAGGACCCGCACGAGGTGGCGAAGGACTGGCTGATCGCGGAGGGCTTCGTCAAGGAGTAGCCGGGCGGGGAGCAGCCGGGCCGCGGAAGTTACAAAGAACTGCTTGCAAAGAACTGCTTGCAAAGAAACCGTTGCAACCAACTCTTTGCATGGCTACGCTGACGGCATGACGGAACAGTCGCCGCCCCGCAACATCCACCGCCTCGACGCCCGCACACTGCGCGGCCTCGCGCACCCGCTGCGCATGCGGCTGCTCTCCTCGCTGCGCCTCGACGGCCCGGCGACCGCGTCCCAACTCGCCGCGCGCCTAGGCGAGTCGAGCGGGGCGACCAGTTACCACCTGCGCCGGCTCGCGGAGTACGGGTTCGTGGAGGACGACCCGGAGCGGGGCAAGGGGCGGGAGCGGTGGTGGCGTTCGGCCCACCAGGGCACGCGGACCGACGAGCACCTCATCCGCGACCCGGACCCTGAGGTGCGCGGCGCACTGAACACCCTCCTGCACGAGTACGCGACCCAGCGCGCCCAGGAGGTCTCCACCTGGATCGCCACCCGGCACGAGTGGTCACGGGAATGGGACGAGGCCGCGGACACCAGCGACTTCACCCTGGACCTGACGCCCGCGCTCGCCGCCGAGCTGGGCGACAAGGTCCACGAACTCGTGGAGAGCTACCGCGCGTTGGCACCCGAGGCGGACACACCGGACGTGGCCAAGGTGCGCGTCCACTCCCACATCTTCCCGACGCGGCCGAAGGCCGACGGCACCTGAGAGGGGCACGGCATGCATCCCGACGTACACCTGATGCTGCACCACACGCGCGCGACGGAGTTACAGCGCTCCGCACCCGTACGGAACCCCCGCTCCCGGCTCCGCGACCGGTGCGGCTGGACCCTGGTCGAACTGGGGCTGCGCCTGGTCAGCAGCTCGGGACCCGCGCGCCCTTCCGCAGGGCCCGCAGCGAGTCGACCGTTCCCTTCAATGTCGTGACCGGCACCAGCTTCAGGCCCTTCGGCAGCTCCGCCTGAGCGTCCGCGCACTCGGCCTTCGGGACCAGGAACACCGTCGCGCCGTCGCGCCGCGCGGCCTGTGTCTTCAGGGCGACGCCGCCGACGGGGCCGACCTCGCCGCCGGCCGTGATGGTGCCGGTGCCGGCGATCTTTCCGCCGCCCGTGAGGTCACCGCCGCTGCCGTCGCCGTCCAGCTTGTCGATGATGCCGAGCGAGAGGAACAGCCCGGCGCTCGGACCGCCGATCTTGCCGAGGTCGGCCTTGACGTCCACCTTCCCGGTGCCGTCGAAGCCGCTGGCCTTCAGGTACGACAGCGCCGCCTTCGTGGCGTCGTCCTGCGACCTCCGCATGTCGCCGAGGTTGTGCTTCTGGACTTCCTTGACGTCGTCGCCGGTCGGGTAGACCGAGTCCTTCGGCATCACCGCGCGGTCGGTGCGGAACCAGCCGTCGATCACGTCGCCGAGCCGTACGTCCATCTGCGGGCCGGTGGCCACGATGGTCGTCATGCGCAGCTCGCCCTTGGTCTCGCGGGTGGGCGCGCCGGTGATCGTGAGCACCGGCTTGCCCTCGTGCTCCCCCAGGACGTTCGCCGTGCCACCGGGCTGCGCCACGGCGAACGGCAGCGGCGCAAGTGCCGCGACGGCTAGCAGGGTCGCCACGGGCAGGGCGCAGACGGCGAGGGCCTGGGGGCGCGTGAAACGAGGGAGGGAGAAGACCACGGGATCAATCTAACGTGACGGGCGGGCGGCCCATCGAGCACGGCCCCGGCATGATCAAGCCCATCCGGCAATCGAGGACGGCGCGACCCATATCAAGCCCGTCCGGCGATTGAGGACGAGCTCGGCGCAGCCGGCGATCTCCCGGGCGCCCACAGACTCCGCTCGCCCCGCGGCCTCAGCGCAGCGCGTCGGCCACCTCCCGGGCCGCGTCCACCACCCGCGGCCCGACCCGCTCCGGCACGGAGTCGGCGAGCATCACCACGCCCACGCTGCCCTCTATCCCGGTCACGCCGACCAGCGGCGCCGCGGCCCCGCTGGCCCCTGCCTCCAGTTCGCCGTGGGTGAGCGCGTAGCCGGGGTCGGTCACCAGGCCCTGGCGGGCGGCCAGGATGGCGCGGCCCGCGGCGCCCCGGTCCAGGGGGTGCCGGAAGCCCGTGCGGTACGCGACGTGGTAGTCGGTCCACGTGGGTTCGACGACGGCGACCGCGAGGGCCTCCGTGCCGTCGACCAGGGTCAGGTGGGCCGTCGCCCCGATGTCCTCGGCGAGCGAGCGCAGCGCGGGCAGCGCGGCCTCGCGCACCAGCGGGTGCACCTGGCGGCCCAGGCGCAGCACGCCGAGGCCGACGCGGGCCCGGCCGCCCAGGTCCCGTCGCACCAGGGCGTGCTGTTCGAGGGTGGCGAGCAGGCGGTACACCACGGTGCGGTTCACGCCGAGCTTGTTGGACAGCTCGGTGACCGTGAGGCCATGGTCGGTGTCGGCCAGCAGCTTGAGGACGCGCAGTCCTCGGTCCAGCGTCTGGGATGTCTCCGCGGTCACGACGCCCACTCCTTTGGTGAGGGTCGGCGGCCTCCTCACGCGGCGGTTGCGCCGCCGGTCCCGTGGGCGACGCGCGTCAGAGGCCGCCGGTCGGAACACCGGCTGCGCTCCGCGGCGGCGCTGCCACGGGGCGTGTGCGTGTGCGGGGACACTAGCGAGCCCGTCCCGCTGAGCGGAAGACTCGGTCCAGAATCCGGGCATGGGGGCGCCCGCACCGCCCCCATCTGCCCCGTTACGCGTGGCGCGCAGATCCGGACAGGCGTACGACATCCGCACAGGCCCTCCCCACTCGGAACGCCCGCCTCCCGTGCCTCGCGGGAACGCCGGGGTCACTTCATGCGGGTGGCCCACTCCTGCACCTTGGCGATGCGCTGCCGCAGCTGCCCCGCCGTGGCCTCCGCGCTCGGCGGCCCGCCGCAGGTGCGCCGCAGCTCGGTGTGGATCACGCCGTGCGGCTTCCCGCTCTGGTGGACGTACGCGCCGACCATCGTGTTCAGCTGCTTCCGCAGCCCGAGGAGTTCCTTGTGGGAGACCACGGGCCGCCGCTCGGCCGGCAGTTCGAGGAGGTCGGCCTCCTCGTCCGGCTTCTTGCGGCTGTGCGCGATCTGCCGGGCCTGCCGCTTCTGGAGCAGCATCTGGACCTGGTCGGGTTCGAGGAGACCGGGGATGCCCAGGTAGTCCTGCTCCTCCTCGCTGCCCGGGTGCGCCTGCATGCCGAACTCGGCGCCGTCGAAGAGCACCCGGTCGAAGACGGCCTCGGACTCCAGCGCCTCGAAGGAGAACTGCTCCTGCTCGCCGGTGTCCTCGTCCTCCTGCTTGTTCGCCTCGTCCATCTCCTTCTCGGACTCGGCGTAGGGGTCCTCCTCGCCCTCCTTCTTCGGCTTGTCGAGGGCGTGGTCGCGCTCGACCTCCATCTCGTTGGCGAAGGTCAGCAGGTCCGGGACGGTCGGCAGGAACACGGACGCGGTCTCGCCGCGCCGCCGGGACCGCACGAAACGGCCGACGGCCTGCGCGAAGAACAGCGGCGTCGAGATCGTCGTCGCGTACACGCCGACCGCCAGGCGCGGCACGTCGACGCCCTCGGACACCATGCGGACGGCGACCATCCACCGGTCGGTGCTCGCGCTGAAGTCGTCGATGCGCTGCGAGGCGCCGGCGTCGTCGGAGAGGACGAGGGTGGCCTTGGCCCCGGTGATCTCGCGGATCAGCTTGGCGTAGGCGCGCGCGGAGTCCTGGTCGGAGGCGATGACGAGCCCGCCCGCGTCCGGGATGGCCTTGCGGACCTCGGTGAGCCGCGTGTCGGCGGCCTTGAGGACGTTCGGCATCCACTCGCCGCGCGGGTCGAGCGCGGTCCGCCAGGCCTGCGAGACGGCGTCCTTGGTCATCGGCTCGCCGAGCCGCGCCGCGATCTCGTCGCCCGCCTTCGTGCGCCACCGCATGTTGCCCGAGTACGACAGGAAGATCACCGGCCGCACGACGCCGTCGCCGAGCGCGCTGCCGTAGCCGTAGGTGTAGTCGGCGGAGGAGCGCCGGATGCCGTCGTTGCCCTCCTCGTACGTGACGAAGGGGATCGGGTTGGTGTCGGACCGGAAGGGCGTACCGGTGAGCGCGAGGCGCCGGGTCGCGGGCTCGAACGCTTCGAGGCACGCCTCGCCCCACGACTTCGAGTCACCGGCGTGGTGGATCTCGTCGAGGATCACGAGGGTCTTGCGCTGCTCGGAGCGGTTGCGGTGCAGCATCGGGCGGACGCCGACACCCGCGTACGTCACGGCGACGCCGTGGTACTCCTTGCTGAGCGGGCCAGCGCTGTACTCGGGGTCCAGCTTGATGCCGATCCGGGCCGCCGCCTCGGCCCACTGCTTCTTCAGGTGCTCGGTGGGCGCGACCACGGTGACCTGCTGCACGACATGGTGGTGCAGCAGCCACGACGCGAGCGTGAGCGCGAACGTCGTCTTGCCGGCGCCGGGGGTGGCGACGGCCAGGAAGTCTCGCGGCTGCTCCTGGATGTACTTCTCCATCGCCCCCTGCTGCCAGGCGCGCAGCTTGTTGGCGGTGCCCCAGGGGGCGCGGCCGGGGAAGGCCGGGGAGAGGTGGTGGGAGGAGTTGGCGGCGGCGCTGGTGGTAGTCACGGTCTCCGGGTTTTTACGGCTCGGGTACGTACGACAACCGGGCCACCCTACCGGTGAGCTGTTGCCGTACCGCCGGGTTCGGGGCGGCTGCCGGGGCGGGTGCGACGGGTGTCACACGAGGGGTCCATGAGGGCTCAGGGCCTGCGTTCCGTCAGCCGGGTGCCGATCCAGGCTCCCACCAGGGCGACGGCGGCCATCGGCAGGAAGACGGCCGCGAAGGCACCCGGATGCGACGCCGAGACCCCGTCCGTGCCGTGGCCCGCGCCCACCGTGCCTCCGCCGAGCGCGGCGAACGCGGCGCCGCCCACGGCGAGCAGCAGGACGTTCGAGAGCCCGTCGGAGATCTGGAGCGCGGCCGAGTTCGACCCCGCGTCCTCGGGCGCCGACAGCTGGAGCAGCAGCACGCTCGTGGAGGCGATGACCAGGCCCATGCCGAAGCAGCCGAAGCCCCAGGCGACCGCGATGATCCACACCGGCACGGCCTCGATGAGGACGGTGGGCGCGGCGGCTATGGACGCCGCGACGAGCACCATCCCCGCCGCCACGAGCCGCGTCCGGTGCGGCTCCATGCGGGGCCTCGACTGTACGTACGACCCGAAGGCCCAGGTCGCCCCGCCCACCGCGATCGAGAGCCCGGCCATGGTCGGGCTCAGCCCCCGCTGCGTGACGAGCATCAGCGGCACGAAGGACTCGGCGGCGATGAACGACCCCGCCGCCACCCCGCGCAGCAGCACCACGGAGGGCAGGCCGCGGGCGGCGCGGTAGGTGCCGCGCGGCAGCAGTCCGAGGACGGCGGGCACGAGGACGACGGCGCCGAGCACCGCCGGGAGCAGCGAGGACCACCGCAGGTCCTGACCCGCGTACTGAAGGAGCGCCGCGCCCAGCGAGATCCCGAGCGCGAGGCGGATGCGGCGCCGGTCGAAGGGCGCGACGGGCGCCGACGCGTCGACGGGCCCGGCGGCGGTCCGCCGTATCGCGGGCAGCGCGAGGGCGAAGCGGCACGACGACGAGGACGGGGATGCCGACGAAGACCCACCGCCACCCGAGATGCTCGGTGACTGTGCCGGACACCAGCGGCCCGACGACGGACGGCACGACCCAGCTCGCCGCGAAGGCCGCCATGATGGCGGGGCGGAGGTGTTCGGGATACGCCCGGCTGACGACCACGTACAGCGCGACGATGACGAGCCCGCCGCCGAGCCCCTGCACGGCGCGCCCCGCGATGAACAGCCACATCACGCTCGCGGTGCCGCTGAGCAGCAGCCCCGCCGCGAAGAGCGAGATGCCGCCCGCCAGCGGGCCGAGCGGCCCCCGCCGGTCGGCCCACTGCCCGCTGAACACCATGCCGAAGAGGCTGGTCGTGAAGTACCCCGAGAACGCGAAGGCGTACAGCGCGACCCCGTCCAGCTCCCGCGCGGCGACCGGCATCGCGGTCCCGACGGCGGTCGCCTCGAAGGCGATCAGCAGCACGACGGAAACGATGCCGATGCTGAGGGCGCGGTAGGGCCTGCCGAGGACACCGGGGCCCTCCGGGCGGGGCGGGGCGGTGGTCTCGGCGGCGACGCCAGTCTCGGTCATGCGCCTCAGGGTAAGAGGCGTGGGCGTGTTTTACCCCTGTCCGGAGGCGGGGGTTCAGTGGGCCGTTGGTCGTACGTCCGCGAGGAAGCGGGACCAGGTGGCGGGGGTGACGGTGAGGTGGGGGGCGGTGGGGGTCTTGGAGTCGCGGATGTGGATGGTGTGGGGGGTGGGGGCGGCGACTTCGACGCAGTCGTTGCCGTCACCACTGCTGCTGTGGCTGCTTTTGTGCCAGCCCTGGGCGACCTCTACGCAGTCCTCGCCGTTACTACTGCTGCTGTAGCTGCTCTTTCGCCAGTCCAGGGCGACTTCGACGCAGTCACCGGACTCGTTGCTGCTGCTGTAGCTACTCTTGAACCACTCCAGTCCAGAGGCGTCCCCGGCAGAAGCCTTGCGGATCATGTCTCTCCCAGCAGTTCCTCGATGAAGGCCAGCGACTCCCGTGGCGTGAGAGCCTGAGCCCGGATCATTCCATAGCGCAGCTCAAGGATTCTGAGCTGCTTCGGGTCTGAGACCGGACGGCTGTTGAATGCCCCTTCGGAGCGCCCCACGGCCGTACCGTCGCGAAACTTCAGCACCTCGATCAAACCGCCCATTCCCGCGTGATTCTCGCAGTCGAGCGGCATCACTTGGAAGGTCACGTGCCTCAACTGGGCCACCGCCGCCAGGTGTTCGAGTTGCCGCCGCAGCACCATTCTGCCCCCGATGGTGCGTCGGAGCGTCGCCTCTTCCTGCACGAAGCTCAGGGCCGGTGCGGGCGAGCGCTCGAAAATCGCTTGCCGAGCCAAACGTGCAGCCACATCCCGCTCCACTTGATCCTGTGAGTACGACGGTTGCCGCATCTCGAACAGCGCCCGCATGTGCTCCTCTGTCTGGAGCAACCCGTGGATGTTGTGGTTGCTGTAAAGCCCGATCTCGACCGCCCGGCCCTCCAGCTTCGCCAGGTCCCGCGCCTTCTTCGGATACCTGGCCTCCTTCATCTTCTCCTTCATGGCGGCGACCAGACCGCCCGCCCGCAACAGCTCATCCGCCATGTCCAGATACTCCGGCCGAGGAATCCGGACCCCGCGCTCGATCTTCCGGACCATGTCCTCCCCGTAGCCGACCGCGTCGGCGAACTCGGCCACCCGGAGCCCCATCGCCTCCCTCCGCAGCTTCAGATGGTGGCCGACCATTTCGACCGCCGCGCTGATCTCGTCCTCGGGGTCGACGTCCCAACCGGGTTCGTCCACACCGTCGTTGCGTTCTGCCACCGCGCCCACCTCCGACGTCCGTCCAGGTCCAACGCGCACTCGTACCCGTACGTCACCCAAGACAGCCGAGACAACGCGGGACAAGCGTGGGACAAACGCGATACGCACGGCCCGCAGCACTGTTCACGGCGCACTCGCACGGCCACTCTGAGTGACGTGAACCAAGAGACCGCCGGGGTGCAGAGCCCCGCCCCCACACACCAGTTCACGGTCCTGCTCTCCGCCACGCGAAGGGGCGCCCGCCTGGCCCGGCTGCTCGCGCGGGAGCAACTGCGCAGCTGGGGCCGCCCGTACGAGACCGCGGAGCACGTCGTCGCCGAGCTGGCGAACAACGCCGCGCTGCACGGCCATGTGCCCGGCAGGAGCTTTCGCCTCGCGCTGATGGTCACCGGGACGGATACGCTCCGTATCGAGGTGACGGACGCGAGGGCGGACCGGCACCCGCCGAGTACCGTCCGGCCGCCGCTGCCGGAGGCGGAGGCGGGCCGGGGCCTCCTCCTGGTGGAGGCTTTGGCGGACCGCTGGGGCACGGTGGACGGCCCCGTGCCCTGCAAGACGGTCTGGGCTGAGCTGGTCTCCCCACCCTCTTCGTCACACCGCTGAGGCCGCCGCCCGCAAGGCGGCGGTCGCCGTACCGTCCGAGATCGGGTCACCGTGTCCGAAGACCGCCGTGTCGACGTCCAGCTCGGCGAGCCGCCGCAGCGACGCGATGGCCCGGGCGCGGTCGGTATTGAAGACACCCAGCATGGTCTGACCGACGTTGGCGACCGCGTCGCCGGTGAACAGCGCCCTCGGTCCGGGCAGGTGAAGAGCGATCGAGCCGTCCGTGTGTCCGGGTACCGCGACCACCACCGCCCCGCCGCCGAACTCCAGCACGTCGCCGTCCTCCACCTCCCGGTCCACCCGGCACGGCGGGGCCGGCGGCAGAGGCGGAATGGATGCCCGGATCGGCTTCTCGAACTCCTCCAGTACCGGCGGTACGCCTGCCGCCTCGCCCCGGATCACCGGCGCCTCCAGCCGGTGCGCCACCACCTCCGCGCCGTGCCGGGCGGCGAGTTCGGCGGCCGAGCCCGCGTGGTCCTCGTGCCAGTGCGTCAGCACGATCCGCCGCAGTCTGCCGTCCAGCACTCCATCGATCAGGGCGGCGCAGTCCACCGTCCCGGTGTCGATCAGGGTCAGCCCGTCGTCGTCCCGCCACAGGTAGGCCGCTCCCACCGGGAAGCGGAGCATGCGCAGACTCGGCAGTATGTCGATCACGTCCATGGCCGCAGCCTGCACGGGGCCGCCCTCGCGGCGACAGCTTCGTTCGCTGACGGCACAGCGGACGGGAGGTGCGTGCGTCGGCGGAAGGGCAGGCCGCCGGTCAGTCGGTGCTCGGTTTCGCGAACTCCTCGATCAGTACGGGGTACTGCTCGCTTCCGTGCCCCGCGGCGATGGCGCGGTCCGCCATGGCCTTGAACAGCCGGGGGAGTTCGGCGTTGACGCCCGCCGCCTCGCTCTCCTCGATCAGGTGGGCCATGGACCGCGCGTCGGTCTCCAAGGCCGCGACCTCGGCCGGGAAGGAACCCTTGTCGATCTGCTCGGCGTAACCGGGCAGCCAGTCGGCGACACCGGCGGCCATCAGGCGTGCGAACGGCGCGTACGTCGCGGCGTCCACGCCGGCCGTCCTGAGCAGGGCGGTGCCCTGGAGCCAGGCGTTCAGGACGCTCCACATCATGGTCAGGCCGGCCACGTCGTACAGCGAGGCGAGGCCGGGGTCGGTGCCGAGGTAGGTGACGGTGCCGAGTGCTTCGAGTACCGGCTCGTGCGCCTCGAAGTCGGCCTGCGGTCCGCTGTGCAGGATGACGGCGTCGGCGGTACCGATGACCGGCGGGATGGCCATGATGGCGCCGTCGAGATAGCGGGCGCCGTGCTGTTCGGCCCACGCGGCGGTCTCCCTGGCCTGGGCCGAGTCGCCCGAGGTCAGGTTGACCAGCGTCGTGCCGTCCAGCTCGATGTCGCTCGCGCCGAGGAGTTCGCGTACGGCGGTGTAATCGGTGAGGCAGAGGATGGTCAGGGGGCCGGCCTTGAGCGCGTCGGCGACGCTCGGCGCCAACCGAGCGCCCTTGCACACGAGTTGGTCGGCCTTGGACGCCGTGCGGTTCCAAACGGTGGTGGGGTGCCCGGCCCTCAGGAACGCGGCGGCGAGCGCCTGGCCCATCAGTCCGAGCCCGACGACGGTCACGGGTGTTTCGCTTCGGTTGCTCATGACAGGATCTTCAACGTTCATACCGATGTGAAGGTCAAGCGAGGTCGCGATGCTGATCGGGGAACTGAGTCGCCGGGCGGGCGTCAACGCCCACCAACTGCGCTATTACGAGGCCCAAGGCCTGCTGGAGGCGGGCCGCGGCGCGAACGGCTACCGCGAGTACGACGAGAACGCCGTGCTGCGGGTGAAGCAGATCCGGCACCTGCTCGGCGCCGGACTCTCCTCCGAGGACATCGCCTACGTACTGCCGTGCGCGCTCGGGGAGGCACCGGAGCTGCCGGGGTGCCCCGAACTGCTGGCGTCGATGCGGTCGCGGCTGCGGCGGCTGGACGACCAGATGGCCACGCTCGCCCGGTCCCGCGAGGCGCTCGCCGACTACATCGACGCCGCCGAGCGCGTGGGCGGCGAGAACTACCCGCCCTTCGACGGCACCGCGTAGGCCCCTCCGGTCAGCCCATGCTGCGCGCGCCGTCCAGCGCCTCCCGGATGATGTCGGCGTGGCCCGCATGCTGCGCCGTCTCGCCGATGATGTGCAGCAGCGTGCGCCGGGCCGACCAGCGTGTGCCGGGCTTGGTCCAGGGGGCCTCCGGCAGCGGGTGGGTCACGTCTAGAGAGGGCAGCCCGGCGACGACTTCGTCGGTGCGGCGGGCGGCTTCGGCGTAGGCGTCCAGGACGCCCGCAAGCGTCTCACCGGGCAGCATGCGGAACTCATCCGCCCGCCGCGCCCAGTCGGCCTCGGTCATGTCGCTCACGCCGACCAGCGCCGAGGGGCCCTCCAGGATGAAGGCGCCCCACCTCCTCTCGACCGAGGTGACGTGCTTGATCAGCCCGCCCAGGCACAGCTCGCTCACCGTGGGCCGCTGCCCGGCCTGCTCGTCGGTGAGGTCGCGGGTGGTGTACCGCAGCATCTCCCGGTGCCCGGCCAACGCGTCCAGCAAATCGTTCATGGTCTCCGCCTTCCCGTACGTACTGCTCCGCTGTCAGGAAGCACGCTACGAGCCAACTAGGCCAACGTCAGGCCTACTTGAGAGTGGCGGCGGATTTGCACCCCGGCCCAGTTCATTGGGCCGGTTTGTCGCAGACCCGGGCGTGGTAGCCGGCGACGCGCCCCAACGTCTGATGGGCGCGGATAACGGTAATGAGGTCCTGCCAGTCTTCATGAGCGAGTTCTGCGAGGCCGGGCCACCGTAGCGACAGTGCGCGTCGTCCGGCGCCGGAGGGCGCGGACGTTGAACCCGGCAGTAGTGGCATCAGCAACGCAGGTCTTCGGGGTCGCGAAGTCCTCGAACTTCCACGTCTCACGCACCAGCCTGTGAGAATCCAATTCGGCGAGCGTCCACGGTGCCGTGTCGGGCCAGGTGAAGTCCACCAGTACGAGACGGCCACCGGGGCGCAGTACTCGGTGGTTTCCGGCGAGGAAAGCACGCCGGCCGGCCGGTCCGAAGTGGAAGGCGGCTTCCAGGCAGTGGACGCGGTCGATGCATCCCGGGGTGAGGTCCACTCCTGCGGCCTTCTCGCGAAGGCGGGTCAGGTCGGCGACCGCGAAGGAGACATGGGGCCGGTGGCCGAAGCGTTCGCGGGCCCGCTCGATCTGCTGGGGCTGGATGTCGGCGCCCAGTGCGTGGCAGGCTTTTTCGGCCAGACATGCTGTGGTGTGGCCGCGTCCGCAGGCGGCGTCCAGGACGACATTCCCCGGTGAGGTGTTCAGCAGCGCGAGCGACTTGCGAGCGAGAAGGGCATCGACAGGAAGGGAAGACAATGTGCTGGGAGCTGCTGATCGGTAAGTTGCGGGAAACCACGATCGTGCCGTGGTCGGCACAGGCCAGCGGCATGCACTCCGTATGCCCGGTTCACACGGACGACTGACGGCCCCCGGGGGCATCAGACGTCGTTTCTGACGGTGTGTCGCTCGCTGAGCCGTGCATGACTGATCTGGTGGAGCGGTTCGTGACGGAACTGCTCCGCAGGAGACGCCCTCCCACGTGAGTCTTGGCCGAGACGGACGTCATGGCGGACGAAACCGGCCACGCCTGAAAAGGCGTGGCCGGCACAATCTGAATGGCCATGGTGCGGAGATGACCATCAGCTGAACATCGGTTTGGCGAGTCGATGGCTCCAGTTTTGAGTCCTCTTTACCGGAGCATTCGATTCGTCAGAGGATTTCGATGTCCTTCACCTTCGGCGGACGGTGCGGGAAGGTGATGTCGGTCCACCGGTTGATGCGCACGGAGTCACCATTGGCGTCGTAGTAGATCAGGTCGTTGTTGCCCGTGGAGATGCGGTCGACCCACCAGTTGCCGAAGCCGGTGCGGCCCTTGTTGGCGTAGCAGTCCACGCTTGAGCGGCCGTCACCACTGTGCGACCAGATCTTTAAGAAGTTCTCGCCACCCCGGCATTCGACGTGGTCGATGGCGAAGGCGTTACCCGTGGGCATCACCACGGTGAACGCGGCGGCCGCAGCGATCGCCACGGTTGCGGAGCGGGCGACCCGCTTGGTTTTCGACAGCACAAGTACTCCCTTATTCGGGCCCGTACGTGGCCATTTGACGACCATTTCCGGGAGACGTTCTGCGCTTCCACAAAGACGATCGTCCAGGACTCCTGTACATGGCAATCTTTCAAATGGCGCACGGCCGAAACAAGTCGTCCAATGTCCTGATCAACGCCATTTGGGCTACCTGGCCCGGATCAAGGAACACACGCCGTCCGGCCGGATCATCACCCGCACCCTCTCGTACAACAGGCCCCAGCCCCGCACGGGCGCGCTCATGACCGACATCCACGCCACACCGGAGGGCCCCCATCGCGGACTGGACATCCCCACGGACGACCTGCCCCGGTACGCCTGAGCCGTGAGCCGTGAGCCGTAAGTCATGAACGGCACATGGCAGTCGCATTGCACGCCCAGCCATTCCCTTGAGCCCTCGCCGGGCCCCAACTACGTTCAAGGAGTCAGGTCACCGACTTGGCCGTGTGCCCGAGTGGCTGAGGGGCTGGACTGCAAATCCAGTTACGCGGGTTCGATTCCCGCCACGGCCTCTCCCGTGCGGGAAGTGGGCCTGGGCCCACCCCACCCGTGGGCCCAGGCCCGTACCGCCCCGGCCCCACGCTTCATAGCGTCAAGGGCATGGACACCACGCACCCCGCCCACAAAGACTTCGGCACCACCAAGAGCAGCGTCACGGTCTACGGCATCCTCAGCGTCGCCGCCCTCGGGGCGGTCGTCGTGGTGGCGGTCAGCGGCCTCCCGGTGAACACGTTCATGTGGGTCCGGGCGGTGCTGCTGCCCGTGGTCGCCGTACTGCTCCACCGGCTGGCCGTCTCCGCCGCCCAGGGCTCCCCGCGGGCCTTCGGCCGCCTGCGCACCCTCGCCGTGATCATGCCGGTCGCGATCATCGGCGTCGACCTGATCCCGGGCGTCTGCCCGCCCTGGTACGCCGTGACGCAGACCGCCTGCATGCTGCCGGTGCTCCGCGTCGCGTACCTCACCCGGAGCACCCCGCTGCGTACCGCCTTCCCGAAGGGGAAGTGACGCCTCAGGCCACCCGCGCCTCGTCCAGCCGCCCCAGGACCGCGTCCACCGTCTCCTCCACCGACAGCTCCGAGCTGTCCAGCCAGAGGCCGAGCCGCGGGGTCGTCTCGCGCAGGCCCGTGTCCAGGTCCTGGACCGTCCACGCGCCGTAGCCCGTCTTGCCGCGGCCGGCCTCGCGGGCGGAGACCACGTCGGGGCGCGGGGCGAGGACGACCACGTACAGGGGGCGCGTGCGGACGAGGTCCACGTATGTCCGCAACTGCTCGCCCAGGATGACGTCCTGGACGACGGCCGTGAAACCGGCGCGCGCGTACGCGTCCGCCGTGGACGCCGACAGGCCGTATCGAAGGGCGAGTTGGGCCTCCGCCTCTCCCCCGGCACCGGGCTCGTACTCCACGCCGCCCGAGACGATCATGCGGCGGTAGACGTCGCCCCGTACGTGCGCGGCCTTCGGCAGCCGCTCGGCCAGCGCCTGCGCCACCGTGGACTTCCCGGACGCCATGATGCCCGTGATGACGACGACGCCGTGCGGGACGGCGGGGGCCGTCACTGCGCCACCGCCGCCTGCGGGCGGATCGGGAGGCGGTTGACCGGGCGGCCCGTCGCCGCGCGCACCGCCGAGGCGATCGCCGCCGGGGAGGTGACCACCGGGACCGCGCTGGCCGCCTTCGCGCCGAAGGGGGCGACGACGTCCCGTTCCTCCACCAGCTTCACGATGCGGATGTCGGGGGTGTCCAGGGCGGTGGGCAGGGCGTACCCGGTGAGGTCGGGGTGGCGGACCAGGCCGCGCGGGGTGCGGAGGTTCTCCGTGAGCGCCGCGCCCACGCCCTGCGTGACGCCCGCCTCGATACGGGTCCGCAGCTGGGCCGGGTTGAGGATGCGGCCCACGTCCTGCGCGACGGCCAGCTCGACCACCCGTACGGAACCGATCTCGATGTCCACGTCGACCACCGCGCGGATCGCGCAGAACGCCATGCCCACGAAGGCGTCGCCCTGCCCGGCCTCGTCCAGCGGTTCGGTCGGATGGGGGCGGCACTGGGCCGTGGCCCACAGTTCCTTGCCGTCCAGCGCCTCGGTGACCGTCGTGGAGAGCACGCCGTCGTACGAGGTGATCTTGCCGTCGGTGATCTGGAGCAGCTCGGTGGACATGCCGAACGTGTGGGCCAGCGGCTGGAGCAGCTGCGTGCGGACCATCTTCGCCGCGCGCTCCACCGCGCCGCCCGACACCCAGGTGTGGCGGCCGCGGCAGCTCGGGCCCGCCGGGGGCTGGTCGGTGTCGACGGGGGCCACGCGCACGTCCTCGATGCCCAGCGTCTCCTGGACGATCTGGCGGGCCAGCGTCGTGAAGCCCTGGCCGGTCTCGACGGCCGCGCAGATCACCGTCGCGACGCCGTCGTGGACCTTCACCGTGGCGGTGGAGACCTCGTCCGCGCCTTCCGCGCCGAGCAGCTGGACCATGCCGAGGCCGTAGCCGACGCCGCGCCGCACGGCGGCCGGTTCGCCCGCGCCCTCGGGGCCGCCGGGCAGCAGCCATTCGTCCTCGGGGGTGTCCTTGGGCAGCTCGGGGAGGGGGAAGTCCCGTACGGCGGCGAGGAGTTCGGCCACCGGAGCCGGGCACGTCACCGTCTGGCCCGTGGGCATGATGTCGCCGGTCGCCATGGCGTTGCGCAACCGCAGTTCGGCCGGGTCGACGCCCAGCTTCTTGGCGATCTTGTCCATCTGCGCCTCGTACGCGGCGCACACCTGCATGGCGCCCTCGCCCCGGACGTGCCCGGACGGCGGGTTGTTCGTACGGACCGCCCAGCCCTCGATGAAGGCGTTCGGCACGACGTAGGGGCCGCAGGCGAAGGAGACGGCCGCGGCCAGGGCCTCCGCCGACGTGTCCGCGTACGCGCCCGCGTCCAGCAGGATCTGTGCCTCCACCTTCACCAGGCGGCCCTCGGCGTCCGCGTGGTGGCGGTAGCGCAGCAGGGTGGGGTGGCGGTGGGCGTGGCCGAGGAAGGACTCCTCGCGGGTGGCGGTGAGCTTGACGGGGCAGCCGGTCCGCAACGCCAGCAGACCGAGCGGGAGTTGGAAGCTCGCGTCCTCACGGTCGGCGGTGGCGCCCGGGACGCCCGTGACGACGACCTTGACCTGCTCGGCGGGCAGGCCGTAGCAGGCGGCGGCCCGGTCGCGGTCGGCGTGCGGGTCGGTGGAGGCGGCGTACAGCTCCACTCCCCCGTCGGGGCGCGGCACCGCGAGCCCCGCCTCCGCGCCGATCGGCGCCGGGTCCTGGCGGCCGATGCGGTACAGCCCCTCGACGACGAGCTCGCCCACCGCCTCCGGGTCGCCGTGCCGCAGCGGGATGTGGCGGATCAAGTTGCCGTCGGGGTGCAGCGGTTCGGCCTCGAAGGCCTTCTCCGGGTCGGTGACCGGTTCAAGTACCTCGTACTCGACGATGACGGCGGCGGCGGCCATGCGCGCCGTGTCGGGGTGGTCGGCGGCCACGGCGGCGATGGGCTCGCCGTGATGGCGTACGACGTCGGAGGCGAAGACCGGCCGGTCCGGCGTCCGGCGGCCGTGCAGCGCGTCACCGGGCACGTCCTCGTGGGTGATGACGGCGTGCACGCCCTGCATCTCCAGGGCGTGGCTGGTGTCGATGGAGACGATGCGGGCGTGCGCGTACGGGGAGCGCAGCACCGCCGCCCACAGCAGGCCCTCGGCCCACAGGTCGGAGGCGTAGGGGAAGGTGCCCTCCGTCTTGGCGCGGCACTCCGCCGGCGGCAGGGACGCGCCGATGCCGTGCGGCGGCACCTCGGCGCCGGGCGCGGTCACGGTGGTGGTCTCGTCGCTCACGCCTGGCCTCCGTCCTCGTACGGGGTCTGGTGGACGCCGCCCGCGCCCGGGGGTGCCTGGTGCGGGATGCGGGCCTCGTCGGCCCGCTCGTCCTGCGCGGCGGCCGTTTCGGCGGCGGACGCCTGCCGCTCGGCGACGACCTCGCGCACGGCGTCGAGCACGCCCCGGTAACCGGAGCAGCGGCAGAGGTTGCCGCAGAGCGCGCGGCGGGTCTCCAGCTCGCTGGGGGCGGGGTTGCCCTCCAGGAGGTCGTGCACGGTCATCGCCATGCCCGGCACGCAGAAGCCGCACTGCACCGCGCCGCACGCGGCGAGCGCGCGCTGGACGTCGGAGGGCCGCCCGTCGGCGGCCAGGCCCTCGACGGTGCGGATCTCGCTGCCCGCGGTGGTGGCGGCGGGCACCAGGCAGGAGGCGACGAGGCGGCCGTCCACCTGGACGTTGCAGGCCCCGCACTCGCCCTGCGAGCAGCCGTCCTTGGCGCCCGCGAGGCCGAGCCGCTCCCGCAGGACGTAGAGCAGGGACTCGCCGATCCAGGCGTCGGTGACGGGGCGGTCGGTGCCGTTGACGCGCAGGACGTAGGAGCCGAGGGGGTGGTCGTCGTGGTGCGGGTTGGGGGCGATGACGGGGGCGTCTTCGGCCTCGGGCGCCTCAGCCGGGTCGGCGGTTGCCTCTGCCGATGCCTCTGCGGTCTCCGTCGCCGTCTCTGCTGCCGCCTCTGCCGTCTCCGGTGCCGCGTCGTCCGTGTCGCCCGGCTCGGTGGTCTCCTCGACCTCGACGACCTCGGCGGCCGCCTCTTCCGGCTCGGGTTCCGCGGCGGCCTCGGGCGCGTCGCCCTGCTGCGCCTCCTGCCCGGCCTCCTCCTCGACGGCCTCCCCGGCCGCCTCGAACTCCTCCGTCGGCTCCGAGGACTCCAGGACGTCCGCGATCTCCGCGGCTTCGGCGGCCTCCTGAGCGGTCTCGACGGCGTCCCGGGCGGCTTCGACGGCCTGCGCCGCCTCCGCGGCCTGCGCCGCCTCCGCGGCCCGCGCCGCCTCGGCCCCCGACTGCCCCGGGGGCGGCACGCTGACCGCCCGCAGCAGCGTCGTCCGCTCGAACCGGCTCTCGCCCGGCTCCGGCTGCGGGGCCTCCGCGTGCTCCGGAGCCTCCTGAACCTGGTGCGCGGCCTCATACAGCTGCTGCGCGGCTTCCTGGAGCTGCTGCGCGGCCTCCTGGGGCGGCGTGCCCCAGGGCGCGCCGACGCCCGCGCCCGTCACCCACGGCGCGGGCGCGCCGCCGGGCAGGGTCGCGGGCGGAAGGGTGCTCCCTGCCCAGGCGTTCGACTGCGTACGCGCCGGGTAGGCCAGGTCGCCGCCGAGCGCGGACGCCGTGTACTCGCCCGACTCGTCCGGCAGATCACCGCCGGCGACCGGGATCGACCACTGCCCGGTGACGTCGGAGGAGGGCGCGGCGACGCCCTGCCCGTACTGCTCTCCGTAGCCGGGGTCGTAACCCTGCTGCTCGTACCCCTGGCCCTGCTGCTCGTACCCCTGTCCGTACGCCTGCCGCTCCGCCGCCTCGCCGTCGGTGAAGCTCCACTGACCGGTCGCCCGGGGGTCGTAGCCGTGGTGCTGCTGCTCCTGCTGAGGGGCGTGGGGCTGCTGGGCCGTGCCCGCGTCGGGCCAGCTCACCGTCGGACCGCCGCCCGTCACGCCCGTCACCTCGGGCGGCAGGACCCACGCGCCGGTCGCGGCCGGGTCGGTGGCGTCGGACGTGGTCGGGGTGACCGTTATCTGCGGCGGCACATAGCCGTGGCCCGGCGCGGCGAGCGGGGTGTCGAGCATGCCCTCGGGGAGCTGCACGAACGCCGTGGCGTCCGAGTCGTACTCGCCCTGCGGATGCGGCTGCCAGCCGCCGCCGTTGTGGGTGTTCTGGTCGTCGCTCACGACAGCGCCCTCCCCAGTGCTCGTCGGGCCAGCGCGGCGACGGTGCGCCGCAGGTGCAGTACGGCGGGCGTCAGCGGCTGTTCGGTGCCGTCGGCCGCCGGGGGCTGGTCGGGGATGCAGGCGGCGGCGACGTACTCGCCGAAGGCGGTGACCGCCTCCGGGACGAGGCTGCCGCGCTCGCCGTCCCAGTCGATGAGGGAGGCCACCCACTGCTCGGCCTCCAGGGGCCGCAGCGGCATGGGGGCGATGGCGCCGACCGCGCAGCGCACACCGCGCCGGGCGGGGTCGAGGACCAGCGCCACGGACGCGGTGGCCCGGCCGGGGCCGGTGCGCCCGGTCGCCTTGAGGAAGACCTGGGGGGCGTGCAGCAACGGCACGCGCACGAAGCCGATCAGCTCGCCGGGGCGGAGCATCTCCACGCCCGCGAGCAGGTGCGACACGGGGATCTCGCGGCGGGCGCCACCGGGTCCCGCGATGATCAGGACGGCTTCGAGGGCGGCGAGGACGGGCAGCGCGTCGCCGGTCGGCGCGGCCGAGGCGATGTTGCCGCCGAGGGTGCCCGCGTTGCGGATCTGGGGCGGTCCGGCGGCACGCGCGGCGGCGGCCAGGGCGGGGATCAGCGCGGCGAAGTCGGGGCGGCCCATGCGGGCGTGGGTGAGCCCGGCGCCGAGCAGGGCGTGGCCGTCCTGGTACTGCCAGCCGCGGATCTCGCTGATGCGGCCGAGGCCGACGAGGGCGGCGGGGCGCAGCTGTCCCGAGTTGACCGAGGTCATCAGGTCCGTGCCGCCGGCGACGGGCACGGCCGCGGGCATGGCGGTGAGCGCCGCCACGGCCTCGTCGAGCGTGGCGGGCAGCTTCACCGACCGCGGTGTCTGTGCCGCCTGCGGTGCGTGCGTGGTCAAACCGGCTGCCCCTTCCCGATGCCCGGCCGCGTACTTCACCTACGACGCGTACGTGAAGTGCTCGCCGTCCGCGACGTGTCGCCGTTACGCCTGTTCCGCCGTACGGTACGTGCTCCCAACCCGGACGTGGCAACTCTGGCACATCTTCGCAGGGGCCCGACGCGGGGGTCCGCTAGGAGGCATTCGTCCCCGGACCAGGGGGATATGCCGTTTTCGCACTGCTTACGGCGGCCCGCGACCGGAGCGCGGACCACCGGTTTCACGCACCCGGACGGGCCCTCACACGTTCGGGGGCGGCCCCTCGATCGGGCGGCCGAGGTCGGCGTTCGTCAGCCCTTCGGGGGCCGGTCGCCGCTGCCGGGGCAGCGGGCCGCCCGGGGGGCGGTAGTCGACGCCGAGGGCGTCGAGGCGCGCGTAATGGGCCGTCATGCGCCGCTCGAAGCCGGCGAAGTCCCGCTCGGCCGGGGCGGGGAGCCTGCGCCAGGCCACCTCGCAGAAGGCGGCCAGGCGCGGGAACACCTGGTAGTCGACGCGGTCCTGGTTCTCCATCACCTCGGTCCAGACGTTGGCCTGCGTGCCGAGTACGTGGGCGGCCTCCTCCTCCGTCAGCTCCGCGGGGACGGGTTCGAACCGGTAGACGTCTTCGAGCGTGCGGACGAATCCGATGGGCATCGGCTCGTCGGGGCCGCCGTCCTGCCGGTGGTCCAAGTAGACGTGCTGCTCGGGGCACATGACGACGTCGTGGCCCGCCTTGGCGGCGGCGATGCCGCCCCGGTAGCCGCGCCAGGAGGAGACGGCGGCGCCTTCGGCGAGGCCGCCCTCCAGGATCTCGTCCCAGCCGATGAGCCGCCGCCCGCGGGCGGTGAGCCAGGTGTCGAAGTGCCGGATGAACCAGCTCTGGAGCCCGTCCTCGCCGTCGACCCCCAGCTCCTTGATCCGGGCCTGCGCGGCGGCCGAGGCCTTCCACTGGTCCTTGGGGCACTCGTCGCCGCCGACGTGGACGAAGGTGGACGGGAAGAGGTCGAGGATCTCCTCGAAGACACCTTCGTAGAAACGGAGTACGTCTTCGGTGGGCGCGAGGACGTTCTTGCTGACGCCCCAGGTGTCCCAGACGGTGAGCGCCCGCGTGTCGACGACGTCGGTGTTGCCGAGGTGCGGGTAGGCGCTGATGGCGGCCTGCGAGTGGCCCGGAACGTCGATCTCGGGGACGACGGTGATGTGCAGGGAGGCGGCGTACGCGACGATCTCGCGGATGTCGTCCTGCGTGTAGAAGCCGCCGTGCGGACGCTCCTCCCACAGCGGGGAGTTGCGGTGGCCCCACTTGGAGCGGGCCCGCCAGGAACCGGCCTCGGTGAGCCTCGGGTGGCGCTTGATCTCCACGCGCCAGCCCTGGTCGTCGGTGAGGTGGAAGTGGAAGACGTTGAGCTTGTGGGCGGCGAGCAGGTCGAGGTAGCGGAGCACGCCGTCCTTCGGCATGAAGTGCCGGGCCACGTCGAGCATCATGCCGCGCCAGCCGAAGCGGGGCGCGTCCTCGATGACGCACGCGGGGAGCGAGTACGGGGTGCCCGGCCGCAGGTGCGCGCGCCGGAAGGCGTCGGGGCCGAAGAGCTGGCGGAAGGTCTGGGCGCCCCAGAAGACGCCGGGGGCCGCGCCGCCGCGGATCTCGACGCGGACCTCGTCGACGGTGAGCCGGTACGCCTCCGGCTCCAGGGAGGCGTCGATGAGCAGGAAGATCCCGAAAGAACCGGAAGAACCATGAGAACCGGAGTCGCCCGCGCCGTCGGCGCCGGGGGTGAGCGGGAGCCCGAGCGCGGCGCCGAGGGTGGCGCGCAGCCAGCGTTCGGTGGACTCGGTGCCGGGGCCCGCCCACAGGGTGGTGGCGGGACCGGCGGTGAAGGAGGAACCGGGCACGGCCTCGGCGTGTGCGGGCGCCGGGATGAGCTGCTCAAGGGTCATGCCGGGTAAGGCTGTCACGCGATCGCGCCACGCAAAAGGGGCGTTGCGGTACACGCAACGCCCCTGAAGCGAAGGGTCACACGGCGGACGAAGGGAACTGGAAAGGGGGGGGCTACTTCTTGCCGCCCTTGCCGTCCTTGCCGCCCTTGTCCTTGTCGCCGCCGGCGCCCATGGACTCGTAGATCTCCTTGCACATGGGACAGACGGGGTACTTCTTCGGGTCGCGGCCGGGGACCCACACCTTGCCGCAGAGCGCGACGACGGGCGTGCCGTCGAGCGCGCTCGCCATGATCTTGTCCTTCTGGACGTAGTGCGCGTAGCGCTCGTGGTCGCCGTCACCGTGCGACACCTGCGGCGTCGGCTCTACGAGGGTCCCCGTACCTGCCCCGCGCTCGGGCTCGGGCTCAAGAGTGCTCATAAGGGCCAAGGGTACTCACGCGCGCGGCGTCCCGTCGTTCGCATCGTGCGGCCCGGTGGGGGTTGCTCGCGCAGTTCCCCGCGCCCCTGAAGGGACGCGGGGACTGCGCGCTGAGCCCCCACCGCCCCGCAGACAAAAAACGAGCCCGCACCACAGCCCCCCCCTCAGGGGCGCGGGGAACTGCGCGCCAAGCCCCCACCGACCCGCACGCCACAGGAACCGCCCCCACCCGCCCGGCCCCGCGCAGCGGACACGTGCAGGACGAGCCCCACCAAAGCCACCCCCGCCGCCGCCCAAGGCAACGCACGGGCAGCGAGACCCACCGAAAGAGCGAGCCCCGCCAAGGCGGAGCCCACCGCACTGCCCAGGTAGAGCGCGGAGTTGTTCAACGCGAGAGCCACCGTGCCGCGCTCGGCGCGCAGGGCGAGCAACCGATGCTGCTGCGGCACCTGGAACGCCCACCCCGCCGCGCCCCAGACGACGAGCGCGGGGAAGGCGGCGGCGCCGAGCAGCGGCAGGGCGCCCATCGCGACGACGAGGGTGGCGACGATCACCGTCACCAGGAGCGTGACCCGGCCGGTGCGGTCCACCAGCGGCCCGGCGAGCACACTGCCGAGCACCCCGCCGATCCCCCACGCCCACAGGTACGGCGCCACCTGGCCCTCGCCCACACCACCGGAGGAGTGGAGGACGGGCGCGAGGTAGGTGTAGAGGCCGAGGCTCGCCACCGCCCCCAGGAAGGAGAGGCCCACGACGGGCAGCACCTTCCGGTCGGCGAGCGCCCCGAGCCGGGCCCGCACCGGCACCGGCGGCTCGGCGGGCACCTCCGGCAGCCCCACCGCGAGGCCCACGAGCGCGACCGCGCCGAGCCCCGTCACCAGCCACATCGTGGCCCGCCACGACGTGTGGCCGGCGAGCAGCACGCCCAGCGGGACGCCGAGGACCGTGCCCGAACTCATCCCGCCCATCACCAGCGCGAGCGCCCGCCCGCGCCTCTCCGGTCCCGCCAGCGAGGCGGCGGCGGCCGTGGAGAGCGCGGAGTAGACCCCGGCCCCGGCCCCCGCCACCGCACGCGCCGCGAGCAGCGCGCCGAGGCCGGGTGCCAGCGCGGTGAGGCCGTTGCCAAGGGTGAAGACGGTGAGCGCGACGAGGAGCAGCACGCGGGGCCGCATGCCGGACAGCAGCCCGGCGACGAGCGGCGCGCTCACCGCGTACGCGAGGGTGAAGACGGTGACCATCTGCCCCGCGAGCGAGACGGTCGTCCCCAGGTCCCCCGCGACGACCGGCAGCAGCCCCGCCATCACATAGGCGTCGAGCCCCAGGGCGAAGGCCCCCACCATCAGCAACCACACTTTGCGCACGCCGCTCAACTCCCTCGTCCTCCTCGTCGGTCCTGCCGGGCGAGGGAAACGTAGGCAGCCTCCGCATCCCGGGGGAAATGCCGGACGACGCGCATTTATGCTGGTGCGGCATGAATGACGAACGGCTCCGGGAACCCCTGGACGGCATCGAGCTGCGGCACCTGCGCGCCTTCCTCGCGGTCGCCGACGAGCTGAGCTTCACGCACGCCGCCGCCCTGCTGCGCACCGGTCAGCCCGCGCTCACCCGCGCCGTGCGCGCCCTGGAGGAGAGCCTCGGGGTGCGGCTCCTCGACCGGACCACACGGCGGGTCGCGCTCACCGGGGCCGGGCGGCGGCTGCGGGACGACCTCGCGCCGCTGCTGCGCCGGCTGGACGGCACCCTGCGCACCGCCGCCGGGGCCGAGCCGCCCGTGCTGCGCCTCGGCTTCACCTCCCTGCTGCCCGAGGCCTGCGCGGCCCTCGCCACCGGCTTCAAGGCGGCCACCGGGGCGGGCGTGCGCCTGGTGCGCGGCGACGCCCCGCTCGCGGGCCTGCTGTCGGGCGCCTGCGACATCGCGGTCGTCCGCGGCGACCTGCCGCCCGGCGACGCGGTGCGCTCACGCCTCCTCCTGCACGAGCCGCGCGTCGCCGTCCTCGCCCGTGACACGCCCGCGCTCGCGGGGCGCCGCGTCGTGGACTGGGCGGAACTCGCCGACCACCCCCTGGTCGTCAACACCGTCACCGGCACGACCACCCCCGACCTGTGGCCCGAGGGCCGCCGCCCCCGGCTCGCCTGCACCGCCCACAACTTCGACGAGTGGCTGGAGGCGGTCGCCGCGGGCCACGGCGTGGGCATCGCCCCGGAACCGGTGGCCCGCAGGCACTCCCACCCGGCCCTGCGCTACGTACGCCTGAAGAACGCGCCGCCCGTCGCCGTGCGCCTCGTGGTCCCGGCCCGGGACGCGCACCCGCTCGCCGAGCGGTACCTGGCGGACGCCGGTCAGTTCAGCGACGGATCGTCCGGATAGGTCGCCACCATCGCCAGCTCGCTGCGCTGGCGTCTGAGCACCGCGCGCCACAGCCGCTCCGGGTCCGGCGAGGAGACGTCGCCCGGCTCGGACTCGACCACGTACCAGGCGCCGTCCTCCAGCTCCTTCTCCAGCTGGCCGGGCCCCCACCCCGAGTACCCCGCGAAGATCCGCAGGCTGCCGAGGGCCGGGGAGAGCAGCTCCGGCGGGGCCTCCAGGTCGACGAGGCCGATCGCGCCGTGCACCCGGCGAAAGCCCACGGGGTCGACGCGGCCGGTGCGGTAGCGGATGCCGGACGGCGTGCCCTCCTCGCCGGGGATCACCGCGACGCCGAGCGCCGAGTCCAGCGATACGGGGCCGCCCTGGAAGACGACGCCCGGGGCCCCGGCCAGCTCGCCCCAGCCCTCCAGGATGTCGGCGACGTCCACCGGCGTGGGGCGGTTCAGGACCACGCCGAGCGAGCCCTCCTCGTCGTGGTCGAGGAGCAGCACCACCGCACGGTCGAAGTTGGGGTCCGCCAGGGTCGGCGTGGCCACGAGCAGCCGCCCTGTGAGCGAGGACACCTCGGTCATGAACGACATGATCCCGCATCTTCGCCGTGGGCGGGGAGGTAATGGCCGTACGTGAGCCGGTGCAGTTCAGGGCGCATGAGAGCGACCGGAGCGCACGGCCGGGGCCGGTGACCCGGAGTGTCCGGTTCCGCACGGTTCGTGTTGTGGCGAACTCATGACCTGTTTTGCGCCCCCTTGGCCTTACGGAAGGGGGGTACGCGGCCATTACGCTTGCCCCTTGTTCCCCCGTCCATCCAATCGGAACGCGAGATTCATGACCGTCACCGGCATTGACGATGTACTGCTTGTCCACGGCGGAACCCCGCTGGAGGGCGAGATCCGTGTCCGCGGCGCGAAGAACCTCGTGCCCAAGGCCATGGTTGCCGCGCTGCTCGGCAGCGCTCCGAGCCGGCTGCGCAATGTCCCGGACATTCGCGACGTGCGTGTCGTACGCGGCCTGCTCCAGCTGCACGGCGTGACGGTCCGCCCCGGCGAGGAGCCGGGCGAGCTGATCCTGGACCCGTCGCACGTGGAGAGCGCCAACGTCGCCGACATCGACGCCCACGCCGGGTCGTCGCGGATTCCGATCCTCTTCTGCGGGCCGCTCCTGCACCGCCTCGGGCACGCCTTCATCCCCGGCCTCGGCGGCTGCGACATCGGCGGCCGGCCGATCGACTTCCACTTCGAGGTGCTGCGCCAGTTCGGCGCCACCATCGAGAAGCGCGCCGACGGCCAGTACCTGGAGGCCCCGCAGCGCCTGCGCGGCACCAAGATCCGCCTGCCGTACCCGTCCGTGGGCGCCACCGAGCAGGTCCTGCTCACCGCCGTCCTCGCGGAGGGTGTGACCGAGCTCTCCAACGCCGCGGTGGAGCCGGAGATCGAGGACCTGATCTGCGTCCTGCAGAAAATGGGCGCGATCATCGCCATGGACACCGACCGGACCATACGGATCACCGGTGTCGACAGCCTCGGCGGCTACAACCACCACGCCCTCTCGGACCGCCTGGAGGCCGCCTCCTGGGCTTCCGCGGCCCTGGCGACCGAAGGCAACATCTACGTCCGCGGCGCCCAGCAGCGCTCGATGATGACGTTCCTGAACACCTACCGGAAGGTGGGCGGTGCCTTCGAGATCGACGACGAGGGCATCCGCTTCTGGCACCCGGGCGGCTCGCTCAACGCGATCGCCCTGGAGACGGACGTGCACCCCGGCTTCCAGACCGACTGGCAGCAGCCGCTGGTCGTGGCGCTGACGCAGGCCGCGGGCCTGTCCATCGTCCACGAGACGGTCTACGAGTCGCGGCTCGGCTTCACCTCCGCCCTGAACCAGATGGGCGCGCACATCCAGCTCTACCGCGAGTGCCTCGGCGGCTCCGACTGCCGCTTCGGCCAGCGCAACTTCCTGCACTCGGCGGTCGTCAGCGGCCCCACGAAGCTCCAGGGCGCCGATCTGGTCATCCCCGACCTGCGCGGCGGCTTCTCGTACCTGATCGCCGCTCTCGCGGCCCAGGGCACCTCCCGCGTCCACGGCATCGACCTGATCAACCGCGGCTACGAGAACTTCATGGACAAGCTCCAGGAGCTCGGCGCGAAGGTCGAGCTGCCGAACGGCAAGGCGGCGCTGTAGGCGTCTGCTGCACCTGAGAACCAGAAAACCTGAAACAAAAGGGGCGGTCACCCGGTGGGTGACCGCCCCTTTCAGCTGCTCAGGGTCTTTACTTCCCCTTGGCCGCTTCCTTCAGCTTGGAACCAGCCGAAACCTTGACGCTGTAACCGGCCGGGATGTTGATCGGCTCGCCGGTCTGCGGGTTACGGGCGGTGCGAGCGGCACGGTGGGTGCGCTCGAAGGTCAGGAAGCCGGGGATGGTGACCTTCTCGTCGCCCTTGGCAACGATCTCGCCGACGGTCTCGGCGAACGCGGCCAGCACGGCGTCGGCGTCCTTGCGGGTCACCTCGGCGCGGTCGGCCAGCGCGGCCACCAGCTCACTGCGGTTCATGTTTGTACTCCCGTGTTCTTTTGCCGTTGAGGCGTGATCGAAGCCGATGCTGCCAGGGTCCTCGGACAGTCCCCGGACCCGGGTCTTACGTCAGACCCTCGCGCCCGATTACGCATCCTGCCCCCACCTGCGGCGGGAAAGCCAATCCGGCACCCTCCGAAGGGCCGCAGAGCCCATGGTCCGCCACCCTAAAGGGGCGTTTAGGGGCCCGCGCCCCGCGACGCGCCGAGGGTCAGGCGGACGTGGGACCCGTCACAGTGACCCCCGCGGCCTTCGCCGCGGTGCGCACCGCACCGGCCACGGCGCCCGCGACCTTGTCGTTGAAGACGCTCGGAATGATGTAGTTCCGGTTCAGCTCGTCCTCGGCGACGACGTCGGCGAGGGCGCCCGCGGCGGCCAGCATCATCTCCGTGTTGACCGTACGCGACTGGGCGTCGAGCAGGCCGCGGAAGACGCCCGGGAAGACCAGGACGTTGTTGATCTGGTTCGGGAAGTCCGAGCGGCCGGTGGCCACGACCTCCGCCGTCTGACGGGCGATCGCCGGGTCGACCTCGGGGTCCGGGTTCGCGAGCGCGAACACGATGGCACCGTCGGCCATGGCCGCGACGTCGTCGCCGTTGAGCACGTTCGGGGCCGAGACGCCGATGAAGACGTCGGCGCCGACCACGGCCTCCTTGAGGGTGCCCGTGAGGCCCTCGGGGTTGGTGTTGTCGGCGATCCAGCGCAGCGGCGAGTCCACGTCGTGCGAGACCAGGTCCTCGCGGTCGGCGTGCACGACGCCGTGGATGTCGGCCACCACGGCGTTCTTGACGCCCGCTGCGAGCAGCAGCTTCAGGATGGCCGTACCGGCCGCGCCGGCGCCCGACATGACCACGCGCACGTCGCCGATGCCCTTGCCCACCACGCGCAGGGCGTTGGTGAGCGCGGCGAGGACGACGATCGCGGTGCCGTGCTGGTCGTCGTGGAAGACGGGGATGTCCAGCGCCTCGCGCAGCCGTGCCTCGATCTCGAAGCAGCGCGGCGCGGAGATGTCCTCAAGGTTGATGCCCGCGAAGCCGGGGGCGATCGCCTTGACGATCTCGACGATGGCGTCGGTGTCCTGGGTGTCCAGGCACAGCGGCCAGGCGTCGATGCCGGCGAAGCGCTTGAAGAGGGCCGCCTTGCCCTCCATGACCGGCAGCGCGGCCTTCGGGCCGATGTTGCCGAGGCCGAGGACGGCCGAGCCGTCCGTTACGACCGCAACGGAGTTGCGCTTGATGGTGAGGCGGCGCGCGTCCTCGGGGTTCTCGGCGATCGCCATGCAGACCCGGGCGACACCCGGGGTGTAGATCATGGAGAGGTCGTCGCGGTTCCTGATGGGGTGCTTGGACGCCATCTCGATCTTGCCGCCGAGGTGCATCAGGAAGGTTCGGTCGGAGACCTTGCCGAGGGTCACGCCCTCGATCGTGCGCAGCTGCTCGACGATCTCGTCGGCGTGCGTGGTGGAGGACGCCGCGATCGTCACGTCGATCCGCAGCATCTCGTGGCCGGAGGCCGTGACGTCGAGGCCGGTGACCGAGCCCCCGGATGACTCGACGGCCGTGGTGAGCTGGGAGACCGCGGTTCCGCTCGCGGGCACCTCCAGCCGGACCGTCATCGAGTAGGAGACGCTGGGCGCCGTTGCCATGGCCGACTTCCTCTGCTTTCACCGTGTAGCTCTTGCCGTCCGATGGTCGCACCTACCGCCGGGTACGTGGTAGCCGCCCCGGATTGAGAACGTTTTGTTCACCGGGCGGCACACCGCACTGGGGCGCGATTTCGGAAACTTGTTTCCACCATACGAGAAGTTGTGGAAAACAGAAAGAGGCCCACGTCACGTGGTGACGTGGGCCTCTCTCATCCGTTCATGACACCGACCCGCCATGCTCGCCTCGCGGCAAGTGGTCGCTCGTAGCGACGAAGGTTGGGCCCGGGGGCTTGGATCGGGCCGGTGCCACATCCAAGGTAACAAACGATCCCCGTAAGGCAATTCCCGTCCTGGGAAGTGCCGGGAACTCAATCCCGGAGCAGGTCCGGCACCCCGTCCCCGTCCGGGTCGTCCCGCTCGCCCGACAGGACCGTGAGCTGCTGCGTGGCGCGCGTCAGCGCCACGTACAGGACCCGCAGGCCCGCCGGGGACTCGTCGGCGATCTCCGCGGGCGAGACGACGACCGTGGCGTCGTACTCCAGGCCCTTGGCCTCCAGGCTGCCGAGCGCCACCACGCGATCGCCGAGCCCGGCGAGCCAGCGGGCCGCCTGGTCGCGGCGGTTCATCGCGACGACCACCCCGACCGTGCCGCTCACCCGCTCCAGGAGCAGCGCCGCCTCCTCCCGTACGGACGCGCCGAGGTCCCCGTCGCGCACGACGCAGAAGCGGGGCTCCACGCCGGTCGAGCGGACCGCGGAGGGCGACTCGGCGCCGGGCAGCGCGAGCGCCAGGACCTTGGCGGCCACCTCGGCGATCTCGGCGGGGTTGCGGTAGTTCACGGTGAGGGTGAAGCGGCGGCGCGGGCGGGAGCCGAGGGCCTCGTCCCGGGCCTCGGCCGCCTCGTCGGGGTCGGACCACGAGGACTGCGCGGGGTCGCCGACGACCGTCCAGGTGGCGTGCCGGCCGCGGCGGCCGACCATGCGCCACTGCATGGGGGTGAGGTCCTGCGCCTCGTCGACGATGACGTGGGCGTACTCGGTGCGCTCCGCCGCCAGGCGTTCGGCGCGCTCGCGCTGGGTCTCCTCGCGCTGCGGCATCAGCTCTTCGAGGCCGGTGAGCAGGTCGAGGGGGTCCAGTTCGCGCTTCTTCTTGGGCCGGTGCGGCGTGCCGAGGATCGCCTGGAGTTCGTCGAGGAGCGCCACGTCGTGCACGGACAGGGCGTCCCTCCTGAGGGACCGGGCGACCTTGCGGACCTCGCCGGGGTTCAGCGCGCGGCGGGCCCAGCGGGCCAGGCGCCGCTCGTCGCCCATCGCGGCCAGCACCGCGCGCGGGGTCAGCTCCGGCCACCAGGCGTCGAGGAAGCGGATGAAGTCGTCCTCGGAGGTGATGTCGTCGTCGAAGGAGGAGCGCAGCTCGGCGGCGAGTTCCGGGTCGGAGTGGCGGCCGGCGGCCCCGGACTGCGACCACAGGGCGTCCAGGAGGAGCTTGCGGGCGCGCGGGCGCAGCAGGTTGACGGGGGCGGTGCCGCCGAGGGCGTTGCGGCGGATGCGGTTCAGCTGCTCGGCGTCCAGTTCGAGGCGGCGGCCGAAGGCGACGACGCGCAGGCGCGTGGGGGCGCCCTCGGCCGCCTGGGACGCCCCGGGCTCCGGCTCGGGGTCGTCGCCGAAGGTCAGCTGCTCGTCGCGGGGGGCCTTGGGCCTGGCCTGTACGCCCTCCAGCGCGCCCCGGGCCGCCTTGCGCAGCACGTGCAGCATCCGCGAGGAGCCCTTGACGCGGGCCACCGCGGGCGAGTCGTAGACCGTGGCCTCGACGCCGTCGACCAGGGAGCCGACCGCGCGGATCGCCACCTGGCCCTCCTCGCCCAGGGAGGGCAGGACGCCTTCCGTGTAGGCGACCAGGAGCGGGGTCGGGGAGACGATGAGGATGCCGCCCGCGTACCGGCGGCGGTCCTGGTAGAGGAGGTAGGCGGCGCGGTGCAGCGCCACCGCCGTCTTGCCGGTGCCGGGGCCGCCCTCCACGTACGTCACGGACGCGGCGGGCGCGCGGATCACCATGTCCTGCTCGGCCTGGATGGACGCCACGATGTCCCGCATGGTGTGGCTGCGGGCCTGCCCGAGCGCGGCCATCAGCGCGCCGTCACCGATCACCGGCAGCTCTTCGCCGTCGAGGTAGGCGGTGATCTCCGGACGCATCAGGTCGTCCTCCACGCCGAGGACCTTGCGGCCCTTGGAGCGGATGACGCGGCGGCGCACGACACGGCCCGGGTCGACCGGCGTGGAGCGGTAGAACGGGGCGGCGGCGGGCGCGCGCCAGTCGATGACGAGCGGGGAGTAGTCCGCGTCGAGGACGCCGATGCGGCCGATGTGCAGCGTCTCGGCGATCTCGGCCGTGTTGTCCTCCGTGATGGCGCCCTCGGCGGGCTCCACGGCCGTGTACGCGCCGTCGGGGCCCTTCTTGCCGTCCTTGCCCCGGAGCAGGTCGATGCGGCCGAAGAGGAAGTCCTCGAACTCGTTGTTGAGCCGGTTGAGATGGACGCCGGCGCGGAAGACCTGCGCGTCACGCTCGGCGAGCGCGCCCGGCGTACCGACCTGGGAGCGCTTCGCGGCGTCGTTCATCAGGAACTCGGCCTCGTGGATCTTCTCCTCGAGGCGTCGGTAGACCTGGTCGAGATGGTCCTGTTCGACGCTGATCTCACGGTCGCGTGTGCCTGGCGGCCTCACTGCGTTCACGTCGGCCACCGAGGCCCCTTTCAAGCGTGCTGCTGCCCCTGTTGAGCAGCCGTCCACCGTACGCGAAAGGGACCGTGCTTGTGCACCTGGCCGCGCTTATACGTCGACCTCGACCAGACGGTCGCCGTCGAAGGTGGTCACCTCGAAGTGGTCGATGTCGTTGCGGTCCATGGCGGCGCCCCCGTGGACGTACAGAGGTCCGCGCGCCCACTTGTTCGGGCTGTCCTTGATGCCGTAGCCCCACTTGGGCACCGACCAGCTGGTGACCGTCTCCTTCGTGCCGTCCTTGCCGACCGCGACGAGGGAGCACTTGAGCGGGCCCTTGACGTTCTTCAGCTCCAGGACGGCGTGGGTGCCCCAGGCCTTCTTCTCCGTGCCGACGGTGGCGCTGACCTTGGTCGCCGGGTCGGTGGCCTCCCTCTTCTCCTCCATGTGGTGGAAGAAGGCGTCCTCGGCGGGGCTGGTGGGGTGCGGGTCCGCGGCGAGGTCCCGCGGGCCGCTGTCGCCGTCGCCGCTCACCGCGAGGACGGTGAGCGGGCCGCCGACGATCAGCGCGACCGCCGCCGCGACCAGGAGCAGGCCGCGCCTGCGCCGCCGCTCGCGCGTGCGCGACACCTCGCCGAGGAGGCGGTCGGCGAACCGCGGGCCGGGGCGCGCGGCGAGCGGTTCACCGGCCTCCGGTGCGCCGCGCCCGCCCGGGAGGTCGGCGAGCGCGGCCAGCATCGGCTCCACGGCGGAGAACTCCTCCAGGTGCCGCGCGCAGGGCTCGCAGCCCGCGAGGTGTGCCTCGAACCAGGCGTTCTCCGCCTCGTCCAGGACGCCCAGGGCGTAGGCGCCGACGGCCTCGTGGACGGTGCCGTCCTGCCACCCGCCGTGGTGGTCGTATGGGTCGTATGGGTGGCCGTAGGACCCGGTCATGCCTTCACCCCCCGCTCCTCCAGTGCGAGCTTCATCGAGCGAAGCGCGTAGAAGACCCGTGAGCGGACCGTACCGCTGGGAATGCCCAGCGTCGCGGCCGCCTCGTTGACCGTACGCCCTTTGAAGTACGTTTCGACAAGTACCTCCCGGTGCGCGGGAGTCAGGTCCTCCAGGGCGTCGGAGAGCGTCATCAGCCACAGTGCCTTGTCGATCTCGTCCTCCGCGGGGATGACCTCCAGCGGCGACGGATCGACCTCCTGCGGCCGGGCCTGCCGGCTGCGGTGGCCGTCGATGACGATGCGCCGGGCGACCGTCACCAGCCAGGGGCGTACCGAGCCGGTCGCCCGGTTGAGCTGACCGGCGTTCTTCCAGGCACGGATGAGCGTTTCCTGCACCACGTCCTCGGCGCGCTGCCGGTCCCCCGCGACCAGCCGCAGCACGTACGCGAGCAGCGGTCCCGCGTGCTCGCGGTAGAGCGCGCGCATCAGTTCCTCGTCCGGCCCCGGCGGCCGCCCGAGACGGTGCCGGGGCGGCCGCGGTCGTTCATCGGCCACAGCGGAATCCTTGCGCACGTCTGCCTCCGGTGTCCGCGCTTCGGGCGGGTCGGGTGGGTCTCATGACGGAGGTACGTACGAGGGGTGCGGGGCGTTCAACGGGCGGGCGGTTCTCCGCACCGCCCGTGACGCGGCGACGTCACGCGCGGGCCAGTGCCACCCGGCGGCGGTGGCGGGCGACCCGTTCGCGGTTGCCGCAGACCTCGCTGGAGCACCAGCGGCGGCGGTGGCCGCGGGAGGTGTCGAGGTAGACGAGGGGGCAGTTGTCGCCCTCGCACCGGCGCAGCAGGGCGCGGGCCGCGGGGTCGGTGAGCAGATCGACGGCGTCCCTGGCGACGCAGGCGAGCAGGGCCGCGCAGGCCGGGTCGTCGCGCAGGGCGCGGGCCAGGGTGCCGTCGGCGGCGCGCACCGCGCGGGGGGCCGGGGGCGCGGCGGCGGCCAGCGCGTTGACGTGCTCCAGGGCACTGTCGGCGGGGCGGTGCTCGATCTCGCCGACCACCAAATCCGCCACATGCGTACGTAGTTCACGGAACGCGGTGAGCCAGTCCGGGTCCGCGCCACGGAGCGGCGCACCCGCCGGGAGGAGACCGGCGCCGGTGAGCCAGGCGCGCAGTCTGCGGACGGAGTCGAGCCGTTCCACGGGGTGGTGCGTCGCCACGAGGTCCAGGCAGCTCCGCCCGGTGTCGAATCGCAGCTCGTACGGGACCGGGGCCATGCCCAACGCCATGCGTCTGTCACCGCCTTGGGGTAACCGGTGAGTAAATGCCGTCGCCTCCCCCTACAGTGCACGCCACCCGGCGGGTCCGGAACCCCTCCCGCCGCCCCGCGTCCGACGCGGCGTCAGATCATGCGCTACTCCGCGTACTTGGACTCCGCAGCCGGGTCGATCGCGAGCCGGTACCCCCGCTTGACCACCGTCTGGATCAGCTTCGGCGCGCCCAGGGAGGTGCGCAGCCGCGCCATGGCCGTCTCCACGGCGTGCTCGTCGCGCCCGGTGCCGGGCAGCGCGCGCAACAGTTCCGCGCGGGCCACCACCCAGCCGGGGCGGCGGGCCAGAGCGCGCAGCAGGGCCATGCCGGCGGGCGGCACGGCCCGCAGCTCCTCGTCGACGAGGACGGCGTGGCCGCGGATCTCCACCCGGTGCCCGGCGATGGGCAGCGCCCTGGCGCGGGCCGGGAGTTCCTGGCACAGCAGCTGGACGAGGGGGCCGAGCCGGAAGCGCTCCGGCTGCACGGTGTCCACGCCGCGCGACTGGAGCGGCAGCGCGGTCACGGGCCCCACGCAGGCGGGCAGCACGTCGTGGCCGAGGGCGGCCAGGAACTCCTCCGCCATACCGCGCTCCTCGGCGCGGGCCAGCAGTGAGGCGGCGGCGGGCGCGCTGGTGAACGTGAGGGCGTCGACGCCCCGCCCCACCGTCGCGTCGAGCAGCCGGTCCACGGGCGCGAGGTCCTCCGGCGGCAGCCACCGGTAGACGGGCACGCCGACGACCTCCGCCCCGCCCGCCCGCAGCGCCTCGACGAAGCCGGGCAGCGGCTCGCCGTGCAGTTGCAGCGCGATGCGGCGCCCGTCGACGCCCTCGCCGAGCAGCCGGTCGAGCACCTCCGCCATCGACTCCGACGACGGCGACCACTCCTCGGTGAGCCCGGCGGCGCGCACCGCGCCCTTCACCTTCGGGCCCCGGGCGAGCAGTTCCACCCCGCGCAGGCAGCCGAGCAGCGCCTCGCCGTACCCCCAGCCGTCGGCGGCCTCGATCCAGCCGCGGAACCCGATGGCGGTGGTGGCGATCACAACGTCCGGGGCGTGGTCGATCAGCTGCTTGGTCGCCGCGAGGAGTTCGCTGTCATCGGCAAGCGGCACGATGCGCAGCGCCGGGGCGTGCAGGACCGTGGCGCCGCGCCGCTGGAGCAGCGCGCCCAGCTCGTCGGCGCGCCGGGCGGCGGTCACCCCGACGGTGAATCCGGCGAGGGGTCCGTGCGCGGTCGGGGAGTTCGCTGGGGTCGCGTGCATAGGTCTGTCTCGTCTCGGCTGTCTCGTCTCGTCCCGCTCGTGGCGCGTGGGCGGCGGACGACCGAGCCTGTCAATGCCGCGTGACAGGCCCGGTTCGCGGCGATGTCCGCCGTGTTACGTCACACCTCGGCGTAGCTGAGCTGCGACTTCACGTCCGTACCGGCCCCGGCGGCCGTACGGCGGACCGCCTTGCCGCGAAGGTATACGGCCCAGGTGACCCCTGAACACACCGCGTAGAAGCCGAGGAACGCCACGAACGCCCCCGTGCCCGACCCCACCGCCTGGAACGACTGCCGCAGGGCGAGATTGATGCCGAGCCCGCCGAGCGCGCCGACCGCCCCGATCAGCCCCATCGCGGCCCCGGACAGCCGTCGCCCGTACGCCGCGGCCTCCTCCCCCGCCAGCCCCTTGCGCTCGGCCTTGGCCTGGAAGATCCCGGGGATCATCTTGTACGTCGATCCGTTGCCGAGCCCGGTGAGCACGAACAGGGCGATGAAGGCGCCGACGAACAGCGGCAGCGACTCCTTGACCGAGGCGATCACGACGACGCCGGTCGCGGCGCCCATCGCGGCGAAGTTGGCGAGGGTGATGCGCGCCCCGCCGTGCCGGTCGGCGAGCCGCCCGCCCACGGGCCGGATCAGCGAGCCGAGCAGCGGCCCGATGAAGGTCAGCTGCGCGGCCTCCAGCGGCGTACGCCCGAACTGCGTCTGGAGGACGAGCCCGAAGGCGAAGCTGTACCCGATGAAGGACCCGAACGTCCCCACGTACAGGAACGCCATGATCCACGTGTGCGCGTCCCGTACGGCGGCCCTGACGGCCCCGGTGTCGTTGCGCACGGACGAGATGCTGTCCATGTAGCGGGCGGCGCAGAACACGGAGACGAGAACCAGCGGGATGTAGATCCCGAGCACCACCCGCGGCCCGCCGCTCGCCCCGATCACGGCGAGCCCGACGAGCTGCACGACGGGTACGCCGATGTTGCCGCCCCCGGCGTTGAGCCCGAGCGCCCAGCCCTTCTCGCGCAGCGGGAAGAAGGAGTTGATGTTGGTCATGCTGGAGGCGAAGTTGCCGCCGCCGACGCCGGTGAGCAGCGCGCACACCATGAAGGTGGTGTACGAGGTCCCCGGCTCCATGACGAGGAAGGCGGCGACGGTGGGCAGGAGCAGGAGGGAGGCGGCGATGACGGTCCAGTTACGCCCTCCGAAGCGGGCGACGGCGAAGGTGTAGGGAACGCGGACGACGGCCCCCACGAGGGTCGCCATGGACACCAGGAAGAACTTCCCCGCCGGGTCGATCCCGTACTCCGGGCCCATGAACAGGACCATCACGGACCACAGGCTCCACACGGAGAACCCGATGTGCTCGGAGAGCACCGAGAACGCCAGATTCCGCCGGGCGACCCGCTCCCCTCCCTCCTCCTTCCAGAACTTCTCGTCCTCCGGCTCCCACCGCTCGATCCACATCGCGTGCCTCCACGGCTCATCCACATCCACATCCGCTGCCGACGCTCCCGAAGGTAGGGAGCACGCGTTTCGGCCCTGTGGCGGGGAGTGACCGGCGGGGAACGTTGCTCTCACGGGGGGTGGGGTGGGGTGGTGAGGAGCGGGCCAGGGGACCTACCGGTGCGGGAGGCGCGTTATGCCGAGACGGTCCACACCCCCGCACCCGAGAGCGCGTGGGCGATCTCCTCGGCTCGGGCTGTGCGGACCTCGATCGACTCGCCGGAATGAAGAAGGAGATCGACGGTCGGATCGAGCCGGCTCACTGAGTTGGGGATGTATGCCGCGCCCGCGAGATTCGCGAAGGAGAGGTCGAGCGCGCTCCCGTCCGCACCGCGGAGTCGCACCCCGTCCGCCCCGATCACCAGCACACCTGCACGCGGCGGAGCACAGTCCCAGGCAGCGGCTCCGACGGCCCCACGCTCTCCTGTCGGTTCACCCAGCCCGTACCGGACGGGGTGCACAACTGCCCCAGGGGGAAACGAACTCGTCAGGGCGCTCACGGCCTCTTCGAGTTGAGTCCGCTCCCTGCACCGCTTGAGCGCGACCGTCGGAAGGCCGACCATCAGGACAGCCAGGGCGATGAGGCCCACCAGCACGAGGCCGGTGATGTTGTCCGGACGGACCATTGCGAAAACCACCGCGACGATGGCGACAGGGGCACTCAGGGCGAGATACAGCAGCACCGGACGGATCGTCCCGGGCCGTTGGACTTCGACCGGTTGGGACATCCGCTCCCGGTGCCGCTTCCGTCGGCGCTCCCTTCCCCGGATCACGTTCTCCCGCGAGGCCCAGGCGTAGCGATCGGCATACTTCCGCACGGTCGCCCAGGCGAAGGACGCGGCCACTGCCAGCCCCGGCAGCATCACGAGAACGTCCCC
This sequence comes from Streptomyces huasconensis, assembly GCF_021028635.1. Taxonomy (NCBI): domain Bacteria; kingdom Bacillati; phylum Actinomycetota; class Actinomycetes; order Kitasatosporales; family Streptomycetaceae; genus Streptomyces; species Streptomyces huasconensis. The sequence goes on from NZ_CP086119.1 coordinate 3,009,550, forward strand.
ATCGGATGCGTTCGCCAGCACCAGGACAGCCAGGATGAACGCCAGCACCAAGATGGCCGCCGCATTGAAGAAGCGGGAGTGCGGGGAACCCTGCGAGCCGTAACCACCAGGGATCTCCGAGTCGGGGCCCCGGTCCACAGCGGCCCACTGACGCAGTAGCCGACTCCGCCGCACCCCCCGAGCACGCAGGGAACGCAGAACCAGGAGCGCCGGGAGCGCGATGATCCCCAGTAGCAGGCATACCGCGGTTGTTACAGCGGCATTGTCGGCGTCACGGTCCTCGCCCCCGAGCGCGTCAACCACCAGGACCGGAATCAGGACAGCTACGAGGGTCACCACCGTCGAGCACAGGAAGAAGGCAACGCCGCGTACGCGCGAAAGGTCTTCACGCATCAGCACCTTGAGCGCCTCCGACTGCGCACGCAGGAGGGCCGCCCGGTCCGGCCAGGACCGGGCAGGCCCGGGTTCCTCAGGAAGCGGCGTCGCCCGGAACAGGGAACCTCGCGGGGAGGAGCCGACATCGGTGGTATTCGTCATGTTCATCCCTCTGTCGTCCTGCGGGTCACTCGGAGTCCAGGGGCGCTTCGCTCACGAAGACCGAATTCCCGGCAATTACCGCCACCAGAGCAGCGAGTTCACGCACTTGATCAGGATTCAAGCAGGTCCCGACGACCAAAAGCCCCTTTCCACCCTGGGGCGAGCAGGCCAACGCACCGGCAAGGCCTGTCCGGAGACCTGCGGGCACCTCGTCCTTCCAGTCTTCCGGAACGGGAACGAGAGGCTGTGACAGAAAGCCGAAACCGATCCCCATCTCTGTGGTGAACCGTTCGACATACGCGACTCGCTCCTTGAACCGCGCATCGAACACTCTCGACATCAAAGCGCCGAGGTCCACTTCTTCAGGAGTTGACGGAACAGCGACGACTCCAGCTTGAACCTGCCATACGGCCTGATCCCCGGTTCTGGGAAGCGGTGCCGTAATCACGCCATACATGAGCGCACCATCAACGAGGTGCCGCTCATGGCACTCCATCAGGCCGTCGACAAACTTTTCCCGCCGATCTATGGGGGTATTCGGGTAGGTGCGGTGGATAATTTCGGCACAGCGGACCCGAGTGGCTTCCCTCTCATCTCCATCGGCCATCAGGTCGAACCAGTCCGGGGGAACGAAAAGACTGACCTGCCCTGGCTCGATTTCCACGGTGTCGCTCCTCATGGCGCCCAATTGGACACCACCGGCTTCTGCGTCAACGCGCCGAAGTCCCACTTGAAGATCTTACCCATCGTCTCAGTAGTGTCACCCCCACCTTCGGCCGTCAATGCATGACCTGCCCAGGTTACGTGAAAACTAGCCACTCGTGAGGTGAATTCTTCCTGTCCCATGACATAGGAGGCGCTTGGGGTGCTTTTTGCAAGCTGAAATATTCCGTACGGGAGTTCCTGAGCCGGGCCAATCAGCTGAGGGACCGTTCGCATCGGCGCTCCCGACAACTGCGCAGCGGCGAGAACGCTGTCTCCCATCTTTGCGCCCAACTTGCCGACCCCGAACCCGACCGCATCCATGATGACATCTTTGGTCAGCAGAGCCTTGCCGAAACTTCCGGTCGTACCGACCGCAGAGAGATAGTGGGCGCCCAACGCAACACCCGCAAGGGGAAGCGAGGCGGCAGCCATGAATTGAAGGCCGGGGACGAGCGCCAGGAGCCCCGTGACGGCACTGAGCAGGCCGGCGATGTCACCGATGAGATCCAGCAAGGGGGCAAACTCACCCAGCAGCTCGATGAGTTGATCGTGCACCCAGGCCAGCGCATCACCGATCTTATCGAGCACTTCTCCGATGAAATCACCCAGACGTTCCCAGAAGCCAGGCTCATTCGGTGCCACATCAATGGCATCCTTCAAGCGGTCGGCAGCTTTCCGTCCTTCTTCTTCATAGTTGGCCCGGAGGGTCCGCGCCCGCCTGCGCACCTCCTCGACCGGGTCGCCCTCCTCCCCCGAACCCTCTGAGCGTTTCTTATCTTCGGAGTGAACAGCTGCTCTCCCTTTCTCCCCCCTGCCCTTTTCCTTGCCGGCAACCCTTTCGGCCTCAGCAGCTTCGCGTTCGAGACCTCGGGCAACCTTCTGCTTGTCCTTCATGTAATCGGCCCAGCCCTGGATTACCCCTTTCGCCCCGTCGAAAGAGTCGAAGGCCTCCTCGACCTTGGGCCTGAACTCGTCATCCAGTAGTTCGCGAAAAGCAATGGCCGCCTTGCCTCGCCATTCTCCATCATCCGCACCGCGCAGGACTCTCCGGATCTCTCCCAGGGCGGCTGCCGCTCCGCGTAGCGAGTCGGAGACCTTGTCCACGGCGTCATGGTCACCTGGACAGGGGATGAAGCCGAGTGTCGGGAAGTCATCGACCGTAGGTGCGCTCACTTCTTCCCCGCCGCCTTCGATAGCGCAGCAGCGAGATCCTCATCCAACTTTTCAAAGGTATTTTCGATGTGGGCCAAGGTCTTCGCCGCACCCTTGGAGAACTTCCGCAGCTGTGCGATGCCGTACTCCCACTCGCTGCCGAAATCCTCCATGCGACGTTCAAGGTCCTTGGCACCCATCGCCTTGGCGTCTATGTCAGCCATAGAGCGGATAGGTTTACCGAGAAGATCCTCGATGTTCTTCAAGTTTCGACGCACTCGGCTCAGCATTTCACCGTCGATGTACAGATCACTCACGCGCTTCTTCCCCGATTCGCACTCGTATCAGCCCAGGTCTTCGCAGCGCCGGGCGACGAGGCCCGGCGTTCGGTCACCGGTTGACGGACTGGATCTCCTCGACCTCGACCTGCTGATCCGCGCCGAACCGGCCCTCGGGAAGGTATCCGTCCTCACCGGTGGTGCTGGTCCAGCTGATCTTCCAGGTGACGGTCGCCTGGAGGTCGTACGAACTGTCGCCGGAGGACCGCAGGTACTTCACGCCGCACGGCGGAACGGTGTCCGCGGGGGTGCCCTTGGCCCGGGGCACGCCGATCCGGTGGTCCTCGATCGGGCACTCGCCGGACGCGGGATACGTCTCGGCGTCCTCCGTTCCGGGTGCAATCGAGAGGGACACGGGTTCGGCCGTCGTGGTCGCTGACAGGCCCGATCCCGGGATGCTCGCGGTGACGGAGACCTTCTTGAACTTCGCCTTGTCCAGCCAGATCCAGGTCGGGAGATTGACCTTCGTCGTTCCTTGCGGGGCCATCGAGATCTCGGTGCTCGGCACGGGGAGCTCGTCGTAGGCGTACTCGGCGAGGACCTTGGGGGTCACCGCGAGGGGTTCCTTGGGAGTCTCGCCGTCGGCCACCCAGAAGGGCAGCTTTTTGCAGGAGTTGGCCTCGGGGTCGTCCTTACGCTTCTCGTTGATGGACGCCGCCCAAAACTGGCCCTCGCCTTGCTTGTCGAGGTTGTAGTTCTTGTAAGGGTGGCCCTCTTTGAAATGTGAGTCGAGGATGCCGCCTACGAAGTCACCGATCCCGAATACCTTCATCTGCCGGATCGCCTTGACGGTCGCCTGGATCTCCTTCGGGGAGTACGCAGGCTCATACCAGCAGGCCGGCGGGTTCCAGTTGGTGTTGACCGGCGTGAGCGTTCCCGTCTTAGCGGTTTCCGGAGCGCCGTTGACAGTCGTCCGGATTCTCGTCTCGACGGTGAGGTTCTGATTCTGGCGTCCGCCCTGCGCCTGTGCGACAGGTGCTTCCGCCTCGTTGCCGCCCCCGGCATGAGCGGAAGTCGGGACCACAGCGACGATCAGCGCGAGAAGGGGCACGCACCGTCGGCTCAGCCTTCGGCAGGTCACGGCATGCACCGCTTCGCCGCTACGGTGGTCAGTACAGAAGTCGTCTGCCAGACACCTTCTTCGTTCTTCTCCAGGCGGGTGTTGTAGAAGGAGTAGTCCTGCGCGGATGCCGGAATCGACCTGTCGACCTTGCCGCTCTTGCGGTCCTTGGGATACGTCTTGGTGGCATCCATGCAGTACGTGACCGCAGCAGCGCCGTCCTTGAGGAACGTGACCTTGCGGTCGTAATACCGCGTGGTGCCCACGAAGCTCTTGTTCTTCTTGTAGAAGCCCTTGACGTGATTCGCTGCCGACAGCAGTGCGTCACCCGTCGAATAGAACTTCAGGGCCGGGTGCTTCTCCGCGTCGACCGTGACCGCCTCGGTCACCGAGCTGATCCGCCGCGCGTTGTCCGCCAGGACCGCGTCCTTCTTCGGGTCGCCGGTCCGGCCGCCCTCGAAGACATCCTTCACGTCCTTCGGCAGATTGATCCGCGGCCGATCGATCCCGTCGTCCGACGCCGACGGCGAAGCCGACTTCGATGCGCCGTCGTCGGCACCCGCGATCTTGTCCTTGCCCTCGGAGTCAGTACTGCCCCCTCCACAGGAGGTGAGCGAGAAGACCACCGCGGCAGTCATGGTGGCCGCGGCGAGCAGGGCGGCGGGTCGGCGGTTCACTGTCAACTCCTGATGGCACGAGATTCTCTGGAGTGAACCAAGCTATCGATGAGGGAAAGGTGAAGCCACGTCAAGGCCGACCGCACATGAGGCATACAGGGACATAGCAAGCGCGCACCAGCATCGTTGGCGCAAACTGATCGCCAGTGCATTCAGTTGATCACTGAGCGCCACAACTGACGGACGCGCGCTCCAACGTTCGCGCCCCCGCGACTGCAACGCACCACTCAGCCCAGGTGGGTGTCCCCGAGGGACACCAGCAGACGGCTCAGCGCCCGGTCGAGGGCCTCGCGGTCGGCGGGGGTCAGGGCGGCCAGCATGCGTTCCTCGTTGGCGATGTGGTCGACGACCGCGCGGTCGACCAGGTCGAGACCGGCCTCGGTGAGGCGGACGCGGATGGCGCGGCGGTCGGTGGGGTCGGGGCGGCGTTCGATCAGGCCCTTGCGCTCCAGCTTGTCGAGGCGGTTGGTGATGGCGCCGGAGGTCACCATCGCGGTCTTGAGGAGGCCGCCCGCGGTCAGTTCGTGCGGGGCGCCGACACGGCGCAGGGTGGCGAGGACGTCGAACTCCGCGAACTCCAGCCCGTACTCGGTGAAGACCTTCTTCATGCCCTTGCTCAGCAGGTGGTCGGCGCGCTTGATGCGGCCCACCAGGGCCATCGCGTCCAGATGCGCGGGGTCGAGGTCGGGGCGCTCGCGGCGCCACTGGCCGCGCAGCTCGTCGATGGCGTCGGGGCCGGACCCGGTCGGCGGTTCCTTCTCGGTCTTCTCCGTCATGACAGCGACCGCTCCCTCGAATCTCTCAACATTCAGATACTTGACGTTCGCGGACCTGGGGCCCATATTTATCTCAACGTTGAGAATAACAGCGTTCAGGGGAACAGCGAGGGGAGCGTCATGTCCGTGACCATCAGCAGCAGGAGCAGCGCCCGGCAGGGTGGTATCACGCAGGGCGGCGGCACCGCGCCCCGCGGCTCCGCCAAGGCCGTCGCGGGTGTCGCCGCGCTCGCCGCCATCGGCCCCGCCACCTGGGGCACGACCTACGTCACGACCACCGAACTCCTGCCCCCCGACCGGCCGTTGCTCGCCGCCGCGCTGCGCGCCCTGCCCGCCGGGCTGATCCTGCTCGCGCTCACCCGGCGACTGCCGCGCGGCGACTGGTGGTGGAAGGCGGCCGTGCTCGGACTGCTCAACTTCGGGGCGTTCTTCCCGCTCCTCTTCTTCGGCGCCTACCACCTGCCCGGCGGCGTCGCCTCGACGATCAGCGCGGTCATGCCGCTGCTCGTGGCGGGCTTCGGGATCGGCGTCCTGAAGGTGCGGCCCACCCGCCGTACGCTCCTTGCGGGCCTCGTCGGCCTTGTGGGCGTCGCCCTGCTGGTCCTGCGCGGCAGCGCGGCGGTCGACGCCGCCGGGATCGCCGCGATGCTGACGGCGACGACGCTGATGGCCCTGGCCGTGGTCCTCAGCAAGCGCTGGGGCCGCCCGGAAGGGGTCTCGCTCCTCGCGCTCACGGGATGGCAGCTGACCGCGGGCGGCCTGGTCCTGGCCCCCATCGCCCTGACCGCCGAGGGCCTGCCCGACCACTTCACCGGGGCCAACATCGCCGGATACGCCTACCTCGGCGTCATCGGCACGGCTCTCGCGTACGCCCTCTGGTTCCGCGGCATCGAACGCCTGCCCGCCTCCTCGGTCTCCTTCCTCGGCCTCACCAACCCGGTCGTCGCCACGCTCGCGGGCCTGCTGTTCCTGGGCCAGACACTGACCCTCTGGCAGCTGGGCGGCCTGCTCCTGGTCGTGGCGAGCGTCCTCCTGGGCCAGAACCTCCGCCGCGCCCGCCGGGCATGACGACACCGGCGCCGGCGCGACGCGGCACCCTCGAAAGGCTGCTACCTCGCGCCGAACAGCCGTCCGCGCGGGAACGCGCGCCGGGGCCTCCGATGGCACCCGCTCATCGGTTGACCGCCTGCACTTCCCGCACCACGACGTCCTGCGACGCGCCGTAGACCCCCTCCGGAAGAGGGCCGCCGTCCTCATCGGTGCTGGTCCAGCTGATCTCCCAGGTGAGGGTGGCCTTCAGCTGGTACGCCCCGTCCTTGGCCGACGACCGCAGGTACCGCACACCGCACGGCGGCTCCGTGTCCGCGGGCGTGCCCTTGGCGCGTGGGCTGCCGATCTTGTCGCCGTCGAGCGGGCACTCGCCCGAGGCCGGGTACGTCTCGGCGTCCGGCGTCCCGGGGTCGATCGTGAGCGCGACGGGCTTCGCGGTCGTGGTCGCGGAGAGTCCCGAGCCCGGAATGCTCGCGGTCACCGACACCGGCTTGAACTTCGCCTTGTCCAGCCAGGCCCACGTCGGCAGGTTGACCTTGGTCTCACCGTCCGGGGCCATCCTGATCTCGGTCTCCGGGACGGGCAGCTCGTCGTACGCGTACTCGGCGAGAATCCGCGGGGTCACGGCGAGCGGCTCGTCCGGCGTCTTGTCCTCGTCGACCCAGAAGGGCTGCTTGTCGCAGGCGCTGGCCTCCGGATCGTCCTTGCGGTTCGGGTTGACCGCCGCCGCCCAGAACATCCCCCTGCCCTGCTTGTCGAGGTTGTAGTTCTTGTACGGCTTGCCCTCCTTGTAACGGCTGTCGAGGTAGTCGCCGACGAACTCCCCGACCCCCTCGAAGAGCGGGACACCGTCACCGAAGCCCCGCCACGCCTTGACGGTCTTCTCGATCTCCTTGGGGGAGAAAGCGGGTTCGTACCAGCAGGCGGGCGGGGTCCAGTTGCTGTCCGCCGACGAGAGGTTGCCGGTGGCGGCGGACTTCGCGTCGCCGTTGACGGTCGTCTGGACCTTGGTCTGCACGGTGATGGTGCGGCCGTTCTTGCCGCCCTTGGCGTCCTTGGTGGTGCCCGAGGTGTTCGTCCGGTCCGCCCACGCCACTGGCGCGGCCTGCACGGTGAGCAGCAAGGCGGCGCATACGGCCAGGGCTGTTCCTCGGCGCGTCACGGCTGGCAGACCTCGCTCCCGCGCTCGGAGGTGCTCTTGGTCACCTGCCACACGCCCTTGGCGTTCTTGCGGAGCCGGTCGTTGTAGAACACGTACGAGTTCTTCGTGGGCTTGGTGACGTTGACCTTCTGCGTCTTACGGTCCTTCGTGTACCCCTTGGACTCGTCGGCGCAGTACGTGAGTCCGGCCGAACCGTCCTTGCTGAAGACGACCTTGCGGTTGAAGTAGCGCACGGTGCCCGTCACCGTCGTGCCGTCCTTGATGAAGCCGCTGACCCAGTCCACGGTCCCGAGCAGGGCCGAGTCCTTGCTGTAGAAGACGATGGCCTCGGACTTCGGGTCCTGCTTCTCGATGGCCTCGTCGATGGCGCGGAGATACTCCGCGTTGTCGCGCAGCACCGCGTCCGTCTTGGCCTCGCCTGTCGTCTCGGGCGAAAAGATGATCTTGTCGCCCTTCGGCAAGGTCACCTTGGGCCGCTCGATCCCGTCATCCGAAGCCTTCGCCGACGGCGACTCCCTCTCCTTGCCCCCCGCGTCCGCCCCCGCGATCTTCTCGTTGTCCTTGCCGCCCTCGTCGCCGCTTCCGCAGGCGGAGAGCGAAAGGGCCGCGACGGCGGTCAAGGCGGCCGCTACGAGCAATGTGGGGCGGCGGTTCACGGTCAGCTCCTGGTGGGGCGTGGGTTCTTCGGGTTATCCGGTTCTCTGGAGTGAACCAAGCTATCCATGCGGCAAGGGGCGACGCCAACCGCGTCGGCCCGCCGCCGTCGCCTCACGGCACCGCGCCGACACGAAAGGGCGCCGCCCCCACCCGCGTTCGCGGTCGGGGGCGTACAGACGGAAGGCGTGGCCGCCGGGCCGCGCCTCCTTCGTCACTTCGCCGGGAACTTCCAGACCGCCGGCTCGCTCTCGCTGTCCTCGGGCGCCCAGTGGACCTCCAGCTCCTTGGTGTTCACCGGCACCAGGTACGTCTGGCAGATCACGTGGCTCTCGCCCTTCTTCCAGCCCTCCAGCTCCAGTTCGTCCTCGCAGCCCGGCGCGTCCTCGGAGGCGCCGATCAGCAGGCCGCCGCGGGTGCCGTCGGCGTAGACCTCCGCGCCGTCGCCCACGTCCGGGACGTCCTTGAGCGGGGCGCCTTCCTTGAGGGTGTACTTCACGTGGGCGACCGCCGCCACCAGGCCCTTGGCGTCCTTCGGGTCCGAGACCAGCTTCTTGGTCTCGGCCTCCGTGCCCACGTCGACCTTCTGCGCGGCGACGTCGTACGTGACCGTGGCGTCGCCCTCCTTGACCTTGCCCGTGGTGCTCTCGCCGGCCGCCAGCGCCGATGGCTTCGTGGGCTCGGTCCGGGACTTGGGGGCGTCCGCCTTCGGCTTCTCCTCCGACTTCTTGTCGTCCCCGCCGCAGGCGGTCAGGGCGAGGGCGAGTACGGCGACGGGCGCGGCGAGCCGCAGCGCGGTCTTGGTGCAGAGCAAAGTGATCTCCTGGCAGTGACGGGCCCGCCGCTCAGCAGAGTTCCGCCCGTGCGAGCAGCAGGAAGAGCCGCCAGCTTAGGAGCCGGTGACGCGGCGCGTCGAGATCGTTACCGTCACTCGCACCCCTCGCGTTAGCGGTTGCAACGCTTTCCGTGGCCGCCCCGACAACCCGCCCACGTGCAGTCGCTTTACGCGCACCCAGACTTCGCCATCGCGAAGCGAACCAACCAAGCCGCCCCTGCGGGACGTTCGAACCGGCCCTTCAACGCCCGCATTTCCAGCGGTATTTCGGCTCATTACGGTCACGTACTCGCGCGTAACAGTCGCGCAACGCAACGGTTCGATCGCGAACCATCCGGCCCGTACAGCTCTTCACCGCTGAACCTCCGCCAAGGCCGCGAAGAACCTCCACCCCTCCTCCGCGGCGCCTCCACTCGGCCCATTCCGCCCACTCCGCCCGGACCGAGCGCCCCCCTGCCACACAGGGCCCGGAGCACGAACGCAGCGCGGCGTCGGCAGGAGTGGGTTTCGGTCATTTCCGACTCATCATGATGAGTGCGTCTGTGTCCGGAATCCATCCCTCTGCGGGCCTCTCCAGCCAGTCTTCGTCGGCCGCCAGCTCCGCGGCGGCGGCCCGGACGGCGGCGGCGCCCGGATGGGCCAGGCCCTTTCGCCACACCAGGGACACGGGAGAGAGCGGGACCGGGTCGATCAAGGGCCGCAGCTCCGCGCCCGGCATGGCCGGAAAGTCCACCACGGCGAGGACCGGGTGACGCTTTTTCGCCATGAGCCGACCGAACTCCTCCCGGCCCACGGCGAGCGGCGCGGGCGGCGCGACAGCGATGCCGCGCCCCTCGAAGAGCCGGTGCGCGAGGTCGGTCCACTCCGGCGTCCGGGGGTTGCCCGCCCCCGCGTACACGGTCTCCCCCGCGAGCGCGTCCAGCGGCACGGCGTCGAGCCGGGTCAGCGGATGACCGTGCGGCAGCAGCACCGCCATCGGCTCGTACCGCACGGGCTGGTGGGCGAGCGAGGCCCGCAGGGCGGGGTCCAGTCCCGCGTACCGCCCGAAGGACATGTCCAGCCGTCCGGCAATCATCTCGACGGCGGCTCCGGTCAGGCCGCTCTCGAAGCGGGCCATCAGCTCGTGCTCGGGGGCGAGTTCGCGGGCCCGCTCCAGGACGCGCCCGAAGACGAGCCCGGGGCTGTTCAGGTCGACGAGCAGCGGCCGCGCGGCCCCCGTGAAGGCGGCGACCAGCTCGTCCTGGGCCTCCAGGGCCCTGCGCGCGTACGGCAGGAGCCGCTCGCCGTCGGCGGTCAGGGCGACCTGTCGTGTCGTACGCGAGAACAGTTCGGCGCCCAACTCCCGCTCCAGGCGCCGCACATCACGGCTCAGCGCCTGCTGCGCCACGTACAGCCGGGCGGCGGCCCGGGTGAAGTGCAGCTCCTCGGCGACGGCGAGGAAGGCCCGGAGCAGGCGGGGTTCCACATCGCGGTGCGGGGCCGGAAGTCGGGTCACCGCAGGAACTTACAACGCGGGCGCGTGAATGGCGCCCCACAAGGTGTTGGACCCCGCCGATCCCCCGCCGCGAGGGTGGGCCCATGCCCCGCAACCCCTACGCCCGCCTCTTCGCGATACCCGGCGCCACCGCCTTCACCCTCGGCAACCTCATCGCCCGCCTGCCCATGGGCATGTTCAGCGTGAGCGCCGTCATCATGATCTCCGGCGCCCGCGGCTCGTACGCGCTGGCCGGCGCCGTCACCGCGACCGGCCTCGCGGCGACCGCCGTCGTGGCGCCCTGGACGGCACGGCTCGTCGACCGCCACGGCCAGGCGCGCGTCGCCGTCCCCGCCACCGTGATCGCCGCGCTCGGCTCGCTCTCGCTGCTGCTGTGCGTGCGGTACGGCGCGCCCGACTGGACCCTCTTCGCGTCGTACGCCGCCACGGCCACGACGCCCAACACGGGCGGCATGTCGCGGGCGCGCTGGGCCCACCTCCTCAAGGGCGACGCCGCGGCCGTGCACACCGCCAACTCCTTCGAACAGGCCGCCGACGAGCTGTGCTTCATGCTCGGGCCGGTCCTCGCCGCCTTCCTGTGCGCGGCGCTCTTCCCGCAGGCGGGCACCCTCATCGGCGTGGTGCTGCTGCTGACCGGCGTGCTGGTCTTCGCCGCCCAGCGGGCCACCGAGCCGCCGCCCCAGGGGCGTACGGACGCCGCCACGGAGGCAGCCGGATCGCCCCTGCGCGCGCCCGGGATGCCCGCGCTGCTGGTCGTCTTCGTCGCGACCGGCGCGGTCTTCGGCTCCCTGGAGGTCGTCACGATCGCCTTCGCCGACGCGCAGGGGCACAAGGCGGCCGCGGGCGCGATCCTCGCCCTCCAGGCCGCGGGCTCCTGCGCGGCGGGCCTCGTCTACGGAGCCGCGAGGCCCCGCGGCCCGCTCGTCCGCCGCCACCTGCTGTGCGGCGCGGCGATGGCGGCCCTGATGACGCTGCCGCTGCTCGCGGTGACCGTCACGGGCTCGCTGACCGCGCTGGCCGGAGCCCTGCTGCTCGCGGGCATGGCGACGGCGCCCACGATGGTCACCGGGATGACCCTGGTGCAGCACCGCACCCCCGAGGGGCGCCTGAACGAGGGCATGACCCTCGCCGTGACCGGCCTCCTCGGGGGCATCGCGTGCGGCGCGGCGGGCGGCGGCTGGGCGGTGGAGCGGCTCGGCCCCGCCGCGGGCTACTGGGTGCCGGTCGCCGCCGCCTGCGCGGCCCTGCTGCTCAGCAGCGCGCAGGCTTGCGCCACGAGCACTCCGCGTCGACGCCCCGCTCGGTCACGGCACGTGTCGCGCGAGGCATGACCGGCACGGCCCGGTCCCTGGTCGACGAGGCGAGGGTCACCACGATCGCGTCCTCCAGTGCCTTCACCGAGGGGGCGAGGTGGTTGTTGAGGATGACGCTGAAGACCAGTTCGCGGCCGTCCTTGTCCCGTACGTAGCCGGACAGCGCGGAGGCGCCCGTCAGCGTCCCCGTCTTGGCCCGGACGTTGCCGGCCGCCGGCGTCCCGCACATCCGGGACCGCAGCGTGCCGCCGACCGCCTTGCCCGGCCCGCAGCCCACCGGCAGGGACGCGTACCAGTCGGCGAACCACGGCTCGTCCTTGGCCGCGCGCAGCAGCCGGATGTACTGGTCGGCCGGGGCGTTGTCCTTGCGGGAGAGCCCGGAGCCGTCGACCTGGCGCAGCTTCCCGGGGTCGACGCCGACGGACTTCAGATAGCCGCCGACGGCCGCGATGCCGTCGCCCCAACTGCCGGGCCGCCCGGTCGCCTTGTGCCCCATGGTCTTGGTGAGGCCCTCGGCGTGCATGTTGTTGGAGAGCTTCATGAACGGCACCAAGAGGTCCTTGAGCGGCATGGAGTCGTGCGAGGCGAGGCGCCGCGCGCCCGTGGGCGTGGCGATCCCGGTCCTGGTCGGGCCGCTGACCCGCACCCCGTGCGCGGCGAGCGCGTCGCGGAAGACGGCGGCGGCGTACCCCGTCGGCTCCCAGACGGTGACCCACTCCTTGGTGGGGGACCCGCCGACCGGGACCGTGCCGGTGACCGTGATGGTGTTCTCGCCGTGCCGGCGCGCCACGGCGACGGTGTCCGCGCCGCCCGCGGCGACGGTGCTCGCGCGCAGGTCGATGTCCACGTAGTCGGTCCGCGGCGTCACGCTGACGCGCGGCTTGTCACCGGCCTGCGCCCCCGGCGCCACCTCGACGATGACGGTGCCGGTGTCGTAGTCGGTGTCGGGCGCGACGCTCAGGGCGCTGATCTGCGCCGCGTAGTACGCGGACTCGTCGTCGGCGCTCCAGGTGTCGCCGACGCGCTGGTCGTCGAAGCGGGTGTCGTCGGCGATCAGCCGCCCGGAGACGCGGCGGACGCCCGAGCCGGCGATCCGCGCGGCGAGGCGGTCGTAGTCCTCGGCGAGCGTCGTCGGGTCGCCGGTGCCGCGCAGGTACAGGTCGCCGCGGAGTACGGGGCCCCGCCGTTCGCCGTCGGCCAGGACGTCGGTGGTGAAGCGGTGGCCGGGCCCGAGCAGCTCCATGGCGGCGGCCGAGGTGAGCAGCTTGGTGTTGGAGGCGGGCATGAGGCGGCCGCTGGGGCGGTGGCGGTAGAGGACGTCGCCGGACGCGGCGTCGGCGACCACCACACTGGCCACGCCACCCTCCATGCGGGGGTCGCCGAGGACGGTGTCGATGGCTTCGGGCAGCCCGGATGGGTCGGCGTCGGCCCCGGCCGGGGAGCCGACGGTGAGGGTGACCGCCGCGAGGCCGAGCACGGCGGGCCAGATCCAGTGGCGCATACGGTTGTTGACGCGTCGCACGGGGCTTCTCATGACCCTGGAGCATCCCGGACGGCGCGCCCGAACGACAGCCCCCGCCCCGGCCCGGCACGAAAAACCCGGCGGCGCGGAGAAGGCTCGCACCACGGAGAAGGCTCACACCACGGAAGAAGCCCTCTGGCCTGGGGCCAGAGGGCTTCAACCTCACATGGGAATTGTGGAGATGGCGGGAATCGAACCCGCGTCCAACGGTGCGGAATCAGGGCTTCTCCGTGTGCAGTTCGCTGCGATTTTCTCGGCCCCGGCGATCACGCGAACAAGTCGCCGACGGGCCCAGTCACTGTTTGATTTCCTCCTGGACCCCGTGACCGGGTCCAGAAGTTTAGTTCCCTAGCTGATGCCAGGATCCGGGTCGGGAACAGCCCCGGGCTGACACTTCACCGAGTCGCTACTTAGGCAGCGAGGGCGAAGGAATCGCGCTTGGTGTTGGCGATTATTGGTTGCGACATATGGTTTACGAGATCATTGCCGCTTCCTCGACACGCTTCCCCTGCTTCGACATCCGCTGTCGAAACCGATCATCCCCATGTTGATTTTTCAATCCGCGCCCCGTCACCTGCGGGGCATGGCCCATCGTACGTGACCAACGCCGACCCGTGCCAGCCTATTCCCGACAGGCGGGTCCGACGCCTCGGGTCCGGTGCTTCAGGACCGGTGCTTCAGGACCGGTGCCTCGGGTCCGCGCCTCGGGTCCGCGCCTCGCCCGCCGCTAGGCGATGCCCTGCCGACGCCGGGCCGCCGAGATCGCGCGGTTGGTCTCGCGCGTGTCCTGCTTCTCCCGCAGCGTCTGCCGCTTGTCGTACTCCTTCTTGCCCTTGGCCAGCGCGATCTCGACCTTGACCCGGCTGTCCTTGAAGTACAGCGAGAGGGGCACGATCGTGTGACCCGTCTCCTGGGACTTCGACTCCAGCTTGTCGATCTCCGCCCGGTGCATCAGGAGCTTGCGCTTGCGCGTGGCGGAGTGGTTGGTCCAGGTGCCCTGCACGTACTCCGGGACGTGGATGTTGTGCAGCCACGCCTCGCCCCGGTCGATCTGCACGAAGCCGTCCACGAGGGAGGCCCGGCCGAGCCGCAGGGACTTCACCTCGGTGCCCATCAGCACCAGGCCGCACTCGTAGGTGTCCAGGATGGTGTAGTCGTGCCGCGCCTTCTTGTTCTGCGCGACCATCTTGCGGGCGGGGGCCTTCTCATTGGCCTTCGCTGCCTTGCGCTTTACCTTTTCCTTCGCCATAGTGCGGCCATTTTCGCACTACGAGGGGGGTCCGAGGCCAGTCAATACTGTCTCGGCCCTGGCGGCGGCCCCGTCCTCGACCTCCAGGTCGGGGGTGATGCCCCGCCCGTCCACCGCCCGGCCCGACGGGGTGCGGTAGTGGCCGACGGTCAGCTCGGCGACGGAGCCGTCGGGAAGGCGGCTCGGCATCTGGACGGAACCCTTGCCGAAGGTACGGGAGCCCACCACGACCGCGCGGCCGCGGTCCTGGAGAGCGCCGGTGAGGAGTTCCGCCGCGCTCATCGTGCCGCCGTCGACCAGCGCGACCACCGGCCGCCCGGTGTCGCCGCCGCGCTCGGCGTGCAGTGCCTTCTGCTCGCCCCGTACGTCGTACGTCGCCACGAGACCGCCGTCGACCAGTGCCGAGGAGGCGGTGACCGCCTCCGAGACCAGGCCTCCGGAGTTCCCGCGCAGGTCGAGCAGGATGCCCGCGCCCTCGGGGGCCTCGCGCACCGCGGAGCGCACGGCCTCTCCGGAGCCCTTGGTGAACGCGGCGACCTTGATCATGACGGCACCGCCGGGCAGCTTGGTGACGGTGACGGAGTCCGTGGACAGGCGTGCCCTGCGCAGGGTCTCGCTCCACGCGCGCGTGGCGCGCTCCAGCCCCAGTCGCACCGGGGTCCCCGCCCGGTGGCCGCGCAGCAGGGCGACGACCTCCGTGACGGGGCGGCCGGTGACACGCCTGCCGTCGATGGACCGCAGCCGGTCGCCCTCGCGGATGCCGGCGCGGTCGGCGGGCCCGTCCTTCTGGACCCGGGAGACCTCTATGCGCCCGTCGGCACCGCGCCGGGCCCAGAGCCCGACGCCGGTGTAGGCGCCGTCGAGGGCCTGCTCGAACTCGCGGTACTCGCCGTGGGAGTACACCGAGCCCCAGCGGTCCCCGCTGCGGCTGACGGCCTCCTCGGCCGCCTTCTCGGCGGACGTGCCGTCGGCCATGGCCTCGGCGGCGGCCTCGGCGGCCCGCTCGGCGGTGCGGCCGCCGCCCGACGGGGCCACGGCGTCCGAACGCACCGGAAGGGGTGGCGTATTCCGGCCGCCGTCCGCCGCCTCGCTCCAGGAACCGGTGGCGGCCCCGGTGACGAGCACGCTCGCGAAGACCAACGTCAGGGTCGCCCCGCGGCGTACACGGCGGGGCACGGCGAGCCGATCGGCGAACCGGTCAAGACCTGACATGCCGGTGAGTCTAGGACAACGAAGGGCGCCGTACGGTCCGTTGAACCGTACGGCGCCGCGGAACGCGCAGGGTGCTTGTCACACCTTCAGGTACTTGCGCAACGCGAAGAACGCGGCGAGGGCGGGCATCAACAGGCCGATCGCGAGCACCAGCGGCAGCTTGGCGAGGACGGCGTCCCAGCCGATGAAGTTGATGAGGTTGATCTTCTCGGAGAGCGCGAGCCCGTGGTCGATCATGAAGTAGCGGCCCACGAGCAGCATGCCGCAGGCGAGGGCGCCGCCGATGAGGCCGGCGACGGCGGCCTCCATGATGAACGGCATCTGGATGTAGAAGCTGGAGGCGCCGACCAGCCGCATGATGCCGGTCTCGCGCCTGCGGCTGAACGCCGAGACGCGCACGGTGTTGACGATCAGCATCAGCGCGACGACGAGCATCAGCGCCATCACCGCGATGGCCGCCCAGTTCATGCCGTTGAGCAGCTCGAAGAGGTTGTCCAGGTAGTCCTTCTGGTCCTCGACGGACTGCACGCCGTCCCGGCCCGAGAAGGCGGTCGCGACCACCTGGTACTTCTCCGGGTCCTTCAGCTTGACGCGGAACGACTCCTGCATCTGGTCCGGCGTGAGGGAGCTGGAGAGCGGGGAGTCGCCGAACTGCTCCTTGTAGTGCTTGTACGCCTCGTCCGCCGTCTCGTGCTGGACCGTGTCCACGACGGGCATCTTCTTCAGATCGCCGAGGATCTGGTCCTTCTGCTCGTTCGTGACGGCGCCCTTGGCGCACTTGGGGTCCTGCTCGGCGTCGGCCTTGTTGCACAGGAAGATCGAGACGTTGACCTTGTCGTACCAGTAACCCTTCATCGTGCTCACCTGGTCACGCATGAGCAGCGAGCCGCCGAACAGGGCGAGCGAGAGCGCTACGGAGACGACGACCGCGAAGGTCATCGTGAGATTGCGACGGAGGCCGACGCCGATCTCCGACAGGACGAACTGGGCGCGCATGGCGGCCTTTCAGTGGATCAGCTTTCAGTGGATCAGTTGGCGCGGAAGGCGTTGGGAGGTACGGGACGTCAGTGCTGGTAGCCGTACACGCCGCGCGACTGGTCGCGCACGAGACGGCCCTTCTCCAGCTCGATGACCCGCTTGCGCATCTGGTCCACGATCTGCTGGTCGTGTGTGGCCATCACGACGGTGGTGCCGGTCCGGTTGATCCGGTCGAGCAGCTTCATGATGCCGACGGAGGTCTGCGGGTCGAGGTTGCCGGTGGGCTCGTCGGCGATGAGGAGCTTCGGCCGGTTGACGAACGCGCGCGCGATCGCGACGCGTTGCTGCTCACCGCCGGAGAGTTCGCCGGGCATCCGGTCCTCCTTGCCGCCGAGCCCCACGAGGTCGAGGACCTGGGGGACGGACTTGCGGATCTCGCCGCGGGACTTGCCGATGACCTCCTGCGCGAAGGCGACGTTCTCGCCGACGGTCTTGTTGGGCAGGAGGCGGAAGTCCTGGAAGACGGTGCCCAACTGGCGGCGCATGTGCGGCACCTTGAAGTTGGACAGGCGTGCGAGGTCCTTGCCGAGGACGTGCACCTGGCCGTGGCTGGTGCGCTCCTCGCGCAGGACGAGCCGCAGGAAAGTGGACTTTCCGGAGCCGGAGGACCCCACCAGGAAGACGAACTCGCCCTTCTCGATCTCGAGGGAGACGTCCCTCAGAGCGGGGCGGGTCTGCTTGGGATAGGCCTTGGAGACGTTGTCGAAACGGATCACGGATGCACCACGGGTTGCCGGGGGTAGGTGAGCGTGACCCTACGCGAAGGCGGTACGCGAGCGCAGTCGGCGTCCGGAGTTGCGCGTTTTGTCCATGGACGTGTCGGAGGTCACGGGCGTGCGGAGGGGCGCAACCGTGCGGGACGGTCGCGCGAGGGCGGGCCGCGCCGAATTCCGCGGAAGCTGGCACAGTGGTAAGGGGAACGATTGGGTTCCCCGTACCGTTGGGCAGGCTGAGACTGTGCGGGAGGAGAAGCGCATGACCCTGGATCGGTTGGTATGCGCGAACTGCGCGGCGCCCGTGAGTGAAGGCCGCTGCCCCGTGTGCCGGGCCAATCGCGCGCGCATGCAGCAGGAAGGGCCCTTCGCGGGCCTCAATCCCGCGACACTGATAGCGCTGCTCGTGGTGTTGATCGCGGCGGTCGCGCTGCTGGCGCACCAGTCCGCGTAGGACGACGAAAGAAGGGCCCGGAGCTTCGTGAAGCTTTGGGCCCTTCTTCGTACGACTGCGCGGGCCGCACAGGCCGTATGTGCCGTACGACGTCCGCGTGAGGTACGGCACGTACAGACCGTACGTGCCGTACTCCGCCTACGCCGTCACGCGCGTCGGCGCCTGGGATCAGGCGGCGGCGCCGCGGTTGCCGACGAGGCGCGGCAGGATGCGGAAGCCGATGCCGCCGGCGATCATCGTGGCGGCGCCGATCACGAGGAAGGTGGTCTCGGCGGCGCCGGTCTCGGCCAGCTCGCCCTTGTCGCCGCCCTTGCCGCTGCCCGTGTTGCCGCCCTGCTCGACCGGCGCGGAGCCGGTGTCGGTCAGGCTGTCCTTGGCCTTGCCCTGCTCGACGGGGACGGAGCCGCCGCCGTCGGGGCCGGTGTCGTTGCCGCCACCGCCGTTGCCGCCGCCGTTGTGGCCGCCGTTGCCGTTGTTACCGCCGTTGCCGTTGCCGTTGTGGCCGTTGTTGCCGCCGTTGCCGTTGTTTCCGCCGTTCCCGTTGCCCGGCTCGGTCGGGTCCGAGGTGGGCAGCGGCGGGTCCGTCTCCTCGGGCGGCTCCGTCGGGTCCGTCGGCTCACCGGTGGGCTCCGGCGGGTCCGTCGGCTGCGGGTTCGTGGGCGTGTCCGTCGGGATCGTCGTCGGGTCGTCGTTCGGGACGTCGACATCGACGTCCACGCCGACGCCGGTCTCGTCCGCGTGGGCGCCCGCGCCCACCCCGCCGAGGTCGACGCCGACGTCGAGGGCCGAGGCGGCACCCGCGGCGGTCAGCGAGGCACCGGCGGCGATCACGGCGCCCGCGGCTATCCGCGCGATACGGATGCGCGTCTTCTTGGTCATCAGGCTGCTACCCCCAGTAGCTGAAATGTCAGTGAGGCAGCGTCCGGGGCGGCATTCGCCGGGGGCGATCGTTCCGGCCCCCACAGGTCCCACGCACCCCGCTGTTACGCATACCGCGCGCTAGCCTTTCCACTTTTCAAGGCAGCGTCAAGGTCGTTGCGTGCGCGATGCCCGATATGAGAGCAGTTGCCCGTCGTCGGGAGATGTGACTGTGACGTAAAAGGCAACTGCCGCCTCTTGGGCAGCAGTTGCCTTGTCGATAAAGCCGCTCAGAGCGGGTTTTTACTTCTCCTGCTGCTTGCGCCAGCGAATTCCGGCTTCCAGGAAACCGTCGATCTCGCCGTTGAAGACGGACTCGGGATTGCCGACCTCGAACTCGGTACGGAGGTCCTTGACCATCTGATACGGGTGCAGGACGTACGAACGCATCTGGTTGCCCCAGGAGTTGCCGCCGTCGCCCTTGAGGGCGTTCATCTTCGCCTGCTCCTCCTGGCGGCGGCGCTCCAGGAGCTTCGCCTGGAGGACGTTCATCGCGGTCGCCTTGTTCTGGATCTGCGAGCGCTCGTTCTGGCAGGAGACGACGATGCCGGTCGGCAGGTGGGTCAGGCGGACCGCGGAGTCCGTGGTGTTGACGCCCTGGCCGCCGGGGCCCGAGGAGCGGTACACGTCGACGCGCAGCTCGCTCTCGTCGATCTCGATGTGGTCGGTCTGCTCGACCACGGGAAGGATCTCGACGCCCGCGAAGGAGGTCTGGCGGCGGCCCTGGTTGTCGAAGGGCGAGATGCGGACCAGGCGGTGGGTGCCCTGCTCCACGGAGAGCGTGCCGTAGGCGTACGGGACGTTGACGGCGAAGGTGGTCGACTTGATGCCGGCCTCTTCCGCGTACGACGTCTCGTACAGCTCCGTCTTGTAGCCGTGGCGCTCCGCCCAGCGCAGGTACATGCGCTGGAGCTTCTCGGCGAAGTCGGAGGCGTCGACGCCGCCGGCCTCCGCGCGGATGGTGACGACGGCCTCGCGGGAGTCGTACTCACCGGAGAGGAGGGTGCGCACCTCCATCTCGTCGAGGGCCTTCTTGACGGCGGTGAGCTCGGACTCGGCCTCGGCACGGGTGTCCGGGTCGTCCTCCTCCTCGGCCATCTCGAACAGCACGCTGAGGTCGTCGATGCGCCCGCGCAGCGCCTCGGCCTTCCTGACCTCCGCCTGGAGGTGGCTCAGCTTGCTGGTGATCTTCTGCGCCGCCTCCGGGTCGTCCCACAGGCTCGGTGCGAGCGCCTGCTCCTCGAGCACGGCGATATCGGCCCTCATCTTGTCGAGGTCCAGGACGGCCTCGATCGACTCCATGGTCGAGGAGAGGGACTTGAGCTCTTCGGATACATCGACGACTGCCACGACTCCAGCGTAACGGCTGCGGCAACCGTCCCCGCCCGCCGTGGGCCCTCGGGGCCCCGGCGCCCGGCGCTCAGGGGGTCGGAGGCGCCGAGTTCCCGCTGTCCGGGGGCGCGTCCTCGCCCGAGGTCGCCGCCCACGTGCCCACGCCCGCGGCCGCGATCAGGACCACGCCCGCCACGCCCAGCGTGATCCGCCGGCGCCGGGCGGAGGCGCGGTGCTTGGCGGAGCCGGGCCGGGCCGCACCGGCCGCCCGGGGGACGCGGGCCGTGCCGCGGGCGCCGCCCGCCAGCTCGTCGGGGCCGGGGACCCGCATGGAGGTGTGGGTGTCACGGTTGGAGTCCGCGGACGCCGGGCCCGGCACCAGGGGCACCGCCCCGCGCCTGGGGGCGGCGGCGCGCGGCTCGGGGGCCGGGGCCGCGTCGTCGTACGCCTCCTCGGCCGCGGAGGGCTCCGTGTCCGGCTCGTCGACGTCCAGCGGCGGCATGCCCGCGATCAGCGGCAGCAGCTCCCGCAGGCGTGCGGCCAGCTCGGAGGCGCGCAGCCGGGACGCCGGGGCCTTGGCGAGGCACTGCACGAGGAGCTGCCACAGCTCCTCGGGGATGCCCGGGAGCGGCACGACCGTCTCGGTGACGTGGCGCCGCAGGACCGCGCCCGGGTGCCCGCCGCCGAACGGCGTGAAGCCCGCGAGCAGCTCGTACAGGACGGTCGCGAGGGCGTAGATGTCGACGGCCGCGCGCGGCGGCAGGCCCTCGATGATCTCGGGGGCGAGATAGTCCGGGGTGCCGATGATCTTCGTCGCGCGGGTCCGCCGCGGGGAGTCGATCAGCTTGGCGACGCCGAAGTCGGTGAGCAGCGCGGGGTGCGCCCCGCCGGGGCCGAGGGGGCCCTGCATGTCCAGGAGGACGTTCTCGGGCTTGACGTCACGGTGCACGATGCCCGCAGCGTGCGCGGCGGCGAGGCCGTCGGCGACGTCCGCGACGATGGCGACGGCGGCCTCGGGCGCCATGCGGCGCTCGCGGTCGAGGCGGGTGCGCAGGTCCGTGCCGCGGACGAGGTCCATGACCAGGGCCAGGTCGTTGCCGTCGACCACCAGGTCGTGGACGCCGACGACGCGCGGGTGGTCGAGGCTGAGCAGGGCCGTGCGCTCCTGGACGAAGCGGCCGACGAGTTCCTGGTCGGACGCCAGGTCCTCGCGCAGCAGCTTGATGGCGACGGGGCCCTCGGGCCCCTCACCGAGCCA
The DNA here is from genome assembly GCF_021028635.1 of Streptomyces huasconensis. Classification (NCBI taxonomy): domain Bacteria; kingdom Bacillati; phylum Actinomycetota; class Actinomycetes; order Kitasatosporales; family Streptomycetaceae; genus Streptomyces; species Streptomyces huasconensis. The sequence goes on from NZ_CP086119.1 coordinate 3,031,000, forward strand.
CACCGTGCCGGCGCTGCCACGGCCCAGGATCTGGTGGGCGGTGTACCGGCTGCCGATCTTGCGCGTCAAGACTGCTCCTACGGATGCGTGTTGGCGACAAAGCTACGCGTCCTTGCCGCCAACCTTCACTCCGGGAGCCGAAATCACCCTGCCGATGTCGACAAATCCCCAGAACCGCCCGCGCGCTAGTTGGCGCCGAGCTTGCCGATCCAGCCGCTGACCGTGTCGTACCAGTCCGTCAGCTGCTCCCAGTAGCCCTTGGTCGTGCCGATCCAGTCCTGGAGCGGGCTGAACTCCCAGACCAGCCAGCTCGCCACGAAGAGGATGACGAGCGTGAACAGGCAGCCCTTGAGGCAGCCGAGGCCCGGGATCTTCATCGGGTTGGCGCTGCGCTGCCGGGGCTGCCTCGGCTCGCGCGGCGGGCGCGGGGCGGGCTGCTGGGGCGGCGGCGCCTGCGGGGGCGCCGCGTACTGCTGCGGCTGGTGCTGCGGCTGCTGGTACGGCTGCGGCGCGGGTCGCTGCTGCGGGCGTCTGCCGCGGGGCTGCTGCGGCGCGTACTGCTGGGGGCGCGGCTGCGGCTGCTGCGGTTCGGGGCGGGCCACCTGGCGCTGGGGCCGCCTGCGCAGCGGGTCCTGGTCGGGGTCGAGGTACTGGACCTGCGTCTGGTCGTTGCGGTCGCGGGCCGCGCGCATCTGGTTCTGCCAGGGGTGCGGCTCGTTCGGGTCGGCGCCGGGGGTGCTCGGCGGGACCGGTGGCATGACCTCGGTCGGGTCGGCGGCGCCGGTGTTCGGCAGGACGGACGTCGGGTCGGCGTCGCCGGGGCCGCCGGTGTTGCGCATGACGCTGGTCGCCGCGTTCGGGTCGTACGGGCCCGCCGTGTTCGGCAGGACCTGGGTGGGGTCGGCGGCGCCGGGGGCCTCCGGCACGGGGGCCGGGGCCGGGTCGGGCATGAGCAGGGCGCCCACGCCCTCCGCCGCGGTGATCTGCGCCGGGGTGGAGTGCACGCCGATGCCCTCGGCGACGACACGCAGGCCGCGGGCGAGGTTCTCGGCGCTGGGGCGGCGGTCCGGGTTCTTGTCCAGGCAGCGCTCTATGACCGTCCACAGCGGGTCGGGGACGGTCGAGGGGCGGCGCGGTTCGGCGCTGAGGTGCTGGTGCAGGACCTCCAGGGCCGAGCCCCCGCCGAACGGCGGACGGCCGGTGACCAGCTCGTACAGCAGGATGCCCGCGCCGTAGATGTCGACGGCGCTGGTCTGCGGGCGGCCCTCGGCGGACTCCGGCGCGACGTACGCGGGCGTGCCGACGAACTCCTGGGTGCGGGTGAGCCCCGGGGAGTCGGCGAGGCGCGCGATGCCGAAGTCGGTGAGCATCGGGTGCATGCCCCCGGCATCCTGCTTGAGCAGGACGTTCGCGGGCTTCAGGTCGCGGTGCACGACGCCGTCGGCGTGGCTCGCGGCGAGGGCGTCGGCGATCTGGGCGGTCAGCAGGGCCGCCGCGACCGGCGTGAACGGGCCGTTCTCGCGCAGATAGCGGTGCAGGTCGGGGCCGTCGACCAGGTCCATGACCAGGGCGAGGAGGTCGCCCTCGACGACGAGGTCGCGCGTCCTGACGATGTTCTCGTGGGTCAGCCTGAGCAGGACGGACCGCTCCCTGAGGAAGCGCATCACGACGTCCGCGTCGTTGGCGAGTTCTTCCTTGAGGACCTTGATCGCGACCGTCTCGCCGGGCTGGCCGGGAACGGCCGCCTCGGCCCCCGCGGTCTCCCGCTGGCGGGCTCGCCAGACGGTGCCCGTGGCGCCGCGTCCGAGCGGCTCCTCGAGCAGGTACTTGCTGCCTACCGGCCGCACGTCATGCGCTCCCTGCTGGTCTGGCTGGTCCCCGCCGGACTGGTCCTGTCCGGTCCGGTCCGGGGGGCTGTCGCTGTCCGAAGGTGTTCCGACCCACTGTAGTGCTGCCGCCGGGGCCGCCGGCCGATCGGAATCCGACCGTTCTCTTGTCCGCAGGGAAGACGCCTGCCCGTGGCCATTGGTTGCCGCGGCGTCGTCCGCAACGGTCCAAGCAGGCACTTTTCCGAGCAGAGCCGACCAATCAAGATCACTTACCGGTGGCCGCCGGGCGTGTTGTCGGCGGCAGGTGCGAAGATGCCTCCCGTACTGGCCGACGTGCCCGTGTGCGGTGGGGGGAAACACAGCGCGAGTCCCCGTGCCGGGCGCCCAGCGCAGAAGGGACCGCTGACGGCGATGCAGATCCGGCTGACCGTCCTCGGGCCGCGCAGCGGCCAGACCGAGCAGCAAGGCCGCCCGGCCGGGGCGGCGGGGGCCCACGGCTCCTGTGACGTCCTGGTCACCGCCCCCGCGGGGACCGCGCTCGCCGCCGTCGCCTCGGGCCTCGCCACGGCCGTCGCGGGCAGCGACAGCCCCCTGGTGCTGTACGCGGGCCCCGAGCGGCTGGACGCCCAGCGGTGCACGCTAGGTGAGCCCCCCTTGATCGACGGCGCGGTGCTCTCGCTGGGCGCGCCCGCCGAGCCGGGGCCCGAACCGGCCGGTGCGGCGGCGCAGTTGCACGTGGTGGCGGGTCCCGACGCGGGCGGCGTCCATCTGCTGCACGGTGGCCAGATCCGGGTCGGCCGCTCCGCGGACGCGGACGTTCCGCTGGACGACCCCGACGTCTCCCGGATGCACTGCGCGGTCACCCTCGCGGCGGACGGCCTCGTCACGGTCACGGACCTCGGCTCGACGAACGGCACCTCCGTGGACGGCAGGGAGGTCACCGACCGTCCCGTGCGGCTCGCCCCCGGCTCTCTGCTGCGCATCGGCGAGTCGGCACTCCGGCTGGCGGACGGCGCCCTCACCCCGGCCCTCACGACCGCCCCGGACGGCGAGGGCCACGTGCGCGTGCGGACCGCCGAGACGCCTCAGCCGGCGTTCCCGGCCCGGTCCGGCCCCGCGCAGGGCCCCGCCCCGCACACGTACGGCTCGGCGCCGTGGGGAGCGGCGGTCGGCGACCGCACGGCCGGGGCGTACGGAGCTTCGGACGTGCACGGCGGCACCCCGGGGGCGTACGGCGGCGACCCGGGCGCCCCGCCCGCCCAGGGCGGCGCCCCCGACGAGGCCACCCGTGTCGGGACCCCCCTGCGGGGGACGACGGTCCCGCGCGGCCTGCGCAGGCGCGGCGGCCTCTCCGCCTGGGCGCGGCGGCTGACGGGCGGCCGGGACAGCGGCCACGACCAGGGCGCACACGCCGACCCCGGGGAGTACGACGACGCGTACGGCAGCGGTTTCACCGGCTTCGGCGCCCCCGAGCCCACCCCCGAGGAACTGGCCGTGGCCGCCGCCGCGCGGACGCCCGAGTCCTGGCCGGACCCCGCCACCCTGCTGCTCACCGCGCTCGGCCCGGGGGCCCGCCTGTGGGAGCGCGGTCCGGACCACCCGGAGTCCCTCGCGGTGCGGCTCGGCACGGTCGACCGGGTGGGCCCCGACGACGGGGGGCCGCTGCCCGCGGTACCCGTCACCGTGAGCCTGCGCGAGGCGGGCGCGCTCGGTCTCGCCGGGCCCCGGGAGCGGCTGACCGGGCTGGCCAGGGCGGTCGTCGCCCAGCTCGCCGCGCTGCACTCCCCCGACTGCCTGGAGATCGTGCTGATCAGCACGGACCGCGCGCGCACCACCGCGGAGCGCACCGCGGAGTGGGCCTGGCTCGGCTGGCTCCCCCATCTGCGGCCCACGCACGGCCAGGACTGCCGCCTCCTGCTCGCCTACGACCGCGACCAGGCGGCGGCGCGCACGGACGAGCTGATCCGCCGCCTGGACGACCGCATCGCGGACAGCGCGGGCGGCACCGACGGCGTCGACGGTGCGGGGGTGAGCGCCGACGGCGGGGCGGCCGCCGCGGAGCCCACGTCCCGGACCGTCGTCATCGTCGACGGCGACCCCGGTTCCGCCGGGCTGCGCGAGGCCGCCGTCCGGCTCGCCGGTGAGGGCGCGCGGGCCGGCATCCACGTCGTGTGCCTCGCCGAGACCGAGGCCGCCTCGCCCGCGTCACCCGTCCTGGACACGTACGAAGCCGCCTGCTCGGTCTCGCCCCCCTTCCGCGCGTGCGGTGCCGTGGCGCTGCTCAGCGGGGACGTGGCGACGGCGCTGCGGCTGATGCGGACGGCGGGCGGACGCCCCGCGGGGCACGGCACCGTCGCCGCGCTGGACGCGGTGTCGCGGGCCTGGGCCGAGCGGTTCGCGCGGGCGCTGGCGCCGCTGCGGACGGACGGCACGGCCGGTGAGGGGCACGCGCGCGTGTCCGCGCCGCTGCCCCAAGCGGCCAGACTGCTGGACGAGTTGGGCCTCGCCCGGGCCACGCCCGCCTCGCTGATGGCGCGGTGGGCGGCGGCCGCGGACGACCCCGAGGCGCTCGGCGGGCGCGCCACCGCCGTGCTCGGCGCGGGGCCGCGCGGACCCGTCGTCGCGGACCTCGCGGCCGACGGGCCGCATCTGCTCGCCGAGGGCCCGGCCGGCAGCGGGCGCACCGAACTGCTGCGTTCCCTCGCCGCGTCGCTGGCCGCCGCCGAGCGGCCCGACCGGCTCGGCATCGTGCTCGTCGACGGCCGGGACAGCGGCGGTGGAGGCGCCGGGCGGCAGGGCGCGGGGCTCGGCGTCTGCACGGACCTGCCGCATGTCACGACCCACCTGGTGGCCAACGACCCCGTGCGCATGCGGGAGTTCGCGCAGTCTCTGGCCGCCGAGCTGAAGCGGCGGTCCGAGCTGCTCGGCAGGCTCGGGTTCGCCGAGTGGCACACGCGGCGGGAGGTCTCGGGGCGGATGGTGGCGCAGCGCTCGCCGTCGTCCTCCGGGGCGTCCGGTGGCGGCGTGGGCGGTTCCGCCGCCGCCGGGTCCGCGCAGCCGTCCGACGGTGATCTGGACGTGCCGCCCAGTTCCACGATGCGGCTGCGGCCCATGGCGGCGCGGCAGCGGGCCGAGCCCGGGCCGCCGCTGCCCCGGCTCGTGGTGCTCGTCGACGACTTCGACGCACTGCTCGCGCCCGCCCTCGGCTCCCCGGGGCGACCCGCGGCCGGTTCGGTCGTACGCGCCCTGGAGGCCGTCGCGCGGGACGGCGAGCGGCTCGGCGTGCACCTCGTGGCGACCACGGCGCGAAGTGAGCGGATGCCGGAGACCGAGCTGTGCCAGCGGGCCTCGCTGCGGGTGGTCCTCGACGCGGTGACGGCCGGGCCGGAGGAGCCCGCGCCGGGCCGGGGCGAGCTGCGTTCCCCGGACGGCAGGGCCACCCCCTTCCAGGCGGGGCGGGTCACCGGCCGGATTCCGCGGACGGCGACGCTGCGGCCCACGGTGGTGCCGCTGGAGTGGGAGCGGATGGGGGACCCGCCGGCGCGGCGGCCCGTCCGTGAGCTGGGGAACGGGCCCACGGATCTGGCCCTGCTGGCCAGTGCGTTGGAGCGGGCGGCGCGGTCGGTCTCGGCGGATCAGGTGCCGTCGCTTTTGTAGGCGGGGGTGGGGCGTGGTTTCGGGCGGTTGCTCTCCGCTGGTCGGCTGCGGGTTCGTTCTGGCTGGGCGCGCAGTTCCCCGCGCCCCTGGGGGGCTGCCCGCCCCCGAGGCGGTGGACCTGGTGCCCCGCCCTGCACCACGAAGACCGCCGCCGTCAGTCCGCTGCGGGTTCGTTCTGGCTGGGCGCGCAGTTCCCCGCGCCCCTGGGGGGCTGCCCGCCCCCGAGGCGGTGGACCTGGTGCACCGCCCTGCACCACGAAGACCGCCGCCGTCAGTCCACTGCGGGTTCGTTGTGGCTGGGCGCGCAGTTCCCCGCGGCCCTGGAGGGGGCTGCCCGCCCCCGAAGAGTGAACCTGGCGCACCACCCCCGCGCCACGAAGCCGACCGCCGTCCGTCGGGGCCGGGTGCGCAGTTCCCCGCGCCCCTGCGGGGCGTTTCAGCGGATGTCCGCCCCGTACACCCGCTCCACCTCCATGGTGATCAGCACGCGCCGTTCCCTGACCATCACCGCGCGGTATTCGTCCCAGTCGGGGTGTTCCCCCGCGGCGGCGCGGTAGTACTCCACCAGTGCCTCGACCTCGGGGCCGTGCGGGTCGGTGCCGGGGCCGGTGAGGGTGGCCGTGCCCTCGGCGGTGGCCCAGGCCATGCCGTCGGGGTGGGTGACCTCCAGTGCGGCGCGGGCGTCGCGGCGGAGGTTGGTGATCTTGGCGGTGCCCGCGGTGGTCGACACCTGGAGGCGGCCGGTGGCGCGGTCGTACGCCGGCTGGACCGGGGAGAGCTGCGGGCGCCCGTCGGACTTGATCGTGGCGAGGACGCCGAGGCGGCTCTCGGCGAGCAGGGCGTGCGGGTCGAAGGAGCCGTCGGTCGCTTCAGTCATGCCCGGCTCAACCGGCGGGCGGGGTTCGCCTATTCCCACCAGTGGTGTGACATGGCGTGGCAAGGGGTGATGACGGCACGTCACAACGCCATCACGATCTACGAGTTGACACCGCAGGCCATCTTGCCGCCCCTCCCCGCGCGGGCGTAGACCAGAGCGCACGGGACTCGTCAGGGAAGAGAACGGGGCAGTGATGCGCAGCACTCTTCGCAGTACACGCAGGACACCGCGGCACCGGCGTACCACCGCCAGAATCGCCTCAGCCGTCGTCGCGGGCGCGCTCGCGCTCACCGTCACCGCGTGCGGCGGCGACGGCGACGAGGGGGACAAGACGGACGAGGGCGGGGGCAAGGACACCGGTTCCACGGTCCAACTGCCCAAGCTGGACGGCGAGACCGTCTCCGTGTCGGCCGTGTGGGGCGGCTCGGAGCGCAAGGTCTTCCTGAAGGTGCTCGACGAGTTCGAGGAGAGGACGGGCGCCAAGGTCTCCTTCGTTCCCGCGCAGGACCCCATCATCAGCTTCCTGGAGTCGAAGGTGGCGGGCGGGCAGCCGCCGGACGTCGCGATGCTGCCGCAGGTCGGGGCGATCGAGCAGGCGGTGGCGAACAAGTGGGCCAAGCCGGTCGGCCCCGAGGCGCAGAAGCAGCTGGAGAAGAACTACGCCAAGGGGTGGCAGAACCTCGGGGTGGTCGACGGCAAGCAGTACGGCGTGTACTTCAAGGCCGCCAACAAGTCGCTGATCTGGTACAACACGCGGGTCTTCGAGAACGCGGGGGTGAGCGAGCCCAAGACCTGGGACGACTTCATGAAGACGGCCCAGACGGTCTACGACTCCGGGGTGCCGCCGGTATCGGTGGCGGGCGCCGAGGCGTGGACCCTCACCGACTGGTTCGAGAACATCTACCTCTCCCAGGCGGGTCCGGAGAAGTACGACCAGCTCGCCCAGCACAAGATCAAGTGGACGGACCCGTCGGTCAAGGAGGCACTGACCACGCTCGGCGAGGTGTTCGGGAAGAAGGGCTTCGTCGCGGGCGGCGCCGACGGCGCGCTCCAGACGGAGTTCCCGGCGTCCGTGAAGCAGACCTTCAAGGGCGGCGACCAGCCCGGTGCGGGCATGGTCTTCGAGGGCGACATGGTCTCGCTGCCGATCTCCGAGACCAAGGCCGAGGTGGGCAAGGACGCCAAGGTGTTCCCGTTCCCGGCCGTGGGCGCGGAGTCCCCGGCGGTGGTCGGCGGTGACGCGGCCGTCGCGCTGAAGGACAGCAAGGGCGCGCAGGCGCTGCTGACGTATCTGGCGTCGCCGGACGCCGCGCGGATCTGGGCGGAGGCGGGCGGCTTCATCTCGCCGAACAAGAACCTGGACCTGGCGGCTTACCCGAACGACGTGCAACGCGACATCGCCAAGGCGCTCATCGCGGCGGGCGACGACATCCGCTTCGACATGTCCGACCAGGCCCCGCAGTCCTTCGGCGGCACGCCGGGCAAGGGCGAGTGGAAGGCGCTGCAGGACTTCCTGAAGGACCCGCAGGACGTCGAGGGGACACAGAAGACGCTGGAAACGGCCGCCGCCAAGGCCTACAAGGACTGACGCGGTGGCGACCGCGAACGCCGGGGGCACCCCGAAGGCGGTGCCCCCGGCTCCGACTCCGCGCAAGAGCGTGACCGGCACCCGCAGGCTGGTGGCGGTGCTCTTCCTGCTGCCCGCCCTGGTGCTGCTCGGCGCGCTCGTCCTCTACCCCATCGGGTACTCGCTGTTCCGCAGCTTCTTCGACTCGTCGGGCGACTTCACGGCGTTCGGCAACTACAAGACGCTGTTCACGGACGACAGCATCCTGACCGCCATCAAGAACAACGCGATCTGGGTGGTCGTGGCGCCGACGGTGGCGACCGCGCTCGGCCTGATCTTCGCCGTGCTGACCGAACGGGTCCGCTGGGGCACGGCGTTCAAGCTCGTCATCTTCATGCCGATGGCGATCTCGATGCTCGCCGCGGGCATCATCTTCCGGCTCGTGTACGAGTCGGACCCCGACCGCGGGGTGGCCAACGCCGTCGCGGTGAGCGTGCACGACACGTTCGCCGAGTCGTCGGCGTTCCCGCAGGCGCATCCGGCGATGGACTCGCCCCTGAAGGCGGCCGGCGGCGGCGCGTTCATCACCAAGGAGCCGGTGCGGGCGGGCGAGCCGGTGGCGCTGGCGCTGACGGGCGTACCGCCGAACCAGCTGCCCGACGACGCGAAGGCCGCGAAGCCCGCGCAGGCCGACCCGGACAAGGTCACCGGCATGTCCTGGCAGGACTTCACGCGCGGCAAGGGCCGGGGCAAACCCAACGCCCCCGACCCCGCCGAGTTCGGCTACGCGGGCATCAGGATCGAGGCCGTCAAGGGCGGTGAGGTGGTCGCGTCCACCGAGGCGGCGGCGGACGGCACCTTCGCGCTGCCGAAGGAGGCGGACGGCGCCCACCTGCGCTTCCCCGCCTCGAACTTCCGCGAGCCGTACAACGGCGTCGACTGGCTCGGCCCGTCCCTGATCACGCCCGCGGTCATCGGCTCGTACCTGTGGATGTGGGCCGGTTTCGCCATGGTCCTGATCGCGGCGGGCCTCGCGAGCGTGCCCCGTGAACTCCTGGAGGCGGCCCGCGTGGACGGTGCCAACGAGTGGCAGGTCTTCCGGCGGGTGACGGTGCCGCTGCTCGCGCCGGTCCTCGCGGTGGTCCTGGTCACGCTCATGATCAACGTACTGAAGATCTTCGACCTGGTCTTCGTGATCCCTCCGGGGTCGTCGAAGGACGACGCGAACGTCCTCGCGCTCCAGCTCTACAACTCCGCGTTCGGCGACCGGGACGCGGGGGTGGCGAGCGCCATCGCGATGCTCCTGTTCCTGCTGGTGATCCCGGTGATGCTGTTCAACATCCGGCGCATGCGGCGGGAGGCACGGCGATGACGACGAACCGGGTGGAGATCGTCAAGGCCAAGCAGTCCCTGGGCGGGCGCGTCGCCTCCGCGCTGGGCGGGACCGCGCTGCGCGTGTTCCTGGTGCTCGTGGGCCTCTTCTGGCTGATGCCGACGGTCGGGCTGCTGATCGGTTCGCTGCGGTCCTCCGCCGACATGAGCGAGAGCGGCTGGTGGAAGGTCTTCGGCGCGCCCTCGCAGCTGACGCTGGACAACTACGCGAACCTCCTCAAGGACGAGACGATCACCGACTCGCTCCTGGCCAGCGTCATGATCACCGTCCCGGCGACGCTGCTCGTCGTGCTGCTCGGCTCCCTCGCCGGGTACGCGTTCGCGTGGATGGACTTCCCGGGCCGCGACTGGTGGTTCATCGGCGTGGTCGGGCTGCTCGTGGTGCCGGTGCAGGTGGCGCTGGTGCCGATCGCCGATCTCTTCGGCAAGATCGGCATCTTCGAGACGACGGTGGGCGTGGTCCTCTTCCATGTGGCGTTCGGCCTGCCGTTCGCCGTCTTCCTGCTGCGGAACTTCTTCGCGGAGATCCCCCGCGAACTCCTGGAGGCGGCGCGGCTCGACGGGGCGGGTGAGCTGCGGCTCTTCCTGCGGGTCGTGATGCCGCTGGGGGCGCCGGCGATCGCCTCGCTCGGCATCTTCCAGTTCCTGTGGGTCTGGAACGACATGCTGATCGCCCTGATCTTCGCCGACTCGCAGAATCCGCCGATCACGGTGGCGCTTCAGCAGCAGGTGCGGTTCTTCGGCGACAACGTGCAGATTCTGGCGCCGGGGGCGTTCATCTCGATGGTGATTCCGCTGGCGGTGTTCTTCGCGTTCCAGCGGCAGTTCGTTACGGGGGTGATGGCGGGGGCGGTGAAGTAGCCCGGTGCGCCTTGGGTGCGTTTGTGGGGCGGGGCCGCGGGGGTATGTCCGTGCTCGCCATCTTGGTGCGGGGGTTCTGCTGCTTCGGGGACGTCATGACCACCACTGTGCTCCGCGCGCACATACCCCCACGTCCCCTCGCTTGCGTACGCGGGTGCGGGCCCGCGTCGGCTCGGGGGGGGCGGGGATGCGGGGGGGGGTGCGTACGCGGGTGTGGGGCCGCGTCGGCTCGGGAGGCCCCGGGGCGTGGTCCGCTGCTCCGTGCGGGCCGAATCTGGGGGGGTCGTGGGGGAGAAACGGGGCGCGGAGCGCGAGCTCTGGTCGCAAAATGGGCAAAGTGGATAAATGGACCGCATTGGTTTCACGCCACCCCGCCTTCCCGGGGCCCCGCCGCACCTCGTCCGGCGGCTGCGCGCCACCGTGCGCAGCACGCGGTTCCGCCTGGAGCGGGCCGCCGCCGGGCACGTGTCGCGCGCCGCGCCGCCGCTGACGCCCGTGCACCTCTCGCTCCGCGACAGCCGCACCCTGAACCTCGCCCTCGCCGCCGGGAGCACCGGGCCGTCGGACCGCGCCCGGCTGCTGATCACCCGCGGCCGCCGCCGGCTCGCCGTCCCCCTCGCCTACGAACGGCACACGGCCGCCGTCCCGCTCCTGACCGCCACGGCCACCCTGCGCGACATGCGGGACGGCGTGTGGCGGCTGACCGTCGAGACGCGGGGCGCCGACGGCCGCGTACGGCGTCGGGGGCTCGCGCCCGTCGAGGACGGCGCGCCGCCCGCGACACCCACCGTGCCGTGCGCCCCCGACCCGCTGACCGGAACCCTCGTACGGATCGTCCGGTCCCGCACCGGGCGGGCCGTGCTCCAGGCCACGCGGTCCCGGGCGCGCGCGGAGCTGGTGCGCTTCGAGCCGCGCGGGGACGGGATCACCGTGCACGGGCGGTTCATCGGGGCGGCGGCCGGGCCGGTGTGCGCGGAGGCCGTGCGGCGCAGGGACAAGGTCGTCGTACCCGTCGACGTCGCCGTGCGCGGCGGAGCGTTCACGCTGTCGGTGCCGCTCGGCGCGATGACCGGGGCCGGTGCCGGGCAGTGGGTGTGGGACTTCCGGGTGGCGGGGCTGCCGCTCGGCCGGTGGCTGACGGACGTGCGCGACCCCTCGGCCGCCTGCCCCACGCCCTTCCGGGTCTTCGCGCTGCCGGAAGGGGCACTGGTCCGGGCGCACGCCCACTTCACCCGGACGGGCGCCTTCGCGGTGACGTGCCGGGACATCAGCCACCTCACGCGGGAGCCCGCCAAGGAGACCTCATGAAGATCACGTACCTGCTCGGGTGGGGGGACGAGATGGGAGGGACGGAGCTGGCCACCTACACCCAGGCCGCGCACCTCGCCGAACGCCCCGGCATCGAGGTCGAGGTCGTCTCCGTCTTCCGGACCCGCGCCGAGCCGTTCTTCGCGGAGGCCCGCGCCCTGCCCGTGCGGTATCTCGTGGACCGCACGGTGACGCCCGAACGGCCGGTGCGGGCGACGGAGTTGGACGCCTCCGCGTGCCGCACGCTCGCCGCGCTGCCCAGCGAGCTGATCCGGCCCGCCTGGGAGGACACCTTCGACCGGCTCTCCGACATCGAGCTGACCGCCGCGCTCTCCGCGATCGACACCGACGTGCTGGTGACCACCACGCCCGCGCTGCTGGCCGCCGCCGTGACGCTCGCGCCCGCGCGCGTCGTCACCGTCCACCAGGAGCACCGCCCCACCCAGCGGCGCGGCCCCTCCGGTGAGCCGCTGCTCCTGCACGCGCCGCGCCTGGACGCCCTGGTCACCCTCACCGAACGCACCCGGGAGTGGATCGCGGAGTCCCTCGGGCCCACCGCGCCCGAGCTGGCCGTCATCCCGAACGCCGTGCCGGACGGCTTCCGGCCGCGCGCGGACGGCGAGAGCAAGGTCATCGTCATGGCGGCGCGGCTGACCGGCGAGAAGCGCGTCGACCATGCGGTGCAGGCCTTCGCGCAGGTCGCCGAGGCGCATCCGCAGTGGCGGCTGCGGATCTTCGGCAGCGGCCACCGCGAACGGCATCTGCGCCGCCTGGTCGACGGGTTCGCCCTGCACGACCGGGTCGAACTCCTCGGCCCCTGTCAGGACATGGCCGCCGAATGGGCCAAGGCGGGGCTGAGCCTGATGACCGCCGGGCACAACGAGGCGTTTCCGCTGGTGCTCCTGGAGGCGCTCGCCGCCGGGGTGCCCGTCATCGCGTACGACGTGCTGACCGGGCCCGCCGAGATCGTGCGGCACCGCGTCGACGGGCTGCTCGTGCCACCGGGAGAGGTCGGCGAACTGGCGCGCGCCATGGACGAGTTGATGAGCGATGACGCGACCCGGGGCGCGTACGCCCGCGCCGCCCGCGAAGGCGTCTACGCCCGCTTCTCCTCGGCGGACGTCACCGCGCGCTGGGAGGAGCTGTACACGCGGCTCGTGGCGGGACGGGAGCTGCCCGAGCGGCTGCGCGGGCGTGCGGACCGCGTGGCGCTCGGCGTCGCCTCCGGCGGCTGCGGCTTCCGGCCGACCGCGCCGCACACCTTCGACGCCGCGGCCGCCGCCGACGAGCGGGCCCGCGAGGACGAGATCCTCGCCGCCGACCCGACGGGCCGCGTCATCCGCTCGGTGGGCCGCCTCGCCGAGCGGCGCGACGACGTGCTCGCCCCGCGCATGGCGGAGTGGAACCTCGAACTCACCGCCTCCGCCCTGGAGGCGCAGGACGTGCCCTACGTCCTGGTCCGCACCCCCGACGGCACCGCCCACACCTTGGCGGTGGCCGCCGACGACCAGGACCGCGCGCTGAAGGCCCTGGCCGCGGCGTTGCGCGGGCAGCCGGTCTACGCCGAGCTGGTCAACCCGCGCGACGCGGCGCCCGGAGTCGTCCTCGCCGAACGCCTGGACTCCATCGGTGCCCTGTCCGGCGTCAAGGTCTTCAAGCCGGTGACCACGACCACCCTGTCGCTGCGGCACGGCGCGGGCCTCGCCTGCACGGTGGCGTTCTGGCCCCGCACGCCCCAGGGCACCCCCGCCGCCGAGGACGGCTTCCGCGCGCCCTTCGGGACGACGCTGGCCGGCGCGGTGCTGCCCTCGCTCACCCCGACGGCGGCCCTGCGGGTGGCGGACCGCGACTACCCGACCCTCCAGGTGTTCACCGAACTCCTCGTCAGGGACGTCGACTTCCCCATCGACGCCGTCTACACCTGGGTCGACGACTCCGACCCCGAGTGGCGCGCCCGCCGTGACGCGACGCGCGGCGGCGGCCGGCGGGAGTCGGCGGACGACGGGGCCGTGCGCTTCCGCAACCGCGACGAGCTGCGCTTCAGCCTGCGCTCGCTGGCGATGTACGCGCCGTGGGTGCGGCACGTGTACCTCGTCACGGCCGGGCAGGTCCCGGAGTGGCTCGACCGGGAGCACCCCGGCCTGACGGTCGTCGACCACCGCGACCTGTTCGCCGACCCCGACGCGTGTCTGCCCACCTTCAACTCGCACTCCATCGAAAGCCAGCTGCACCGCATCGAGGGCCTGTCGGAGCACTTCCTGTACTTCAACGACGACATGTTCCTCGGCCGCCCCGCCGGCCCGGACCTGTTCTTCCTCAGCAACGGCCTGCCCCGCTTCTTCTGGTCCTCGCAGTCCGTGCCCGCCCTGCCCCTCTCACCGGACGACGAGGGCTATCTCGCGGCGGCGAAGAACAACCGCGAGCTGCTGCGCGCCGCCTTCGGCAGGACCACGACGCACAGCTTCTTCCACGTGCCGTACGCGCTGCGCCGCAGCATCCTCACGGAGATCACCGAACGCTTCCCGGAGGAGCTGGCGGCCACGGCCCGCAGCCGCTTCCGCTCCGTGGGCGACCACTCCCTGGTGTCGTCGCTGCACCAGCACTACGCGTACCTCACCGGGCGGGCGGTGCCGGGCACCATCTCGTACGACTTCGTGGACATCGGCGACCGCGCCGACCACGCGCGGCTCGGGCGGCTGCTGCAGAACCGCGACCGGGCGGCGTTCTGCATCGGCGAGTCGCCCGACAGCGGCATGGCCGACGAGGAGATGGCGCTGGCGATCAGGTCGTTCCTGACGGCGTACTTCCCGGTGCGCTCGCCCTACGAACGCTGAGACGCGGGCGTGAACAGCCGCCGGACGACCCGTTCGGCGGCTCTCCCGTCGTCGTAGGGGCAGAAGCGGGCGCGGAACGCCGACCGCAGCCGCGCCGCTTCCGGGGAGTTCCAGCCGCCGTCCCGGAAGAGCCCGGCCAGTTCGTCCTCGGTGGTGGCCACCGCGCCCGGGGTCTCGCCGGGCCGCCCGGAGAGCAGGTCGAAGTAGGTGCCGCGGGCGAGGCGGTAGGCCTGCCAGTCGGGGGCGTACGTCACGATCGGGCGGTCCAGGCAGGCGTAGTCGAACATCAGGGACGAGTAGTCCGTGACGAGGGCGTCGGCGGCCAGGCACAGCTCCTCCACGCGCGGATGCCCGGTGACGTCGATGATGCGCGGGTGGGCGTCGAGCCCGGCGTCGGCGCCGTAGAAGTAGTGGGCGCGCACCAGCACGACGTACTGAGGGCCGAGCCGTTCGGCGAAGCGGCGCAGGTCGAGGCGGGGCAGGAAGCCCTTCTGGTAGTCGCGGTGGGTGGGCGCGTACAGCAGTACGGTCTGCCCGTCCTCGACGCCGAGCCGCGCGCGGATGCGGGCGATCTCCTCGTCGCCCGTCGTGAAGTACACGTCGTTGCGCGGGTAGCCGGCCTCCAGGGCCTCGTACGCGGCGGAGGGGTAGACGCGCTCCCAGATCTCCGTGGAGTGCGGGTTGGCGGAGAGGCTGAAGTCCCACTGGTCGGTGTGGTCCAGGACCTTCTGGAAGCTGATGCCGTGCGTGCCCGCCGGGTAGCGGCGCTGGTCCAGGCCCATCTTCTTCAGCGGGGTGCCGTGGTGCGTCTGGAGGTAGACCTGTCCGGGCCGCTTGGTGAAGCCGCCGGGGAAGCTGGAGTTGTTGATGAGGTACGTCGCCCTGGCCATCGCCTCCCAGTAGCGCCGGGAGCCTTCGACGACGTACTCGATCCCGGCGGGCACCTTGTCCCTGTGGCGTCCGGAGACCACCCACACGCCCCGGATGTGCGGGGCCAGTTCGCGGGCCTTGGCGTGGATCGCGGCGGGGTTGCAGGAGACCGCGCGGTTCCAGTAGGCGCCGTAGACCGCCAGGTGCGGGTCGAGGGAGCGGTACCGGTCGGCGCGGTAGGCGGCGCGCATGGCGTGGGCGCGCAGTTTCTTCTTCTGCCGCTTGAGGTGCCGGGTCACGCGCAGGCGCCGCGACTCGGCCTTGCGCAGCCCTTCGTAGGCGGCGTAGGAGGCGGCGGCGAGGGCCTTCTCGCCGGGGTCGCGGGGCTCGGTGCCCTCGGGCGCGTACGCGCGGTGGACGCGGGCCGCCTCGCGGAAGAAGTCGCGCCGGTCGCTCGCGCGGACCCGTCCCGGGTCGTCCAGGACGGCGAGCAGGTGGGCGGCGGCGTGCGGCAGGAGCCGGGCGCGGTCGGCGGCCCCGGCGGCGGCGAGGAGTTCGCCGTACCGCCCGATGACGGCGAAGTGGTGGCGGCCCGGCGTCGTGGAGAAGCTGCCGCCGCGCCGCTCGCGCCAGCGCACGCAGGTCCGGTCGAGGACGGCGATCCGCTCGCCCGCGCGCAGGGTCGCGGTGTGGACGGGCACCACGTCCTCGTAGGCGGCGTCGGAGAAGGCGAGCCGCTGCGCGCGCCAGAAGTCGCGGCGGAAGAGGCGGTTCCAGGCGGCCGGGGCGGCGGCCAGCGGGTCGTCCGCGCGGGGGGCCGTGGCGGGGCGGACGGTCTCCCACCAGTCGACGCGGTCGTGTCCGAAGAGCAGGACGTCCGGGTCGCCGTGGTCGGTGAGGGCCGCGTCGAGGGCTTCGAGGGCGCCCGGCAGGAGCAGGTCGTCGCCGTCGAGGAAGAGGAGGTGGCCGCCGGTGGCGCGGTCGGCGCCGATGTTGCGGGCGGGTCCGGTCCCCGCCCGGACGGGGAGGCGGATCAGGCGCACGCGCGGGTCTCGCTCCGCGTACTCGGCGGCGATCGCGGCGCAGGCGTCGGGCGAGGCGTCGTCGACGACGGTCAGTTCGAGGTCGCCGAAGGACTGGCTGAGCACCGACTCCAGGCAGGCGCGCAGGTAGCCCTGGACGCGGTGGACGGGGACGACGACCGAGAAGCGCGACATGTCAACCGACCGTAGCCAGCCGGGCACCCCCTGTCGAAGACCTCACCTCACTCATTGGGGTGACACACGCCGGAGAAACTGACCGGCGCGGACCGCGAACGGGCAAAGGGGGCTAAATATGCCCGTACTCCCATGAAAGGCCGGTCGCCGTGCAGCCCCGTCTCAGCGTCGTCGTGCCCATCTACAACGTCGAGGAGTTTCTGGAGGAGTGCCTGGAATCGATCGCCCGGCAGACCGTCAACGGCATGGCCGGCCCCGGGCACGGCGGCCCAGGCGGTCTGGAGTGCGTCATGGTCGACGACGGCTCGACCGACGGCAGCCCCCTCATCGCCCGTGAGTTCGCCGCCCGCGACCCCCGCTTCGTCTACGTCCGCCAGCGCAACGCCGGACTGAGCGCCGCCCGCAACACGGGCGTGCGCAAGGCGTCGCCCACCGCCGAGTTCCTGACTTTCGTCGACAGCGACGACGTCGTGCCGCACGACGCGTACGAGCGGATGATCGCGAGCCTGGACGAGACCGGCTCCGACTTCGCCAGCGGCAACGTCTGGCGGCTGACCGAGCGCGGCCGCTCCCAGGCCTGGCAGTACAAGTGGCTGACGGAGCCGCGCACCCGTACGCACATCTCCCGCGACCTGGACCTGCTCTCCGACCGCGTGGCCTGGAACAAGGTGTTCCGCCGCGCCTTCTGGGACCGGCACCGCTTCACCTTCCCCGAGGGCAAGCTCTACGAGGACACGCCCGTGATGATCCCGGCGCACTTCCTCGCCCACTCCGTGGACGTGCTCAGCGACCACGTCTACTACTGGCGGGTCCGCGAGGGCTCGATCACCCGGCGGCGCACCGACGTCAAGGGCGTCCGCGACCGGATCGCGGCGTGCGCGCACGTCAGCGGCTTCCTCGCGCGGCACGCGCCGGAGATGAAGAAGACGTACGACGCCTCCTGCCTGCGCGACGACTTCGTGTACTTCCTGGAGGGGCTGCCGATGGGCGGCCCCGAGTACCGCGCGGCCTTCATGACGGACACCGCCGCCTTCCTGCGCCGCGCCGACCCGTCCGTCATCGCCGGGCTCCCGGTCGACCTGCGCGTCAAGTGGCATCTGGTCCGCGAGGGGCGCACCGCCGAACTCATCGACCTGCTCACCTTCGAGCGGGCCAACGGCACCGCCTTCCACGTGCGGGGCGCGCTGCGCCGCCGGGCCGCCTACCCGGGCATCGGCCGCGTCCCGGAGAGGCTGACGCGCGTCGGGCGGGACGAACTGCCCGTGGTGGCGCGGGCCGGCGAGATCCGGTGGGGCGCCGACGGCACGCTGCGGATCAGCGGATACGCGTACGTCCGCAACCTGGAGGCGACCCGCCCCGCGCACTCCGTCAAGGCCGGGCTGCTGCGGTCGACGCGGAGCAGGGGCCGCTTCCGTCGCGTGCCGACGAGGACGGTCGCCGCCCCGCAGGCCACCGAGCAGTCACGGCAGCGCCTGCACTGCTACGACCTGGCCGGCTTCGAGATGACCGTCGACCCCGAGCAGTTGCGGACCGGCGGGGCGTGGCAGCCGGGGAACTGGCTGCTCGGCGTGGTCGTCGCGGGTCACGGCACGGTGCGGCGCGCGGCCGTGCGCGCCGCCGACGGGCCCTCCGCCCAGTCCCTGGTGCGCGAGCTGGGCGACGGGCTGCGCCTGGTCGTCGGGTACAGCAAGGGCCGCCTGGTGCTGCGGATCAAGGAGTACGCGGCGCGCGTCGAGGCCCACCGGCGCGACGGCGGCGACGTGGTGCTGAGCGGCAGCCTGCCCGGCCGGGTGCGCCCCCGCTCCCTGCGGCTCACCCACCCGCACTCGGGGACGGACGTCGACTGCCCGGTGGCACTCGCCGACGACCGCTTCGAGGTGCGGGTGCGGCTCGCGGACCTGACGGGGGTGGCGCCCACCCCGCACCTCGCGCCGAAGGAGGTCGAGCCGCCGCACGGCGAGCGCTGGCAGGCCAACCTCGTGCTGCCCGACGGCACGCTGAAGTCGCTGGCCGCGAGCCTCGCCCTGGCCCCGGGGCGGTACGCCTCGGACGACGGCCGCGAGCTGTGCGCCACCGCCAACGACCGGGGCGAGTTGGTCGTCGAGGTGACGCGGCAGCCGGTCGCCGACCGCGTCGCGTGGGGCGCGGACGGCACGCTCACCGTCGAGATGCTCGCCTCCGAGGCCGCCTGGCCCACCGCCGAACTGGTCCTGCGGCACAGCGGCCGCGACGAGGAGCTGACGGTCCCGGCCGAACGCGTCGGGGAGCGGCTGCGCGCGGTGGTCGCGCCCGGCGGCGGGGCGCTGCGCGAGGGGCGGTGGTACGCGTTCCTGCGGGACCCGAACGCCTCTCCGGGGCAGGCCGGGCGCGCCGACGACGGGATGCCCGTGCGGCTGCTCGCCTCCGTGGCGGCCGGCCTGCCGCTCCACCAGAGTGTCCAGGGACGGGAGTTCACCCTCGACCGGCGGTTCGGTGACCGCCTCCTCGTCGAGGCGGGCTCCGTGCTCGCCCGCACCGAACGCGGCGCCTACCGGCAGCACCGGCTGCGCACCGCCCACTACCCGCGCCACCGCCAACAGCCGCTGACCGACGCCGTGCTGTACCTCGACGGGGACTCGCCGCGCGCCGTCCACGAGGAGCTGGTGCGGCGCGGCGCCGACGTCGAGCACCTGTGGGTCACGCACGACCAGCAGACCCGTGTGCCCGCCGGGGCCAAGGCCGTGGAGGAGCACAGCGCGGCCTGGTACGAGGCGCTGGCCCGCTGCCGCCGCATCGTCACCGCGGGCCACCTGCCGGAGTTCTTCGAGCGCCGCGAGGGCCAGACCGTCGTCCAGACCTGGAACGGCGCGCCGCTCAAGCGCATCGGCACCGACCTCACCGACTCCCTCTACGCCGACCACGGCCACCTCGACGCCCTGCCGCGCCTGTCCCGCCAGTGGGACGTCCTGGTCTCGCCGAATCGCTTCTCCACCCCGCACCTGGGCCGCGCCCTCGCCTACGAAGGCGAGGTCCTGGAGGCCGGTTCGCCCCGCAACGACGTGCTGTTCGGCGACGACCGCCAGAAGGTCGCCGAGCGGGTCCGCAACGAGCTGGGCGTCACGCCGGACAAGCGGGTCGTGCTGTACGCGCCGACGTACCGGGACCATCTCGCGTACGCCCCGGGCCGGTTCCGCTACGAACCGGCGCTCGACTTCCGCGCCGCCGAGTCGGTCCTCGGCGACGACCACGTCCTGCTGGTGCGCAAGCACCCGCTGACGGCGGGCCGGCTGCCGGGCGCCCGCGCGCCCTTCGTACGCGATGTGACGGCGCACCCGCGCGCCGCCGAACTCCTGCTGATCGCCGACGTGCTGGTGACCGACTACTCCTCGCTGATGTTCGACTTCGCGCACACCGGGCGCCCGATGCTCTTCCACGCCTACGACCTGGAGCACTACCGCGACACCGTGCGCGGCTTCTACCTCGACTTCGAGACGAGCGCGCCGGGGCCGCTGCTCGCCTCCACCGGGGAGGTCGTCGAGGCGCTGCGCGACCTGGACGCGATCGCGGCCCGGCACACGGACGCGTACTCGGCCTTCCGCGAGGCGTACTGCGACCTGGACGACGGCCGGGCCGCCGCCCGTGTCGCGGAGAGGCTGATGCGGTGAGCGGCACGCTCCTCGTGCGCAGGGCCGTCCACGGCGCGACGGCCCTGGGGGGCGGCCCCCGGTGGCGGCCCTCCCCCTACGCGGTCTTCGGCGGGCTGTTCTGGCTGGTGATGTCGCTGGCGTTCTGGCGGGTGCCGATGTGCTGCGACTTCGGGCAGCACGCGGCGGTCGTGGAGCGCCTCAAGGACGACCTCCTGCACCCGGCGCACCCGATGGCGGACCTGCCGGGCGACGGCAGCGCGTACTACTCGCCGTACGCGGGCCTTCAAGGCCTGTTCGCCCAGGTGACGGACCTCGCCGGCTGGCAGGTCGTCAAGGTCTCGGGCCCGCTGAACCTCCTCGTCCTGCTCACCGGCGTCGGCCGGTTCGTGCGGGTTCTGACGCCCCGCCCGTGGGCCCCGGTGCTCGCGCTGGGCGCGATGGTGCTGCTGTGGGGCACGCGCATGGCGTGGTGGAGCGGCTATCTGGGCCTGATGTCGATGACGGGGAACCTCGGCTATCCGTCGACGTTCGCGATCGGCCTGGCGTTCTGGGCCTGGGCGTGGGCCGGTTCACTGGCGCGCGGTCCCCGGCGCAGGGGCGTCGGGGCGTACGTGGGTCTGGGTGCCCTGTGCGGACTCATCCTGCTCGTCCACCCGATCTCGTCCGTGGCGGCGGTGATCGGCGTGGTCGCGTTCGCGGCGTCCGGCCGCAAGGTGTGGGCGTGGGCGGCGACCGCCGCGACCGCGGCCCTCATCGCGTCGCTCTGGCCGTACTACAGCGTCTTCTCCCTGGTCGGTGACGCGAGCGTCGACTGGATTCACCGCCAGCTCTACAGCGGGATGCCGCAGCGGTTCTGGCTGGCGCTGCTCGGTCTGCCCGCCCTGTGGCTGCGCTTCCGCAGGGACCGCACGGACCCGCTGGTGCTGATGTTCGCCCTGGAGTGCGCGGTCGTCGCGTACGGCTGGGTCAGCGGCCACTACACCTACGGCCGCATCCTCGGACTGACGCTCGTGCCCCTCCAGTTCGCCCTGGCCATCGAGCTGGCGGCGCCGCGTCCCTGGGGGGCGCGGCGGGGGGCGCTCGCGGGGGCGGCGGCGCTCGGGGCCTGCGTCGGGTTCTTCCAGATCCAGGCGGGCGCGGTGGTGCCGCGGGCGCTCGACCCGATCGGGTTCGACCAGCCGCCGCGCTGGCCGGACTACGGCTGGGCGGTGGGGCACATGCGGCGCGGCGACGTCGTGCTGACCGACGGCTACCGGCCCACGCGGTCCGTGCCCGCGTACGGCGTCAACCTCGTCGCCCCGGCGTGGCCGGACGCCTCGCTCGACGAGGACGTGCGGGGCCGCCGCCTGGCCGCCGTGCGCGCCTACCTCGCGCCGGACTCCACCCGCCGGGAGCGCGCGGCGATCGCGCACCGCTACGACGTGCGGTGGCTGCTGCTCTCCCCCGGCCAGAAGGTGCCGCGCGAGGCGGTCGTCGTCGACTGGAGCCGACGCACGGGCGAGGTGCTGGCCCGGGTCGGGGGTTCACCGGAGCCGCACCGGGACGGTGCCGCACCCATGAATGCCCCCCTAATCGGATAATTACGAGAAACCACTAACATTTCCCCCGTGGACCGCATCCCGCCTCACCCGACTGCCCTGAACACACCCGCCCCTAACCCGTCCGCCGAGGCCGCTCCCGTCCCCGAGGCCGCTCCCGTCTCCGTCGTCGTGATCGGTTACGACGACGCCGCCCACGTCGCGGACGCGGTGCGCTCCGCGCTGGCCCAAGGGCCGGTCGTCCGCGAGGTCATCGCCGTCGACGACTGTTCGACGGACGGCAGCGACGCGATCCTCGCCGAACTCGCGGAGCGGGACGCGCGCGTGCGGGTGATCCGCCGCGCGAGCAACAGCGGCGGCTGCGGCACCCCCCGCAACGACGGGATCGACGCCGCGTCGGCGCCGTACGTGATGTTCCTGGACAGCGACGACGTGCTGCCGCCCGGCGCGGCGGCCGCGCTGCTCGCCGCCGCCGAACGGCACGGCGCCCAGGTCGCCTCCGGGCTGTGCGTGCGCCGCGAACTGCCCTCGGGGCGCGAGGTGCCCTGGCAGCCGGAGCTGTACGCCAAGGCCCGGCTCGTCGCCCGGCCCGAGCTGCGCACCCGCCTCGTCCACGACACGCTCTGCGTCAACAAGCTCTACCGCACGGACTTCCTGCGCGAGCACGGCATCCGCTTCCCCGAAGGCCGTTTCGTCTACGAGGACTTCGTCTTCACCGCGCGTGTCCTCGCCGCCGGACCCCGCATCGCGCTCGTCCCGGACACCGTGTACGTGTGGCACGTGCGGCGCGCCGCCGCCAAGCTCTCCATCTCCCTGGACCGCTCCGGGATCGCCAACTGGCGGGCCCGCATGGAGGCCCACCGCCAGTCCGTGGAGATCCTGCGGGACGCGTCCGGGCCCGGCGGCAAGCGGCTGGCGCGGGCGGCCCGCGCCAAGTTCATCGACCACGGGCTGCGCATGTACGCCCGTGAACTGACCGCGCGCGGCGAGGAGTACCGGCGCGAGTGGTGGGCGCTCACGCGCGCGTACCTGGAGACGTTCGACGCCGCCGACCTCGACGCCGCGCCCGCCCCGGGCCGCGTCATCGCGCGCGTCGTCCTCGCCTCGGAACGGCCGCGCGACCTGACGCGGCTGAAGCAGGTGGCGGCGCGCCCGGCACGCCTCGCGCCGCCGTACCCCCGGGCGGCCGACGGCACGCCCGTCTGGGCCGACGACCTGCCCCAGGTCACCCTGGAGCACCTCCTCGTACGCCCCATGCGGCTGCTGCCCCTCGCGGTCGAGGGCGAGCTGCGGCCCCGCGCGGGCGGCAGCCGCCTCACGCTGCGGCTGCGCGAGCTGTACGGGCGGGTCGCGGCCGCGGGCCCCGCCACCGTCGACGTCGAACTGGTCGACCGGCACAGCGGCCGGCCGGGCCTGCGCCGGACGGCGGCGTTCCGGACCGAGCGGCCCGGTGAGACCTGGACCGCCGAGGTCCTGCTCGACCTCGGGGCGTTGGCCGGCGGCGTATGGGACCTGCGGCTGCGGCTCCACTTCGACGACGGGACGGCCCGCGAGGCCACCGCCCACGCCGTCGCGGGCCCCGGGCTGCTGCGCCGCACGGTGGTGGCGAACGGATGGCGCGGGGTGCTGCTCGTCCAGCCGTACGCCACCCAGGCGGGGAACCTCTCGGTGCGGCTCGCGCCCGGCGTGCGGGGGGTCGCGGGGGTCGCGAAGCGGCGCCTCACACGCCTGGCCCGCTCGCTCCAGGGCTCCCTCGGGGGCGCTTCCGGCCGCTGACGCGACCCGTACACCGGCTCTGCGACACTGCACGTCGAGGGAAACCGCACGACAAGACGGGACAAGACGACCATGACCTGGCTGATCACCGGCGGCGCCGGATACATCGGGGCGCACGTCGTCCGCGCCATGACGGAGGCGGGCGAGCGGACCGTGGTCTACGACGACCTGTCCACCGGCATCGCCGGGCGCCTGCCCGCGGAGGTCCCGCTCGTGACCGGCTCGACGCTGGACGCGGACCTCGTCGCCCGCACCCTGAAGGACCACGCCGTCACCGGAGTCGTCCACCTCGCGGCGAAGAAGCAGGTCGGCGAGTCGGTGGAACAGCCCCTGCGGTACTACCACGAGAACATGGAGGGCCTGCGGGTCCTGCTCGAAGCGGTGGTGGAGGCGGGCGTCCCGTCCTTCGTCTTCTCCTCCTCCGCCGCGGTGTACGGCATGCCCTCCACCGAGAACGGGCTCGTCACCGAGGAGACGCCGTGCCAGCCGATGAGCCCCTACGGCGAGACGAAGCTGGCGGGCGAGTGGCTGGTGCGGGCCACCGGGCGCGCGCACGGCCTGGCGACCGCCTCCTTGCGCTACTTCAATGTGGCGGGCGCGGCCTCGCCCGAGCTGGCGGACACCGGCGTCTACAACCTCGTCCCGATGGTCTTCGAGAAACTCACCGCGGGTGCGGCCCCCCGCGTCTTCGGCGCGGACTACGCCACCCCGGACGGCACCTGCGTACGCGACTACATCCACGTCGTCGACGTGGCCGAGGCCCATGTGGCGACGGCCCGCAGGCTCGCGGCGGCGGCGCCCGGCACTGACCTGACCCTCAACGTCGGCCGCGGCGAGGGGGTTTCGGTACGCGAGATGACCGACCTCATCAACGACGTGACGGGGTACGCCATCCCCGCCGAGGTCACCGGCCGCCGCCCCGGCGACCCGGCCCGCGTGGTGGCCGCGGCGGACCGCGTCGCCACGGAACTGGGCTGGACGGCCAAGCGCGACGTGCGGGAGATGGTCGCCTCGGCGTGGGCGGGGTGGGTGCGGCTGCATCCGGAGGCGGGGGCCCGCCCGGGGGTGTAGCGGGCGGCGGCCGTGCGGGAGGCGGGGGCCGGGCCCGACGCGCTCTCGCTCATCGACGGCGTCGGCCTCGGTGGCTCGGTGAGGCGGCGCTGACCTCACCCTGGCGGTGACGGCGAACGTGAGGCCGGCACACTCCCGGCCGAGGCGGGCGGCAGCTCCTGAGCAGCCGCCTGCGCAGAACGGCGCGCCGCTCAGAGCGCCCGCAGCCCCGCCGCCGTGGCCGCCGCGAGCCGGGCCAGGTACCCCTTGGGCGGCTTCGCCCGCACCACCACCGAGCGCCAGTAGAGCGGCCCCGACACCAGGTCGAGGGCCAGCTCCTGGTCGGCGCCCTCCCGCAGCTCGCCCCGTTCGACGGCGGCCCGCACGATGCCGCTCGCCACCCCGTGCTGCCCTTCGCGCAGCGCCTTCTGGAGCGCCTCGGCGATCTCGGGGTTGCGGGCCGCCTCCGCCTGGAGGTCGGGGATGATCTGCGAGGCCACGGGGTGCCGCAGGGCGCGCGAGGTCACCTCGTACAGCAGCCGCAGGTCGCCCTCCAGGGAGCCGGTGTCCGGCGCGGGGAGCCCCTGGACCGCTATGGCCGACACCAGGTCGAGCACGAGGTGCAGCTTGGAGCGCCAGCGGCGGTAGACGGCGGTCTTGCCGACGCCCGCGCGGCGGGCGATGCCCTCGATGGACATGCGCGCGTACCCGACGGAGGCCAGCTCCTCGAAGACGGCGTCGCGGATGGCCTGGGTCACGTCCTCCCGGAGCACGGCGGCTCCGGCGGGGGCCCTGCGGCGCGGTCGTGCGCCCGTGGGCGTGCCCTGCCGCCCGCCCTCCGGCCCGCCCGCCTGTTCACCCTGTGGCCCGCTCGTCGTCATACGGACAGCATAAGCAGGGGCGAGCGTGACGACGATACGGTTGCGTTCCGACGTAGCGAGGTCCTACGCTCGGCGTTGCGACGATACGGTCCCGTCCCGACGTACGCCGCAGCCTCCGAAGCCTCCCCGAGCCCCGAGCGAAAGCGACGGACGTGAGCCAGGTCCTCGACGCATCCCCGCCCCCACCCCCCACCACGGCGGCGCCCCTCGCCCCCGCCGAACTCGCCGCCCGCCACGGCCTGACCGTCAGCGGCGCCCGCCCCTCCCTGCCCGCGTACGTCCGGCAGCTGTGGCGGCGCCGCCACTTCATCACCGCCTTCGCGACCGCCAAGCTGACGGCGCAGTACAGCCAGGCCAAGCTCGGCCAGCTCT
This sequence comes from Streptomyces huasconensis, assembly GCF_021028635.1. Classification (NCBI taxonomy): domain Bacteria; kingdom Bacillati; phylum Actinomycetota; class Actinomycetes; order Kitasatosporales; family Streptomycetaceae; genus Streptomyces; species Streptomyces huasconensis. The sequence goes on from NZ_CP086119.1 coordinate 3,056,655, forward strand.
GGCAGGTGATGACCCCGCTGCTGAACGCGGCGGTCTACTACTTCATCTTCGGCGTCCTGATGAACACCAAGCGGGACGTGGAGGACTACGTCCCGTTCCTGGTCACCGGCGTCTTCGTCTTCACGTTCACGCAGCAGTCCGTCATGGCCGGCACCCGCGCCATATCGGGCAGCCTCGGCCTGGTGCGCGCCCTGCACTTCCCGCGCGCCTCGCTGCCCATCTCGTACTGCCTGCAACAGCTCCAGCAGCTGCTGTTCTCCATGGGCGCGCTGGTGGTGATCCTGCTCTGCTTCGGCGTCCCGCCCACCGCGTCGTGGCTCCTGGTGGCGCCGGTCCTCGTCCTCCAGTTCACGTTCAACACGGGCCTCGCGCTCGTCATGGCCCGGCTCGGCAGCAAGACGCCGGACATCGCGCAGCTGATGCCGTTCGTGCTGCGGACGTGGATGTACGCGTCCGGGGTGATGTGGAGCATCGACGCGGTCCTGAAGGACCGGGGCCTGCCGCACGCCGTCCAGGTCCTCCTGGAGTGCAATCCGGCGGCTGTCTACATCGACCTGATGCGCTTCGCCCTCATCGACACCTTCCGCGCGGACCAGCTCCCGCCCCACGTGTGGGCGTGGGCCCTGGGCTGGGCGCTGCTCGCCGGGGTCGGCGGGTTCATCTACTTCTGGAAGGCAGAGGAGACCTACGGCCGTGGCTGAGACAGAGACCGCCCCCACCGTCATCGTCGACCAGGTCGACATCGTCTACCGCGTGCACGGCACCGGCGCGGGCCGCGGCACCGCCACCGCCGCCCTCAACCGCATCATCGGCGGCCGCAGGAAGACCGAGGCGCGGGCGGGCGTGCGCACGGTGCACGCCGTCAAGAACGTCTCCTTCACCGCTCGCAAGGGCGAGGCGATCGGCCTGATCGGCACCAACGGCTCGGGGAAGTCGACGCTGCTCAAGGCGGTCGCGGGCCTGCTGCCGGTGGAGCGGGGCCGCATCTTCACCGACGGCCAGCCCTCCCTGCTCGGCGTGAACGCGGCGATGATGAACGACCTGACGGGCGAGCGCAACGTACGCCTCGGCGGTCTCGCCATGGGCATGAGCCGCGAGCAGGTGGCGGAGCGCTACGACGACATCGTCGAGTTCTCCGGCATCAACGAAAAGGGCGACTTCATCACGCTGCCGATGCGCACGTACTCCTCCGGCATGGCGGCCCGCCTGCGCTTCTCCATCGCCGCCGCCAAGGACCACGACGTCCTGCTCATCGATGAGGCGCTGGCCACCGGCGACCGCTCCTTCCAGAAGCGCTCCGAGGCCCGCATCCGGGAGCTGCGCGAGCGCGCGGGCACGGTCTTCCTGGTCAGCCACAACAACAAGTCGATCCGCGACACCTGCGACCGGGTGCTGTGGCTTGAGCGCGGTGAGCTGCGGATGGACGGGCCGACGGCGGACGTGCTGAAGGAGTACGAGCGGTTCACGGGCGGCGGCAAGAGCTGACCGCGCCTGCCGCGCCGACCGCCCCGGGTATCCCGTACCGCCGTTCCAAAACCGGACAGGTAACCCTTTTGTCGCACCAATACGCGCATCCTTACACTATGGGAGCGTTTAGCAACAGAAGGAGTGCGCGTGCAGCCACGGCTGAGTGTTGTCGTCCCCGTCTACAACGTCGAGCTCTACCTCGACGAGTGCCTGGAGTCCCTGGCGGCCCAGACCTTCACGGACTTCGAAGTGGTCATGGTCGACGACGGGTCGACGGACGGCAGCGCGGCGATCGCCGGGCGCTTCGCGGCGGCCGACCCCCGCTTCCGCCTCATATCCCAGGAGAACAAGGGCCTGGGCGCGGCGCGCAACACGGGCGTACGGGAGATGTCCCCGCACAGCGAGTACCTCGCGTTCGTCGACAGTGACGACACGCTGCCCGCCACGGCGTACGCCCTGATGATCGAGACGCTCGACGAGACCGGCTCCGACTTCGCGGCGGGCAACGTCACCCGCTTCCGCTCCGCCGGGTACGTCCAGTCGCCCGTGCACCGCGTGCCGTTCGCGACGACCCGGCTGCGGACGCACGTCTCGAAGTTCCGCCCGCTGCTGACCGACCGCACCGCGTGGAACAAGGTGTACCGCCGCTCCTTCTGGGAGAAGCACCGGCTCGCGTACCCGGAGGCCATGCTCTACGAGGACGCCCCCGTCAGCGTCCCCGCGCACTACCTCGCGGACGCCGTGGACGTGCTGAGCGAGCCGATCTACAACTGGCGCGAGCGCGAGATCGGCGAGCGCTCCATCACGCAGAACCGCACCAACCCGCAGGGCCTGATCGACCGCGTGAAGTCGATCCGCATGGTGCGCGAGTTCCTGCTCGCCCGCGTCGGCGACGACCCGATGTACGCCGAGCACCTGCGGGTCTACGACAACAACGCGCTCGCCGAGGAGATCCCGCTCTTCTGGCGCGTGCTGCCCGGCTCCGACGCCGCGTACCAGGAGGCGTTCCTGGAGCACGTGGGCCGCCTCGTCCGGGAGATCGGGCAGGACGCGGTGCGCGCGCTGCACGTGCCGCACAAGCTGAAGCTGTACCTGACCGTGCACCGGCGCCTGGACGAGCTGATCGCGCAGCTGGAGTTCGAGAAGGAGCACGGCGGCTCGATCCCGGTCACCGGGACGCTGCACCCCAAGGCCGACTACCCCTTCCTCGACCCGACCGCCCCCGTGCCGGACGCGGTGCTGCGCCTCGACCCCGAACTGCGGCTGCGCAGCCGCCTCGACCAGGCCGCCTGGCACGACGGCAAGCTGTGGCTGTCCGGCTGGGCGTTCCCGCGCCAGCTCGGCGCCGAGTCGCGGAGCAAGGCGCTCAAGTCGCTGATCCTGAAGGAGAAGGGCAGCCGCCGTACGGTGCTGGTGCCCGCGCGCAGCCACCTGGACCCGGAGGCCACCGTGGCCTCGGGGGCGGAGTTCCGGCACGCCGACTGGGCGGGCTTCGGGGCGCTGGTGAACCCGGCGCGGCTGCGGCACCGCGGCAGGTACGTGGACGGTCTGTGGTACGTGCGGGTCGCCGTGGCGGGCACGGGTTCGACGCCCCGGCGCGGGCCGCTGTACGGCGCGGGCACCGGCTCCGGCCAGACGCCGCCCGCGCACTGGGTCACCGAGGACGTCCGCGTCGCCCCGCAGATCCAGGACGGCGAGCTGGCCATCCGCGTGGAGACGGCGCACGCGCGTGCCCTGGAGGTCCGCGCCGAGGGCACCGGTCTCCTCGTACGCGGTGTGCTGCGCACGGCGCCCCAGGGCGCGGCCCGGCTGCGCATGCGCCACCGCGAGTCCGGCACGATCCGCACGGTTCCGCTGGACCTCGGCGTCGCGCGCGAGGGCCGCGTCCCGTTCACCGCCCAGGTGGACACGGCGGTCCTGACGGAGGTCCGCGAGGACCACGAGCGGTTGCGGCCGACGCAGGCGGAGCGGTCGATCGGCCGGTGGGACATGTCGGTGGAGATCGTCACCGGGACCGGGGCTGGGGCCGAGGCTGGGGCTGGGGCTGGGGCTGGGGCTGGGGCCAAGTCGACCCGTCTCGCCCTCATCCTGGACGACCGCGAAGGCTTCTCCGGCGCCCAGTTCCCGCACGGCGACCGCGCGATGTACGCCCGCCGCAGCCCCGGCGGCTACCTCCAGCTCTGCGACCAGCCCGCGCAGCCGCTGGTCGACCGCGTCTCCGTGGCCCCCGACGGCACCGTCACCCTCACCGGCAGCTACCCCGCGCAGGGCGCCTGCGACCTCGAACTGGTCCTGCGCCAGACCTGGTCGGGCCACGAGTACACGTTCCCCGCCCACGCCAGGAACGGCCGCTTCGAGGCGAGCTTCGTCCCCGCCCCCACCCACGCCCACGCCGGCGGCATCCCGCTGCGGGCCGGCTTCTGGTGGCCGTCCGTGCAGAGGCCGGACGGCTCCCGCACCGCCGTGCAGCTCGCCCCGCCCGTCCACGCGCACCTGCCCCTGGAGGTCGTGGCGCACGGCAAGCGCGTCGAGCTGCAGGCCCGGCAGTACGACCAGCTGGCGCTGATGGCCCACTCCGAGCTGCGCCCCGACGAGCGCAGCCGCTACCGCCAGACCCGCCTGCGCACCGAGGCCTACCCCGCCGCCCGCCACGAGCCGCTGCGCGAGGCCGTCCTGTACGACGTCTTCGGCGGCCGCATGTACGGCGACTCGCCCCGCGCCATCCACGAGGAGATGGTCCGCCGCGGCCTGCCGGTCGAACACCTGTGGGTCGTCAAGGACGGGCAGTGCGAGGTCCCGCCGACCGCGAAGGCGGTGCGCGTGCACAGCCCCGAGTACTACGAGGCGATGGCCCGCTCCCGCTACATCGTCGGCAACACGCACTTCCCGCGCTGGCTGGAGCGGCGCGAGGGCCAGCAGATCGTCCAGACCTGGCACGGCACCCCGCTGAAGCGGATCGGCTTCGACTTCGACAACGACCACTTCGCGAGCACCCAGTACCTGCTGGACCTGGACCGCGAGCGCCACCAGTGGACGATGCTGCTCTCCCCCAACCGCTTCAGCACGCCGATCATGCGCAGCGCCTTCCGGTTCGGCGACGACGGTGACGACGCGGCCGGCGAGCTCCTGGAGGCGGGCTACCCCCGCAACGACGTGCTGCTCGCCCCCGACCGCGCCGAGCGCGCCGCCCGCGTGCGCCGCGCCCTCGGCCTGCCCGACGGCAAGAAGGTGATCCTCTACGCCCCCACCTGGCGCGAGGACAAGCAGCGCCACCGCGGCGGCTTCCTCCTCGACCTGCGCGTCGACCTGGAGAAGGCGCGCCACGAACTGGGCGACGACCACGTGCTCCTGGTCCGGCCGCACGCGCACATCGTGGAGCCGGTGCCGGGCGCGGGCGACGGCTTCGTGTGGGACGTCGCGAGCTACCCGGACATCATGGACCTGCTCCTGATCGCCGACGTCCTGGTCACCGACTACTCCTCGGTGATGTTCGACTTCGCCGTGACGGGCCGTCCGATGCTGTTCTTCACGTACGACCTGGAGCACTACCGCGACCGCCTGCGCGGCTTCTACTTCGACTTCGAGAAGCGCGCGCCGGGCCCGCTGGTCACCACCTCCGACGAGCTGATCGCCGCGCTGCGGGACGTGGACGCGGTGCGCGAGCCGTACGGACAGGCGTACGAGGAGTTCCGCGCCGCGTTCTGCGACCTGGACGACGGGCAGGCCGCGCGCCGCGTGGTGGACCGGATGCTGGCCCACCGAGGGACGACGACCGCATGAGTACGGAAGAGGGGGGCACCGCCATGCCCGAGGAACAGCAGGACACCACCGCCGGGCCGCCCGTGCTGAGCGTGGTCGTGTACGGCCGCGACGTCCAGGGCCACCTGGCCGCGGGCCTCGACGCCCTGGCCGCGCAGGCCTCGCCCGGCGTCGAGGTGATCGTCGCCGCGGTGGGCGCCTCGGCGCGGGCGGCCGCCTCGGACCGGCCCGGCTTCACCGTCGTCCCGCTGCCCGAGGGCACGGCCGACGCGGCGGCGCGGGTGGCGGGCGGCGAGCGGGCGGGCGGCCGGTGGCTGCACTTCGTGCACAGCAAGGACACCGTGCCGACGGGCGCGCCGCGCACGGTGGGCGACCGTGTGGCGGACCTCGGGGAGGACGTCGACGTACTCGTGGTCGACCACGTCCGCTCCACATGGCGCCACCAGGGCATGCCGAGCCCCGACAGCAAGCACCTCGCCCGGCAGGGCCGCCGCGACCTGCCGCTCGCGGACTGCCCGGATCTGCTGCGGGTGACGCCGCTGCTCGGCAACCGTGTGCTGCGGGCGGACTTCTGGCGGGAGCACGCGGAACACCTGGCGGGGGACGACGAGACGTACGCGGCGTACGCGGCGCTGCTCCTGGCGGGCCGCATCGCGACGCTCGACCAAGTGGCGCTGAACGTACGCGAGTTGCGCACGGAGAGCCTGCCGCCCGGCCGCCCCGAGGAGCGCTTCGGCGTCATCGACCGCCATGAGTCGCTGCTCACCCTCGCCGCGGACCTCGGCCTGCCTCCCGCCCCGCGGACCGCGCTCTACGACGTCATGGTCGGCGACTGCCTGCGGATCATTGCCCGCGAGAAGCTGCCGGACCCCGTCCGCAAGGAGTTCTTCCACCGTTCCTCGCGGGCGGCCGTCGCGTGGCGCCCCGAGGGGTACCGGCGGCCGGGCGGCCTGGAGGGTGTGCGGCGCCGCATCCTCGAAGAGGACGCGTACACGAAGTACCGCACGTTCCAGACCGCCAACCAGCAGCGGCGCAAGCTGCGTTCGGCGGTCGTGGCGCGCAAGCACAAGGTGGGCCTGAAGGTCCGCGACCTGCGCTACCGCAGAGACCTGGAACGTCCCGTCGACCCCGGCCTCGCCGTCTTCACGGCCTACTGGGACCGGGGCGTGGCCTGCAACCCGGCCGCCATCGCGGCGAAGCTCGCCGAACTCGCCCCGCACATCCGCCCGGTGTGGGTCGTCGCGGCGGCGAACGTCCCGCTGCTGCCGCCCGGCACCGACCACGTCGTGCCCGGCACGCCCCGCTACTGGGAGGTGATGGCGCGCGCCAAGTACCTGGTCAACAACGTCAACTTCCCCAACGCGGTCGTCAAGCGCCCCGACGCGGTCCACGTCCAGACCCACCACGGCACGCCGCTCAAGCGGATGGGCCTGGACCAGCTCGACTACCCGGCCGCGTCCAAGGGCCTTAACTTCCACAGTCTGCTGGCCCGCGTCGACAAGTGGACGTACAGCGTCTCGGCGAACAGCCACTCGACGCGGATGTGGGAACGCGCGTACCCGTCGCGGTACGAGTCCCTCGACTACGGCTATCCGCGCAACGACGTCTTCTACAGCGCGACGGCCGCCGACATCCGCGCGATCCGCGACCGGCTCGGCATCGCGCCCGGCAAGCGGGCCATCCTCTACGCGCCGACCCACCGCGACTACGAGGCGGCCTGGACCCCGCGTCTGGACCTGGCGACGCTCGCCGAACGCCTCGGCGAGGACACGGTCCTGCTCGTGCGCGGCCACTACTTCTACGGCGGCGCGACCTCGCCGCTGGCGGGCCTGCGCAAGAGCGGCCGGATCATCGACGTCTCTTCCTACGACCCGGTGGAGGACCTCTCCCTGGCGGCGGACGCGCTGATCACGGACTACTCGTCGATCATGTTCGACTACGCCAACCTGAACCGCCCGATCGTCATCTACGCCGACGACTGGGAGACGTACGCGAAGACGCGCGGCGTCTACTTCGACCTGATGACCCAGGCGCCGGGCAAGGTCGCGCATACGCAGGAGGAGCTGACGGAGATCTTCACCTCGGGCGCGTGGCGCGACGAGGAAGCGGCCAAGGCCCGCAAGGTGTTCCGCGAGCGCTTCTGCGAGTACGACGACGGGCGCGCCGCCGAGCGGGTCGTGCGCCGCGTCTTCCTCGGCGAGAGCGAGGAGTCCCTGCCGCCCGTGACCCCGGTCGACGAGCGCACGCCGGCCCCGACGCCCGAGGAGGCGACGACCCGATGACGCAGATACCCGACGTCACCGTGACGGTGATCGTCTACAACGACGCGGAGCGGCTGCCGCGCGCGGTGGCGTCCCTGCGCCGCCAGACGCACGCGAACATCGAGATCATCATCAGCGACGACCACTCCACGGACAACACCCCAGAAGTGGCCCGCCGGCTGGCGGCGGAGGACGCCCGCATCACGTACCTGCGCCTGCCGGAGAACAGCGGCGGGTGCAGCGCGCCCCGCAACCGCGCCCTGGAGATCGCGCGCGCCCCGTACCTGATGTTCCTGGACAGCGACGACGAACTTCCGGAGCGGGCGGTGGAGTTGCTGCTGGCGGCGCACCGCGAGCGCGAGGTGGACTTCGCGATGGGGGCGGTTGAGCGGGTCCGGGTGGACACGGGCCGCACGTCGACGTGGATGCCGCACCTGGTGGCGGAACGCCGCACGGTGGAGGGAATCGAGACGGACCCCTCCCTCCTCTTCGAACACCTCTCGACGAGCAAGATGTACCGCCGGGAGTTCCTGGACCGCAACGACCTCCGCTTCCCGGAGGGCATCCACTACGAGGACCAGCTGTTCTCGGCGCAGGCGTACTGCCTGGCGCGGGCCTTCACGGTGATCCCGGACCCGGTCTACCGCTGGTACATAGCGCCGTACGAGGCGGCGGAGTCGGCGTCGATCTCGAACCAGCGCCACAAGCTGTCGAACGTACGGGACCGCATCCATGTGCAGCGCCTGATAGACGCCTTCTTGCAGACGAGCGGCCACGAGGGCATCAAGGAAGCGAAGGACTACAAGTTCCTGAAGCACGACTTCCGGATGTACGCGGGTGACCTGCCGTTCCGTGACGAGGAGTGGCTGACGGGCTTCGCGGAACTCGTGAACCCGTACCTGGCGGAACTGTCCCCCGGCGCGTACGCCCGCCTGCCCCGGGCCGAGCGGGTCGTCCTCCAGCTGATCCGCGACGACCGCCTGGCGGACGCGCGACTGGCGGCGCGGGGCCTGGGCCACGGGGTGGCGCCACGGGAGACGTCGATGGACGCGGAGGGCCGGGTGTACTGGGGCGCGTACGTCCCGGAGTCGGAGAGGTCCCGCGCCGAACTGGACCTGACGGACCAGGGCCTGGACTCCCGCCCCTTCCCCAGCGCGCAGTTCCGCCACGAGATCACCCGGGTCGACCGTGGCCCGGGAGCCACGGTCGTCCTCACGATCCGCACGTACGACCCGGGCCTGCGGCTGCCGGTGGGCCCCCAGGTGGCGACGCTCCTGCTGGCCCCCGGCCGGCGCCGCATGAAGACCCCGTTCCGCCTGACCCCGGTCCGCCCCGGCGTCTTCGAAGGCACGGCCCACCTGGACCTGACGGCGGCCCCCCTCCCGCTCAACGGCTTCGAGGGCACCCGCCACCCGGTCCTCCAACTCACCTCGGGTCCCCTCCGCAACACGTCCCTGCTCCTGGCCCCCCTGACGTTCCCGCCCCTGCGGGCCCGCATCGACTACCGGGGCGGCACGACCCCCCACGAGGTCACGGTGGAACCAGAAGCCCGCGCCTCGGGCCGCCTCCAACTCCGCTGGACCCCGGTGGGGGTGACGGCAAAGGTCGTACGTCCCTTGGCGCGCGGGGTGGGGAGGAGGGCGGGGGCGCGGGTGCGGGGGGTTGCGCGGTTGGTGGCGAGTGTGGCGCGGTGAGACCCTGGGGGGCGGAGGGCCCCGGCAGTCCGCGGCCACGCCGCAGACTGACGCCCTTCCCCCACCCACCGCCCCACCCAGTGGGCGCCTCCCCGGAGGGCCGGGGGGTAACACTCACCACCAGTCGCCATCCGCCCGCCGCTCCTCCCTGAGCTTCGTGCCCCGGAGCCCTTCAGGGTCGGCGGCGGGCCACTGAAGGCCCCCAGGGCCGCGCAGGACCGGTACTCCTTCACGTACGCCGGTCACGACGGCCCGGCAGCCCGGCGCGTACTCCACCTCGTCCCCCACCCTCGGCTTCCGTCCGTCGCTCATTCCGCGGCCTCGATCGCGTCCGGAGAGGTGGTCCACTCCAGGCCGCCGGCTTCCGGCGCGAGCCAGACCACGGGCGGCGTGTGCGGAATGCTGATCACCGGGCGAAGAGCGCCCTTGTCCACCTCGGGGGCGAACGCGCGGAAGACGCCGACGCGGTCTCCATGCGCGTGGTCGACGACCTTCCGGCCGAGCAGCGGATGCGACCAGTGGCCCATACCGAGGGGCCGAGTGCGGGGCTGAGTCATGGCGGAGGGAACTCCCTGCTGTGTCACGGGTGTTCGGGCTGCTACGTTCAGTGACGATGCGGAAGAGCGTGCCGCCGGGGGCGGACGCGCCTCTACCGCCATGGCACCGTCAGATTCCTCGGCACGGGTGACGAGAGCCGCCATCGGACCGCCAACGGACCGTCAGCTTCGGTCTGAACGGCAGGAGTGGCGAGCGGACAGGCGAGCACGGGCCTACCGTCTGCTCAGGGCACCTCGCCGGATCGGAGGTCACCATGCGCACACTGCTCCAGTTGCTCACCGCTCAACGGGACTGGCAGTCCTACCCCACGTTCAAGGCACAGTTCGAGCGGTCAGCGCGTGAGCTGGCCAAGATCGAGGGCACCCCTCACCTCGCCAACCTCGCTCCGTCAGAACGCACCTACGAGCGTTGGTATTTGGGCGAGTCGAAGCCGGTCCCTGACGCGCGTCGCGTCCTGGCCCACATGTTCGGCCACACCATCAGCGAACTCTTGGCGCCCCCGGTCCCTGGAGTGCACCACCCGGTAACGGCACCTTCCGCTCCCGCGCGCCGACCGGCGCGCACCGAGCACTCCTCCCCGGACGCGGATGCCCAACACATGGGAAGGCAGGCAGCAATGGCGGCAAGCAGGGCACTGCGGTACGCGGTGATGGCGGAGACCAACTCGATCGGCCCGGAGACCTTCGATCACCTCCGGGACGAGGTGACGCGGATCGGGGCGGCGTATCCCCGTGTCGCTCTGCACGAGATCCTTTCGGACCTCACCGAAGTCCACGACCTGATCTTCCGGCTCCTGGAGTCCGGGCGGGCCACCCCGGCGCAAGGGGTCGACCTCCAACTCCTGGCTTCCATGGCCTCCGGCATGCTGGCCAAGGATTCCCACGACCTCTCCGACCCCAAGTCAGCCATGGTGCTGGCCCGCGCCGCATACGTCTGTGCCGATCAGGCCGGGCACAACGGCATGCGCGCCTGGGTCCGGGGCCTCCAGTCCCTCATCGCCTATTGGGCCGGGCGTCCCGCCGATGCCGCCGCGTACGCGGCCCGTGGCGCCGCCGCCCTCACCACCCCGGCAGGCAGTGTCAGCGTATGGCTCGCCGCCCTGGAAGCCCGGGCCCATGCACTTCTCGGCGACTCAGAAGGAGTGCAGTCCGCCGTCGTGCGAATCGATGACACACGAGGTGCCACAGTCCGCGATGATCTCGACAGCATCGGTGGCATCCTCACCTTTCCCGCGCCACGCCAGGCCTACTACGTCGCCGAAGCTCACGTTCTCCTTGGAGGGACCGGCGCGGAGGCGGAATGGTCGGCACTGGAAGCGGTGCAGGCCTACGCCACCGCTCCCGACGACGAGTGGGGGTTCGGTGACATGGCCGGCGCCCACACCAACCTCGCCCTCGCCCGCATCGCCCGACGTGACCTCGAAGGCGCCACCGAAGCCGTCCACCCCGTCCTCGACCTACCACCGTCCCAGCACAACCACGGCATCGTCGTATCCGCCCGCCGCGTACACGAAGCCCTCACCGCAAGCCCGCTGCGCGCGGAGAACCAGGCTCGGGAGCTACGTGCCGAACTGGAGCTGTTCACCTCGACCCCGACCCCCGCGCTGCCCAGGTAGGGTCCCGCCCATGTATCCGGTCGAGCACACCAGCACCCGCCTGGCCCTCCGGGAGATCGGTATCGACGACGTGGACGCGGTGCATGCCATCTACGGCGACGCGAAGGCGACGAAGTACCTATCCTTCGAACCACGCACGCGCGACCAAGTGGGCCAGATCATCGCCCGCTCCATGGTTTCGGCCACCGCCGAGCCCCGGGACGAGTACTGCCTCGCCGTCGCCGAGCGCGACAGCGGCCGGTTGATCGGCTACGCCCGCCTCGCCCTCGACCCGCACCAGCCGAAGGGCGCAACGATGGGCTTCGCCCTCCGTCCCTCCGCCTGGGGCGTCGGTTACGGCACGGAGACTGTACGTACCGTTCTGACTCTCGCCTTCGACACCCTGGGTCTGCACCGCGTCTGGGCCGCCCGCGCCCCTTTGAACACCGCCTCGCACAAGACGCTGCTGCGGGCCGGGATGCAGGAGGAAGGGCGGATCAGGCAGCACGTCTTCGTGCGCGGCGCTTGGCGCGACTCGATCACGTACTCGATCGTCGACGACGAATGGAAGGTTGGCCAAAGAGACCTCGCAGGAGAACGCCGTGAGTGACAGCACCTGGGTCAGTACCTCAATGCCGTACCTGACGCCCCGGGAGAAGGGTCAGCCCGACGCCTGGGGCGAAGAAGCCGCCTCCCAGGGCGGCAAGGGCGGGCGGCGCATCGTGTATGCCGGTGAGGGACTCACACCGGAGGAGGTCGCCGCCCGCATGCCCACGGTCGATGAACGCGAAGCCCTGCGCCTGGGCGGCGACGAACCGCTCCTCCGGCTGAACAGGGTCACCCTGGACGGCGACGACCGGCCGATCCAGACCGACCCGATGGTCATGCCCGCCCACCGCCAGCGGCTCCACTACGGGATCAGGATCGGGTGACGGTGCCCCGCACCGCCGACGGCGCGGCGGAAACCACCGCTCCCCCAGGCAGGCCCCTCAGAGGATCTCCCAATCGAGTTCGCCCTCGTCGACCACGACGGGCAGGTACCCGTCCACGGCTTCACCGGTCTCCAGTGCGGTAGCGGTCGCGTCCAGCAGGGTCGTCAGAGAAGCCCACATGGGGTGGGACCGGAAGGAGCACCCCGTTTCGTGGTCGGCGTTCCCGATCCGCCCCCGGCGGCGGTAGGACCGCTGGTCGATGACGAGGTTGTCTCCCGCCCCGTCAGCGGCGAAGGGCGTCCACTGGGCATGCCACCAGGGCCCGTACTCGTCGTCGGGGTCACCTTCCTCGGCGTCAGCCAGCTCCTCACCGTAGATCCGCATACGCAGTTGCCAGCCGGCGACGATGATCTGCGTGCTGAGCAGCATCCAGAACGGAGGCAGCAGGACGTAGTCGCCAGTCCCGTCGTGCCACAGCAAGGACTCCGTCAGGGCATCGGGAAACGGTCGGCCGATGGCCTGCTCCGCCGCGGCGATGGCCGAGCGGTCCGCCGGGGGTTCGAGCGCGGCGAATGTCCTCGGAGCGTGCCGGGCCAGCCACGTCTCGATACGGGTCCAGGACTCGGATATCGGGGTCGTCATGCGGGGGATGATCCCCCTCACCCCACCACCTCATACAACACCTGCCCCCGCGGACCGACGGACGTCCTCCGCAGCGCGGGATCACCGGCGCGCAACCCCCCGTCCCCCGGATACGCCACAACCCACCGCACCCCATACCGCCGCAGGACAGCCAACCGCTCCGCCCGTGCCGTGCCCGGCGCGAAGTACTCCCGTACCGCAGCCACCCGCTCCCCCTCATCCGGCAGGAAGAAGTCCGGGTAGCCGGGGGCCACCGTGTAGGGACCGTACGCCGGGATCTGGCGGGCAGGGAACGTCTTCGCCATGACCACGTCGCCGTAACGCACCCGCACCCGCGACGACGTCAGCCAGGCGTAACCGGTCCACGGCGGCCGGTACTTCGCGGCCACCGGCCCGGGCAGCGCCCCCCGCGGCACCACATACCCCACCGTTCCCGCCTGCGTCCACGCGCCCAGCAGCAGCGCCGCGCCCAGCAGGGCGGCGAAGGCCCTGCGTGCGGCGCCCGCCTCGAAGACCTCCAGCGCCGCCGCCACCTGCGCCGGGAGCAGGGCGGCCGGCAGCACCCTGCCCCACGAGTAGTGGCCGGTCAGGCCGCCCGCCGCGAACATCGCCGCGCCGAGCGCGAAGAAGATCACCAGGGGGTCGCGGCGGTCCCTGCGCCACCGTGCCGCCAGCGCCGCGACGCCCAGCAGCGCAAGGCCGAAGTGCGGCAGCAGGTTCCGGTACAGGGAGCGGTGGATCTCCTCCAGGCCGCCGCCCGCGCCGAACAGGTCGAAGAAGGAGTAGTACGGCCAGAGCGCCAACACCCCGAACCCGAGCGCCAGTCCACCCGCCACCCGCAGCAGCACCGCCCGCCCCGGCCACGGCCGCGCCCCGAGCACCATCGCCAGCGCCCCGAACGACGCGACCACCCCCGTGAACTGGTGGGACAGGAGGATCACCGCCCACAGCACCCCGAGCCCCAGGAACACCCGCCACCCCGCGGCCGAGCGCAACGCCCTCCGCAGCAGCGCCCAGAAGTGGAAGGAGAGACCGAGCGCGAACGTACTCGGATACGAGACCGTCAGCGCCAGGGAGTTCAGCCCCAGGAAACCGCTCCAGTTGAACAGCCCCGGGCCCCAGAGCAGCAGCAGGCACAGCACCGCCAGCGGCATCACCCCGCGGCGCGTACTGAACGTACGTACGAAGTGCCCGACGCCCGTCACCAGCAGCGCCATGCCCACCAGGGCCGCCACCCGCAGCACCACGAACGTGCCGAGCCCGGTCGCCTTCGCCAGGCAGCCGAGCAGCAGGGTCCAGGGCGAGTAGTAGGGGCTCGGGGTGTCCGCGTCGACCAGGGGGTTGCCGGGGTGCAGCGGATCGTGCCGCAGGCGTTCGATCGTCGCCGCGTGGATGCCGAGGTCACCCGCCCAGGGCAGCCGGACGATCACCAGGAGGAGCAGGGCGACACAGAGCAGGGCGCAGGCGTGCGGTACGAGAGCACGCGGCGGGGTCCGTATGACCCCCTTAGTGGCGACGCGCATCGTGCTGGAAGACCCACGTCCGGTAGACCAGGAAGCGGAACGCCGACGCGAGGACGATCGACAGCGCCTTGGCGATGTTCGAGCCGATCGGTCCGCTCATGTCCGCGCCGTGGTACGCCGCGTAGAACAGAACGCTCTCCATCGCGACGCCGATCCCGCTGAAGACGAAGAACAGGGCGATCTGCCGCTTGGTGCGCGAGGCGCGGTCGCGGTACGCGAAGAAGCGGAAACCCAGGTAATTGGTGCCCATGGCCACGCAGCTGGCCAGGACCGTCGCCGTCATCGGGGGCGAATCGAAGCCGTGCAGAAGGAGGTTGAAGACGAGGAGGTTGACGGCGACCCCGCTGCCGCCGACCACCCCGAACTTCACCAGCTCCAGGGCCAGCCTGCGCAGCCGCGCGAGGGGGGAGGCGGGCGCGGCGGGCGGTTCCGGCGGGACGGGCGGGGCGGCGGGCGGCGCCTCGTGCAGCGTGGGCGCCGTCATCCGCGCGCCCCGGAGCCGCGCGCGGAGGCTCTCGCGTCGAGCCGCAGCTTCCACGGCATGACGATCGACTCCAGCTGCACCATCAGGTTCATCTTCGACTCGCCGACCGTGCGGTCCTCGAAGTGGATCGGCACCTCCATGACACCGAAGCCGCGCCGCAGCGCGCGGTATTTCATCTCGACCTGGAAGCTGTAGCCCGCGCTGTCCACGGAGGCCAGGTCGATGGCGCGCAGGGCGTCCGCGCGCCAGAGGTTGAAGCCGCCGGTGATGTCGCGGACGCGGGTGCCGAGGATGGTGCCCGCGTAGGCGTTGGCCCAGCGGGAGAGCAGCTTGCGGTGGGCGCCCCAGGCATCGGAGAGCGTGCCGCCCTGGACGTACCGGCTGCCCATGACGACGCCCGCGTCGGTGGCGAGGGCGACGCCGAGCAGTTCGGCGACCTTGGCCACGGGGTGGCTGCCGTCCGCGTCCATCTGGAGGACGTAGTGCGCGCCCTCGGCGACCGCCCGCGCCATCCCGGCCGCGTAGGCCCGGCCGAGGCCGTCCTTCTCGGTGCGGTGCAGGACGCTCATACGGGCGCTGCCGTACCGCTCGGCGAAGCGCTCGGCGATCTCACCGGTGCCGTCCGGGCTGGAGTCGTCGACGACGAGGAGGCGCAGGCCGGTGAGCGGGAGCGCCATCAGGGCCTCGGCCATGCCGGGCAGGTTCCCCGCCTCGTTGTACGTCGGCATGACGACGGTCAGCGGGGTGGCGGCCCAGGCCTCGGGCAGCCGTGCGGCGAGGTCCTGGGAGAGGTTCTCGGGGGTGTTCACGGTCATGGCTGGAGCCCTTCGGTGGTCCGCGGTCGATGGGTGGTCCGGTTACCTGCGCCTGCGCCAGGGGAGATCCGGTCTCCGTAGCGGATTGCCGTTGTGGTTCTCCGCGGTGGATCTCCGCTGGGGATTTCCGCTGTGTTCTCGTACCTCCGTCAGACAATCTCACCCACCTTAGACCAAATGCCCGAATTGAACGGGTATGGCGAATCTCATCACCCATTCCGCGCCACGGAGGCAACCAATCAGGCCAGGAAGAACTCGGCCCGGGGTGGCCCATACCCCCACCGGACCCGATCGGCGACACGAGCACCGCCATCGAAGACGCCGGGAAGCCCGCCCACGTTGCCCGGCGGCGCCCCCGCACCCCCGCGCGATACGCTCGCCCCGCACACGGCCATGCGACAGGGGGCGACACATGCGCGGCGCGGTTCCGAAGCCGCCGGCGGTTCCGCAGCCGCTGCGGGACGACGACCCCCGGGAGGTGGCCGGCTATCCCCTGCTCGCGCGGATCGGCCAGGGCGGCATGGGCACCGTCTACCTCTCCCGCACCCGCGGCGGCCAGCCCGTCGCGCTGAAGCTGATCCGCCCCGAGTACACCCGCGGCCCGCAGGGGCCCGCCTTCCGCGAGCGTTTCGCCCGCGAGGTGGCCACGGCCCGCCGCGTCTTCGGCTACCACCTCGTCCCCGTCGTCGACCACGACGCCGCGGCGGAACTCCCCTGGCTCGCCACCCACTACGTCCCCGGCCTCCCGCTCGACGACGCCCTCAGGGACCACGGCCCGCTGCCCGTCCCCGCCGCGCTGCGGCTCGCCGCCTGCGCCGCGCACGCCGTGGCCGCCGTGCACACCGCGGGCGTCATCCACCGCGACGTGAAGCCGGGCAACATCCTGCTGGCCTCCGACGGGCCCTGGCTCCTCGACTTCGGCATCGCCCGGGCCGCGGGCGCCGCCACGATCACCACCGTGGGCCGCCTCGTGGGCACCCCCCGCCACATGTCGCCCGAGCACGCGCTGGGCCGCCCGGTCACCCCCGCCTCCGACGTCTTCACCCTCGGCCTGGTCATCGCCGAGGCCGCCTGCGGCCACCACCCCTACGGCCGGGGCAACGGCCTGGCCATCGCCGCGCGCATCGCGGGCACCGACCGCGAGCCCCCGGCCCTGGACGACGTACCCGAACCGCTGCGCACCATCGCCGCCCGCTGCCTGGCCCCGCGCCCCGAGGACCGCCCGACGGCCGCCGAGACGGCCCGCCTCTGCGAGGCCGAGGCGGCGACCCCGCGCCCCCTGCGCGACTTCACCGGATGGCTCCCGGCACCCGTGGCCGAGGACGTACGGCGCATCGAGGCGGCCGCGTCCCGGCCGCCGGGCGCGGGCGTGCCGCTGGCGGAGGCGGAGACGGTCCGCGCCGTGCCGCCGACGGCGCCGCTGACGGTCCGGGACGAGGAGTGGTCACGCCGCGTACGCCGCGCCCCCTGAGCGACCGGAACACGCAGGACGGCCAGAGCGCAGGACGGCGAGCGAAGCCCCCATGTCGCGACCCCCGCGCCGAAGCCCCGCACCGAAGTCCCCGCCTTAGACGGGAACTTCCCCCCGCATAAGCGTGTCGTAAGCTCTGAACGCTTCACGCGCCGCAGGCGACGCGCATCCACCGGGGGAGGCTCCCAACCACCATGAGCAGCACCGACATCCTCAGCCCCCTGGGGCCCCAGGACCCGAGAGAGGCCGCGGGCTACCGCCTCCTCGCCAGGATCGGCGAGGGCGGCATGGGCACCGTCTACCTCTCCCACACCCGTGGCGGCCAGCCCGTCGCGCTCAAGGTGATCCGCCGCGAGTACGGCCAGGACCCCGACTTCCGGCGCCGCTTCGAGCAGGAGGTCCAGGCGGCCCGCCGCGTCCAGGGCTACCACCTCGTCCCGGTCGTGGACCACGACACGAACGGCGAACTGTCCTGGCTCGCCACCGCGTTCATCCCCGGCATCCCCCTGCACGACGCGCTCGCGGCGCACGGCCCGCTGCCGCTGCCCGCCGTCTTCCAGCTGGTCGGCTGCGCGGCCCGCGCCCTGACGGCGATCCACGCCGCGGGCGTCATCCACCGCGACCTCAAGCCCAGCAACATCCTGCTGGGCCCCACGGGCCCGTACGTCATCGACTTCGGCATCGCCCGCGCCGCCGACGCCACCCAGCTCACCCAGTCCGGCGGCCTGATCGGCACCCCGCAGTACATGTCGCCCGAGCACGCGCTCGGCGAGCGGGTCGGCCCGGCCACCGACGTCTTCTCGCTCGGCCTCATCGCGGCCGTCGCGGCCACCGGACGCCACCCCTACGGCGACGGCGGCGCCATCACCATCGCCGCGCAGATCGCGAACACCGCCCACCGCCCGCCGCAACTCACCTCGTACGACGACGAGTTGCGGCCCCTGCTGGAGCGCTTCCTCGCCGCGGACCCGGCGGACCGGATCGGCGCGGGTGAGCTGGCCGAGTGGTGCGAGCGGGCGGCCGGGCGGCCCCTGGCCCAGTTCGACGGCTGGCTCCCGCAGCCCGTCACCGCCGAGATCGCCCGCCGCGAGCAGTCGGCGCAGAACCCGCCGCCGCCGACACCCCAGCAGGCCCCGGCCGCACCCCCCACGGCCCCGCCCCCGCCGGCCACCGGCTACGGCTACCCGCAGACCCACGGCACCCAGCCCCCGCAGCCCGGCCCCCACACCTTCGACCTGTCCCCGCAGCCCGCGGCCCCCGCGCCGAAGCGCCGCGGCCGCGCCCGCCTCGTCCTGATCGCCGCCGCCCTGGTCATCGCGGTCGGCGCGGGCGCGGCCGCCGCGGTGTGGGTGGTGAACAAGAGCGACAAGGGCGACGACGCCGCGAAGAAGCCCGACCGGCAGACCTCGGCGTCGCCCGACACGGACAAGAAGCCCGACGGCGGCGACCCGGTGACCGACCCCACGGCGGACCCGACCGCCCCGCCCGCCGACACGACGTACACGCTCGTCTTCGAGAACAAGCCGATGACGCTGCGCACCCCGTCCAACTCCCTGGCCTACACGTACGTCGACCTCGACGCCCCGAAGGTCGACCCGACGGCCTCCATGGACAGCGAGGAGACCGACTTCCGCGCGGCCTACCAGGAGCTGACGTTCGAGCACCCGATGGGCAAGGCGTCGGGCGCCACCCCCGAGCAGTGCCAGGAGGGCGCGGAGCAGAACCCGTTCCGGGAGACGCTGTCGGGCGACGCGATCAACAGGAACGGGCAGATCGTCAAGGGCGACCGTCTCTGCATGGTCACCGGCGAGGGCAACCTCGCCATGTGGACGATCACCGACGTCGAGGCCCCGGGCGACCCGGACTACCTCCCCGACCTCAAGGGCAGCGTCACCCTCTGGAAGCCGGGCGGCTGAACCGCCGTACGACGAAGGGGGCGCCCCGAGCCGCAAGGCCCGGGGCGCCCCCTTTCACGTACCGTCGATGAGGGCTACGAATGCGTGCGCAGCAGCGTCCGCATCGTCCGCATCGCCACCGACAGGTTCGCCAGGTCGAACGCGTCCGAGCTCTGGATCTCCTCCAGCGTCGCCCGCGCGCGGCTCAGGATCGGCGCGTTCTTCTCCTCCCACGCCTTGAAGCGCTCCTCCGGCGTGGCGGCGCCGTCGCCGGCGGCGAGGACATCCGCCGTCAGCGCGGCGTGCGCCGCGTACAGGTCCTCGCGGATGGAGGCGCGCGCCATGGACTGCCAGCGGTCGGCCCGCGGCAGTTCGATGATGCGGTCCATGAGCTGGGTGATGCGCAGCCGGTCGGCGAGGTCGTAGTAGACCTCGGAGACCGCCATCGGCTCCTTGCCCACCCGGTCGGCGACCGCGACGATGTCGAGCGTCGGGAAGGCGGAGGAGAACCCGGCGACGCGCTGGGCGAGTTCGTCGGGGACGCCCGCGGCCGTCAGCTCGTCGCGGATGCCCTGGTACCACTCCAGGTCGGAGCCGCGCAGCAGGTTCGGCAGCTCGTCCCAGACCTGGGCGACGCCCTGGCTGAAGAAGGCGATGGTCTCGGCGAGCTGGAGCGGCTGCGGCCGGTTGTTGAGCAGCCACCGCGCGCCGCGCTCGACGAGACGGCGCGAGTGCAGCCGTACGCGGGTCTGGACGTCGGCGGCGACGACATTGTCGAGCGCTTCGACGGCGTCCCAGACCTCGCTGAGGCCGAAGATCTCGCGGGCGGCCAGCTGGGCCCGCACGATCTCCTCCAGCGAGGCGCCCGTCTCCTCCCGCAGCCGGTGCAGGAACGTCGAACCACCGGTGTTGACCGTGTCGTTGACGAGGACGGTCGTGATGATCTCGCGGCGCAGCGCGTGTCCGTCGACCTGCTCGGGGAACTTCTCGCGCAGCGCCTTCGGGAAGTACGCGTGCAGCAGCCGCCGCAGGTACGGGTCGTCGGGCAGCGTCGTCTGGATCAGCTCGTCGGCGGCCGTGATCTTCGTGTAGGCGAGGAGGACCGCCAGCTCGGGCTGGGTCAGGCCGCGCCCGGAGTTGAGCAGCTCGCGGATCTGCCGGTCGTTGGGCAGGAACTCCAGGCTCCGGTCGAGGTGGCCCTGCTTGCCCAGGCGCCGCATGAAGCGCTGGTGGGCGTGGAGCAGGGACGGCGACTGGGCGACGGCGTTGGCCAGCGCGGTGTTCTGCGCGTAGTTGTTGCGCAGCACGAGCTGCCCGACCTCGTCGGTCATCTCGGCGAGCAGCTTGTTGCGCTGCTTGACGGTCATGTCGCCGTCGGTGACGACCGCGTTGAGCAGGATCTTGATGTTCACCTCGTGGTCGGAGGTGTCCACGCCCGCGCTGTTGTCGATGGCGTCGGTGTTGATGCGGCCGCCGGCGCGCGCGAACTCGATGCGGCCCAGCTGGGTCAGGCCGAGGTTGCCGCCCTCGCCGACGACCTTCACGCGCAGGTCGGAGCCGTTGACGCGGATCGCGTCGTTCGCCTTGTCGCCGACGTCGGCGTTCGACTCGGCGGACGACTTCACGTACGTGCCGATGCCGCCGTTCCACAGCAGGTCCACGGGGGCCTGGAGGATGGCGCGCATCAGGTCGGCCGGGGTCATCTTGGCGACGCCGGACTCGATGCCGAGGGCCTCGCGGATGTGGGCGTTGAGCTGGATCGCCTTGGCGGAGCGGGGGAAGACGCCGCCGCCGTTGGAGAGCAGCTTCTTGTCGTAGTCGGCCCAGGAGGAGCGCGGCAGCTCGAAGAGGCGGCGCCGCTCGGCGTAGGACGTCGCGGCGTCCGGCTTCGGGTCGATGAAGATGTGCCGGTGGTCGAATGCGGCGACCAGGCGGATGTGCTCGGAAAGCAGCATGCCGTTGCCGAACACGTCACCGGACATGTCGCCGACGCCGACGACCGTGAAGTCCTCGGACTGGGTGTCGCAGCCCAGCTCCCGGAAGTGCCGCTTGACGGACTCCCAGGCGCCGCGGGCGGTGATGCCCATGCCCTTGTGGTCGTACCCGGCGGAGCCGCCGGAGGCGAAGGCGTCGCCGAGCCAGAAGTCGTACGACTCCGCGACCTGGTTGGCGATGTCCGAGAACGTCGCCGTGCCCTTGTCGGCGGCGACGACGAGATAGGTGTCGTCCCCGTCGTGGCGCACCACCTGGGCGGGCGGCACGACCTCACCGGCGACGAGGTTGTCGGTGATGTCGAGGAGGGCGGAGATGAACGTCTTGTAGCAGGCGATGCCCTCCGCCAGCCACGCGTCGCGGTCCACCGACGGGTCGGGCAGCTGCTTGGCGACGAAGCCGCCCTTGGCGCCGACGGGCACGATGACGGTGTTCTTCACCATCTGCGCCTTGACCAGGCCGAGGATCTCCGTACGGAAGTCCTCGCGCCGGTCGGACCAGCGCAGACCGCCGCGCGCGACCTTGCCGAAGCGCAGGTGGACGCCCTCGACGCGGGGCGAGTACACCCAGATCTCGTACGCGGGGCGGGGCGCGGGCAGGTCGGGGATGGCCTGCGGGTCGAACTTCATGGAGACGTAGGTGTGCGGCTCGCCGCTCTCCGTCTTCTGGAAGAAGTTCGTGCGCAGCGTCGCCTTGATGACGGTGAGGAAGGAGCGCAGGATGCGGTCCTCGTCCAGCGAGGCGACCTGGTCGAGCGCGCCGTCCAGCTCCTCCAGGAGGCCGTCGGTCAGCTCGGTCCCGGCGCGCTGGTGGTCGGGCGACATGCGCGCCTCGAAGAGCGAGACGAGCAGCCGGGTGGTGTGGACGTTGTTGCGGAGGGTGTCCTCCATGTAGTCCTGGCTGAAGGTCGCCCCCGCCTGGCGCAGGTACTTGGCGTAGGCCCGCAGGACCATCGCCTGGCGCCAGTTGAGGCCCGCGCGCAGCACCAGCGAGTTGAAGCCGTCGACCTCGGCCGCGCCGGTCCAGGCGGCGGCGAAGGCCTCCTGGAAGCGCTCGCGGCCGTCGTCGGCGAGGTAGTCGCCGCCGCCGTTCGGGGACTTCGGCATGCGCAGCCCGAAGTCGTAGATCCACGCGTTCGAACGGTCGGCGCAGCGCAGCTCGTACGGGCGCTCGTCGGTGACCTCGACGCCGAGCCGCTGGAGGACGGGAAGGACCGCGGAGAGGGAGACCTGCTCGCCGGAGCGGTAGATCTTGAAGCGGCGCTCACCGGGGCCGGCGCCCACCGGCTCGTACAGGGAGAGCGCGAAGTCCTTGTCGCCGTGGCCGAGCTGCTCCAGGTGCTGGAGGTCGGCGACGGCGGCACGCGGCGAGTGGTCGGCCTTGTACCCCTCGGGGAAGGCGGACCCGTACCGGCGAAGGAGTTCGGCGGCGCGCTCCTCGCCGCACTCGGCGGTCAGCGCCTCGGCGAAGCCGTCGGCCCAGGAGCGGGCGGCGTCGACGAGCCGCTGCTCGATGCGCTCGACGTCGGCGTCGGAGAGGTCGGGGACCTCGGCGCCCTTGGGCACCCGCACCACGAAGTGGATGCGGGACAGGATCGACTCGGTGTTCCAGGCGGTGAAGTCGACGCTGGCGCCGTTCAGCTCTTCCTTGAGGATGTCGATGATCCGCAGCCGGACGCCGGTGGTGTAGCGGTCGCGCGGCAGGTAGACGAGCGCGGAGTAGTAGCGGCCGTACTCGTCCTTGCGCAGGTAGAGCCGCAGCCGGCGGCGCTCCTGGAGGTAGAGCACACTCGTGACGATGGACCGCAGCTCATCGGCGGGCGTCTGGAACAGCTCGTCGCGCGGGTAGGTCTCCAGGATCTGGAGCAGGTCGCGCCCGTCGTGGCTGTTGGCCGAGAAGCCGGCGCCCTTCAGCACCTCGGCGACCTTGCGGCGGATGACCGGCACGCGGCGCACGGACTCGGTGTACGCGGCGGACGAGAAGAGCCCGAGGAAGCGCCGCTCACCCACGACGTTGCCCTCGGC
The DNA here is from genome assembly GCF_021028635.1 of Streptomyces huasconensis. Taxonomy (NCBI): domain Bacteria; kingdom Bacillati; phylum Actinomycetota; class Actinomycetes; order Kitasatosporales; family Streptomycetaceae; genus Streptomyces; species Streptomyces huasconensis. The sequence continues at coordinate 3,079,766 of NZ_CP086119.1, forward strand.
GTCGAACTTCTTCACGCCGACGTAGTCGAGGTAGCTGGGGCGGTGGACGGTCGCCCGGCTGTTGGCCTTGGTCAGGACGAGCAGCTTGTGCTCGCGGGCCTTGGCGCGCGCGTCGGCGGGCAGCCGGTTGAAGGAGGGGCTGACCGGGTGGTGGTCGTCGCCGTGGTGCGGGTCGGCGCGCAGGATGCCGAGACCGGTGCCGGGGACGGCGGCGAGGGAGTCGTCCTCCGTGAGGCGGTACTCGCGGAAGCCGAGGAAGGTGAAGTGGTTGTCGGCGAGCCACCGCAGCAGCTCACGGGCCTCCTCCACCTCCTGGTCGCGCAGGTCGTCCGCGGTGGGCTCGGAGGGCAGCTCGTCGGCGATGCGCAGCGCGGCGTCGCGCATCTTCTCCCAGTCCTCGACCGTCTCGCGCACGTCGGAGAGGATGCGCAGCAGGTCGGCGGTGATCTGCTTCAGGTCGGCGCGGTCGGTCTCGCGGTCCATCTCGACGTGGATCCACGACTCGACGAGCGCGTCGTGCGGCCGCTCGACGCCCGCCTCGGTGGGCAGGACCTCCAGGAGCTTGCCGGTCACGTCACGGCGTACGACCACCTGGGGATGGATCACGACGTGGATGCCGCGGCCCTGGCGGGACAGCTCGTTGGTGACGGAGTCGACGAGGAAGGGCATGTCGTCGGTGACCACCTCGACGACGGAGTGGCTGCACGTCCAGCCGTTCTCCTCGACCGTCGGGGTGTGCACGCGTACGTTCGCCGTGCCCTGGGGGCGGTTCTCGGCGAGCCGGTAGTGGGAGAAGGCGGCGCCGAAGACATCGACCGGGTCGCGGTCGGCCAGGTCCTCGGGGGCGGTGTGCAGGTAGTAGCGCTGGAGGAACGCGAGGGCCATGTCCTGGTCTGGCGCGGCCCCGCTCGTCGTCCCGGTCGGCGCGCCACTCTGCGGGCGCCCCCCGACCGGGCTGTTCTCAGCTACCCGGGCGGCCCGCGCGAGCAGCTCGGTCTTGGCTTCGTCCAGCTTGGTCTGCATTGTCCTCTGACTCCTGTCGCGCGCCGTTGCGTGACGTAGAAGGAAGTGATGTGACGTAACGCCGCGGCACGGGGTCTCCGGCCGGCATCGACGTTATGCCGCGGTGGGGGAAGAGCGGTCGGCTTTCCGCCATTTTCAGCACTTGGGCTGACAATCGGCCTGCCCGGTCCTGTCGGCCGCACCGCGAAGAAGCGTCAGCGAGGGCCCGGGCGCGGATGTCCTCCGTGTTCCCCGGGCGCAGGGCGGAGGCACCTATGCCTCCGCGAAATATCGCGCTGATCACGGGTCAAGGCTATCGCTCCGCACCGGGGAGCAGTCATGAGCCGTATGTGTACAAAAGCGGGGGCAGAACATGGACACTCTGCACAGTGCGGCCGGGCGCCACCCCTGCTGTCGCCTCCAGCTTCTCCGGGCGAACCGAACACAACAGCATCAGCCGGGTACCGCAACACCGCTCAGGCGACGAACTGCTCCGCCACGACCACGGCCTCCTCCAGACTGTCGACCACGGGCACCCCCGCCGTCTCCAGGCTGGCCCGGCTGTGCGAACCCCCGGTGTAGAGCACGGCCCGCGCGCCGACGTGCGCGGCGGCGACCGCGTCGTCGACGGCGTCCCCGATCACGACGACCCGCTCGACGGCGGCGGTGACGCCCTCCAGCGCGGCGAGGTGCCGCACCATCCGCTCGGCCTTGCCCGCGTGCGAGTCGTCGGTCCGCCCGTCGATCCGCACGAAGTGCTCCTCGATCCCGTGCCGCCGCACGAGGGGCACGAGGTGCTCGTGCGGAGCCAGCGACAACAACGACTGCGTACGCCCCTCCGCCCGCCGCGCGGCGAGCAGCCGCGCGGCGCCTTCGGCGAGCCCGCAGCCCTCGGCCCGCGCCCAGTAGTGCTTGTGGAAGACGGCGTCCATGAGCCGCCACTCCGTGTCACTCGGCAGCCGCCCCATGAGCCGCTCGTAGAACCGCGGAATCGGCACGCAGTACAGCTCGCGGTACCGCTCCAGAGTGATCGGTTCGAGCCCGATCTCCGCGAAGGAGGCGTTGGTCGCCTCGATCACCGCATGGATGTCATGCAGGAGCGTCCCATTCCAGTCCCAGACGATATGCGCCCCGCGCCCCGTTGTTCCCATCCCCAAAACGTACCCTCCCCCACCACCACCCGAAGCCCACGCCGCCGAACCCTCGCACGGCCCCCAAGCGAAGACCCCACCCACCTACCCGCAGCCGCGAACGCACGGGAGGGGACGACATACCCCCGCGGCCCCACCAGCAACACCGGCCACCACACCGAAACGCGGAACGGCCGGCAGCCGCGAACGCACGGGAGGGGACGTGGGGGTATGTGCGCGCGCAGCACAGTGGTGGTGTGCCCCCAGCCGATAAGCACCCAGGGTCCAAGGCCAAGATGGCGAGCACGGACATACCCCCGCGGCCCCGCACCCACAGACACCCCAAGGCACCCCAAGGCGCACCGAGCCGCCCCCGCACGCTCAGCCGATCAACCCAGGAATCTCCTGCGTCGCAAACCACAGCAGCTCATGATCCTCCGCCCCATCCACCACAAACCGCGCATCCTCGTCCCCCATATCCGCGGCCCCCAAGGCAGCCGCAGCCGCAGCCACATCCCCCTCCGCATCCCCCGAGTCCACATGCACCGCCGCCACCTTCCCCAGCGAAAGCCCCGCAGGAACCCGCACCTCCCCAAGCGCCCCCTGATCAAGCCCCCGGTCAGGGTCCGCCACAGCCGCCCCATCCGGCACATCCGCCGCGAGCACGACCCGCCGCCGCGTCGCCCCGGGGTCCCCCGCCACCAACCGCAGCGACGCCGCGGCCGCCCGGTTCAACGCCGCGTACTCCAGCTCCTCGATGTCGTCCGAGACGTACCACTCCCGCAGCGCGGGGGTCACGGCGTAGGCGACCAACGGCCCGGGCCCCACCTCCCCCGCCTTGTACGCCTCAGCGAGCCGGGGCAGGGTCAGAGGAACGTAGACGCGCATATACGGAACCGCTTTCGCTCGCGTCCGCCGAAACGGACCTTCGTGGCCGTAGAAGACCTTCAGGATACGTGCGGGAGTCCCCGATCGAGCTGCCCCCAGCACCCCCGGAGCCGTCCACACCCGTCCACGGATTCACCCGGCGCCACCCCGAGAACACCGCGTTCCGAGGCCCCCGCCGCCCCTGATAGGTGAATCCCGGCGGCCTCCCCCACCCCGCCCCCCGCCGCTTGCGTACCGCACCCCGACCCCCGTACAAGATCCCCTACGGAAAGTTACTCACCGGTACCGGTACCAACCTGCGCCGCAGGCGACGAAGGAGGCATCTCATGCGCAAGGTCATGACCAGGCCCCGCCCCCGCCCGTCCACGTCCCGCCCGCCCACGGGCCGCCCGTCCTCCTCCCGCCCGTCCACGGGCCGCCCGCCGACCCGCGGTGACTCCCGCCGCCCCGCGGACCGCCGGCCGAGGACGGTCCCGGCCCAGCCGCCCCCGCACCCCACGGAGGTCTTCGCGGAACGCCTTCTCCTCGTCCTCAGCGGCCAACGCCCGCTGCACTGGGCGGCCCGCCACATCGCCAACACGGCCTACGACGACCTGGCCCGCCTCGCGGAGATCAACCCGCTCTCCACGGACGGCCACCGCCCCACGATCCAGCGCGTCGGCCACTACCAGCCGCACCCGGAGGCATACGAGGTCTTCGCCCGCGTGGCGACGGGCCCGAGGCTGCGCGCACTGGCGTTCCGGCTGGTCCTGGGGGCGGACAGGAGGTGGCGCTGCACGGCGGTGGAACTGGAACCAACAAGGCCCTGACCACCGCCAACCGCACGCCGCCTCAGCCCAGCCCAGCCCCAACCCCGGCCACCAGAAGCCCCCCACAAAAAAGGGCAACAGCCAAGACAGGCCAAAGGGGCCGGAAGCATCTCCCGGCCCCTCCCACCACGTCACTCGCCCGCGGGCACTACGCCCCGCGGTTACTTCTTGCGACGCCGGCCACCCTTCTGAGCCTTGCGCCGCTCCGCCCGGGTCATCCCGTCCGCCTCGGACCGCACACCCGAACCATCCGTGGTGAAGTCACCCTCGTCGACGCCGCCCTCGGCGTTCGGCGCCTGGAAGTGCAGCCGGTCGGGCCGCTGCGGCGCTTCGAGGCCCTTGGCACGGATCTCGGGCCGCGACCCCGCGCCCGCACCCGCCGGAACCGCGTCCTGCACACCGCCCTTGGTGAGCGAGGTGGCCGCCGCCGCGTCCTCGACCGGGACCTCCTCGACCTGCTGCTCGACCTGGACCTCCAGGTTGAACAGGTAGCCGACGGACTCCTCCTTGATGCCGTCCATCATGGCGTTGAACATGTCGAAGCCCTCGCGCTGGTACTCGACCAGCGGGTCCTTCTGCGCCATGGCACGGAGGCCGATGCCCTCCTGGAGGTAGTCCATCTCGTAGAGGTGCTCACGCCACTTGCGGTCCAGGACCGACAGGACGACGCGGCGCTCCAGCTCACGCATGATCTCGGAGCCGAGCTGCTCCTCACGCGCGGCGTACTGCTCGTGGATGTCGTCCTTGATGGATTCGGAGATGAACTCGGCGGTCAGACCCGCGCGGTCGCCCGCCGCCTCCTCCAACTCCTCGACGGTGACCTTGACGGGGTAGAGCTGCTTGAAGGCGCCCCACAGCCGGTCGAGGTCCCACTCCTCGGCGAAGCCCTCGGCGGTCTCGGCGGCGATGTACGCGTCGATGGTGTCGTCCATGAAGTGCGCGATCTGCTCGTGCAGGTCCTCGCCCTCCAGGACGCGGCGACGCTCTCCGTAGATGACCTCGCGCTGCCGGTTGAGGACCTCGTCGTACTTCAGGACGTTCTTACGGGTCTCGAAGTTCTGCTGCTCGACCTGCGACTGCGCGGAGGCGATGGCGCGCGTCACCATCTTGTTCTCGATCGGCACGTCGTCGGGGACGTTGGCCATCGACATGACGCGCTCGACCATCTGCGCCTTGAAGAGCCGCATCAGGTCGTCGCCCAGCGACAGGTAGAAGCGGGACTCACCGGGGTCGCCCTGACGGCCGGAACGACCGCGCAGCTGATTGTCGATACGGCGCGACTCGTGCCGCTCGGTGCCGAGGACGTACAGCCCGCCCAGGGCCTTGACCTCCTCGAACTCCGCCTTGACGGCCCGCTCGGCCTTCTCCAGGGCGGCCGGCAGCGCGGCGGCCCACTCCTCGGCGTGCTCCACGGGGTCGAGGCCGCGCTGGCGCAGCTCCGCCTCGGCGAGGTCGTCGGGGTTGCCGCCGAGCTTGATGTCCGTACCACGACCGGCCATGTTCGTGGCCACCGTCACGGCGCCCTTGCGGCCAGCCTGGGCGACGATGGTCGCCTCACGGTCGTGCTGCTTGGCGTTGAGCACCTCGTGCTGGATGCCCCGCTTGGAGAGCTGCTGCGAGAGGTACTCCGACTTCTCCACGGAGGTCGTGCCGACCAGGATCGGCTGGCCCTTCTCGTGCTTCTCCGCGATGTCGTCGACGACGGCGGCGAACTTCGCGACCTCGGTGCGGTAGATCAGGTCGGACTGGTCGACGCGGACCATCGGCCGGTTCGTCGGGATCGGCACGACGCCCAGCTTGTAGATCTGGTGGAACTCGGCGGCCTCGGTCATCGCCGTACCGGTCATGCCGGAGAGGCCGCTGTCGTAACCGTCGCGCTTGTAGAGGCGGAAGAAGTTCTGGAGGGTGATGGTGGCGAGGGTCTGGTTCTCGTCCTTGATGTCCACCCCTTCCTTCGCCTCGATCGCCTGGTGCATGCCCTCGTTGTAGCGGCGGCCGGCGAGGATACGGCCGGTGTGCTCGTCGACGATCATGACTTCGCCGTCGATGACGACGTAGTCCTTGTCCTTCTTGAAGAGTTCCTTGGCCTTGATGGCGTTGTTGAGGTAGCCCACCAGTGGCGTGTTCACCGACTCGTAGAGGTTGTCGATGCCGAGCCAGTCCTCGACCTTGCTCACGCCGGACTCGTGGATGGCGACGGTGCGCTTCTTCTCGTCGACCTCGTAGTCGCCGGTCTCCTCGATGCCCTTGAGGGGGTTGCCGGGCTCACCCTTGGTGAGGCGGGTGACCAGCTTGGCGAAGTCGCCGTACCACTTGGTGGCCTGGTCGGCGGGGCCGGAGATGATCAGCGGCGTACGGGCCTCGTCGACGAGGATCGAGTCGACCTCGTCGACGATCGCGAAGTTGTGGCCGCGCTGCACCAGCTCGTCCTGCGACCACGCCATGTTGTCGCGGAGGTAGTCGAAGCCGAACTCGTTGTTCGTGCCGTACGTGATGTCGCAGTTGTACTGCTCGCGGCGCTGGGCCGGCGTCATGTTGGCGAGGATGCAGCCGACGCTCAGGCCCAGGAACTTGTGGACCCGGCCCATCATCTCGGAGTCGCGCTCGGCCAGGTAGTCGTTGACCGTGATCAGGTGGACGCCCTTGCCGGAGAGCGCGTTCAGATACGCGGGCAGGGTGCCGACGAGGGTCTTGCCCTCACCGGTCTTCATCTCGGCGACATAGCCCATGTGCAGCGCGGCGCCGCCCATCATCTGGACGTCGTAGTGACGCTGGCCCAGGACACGCTTGGCGGCCTCACGGACCGTCGCGAAGGCCTCGGGGAGGAGGTCGTCGAGCGTCTCGCCGTCGGCGTAACGCTCCTTGTATTCCTCGGTCAGCGCGCGCAGCTCGGCGTCGGAGAGGCTGACGAAGTCCTCTTCGATGGAGTTGACCTGGTCCGCGATGCGGTGCAGCTTGCGCAGGATCTTGCCTTCGCCTGCACGCATGATCTTCGAGAGGACGGACACGGGGGTTGGTCTCCTTGCCGGTCGGGCCTGGCATGGTCGGTTTTACTCGTTGGGCAACGGCCATCGTATGCGAGGACCCGGCTGCGCCGGGAGGTCTGCCATGAGGTCAACGGGCGAGGGGCGCCGAAGGTGCCGGATCGTCCCCACGAGGTGGTGCCGGCAGGCCGGTAAAAACACTGGCTACCGGAACAGCACCCCCGCATCATCGCTTGATGGAGCCCGTCACACTCACCACCGAACGCCTGAGCCTGCACGTCTTCACCCCCGAGGACATCGACGAGGTCCACGAGGCCTGCCAGGACCCCGACATCCAGCGCTGGACCTCGATCCCCTCGCCCTACGCGCGCGTGGACGCCGAGAACTTCATCCTGCGCGTCGTGCCGAGTCAGTGGCAGGCCGACTCCGAGTACGCCTTCGCCGTACGCCCCCGCGACGGCGGCCCCCTGATCGCCGCGGCCAGCCTGCACCACCCGCGCTCGGGCACCTGGGAGGTCGGCTACTGGACGGCCAAGGAGCAGCGGGGCCGCGGCCACACGACGGAGATCGTGCTCGGCCTCGCCCGCTGGGCGTTCACGGAGCTGCGCTGCACCCGCCTGGAGTGGCGCGCGGAGGTCGGCAACACGGGCTCCCGGGCGGTCGCGGAGAAGGCCGGCTTCACGGTGGAGGGCGTGCACCGCGCGGGCCTGCTGAACAAGGGCACCCTCCGTGACTGCTGGGTGGGCGCTCTGCTCCCCTCCGACCTCGGCATGGAGTCCCCGCTCCCGTACCTGCCCGCACGCCTGTGAGGCGACGGAAATTCCGTCCGCGTTGTCAGTGCCGCCGCCTATCGTTTCGACCATGACGAGCCTGCCGCGCCCCGCCATCGAACTCTCCGCCGACGAGGCCCGCCGCATCGCGCTGCGGGCCCAGGGTTTCCTGGGCGCCCCGGACCGCAGGTCCGGCGTCCGGGGCGTCCTGCGTCACCTCGGCGCGGTCCAGCTCGACACCATCTCCGTCCTCGCCCGCTCGCACGAACTCATCCCGTACGCACGCCTGGGCGCGGTGGGCCGCGACACCGTCGAGGCCGCGTACTGGACCGAGACCCACGCCTTTGAGTACTGGTCGCACGCCGCGTGCATCCTGCCCGTCGAGGAGTGGCCGCACTTCGCCTTCCGCCGCCGCGCCTACCGCTCCCGCCCGCACTGGCACCACGACCTGCCCGACGGTGCGTACGACCAGGTCATCAAGCAACTGCGCGCCGAAGGCCCCCTGACCGCGACCGAGTTGGGCGGCGCGAAGAACAAGGGCGAGTGGTGGGACTGGTCCGAGTCGAAGATCGCCGTCGAGCGCGCGCTGATGTACGGCGAGGTGGTCTGCACCGAGCGCCGCTCCTGGAAGCGGGTGTACGACCTCGCGGAGCGCGCGATCCCAAACGCGCTGCTCCACGACGACCTGAGTGACGCCGAGTGCCTGCGCCGCCTGGTGCGCCTGGCCGGTGAGGCGCTGGGCGTCGGCACGCGCGCGGACATCGCCGACTACCACCGCCTCAAGGGTGAGCAGTTCGACGCGGTGGTCGCGGAGTCGGGCCTCGTACCGGTGACGGTCCAGGGCTGGGAGAAGCCCGCCTGGGCGGACCCGAAGGCCCTGGAGACGACACCTCGCGGCCGGCACCGTACGACGCTGCTGTCGCCCTTCGACTCCCTGATCTGGGAGCGGGCGCGCACGGAGCGGATCTTCGGCTTCACCCACCGCCTTGAGGCGTACGTGCCCAAGCCCAAGCGGATACACGGCTACTTCGCGATGCCGCTGCTCGCGGGCGGCAGGCTCCTCGGCCGGGTGGACCCCGCGCGCGAGGGCACCACGCTGGTGGCCAAGCAGGTCGCGCTCGACACCCCGAAGGCGGTCGCACCGATGGCCCAGGCGCTGCTGGAGGCGGCGTCCTGGGTCGGCTGCGACTCCGTACGGGTGGAGCGGGTGAACCGTCCGGAGCTGACGGCCGACTTGACGCGCGCCCTGAACTGACCCCGGCCGCCTCAGCGGATCTCGAGGATCTTCTCCCGCATCGCGTAGACGACGGCTTCCATCCGGGAATGCAGCTGCAACTTCTCCAGGATGTTGCGCACGTGGTTCTTCACGGTGTTCTCGGAGATGAACAACTCCTTGGCGATATCGCGGTTGTTCATTCCGGTGGCGACCAGCTTCAGGACTTCCAGCTCGCGGTCCGTCAGCCGGGGCGCGGGCAGCAGCCTGCGCTCGTCCGTGCGCTGGATCATCGACTTGAACTCGGTGAGCAGTTTGGAGGCCATCGAGGGGCTGATCTGCGACTGCCCGTCGGCCACCGCGCGGATCGCGGTGGCCACCTCGTCCGTGGAGATCTCCTTGAGGAGGTATCCGGTGGCGCCCGCCTTGATCGCGTCGTAGAGGTCGGCCTCCTCGTCGCTGATCGTCAGCATGATGATCTTCGCGCTGGGCGCCACCTCCTTGATGGAGGTGCACGCCTCGATGCCGCCGCGCTTGGGCATGCGCACGTCCATCAGCACGATGTCGGGCAGCAGGTCGGCGGCCTTGTCCACCGCCTCGGCGCCGTCGCCCGCCTCGCCCACGACCTGGATGTCCTCTTCGGCGGCGAGGACGATCTCCAGGCCGCGGCGGAAAAGGGCGTGGTCGTCCACCACGAGCACCCGGATGGGCTCCTTGCGTGGGGCGCCCTCGTCCGTGCCGATGCCGATGCCCTGGCCGGCATCCTGGTGACGCATCGGTCCGAAGCTGTCCGCCATCGTTCCTCCCCCATGAAGGCCGTGGCCTGGGTGTGCCTATGCTGCGCCAACCCGTGGCGGCAGCACGCCGGTTGGCCGGCCCGCCCATGATTTCATGCCCGACGCCGCTCCGGTGCGCACACTGGTCGCACGAAGGTGCCCCTGGGGGCGCACACGCGCTCCAGGGGCACCACTCACGGCGGTCAGGGGGTCGGCGGGTCAGCCGCCGAGAGCCCCGCCTCCGCCACCCGTCTCGGCGTTGGCCACCATGGGGTCGGTGTTGAGGCGGATGACGCCGTAGTCGTAGGCGTGCCGCCGGTAGACGACGCTCGGTTCCTTGGACTCGGAGTCGACGAACAAGTAGAAGTCGTGTCCGACCAGTTCCATCTCGTAGAGGGCCTGGTCGAGCGACATGGGCGCCGCGACGTGCGTCTTCTCGCGGACCACGAGGGGGCCTTCGCCCTGGATCTCCAGCGAGCCGATCTTCTTGACCGGTACGCCGTCGGGCTCTTCTTCGCGTGCGAGGGTGCCGTCTCCGTTGAGCGTCGCCGCGTCCGGGACGCGCTCGGCGACTTCAGCGGCCGAAATCCGGCCGTTGCCGCGCCGGTTGTGGCGCTTCTCGTGCTGCTTGCGCAGGCTGGCGTCGAGCTTGGCCGTGGCCAGGTCCAGCGCCGCGTACGGATCGGCTGCCGCTGCTTCCGCGCGGATCACGGGCCCGCGGCCGCGGAGGGTGATCTCCACGCGGTCGGAACGGTCGGCCTGACGCGGGTTGGTTTCCTTGGACACCTCGACGTCGAGGCTGATCACCTTGCCGTCGAGCTTCTGGATCTTGTCCAGCTTCAGCTTCTCGGCCACGTGCTTGCGGAACCGCTCGGGCACCTCGGTCTTGCGGCCCTTGACGACGATGTCCACGCAGAACTCCGTTCCCGGATCACTCCGCTTCGGTGGCGGAGCATCTCCCTTTTGCACCAGGCCCCGGTGACCCCGGAGCCTCGGACTCGGTGACTTCCACCTCCTCCTCCCCCGTGGGCGAGATCTCCACCCCACCGGCCCGGGTGATTGCGAAAACTCAGGCAACCCCAAAGCAGCCGGCGACCGGCGTTCCGATATGCGAGGTGCGGCGTTCGCCATTCCTCACAACCGAACATATCTCGCCCGGGCGGATGTCGTCACCCTTTACTGCGGCGTACCTCCATTCAGGTGTATCCGCCCTCTCATCACCTGCAACGAAGCACCTTCTCCATCAGTTCCGGTTTATTCCGAAAGAATCCGGTGGGGCGGCGACTACGGCTGCGGTGATCGTGTTCTGGCCGCTCATGAACGGCCTTCGCACGGTATCCGTACCCCGGTCCCGCACGGCCTCCACTCGGGTGTTCTTTTCCTTGTGCACATCATGTATCGCGTCCCTGTATGCGTCATGTACCGCGCGCACGGCCTCCGCCAGTGAGGCGCCGGTGGTCATGAGGTCGTCCACGACCACGATCCGCCCCGCGCCCGCTGCCAGGAGCAGCCGGCCGCCCCCGGCGGTCACCTCCAGGGCGCCTGCCAGGTTGGCCTGCCGCTGCCGGGAGTCGAGCCCCGCCTGATCGGCCACCGCGCGACGCTGACGCAGCACCGCGAGCACCCGCGCCGGTATCCCCGCTCGCCGCAGCTCACCCGCAGCGGCGAGCGCGATCCGCCGCGCCGGGTCCTGACCACGCGCCCGCACCGAGGCACGCGACGACGGAATGGGGACGAGCGCCAACGGCGCCGTGCGGCCCTGTGATCCGCCGTGTGTGCCGTCTACCCACGATCGAGCGGCCGTATCACTCCGATGCGGTGATTCCGGTGGTTCCCGTGGGCCTGGTGGTTCTCGTGGTGGTCCGTGCGCTCCGCCCCGCGCCCCGGCCCGCACGGCTTCGGCCAGCGCTGTCCCCAGAGGCCCGGCGAGCCCCAGGGCGCCCCGCTCCTTGTGCGCGAGCAGTACGGCCCGTACGGAGTCCGCATACGGCGCCGCCGCGTGCACCACCGGCAGCCCCGGCGGCTCAGGCACCGGCCGCACCCGGCACGGCGCGCTCCCGCACAGGGCGGCTCGGCACGCGGCGCAGAGCAGCGCCCGGGGCCGCCCGCAGCCCTCGCACTCGGCCGGCAGCACCAGGTCGGTGAGGTCCCGCCACCATCCCCGCATGCCTCAACTGTCCCAAGGCGCGGTCAGCCCGGCCACCCCTGTGGAAAACCCCCTGTGGAAAACCCTGTGGCCAGCCGACCCGGGCTTCCGATCAGCCCCATCTGCCCAGGTCACCGAGGCCGAGGCGTTGCCTCACCCCGGGTAGACCGGGGAGGACCCTTCCTTCACCACCGTCTGCCACTGCGAGCCCGTCGGCAGCCGCACGATCCCGTCGTCGGAGTGCGCCACCAGCGGCTGCTGCTCGCTCTCGGACGCCGCGATCTCCTTGACGCCCGTCAGCCCCGGCAGCGTGGTACCCGAGAGCACCGAACCGTCGCACCGCACGTACCGCATCTGCTGCACTCCACCGGACTCGCGTCCCACCACCACGAGGCGGCTGCCGCCCGCCCACGACATGGCGGTGACCTCCTCCATCCGGGGAGCCGCCTGGATCGGGTCGAGCACCGAGACCCGGGGCTGTGCCGCGTCGCCCTGCTCGCCCCGCTCGCCCTGTTCACCCCGCTCATCCCGCTCGACCCGGCCGATCCACAGGGACGTCTTGTCGTCCTTCTCCACCAGCAGCGCGATACGGACGCCGTCGGCCGACACCCGCACCGCCTCGATGCGCCCGTCGAGGCCGGGCACCTCGACCTCGACCGGTTCGCCCTCGCCCCGGTCGAGCCAGAGCAACCGCGGCCGCTTGGGGTCCCGGTCGGCCACCCACAGGTCGCCCCGCCCGTCCCAACTGGGCGTGGACAGGCGGTCGTCCTCCGCCTTCGCCTTGCTGCGCACCTGCGCCTTTCCGAGCGTGTCCTCCCCGAACAGCGACCCCGTGTACAGCGACTTCCCGTCGAGCGACACCCCGGCCGCACGCTTCTCGTCGCGAGAGACCGCCGCCGAGCGCAGCGGCTGGTCCCCGGTGCCGAAGCTGCCGTTCACCGGCTCCGGGGCGGCCGTGCTCCCGGCGTTGGCCGGCATCCGCACCAGCCGGTGCTTGTCGTCGATGAAGTACTGGTAACCGGGCCGCTCCGCGTTGCGATGCACCGCGACGCTCTCGGCGTGGCTCTGACTCAACACGCACAGCATCGAGCCGTTGGAACGCTGCAACGTCACCTGTTCGACCCCCGAAGGCGTCAGATCCTGCAACGTGAAGAGCAGTTGCGCCGCCATCTCCCGGCACCGCGTCTGACTTGCGCCATCGGCCCGGCTGTTGAGCTGCACGGTCAGCCGGTTCTGGTCATCCGGCGTCAGCGACTTGCCGGGGTCCTTGAGCCGCGTGCCGCTGTCGAACCTCGAATCGACCACCTGGTCGAGCCAGTTGGTGGGCCCGTCAAGCAGCGCCTTCACCGTCTGTGTCAGCGGGTCTATCCGCTGGCGGATGTAGATGGGGTCGGCGACGAGCCCCGCCGCTCCACCCGCGCCCGCACCCGAAGGACCGGCGTAGTAATACTTGTTGACGGACCGGTAGATGCGCTGGAAGTCCGACTCACCGAGTACCACTCCCGGCGGCGGCCTGTCGATGCGCCACTCCTTGCGGCCGGGGCCGCCCACCAGGCTCAGGTGCACGGACTGGCTGTAGGCCGCCTCTTCGGGCCGGTACGCGTGCTGCTCGTCCACCTTGGCGACCTGCTGGCCCGTCAGGGAGAAGCGGCGGCTGCCGTCGGCCTCGTTGCCCGCGTTGCCCGCGTCCGTGTTCGGGCCGTCCGCCAGGACGGTCGTGGAGCCTTCCGGGTCCCAGACCTTCGACGCGCTCTTGGTCAGATACTTGCGGGCCATCGTGAACTGCGGATCGTCACTGGTCAGCGCCTCAAGAAAGCCCTGCACGATCTCCACGGGCCGCGCTCCCTCGCGCGGCGGCAGCGCGTAGACCCGGACCTGCGACTGCGAGTCCGGCCGCTGTGAGGCGTCGACGGACTCCAGGTTCCCGCTGTCGGGCATCGAGGCACAGCCCGCCAGGAGCGCCCCGCACCCGCCCAGCAGCAGTCCGGTACGCAGCGGGCGCCCGCGACGCGTCGCACGGCCGCGCCCTTCCAGGTCAGCGCCCACGAGTGCTCTCCCCTTCCCTCGCCGAACCGGCTTCCGACTCAGCCGCCGGTCCCGTCACCGACTCCGCCTGCGTTCGCGCCTGCGCGCGGCTGTCTCCCAACGGCTGCGACTCCGGCTGTGACTGGGGTTGTGACCGCGGCTGCGGTGGCCCGGTCCTCGGGTGCGCAGCCGGCCCCGGGCCCGGCTGCCCGGCCCCGGCCCCGTGGTCCCCACGCAGCTCCTCGCCACCCGCCACGTCACCCTGGGGCTCGCCGCCCGCCAGATCGCTCTCCGGCTCGTCGTCCACCGGCCGACGCGACACGACCCGCGCCCCGCTGCCCGGCAACGCCGTCGGGTCCACGGCCCCGGCCTGCGCCAGCCTCGGCGCTATGGGCCCCTTCGCCGGCACGGGCGGCGACGACACCCTCTCGGTCGCCGCGGAGCCCTGCGCGGGCACCGTCGCAAGCTTGTTCCCGCCGTCGACCGGCAGCCCCGCGTCGTTCAGCCCGCGGTGGCGCCGGGAGTCCTCGGGCTCCAGCGGGATCGGCGATCCCCGAAGCGGCTCGTCCGCCGTCCTCGGCAACGTAAGCCTGAACTGCGAACCGCCCCCCGGCTCACCCCACGCCTGGAGCCAGCCGCCGTGCAGCCGCGCGTCCTCCAGGGCGATGGACAGGCCGAGCCCCGTGCCACCGGTGGTACGCGCGCGTGCCGGGTCCGCCCGCCAGAAGCGGCTGAACACGCGGGTCGCCTCGCCAGGCTTGAGCCCCACTCCGTAGTCCCGCACCGCGACGGCCACCGCGCCACCCGCGGCGGCGAGCCGCACCACCACGTCCTTGCCCTCGCCGTGCTCCACGGCGTTGACCACGAGGTTGCGCAGCACCCGCTCCACCCGGCGGGCGTCGGCCTCGGCGACCACGGGCTGCTGGTCCCCGACGACCCGTATGTGCGTTCCCTTGCGCTCGGCGAGCATCTCCGCGCCGCCGACGACCCTGCGCACGACCTCGCGCAGGTCTATCGCCTCCGCCTCCAGCGCCGCCGCACCCGCGTCGAACCGGCTGATCTCCAGCAGATCCGCGAGCAGCGACTCGAACCGGTCCAGCTGATCGGCGAGCAACTCCGCCGACCGCGCGGTCACCGGATCGAAGTCCACCCGCGCCTCATGAATGACATCGGCCGCCATCCGCACCGTCGTGAGCGGCGTACGCAACTCATGCGACACGTCGGAGACAAACCGCCGCTGCATCCGCGACAACTCCTCCAGCTGCTGGATCTTCAGCTGAAGGTTCTGCGCCATCTTGTTGAAGGCCTCACCGAGGCGCGCAATGTCGTCCTCCCCGGTCACCTTCATACGTTCCTGAAGGCGCCCGGCGGACAGCCGCTCCGCGATGCCCGCCGCCATGCGTACGGGCGTGACCACCTGGCGCACCACCAGCCAGGCGATGGCGCCGAGGAGCACCACCACGAAGAGCCCGGCGGTCGCGAGGGTGGTCCTGACGAGATTGAGCGACTCCTCCTCCTGCGTCAGCGGGAAGAGGTAGTAGAGCTGGTACGGATCGCCGTTGAGGTCGTTGAGCCGCTTGCCGATCACCAGGCCCGGCTGCGGCTCACGCCCGTCGTCGTAGACGATGCGCGTATTGGCCTGGAGGACCTCGGTGCCCTTGTCGACCCGGCCGCGCAGTTCCTCCGGCACGCTCAGGATGGGCTCCACGCCGCCCGAGGCCCGCGATCCGCGCACACTCCCCGCGTCGCTCGTGGACGTCAGCGTCACCACGGCGAACGCGTTCTGACCGCCGCTGGACAGCTGCTCGACGAGGTCCGACATCCATACAGCGGCGTTCCGCCCGTCGAGCGCGCCGCCGTCCTGCCCCTGGCCCTGCCCCTGCTCCGTGCTCTGCCGGGCGGCGTTGACACTGTCCTGGGCGGCCCGGAAACCTCCGTCGGCCTGGCTCTGCGACGCCTTGACCTTGGCCTTGAGCAGGCCGTTGTTCACCGAACTCAAGACGGCGAATCCCAGCATGAGCACCACGCCGAGCGACATCAGCAAGGTCGTGACGACGACCTTCAGCTGGATGTTGCGCCGCCACAGCCGCACGGCGGGCAGCAACGGCCGACGCACCCAGCGTACGAAGAGACGCAGCACAGGGCTGCCCTGCACCCCGCCCTGCAACAGCAGCCCGCCATCGACGAGCCGCCCGAACCGGGACGCGCGCCGCGCCGGTCCAGTCCGCCCCGAGCGAGCCCCCGAATTCCCGGACGCCGTGGAGGAACTGTCCCGGGACACGTCAGCTCGGTCCGGCCTTGTAACCGACACCCCGGACGGTCACCACGATCTCCGGCCGCTCCGGGTCCCGCTCGACCTTGGACCGCAGCCGCTGGACGTGCACGTTCACCAGACGGGTGTCCGCCGCGTGCCGGTAGCCCCAGACCTGCTCGAGGAGCACCTCACGCGTGAACACCTGCCACGGCTTGCGCGCCAGCGCCACCAGCAGATCGAACTCCAGCGGCGTCAGCGCGATCGACTGCCCGTCCCGCTTCACGGAGTGCCCCGCCACATCGATGACCAGGTCACCTATGGCCAGCTGCTCCGGGGCGGGCTCCTCCGACCTCCGCAGCCGCGCCCGGATGCGGGCCACCAGCTCCTTCGGCTTGAACGGCTTGACGATGTAGTCATCGGCTCCCGACTCCAGACCGACCACCACGTCCACGGTGTCGCTCTTGGCGGTGAGCATGACGATCGGCACCCCGGACTCCGCCCGGATCAGGCGGCACACCTCGATGCCGTCGCGACCCGGCAGCATCAAGTCGAGCAGCACAAGATCCGGCTTGGCCTCCCGGAAAGCGGCCAGCGCCTTGTCGCCATCAGCTACGAACGACGGCTCAAAACCTTCACCACGCAGCACAATCCCGAGCATCTCGGCCAGTGCGGTGTCGTCGTCGACGACAAGGACTCGTCCCTTCATGCCTGACATCATCCCATTCTCGTAACAGTGACCGGGCTGCTGGTGAGGCAGTTCACTGACCTGTGACGATAGTCGTATCAAGCCACTACTGTCTGCGGTGATCCCCTGTCGGCCCCTGGCCGACCACAGCGGTAACGGACGCCGGGCGGTACCACCCGTGACACGTCAGCCCGGGACGTCAGCCCGAGATGTCAGCCCCGGGACGACCGGCAGGAACCGGCGTCCCAGTCCCGGCCCAAGCCCCAGCCCCAGTCCCCAGCAGGCCCCCATCCGTCGGCTGCACCGTACAGGCCGCCCGCACAGGCCCCACACCAGAGCCGGAGCCGGGACCGGAGCTCGGAACTCGAACCGGCGCTTGGAGGGCGGAGCCGGAACCGGCGCGTGGAGCCGGAACCGGGAGGCCGCACGTACGCCCTCCCGCGTCCCGGCCCCGAGCCGCGACGGCAACCCCGGCCGACGGCTCAGCACCGCCCCACCAGCCTCAGCGCCGCCCTAACACCCCCCACCGGGCCTCACTCCATGCGCACCCGGCCATCCCGGGACCCGCCCCACAACCCGGCTATCCCCTCAGCCGTCACCGGCGACAGCACCCCCTCCTCCGTGACGATCGCCGTCACCAATTCCGGCGGCGTCACATCGAACGCCGGGTTGTACGCCTGCGTCCCCAGGGGCGCCACCGGGATGCCGCCCCCCGCCTCGATCCCGAACCCCGGCCCCTGGGGCAGCGCGGTGAGCTCCGTCACCTCATGACTGGACCGCTGCTCCACCTCGATGGACGCCCCGTCCGGGGTGTCCGGGTCGACGGTCGTCACCGGCGCCACCACGATGAACGGCACGTGGTGATACCGCGCGAGCACCGCGAGCGGATAACTCCCCACCTTGTTCGCCACCGATCCGTCGGCCGCGACCCGGTCGGCGCCGATCAGCACGGCATCGACCTCCCCGGCCGCGAACAGCGACCCCGCCGCGTTGTCCGTGAGCAGCGTGTACGCCATGCCGTTCCGCGCCGCCTCGTACGCGGTGAGCCTCGCGCCCTGCAGCAGGGGCCGCGTCTCGTCCACCCACAGCCTGCGCAGACGGCCCGCCCGGTGCGCCTTGAGCGCCACCGCGAACGCCGTGCCCTCCCCTCCCGAGACCAGCGCCCCGGTGTTGCAGTGCGTCAGAATCCGGTGCCCGCCGCCGGGCAGCAGCTCGTCGAGCAGCGCCAGACCGTGCGCCGCCATCGTGGCGCTGGCCCTGGCATCCTCGGCGTGCAGCGCCCGCGCCGCCTCGAGCGCGGCCCCGGCCGCCCGCTCGTCGCCCGCGCCGCCCGACACCGCGGTGCGGTACGCCGCCTGGGCCCGACGCGCGCCGTACGCGAGGTTGACCGCGGTGGGCCGCGCCCCCGCCAACGCGTCCGCCGCCTCGTCCACGTCGAAACCCCGGGCCGCGGCCAGCGCGACCCCGTACGCCCCCGCGATGCCCAGAAGCGGCGCCCCGCGCACCGCGAGCGTGCGGATGGCCTCCACCAGAGCCTGTGCGTCGGTGCACACCAGCTCGATCTCCTCGCCCGGCAGCCTGGTCTGGTCGAGGACGACCAGGACGGGGCCTTCGGGTGGCTCGTCCCAACGGATGGCGGGGATCGCCGGGACCCCGGTCGGCCGTATGTCCTCGCTGGATTGCGCGTACTGATCAGCCATCCGCCCAGTCTGCCCCGTACCCGGCGGACAATTGAAGGTGTCCTGCCGCTACCGCACCCGGTCACCCGGCCGGTACCCCGTGGCACGATGGCTGGCAACCTGCCGCCGCACCCGCGGACGGGCACCGTGAAGGAGCGACGATGAACGACACTCCGGGCTGGGCTTCGCCCGGATCTGCCCCCTCCGACGGACAGGACTCCGGCAAGCCGGACGCCTCCGAGCCCGCGGACGCCGGCCAACAGGGCGGCTCGTCCAAGTGGTCCAAGGAGCAGCCGCCGCCCGCCCAGTGGTCCCCGCCCGGCACGGCGGGCCCCGGCCAGACCCCGCCGCCCCCACCGCCTCCGCCCGGTCAGGGCGGTGGCTGGGGCGGCCCGCCTGCCGGCCCCGGCGGTCCCGGAGCCCCCGGCCCGGGCGGCCCCGGCGGCTACCGCGGCTGGGGCGCGTGGCAGGGCCCGCCTCCCGCCGCCAAGCCCGGCGTCATCCCGCTGCGCCCACTCGGCGTCGGCGAGATCCTCGACGGCGCCGTGTCGACGATGCGCGCCCACTGGCGCACGGTCCTCGGCATCTCCCTGACCGTGGCCGTGCTGACCGAGATCGTCATCGTCCTCCTGCAAGGACTCGTCCTGAACGAGTCCGTGGACACCGATGCCCTCAACGACCCGAGCGCGACCGTCGGTGAGCTGACCCGCGCCATGGGCGACACCCTGCTGAACTCCGGAGTGGTCCTCGTGATCACCCTGCTCGGCACGATCGTCGCCACCGCTCTGCTCACGATGGTCACCAGCCGCGCCGTGCTGGGCAAGCCGGTGACCATCAGCGAGGCCTGGCGGGACTCCCGCCCCCGCTTGGCGAAGCTGTTCGGCCTGACCTTGCTCATCCCGCTCATCGGCGCCGCGGTCATCGGCGTCGGCATCCTGCCGGGCGTACTGGTGGCGGTGGCGGGGGCGTCCGAGGCCGGCGCGAGCCTCACCGTGCTCGGCGGCCTCGCCGCGGGCGTCGCCGCCATCTGGATCATGATCCGCTTCTCGCTCGCCTCTCCCGCGCTCATGCTGGAGAAGCAGGGCGTCAAGAAGTCCCTGGCCCGCTCCGCGAAGCTGGTCAACGGCTCCTGGTGGCGCGTCTTCGGCATCCAGCTGCTCGCCGCGATCATCGCGAACGTTGTGGCGTCGATCATCGTCATCCCGTTCACCTTCCTCGCCGGCGCGCTCAGCGGCGAAGGGGTCAACGGCTTCCTCAACGGCGCCGGCGACCTCGGCTGGACGTTTCTGATCATCAGCGGCGTCGGCTCCGTGATCGGCTCCATGCTGACGTTCCCCATCACGGCCGGGGTCACCGTGCTCCTCTACATCGACCAGCGGATTCGGCGCGAGGCCCTCGACCTCATACTCACCCGCGCCGCCGGCACCCCCGGGCAGGGGCCCGACCCGTCCAGCACGCCGGGGAGCTGATGCGGTGACCGCGGCGGGGGCAGTGCTCATGAGGTTCGCGGCGGCGCCGCTCCTGCCGCGCACCGGCGACGACCCACCGGTGACGATCTCGCGCGACCCCGCGCGCGAGGCGGCCGAACGCGAACTGTCCAAGCCGATGTACCACGAGCACGACCCGAGCCTCCTCCAGCGCGCCCTGAACACCTTCTGGGACTGGGTCGACGACGTGTTCTCCGCCGCCGCGGGAGCCACCCCCGGCGGCGGATTCGGGCTCCTTGTCATCATCGTGGCCGTGGTGCTCCTGGGCGTCGCCCTCTGGTGGCGTCTGGGCACCCCGCAGCGCATCCCCACGTCCGCTCCGGCCCTCTTCGACGACCGCCCCCGCAGCGCCGCCGAACACCGCGCCGCCTCCGAGGCCCACGCCGCCCGGGCCCACTGGAACCAGGCCGTCCAGGAACGCATGCGTGCCATCGTCCGCGCCCTGGAGGAACGCGCGCTCCTCGCCCCCCACCCCGGCCGCACCGCCGACGAAGCCGCGGCAGAGGCGGGCCGGACCCTCCCCGCCCACAGTGGTCGACTCCGCGCCGCCGCCCACGAGTTCGACGACGTCACATACGGCGGCCGCACCGCCGACGAGTCCGCATACCTCCGCCTGGCCGAACTCGACCACGACCTGGACCGCACCAAGCCGCTGCTGACCAACACCGCCCACACCACCCCCAGCAGCAACAACCAGGGAGCCGCTACGTGACCGGCTCCCCCCGCACGGGCCAGGCGCCTCAGCCCACTTCGCCCTCCGCCACCCACCGGCCCGGCACCCCGCCCGCTCCGACCTCCCTCTCGCCCACACCCCGCCGGCTCTGGACCCGGTCCCGGGGCATCGCCCTCGCCGTGGTCGTCCTGCTCGCGGCGGCCGTCACCATCGCCGCGCTCCGCACCGGCGCCCAGCACGGCCGCCTGGACCCCCGCTCGGCCGACCCCCAGGGCAGCCGGGCCGTGGCCGAACTCCTCGCCGACCGAGGGGTGTCCACCCGCGTGGTCACCACCACCGAACAGGCCGCCTCCGCGGCCGGCGCCCACACCACGCTCCTGGTGGCCAACCCCGACCTGCTGACCGACAGCCAGCGCTCCCACCTCCGCGCCGCCACCAAGGACGCCGGAGGCCGCACCGTCCTCGTCGCCCCCGGCACCCCGTCGGTCGGCGACCTCGCCCCAGGGGTGACCGCGGACGCCACCCCCAGCGCGGACTCGGCGCTCTCCCCGTCCTGCTCCCTCCCGGCCGCCCGCCGAGCCGGCACCGCCGACATGGGCGGCATCCGCTACGACACCCTCGCTCCGCACGCCGAGGCCTGTTACCTCAGCGACGGCCTGCCCAGCCTTCTGCATCTCCCCGCCCCCCGTGGAAAAGGCGACAGCCTCGTCCTCGGCGCCCCCGACATCCTTTACAACGACCGTCTCGACGAGCAGGGCAACGCCTCACTCGCCCTGCAACTCCTCGGCTCACGGCCCCGCTTGGTCTGGTACCTCCCCTCGCTCTCCGACGACCGGGCAGCGACCGACTCCGAACGCCGCGGCTTCTTCGACCTGATCCCTTCCGGCTGGCGCTGGGGCGCGCTCCAACTCACCGTCGCCGCCGTGCTCGCCGCGCTCTGGCGCGCCCGCCGTCTCGGCCCCCTCGTCACCGAACGCCTCCCCGTGGTCATCCGCGCCTCAGAGACGGTCGAAGGCCGCGCCCGCCTCTATCGCAGGGCCAACGCCCGCGACCGCGCCGCGTCCGCCCTGCGCACCGCCACCCGCTCCCGCCTCGCCACCCTCCTCGGCGTGCCCCCGGCCCAGGCCCACGCTCCCGAGACCCTGCTCCCCGCACTCTCCACGCGCCTCAGCACCCCCGCCCAAGACCTCCACCCCCTCCTCTACGGCCCGCCCCCGGGCAACGACGCAGCGCTCATCGCCCTGGCCGATCAACTCGACGCCCTCGAAAGTGAGGTACGCCACCCATGATGGACCCGACCACTGACAACGGGCCCACCGGAGACACCGGGCCCAACGGAGACAAGGGGTCCGACCAGTCCCCCCGCGACGCACGCGCTTCCCTCGAAGCCCTGCGCGCCGAGATCTCCAAGGCCGTGGTCGGCCAGGACCCCGCCGTCACCGGCCTCGTCGTCGCCCTCCTCTGCCGCGGCCACGTCCTGCTGGAAGGCGTCCCCGGCGTGGCCAAAACACTGCTCGTCCGAGCCCTCGCCGCAAGCCTCGAACTCGACACCAAACGCGTCCAGTTCACCCCCGACCTCATGCCGAGCGACGTCACGGGCTCCCTCGTCTACGACGCCCGCACCACGGAGTTCTCCTTCCAGCCCGGCCCTGTCTTCACGAACCTCCTCCTCGCCGACGAGATCAACCGCACCCCGCCCAAGACCCAGTCCTCCCTCCTCGAAGCGATGGAAGAACGCCAGGTCACGGTCGACGGCACCCCGCGCCCACTCCCCGAGCCCTTCCTCGTGGCGGCCACCCAGAACCCCGTCGAGTACGAGGGCACGTACCCCCTCCCCGAAGCCCAACTGGACCGTTTCCTGCTCAAACTGACGGTCCCTCTCCCCTCTCGCCAGGACGAGATCGACGTCCTCACCCGCCACGCCGAGGGCTTCAACCCACGCGACCTGCGCGCCGCCGGCGTACGCCCCGTAGCGGGCCCCGCCGATCTCGAAGCCGCCCGCGCCGCCGTCGCCAAGACCTCCATCTCCCCCGAGATCACCGCCTACGTCGTCGACGTGTGCCGCACGACCCGCGATTCGCCCTCCCTCACCCTGGGCGTCTCCCCCCGGGGCGCCACCGCGCTGCTCTCCACCGCACGCGCCTGGGCCTGGCTCACCGGCCGCGACTACGTCATCCCCGACGACGTCAAGGCCTTGGCCCTCCCCACCCTCCGCCACCGCGTCCAACTGCGCCCGGAGGCCGAAATGGAAGGCGTGACCGCGGACGCCGTGATCAACGCGATCCTCGCCCACGTCCCGGTCCCCCGCTGATGGCTCTCACCGGACGCGCCGCCCTCCTGGCAGCCCTCGGCACCCTCCCCGTAGGCCTCTGGGACCCCAGCTGGACCGGCATCCTCACCGTCAATACAGCCCTGGCCCTCGCCTGCGCCTGCGACTTCGCCCTGGCCGCGCCCGTACGCCGCCTCACCCTGACCCGCTCAGGCGAGACCTCCGTACGCCTCGGTGAAGCCGCCGATGTCGACATCACCGTCGCGAACCCCTCCGGCCGCCCGCTGCGCGCCGACCTCCGCGACGCCTGGCCGCCCAGCAGCCGGCAGCCGGGCACCGAGACGGCCGCCTCCCGCCACCACCTGACGGTCCCGCCCGGCGAACGCCGCCGCATCACGACCCGCCTGCGCCCCACCCGGCGCGGCGACCACCATGCTGACCGCGTGACCATTCGCTCGTACGGCCCGCTGCGCCTCTTCGCCCGCCAGGGTGCCCACAACGTCCCCTGGACCGTACGAGTCGTGCCGCCCTTCACCAGCCGAAAGCATCTCCCCTCGAAACTGGCCCGCCTGCGCGAACTCGACGGCCGCACCAGCGTCCTGACGCGCGGCCAGGGCACCGAGTTCGACAGCCTCCGGGATTACGTCCCCGGGGACGACACCCGCTCCATCGACTGGCGGGCCACCGCCCGTCGGTCCACCGTCGCGATCCGCACCTGGCGCCCGGAACGCGACCGACGCATCCTCCTGGTACTCGACACCGGCCGCACCTCGGCCGGCCGCGTCGGTGACGCCCCCCGCCTCGACGCCGCCATGGACGCCGCCCTGCTCCTCACCGCCCTGGCCGCCCGCGCCGGAGACCGCGTGGACCTCCTCGCGTACGACCGTCGAGTACGGGCCTTGGTCCAAGGCCGATCAGCAGGCGACGTCCTGCCCTCCTTGGTCAACGCCCTGGCGAACCTGGAGCCCGAACTCATCGAGACGGACGCCCGGGGCCTGACGTCCACAGTCCTGCGGACAGCGCCGCGCAGCTCCCTGATCGTCCTGCTCACCAGCCTCGACAAGGCTCCGGTCGAAGAAGGCCTACTTCCCGTACTTTCCCGGCTCACCAAGCGTCATAAGGTTCTGGTCGCATCGGTGGCCGACCCGCACATCGAGGAAATGGCGACGAGCCGCGGAACGGTGGAAGCGGTATACGACGCGGCAGCGGCCGCACAGTCCCAGTCGGAACGCCGCCACACGGCTGAGCAACTCATCCGCCGCGGGGTAACCGTCGTGGACGCTCCCCCCGACGATCTGGCGCCCGCCCTGGCCGACGCCTATCTCTCCCTCAAAGCGGCTGGCCGTCTTTGAAGGAGAGGCATCGCGCCACGAACGACAAACGCAAAAAAGCCTCAGTCCCCGGACAATGTCCGGGGACTGAGGCTTTTTATCAAGATTAGTTCGGCGGCGTCCTACTCTCCCACAGGGTCCCCCCTGCAGTACCATCGGCGCTGTGAGGCTTAGCTTCCGGGTTCGGAATGTAACCGGGCGTTTCCCTCACGCTATGACCACCGAAACACTATGAAACTGTCAACCGCACCATGCGTGACCTTGCATGGGGTTGTTCGTGGTTTCAGAACCAACACAGTGGACGCGAGCAACTGAGGACAAGCCCTCGGCCTATTAGTACCAGTCACCTCCACCCGTTACCGGGCTTCCAGATCTGGCCTATCAACCCAGTCGTCTACTGGGAGCCTTAACCCCTCAAAGGGGGTGGGAATACTCATCTCGAAGCAGGCTTCCCGCTTAGATGCTTTCAGCGGTTATCCTTTCCGAACGTAGCCAACCAGCCATGCCCTTGGCAGGACAACTGGCACACCAGAGGTTCGTCCGTCCCGGTCCTCTCGTACTAGGGACAGCCCTTCTCAATATTCCTACGCGCACAGAGGATAGGGACCGAACTGTCTCACGACGTTCTAAACCCAGCTCGCGTACCGCTTTAATGGGCGAACAGCCCAACCCTTGGGACCGACTCCAGCCCCAGGATGCGACGAGCCGACATCGAGGTGCCAAACCATCCCGTCGATATGGACTCTTGGGGAAGATCAGCCTGTTATCCCCGGGGTACCTTTTATCCGTTGAGCGACGGCGCTTCCACAAGCCACCGCCGGATCACTAGTCCCGACTTTCGTCCCTGCTCGACCCGTCGGTCTCACAGTCAAGCTCCCTTGTGCACTTACACTCAACACCTGATTACCAACCAGGCTGAGGGAACCTTTGGGCGCCTCCGTTACTCTTTGGGAGGCAACCGCCCCAGTTAAACTACCCATCAGACACTGTCCCTGATCCGGATCACGGACCGAGGTTAGACATCCAGCACGACCAGAGTGGTATTTCAACGGCGACTCCACACACACTGGCGTGCATGCTTCACAGTCTCCCACCTATCCTACACAAGCCGAACCGAACACCAATATCAAACTGTAGTAAAGGTCCCGGGGTCTTTCCGTCCTTCTGCGCGAAACGAGCATCTTTACTCGTAGTGCAATTTCACCGGGCCTATGGTTGAGACAGTCGAGAAGTCGTTACGCCATTCGTGCAGGTCGGAACTTACCCGACAAGGAATTTCGCTACCTTAGGATGGTTATAGTTACCACCGCCGTTTACTGGCGCTTAAGTTCTCAGCTTCGCACACCCGAAAGTGCACTAACCGGTCCCCTTAACGTTCCAGCACCGGGCAGGCGTCAGTCCGTATACATCGCCTTACGGCTTCGCACGGACCTGTGTTTTTAGTAAACAGTCGCTTCTCGCTGGTCTCTGCGGCCACCCCCAGCTCAGAGTGCAAGACTCATCACCGGTGATGGCCCCCCTTCTCCCGAAGTTACGGGGGCATTTTGCCGAGTTCCTTAACCATAGTTCACCCGAACGCCTCGGTATTCTCTACCTGACCACCTGAGTCGGTTTAGGGTACGGGCCGCCATGAAACTCGCTAGAGGCTTTTCTCGACAGCATAGGATCATCCACTTCACCACAATCGGCTCGGCATCAGGTCTCAGCCTTATGTGCGACGGATTTACCTACCGCACGGCCTACACCCTTACCCCGGGACAACCACCGCCCGGGCTGGACTACCTTCCTGCGTCACCCCATCACTCACCTACTACCACCTTGGGTCAGCGGCTCCACCACTTTCCTTTCCCCGAAGGGTCCGGAACGGCTTCACGGCCTTAGCATTAATGGGCTCGATGTTTGACGCTTCACAGCGGGTACCGGAATATCAACCGGTTATCCATCGACTACGCCTGTCGGCCTCGCCTTAGGTCCCGACTTACCCTGGGCAGATCAGCTTGACCCAGGAACCCTTAGTCAATCGGCGCACACGTTTCTCACGTATGTATCGCTACTCATGCCTGCATTCTCACTCGTGAACCGTCCACCACTGCCTTCCGGCGCAGCTTCACCCGGCACACGACGCTCCCCTACCCATCCACACAGGCGTTGGCCCTATTGTGTGAATGACACGACTTCGGCGGTACGCTTGAGCCCCGCTACATTGTCGGCGCGGAATCACTAGACCAGTGAGCTATTACGCACTCTTTCAAGGGTGGCTGCTTCTAAGCCAACCTCCTGGTTGTCTGTGCGACTCCACATCCTTTCCCACTTAGCGTACGCTTAGGGGCCTTAGTCGATGCTCTGGGCTGTTTCCCTCTCGACCATGGAGCTTATCCCCCACAGTCTCACTGCCGCGCTCTCACTTACCGGCATTCGGAGTTTGGCTAAGGTCAGTAACCCGGTAGGGCCCATCGCCTATCCAGTGCTCTACCTCCGGCAAGAAACACACGACGCTGCACCTAAATGCATTTCGGGGAGAACCAGCTATCACGGAGTTTGATTGGCCTTTCACCCCTAACCACAGGTCATCCCCCAGGTTTTCAACCCTGGTGGGTTCGGTCCTCCACGACCTCTTACAGCCGCTTCAACCTGCCCATGGCTAGATCACTCCGCTTCGGGTCTTGAGCGCGCTACTATATCGCCCTATTCGGACTCGCTTTCGCTACGGCTTCCCCACACGGGTTAACCTCGCAACACACCGCAAACTCGCAGGCTCATTCTTCAAAAGGCACGCAGTCACGAGATGCTGGACAAGTCCAACATCCGACGCTCCCACGGCTTGTAGGCACACGGTTTCAGGTACTATTTCACTCCGCTCCCGCGGTACTTTTCACCATTCCCTCACGGTACTATCCGCTATCGGTCACCAGGGAATATTTAGGCTTAACGGGTGGTCCCGCCAGATTCACACGGGATTTCTCGGGCCCCGTGCTACTTGGGTGTCTCTCAAACGAGCCGCTGATGTTTCGACTACGGGGGTCTTACCCTCTACGCCGGACCTTTCGCATGTCCTTCGCCTACATCAACGGTTTCTGACTCGTCTCACAGCCGGCAGACTGTGAAAGAGAGATCCCACAACCCCGTATACGCAACCCCTGCCGGGTCTCACACGTATACGGTTTGGCCTCATCCGGTTTCGCTCGCCACTACTCCCGGAATCACGGTTGTTTTCTCTTCCTGCGGGTACTGAGATGTTTCACTTCCCCGCGTTCCCTCCACACTGCCTATGTGTTCAGCAGCGGGTGACAGCCCATGACGACTGCCGGGTTTCCCCATTCGGAAACCCCCGGATCAAAGCCTGGTTGACGACTCCCCGGGGACTATCGTGGCCTCCCACGTCCTTCATCGGTTCCTGGTGCCAAGGCATCCACCGTGCGCCCTTAAAAACTTGGCCACAGATGCTCGCGTCCACTGTGCAGTTCTCAAACAACGACCAACCACCCATCACCCCACCAGCAAAACCAGTGAGTGTACCGGGGTCGGCATTGAGGTCGGGAACAAGTCCGTACCCTCAGATACCCAACAGCGTGCCCGACACCCTCACCGCTTCCCTCAACTTTCCACGCTCCGAA